>NZ_CAAHFH010000001.1 GCF_900890705.1 Pontiella sulfatireligans | reverse complement strand
CTGTTCCCTCTTCAGAAGAGGAGTTGCAACGTTCATTTATCGGTGCGTAGCGGTTGGCCGCAACTCAGCATCAAAATGCTTAACCTCCCACCCATTAGGGGGGGGGCGAGTGTTCCGACCTGCCGGGCACTGCGCGTGGAGCAGGCGGGACGCCTGCGATACGGTTGCCGCATCGCCCGTCTCCGGCGGGCTCCGAAGCCGCTGGGATGGCGATGGCACGAGTTGTACCGCAGGCGTCCCGCCTGCTCCCTGAGAGGCTGGTAGTTATGCTTGACTTAGCGCCATTCGGGTTAGTCCTATAAAACAATGTTTTGACTGGAGCGTGCCTATGACTTCCCCTGCAAAATATCCGCAAAGAAGTCGTGGCCTTTGTCGTCTACTATGATGACGGCGAGGAAGTCTTCTACTTTAATCTTGCGGACGGCTTCGATCATGCCGCGTTTACGGTGACATTTGGAACATACCCCAGGTCCTGCTGAATGGATTGCAGGATTTTTCCGATGTTCTGCATCGTTGGATTGCCGTTTTGGCCTAGCATTCGGTGGAGCGATTTTTCGCTTATGCCGGTTTCCTCGGCCAGCCGTTTAAACGTGATTGATGCATGCACGAGATCGCGCAACATCGACCGGGCGATGGTTTGTTCGCCTTCCAGCAAGGCGTTGATCGCTTCCGCATAAATGGCCTTCCTGAATTCAGGTTCCGCTTTAAGCCGTGTCAATACCGTTTCTTTGTAGCTTTTTGTCAGTGCCATCGCTTTATTTTCCTTTCCTGTATGCCGCCCAGCGTTTCTTTGCGGCGGCAATATCGGCGGATTGTTTTCGTTTCGATCCGCCACCGAGCAGGATGATGATCGTATCGCCATCCCGGCCATAGTAGATCCGGTATCCCGCAGCGAAGTGCATCCGCAGCTCTTGTACTCCGTCGCTCACCGGTTTGGAGTCACCAAGGTTTCCTTGCTCCATTCGACGGACGAACATGTCGATCCGTGCTGCCACTGCAGCATCAAGTCCATTGAACTATTCGTCGAATGGGCAGCTGTTACCTTCGCAATATTCCCTTAATTCATACGTCGAATAGTAACGTATGTGTTTCTATTATTAATTTGGATTTTATTTGGGGGCGGCATGCTTTCGTTCCCAATCCTACTTCCCCTGCAAAATATCCGCAAAGAAGTCGTGGCCTTTGTCGTCTACGATGATGACGGCGGGGAAGTCGACTACTTCAATCTTGCGGACGGCTTCCATGCCGAGCTCTTCCATGTCGACGATCTCGACTTTTAGGATATTCTTTTCGGCGAGGAGGGCGGCGGGGCCACCGACGGAGCCGAGGTAGAAACCGCCGTGTTTGGTGCAGGAGTCGGTGACGGCCTGCGTGCGGTTGCCTTTGGCGAGCATGACCATGGAGCCGCGGTGCGCCTGGAAGGGTTCGACGTAGGGGTCCATGCGCTGGGCGGTGGTGGGGCCGAATGAGCCGGAGGGTTTGCCTTTGGGGCATTTGGCCGGGCCGGCGTAGTAGACGGGGTGGTTTTTGAAGTAGTCGGGCATCGGCTCGCCGCGGTCAAGCATTTCCTGGATCTTGGCGTGGGCGATATCGCGCGCAACGATGAGCGTGCCGTTGAGGCGAACTCGGGTGCAGACGGAATATTGCGACAGGTCGGCGAGGATTTCTTCCATCGGCCGGTTGAGGTCGATAACCGGCGCTTCGTCTTCGAGTTTACCGAGGTTGGCGGGCGCATATTTGGCGGGGTCGTGTTCGAGCTGTTCGAGGAAGACGCCGTCGCGGGTGATCTTGGCCTTAATGTTTCGGTCGGCAGAGCAGGAGACGCCGAGGCCGACGGGGCAGGAGGCGGCGTGGCGGGGCATGCGGACAACGCGGACGTCGTGGCAAAAATATTTGCCGCCAAACTGCGCGCCGATTTTGGAGTTCTGCGCCATTTGCAGAATCTTTTCCTCCCATTCGAGATCGCGGAAGGCGCGGCCGGAGGCGTCGCCGGTTGTCGGCAGGTCGTCGAGCGCGCCGGTGGAGGCGAGCTTGACGTATTTCATCGTGGCTTCGGCGGAGGTGCCGCCAATAACGACGGCAAAGTGGTAGGGCGGGCAGGCGGCGGTGCCAATATTGAAGAGCTCGGCCTTGAGGAATTCCGTAAGGCCGTCCTCGGTCAGCAGCGCTTTGGTTTTTTGGAAGAGGTAGGACTTGTTGGCGGAGCCGCCGCCTTTGGCGACAAACATCAGTTCGTATTCGTCGCCTTTGCCGGCATAGATGTCGACCTGCGCGGGCAGGTTGTTGCCGGTGTTCTTTTCGGAAAACATGTCGAGCGGCGCGATTTGGGAATAGCGCAGGTTGAATTCCTGGAAGCAGCGGTAGACGCCGTTGGAGAAGGCTTCCTTTTCGTCGAAGTCGGTCCAGACCTGAGCGCCCTTGGTGCCGACAACGATGGCGGTGCCGGTGTCCTGGCAGGTGGGCAGCTCGCCGATGGCGGCGATGACGGAGTTTTCCAAAAAGCAACGGGCAACGAAGAGATCGTTTTCACTGGCCTCGGGATCGTCGAGGATCTTGGCGACCTGCTGCATGTGGCCGGGGCGCAGGAAAAAGGAGACGTCGGCAAAGGCTTCGTAGGCGAGGCGTTCGAGCGCTTCGGCTTCGACGACGAGTACGTCCTTGCCGTTGAATTGCTCGACACGGACGCCGTCGGTGGTGAGAAGGCGGTAGGGGGTGGTGTCGCCGCTGTGCTGGATGGTCGGGGTGTAGGTGTAGTCGGGCATGGGTTTTCTCCGTTTTACGTACTGCGCTATGATTTGGTCAAACCGTCCTGTGCGTCAATGAAAAACGCCCGCCCAAGGAGATCGGGCGGGCGTTTAGTTGTTTGGGGTGGTGCTAGGAAAATTATTTGTGGCCGGCTTCGGCGGAAATGCTGACCTTGACCTCTTTGCCGATGGAGGAGGCCGAGGGTTTACCGATTCCCAGATCGACGCGGCTGAGCGTGGTTTCGCATTCAATGCCCATCAGCTTTCCGCCGCGCTTGCCGTCGACCGGGCCATTGATGGTTACGGGCAGGACGACGTCGTGATCAACTCCGAGCACATTCAGCTTGCCGGATACATCGAACGCGTTGTCGCCGGTTTTTTTAACGGAGGTGCTCTTGAAGGTGATCTTTGGGAATTTGGCCACATTGAAGAAGTCGTCCTTCTTCAGATGGTCGTCGCGTTTGTCGTTGTTGGTGTCGATACTGGCGACTTCGATCGAGCCCTCGACCGATTTCAGGGTTTTGGCGGCGATGTCATAGTCGAGCGTCCCCTCAAAGGTGTTGAACGATCCCTTGGCGTTGCTGACCATCAAGTGCTTTACTGAAAAACTGATTCCAGCATGGCCCGTGTCGACCGTGAAGGTTTCGGCGACGGCTCCCAAGGCGATAGAGATTCCAATTAATACGGCTACGGCATGTTTCATCGTACAGCTCCTTTTCTACTATTACTGATATATGACCATGATGGTCATATATAGTTGAGTTAAAAAAGGAACTATTTTCAATAGCCCGCTAATATTGGATCAGCGCATGCATCGGAAGGCCGGCCAGCTTTTCGCGTCCATGCAGGAATTCCAGCTCCATCAGAAAGTCGATTTCGACGATCTCGACCTCAAAGTTGCTTCGGATCAGCTCTACCGTGGCGGCGACGGTGCCGCCGGTGGCGAGCACGTCGTCGAGAATCAGGATTTTTTGGCCGGGCTTGAAAGCGTCGGTGTGGATTTCGACGGCGTCGGTGCCGTACTCGAGGTCGTAGGTTTGCTGGTGGACGGCGTGGGGCAGCTTGCCGGGTTTGCGGACCAGGCAGGTGCCGGCGCCAAGGGCATAGGCGAGCGCGGAGGAAAAGATAAAGCCCCGCGCCTCGATCCCAACCACGATGTCGATGCCCTGATCGGCGTGGCGCGCGGCCAGCAGGTCGATGGTGCGGTGGAATAGGCGACCGTCGGCGAGCAGGGGGGTGATGTCTTTGAACTGAATGCCCGGTTTTGGGAAATCGGGAATGTTGCGGATGGCGGCTATGATTTCTTCCATGGCGTAGACTTCAATGGAATGGATGGGGGCGGAAGGAATAGGTGAACCGCTGCGCCAAACGGCGCAGCGGTTAGGGTCATTATTAGCGAGTGGTTCTTCCGATCGTGCCCATGAGATCGGTCTTGAGGGTGGACATTAGACGCGAGTCGGTGCCGACCACCCAGTTTTCATCTTCCAGATACTGGGCTTCGGTGCGGAACTTCAGATTCTTATGATCCGGCGAAAACTTGATAGTCATCCGTACGCGGTAGTTCGAGAGGTAGTTCCCTGACCACGTGTAGAGCCACTCGGTTCGGAGATAGCCCTCTTCCTTCATCGCCACATCGAGCTCGAATTGCGTGACCACGAGATCGACCACCCGACCCCAAGCATCGTCGTATTGAAGATCCTCGCGAAGTTCCAGCAACACCCATGATGGGCTCTGCGACGACGAAAAAGAACGAGGCGATTTGGAAACGCATCCAGACAAAGCTCCAATGCAGATTGCGGCCAGAACCGCAGATAGCAGTTTTGTTTTCATTGTTGTTCTCCTTACCGTGTTGTGCGTCCGATGTTGCCCATGACGTCGGTTTTTATGGTGGAGAGCAGGCGCGAGTCATAGCCCATTACCCAGTTGCCGGCGCCTCCGAATTCCGCTTCCGACTTAATTTCGCATTTGGTCCGCTCCGGATTAAACTTGACGGTAACGCGCACGCGGTAGCTTTCGTTGACCTTGCCGGTCCAGGTGTAGAGCCAGGAGGTTCTGGCATAGCCGTCTTCTTTGGACAGCACTTCCATGTCGAACCGCTTTACGAGGGTGTCGACCACTGCGGCCCAGGCCTTGTCGTAGCTCTCGTCGGAACGGATTTCCACGCTGGCCCAAGTGGGTTCCATTGTTCTGACAAATGTTTTCGGTGCCATGCAACCGCTCAGCAAGATAAGGCTTGATCCGAGCAACAGTGCAAGATTGATTCGCTTCATACTTTTTCTCCCTAATTGATTTCTGTTTCCCTGGCGTTGTATGCTTGGCATACCGGCCGGGCAAGACTTATTCCGTAATATAGGAGCTGAGCTCTCTCTAAACAATGTTAAACAAGCATATTAATGCTCTCGCAAATGCCTCCAATTCTAAACGCAGCTGGCAGATTCTTTCCAAGAACGGCCCTAGGGCTATTTCTCAGCAGATGCTGACGGGTGCTCGTTGGCGAGCACGTCGTCGAGAATCAGGATTTTTTGGCCGGGTTTGAAAGCGTCGGTGTGGATCTCAACGGCGTCGGTGCCGTATTCGAGGTCGTAGGTTTGCCGGTGGCCGGCGTGGGGCGGCTTGCTGGGCTTGCGCACGAGGCAGGTGCGCCGGGGCCGGGGCATAGGCGCGCGGCAAGCAGGTCGATGGTGCGGTGGAAGAGTTCGCCGTCGGCGAGCAGTGAGGTGATGTCCTTGAACTGGATGCCCGGTTTTGGGAAATCGGGAATGTTGCGAATGGCGGCTTTAATCTGCTCCATGGCGATGGCTCCTTAAATGGATCAAAAACTTAGCGTGTTTCCCGAGCGTTGAAAAGCCCGCTTCCAAGAGTTGGAAACGGGCTTTCGCATTCGAGATGGCTTCGCGCCTATTTGGCTTCCGCCTTTTTCTTTTGGGGTTGTTTCTTTTTCTCCGGCTTTTTCTTTTTAACCGGCTGTTTGTCTTCGGCCTTTTTCGGCGCGGCTTTTTCGCGCTTCATTTCACTTTTGCGTTCTTCGAGTTGCTTCTTTTTCAGCAAAGCCTGGCGCTTCTTTTGGCTTTCGGTCAGCAGGATCTTTTCTGTGCGGTGCTTTTCGCTGAGTTGCATCTGCTCTGTACGGGCTCGTTCGGCCATGAGCTTCGTCTGCATGGATTGCTTCTCTTGAAGGGATAGTTTGCCGTCGTTGTCCATGTCGAACCGCTTAAGCATGTCGCGCTGTTTTTTCTGAGCCATGGCCTTGCGTTTGACTTGCTCTTTTTCGGCGCGCTCGAGGCATTTCGCGCAGACGGTCTTTTCGGCCGCCTTTTTCTTTTGAATCTTGGCCTGTGCTGCTTTTTCCTTCTTATGGGGTTTTTTCCCGTCGTTGTCGGCTTGAACGGCGACGACCATGCTGGACAGGGCAATCAGGGCAATCATGCTTCTTTTATTCATTTTCATACCTTGTGTTCTCCGGTTGATTCCATTTATACGACGCCGCTTGACATGGTGGGCTGGACAATCAAATGAGGGCGCTCTTGGCTTTCCAACGAATTGAATACCATGTATCTCTTTCCTATTGGCTAAACGTAGGGGACGGCATGAGGGGTTTCGGGAAAGGGGTTGGTTTGGTGTTGTGCTTCGCCGGACAGCTTCGACCGGGTCATTAAAGGGGCCGAGGTCAATAAACCCAAGTTAAAATAGGAGTTACGGCATGAAAAAAACAATCGGCATCGTTTGCTTCGGGGCGGCGATGGTTTGCATGGGAGGACGAATGGACAGCTACGAGATTATTAAGGTGGGGCAGAAGCTGACTGCGTCCGAGGTGGAGCAACTGGAAAGGGCGCTCGTTGAACGGCCGGACGACCTCGTCGGGCGCAAGAAGCTGCTGGGCTACTATTGGATGCGTCAGCATCAGCATCCGAACGAAAAACCGGCGAGGCAGCGACAGGTGTTGTGGATCATCGAGCACGCACCGGAAGACGACATCCATGCCATGCCCTACGGCCAAATGAACGAGTTCTTGGATGGGGCCGCCTATGCCGCCGGGCGCGCCGCTTGGCTGAAGCAGATCGAGGCCCAGCCGGAAAATGCGCTTATTTTGGGGAATGCCTCAGCTTATTTCTTGCAGGCGGACCACGCGTTGGCTGAAAAGTTCCTGAAAAAAGCGGCAGTGATCGATCCTAAGAATCCGGAATGGCCCAAGAAGCTTGGCCAGCTTTATTCGCTGGAGCGCGGCGCCGATCCGGCGGCCTCCGCCCGGCGGGAGCTCGAGCAGCTGGAGATCGCCTACGAGCGGTCGAACGGGATGGGAAAAAACTATCAGTTGAAGGACATGGCCCAGGCCGCGGCCGCGGCGGGGGATTACGCCAAGGCGAAGCAATATGCCCAGAAGATGCTCGGCTCGCCGGGAATCGACTGGAACTCAGGAAACAATGTCCACCACGGCAACATGGTGCTGGGGCTCGTCGCGCTGGAAGAGGGCGATGTGGAGGAAGCCAAACGCCGCCTGATCGCCTCGGGAAAAACCAAGGGCTCGCCCCAGCTCAATAGCTTCGGCCCCAACATGACGCTGGCCAAGGCGCTGCTCGAAAAGGGCGAAACCGAGGTTGTAGTTGAATATTTCGAACTCTGCGCCCTCTTTTGGGGACGGCATAGCGATAAGCTGGAGGCGTGGACGGCGCTCGCAAAGGGTGGCGTGGTTCCAGACTTCGGAGCCAATCTGAAATATTAACGGGCGTGCTTGTCAGTGGCATGTTTTATGAAAAACGCGGGTTTTTCGGGGTCTTTTTCATGGTGCAATAATGAGTCGCTAAAATAGGTTGCGCGCGCCCTGTTCCGGGTCTATACAGCTTCTAGAGGCGAGAGTAATGAGAAACTATGGCATAGATGAAGAAGTCGTCGTACGCCCGATCGACGGAATGCAGCTTTCAGAGGGATTCATCCGGGAGGATCAGCCCCAGCATTTCCTAGGTTGCCTGCCAGGTCTTGAACCAGCTGGAGGCGACACCCTTGATGATGTGCTGTTCAGGCTTGCAAAAAAAGCCAAGGCCTATTACGGCGACGATGTTGTCGTGGAAATAGCGCCGCGAATTGTTGCTACCTAGCACATCGATGATCGATCGACGGGGAACCGGCTTTGTTTTAAAGCGGCGCGGACGCCGCCGAGGTAGAGGTGTATCCGCGAATCCTGTTGCGTTTATGCGTTTGCCGTCGTCTTGATTCGTGCTAATCATTTGCAATCATTGAAAACGGGAAGATTGCATGACACTTGAGGAGTTTGGCTACAGCGCATGGTTTAGCGAGCAGATCGATCCGGCAACGGAGTCGGAACTGAAGGTTGCACGCATCACCGCCGTCCACAAAGGCGAGTGCGAGGTGTCCGACGGCGAAGAAACCCGCCCGGCCAAAACCACCGGCCGCCTGCGCCATCAGGCCAAGTCCAAGCTCGACTATCCCACCGTCGGCGACTGGGTTTTGGTCAAGAATTTTGACGACGAGGATTTCGGGCGCATTCACCGCGTGCTCAAGCGGCAGTCCGAGCTCAAGCGCAAGACCGCCGGGCGCACCAACCGCTACCAGCTTATCGCCGCCAACATCGACACCGCCTTCATCATGCAGACCGTCGGCCTCGGCTACAACCTCCCGCGGTTGGAGCGGTATTTGGTCATGGTTAACGAAAGCGGCATCGAGCCGGTCGTGCTGCTGAGCAAGAGCGATCTGCTTTCTGCGGAAGAGCTGGAGCAAAAGATGGACGAAGTGAGGACCCGCATGCCCGGCGTCCGCCTGTTTGCCTTCAGCAACGTCGATCAATACGGCCTGGATGAAGTGACCGCGCTTTTCGAGCCGGGCCACACCTACTGCATTATCGGCACCTCCGGCGTGGGCAAGACCTCGCTGCTTAACAGCCTGCTCGGAGAAGAGGACTGTCTGTTCACCCTGCCGGTCCGCGAGAGCGACGGCAAAGGCGTACACTCCACCACTTGGCGCGAGCTCATCACCCTCAAAAACGGCGCCCTCGTGGTCGATACCCCCGGCATGCGCGAACTCGGCAACATGGATGTGACCGAAGGCATCGGCGAAACCTTCGACGACATCACTGCGCTGGCCTCCCAATGCCGCTTCAACGACTGCTCGCATGTCGGCACGCTCGGCTGCGCCGTCACCGCGGCCGTCGAACGCAACGAACTTCCCGAGGCCCGCTACAACAACTTTGTCCGCCTGATGAAAGAGGCGGCGCGCCACGAGCAATCCGCGCTCGACAAGCGCGACCAGGACAAAAAGCTGAGCCGTTTCCACCGTTCCGTGCAGGGCGCCAACCGCAAGCATAAGGGAAGTCAGTAATGGAATGCGTGTTTGAAACCGAAATGATGGTGCGCGACTACGAATGCGACCTTCAGGGCATCGTCAACAACGCCGTCTATCAAAACTATCTCGAACATGCCCGCCATGAATTCCTCCACGAGGTCGGCCTCGACTTCGCGCAGCTCTGCCAAGACGGCATCGACGCCGTCGTCACCCGCATCGAACTCGACTACAAGCTGTCGCTGAAACCGCGCGATGAACTCATCGTCAAGCTCGGCATGCACAAGCAGGGGCGCATCCGCTTTGTCTTCGACCAGACGATCCTCCGCAAATCCGACGGCAAAACCGTGCTTGAAGCGCAAGTGACCGGCGTGCTTACCCGCGCCGGACGGCCCATTGCCCCAAAGCTGTTCGACGACGTCTTTGCCTCCAAAGGGTGGAGCTTCGAGTAGTGATAGTAGAGCCGGGGCTGCGAGCCGGCTGAGTGCGGGGCCATCTCGCAGCGATGGCTGTACTGGGTAGAGCCGGCTTTTTCCGAGGGTGGAAAAAATATTTGTCCGCGGGAGATTTCTGTGGCAAAATCCCGTTGCTTTTGAGGAGGATGAAGCCATGACCATCAAGGATTTCCTGAACGCGGCGGCAGACGACAGTCCGGATAACGTGGCGTTGAAGTTTAAACGCGGGGGCGCGTGGAACACCATCGGTTTCGGAGCCTTGCGCGAACGCGCTTGGCATGTGGCGGAGATGCTGCTTCGCCTAGGCATTCAAAAAGGCGACCGTGTGGCGATCTTCCGTGAAAATACGCCGGAATGGTTCGAGATCTACTACGGAATCATCGGTATTGGAGCCGTGGCGGTTCCGGTGGATGCCAAGCTCCGCGAGCAGGAAGTGGCGCATATTTTCCACGACTGCGGCGTGTCGGCCGTTTTTTGTTCGGCGCGTTTGGCCGTGTTTGATCCCGAAATGGTTCAAAGCCTCCATCGTCTGCGGGCGATTGTGGCGCTGGATTGCGGCGGCGAGTCGCCTCCGGCCAGCGACGGCGCCGCCGTGTACGACTACACCGCACTATGGCAGGACGTTTCGGCGGATGCCCTTGCGCCGGAGCGCGCCTTTGACCGGATGGGGCCCGAAGCCGATTCACCGGCCTCGTTTATCTACACTTCCGGCACGACTGGGCGCCAGAAGGGGGCGGTGCTGACCCACCGTAATTTCCTCTCGAACGTTGAAGGCATGCTCAGCGCGGTGGGGTTTGTCCGGAACGACAACCTCATGCTGGTGCTGCCTCTGCACCATTCGTTTGCCTTCACCTGCATCATGCTCGTATCGGTGCGCACCCGGTGCCAGATCAGCTTGGTGCAAAGCCTGAAGACCCTCAAGCCCGACATGGAAGAGTGCAAGCCCACCGTACTGCTTGCCGTGCCGCTGCTGCTGGAAAAAATGCTCATGCGCATGCTCGACGGCATCCGCGACAATGCCAGTGCCACCTTGATGTACCGTTTTGGATTGGCGAAACTTATTGGCGACAAAATCAAGGAAGGCCTTGGCGGTGCGCTCCGCCTGATTGTGTCCGGCGGCGCGCCGATCAGCCCGGCTACGCTGGAGGCCTGGAGCAAGCTCGGCTTCACCATTGTGGAAGGATACGGAATCACCGAAACCGCTCCGGTGCTCTCCGTCAACCCGCCCGCAGGGCCGCGGGTTGGAACCGTCGGCCTTCCGATTGCCGGCGTGGAAATCAAGATTGCGGATCCGAATGCCGAGGGCATCGGTGAAATCGTTGCGCGTGGCGATAACGTGATGCAGGGCTACCACAATAATCCGGAAGAAACCGCTAAGGTGCTCGTCGACGGCTGGTACCACACCGGCGATCTAGGGCACTTTGATGAAAAAGGCTATCTCGTCATCAGCGGCCGAAAGAAAAGCATGATCGTCAACCGCGAGGGCAAGAACATCTATCCCGAGGAAGTGGAGCTGCAGGCGATGAATTCCGAATATGTTTTGGAGTGCCTGTCGCTGGGCTATTGCGAACCCGGCGACAGCGCGGGCGAACGCGTCGGCCTGATTGTTGTGCCCAATATCGCTGTGTTCGACGCCGTGGAGGACCGCGAAGGCCAGCGGCTCAGCGATGCGCAGATCGAAGAGCGGGTGCGCGAGGATGTTCGCCTGCAGCTTTCAGCGCTTTCCGACTATAAGCGTCCGCGCAAAATCGAGGTGCGCTTCGAGGAGTTCGAGAAGACCAGCACCCAAAAGGTAAAGCGCTACCTCTATGCCATCGACACCGGCGGGAAGTCTTCATGAACAGGCGCACCGTCCCGCACTTTTACTATATCCAACCGCTCTCCGAAGATTGGACCGGCAGCAGTCTCGAAGGCGACGACACCGCTCCCGGCGGTACGGCATCCGTTCGTTTTCAGGCGCTGGACCATTGGGCGCTGGGCGCGCGCTACCAATCAAAGGTCGATCTCAAACTCACCGGCGAGATCAACCACGCGCTCGACGCCTCCGCCGAAATCACCCTGCCTTCCTCCTTCACGGCGGGCTTGGCCAACACCTCCATCAAGAATCTTACGCTGGAGCTGAACGTGGTTTGGACGGAATGGAGCGTATATGACGAGCTCGCCGTCAAGACCGCGGCCGGAACCCAGTCTGCGCCGAAAGACTGGGACGACGTTTGGAGCATCCGCGCCGGTGGCGAATATGCCTTGGGCGAACAGTTGGCGCTGCGTGCCGGCTATGTCTGGGATGAGTCGCCGGTCCCGGGGACAACCCGCGCCCCGGAGCTTCCCGGCTCGAACCGGCAGATGGTCACCGGCGGCGTTGGCTGGGCCAACGGCCGCCTCGGCGTTGACGCCGCCTATGCCCATCTCTGGGCCAAGACCGTAGACATGGGAAGCATCTATCCCTTAGAGGGAAAATTTAAGACCGCCACCCACGTTGTGTCGCTCTCTGCCAGCTACGCATTTTGATTGGGAGGCCGTCTTCAGTTGGACTTTTCGCGGAACAATTATTTCTGATTAACAGGTTGCATCTGTTTCAGATACGCGTATACATGCCCGTTCGTTTTGCGGAACCAAGCTATTGGAATCCGCTGATTCGGGGCTAAACTCTTGCGATGGGCGCGGGATCGACGCCCTGTTAATTTTGGAGGAGCGTCCTCCGCACCGTCCGGTTGGGCGGGGCGAAGTCCGTCTTCCATTTGTGAGAGGACATATGAAATTCACCGAAATGGGGCTTAGCCCCGAAACACTCCAATCGATTCAAGCCCTTGGATTTGAAACCCCGACCCCGATTCAGGAGCAGGCGATTCCGATCCTGCTCGAGGGCAAGCGCGACTTTGTTGGCCTAGCTTCCACCGGAACTGGAAAGACCGCCGCGTTTGGACTGCCGCTCTTGGAGCGCATCGACGCCGATCTGGCTGTTCCGCAGGGCGTCATCCTTTGCCCGACCCGTGAGCTGTGCCTGCAGATTGCCGAGGATTTGAAGAAATATTCCAAGCATCGCGCCGCCCTGAGAGTGGTGGCGGTTTATGGCGGTTCGCCGATCACCACCCAGATCAGGGACCTGAAGCGCGGCGCGCAAATCATCGTGGCCACCCCCGGCCGTTTGATGGATCTGATTGAGCGCAGAGCCGTGAAGGTTGACCAGATTTCCATGGTCGTGCTCGACGAAGCCGACGAAATGCTCAACATGGGCTTTAAAGAAGAGCTCGACAAGATTCTCGGCAAAATGCCGGAAGAACGCGTGACCTGGCTCTTTTCTGCCACCATGGCCAAGGGCGTGGCGCACATTGCGCAGAACTACCAGACCGACCCGGTGGAAGTTTCTGTGGGCGGCCGCAACGAATCGGCCGCGAACATTCAGCACCTCTGCTTTATGGTGCATGAAAAAGACCGCTATCCGGCCGTTAAGCGCATTCTCGACTTCCTGCCCGAAATCTATGGCTTGATCTTTTGCCGCACCCGTGCCGAAACCCAGACGGTGGCGGAAAAGCTGATTCAGGACGGCTACATGGCCGATTCCTTGCATGGCGATCTTTCGCAGGCCCAGCGCGACGCGGTGATGCGCAAGTTCCGCCAGAAAAACATCACGATTCTGGTGGCGACCGACGTGGCTGCCCGAGGCATCGACGTCGATGACATCACGCACGTTATCCACTATAAACTGTCCGACGAGATCGCCGCCTACACGCACCGCAGCGGCCGTACGGCCCGCGCCGGGAAATCCGGCGTTTCGATTGCGCTGGTCAACATGCATGAGCGCCGCCGGATCGTTGAACTTGAGCGTCGCAACAACATTAAGATCGCCCTCGAAAAGGTGCCCGATGCCAAAGCCATCTGCGAAAACCAGCTGCTGGCGCTGATTCACCGCGTGGTGGAATGCAAAGTCAACGAAGAGGAAATCAAGGATTACCTCCCGCCGGTCTACGAGGCGCTTTGCCATCTCGATAAGAAGGAAATCATCAAGCGTTTCGTGGCGATTGAGTTCAACCATTTTCTTGAGTACTACCGCAATGCCGACGACATCAACGTCAAGCCGCGCCCGCAGCGCGAACGTCAGGCCGGGCAGCAGCGTTCCGATAATTCGAAGCGCAACCGCCGGATGGAAGCGTACGACACCAAGCGTTTTTCAATCAACGTCGGCCGCGTTCATAAAGTGAATGCCGGCGCGATTGTCCGTCTGGTTTGCGAAAACTGCGGCGTCAAGTCGAACCAGATCGGCGCGATCGACCTCGGCCGGGACTCTTCGTTCTTTGAAGTTTCCAAGGAAGCTTCCGCCGCCATTCAACAAGGGCTGAGCAATCTTCAGCTGGATGGCCGGCAGGTCAGCATTCGTTCTGCCAGCGGACAAGGCGGCGGACAAGGCGGCGGCCGGCAGGGCGGGCGTCCCGGCGGCGGTCGTCAGGGCCATCCCGGCGGACGCAAGCCGCGGAGAGACTAATCATGAACCGCTCGGTTTTAATCACTGGCGCAACGCGCGGCATCGGCCGCGAATTGGTGAAGCAGCTGAACGCGCTTGGATATTCAGTGTTTGGAACCGGGCGCGATTCAACCTTGCTCGAAGCGCTCAAAGCGGAGACCGGCTGTCTGGGCGCGGTCGCCGACCTTTCCGATCCAGAGCAGGTCGTCGGCATCTTCGAGCAGGCGAAGGCGGCGTTGGGTCGGGTGGATATTCTGATCAACAACGCCGGCCTGAACCACCGCAAGGCGCCGGTCACCGAAATTGAGCTGGGCGACTGGGAACTGCAATATGCGGTTAATCTGCGCGCCCCGATGCTGCTCAGTCGCGAAGCGCTGAAGGATATGGGCGAACGCAAAAGCGGGCACATCGTCAACGTGGTCAGCACCATCGCCAAAACCTCGCAGCCCAACTATTCGATCTACAGCACGATGAAGTACGGCCTTATGGGATTCACCAAATGCCTCATTAAGGAGGCGCGCGAAGTGAATGTGAAGGCGACGGCCGTCTATCCCGGCGGCACCGACACCGATTTCCGCCCCGAGGAGCGTTCGGAATACCTTGCAGCCGATTCGGCCGCAAAGATGATTGTGCATTGCATCACCGCGCCGGACGATGTGGTCGTTCACGACCTGACCTACCGTCCGATGGTGGAAAGCAACTTCTAGGCGGTTCCGGTCCGCGGTCCGTGGGCGCATAATTCCATTAAATTTCTTTGCTGCATGGAGACGTGCGTGCAAAACTCCCCGCCTTGCTTGCCTGCCGGCGTGTGCCTTACAAACGCTTAGCGTGGTTGTAATGGAATAGGGCGGGCCGAGGTGCAACGATGTGTTTCAACCCAAGGAGAGAAAAATGAAATGGATTAAAACAACCTGTCTTGCGGCAACAATCAGTCTGTCGCTTACCAGCGTGCTGCAGGCCGCTCCAGCGATAGAAAAACCGGTGGTGATGCCGGAGGCCATGCTGTCCGTTACGGTTTCAGACCTGCACGGCTTGATCGACGGTGTCGGCAGCATTGCCGCGCAGGCCTCGCCGATGATGAACGGCATGATGCTCAAGAGCATGCTTGGCATGCAGCTGGGCGATCCCAGCCTTGCGGGCATTGCTCCCGGAAAGGGGCTTGCTGTCGTTGCTCTGGATATGACCAATGCTTTTGTCGTCATTGAAGTGGGCGAAGCCCAATCGGCGGCCTACGGCGCTGCCGTTGCCTCGAAAGGCATGCAGTCAAAATATGAGAACGGGCTGCTGGTTATCGGTAAAGCGCCAGAGCAAGTGGCAAAAGGCATCGCTCTCGCCGGTTCCGTTCAAAAACAGCTGCTGGTCAAGCGCAGCCCCACGCTTCGGGTGGCCGCACAGCCCGCCGCCATCGTGGCGAAAAACGGCGAGCAGATTCAGGGCATGCTCCAAATGATGCCCATGATGATGGGCGCCGGCCTGATGCAGTCGCCCGGCATGGATACAAACACGGTGGCGAACACCACCAAGATCCTCGAAGGCGAGCTCCGCGTGCTGCTCTCCATTGCAAGCCAATGCGAAGTGGCCGAGTTGGTTCTTGCGCCCGAGAACGGCTCGCTCCGCATCAGCAAAACCTATGCTCCAAAAGCGGGAACCCGGCTGGCGGCGTTGATGAACGCCCCGCAGGTGAACGAGCCCAATCCCAAAATCCAGGCAGGCCTGCTGGGCGGCGGCACGATGCTGCTCGATTGCACCATGGGCAATCCCGATGCGCTTGCGGCGTTCTTTGTCGGTGAGACGGAGCAGCTGGTCAAGGAAATGAAGCTGAAAGACATCGATATGGTCGGCCTGCTCGACAATATGAAAAAGTGGATGGGCATCTATGGCGGGACCTTCTGCGAGAGTGTCGGTTTTGGTGGCGACGGTGGCTTCAGCGTCAACTATCTGATGGAAGTCAAAGACGAGAAGGCCGCAATGGACCTCTTCCGGACGATGGAAAAGGACATGGCTTCTTTCTTGAAGCTTTATGAAAACCTCGGCATGCCGATGGGCATGAAGTTCCAGGAAAATGTCCGCGAGTACAAGGGCGTGAACATTCACCAGTTCACGGTCAACATGGATCTGGCGAGCATGCCCGAAGAGCAGCGTGCGCCGTTCGAGACCATGGGCCTTTCCAACATGTCCTACGACTTGGCGATCGCTGACGGAGTGATGTTCTATGCCATGGGAACCACCAAGGTTGAGGATCTGATGGACCGCGTGAAAGACGGCTCAGCCGTCGCGCAGCCGCTGAAGGCGCGCTCGGTATATCCGGAAGGCGGCTTTTACTACTTAGACTACGATGTGGCCAGCTACATGGAATTCGCGGCCTCGATAATGCCCGCAGGGCCGGCAAACCCGTTGACCCAGATGGCGGCCACGCTCAAAGGCGCCTCGCCGCTCACTTCGGCCGGATTCAAGCAGGACGGCCTCGCTATGTGGAGCGTTAACGTGCCGGGCGACCTGATCGCCAAATACGGCCAAATGATCATGATGATGCAGATGCAGCAAATGCAGCAAATGCAGCAGGGCGGCGCTCCGCAGGGAATGCCCGGCGCAATGCCGGTTCAATAACCGTTTCCTAAGAGTGGAAAATAGAATAACCCCGTCGGTTCCGGCGGGGTTTTCATTTTCCCGCTGTTCTTGGTTTAACCCGTTCGGCTTTATGGCTATTGTCCCCGTTTTACTTGAAAAAGAACCTGTTAGGTGGAGTTGGCTATGATTTATCGCATTGAAATTGGTTTAAAAGACGGCGTGCCGGATGCGCGCGGACGCGGCGTGATCCATCGGGCGGAGGGCGCCCTGAAAATGGCGATTGACGAATGCCGCACGCGCGACGTCTATAAAGTCGTCGCTAGCATCGATGCCGACACCGCCGCCGTGGTGCAGAAAACCTTTGCCGACCCGGTCGTGGCCGAATCCGCCATGGATCGTCTTCCAGCCCCTGTAAACTTTGACTGGATGCTCGAAATCGGCTTCAAGCCCGGCGTAACCGACAACATTGGCCGCACCGCCCGCGGCGCCCTGAAGGACATCGTTGGCCGCGAACTCGAATGGGAAGAGCAGGTCTACACCTGCATGCAGTATTTCCTCTCCGGCGACCTTTCCCGCGCCGACGTTGATCGTCTCGGCAAAGACCTGCTGGCCAATACCTTGATTCAGACCATCGCTGTCTTCTCGGCGGCCGAATGGCAGGCCACTGCGCCGGACGTCTCCGCGCCGATCTTTGACGACCACCCCGAAATCAAGGTCAACGTTGTCGAGTTGCCGGACGACGACGCGGCGCTGATGAAGATTTCCTCCGAGGGCATTCTGTCGCTCTCGCTCGAAGAGATGCACACGATCCGCAACCACTACCTGCGCGACGACGTGAAAGCGCACCGTGCCGAGCTCGACCTGCCCGAATGGCCGACTGATATTGAGCTCGAGTGTATTGCCCAAACTTGGTCGGAGCACTGCTCGCACAAGGTGTTTGCCGGAACGATCAACTACAAGGATGAAGAGACCGGCGAAGAAGAGACAATCCACTCGCTCTATAAAACCTACGTCAAGGCCTCCACCAAAAAGATTGAAGAGTCGATCGATTGGCTGATCTCGGTTTTCACCGACAACGCCGGCATCGTGAAATTCAACGAAGACATCCACCTCGTCTACAAAGTGGAAACCCACAACTCGCCGTCGGCTCTCGATCCGTTCGGCGGCTCCATGACCGGCATCGTCGGCGTCAACCGCGACCCGCTCGGCACCGGCATGGGCGCGGCGCTGGTTTCCAACGTCTGGGGCTACTGCCTTGGCTCGCCGTTTTACGACAAGGCCATTCCCGAAGGCTTGATGCACCCGCGTCGTATCCGCGACGGCGTCCACGAAGGCGTCATTGCCGGCGGCAACGAGTCTGGCATCCCCTACAGCCGCGGCTTCGAATGTTTCGACGAACGTTTCCTCGGCAAGCCGCTCGTCTACTGCGGCACGATGGGCACCATTCCCGTAACGGTCACCGGCGGACCATCCGAGCGCAAAGAGATTGAAATCGGCGACTGGACCGTCATGTGCGGCGGCCGTATCGGCAAGGACGGAATCCACGGCGCGACCTTCTCTTCCGAAGAGCTCCGCACCGAATCGCCGGCGCAGGCCGTGCAGATCGGCGACCCGCTGACCCAGCGCAAGCTCTACGAATTTATCCTCGAAGCGCGCGACCTCGGCCTCTTCCGCTGCATCACCGACAACGGCGCGGGCGGCATTTCTTGTTCGTTCGGCGAAATGGGCAAATATTCCGGCGGATGCGAATGCGATCTCGCCGGCGCGCCGCTGAAATATGAAGGCCTCCAGCCTTGGGAAGTTTTGGTTTCCGAAGCACAGGAGCGCATGACGCTGGCCGTACAGCCCGAGTGCCGCGAAAAGTTTGAAGCATTAGCGAAACAACGCGACGTAGAGGTAGCCTTTATGGGTACCTACAACGACAGCGGATATTTCACCGTCAAACAGGACGGCAAGGTAATCGCCAGCCTCGATATGGACTTCCTCTACGAAACCGGCTGCCCGACACTCGTCATGCCCGGCACGTGGAAGAAGCCGGTTGTTGAAGCGCCGGCCGTTGAAGCCAAAGCCGACTATTCTGAAACCCTGACGAAGCTGATGGGCGACCTCAACCTTTGCTCGCGCGAATACAAGAGCCGCATCTATGACGGCGAGGTGAAAGGCCTCTCGGTTGTGAAGCCCTACGTCGGTGTTAACTCCGATGTGCCTTCCGACGCCACCGTTATGCGTGTGGAATACAACAACGACCGCGGCGCGGTGCTGGCTGAAGGCATCAATCCGTGGTATTCCGATATCGATACCTACGACATGACCACCTCCGTGATCGACGAAGCGGTCCGGCGTGTCATCGCTGTCGGCGGCGACATGAACCGCATTGCGATTCTCGACAACTATTGCTGGCCGGATCCGGTTGAATCGGACAAGACCCCCGACGGCGCATATAAGATGGCGCAGCTCGTCCGCTCGAATAAAGCACTCTACGATCTCACCACCGCCTACAAAACCCCGGCGGTCTCGGGTAAAGACTCCTGCAAGAACGACTCCTCACGGGGGGGGAAGAAAATTTCGATTCCTCCGACGCTTTTGGTTTCTTCCATTGGCCAGATCGACGACGTCAAAAAAGCGGTCACCATGCCGTTGAAAGATGCCGGCGATGTGATCTATGTCATCGGCGAAACCAAAGATGAGCTCGGTGCTTCGGCGTACTACCGCCTGCTGGCTGAAGAGCAGGGCGTTCCGATGAACTATGGCGGAACCGTTCCGGCGGTTGATGCAGACAAGGCGCTGAAAATCTATGCGGCGATGAACAAGGCCACGGATGCCGGTCTGCTGAAGTCCGCGACGACGCCAAGCAAGGGTGGCCTCGCCGTTTCGCTGGCGCTGACCACCATTGGCGGACAGCTCGGCGCGGATGTGGATCTCAGTGGTTTGGGCGTTGATTCCTCCACCGCGCTCTTCTCCGAATCCAACAGCCGCTTTGTGGTGTCCGTTGCTCCTGAAAAAGCCGCTGAGCTGGAAGCGTTGTTTGCTGGCCTGCCGATTGCGAAGGTCGGAACGGTGACAGCTGATAAGACACTAAAGATTGCCGGAGCAGTTGAGGCAAATCTTGACGCTTTGGTTCAGCCCTTTAAATCCACCCTTCATGGTGTATAAGCTGTAGGCGGGGGCGGTGACCCCGCTAGACAGGGCCGGGGTCGATGACCCCCGGCTACAATAAAAACCCCGCGATCTGCATCGCGGGGGTTTTTTAATGTAGACGAAGCATCTTGCTTCGTTACGACTGAGCTGTTCGTGTGCAACGCGGCTGGAAGCCGCGTCTACGATCCACTACCTCTCAAGCGGATGCGGAGCATCCGGCGGAGCGGTTCGGCCGCGCCCCAGAGGAGCTGATCGCCGACGGTGAAGGCGGAGAGATATTCGCCGTCCATCTTCTTCTTGCGGATACGACAGGCCGGAGCGGTCATTGTTTGAAAATCGATTTCTTATCAGTTTCAGTTGATATTCGACGCTTTCGTACGCATGTTTTATGCGTGAATTTGGGAAGAAAGGGGTGCCGGTATGATTAATCTCCGAAAAGAAGTGATGTTGGGAATATTGATTTCTTCATGGCTGCTTTTGTTGCCGCCGGCGTTTTCCCAACGGCTTCAGATTCACCGGGTATCCGACAAACCTCTTATTCCGCCCTCCAAGGGTTACCCCGGACACTGTTGGTTTCCTAATGGAAATCTAAACCCTGCTCCAGTCGTGGCGAAGGTCAATGGGAGGATGAATCTGCTCTTGTTTTACCGTGCGTCTATGCCTCTTGCTGGAACAGGAAATGAAACCGGCGGACTGGGGCTTTGGAGCCTGCCGTTGTCAAAAGTTTCCTCCTTCAGCGATTTAATGGAGCAGGAGAACTACACTAAACAACCGTCGGCCGTTCTAACGGTCGCGGATTACCTGAGAGCCGGCATAGATGATATCGGCATTGAAGGATCCGGCCCAAGGCTTGCCGATCCAAACATATACGTTGATTCATTGCCTTCCCGTCAAACCGACATTTTGTATCTGACCCACAAGTTCAAGTATGTGGGCCAGAATCCAAACTCAATATATACGGTGGCCGCAAAAAGTACGGATGGAGGCCAATCGTGGACGCCGCTCGGAAGGCTTAGGGCGGAGGGCAAACCGGTCTCCATGGCACCGGCCATCTGGCGCCATGACAATGCATGGCATGCAATCGGGGGAAACGGGCACGTACGCAACTATTATTATCAGGATGATCCCCGATACGCCCAATGTCCCACGGATTGGAAGTTAATGGGTGAAGCATGGAAGCCCCAGACCGCACAGCAGCAGTTTCGGCAGATTACTACCCGCGTTACCGTAGAAGGGGAATTCGTATATGCCTGGGTAGCGGTTACTCCCCGGCACGGAAAAATGAAGGTGCATAATGATTGGCCAGAAACGGTTTCATTGTACCGGGCAAAGCTTTCAGAATTAGGGAAGAACTACGCATACAGAAAAAAGGACGGCCAGCTCACTTGGGAGGAATATCCCTATAACCCGGTTTTTATCCGTGGCGCTGCAGGAACACAGGAAGAAGCGGCCTTGTGGTCTTTTAATGTCGTGAAAATTCCGGGAGAGAAATTCCATTTGGTCTGCTGGGAAGCCGCAGGAAGCTGGAATGCTCCAGGAGGCAGCCGGCAAAGCGATCGCTGGCGGGATGCCTGGTGGGCCGGGCCTGCGAACGGGAAGTCCCCTTATGGATATGCTGGCTACAATAGAACGGGGTATTCTTCCTGTTTTGCAGCTAAACTGAATGCATCATCGCTAGGCGAAGTCTGGGATGCCGACATAAAAAAAGCTCCGTTGTTTAAGGAGAGTTTTGTGCTGAGAAACAAGGAAACAAAGAAATACCTGCTCCTTCCTGCTTCCGTAGGAAGTGCAGTGGAGCAAACTGCAAATATCAAAAAGGCCGCTGTGTTTTCGGCGGTACCTGCATATCGGAATGCAAAAAGCTGCAACTTCTGGTACATGGAACGGGCAGGATCAAACGGGCTGGTGCTGGCAAGTCCTGGTATTGGAAAAGAAGAAGACGTATTGCTGCAGGCCATGCCTGTAGATATTGATCCAATGAATCCAAGCGATATTAACGCCGGAAAAGACAAACAATGGCATCCAGTCCTCTATGAGCACCAAGGGGATGCGTTGATTGGTCTCCAAAACAGGTTTACCGGCTGTTTCTTGGATGCGTCCTCTTCCGGCAACAATGTGAAATGCAGAAAATGGGCTGATTCATTATCACAAAAATGGCTGTTGTGTTCGCCCGGTACGGGGCTCTGAATTGAATGCTCAGGGCGAGAAAAGGGGAAAGAAGAGGAGCCGGTCTTGTATTATATCGGGGACAGTCCTCTCTCCCGAGGTGGCTGAGCACGAAAAACCCCGCGATGCAGATCGCGGGGTTTTCTGTAGGATGAGGCTCTGCCTCGTCTGTATTCAGGAAGGGTCGAAGCAGAAGCTTCAACCTACCTTTCCAACAGAATGCGGAGCATCCGGCGGAGCGGTTCGGCGGCGCCCCAGTGGAGCTGGTCGCCGACGGTGAAGGCGGACAGGCAGGTGCCCAATCTTGACAAATCCCCAGCCTTCCATTAGTCACTTTTACATATGAAGCTGCTTGCTGCGCATCTTGAAGGACTTGATGAAAGTCCGCTTGTTGAACTCGATGAAACCGTCAGATCGATCTATCGGCTGATTGTTTTCGGCGACGACCATAAACAGTCGGATCTCTTGGCTCGGTATTATGAAGCCATGCAGCATTTGCGCGATGTGATGGCTCTGAAAAACGCGCAGCAGGAAGCACAAACCGAGGACGAAGCCAGAGAATATCTGGCGAACCTTAAATCCGGTATTGAACTGATCGTGGGCGAAATCGGAGTGCAGCACAGCCTCGAAACTCCGGTTGATCTTTTTCGTCTCTTTCGACTCATCGCTCCGGAGGCCGCGGCGCGGCATCCCAATCGATTCCGCCATACCACGGTGCAGTTCGGACCGTGTTTCGGAGCAGAACCTGCCCGGATTTCCGTCCTCGTCGATGAATTATTTCACGTTCTTCCGGAAATCAAGCATCCCGTCACCCGAGCGGTTTACATGCATCATGAACTTGTGCGGATTCACCCCTTTGTCGATGGGAACGGTCGTCTCAGCAGAATGGCCAAAAACTGGGTGCTCATGTACAATCTCTATCCGCCTATGTTCATTAAGAACATTTTCGACAAGCACTTATACATCGCCCGTCTGCAGGAAAGTTTTCTGTCGATTGAAGAGGAGCCGAATGTGCTTCATTCCACTACGCAGGCATTTTTTCAGGACGAGTTTCGCAGGCTCCGGGCTAGCGCGACTTTTATTTTGCACCGCATGCTCAAGAATCCGAAACTGGAGTTTCCAGAAGAATCAGAGGATCTTACCGAGCTCTAGTTAGATCACCGAAAGAGTACGAAAAACCCCGCAATTCTCATCGCGGGGTTTTCTGTAGGATGAGGCTCTGCCTCGTCTGTATTCAGGAAGGATCGAAGCAGAGCTTCAGCCTACCTTTCCAGCAGGATGCGGAGCATCCGGCGCAGCGGTTCGGCGGCGCCCCAGAGGAGCTGGTCGCCGACGGTGAAGACAGAAAGGTATTCGCCACCCATCTTCATCTTGCGGATGCGGCCGACCGGCACGGTCAGCGTTCCGGAAATGGCGGCCGGGGTCAGACGCGCAAGGGTGTCTTCCTTATTGTTGTCGACCACATCGACCCAGTCGTTGTCGTTGCGCAGGATTTCCATGATCTCTTCGACTGGGATATCTTTCGTCAGCTTGATGGTCAGCGCCTGGCTGTGGCTGCGCATGGCACCGATGCGGACGCAGATGCCGTCGATCGGAATCAGCGGATCGTTCTGCAGAATCTTGTTGGTTTCAACGTAGCCCTTCCACTCTTCCTTGGTCTGGCCGTCGTCGACGAGCTTGTCGATCCACGGGATCAGCGAGCCGGCGAGCGGGGCGCCAAAGTTGGCTGTTGGGATGTCGCTGCCTTGCAGGCATGCGGTAACCTTGCTGTCGATTTCGAGAATCGCAGAGGAGGGGGTGGCCAGTTCATCGGCCACGCAGCCGTTGAGCGAGCCCATCTGATTGAGCAGTTCGCGCATGTTCTGCGCGCCGGCGCCGGAGGCGGCCTGATAGGTCATGGAGGAAATCCATTCGACGAGGCCGGCCTTGAAGAGGCCGCCGATCGCCATCAGCATCAGGCTGACGGTGCAGTTGCCGCCGATAAAGTCCTTTTTGCCGTCGGCCAGGGCCTGATCGATGACCGGGCTGTTGACGGGATCAAGGATAATGGTGGCCTGCTCGGCCATGCGCAGGGTGGAGGCCGCGTCGATCCAGTAGCCATTCCAGCCTTTGGAACGCAGTTCGCCGTGCACCTTGGTGGTATAGTCGCCACCCTGGCAGGTGATGATGGTTTCCATTTCCATCAGTGCATCAAGGTCGTAGGCATCGAGCAGAACCGAGTCGCTCTTTCCGACGTTCGGCGCCGCCTGTCCGGCCTGCGAGGTCGTAAAGAAGACGGGATTGATCTGTTCAAAATCATTTTCCGCGCGCATGCGGTCCATCAGCACGGATCCGACCATGCCTCGCCATCCAATAAGTCCAGTTTTCATCGTTTTACTCCAGTGCAGCAAAAGCAACGCTTTTGACAGCAGTTATCAGTTATTCGTTAATCGTTATTCGTAAAAGTCCCTGACAGATTCGTCCTGTTAACTATTAACCAATAACCATTAACTGAAACGGCAGAGCCGTTTCTCATCCAAAGGGCAGGGCAGGAACAGTATTTAATTTGAAAACCAAACGCAAGCCGCTATTGTTTGCCGCTCATGCTTGAAAACAGCGGGTTGCAGAGGTTTGGAAGGGCAAAATATGTGGATTTGGCTGGGATTGGTTTCGATGCTGTTTTTGGGGGTGTACGACCTCTGCAAGAAGCATGCGCTCAACGACAACGCGGTTTTGCCGACGCTGTTTTTCTCGAATCTAGCGAGTGTCTGCCTGACGTTGCCGGTGATTCTCGGTTCGTTGGCCGCCCCCGACCTGATGCAAAACATGGGCCTGTATGCCGCGCCGATGCCGCTTCAATGGCACGGCTATATGGTGATTAAGGCGCTGATTGTTGGCTCATCGTGGATCTGCGCCTACTTTGCGCTGAAACACCTGCCGATCTCGATCGTGTCGCCGATCCGCGCCTCCGGGCCGGTCTGGACGCTGGTCGGTGCGATTCTGCTTTATCACGAGCAACCTGAGCCTTTGCAGTGGCTCGGCATGGGCATCATCTTTTTTTGCTACTTTGCCTTTTCCCTGCTCGGGCGAGAGGAGGGCATCCATTTCCTCCGCAGCAAGTGGGTGGCGCTGATCTTTCTTGCAACGCTCGTCGGCACCTGCAGCACGCTGTTCGATAAATGGCTGATTCAGCTGCAGGGTATGGCGCCGGTGCAGGTGCTGGCCTGGTATTTCCTCTACCTCTCCATCTTTTTCACCCTCGTGAACGGATTGCTCTGGTGGCCGAACCGCAAAAAAACCACGCCGTTCAAGTGGCGCTGGTCCATTCCGCTGATCGGCATTTTCCTGACCATCGCCGACTTTGTCTATTTTATCGGCATCACCGACCCCGATGCGCTCATCGTTATCTTGTCGGTCCTCCGGCGCTGCAGCGTGCTGGTGGCGTTCTTTGTCGGAGCCGTGCTGTTTAAGGAAGTCAACAAGCGGAAGAAGGCCTGGGTATTGGTGGGAATTATGATCGGCGTGCTTTTAATTGTTCTTTCCGGGCGGTAGAAAAGGGCGCTTATGAAGGCGGTTCTAAAACATGCGGGGCGGTGGCTCCATTTCCAATGTCCGGAACGGGTGCTTCGGGCGGATACGCCCGAGCAGGTGCTGCCGATGCTGCGCGAGGCGGAGGCGTCGGGCCTGTTTGCCGCTGGATTTGTTTCCTACGAAGCGGCGCCGGCATTTGACCATGCCCTGAAAACCCAGCCCGCCGAGGGCTTCCCGCTGCTCTGCCTTGGCCTCTTTCAGGCTCCGAGCGTGTTGGAAAATATTGAAGAGGCGCCAAGTGCCCGTTTCGATATGGGGGAGCTGAAGCCCTCGGTTACGAAACGAGATTTCATCAAAGCCATTGGCGAAATCAAAGAGCGCATTGCCGAGGGCGCGACCTATCAGGTCAACTATACCTATCGGCTCAACGCCGATTTTTCCGGCGACGTATGGGCCTTTTTCTACGAACTGGTCAACGGGCAGAAGACGGACTATGCCGCTTTCATTGAAACCGATGAGTTTGCGATCTGTTCGGCCTCGCCCGAGCTGTTCTTCAGCCTGAATAACGGGCGGATTATTTCGCGGCCGATGAAGGGCACCGCCCGGCGCGGGCGCACGTTTGCGGAGGATTGGAAGCAGTCGGACGCGCTTCAGCAGTCCGAAAAGGACCGCGCAGAAAACATTATGATTGTCGATATGATCCGCAACGACATTGGCCGGGTCGCCGAGCCGGGCAGCGTCGAAACGGTCAGCACCTACGACGTTGAAAAATATCCCACCGTCTGGCAAATGACCTCGACCGTTCAAGGGCGGATTAACCACAAAGACACTAAGGACACAAATCCCATCCAAGCGATGCTTTGTGAACCTTCGAGTTCTTCGGCGATTGCTGCTCAATCGTGTGGTGAAAAAAGCGTTGGTTTGGTTGATGTGATGAAGGCGCTTTTTCCGTGTGCATCGATCACCGGGGCGCCGAAGGCGAAGACGATGGAGATTATTCAATCACTGGAAACGTCGCCGCGCAAAATCTACACCGGCGGCATCGGGTTCATCACCCCGCAGGGCGAGGCATGTTTCAGCGTGGCGATCCGTACCGCTTTAATTGAAAACGGCAGGCTCGAGTTCGGCATTGGCGGCGGCATTGTCTGGGACTCGGACGCCGAGGCCGAATTTGAGGAAACGCTAACCAAGGCGCGGGTGCTGACCCAGCCGAGGCCGGACTTCCAACTATTGGAAACGATGCTGTGGGAGCCGGAGACGGGCATGTTTCTGCTGGACGAACACCTGCAACGTTTGGGCAAGTCGGCCGCTTATTTTGACATTCCATTGGATGTGCATGCCCTATTGCAGGCATTGGAAGAAAAAATTCACACCTGCGCAGGTGTGAACTTAAGGATTCGCCTGCTGGTTGCCAGAGACGGAAATACGGAGATCCAGACGTTTCCGCTGCAAGCTGGAGGGACGCAGGCCTCTGCGTCCGAGGGCGGAAAACGTCCGCCCCTCCACATCGCTCTCGCGAAGGTGCCGGTTGATTCGCAGGATGTCTTCCTGTTTCACAAGACGACGCACCGAGCGGTTTATGAGGATGCCAAAGCGGACTTCCCTGATTGCGACGACGTGATTCTTTGGAATGAAAAAGGCGAAGTGACCGAAAGCACCATCGCCAATGTGGTCATCCGTCGGAAAGGGAAGCTCGTTACCCCTCCCGTTGAGTGTGGTCTGCTGGCCGGCACATTCCGCCAATATTTGCTAAAAATGGGCGAGGTTGAGGAGCAAATCGTAACAATTGAGGATTTGAAGCAAGCGGAAGAGCTGTTTTTGATCAACTCCGTCCGGAAGTGGCAAAAGGCGGGTTTAAAATAAATCGGCATTAATTATTGCATCCCCTGCGGTTTGGCGTAGTTTTTCGCAAATCCAACCGTAAGGTGACGTTTATGCACGAAATTATGACGATAGAGGAAGTTGCTGCTTATATTCGCGTTTCAGAGCGTACAGTGTACGATTGGGCGCAAAAGAGCGAATTGCCCGGCGGCAAGCTCGGAACCACTTGGCGCTTCAAGCGCGCCGACATTGAAAAGTGGGTAAACGACCGTCTCTCCAAAGAAGCCGCCGTGAAGAGCGGTTCTAAAAAGGCCGCAACTGCCAGCTTTGTCCTTACACGTGAGCGGGTGGTTCTGCTGGACCACCCCTCCAAAAAAGAAGTTTTAACGCAGCTGGTTGATCTGCTGGCCGAAACCCCTTTTGTGAAAAACCGCGATGCGCTGCTGAAGGGCATCCTTGAGCGCGAAGAGCTCATGAGCACCGGCATCGGCTTCGGCATCGGCGTGCCGCATGTGCGCATCGATTCCGTGACCGACCTTGTGATGGCCGTGGCCGTCAGCAAGAATCCGGTAACCGACTACACCTCTCTCGACGAAGCGCCGGTGCAGATTATCTGCATGCTCGCGGCGCGAACCGACCAACACACGAAATATATCCGTACGCTTTCGGCCATTAGTTCGCGCCTGAAAGATCCAGACGTCCGTCGCGAAATCATCGCATCCAACGACCCGGCGGCCATCTGCAAGCTGCTCATCGACTCGGAGCAATAGCTATGCCAGAAATTCACTTAGGCGTTCTCGCCGTTCTCGGAATCTGCATTGCCGGCGGCATTGCCGGTGCATGGATTTTCCAAAAGTTCCATGTGCCGCAGGTCGTTGGCTATATTGTCATTGGCGTCCTCATCGGCGACACCGGCTTCGGGCTGCTGCATCCGGCCGATATTGAGGCGCTCCAGTCCTTCAATAATTTTGCTTTGGGCCTGATCGGCTTTTTGGTTGGCGGCGAGCTGAGCGGGAGCATTTTCAAGAAGTACGGCAAACAGTTTACCGCCATTCTGATCGGTGAGGGGATCGCCGCATTCATGCTGGTTGGCATCACCTCGACGCTCATTCTCTACGCGGTCTGCAACGACTGGATCATCTCCGCCGCGGCGGGCATTGTTTTCGGCGCCATCGCTTCGGCAACCGACCCGGCCTCGACCATCGACGTGCTGTGGGAATACCGCTCCGCCGGGGTGCTCACCACCGCCATCGTCGCCATCGTGGCGCTCGACGACGCGCTTGCCATGACGCTCTACGGCCTCGGCACCAGCGTTGCGACCATTCTGGTTCAGGGGCAGGGGGGGGGCGACCATTCCATCCTCCTGACGCTTCTGCACACTTTCGTAGAGCTGGGCGGCGCCATCCTGCTCGGCGTGATCTGCGGCTTTGTGCTCGACTATATGATGAAATACCTGCCGCAGAACGAGAAGCGCCTCGGGATGTCGATCGGCATGCTGCTGGTCTGCATCGGTCTCGCAATAGCGTTCAAAATGGACCTGATCCTCGCCACCATGGCTGTCGGCATCGTGCTGATCAACCGCGCGCCGAACCGTTCCAAGAAGCTGTTCGAAACCGTCCGCTCTTTTGCCACCCCGATCTACATCATCTTCTTCGTTCTTGTTGGCGCCCGTCTTTCGATCGGCAGCATGCCGTTGTGGGTGTGGGGGTTGGTTGCATCCTATGTTCTGATGCGCAGCCTCGGAAAATGGGCCGGGGCCTATTGGGGCGGCAGCATTTCCAAGGCCGAAAAACCCGTGCGCGACTATCTCGGCATGGCCATCTTCGCCCAGGGCGGCGTCGCGGTCGGCCTTTCCATCGTGGCCAGCCACAATCTGCACCATATTGAAATCATGGAAGGCATGCGGTTGAGCGATCTCATCATCTTCACCGTCACCGCCACCACGCTCTGTGTCCAACTGATCGGCCCCGCGTTTGCCAAGCTGGCCATCAAGAAGGCTGGGGAAATTGGCCGCAACGTGACGGAAGAAGATGTGATGGCCGAACTCGATGTGGCCGCCGTGGTGGATACGGGCATCGTCCCGCTGCACGAAGGCACGCCGCTCAATACCGTGGTGCAGCACTTTGCCGAACAGGACACCTTCGTCTATCCCGTGGTTTCCAATGACGGGAAAATCATCGGCGTGCTGACCTTTGAAATGCTCAAGGAGCTGCTGATCGACCGCGATACGTGGCAGTGGCTCGTGGTCGGCGACGTGATGCAGCCGGTGCGCCACCGCCTTTCTTCGAAAATGAACCTCGCCGAAGCGCTGCAGGAAATGATCAACAACCAGGTCGAAGCGCTGCCCGTTGTGGAAAGCGATGAAAACGAAAAACTCATCGGCGTGCTCGACCAGCGCGCCGCCCGCCGCAGCGTTGGCGCGGAACTCGTCCGGCGGAAGACCGCCGCGGCCTAAGGATTGCAACCATGTTGAAAAACCGGACATTTTGGCTCGCGCTTCTGATCCCGCTCCTGTTGGGTCTGCTGGTCGTTTTTGCCAAATATTCGTCCGGCGATCACTTTCAGGCGGGCATCGAAGAGCGCTCGTTTAACGCGCAGAAAAGCTCCCTCGAAGTCGAAGAGTGGGTGGAGGAAGATACCTTTTCCTTCGGCCTGCTCCAGAGCTTTCGCAGCGAGGTCGTCTGTCCCGTCGTTTACAGCCGATGCCGGTTCTTTTCTTTTACTCCCTTTGCCGCTCCTTTGGCGTCCGGCTGGGTGATGCCCCTGCGGATTTGATCCCGCAGCAATGAGCCACCCTTCCCAACTGAACCGCGGTAGTCACGCTTGCGGTTCCGTGTTTCTCTGCCCGTTTCGGGCGTTTCATTGTTCAATCGATCAAATTCAAGGGTTAAAAAATGAAAGCCAATTTGGAAAAAACCACCGTTAAGGATATTTCGTATCTCATCAATTCGTCCTGCCTGCGCGCCAACAACGGCATCTCGCTTGAAAAGCTCGCAGACATGCTCTGCTCATCCGACCGCTATAAGGTCTATCTGGAAAACGGCGACAGCCAACTGGTTGGGATTGTTCAGGCCAAGCAGATCGCTATGAAAATTCTGGAGCTTTCCCGCCAGAAGTCCGACGAAGAGGAAATGCTGCCGGCCATCTCCTATGTGATGAATTTCTACAAGGGCGGCGACCTTGCCGAGGCTCCTGTTTCCGTCAAAGCCAGCTCTACGCTTAAGCAGGTGCTCGAGCTGATGCAGCAAAACAGCATTCGCGAAATCGCAGTCGTCGATGCCCGGAGCCGTTTGGTGGGCACGCTCGAGGCCAAGAATATTCTTGCGCACTATTTGCAGGCCAAAGCCGAAGCGGCGCTTTAGCGGAGACGGCAACATGAAAATCATGAACTATACCCGCCGAGAGGCGTCGTGGCAGCCCCGGCTTGGGTCAGGTCCGCGCGATGCCGTTCTCGGAACCATACTTGAACAGCTCTGTTCCAACGGATTCTACACCGTGAACTGTGAGCTTTCGCACGAGGGAATTATGCAGGCGCTGATCGCCCGCGAGGCCCAGCGCACCACCGCCATGGGGGAAGGCATCGCTTTTCCCCACGCCCGGCTGCCGCAGCTGAAGCAGGCTTTATTTGCCGTCGCTACGTTTGAGGAGCCGGTCATGTTCGAGGAGTTTCCCGTACAGATCATCTGCCTGATTCTCGTGCCGACTTCCGATCCATCCGTTTCGCTGAAAATTATGGCGCAGTTCTCGCGGCTGCTCATGGAGCAGGGCGTGAAGGAACAGGTGCTCAACGCATCGGATCCGGCCGGGCTACGCAATATTTTCAAGGCGCATAATCCCCGGATCGACAAGCCGATTCTCGCCCGCGACATTATGCGGCCGCCGCGTTTCAGCGTGCTCGATACGGATTCTGTGGCCACCTGCTCGCACCTCATGAGCGTGAACAATCTTCAAGCTGTTCCGGTGCTGAACGACCGCCGCGAAGTGCTGGGCGAAATCACCGTAGAGCGGCTCTTTCGTTATGGGCTCCCGGAATTTTTCTCGAACCTTAAAAGCGTTTCGTTCATTGCCGAGTTTGATCCGTTCGAAAAATATTTCGATGACGAGAGCGACATTAAGGCCGGCGACATGATGGAACCCAGTGCCCGCATCGTGCCGATGGACTACACCATCATGGAAATCGTGTTCGACCTCGCCATTCAGAACTATCTCAAGCTCTACGTAACCGATCAGGATGGACGCTGGATCGGCGCGATCGACAAGGGCCTTGTTCTCGACAACGTGATCAACCACTGATTCTCTGGAGTTTTTTACCCATGCTACTTCCTATTATTGTATTTTTGGTGGTCTACTTTTTTATTGCCACCGAACTGATCGACAAAACGATTGCCTCGCTCATCGGTGCGGGGTTGATGATCGGCTTCCACTTCATCGGCTACGAAGAAGCGCTGCACGCCATCGATATGAACGTGCTGTTCCTGCTGATCGGCATGATGGTCGTGGTGAACACGCTCACCGATACCGGCGTCTTTGAATGGCTGGCCATTAAGCTGGCCAAGCTGGCCAAAGGCAACGGTCTGGCGCTGGCGGTGCTGTTCATGATTCTTACCGCCGTGCTTTCAGCGTTCCTCGACAACGTGACGACCGTGATTCTGATGGCGCCGATTACGATCCTGCTCTGCCAGCTGCTGGAAATTCCAGCGGTTCCGATTCTGATCATGGAAGCGGTCTTCTCCAATATTGGCGGCACCGCCACGCTGGTGGGGGATCCGCCCAACATCCTGATCGGCTCGCAAACGCATTTGTCTTTCAACGACTTCCTGCTCAACCTTGGCCCGCCGGTGGTGGTGATGCTGGTGGTGCTGGTCGCCGTTATGGCCTTCATGTTCCGCAAGTCGATCAAGACCACGGCACAGACCCGCAAGCGGATCGAACAGTCGCGTCCCGACAAGGCGATCCTTCAGCCTCTCGTACTGAAAAAGGCGCTGGTCGTGTTTGGATTCATCCTGGCCGGGTTCTTTGCCGGACGCGCGCTGGAGATCGAGCCGGGCATCATTGCGCTGTCCGGTGCGATGGTCATGGTGCTCGTCTGCAAAAAAGACATCCACCATTCGCTGATGCATGTGGAGTGGAACACGATCCTGTTTTTCTCCGGTCTCTTCATGATGATTTCAGCGCTCGAACACCATCACGTGTTTGCAGCCATGGGCCAATATATCCTGCACATCTGCAACGGCAACTTGATGGCCACCGCGTTGACCATTCTCTGGTTCAGCGCCATTGCCTCGGCGATCGTCGACAATATTCCGCTGGTGATGGCCATGATCCCGCTCGTGAAAGGCATCATCCCGATCTTTGCGCTGCAGATGGGCATCGACGATCCCGCGCTGGTCCACACGCAGATTGCCGAGCCGCTGCTCTGGGCGCTGGCGCTGGGGGCCTGCCTCGGCGGCAACGGCACGCTGGTTGGCGCTTCGGCCAACGTCGTGATTGCCCAGGTGGCGAACCGCAACAACTGCAAGATCACTTTCTGGTCGTTCACGAAGTACGGCTTCCCGTTCATGATCGCCTCGCTGCTGATTGCCCACCTCTACATTTATTTGCGCTATTTCGTTTTTTAACCCCAAGGAGTACATTGATGAAAAAAAACCAATCCATCAGTGGCGGCGTGCTGATCAGCCGCTACGACAGCGGCATCCAATATCCCGCCCGGAAATTCCTAGAGGAACAGTGGGGGGCGGAACGCATAGACCTGCTGACCGCCGAAGATCCGCTTCATCTGTTGTTCCACCATGTAGACGACTCGGCGATGGAGGTTCTTTTCAACCACATCGCGGACTTTTTGGAAGGCACTTCGCTCAAACGTCTCGCCTTGGCCGGAGGGTGTCGCCCCGATACGCTCACTGACGGCGAAGTGCATTTTAAACTTAAAACCGCCGCCTTCCATCTGCACCGGCACTTCCCGGAAGCTCAGATTGAAGTGCTGTTCGTAAACCAGTTTTCCGGTGTTGTAGAAGAGGTTTTCCCCGGATCGGAACAAATAGAATCTTAAAATAGCATAGCCATTAGGAGAGTCATGCAACTGTCGGTCAAGGATGTCGCAAAACTATTAAGCGTAGACAACAAAACGATCTATGGATGGATCAAGCAGGGGGATATTCCCGTCTACCACATCAACGAGCACTGTCGTTTCAATAAAGCAGAAATCCTTGAATGGGCCACCAGCCGCCAGATTGCGCATATCGCGCATGACGCGAGTGACATGGCGCACTTCCCGGGGCTGGTAGAAGCATTGGGGACGGGCGGGATCGTCTATGGCGTGAAAGGCGAAAACAAACCCACGGTGCTGCGCAACGTGGTGGACGCGATGCAGCTGCCGGCGGAGGTCGACCGAGACTTCTTCTACGAAGTGCTTCTGGCCCGCGAAAACCTCGGCTCCACCGGCTTGGGCGACGGCATCGCCATCCCGCACGTGCGCAACCCCGTCGTTCTGCACGTTACCCGCCCGACGATTACCCTCTGCTTTTTGGAAACGCCCATCGAGTTCGGTTCCATTGATGGGCAGCCGGTTGACATCCTGTTTTCGATGGTCAGCCCGACGGTGCATATGCATCTGCATCTGTTGGCGCGGCTTGGCTTTGTATTGCGCAATCCCGAATTCAAGGCTGCGCTCAAGGCCCGGCTTCCGCAGGATAAACTCATAGAGGCGCTCGCGCTCGCCGAGGCTGAAATCGGAGCCGGGATCCAATCCTCCAGCTAGCAGCCGATGCAAAACCATCTTCCCATTCTATTGGTTCTTGGATCCGCCGCCCTCAGTGCGTTGAGCGGGCTGCCCGCGTTGCTGTTGCCTCGCCGTTCTGCGGCGGGACAACGCATTGCGGCCACGCTGATGTGCGCCGCGGCGATGGCCGGGTTGGGCGGTGTTGCACTTGTTTTTCTTCATGGAACGGATGCCGCCGTGCTGCCCTGGCAGGCGCTGGGGGTTGCCATGCCGGTGGTGGCCGATGCGTTGAGCGCCTTTTTTCTCGTTCCCGTGCTGGTCATCGGCACGCTGGGTTCGCTCTACGGTCTCGGCTATTGGCCGCAGGCGGAGCATCCGGAAAACGGGCGGGGCCTGCGCCTGTTCTGGGGCCTGACCGTGGCAGGGATGAGCCTGCTGCTGGTGGCGCGCCACGCAGTGCTGTTTCTGATGGGTTGGGAAATCATGGCCGTTTCCGCCTTTTTCCTGATCACCACCGAAAACAACCTGCCGGAGGTGCGTGCGGCCGGCTGGGTCTATTTTGTGGCAACGCACCTTGGAACCTTGGCGCTCTTTGCTCTGTTTGCCTTGTTCCACTCAGTCACGGGTTCGTTTGAGCTGAGGGCCATCGCCTCCTCCGAAGCGGGAATCAGATTGCTCTCCGCAATGTTTCTTTTGACGCTGCTGGGCTTCGGCGTCAAGGCTGGCGTGATGCCGGTGCATTTCTGGCTGCCCGCCGCACATGCCAACGCGCCGAGCCACGTTTCCGCGCTGCTGTCCGGCGTGATGCTTAAGATTGGCCTGTACGGAATCATTCGCTTTGTCGGTTTTCTGCCGGATCCGCCGATCGGCTGGGGGGTGCTGGTGCTGACGCTCGGCTCTTGCAGCGGCGTGCTCGGCGTGGTCTTCGCTCTCGGGCAGCACGATTTGAAGCGGTTGCTGGCCTACCACAGCGTGGAAAACATCGGCATCATCATGATGGGATTCGGTTTGGCGCTGATCGGACGGTCGTGGCACCAGCCCCTGCTGGTGATGCTTGGAATGGCGGGCTGCCTGCTTCACGTTTGGAACCATGCGCTATTTAAATCGTTGCTGTTCCTCGGAGCCGGATCGGTTATTCATGCCTGCGGAACCCGCGAGATCGACCGGATGGGCGGACTGGCGAAAGCAATGCCGTGGACGGCGGCGTTTTTCCTCGTTGGTGCCATCGCCATTTGCGGGTTGCCCCCGCTCAACGGGTTTGTGAGCGAGTGGTTCATCTACCTCGGGCTCTTCCACGCCGTGTCGGACGGCACCGCGCTGTCGTGGTCAGCTGCGGCGTTGGCGGCACCGGTTCTGGCGATTATCGGCGCCTTGGCGCTGGCCTGTTTTGTGAAGGCCTTCGGCGCGGTTTTCCTTGGCGTTGCCCGCCACCCGAAAACCACCCATGCACACGAAGTGCCGTTGGTGATGAAACTGCCGATGGGCGTGCTGGCGGGATGCTGTGTTGCGATCGGGCTACTGCCCTTCCTCGTGACCCCGATGCTGAGCCGGGCCATTCTGGCCTGGGATACCGAGGGATTGCTGCAGGCGTCGTGCCCGCTGAACTTGCTCGCCCCGCTCCCAGCCATTGCGTTGGCCGGCCTGGTTTTATGCGGGGCTTGCCTGGCCTTGTATTTCGGGTTGTCGCGCAAGATAAAAAAGATCGACGCCCCGCGCATGCCCACCTGGGCCTGCGGCTATGCGCAGCCCACCGAACGGATGCAATACACGGCGTCGTCCTTTGCCCAGCTCCTGACCGGCCTGTTTCATTTTGTGCTCCGCTCTAAAATCCACGCGCCGGAAATCGAGTCTGTTTTTGCGCGCCCATCCCGCTTCGAGACCCATTTGGACGAACCGGTGCTGGATCGGAATCTGCTGCCGATGACGCAATTTTTTAGAAAACTCTTTAGCAAGGCGCTGCCGCTGCAGCGCGGCTTGACGCACCAATATTTGATCTACGTGGCCCTGATGCTGGTGGCCCTGCTGGTCTGGACGCTGCCGATCAAGGCGATTTTCGCCCGAATTTTTACTCGATAGGATGAACATGCAATACGAAATACATAACGGTTTGGTTCTGATTTTTGCGGCGACGATCATTATGATCGCCAGTGGATTGCCGGCCTGTTTTTTCGACCGCAGGTTCGTATGGACCCAACGGTTGACCACGGCCCTCATGTTGATTGGCAGCGTGCTTGGCTGGTGGGGACTGGTCGTGGCGTCGTTTGGAACTCCGGCCAGCTCAATCGTCTGGGATTGGCACTTGCCCGCTGGGCATTTTTCCATCGGACTGGATGCGCTGGGCGCGGTCTTCCTGATTCCCGTCTTCACGATTCCCGTGCTGGGTTCCTTCTACGGCCTTTCCTACTGGCGGCAAAGCGAGCACCCGGAGAACGGGCGTGGACTGGGCTTGTTCTACGGCTTGCTGGCTGGCGGCATGGCGCTGGTGGTACTGTCCCGCGACTCGGTTCTGTTTTTAATTGCCTGGGAGCTCATGGCCATGGCCGCCTTCTTCCTGGCTGGTGCGGAGGATGAAAAGGCCGAGGTTCGCCGCGCCGGATGGACCTATCTCGTGGCAACCCATGCGGGAACCATCTGTTTGCTGGCCCTGTTTGCCTTGCTGCGGCAGGTTTCGGGCGGCTTCGCGCTCTCCACTGTCGTGGACGGTTCGCTAACGACGGGCATCGCCGCCACGCTGTTTGTTCTGACGATAATCGGGTTCGGTTTCAAGGCGGGGCTGATGCCGCTGCATGTCTGGCTGCCCGGCGCGCATGCCAACGCGCCGAGCCATGTGTCGGCGGTAATGTCGGGCGTGATGCTTAAAATGGGCATCTATGGAATCCTGCGCGTCCTGACCTTGCTGCCGGTCACGGAACTATGGAATGGGGAAGTTGTGCTGGGTCTGGGCGCGATCACCGGGATTCTCGGCATTGTCTTTGCCATCGCCCAAAACGATATCAAGCGCCTGATGGCCTATAGCAGCATTGAAAACATCGGCATCATCACGATGGGCATTGGTCTCGCGCTGATCGGGCGGGCGCTCCACCGTGCCGACTTTGTCTTGCTGGGGCTCGGCGGGGCGCTGCTGCACGTCTGGAACCACAGCCTCTTTAAATCGCTCATTTTCCTCAACTCCGGAGCCATCATGCACGCGGTGCATACCCGCGATATGAACCGGATGGGCGGATTGGCCAAGTCCATGCCGGTCACCGCCGGACTCTTCCTGTTTGGTGCCGTGGCCATCTGCGGGCTTCCACCGCTCAACGGATTTGCCAGCGAATGGCTGATCTATCTCGGTCTGTTCCACAGCGTTGGTGCCGGAAGCAGCACCGTCTGGCCGGTCGGGGTGGCCGCCGTGGCGCTGGCTGTGATTGGTGCGCTGGCGCTGGCCTGCTTTGTGAAGATCTACTGTGTCGTATTCCTCGGAACGCCCCGCCATCCCGTCCATGGCCAACCGCACGATCCTTCGCGTTTGATGCGCTATCCGATGATGCTGCTGGCTGGCGGCTGCGTCGTGCTCGGCATTCTGCCCCAGCTCGGTTTCCCACTGCTCCAAAACGCCGTTGAGCAATGGATGGATCCGGTCGCCCCGGCGATTCCTCAGCTCGCTTCGGCTGCGCCTTTCCAATGGATCAGCAGCATGGCAATGGTGTTTATTGTCCTTGTGGTCGGCGGCTTCGTATTGCTTCGCCGGAAAATCGTCCGGCAGGCACCGGCTCTCGTCGGCACCTGGGGCTGCGGCTATGGGCTGGCCACCCCGCGGATACAATACACCGCCACGTCTTTCGGGGAAATGCTGGTTTCTCTTTTCCGCTGGGTGCTGTTTCCCCGGTTCCGGCGGCCCGCGATTTCGTCGGTGTTTCCGGCCAAGAGCGAATTCTCGACGGAGGTTCCCGATCCCGTGCTGGAGCGGGTCATCCTGCCCGCTTTCCGGCAGGCCGGACGGAATATGATGAAGCTGCGACTGCTCCAGCAGGGCCGCATACAGATCTATCTATTGTATGTGCTGGCCGTTTTGGTGTTTTTGCTCGGCTGGGGGAAGCTGGGCTTTTAAAGGAATTGAAACCATGATTAATCTACTTGTCCATTTTGTGTTGATGCTGGCCATGCCGCCGCTCTTGCTCGGGGTCATCAACAAAACCAAGGCGCTCTTTGCCGGTCGCAAAGGATTGCCGCTGCTGCAGAACTACTACGATTTGATCAAGCTCGCCCGCAAGGACGTCGTGATCAGCCAGACCACCACCTGGATTTTTGTCGCCGCGCCGGTCATCTCGCTCACGGGCATCGTCATGGCCGGGCTGCTGGTGCCGCTCGGCCCGTTCCAATCGCCAATCTCTTTTACCGGCGACCTGATCCTGTTTGCCTATCTGCTCGCCGTCGGCCGCTTCTTCACCACGGCGGCGGCGCTCGACACCGGATCGCCGTTCGAGGGCATGGGCGCCGCCCGCGAAGTCACCTTTGCCTGCCTGTCCGAACCTGTGTTGTTCTTTGCTTTGCTGGTGTTGGCCAAAATGTCCGGCACACTAATCCTCGGCGATCTGCTGCACGCGCCGCTGACGGTCGGCATCCAGGGGGCCGCCGCCTCGCTCGTGCTGGTGGCGATTGGAATGTTCATTGTGCTGCTGGCGGAAAACAGCCGCATCCCGGTTGACGACCCGAATACGCATCTGGAACTGACGATGATCCACGAAGCGATGGTGCTCGACCACAGCGGTCCGCTGCTGGGGCTGATTCTCTACGGAGCTTCGGTCAAACTGTTTGTTTTGAGTGCGGTATTGCTGCATATCCTCTTTCCGTTCCAGAGCGGGTATGCGTTGTTGGATTGGAGCCTGTTTATGGTTGAAATGCTCGGCGTTGCGGTTGCGATAGGAGTGGTTGAGTCAATTATGGCCCGTCTGCAGATGCGCCATGTTCCGTACTTGTTGATTGCTGCCATCCTGTTTTGTGCGTTTGGTTTTGTTTTGCTTGTGAGGTAAAAAATTATGAATCCGCTATTGAATGCATTGCTGGTGGTTGTGCTGGCGCTGAACCTGTTCGCGCTGGGCACCAGCCGCTTGGTCACGGTCATCAAGATCGTGAGTCTGCAAGGGGTGCTGCTGGGCCTTATGCCGTTTTTGATTGAAGGGCATCTGGGGTGGCGGCTGCTCCTGGCTTCGGGCGGGACGATTTTGCTGAAGGGCGGGATTATCCCTTTCATGATGATCCGGGCCATGCGCGATGTGCAGATTAAACGTGAGATGGAGCCGTTGATCGGTTTTCTTCCTTCCATGCTGCTGGGCGCGCTGGCCACCGGGTTTGCGCTGCTCTTTTCCAAATCGCTGCCGCTGGCGAGTGCGCACACCACGCCGCTATTGGTGCCGGCTTCGTTGGCCACCATCTTTGTCGGCTTTATTCTGCTCACGACCCGGGCTAAGGCCATCACGCAGGTAATGGGCTATCTGGTGCTCGAAAACGGCATCTATATTTTCGGCATGCTGCTGATGGGAGCCATGCCGCTGGTCGTTGAGCTCGGGGTTCTATTGGACCTGTTCGTCGCTGTTTTTGTCATCTGCATCATCATCAACCATATCAATCAGGCGTTCTCCTCTTTGGATACCCGCCGACTGGTTGCACTCAAGGAGTGAAGACCCATGGCTTTCGTACTGATTTTCCTTCCGTTGTTCATGGCTGCCGTTGCGGCGGTCGTACCCTCCGACCGGCTGCGCCCGTGGCTGCTGCCCGTTACGGGAACCCTGCATCTGGGACTGACGTTTCTGGTGCTGGCACGCCCCGGGCAGGTGGCCACGACGACCTGGCTGGTGCTTGATCCGCTCGGCAAAATTGTTCTGCTCGTGGTCAGCCTGCTCTTCTTCTTCTGCTCAATCCATGCCGTCGGTTATCTCAAGAATAGCCATACCCGTTCCAACCGGGTGTTCTGCGTTTGCTTCAGCGCCTTTCTGGGCGTGATGACGCTGGTCACCTGGTCGCACCATCTCGGGATCATGTGGGTGGCGATTGAGGCCACCACGCTGGTCAGTGCCCCGCTCGTCTACTTCGAGCACACCCCGCGCAGCATCGAAGCCACTTGGAAATACCTGGTGATCTGCTCCGTGGGCATCGCGTTGGCGTTGCTCGGTTCCTTCTTTCTCGCCTACGCCTCGCTGCACGCCGGGATCAACCCCACCCTGGTCTTCGAGGAGCTCCTGCAGCAAGCGCCCCATTTGTCCAAGCCCTGGCTCCACGCGGCGTTTGTGCTGATGCTCGTCGGCTATGGCACCAAGATGGGGCTGGCCCCGATGCATACTTGGCTGCCGGAGGCGCATAGCGAAGCCCCCGCGCCGGTCTCTGCCATGTTTTCCGGGGCGCTGCTGGTCTGCGCTTTCTTGGCGATCCTGCGGGTCTACCATCTCTGCCTGGCCGCTGGCGATGCGGCGTTTGTTACCCCGATTCTTATTTTCATGGGCTTGTTTTCCATGGCGGTGGCCGGGGTGTTCATGGTGGGGCAAAAGGACTTCAAGCGCATGCTCGCCTATTCCAGCATCGAGCACATGGGCATCCTTGCGCTGGGTATCGGCATCGGCGGAGTCGCCCTGTTCGGTACGCTTTTGCATGTGGTGGCCCACGGTGTCACCAAAGGCCTGTTGTTCCTTTCCGCCGGCAACATCTACCACGCTTACGGGAGTAAAAACACCGACGAGGTAAGCGGTGCGCTGCGGCGGCTGCCCCTGTCCGGCACGTTGTTCCTCGCCGGCTTTATCGCCATCATCGGCTCGCCGCCGTTCGGTCCGTTCATCAGCGAGTTTTCGATTCTGAACGCCGGGTTTGCAACCGGGCACTATGTCGCGAGCGGCTTGTTCCTGCTCCTGCTGCTGGTCATCTTTATCGGCATGGGCGCCACCGTGTTGAAGGTCGTCCAGAACCGCGAGCCGGCATCCGGGGCCGCTCCGCAACCCGTTTTCCGCGAAGGGCTGCTCACCGTCGCCCCGCCGATCGTTCTGCTCGGGCTGGTGCTGCTTTTGGGTTTGCATATTCCTGCGCCGCTAAGCAACCTTTTGCATAACGCAGTTGATTTCCTGGAGGTACAACCATGACCGCTCCATCTGAATTGTTGACGACCAGAAACGGCGAGGCTGTTGCGCTCGAAAAAATTCCCCGGCACGATCTGGCCGCGTTCCAGCGCATTGCATCGGGTGCCGTCGAAGGCGGGCAGCGCGTGGCCTCGTTCTTCGGTTACGATGCCGGCGAGCTCGGCGGCATCGACCTGCTGATGGTGCTCGCCAACGACGAAGATGGGCAACTGAATATCCTATCCACCAGCATCGAGGGCAATTCATTCCCCTCCATGACCCCCGACTGCAATCAGGTCCACCTGTTCGAGCGAGAAATCGCCGAGCAGTTCGGCGTCCGCCCGGAGGGGCACCCGTGGCTCAAGCCCGTGCGCTACCAGGCCTCCTGGCGCCCCGGTCGCGATGCCTGGAACCGGCCTGGAAACCAGCCGATCGTTCCCGGCTCCGGCGACTTCTACCGCGTGGAGGGCGACGAAATCCACGAGGTCGCCGTCGGCCCCGTCCATGCCGGCGTCATCGAACCCGGCCACTTCCGCTTCCAGTGCCACGGCGAACACGTGTTCCATCTCGAAATCGCGCTGGGCTACCAGCACCGCGGCGTCGAAAAAGCCTTGGTGGAACAACCCGCCAAGCGCGCCCTACATTATGCTGAAAACCTATGCGGCGACACCGCCATCGGCCATTCCACGGCCTACTGCCAAGTGGTCGAAGCGCTTTCTGGCTGCAGGAAAACCGTGCGGGCCCAGGCGCTGCGCGGCATTGCGCTGGAATTCGAACGCCTCGCCAACCACATTGGGGATCTCGGTGCGCTTTCCGGCGACGCCGGCTTTTTGCCGACCGCATCGTATTGCGGCCGCATCCGCGGCGACTTTCTCAACATGACCGCCGTGCTCTGCGGCAACCGCTTCGGGCGCGGCATGCTCCGCCCCGGCGGTGCGGGATACGATCTTGACGACGCTGGAATTGAAGATCTGCTGACGCGGTTGGAGGCTGGCGAAAAGGATGCGGCCAGCGCCATTGAACTGCTGTTCGACACCCCCTCGGTGCTGGCCCGGTTCGAGGGCATCGGCCTGCTGCCGGCGGACGTCTGCCGCGAGTTGGGCATCGTGGGCCCGGCGGCACGGGCGGCCGGACTGGAGCGCGATGTCCGGCACGACCATCCCTCCGGCATCTACCGTTTTGCGCAACTCCCGCTCCCCACCTGGAACTCCGGCGATGTCTTCGGGCGCGCGTTTGTCCGCTGGCTGGAAATCAAGCATTCGATCACCTTCATCCGCGATCAGCTCCATGCCTTGCCCGCCGGCGATGTTCGTGCGGTAACCGGGCCGCTCAAACCGGGGCATCTAGCGGTTTCGCTGATCGAAGGGTGGCGCGGCGAGCTCTGCCACGTGGCGCTCACCGATGCGCAGGGAAAGTTCCGGCGCTACAAGGTAACGGATCCTTCGTTCCACAACTGGGCTGGGCTGGCCTACGCCCTGCGCGACCAGCAGATTTCCGACTTTCCGCTCTGCAACAAGAGCTTCAATCTTTCCTATTGCGGCCATGACCTGTAACGGAGACCGAAACCATGTTTGATATCCTGCAAGCCCGAATCCACCAGAAGCACCGCACCATCCGCTTCCCCGATGCCCCGCCGCCCCCCGTGCCCGACCGTTTCCGCGGCCGCCCCGAGATCGATACAGCCCGTTGCGTCGAGGGCTGTCGCGCCTGTGCCGAAGCCTGCCCGACCAACGCCGTCGCCATCGCCGACGGCAAGCTGCCGGTGATCGATCTGGGCCGATGTATTTTTTGCAACGACTGTGTGCAAGCTTGCCCGCAGGAAGCCATCGCGCACAGCACCGACTACCGTCTCGCTGTCCGCGAACACGAAAACCTCGTACTGGAACCTGCCGATGCTTTGGTGCTGGCGGAAGAGCTCGGCAAAAAAATGAAGCGGCTGCTCGGCCGCTCGCTCAAGCTGCGCGTGGTAAGTGCCGGCGGCTGCGGCGCCTGCGAGGCCGATGTCAACGTGCTCGGCACCGTCGGCTGGGACTTAGGCCGTTTCGGGATCCAATACGTTGCCTCGCCTCGTCACGCCGATGGTCTGCTCATCACCGGCCCCGTGACGCAAAACATGAAGGCGGCGCTGCTCGACACCTATGCCGCCATGCCCGAACCCAAGGTCGTCATTGCCGTCGGTTCCTGCGCGATCTCCGGCGGGCCCTTTATCGACCATGCCGAGGTCAACAACGGCGTGGATTCGGTGCTGCCCGTCGATCTGTATATTCCCGGATGCCCGCCGCATCCGCTTACCATCCTCGATGGTCTGCTGCGCCTTCTCGGGCGCGTGGACGACTATAAAACCACTGTTTAACAGGAGAACTAAAAATGACCAACCGAAAACTCATTAACCAGCTCATTCAGCTGCAGGAACTTATTGTGGCGCGGATGCAGAAAAAAGTCGTTATGCCCCAGGCTCCTCTTGATGCGCTTGACAAAAATATTGCACAGCTTAGCGCAGACCTCCCGCAGGCGATCAATAGTCATCTAAACCGTCTGTTGAAGAAACATCCCGAAGCGGTTGTGCCGTTTGTCGACGGGCACTGCACCGGTTGCGGCATGGGGGTGAGTGCAAGCTTGATCAACGAGATTCGCCATGCGGACGAGCTGCACCGCTGCCTGAACTGCACGCGCTATCTCTATTGTCCGTCGGAGATTGTTGCCCGCGAGCATGCCAGCCGGGTTTACGGCGAAAAGCGCAAGATCGGCCTCGCCCGGTTTTCCGCGCAGTCGCTGATGGTTTCTCCGCTTACGGGGGATACGCCCGAAGAGGCGCTCGGCCAGTTGTGCAGCCGGATGCAGCAGGAGGGGTTTGTGTTCGATGGCGGCCAGCTTCTAGAAATGGCGCTTCAACGCGAGACCATCATCAGTACGGCGGTCGACAGCGGCATGGCTTTTCCGCACGTCCGCGGCGTCGAAGGCGGCGGCCTGACGATGGCGCTCGGCGTGCATAAGAAGGGCATTCATTTCGGCGGCCCGGGCCGGACGCTTACGCGCCTCTTTTTCTTCATGGTCATCCCGACGGCCACCAGCGCGTTTTATCTCAAGCTCATCTCCGGCCTTTCGCAAATCTTCCGCGAAAAAGAGGCGCGCGAGGCGCTGCTTGCCGCCGATAGCGAAGAGGCGCTTTGGAGCGCCCTGATGCGTCAGACCCGCAAGGTCATCAAGTAGGACATTGTTCCAGTCATTGGAAAACGAAAGAAAACATTATGAATACATTGGCCTTTATGGGTATGCCCGGCGGCAGCGAGATGGTGATCGTGTTTTTGGCCATTCTGTTGCTGTTCGGCGCCAAGCGTCTTCCCGAACTCTCGCGTTCGTTGGGCAAGAGCCTCGGCGAGTTCCGCAAGGGACAGGAAGAGGGCACCCGACCCGATCCCATTGAAACCAAAGACGACCAGTAGGATAATTCCATGAAAAAGTGTCCATTCTGCGCGGAGGAAATCCAAGACGAGGCGATCAAGTGCAAGCACTGCGGTGAATTTCTGGATGGCCGCCAAGTGCCCGCACCGCCGAAGGCGAAGGTGCCTTTCTATTTCAGCACCTCGTTCATCGTCGTCTCGTTTTGCTGCGTCGGCCCCTTGGCCTTGTCGCTGATCTGGTGGCGGCCCGGCATGAGCTGGACGGCCAGGATCGTATGGACGGTGGTGGTGCTGGCACTGAGCGTGGTGTTTTATGAAATCGCCATGAAATCGGTCGAGACGATTAAGCAATACTATGAGCTGATCGAGGGTTTCTAGAATAACAGAGTTGCACCTTGAAAGCCCGGGGGCTTGCAACCAAGATGACGTTGCGGGTTTAGAATGCTTAGCAACAGGAGAATGAAAAATGGAAAAACATCATCTATATTTGTCGGTGGTTCCCGAAGCTTTGGTGGCTTCCATGCTGCCGGCGGAAGAGTTTGGCCGTTATCTGGCGGTGGGTTCGCATAAGCGTTCGAGCGGTGTGGCGATCTACTTTGAAATCGATCCGGATTTCAGTTCTGAATTCTTCAATATGGGGATCGTGCCGGAGCGTTGCGTCGCGCACGCGGATGGATCGCCCAAGCGGTCGCTCTATCTCGGGGTCTACCGTGTGATGGAGCACATCCCGCTGGAGGTGCTTGGAAAGCTATACCTCACCACCCGGGACGGGCAGGTGCTGGTTTTGGAGCAGGGCGAACTTCCAACGGCGTTCCCGGACGCGCACTATCTCTATGATGAGCTATGCCCGGTTCATCCGCTGATCGCCAGCAAGTTTGATCCCATGGTCTTCACTAAGTTTGCCACCAATCCGGGCTCGCCCTTGTGCGTGCCGAAAATATTCTTCGCACAACTGGATCCGGCCGCCATTATTGGTGCCGACAAAACCGCTGAAGGCTCGCCGGCCATTCATAATCTTCCCGCCCGGATCAAGGAGTGCTTCGAGGAACTGGATGCGGTGGACAAACCCTCCAAGACGGCCGACCGAACCCGGCAACTGACCTTCCGGTGGAACCATATCAAAAACGGGTACTATATCGGGGATCAGGATCGGTTGCTCTACTACCCGTTCCCGTCCGTGGAAGCACTAGGGCGGAATCATCATGCCTGGTGGCGTTCCGCCACGCTTTGACCTCCGAGATGATAAAGGTATATGACGAGCTGGTTGAGGAGCTGTATTAAATACCGCTGTTGAGCGGATTCCAGCCTCTGGAAATGATGGCGTAGGATGCAGTCATGCAGGCGCTCGTTCCCATTCGGCTTTGAACGGTCAGACGACTGCGTCCGCGTTTTTCAAGCTCTTGGGAAACGCGGGCCATTTCCGATGGACTAACGGATGCTTCCGCTTTGAGCTCGGATTGAACCGGGCCGGAATATTCGGTTTCGCTTTTCACGACCATCACCTCCGCATCAAGGTCGGCCTCTTTCAGACCAATCGTGATCACCGCCCAACCGGCGAGAACCAGCATCGAAGAAATGCTTCCTGCAAAGCCGGTGCCCTTGTCGTTCAGGTTGGGTTTCAGCGGGGCAGTCAGTTCAAGCTTCCCGTTGGCATAGTGCGTTGGTTTGATCTGCAGCGCTTGTGCAGGGGCAATGTCTTTGAAGAGGTTTTCGAGCTGTTCAGCATTCATTGGAACAGGTTGCCATTGTGTTGTGCTCAATGCGAATGAATACAAAACGGTTTATGCCGCGGAGACACGGAGGTCAGGAGTTTTGATGGATTTACCCTATACGATTGCATCGTAGAAAGAGGACAGGATCATTGGATGACAGGACTATGCCGTTCCGGTATGGCGCGAATAGTCCCGTCCAATAAGTTCTCCGTCGAACCACTGTAGTTTTCTTGAGGGTGCTCTAGATTTTTTTGCTCTGTGCCTCCGTGTTTCCGTGGTGAAGCTTTCACGCCCTTGGCTCGACATTTCGGCGTATTTTGCTAACCTTCCTTCGTTGATAAGGAGATTCCGATTATGAAGGTCATTGTTGATTTAACCATTGTTCCGATTGGCGTGGGCATCTCGCTCTCGAAATATGTGGCGGCGTGCGAAGACGTGCTCAACCGCCCCGGGCTGAAGACCGCCTTGCATGCCAATGGAACCAACATCGAAGGCGAGTGGGACGAAGTATTCGCTGCGGTCAAGGCGTGCCACGAAAAAGTGCATGGCATGGGTGCGCCAAGGATCCACACCAACATTAAGCTCGGAACCCGAACCGACCGGGAGCAGTCGCTTGAAGACAAGGTCAACAGCGTGGTGGCTAAGCAGCAGGGCTAGTTTTTTTGGCCGCGAGAGAACGCAGAGAAGCGCAAGAGACCAAGGCTTCTTTCTTTGCGTCCTTTGCGCTAGATTGCTCTTGTTCATCTCAATCATGTGGCTAACCTCCAGTTGTTCGGCAAAGGAGGTCCCTATGGATGTGCAACGCAAGATGATGGTGGCCGTTCTTAAGCAGCAAGGCGTGAAGGACGGGCGCGTCATCGAAGCCATGGGCAAGGTGCGGCGCCACGTCTACATTCCCGAAGCGCTTCGGGGACGCGATCCATACGGTGACCACCCGTGCCCGATCGGCCACGGGCAAACCATCTCGCAGCCTTTCATTGTGGCCTACATGACCCAGCGCATCGAAGTGAAGCCCGGTATGCGGATCCTCGAAATCGGCACCGGATCCGGCTACCAGGCCGCGGTGCTCGCCGAGCTCGGCGCCAAGGTCTACAGCATTGAAATCATTCCCGAACTCTCCGATCACGCCCGCGCCGTGCTCGCCGCCGAAGGCTATAAAACCGTCGAAGTTAAAACCGGCGACGGATATAAAGGCTGGCCGGAACACGCGCTCTTCGACGCCGTCATCGTCACCTGCGCCCCCGACAAAATTCCGAAGGAGCTCGTGAAGCAGCTCAAGGACGGCGGCCGCATGATTCTGCCCGTCGGAACCGGCATCCAGCAGCTCGTTATCCTCGAAAAAACCGGCGACACGTTTCGTGAGATCCCCGACATGCATGTCCGCTTTGTTCCGATGGTTAAAGGAAATGATGATTGAGCCGTGAGGCGTGACCTGTATCCTTCCCAACAATCCCCTCTAATTCCCTTGCCTCAAAATCCTCCAGTCACCATCGTCTTCTTTTGAAGAAACAGCGGATTGATATTGAATATTGAGAATAGGCATTTCTGCCCGATTATGTAGTCAACATCCGGATATCAGGCAGACTTGCCAATCAATAATATATTGGGGACAGATAAATAATGAAAAAGAAAAGAGTCATGCGAGTAATCATTATTTCCCTGTCGATTCTTGCCGTTTCAGCAGGACTTTTCTTCTTTCACATGACATATGGATATTGGTGGGACAGACCATCAATCAGTGATGATGACATCACAGAAATCATAATTCATGAAGGTAACTTCATTCCTCCTGGTGTATCCCCAGTAATAAACTTAAGTGGAAAATCAGATGAGGCACATAGAGTCATTCGATCAATTAACGGCGGATGGCATTATCCACAGTTACTCAAATTTGGAGGTAATTACTCCTTAACTATATATCATTCTGACTCAAGAGAAGAATACGTGGTCATAGGATCACAGCACATATCTGTACGTTCAGGTGAAAGATACAAGAAGTACCGAATTTTAAGAGACATTACCCAAACCATTGCCGAGATAAGAAAAAACAACCCCAACCGGCCATCTGAGGTTGTCCTGCCGCTCAGCGATTCATAAATCGTGATGGAACCCGTTCCAGTTATTCCTGATTTCCATCGCACACCTTGATTCGCAGCACGGTGACGAGGCCGATGAGCAGGATGAGGGTTCCGGCGATGCGGACGTAAAGGTTGTCGATGGCGAAGCCGACGGCGTAGGTGCCGAATACGATGATGGAGGCGACGGCGATGATTTTGGCTTTACGGGGCATGCACCGGTTTTCGTGCCAGTTGCGGATGATGGGGCCAAAGAGGTTGTGTTCCATGAGCCAGCGGTGGCATTTTTCGGACGAGTTGGCAAAGCAGGCGGCGGCGAGCAGGAGCAGCGGCGTGGTGGGGAGCAGCGGCAGAAATATGCCGACCGCCGCCAGCGCGGTCAGCGCAAAGCCCGCGATGAGCAGCGGTATTCTCTTTCTTGTTCCCATGGTTTAGAAAAATGGTGGATCGGGTGGTTGGAGTAAACCGGAAACCGTCACCATTCTCCAGACACGCCAGCGTAGTAAAACCACGAAATACACGAAAGATCATATGCTCCTCGCAGCCTTGCTTTCGTGTATTTGGTGTATTTCGTGGTTAAGCACAGTGGTTGTTGGTCAGAGAAATGTAGAAATCGGCTGGCAAACGGAGGGCGGGTACGGGATAGTCTCGCCAGCAACGGACGTAGTCCGGCGAATTTTGGAGAGAGGAAATGAAGGCTGGCTTGATGAGGTTGTTTTTCTGGGGATTGATGGGACTGTTTGCCGGAGGTTCGGCGTGGTCGGTGGACAATCCGCTTCCGGTTGAGCTTGATGGTTCGCTTGTGCGCTACAACGGTTCGTTCTACGCCATGAGTGCTCAGACCAACGGACAGATGCTCGGATCGTCGAATCTGCAGGACTGGACGTCGCCGGTCGCCGTCTTACCGCCAGAGATCGGCGGCCCCTATGATTTGGCCTACCGGAACGGGCTCTTTTATTTATATGCTGAGGGCAAAGGCTTTGCCGCCGGCGCCGAACCGCTCGCGCCGTTTTCCGCGATTCGCAAGGCGGGCCTCTCCGGCGAACAGATGCGGCTGTTCCAGGATAAAAGCGGCGCGTTGTTTTCCGTCAACCGCCGTCTGGGCAGCAAGAAGGAGGGCGAAATTTGGTTGCAGCGCTATGCCTCGCCGTGGAAGACGGCCGACCGCGCAACGGAGCTGCTCGACGGCCGGCGCGGTATGTGGGATTCGCTCGACAGCGCCGATCTGGGGGAACCGGAAATTCTCGACTACCGCGGCAGCTACTACTTGCTCTACGCCGCCAATCATCCGGGGCCTCGCACCGGTCTGCGTGAAATCGGTGTGGCGATGAACGAGAATCCGCGCCGTTTTGAAAACCCCGACAAGCTTGCCGACCCGGTGCTGGCCCGCAATGTCGAACGGTTGGCTCGCACCTATGCCGCGGTGCTGCCCACGGCGGCGTATGCACCATGGAAAGCACGCTATACCACGAAGCGGCCGGATAAGAATTGGGCGGTTCCCGGAAGCAAGCTTTCGGGGTGGCGCACCGGCGACGGGGGCTTTGGCTTTCCGGCCGAGGTGGGCGAGGCCCAGCTTTTTACCTGCCACACCAAATGGAAGGAAAATGAGATCTGGGTTCGACGTGAATTCGATCTGCCGAGCGGCCCTTTAAAAATGCCCTTGCTGCAGTTGCGCCACGAAGGCGCAGTGCAGGTGTTCCTTAACGGGAAAATGGTATACGAATCGAAGGAGCCATCGCTGTCCTATAGTAATTTCGATATTTCCGAGGCGGCGGCGGGGGCGTTCAAACCAGACGATAATTTGCTGGCGGTGCATGCTGTTGCGCCTAAGAGGGCGGACTACCGTTTTCTGGATTTCGGCCTGTTCGATGCCGGCGATGAACCGGTTGAGCCGACGGTTTACGGCCTCGATGCGCCGCGCATCGTGACCGGACCGAACGGTTTCGAAAAATGGGTGGCCTACCGTGCGTGGTGGAACGGCCAGCGAGGCACCGGCCTCGACCGCGTCTTTTTCTACAACGACGAGATGGTGATCGATGGACCGACTACGGCCAACACGCCCGGCTATCACCCGCCTCCGGCCAAGCCGACCTTTGCCGACTCCTTTGCATCATCCGGAAGCGCTGCATGGGCGGAGCGCTGGAGTGCGGCCGGCGGCGCATGGGCGACCACGAACGGCGTTATGCGGCAAGCCGAAACCAAGGGGCTTGCCCGGGCATATATAAAACGGCCTCCCGCGGCCAATTATCTCTTTGAAACCAGCATCCGCATCACGTCTATGGAAAAAGGCATGCGCGGTGCGGCCGGCGTGGTGGCTTGGAGCGACGGGAAAACGGATATGCTGATTGGCATCAACCCCGTTACGCGCACGTGGGAATACCACCTCGAGCCCGGAGGCGGATCACCCCGGCGCCAGTCGCTGCCATCTGCCTTTCAATGGTCTGAAGCGCCGAAGGGCATCGATGCGGCGGCTGCGCCGCTGCATCGGCTGCGCATCACGAAGAACGGCGCCTATTTTGAAGTGTGGCTCGACGAAATGCTGCTGACGCCCGGTAAGCCGCTGATCACGGAACTCCACGGCGCCGGCGTGCCGGGGCTGTTTTGCAGCGGGGCGGCGGCCGAGTTCGACGGCGTGGTCTATACCGTTGGCTGGGACGAGCATGCCGAGTACATCACCGACTGGGGCTCGGCGGCGGACGGCACCCAGCCCAGCGGCGAGTGGCGGCACGACAAAGACGATGGACTCGAGCAGTGCCGGCACTCCGTTCCAGGCCTCGCCTTTAAGGGCGATCTGCTTGACCAGTATGAATTCACCGTGAATCTCGAGACCGAAAAACTCGAGGAGGGCAAGGAGCGGTTGTACGGCGTTTTTCCCGTTTTTGCGAACCGCGACAACTATCTCAAGGCTGTAATCGACACCCGCGGTCGCCAGCTTCTGGTTTCTGGAAAATTAAACGGCCGGGACATCGGTCAGATCGCGAAGACGCTTCAGCGCCAAATCGTGCATCGGCATCTTTTCGACGATGAAACCGCCTACCGCGACATTGCCGCCTGGGTCTACCAGCTCCGCTCACAGTCGGTTGTCAGCGCGCTGGACGTTCGCTGGCTCGAAGGCGACTTTGAACATTTGCGCCAAGAGTTCTTCGTGCCGTCTGATGACATGCTCATTCGCTATGCCAAGCTCGACCGCGGACGTGAACCGATGCTCTGGGACGACGGTCGCTTCTACGATGCCGACGAACCCAAACCGTATGCGCAAAAGCCGGAAATCCATAATCATATTGCCATTCGTCCGGAGATTGCGAACAACGTCGGATTTGGGCTCTACATCCCGTCCTCCATTGTAATCGACTCCCGAACGGGCCGTTATATCCGCGACTACAGCCCCGGCGAAGACCTAGACAACAACGAGGAGATTGGCAGCGACACCATCGACTCTGACACCATGTCCAGGCCTCAGGAAACGGTGATTACGGTTGAGGTGGAATCGAGTTATTTCTTCCGCTGCATCAAGCTCAAGGACCGCGTTATCATTGAGCTCAACGGCCAGCCGATGCTAACGATTAAAGGCGAGTGGCCTGCCTCGCAGGTCGGGCTCCTGACTGAGGGCCAGCCCTGTTTCTTCAACGGCATCACCCTGTACCACCTTCCGGACGAATAAAACAGCCACTCGCTTTTCCCTTGAAAGGTGGGTTTGTTTTTGCTCTTATCTCAAACCTTTGAGGAAACAATAGGAGTTGTTTATGAAAAACCTTTTCGACATACAGGATAAAGTCATTGCCGTCACCGGCGCCGCGGGTGTGCTGGCTGGCGGAACCGCAAACTATCTGCAGGAGCAGGGCGCATTCGTGGTCTATCTCGATCTGTTTCAGGACAAGGTCGATGCGACCGTGGAAGAGGCCAAAAAGATTTCGGACAAGTGCTGCGGCTTTGCCTGCAACGTGCTCGACCAAGCCGCGCTCGACGAGGTTTGCGCCAAGGTGCTCGAAACCTGCGGACGCATCGACGTGCTCATCAACGGCGCGGGCGGCAACATGCCCGGCGCAACCATCGGCCCCGACCAGGATGTGTTCGACCTGAAGATCGAAGACTACTCCAAGGTGCTTGACCTCAACCTCAAGGGAAGCGTCCTTCCGACGATGACGTTCGCCAGGGCGTTTAAGGAACAGGGCTTCGGCTGCGTGGTGAACTTTTCCTCCATGTCTTCGCCTCAGGCGCTGACCCGCGTGCTCGGCTATTCGAATGCGAAGGCCGCCATCGATAACTTTACCCGTTGGATGGCCGCCGAGATGGCGCTGAAGTATGGCGATAAAATCCGCGTCAATGCCATTGCCCCCGGCTTTTTCATCAGCAACCAAAACCGTGCACTGCTCACCAACGAAGACGGCTCCTACACCGAGCGCGGCCAGCAGGTGATCAATAAGACTCCGTTCCGCCGCTTCGGCGAGCAGGAAGAGGTCTTCGGCACAATCCACTACCTCATCTCCGACGCCGCGTCGTTCGTTTCCGGAATCGTCGTCCCCGTCGACGGCGCCTTCTCCGCCTTCAGCGGGGTGTAGATGCGTGATGATTGAGACGTGAATTGGCCTTGCAGACGCGAAAGCATGCAGGGGCAATCAAGTCTCAATCGTCACGTTTCACTCCCCGCATTACAAAGCCTCCTCTTTATTGTAATCGAAGAATTTAAGCTTATACTCTAAGTTTCTTTTCATTCGAAGGAGGCGGTTATGTTTAGTCCTGTGTTTTGGTGGGCCTTGGTCGGCATCGGTTTGATGATCTGCGAATTTGCAGTGCCGGGCTTGATTCTCTTTTTCTTTGGCCTTGGTGCGCTTGTCACGGCGCTGTTTGCATGGCTGCTTCCGCTGTCGCTCACGATGCAGCTGATCGTTTTCACGATTGCTTCGCTGGTTTCGCTGTTCGGTCTTCGCCGATTTCTCAAACCGGTTTTTGCCGGCAAGGCAACCGCCGGTGCCGGCGACGGGCTTTCGGAAGGGCTGGCCGGCGAGGAGGGCAAGGTAACCGAGGCCGTTGCGCCCGGTGCTCCTGGAAAAATTCTCCCGCACGGAACGTCGTGGAAGGCGGAGTCGGAAGAATCTCTTGAAGCGGGACAGGCCGTGGTCGTGGTTGGCCAGAAAAGCCTGACGCTGATCGTTAAAAGCAAGTAATGGAGGCAGAACAATGGGTGGTGGATTGATATTGATTGGAATCGTCGTTGTCTTTGTGGTCATTGCGATTGCAAAAACCATGCGGATTGTTCCGCAGCGCAGTGCGTTCATTGTTGAACGGTTGGGCAAATACAACAAGACGCTTGAGGCGGGACTGCACATACTGCTTCCGTTCATCGACAAGGTGGCCTACAAGCACACGCTCAAGGAACAGGCCGTGGATGTGGCGCCGCAGATGTGCATCACCAAGGACAATATTTCGGTGGAGGTCGATGGCATCCTCTACATGCAGGTGGTGGATCCGAAAAACGCCTCGTACGGCATTGGCAACTATAGCTTTGCCTCGACCCAGCTGGCTCAGACCACCATGCGTTCGGTCATCGGCAAGCTCGACCTCGACAAGACCTTCGAGGAGCGAGACTCCATCAACGGCGCGATCGTCGAGGCGGTTGATGCTGCATCCGATCCGTGGGGCGTGAAGGTCACACGCTATGAAGTGAAAAACATCACGCCGCCGCAGAGCATCAAGGAAGCGATGGAAAAGCAGATGAAGGCCGAGCGCGAAAAGCGCGCCGTCATCGCTGAATCCGAGGGTGGGCGCCAGGCGCAGATCAACCGGGCCGACGGCGAGAAGCAGGCGGACATCGCCCGCTCCGAGGGGGAAAAGATGAAGCGCATCAACGAGGCCGACGGTCGCGCCGCCGAAATCCGCGCCGTGGCCTTGGCCACCGCCGAGGGCATCACCGAGATCGCCAAGGCGATCAACGCCGAAGGGGGAGCCGATGCGGTTAATCTGCGCATTGCTGAGCAATACATTTCCGAGTTCGGCAACCTCGCCAAGACCAACAACACGATGATCATTCCCGCTAACCTTTCCGATGTCGCCGGTGTTGTTGCCACCGCCAAGGAAGTGATCGGCAAGATGGGCACTCAGGTATAGCTAGCGCATGAAAATTTGTGTTTTATTCCCCGGAAAAATCAAGCCGAAGGCACTGTTGGCAGCACAGGATGAATATGCCAAGCGGTTGAAGGTGTTTGGTGTTGAGGTGCTTGAATACAAGGACGAGAAAGTGTCTTCGCGTACGCCGGAGCAAACCAAGCAGGCCGAGGCGGAGCGCGTCTTTAAGCTGTTGAAGGTGGGCGACTATCTGGTGGCTTGCGACGAGCGCGGCAAAGCGATCAAGACTCTGGAAATGGCGGCGTTGCTGCGCGCGTCGCGCAGCGGGGATTTTCCGCTGGCCGGCAAGCGCCGCATGGTGATTGTAGTTGGTGGCGCATTGGGGTTGGCCGAGTCCGTGCGGCAAAAGGCCGATGCGGTTTGGCAGCTTTCTCCGCTGGTGATGGCCGGGGGCGTTGCGCGCATCGTATTGCTTGAAGGGCTTTACCGCGCCTTCACGGTGGTCGAGGGTCACCCCTATCACAATGAGTAGGCTTTTTCTTTATTCCTTCGGTTCTTCTTTTTCTTCGCTTTCATCTACAGCTTCCGGCTCTTCGACGGGGTCCCATGAATATTTCTTGGGGATGCTTGGAGGAAGGGCGATTTCGCGCACGAGCTTGTCGCGCCCGGGGCCTTGCATGGAGAGCTTGATCCATACGCCTTCCAGGCTGCCTTTGAGGTCGATTTTATCGCCCCATGTCCGGCTGGCGGAGCGCTTGAGGATTGACACGCTCTGGGTGGGGAACTCTTTGCTTTCGCCGGCCTCAATGGCGCGGATCTTGAGCTTGCCTTCTTTCACTTTGCTTTCTTCCATGGAGAGATAGCGCTCGGGGCGGGGATCATCCTCGCGGCGGTTCTTGTTGGCCTTCTCGTCCTTGACGGCCTTTTCCTGATCGTAGTAGATCCGGTATTCCATGGTGAGATTCTTCACTGGAATCTTGGTTTTGTTTTCGATCAGCAGGTTGAATTTGTAGTGGGTGATTTTGTCAATCGCAACCGTCTGTACGCCGGAGTCGCCGCCGCGGCGTCCGCCGGCTTCCTCCTCGCCTATATCCACCTCGTGTTCTTTTTTCGTGGAGTTGACCTCTTTGCGAACGACGTCCAGCTTGAATTTCGATGTGGAAAGAAAGTGTTGCGCCGTCTGCCATGCATCGACATATCGCTGGTCTTTTGCTGAAAAAGCCGTGGGGGCGACGGTGATCCGTTTTTTGTCGGCGCGCTCGATCAGCACCTTGCCGCTCGCCGCGTCGTACGAAACGATGCGGGCGCTGAGCGTCCGGCCATCCTGCGCGGTGAAGGTACGGTAGGCTTCATCCGCGTACGTTGCGGCGGTTGCCAGAATAATCAGACCGATCAGTTTCATCATATATCCCTCTCCAAGCTGCTATTGCATGCTAGCATGCCGTCCTCAATAAACGAAATGACTTTAGACATATTGTACAGTGCTCGCATTTTTAATCTGCGCGCCGTCTTTGGAGCGGGGGGAGCTTGCATAAACAGGCTAAGAAATTGATGATGCATCTTGTCTAAACCAATGTTTCTGGGAGATCAGCATGATAAAAAGCATTACTCAATGGATTTGTGCAGCCGCCCTTGCGGGACTGGCGACCTCGTGTGTCGGCATCAAAGTGGAGTCGTGGAAGAATCCGGAGGTTGGGGAGCGGCCGATGGGCAAGACCATGGTGCTTGCGATGGCTCAAAGCGACAGCCTGTGCCGGCAATATGAATCCATGTTTTGCATGGATCTGCAAAAGCTGGGGGCCGAGGCCCGCTCGCTGCACGCTCTCGTTCAAGACGCGGGAAAGCTGGACGAGGAGCAGTTGGTTTCGCTGCTTCGTGAAAATGGGTTCGACTCCATTCTCGTTACGCGCCTGATGTCGGAAGACCAGCAGCGCGGAATCGGCGCCAGCAACAGTTTCCCGACCTACTATGCCAGCTACTGGGGGTACTATTCGACCGTATATGTCTCTTCCTATGGAGGGAATCAAGGCGACATCTATCAGGAATACCGGCTGGAAACCAACCTTTACGATGTGAAGACGCGCAGCCTGATCTGGTCGGGCAGGAACGTGGTTTACGACGACCGCTCCAGCGAAAGCAACATGCGCGGCATCATCAGCGCCGCCGTCTACGATCTCAAGGACAACGGACTGCTCCAGAAAAAATAAGGCAAATGCCGCGTTTAGGTTTTGCGTGATCGCGCCACGTAGACAGCACCCACCGACGTTCCGCCCGTGATGGGGTTTGCAAACTCGATGGTGTGGGATGCGGCCTCGGTAAACACCAGCCTCAGGCGTTCGGTAAAAAACGCCTCGGGTGCTCCGTCCGCCCACATGGCGAATACGCCTCCGGGCTTCAGGTGGCGCGTCATTTCCGCAAGGCCTTCCTCGGTGTAGAAATGCGTGTTCGTTTGGTGCAGCACGTTGGTCGGCGTGTGGTCGATGTCGAGCAGGATGGCATCGAGCTGTTTTGTCGGCGCATTACGCATGAGGGCGAAAAAGTCGTTTTGTTCCAGTCGGCAACGGGGATCGTCCATCAGCGTCTTTCCCAATGGAACCAGTCCGGTCTGATGCCACTCGATCACGCCTTCGAGGTAGTCCACCACAACGAGCGATTCCACCCGCGGGTCGTTTAGCGCCTCGACGGCGGTGTAGCCCAGTCCAAGCCCGCCAACCACCACATCGAGACCGTCGTGGTCCAGCGCTCCGAGGCCCAGCTTCGCCAGCTGCGATTCGGCTTCGTGGAACAGGCTGGTCATCAGAAAATCTTCGCCCAGCTTCACTTCATAGATGTCAGTGTCGCCGAATTGGGCCATGCGTCTGCGGCGCAGCATCAAGTCGCCGATGGGGGTGGGGCGGAAATCCAGTTCTTCGTATAAAAAACTCATGCCGCACCATGATTGGAACAATACGCAGGGTCAAACAACTAACCCAACTTCTCTGAATCCGGCCATGTGTGGATTAAGGCCGTGCGCCGGCTTCTTTGAGGAGGGCGAGCATTTTCTCGTCGCCGTTGGCGAGGGCGCGCCGGTAGGCGGTGCACACCTTTTCGTAGACATCGCCGGGCGTCAGGTTTCGAGTGGTAAGGTTGTTGCTCATTCTGTCGTTCACCGTTGCCCCCAGACCGATAAGGGTTTTCACGGCGTCGATATGGCCTTCGCTGACGGCGTGCATGAGCGGTGTGGTGCCGTAGTTTGAACGGGCGTGGATGTTGCCCCCGTTTGATGAGAGGTATCGGATGAGTGCGCTGTTGCCGCTTTTGGCGGCAAAAAAGATGGGAGAGAGTTTGCCTTCCGTCGGGATGGTGCGTCCAAACAGGGAGGTTTGCAGTTTGCTGTAGCCGGTCTCCGCCCGGACATCCGCGCCCCGCTGTTCGATGAGAAAGCGGGCCGCTTCCAGATTGCCGCCGTGGCAGACGTCCATCAGCAGCGTCCGGCCCTTGGTGGCCTTGAGCCATGTCCCGGAGAGATTGTAGTGTTGAACAATGTAGAGGCCGGCCGATTGGTTTTTGCTCGCGAATATTTTATTGATTCGGCCGAGGGTGGTGCCGTCGGGGCGCGGCAGCGTGTCCATGGTGTTGTGCACGTTGGCCATGATTTCGGGAATGTAGCGGATGAACAGCTTCTGGCTGGAGGCTAGCGCCCCGAGATCGATCATGTAGATGTCGATGTCGCCGGCCTGGCTCATGGCATAGTCGAAGACCGCTCTGTTGCCGCATTCCAGCGACCAGTTCATCAGCTCGGTGTTCTCGGAGCGGGTCATTGGCTCCTTTGCCTGGCGGAGGGCGATGAGGCGCATGGCGTTTTCGGTGTCGGACTGCTTCATGCAGAATTCAATGGCATCGCCGAAGTACAGTTTGTGCATGGATGCCAGCACGTCGTCGGGCAAGGTCGCCAGGAAGGCGGCGTCTACGGCGGAGAGGGTGCCTTGCCATTCGTCGAGCTGCAGGGCGGCGAACGCATATTCTGGATCGGCCCGGAGCGCATCGGCAAAGGGGGCGCCAAAGCCGGTTTCATCGAGATCGACCCGGTTGCATGCATAGCCGAGTTCAACGAGTTTGCAGGCCAGTGCCTCGTCCTTGAGTTCGAGAAAAACATAATCCCCCAGAGCGGCCATGACCTCCTTCGTTTTCCAGTCGATGAATTTCACGTCGTTGAGAGCGGGCATGTGGGCGATGAAAAACTCGACGCGCTCCCGTTTGTTCCTGAGCATGGCGGTTTCGATCTGCTCGGCAAGAAAGCGGCAAAAGCGGGCGTTGAACTCGGTTTGCTCCTGCGGGCTTTCGACCTTGTAGCCGCTGGCTTTAAAGGCGCTGACATGAGCATTGAAAAACGTGATGTTGTATTCCTCTATCGCACGGTTCATGAAGACGGACCGAGCTTGCTCGGGGTATTCAGCCATGAAATAGTCGCGCCAATCCGGGCCGAGCGACCAGTACTGCAGCAGGCCCTGGTATTGGAGATCCGGCTGAATGCCGCGTGCGAAGGCCCATCTAAAGGAGTCCAGATTATTCGCCTGCATCGCTAGTTGACTGACCCGTGCCGGCACCGCGTTGAGCGCGGAGGCATGTTTGGCCAGAAATGCCTTGGCGGTTTCGGATGCCGGCTCGCCGGCGCGCAACAGGGCGGCGTTTTCGTCGGCGCCGCGGAGCCATGCCAGCTGCAGCAAAAGGTTTGATCCGGCGGAACCTTTTTTCAGGCCGGCTTTCACCTGGGCCATCTGCGCTTTTTCATCTACGCCGGCTTCCGGCCGTTTTGGGCCGGAGCACCCGGCCAGCAGCACGGCGAGTGCGAGGGATAGCGCGATGTATGATGTTCTATTTGTTTTCTTCATATTTTGGTTCCGTAGTTCGCCGCATAAAGTGGAATAAACATGAGTGGCTTGCAAACATTTTTGGAGCTGCAGGCTCTGGTTCCACGCGGAATCCGTTTCGGAGGCTTGAAGCTGTAGCCGGAGGCGGCGACTCCGGAGCGATAGTTGGGTCGGAGAATCCGATGCCTTGAATCTTGAGACCTGACCCCGGTTTTTGACGACCTAGGAGCGGCGGCCGCTCGTGGAAGCGTTGATGGGGTTCCGCGGTTTTCAGCAAACCGCGGCGATGGTGATCATCAGCGAGATTGGCGACTTCAAACCCTAACCAACGAACCGGAGGCTACGCCCCAGTTTTAACAATGGAAAAGACACCCCCTTCAGTTCGGCAAGAAGGGCTTTCCCGGGAGGTGAAGGCCGTCAGCTGGCACGCCCAAAACCGGCTCAACAAACGGAGTTTCAAACTGGCGATGCGCGGTATGCACGTGAACAAGATCCGCGTCGCCATCGCCTGCGAGCTCTCCTCCTATATTTGGGACATCGCTCACTTCGTCGGCTAATTGATAAAACCCGCGAACCACCATCCACTCAACGCGGGGGAAAAAACACGCTTTTAACTAATTGAACCGAACCCGGGGGCGCGCGACGAGAGCTGCGGAGGCCGGTCCTTGATAACGTTATGAGTTACGTCGATGTTCCGTCTGGGGCAACGGCCAGCACTCGTTAGCCAGACGAAGGGATAGCCGCGACAATCGTTCCATGAGTTCCGTTTGATTATCCATCCCTTCATTGAATTCTTTGCGCCCTTTTCCAGCGCGATCTTTGAACCCTTTTCCAACTCGCAGGCGATCGATACCTATTCTGAGCAAAGCAGATATGCTCCCAAGTTGCCCTCACCAATAATCTCAGTCTTTTTTATAGTCAGTTTAAGCGACTTAATCAGTCCTGGCATTCCATTGTTGGCAAGGAAATCCCGGAAGTTCCTAAAATGCTCCCGACCTGCTGCAATCTCAATAAAGTAAATTAGTGCCTTGTAGATCCAGCCTTTGGGGAATCGAATCGAACCAGGATGATAGTCGATCAGCAAAATGCGCCCTTCTCGTTTCAGAACACGTACCATCTCATTCATTACCTGCAATCGGATATCTCGACACATTTCATGTAAGGTCAGCATGCCAATGACCAAATCGAAGGATTCGTCTGGATAGCACATTTCTGAAGCGCTACCCAGCCGAAGTTCGGCTTGGTTGCCTAATTTATTCTTGGCTTCCTCTAGCATTGCAGGAGATGCGTCTATACCAAAGACTTTACAACCAGCTTTATGATAAAGATTCAAATTTGTTCCAGTACCACATCCCACATCTAAAACAAGCATGCCCTCTCGGGGAGGATACACTTGCATTCCAATCTGCCTTAAGGATGTGGCGAATCGTTCAATGAAGATGTCATATTTCTTTGCCGAATTTGCATATGGATCAGTATTCATTGTATCCCCCATTACGTTGTCCTATCTTCAAAACATCTTTTTCCCCTTTTTGCCTTCCTTTATCTGGGTTAAGGCGTATCGCGTTCCTGTACCCGATAGAATTGATTCGAATATAGATTCGCATCTTGCAGCGTGACGGCATCACCATTACCTGGCACACCAACTTGTCCCGCTACGTTTGTCCAGTTCCCCGATGTTAGATCATCGTTCCTCTGCAACGTGTAGTACCCATCCGCTAGAGAAGGGAAAGAAACTTCGATATGAGGAGTTTCCATCTCGAACACTTGAAAATCTAATTCCCCTACATAGGCAGACCGGTAGTTTCGCCCCGTGTACCGGATATAGCGGGCAGAATACGCTCCCATCACATCGTTGGTGCGTATGCCTGCATCAGAAAGGGAATCCATCATTGCGGAATGTCTATTGGTCCATACGGCACCGTCACTGGAGGTCTCGATAAGATAATACGCTGTCTGAACAGGATAATGTACAAATCTCCCGATCACCACGTTGCGCTCCAAATCCAGTGTGAAAGAAATCTCGTTACTGATTCCTTGATGACTGTACCAGACTGTATCGAAGTCTCCGTCCACAACGTTCAGAGGGTCACCTAGTACAACGTTTGTGTGCGGAGTGATATTCGTTCCCAATGCCACATTGTCAACGCCGAGCCCGCTTGTTTGATACATAGACATTGATGTGATGTGAAAATCAGCGGCCTCAATCTGGAGTATTATTCCAAATGAAAGTATCCCTGCCGTTAGACGCGCCGCTCTTTGGGTCATGATGCCTTTATTCATAATCGATTCTCCGGCTTGGTAAAGCCATATGAACGTTATGGGTGAGTGGCGTGAAAAAGCATACCCCATAAACTCGATGCGAGCTGTTGATTTCAAAACAACCCTGCGTTTTTCACGTACACTCCACCCACTTGGACTTCTCATATATTGTGGATGGGTGGGATGATTCGGATGATTATTATTTCATGAGTTTTCTGGCCATCATTCCGTTGATCAATGAGTCCTCCCATCGCTGTCCACACATAAGGGGGTTGTGATATTTCTGTATTCAGCCCTCTACTTTCAAAAAAAGGCATTTTTATTACTAGACCGTCTTTGGTCTTATACTCATCAAATGCCTTAAACTTTCGGTTCATCATGTCTACTTTGTAGTTAACAACATTGTCTTTCACCTGGTTAACAGTGATAGAAACTGACTTTCCGAATTTATAAGGCTCTTTCCTACAGACAACGTTTCCTTCAACAACGTTGGCATCTACTGCCATTGCTTCTGTTTTAGTTTGGTCATTTGTTACTGATTCTCCGATGCCTGCGTAAACAACAGGAAACTCAATAAGTTCAATGTCCGATCTTTTTATGAGGTCTTCGATTTGCGACTGCGTGAGCACTGGCTTTGGAAGCTTGGATACGGGGGGGGTGATATGTTGCTTTCCAAACAGATCGTTTTCTTTTGGCTGGGTGTAATTTTGAATGACTGCATTGGTATCATAACTGAATCCTAATTCTTGGATAATCGAATCTGGAGATGCCACTTGCAAACACTGAAAAGCGTATTTTGTTTTGTGTGGTTTTGGAGAGGAAGGAGTAGTCGAACAGCCAGCGATCAATATAACTACAAATAATGTTATGATTGTTTTTGTCATTATCTTTTCCTTGTCATCCCAACGTTAAACGTGAGCCTCGGTGCACATAAACATTGCCTTACTCAGCGGGCGTTTTCACCGTAGGCTCGATGTTCTTGATACTCATCTAAACCCTTCTGATAGGGCTGTTATTTCCTTAAGCTAAAATGAGGTGCCTCCTTCTGTCCAAGCAATACGGCTGACCACCCGAAGGCGGCGTCTCCAATTGGCACTAATCGAAGGAGGCATGAGATGAAGTATTACAAAACGACGACGAAATACAACTGCGGAATCGATCTGCATACGAGGCAAATGTACATCTGCGTGATGGACCTGGATGGGAACATTCTGGTTCACCGCAACATCCGGAACAACGACTTCGGGTTTTTCCTGAAGCTGGTGGAACCCTACAAGGATGATCTGACCGTAACCTGCGAGAGCTGCTTTGTCTGTTTCTGGCTGGCGGATGCCTGCGTGGATGCCGGGATCAAGTTTGTGCTGGCCCATGCGTTCTATGTGAAGTCGATTGCGGCGAACAAGCATAAGAACGACACGGAGGCGAAGCCGGAGAGCCAACCCAAAATGGGTTGGAGTGAACGAAGAGAACGTCAACGAGGATTCCCGGGAGCTGGCGGAGTGCCTGCGCACCAGTCGCATTCCCCCGGCCTATGTCTGCCCCCGGGATCTGCGGCCGGCCCGGAAGCTGCTCCGCCGCCGCAACAAGTATGTGAAGAACCGGGCCGAACTCACCGGCCATTCGACTTGCGAGGTGATGGCTGCCGGAAACCAGCCGCTAACGATCAGTGCGAACAGCAAGGAGCGCTGGCGGGAAGGCATCCGGTCAAGTTTTGACAACCCGCTCGATTCGTTCACTGCCGAAATGGAGTTGTCCATCGTCGAGCGCTACGACGAGATCATTATGAAAATGGAGCAACGCATCGAAAAACATGCACGGGATTTCAAGCAGCAGGACTACCGGCTGCTGCGCACGGCTCCAGGCATTGGAAAAATACTGGCGCTGACCATCCTCTACGAAACCATCGACATTGAACGCTTCCCGACCGTGAAGGATTTCATCAGCTATTCCCGGTTGGTCTGCGGCACCAACGAAAGCGGAGGAAAGGACTTCGGCGGCAAGGGGCGCAAGATGGGAAACCCATATATGAAGTGGGCATTCATGCAGGCGGCCATCTTGGGCAAACGGGCCGACCCGAAACTCAATGCTTATTACGAACGGCTCGAACGCAAGAAAGGCAAACACACAGCCAACGCCATCATTGCCACCAAGATCGCTCGGGCCGTCTATTTCATGCTCGACCGCAAGACCGGCTTTTCAGTCGATCAACTCATAAAGGGCAGACGATGATTTAATTTATGCTTTTAAGGAGGCGGTGGTGATCCGGACGTTCTAACTGGGACAATAGAGGTCATCCGATGCACGGCATAATAAAATGGTTCGAATCCGAAGCAGCCGTGATGGAAAGAACCCGTACCCGTTCCGCTTGATTGGAACCGCCGCCTCCGGTTTTTATAGAACCTGTTTTGATAAGGAGCCGACCCTGTCGCAAGCCCGCACCAAACTGGACTCCGTCTTTATGGCGGACAACCGATGTTTTCTTGAATAGGTAGCGTGCAGGGAAGTACCGCATGATTTTCTGGGACGTCCGGAGCCATTGAGGCCGGACAGCCGCCACCCCGAAGTTTTGGGGAGATCTGGCCGCCTGAGCCCGCACGGTTGTTTGAGGGAGCCTTGCTCCACTCGCCCATGTAGAAATAAAAACGGCACAAGTCGAGACCAGGTTGGATTGTTCAATCGATAGTGGAAGTTGGTAAAAACACGAAGATTGGATTGGGGGATTTTTTGTCTTTACTCAGAAGGGCTTAATGGTGGTTCTGCTTGTTTTTCTGTTTCAGTTGATGGAACAATAAAAACGGGCTCTTGATAAGTGGGCATGTTTTCCAGAATGAAAAATGTAATTGCTCCATGGACAATAACTACGCTCAGAATCCGTATGATTGAATTTCTTTTCCAGTTAATGGGGAATGCTCTTCTTTCCACCAGTGAGCAGATGGATGCCCATGTGATCGGATAAAAAAGGTAGATCCCAAATAATATTGCAAGGCTGAATTTTGCGGACACACCCAACAAGACGAAAAACAAACAGAAGGTGACAATCTGAGCGATAATCCATGTTGTTTTTCTTTTCATCTTATTTGTGCAGAACGTCTCGAAGCAGCGTTTGGGAGCGGAGCGACCAATAAGCTGACTTCGCTTGTTAGCTTTTACATTGTTTCGCTTGCGTTTTCTCCCAAGAGTCTTCTGGCTCAATACCAGAATCAAACCAGCTGCCTTTTCTAATGTTACTGTTCGAAATGCAGTATTTGTCACAAAGACACCCAGTCCGGCGATTATACTCTTCAACCGCTTGATCATTATTAAGCTCCATGTACCCATCGTTCTGCTCGTTCCACGATATTAAAATGATTTGCTCGGGAGAAATAGGCAACGTAACCTCAGTTTTGCTTTGTCCGAGGCCAACATGACGGAAGAAGGGTGGAAGTTTGTGAATTTCTGGGTTAACCCATACGCAAGGCGAATCGGATGTAATGAAACTAGAAGACGTATTTGTTCCAATTATTGAAATATGCATTTGAGCCAATAGCTCTACTTGGGAAATCATCATTGGAAATAGCGAATTTTGCATTGGTTTTTCTGCAAGACTACGAACCTGCTCATGCGAAAGAGATTCTTCAGAACCAGATAAAGACGGTTGTGTAGCAATAAATCGCTCTCCTCCTTCTTTTGTCATTTGTTCAGCTAGTGAATCCATCATTTCCAGGGCTTTGCCCCACTGATTCTGCATATGATCGCGTTGCACTACAGTACGAGCCTTCATGGCGGCAACAAATAAAAGCAATTGGGATTTCTCATCAGGCACAAGGTCAATTCTGTTTGATAGTTTTTCGCGACGTAATCTAGCAAAAAAACCTTCAAGCCCGGAAAGGCCATGCTCTAGGGTCAAATCTCTTTCGCCCCCGCTCCCGTGAATGGTATACATCTCGCTTTCACAAAAAATGTTTTGCGGGGCTTTGTTTTTGGAAGCAGAACCATCCTTGGAAATCATCCATACATATGGCTCATGATTTTTTGGCGCGTCAGAATCACACCAGGCCTTGAGGTATGATTCAGGTATCCAGTGCTGTTTCTTGTGCTTCATGTTTTTTATTCGTAGCTAACGTTACACGTGACTTTCGGTGCTCATAAACTTTGACCGGATCAAACAGGCGTTGTCACCGTAAAGTCCATGTGCTGGTTGTGTGCCGGGCTTGCCCGGCTACTTGTTGGTGCGTTGCTTGTTTCGCGCTCCTCCGTAGATTGCGGAAGATCTTGCAAGATATGGAGGTGCGATACAAGGGATTAGTTCAACCCCGGGCCGAATGGTGGCTAGGGTAGCAGAGAGCAGAGCTTCAGTCTGTAAAGCTGGGGTGAAGGAAGCTTAAAGCAAATGCGCGGGCTGACGTACAGCAAGCGAATATAGGCAAAGTGCACGGGGACGAGGGAGCAACACATTCGGAAGTCCTGACCATTCGAATACGGCGCATTTTGTAGATTCGACAGTTACGCGTGGAAAGTAGCCGAGGAGTACCCCGGGAGGGCCATTGGTTCTTGCGGATAGATTGCCGGAATGAGATCCCCGGCTTACCAAGCTCTCGGCCTGGCCTGCGTCGACTTTGCGCAGGGCGGGAGCCGGTTGGAAAGAATCGGGACACAAAACCTCGAAGTCGATCTGCGAGTGAGCAACCCGAAAGGGAAGCTTATCGACTGATGGCAGTCAGCAGCGGGCGTAATAGGTGGTGTCGTGAGAATCGGATGCGGAAATGCGACCGGTTGAAGTGCGGCGGTATTAAAGGCCCAAACGGTGGGCGGGCACGGGGTGCCTGTTAAATGCGAGTATGAGTAGGACGAGGTGTTTTATGAATTCAGAGCAGATGCTTATGGGACTGGGCGCTTCGGAACTACGCCGTCGCGGGAATGCGGTCGTCGACGAGTTCATAGCAAACCGACTGGCCGAAAGTACGACGGGACAAGACCGCCTGATGGAATCCATCTGCGCGGTTGAAAATCGAAGATCCGCCCGGAAACGGGTGGAAAAGAATAACGGTGCTCCGGGAATAGACGGCGTGAAAGCGCGGGAATTGACCGGAGCGCTGAACCGATGCTGGGGCGCGATTAAAACGTCCCTGCTCGGAGGAACCTATGAACCGATGCCGGTGCGCCGGAAGACAATCGAAAAACCCGACGGGGGCACCCGTGACCTGGGGATTCCAACCGTGCAGGATCGGTTCGTGCAACAAGCGATGACGCAGGTTTTAACCGCCATCTATGACCATGCCTTCTCGGACAGCTCCTTCGGGTACCGTCCGGGACGCTCGCAGGCGCAAGCCGTGGAACGGGCGAGGGAACATGTTCAGCGCGGGGCAAACTATGTGGTGAGCATCGACCTCTCGAAGTTCTTCGACCGCGTAAACCACGACCGGCTCATGAGTCGGCTGGCCATGCGGATCAAGGACAAGCGGGTGTTGAAGCTCATTCGCGCGTTTCTCAACAGCGGTATTATGCTGGAGAACAACGAGATCACCTATCCGGGTGAGGGCACGCCGCAAGGCGGGCCACTCTCGCCGTTGCTCTCAAATATCGTGCTCGACGGAAAAGGGGTCAGACCTATGAAATGATGTTTTTCTTCCTTTCCCCCGCGCCCCCTTTCCATTAATTTCCTTCCATGCCTCGGAAGCCACGGATTGAATATGAAGGCGCGGTGTATCATGTGATGTGCCGCGGGAATGGCGGGGATGCCATTTTTACTGATGACTGGGATCGGAAGATCTTTATGGACACATTGGATGAGGCGTGTGGCCGCTGCGGTTGGCGGATACATGCCTTTGTGTTGATGGGCAATCATTATCACGTTTTGCTTGAGACGCCGGAGCCAAATCTGGTGGCGGGTATGACGTGGTTCCAGGGGACATATACCCAGCGGTTCAATGCCCGGCATAAACGATGGGGGCATCTGTTCCAGGGGCGCTACAAGGCGTTGGTGATCGACGGAGTCCGGAATGAATATTTTTCGACGGTTGCCGGCTATATCCATCTGAATCCAGCCCGTGCGCATTTGTTTGATTTAAAGACGGGTGCGTTGGAAGAATATTGCTGGAGCTCATTTCCTCTTTACTTTGATCCGTCACTGCGGCCGGAGTGGCTATGTGTGGAACGGGTGCTGGGCAGTTTTCAGTGGTTGGATAACTCAACGGGCAGAAGGCAGTATCAGCAATTCATGCAGTCGCGGGTGTTAGAGCTCTCGCTGTCTGATAATCCGGCCGAATATGATGTCGCATGGAAAGAGCTTCGCCGGGGATGGTTTCTTGGCGGCGAGACGTTTCGCAAGGAGTTGATGGGGCGGATCGACGATGTTATGGAGGGGCGGCAGCGCAGTTCGTATTCCGGGGAGCAGGTCATTGGCCATGATGTGTCGGAGGCGGAACGCCTTGTGTCGGCGGGCTTGGCGGCATTGGGTTTGACCGATGAAGCATTGGCTGGACTGCGAAAGAACTGTGCGGAGAAATATGCGATTGCCTGGCTGGTGCGACGAAATACCTGTGTGAAGAACCTGTGGATCAAAGCTCGATTGGAGATGGGAAAGGCGACGAACTTTGCGGCTTTTCTGAAACGCATGGACGCGGGCGAGTTTGGTTCTGAAAGTTTTGATCGGGTTAAAAACATTAAATCATAGGACTGACCCCTCGGGGAAAGGCATAGGCGATGAAGATATGGGTTGCAAGGATTCCGGAAGAGGGATCGAATTACACGGGTGCCGATCCGGCCGGGATCATAGAGCTTGATGGCGATCCTTTTGTGCGGAAGGCGGGGGATGTACAGTACGAGCTTTATGCGCAGCGGGTTTCGGACGAGCTGGTTGTGCGCGGAACGCTGGCGGTGGAGATGGAATTGCGCTGTGCAAGATGTTCTGAATTTTTCTCGACAACGGTGACCGTTTCCGATTTTCTACGCGCTTACTCCGCCCCCGATGGAACTGATTCGGTGGATATTACGGAGGATTTTCGTGAGGAGATCTTGTTGCACGTGTCCGGTTTTTCGGTCTGCAGCGATGAGTGCAAAGGGGTATGCGCACAGTGCGGAGCCGACCTGAACAAGGGGGCTTGCTCGTGTGAACCTAATGACGGTCCAAGCGCCTGGACGGGGTTGGACGAATTGAATTTGTAGAATGTAAGGAGGATTGCTATGGCAGTTCCAAAGAGAAAAACTTCGAAAAGCAAGACCGCGAGCCGCAAGGCCCAGAATATGAAGAAGCCGATTTCCCGTGCTTCAAGCTGCTCGCAATGCGGCTCTCCGGCGCTCCCGCACCATGCGTGCCCGAGTTGCGGCTATTACAACGGACGCCAAGTATTGACTGTTGCCACTGAAGAGTAGGCTCCCGTGCGTATCTCGATAGATGCGATGGGGGGCGACTACGCTCCTCAGGAAATTGTTGCCGGAACACTCCAGGCCGCTGAAAAGCTCAAGGGTCTGGAGAAGTTGTTTCTTGTCGGCGACGAAACCGCGATCAAGACTGAACTCGCCAAGCATAAAGGCGCTGTTCCGTCGTGCATTGAAATCGTGCACGCCTCGGAAGTGGTTGGGATGGGGGAGTCTCCTGCTGTGGCGATTCGCCGCAAGAAGGATTCCTCGATCACCCGCGCACTGGAGCTGGTCAAGGACGGCAAGGCCGACGCCATTTTTTCAGCCGGCAACACGGGCGCGGCTGTAGCCGGCGCTACGCTGAAGCTTCGGACCTTGACGGGTGTTGCCCGTCCGGCGATCGCCGCTATTATGCCGACGCCGAAAGATCCGTTTGTGTTGCTTGATGCCGGGGCCAATCCCGACAGCACGCCTGAAATGCTTCAGCAGTTTGCCGTGATGGGCAGCATTTATTCCCGCGAAATCCTTGGGGTCAAGAATCCGAACGTTGGGCTTTTGAGCATTGGAGAAGAGGCGGCCAAGGGCAACGAAACCACCAAGAAGACCTTTCGTCTGCTGGACGAGTCGCATCTGAACTTTAGCGGGAACGTCGAAAGCCGCGATCTTTTCAGCGGGAAAGTCAGCGTTGCCGTGTGTGACGGCTTTGTCGGGAATGTCGTGCTGAAGACCAGCGAGGCGGTGGCCAGCATGATTTCCAGCTGGCTCAAAATCATGTTCAGGGCCAACCCGGTGCGTATCCTCGGCTACTTTCTTTCCCGTGGCGTATTCAAAGAGATGCGTTCGCACGCCGATCCTTCAAGCCATGGCGGCGCTCCGCTGCTTGGCGCTAACGGAATCGTCATTATCGGCCACGGCTCGTCGAACGCGCACGCCACCTTCAACGGTATTCGCGTGGCTTCCGAGGCAATAGATCATGATCTAAACCATTTGATTGAAGCTGAGCTAGCGAGTATAAACCCCAAAACCTAGTATTTTTTACGGAACACTTGAATGGATTCCAGACGGACAGTTTCAATCATTGGAACGGGGTCGTACGTGCCTGAAAAGGTGCTGACGAATAAAGACCTCGAAAGCATTGTCGACACCACCGACGAATGGATTTATTCCCGTACAGGCATGCGCGAGCGCCATATTGCCGCCGCCGATCAAGCCACGTCCGATCTGGGCGCCGCGGCGGCAAAGAAAGCCTTGGCTGATGCCGGCATCGGGGCCGACGAGCTTGATCTCGTTATTGTGGCCACGCTTTCGCCCGACATGTTCTTCCCAAGCACGGCCTGCTTCGTGCAGGAAAAGATTGGTGCCAAAAACGCTTTTTGCTTCGATCTCGGGGCCGCCTGTTCCGGCTTCCTGTATGCTTTGGACAACGCCAAGAACCAGATTGCCTGCGGGGCCATTGATACCGCGTTGGTGATTGGCTCCGAAAAAATGAGCACCTTCATCGACTGGGAGGATCGTGGCACCTGCATTCTTTTCGGTGATGGCGCAGGAGCAGCTGTGCTGCGCGCCGGCGGCGAAGGCCGTGGTGTGATGCAATCGGCCATGGGATCCGACGGATCGCTGGCCAATTTGCTTTGGACGCCCGGCGGCGGCAGCCGCAATCCAATTTCCCAAGATGTGCTCGACAACAAGCAGCAGTATCTTCAAATGCAGGGCCGCGAGGTCTTCAAACATGCTGTGATCCGGATGACCGAGTCGGTTCTACAGGCATTGGAAAAGAACGGTTTGGAAGCCGATGATATTGGATGCTTTATACCGCACCAAGCCAACATCCGCATCATCGACGCCATCTCCAAGCGGCTCGGAGTTGGCGACCGCATGTATGTGAATGTGGATAAATATGCCAACACTTCGTCGGCCGCTTTGGCCATCGCGTTGGACGAAGCCACCAAGGATGGAACCATCCAGAAAGGCGATTTGGTTGTGTTGACCGTGTTCGGAGGCGGCTTTACCTGGGGTGCAAGCGTTTTGGAATGGGGGAAGTAATGAAAAGAGCAATTGTTTTCCCGGGACAGGGATCGCAAGTGGTTGGAATGGGCAGGGATCTCGCGGAAGCGATTCCGGAGTGCAAGGCGCTGTTCGATCAGGCGAACGACATCCTCGGCTATGATCTCGCAGGCATCTGCTTCGAAGGTCCGCAGGAAGAACTCAACAAATCCAACCATGCGCAACTGGGCATCTTTGTGGCCAGTGCAGCGGCGTTCAAGGCTTTGGAGCTCAAACAGCCGGATATTGAATACGACATTCTCGCGGGGCACAGCCTCGGCGAATGGACCGCGCTTTATGTGGCCGGCGCCGTCAGCTTTGAAGACACGATCAAGATTCTCAAGGCGCGCGGCGAATTCATGCAGGCGGCTTGCGAAGAAAACCCCGGCGCCATGCTGGCGGTGATGAACGTGGCCGGCGAGGTGCTGGTAAAGGTTGCGGAAGAGGCGGGCTGCCAGGTCGCCAACTTTAATTCGCTGGCTCAGACGGTGCTCTCCGGCACGGCCGAGTCGATCGACAAAGCTGAAGTTCTCTGCAAGGAAGCCGGCGCCAAGCGTGCCATCCGCCTGCCGGTGGCCGGTGCGTTCCACTCGTCGCTGATGCAGCCGGCTGCGGACAAGATGGCGGCCTTTCTGGCCGGCGTCGAGCTGGCGGAAACCAACGTTCCTGTGCTTTCGAACGTAACCGCCGGCTTTCACGAATCCGCCTCGATCTCTGATAACATGGTGAAGCAGATCACTTCATCCGTACAGTGGGTGGCTTCTGTGCAGCGGCTTGCCGCCGACGGAGTCGAAGAGATTGTCGAATGCGGCCCGGGCAAGGTGCTTGCTGGGCTCATAAAGCGTATTGACAAGGATGTCGCAGTACGTAACATCGGCCAATTAACCGATTTGGAAAAGGAATAGGGGAAATACATGTTTCAATTGAACGACAAAGCAGCAATGGTAACCGGCGCCGCGCGCGGCCTGGGACAGGCTATTGCAGTGAAGCTGGCGGAAGCCGGCGCAGACATCGCCCTGTGCGACCTCAATGCCGAATGGCTCGAGGAAACCGCCGAAAAGGTCAAGGCGCTGGGTCGCCGTGCCGAATGCTACGGCGTGAACGTGGCTGAAGGCGACAGTGTGACTGAAGGCGTAAAGGCCATCACCAAGGATTTTGGAAAGATTGACGTGCTCGTCAACAACGCCGGCATCACCAAGGACGGCTTGATCATGCGTATGAGCGAAGACGACTGGGATGCGGTTCTGAACGTGAACCTCAAGGGCGTGTTCCTCTGCACCAAGGCCGCCATGCGCGGCATGATGAAGCAGCGTTCCGGCACCATCGTGAACATTGCTTCGGTGATCGGGTTGATGGGCAACGCCGGCCAGGCCAACTATGCGGCCTCCAAGGGCGGCGTGATTTCTTTCAGCAAGACGGTCGCCAAAGAGCTGGCCTCGCGCAACGTTCGCTGCAATGCAGTGGCGCCGGGCTTTATCCGCACGGCGATGACCGATGCGCTGGATGAAGAAGTACAGAACAAGATGAAGGAATTGATTCCGCTCTCGCGCTTTGGCGAGCCGGAAGACGTGGCCAACGTCGTACTGTTTTTGGCAAGTGACGCCTCCGCATATGTTACGGGTCAAGTACTCTCGACATGCGGCGGCATGGTAATGTAGCATTTGTAAGTGTAAACCTAGGAAAAGGAGATTAGAAATGGCACTTGAAGATAAAGTAAAAGACATCATTGTTGAGCAACTCGGCGTTAACGCTGACCAGGTTACCCTCGAAGCATCTTTCATCGAAGACCTCGGTGCGGATTCCCTCGATACGGTAGAACTCGTTATGGCTTTCGAAGAAGAATTCGGCGCTGAAATCCCGGACGAAGATGCTGAAAAGCTGACTTCTGTCGGCGGTGTGATCAGCTATCTGTCAGAAAAGGGTTTCGAGTAATCTAGCTGAAGGGTTTTTTAATGGCCGGAACCGCTCGTGAGGGTGTTCCGGCCATTTCAGCATTTATTCAATTGAGGAGCGGGTTATGAGTCGTGAAGTAGTAGTTACCGGTTTGGGCGTGGTTTCGCCCATAACAAGTGAGCTTAACAGTTTTTGGGAAGGCATTAAGAACGGCCGGTCCGGAATCAGTCGCGTTGAAGCTATGACGGATATTGACCAATATCCTTCGCAGGTCGGCGGCGAAATACGCGACCTCGATATTGAAAAGTTTATTGACCGCAAGACCGCTCGCAAGATGGATCCGTTCTCTACGTGGGGCCTGTGCGCCGCGATGATGGCGGTTGAAGATGCCGGGCTTGTTTCCGAAGAGCTCGACCTGCAGCGCGTCGGCGTTATTGCCAGCTCCGGCATCGGCGGCATGCAGATCATGCAGAACGAATGCCTCAAGGCCTACGAAAAAGGGCCGCGCCGCATTTCGCCCCAGCTCATTCCGCAGATGATCACCAACATTCTTTCGGGTTATATTTCCATCGAATACGGCTTTAAAGGCCCCAATTTCTGTATCACCAGCGCTTGCGCTTCCGGCACGCACTCCATTGGTGAAGCCATGCGCATCATCCAATACGGCGATGCCGACGTAATGGTCGCCGGCGGCTCCGAAGCCTCGATTGCCATGCTCGGCGTCGGCGGCTTTTCCGCCCTGCGCGCCACCAGTCGCCGCAACGACGATCCGGAAGGCGCATCCCGCCCGTTCGACAAAGAGCGCGACGGATTCGTTATGTCTGAAGGCGCCGGCATTCTGGTTCTCGAAGAAAAAGAACACGCCTTGAAGCGTGGCGCAACAATCTACTGCGAGGCCGCCGGCTATGGCCGCACCGGCGACGCCTACCACATTACCGCTCCGAATGCGGAAGCCGATGAAGCGGCGCGCGGCATAGCGCTTGCCATTGCCGACGCCGGGCTCAAGCCCGAAGACGTCGACTACATCAACGCTCACGGAACCAGCACCCCGCTCAACGACAAGGGCGAAACGCTGGCCATTAAGAAGGCGTTGGGCGAAGAGATCGCCTACAAGGTTGCGGTAAGCTCCACCAAATCCATGACCGGCCACATGCTCGGCGCTGCCGGCGGTGTTGAGGCGGCGATTTGCGCTTTGGCGATCCGCGACAGCATTGCGCCGCCGACCATCAACTACACCACGCCCGATCCCGACTGCGACCTGGACTATGTTCCCAATACCGCACGGGAAATGAACATCGACGTGGCGCTGAGCAACTCGCTCGGCTTCGGCGGCCACAACGCCACCCTCTGCTTCAAGAAGATCAAATAGAGCTTCTAGAAACTGGATACGAAAAAGGCGCCCTGCATTTGCAGCGCGCCTTTTTTCGTATCCGTTCTGGAGGAAGAAGCTATGGGAAGACGGAGCGGATGGCTTGGAGGTCGGCGACGATCTGTTTCTTGAGCTTTTCGGCGTTCTCGAAGACTTCGTCGCCCCGGATGTATTTGAGGTAGCTGACTTCGACCTGCTGGCCGTAGAGGTCGATGTCGGTTTCGTCGAGCAAATGGACTTCGAGAACCTGAAGTTTGTTTTCGTGGAAGGTGCCGCGGTGTCCGATGTAGGCGGCCGCATTGTGCAGGTTGTGTCCGACGCGCAGCTGGGAGGCATAAATGCCGCGGGGCGGGAGTATGTCGTTTTCTGGTTCTATGTTTGCTGTCGGATAGCCGAGGCCTCTGCCGATTTTTTCGCCGTGAACTACTTTGCCGATGGTGCTGACAGGGCGGCCGAGCATGCCGGATGCATCTTCAAGGCGACCCAGTTTGACGGCTTCGCGGATGCGGGTGCTGGAAACGCGCTCTTCTTTCCAGCAGACGGATGGGTGGGCGGAGAAGAACATGTTGCGCTCGCCGCATAGCTTGGTGAGCAGTTCGGGGTTGCCGGAGCGGTTGCGTCCGAACGACCAGTCCTCGCCGACGGAGATGCCGGCGAGTTCGGGAATGCTGGAGCACAGGTTGTCGAAAAAGTCGACGGGCTCCTGCTTCATGAAATCGATGGTGAAGGGCTGGAGGATGCAGCCTCCGACGCCCATTTCCTGCAGCTGGCGGCTCTGCTGGCCGGTGGTGAAGATCAACGGCGGGGCGCGGTCGGGGCTGAGCACCTTGGCGGGGTGGGGGTCGAAGGTGAAGACCCAGGCTTCGCCGCCGATGGTCTGCGCGTGGTCAATGGCGACTTGGATCACGGCGCTGTGGCCGATGTGCAGGCCGTCAAAGCAACCCGCCGCCAGAATGACCGGCGCCTGGGTGTCGCTGAATTCTTCCAGTGCGTGAATGATTTTCATGGATGCCTAATGCGTAATGGGTAATGCGTAATACTACGGAGAGAGATGATTTGGACAAGAATTACGCATTACGGATTACTTGTTGTCCCCGGAGTGCAGCATGTCAGCCAAATGAATGATTTTTTCGCCGATGGTTACGCGGTCGCATTCGAGGATTTCGTCGAGCGTGTAGGCCTTGTCCAGATTGAGGGGGCCGGATTCGGTGCGGCGGAGCTCGTCGAGGCTGCCGCCGACGCCGAGGTCGTTGCCGAGGTCGTGGGCGAGGGTGCGGACGTAGGTGCCTTTGGTGCTTTTGACGCGGAAGGTGACGAGGGGGTTGTCGAAGGCGAGCACGTCGTAGCTGTAGATGTGGATCTTGCGCGGTTCGCGTTCGATTACCTGGCCCTTGCGCGCCATTTTGTATAGCGGGACGCCGTTCTTCTTGATGGCCGAAACCATGGGCGGGATTTGCTCGATGTCGCCGAGGTAGCTCTGGATGGCGGCTTCGACCTGTTCGCGGGTGATGTGCGAGGCGTCTTTTTCTTCGAGCACTTCGCCGTCACGGTCCTGTGAGTCGGTCGTTATGCCGAGGTGGATGACGCCTTCGTAGACCTTGTCGCCGCCCATGATGCGGTCGGAAAGCTTGGTGCCTTTGCCGATGAGCAGCACGAGCAGGCCGGTGGCCAGCGGGTCGAGCGTGCCGCCGTGGCCGACCTTGCTGAACTTAAAATGGCTGCGGACTTTCGCGACGACGTCGTGCGAGGTCCATTCGGTGGGTTTGTTGATGAGCAGGATGCCGTCGAACGGATCGGGCTCACGGCGTTTACGATTTCTCATCGGCACCTTTATCGTCCTTGAATGCGGTGGGGTTTTCGCGCTCCATTTCGGCGAGCATCTGGAGGATGTGGTCGCCTTCCTCGATGGATTCGTCGAGGATGAAGTGCAGGCGCGGGGTGTATTTGAGCTTCACGCGCTTGACCATCAGGCGGATGATTTCCTGGCGGTGGCGGTTCAGGTAGCCGATCATTCCATCGCGGTTGCTTTCGTGGCCGAAGATGGAAATAAAGACGTTGGCATCGCGCAGGTCCGTTGCGCATTCGACGCGCGTAACGGTGATGGCGGCCGTATCGAAATTGGTCTGCGAAAAGTTGCGGTGGATGTCTTCCGCAATCTCGCGCTTAAGCAACTCGTTGACTCGAACTAGACGTGGTGTGGGCATAGCCTCTCCTCAAAAGGGAGCTACTATAGGCAACCCGCCCTGAAAATCCGCAAAAAATTGAATATATTTGCGGGGCCGGCACCGGTCGGCCACTCTTGGGAAATCCGCGGAAAACGTTTTCCAGCCTTTGAAAAAACCGCTATGTTCACGCGCTTATTTAAGGAGATGTGTGCAATGGATTTGAGTGCAATTAACGAGGAATGGTTCACCGGACAGTTGGAGTCTGCTGAAATCGACGTGGCTGAAGTGGTCGGCGTGTTTGATGCAATGCTTCAAGAAGACCGCGGTTCCGAGGCAAAACCTTGGGCGCAAAGCCTGTTTCAGAAGCTGGCCGAGGCCGGTCTGGTTGATGGAGCGCTGCTGGTGCTGGAGTGGCTGGCGGTAAACCGGTCGGTGGACGATGCGAAGGGCGCGGTCAACAAGCTTCTTTCCAGCGACCGCAATGCGCTTAAAATGATTGAGCCGGCCGGGTTCGGCGGAAAGCTTCCGGTTGGGGAATGCTTCAAGCGCCTGCGGCATCTGCGCTCGCTCAAAGTCGGCATGCTTTGCTTCAACGCGACCTGGGGATTCGGCATTATTAAAGACCTCGACTATTTCTATCAGCAGCTCGAAGTCGATTTTGAGAACAAGGGCGAACACGAGATGTCGTTCTCCTATGCCGCCGAGGCGCTTGAAGTGCTCGACGAAGGGCATCTGCTGGCCATCAAGTACAACAATGCAGCCGAGCTGGAGCGCATGATCAAGGAAGAGCCGGCGGAAGTTGCCCGCATCACGCTTCGCTCCTACGGCAACATGCCGGTCACCCGCTTGCAGTCCACGCTGACCCCTTCGGTGTTTCCCGAGGCCAAATGGAAAAAATTCTGGGAAACCGCGCGTCGCGAACTCAAAATGGATGCTTCGGTGGAAATCCCCAAGAAGCGGTCCGACAACATTGTGCTGCATAAAAAGGCGATGGCTTACGACGACGAGTGGTTCGGCCTGATTACCGAGATCCGCGACATTGAAGAACTCTTCGACCGCTTTAACGAGATTATTGAAAAGAAGATTGATATCACGACTGATGCGGCCAAAGCCGCATTGGCCGAGCGCCTCGCCTTCATCATTAAAGGTGCGCCGTCGGGCCGACCGGAATGGAAGGCGCAGGGCTTCATCTTCGCCAGTATTTTTGAGATCGAGCCGGCGGACGTTGATACGGCTAAGCTGATTCACGATCTGATTGACGGCGATCTGGTTGTTATGCTCGACCGTCTGCCTTCGCGTCAGCTGCAGACGCTGCTGGCCATCATGATTGAAAACGACAGAGACGCCGTGATCGCAACGCTAAGCGAAGTGATTCCAGTCGTCAGCCACCCCGTACTGAACGAAGTGATGGCGGCCTTGATCTCCTGTGGTGCCGAGGAGGAGGTCCGCCAGATCATGACCGTTGCGGTGGCCAAGCGCACGGCCAGCGCACCGATGCTTCTGTGGGTGCAGCGCTCGGCGGAATATGTCGAGAAATGGGGGCTGATCACCAAAGGCGACCTAGCTTTCCGGATCCAGGAAGTACTCGAAGTCAACAGCATGGGAGCGATGCTCCGTGCGCAGAACCAGTTGCGCGAGCGTTTCCAGCAGGAAGGGTGGCTGCACGATGTGATGGACGCCATGACCGAGCAGCAGCGCCGCGACTTTCTCCGCCGCACCAATGAAGGGCAGGGGTGGGATGCACTCGATCGCAAATCGGTCATCGCCAAGGTGCTCCGCAAGTTCCCAGAGCTGCAGGACATTATTTTGCCATCGAAGAACGCGAATACGGTAAAAAGGCAGATTCCGCTCACTTCCAGTCGCAGCTATGTCGAACGGCAAAAGCAGCTTGAGCGCATTATGACCGTTGATATTCCGGAAAACTCGAAGGAAATCGAAGTGGCCCGCAGCTACGGCGACCTCCGCGAAAACGCCGAATTTAAATATGCCAAGGAGCGTCAGGGCCTGCTGATGGCTCAGGGCGCGCAGTTGGCGGAAGATCTCGAAAAGATCAAGCCGAGCGACTTTGCCGATGCTGAAACCGATGTGGTGGGCATGGGCACCGGCGTAGAGCTGGTCTATCCGGGCGGCGCCATGGAGACCTTCTACGTTCTCGGCGCATGGGACCAGGACGAAGTGCTGTCCATCATCTCCAGCGAGACTGCTCTGGCAAAAGCGCTAATGGGGCACAAAGAAGGCGAAATGCTGCAGGTGCCCACCGGCGAGTGCGAGCTTAAGGCAATTTTGCCGCTATCCGATCAGGTTAAGGCTTGGATCAAGGGATAGGACGGTCACCAGCGAGTTCGCCTCTTTCCAGCGGACTTCAAGATCGAAGACCCGGGTGCCGAATACGCGCCCGGGTTTTTCTGTTTGATAGGCCGGGCGCGGATTGAAGGCCAGCATGTCGCAAACCAGTTGCCGCAGGGCGGGGCGGTCTCTGTTTTCAAGGGTTTGGAGAGCGCGTTCTGCTTTGGGCGAAAACTCCACCCGGTTGACGGGCTCCGGCGCGGCGGCTGCAAAAGCGCCCAGTGCGTTCGGCAGGCTGTCCGCGTAGGGGATGTAGGGCTTGATGTCCAGCACAGGTGTGCCGTCAAGGAAATCACCTCCACCGAGTTTCAGCCGAATGCCGTCGATCTCCAGCAGCTCCACCACCGACAGTCCGATAGGATTGGGGCGGAAATTGGAGCGTGAGGCGAATACGCCGATCCGCTTGTTGCCGCCCAGCCGGGGCGGGCGCACGGTGGCCTTCCATTCGTCGCGCGCTGATTGATGGAAAACGAAGATGATCCAAAGGTGGGAAAATCCGTCCAGTCCCCGGAAGGCGTCCGGCGTGTTGTAGGGCGGTGCCAGCTCCAGCGTGGCCGTGGCGCTCTTGACGAGGCCGGGCTGGCGCGGGATGCCGAACTTTTCGCTGTAGCAGGAGCGGATGGTGGCGATGGAGTTAATGTTCATGGTCAAAACTTGTCGCAGCGCGGTGGGCAAGTCAATCCGGATGTTCTGTTGCGCAGAGAGGGCAATCCCGCTAGCATGCGTTCCATGTGTCTTGCTGTTCCAATCAAGGTGGTTGAGGTGCTCGAAGGCCAAATGGCGATCGGCGAGCAAATGGGCGTGCAGGTCGAGTTTTCGACGGCGCTGCTTGGAGCGGTGCAGCTGGGCGACTATGTCCTTGTCCACACCGGCATTGCCATCGAAACGCTCGACGAAGCCGATGCGCAGGAAACGCTCTCGATCTGGAACGAACTAAACTCAACCCTCGGAAGTTGAACCACGAAATACACGAAAGAGGAATGAATGGTTTTCGTGTATTTCGTGAGTGGTGAAAAATGAACCTGTTGAAAGATTTTAAGAATCCGGTGCTGGCACGGAAGCTATCGGCGGCGATTGCGGAGACGGTGGGGGACCGGCCGTTCAGCATCATGGAGGTCTGTGGCGGGCAGACGCACACGATCTATAAATACAGGCTTCGCGAAATGCTCCCGCCGAATCTGCGGCTGGTTTCCGGCCCCGGCTGTCCGGTTTGCGTCACGCCGATTGAATACATCGACAAGGCGGTTTTCCTCGCACTGGAAAAAGGCGCAAGCATTTACACGTTCGGCGATCTGGTGCGGGTTCCGGGCACCATGATGTCGCTGGAAAAGGCACAGGCCGAGGGCGCGGATGTGCAACCAGTCTATTCGCCTTTTCAGTCGTTGCAGGCCGCCAAGGCCAATCCGGAGCGGCACGTGGTGTTTCTAGGCATCGGCTTCGAGACCACGCTGCCGGGCGTAGGGCTGGTGATTCGCGAAGCGCAACGGTCCGGGGTGGAAAACTTTTCGGTGCTGCTGTCCGCCAAGCGCGTGCCTCCGGTGCTCGACGCGCTGCTGTCGTCGGGCAAGGCCGAAATTGATGGCTTTATTACGCCTGGCCACGTGACGTCGATCATTGGAACGAAGGCTTACGATGCGCTGTGCGAAACATACCGGGTGCCCATGGTGGTGGGGGGCTTTGAGCCGCTCGACCTGCTCGGTGCGGTCCATCTTTTGGCCGGCGAGCTGGCTGGAGGCGGAACCCGCAATTTGAACGCCTATTCCCGAGCTTCTTCTAAAGAAGGGAATGTGAAGGCGCAGCAGGTGATGGAAGAGGTGTTCGAGGAAAAGGACGACGAGCTGCGGGGTCTTGGAGTTATTCCAAAGGCGGGCTACGGCATCCGCGAAAGCTTTGCGGAATTCGACGCCGACCGGCGCTTTGACATTGTTACAAACAGCCGCGAGCCGAAGGGGTGCATCTGCGGCGAAATTCTATGCGGCATCAAAGCTCCTGAAGATTGTCCCCTGTTTGGGGCAATCTGCACGCCCGATGCGCCCGTCGGCTCCTGCATGGTCAGCAATGAAGGCGCCTGCAACGCCGCATATCTCTTTAGGGATTAACAGATGAATGAAAAAATCATTTTAGGGCATGGTTCGGGGGGGCGGATGACGCGCGACCTGGTGCGGGACGTTTTCTGCCGGCATCTGGGCGACTTTGGCCCGCAGTCGATGGATGACGGGGCGGTTTTGCCCTGCGAAAAAGGTGAGCTGGTTTTTACAACGGATTCGTATGTGGTGAGTCCGCTGGAGTTTCCGGGCGGCGATATCGGAACGTTGGCGGTTTGCGGGACGGTGAATGATTTGGCGGTGATGGGCGCGCGCCCGCTTTGGCTTTCGCTGGGCGTCATTCTGGAGGCCGGACTGGAAATCGATGCTCTCGAGCGCATCGTGAAGTCGATTGCGGCAAAGGCACGCGAGGCGGGGGTGAAGATTGTTTGTGGCGACACCAAGGTGGTGGAGAAAGGGAAGGGCGATGGTATTTTTATTAATACAGCGGGAATCGGTGTTCTCGAGCATCCGCTGACGCCGGAAACCATCGAGCCGGGCGATCAAATTATAGTGAGCGGAACAGTGGGCGACCATGGAATGGCGCTGCTGACGCTTCGAAAAGGTTTTCCGCTGAAGTCGGATTTGAAGAGCGATTGCGCTCCCTTGAATGGAATGATTTCACAATGTTTGGATGAAGCCGGTGTAAAATGGATGCGCGATGCAACGCGGGGCGGCGTAGCCACGATTCTTAACGAGTTGAGCGAGGGCCGGCCGTGGGGCGTGCTGCTGGAGGAAAACGATATTCCGCTTTCGGATGCGGTGGCCGGGGTGTCGGAACTGCTGGGGCTTGACCCGCTCTACAGCGCCAACGAGGGCAAGGTGATTTTCGTTGTTCCTAGGCATCAGGCTGAAAACGCCTTAAAAGGTTTAAAAAAATCGGCCTACGGCAAAAAGGCCGCCGTTATCGGTTTGATTGTGGATGACTTCCCCGGAAAAACCGTGCTCCATACCCAAATGGGAACCCTGCGAACATTAGGGATTCTCGCATCTGACCCGCTTCCGCGAATTTGCTGAACTTTTTTCGGCTTGGGGGTTGACAGTTCAGCGCTTTTCTATAAAGTGCGCCGTCTTATTTGCCAAATCAATGGGTTCGGCATTTGAGGTGTTTTTTGTAGGAACAAGCTCTGTGAGTGCATTTATTTACCGGTGTGCAACGGGCTTGTTTGTCTGTTTTTTTGGATAAACAGGCCCATGTAGCTCAGTTGGTAGAGCGCATCCTTGGTAAGGATGAGGTCAGCAGTTCGAATCTGCTCATGGGCTCCATTTATTCGCTTTGTAATAAGATTAACTGATAGAAGATTCAGGAGGTAAACAAAATGGCTAAGGATAAGTTCGAACGGACAAAGCCCCACGTGAATGTGGGCACGATTGGTCACGTTGACCATGGTAAAACTACGTTAACAGCAGCGATCACTTGCGTGCAGGCAGCCAAGGGTTTGGCTGAATACATCGCTTATGACAGCGTTGCCAAAGCATCCGAGTCCCAAGGACGTCGTGACTCCACTAAGATTCTGACGATTGCGACTTCGCACGTTGAGTATGAATCTGACAAGCGTCACTACGCCCACGTTGACTGCCCCGGCCATGCCGACTACGTGAAGAACATGATCACCGGTGCTGCCCAGATGGACGGCGCAATTCTGGTGGTTGAAGCTCCTTCCGGTCCGATGCCGCAGACTCGTGAGCACATCCTCTTGGCCCGCCAGGTTGGTGTACCGAAAATCGTTGTATTCCTCAATAAGTGCGACCTCGTCGATGACGAAGAGTTGATCGAACTCGTTGAGATGGAAATTCAGGAACTCCTCGCTAAGTATGAGTTCGAAGAAGATTCTCCGATCATTCGTGGTTCCTCCCTTAAAGCGATCAACGACCCGTCTGGCCCCGATGCCCAGTGCATCCAGGATCTGATGGAGGCCCTTGACTCTTGGATTCCAGAGCCCGAGCGCATTACTGACCTGCCTTTCCTTCTTCCGATCGAGGACGTGTTCTCCATCGAAGGTCGCGGTACGGTTGTTACCGGTCGTGTCGAGCGTGGTGTTGTCCACACCGGCGACGAAGTTGAAATCATCGGCCTGAAAGACACGGCTAAGACCACCTGCACCGGTGTTGAAATGTTCCGCAAGATTCTCGACGAGGGTCAAGCTGGCGACAACGTTGGCGTTCTGCTCCGCGGTACTAAGAAAGAAGATGTACAGCGTGGCCAGGTTCTGGCTAAGCCCGGTTCCATCAAGCCGCACACCACGTTCAAGGGTGAAGTTTACGTTCTGTCCAAAGACGAGGGTGGCCGCCACACGCCGTTCTTCAAAGGTTACCGTCCGCAGTTCTACTTCCGTACAACTGACGTGACCGGCGACATTACCCTGCCGGAAGGCGTGGAAATGGTTATGCCTGGCGACAACGTCACCATGGAAGTCGAACTCATCACCCCGATCGCGATGGAGCAGCACATGCGCTTCGCCATTCGCGAAGGTGGCCGCACAGTTGGTGCTGGCCGCGTTATTGAAATTACCGCATAACGCAGGTGGCTTATCGGTGACGGGCAGGAATTTTTCCTGCCCCGAACCGTTTAATCTCTAATAGGACAAAACCATGTCGAGAGATATTATTACTCTGGCCTGCACCGAGTGCAAGGAGCGCAACTACACCGGCACCAGAAATAAAAAGCTGGAAACGAGCCGTCGTGAAATCAAGAAGTACTGCCCGCGGGACAAGCGGCATACTTTGCATCGCGAAACCAAGTAGTTGTTCGAATTTCGACAGGTCGGTAGTTCAATTGGTAGAGCACCGGTTTCCAAAACCGGCTGTTAGGGGTTCGAGTCCCTTCCGACCTGCCATGTATTTGTAAACTGGAAAGTATAAATGAATAAACTAACCGAAAGCGTAGGAAACCTAAAAACGTTCATCGAAGAAGTGAAGGTTGAGCTGGTAAAATGCTCTTGGCCGACGCGCAAAGAGTTGTTTGAGCAGTCTTTGGTCGTGATTATTTCGGTAATCATCCTCGGCGCTTTTGTAGGACTCTGCGACCTTGTGAATATGAATCTCCTGCGTTTCATCATCCGTTAGTTCATTTATTAGGGATAAAAATTAATGCCGAAACAATGGTTCATCCTACATGCACTTTCCGGTCACGAACTCAAGGTTCAGAAGAACATTGCCAGTCGTGTGCAGCAAGAGGAAATGGAAGACGTCATCGGCGAGGTTTTGATTCCTGCCGAAAAGGTGTCGGAAGTTAAGCAAGGCAAAAAAACAACGGTCAACCGCAAGTTTTTTCCGGGATATATATTGATTCACATTAATCTGTTTGACGATGGCGCCTTGAATGAGCGTGCTTGGTATTTCATTCAGAATACACCTAGTGTGATCGGTTTTCTGGGAGGCGACAAGCCCGCTCCGTTGAGCGACAAAGAAGTGAGCAGCATAGTCAATCAGTTGGAAGAGAAGAAAGAGACTGTTGCTCCGAAGGTTATGTTCGAACCAGGGGAAACCGTGAAGGTGACCGACGGGCCGTTCATGAACTTTAGCGGTGTGATCGAAGAGGTCGATCCCGAACGAGGCAAGCTGAAGATCTCGGTGTCCATCTTCGGGCGTACTGCGCCAGTGGAGTTGGAATACTGGCAAGTGGAACGGTCGGCCGAATAAATTTTTTGATTAAGGATAGTTATGGCTAAGGAAATCACAGGATACATCAAGCTGCAGATTCCGGCAGGGCAAGCAAACCCTGCACCGCCGGTGGGCCCAGCTTTGGGTCAGCATGGTGTGAACATCATGGAATTCTGCAAGGCGTACAACGCCGCAACGCAAAGTCAGGCAGGATTGGTTATACCGGTTGTAATCACGGTATACAGCGATCGCAGCTTTTCATTCATTACGAAGAGCCCCCCCGCGGCGGTGCTGCTGAAGAAGGCGGCTGGTCTGGCCAAAGGCTCCGGCGTACCGAACCGCGATAAAGTCGGCAAGGTCACCCGCGCGCAGTTAGAGGAGATTGTCGAAGTCAAGAAAGACGACCTTAACGCTCATGACATTGACGCTGCAGTGCGCATTATTGAGGGCACAGCCCGCAGCATGGGAATCGAGGTGGAGTAACATGGCTATTCACGGTAAAAAATATATTAACGTTGCAGAAAAGGTAGATCGGGAATCCGATTACAGCGTCGATGGCGCAATCGTTTTCCTTCAAGAACACCCGACTGCGAAATTCGACGAAACAATGGAACTCGCTTTCCGCATGGGTGTTGATCCGAGTAAATCCGATCAGGCGATCCGTTCAACGGTTGCGCTGCCCCACGGTACCGGCAAAGATGTCCGCATTATTGTTTTCGCTACGGGCGATGCTGCTGAAGCGGCTCGTGAAGCGGGTGCAACGGAGGTCGGCTTTGACGACTTGATCAAGAAGGTGCAGGGCGGCTGGACAGATTTCGACGCCGCTGTCGCCACGCCGGACGCCATGAAGGAAGTCCGCAAGGTTGCACGTGTCCTCGGACCGCGTGGCTTGATGCCTAACCCGAAAACGGGAACGGTTACCGACGATACCGCTGCGGCGGTGAGCCAGCTCAAGGCTGGCCGCGTCGAATTCCGCATGGATCGCAACGGCAACATTGCTGTTCCGTTCGGCAAGCGCTCTTTCGAAAAGACCGCCCTGCTTGAAAACGCCAAAGCGGTGGTTGACGCCATCAATGGCGCCAGGCCGGCCAGTGCAAAGGGAACATACATCAAACGCTGCTCCATTTCCAGTACCATGGGTCCGGGTCTCCGGGTTGCCCTGAAGGAAATTTCAGCTTAGAAAGGGTTGGATACGACTATGAAACCTGATAACAAACAACTTAGACCTGAAAAGCAGTCGATCGCCACTGAAATCGACCAGCGCTTGTCCGGTGCTCTGTACATGATCGTTGCCGATTACAACGGCATGGACATGCCCATGACCACCGAACTCAAGAACACGTTGCGTGAAAAAGGCGCCTCGTTCAATGTGGTGAAGAACCGCATGCTCAACCGCGCGCTTCCCGAAGATGCGTCCGACCTGCTTAAGGGTCAGACCGCAATGATCTACGGCGAAGGCGACGTGGTTGAAGTAGCCAAGATCATCAAGAAATTTACCGCTAAAAACCAGAAGCCCGTAGTCAAAGGCGGCTTTGTCGAAGGCAAGGCCGTTAGTGCTGAAGACGTGGTCGAGCTTGCGAAGCTTCCTGCCAAGGATGTTATGCGAGCCATATTGCTCGGCACCTTGCAGGCGCCGTGCACGCAGCTGGTTGGCGTCATGAACCAAAAGGTTTCGAGTTTGGTTTACGTGCTGGATGCGGTAAGAAGTAAAAAAGAACTAGAAGCATAATAATTTGAATTAGATAGCAGTTCAAGGAGGCACAAAATGTCCGAAGAAGTAAAAGATGAAGTAGTACTCGAAGGCAAGATGGCAGAGTTCGTTGATTGGGTTGAAACCATCTCGGTTCTGGAACTTTCCAAGCTCGTTAAAGGGCTGGAAGATCGTCTGGGCGTAAGCGCAGCCGCTCCGGCCGCTGCCGCTGTTGCCGCTCCGGCTGGCGACGACGAAGGTGGAGCTGCCGCCGCGCAGACCGAATTCGAAGTTGTTCTGACGGCCGCTGGCGGATCCAAGATCCAGGTTATCAAAGAGCTCCGCTCAATTACGGGCCTCGGTCTCAAGGAAGCGAAGGAACTTGTTGATGGTGCACCCACCAGCGTCAAGGCCGGCCTTTCTAAAGAAGACGCTGACGCCATGAAAGAAAAGCTTGAAGGTGTTGGAGCTTCAGTAGACGTCAAGTAAGTCTCGGTTTACTTGATTCGATACAGATTGTACCATCTTCGGATGGTACGTAGATTGTTCCCCTTTGAGACCCAAAGGGGAACAAGCGTTCTCCAATATAAACCTAAAGGTGCGGGATGGCTGACAGAAAAAACTTTGGCAAGCTCACCGATGCGCTTGATGCGCCTGACTTGATTGAAATCCAACTTAACTCCTACAGGGACTTCCTGCAAACTGGCGTTTCCCCTTCCAAACGGAAGAAAATCGGCTTGCAGGCCGTACTGGGCGAAGCGTTCCCGATCGAAAGTTACGACGGGCAGATCGCGCTTGATTTTGTAAGCTATGAAATCAAAAAGCCAAAACTCGAGCATCTCGAGTCGCTCCGTGAAGGCGAAACCTTTTCGGCGCCGCTGTATGTAACGTTCAAGCTTCGCGAGGGCGAAGACCTGCGAGAAGACACCTTGTTCATGGGTGAGATTCCGCTGATGACCAAAAGCGGAAGCTTTGTGGTTAATGGGGCTGAACGCGTTATTGTCAGCCAGCTGCACCGCTCGCCGGGCATCTGCTTCGAACAGACGAAGCACGCCAACGGCTCCACGCTGCACTCTTTCCGCATCATTCCGGACCACGGTTCGTGGATTGAAGCCCAGTTTGACACGAGCGATCTGATCTACATCTATCTCGACCGCAAGCGCCGCCGCCGGAAATTCCTGGCATCGACGTTCCTGCGCGCGCTCGGCTATACCACCGACGAAGAAATTCTCGGCCTATATTATAAATTTGCATCGTTCTCGCTCAGCAAGAGCAAGTTCGAAGAAGCGGATCTGGAAAACCTCGTGCTCAGCGACGACATCGTTGATTCGGATTCCGAGTCTGTGATTGGACGCCGTTATGACAACCTGACGGTTGACATGATTCAACGCATGAAGCTCGCCGGCTACAAGAAGGTGGCCGTGGTTAACGTTTCTTGGGACCAGGGACTCTTCCTTAAGAGTGTCCAGGCCGATACCACCCGCACGGTGGATGAAGCATTGAAGGATCTCTACCAGAAGCTTCGTCCGGGCGATCCGCCCACCACTGCATCTGCCCGCCAGATGATCAAGCGCCTCTTCTTTGATGAAGCCCGCTTTAGCCTGAGCCGTGTTGGACGCTATAAGATTCAGCAGAAGCTCGGCATCGAGAGCACCTCCCTGACGCTGGAAGTCGAAGACGTGGTTGAAGCGCTTCGCTATCTTCTGATGGTTCGCATGGGTAAGGGTACGCTCGACGATATCGACCACCTCGGAAGCCGCCGCATCCGTACGGTTGGCGAATTGCTCGAAGGCCAGTGCCGTGTGGGATTGGCCCGCATTCAGCGCTTGGTTAAAGAGCGCATGACCATTTTCGACACGACGGTTGACCGCCTCTCTTCGCAGAAGCTGATCAATCCGAAGGCCCTATCTGCCGTGATCAAGGATTTCTTTGGCCGCAGCCAGTTGTCGCAGTTCATGGATCAGACCAACCCGCTGTCCGAACTGACGCATAAGCGTCGTTTGTCCGCGTTGGGCCCGGGCGGCCTCAACCGCGACCGCGCTGGTTTCGAAGTCCGCGACGTTCATAGTTCGCACTATGGCCGCATCTGCCCGATTGAAACGCCGGAAGGTCCGAACATTGGTTTGATTTCATCGCTTTCCACTTTTGCCAAGGTCAACGAATACGGTTTTATTGTTACGCCCTATTTGAAGTGCGCCAAGGGCAAGGTCAGCAAGCACCTCGATTGGCTGACGGCCGACGAAGAAGAACGCTACGTTATCGCGCAGGCCAATGCTGTGCTTGACGAAAAGAGCTGTTTCGTCAACGACCGCGTCATGGTTCGTGTCCGTGGCGACTTCATTGAAGTTGCTCCGGAAAAAGTCCAGTACATGGACGTATCGCCGAAGCAGGTGGTATCCATTGCTGCCGGTTTGATTCCGTTCCTCGAGCATGACGATGCCAACCGTGCATTGATGGGCTCGAACATGCAGCGCCAAGCGGTTCCGCTGATGAAGGCGGAACGCCCTTTCGTTGGAACGGGCATTGAAGGCCGATTGGCGCGCGACTCCCGCGTGCTGATTATTGCCGAAGCTGCAGGCAAAGTGGCCTACTCCTCTGCCGACCACATTATCATTTCCAAAGACGGCAAAGCGCCGACCAAGAAAACGCCGGACAGCGAGTATCAGGAATACAGACTCCGCAAGTTTATGCGCTCGAATGCAGGCACCTGTCTGAACCAGCGTCCGCTTGTTCGCGTTGGGCAGAAAATCGCCGAGGGCGATGTGCTGGCCGACGGTTCTGGAACGGACGAGGGCGAATTGGCGCTCGGCCGTAACGTTGTGGTCGCGTTCATGCCGTGGAGCGGTTATAACTTCGAGGATGCCATTCTGATCAATCAGAAGCTGGTGCGCGACGACGTCTACACTTCGATTCACATCGAGGAGTTCGAGTGCGGCGCCCGCGATACCAAGCTGGGTCCGGAAGAAATTACGCGCGACATCCCTAACGTAGGTGAAGAAGCGCTGAAGAATCTTTCGCACGACGGCATCATTCAGATTGGCGCAGAAGTCAAGCCTAGCGATATCCTTGTCGGCAAGATTACGCCCAAGAGCGAAACCGAACTGGCTCCGGAAGAACGTCTGCTCCGCGCCATTTTCGGCGAGAAGGCCGCTGACGTCCGCGATACCTCTTTGAAGGCACCGTCCGGCACCTATGGCATTGTAATGGACGTGAAGGTTTCGTCCAAAAACACGCTGTTAAAGAGCGACAAGCCGACCGACGTCAAGAAGCTTCAGGGCGAAATCAAAGAACGCCACGGCGACGTGGTCTCCCAGTTGACTGAAGACCTGACCGAAGCGCTTTCCAATATCCTGCTCGGTGAAAAGATTCCGCTGGATGTCATGAATGCCGAGAACGGCGACGTGATCATCCCCGCGAACCGCAAAATCACTAAGACGCTGCTGCGCAAGCTGGCAGCGAGCTATGAGCATGTTGAAATCGATCCGAGTCCGATCCGCATCAAGATCATGGGTATCATCGACGAATACCGCAACAAGTTCACCGAAGCCAAAGCCGATAAGGATCGCTCGCTCGATCGCGCCGGCAGCGGCGAAGAGATGGATGCCGGCATTGTTAAATCGGTGAAGGTGTACATTGCTACGAAGAAAAAGCTTTCAGTGGGTGACAAGATGGCCGGTCGTCACGGCAACAAGGGGGTTATCTCCCGTATCGTGGCCGAAGAGGATATGCCGTTCCTTCCGGACGGCACTCCGGTTGACATTGTTCTTAACCCGCTCGGCGTACCTTCCCGCATGAACGTGGGACAGGTGCTTGAAACGCACTTGGGCTGGGCCTGCAAGCACTTGGGCATGCACGCCGCCACTCCGATTTTCGACGGCATCTCCGAACAGCAGATCCGCGACATGCTGGTGGAAGCCGGCCTTGCCAACGATGGTAAGACCGAGCTCTACGACGGCCGGACCGGCGAAATGTTCGAGCAACGCGTCGTGGTTGGCGTGATTTACATGCTTAAGCTGCACCACTTGGTCAGCGAAAAGATCCATGCTCGGGCGGTTGGTCCGTACTCGCTCGTTACGCAGCAGCCTTTGGGCGGCAAGGCCCAGTATGGCGGCCAGCGTTTCGGGGAAATGGAAGTATGGGCACTCGAAGCCTATGGCGCGGCTCATGCTCTCCAGGAAATCCTGACAGTCAAGTCCGACGATATTGCGGGTCGTACCCGCATGTATGAAGCGATCGTCAAGGGCGAAAACGTGCTCGACTCCGGACGTCCGGAATCGTTCAACGTACTGATTAAGGAACTGCAGGGGCTGGGTCTGAACTTTCAAGTGAAGAACGAAGATGGCGAACCCATTCTTTCAACCTAGTTGCCTCGCATTACGGCTAGCATTTTTAGACTGCAGGAGGAACATTAGTGGACAAAAATTCAAGCAGTGTAGCAGATATTTTCGGACTTAAGCGCCAGGACCTTAGCGATTACGCGAGCATTACGCTCGCTTCGCCGGAGTCCATCCGTTCGTGGAGCCACGGCGAAGTTAAGAATCCTGAAACCATCAACTATAGAACATTCAAACCCGAGAAGGGTGGCTTGTTCTGCGAGCGCATCTTCGGTCCGACCAAGGACTGGGAATGCTCATGCGGAAAATACAAGCGCATCAAGCACAAAGGCGTGATTTGCGACCGTTGCGGCGTTGAAGTAACGCTGTCGCGTGTTCGTCGCGAACGGATGGCTCACATTGAGCTAGCTGTTCCGGTTTCGCACATCTGGTTTTTCAAGGCCACGCCGAGCCGCATGGGGTTGATTCTCGATATGACCATGCGGAACCTTGAGCGCGTTCTTTACTACGACAACTACATCGTGGTTGATCCCGGCGACACGCCCCTGAAGGAAAAGCAGCTGCTTTCCGAAGAGGAGTTCCGTGAAGCGTGCGACAACTACGGCGACACCAACTTCAGCGCTAAAATCGGTGCCGAAGGTGTTCGTGAACTGTTGACGAAAATCGATCCAACGGAAACGCTCATGGCTTTGGAAGAGGCCATGATGAACACGCGCTCCAAGCAGACCCGCAAAAAACTGGTCAACCAAATGAAGGTGATGGAAGGCTTTATCAAGAGCAATTCCCGTCCCGAGTGGATGGTGATGGAAGTGCTGCCGGTCATTCCGCCGGATCTGCGTCCGTTGGTTCCGTTGGAAGGCGGACGTTTTGCCACTTCCGACTTGAATGATCTTTACCGTCGCGTCATTAACCGTAACAACCGTTTGCGTACGCTTCTGGCTCTGAAAACGCCGGAAGTGATCATCCGCAACGAAAAGCGCATGCTGCAGCAGTCCGTTGACGCCTTGTACGACAACGGCCGCCACGGCCGAGCCGTTACAGGGCCGGGCAACCGTCCGCTGAAGTCGTTGAGCGATATGCTCAAAGGCAAGCAGGGCCGTTTCCGCCAGAACCTGCTCGGCAAGCGCGTCGATTATTCCGGCCGTTCCGTAATTGTGGTTGGCCCGACCCTCAAGCTGAACCAGTGCGGTCTTCCCAAGAAGATGGCGCTCGTCCTGTTTGAGCCGTTCATTATTCGCAAGCTCAAAGAGCGTGGCGTGGTGCACACCGTGCGCAGCGCGAAGAAGATGATCGAACGCGAAGTCGAAGAAGTGTGGGATATCCTCGACGAGGTGACCCGCGGCCATACCGTCATGCTTAACCGCGCGCCGACGCTTCACCGTCTTTCCATCCAGTCGTTTGAGCCGATCCTCATTGAGGGCGAAGCCATTCAGCTGCACCCGCTTGTTTGTACTGGCTACAACGCCGACTTTGACGGCGACCAAATGGCTGTGCACATTCCGCTTTCCGTGGAAGCGCAGGTGGAGTCGAAGAGCTTGATGCTCGCGACCAACAACATCTTCTCGCCGTCGAGCGGCAAGCCGGTAACCACCCCGACGCAGGACATCGCGTTGGGTTGCTACTTCCTCACGTCTGAGGCCCAGAAATATTTGATGGAACGCAAGAAGGGCGTTAAGAAACCCGCCAATGAGCATCTCCGCATCATGGGAGACTTGCACGAAGTTCATACGGCGTACGACGAAGGCGTGGTGCAGCTGCATAACCGCATCCGCTACCGCAATCCAGACTATCAGCGCGAAACCCGCAACGGCGACAAGGACCGTTCTGTCATCATCACTACGGTGGGTCGCGTACTCTATAACGAGGTCTGGCCGGCAGCGCTTGGATTCGTGAACAAGACCGCCACCAAGAAGGTGGTTGCCAGCATGATTGAACAGTGCTACGAGGTTTCTGGGCACAACGAGACCGTTCGGGTTCTCGATGATCTGAAGAATCTCGGCTACGAGCATGCAACCCTCTCCGGCATGTCCATCGGCTTGTCCGACATGATCATTCCGCAGGACAAGGGCGAAATGATCGCCGTCGCCCGTAAGAATATTGAAGGAGTTGACGCCAAGCACCAAAAGGGTCTCATCACCGAGGGCGAACGCTACAACATGATCATCGACATCTGGACGGACACTAACGATCGTTTGACCAACAAGCTCTTCGAAGTGCTCGAAAACAACGATGACCCGATGAACGTTCAGTCGAAAGACGAGCTGAACCCGGTTTATGTCATGGTTGACTCCGGTGCCCGTGGTTCGCGTCAGCAGATTCGTCAGCTGGCCGGCATGCGCGGCCTGATGGCCAAGCCGTCCGGCGAAATTATCGAACGCCCGATTCTGTCGAACTTCCGTGAAGGTCTGTCCGTTCTCGAGTACTTTATTTCGACGCACGGAGCGCGTAAAGGTTTGGCCGATACCGCGCTTAAGACTGCCGACTCCGGTTACCTTACCCGTAAGCTGGTGGACGTTTCGCACGACATCATTATTACCGAAGAAGACTGCCACACGCTTAACGGCATTGACGTCATCGCCATCAGCGAGGGTGACGATGAACTCGTCTCCTTGGCAACACGCATCATCGGCCGTACGGCGGCGGAAGACATCTGCAACCCGCACACGCTGGAAGTGATTGTTGCCGCCGGCGAGTTGATCGATAAGTATTCCGCCCGCCGGGTGGAAAGCGCCGGCGTTGAGATGGTGGTCATCCGCAGTGTGCTTACCTGTGAGTCGCGTCGCGGCGTTTGCGCCAAGTGCTACGGCAAAAATCTGGCTACCGGCAAGCCGGCCCAGCTCGGTCAGCCTGTCGGCATTATTGCCGCTCAGTCGATCGGCGAGCCGGGCACGCAGCTCACCATGCGTACCTTCCATATTGGTGGTACGGCAAGTTCGGTCTTCAAACAGCCGAAGGTGATTGCGAAGTCAACCGGTACACTGAAATTTGAAGGTGTTCGCGCTGTTAAGGTCGAAGACCGCAACGTGGTGCTGAACAAAAACGGCAGCGCTCTTCTTCTCGACGAAGACGGCCGCGAACTCGAGCGCTACGCTCTGGTTATCGGTGCGCTCGTTTCGGTTGACGAAGGCGACACGGTTACTGCCGGCGACACGTTCGTCGAGTGGGATCCGTACTCTGTTCCAATTCTTTCCGAGCACAACGGCGTGGTTGAATTCCGCGACTTCATCGAAGGGGTTACCGTCCAGAAGGGCGTTGATGAATCCACCGGTGTTGAAGGCCTCGTGGTTATGGAGCATAAGGAAGACCTTCATCCGCAGCTCGTGATTCGCGACAAAAAGGACAAGAACAAGGTAGGTTTCTATTCTATCCCGGCCGGTGCACAGGTCATGATCAAGGAAAAGGAAGTGGTTGGCGCAGGTTTCACCCTCGCTCGTACGCCGCGTAAGACAGTTCGTACGAAGGACATTACCGGCGGTTTGCCGCGTGTGGCCGAGTTGGTTGAAGCCCGTACTCCGAAGGAAGCGGCCGAGATCGCCAAGATCGAAGGCATTGTGGAACTCGGCGGCATTGCCAAGGGCAAGCGAAAGCTCATAGTCCGCGACACCGTTACCGGTGCGGAAGAAGAGCACTTGATTCCGATGAACAAGCACGTGATTGTATTCCCGGGCGACTTCGTCCGCAAGGGACAGCAGTTGACCGAAGGCCCGATCGTTCCGCAGGAACTGCTCGAAATCTGCGGTCCGCAGGACCTTCAGGAATACCTCGTGAACGAAGTGCAGGCGGTTTACCGCCTCCAGGGTGTGGAAATCAACGACAAGCACATCGAAGTAATCGTTCGCCAGATGTTGCGCAAGGTCAAGATAACTGATCCGGGCGACACCGAGTTCCTCTGGGGTGAACAGGTCGAAAAGCAGACGTTCCAGGAAGTCAACCAACGTGCGGTCGGCGATGGCCGTCGTCCTGCGGAAGCCTCTCCGGTGCTGCTGGGCATCACCAAGGCCGCCCTCGAAACCGAATCGTTCATTTCGGCGGCGTCGTTCCAGGACACCACGCGTGTTCTAACTAAAGCGGCAACGCTTGGCATGGTCGACCAACTTCGCGGGTTCAAGGAAAACGTTATCATGGGCCGTCTCATTCCGGCCGGTACCGGATTCCCAATGTACAAGGACATCAAGCCAGTCAAACTCGGCGAGGAAATCTCGGTTGAGGACGTGCTTGGCGACCCCTTGGCGCTCGGAGAGAAGGTTGAAGAGCTCTAGCGGCTTGAGGGCCACAAAAAAAGGCGGAGCTTGCGGCTCCGCCTTTTTTTGTGCCCCGCCACCATGCGCATTGGGTCCCCGGTTTTCGGGGCAGGGGAGTTTCCTCGATCTAAGCATTAGCTTGAGGCCCATCCATGCCTTGCGGGACGAGGTCGGCGAGAGCAGACACTGCGCTGCGGAGGTGCCGTTTCCGGTCGTGGAGCAGCCTGTGCATCACTGCATATTCTTTCTTGCTTTCAACTTTTGATCGGCCTCATCCGACCCGGTTTCAGGGGGATATATCCTTCGAAATGAATAGTGGCTTCAATATTTGGAAGTTTTCTCTGGATTTTATCTGCGGGTTCTATATCTTGTCTGTCCTTTCGCGTCAGATTGTGGATTGCGGGAGAATGTAAATTGTGCGACTGACTAATCTACAGTTGCTTTTGCATCTCCCTTGTTTCTGAAGTGGCTGGCGGTTCTCGCTGACGGAATAGGAGCTAACCGCAAAAGAACGCAAGAGCTTTGGTTTTCGTGTTTTTAGTGGTGGTTTGATAATCGCGAATGCACCGGCAATCGGTTTCCGATCCGGATTAGGTTTCGATCTGAAATGCACGGCGCAGGAGTAGTTCTGGGCCGGATGCAGTTAAGTGAGAGGCAGTTTGTGGATGACAGGGTCTGTCCTGAGGATGGAAGGCCTATTTAATAAGGTGAAATAAGTTGAATGTTTCGCTTGCGGTGTAGGGAGTGGATAGCTACTCTCCTGCGCTTGTCTTTTTTTAGGGAAGGGATATTTATGCCTACAATAAATCAACTAGTAAGAAATCCGCGTGCGGTTGCTAAGAAGAAGAGCAAATCGCCCGCGCTGACGGTCTGCCCGCAACGTCGCGGGGTTTGTTTGCTTGTTAAAACTCAGACACCGAAGAAGCCGAACTCGGCTTTGCGTAAGGTTGCACGTGTTCGTTTGACCAATGGCCGCGAAATTAATGCGTACATTCCGGGCGAAGGCCACAACCTGCAGGAGCATAGCATGGTGCTGGTTCGCGGCGGCAGAGTGAAAGACTTGCCGGGTGTGCGTTATCACATCGTTCGCGGTGCACTCGACTGCCTGGGAGTTGACGGTCGTAAACGCGGCCGTTCCAAGTATGGTGCGAAACGACCCAAATAAGGGAATTTGAACTATGGCTAGAAGACACAGAGCTGAAAAACGGGACCTCATTCCTGATCCGCGCTACAACAACCAGTTGGTGGCGTACATGATCAACTGCGTTATGGAGCGTGGTAAGAAGTCGGTTGCCGCTAAGATTGTTTATGGAGCCCTCGAAGATATTCAGGGCCAGCTGAAGGACGAGGATCCGGTTGAAGTGTTCACCACTGCAGTCGAAAATGTTTCGCCGCGTCTGGAAGTGAAGTCCCGCCGTGTTGGTGGCGCCACCTATCAGGTTCCGCTGGAAGTGAAACCAAAGCGCCAGATTGCTTTGGCGACGCGCTGGCTGATCCAGTTTGCAAGCAACCGCAAGGGTGTTCCCATGCGCAAGGCCCTTGCAACCGAGCTGATCGATGCGTCCCGCGGACAGGGCAATGCCATCAAAAAGCGTGACGACACGCATAAGATGGCTCAGGCGAATAAAGCCTTCGCCCACTACCGCTGGTAGAAAAAATGCAGTGAACAGAGGAAGCTTCCGGGTTTGGAGGCTTCCAGTTCGTTAAAAATTCCAAGCGTTGGGGTTTTTTTAATTTCGGATACTATAAAAGAATGTCGATTGTCGTGAATAAGCAGAATAACAAAGGAGCCAAGTCTTCGGATTCCCAAAGGGAAGCTGAGGGGCGTGGCCGTGCTTTGTCTGCGATCCGCAACATCGGCATCATTGCCCACATCGATGCGGGCAAGACCACCACATCCGAACGCATTCTTTACTATAGCGGCAAGGTCCACAAGATTGGCGAGGTGCATGACGGCACAGCGACCATGGACTGGATGATTCAGGAACAGGAGCGCGGCATCACGATTACGAGCGCCGCAACGACCTGTTTCTGGAACGACCGTCAAATCAACATTATCGACACCCCCGGCCACGTGGATTTCACGGTGGAAGTGGAGCGCTCACTTCGCGTCCTTGACGGTGCCGTGGGCGTTTTCTGTGCCGTAGGCGGTGTTCAGCCGCAGTCCGAGACCGTTTGGCGCCAAGCTACAAAGTACAGTGTGCCGCGTTTGGCCTTCGTCAATAAAATGGATCGCATGGGCGCTGACTTCCTTAAGGTGGTCGGCGAGATGCAGGAAAAGCTTCGTGCTCCTGCTGTGGCGATCCAGCTCCCGATCGGCGCTGCGGAAACCTTCTCCGGCGTGGTTGACCTGATTAAGATGCGCGGCATCAACTTCTCCGAAGGCGACATGGGATCGAATGTAGAATACATCGGCATCCCAGCCGAGCTCGCCGCCGAGGCTGAGGCCTATCGTGTGGAATTGATCGAAAAGGTTGCTGAAGTCGATGAGGAGCTTCTCGAAGCCTACATGGAAGATGCGGACGTTTCTGAGCAGGCGCTGATTGCCGCTCTGAGGCGCGCCACCATTGCCAACCACATCGTTCCGGTTCTGGTTGGATCATCGCTGAAAAACAAAGGCGTGCAGCCGTTGCTCGACGCCGTTGTTGATTATCTTCCGTCTCCGCTGGACGTTAAAGCCGTGATTGGCATTTCTCCGAAGAACGAAGCGGAGCTCGAGCGCGAAGCCTCCGACTTCGAGCCGCTGACCGGCCTTGTCTTCAAGATGGCCTCCGATAAGTTTGTCGGAAAGCTGGCCTTTGTCCGCATTTATGCCGGCCAGCTGAAAAAGGGACAGAACATTTTTAATCCGCGCACCCGCAAGCGCGAACGCATCGGCCGCCTCCTGCGCCTGCACGCCAACCATCGCGAAGATGTCGATGCGCTGTATGCCGGCGAAATCGGAGGCATGGTTGGGCAGAAACTGTTCACCACCGGTGATACGGTTTGCACGGAAAACGAACCTATCGTTCTTGAAAACATTGAATTTCCGGAACCTGTAATTTCCATGGCCATCGAGCCGAGAAGCACGGCCGACAAGGACGCTCTTGTTGACGCACTGCAGGATCTGTCTGAAGAAGATCCGACGTTCCATACGTCGATTCACGAAGAAACCGGCCAGACCATCATTCAGGGCATGGGCGAGCTTCATCTTGAAATTTTGAAAGACCGCCTGTTGCGCGAATACAAGGTGCGGGCCAACGCCGGCAAGCCGATGGTGGCCTATCGCGAAAGCGTTTCCGCCAAGGGCGAGGGCAGCTTTACGTTCGAGCGGGATATTGGTGGCGAAAGCCATTTTGCCTGCCTCAATCTTCAGGTTGCTCCGGCATCCGAGGGAGCGGGAAACAGCATCGAGTTCGACGTTTCCGCCAACATTATTCCGAACGAATACCGTAAGGGAATCGAACAGGGGATTGCTGATGCATTGCTGACCGGCGTGCTGGGCAATTATGCCATCATCGACACCAAGGTGAAGGTGGTCGGCGGGCAGGCCCATGCCACAGAATCTTCGGAAATGGCCTTCCGCTCCGCTGCGGTTATGGCGTTGCGCGCCGCCGTCGGCAATTCCAAGCCGGTTTTGCTCGAGCCGATCATGCTGCTCGAAATCGAAACCCCCGAGGAGCATCTTGGCGATGTAATGGGCGACCTCAACAGCCGTCGTGGCCGCGTCCGCGAAATCAAGGCGACCAATGATTTACAAATTGTGCAGGCGGATGTTCCGCTTGCTGAAGTTTTTGGATACGCAACGTCGTTGCGGTCATTAACAAAGGGTAGGGCTAGCTATTCGATGGAACCGCAAGCGTTTGAACCGGTTCCTGCGAGCATGGAAGCGTCTATCCTCAATCGGTGAGAAAAAATATGAGTAATCAACGTATCAGAATCAGGTTGAAGTCGTTCGACCATCGAGTCCTCGATGTTTCAGCCTCAGAAATTGTCGAAACGGCACGTCGTACGGGCGCCCGAGTTGCCGGCCCCATTCCGTTGCCGACCCGCATCGAGCGCTTTACGGTCAACAAAAGTCCGCACGTGAACAAAAAAGCGATGGAACAGTTCGAAATCCGTACGCATAAGCGTCTGCTCGATATCATTGATCCAACGATCAAGACGGTCGATGAGCTCAAGAAGCTCAATCTTCCGGCTGGCGTGGACATCACCATTAAAATCTAGAGGGAGGAGATCATGAAAGGTTTGATTGGAAAAAAACTAGGAATGGCCTCCATCTATGATGAAGCCGGCACTGCGGTTCCGGTTACGGTCATCGAAGCGGGCCCCTGCGTTGTTGTTCAGCGCAAGACCAATGACAAAGAAGGCTACTCAGCGGTTCAGCTTGGTTTTGAAGACCAGAAAGAGTCCCGCTTGACCAAAGCCTCGCTCGGGCACCTCAAGAAAGCCGGGGTCGAAGCCAAGCGCATTCTCAAGGAATTCCGCACGGAAGATGGCGAAGAGGCTATTGTGGGCGACGTGATCGACGCTAGCGCCTTTGCAGAGGTTAACTTTGTCGACATCGTGGCCACCGGCAAGGGCCGCGGCTTCCAGGGCGTTGTAAAGCGCTACGATTTCGGTGGTGGCCGTGCTTCCCACGGTGGCGGCTGGATTCGTCGTACGGGTTCGATCGGCATGTGCGAATTTCCGGGCCGCGTGTTCAAGGGCAAGAAGATGCCGGGGCACATGGGCAGCAAGCGTGTTACCACGCAGAATCTCAAGGTGATCCAGGTTCGTCCTGAAGAGAACCTTATCCTGATCAAGGGATCGGTTCCGGGCGCCAACGGCGACATCGTCACGATTCGTGAAGCGCTCAAAAAGAAGTAAGCGAGGATTATCATGAGCAAATTACCTTTGAAAAACGTTAAGGGAGACAGCGTCGGCGACTACGAGTTCGCAGACAGCCTCCTCGTACTCGACCGCGGCGAGCAGGCCGTACATGAAGCCATTGTTGCATACGGCGCTCATCAGCGTGCTGGCACTGCTTCGACTAAGAGCAAGCGCTTCGTTAACGGCACCGGCGCAAAGCCCTGGAAACAGAAGGGTCTCGGCCGGGCACGTGCCGGCTACAAGCAATCACCCGTATGGCGCGGTGGTGCGGTGGCCCATGGCCCGCATCCGCGTAAGTATACAAAGAAAGTTTCGAAGAAAGTGGGTCAGCTGGCCTTCCAGCGTGCATTCAGCGCCAAGGTGGATCAAGGTGAAATCACGGTCATCGATCAGTTGAGCGTTACCGCCCCGAAGACCAAGGAGTTCGTTGCCGTACTCAAGAACCTGGGTCTGGACCGTGGCGCGCTCTTCATCGTGGATGAAGCAACCGACAATCTGTTGCTGGCCGCGCGCAACATTCCTCGTGTTGAGCTGGTATCGGCGAGTTTGGTCAACACCTACCAAATCCTGCGCTACAAGAACGTGATTGTTACGAAGGCAGGCATGGAAGCGCTCGAAAAGCGCCTCGGATAAAGGAGCCCTACGAGATGAAGAATTCAGCTGATATTATTAAACAGGTTTTGTTGACGGAAAAAGGAACGCGCCTTTCTGAGGAGCAGAACAAATATTTGTTCCGCGTGTCCATGGATGCCAACAAGGTAGAAATCAAACGAGCCGTAGAAGAGCTCTTCAATGTCCGTGTTATGGCCGTCAATACGATGCGCCGAAAAGGCAAGAAGAAGCGCCAGAGAACGGCTCATTTCGGAATGACCGCCGCATGGAAGCGTGCAGTGGTTACGTTGAATGCAGAAGACAGCATTAACTTGATCTAAGGAGTTTGTTGTAATGCCTTTAAAAGCACATAAACCGTACACACCGAGCCGCCGGCACATGGTGTTGTCCGATTTCGCCGACATTACCAAGTCGAGCCCAGAGCGCTCGTTGGTCAAAGCGAAGAAAAGCAATGCCGGACGCAATAGCGCGGGACGCATTTCGGTGCGCCACCGTGGGGGCGGGCACAAGCGTCGCTACCGTGTGATTGACTTCAAGCGCGACAAGTTTGGCATTCCTGCCAAGGTTGCTTCGGTTGAGTACGATCCGAACCGCTCGGCGCGCATTGCGCTGCTTCATTATGCTGACGGCGAGAAACGCTACATTATCGCACCGGTCGGCCTGAAGGTTGGAAGCACTGTAATGTCCGGGCCGGACGCCGAGCCTTCCGTAGGTAACGCGTTGCCGTTGGTCGCGATTCCGGTTGGAACGTCTCTGCACAATATTGAGCTGGTTTCTGGCCGCGGCGGCCAGTTGGTTCGTTCCGCCGGCACCTCGGCTCAGTTGATGTCCCGTGAAGAAGAGTTCGCGCACATCAAGATGCCTTCGGGCGAAATCCGCCTCATCCGCACCAACTGCCTGGCTACAATCGGCCGTGTTGGCAATGTTGAGCACAGCAGCATTGTTATGGGCAAGGCCGGACGCAAGCGTTGGCTGGGCATCCGCCCGACGGTTCGCGGCGTGGCCATGAACCCGGTGGACCATCCGATGGGTGGTGGTGAAGGCCGTACGTCCGGCGGGGGGCATCCGATGTCGCCTTGGGGCTTGCTCGCGAAGGGCAAACGAACCCGCAACAAACATAAGCAGACCAACAAGTACATCGTTGAACGGAGGAAGAAATAGTTATGGCACGTTCACTGAAAAAAGGTCCTTACGTCGACCTCAAGCTGGTCAAGAAGGTTCGCAAGATGGAAGGCGCCCCGCGCAAGTCTCCGATCAAAACATGGGCTCGCAACTCCATGATTGTTCCGGAATTCGTCGGGCATACCTTCAATGTTCACAACGGTAAAGTTTTCGTTCCGGTGTTTGTTACGGAGAATATGGTCGGGCACAAACTGGGTGAGTTTTCACCTACCCGAGCTTTCAGAACGCATGGTATGGCAACGGATAAGGGCTAGAGTGGATTTTTGTGAGCGAAATCGCTGGATTTCGCTCAACAAATCCATACACTGTCCGCCCTTTATTACCTGCAGACAAAATCGAGAGTGAAAACACATGGAAGTGTCAGCAACAACTAAATATGTGAGAATGTCGCCTACCAAGGCGCGTGATCTGGCAAACGAAATAAAAGGTTTGCCCGTCGCCGCTGCGTTGCGCATTACAGAGTTCAATGCCCGCAAGGCTGCTGTTCAGATTGGCAAGACCCTCAAATCGGCGATTGCAAATGCCGAGAACAACGAGGGCCTGTCGACTGATAGCCTGATTGTTAAAAATGCCATCGTGGATGGCGGACCGATGATGAAGCGTTTTCGTCCGCGTGCCCGGGGCATGGCGAGTCCGATTCAGAAGAAGACAAGCCACGTAACCATTATTCTAAGCGACAACGCGTAGTTGAGAAGGAGACTATTTTGGGTCAAAAAGTAAATCCTATTGGAATGAGACTCGCTTTAACCAAGGACTGGCGTTCGCGCTGGTATGCGGACAAGCGAGATTTCGGTGCCATGCTTAAGGAAGATGTCGATATTCGCAAACTTGTGGCCGAACGGCTCAAGGACGCGGCTGTCTCTGACATCTACATCGAGCGTTACGCCAACCGTATCCGTGTAACCATCAAGTCGGCTCGTCCGGGCTTGGTCATCGGCCGCAAAGGCGAAGACATCGACAAGCTTCGCGAAGTGCTCTCGAAGATCACTAAAAAAGAGATCTACATCGAGATTGCCGAAGTGAAGAAGCCGGACATGGATGCCACTCTGGTAGCCGCCAACGTGGCTATGCAGCTCGAACGCCGTGTTTCGCACCGCCGTGCAATGAAGCGTGCGCTTCAGATGGCCATGGACAATGGCGCTCTGGGCATCAAGATTCTGGCTTCCGGCCGCTTGAACGGCGCAGAAATTGCGCGTTCGGAAAGCTATAAAGAAGGCATGATTCCGTTGCATACGCTCCGCGCCAACATTGATTATGGCACTGCAGAAGCCAACACCATCGCCGGCATCATCGGCATCAAGGTGTGGGTCTGCAAAGAAGCCGAAAAGAAAGCTTAGGAGTTGAACCATGCCTTTAATGCCGAAAAGAGTTAAGTATAGGAAGGTTCAGCGTGGTTCGCGCAAAGGTCTCGCGCAAACCGGTAATAAGCTGGCCTATGGAGAGTACGGTCTTCAGTCGTTGGAACGTGGATGGATCACAGCGATTCAGATTGAAGCGTGCCGTGTGGCTGCAAACCGTGCCATGAAACGTAAAGGGAAGCTGTGGATTCGCATTTTCCCTGACAAACCGATTACGAAAAAGCCGTTGGAAGTTCGTATGGGTAAAGGTAAAGGCGCGGTCGACCAATGGGTCGCTGTAGTCAAGCCTGGCACCATGCTCTTCGAGCTGGATGGAGTACCGGAAACGCTGGCGAAAGAATGCCTGCGTCTCGCAGCCACCAAGCTGCCGATCCGTGTGTGCTTTGTTCAGCGCCACGCTCACGACTAAAGGATAGGGCGAGCCATGAAGGTTAACGAATTAAAAGAAATGACGAAGGAAGAGCTGGATCAGCAGCTCGTAGACATCAAGAAGGAGCAGTTCAATTTGAAGCTCCAACAGGTGTCCGGTCAGCTGGAAAAACCGTCACGCATGAAAGAACTGCGCCGTACGGTGGCCCGCATTAAGACCATCCAAACCGCAAAAAAAGTTGAAGGATAAATGGTCATGGAAGAGACAAAAAGACATCTCAGAAAGACCCGCGAAGGCCGCGTATGCAGCAAGAGCGGCGACAAGACGATTGTCGTGTTGATCGAACGTCGTATGCGCCACCCGCTCTACGGCAAGGAAATCCGCCTTTCGAAGAAGGTTCATGCCCACGACGAAGATAACCGTGCAGGTATCGGCGACGTGGTCCGCGTGATGGAAACCCGCCCGCTGAGCAAGCTTAAGCGCTGGCGCTTGGTGGACATTGTTTCAGAAGCAGCGAAATAGGGCAGAACGATGATTCAAGAGCTAACACGTTTAAAAGTTGCGGATAATTCGGGCGCACGCACCGTGATGTGCATCCGGGTGCTCGGCACCAAGAGCAAGGTCGCCCGCGTTGGCGACGTGATCCGCGTATCCGTTAAAGAAGCACAGCCGAATGGCGTGGTGAAGAAAGGCGACCTCTGTTTGGCGGTTGTCGTTCGAACCAGAAGCACCATTCGTCGTTCCGACGGCTCATGCCTTCGTTTCGATGGGAACGCGGCCGTGATTGTTGACGAGAAAAACAACCCGCGCGGCACCCGTATTTTCGGGCCAGTCGCCCGCGAGCTTCGCGAAAACGACTTCATGAAAGTTGTCTCGCTAGCTCCGGAAGTACTTTAGAGGAGTTTAGAAATGAGCAAAGCCAATATCAAAAAAGGCGACACCGTTACGGTGATCTCCGGAGATGACAAGGGCAAAACCGGCAAGGTCCTTCTGGTATCGCCCGAAAGCGGGCGCGTACTGGTTGAAGGGATTAATCTTGTCAAGAAACATATGCAGAAGAGCGAGGAAAACCCTCAGGGCGGAGTCGTGGAGCGTGAAGCTCCTTTCGCGATCTCCAATGTGAAGGTTTCCGTTTAACCGTTCCAAGCATTGGAACCGTAATTTTGGAGGACGGGTTAATGGCCCCAACACTGAAAACCAAGTATAAAGAAGCAGTAGTTCCTTCGCTGATGGAAAGCCAGGGCTACTCGAGCAAAATGCAGGTTCCCGCAGTTAAAAAGATCGTACTGAATCTTTGCGTTTCCGTTGCAAATGACCGCGACACACTGACCGCGCTTGCCGAAGACCTCGGCAAGATCACCGGACAGAAAGCCGTCATAACGAAAGCCAAGAAGAGTGTATCGAACTTCAAGCTGCGAGAAGGAATGTCGATCGGCGCGCGTGTTACACTGCGTAATGACCGGATGTATGAATTCATGGACCGCTTGGTCAACGTCACGCTACCCCGCATCCGCGACTTCCGCGGCATTCCGGGCACGTCGTTCGATGGCCAAGGCAACTATTCCATGGGATTGCAGGAGCAGACCGTGTTCCCTGAAATCGATCCGGACAAAGTCAAGAAGACGCATGGCATGGATATTACTTTCGTAACGTCCGCCACCAAAGACGACGAAGCCAAAGAGCTGCTGACCCTCATGGGAATGCCGTTCGCCACGGGCAACTAGGAAGAGGTTTAAAGATGGTTTTAACAGATCCAATCGCTGACATGTTGACCCGGATTCGCAACGCGAACATGGCAGAAAAGAAAGTCGTTGCAATGCCGCACTCGAAAATGAAGAGCGAGCTTGCGCGCATTCTCAAGTCCGAAGGATTCATCAAGGACTACACAATGGAAAACGACGACGGCAAAAGCGTGCTGAACTTGTTTCTCAAGTACACTGCAGACCGTGAGCCGGTCATCCAGGGGCTTCGTCGCATCAGCAAGCCGAGCTGCCGCAAGTATGTCAATTCCGAAGAGGTTCCGCGCGTTTTGGGCGGCATCGGAGTGGCGATTTTGAGCACGTCTTCGGGGGTCATGACCGACACCGATGCTCGTGAAAAGAAAATCGGGGGCGAAGTCCTCTGCTACATTTGGTAGAAAGGACCGGGATTTAGTTATGTCTAGAATAGGTAAACAACCCATTTTGATTCTCGACGGCGTGACCGTCGGGGTAGATGGCCAGACGGTTTCCGTCAAAGGCTCCAAGGGCGAAAGCTCATATACAGCGCCGGCATGCATTGCCGTCGCGATTGAAGACGGCAGCGTTGTCGTTTCCCGCACGGATGAATCACGCTTCGGAAAGGCCATGTTCGGCACGGTCCGCAGCCTGATCGACAACATGATCGTTGGCGTCAGTACGGGCTACAAGAAAGAGTTGATCATCGAAGGCGTCGGTTACAAGGCCGTGATGAAGGGGCAGGAAATCATTCTTTCCCTCGGATTCTCGCACGAAATCAACTATGCGATTCCGGATGGAATCGCCGTCGAAGTAAAAGACAGCACCAAGGTTTCCGTCGAGGGGATCGACAAGCAGCTGGTGGGCCAGGTGGCCGCGCGAATTCGCGACTACTCCCCGGCTGAGCCGTATAAGGGCAAGGGTGTTCGTTATGCTGGTGAACAGATTCGCCGTAAGGAAGGCAAGGCGGTTGCATAATCATGAGTACTAAAAGCAAAAGAGATTTGAGAATTCGCCGCCACTTGCGTGTGCGCAACAAGGTTCAGGGAACTGCCGCGCGTCCGCGCATGGCAATCTTCCGCTCCAACAAGCGTCTGGAAGTGCAGTTTATCGATGACGACGCCCGCATTACGCTGGCCGGTGTTTCCTCCAATGGCAAAAACGCGGAAGCGGCCAAGGCGCTCGGTGCCAAAGCGGCGGAAGCAGCTAAGGGCAAGGGCATCGAGAGCGTCGTATTCGACCGGGGCGGCTTCGCCTTCGGCAGCAACCTTAAAACACTCGCCGACAGCGCCCGCGAAGCGGGCCTTAAATTCTAGGAGTTTCCTGATGGCAGAAGAACGTACAGAACGTAGAGGACGCAGAGACGGCGGTCGCGGCCGGAAGCGGGATGACCGCAACGAGCCCCGCGCAAAGCCGGAATTCGAAGAACGCGTAGTCCACATTAGCCGCAACTCTAAAGTGGTTAAGGGCGGACGTCGCTTCAGTTTCGGCGCACTGGTTGTCGTTGGCGACCGTAAGGGGCGCGTAGGCTTTGGCCTCGGCAAGGCGGCGGAAGTGGCGGAAGCCATTCGCAAGGCCGGCGAGGTGGCCAAACGCAACCTCGAAACCGTCACCATGCGTGGCACCACGCTCCCGCACGACGCGCTGGGTAAGTTCAGCGGCGCACAGGTGTTGATTCGTCCGGCCTCCAAAGGTACAGGCATCATCGCTGGCGGCCCATGCCGTGCGGTGCTTGAACTCGCAGGCGTTCGCGATGTATTAGCGAAGTCGCTCGGTTCCAACAACCACCTTAACGTAACCAAAGCCACCCTTAAGGCGCTCAGCTCGCTTCGTTCCAAAGAAGCCGTGCTCGCTCTCCGCAAGGGTTAGTTTTAGCAAAGGATTTAGTCATGGATTTGCATTCATTACAGCCTTCAGAAGGCTCTAAGCATCGGAGAATCCGCGTTGGACGCGGTCGTGCATCCGGCAAGGGAAAAACCGCCGGACGTGGCCACAAGGGGCAGATGTCCCGCGCCGGCGCCACTCATAAGCCATTGTTCGAAGGTGGTCAGATGCCACTCGTACGAAAGCTTCCGAAGCGTGGTTTCACCAACTTTAACCGTAAAGAGATTCTTCCGGTCAATCTGGACGCGCTTGCCGCGTTTGAAGAGGGTTCCGAAGTCACCATCGAGCTCCTGATTGAAAAGGGCTTGGTCAATGGTCGTTTCGACGGCGTGAAGATTCTCGGCAACGGTAGTGTGGATAAGAAGCTGGTCGTTAAGGCCAATGCGTTCTCCGCCTCGGCTAAGGAAAAAATAGAAGCCGCTGGCGGCTCCTGCGAAATCGTCTAATCAACGAAAGGCCACACCTATGCTCTCCGCGTTTGTTAACACCTTCAAGATTACTGAACTTAGACAACGTATTCTTTTTACGTTTGGTCTGATTTTCGTCTGCCGTCTGATTTCTGCCGTTCCGCTTCCGGGCGTGAATGCAGTAGCGATCAGGTCTTTCATCGAAACCCAGGGCGGTGCTGAAGGTGGATTGTTCGGACTCATGAACCTTTTCAGTGGCGGCGCAATGCTGCAGTGCTCTATCGGCACGCTGGGCATCATGCCCTACATCAGTGCTTCGATTATCATTCAGTTGATGACCGCTGTTATTCCGCATCTTGAAAAGTTGGCGCGCGAGGGCGATGTAGGCCGGCAAAAAATTACGCAGTACACCCGTTACCTCACTGTGGTCATCTGTGCCGTTCAGGGCATTGCCATGGCGGCGGCGCTTCAAAGCGGGGGCTATTTCGGGCTTCCGCAGTCCGTGGTTCGGATTCCCGGTTTTGGTTTCGTAGTACTGACCATGCTGAGTCTGGTGACCGGTTCGCTTCTTTTGATGTGGATTGGCGAGCAGATGACGGATCGTGGTATCGGCAACGGCATCTCCATCATTATTACGGTTAACATTGTGAGCAGAATGCCGATGGCCGTTAAGACGCTGATCGACAAGCTGACTCCGGTTGACGGAGTTGCTGAAATCGGCGTTTTCCATTTGGCGCTTCTGATTGCTCTGATCTTCTTCGTTATTCTAGGCGTGGTTGCGGTGACGCAGGCGCAGCAGAAGATTCCCGTGCAGTTTGCCAAACGCATGGTTGGCCGGAAGATGATGCAGGGGGGTACGTCCCACCTGCCGCTTCGCGTCAACTATTCCGGCGTTATGCCGATCATTTTCGCTTCCGCGATCCTCGCGATTTTCCCGAAGGTAGGAAGCTTCCTTCCATTTCAGGCGGCTAAAGAGTGGGCGTCCGCGTTCCCGACTTCACCTTGGTACATGTTCTGGTTCGGCATGATGATTTTGTTTTTCTCCTACTTCTGGGTGGCGACGCAGTTCAACCCGATCCAGATTGCAGACGACCTGAAGCGTCGTGGGGGCTATATTCCCGGGATCCGTCCGGGCCGGCCGACCGCTGAGTTTCTGGATAGAACCATGACTCGCCTCACGCTGGCCGGTGCTGTATTTCTGACGGCCATTGCCGTGATGCCGAACGTGATGACCTCACAGTTCAATGTTCCGTGGATTGTGGCCTCCTTCTTTGGTGGCACCAGTTTGCTCATCATCGTGGGTGTCATGCTCGACACCATGCGTCAAATTGAATCGCATCTGCTGATGCGCCACTATGACGGCTTCCTGAAAAAAGGGAAGATGCGCAGCGGGAAATGAACGCGGTAGTCCTGTTGGGCCCCCCCGGTGCGGGCAAGGGAACCGTCTCTGAAGTGCTGGTGGGCAAGGGTTACACGCATGTGTCCACCGGCGATCTCCTCCGCGAGCAGATTCGCTTGGAAACGACGCTTGGCTTGGAAGCCAAGCAACGGATGGATCAGGGCAAGTTTGTTCCCGATGATGTTGTTGTGGGAATGATACGCGATCTGCTTCAATCTTCTGATGCGAACGCTAATTTTTTATTCGACGGGTTTCCGCGTACTTTGGTGCAGGCAGAAAAGCTGGATGAACTGATTGAAGCCCTGTCGGGTACGCTCGAAGAAGTGGTCTTGCTTCAATGCCCCGATGAAGTGATTGTCGAGCGCCTGTCTGGTCGCCGGACCTGCAGCAAGTGCGGCATGGTATATCACATTAAATATAATCCGGCCGTTCAAGAGGGCAAGTGCGACATTGAGGGCTGCGAATTGATGCAACGCCCGGACGATAATTCTGAAACGATTAAAAAGCGACTAGATGTTTATAAAGAACAAACCGCTCCGCTTATCACTTACTACGAGGCCAAGGGCCTCATTCATCCTATCGATGCCGCAAAGAGCATCGCAGAAGTGCGTTTAGCGGTGCTTGCGCGCATAGGATAAGGCTTTCGTCATGATTATTGTAAAAAACCAAGCAGAGCTGAATGCCATGCGCATTGCCACGAAAAAAACCGCAACTATTCTGCACAAGGTTGCCGCCAAGGTTGCGCCAGGTGTGACGACGCAGGAACTCGACGACTATGCCGCCGAGCTTGCCCGTAAGGCAGAGGGCCGTTGTGCGTTTTATGGCTACCACGGTTTTTCCGGCCACATTTGTTCCTCGGTGAATGAAGAGGTGGTGCATGGGATTCCTGGACGGCGCGTCATCAAAGACGGCGATGTGGTCGGCATTGATTTCGGCCTCGTCTACGGTGGGTTTGTCGGCGACACAGCCATCACGGTGGCTGCAGGGGAGATTGATCCCGAATGGCAGCGCCTTCTTGATAAAACACAGGAGTGCCTGACCGCGGCCATAGGCCAAGCGGTCGAGGGGAACCGGCTTTCCGATATTTCGAATGCTGTTCAGGTGGTTGCAGAAGAGGCTGGTTTTTCCGTTGTGCGTGATTTTGTTGGGCATGGCATTGGCCGGGAGATGCACGAAGATCCGCAGATCCCGAACTATGGGCCTCCGGGGCGGGGTCCAGTGCTGAAAGCCGGCATGACTTTCGCGATTGAACCGATGATTAATCTGGGTATCCACAAGACGGAAACCCTGAAGGACGGTTGGACGGTGGTGACCAAGGACAGGCTTCCTTCTGCTCACTTTGAGCACACGGTAGCAGTGGGTAAGGAAGTTGCAGAGATTTTGACGATTCCCGACTTAGAGTCGTGATGGAGAAAAAAGAGACAATTTTACTAGACGCCCGCTTGTTAAGCGTGATAGACAAACACGCTTTTGACGCAGAACTGCCCAATGGGCACCGTTTTGTCGCCTTTTTAAGGCGCGAAGATTTAAAGTGCCCGCCACCGCAAGCTGGTGAGCAAATAACAGTTGAAATGTCGCCCTACGACATGTCGAAGGGGCGTCTGGTGATTGACCAGGAGCAATGAGATGAAAGTAAGAGCTTCAGTGAAAAGAATGTGTGAACAATGCAAGGTAATCCGGCGCAAAGGTGTGGTTCGCATCATTTGCACGAACCCGCGCCATAAGCAGCGCCAAGGATAATAAGGAGTTTTAGCAATGCCACGTGTACTCGGTATAGACATTCCCGGAAGAAAAAAGCTGGAATATTCCCTTCGGTATATTTACGGCATCGGCCACACAACCGCTAAGGAAGTGTGCGAAAAAGCCAAGCTGGATCCATCGAAAAAAGCGGATGACATGACGGATGATGAAATTCAGCGTTTGATTTCAGTCCTGCAGAACGACTTCCGCATCGAGGGCGACCTGCGTCGCGAGGTGTCGGCAAACGTTCGTCGCTTAATCTCGATCGGTTCGTACCGTGGACGGCGTCATCGCGCCAGTTTGCCGTGCCGTGGACAGCGCACTAAAACCAATGCCCGTACCCGCAAGGGCGCCAAGCGTACCGTGGGCATCGTTCGCGGTAAGGAAGCACGTTCCGCGGTCAAGGCTGGCGGTAAGTAGGCGCGCCACTGATTAAATAAGGAATATTCCCATGGCAGAAGATAAAAAAGAAGTAGAAGAAACAGCGGTTGAGCAAGCAGCTCCGGTAGTCGAAGAAAAAGCGGCCGAAGCCGTTGCGGTTCCCGTTGAAGAAAAGGCGGCTGCGACACCTGTTGAAGAAAAGGCGGTTGCGGCTCCTGCTGAAGCGAAAGCCGAAGAAGTGGTTGAGGACAAGAAGCCTCGCCTGCCCACCGCGGCCGACTTGCTCGCCGATGAAAAGATCGAGCCGATCAAGCGCAAGAAGGGTTCCAAGAACGTTCCGTTCGGAATCGCTTTCGTGAAGACCACGTTCAACAACACCATCGTTTCCATTACGGACATGCGCGGCAACGTGATTTCTTGGAGTAGCGCCGGACGTTGCAATTTCAAGGGATCGCGTAAGAGCACGGCCTTTGCAGCAACGACTGTTGCGCAGGATGCGGCCCGTACCGCAATCAGCCATGGAATGTCGGAAGTTGAAGTCCGCGTTCAAGGACCAGGCGCAGGACGCGAGTCTGCTGTTCGTGCCATCCAGTCCGCTGGCTTGGCGATTACGTCGATCAAGGACACCACGGCCATCCCGCACAACGGATGCCGGCCTCCTAAGCGTCGTCGCGTTTAAGTAGAATTTAACAATTAACAACACCATACGAGCCGGTTAATGCCCGGTTCTGGGAGGAAAATATTATGGCTACACGACTCGGTCGTTTTGAAATGCCGAAGCAGGTCGTCAAGGATGAGGCCGCTTCAACCGACACCTATGGCAAGTTCTATGCAGAGCCTTTCGAGGCCGGTTATGGACGCACCATGGGCAACTCGCTTCGCCGCGTACTGCTCTCTTCACTGGAAGGCGTCGCGGTTTCATCGATAAAAATCAAGGGCGCGCCCCACGAATTCTGCAGCCTCGAAGGCGTTCTCGAAGATGTCACTGACATTATCCTGAATGTAAAACAGTTGCTGTTCAAGTGCTACACCCGCGATTCGCAGATGGTTAAGGTTAAGGTTGAAGGTCCGTGCGAAGTCACCGCCGGCGACATCGTCACCTCCGACTCCATTGAAGTGCTGAACCCCGATTACGTGATCTGCACGCTCGCCGAAGGTGCCGTGTTCGAAGCCGAGATGGAGGTTCGCATTGGTCGTGGCTACTGCCCCGCCGATCTGAACAAAAAAGAAAATCAGGAAATCGGCATCATTCCGATCGACTGCCTGTTCTCCCCGGTTCGCCGTGTGAAGTTTGCCACCGAAAACACCCGTGTGGGCCGTCGCACCGACTACGACAAGCTCGTAATCGAAATCTGGACCGATGGCCGTGTGAGTCCGGACGACGCGCTGACTATGTCCGCCGCGATTTTGCGCCACCACCTCGATGTTTTTGTGAGCTACGACAAAGACCTGATTGAGTTTGAAGAAAGCGAAAAGCAGATCGACCTTGAAAAGGAAGAGCTCCGCAAGAAGCTCAACATCAGTGTAAACGAAATCGAGCTCAGCGTCCGCGCCGCAAACTGCCTGAACAACGCCAACATCACGACGGTTGGCGAGCTCGCGCAGAAGACCGAAGCCGAAATGCTCAAGTACCGCAACTTCGGCAAGAAGTCGCTGAACGAAATCAAGGCCAAGATTCAGGAAATGGGTCTTTCGCTGGGAATGACCTTCGATATCGACCTGCTCAAGCAGACCGTATCCGACGACATTATTTAAAAATTATCCAGAGGTTGGAACAATGAGACACCGTAAAAAGACAGTAAAGCTTGGACGCACCAGCGCGCACCGCAACGAGTTGCTCGCAAATCTGGTCTGCGCCCTCATCGATAACAAGCGCATCAAGACCACGCTGCCCAAGGCGAAAGCCGCCCGCAGCTTGGCCGAAAAAATGGTAACCCTCGGCAAGAAGGGCACGTTGGCCCATCGCCGTCAGGCCATTTCCACGCTGAAACAGGAAGGTTCTGTTAGGGAGCTTTTCGAAAGCATTGCTCCAATATTTTCAGATCGTTCCGGCGGCTATACCCGCATCATCAAACTTGGCCGTCGTATTTCCGACAGTTCCGAGATGGTGCTGCTCGAGTGGGTCGATACGATCGCTGCTCCGGCTGTCGCTCCGGTTGCCGAAGTGGAAGCCGCTGCCGAGTAATCGGAAAGTTTAGCTTTGCGTTTCAAAACCCCGTTGCCTTTTGGCCTCGGGGTTTTTTGCGTTCTGGGCCTCTAAAACGAAAAACAAGGGCGTTCTGCCAGTGCCAAATGGGCCGATATCCCTCTGTGTCCGTTGTTTTAGGGATTGTGTTTATGACCAAAATTCAAAACACATAATATTTATGAGGATTTGGGTTGCGCAAAACCCCGCAGGTGGTAGCTTTTGCAGGTATTTTTGCATATTTGGGGATGCTTTAACCAATTAAAACAGGGAAATAGGCCAATGGGCAGAAGTTTATTTATTCAGCAAATCATTGATTCGGCAAAGCTTAAGCAACGCAGCATTGTACTTCCGGAAGGCAATGATGAGCGAGTGCGCGAAGCCGCCAACACCATCAACCAAGAAGGGATCGCCACGATCACTTTGCTGGGCAGCGAACAAGCCATTACGGAAGCATTTTCCTCGAAGGGCTGGAGCCTTGAAGGAATCACGGTTATTGATCCCGAAACCTCGGGAAAGCTTCAGGAATATGCCGATGCTTTTTATGAGCTCCGCAAAGCCAAGGGCATCAAGCCGGAACAGGCTCTGGAAGCAGTGAAGCAGGCTAATTATTTCGGCATGATGATCGTGCAGGCTGGGGAAGCCGACGGCCTTGTTTCGGGAGCGGTCCATTCGACGGCCGATACTGTTCGCCCAGCGCTTCAGATCATTAAGGCGGCTAAGAGAGGGGCGACGGTTTCGAGCTTTTTCCTCGAATGCGTGAACGACGTTCCCTATATCTTTTCCGATTGCGGGCTGGTGGAAGATCCTGATGCTGACCAGCTTTCTCAGATTGCCGTGCAAAGTGCCAATTCGGCTATTCAATTCGGTATACCTCCGATGACGGCCATGCTGTCGTATTCAACCTATGGATCGGCTTCGAGCCCGCTTGTTGAAAAGGTTCAGGAAGCGACAAAGCTGGCCAAGCAGCGAGTGGCAGACGAATGTCCTGGCAAAGGCATCATTGTCGATGGCGAGCTGCAGCTCGACGCCGCCATTGTGCCGGAGGTTGCCGCAAAGAAGGCGCCGGAAAGTCCTTTGGGCGGCGAAGCGCGCGTGTTGATTTTCCCCGACCTCAATGCAGGAAACATTTCCTATAAAATCGTTGAGCGCATGGCTGGCGCGGAAGCTTTCGGACCCTTGCTTCAGGGGTTGAATAAGCCGGTTAATGACCTTTCCCGCGGATGTTCCGTTGAGGATATCGTCGGTGTTGCGGCCATTACGGTGCTGCAGGCGTTTTAGTTTCGAATTATAAGGAAAACTAGTTCAATGAAGATTCTCGTACTTAATTCCGGATCCTCCTCCATTAAATTCAAGCTCTACCACGCCAACGAGGCTGACGACCAGTTTCGCGCGCTGTGCGAAGGGCAGGCCGACCGCGTCGGCATCGCCGGGTCCACCATCGCCTTTGAGCGGGGCGACGAAGGCAAAGAAAAGCAGTTCATCGATTTGGCAACCCACAAGGTGGCGATTGATGAAATTCTTAAGTTGCTGACCGATGGCGAAAAGGGCGTGCTCGAAAGCTTGGAAGAGCTCAGCGGAGTGGGCCATCGCGTCGTGCACGGCGGTGAGGACTTTACGGGCTCCGTGGTCGTTGACCGCGAGGTGATCAAGGCCATCGAGCGCAACTCAATGCTGGCGCCTCTGCATAACCCGCCCAATCTAATGGGCATCAAGGCGATGTCGTCGCTGCTGCCCGAAATGCCACAGGTTGCCGTGTTTGATACGGCTGTTCATCAGTCGATGCCTAAGAAGGCCTACATGTATGCCCTTCCGCGCGCGCAGTACACCAACTATAAAATCCGCAAGTATGGCTTCCACGGAACCTCCCACGGCTATGTGGCGAATAAGGCCGCCGAGCAAATGGGCAAGCCGTTGAAGGATCTTAAGCTGATTACTTGTCACTTGGGTAACGGCGGTTCGTTGGCGGCATTCATGGGCGGTGTTTCGGTGGATACTTCTATGGGCTTCACTCCGCTCGACGGCATTATCATGGGTACCCGCTCCGGCACGCTCGATCCGTATGTGCCGCTGCACATCATGGAGTCGCAGGAACTTAATCCGGCACAGGTCAGCACCATGATGAACAAGCAGGGCGGATTGCTGGCGATTTCCGGGAAAAGCGATATGCGCGACAATGTGGAAGCCGCGGCCGAGGGCGACAAGGACTGCCAGATGGCCATTGAAATGTTCTGCTACAGCATCCAGAAATACATTGGCTCCTATGCGGCCGCAATGAATGGGGTCGACGGCATTGTCTTTACCGCCGGCGTGGGTGAAAACAACCCCATGCTCCGCAGGAAGATCCTCGAAAACTTCACCTTCCTTGGGTTGGAGGTGGACGATGCGAAGAACGATGCGAACGAGACCCTCATCACCACCGCTGAGTCGAAGGTCGCTGCGCTGAAGATCCACACCAACGAAGAGCTGGTGATTGCGCTGGATACCTACAACCTTATAAAATAAGGCGTGTAGAATTTTGAACAAGGATCGCCGAATGATGAAGGGAGCTTCTTCGTGATTCATAATTCCTTGTTCGACATTTTACGGTTCCCATGAGTGAAACGATTAAAAAAACATCCGCTTACGTTTGGTTTGATGCCGAGTTTACTTCGCTGGAGCTCGACCAGGCGCGCCTGTTGCAGGTGGCGGTGATCGTCACCGATCACCAGCTCAACCGCATCCATCCCGAAGAGGCCGACCTGAATCTCTGCATTAAGCTGGCGGATGGGGAGCCGGTCAGCGACTGGGTCGAAGAAAACCTTTCAGGCCTTGTGGCGCAGTGCCGTTCCGATGAAGCGGTTACCCTTGAGGAAGCCGATCAGCAGATTACTGCATTGCTGGATCAATATTGCGGAACACCCTGCAATGAGATGGCCGACCGTCCAGTGCTGGCCGGCAACAGCGTGCACAACGATTGGTTCCTGATGCGTAAGTTTCTGCCTCAGTTTGGAAGCCGTCTGCACTACCGCCTGCTTGATGTCTCCACCATTAAGATCCTGTGGCAGGATTGGGTGGGGCAGGCGCCGTTCGACAAGGAGAGCGTCGAACAACTCAATCAATATTTCCCTGGAGGCGGCATTTCCTCCGCCAATGCCCACGACGCCCTGTTCGACATCAAGGCTTCCATTGCAGAGCTGAATTTTTATCGTTCGAAGCTGAATTTGAAATAGAGCCCGCATAGTGGAGGGGCAACGTCCTTGTTGATCCTCCAGTTGGCACCTCCCGTCAGTATGCAATGGGCTGAGGAGGTGCCAAGTCCTGAGGAGCCGCAGCACACGTCAGAGCACCTTGCTGTGTAGAACAGTGCTCCGCGCTGTTTGTTTTCTGCTCAATTAGACATTCCAATGTTTTGATTTGTGGGGGGTGATTCCTCTATATTCCCCGAATGGCAAAAACAACAACAGAGGCGCCGGTTCGTTCGGGCTGGCGCGAGATTGCAGGCATTTTAGTGGGCACGGTGGGGCTGATGCTTTTGCTGGGCGTTTTTTCGTATAATCCGGCGGACATCGGGCTGTTTCGCAATACGCTGGGATCGCACAATTGGATCGGCCCGTTTGGTGCGCGCACGGCTTATGCGGCGTTCATGTATTTTGGCGTGGCGGGCTATGTCATTCCGTTTTGTATTTTATGGATCGGCGTTTCATCCGTTTTTTGGTCGGCGCGCAAGATTTATCCGCGGTTGCTGTGGTTTGTGCTCGGGCTGTTCTGTCTGGCGGGGCTGATGGACATGCAGCAGATCTGGTTCAGTACGGTCGAACGCTTGAATATTGGAAGTCCGGGCGGGCTGATGGGCGAGGTGCTCGCACAGCGGTCGCTCGGCTATTGGATCGGATCGGCCGGCGCAGGCATCGTGTTCACGGTGCTCTTGGCCATTTCAATCATTCGGATGCTGGACCTGCATATCATTGATTTGGTCAAGCGCCTTTGGGGCTGGATTAAAACCATTAAGATGGAAGCGCCGTCGGCCGAAGAGGTTTTTACGCCGAAGGAAGAAACAAAGCCGGGCCGAAAGCGCGCACCCCGCAAGTCCAAGAAAACAGCCCCTGTCGCGGAACAGGGTGCCTCCTCCGATCAGATTATAACCATGGTTGAAGCACAGGAAAAGCGGGCGAAAAAGAAGCCGGTCAAATCCGAGCCCGCCGTAGAAATCCCGTTGGTGAAGCCCTCTAGGCCGAAAAAGGGAAAAACCGAGGAGGCGGCCGAGATCACTATCTCTCTCAATGAAGGCGGCGAACAAACCGACTATCGGCTGCCGTCGCTCGATTTGCTCGATCCTGTGACGCCGCAGGCCAAGGGCATGTCGGCCAGCGAGATTGCAGAAACCGCGCAGGTGTTGCAGCAGGCCTTGGAAGAGTTCAATGTGGAGGCCAAGGTGACCGGTTACCAGCAGGGCCCCGTGGTGACCTGCTATGAAATCCAGCCCGCTCCCGGCGTGCGCGTGGAAAAAATTAAAAGTCTGGCCGACAACCTAAAGCTGAAGATGCATGCCGAAAGCCTTCGTATTCAGGCGCCAATTCCGGGCAGGGGCGTCTGCGGCGTTGAAGTGCCGAACACCGCGCGGGCAGACGTGTTGTTCCGCGATATGGTCAGTTGCGACGATTTCCGGCATGGCAAGAGCGCGCTTCCGCTGGTTTTGGGCAAGGACGTGAGTGGCGACAGCATGATCTACGACCTCGCCAAAATGCCGCACCTGCTGATTGCCGGTGCAACCGGCGCGGGCAAGTCGGTTTGTATGAACTCGATTTTGACCGGCTTGCTGATGAAGCATTCCCCCGCCGATATGCGCCTGATTTTGGTGGATCCGAAAACGGTCGAGTTCCACAGCTACAACAACCTGCCGCATTTGGTGGTTCCGGTGATCACCAACGCCAAGAAAGTTTCGCTCGGGCTGCGTTGGGCGATCGACGAGATGGAACGCCGCTTCAAGTGGTTCCGTCTGGCCGGCGTCCGCGATCTGCAGAGCTTTAATGCTCGCGTGATCCAGAAGCAGGAAGAGCTCTTTGGCGATGAAGTGGTGGAGGAACCGGCCAAGAAAAAGGATCAGATACCCGAAAAGCTGCCCTACATCGTCATTGTGATCGACGAGCTGGCCGACCTGATGGCCGTGGCGCAGGCCGAGATCGAGGCCGGGATTGCCCGTCTGGCCGCCAAGTCGCGCGCCGCCGGCATCCACATGATTCTCGCCACGCAGCGCCCGGACGTGAAGGTCATCACCGGCACCATCAAGGCCAACTTTCCGGTGCGCATCGCCTTCAAGGTTTCACAAAAGGTCGACAGCCGCACGATTCTCGACCGCATGGGCGCAGATACGCTGCTGGGCAAAGGCGACATGCTCGTGCTGCCTCCGGGCTCGGACAAGTTGATCCGCTCGCAGGGCGCCTTTACCAGCGACGGCGAAATCGATCGCGTCACCAACTTCTGGAAAGAGCAGAGCCAGCCGGAATTCATTGCCGAAATCCACGACAAGATTGAAAAACCCTCGACCGACCTGCCGGACATGGATAGCGGGGAGGACGATGATATTGTTGAGCAGGCGATGGAGGTGATCCGCCAAACCAAGCGAGCCTCCACGTCGTCGTTGCAGCGTCGGCTGCGCATCGGCTACACGCGCGCCGCCCGTGTGATGGACTTGCTCGAAGAGCGGGGCGTGATCGGGCCGCCCGACGGCGCGGGGCCTCGCGAAATTTTGATAGATCTTGACGGGGAAATTCCTCAGAACACGGGAGCAGAAGACGATGCAACAAACTAGTTTGAATATCGGAAGTATTGGGCAGCAGCTTGAATCGGCGCGCCATGCCAAGGGCGTGACCGTGTCCGAGGCGGGGCGGGCCACTAAAATCCTGTCCAAGTTCATCGAGGCCATGGAAGCGGATGACTTCGGCGCGCTTTCGGCTCCGGTCTATGCCCGGAGCTTCATTAAAATGTATGCTCAGTATCTGGGGCTCGACGCCCGTCCGCTGGTTGAGGAATATGCAACGCAGCACGACACCTCGACTTCCAAGCCCAAGTTGCCCGAAGAGGTGCGCCAGCATCTGGCGAAGGCGGATCAGATTCCGGCTGAAGCCAACGGCGCGTCCACGGCTCCACCCAATGGAGCCAGAAAGAAAATATTCAGTCCGGCGGCCTCGGCTCCATCCAATGGTGCGGGGAAGAAGGTGTTCAGCGATGTCAACGAAGCCATTGTCCGGCTTTCCGGTGCCGGGGGCGGCCTCAAGGCGGCTGTTGCGGGCGGGGCCGGACTGGTGCTGCTTGTAATCATTTTGTTTAGCGTGACCCAATGTGCGGACGAGGACAGCGAGGTGCCGGCGAGCAGCGGAGCCGCCTTGGTTGAGCGCGCGGTCATCTCCGACAGCGCACCCGATGTATATCTTGTGAAGCCCGGTGTGGTCGAGGTCGACAAGCACTAGTTCCAATCCGTGGAAACCTGTAGAGACTAAATTATGAAAAGCCTGCCCAATCACTTGACCATTAGCCGTTTTTGGATGACCGCCGTAATGATGGTCTGCATGAGCGTCGATTTCCCCTATGCGCTGATCGTTGCTCTGGGGATTTTCATCGTCGCCAGCATAACCGATGCACTTGACGGCTATCTGGCCCGCAACTTTTTTGGCTGTACCTCTTTCGGCAAGTTGATGGACCCCTTGGCCGACAAGGTGCTGGTTTGCGCCGCGTTCATCGGGTTCATTGAGCTGAACAGCCTGAGTGCCTGGATGGTTGTGCTCATTATTGCCCGCGAATTCATGGTGACGGGCATGCGCCTGCTGATGATTGAAAAAGGAATTGTGATGCCCGCCGGCAACTGGGGCAAGGTCAAGACCACCGTGCAGATGCTGGCGATCTGCCTCCTTTTCTTTGGTTTGATTTGGCCGGAGGTTAAATGGTTCCCAACTCCTGGAACAACCTCATGCATACCCTATTCGTTCGCTTGGTGGCTGGGACTGGGCACCGCGCTGCTGACCGCCTGGACCGGTGTAGTTTATTTTTGGCAGCAGCGCCATATCATTTGGGAAAAGGAAAGTGAAGGTTCGTAGTTCCGCCGTCAGGCGGTTCAGCTGCAGCACCGCCTAAAGGCGGGACTACATGCCTTTTCAAAGGATTTCATCATGGGACGCGAAAACATTGAAAACTGGAGCGTGAGAAAATGCGCCAAGGCGTGCGTAAAGTGCGAGAAGGAATTCGAGGACAAGGAAGCGCTTCATTCCCATCTCGTTTTCAAAGAGGGGGAATATGTCCGCCACGACTTTTGCAATCCCTGCTGGAAAAAAGAGGAATCCGCTCAGAATTCTTGGAAGACGGTCTTCATTGTGCCTCCGCCCCCCGCTGAGGAGGCCGTGAAGAAAGAGAGCGCCGAGTCGCTCCTCCGCAAGCTGCTGGCCAAGGAAAATGAAGACGATCTGAACGCCATCTTCATCCTGACGGTTATGCTGGAACGGAAAAAGATTCTGGTTGAACGTGCGGTCCAGACGGCCGAGGACGGCCGGAAGCTGCGCGTCTACGAGCACAAGAAAACCAACGAAAGCTTTATGGTCATCGACCCCGAGCTGAAGCTCGACGAGCTGGAGCACGTGCAGGAAGAGGTAGTGGTGCTGCTGGGCGGTCAGCCCCGCAATGCGTCGCCAGAGCCCGAGGATCCCGTCGAAGAATCTGCCGCTCCGCCCGAACAGGCGGAAGCGGCGCCGTCCGAAACGAAGGAATAAGCCGTTTGCCTTATTCCCGTCGCTGGAATATCGTTTCGGGCTTTTGAATTTAGGAATATTTCTATGCTGGCAAAACGAATCATACCCTGTCTGGATGTAACGGGCGGGCGCGTCGTCAAGGGCGTTAATTTTGTGGATTTGCGCGATGCGGGCGATCCGGTGGAATGCGCCAAGGCCTACGAGGCGCAAGGCGCCGACGAGCTGACCTTTCTCGATATCACCGCCTCGAGCGACGGCCGTGAAACCATGGTCGATATTGTCCGCCGCTGCGCTGAGCAGGTGTTCATGCCATTGACGGTTGGCGGTGGCATCCGTACGGCGGTCGATGTGCGCAACATGCTCAAGGCCGGCGCCGACAAGGTTTCGTTCAACACGGCGGCCATCAACAATCCCGACATCCTCAACGAATGCTCGGCCTCGTTCGGCTCGCAGTGTACGGTGCTAGCTATCGACGCGCGTCGCAACGGCGACGGCACCTGGGGCGTATTCACCCACGGCGGCCGCAATCCGACCGAACTTGATGCGATCAAATGGGCCATCGAAGGCACGCAACGCGGGGCAGGGGAAATTCTGCTCACCAGCATGGACTGCGACGGCTGCAAAGACGGCTATGACCTGGAGCTGACCCGCAAAATTTCGGAAGCGGTCAATGTCCCGGTTATCGCCTCGGGTGGCGCCGGCACGCTGGAACATCTGGCCGACGCTGTAACCGAAGGCAAGGCCGACGCAGTACTGGCCGCCTCCATTTTCCACTTCGGCGAATTCACGATCCGCGAGGTGAAAGAATACCTACGGGACAAAGGAATTGAAGTAAGGTTATAAACACAAAGACACCAAGGACTCAAAGAAGAGGTTTTTCTTCGTGTACTTTGCGTCTTAAGCGAGCTTTGCGAGCGGGTGTTTAATTTTGAATTAAATAGGAGTAGAGATATGAGCAAGGAACTCGAAGAAGGACTGGAACTGGCATTGGATTGGAACAAACTCGAGAAAGCCGTTGAGGGCACAAAGGGCATCATTCCCGTGGCCGTGCAGCATGCCGACACGAAGGAAGTCATCCTCGTGGCCTACATCAACCAGATCGCGTTCGAAGAATCGCTCAAGCGCAAGATGCTTGTGCTTTGGAGCTCGTCACGTCAGGAGCTTTGGATCAAAGGCCTGACCTCCGGCGAAACCTTCGAGCTGCTCGAAGCCTACGTCAACTGCGAGCAAAACTCGCTGCTGTTTGTGGTGCGTCCGAACCGCGGTGGCATCTGCCACACCAAGAACGCCAAGGGCGAGCCGCGCAACTGCTACTACCGTAAGATCGACCTCGACAACCCGACCCACCTCGAAAACATCGATGCGTAAAAAAGTTTGTAGTTCCGCCTTTAGGCGGTTCTGCGGATACACCGCCTAAAGGCGGAACTACGGAACTTCAATCATGGAAATCAAGATCAACGATTTAATGCAGCAGAGCGGGGTAAAGTTCGGCACCAGTGGCGCGCGCGGGCTGGCCGTTGAAATGACCGATCAGGTTTGCTATACCTATGCCAAAGGCTTCCTTCAATATTTGGAGGAATCCGGCGAGCTGAAAAAAAACGGCGAGTCGGTGGCGATTGCCGGCGACCTGCGCCCGAGCACGGAACGCATTATGGGCGCGGTGGCCAAGGCGGCTTCCGACATGGGCTACGTGCCGGTCAACTGCGGCTTCATTCCTTCTCCGGCAGTGGCGCTCTACGGCATTACACACGGCTGCCCGGCCATCATGGTGACCGGCAGCCATATTCCGGCCGACCGCAACGGCATCAAATTCAACAAGTGCACCGGCGAAATCCTTAAGTATGACGAGGAGCAGATTCGCGAACAGATCGTTGATGTTGACGAGTCGATTTTCGGCGAAGAAGGCTTCGGGCTTCCCGAGGTCAACATTGATGCGCGCATCGACTATGTCCGCCGCTATCTCAGCGCTTTTCCGGAAGACTGCCTGCAAGGCAAGAAGGTTGGCATCTACCAGCATTCGGCCGTGGGCCGCGATGTGCTGATTGAAATATTTTCCGGACTTGGCGCCGACGTAACGCCACTAGGCTTCTCGACGACCTTCGTTCCCGTCGATACCGAAGCGATCCGCGAAGAGGATGTTGAACTGGCGCGCGAGTGGTCGGCCGAAAACGGCTTCGATGTCATCCTTTCTACCGATGGCGACAGCGATCGCCCGCTCGTCAGCGATGAAAACGGCGTGTGGCTGCGCGGCGACGTAGCTTGCATTCTGGCGGCTAAATATTTGGACGCCGACTCGGCCAGCACACCGGTCAGCTGCAATACGGCGCTCGAAAAGTGTGGCTGGTTCAAGGATATCCGTCGCACCAGGATCGGCTCGCCGTTTGTGGTGGCTTCGATGATCGAAGCCTCGTTTGCCGGTTGCAAGGGCGTGATCGGCTACGAAGCCAATGGCGGTTTCTTAACGAATTCGGATTTCACCGTGTTTGGCAAAGAGCTTCGGGCGCTGCCGACCCGCGATGCCGTGTTGCCTGTGCTCGCGATCATTCTGCTCTCCATTCAGGAGCGCAAACCGATCTCGGCACTGCTGGCCGACCTGCCGCAACGCTTTACTGCCAGCGACCGAATCCAGGGTTTTCCGACCGAGGAAAGCCGCAAGATCCTTGAGCAGTTCGAAGAGGTTTCCGCCATCGAAGAGGCCTTCGGCAACGCGTTCGGAAAGGTCGAGTCCATCGACCGCACCGACGGCCTGCGCGTGACCTTTGAATCATCGGAAGTGCTCCACATGCGCCCCTCCGGCAACGCGCCCGAGTTTCGCTGCTACAACGAGGCCGACAGCGAGGCACGCGTCCAGGAGATGCAGCGCGTCAGCATGGAAATCTTGATGCGCATGAAAAGCGATGCATGAGGCGTGACTCTCAGATCACGCCTCACGTTTCACTCGTCACGCATTTTAGATTGCCAAGGAGACCGTAAAAGCTACCATCCAATGTTTTAACCACGAGAAGAACCATGGCCGTTGTACCCGATAGAGAAACATTTTTAGAGCAGGCGAAGCAGGGGAATCTGGTGCCGGTGTGGGCGGAGCTGCTTGCCGACCAAGAGACGCCGGTTTCGGCCTACAAGCGCGTTCGAACCTATTTGCGCGAGCGCGACGACGCTTCGCACACCTACCTGCTCGAAAGCGTCGAGGGCGGCGAAAACATTGGACGCTATTCTTTTATCGGCGGCACGCCGCGCACCATCATCCGCGCCTACGGCCGCCGGGTGGAAATCGCCACCAACGGCGATACGCCGAAAATTATTGAAGACATCGATCCGCTCGAGGCGCTGAAAAACCACATGGCGCAGTTTGCTCCCGTGGTGGATGATCCTTCGCTGCCGCGCTTTATCGGCGGAGCGGTCGGCTTCTTGGGCTACGACATGGTTTCGCAGTTCGAGCCCCGGGTTCCAATCATTGGAAACGACGACATCGGCAATCCCGACATGGTCTTCATGGTCACGGATGGACTGATCGTTTTCGACCGCGTGCAGCACCGCATGAAAATTGTGGCGAATGCGCATATTGAGGGCGACCCGAACGAGGCCTACGACAAGGCGGTTGCCCAGATTGACGAGTTGACCGAAGCTCTGCAGACGCCGCTGCACCGTGTGATGATTGATGCGCATGTGGATGCCGAGCCGTTGGAGCCCAAGTCGAACACGACCAAGGAAGAGTTTCTTGGGATGATTGAAAAGGCGCAGGAATACATCCGCTCCGGCGACGTGATCCAAACGGTGCTCTCGCAACGCTTCGAGGTGGAGAACGAGGCCGATTCGCTGGACGTCTACCGCGCGCTCCGCACCATCAATCCTTCACCCTACATGTATTGCCTGGATATGGGCGAAAGCTCGATTGTCGGCACCTCGCCGGAAATCCTCGTGCGCTGCGAAGACAAGCATGTTGAAGTGCGCCCGATTGCTGGAACCCGCCCCCGTGGCCAGACGCCGGCTGAGGATCTAGCGCTCGAAAAGGATTTACTGGCCGACCCGAAGGAATGCGCCGAGCACATCATGCTTGTTGATCTCGGCCGCAACGACATCGGCCGCGTGTGCGATTATAATTCCGTTGAAGTGCCGGATCTGATGGTGATCGAGCGCTACAGCCATGTGATGCATATTGTTTCCGATGTCATCGGGCATTTGTCTGCCGAGCACGATGAATACGATGTCATACGCGCCAGCTTCCCGGCCGGCACGGTGAGCGGCGCGCCGAAGATTCGAGCAATGGAAATTATTGCCGAGCTCGAAAAGAGCAAGCGCGGCCCCTATGCCGGCGCAGTCGGCTACTTCAACTATAACGGCAATGTCGATTCGGCCATCACCATCCGCACCGTCATTCTCGACAAGGACAAAGCCTACGTTCAGGCCGGGGCGGGGATCGTCGCCGATTCCGTGCCGATTAACGAATACGAAGAAACGCGCAACAAGGCGCGCGGCATGATGAAAGCCCTCGCCCTTGCCAAGCACTACCACGCCGCCCGCATGGCGGGAGGTGAATCATGATTCTGGTCATCGACAATTACGACTCCTTTACCTACAACCTCGTGCAGTATCTCGGCGAGTTGGGCGCAGCAATGCGCGTGTTCCGCAACGACGAAATCACCGTGGAAGAGGCCGTTGCGCTCAATCCCGAAAAGGTGCTCGTCAGCCCTGGGCCCTGCACGCCGAAAGAGGCCGGCATCTCGTGCGACATTATCCGCGAGTTCGGCCCGCGCCTTCCGACGTTCGGGGTGTGCCTCGGCCATCAGTCCATTGGCGACGTCTATGGAGGCAACGTCATCCGCGCCGACCGCCTGATGCACGGCAAAACTTCGCCGATGATCCACGAAGGGCAGAGCGTCTTTAAAGGCCTCCCGAGCCCGTTCGATGCCACCCGCTACCACTCGCTCATCATCGAGCGCAAAACCATTCCTGATTGCTTGGAGATCACGGCCTGGACGGCCGAGGGCGAAATTATGGGCGTGAAGCACAAGGAGCATCCGGTGCATGGCGTGCAGTTCCACCCCGAGTCCATCCTGACGGTCGAAGGCAAGAAGCTGCTGCAGAACTTTCTCGATTTATAGCGCCGGTTTATCCAGTTCTGAGCGGGACGTCCTGTCCTTGAAGCGATGACGAAGCTTCGCCCTCCAGTTGGGTGGAGGGACGCCGTCCCCGATGTCCGGCGCCGGATTGGAGTCCGCTACATCTGGGGTCGTTTTTTATCTTTCCATTTGTGCCCGCAATTTTTGCATGTGCATTTGCGCTTAGACCAGGTGAACGGCATGTTGATTAGAAACAATGACAGGTACGCGCTTCGCTTAGATACATTTTCATATTCAACTGAATCAGAAGAGCAGTTGGGGCATTTGAAAATTCCTGTGTCTACTGGGTTTTCATCATCAAGAATCTCCCGAGCCTTCTTCATGTCATCTTCATGAATTTGAATTCTAATTCCTCCAATTGCTCCAGAATATAGGGGATTAATTAAGGCTAGATTTTGATCTGCAATGAATGCGTTGATGCCAGATTCTTCCAGTTGCATGCATAACATGTCCGCTTCGTGAATGTATGAAACTTTAGCTATTGTGATCATTTTTTTGTCCAAACCCAACCGTAGAGCGTGCCCGTTGCGCCGGATTGGAATCCGGCACCACACGACCCTATAGGTTTACGCCGGTGCCCTGCATCTTGCTCTTGTTGCCCCAGATAATCTGCCAGGGATCGTTGGTGTCGGTCTGGAAGGCTTTCATCTTATCCTTCATGGCCTGGAGCTGCTTGGCGTATTCCGGCTTTAGGGCCAAGTTGTCGCTTTCTTCCGGATCCTTGGCAAGGTCATAGAACTCGAACTCGGCGCGGTAGAGATAGTCCTGCACTTTGCGGTGCCCGAAATATTCGCCTTTGTTCCGATAGACGCTCTGCCAGGTGGAGGCGGCCCACAGGTCGGAGGCGAACGGATATTTCAGGCCGTAGGCAATGTTCCAGATCAGCTTCATGTCACCGTCGCGCACCACGCGCATCGGATAGTACATCGTGATTTCATGGAAGGTGTGCGTCGCATAGATCGTGTTCCAATCTTTGGAATCTTTTTTTCCAAGGATGGGAAGAAACGAGCGGCCGTGGAATTCCGATGCTTGGAAGTCCACTCCGGCAAAGTCGAGAATGGTGGGGGTCAGGTCAACCCACGAAACCATGGAGTTGTTGACGGCGCCTTTGAGGTCGGTGCGCGGATCTTTGACGATACAGGGCAGTTTGATGCCCGGCTCGTATACCGTGGTTTTCGCGCCGGGGAAGGCGATGCCGTTGTCGGAAATATAGATGATGATGGTGTTGTCGGTTTTGCCGGCCTTGTTCAGCAGTTCCTGCAACTTGCCGAGCCCTTGGTCGATGCGCGATATGGACTGGTAATATTCGGCGAGTTCGGCGCGGCATTCTTTGGTATCAGGCAGGAAAGGGGGGACAAGGACTTTGGCCGGATCATACTTTACGGTCGTTACACCGGGATAGCCTTCGGGGCGGTTGCCGAAGGAATTCGGCGCGTCCCATGGATCGGGCGTGAAGGGATGCCCTCGGTGGGGATCATCGGGGCAGAAGTAGAGGAAGAAAGGTTTGCTGCCATCGATGACATCCTCGCATTTTTCAGCCATCGCAACGGTGCTGCGCGGATCTTCTTTGAGCACCGTGTTGAAGAGGTAGACCGACTCGGGGGCCACGTGGTATTTGCCGATGCGGGCTGTTTCGTATCCGGCTTCTGCAAGCAGGACGGGCAGCGACTTGACGGTATCGAAGGTGCTGAAGTGATGGTAGTCATGGACGTGGCCGTAGGAGCCGGTGGCGTGGCCGAACTTTCCGGTCAAAATGACGGAGCGGCTGGCGGCGCAGCTGGCGCTGGTGCAGTAGGCGCGGGTAAAGCGTACGCCGTCCGCAGCAAGCTGATCCATATTCGGGGTTTTGATGACCGGATTGCCGTAGCACCCCAGCGCATCGAGCCCGTGGTCGTCGGTGACGAATAGAATAATGTTGGGCTGCGCCGGCGGCGTTCTTCCTGCGGCATAAATCTGTGAGCTGAAAATCAGGGATAGGGCGATCAGGGATAGTGTTCTCATAGTCAGGTTCCTTTTTCAATAGAGTTGTTTATACATGCATTCTCTAACTGGGGAAATACGTAGATGCGTAAATGATGTATTCTATTTTGCCAGAACGGGGAGGAAATGGGCGGAATAGGAAAATAACTCATTTTATTTTGGACGCGCTATCCAAAATATTAAATATAGAACGTCGTTCTATTATGGGTCATTCAGGAGAGTTTATGAATATACAGGCGAACCGAGAAGAGCTGGCGGAGTTCAAGATGACCAATCTTGAGCGCGGACTCACGATTATGGAGCTGCTGACCGACTATCCCGACGGGCTGGGCACATCGGAAATTGCCCGGATGCTGGATTTGCCGAAAAACTTTATTTTTCGGGCAACCCGTGTACTGCACCTGCGCGGCTATTTGGACCGCAACGAGGATTCGAAAACGTTTTCGGTGAGCCGCAAGCTGCTTTCGATGAGCTATCACGTGTTGAAGCACACCAGTTTGATCGAAGTGTCCATGCCCTTGATGAAGCAGCTGCGCAATGAAATTAAGGAAACCGTGACGCTGTCCGCTATTGAAGGAGCGCAGGGCATTGTTCTCGATTATGTGCCAAGTCCGCATTCGCTGCGGCTCGTGGTGGAGACCGGCGCGCATTACCAGCTGCATTCCTCTGCGCCGGGCAAGGCCATGCTCGCCTTCATGCCGGAAGAGGATCGCGACTATCTGATCGAGCAACTCTCTTTCGAAAAATTCACCAGCCAGACCATCACGTCGAAGAAAGCTTTTTTCCAAGCATTGGAAAGCGTGCGAAAGGCCGGCTATGCGGTCGATCTCGGCGAAGAGTTGGAGGGCATTCATTGTCTATCGGCGCCGGTGTTCGACGAAAAAGGGTTTCCGGTCGCCGCGCTCGTCGTGACGGGGCCGGCCAGCCGCTTTCCGGTTAGGCTGTTTAAAGAACGAGGGGAGCTGCTTAGGCAAGCCGCGGTAAATATTTCAACTAAATTGGGATGTGCAGAATGAAAGATGCAGATATGTTAACCACGAAATATACTAAATACACGAAACGGGTTCATTCTGTTGGTTTTCGTGTGGTTCGTGTATTTCGCGGTTTAATTTTCTGTTGCACAGGAGCTTTCTCTCTTGCTGTGTCGGCGGCTGAAAAACCCAACGTGATCGTGGTGCTGACCGACGATCAGGGCTACGGCGATTTTTCGTGCCATGGCAACCCGGTGCTGAAAACGCCGAACCTCGACAAGCTGCATGCACAGAGCATTCGTTTGACCGACTTTCACTCCGCGCCGGTTTGCACGCCGACGCGCGGGCAGTTGCTGACCGGTCGCGATGCGATGCATAACGGCGCGTGGTCCTGGGCCTTCGGCCACGAAATGATCCATGGCGAAAACAAAACCATGGCCGACATTTTTAAGGCCAACGGATACACTACCGGCCACTTTGGAAAATGGCACCTCGGCGACAACTATCCGTTCCGTCCCGGCGATAAAGGATTCGACGAAACCATCAGCCACGGTGGTGCGGCAACGCACCAAACGCCGGACTATTGGCAGAATGATAATTTTGATGATTTCTATCGCCACAAGGACGGCTCGTATCAGCAACACAAAGGCTACTGCACAGATGTCTGGTTCGACCTATCGATGGATTTCATGGCGCGCTGTCAAAAGAAGAAAAAGCCCTTCTTCCTCTATCTGCCGACCAATGCGCCACACGGCCCGCACTATGTTGCCGAAAAATATTCCGACCTGTACAAGGATGCCGGGAAGGCCTCGAACTTTTTCGGCATGATTGCCAATATCGATGAAAATATGGGGAGGCTCGAGGCCTTCATGCAGGAAAATGGACTGGCCGAAAACACGATCTTGATTTTCATGACCGATAACGGTGCGACCGCCGGATACGAGATCTATAATGCCGGCATGCGCGACAAGAAAAGCAAATATTACGATGGCGGGCATCGGGTGCCGTGCTTCATCCGCTGGCCGGAAGGCAACCTCGGAGTCCCGCGCGATATTAATGAGCTGACCCAGGTGCAGGATATTTTCCCGACGCTGATTGAGCTGCTGGATCTTAAGGCAAAGACGGATGCGGTTGAACGGTTTGACGGCGCAAGCCTCGCCGGTTTGTTGACGGGGAAACAAGTTGTACTGGCCGACCGTAAATTGGTGGTTCAGTGGTCGTCCAAAGATTATCCCGACTATGGCGCCGCCGCCGTGCTCTGGAAAAAATGGCGGCTGGTGCACGACAAGGAGCTTTACAATATTGCCGATGATCCGGCGCAAGCGACCGACGTTGCTCTCCAGCACCCGGAAATAGTGGAAAGCATGAAGGCGCATTATGCCGATTGGTGGGAAACCGTGAAACCGGTGGTCTCGATCTATTCGCGCGTGGGCATCGGTGGAGCCGAAAACCCATCGCGCTTGACTTGTTTTGAATGGACGAAAAAATCCAATACCAAAATCAATGTAACCGATCAGCGGAAAAGTGTCTGGCTCGGTGGCCAGGTGAACGGCAGCTGGATGCTGGATGTGGTCACACCCGGCAAATATCGATTCGAACTGATGCGCTATCCCAAAGAAGCAGCCACTGCCATGAGCGCGGCCTATCCGGCGATTCAAAGGGAGTTCAAACCGTTTCCCAAATGCAAGGCGTTGTCCATTACTCGGGCACGGTTGCAGATCGGTATGATCGATAAGACCATAGCCGTTAAAACGACAGATAAGGTTGCGATGTTCGGGGTCGAATTGCCCGCCGGAGAAATCGAAATGCGTACATGGCTCATGGATGAGGCCGGGGAAGAACTTTGTGGAGCCTACTATGTGGAAGCAACGCGACTTTAAGAGGCAAAGAGAACGATGATGAAGAAACTATTTATATCAACCATATTGCTCATGGCGTTTTCTGTTGCCGCCGAAATCAAACTGGGTGACTGGCATGTGATCGGCCCATTCAAAGATGAGGAGTTCGGCAACATTGACCGGACGCTGGCCTATCGTTTCGGGCCGGAGCTGGACTATTTCAAGTCGCTGGGAATTTTGCTGGAAGAGCCGGATCAACGGGAGAACCTTGCCCTGTTGGCCAAGGCTTCAAGCCCTGATGGCATTCCTGCTCAGGGGCATAATCCGAGTGGCGCGAATGATGGGAATCCGGACTCCTATTGGGACGACCAAGATCATGGAAAACAATACGTGCTCCAGTTGGATTGGAAAAAGCCGGTGTCGTTCAGCAATGTACGATTGTCTGGATATGCGCATCATAATTTTGCGCCTAAAACCTTCTCGCTTGTAGCCGATGGAAACGTGGTTGCAGAGGTGCAGCATGCTGCATACAGCCAAAATCAACTCGTCGTCACTTTCAAGCTGGTCAAGGCGCGTCGGCTCGAATTGCGGGTGAATAAATATTATGGAGGTTCGCCTGCGGTACGTGAAATCGAGGTGTTTAAAACGCTTCCAGCCGAGGCCGCTGCGGTCTTTATTCCTCAGATCGACCTTTCGGGCAGCTATGAAATGAAGCCGTTTCCGGGCTACCTTGATTTGGAGCGTAAGTGGGAGGTTCGGAAGGACTACGCAGACGGTTTCTACAACCTGTTGCCGCGCGGTCCGGCACCGTCGCGCATGGAGGCGGTTTATCTCTACCGTACGATTGAGTCCGATAGCGACCAGACCATCCCGATGTATTTCCGGATGCAGGATTTCTTCAAGGTCTGGGTCAATGGTGCAGAGGCCTTTAAGCATAATCAATTGGCTGGATGGAGCCGGTATCAAAAGCCCATGAAACAGGATGTCCGGTTGAAGAAAGGAACGAACCATCTGCTGATCAAGAACGTCAGTCGATGGGCAGAGCATGGGTTTTCGTTTGCCGTGGAAGGCATGCACGATGTTACGGACCCGTTTTATGTGGATGTTCATGAAACGGATAAGCTGACGGCTGAACAGTATGCTGGCGCTTTCAAGTTTAAGGCGGAGCCGATTCCGATGTATTCGCCGGCTGAATATGAACTTGAGAAAAGCCTCGGTTCGTTCAATGCCTCGCCAGCGGCTGCGGAATATGACCGCAAGTTGGACGCATTGAAAAAGAAAACGGCTAAGATGAAGAATGCAGATCGGAAACGACAGAAGCTGGAGGCTTTTCTTGATGAAGAAGTGAAGGCGCTGCCTCCGATCCTTTTCATTGCCAAACCGCTGCACGATCAGAATGCCATTGCTCCCTACATGACGCAAGGATCGCTTCCTTCGGCCATTTGCAAACTGGATCCTTCAAAGCCGGGCAGTGAGCCGAAGGTAATCTATTCAGACCCAGACATGCGCATCTACGATATGAGTCTCTCTTTTGATGGGAAGACCATCTTCTTTTCCGCAAAGAAGGAGAACAAACCCTATGCTTGGAACATTTATGAAATTGGGAACGCTGGCCAAGGCCTGAAGCAGATTACCAGCGGCGATACAGCAGATATCAGCCCGGTAGAGCTTCCGAGTGGCCGACTGGCGTTTATCTCCACCCGGAAAAGTACATTTGTTGAATGTCAGAGTAAGTATGCCGGCCTGCTGTTCACGATGAACCGCGATGGTTCAGATGTCCGTCTCATTTCGGCGAACATCGACAGCGATCATTCGCCGCGCGTGACCAATGACGGGCAGATCATGTTTACGCGTTGGGATTACGGCGTGGAAAAGAATGTGTTTGCACGGCACGGCCTCTGGACGGTGAATCCGGACGGAACAAACCTTCAGCTAGTCTACGGCAATACGATCGAAGATCCGGGCGGACTCTGGTGGGCGAGCTCCATTCCGGACCGGCCTGAAATTCTGGCGGTCTTCGGCCCGCACCATAATCACCATGCCGGCATGATTGGTCTGGTGTGGAATGGCAAGGGGCCCGAAGCGCCGCGCGGCGTGGGCTACCGCTGGATCACCCGCGAGGCCCCGGTGTATGGAGATAAGACTTATGCCGACGGATACCGCACGCCTTGGCCTCTGAATGAAAAGCAGTTCTTGGTTTCATACGGAGGAGAAAAACATCGCCCTGAATGGGTTAGTCCGGATCCGAAGAACTGGAAGGTTAAACGGCCGTACAACAAGTATACTCCACTGAAGCTGCTGTATCTGGATGCCTACGGCAACGAGCGTGTGATCTATGAAGCGCCGGACAACCTGTCCGTCTACAACGGCATGCCGGTTGTGCCCCGTAAAAACCCGGCGGTAATTGCCGACAAGATTCCGCCGTTCAACTGGAGCTTCGCTGATCCGGAAAAAATGAACCGCACGGATGCCGGTGCGGATCTGATGGGCACAATGATGGTGCAGGATGTCTATCAAGGTATTTCAAAGCATGTGAAGCGGGGCGACGCTAAATACATTGCGGTGATGGAACAGATCCAGAAGAGTCGTATTCTGAGCGGTGGCGAGGCGTGGGGGCATTCGCCATTGATCGGACGCGGCACGGTGCATGCGCGCCGTCTGATTGGTCTGGTCCCGGTTGAAGAGGACGGTTCTGCCTTCTTCAAGGTTCCGGCGTTGCGCAGCGTTTCGCTCAACGTGCTCAACGACGAAGGCAAGACGCTCATGCGCATGGGGTCGGATATTCATGTGATGCCCGGCGAAAACCTGAGCTGCATCGGCTGCCATGAGCAGCGCGAACTCGGCTATGGCGTGGCCCCGCCAGCGCTCGGGCAGCGCACAGCGCTTAAAAAACCGGCTGTCGTGCCGGAAAAGCAAGGCTGGGGAACGCAGGGCATCATCGATTACTCTACCGTCATTCAGCCGGTTTGGGATAAGCACTGTGTGGAATGTCACAGTGGCTCGGTCCCGAAGGGCGGCGTGAATATGACCGCCGATAAAACACGCTTCTTCAATCAGTCGTATGATCACCTGATCGACCGCGATATTGTCGATCACCTTTCCGTCTTCTCGCTGGACCACGACGAGGGCACACCCAATACGGTGGGCGCCATGGTCAGCCGCATTGACGAGTTTATGGACAAGAAGCATTGCGGTTCGGAAATCAGTTGGGACGATAAGTTCCGCGTCTACTGTTGGATCGATGCAAATGTTCCATACTATGGAACCTATGACTCTTTATTGGTTGATGGGAAAGCGCGTGGGCTGGGTATGCGCGATTCATGGGAAACGAAAAACAAGGCACAACAATGGGCCGAGGGTGACCTGCAGGAAATGTTCGACCGTCGCTGCGCCGACTGCCACGAACGCGATGCGCTCAACATGTCGTGGCTGATTCCGGCACGCATGAAAGTCTACAGCGATATCTGGGGCGACAAGGCGCTGACTTCGCACGGCATGGGTAAAAAATGGAAGTTGGTGCAGAAGCTGGGGCCGGAGTTCCGGATCAACCTGTCGAATCCTTCGCACAGCCTGTTGCTTCAGGCTCCGTTGGCGAAGGATGCGGGCGGGGCGGGCATGTGCAAAAATGAAGACGGATCACCGGTGTTTGCCGACAAGGACGATCCGGATTATCAAAAGTCATTGAAGGCCATTGAGGTCGGGCAGGACCGGCTGGAGGAATATCCCCGGATCGACATGATGGGCAAAGAAGCGTTCATGAATCCGTTGCCTGCGTGCAGCCCTTCGAATAATCCGGGCGGGCCCGGTGGGTGCGATGAAGATGTGGAGGGGCTATAAATGAAGCGTGCACTGGCTGTTGTTTATTTAGTTGCATTCACCTGTTCTGCGGAACAGCAGTTTCTGGTGACAAGCCATAAGCCGGACGGCATTCATAAGGTCGATAGTTCCGGGAATGTGGTTTGGACCTATTCCGACATCCGGCATCCGCAGGATTTTGATGTCGATGCGCAAGGGAATATATTTTGCAGCGAAATTCTCGGGGCAAAGATGCTTTCCCCTGAAGGGAAGCTGCTTTGGCGATATGATGTCCCGAAAGGATGTCAGAATCCCGTAGCGCAGTTCCTTGGCGATGGTCGCTTTTTGGTCGGAAACGAAGGGCCGGGCAAGCTGCTGGAAATCAATTCGAAAGGCGAGACGCTGAAGGAGGTTCAGCTGTTGCCAAAGAATGACAAGAGCCATGGTCAGTTCCGCTTTTGTCGCAAGACGCCGCAGGGCACCTGCCTCGCGCCGATGACCGCGGACGGCGTCGTACACGAAGTTTCCAGTGAGGGTGAAATTATCCGCGACTTCGGCAAGTTTACGCAGCCCGTATGTGCTGTACGTCTCGGCAATGGCCACACGCTGATCGGCTCCCTGCGCCGGTTGAACGATTTCGATAAAGACGGAAAACTGGTTTGGTCCTTTAATCCTGTGGTTGACGGAAAATTGCCCGAAGGAAACAAAGGGCATGTGTGCTCAATCCAACCTTTGGAAAACGGCGACATCGCTTTTACATTCTACCATGGGGTTAAAGCGTGGCCCGACATCATGGTGGTCAATCGCAAGAAGGAAGTCGTGAAGTCCATCGTCCTTCCTGAAATCGACAAGGTCGCCTCGCTTCGGAAAAGTTTGTGAATAGGTTGTAGTCCCGCCTTTAGGCGGTCAGTTCGCATAACCGTACGTCAAGGCCGCCTAAAGGCGGGACTACGAACTTTTATTATTATAAATCTTCAGGTCGTCGATCACGGCCTTCTTCGGCACGGAAAGGCGAAGGGTTCGTTTGGTGGGATGCGCAATGCCTTCCGACGAGAAGGAGGCGGTTTCCATTCCGTCAATGGTAACGGTCATGGTGTCGCCTTTGATCGTTACCTCTAGGTCATGCCACTTTCCGTTTTCTAGTTTGTTCTGGAATTTGTTCTCGGTGGATTTTAGTTTTTCCTTTTGTGTATCGGTCAGTGGTTGTTTGGCTTTGCGGACGGCGTAGATTTCCTTGCCCATTTTTCCGGTCTTTAGATCCGAGATCGTAATGTCCTTGGTGCTGATTTTAACCATGCACAGGTGGCCGGCGTGAACCTCTTTGAATTTCAGGTCTGCAAAGTTAAGGCCAAGGCTGTCGCCCGCATTTTCGAGCATGAAGCGGAGCTCAACGGTTCCATCTTTGAATTCGGCCGGGTGGGTGACGGAGACGGCGTGGTCCGCTTCGGCGTGGCGGTAGATGTGCATCGCCCCGTCCTTCAGATCGACCTGCTTGTTTCCTTTCGCCCGGCTCTTGCTGTTGGATCCCCATTCCTTTCCAATCTCGTCTTTAATTTCCTGAGATTCGTTACGGTTGAAGTCGTCGGAGAAGATCAGTGTTCCCTGTTTCCCGGCGAATGCAGTGGCCGAGAGCATGAGGAGGATCAAGGTATGTAGTCCCGTTTTTAGGCGGTTCCGCTCGTGGGTGCCTTGCTTCTGGATTTCGCCTAACGGCGGGACTACATGCCTTGTCATCATATTTCCCCTCTATTGGACTCCGGAATATTTTTCGACGTTCATCTCTTTTTCCCAGTCGATGAGCTTGGCTTTCAATTCAGCCACTTTTTCGGGGTTGGATTTGGCGAGGTCGGTTTTTTCTCCCTCGTCCTGAGCAATGTTGTAGAGCTTGAGGATGCCGCTGCGGTAGGCGAGCAGTTTCCAGTCGCCCTGGCGCACGGAACCATAAAGATCCTCGTAGGCGCGGAATCCGTAGATCGGCTCGCAGCGCTTCAGCTCGCTGTTGTTCTTGATGGTTTTCAGCAGGGAGATGCCGTCGAGATCTTTATAGTCGGACGGATCGCCGCCGGCGATTTCCACGAGGGTGGGGAAGAGGTCGGTCGATTGGACAATGCTGTTGTTGACTGCGCCCGGCTTGGTGACGCCCGGCCAGTTAAAGACAAACGGCACGCGCGCGCCGCCTTCATACAGCGTGTCTAGCTTTTTGCCGCCGTGGAAGGGCGGGTTGTCGAACGCGCCGCCCTGGTCGGACAGCAGGATAATGATGGTGTTGTCGGCCAGGCCTTTCTTTTCGAGAGCATCTCGGACGCGGCCGATAGACTCATCAACGGATTTGACCATGGCCGCATAATGCGCATAGCTTCCGGTCAGTCCTTTTTCCTGGAAGTGTTTCAGATAATCCTTCCGGCCGACGTGCGGGCCGTGGACGGAGTAGTACCAGAGCGAAATCATGAGCGGCTGTTCCTTGTTCCAGCCGTCGATAAACTTGACCGTTTCGTCGGTGAGCTTGTCGGTCAGGTAGGCTTCCTTTTCATCCGCCATCACATCGGAGTTTTTGAAGTAGGGCGGATAGTAGGATTTCGGGTGGCCGGCGTTGGAGGTGCCGATCTGTCGGTCGAAGCCTTGGTGGATGGGGTGGTAGGGTTCGTGGCCGAGGTGCCATTTTCCTGCGAACAGGTTGTAGTAGCCCAGCTCCTTCAACGCTTCGGCATAGGTGGTGTGCTCGAGCGGGAGCCAGTTGATGCAGGGGACGTGTGCGGGATCCTTTTCCCAGTAGCTGTATTTCTCGTCGGTGCGGCCGAACTTGTCGAAGCCGTGTTTTTCGTCGTTCGGGATATGGCGCACCAGCTCCAAGCGGGTGGGATGCTGGCCGGTGAGCAGGGTGCCGCGGCTCGGGCTGCAGGTCGGCGTGGCGATGTAGGCCTGTGTGAAATCGATTCCCTGGTGCATCAGCTTGTCGATGTTGGGCGACTCAAACACCTTCGGCTGGCGCAAGCCCATGTCGGCCCAGCCCCAGTCGTCCACAAAGAATAGGACAATGTTGGGTTGGGCTCCTGATTTAGCCGGGTTGGATGCGCCGGCCATGGCGTTAATCGCAAGAACTAAAAGTGATACTGCGAGAATTAATTTTTTCATAGTTAACCTTCCTTTTTTGCGAGTTTCTCTGAAAGCTGCTGCTTGAGCTCGGCAACGAGTGCTGGGTTTTGGTCTGCAATATTCAGCGTTTCCGAGCCGTCAGTGGTGTGGCCATAGAGCTCCACTTCTCCGCCCTTGTGAACCGTGATCCGGTGTGTGGCCGTGCGGAGCGTGTTGGCGTCGCTCTTATAAGCCAAGGCCGTATGCCCGGTTGCTTCCGGATTTGAGAGCTGGGGCGAGAGCGAAATGCCTTGCGCAAAATCAGGTGCGGGCAGATCGGTTAGGTCGCACAGCGTGGGGAAAATATCCAGCGTCTCCACCACGGCATCGGTTTTAATGCCCGGCTTTCCAATGCCGGGATAATAGACAATCAGCGGAGAATGCAGCGATTCTTCGAACAGCGAGTGCTTGCCCCAGATGGAGTGTTCACCAAGGTGCCAGCCGTGGTCGCCCCAAAGTATGACGACGGTGTTTTTGTCGGCGCCGGTTGCTGCCAGCTTGGCTATGATTTTTCCGACCTGTGCGTCGGCATAGCTCACGCAGGCGGCATAGTGCCGGCGGACTTCGGTGGCGAAAGTGGCGTCCTTGCGCGGATCTTTGCCCCATTGGTTGTATTTCATGTATTCGCCAGAGCCGTGCCAGGTGGTTTTGCCCGTCGGTTTTTCTGAATGAGGAATCGGCGGGAGTTCAACACCCTCGTACAGATCCAGATATTTTTTGGGTGCGCCGAACGGCAGGTGGGGCTTAATGATTCCGACCGCGAGGAAGAACGGTTTTTTTTTGTCGGCAGCCAATTCGCCGAGCTGGTCGAGCGCTTCATTCACAATCAAACCGTCGGGGTAGATCGTGTCCGGACCTTCCACAGATTGGAAAACATCCATGTCGCCGGTTTTTACACGAATCTCGCCGTTGGCAAGGCCATGCATCATCCCTCTTGGATGCTGCCATTCGCCGACCGGCATCAGGTGGCGGTCCCACGCATTCGGCATCTCGATTTTAGAGTCGTCGCTCCAGTCCGCGCCGCCGCGTCCGCCGGGGTGGTGCGAAACCTTGCCGACCGATACCGTCGTGTAGCCATGCGTCCGGAACCATTCCGGCATGCTGGGCGGCACAGCGTCCGGGGTTTTCGCCATTTCCCCGGCTCGTTCAAACAAGGCGCTGTTTCCTGCCGGGCCATAGCGGCCGGTCAGCAGGGTGAAGCGCGACGGGCCGCAGCTCGGCGCATTGACGTAGTGATGGAGGAACGGCCGCCCTTGCGCCGCCAGCTTGTCGATGTTCGGCGACTTGACGTAGCTTGCGCCAAACGAGGCCAGCTCCGGGCGCAGGTCATCAATGCAGATGAGCAGCACGTTTTTAGGCGATGCTTGCGTGTTCTGCAAACATAAGGAGATGAGTGCCAGAAATGCCGCGCCGAGGTGCAGAGTACGACTCGTTTTTACCACAGAGGCACGGAGGCACAGAGAAGGCAAAAAATTCCGAGCCTCTGTGTCTCCAGCGAAGCGGGTGGTGAAATAAGGATTCATTATTTTCCCTTCTTCTTGGTGCCGTACTTTTTCTTCCACGATTGGGTTTCCATCAGTTCGCCGGCTTCCAGTCTTGCCCAGACGTCCGGCGCCTTTTCCTTAACGGCTTCTCGAACCAAGACTGCACCGAGCCCTTCTTCGGGATGACGGTTGCCGAGATCGGCCAAGCCCATGTCATTGTTTTCGGCCTGCCATTGCTTTTCAAGCGCGCGCATCTTTTTCAACGTTTCGGCATATTCGGGGTTGGCGGCCAGATTGACCATTTGGTTGGGATCCTTATTGAGATCGTAGAGCTCTTCGGAGGGTTTTTCGTCCAAGAAGAACGTCATCTCGGCATCGCTCAGTTTGCCTTCCGCTTTCAGGCGGCGCATCACGTGCAGGGCAGGGCGGTTGAGTTCGAGGTAGGCCTGCGTGGTGTTCCACGGAACCTCGGGCATGTGGTTTTTGATGTAGGAAAACTTTTTGGTGGTGATGCTGCGCGAGCATTCGTCGATCTCGTCCCAAATGTCGCGGGCGGAGCGGACATATTCGCGGTATTGCGGATTTTCCACGCCGAAGACCGGATGGCCGTCGAGATAGTCGGGCATATGGGCGCCGGCGAGTTTCAGGATGGTGGCGGAAATGTCGGTCATGCAGACGAGTTCGTCCACGACGGTGCCGGCCTTGATGCCCGGGCCCCAGACAATCATCGGAACATGGATGCCCGGTTCCTGCAGATAGCCCTTGCCTCGCAAGTTGCAGCGGCCGTTGTCGCCCACAAAGACGACGATGGTGTTTTTGTCGAGGCCCTGATCCTTGAGCCGCTGCATGATCTGGCCGACCTCGTCGTCCATGTATTCAATGGTGTCGAGGTAGGTGGCCCAGTCGTAGCGGATTTCCGGGGTGTCGGCCATGAAGGGGGGCAGTTTGATGGCGTCGAGCGGAACCGGGTGCTTCGATGCGGCCCGGACGCCGTTCCACCAGTCGCCGCGATGGGTGACTACCGTCTGGATCTGGTTGAAGAAGGGCTGGTCTGCCGGGGTGAACGTATCGAGCTTGTCAAAAATGCCGAAGTTTTTCACGCCGTCGTAAGGGCCCGTGTCTTTGTATTTAAAGTTGCAGTCGATTTTGCGCCCCTGCTTCATAACGAGATCGCTGCCTAGGATGCAGGTGTAGCCGGCGTCGCGGAGGTAGCTGGTGATCGGTTTGTACGGAGCCGGCAGCGGCGTGTCGCGGTTGCTGCGGTGGTGTTGGGCGTTAAAGGTGGTCTGGTGCGCGCCGACCATCATCGAAGAGCGGCTGGGCGAGCAGATCGGGTTGGCGCAGTAGGCACGGGTGAAGAGCATGCCTTCCTTCGCCATTTTGTTGAGATTAGGCGTTTTGACGCCGGCCATGCCATAGCATTCCAGATCCGGCGCGATGTCCTCCGTCATGATCCAAATCATATTGGGCTTCTGTAGTTCCGAAGCTTGGACAAGCCCTGCGGCCATAAGAGCTCCTGCCATTGCAAATGCGCGTTTCATATTGTGATCCTTGATTAGGTACTTTCGTTTTAGTTTCTTTAGCATTATGCGTTCCTGATCAGACTACTCTTTAGGTACTTGCGTCCAACCAATAACGCAGGATTTTCAGCAACGAATTTCCCCGTAGTTCAGATTTGTTGCTTTACATACATTCGTTGCTATTAAACCTCTGCTGCGGATCCGCATTGGATTCCAGAGTCTAGTTAAACAAGCACGAAATGTAGCAGAAATACGGACGCTCTGTAATGCGCGATTGCGTAAAAACTATACGTAATATTGCCAGTTTGCGCCTAAAAGTGAGGTCGCTTCCGTAGGTGACTTTTGTCGCGGGCTATTGTATTATCCCGCCTTTTATCGCAAGAAATGTAAACTTACAAAACAGATTAACTTATTTGGACAAAGGACGCGACACATGCTTTCAATTTTGATTTCACTCGCCTTTTCAATCGCACTGGTTGTCACCTGTGCGGTCACGGACGTACGCACGGGAACCACGGTTTTCTTTGGAATTTTCGGGTTCATTGCAGCCCAATTTCTGGTTGGGTTCCTGGTGCGTAAAAAAACCACTGCGGTTCAGAATGAGCTGCAAGCGCTTCTTACGCAGGGCCAGCAGCGGCTGCAGCGGAAAGTGCAGCAATTCCAAAGCAAGCCCGGCGGGAACATCAAGCTGATGCAGCGCCAGATTGAGGCTGGCCAGATGGAGATCGTGAAAGGCGCACTCGATTTTACCGATCGCTTTGAGCCCTTCAGGAAGTGGAATCTGTTGATGGGAAGGCAGATTGCAACCATGCGCTTGCAGTTTCTTTATCAGCTGAAGGAGTTTAAACAGGTGGATGAAATTTTCGCAGCAGGGGGGCTGTTTAGAGGCCCAATGCTGATGGACCCTATGCCGGTGTCCATGAAGATGGCGCGTCAGTATAAAAAGGGTGATGTTGCGGGCGTTGAAAAAACCTTCAAGCGTTATGTGAAATGGTTCCGAGGGGATCGCGGCACCCTGTTGTATGGTCTTATGTCGTGGGTGTTGGTGAAAGAAGGCGAGCCCGAAAAAGCGCGCCAGCTTTTGCTGAAAGCGAAGGACGCCACCGGAAATGAGACGTTCTCTTATAACTGGGAACGGCTTTCAAACAATAAAGAAAAGAGCTTCTCGAATGCGGGGCTCGGCGACGAATGGTACGGTCTCCATCTGGAAAAGCCACCGGCCCCCAAGCAGCAGCGAATGCGCGGAAACGCGCAAAACGCCCGCCGGTTCTAGATCCCGCTTTGGAGGGGCGGCGCCCCTCTAGCTAGTGGCCGGCCTTAGCTGTTGGTTTTTTGTCTGCCGGCAGAAACTTGCGCAGCTCTTTGATGATGCCCGCGTGTTCCGGGTTGGATGCAAGGTTGGTCCATTCGTTTGGATCTTTGTCGTGATCGTACAGTTCTTCGGTGCCCCTCTTCTTGCTGATGTAGCGCCACCGTTCGGTGCGCAGGCTATGGCCTCCGGCCGAGGAGGTGATTGCTGGATATTTCCATTCGATGTCTGGATTTTTAAGCACCGGAACAAAGCTGCGTCCGACCAGCTCTTTCTTTTCCGGAAGACCAGCGAGATCGATCAGGGTGGGGTAGAGGTCGATCAGGTTGACCGGGCGCTTGCTGCGTCCCGGCTCCATGCCCGGCACCTTGACGATGAAGGGCATGCGGGCGGTTTCTTCCCAGAGCGTTGATTTTTTATAGCGCAGTTTTTCGCCGACGTGCCAGCCGTGGTCGCTCCAGAGCACTACGATGGTATTATCCTTATAGAGGCTCTTTTCCAGCGCGTCGAGAATCACGCCGACGCAGTCGTCGGCATAGGCAATGTTGGCGAGGTAGGCCCATACGATTTCCTCGCGCAGCCCTTTTTCTTTGGCTTCTTTGTATTCGTCCATCGCTCCGCCTTTGCCAATGTCTGAGTAGTCATCTTCGTTGATTGGCGGGAGTTTGATCGAATCGAGATCAAAGCGGGCGTAGTACTCGGCCGGCACCGTCCACGGCAGATGCGGGCGGAAAATGCCGCAGGCCAGGAAAAACGGCTTTGGGGTTTTCTGCTCCGCTTCATCCGTCAGCCACTTCGAGGCCCACATGGCGTTCTGATAATCCTGGGTCAGCTCCTTCGGCTGCTGGGTGGACTTCCAAGCGATCCGTGGCTTTTGGACAAACGAAAGGCCGTTGTCGATATTGATGTCCTGGTAGGGCGTCATGTCGGTCAGCTGGCCTTTCGGGATCTTAAGCTTGTCCGTGCGCTGATTGCTCATGATGTCCCAGCTCTGCGGATCCATGTCGGCGTGGTGGAAAATCTTACCGCGCACCATTGAGGTGTAGCCATGGTTGCTGAAATAGCGGGGCAGCATGATGGCCTCTTTCAGCACGGGGCTCTCCCGCATTTCCTGTCCATTGCTGTACATTCCAGAAATATAAGGAGGAATCCCGCTCATCAAGGCGGAGCGGGAAGGGTTGCAGGCCACGGACGAACAACTGGCGTTTTCAAAGACCATGCCCTGAGCTGCCAGCCGGTCCATGTTGGGGGTCAGCGTCTGCGGATGCCCGCCCAGAAAGCCGACCCAGTCGTTCAGGTCGTCTATGGCAATCATCAGCACGTTCATAGGTTCTTTCGCGCTGAAGGCCGGCGAGGCCAGCAAGGCCATTGAAAATATTGAAATCCAAATCCTTCGTTTCATGTTCACTCCTGTAGTTGCCGATATTTAAGGCAGAATAATTGGGTGGTAGAATGATTCTCCGTCCATCCAGCAAAGAAGAATTATTCTGTCAAAATCACTCTGCCTAATTTCTCCCTTGCGATGCCAACGGAGTTTGTTTTTAGACGTGATAAAGGTATCAGAATCCAAGGCTCGATAAATACGTGATCGCGCAAAAGGTATGCGTGATTTCGCACAAAGAACGCACTTTCCTGTGGGAACCTGCCACGTGTTCAGCTGGCTTTTTGGGTAAGCCTCCCATTCACGTATCGGTGAAGGATGCTGGACATCAGGGTCTGGTAGGGGATTCCGTCTTCAACGGCAATGGCCTAGAGTTCCTCTAGATCTTTCGAGGTCATCCGTATGTTGACGCGTCGGTCTTTGCGCAACGTGTTTTGCGCGTATTTTTTGTGGCGGGCCATCTCTCCCTTTTGGTTTTTAACAGGCAGCCATTCACCCTGTTCAAAGGAATCCAGAATATCTTTTTCTCCTTGGTTTAGCTTACTGTTTTTCATTTGAAGAACCTCCAAGGTAGTCGCGTGTAGCCTTCCGGCTGGGAATGATGGTTTTCAGGAAACGGCCGTTCTCGTTTTCAACAAACAGCACGAGATAGGCATAGTCCTGTATACTCACCACCAAGACCTGCTGGCCTGGATGTTTTTTCTGATTGGGATGTGCAAGCACTCCGAGTAGATCGTCCTTCTCGATATGCATGACAACTTGCTCAAAGCTGATGCCTCGCTCAACTTTAAGCTTTTTGTTTTTCTCAGGATTCCACTGATAATAATCCACGTCGTTAAGTTGTCACGATGTGTGCCCTTTGGCAGCACCATATTTCGGGCATCATCGCTCGCTAAGTTGTCGTTTTTCGCTTTTGGGGACTATTTTGCTTTAACCGAGATCTTTGCGGATTCGAGGCCTTCGGACTCGGCGGTCAGTTCGATCTTGCCGGCTTCGCCCGCCTTCGAGCGGATGACGACGAGGGCGAGGCCGTTGAAGACCTTCCGTTCCGTGGCCTGGAAAGATTCGTGGCTGACGGGATCGCCGTTGCCGACGGCGATGATTTCGCCGGGGCCGGAGAGCGTGTATTTTACCGAGTTGTGCGTCCGCGGAACAAGCAGGCCGTCGTTATCGGAAACCTGAACCGTTACAAACGAGAGGTCGGTCCCGTCGGCGGCAATTTTTTTCCGGTCGGCGGAGAGCTCAAGCTTCACGGCTTTTCCGGTGGTTTTCGTTTCGCTCGCTGCCCATTTTTTGCCGTTTTTATAGGCCTCGACCTTCAATTTGCCGGGCTCATAGACGACATCGTCCCAGCGCAGGCGGTATTCAAACTCGCCCTTCTTTTTTCGACCGAGCGATTTCCCGTTGAGGAAGAGCTCGGCTTCGTCGCCGGAGGTGTAGACGTGAACCGGCGTGATTTTGCCGACGCGTTCCGGCCAGTTCCAGTGCGGGAGGATGTGCGCCATCGGCAGCTCGGGGCGCCACTTGGCCTGGTACATGTAGAAGCGGTCTTTCGGGAAGCCGCAGAGGTCGACAATGCCGAAGTAGGAGCTGCGCGGCGGAATATTGCCGCCGAGCGCTGCGAGCTCTTTTTTCATCCGCGCTTTTTCCGCGGGATCGGTAAAGTTGAGGAGATTGGTTTTGTCTTTGTTGTAGGGGGTCGGCTCGCCGATGTAGTCGAAGCCGGTCCAGACAAATTCGCCGAAGACCCAGGGATATTTGTCCTGCGCTTCAAACTCAATGTCGGGGCGGTAGGCCCAATTGGGGGCGGAAAGGTCGTAGCTGCTGACCTGGAAATAGCCTCCGGAGCCTTCTTTTTTGTTGTCGGAGACAGGGAAGAAATATTCACCGCGCGAGCTGACGGTTGAGGCGGTTTCGGAACCGTAGAGCGGCAGGTCGGGATTGTCTTTGCGGAACTGCTCGTACATGTGGGGCTTATAGTTGAAGCCGAACACATCTGCGGTGTTCTGGAAACCGTTGGTCGAGGCCTCGGGGCGGCTGTTGCCAAACGTGCAGGGGCGCGTTGGATCTTCGGCATTCACCAGCTCGCGCAACTGTTGGGAGAGCGCGGCGTCTTCCGGATAGCGCAGTTCGATCATTTCGTTGCCGGTGGACCACATCACGACGCACGGATGGTTGCGGTCGCGGTGGATCATGGCTTTCAGATCCTTTTCATACCAGTCCGCGAAGAGGGTGGAATAGTCGTTCACCACCTTTTTCCTCGCCCAGACATCAAAGGCTTCCACCTGTACGAGGATGCCCATGCGGTCGCACTGGTCGAGGAATTCCGGCGCCGGCGGATTGTGCGCTGTGCGGATAGCGTTTACGCCGAACTCTTTCAGGATTTCAATCTGGCGCTCTATGGCGCGGACGTTGACGGCGGTGCCCAGCGGGCCAAGGTCGTGGTGCTGGCAGACGCCGTTCATGCGGACCTTTTTTCCGTTCAGGAAAAAGCCATTGGCGGTGTATTTGATGGTGCGGATGCCGAACGAGGTGTCGTAGCGGTCGACGGCTTCGCCGCCTTTGAAAACCGTGGTCTTCACTTGATAAAGGTTGGGGTTTTCCAGATCCCAAAGCTTCGGAGAGGCGAGTTCAATCGAGCAGTCTGTCCCGTTTCCGGAGGCCAGCACCTTGTTGGAGCCCTCTTTGAGGACTTCATGGCTCACTTCAACATCGGCCGAAGCGCCTTCGATCTGCGTTGTAATATGGATGGTTGCGCTTTCTCCCGAGACCTTGGGCGTGGTGACGAACGTTCCCCAGTGGGCCACATGCACCGGACCGGTTTTGACGAGACGCACATTGCGGTAGATGCCTCCGCCCGGATACCAGCGCGACGAATCCGGCTTGTTGTCGAGCCGTACGGCGATCGTGTTTTCCTGTCCGACCTTCAGCTTGCCGGTCAGCTCCAGTTGGAACGAGGAATAGCCGTAGGGCCACTCGCCGATGTATTCGCCGTTGAGCCAAACCTTGGTGCGCGACATGGAGCCGTCAAACTCAATGAACACCCGCTTGCCCGCATCGCTTTCCGGTGAATCGAAGCTTTTGCGGTACCAGCCGATGCCCGCCCACGGGAGCTTGCCGGTTTGGTTGGGCAGTTCGGCGCGGAACGGGCCTTCGATGGCCCAGTCGTGCGGGAGGTTCAGCGTGAGCCATCTGGAATCGTTGAGTCCGGGCTTTTCCATCCCCTTGGGTTCTTCCAGCTGCGAGCCGTTGGGCATCGCGCCGAAACGGGCAAATTTCCAGTTGTCGTTGAAAGAGGCCGTATCGCGCGTGGCGCCGGCAGACAAGGTGAATACGCATCCCAGTAATAGAAGCAGTGTATGTTTCATAGCAATCGTCATCCTTTTCAGTATCTCGAACAATTCAATGAATATAGCAGAATGTACATAGGCCGCGATACGACATCGCGCAAAAAGCATGCGTGATTTGGCCAGCAAAGGGAAATGACCCGGCAACGGCTACTTGCTTGGCAGGCTGTCTTCACCTAGTCTGGTCTTCTATGAGTGAAGGACATCAGATGGATGCGGTCCAGGAGGCCGATGCCTTTCGGAAGAGGGTGCATGGTGCGCAGCTGCAGCAGCTTTTCAACTATCTGCCCGGAGTATACTTCGTCGTGAAAAGCCGCGATGGGCGGGTGATGATGGCCAATGAGGTGGCGGCGAGGTTATGCGGCTTCGAACACGAAGCGGATATGATCGGCAAGACCGATTATGACATTTTCGCGCCCGACCGGGCCTCCGCCTATGTTCAGGATGACCGCCATGTGTTCGAAACCGGTGAGAGCATCATTGACTGGGTGGAGCTGGCTCCAGACCCGAAAAATTCGATCAACTGGTTTGTCACCACCAAGATTCCGCTGCATTCACACGACGGTAAAGTCATTGGGCTGGCTTGCATTGCTCGCAACATGACCGACGCCCACGAAAAGCTGCGCCCCTACGTGGAGATGAACGAGGTGCTTGAATTTGTTCGCGAAAACCATGCAAGCCCTATCCGGATTGAGGAGCTGGCCAAGATTGCGAACCTGTCGTCAAGCCAGTTCGAACGCCGCTTTAAGAAGGTTTTTGATATCACTCCGACGAAGCACATTCTGAATGTGCGCATTCGGGCCGCCTGCAACCTCCTTTCAACCACGAATGAAACCATTGCATCCATTGCGCTGGAATCTGGGTTCTACGACCACAGCCATTTTATCCGGAACTTCCGGAAAGTGATGGGCCTTTCTCCCAAGGAATACCGTGAGCAGGATCGTAAGAGCCCGTGGTGATCTACACTGTTGTGCTGAGATTTTACAATACGCGACGTTGCCTGTTCTGATAGATTCCGTTCCATGAATTGGAAACTGAAGATATGTTTGCTGGCTGGGTGTGCAGGGCTGCTCCTCAATGTTGCTGCGTTGCCGGAGGGTTTTGTTCCTCTCTTTAACGGAAAGGATCTGACGGGGTGGTGGGGCTTGAAGACGGAAGATCCGGCCAAATGGATGGCGCTGCCCCCGGAAAAGTTTGAGGAAAAAAAGCAGGCCAGCCTGAAAGACATTCATCAGCATTGGCGCGTCGAGGGCGACGTGTTGGTGAACGACGGCAAAGGGTTGTTTTTAACGACGGATAAAAACTATGCCGACTTTGAGCTGATGCTCGAATATAAAACCGTCGCCCGCGCCGACAGCGGGGTTTATTTGCGCGGCATACCGCAGGTGCAGATTTGGGATTCCACCGATAAGAAAAAATTCAAGCTCGGTGCCGACAAGGGGTCGGGCGGGCTGTGGAACAACAAGAAAAACCTCGAAGGCCGGGATCCGCTGGTGCTGGCCGACCAGCCGTTCGGCGAATGGAACCAGATGCGCATCCTCATGGTGGGGGAACGGGTTTCTGTTCTTTTAAATGATCAGATCGTGGTTGATCACGCTCGGTTGGAAAACTATTTCAACCGCGATATGCCGGTGCCCCGCTCTGGGCCGATTCAATTGCAGACCCACGGCGGGGAAATCAGCTGGCGCAATGTTTTCATCCGGGAGATTGGCGGCGAAGAGGCCAATCAAATCCTCGTTTTCAATGCCTGGGAGGACGGAGAAGTTCCGGCGGACTGGCAGGGCCCGGCCGATAACTATTTATTCGAGAACGGCATGATTCAGTGCAAAAAAGGAAAGGGCGGAACCATCTTTACCGAAACGGAATATTCCGACTTTGCCGTGCAGTTTGAATTTAAACTTCCAGAAGGTGGAAACAACGGGCTGGCGATCCGCTATCCCGGCAAGGGCAATCCGGCTTACAACGGCATGTGCGAACTGCAGGTGCTCGACAACACGGCGCCCAAATACGCCAAGCTCGATCAACGGCAGTACCATGGTTCCGCCTACGGCATGATGCCGGCGCACCGGGGCTATCAGCGACCCGTTGGCGAATGGAACTTTCAAACGGTGGAGGTCGTTGGATCGACGATCAAGGTCGAGCTCAACGGCACGTTGATTCTCGATGCCGATCTGTCAGGGGTCACTGAATATTTGGCCGACAAGAAACATCCGGGCAAGGAGCTGACCCGCGGTCATTTCGGTTTTGCCGGGCACAACAGTCCGGTCGCTTTTCGCAACATTCTCATCAAGGAGCTTAATCATGAATCCAAGTAGACGTTCATTCATCAGAAGCACGGCCGTGGCGGCCGGCCTTCCTCTTTTTAATGTTGGCGCTCAAGGCGTTTCTCCTAACGAAAAGATTAACCATGCCAGCTTCGGCGCGGGGGGCAAGGCGGGATCTGATATCGGAATGATGATGCGGACCGGCCATTGCAATCTGGTGGCCGTGGCCGAGGTGGATGAAACGCGGGTGGGAAAGATCAAGAAAAACTATCCGGAGGCCAGAATCTATAAGGATTGGCGCGTGTTGCTGGAGAAGGAGCATAAGAATCTCGATTCGGTCAATGTATCAACGCCGGACCACATGCATGCACCGATTGCTGTGACGGCGATGAAGCTTGGGCTGCACGTGTTTGGGCAAAAACCGCTGGCGCAGAATCTCTATGAAACGCGGCGGATGGCCGAGGTGGCGCAGGAGACGGGTGTTGTTACCCAGATGGGCATTCAGCTTTCATCCAGCACTTATGAACGGCTGGCGGTGCGGATGATTCAGGACGGTGTGATCGGCAAGGTAAAGGAAGTCCATATCTTCAGTCACAAAACCTGGGGCGACCCAGGGACCCTGCCGGACAGATGCGACCCTGTTCCAGAAACACTCGATTGGGATCTGTGGTGCGGCGTGGGGCCGAAGAAACCGTATCTCGGCAATAAATATTACCATCCGAGTGGCTGGCGAAAGCGCCTCGACTACGGCACTGGAACCCTCGGCGACATGGGCTGCCATATTTACAGCCCCATGTTCGGTGCACTGGGCATCAAGGCGCCGCTTTCGGTCAAGTCGCTCGGTAGCGTGCCGAACAAAACCAATTGGGCTATTGATGAAAAATTTGAATATATTTTTCCCGGCAATACACGCACCGCTGGCAAGACCGTTAAGGTCATCTGGACCGACGGTGCCCACCGTCCGCCACAGGCGCTGATGGATTTGTTTGGTGAAAAAATGCCGAAGCAAGGGGGCATATTCATTGGAACGGAAGGGGTCCTTTTAGCGCCGCATGGCGGGCTTCCCGTGCCTTATCCGCGCGAAAAATTTGCAGACTACCGCTATCCGAAATTCCCGGCGCGCGATCACTACGGAGATTACGTGGATGCCATACGCGGTGAGGACGTGAAGCCGATTGCAGACTTTGTCACCTATGGGGGACTGCTCACAGAAACCGTTCTGCTGGGGGCGCTCTCCTCGCGTTTCCCGAACGAAACATTGATGTGGGATGCCGCCAATCTGCGCTTCACCAACCATGATGCTGCGAATCAATTCATTCGTCGCACCTACCGCAAGGGCTGGAAAGTCGACGGTCTGTCATGATTCGAGTCGGAATTATTGGACTGGGATTCATGGGCGGCGTTCACTTGCGCAATTGGCAGGCATTGGACGGTGCGCAAGTGGTTGCGGTTTGCGACAAGAGTCCGGAGGTTGGGAAGGCAACGCAGGGGAATATTGACGCGGGGCAAGAGGTTCTTGATCTTGAAGGTATGACCCTCTATTCCGATGTGGCAGAAATGCTGGCCGGTGAAAAGCTCGATGCCGTGTCGATCACGCTGCCGACCCACCTGCACAAAGCCATTTCAATTCAATGCCTGGAAGCTGGTGTTCATGTGCTGTGCGAAAAGCCGATGGCGCTGAACACTGCCGATTGCGACGCCATGATCGCGTCCGCATCAAAGGCGGGCCGGTACTTGATGGTGGCCCATTGCATCCGGTTTTGGCCGGAATATGTTTGGGCCAAGCAGGCGGTCCAAAGTGGTGAATACGGCAAGGTGCTCTCGGCCGATTTTTCACGGCTCACCTATGCGCCGGCATGGGATGGCGACAGCTGGCTTTCGGATCCTGCGAAGAGCGGCGGCATTGCGCTGGATCTGCATATTCACGATCTCGACTTTATTCAATACCTCTTCGGTGCGCCGGCCGGAAGCCGTTCGGTGCGCTCCACATTCAAGCATGTTCAAACGTGGCTCGACTATGGCGACGACCGCGTCATTTCGGCCACCGCCAGCTGGCTGATGCCGGAGTCGTTCGGTTTCCAGATGGCCTTTAAGATTGTTTTCGAAACCGCGGCCTCGGTTTATGACGGCACCACGCTGACCGTCTATCCCTCCGAGGGCAGCCCGTACGAACCCGAGGTGGGGGACGGCATGGGCTATGCCGGCGAGATTGAATATTTTGCTGCATTGATTTCAGGAACAAACACAGAAGCCGTCATCACGCCGGAGCAGGCGCGCGAGTCGGTCCGTATGGCATTGGAGACAAATCGATGAAGCACCCCCTTGGCATTTGCAGCTGGTCGCTGCTCAACAATCCTTTCGATATTTCCCGGACTCTGGGAAAAACAGAACTTACCCTCCTGCATCTCGAGCTGGTTGCCGCGCCTCTTTTACGCGAGGCGATTGCTGAAAACAGTTGGAAGGTCAGCGCCACGATGCTGGCGTTTCCGCAGGAGGATTATTCCTCGCTCGGAAGCATTCGCGAAACCGGCGGCATTGTGCCGGACGACTGCTGGACGGTGAACCGCGCGCTGACCTTGGATGCCATCGAAAAGACGGCGGAAATGGGCGTTGCATTTCTGACCTTCCATGCGGGCTTCATCGATCACAAAGATGCAGAGGGCTATCAACTGTTTTGCGCCCGCATGTCGGAGCTGGCCGATGCCGCGCAGGCGCGCGGCGTTATGCTGCTGCTCGAAACCGGGCAGGAAACCGCCACTGATTTGCGCGTCTGCTTGGAAGATCTCAACCACCCCGCACTGGGCGTAAACTTTGACCCGGCCAACATGATTCTTTACGGCAAAGGCGATCCGATTGAGGCCGTCCGTGTGCTTGCGCCGTGGATCAAACATGTGCACATCAAAGATGCTGTCAAGACCGCCGCGCCCGGCGAGTGGGGCGCCGAAGTCCCGTGGGGCGATGGCGAAGTCGGATGCGATACGTTTATTCAAACCTTGGAGGAAATCGGATATACAGGCGCCTTGGCGATCGAACGCGAAGCGGGAGATGCGCGAATGGCCGATATCCAGTTGGCGGCGGAACGACTCAGAGGTGAACAATGATTAGATATGGAATGGTTGCCGTCGCGCTGATGGGACTGATGAGACTGATGGTCGGTGGTTGCTATGCCTCTGAACAAAAGCCCAATATTATTTTGGTTATGGCCGACGACCAAGGGTGGGGGGATACCGGCTACAACGGTCATCCCGTATTGAAAACGCCGGAGCTCGATGCCATGGCGCGGGACGCGTTTGTTTTCGACCGCTTCTATGCCGCGGCGCCCGTTTGCTCGCCCACCCGCGCCAGCGTGATGACCGGCCGTAGCCCTATTCGCGCAAAGGTGCCCAACCATGGACGCTACATGCGCCCCCACGAAACCACGTTGGCTGAAACACTGAAGGCGGCTGGATACACAACCGGTATTTTCGGCAAGGTCCATCTGGGTTCGGGGCAGCCCGGCTCGCCATGCAACCCCTCCTCCATGGGTTTTGACGAATGGGTGGTTGGTCTGAACTTTTTCGATAACGATCCCTACCTGAGCCGCAACGGAACGGTTGAGCACCGCAAGGGCAAGGGCTCGGTGATCCTGATGGACGATGCCATCGAATTCTTGGAAAAGCACAAGGAGGGCAGTAAGCCCATCTTTGCCGTTGTGTGGTTTCCATCGCCCCACTCGCCGCATAAAGAGGTGCCTGATGGCGTCCGCCTGTACGACGGCGAAAAAAATGCCGGATATTTCCGGGAGATTGCCTTGCTCGATCAACAGGTCGGGCGGCTGCGCGGGGAGCTGAGGCGGATGGGCCTCGCCGAGAATACGATTCTTTGGTATTGCAGCGACAACGGCGGCTTGCTGAAAGAAAGTTCAGGCGGGCGCGAGAAGAAGGGAAGCATCTACGAAGGGGGCTTGCGGGTGCCCGGCATCATTGAATGGCCCGCGAAAAAACTCAAAGGCCGAACCAGCGTTCCGGTCGTCACGTTTGATCTGTTTCCAACCCTGCTTTCCATGGCCGGAATTGAGGCGGCGAACCCAACGCCGCAGGACGGCATGGATGTGAGCGGCGTATTTAGCGGCGAAATGAAGCGTCGCGCCAAGCCCATGGGCTTTTGGCATCTTTTCCAGGGTGGGCAATCGACGAAAAGCGATCTGATCCTGAAAGATATTATGGAAAAGCAGCAGGCCGGCGCGTCGCTTCCCCACAACGCGGAACGCATGCAAAAGGATTCGTTCGACTTCCCGCAATTTCCCGAAGACATCGCAACAGGGCATGCCGCTTGGAACGATTGGCCGTGGAAGCTGCACCGCATCACGAAAAAAACCAGTGTCTACGAGCTCTACAATCTGGAAGACGATCCAATGGAAGCAACCGATCTATCCTCCCTTCCCGAGTACAGGGAGCGGTTTGAGCGGATGAAGGCGGAATTGAATGCTTGGATGCGCTCCGTTGTCCGGAGCATCAACGGGGCGGACTACAAACGGAAGGGCCGCAACTAACGCGGCTGTGCAGCAGAGGGATTAATGGCAACGAATATTTCGGCTGTATGGATTCGTTGCGGATGCTTTTACTTTTTTAACCATAAATAATATGTAATGCAGCTCCGTAGCAGAATGGTAAGAAGTTTGAGTATAAGGAACTAACGATGAGTGAATCTAATATACACCCCTATATTGGTGCACGCCTTTCGGCGATGATGTTTCTCCAGTTTTTTGTCTGGGGCGCCTGGTTCGTTACGGTCGGCAACTACATGTTCAAAGCGGGCATGGGCGATGCCATCGGCTGGGCGTATTCCGTCGGGCCGGTCGCCGCTATTCTTTCCCCGTTCCTGCTCGGCATGGTGGCCGACCGTTTCTTCGCGACGGAGCGGGTGCTTGGCACTCTGCATATTCTCGGCGGCGTGCTGTTGTTTGGCGCGGCGGCGCAGCCGTCTGCATTTCCATTCATTGGACTCTTGTTCCTACATACGCTCTGCTACATGCCGACGCTTGGGCTGACCAATACGCTGGTCTTCCACAACATCACCAACCAGGAAAAGCAGTTTCCGCTGATTCGGGTTTTCGGGACGCTTGGATGGATTGCCGCCGGCACTCTGGTGAGCATGGTGCTTCATGCGGATGAGACCGTTCTTCCGCTGCAGATCGCCGGCGGGGCAGGGGTGCTGCTGGGGCTCTACTGCCTGACGCTTCCGCATACACCGCCCCCTGCCAAAGGTAAAAAGGTCTCGGTGCGCGATCTGCTCTGCCTCGATGCGCTGTCGCTGTTGAAGAAGCCTTCGTTCCTCGTGTTCATCGTCAGTTCCATGCTCATCTGCATTCCGCTGGCGGCCTACTATGCCTATGCGCCGGTTTTTGTGAATGCCAGCGGACTGGCGGATCCCGCATTCAAGATGTCGTTCGGGCAAATGTCGGAAATCTTTTTCATGCTCGTCATGCCGCTGTTCTTCGCCAAACTGGGCGTAAAGAAAATGCTGCTCATCGGCATGGCCGCCTGGGTGGCGCGCTACGGCCTGTTTGCCCTCGGTGCTCCGGAAGGAACGCTCTGGATGATCCTGATCGCTATTGCGCTGCACGGAGTCTGCTACGACTTCTTTTTTGTCACCGGCCAGATCTATGTCGACAAAGAAGCGCCGCTGGCCGTTCGCGGGCAGGCGCAGGGGCTGCTGATTCTAGTCACGCAGGGCATCGGCATGCTGGTCGGTGCGCAGGTGTCGGCCAAGCTGTTCAGCGCTTTTGTCCAAGGGCGCGAGGCCGATGTGTTGCTCGGATGGCAGCAATACTGGGAAGTCCCATGCATCGGCGCCGCCTTGATTCTGGTGTTCTTCGCTCTGCTGTTCCGGGAACGGCGCAAGGGTGAATAGAGCGTAGCGCGGAATTCTGTTTCGCGCTACAAACAGCGTAACGGAAGATGTGTGTGGTTGGATGTAGCATCGGTTCTCAGAACCAGTATTTCTGGGGGCTTCCAATGATTGGAAATAAACTGTCTGGAGGTGGAAGGCGTTGAATGGGGCCTTGTCCCCGTGGGCGACGACGAAGCGTCGCGCTCTATTTTAGGGGCGCGCAGCACTCTGGAATGCGGAGACCACGTCTCCGCTCTTAGCAGAATATGCTTCGCAGGGCTTTCCTCAGAAGCAACAGTGTTGCCGGGGCTGTTCCGCCATGGTTTTCTTGATGTATCTTCCCGTAGGAACGGCCGGATCGGCGGGCGCAGCGGTTTCTTGCTCAGCATATTCAGCCTAAAGGCTGGACTACATACCTTCTCCACTGCGGGTCTGTAGTCCACGCTTCAGCGTGTCCAGTCCGACATGATCCAAAAGGTGGATTCTATTCTTCGAGGGCGACGACAAAGCGTCGCGCTTCATCTAGGCGTTGCGCGGGGCAGGCAGGATGCCGGCGGGACGGAGCGCGCTTCGCGCAAGCCTTGCCTTACGATCCTTTGGCGGGGATTCCTTTTTTGAAAAAGAGAACGACTGCGACGGCGGTTGCGATGAGTCCGGCCGGATAGGCAATTGCGGTGCTGAGCCCGAAGCCTTCGGGGGCGATCAGGATGTAGGTGGAGCAGACGGCCGTCATGAACGCGGCCGGCAGGGTGGCGATCCAGTGGTTTTTTTTGTGACGGGCCATGTAGACGGCGGACATCCACAAAACGATCGTCGCCAGAGTTTGGTTGGAAAAGCCGAAGTAGCGCCAGATGACGCTGAAGTCTAGGCGGGTGACCAGCCAAGCAACGGCAAAGAGCGGCAGGCTGATAAACAGGCGGGAGCGGACGGGCTTTTGGTCGAGGTTGGTGAAGTCGGCAATAATCAGGCGGGCGCTGCGGAAGGCGGTGTCGCCGGAGGTGATGGGGCAGGCGACGACGCCGAGGATGGCGAGGAGCCCGCCAACCTTGCCCATCCATGAGCCGCAGATTTCCTTCACGGCCCAAGCGGCGCTGCTGCCCTGTTCGGCCATGGCGTTGTTGAGCTCCAGCGTGCCGCCAAAAAAGCTGATGGCCGCCGCAGCCCAGATGAGGGCGACAATGCCTTCGGTGATCATGGCGCCGTAGAAGATGCGGCGGCCGAGGCGTTCGTTGGTTATGCAGCGCGCCATCATGGGCGACTGGGTGGCATGGAAGCCGGAGACCGCACCGCAGGCGATGGTAATGAAGAGCATGGGATAGATCGGCTGCGTGGCCGCTTTGGCGTGGAAGTTATGCAGGGTTGTAAAGGTGATGTTTGGAATGGGGGCATTATTGACGATCAACGCACCCAGCAGGCCAAACGCCATAATGAGCAGGACGGCGCCGAAGAGGGGATAGATTTTGCCGATGATTTTATCGATGGGAAGGACCGTGGCGGCAATGTAGTAGCCAAAGATGATGAGCAGCCAGAAATCGTTGGTTTCGAAGGCGCCCCATGTAATGAATTCGCCGGTCATGCCGGTAATGATTTTGGCCGGGCCGAGAATAAAGACCACCCCAACGAGCAGGAGGAGGATGACGGAAAATGCGCGCATGAACTGCTTGAAGCCGTTGCCGAGGTAGTGGCCGACCACTTCGGGAATGCTTTCGCCGTCATGGCGGATTGAGAGCATGCCCGAGAAGTAGTCGTGCACCGCTCCGGCAAAGATGCAGCCGAACACGATCCAGATGAACGCGACCGGTCCGTAGAGCGCGCCCATAATCGCACCGAAGATGGGGCCGAGGCCGGCAATGTTCAGGAACTGGATCATGTAAATGCGCCACGCCGGCATGGGCATGAAATCGACGCCGTCGTTGAGCCGGGTGGCGGGGGTCTCTGCCGCTTCGTCAATGCCGAAGGTTTTCTCGATGAAGCGGCCATAGGTGAAATAGCCGACGACCAATGCGATGAGCGAAATAATAAATGTAGTCATAAGCGTTCCTCAATTAGCCATCCTTAATCCGCTTCGGTGAAAGATGTTTAACCATGAAATACACTAAAGACACGAAACGATCAGCGGGCTTTCGTGTCTTTCGTGGTCGGTTTTCGTTGTTATGATTTGTAGGCGCGGACTTCGAAGACCTTGGCGGTCGGTTTGCCATGGACCTCTTTAATGTTTAGGCGGATGGCGGTGGCTCTTACCGTCGGGAACTCGGTTTTAATCCGGCGGACCAGATTGTTTTCCACCGTGGCAACCTGCACCCATTTTCCGTTCACCTGCGCATCGATCGTCATGGTTTTGATCAGCTCCGGCGGGACGGTGGTGTGCTGCCCCTCGTTCTTGGCCGGATTCTTGTGCATGGCGATTTTTTTATGCAGTTCGGTGTCGCCCTTTAGCTCCACTTTCGAAAGCTCGACAGGTTTTTCCCAGACCACCTGAATCTCGGCGGGCAGCGAGTTGGATTCCCAGTGGTGCACCTCGCCGTAGATATCGCGCCCAATGCCGTCGGTCAGCAGGTTGACGTCGCCGGACTTGGCCGGCGAGGCGAAGAGCATTCCGTCGTTGCGAACCAGATCCTTCGGATCGTTGGCGGGGCGGTTAGGGATGAAGGTGTCGTCGCGGATAATCTGTTCCTGTAGCTCCTTGATGTGCAGCTGGGCGATGTCCCTTGGGTTGACGCCTTTATCCACACACATGGCGGCCGCCGAGCCGGTGGCCTGGCCCATCATGGCGCAGGTGCTGATGATGCGGGTCGAGGAGAGGGCAATGTGCGTCAGGCTGGCGTTGCGTCCTGAAAACTGCAGGTTCGAAATGTTTTTCGAGTAGAGGCTGCGGTACGGAATCTCGTAGAGCTTTTCGAAGCCTTGATGGAAAAAGCTGGCCGGGTCGTCGAGGTTTTCAATTCCGCCGGGTGCGTGTTCGTCAAGCGACCAACCGCCATACGCGACCGCGTCTTCGAAGTGGCGATAATCGAGCATGTCATTTTGGCAGAGAACATGATCGCCCATAAAGCGGCGCGATTCGCGGCGGCCGGGAATGGAGCCCACCCAATCCAGCGCAAGGTTGTCGGCTTCGGGGAAGTCGCCGGAATTCTTGATGTGGTCCCAGACGCCGTAGAAGTAGGCCATCAGTTTGTGGCGGTTGTCCTCGCGGGCGGCAATCGTATCGAACTCATCGCCGAGCTCAACCCACCAGAAGCCCTCTTTTACCTGCTTAATTTTGCGGTGCTTGTCCTTGAAGGCTTTTTCATAATCGAAGGGGAGCGCGTATTCCGGCGGATAGAACGGAACGGGGCGGCCCATGTCTTTGGTGATCATCATGATCGTGTCGCCCTGGGTCCAGCCGTCGGGCTGGTCGGGGGCGTAGGATTCGTTGAACTCGGCTTTGCCTTCGCGTCCAGTGCGGTATTCCGCGCCGGCGGTCGCCGCCAACAGGCCGTCGCCCGAGCAATCGACAAACTGTTTGGCGTTGATGACGTATTCCGTTTCGTTGGTGTAGCCCCAGCAGACTGCGGATTTTATTTTTGCGCCGTCCATGATGGCCTCGGTGGCCTGGCAGTTGAGCATGACCGTCAGGTTGGGCTCGCGAACGCAGAAGTTGTAGAGCACGTGGTCCCAAACGGGATACGACTCCTGCGGGTTGTAATACCAGTTCTCGATCATGATTTCTTCAATGATCCCGGTTTCACGCTCAATCTTCGGCTGCTTTTTATCTTTGACGCGCAGGCCGTGTACGCCGTTGACGGTGACGCGCATTTCGCTTGAAGCGTTGCCCCCGAGCACCGGGCGGTCCTGCACCAGCACGGTCTTGGCGCCGTTCCGCGCTGCGGCAACCGCCGCCGAGATGCCTGCCATGCCTGCGCCGAGCACGGCAACGTCATAGTTGAGGGTTTTTTTACGGTTGGGCAACCCGGTTTTTCCGGTGCCGACTTGCGTCCATTTATCGGTGGTCCGTTCGCCCTTGCTGTTCACTCGGGCAGTGGTGCATCCGGCCATAGGGAGGATGCTTGCGACGCCTACCGTTCCGGCGGATGTTTTAAAAAAGCTTCTGCGTTTCATAGTGCTCCTGTTGTGCATCCTCCGCGGAGGGTTGTTTTGATGTCTCGGGTATGAGCTGTTAGTCCTGCTGAGTTGGTTTAATGCAGTAAGATAGCAGAAGTAAAAGCTGAAGAAATACGCTATTGCGCAAAAGGTATACGATATTCAGTCGGGCTGGTGTGGCGGAATGATATGGCGTTCAGCTTCTATTCCGTGACGTAGGGCCGCTTCATGGCAAGGCCTGGTTCCTTGAATTTTTCCATCTGTACGAAGAGCTCGTCCTGAAGGCGTTTGGCGATTTCTTTGTATTCGGGATTATTGTACTGGTTCACGAGCTCGTCCGGATCTTTTTCCAGATCGATCAGCCAGGGCGTTTCCTTCTTGTCGAGGATCAGTTTGTAGCGGTTGTTCACCGCCGCGACCCACCATCCGCCGTTTTTGGCAAAGTAGGTAATGCGGTCGTCCACCACTTTCTTTTCCGGATTCTGGAAATCGGCGGAGGTGTCTTCGCCATGGAACGCGGCATCGGATTCCACGCCCATCAGTGCGAGCGTGGTCGGGGCGAAGTCAACGTTGGTGTAGGCCTTGTTGATGACCTTGCCTGCTTTGATCTTTTTGGGATAGCGGATCACAAACGGGATTTTTGCCGAGGCTTCGTAGGGCACGCCCTTGTTGCGGCGGTTGTGCTCGAAGAACATGTCGCCATGGTCGGAGGTGAAGATTACGATCGTATTTTCGGACAGGCCGTTTTTATCTAGAAACTCCAGCAACCGGCCGACGCTGTCGTCGATGTGCTTGACCATGCCGAAATATTGGCGCAGGGGCTTCGGGTCAAAGCCATCGGCCTCGTTATGGTCGTCGTCGTTGCTCTTGGAAGCCCACGAAGGTTTCGCTGCCGTGTATTCGGGCGCCATGGTTTTCGGGGGTTGCAGATCCATGTGGTCATACATGGTGTGGTAGGGCGGGCGGGCATAGTCCGGCGTGTGCGGATCCGGAATCGAGAGCATGATGCAGAACGGCTTGTTCTTGTCGCGTTCGAGAATTTCCAGGGTGGCGTCGGTGAAAAAGTCGGTCATGTGGACTACTTCTTCTTTCGGCAGTTTGGCAACGGATTTGTCGCCAAGCCCGCCTTTGGCCACGTTGCCGTTTTTCACTTGAAAGAACGGTGAATGCCCGCCTCTCATCATATGGCGGTTGTCGTCGAAGCCGGCCTTGTATTCGATGCCGAAAGTATATTTTTCATGTCCGTCGAGGTGCCACTTTCCGACATAGGATGTGGCGTAGCCGTGCTCTTTCAGGACGGTTGCGAAGGTGGGGATATCCTGCCGGATGTGGTCGCCGTTTTTCGGTGCGCCGGTCGCCTGCGGGTGGAGGCCGGTGATGAACGAGGCGCGCGACGGTGTGCAGATCGGCGACGAGCAGTAATAGTTGTTGCAGATGGCGCCTTCGTCGGCAATCCGGTCGATGTGCGGTGTTTCAACGCCGTTGCCTTTGCCCCAGACAAACGCTTGGTCTTCGGGGAGCTGATCGCGGTAGCAACCGAGTGTGCGGAAGTTGTGCTCGTCCGTATGAATGATCAGCAGGTTGGGTTGCTTGGACTTGCCTGCGAGCGTGGTGCGGCTGATGGCTGCTATGGTGACGGATGCGGTTATGGTGAAGTTGCGTCTATTCATTTTATTCTCCGACGGTCGGGGCCTTGGTTTTGCGCAGTTCGATGCACCGGTTGAGCATGGCATCCACGCGCGGTTTGTATTCTGGGTTCTTAAGCAGGTTGTTCTTTTCGTAGAGATCGGTTTTTAGGTTGTAGAGTCCGATCGGTTCCATGATGCCCGGTTGCAGCAGTTTTTCCGGCTTAAACTTGAAATCCTTGATCGTGGTGCTGGCCTTCATGATCAGCTTCCAGTCGCCATCGCGGATGGCCCATGAGGGGCCGCCGGCGGACTGGTGCATCAGGTTGCTGTGGCGCTCCTTCACATCGTGCCCTTGCAATACGGGCAGCAGATTCATCGAGTCCTTTACCATGTTCCGGTCGATCGGCTGGCCGGCCAGCGCCGCAATGGTGGCGACCACGTCGTGTCCAATGATTGGTTCGTCGGAGACCGAGCCCGGCTTGATCTTGCCCGGCCATACGGCGACGAACGGCACGCGGTGGCCGCCCTCCATGATGGAGCCCTTCTTGCCGCTCAAGCCGTTGCTCGAATCCAGATCCATGGAGAGGCCGCCGTTGTCGGACGTGAAGATGAACAGCGTGTGGTCATAAACGCCGGCTTTCTTCAGCGCCCGAACCAGCATGCCGGTTTGCACATCCAGCTCCTTGACCATGTCGCTGTGTTTGCCCGGCGTGGTTCCAGCGATCTTGATGCCGTCGAGCTCGACCGGCGGTTCGTGGGGGATGTGCACGGCTTGGCTGCAGTAATACATGAAGAACGGGTTGCCGGCATGCTTCTTGATATATTCCATGCCTTTCTTCGCGAGAACCGGGCCCGCTTTGGAGGGATCCCAGTTGGAGTCGCCCATGCCACCGCGGTCGTTGAGTTTTTTCGAGGTGGCGTAGCACGTTTGATCGGCGTCGAGTTCCTTCATAACGGAATCCGGGCCCAGTTTCATCCAGACCTGGTTTTCATAGAACGCATAGGGCTTGTTCTGGATGCCTTCCGGCAATTCGCAGGCATAGTCGAAGCCAAAGTGCAGCGCACCGCCGTCTTCCTTTTCCCAGTTTTCGATTTTGGAAAGCCAGGAGCTGCCGAGCCCCCACTTGCCGAAGAATGCGGTCTGGTAGCCGCCGGCCTTGGCGATCCGGGCGCTGGTGGTGAAGCCGCCGGGCTCGATGCCTGATTCCGCCTCCGGTGTCCAGACGCCGAACGAGTTGTGGTTGCGGTAGGAATAGTTGCCGGTCAGCATCGAAAAGCGGGTGGGGGCGCAGAGCGAGGCGGGGGAGTGGGCATCGGTGAAGCGCATGCCTTGCGAGATCAGCTTGTCGATGTTTGGTGTCTCCAGCACTGGTGTTTCGCTGCGCTGGCGCTGGAAAAAACTGATGTCGCCGAGTCCGATGTCATCCGCCATCAGGACGACAAGGTTCGGTTTGGCGCCCAGCTGAGGGGCGATTCCTGCGAGAAGCAAGAGACTGGCTGCGATGCTTTTTAAATGTGCGTTCATAAGGGGTTCCTAGTAGGGCAACGACGAATTCGGAGGCAGCGGAACGTTGTTGGCCTTGCGCCAGCCGGTTAGTTCCTTCAGCAACAGCTGCGCGGTTTCGGGGTTTTTCAGGGCCAGGTTGTTTTCTTCCTTTGGATCCTTTTTCAGGTCGTACAGCTCCAGCTCGCCGGTGGCGAGGAACTGGATGAGCTTCATGTCGTTTTTGCGGATGATGGAGCAGGTGCCGTTTCTATATTCGCTGGCGAGGTGCCAAAAGATCGGACGGGCCTGCAGCGCCTTGTCCTCGCCCTTGAAGAGCGGTGCGAAGGATTGGCCGTCGAGCTGGCCCCTGTAGTCGATTCCCGCGAGCTCCATAAAGGTCGGAAAATAATCGGTCACCATCACCGGTGTTTCGGTGCGGCGCGCGTCAACCTTTCCGGGCCAATTCACGAACGCGGGAACCCGGATGCCAGCCTCGTAGATGTAGCCTTTCTTTCCGCGCAGCTGAAGATTGCTGCCGATGTTCTGTCCGTTATCGGACGTAAAGATGATGAGCGTATTTTCGCGCAGCCCTTTTTGGTCGAGAAATTCGGCGATTCGCCCGACGTTGTCGTCGAGCGACTCAATCATGGTGGCGTACTGAGCCGTCGTGAGTTTTTTCTTTCCCGTTTCCATGCCCTGGCCGGTTTTAGGGTCGCCGAGTTTGTTCATGTATTTTTCCGTCAACTCCTCGCTGCGGGCTACGACAGGGCGGTGGACGGTGTAGTAGTGAAGGTTGATGAAAAACGGGCCTTCCTTGTGCTCGTCCATGAAGTTGATGGCTTCGGTGGTCAAATGGTCGGTCAGCCATTTGTCTTTCGGATTTTTCTGGTCCATGAACGGATTGCTGAACGGCGCGAAATAGCCGCCGGTCTTGCTCTTGTAGCCACCGACCTCCAGCGCGGGATCGCCGCGATAGGTGCCGCCAATGTTTTTGAGATAGCCGCGGCCTTCCGGATAATACGCTTTGCAGTGCTCTTTGTGATAGGGCACCCAGCTGAAGTCCGATGGCTTGGGTTGCCCCAGCTTTTTCTTCAGCGGCCAGGACGCTTCCATCTCTTTTTTGGGATAGGGGCCGACGAGGTGCCACTTGCCAAGGTGGATGGATTTGTAGCCGGCGTCCGCCAGCGGCTGGCTGTACATGATGTGCTCTTCGCCGACCGTCCAGCGCGAGAATATGCTCACCTGATCATTGCCCTTTTCGAGGACGGGAACCGTGTAGACGCCGGTGCGGAACGACTGCTTCCCCGTGGCCAGCGCCGTGCGCGACGGAGAGCAAGTCGGATACATATAGGCGTTCTTGATCACTAGCCCGTCATTGGCCAGTTGGTCAATGTGCGGCGTTTCGTAATAGGTCGATCCGTTGAATCCGACGTCGCCGTGTCCGAGGTCGTCGACCAAAATAAACACGATGTTGGGTTTAACTTTTGGCGTTGAAGCCCCCGCATACGTGCCACCCGTCAGTACGGCGAATGCCAAGCCCGTCGCCATTGTTTTTGCAGTTATCACTTGGTCTCCTCTATTTCTTTTTGATCTGAATGCGCTTCGCCGCCAGATGCCCCCCGCCTCGGATTCCGGCTGTGAGCTGCCATGCATTGGAATCGTTGGTGCTCAGCTCCAATGTCAGGGTGCCGGATTCTCCTGCGGCCGCCTTCCAGATATGCAGCTGCTTGGCCGTTTTATCCGATTTGTCGCCGACAAAGTTGACAAAAAAATCGGCGCCTTTATCTAGGCCTTTTGACTCCCACTCCATCGTCAGGGCATAGGTGGTGTTGGGCGCAAAGCTTTTCGTTGGGACTTCCAGCACGCGGTTCCATGAACTTTTTTTTGCGCCCTTGGCGTTTAGCTCGAGGTCGGCTTCGTCGATCAGGTATTCACCCTTTTTGTCGGCCTTGAGCTTTCCGCCCTTCTTTTTCCCGCCGGTATTCGCCGGCACCTTTTGATCGGCGCTGTAGAGGTAGTTCTTTCCTTTGGCGAGTCCGGGTTCGTTGTAGGCCTTCATCTGCCGAACCAATTCGTCCATCATGGTCTTGCCGATTTGAGCATACTCCGGGTTGAGGTAAAAATTGATCAGTTCGTCCGGATCCTTCTTCAGGTCGAAGAGCCACGGGATGTCGCTTTCCGAGATGACGAGCTTGCAGCGGTTGTTCACTGCCGCTACCCAGCCACTGGCGGAGGCGGTGATGTAGGTGACGCGGCCGTCTTCGACTTTCTTTGCAGGCGAGGTGAAGGCCTTCGCGTCGTTCAGTCCTTGGGAGCCGGGGATTCCGGGCGCGCCCATGATGCCCAGAATGGTCTGCGGGAAGTCCACGGTGGTGTAGGCGGTATGGATCATTTTCCCGGGGGCAATCTTTTCGGGATAGCGGATGAGGAACGGGATTTTGGCAGAGGTTTCGAAGGGGCTTCCCTTGTTGTGCTTTTTGTGTTCGCCCATCAGGTCGCCGTGGTCGGAGGTGAATACGACGATGGTGTTGTCGGCCAGCCCGTTGGCTTCCAGCCATTCCAAAAGGCGTCCGACGTTGTCGTCGATGCATTTCACCATACCGAAATAGATCTGCATCTGCTTCTGATTCAGCTCCGATACGAGCTCCTTTCCGCCTTGAGCCCAGATCGGCATGCTTTCCACAGGAACGTCCATCGTGCGGGGATTCTCAAAGTGAAAATTTTTAAACATGGTGTCGTAGGGCGGGCGCACGCTGTTCGGGCCGTGTGGGTCGGGAATGGAGAGCATCAGGCAGAACGGCTTGCCTTTGTCGCGCTCGAGGATTTCCAGCGAGCGGGTGGTCAGGAAGTCGGTGGTGAAGTTTTCGGGGTTTGATCCCGACACATTGAATTTTGCGGATTCTTTTTCAGGAATGAGTCCAATCACCGCCGGCTTGCCGTTAATGTTCGACAGTCCTTTCCAGTGGCCGCGGTTCATCATATATCGATTATCGGAAAAGCCGAACTTGCGGGCCGGTTCAAAGCCCGGCTTGGCGTCGCCGTCGAGGTGCCATTTGCCGACATACGAGGTGGCATAGCCTTGGTCCTTCAGCACCGAGGCGAAGGTGGCGAGCCCGTCATGCATCGGCATATTGTTCACCGGCGATCCGGTTGCGATGGGATAGAGGCCGGTCACGAAAGATGCGCGCGACGGCGTGCAGACCGGGGACGAGGCATAGTAGCTTGTGCAGATCGCGCCGTCGTGGGCGATGGAGTCAATGTGCGGGGTATCCACCTTAACGCCTTCGCCCCAGACAAACGCCTGGTCGTCGGGCATCAGTTCTCGGTAGCAGCCGAGCGTGCGGAAGTTATGCTCATCCGTGTGGATGATCAGCAGGTTGGTTTTTTTTGATTTCCCGGCCAGCGCATTTCCAGCCATGGCGGTGATGCCCGTTGCAGAAGCCAGCATTGAAAAATTACGTCTGTTCATCGTATTCCCTTTTTGTTGGATAGCGGCTCGACTGACTATGTAACGGATTGCAGGGGCAATAATGGACGCATTCTAGGCAAAGGGTTGCGTAAAAATAGTTGTTCCGCCATGCCTATTTCCCGGTGAAGGGTTCTTTCAGCTCAATATCGATGAAGCGGAAGCTGCCGAGCTGCACCTTAATTTCGGCTGTGTTCTCATTCTGCATCGGGATGGTTTGACCGGTCAGCACATCGGTGATCCGGATCGGTTTCACCGTGTTAAATTTTGTGGTGGCTGTTCGGGCCTTCGGGTTGATGTAGCCTGAGTCGACCAGCGTTAGACGCAGGCGCTTCGGAGCGGACTGGGCGACAACCCAGCCGACATCGCCGGCTACGGTCAGCGGAAGCAGCTTTGCCTTCTCGGCGATCGCATCCCTGACGGTGGTGTAGTAGGTGTTAGCCGCATGGGTTGAATTTCCGTCGGCTGCGATATAGCTGTGCCCGTCCGTAATGAACTCCTGCATGATGTTCCGGTAGAGTGGGTGCAGGTGATCGGTCAATTTTCCGCGGGGAACCGTTTGGTCCGCCAAAGGGCCTTCCTGCGGCGGCGTGATCAGGACCATCCCATTGGGGAACGGAGCGATAAAGTTCAAGCGGCGTTCTTTGACGGCCGCGGCATAGTTGGAGTAGTCCCACGGCGTTGTTTGTGCGCCCATCCATGTGGCGTTCATGCGGCTGAACACCATGGGGTTTCCGGTTTCATCGATTTCGTTGTAAAAGGTGTTCCACTTCGCTTCGTGGGCTTCCTTCATGTAGCGCGGATGGGGATTGTCCATGCTCAAGTGGACGGGGTTAATACTAAGGATTTCGTCGCGATGCGGCACATAAAGGGCGCCGGATGCGATCAGTTCCCAGAGAATGCTCATGTATTCCTGATCAACCGGAAAGTTGTTCAGGTATTGTCCGCCGTTGGCGACATGGAACACCAAATTCAGCAGAAAATGATTGGGCAGCATCTGGTTGCTGTACTGGCGCGAACGATCATAGCTGGGATTGTCGCGCACAGCTCGCGTGCCCCAGCTGTTGACCGCCCCGCTGGCCCAGAGTCCCATGCGTCCGGCGAGGCTGATTTCCATGGTTTTATCCGTTGTTTCCTCCATAGACGGGACGAATACATCGGCATATTCACCGGACAGGAGGACATTCCACATCGGTTTATCTGCACCGGGTTTGAATGATTTTTGATATACATTTCCGGTCCAGGAAATATTCTTACACCGCAGATAGATGTTCGCGTTCCGGGTTTCGCAGTATGCCGCAAAAGGCACGAACAGGTTGTCGACCACCCATTCGAAGTCCGCATCGCAGTGCTCCATTTCCGGGAAGATTTGAACCGTCTTTTTGCCCCCGTCTTTAAATGCGCGGTCAACCAGTGCATAGCGCGTTTCCAGGCTGAAAAACAGAGGGTCGTTTCCGTGCCCGCCCCAATAGGCGGCTCCTTGCGGGTCTCCATCAATCGTGGGCCCCAAGAGATTTAAAATCCCGGCCTGATCCATGTTCGGGTCTTCATAGTCGTGACGGCCGTCTTTGGTGTTGCGGTATTTTTCGTTGGTAACGATTGTGTCTCGGTTCCAGCTCGGCGGATACTGAACTTTTGATGTGGATTTGCTGGCCAGGAATTGAATGGCCGGGTTCTGCGTTTCCAACCGCTTTGCGAGTGTTTCAAGTTCAGGGGTGCTCATGTTTTCGGTCATGAAATAAACGGGCGGGCGTGCTCTGCCCTTTTTCTCATGCGCAGGGCGTTTGAACCGGGCAACCTGTTGGTCCAACTCGGCGCGTCGGGCGTGGATGTGTACCAGATTGCCGGTCGGCTCCAGTTTTTCATATGCCGCTTTCCAGTCCGGATGAGCGGTGTCCAGCAGATGAATGCAGCTGCCGCCGCTCTGCGAGCTGGCGATCAGGAATTTTGTGTCAGACACCTGCCACAGGTCGTTGTAGCAATACTTCGTGCCGATCACTTCGGCCTTTTTTACGTTGAGGTCCGGTGGCAGCAAAACAATTGAAGGCCCCATCAGGATAAAATAGCGGAAGCTATCTTCATCGGGAATTACGCGCGGTTGAATTACGAGATAGTGGGAGCGCCCGATTTTCTTTCTCAGCGGGGAGAGATTGACGCTCGAGTATGTGTCGTTCGCCACATCATAAATTCCGAATGCGGTGGTGTTGATATGCTGGGAAGTTCCAAACAGAACTTCGCTGACGCCATCCCCGTCTGCATCACAAACATGCATGTCGCCGAGTGTTTTAAGCCCCTTGATGTCCATGCCTTTTTTTGATTTCGGGAGTGTGGCGAGCCGATCGAATTCGTAGAGAACTCCCGCATCCTGCATGTGGTTGTTGAAGCCCGCCATGGCCAGAATTTCACGGCCATCGGGCAATGGAAGCGGACGCACAAAGTTAACGTTGTGCACGTTGCCGGGGGCCTCCGACCCTTTATGCCAAATCCGCTGCTGGCTGTACGTCGATGATGGGACGGTCTTAAGCAATTCGCCCGCTGCATCGAGATAATACATGTTCAGATCAAACCCGCCGCATGCGATGTATGGCTTCTTTCCGTTCTGAATCACGCAGACTGAATACATCGGCACATCATTGACTTTGAACTGCCATTGGAGTTCGCCTTTCGCATTCAGGCAGTAAACGCTTCCGTCAGCGTTGGCGGTCAGAATTTCATCGGAACCATCGCCGTCGATATCCGCACACCATACATCGTGATTCACGAAGCCGGAGAGCTTGTTTGTCCACCCGATCTCCCCGCTGTAGGTGATGCCCAGGACGGTGCCTTCATAGCTGCTCGCCACGATGAAGGGGGTTTTTCCGGTCTTGGCCGAGCGGACCTTGGTAATGGTATGACCGGTCTCGATGCTGGAGATGGCCGGGCCACCGAAAACAACGCTTTCGATTAATGCGATGGTGAGCAGAGCAAGGCATCTATTCGTCATTGAATCTGTTTCCTGTTTTCGGCTGCGCAGCGTTTGTTTTCATTAAAACGAATCCTTCAGCTCAATGTCGATGAAGCGGAAGAGGCCGGTGGGAATTTCGATTTGAATGGAGGGGCGCACGCTGTGCGCCTGGGCAGACGGCGTCTGCCCCTCCAAGCCCAGATCGAAGGTTTCCTTGCTTAGCAGGTCGGTCATTTTAACGGGCTGCACGGTCTGGAATTTTACGATGGCGGTTTTGGCGGATGGGTTGATGTAGCCGCCGTCGATCAGTGTGAGGCGCAGGTGGGTGGGGGCGGTCTGCGCGCAGACCCAGGCAACGTCGCCGGAGACGGTCAGCGGCAACAGTTTGGCGCTAGCCGCAATGTCGGCTTCGATGGTTTTGTAGTATTCATCCGCCACGAAGGTTTGGGTGCCGTCGGCGGAATAATAGTTCCGGCCGTCGGTGATGTATTCCTTCATGATGTTCTTGTACATCGGGTGCAGGTGGTCGGTCAGCTTGCCGCGCGGCGCGGCGCGATCGGCAAACTTGCCGGCCTGAGGCGGGGTGAGCATCACGATGCCATTGGCGTAAGGCGGCAGGTAGTTGAGGCGGCGTTCCTTGACGCCGGCGGCGTAGCGCGAAAAGTCCCACTCGGTTACGGGTGCGCCCGGCCAGGTGCCGTTGAGGCGGCCGAAGACCATCGGGTTGGCGTCTTCCTCCTCCTGGTTGAAGAAGGTCATCCACTTGACGTTGTTGCCGGTATCGAGGAAGCGTTCGTCGGGCTCCAGCATGCTGAGGTGGACGGGGGAAAGGCTGAGCAGCTCGTTGCGGGCGGGCACATAGAGCGCGCCTTCGGCAATCAGCTCCCAGAGGAAGGACATGTAGTCCTGATCCACCGAAAAGTTGTTGAGGTAGGTGGCGCCGCAGGAAATGTTGTAGATCATCTGGCGGAGGAAATGGTTCGGCAGCATCTGGTGCGAGTGCTGGCGCGTGCGGTCAAAGCTGGTGTTGTCGCGCGCGCAGCGTGCACCCCATTGGTCCACCGAACCGGCCGTCCAGATTCCAAGACGGGCGGCGACGCTGACTTCCATGGTCTTATCGGTCGTTTCTTCCAGAGCAGGAATAAATACATCGGCATATTCGCCGGAGATCAGGCCGGACCACATCGGCATATAGGCGATCCCGTTCCAGAAGGCATGCTTGGTGCGAACGAAGATATTGTTTCCCGTTTTCTGTGCATGTGCAGCCATGGGATAGAAATGGTCTTGCAGCACTTGCGCAAAGGCGTCGTCGTGGTTCTCGAGCTCGGGATAGATGGTGACGACCTTCTTGCCTTTGGCCTTCCCTGCATCGAAAATCTTTTTCTGGGTTTCGAGGCTGGTCTGGTAGGGATCGTTGCCGTGCCCTCCCCAGTAGGCGATTCCGGGGACTCCCTCGAAGGTGTCGACCAGCTCTTTGGTCATCTCATCGCTGGTCAGGACATATTTTTTCCGTTTGTCGCGCTTTTTCTGATAGTCGGGATGGACGTTGGTTCGGTCGACGTTTTCCACCCGTGGAAGATGTTTCCCGCCCAGAAAGACCGGGCTCTTGTATCCGGCTTTTTCGATGGCTTCAATATAGGGGCCGCCGGAACCTTTGCGGCTTTCAGAAATGAACGTCACGGTGGGGATATCCTTTTCCCATGCGGGCTTTTTGAACGACTTAAGCTGCTCCCGCGCTTCGGCGGTTTTCTCAAGGATGGCTGTAATGTTTCCGGGCGGCGCCAGGTTGGCGTATTCGGTTTTCCAGTCTTTGGAATCGAGGTTGATCAGGTGGATGCAGCTTCCGCCGCTCTGGGCGCTGGCGAGTACGATGATGTTTTTGTCTTCGGCCTTCCACATGTCGTTGTAGGAAAAACGGTTTGCCAGCACCTCCGTTTTTTTTGGATCGGCCTCATCGAGATCGATCGGGAGCAGAATGATTTTGGAACCAAACAGAACGAACAACTGTTTTTCATTGCCCTGTTTAATGAGTTCCGATTGGACGACGCGATACCCGAATCCGTCGATCTGTTTCCGAAGACTGGAAGGCTGGAATTGTTTTTGTTCCTCTTTCTTGAGGTCGATCACGCTGATATGCGCGTTCTGAATCATGGAGGTTGCGCCGATGATGACTTCATCGTTGCCATCGCCGTCTACATCAACCGAGCGCAGATCGCCAACGCCGCTTTTGGACTTGAAGATTTGGTAGGGTTTTTCTTCGAGCAGTTCAAAGCAGTAGAGCGATCCGCCGGCGGACGTGCTCCAGATGGCGCCATGCACAACCAAGGCTTCGGTTCCGTTTGCCCGGCGAAGCGGACGGACAAAGTTGGTTTCGTGCGTGTTGGCCGGCGGAAGTATTTTATGACCCTTGCCCCACGGCTTTTCCTTCGAATAGGTATTGGAGTGGATCGTTTTGACCAGCTCGCCGGCCGTCGACAGATAGTGAATCTGGTTGTCGTATCCGCCGCAAACAACGTATGGCGTCTTGTCTTTATGAACGACGCAGACCGAATTCATCGGCGCTTCGTTAGGCTTGAATGTCCAGAGCAGCTTGCCATTGGAATCAAGGCAGTAGAGGGAGCCGTCGGCATTGGCGGCAAAGATTTCGTCGGTCCGGTCTCCGGTGATGTCCGCGCACCAGACATCGTGGTTCATAAAGCCGGACAGCTCGTTTTTCCAGCCAATGGAACCTTTGGGGCTGATAGCCATGACCGTTCCTTTGTAGGAGCTGGCAACGATATAGGTCGCACCGTTCTTGCTGGCCGTGCGCACTTTGCTGATGGTGCGGCCAGTGTCGATGCTTGTGATGGGTTGTGCGTGAATGGTAGTCACGGCCAACGCCAAAGTGGAAATCAGAGCGGCTTTAGTATTCATAGTTTTTCGCGATCCTTGTTGGGTTTCCGACATAACGCATAAGGATGAATAAATTGGACGGGAATGACATGCACTCTTGCGTCTTATTTGTACGGGATTTCGCCACATTCCCAAAGGTTGGAACTTTCCAGAGGCTGGAACTCAAGGCTGGGAGACTTTTAACCGCATAAACAGGTTGTCGTTGGTGCCTCCGTAAACCTTTCGCTCAGTTTCGTTGTAGGCTGGATTAGCGGTCGATGTACTGTTTGTTGAACCCCATGTGTTTTTCCAATCATTGGAAACCAGGTTGTCCGTCCATTCGGCGATGTAGGTGATGCCCGGATTGGTGTGGGCGGATTCCCAGTTGAAGAGGCTGACGTTGTCGTCCGCGCCGTATGCGATGGAAGGTGCGGTTCCAAGCGCGCTTGGGTTGGTCGGATTGCCGCCGAGGGCAAACTCATGGAGATCAATCTGTCCATCGTTGTCCTTGTCGGCCTGCGAATTGCCGGTCAGTCCATGGTTGCTTGCAAATTCCCCCCATCCGTTTGATGGGAAAAACGGTTCGCTCAGCTCGATATCGATGAAGCGGAACAGACCGAGCGGGACATCGACGGTTGCCGTTGCATCGGTAATGGTGAAGTCCGTATCGTCGAGCATGTCGGTCATGGCGGCCGGCGTAACGGTGTTGAAGGTCACGGTGGCGGTGCGCGCCTTCGGGTTGAGGTAGCCGCTGTCGATCAGCGTCAGGCGCAGATGGTTTGAAGCTGTCTGCGCACAAACCCAGGCCACGTCGCCGGAAACAGTCAGCGGCAGCTGTTTGGCCGCATTGGTGATGCTTGCTTCGATATCGGTGTAGTAGGTGTCCGCATCGTATGTCGTGGTGCCATCAGCCGAAATATAGTCGCGGCCATCCGAGTTGAACTGCTGTAGGATGCTTTTGTACATCGGGTGCAAGTTATCAACCATCGCGCCGCGTACGGCGTTGGTGTCGGCAAACACTCCCTGTTGCGGCGGAGCGATCATGACGATCCCGTTCGGGCAGGGGGGCAGGTAGTCGGAGCGACGCTCCTTGACACCGGAGGCGTAGCGTGAGAAATCCCACTCGGTAACGGGCGAGCCGGCCCATTCCGTTCCCTTGCGGCTGATGACCATCGGGTTATTTGCTTCCCATGTCTCGTCGTACCAGGTGCTGAACTTTTCCTGCCGGTCCTGGGCATCGAAACGCGCGTCGGGCTCGGTCATGCCGAGGAAGACCGGGTTGATGCTGACGATCTCTGAACGCTGCGGAACATAGAGCGCGCCTTTGGCAATCAGGCCCCAAAGGATGCTCATGTATTCATCGGTTGAGTCAAAGTTGTTAATATACCGGGCCCCGCAGGCGATATTGTAGATCGAATTGCGCAGGAAATGGTTAAGCAGACGCTGGTTGCAGTGGTTGCGCTGGTTGTAATAGCGGGCATTGTCCGGCACCGCGCGTGCGCCCCAGGCATCGGCCGCGCCGCTGGCCCAAAGGCCCATGCGCCCGGCCACACTCAGATCCGGCGAGCGGGTGCCGGTTTCTTCGAGAGCCGGCACGAAGGAATCTGCAAACTCGCCGGACAGGAAGCGGCTCCAGTGAGGGCGGTAGACATCCGATTGCCACTGCGGTCCTTTTGAGCGGAAATAGACGATCGCATTTCTTCCCTGTGCGTGGGTCGCAACGGGATGGAACAGATAATCCAGAACAAACGTGAAGTTCGTTGTGAAATCGGCGCCGGTTTCCGGCCACAGCATGACCGTTATTTTTCCGGCTGCATTGTCGAGGATGTTGGTGATCGTTTCCGGCTGATACCAGTTGGGGTCGTTCCCGTGCCCGAACCAGGCCGCAATACCCGGTACGCCGGCATAGTGGGGAGTAAACTGATCGACCGCCTGCTGCTGCGTGAGCGAATAGGCGGATATATCGCCCTTAAGTCTCGTGCTGTACTCTTCATTTGTGAACCCGTTTGCGGACGTGCGCCAGTTGGTTGTCTGTTTTTGAAATGCGCCGAGCCAGTTGAGCATAACCGGGCTGGCATAGTTGTTTGTAATATCGTGGAAATAGCCGCCGAGAGGGCCGAGGTCGTCTTGGTCGGTCATTAGATAGACCGTTTCCGGATTCTCCCATCCGGGCTGAGTGAACGAGGCGAGGTTCGACCAAACATTATCTGTGTTGGCAAGAATGGTTGCGATTTTTCCGGGCGGCTCGAGGTTGATAAAGGCTGATTTCCAGAACGCGTTGCTGGTGTTCAGCAGATGAATGCAGCTACCGCCGCTCTGCACACTCGAAAGGATGAGCGTTTCCGGTTGGTCGGGAAGGGTGCATACGTCGTAGAAGGAATAGGAGCTTTTCAGGAACTCCACGGAGTTGGTATTCATGTCCGGTTGAACGAGCAGGATGTGGTGGCCGTGCAGAATCAGGTGCAGATAGTTCGTTCCGTCCGGGATGACGACCGGTTCCGCCACCTTGTAATGGGTATCCGAGTAGGAGCTGAGGGAAAAGGCATCGGTAATGGAGAACATGCTGAATGTCTGCGTTGCAGGGTCAAACTTGGTCATGCAGGCCGAATCCCGGTGTCCGGAGCTACCCATGAAGAACTCGTTGGTGCCGTCGCCATCTGTGTCGTATTCCGAAATATAGCCGGCGTTGTCGGTGGCAAACGCCTTGTCAACCTTGTCGGTCTGGTGCGGCATATCGGCCAAAGGGTCAAACCAGTAGAGATGGCCTTTAGACGACCAGCCCACGGTGCTGTGCATGACCAGATCTTCCGAGCCGTCGGGATACTTCATGACCCGCAGGAAATTAACATTATGTTCGCCGTCCGGCGGAGGCGCGGGCACATCGCCCCATGTGGTATCCTGCGAATAGGTGTCGGAGTGGACCGTTTTGATATGCTGACCGGAGGCCGTCAGCCAGTAGAGCCGTTGGTCGAAACCGCCGCAGGCCACATAGGGGGTCGTGTTGGAGTGGATCACGCACACGGCGTTCATCAGGGCGTTGTTGGTCTTGAATTGCCAGAGATCATCTCCATTGCTGTCCAGGCAGTAGAGTGTGCCGTCCGCATTGGCCGCCAGGATTTCATCCACACCATCTCCGGTGAGGTCTTCGCAGTATATGTCGTGGTTGACGAACCCTGAAAGTTCATTGGTCCAGAGCATCTCGCCGTTGGTGGACATGCCGAATACGGTTCCCTCGTAGCTGCTGCCGACAATATAAGTGCCGCTGTTCCGGGCTGTCCGGACCTGGTAAACAGTATAACCCGTCTCAAAACTTTGCAGCCCGTCATCCAGCAGCGGGGTGTCAACATCCACCGTGAAATTGAAACGAGTAGGATTAAAGGAGCAGGTCTCGACGGTGTTGGTTGGATGATCCGTCGGTACAATGGTGAAGTCATCATCGGACAGGGCGTATGTGTTCGCGGTCTGGACAGCACCGGTGGTGCTGGACTGCACAATGACGTAGGCGTCCTTGAATGCCTGCCAGCGCTTCATTTCGATTTCCGTGAATGTGAAGCTGTTGAGTGTGGCTGTTCCTCCCCCTGAAAACGTTCCCGAAATACCGGCATATTCAAACGTCATGTCTTCGCCAATGTTCAGTGAGTTGCCGTTGTGGTCGTACTCGTCACCGCCCGCATCCCAGCTGATGGCTCCGTTGCTGCTAGATACATCGATATGCACCGTGAATGAGTCGTTGGTGCTGTCACCGTCGAGATCCACGCCGGATACGGTGTAGGTGGTCGATGTGGCGGTTCCGCCCACCGCAACCGAACCGACGGAGACAGAGCCGACATTGGTGTATCCGACCTCGGTGAAGTTAATCACGATGGCCTGTGTGCTTACCGCCAGTACCAGACCGCATACCATCAAACCTGTTTTAAGTTTCATTTTGATTCCTCTCTTCGATTCGACAGCGTAGGCCGAATATACATCAACTAAAACATAGTTTTTTCCAGATGGATATATGGATTTGTTTCAAATACATGTGCGATTTAGTCAAAAAAGCACAGGCGATCCTACGGATCATGAACCAAAAAAACGGCGTGAACCCGAGGGCCACGCCGTTTTCTGAAACAAAGAATTACGTTGCTACATCATGAACCTGCGACGGATGAACAAGATGCCGCCTCCAAAGGCTGCAAGCATGCCGAGCGTGGCCGGTTCCGGAATCGCAGAGAGTTGGTATGTAGCCATGTAGATTCGCTGTAAGTTTCTGGTATCAGCGGAATCCAAGCCCCTTGCCGCGAAGTAGATCGTGTCGCCTTCGCTGACCGTTCCGAGGCTAACTTCGGTGACATCCAACGTGTTACCAGTACCGCTATCGGAATGTACCTGGGTATCATTGATGAAAACCAAGATTTCTCCACCTTGGCCAGAATTGGAAATGAATCCATCGAAAGTCGTGGTGATTTCATTGCCTGCCGCCAGATCGCCGGACTGGATGGTGTAGCCAAGGATGGCATAGTGAGCCAAGCCATCGGTGGAGTTGACTGCATCTGCGCCTCCCAGTATCCATTCAATTCCTGTGCCGGCGGTATCGGTAGAGTTTGGATTCCAGAAACCCGTTTCCGTGTCAGTGGCCAGTGCTGTGTTGTGTGAGTTCGTATAATCGGACGTTGCGGCAGTCGCGTCAACGAGGGAGTTGACGGTTCCGCTAAATGTCAGCGCAGAATAACCCGATGCTGTTCCAATCGCGGCGCCGGTGGGGTTCCACTGGTAGCTCCAGCCAACCCGGTCGCCGGCCCAATCGGTATTTCCGTCAGCAATAATTACTGCCTGCGCGCAGGACGCAACGGCGACGACCGTTAATGCGATAATCCATTTTTTCATCATTATTCTCCTTTTGTTTTCATCATTAGCTTGGTTTACCCACTGCAACCTATCTGCAATGAAACTCAAAGCTATGCTCGTTCGTAACATCGGTATATATGTAATCGAGCAAAACATATGCGCAATTTTGCCAGCTTTCCTCGTTTTGCAATGGAATGCGGTAACGGGGCGTGTTTAAGGTTGTGAAATTTTCAGGCGGAAAAAGAGGTTGTCGGTGGTGCCTCCGTAGACCTGGCGCTCAGACTCGTTGTAGGCGGAATTGGTGGTCGCCGTGCTGGAGGTTGAATCCCACGCGCTGCTCCAAATGCCAGTTACGAGGTTGTCGGTCCATTCCGCCATGTAGGAGATGCCGGGATTGGAGGCATTCACTTGCCAGTTGTAGAAGCTGACCATGTCGTTGGTGCCGTAGGCGAGCGTGGGGAGGGCGCCTTTAACCGCGTCGTTGGTGGGATTTCCTCCAAGGGCATATTCGTAGATATCGGACTGTCCGTCGTTGTCTGAATCGTTGGTTGAAACCGCACTCAGGTCGTAATCGGCAACAAACTCTCCCCAGCCTGACCGGGCAAATGCGGAGATGACCACATTGTCGATATAGGCGTCGTCCCCGTCAAAGCCCGCGTTGCAACGAATCCGAACCTTCATGTTGTTCGTAAGGTTTTGGCTCACGTCATCAATGATCAACGAAATTTCTACGCGTTCGGTATTGTCGAACTCAAAGCCATACAGGCAGTTGTCTGCTGTCGCCCAGCTCGAACCGCCGTCGTCGCTGTATTCCAGCACCAGTTCATGGGAATAATTCATCTTGACTGAATAGAGAGAGAACTCGAGTTTCAGTCTGGTATACGGGGTCAGATCCAAAGCGCTGGACAAAGCCATGTAGGCTGTTGCTGTATCGTCCTGCAGGTTTACACATTGAGCACCTATGGCATTGTTGGTGGAAAGGAAGACATCATTCGTGTTTCCGGATTCCCAGTCGCCCCATCCGAGTTCAAAATCATTGCTCGACAGCTGGGTCCAGCTGCCGCCTCCGCCGCCGGAGACGGTAAGTGCACAGGTATCGAACCATCCCCAGTCGACCGTTCTTGCGGTAATGTTGGCCGTACCCGCATTCAATGCCGTTACCAAACCGCTCTCGCTGACGATGGCAACCGCCGGGTTATCGGAGATCCAGTTCACATTTGTGTCCGTTGCATTGACCGGGCTTACGGTTGCGCCGAGCGCGGCGCTTTTAGTCACGTTCAGGCTCAGGTTGGTTTGGGAGATCGTGACGCCGTCCACCGGAACCGGGTTGCATCCTACATATAGATTGGCCAGGTCGGCATCCAGGTCTTCCCACGGTTCGCCCGACAGCAAGGCCTTTGGCTGATAGACAAAACCTGAGTGGGTCACGTTCGAGAAGGTAATGTCCGGATCAGAGTTTCTGGCCGCGGCAGCTGACGGCCCCGGATAGATTTCCCCTGCCGTGTCGTAAGGGAAGGCATTGGTCGAAATCAGATGCCTGAGTTGGCAGGGCACGTCATCCATGTTTTTACCTTTGAACTGGGCGCCCGATGAACCGTATACCGCATGCACATTTCTAACGATCGATGAGCCTGCAAAAAATCCGGGCGTTTGGCCCAGTGCAATTTCCTCGGCAGTGGCAAATCCGCGTCCGCAGCTTGCCGCCATCAGCGAGCCAACCGCGTAGATGCCATCCGCATCGACATGGCCGTTCTCCCGCGTGTGAGGGCCCATCATGAGGGCGTAGTGCCCATTGGTGATGGAGATGTTGCGGGCGTAAATCTGATCGATATTGATGGACTGCGGAGCGGCGGCAACATCGTTAGCTCCCGATTCCAGCCGGAGTGTCACACCGCCGGTTCCGGTCAGGTTTGTGAACATGATGTTGTATCCGCACTGCACCTGAATCATGCCGTATCCATAGTGTCCGTATAGGTTGTCGGCATTTTTGACCAGACCATTTCGGGGTCGGAAGTACTGACCACCATCCTCCGCGAGATTGAAGGTGAAGGAAGAGAGCCGTGTGTGGTTTTCGATTATGTTGCAATCGGCAATCATGAAGTTGTCCGCATTCTTGCAGTTAACGACCGCAACCTTGTAGGTTGGGTTGGGAGCCACATCAGAGATATCCACCGTAAAACGGCCCGATGAAGCACGGATGCTGATATTTGAAATGGTAACCAGGGCGTCGGCACCGCTTCCGCTCAGACCAAACGCGAAAATGGTTCCATTTGCGGCCGGTGTTGCGGTTCGAATCGTTGTGCCCGGATCAATCTCGATATGCACATTGGACTTAAGCAGTATGCCCACCAGGTAAAATGTTCCGCTTGGAATGGTGATCTTTCCGCCGTTCGGAAGCAGGGTCATATCGTCGATCGCAGTCTGGAGTGCGACAGAGTCGTCAGTGGTATCGGATCCGCTGGCCCCATAATCCGCCACCAGATCCACGTTGGAACTGACCAGGGAAATGGTGTCGTTAAAAAAACTGGCGGTCGGGTCGGGAATGTTCGTTACGTTTGAAGTGGTCAGTTGTACATTGTCGAGCGTACTTCCAGTGGCGCTCAAGTCAATCTGGTCGCCGCCAATAGAGAACCGGACGCCGATATAGTCATAATCGCCAACATCATTCAGTCCCGTGCCATATCCACTGAGATTGATTGCAACCACAGCGTTTGTTGTTGCACCCGCAGAACCGGTGATGGTGCCAAAGCCAGGCGTCGGACTTTCTGTGCCATGGTTGGTTCCGTTCAGCAGGTCAATGACATTTGCTTTAGTAGACAGGCCAGAAACTTTTTTGGTGTCGCTGTTGATATTGTTGAAGAAAATGTCGGTGGCAACGGGAGCGGAAATGCCGTTGGTTTGCCAGCCGACGACCTGGTAGTCCAGGCTGGTGTTGGTCGAGGACGCTCCTGCTGCAGGAGTCCATTCGAAGGCAAGGGTCAGAACGCTTCCTGTTTCGGTCGTTACTGAATTGATCTGTGCCAGCGAATCTTCGAGCAGGATATCCGTCGGCCCATCCCAGGTCATCTTGCCGGGATTGGTATCGTAGTCCAGATTGGCCTGCGATTTGACCGCCCAGCCTTGGTCGAGATCCACGAAAGTGGCATTGTTGCCCCCGGTGGCATAAGAGTTCGAGGACATATCGCCGTTGACGACAAGCGCCCCGTGCGACATGCATAGAGGCATCAGGAACAGTCCGAATGTAATTGCCCATTTTTTCATGATAACTCCTCTTCGTTTACCTGCTTGTTGCAGGATTAGACACCACAATAGGCATTTATGCTTAGCCTTTTTACCGTCTTTATTGAGCCGGTTCTACTCAGAGTAAGATACCAGCAATAGGAAACAGGTCTATATGCTAGTCTGCCAATAATGTATGCTATTGTGCCAGTGGGAGCACTGCAACACGCTCAGGGCAACCTGATTTGCAGGCGGAAGAACAGGTTGTCATTGGTTCCGCCGTAGATCTGCCGTTGGATGTGGTTGAAGCCTGGCAAAGCGGCCGGACCGGGGACAACCGAATCCCACGCGTTGCTCCACGCGTCCGTCATCAGGTTGTCGGTCCACTCGGCCATGTAGGTTATGCCGGGATTGGTGTGAGCCACCTCTAGATTGGAAAAGCTGACAGTGTTGTTTGGGAGAAAAGCGAGAACCGGTTCTATTGCCTGAACGGTGTGGTTGGTTGCATCCCCGCCAAGGGCATATTCATGCAGGTCGGTTTCGCCATCTTCATCATGGTCTGCCAACGGATTTCCGGTCAGGCCGTGCTCGCTGGCAAACTCGCCCCAGCCGTTGTTCGGGAAGAAAGGGGAGGACAACTCGATATCGATGAAGCGGAACAGGCCGAGCGGCACATCGATCTGAACGGTGGAGGCCGGGCTGTAGCTGGTGCCGTCCAGCACGTCGGTAATCGTGGTCGGGGTGACGGTGTTGAAGGCTACGGTCGCGGTGCGGGCTTTTGGATTGAGGTAGCCGCTGTCGATGAGCGTCAGGCGCAGGTGGTTGGACGAGGTCTGCGAGCAGACCCATGCCACATCGCCGGAGACGGTGAGCGGCAGTTGGCTGGCGCTGTTCGTGATCGCCGCTTCGATGGTGTGGTAGTAGTTGCTGGCCGGCGGCAGCTGCGTCCCGGTGGACGAGTAGTAGTGGTGCCCATCGGTAATGAATTCCTGCAGAATGTTTTTATACATCGGGTGCAGATGGCTGGTCATGGCGCCGCGCGCGGCGTTGGTGTTGGCAAAGACGCCTTCCTGCGGAGGGGTGACCAGCACCAATCCGTTTTTATACGGCGGAAGAAAGTTTTGGCGTCGGTCCTTCACTCCGGCTGCGTAGCGCGAGAAATCCCACTCGGTGTTGGGGGCGGCCGGCCAGGTTCCGTTCATGCGACTGAAGACAAACGAATTGGTTTCCTCGAAGGTGCGGTTGTAGAACGTGGTCCACTTGTTGTTTTCACCGTCGTCGAGATAGTGCTCGTCCGGGTCGGTCATGCTGAGGTGGACGGGGGAGAAGCTGACGATCTCTTCGCGTTTCGGCACGTAGAGCGCGCCTTGGGCAACCAGCTGCCAGGCGAGGCTCATGTAGTCCTCTTCGACATAGGTGACGTTCAGAGTGGTTGCGCCGCCGGCCAGGTTGTAGACCATGTTGCGCAGGAAATGATTGGGGAGGCGCTGGTAGGAATGCTGGCGCTGGCGGTCGAAACTCGGGTTGTCGCGCGAGCAGCGCATGCCCCAGTTGTCCATGGCGCCGCTGGCCCAGAGTCCCATGCGGCCCACGATGCTCATGTCCTGTGTTTTATCGGAGGTTTCTTCGAGTCCAGAAATAAAGATATCCGAGAAATCGCCATCGCGCATGCGTTGCCAAGCCGGCAAATAAACGGCGCCCTGCCAGAAAATATTTTTATTGCGGACGTAGATGTTGGCGTTGTTGGTGCGCGCATATTCGGCCAGCGGGTAGAATAGATGATCCATCACCATTTCGAATTCCACGGACGAGCCATTCATTTCCGGCCAGATCAGGACGGTCTTGTCGCCATTGCCGAGATCGATAATCTTTCTGAGGGTTTCCGGGCTGTAGTAGTAGGGATCGTTGCCGTGCCCGCCCCACATGGCCAGCCCTGTGCCGCCATCGTCGAGTTCCGGTTCGATGTCGGCAAGGATCTGGGCCTGTGCCCAAGTGTAGCTCTTGCGCCCGTCGCGCTTGTCGCGGTAGGTCGGGTTGCTGGAGAGCACGTTGTCGCGATCCCAGTCGAGCGGATCCTGGACGTGGTTGTCCCAGTAGTAGTTTAGGAAAACGGGGCTGTCGTAGCTGGCCTGAATGTCCATGGCAACGGGGTGCGTCGGATTGGCCGAGGTCAGCACCACCTCCACCGGATCTCGCTCCCATGCCGGTTTGCTGAAGCCGGCGAGGTTGGTCCAGACCTGTGCGGTGTTGTCGAGAATGGTTTGGATTTTCCCCGGCGGGTTGAGGTTGGCAAAATCGGTTTTCCAGTCGGCATGCCGCGGATCGACGATGTGGATGCAGCTGCCGCCGCTCTGGGCGCTGGCCAGCAGGAGTTTCCCGTTTGCCGGGTCTTTCCACAGGTCGTTGTAGGAATATTTTCCGGCAATTTTTTCCACAGTGGCGACCACGTTGGTGTCCAGGCTCGACCGGAGAACAATGTGCGTCCCGCAAATCATGAAATACTGGAACCCGGCACCGTCCGGAATGGTTTCCACCTGTGTGACCCGGTAGCCCGCATCGCCGATTGCGGTGAGCGGATACACTTGGCTGGTTTCGCTGGCTAGATCAAACCGCGACGCACTCTGGCTGTTGAGCCCGGAGGTGCCGATCAGCACTTCGTTGGTTCCGTCTCCATCCGGATCGCATATCCGGAAGTCGCCGGCCATATCGAGGCCGGGAGTCGAGTTGGTGCTGAAGGGGAGGTCGTCGAAAGCGTGGAACCGGTAGATCGAACCCTTCGCCTGCATGTGGTTGCAGGTGCCGAGCACCGCCAGGTTTTCGGAGCCGTCCGATTGTGGAATCGGGCGCAGGAAGTTGGCGTTGTGGGCATAGCCGGCCCGCGGGCGGTCGTCCCCCCACGGGCGCTCCTTTGAGTAGGTTGCGGAGTCAATTTCCTTCGCCAATGATCCGGTTGAATCCAGGTAGTAGATACTCATGTCGTAGGGGCCGCAAACCACGTATGGGGTGCCGGCGTCGTGAACTACGCAGACGGCATACATCGGCGGCAGGTGCCCGCCGTTGTTGGGCTTGAACTGCCACTGCAGCATGCCCGCGGCATTCAGGCAGTAGACGGAGCCATCGGCATTGGCCAGAAGAATTTCGTCCGAGCCGTCGCCGGTGATGTCATCGCACCAGACGTCGTGGTTCATGAAGCCGGACAGCTCGTTCGTCCACAGCACGGTTCCGTCATACTCCATGCCCAGCACAGCGCCTTCATAGCTGCTTCCAATAATGAGGGTGTTGGTTCCAACTTTCGCGGTGCGCAATTTCTGGATGGTGAAGCCGGTGTCGAGGCTGGTCAGGGGCGTGATGGGTGACGTGTTCGTTATTGGGGGGGAAGTGGCTGTACTCAGCGAGACGTTGTCTAGGAAGCTTCCGTTGGCATTATCCGCAGCAAGGGCACCGTTGATCCAGAACCGGACGCCGATATAGGTGTAGTTGGTTACATCGTTGAGACCGGCAGTAAATCCGCTGAGATCAATCGTGATCGAGGCACTGTTTGTTGAGCCTGCGGTTCCGGCAAATATTGCGCTAGTTGCTCCCGTATAATTAGCAGTCGCCCCATTGTTCCCGTTGTCCAGCAGGTCGTGGACCGTCATGTAGTTGGATGCATCGGTTATCATTCCAGCGGCGGTCTGGGCGGCGCCGTTGATGAAGTTCAACATGGGGTTGGCGACGAATGTGGGGGATCCCGTTACCTTCCAGCCGATCACTTGATATTCCAGGTCCGGAGCGGTGGAGCCCGACACCGCCGTCCAATCGAACCTTAAGGTCAGGACGCTGCCGGTTTCGGAGGTCACCGAGTTGATCTGGGCCAAGCCATCATTGATGTCGTCGGTCGTGGCCTTCCAGGTGATCACACCCGGGTTTTGGGTAAGGCTGATGATCGTTGAGGACTTAACCGCCCAGCCTGCGTCGATGTCCAAGGTGGTCGCGCTGTTGCCGCCGGTGGCATACGTGGTCGAGGACATGTCCCCGTTAACGACCAGCGCCCCGTGGGACATGTAGAAGGGCATCAGACTCAGCCCGGCAATGGCCAGTAATTTGGTTTTCATCATGTTCCTCTTCTTTATTGGTGGCCCCAGCTTCTTGCGCGCCCTCTTCGGGAGGCACGCCCTACAACGCTGGATATGCCCTTAATTCAGTGCGGCTTGCAGTTTCCGGTCTGTTTGAGACTTGAAGCCGGGGTTGCGTTCAATCTTTACATTGGAGGTGTCAGCGGTTTTGGACACTTCCAGGGGATTGTCGAAGCCGGCAGCCTTGTTTTTCTTGATCGTCACATCATCACAGTATTCCAGCACGATGGCTTCGCCTTCGTCGGCTTTCGGATAGTCGGTGCTGAATACCATTTTGTTTCCGGAAATATTCAAGCCCTTGACGGAGCAGGCCTTGACCAGCAGCCCGTTGAAGCTTTTGATCGTGTTGTCGACAAAGTCAATGTTGCGGTGGTAGCGGCCTTCGCCCATGCGTTGGTTTGCGGTAAACAGCGGGGAGGCGAGCAGGGGGTAGCGTTCGCTCACGGCATAGCCGATGTTAACGAATTCATTGTTGCGGATCGTAACATCCTGCACCGCGCCGGATTCATACCACTTGTTGTTGTCGCCCTCGATCAAGATGCCGTGCATCTGCGAGGAAAGATAGTTGTCCTCGATGAGCACCTTGCCCTTGGTGGTAACCAGGATGCTGCGTGCCCGGTTTTCGCGGACAATGTTTTTGCGGAACACAAGGTCCGGATACCATGACAGGTTTTCAACGGAGAGCGGCCCCTTGGATAAGTTGGCCGGCACATCCGTAACGGTCAAAACGAATCGGTGTTCGTTGAGCACCTTGATGTTTTTAACCGTGGTCTCATAAAACGGCAGGATGGTTTCGCGGGAGAGAATGGCGATTTTGTCGCCGGGTTCCCCAAAGGTCAGGCCCCATTGCTGGAAGTGGCTGATGTCGCAGAGGAACTCATTGTTGCCGAGGTATTCGGTCACGGGGACATAGGCGCCGTGCACGTTGATGGCATCGTCGAGCATGTGCTCGAACAGGCAGTTTTCGACTTTGATGGTGCCTTTGCAGCCGATGAAGTGGGTGGCGTCGGCGCGGGTGGAAACAATGCGCTCTTTGGTGGAGGTGACCTTCATCCCGTCGAGCGTGATGTTGTCTGTGCGTTCGACGATGAGTCCCATGCCGCCGGCTTCATAGACCGTTACGTTTTTGATCTTCAGATCTTTGGAATTGGTGACGTGGATGGCCGGGCAAAGGCGGCTGGTCGGGTGGTTGCCATACGTTACGAGTATGCTTCCAACCGGCGGCGCGTTTTTGAACCCTTTTTCAATTTTGAAGGTCGTCTTGCTGATCGGGGTGATCTTAGCGTTCTTCCCATTAATAGTATACAGGCGGGTGTTGTAGATCGGGGCGCGGGTTTCCGGATCGAACACCATGTTTGAGCCGATTGGGTCGTCCTGCTTGTAGCGGTGGAACAGGATTTTTCCACCCTTGATGGTATAGGGATAGACCGATGGGTCGCATTCAACCACAACGCTTTTGTCCTTGGCATTGCTTTCGACAATGAGCATTTCGTCGTGGAAGGAGCGGATCCAGTCGATGGAAAAGTTTTTGAGGGTAATGCCTTGAACGCTTTCTATGGTGAAGGGAATCATGTGCCCGTGGAACATGAACGTGGATCCGCCGCCGTCGATCGTGATGTTCTTGTGGTTGAACAACGGGAAGGCCATGCGCTTGAGGCCGTTGTCGTGGTTAGCCACAGCCCGATGCATTCCCAACGCGTTTTCGGGATGGAAATCATACTGCCCTTTGGGGAAGCTCAGTGTAACGTCCGGCTCGTTTTGCACGCTTTCAATCAATCGGTTCAGCGCATAGGTGGCATCCTTGCCTGGAACAATGCCGTGGTCGGCTACATTAACAACCCTTGCCTCGGCCAACACCGTGCAAAGCGCGAACCCGCATATAAACAGATTTTTCATAATAAAGACCCTTCACTTCTATTGAACCCAAACGGCCGCGCGGAACCCATTCTACGCGAAACGACGTCATAAGCTAACACATCGAGGGATTCGCGAAATACGTCATCGCGCAAAAGGTATACGTTATTTCGCCTTGAACCGGATTGCGTTTCCGTCGCTGGGAGGCCGGTTATTCCATAGGAATACCACCCGTTACGCTTGAGGCCACAGAGGTTTCATAACAAATAAGTCCTCCGCGTTCCTCTGTGTGAAAAGAAGCGACGAAGTAGCATATAAGTAGGAGTCAGGCGAGTTGCTCGGAATCTTTCGACCCATCATTTTTTTACCCAGTAAGAAATTCCTGAGAAAGGTGAAAAATAGAAGGAAGGGAAATAGCGGATGACCGCCCGGGAGCCGCGTTCTCTGCGGTTCAATGGTTTTTTTCAGGATTAAGCACTGGCGAGATAAGGTATATCCTTTGCGCAATCGCATATAGAGGCCTCGCTGGATTGGTGCTCTACTTTCAACCATCAAGCAGAAGGAAATAAGTGCAGTGCTTGACGTGTATTCAGCGGAGAGCAGCCAGGGAGGCTGCCGGCTGAGTGGAGCAGATAAACCGTAACACGGAGGAAAAAAGATGAAGAAGATGAGGCAATTAGCAATATTTGCATTCGCCGTAGGCATGACGCTGGCGATGAGTGCGCAGGCAAGCACGATTGTGCAGTGGGGCGAAAGCGGTGGCGATAGTAACATTGTCAGTGAAACGCAGCTTATTGAAGTATCCGGCGGCGTGAAAACAACGTTTACAGCGGGACGGGATTCCACAGCCAATCCGGTAGATCCGGGGTATTACACCAATGTGACCGCCGGTACGCGTTCTGCCGTATTCAATCTCTCAGGAGACCAGAGGTGGGGCAATCGGTCGATAAAGACCGACACCAGCGGTGCCAATATCGAAGTTGGGCAAAACAAGGAAAAACGCGAGGCCATGATTGTCTGGGAAGATTTCCTGACGACGGATGACCAACTGACCACCTTGGCCATCGAAGTCGCGAAATCCTCCGCTGCATCGAACGGCGTTTTCCGCTTCCTAATTCAAAAGGGCAGCGGTTTGTGGTATGCTAGCGAAGAAACAGACCTGACCACCAGCTACAGCGCCGGTACGGCAACGAATGCTGCAGATCTCACGTGGTACGAATACACCCCGTTCAGTTCCGCCGCGGTTACGATTGCTGGAACAGCCTCTACGATCGACATGACGGACATCACATCTGTTGGGTATTACTTTTATGTCGACGGCGATGGAAACACCTCGTGGAAAGGCGCGAAGATTCGCTACTTCAAGGCGGAAGCGATTCCCGGGCCGATTCCGACGGATAAAACAATCGTGCAATGGGGTGAGGCGGGTGGAGATACCACTATTGTTGCCGCTTCCACAAACTTTCAAAACAATGTCACGACCTACACGGCAAACCAGGTCAAGAGTCCGCCGCAGGGCGACAGTTATTACAGCAACAACGTCGAGCGCACCGCGGTGTTTAACCACGCGTCTTCCAGTACAGGCAACCAGAAGGCCGTGGTCGAGGATGGCGGCGGGGACTTCATTGGATCGGGCAAAAACGCCGACACCTATAGAGCCATGGTCGTATGGGAAGATTTACTGGGTTCCGAGTCCAAGCTGGCAACCCTTGCAACGGAAAGCAAGGTCTCGGCTGTTGCGCCCACAGGCACTGTGTATGCCTCCGGGGATTTCTACTGGATCATTGAAAAGAATACAGGACAATGGTACGCGAGCGACGCGACGGAAATAAGCGCCCAAGACGGCTTTAAATCCATTGTCGTCGAGGATGCATCGGCTTTGACCTGGAATGAATTCACTCCCATGGTCAGCGGAACGGCAACCGTTGGAGCCCCGGTGACGATTGAGATGACGGACGTCACCTCCGTGGGTTACTATATTTCCATGACCAATCAACCGATATGGAATATTTCGGATGGCGTAACCAACGGGACTAAATACGCGAACATCAACACTCAAACGCGCTACTTCAAGGCGACGGCCGAACCGGGGCCAGTCTCTGTTCAGCTGATTCAGTGGGGTGCTTCAGGCGGCGAAACCGACATTGTTACCAGTAGTATGAATTTGTTGGGAACGGCAGGTACCGAAGCTGCGCCTTATTATACGACCTTTAACGAGGGCATCACGAACAGTCCGTTAGGTGCTGCGTATTATCCGAGCAATACAGACCGCTCTCCGCTGTTTAACTATGCGTGCGGTGCGGCCTATGGTGGTGCCAGTGTCTCAGATGGCGGCACGGGCGCAGACTGCATCGCCTTTGGGAAGAATCAGGCCAATTATCAGCAGATGGTGGTTTGGAATGACTTCCTGATTGAAGGCGCGTCGCTCAATACCCTGGGCGTGGAGATTCGTGGCCAAAACGCTGCGGTGACCAACGAGGTTCGCTTCCTGGTGCAGAAAGGCGACCTGTCTTGGTATGCCAGTGACGCGTTTAGCTATGGCAATTCTTACACGCCCATCGTGGAGAACGTGGCGGATCTGACGTGGTATGAGTTCACACCGCTCTCAGGTGGGTCGGCCACGGTTACCAATGAGGCCTCGATTGGTTTTGACGCGACGACAAACATCGTTGCGGTCGGCTATTATTCCGATCAGAACAATACCAATGGAGCGTACCAGGCTTCCAACACGAGAATGTTCTCGGCAACAGGGCTTGTTGCTGTTGAGCCGCCGCCTGCCGGATATGATGGATGGGCCATCGAGAAGGGATTGACGCCGGGCGTGAACGATGGCAAGACCCAAGATGCGGATTTCGACGGGCTGAATAACTACGGAGAGTATGTCTTTGGCGGTCTTCCGTTGGACGATACCAACATCGGTACGCAGCCGAACTTTATTGCCTCCGGCGGGAAGTATGTATTCTCTCTGATCGGCGACAATACCGTGGTTGCGTACGTGGTCTCCACGCCTGATCTGGTCTTCCCCTCTTGGACGACCAATGGCATCGAGTCTGTGAGCAAAACCGACGGCGTTCTGAGTGCCTACACCAACGACGTCGGCACTGCGGCTTCCGAGCTGTTCCTGAAGCTGCTGGTTGACTAGCAACACCGTTTTCCAATTCTTGGAAAACGAATCGAAAACCCCGTCTCATGGCGGGGTTTTTTTATGCGCATGCCAAGGGGGCTGCCGGTGCGGGGTGGGAGGCCCCGACGTGATTGCATATATTTTTTGCGTTATTGTGGGTAGATGGCGCACTGGATCAGTTCTTTAGTTTACACCATCAAATAAAGGCGGCGTGCGTCGCATTGATGGAACGATGCTTAAACAAAACAACAATCTGGTGGAATTGGATCGGAGACCGGTCCGTCGCGGTTTGGCTTCCGGTGCGGCATTGAGCGAGGAGGAGGTTGGCATGAAAACAAATATAGTGGCGCGACTTTATTGGTTGCCGGGTGGGCTGTTCAGCATCAACGACAAAGCCCGAGTCGTGAAATTAAGCTGGGAAGAGGCGGGGCTGGAAGGTAAAAAAGGCATTCGTGATGTATGGAGGCAGATGGATGTCGGGACGTTCGGCGGCTGCTTTTCGCTAAGGTTCGTCCGCATGGCGTCGCACTGTTCCGCATCAAATAATTGAAATAGAAGGAAAGGCCATGAATGTATTCCGTATTGTATTGTTGAGTCCGCTGCTGCTCGGTCTGGCTGTTTTCGCCGGCTCGTCGAAGCCTCCGGCCAAGTCCGCCAAACCCGTTGCGGCGTCTGCCACCCCCAACGTGGTCATCATCTATGGCGATGACGTCGGCTTTGGCGATGTTGGGGTTTATGGGTCAAAATTAATCCCGACGCCGAACATTGACCGGCTGGCGGCGCAGGGGATTAGTTTCTCAGACGGCCACTGTTCGGCAGCCACCTGCACGCCGTCACGTTTTTCGATGCTGACGGGCATTCATGCCTTCCGCTACAACGCACGCATTCTGCCTCCCAATGCGCCGTTGATCATCCCGACCGACAAACTGACGCTGCCGAAGCTCTTTAAACAGGCGGGGTATCAAACTGCAGTGATTGGAAAGTGGCATCTCGGCCTAGGGGTGACCGGCGAGCTCCCCGACTGGAACGGCGATGTGAAGCCGGGCCCGCTTGAAATCGGGTTCGACTATTCCTATCTGCTGCCGAACACGAACGACCGGGTTCCCTGCGTCTACCTCGCCGGCCATCGCGTGGTCAACCTTGATCCGGCGGACCCGATCTATGTCGGGAAAACGCTGGCCGATGTGCAGAAGCCCGGAAGCACGCAGTACCCCGACGGCAAAACCAACCGCGAAGCCATGACGGTGTACCAAAGCACGCACGGCCACGACGATAGCGTTGTCAACGGCATTGGCCGCATTGGCTACATGTCCGGCGGCAAGGCCGCCTTGTGGCAGGAAGATGAGCTGACGGATGTGTTTGTCGGAAAGGCGAAAGAATACATTGCCGCGCACAAGGACGAGCCGTTTTTCCTCTACTTCGCTTCGCAGGATATCCACGTGCCGCGCTATCCCCATAAGCGCTTCCGGGGCAAAACCAAGCTCGGGCACCGTGGCGATGCCATGGTGGCGTTCGACTGGGCCACCGGCGAAATCATGAAGGCGCTTGAAAAGCACGGCTTGACTCAAAATACGATTGTTATCTTTTCCAGCGACAACGGCCCGGCCTACGACGACGGCTACGACGACGGCTCGGTGGTTGAATGCTCTCAGGAAGAGTCGGATCACGGTCACGATGCTTCAGGAATCTGGCGCGGCGGGAAATACCAGATCTATGAAGGCGGCACCCGCGTGCCGTTCATCCTGCGCTGGCCGGCGCGCATCAAGCCCGGCCTGTCGGATGCCATGGTGAACCAGATCGACTTTATGGCCTCGTTCGCCGCGTTGCTGGACATCGAGCTTCCGGCCGACGAGGCGGTCGACAGCCGAGACACGCTGGATGCCTTCCTTGGCGATGATCCGATTGGACTCGAATTCATGGTGGAAGAATCGTTCGGCTTGGCCCTGCGCCATAACGACTGGAAGTTTATCGAACCTTCGAAGCCCAAATGGCCGAAAGGGCGTCTTCCGATAGCGATGGCGCTGCATGACTTGGGCGACGATCCCAGCGAGCAGGTCAATCTGGCGCAAGTGCACCCTGAAAAAACGGCCAAGATGAACGCCATGCTGCAGAACGTCAAAAAGGGTTCCGGCGTTCGGGAAACCTTTAAGTAGGAAGCCATAGTTCAGCCTTTGGATGCTGGTTGGCGGGATCGCGCACATGTTTTACGCCAACGCATATATAATCCTCGCGCAATTCGTGGTCGAATATCGATCATAGTTGATGAACGCCGCATGCCAAAACAGGTCTATGGGACTATCTCCCCGGGCATTCCGAGGCATCGCTGCAAAAGAGGATTATATAATCATGATAAGTTCCACATTGAAGTGGTTGGTTTGCTGCGGCATTGCATGGGTCAGTTTGCCTGCATTGGCCTGGGATGGCGATACGGACGAGCCCGCATGGACGCAGCTGACCAACGATGTAGCCGCCGGCAAGGCGCAGCTCGAAGATCTGATGGCTCAGGCGGCTGTTGCCGGGGTGGACACCAACTATGCCTATGTCTCCAAGGTCGTGATCGACCGTTTTCAGACCTACGCGCAGTACGACCGGAGCAACCCCGACGAAGTGTACGAGGCGTTTACCAATGTCTGGTGGCACGCCAAGGTGCCGGATCAGAATTATTCCGTAAACCTGCCCTTCGACGAAATGCAGTCGTGCCTCGAAGTGTCGAGCAATGCGATTGCTGAGCTGCAGGCGCAGCTGGCCACGAATGTCGTGCTAAAGGCCCCGGTTGATTTCACAACGGGAGCCATGAGCTTCGGGCCCGGATCAGCGTTGCGAAACGGCGAGCCGGTGTTCCCCAGCGATTTTACATGGATGCCCGGAGACGAGGATTTGATGACGGCGTTCGGGCGCATGGGCGGAACGTACTATGCGCTGACGGATATGTCGGACGATACTACGGTTAAAGCCAATGCGATTAATAACGACGTCAACAGCATGACGGATCAAAATGCGGACAACATTGCTTTCGGGCAATACTTCATTGGCCACAAGGCCGCCAGCTGGATGACGAATGCCCATCCGGAAATTGTGGACGGCGGGCGCAACTTTGTGACCTACGATACGGACAGCCCATACATTCGCGGGTGGTTTACGAATCTATTCCAAGGCTATCTCCCTCCAGTTTGCGAAGAGCAGGGGGACCAACCCCGCATGCATCTGCTGGCGAACGAACCGAACTTTGCAACCCGCACGGGAGGCTGGTTGGCCGACAACGGCGTATCAGCGAACACCATGACCAACTACAACGGTTGGCTCACGGAAAAATACACAACCATCTCGAACTTGAACTCGACCTATGGAACGTCTTATGCCGACTTCAATGCAGCCATGAACGGAATGTCCATGCCGATTGATCCGACTGCTGCGGGCACCGTTCAGGGAGGGCCGGTCTGGTACGACTGGTGCCGGTTCAACATGGACCGTGTAAACGACTTTTTCCAATTCCTGAAAGATGGAACGCAGGGAAGCGACCCGCTTTCCAAGCCGGTAACGATCAAAATCCTAGGCGGCCAGTTGGGTAATTCCTGGCGCGACGACGGGATGGATATGGAATACCTCGCCAACCTGATGGATGTAACCGGCGCCGACCTCCATGTCATCCCGGCAAACGCGACGATTATGCAACCCAACAAGATAGACACCACATGGACCAATCACTACACGCTCGATTGGCGGGAGCAGTCGATGATGCTCGATTTCTATAAATCGCTCTACCCGGACAAGCCCTACTACGATTCCGAATGGCACGGCTTTGCCACCGGCAAGTGGCGCGATTTTTCGATGGACCGCGACTATGTCCGGTCTGCGCTCTGGCTGGGTTTTACGCACGGCATGAACTGCATTCAGTCATGGGTGTGGGCACGTGAAAACGACGGGAACTTCCTCAACGTGAATTCGGATTTTATCGGCGACATCCTAACGCAGCCGACGGCGCTCGACGCCTACGGTCGGGTGATGAAGGAACTCAATGCTCATGCAACTGATGTGACGGGTCTGGTGAAGCAAGATCGCCATTTCATGGTCTATTATTGTGGTGAAGCCGCGATTCAGAACCTCGCCTACGTCGAGGAACTGGAAGAGGTCTACGAAGCGCTCAAGCTGCTTAACGTCCGCGTTGGTTTCACGACGCCCTCTGATATTTCAGGGCTGTCGGTTTCGAGCCAGACCGTGGTTGTTCCGCCGACCACATTCATTTCGGATGCGAGCTACGTCGCATTACTCGCCTTCGAACAGGCGGGCGGTAACGTGGTGCTGGTGAACGGTTCCACGGCCAGCTTCTTGAAGACCGAGCTTGGGTTTGCAGCGAGCGACAACACGAATCTAGCACCGTATGCATCGGTGGATTTTGATGTGGCCACGGTGATGGTTAATGATCTCGGTGATGCGCTGGATCCCCTAATGCTTAGTAATGCCGTTCATGTGGTCATCACGGATTCAGGAGCACAACCGGCCTATGGCATACTGGCTACCCAGACCGTGGATCCGGTGACTGGCGAAAGCACGCTTTCATTGATCAATGTCAGCAAGGACGCGCGTACCGTTTCTTTATCGCTCTCTTCGGGCTATAGCGCGGACTACCGCGATCTCCTTATCGGTCAATTGGTTTCGTCTATCCAGACCATGGAACCCTACGATGTTCTGCTGCTCAAAACTGAAAACCAGAGCGTGCCCCCCGTGGTCAGCGTGGCGGTGCAATGGGGAGAAGCCGGCGGCGATACCAATATCGTTGCTGGCAATCAGGATTTTGTGGTTAAGAATACAACCTATATCGAAGGCACAGCTGCCAATCCGGCGGTAGGATCCAGTTACTACCCGATCAACACCGACCGGTCGGCCGTGTTCAATACCTCGTCCAGCAGCTCCGGAAATGCCAAGCAGGTACTCAACACAACGTATGGCGATACTATTCGGTCAGGGAAAAACCAAGCCACCTATGACTGCATGTATGTCTGGGAAAACCTGTCTGCGGGGAACGTCGCGTTAGCCGGCCTTGCTGCGGAAACCCGGGTTGCAATGTGGGGGGGCACCGGCACTGGCGTCGTCCATTGGATTATTCAGAAAGAGACTGGGGATTGGTATGCGAGTGCGGGCACGGAATTGACGAAGTACAACGCCAACAGCGCCTCGTTTAATTCGCTTTCTGTGCCGGATGCATCGGTGCTGAACTGGTCCGGATTCACCCCGATCACCAGCGGGTACGGCACGATTGGCTCTTCCGCATCCATTGATATGAAAAACATTAAATCCGTAGGCCTCTACTACGACCTTTCCGGCAGCGGTGAGAATATAAATGCCGACCTGCGTTACTTCAAGGCAACGGTAATTTCCGGCACGCCGGCCTCCGGCTGGGATGATTTTGTTGCGCTCTATGGCCTTAGCCCGACGGGGGTCGAAACGAACGACTTTGATAAAGATGGCGAGCTCGACTATGTTGAATACGCTCTTGGCGGAAACCCGACGAATCCGGCAAGCCAGGGGGTGCCCCCGTCGATGGCCTACAACCCCGACCACTATGTCAGCTTCTTCAACTTGGAGCTGATCCATTCCAACCCCGGCATCACCTACATTCAAGAGTGGACGGACAATCTAATTTCCAATGTTTGGAACAGTTCGTGGGATTGGTCTACGAACAATTCGTCGGATACGTCAGGCTACGATGAAGTCGAGCATAAAGTCTATGGAGGCACCAACGCCAACTTTTTTTTTCGCCTGAAGGTCTTGCATCCGTAGCACGGTAGTGCCCGCCGAGCCCGAGCTTCCGATGTGGCTTGGAGCTATCAGAAAAGGATAATATTGACATGGTTATATGTCGGATTATCTGTGTTCAAGTTCTCGTTCTCGTGCTAAAACGCTTATAGCCGGTAAAGAGAGGCGCTCTGTCTAATCTATCGTGTTCCCTCTGGGGAATTAGGACTGCGTGTCTCTAATTGTTGAAACCGGACAAACAGCGAGGAGATAGGATGAAAATAAAAACCATGATAGCCGTGCTATTGAGCATGGGTGCATTATCCGCATGGGCGGCATTTCCCATCAACACCAGTTTCAGTTCGTCGGATTCACCGGCGTATTCTGACGCTGACCTGGCCGGGCAGAACGGCTGGACGCAGATTGCCGCGTACTCCAACGCGTTCAATGTTGTTGATTCAGCTGGATCAGGTTTCATTACTACGCTCAACAATGGTTATACGGGCGGGGAACTTCCTGTCAGCATGCAGGTTGATTCCGCCAATGCCGTCGATACCGAGTGGGATGGCTATATTGACTTCAAGCTCAGCAGAACAACCAGCGCGTGGGACAGTGGTGCCGTTCTTGAGCTGGGCTTGTCGGTCGCGAACACCTTCCTCAATCCCGGCAATGTCAGTACGGGCGACGAGTGGGATCTTCGCATTATCAGCGAGAATGTCGGCAATTCCGACCGGATTCAGCTAAGTGTGCAGAAAAGTCCAGGTTGGGCGGTTATCGCCTCGCTAACTCCCGCAGAGGCGGGCTGGGACGGCACAGGCGGCAGCGATCTGGAAACCCAAAACCTGCGCGCCGTTTTCAATGTCCGCAAGACGCGCGAAGGGGTTGCCTATGCCCTTACGGGCGAATTGATCAATCTCGATGCCTCGACGACCAACGGCGGCTCCACGGCACTCCAGACCGTGTCGAACGCCTACAATGCCGCGAGCCTGGATTATTTCGTGATCCAGCATGATGCCGGTGCAGATGTCGGAGAAACGTCTGATCGGTTTGATGCCACCATCGATGCCCTGAGCATTGATGTAACAGAAAACGTTCCTCCTGTGCTGGCTACGCCTACGCTGAATGCTTTTGCCGGCGACGGAACAGTGGATCTTTCTTGGGACACGGTTTTTGAAGCCGGAACCTACGATCTGACCTGGTCCAGCACTAGTGGCGGCACCTATAGTCCCGTAACGGGCGGCAGTGGACTTACCACTAATGCCTTCACCGATACGGGCCTGTCGAACGGTACTGAATACTGGTACAAAGTGACTGCAAAAGCCTCTGGAGCGGCGGATGCCGTATCTGTGCCTGTTGATGTAACGCCTGAAGCGCCTCCCACGGCGGTCGGAAACACAACTATTCTTGACACCTCATTTACCTCCGCAGAGGGCTACATCAGCGCCGATCTGGCCGGGCAGAAAAGCTGGAACGCCATTGCCGATTCAAATCCAAAGGCCTTCCTCGTGGATCCCGCCGGTGCCGGTTTTGCCGAATCCGACCAGCTCTTTGCAACAAACGGGGGCAACGATGTGGTATACAGCCTCTTCACCTCAAACGAAGTGGGTTCCGTTTGGAGCGGCACCACCGTCTTCAGTGTATCGGCCGTTGCAGATGGCGCCACTGTGACCAATGTGGTTGGCGGGGTTACCAATATCGGTACGGTTGCAAATCTTTCCGGTGCGGAGGAATTCTTCGAGTTTGGCATAAGCTCCGATACAGCCAATACAGACCTGTTCCCCGAACAGGACGACGACGTACTGTGGGTCGTGCGCAATGATGCAAGCGATGGCATTGCCTTTGGATTGAACATGCATTCGTACAACGTCAACAAGGCGCTTTTATTGACAAAGGATCAAGTGGGTTGGGATCCGTTGTGGGAAACGGTTACGAGCAACAGCCTGCCTGATCTGGTCACCGACGAGATTACGCTGGATTGGTATATCCGGAAGTCCACCGTCACGAGCAAGTATAATGGGCAGGTTATAGCCACGGTTGGTGGGCTCAGCCATACCAGTCTTGTGGTGTATACGGAAAGCAATCCGGCTGTAGACGCCTATGTGGCCGAACTCGTGGAGTTTGGCATGGGTCACCGCATACCTGCCGGTCAGGAGTTATATGTCTCTGTCGACTCTATTTCGGTCGTGCATACCAACGCCAGCGAAATCCCGCATGTGGCGCCGTTCGATATCACCGGCCAACAGGGCAACCTGGCGATTACGCTGAGCTGGTTGGCTGGGGGGGAACAGGATTCCTTCAGTGTCTACCGGTCGGAAGTTTATGGGGTCGAAGGTGCTTTGATTGCATCGGGCCTGACTGCATCCACCTATGTGGACAGCGATTCCTTGGTGGACAAGCGCTCCTACATCTATACGATCAAGTCGGTGTATGGTGCCACGGAAGTTGCCTCCGATCAGTTTGCCGTTTTTGCGCTGGCCGTACAGGCACCGTTGCATTATCCGGGTGAGGATCTGGACTGGGCCGCTGCTAATGAAACTGCGGGTGGCGACACCTATACGGCAGTGGCCGGCAATGGATTCACCACGTACGTAACGGGTGATGGTCCAACTGATCCAGCATCAACGAGTGGTGCCAAGTCTGTCTTTACTGGAGCTGACTTTATTAACGTTGATACGAATATCTGCCCATTAATCTTCATGGTTTCCCAGGGCGATCGCACCGATACGGGTGTCCGGGCCGGTGGAGCGGATACCTTACGGTGGCGGAATCAGAATCATTCGACCCTGCTCTGGGTTGAGAACAATGTAGGCAATACGGGCGGTTCGTTTAACGCAGATGCCAATGGTGGATTAATCACCGGGGATGCGGGCAACTTCAATATGACAAATCTTGTTACAGGTGTGTCTGCCGTTCAAGTAGCCATCCGTAATGGCACGCAGTGGTATGTCAGTCAGAACACGTGGGGTAAAAACAATGCAAATCTCTCGACCGACATCCTCACTGAAAAATGGACGCCGCTGACATTGGCGGGACCTACGGACACCAATCGCATGACCGTTATGGGTGGTTCGTATACCCTCGGCTCTGCCTTGTCGCTGACGGATGTGAATGCCCTTGGATACTTCTACGACTCCATGAATGAAGTTGGGACTGGATGGTGCTACTTAGATACCATCAAGGTGGAATTTGGTTCGCAGCCTTCCGCATACCAGACATGGGCCGCAGGCTACAACGTCTACAACGACGCCGCTGCATTTGCCAACGACTACGATGGCGATGGTATTAGCAACGGCGAGGAATGGGGTCTGGGCGGCAATCCTAACGATATAAACAACGTCGGCATCCAGGATCGGCGCATGGAAGTGGATGGAAGCGGCAGCTTCATCTATATGTATCCTCGCATGATCAATACGCCGCGTCCGACCTATAATGTCGCGGCAACTGAAAACCTGGTAGTCATTCCGTTCACCATACTGACCGCTGGCGGTGTGGACTACACGGAAACCGGATCGGGTGGACTATGGTTAACCAATGGAATCGGTGCCAACTTCGAGGTGGTAACCAATTCCATCCCGATGATCAATCCGGTCGAGTTCTACAAGCTTCTCATTACGGAGTAGTCGTTCAATAAATGCCCCCTGAAAGGGGGGCATAAAGGCTAGCCCGCCGGAATCCGGCGGGTTTTTGTATAATATAATATCCGTTAGCTTCTACAACTGGAGAAAATTCATTCCAATCCAGTTAAAATCACTGGTGCCGTCTACTTCAACCTGTTCTTTTGATTGAACGTTATTCAGTCGTCGGGGTTTATTCGTATGCGTCTGTTCGTTCACCCACTTGACAGCATTTATGCTGACTGTGCGCGGGATGAGTTCCATTGAGCCGGAGTCCAGCTGGCAGCTTCGTTCTGTCCCATGGTTGGAAGGGCTTCGAGCACATCCCGCAAATAGTCGGCGGGGTTGATGTCGAGTTTTCGGCAGGTTTCGATGAGACTGTATATGATGGCGCTATCCTGACCGGATCGGGGGCTGCCGAAGAAGAGGAAGTTTTTCTTGCCGATGGCCGTGGGCCTGATGGCATTTTCGACAAGGTTATTGTCGATTTCCAGCTTCCCGTGCTCAAGAAACAGGTTCAGGCTGTCCCAGCGTTTGAGGGTATAGCTGATAGCTTCTCCGAGCTTGCTTTTGGGCAGTTGTTTTTTCTGTTCACGATCCAGAATGGTTTTTATTTCATTAAGCACTGGAGCAGAGTGTTCCTGCCGATAGGTTGCCCGGTCGAGCTCCGGTTGTTTGCGCAACGTGGTTTCGTTGCGATAGAGCTTCGCAATGAGTTTGATAATTTTCCGGCTGATTGAATCCCCGGCCTCATGAAATTTACGCCGGGCATGTGCCCAGCAGCAGGCATGAATAATATTTCCCTTTTCCTGTTCATGAGCCGGGTCGTTCAGCCATGACGGATAAGAACCGTATCCATCGCTTTGCAGAAGACCGGCGTAATCTGTCAGCATCGAATCAAGACATGATGCAGCACGACTCGGAAACCATTCAAAGAGCACTCCAACGCCTGGACTGTGATAGGCCCATAGGTATCCATTGGGACAATGGTCCTTTTTCGGGTCTTGGTATTTGATAAAAGTTTCGTCGGCCTGAATATACTCACTTTGCCGGATTTCATTTCTCAGTGCTTCGTAGATCAACGTTAACCAGTCGGCGATAAGATACATCCAGTTGCCCATGGTTTTGCGGCTGATTTCGATGCCGTGGCGGTATTTTAAAACCTGTTCCTGACGGTAGAGCGGAAGATGGTCGCAATATTTGCTCAGAATGATCTGTAGGAGCAGACCGGCAGAAGCATAGCTGTTTGGAATCAGTCTTGCCGGAGCTGGTGCGATCAGCGGCGGCACTTCACGGTTATCAATCTCAATAAACTTTTCTCGAATGATTTCACGGATAAAATACCGGGTCGGAACAACGTCGAGCTCCCGTACTTTTTCCTCCCCGATTTTTTTATAGCGACCAGGATTTCCCTGAACCTCATCGGGAATGATGATCACCTGCTCAACCGGCAGGTCTTCCGGGACCCGTTCCTTGAGCGGCTTGCGCTTTCCTCGACGGGACTCAACCGGCTCTGAATCATCCTGTTCGGCCTCTTCCGCTATTTCCAGAGCCTCTTGGGCTTCCTGCAGTTCATCGAGCAGTAGTTCCATCTGATCCGGGCTTAACTTTTCGGAACTGCGCCCGAACAGTTTTTTCAGCAGATACTGAACTTTCTCATTAAGCAGTTTAACTTCGGTTTTGAGCTGAGTGTTTTCGGCATTCAGAGACGTCCGCTCCTTTACCATCAGATCAAAATTTTCCCGGTTAAAATTCATGCCGTACATTATACCAAAACACGTTGAAAATGCGGCACCAACCTGATGGAAAATGCAAAAAAAATCAGCGCTGATACCAAGGTTTGAGCGAGCCTTGTTTTAGATCAACTCCATCGAGCAGCAGGGCCAGCGCTTCCGGAGCAAGACTAAGCTTTTCATCTGCGCCAACGCCTTGAGGCCAACTGAAACAGCCCTTTTCAAGCCGCTTGATAGCAACCCACATGCCGGTACCATCCCAGTACAGCGTCTTGATCCGGTTTTTCCGTCGGTTCGTAAACACAAACAATGTGCCCGAACACGGATCTTCATTTAACCTATCCTGCACTACACAGTGCAATCCGTTGAAGCTCTTACGCAGATCCACCGGCTCAACCGCCAGAAATACCCGGATTGAATTACTTAATCCAAACATCCGGCAGCCTCCCGCAGAACCATACCGAGTTCATTCAGTGACGGAATTGGAAGCTGAACCTCAATCCCGTTCGGCAGAAAGATCTTCAGTTCATCTATCTCAGGAGGTCCGGGCTGAACTTCCACCTCGCAAAAAGCAACCTCAGATTCCTGACGTTCAATTCGCAGCCAACGGGCCAGCGTTTTCGGGTTGATGCTCCATTCCCGGCAAAACGCCGCCTGGGTCAGCCCCGCTGAATTAAACTCCTCGATCAGTTCCCGGCGTTCTTCCTCCGTATAGGAAGCCCGCCCCGACACATTGTTTTCATTCGTATCCATGCCTGACAAATTATCAGGCTTTGCCGGAGCTGACTACGGGGTGAAAGAAGAGGCGTTTACGTTTATTCCGCGCGCATGCTTTTGCGGTAGGCGAGAGGGGGCTGGCGGTATTGCTGTTTGAAGGCGCGGCACAGGTGGGGGGCATGACAGAATCCGGTGAGGGCGGCGATGTCTTCAATTTTTCTGGTGGTTTTGCATAAGAGGTGTTCCGCCTGTTTGAGTCGGAGTTCGACCACCTTTTTATGCACGCTGGTATTCAACGTTTTCTGGAAGCGCATTTCCAGATTACGACGGGATATGTCGAAGATGTTGGCGATTTCGTTGGTTCCGATCGGTTCCCGCAGATGCTGCTGGATCCATAGCAGCGCATCGCGAATGAGCGGATCGCTCACGGCGAGAGCATCGGTGCTGGCTCGGAGTGTAATGCCGTTGGGATTAATATACTGAACGGCTAATGGGGATGCTTTGCCGTTGATAATCTGATCCAGCAGAAGGGCGCCTTCATAGCCGATCCGTTCATGATCGTGGTTAACGCTCGATAAGGGTACGGGCAGGTAGTCGCAGATCAGGGGATTGTTATCGACGCCCACAATCGCAAAATCTTCTGGAACCCGAAATCCCGCCGATAGGCAGATATTCATCAGCCAAGCGGCGGCGTTGTCGTTGTATGCAAAAAGTGCGCAGGGGGTATCCAGTCCGGACAGCCATTGCTCTACGCTGTGCTGGTCTTGTGTCTTTTTCCCGACGAGTTGTTTGGGGACTGAAAGGTCGTTCTTTTTGAGTTCTTTTTTAAACGAGTTAAAGCGGGTTTCGGCCACGGTATTGTTCCGGTGGCAGAACCAGCCAAAGTTTTTATGTCCATAGGAAATGAAGTGCTCGGCGGCCAAGCGGCCGATGGTTTGGTTGGATGCCGAGATGCGCGGCAGGTCCAGATCGATGCGCCAGGCGGAAAGGTCCACACACGGCAAGCCGGACTTTTTTACCAGCTGCTCCAATCGGACATTGTCGGTCAGAGAGCAGATGATGCCATCGCCATCCCAGTGGGTAGGGATCTGTTGGGAGCTGAGCATGCTCACATTCAGGTGCCATCCAAGCGAACGGGATGCCCGGGCAATACCGCGATGGGTTGCCGGATCATAGTTCCCGAGCAGCATCAGGATTCTTTTGGTTTTAGGCATGTGCGCAAAAGTGCAATAAAATTAAAAAATATGCAATATGTGTTTTCCGCGCTAAGTGGCACATTCATTAGCTGATAAGCATGTGAGTCCTCGGCAGAGGGTATTGCAGAATAATCTGCAGCTGAAGGGGCGAAGGAATAAATAATGAAGAAGTTGACTAAAACAATGCGGGCAAGGGCTGTGCTCCCAGAAAAGGTGTTGCAGTTCGGGGAAGGGAATTTCCTGAGAGCCTTCATCGACTGGATGTTTCATCGGATGAACGAAACCGGGGTGTTTAACGGCAGTGCCGTCGTTGTGCAGCCGCTGGAAACTGGTTTGGTGGAAACCCTGAACGAGCAGGATGCGTTGTATACCCTTTATTTGCGCGGCATCGAAAATGGCGAGACGTTGAATCAGCATGAGTTGATCACTTCGGTTAGTCGGGGGCTGAACCCCTATGCCGCGTGGGATGACTATCTGGCCACAGCCCGGAATCCGGCAATGCGGTATGTGGTGTCGAATACGACCGAGTCGGGAATCGCCTACGTGAAAACGGCGAAACCGGAAACCTGCCCTGCCTCATTCCCTGCCAAGTTGACGGCTTGGCTGGCGGCGCGTTTTGATGCCTTCGGTGGTTCAGCGGCATCCGGCATGGTGTTCCTTCCCTGCGAACTGATTAATCATAACGGAGCTGTGCTAAAGGAGTGCATCCTCAAACATTCCAAGGATTGGAAACTGGGAGCGGACTTTGAGGCGTGGATCGAAAACGACTGTACCTTTCTCAGCACCTTGGTTGACCGCATTGTGCCGGGTTATCCACGCGATGAAGCCGAGGCGATGTCGGCCGATCTGGGATATGAAGATCAGTTGATCTGTACCGGCGAGCTCTTTCATCTGCTGGTGATTGAAGGACCCGAAGCCCTGAAAGCAGAACTGCCTTTTCATGAAGCAGGCCTGAATGTGGTCTGGACAGACGATATGCAGCCCTACCGCAATCGGAAGGTCGGGATCCTGAATGGCGCACATACCGCAAGTGTGCTGGCGTCTTATCTCGGCGGTTTGGATACGGTGCGCGAAATGATGCAGGACGATAATTTCGGACCTTACGTGAAGAACCTTGTTTTCGATGAAATTGTTCCGGCACTTCCCATGGACCGGCTGGAAGCGGAATCTTTTGCCGCCGCAGTGGTGGAGCGTTTCTTGAATCCCTTCATTCGACACGAGCTGCTTTCGATCAGCCTTAACTCGGTTTCCAAATGGAAGGTGCGTGTGTTGCCGTCCGTAAAACGCTATATTGACGCCTTCGGCAAACCGCCCGCGTTGCTTTCGTTCTCGCTGGCGGCCTTGATTGCTTTTTACAAAGGCGGCCTTCGCGAAGGATATGCTCCTAACGACGACCCGGATGTGCTGGAATTCTTTTCTAAGGTCTGGAAGTCGGATGATGCGACGACGGTTGTACATGGGGTGTTGAGTCATGAAGGATTCTGGGGCGAAGACCTGACACGACTTCCCGGGCTTGAAGATGCAGTTGCAGCATCGCTGGAGCTGATTATTAAGGACGGGTCGCGTGATGCGATTAAAAACATAATGGGTGGAATTAATGAATGAGACCCTGAAAATCAACGAACGAGATAATGTCGCGGTTGCCCTTTCTGAAAACGAGAGCGGCGTTCCGGTGGGTCATAAGTTGGCGCTGGTGCCGATTGCTAAAGGTGAACCGGTTATTAAATACGGCTACCCCATCGGCACCGCTTCCGCAGCTATTCAGGCCGGCGAATGGGTCCATGACCACAACGTTAAGACCGCGCTCTCGGGCACGCTGGAATACAACTATGAACCAAACTTCCAGCCGTTGGAAATAATTAATGACGAACGCTCCTTCATGGGCTATCCACGCGCCAACGGCGATGTAGGCATCCGCAACGAGCTTTGGATTATTCCAGCCGTTGGATGTGTGAATGGTCTGGCGGAAAAAGCAGCTGCCAAGCTGCGCGCCGAAGGCTTGCCGGATAACGTTGAGGACATCGTGGTGTTCAGTCATCCGTATGGCTGCTCCCAGCTGGGCGATGATCACGAGGCGTCACGAAAGATTCTGGCAGATCTTGTGCGCCATCCAAATGCAGGCGGTGTGCTGGTCGTCGGGCTCGGTTGCGAAAACAACACGATGGAAGCCTTCAAAGAGCTCATTGGTCCGGTCGATGGAAGCCGTGTCAAATTTTTGATCACGCAGGATGTGGAAGACGAGCTGGTTGAGTGCGGAAAGCTGCTGCGCGAGCTGCGGGACAACGCGGTCTCCGTCCAACGCGAACCCATGCCGGTTTCTAAGTTGCGCATCGGGCTCAAGTGCGGCGGGTCGGACGCTTTTTCCGGACTGACAGCCAACTCGCTCGTTGGGGCGGCGTCCGACCGCTTGATTGCGCGCGGCGGTTCCGCCGTGCTGACCGAGATCCCGGAAGCGTTCGGCGCCGAAACCATTCTGTTCAACCGCTGCGTGAATGAAAAAGTTTTCAATCGGGCGGTTGAAGTCGTGAACGATTTTAAAAACTACTTCATTTCACACGGCGAGCCGGTCGGTGAAAATCCGTCGCCGGGGAATAAAGAGGGCGGCATCACTACGCTCGAAGACAAGTCGCTGGGCTGTGTGCAGAAGGGCGGGCTCGCCCCGCTGACCGATGTGATCCGCTACGGCGAACGAATCAAGAGCGATGGACTGACATTGTTGGAAGGGCCGGGCAACGACATCGTTGCTGTTACCGCATTGGCGGCTTCCGGCTGCCTGATGGTGTTGTTTACCACGGGGCGCGGCACGCCGTTGGGCGGGCCGGTGCCGGTGGTGAAGATTTCCTCCAACACCGCCTTGGCGGAGCGGAAGAAAAACTGGACCGACTACAACGCCGGTGTGCTGCTGGAAGGAAAAGCGATGGCGGAGGTCGGTGATGCGTTCTTCGATTTTCTATTGGATACCGCCTCGGGGCTGCTCACGCGCAACGAAGAAAATGGGTATCGTGATTTTGCAATTTGGAAACAAGGCGTGACGCTTTAACGGGAATGATTAAACACGAAGGCACTAAGGGCACAAAGATTTTTATTTTGAGAGACTTGGTGATCTTAGTGCCTTTGTGTTTCAAATGTTTTTAATAGGAGAAACATGAACATGAAAAAATGGATGATTGGTTTAGTGGCAAATCTGGTTGTGGTTTCAGTTTTCGGGGCACCGAGTGCTGAACGAATTTACCTTTCGGGCAAGGGGCCGTCGGATGCGGTGGAGTGGGACTTCTTCTGCTCCAAAGGCCGGAAGAGCGGCGAATGGACGAAGATCCAGGTGCCGTCAAACTGGGAGCAACAGGGCTTCGGCAACTACAACTATGGTCATGATGATCCCGCGACGAAGCATGACGAAACCGGGACGTACCGTACCACGTTTATGGTTCCCAAGGATTGGGAGGAAAAGCATGTCCGGTTGGTCTTTGAAGGCTCCATGACGGAGACCTCAATCAAGATTAACGGAAAGACCGTCGGTGCGCCAAACCACGGCGGCTATCTCCCGTTTCGGTATATCCTCGATAAAACCAACGTTAAATACGGCGAAGAAAATATGCTGGAAGTGCTGGTGAAGAAAAAGCCCGACAACAGCAGTTTGGATCAGGCGGAGCGCAAGGGCGACTATTGGGTGTTTGGCGGAATCTATCGCCCGGTGTTTTTGGAAGTCCAACCTAAGGATTTTGTTAACCGGTTGGCCATTGATGCGCGGGCCGACGGTTCAATGCGGTTGGATGTCTTTCCGCAGGTACAGCGAAAAACTAATTTTCGAGAGGAATCAGAAACCACAGTTGATGAAGTTGTCGCACAGGTTCAGACGCTTGAGGGGGTAGATGTCGGAGCTCCGATTTCAGCGGCTATTCATGGTGCCACCGGCCGGGTTCGTCTAAAGGCGACGATCAAAAATCCTAAGCTTTGGTCGCCGGAATATCCCACTCTCTACCAGGTGAAAGTAACGCTGAAAAATAATGGAGCACCGGTTTCTGAAAAGACGGAACGCTTCGGTTTCCGAACGTTTGAAATGCGCCCGGAAGACGGCTTTTACCTGAATGGAAAAAGAATACTGGTTCAGGGCATAAACCGGAATGTATTTGATCCGCAGCACGGCCGGGCGGTGGATGCTGAAAAGGTGTGGGCCGATGCTCGGGCCATCAAGGCGATGAATGTGAATCTCGTGCGTTCCCACATGCCGCCGACCACCGAATTTATGGAGGCCTGTGAGGAACTGGGGCTGATGGTGATTACTGAACTGTGCAATTGGCATAATCCCTATATCGATACGCCGATTGCCCGGAACATTGCCTATGAACTGGTCATGAAGTATCAGAATTATCCTTCTGTAATTCTATGGGCCAATGGTAATGAAAACGGCTTCAATCTGGAAATCGATGAACTGTACCATTTGTACGATCTGCAGGATCGGCCGGTGATTCATCCCTGGTCTTATTTCGAAGGCATTGATACTAAGCATTACCCGAGCTACAACATGCTTAATAAAAAACTCAACGGTTCGGTTGTTTATCTGCCGACCGAGTTTCTGCATGGACTTTATGATGGTGGCCACGGCGCGGGGCTGGAAGATTTCTGGAGTGCGATGTCTCAGTCTCCGGTCTCTGCCGGTGGTGTGTTGTGGTGCTGGGGTGATGCGGCCATTGCCCGTACCGATAAGGATGGGAAGCTGGATACCGACGGCAACCATTCAGCCGACGGGATTGTCGGTCCTAACGGCGAAAAAGAGGCGAGTTATTATTCCGTCCGCGAAATCTGGTCGCCGGTGCAGATTCCGGCCGATCAGCTACCTGAGAACTTCAAGGGAAAGCTGCCGATCGTAAATCGCTATTATGAAACCCGACTGGACGAATGCTCATTCGAGTGGAGATTGGTTAATTATTCAGCTCCATTCAATACAAAGCCGGAAACCACGGTGCGGACTGAAGGAAAACTGAAGGGCCCTAAAGTTAAACCGGGTCAAACCGGAGCACTTGAGCTTCCGCTTCCCAATGATTGGAACAAGGCAGATGCGTTGGAGCTTACCGCTTCCAGTTCGGCCGGTGTTGAGATCATGAAGTGGTCCTGGAAGATTGGCCACGATAAGGCGGCGGTAGCTGAAAGTACGAAGGTTAAACAAGCTGCGGATAACCCGTTTAAAGTGAAGCTTGGAAATACCGTTTGGTCGTTCTCGCCGAAAACCGGTCAGCTGATGAGTTGTGTTGTTAATGGAAAAAAAAGCGGTCTGGGGAATGGGCCCGTGCTGTATGCGGGAACGCTAGATAAGGTGCTGAAGTTTTCCAAGGATTGGAAAGCCGAGGTCTCGCAGAAAGCCGGGGCGGTTATAGTTAAATCGACAAACGCGGATGGATCATCCTTTAAATGGACGCTTTCAAATGAGGGCACGGTGGCACTCGATTATTCATTTGCAACGCTAACGAATGAGCTGGCGTACTGTGCGGTCGGTTTTGATCTGGCTGATGATGACGTGGTGTCCAAACGTTGGTTAGGGCAGGGGCCGTATCGCATTTGGGGGAACCGTCTACGCGGCCCGCAGTTCGGACTTTGGGAAAATGATTTTAATGACCACATTACCGGTGTGAATTGGGGAGAGCCTGAGTTTAAAGGCATCTTTGGCAATGTGGAATGGATGGAACTGAATCTGAATTCGGGAGCATCGTTGCTGGTTGATGCAGAGGATGCTGCTATAGGCGTTCTGCAACCGAGTAATGCAAAGGGTGATCGGAATAGAAAAAACACACCGACCAGCCCGATCCATGCGTGGTGGCACTATCCGGAAGCCGGTGGTCTGCATCTGTTCCATAAACTGCCGGGCACGGGAACCAAGTTTGCCAATGCTGAAGACCTTGGGCCTCAGGGTGAACCGTCTGTGATTTCAGGTCCTATTTCCGGTCGGGTAATCTTTCAGGTGAAGTAAGGCTTTAACAGGACAATTTGATGACCGCCAAGCAATGGATTGAATGACTTCCTGTCTTTGCGGTCAAAAAGAAGTTGGTGAGGTGCGAATGATGAATAGTTCAGTTATATCCTTATTGGTTCTGTTGATTGCTAACGGTGTTTTCGGACAGTCCGTCCCTGTATTTATTTCCGGTGAAAATCCGGCGGGGTTGAAGTGGGAAAAGGTGGAGAATATGTCCGATGAGTTTACGGGGGATTCCGTAGACCTCAGGAAATGGCAGATCGAGCCGATTGAGAACAGCTTTACGTGGGAGGGGCGTCCGCCCGGACTTTTTCAGGCGGAAAACGTATGGGTAAAAGATGGGGATCTCCGTGTAAAGGTGGGCGTGCTGGATGAACCGTACACCGGGGTAGAAGGGAGCTATACCTACTGCGGCGGGATTGTTCGTTCTATTCAGACCGGCGAAAAGGGTTGGTATTATGAATGCCGGATGAAGGCCAACGCGACCGAAATGTCATCCACGTTCTGGCTGTTGACGGAAGGGGGGCCAGACGAGGCCCTGGAGTTGGATATTCAGGAGTGTGTAGGGACAACCACGGAACTGACCAAAAAGTGGGCGCGCAACTGGGACCAGATATTTCATTCGAATGCCATTCACTGGCGCTACTTCAGCGAACCTAAAGAGACGAAGAAGCAAGGGTGGACGGGGTTGGAGGAAAAGAATGCCCGCCGGTATTTCGTGTATGGAGCCTAGTGGAAGTCAGCGGAAGAGATCCGGTTCTATCTCGACGGCAAATACATGTATTCCATTCATCCCGAGTCCAAATGGGATATCCCGGCATACCTGCACATGGCCATTGAAACCTATGACTGGAACCCGATCCCGGAAGATGGCGGCATGGTTGCATCCGAAACCCTGGATGAGCGTACGACCAAGTATGACTGGATCCGAACCTGGAAGCTTGTTGAAGAGTAAATCTGAAAGGAACCGTATGAAGAAATGGATGTTGTGCCTGCTGGTTGATGGCGCCCCCAATACGCTGCCGGGGTTCAACTCCCCCGTTGCTGCCGTGGCCGTTGTCTGAAGGGTCGTTCTTCTTGTCAGGTTCGTCTCTGGCTCCCCGGTACATTTAAATAGTGTGCAACAGGATGCTCCGATGCTTAAACTTGACAACTAGCCAAAGGCTTAGGGGCGGCTCGTATAATGCCGCGTTATGAACAAGCGGCTGTCTTTTAGCTCCAGGGCAGCCAGGGCAGGCCGGTGCGCAGTCCTTGGCGTATGCGATCCGCGGAATCCGGCTGATAGCCGTAAACCCGCATCCCAAAAATATGAAACATGATGCTGACCGCGCGTTGTTCGCTCCGCTCTTTCTCGAACTCTTTTTCAAGGTAGCTGCAAAACAGCGCTTCCACCTCGCCCAGTTTGGCGGCGGCGAGTTCATGCAGATCGTTGCCTTCGGCAGCCAACTCAAGCTGGGTTTTGACGAGGAAGCAGCTGCAATAATTCTGTTTCATCGAGGCCTGTATGTTTTCTTCGAAAATCCTGCAGATTCCCTCCCCGATACTCGGAGCTCCGTCCAGTACATCTCGAATCCAGGCAAGGGATTTTCGGCCGTAACGCTCCAGCGCTTCGCGGAACAGGCCTTCTTTGTTGCCGAAGGCCAGATAGATTGAGCCGGGCTGAAGACCGGTAGCCTGCACAACCTGTTGCATGGAAGATGCGCTGAAGCCGTGCTGCCAGAAAAGTTCGATCGATTTATCAATCACTTCGTCTCTATCAAATAGGGCTCTTGCCATGGGTTTGCCTCGGTTCTTCGCTCTCAGATTCCGTCTAACTGGAAAGCACTGTAGCACATCATGTTGAATAGTCATTCAAAAAGTGGTTGACGCGCGGCTTTGCCGTGTTATCTTGAACGAACATTCAAGATGAATTTGTCTGTAGGAGTGCTGTAGGCAAAAAATCGTTTAAACAAGAGCAACTGGAGAACAAAATGAGTACCTTTAAGATTCACGATGTAGATTCCGCGCCGGAAGCCAGCAAACCGTTGCTGGAAAACGCCCAAAAAAATATGGGTATGATTCCCAATATTTATTCAGTAATGGCTGAAGCTCCGGGATTATTGGAGGGGTATCAGGTGTTGCACGACCTTTTTCTGCATACATCGTTCGATGCAGAAGAGATGACCGTTGTATGGCAGTCCATCAATGTTGAGCATAATTGCACCTACTGCGTTCCGGCGCATACCGGAATTGCCCACATGATGAAAGTTGATCCAGCGCTAACAGAAGCACTCCGAAACCAGAAGCCGATGCCGACGGCAAAACTTCAAGTCTTGCAGGACACCACGCTGGCCATGGTTCGCAAACGCGGCGAGCTGTCTGCTGAAGAATTTGATGCCTTTTACGCTGCGGGCTACGAACAGAGACAACTGTTGGAAATCGTTCTGGGCACGTCACAAAAAGTGATGAGCAACTACGTTAATCACATTGCCGAAACACCGGTCGATGCTCCCTTCCAGAAGTTCGCTTGGGAGAAGCCGGTCACGAACGAATAGCGGTTAGGTGTCTACCATGCCGAAGCCGAAGGTGATCATTTTTGACGTCAACGAAACGCTGCTCGATCTTGCGCCGCTTAAAGTGTCGGCGGGAAAAGCACTCGGCGGGCGGGAGGGTCTTCTGACGCTGTGGTTTTCGACGAGGCCACCTGCCCGCTGGCGAAAGCACTGCGCTGATACTCCAAAGTGAACCTATCATAAAACACCTTAATAATAATAAACGGCAGGATACGGCCGGAGTCTTCACTATTTCACATGAACAGGAGAGCACCATGAAAACAGTACACATCGCCAGAGCCCTGCTCGCGTTACTTAATTTATTTGCTGGATTAATTTTGATGAGATTTACGGTGTCAAAGCTTGCTGCCTGGCCGATTTCGGTTGCCGCATTTGAAGATATGGCAAAGCCCCTTGGCTTAGATCCCACCGCTTTCAGAATATCAACCGGATTTATCATTGGCATTGCATCACTCTCGTTTTTTATTAACTGTCTGATTGTTTTATTGAAGAAGGGTGACAATCGAAAAAGAACTAGGATATTTACTATTAACAACTTGTATTCGATAGGCGCAATGACTGGCGCCCTTCTTTCCGAGTTTTTCTTGAGATCAAGCACCAAGTGGATGCTCGTTTATATTGCAATTGGAATTATTTGCATTTCACTGACTAACATAGCTTCTTGTCATAAGAGCATATTGAACGCGTTTTTCGATAAAGGGCAGGGTGACAGATAACACAAAGGGGGATCCATTTGACTGCGAAATGGGGCGGCCTATCTACATTCATTTTAGGGATAAATAAAGCTAATATTGAACGTCAGCCCGTACCCAAGCCTCCATTAACTCTCATAAAAAAGGAGAACAACATGAAAACATTAAAAATTGCGGGAGCCATGCTCGCCGTAGCCACACTGGTGGTTTCCTGCTCGAAACAAACAAGAGAATCAGAAATGACCATCGAAAATGCAGACTCAAGTCTCAAGGCGCAATTGGATAGCCGGAAGAATGCCTTTGGTGCAAAAGCCTCGGGCCCTGTAAAAAAAACCTATGCCGAAGGGATTCAGGCGGTCGTAGATAGTGGAGTTGTGCAGCAGGCAAAACAGGTAGGCGATAGGGCTCCCGGTTTTGAACTGACCAATGCCGCCGGCGAAACGGTCCGTTTAAGTGACTCCCTAAAGAAAGGGCCTGTGATTCTGACCTGGTACCGCGGCGGTTGGTGTCCCTATTGCAATCTGGCCTTGCGGGCGATGCAGAAGGAATTGCCGAACTTTAAAGCACAGGGCGCAACGCTGATCGCGCTCACGCCCGAACTTCCCGATCAATCTATGTCGACTGCTGAAAAAACGGAACTGGAGTTTGAAGTCCTCAGCGATCTCAACAACAACGTCGCGCGGGACTATGGCATCGTTTACAAGCTCACGGATGGCGTTGCTTCCATCTATGAAGATAAATTTTCGTTGTCGGCCAACAACGGAAACAGTTCGAATGAACTGCCGCTCGCAGCAACGTATGTCATCAACGAAGAAGGGAAAATTATCTATGCCTTTTTAGATGCTGATTATCGCAACCGCGCCGAGCCGGCGGATGTTGTTGGGGCCCTTCAGGCGCTCAAGAAGTAAGATCAACTGGCATAAAAACCCAAGCGAAAGGAATAAAATCGAGAGCATTTCAATAGAAAACAAAGTGGCGCTGGTTACCGGCGCAAACCGCGGCATCGGCAAAGCGATCGTGGAATCGTTCATCAACCACGGCGCCAAAAAAGTCTACCTGGCGGTCCGTAATCCCGAATCGACAAAAGCGTTGGAAGAGCAGTTTGGTGATAAAGTTGTTACCACTCAGGCCGACGTATCCGATGCAGATTCTATTAAGCGTTTGGCCGAACAGGCGCAGGATGTCGATATCGTGGTCAATAACGCCGGCGTACTTTTCCAGTCGTCGCCGTTCGGAGAAGATGCCGAAGCCGCACTGACCAAAGAGCTGGATGTGAATGTATTCGGTCTGCTGCGCGTCGCCAATGCATTCGCCGATATCTTGGTAAAGAATCAGGGAGCCCTTGTTCAGTTGAATTCCGTGGCCTCCATTAAAAACTTCGCGGACCTCTCGACGTACTCGGCATCCAAGGCGGCCTCCTATTCCCTGACGCAGGGGATTCGATGGGAGCTCAAAGACAAAGGGGTCGCCATGCTCAGTGTTCACCCCGGCCCGATTGCCACCGATATGGGGACGGAAGCCGGCTTTGATGACGGCGCTTCAACGACAACGGTTTCTGAAGGCATTGTGGAAGCATTGGCTGCCGGCGACTTTCACCTCTTCCCGGATGAAATGGCCAAGCAATTTGAAACCGCCTACCAAAGCTTTTCGGATAACATTGTAATGGCGGACTTCTCAGAGTAATTAGCATACATCGCCAAAAGGATTGATGACAAAGGGAGATGCCCATGAAGCCAAGGAGGCAAAGCAAATGATTAAGCCAAGTCCGTTTGTAGCCTCCACGGTCCCGGGCAAGGTTTTTGATCCTAAACATCACGTGGCGTTTAGCGATGTATTCCTTGCACGCCATATGTCGCCGTTCGAGGATGAGATGGAAGCGATCACCCTCGGAGCCGGTCTGCCCGACCGAGGCGACCAAGGCTGGATTGCCTTGGGCGGGAAAGATGTGTTGCAAGTTATTGAGGGAGTCCCCGTCGATCTGCCCCCGGGGGGCGGTGTATGCGGTGTGTGGATCGAAGCCCTGTCGGACGAACCGATAGATCTATATGCAGGAACCGACCAGTTATGGATCGGGCTTCTCCGCATTTTAGTCCAGACGGTGGTGAGTCGGCTTCATTCGGTTGATGTCTCGGTGACCGACGAGACTGACCGCGTTGCCCGAATGGCCGTGATGGGGCCTGACTCAAGGAAGCTCCTGCAGGCCCTCGGAGTTTGCGATGATCAACTTTTACAGGTCGGCAACCACATAGAGATTGAAATCATTGAGGAGCCGGTGCGCGTGTGTCGCAGTGATTTTGCAGGCGTACACGGATATGATTTCATTATTCCCTTTGGGCCGTTCAACATGATTCTAGCCGTCATCTGCTCATGGGGCGTACGGCTGGACATGAACTTGCTGCCTATCGGCTGGAACGCATTGCAGGTTCCTGCCTGATTTTTCGGTGGAATTATCCTTCCCGCTAATTGTTCTGCCTGGCCCCTTCTTCGGGCAATCGCCTTGGCGTATATGGCGCAATTACGTATATTCTTTGCGCATTGATGGGTTTCGTTCTTGAGCTGTAGGAGTATATTAATCGGCTTCAATACCGGTTGGGGTGTTGCCGACCGAAAATAAAATTTTCATTGGGGAGAGACTATGAATAAGAAAACTTCAGGTTTAATGGTAGGACTCATGCTGTTGGCAGGTCTGGGGGCCGAAGCGCGGCAGGTTATCGAGATCAAGCCGGAGGCCGGCGATATGACGCCGGTGGTCCGCGCGGCGCTGGAAGGCGTTTCCGAGCCGGATATAAAGCTGGTGCTTTCCAAGGGAACTTATTTTTTCCGGCCTGACTATGCTTCGGAAAAATACTGCTTCATCACCAATCACGACAACGGCCTGAAAAAGATCGCGTTCTTGTTCGATGGTTTTGAGTCGGTGGAAATAGAGGGCAACGGGGCTGAACTTCTTTTTCACGGGCAGATGATGCCGTTCCTTTTTGAAAACTGCGGGAAGGTGACCACAAAGAACCTGACCATCGATTGGGATATTCCGTTCTGCTTTCAGGCCGAAGTCGTGGCCGTGAACGAGGAGGAGGGCTGGCGCGATGTTAAGCCGTTCACAAAAGGTTATTCCTGGAAGGTTCAAAAGGACCAACTGATCTTTCCTGATGTTGACGGTGCCTCGTATGCCAAGGTTGGCAGCACGCTCGCATTTGATCCAGCCACCAAGAACATTGCGTACGGGGCCTGGGACTTCACCAGCGAACCGACCAAGGTTGAAAAGCGCAAGGACGGCATTCTACGGTTCTACGAAAAGCTTAAACATTATCCAAAGGTTGGAACCATCCTGAACTCCAAGGGCAAAAAGAACCGCTATGCGCCGGCGTTCCACTGCAAATCGTCGAGCAACATTCTGTTCGACGGCGTGGTGATTCATCACGCGCTGGGCATGGGCTTCCTGCTGGAGCGTTGCGATACGGGCACCATTGCCAACAGCGGCATCTATGTCCGCGAGGGCTCCGACCGTGTGGTTTCGGTCATTGCCGACGGCACGCACTTTGCAAACTGCAAGGGCGATGTCGTGGTTGAAAACTGCCGGTTCAAGGGCATGCTCGACGACAGCACCAACGTGCATGGAACCTATGTGGAAGTGGACAAGGTTCTCGACGAAAAGACCGTCCGCGTTAAGCTGGTCCATTTCCAGCAGCTCGGTTTCGAGTTTGCCGGAGTGGGGGATAAAATCTGGTTCATCCATCAGCCCGACCCGACCCGCGGGGCCGTGAATAAGGTCACGGCGGTTAAGGTAATCAACGACCGTTTCATTGAGCTGACCCTCAAGAAGCCCATCCCCAGCAATTTGAAAGCAGGGGATGTACTGGAAAACAAGACCTGGAATCCTACGTTTACCATGCGCGGCAACCATTTTGAAAAGCACCGTGCCCGCAATGTGGTGATTAAAACGCCACTTCCTGTTGTGATTGAAAACAACGACTTTTCCTCCCACATGTCGGCCGTTTTTCTTCGTGGCGAAACCTACTACTGGTTTGAGTCTGGCAACGTCGAGGATGTGCTGATCAAAAATAACCGTTTCAAGGACTGTGCGTCGAGCGGGATGGAGCATTCGGTGATGTACGTCACGCCGCGTCTGGGAAAAACCTTTGACGCAAGCATTCCTTTCGACCGCAACATCCGTTTCATCGACAACACGATTGAAACCTACGACAACCGCATTATTTGGCTGGACCGGGTGGATGGGTTCGTTTTCAAGGGAAACACGATTAAGCAGACCAAAACCTTTGAACCGCAATGGAACAATGCCTATCTGTTCGACTTCAAGAACTGCAGGAATGTCCAGCTGATCGACAACATCTACGTCGGTTCCCATACGAAGGCCATTCTTGCGGACGACGCAACAAAAGCGACGCTGACGGTCGAAGGAAATAAAGGTTTTTAATTTAAACCGCAGCATACAAAGAATACATTAGGAGGATTCAAGTCGGGTTTCGTGTATTCGGTGCATCCCTTGGTTAACATTAAATAGGACAGGAATATGAACAAGAAAAACATGCTTGCTGTTGTTGTGGCGCTGAGTGCGCTAGCTGTTGTTGCGGCTGAAAAACCAAACATTATCTTTATCTACGGTGATGACATCGGCTACGGAGACATCAGTTGCTACGGCGGAGAGGTCGACACCTGCAACATCGACACGCTGGCCAAAGAAGGCGTTCGTTTTACGGGGGGCTACTGTACGGCCGCCACCTGCACGCCGTCGCGCTATTCGCTTCTGACGGGGGAATATGCTTTCCGCAATAAAAGTGCGCAGATCCTCCCGGGCAACGCGCCGTTGATTATTGATCCGGCACGCCCGACGATCGCTGCTTTCCTGCAAGACAACGGATACAAGACCGCACTCTCCGGAAAGTGGCATCTCGGCCTTGGATCGCCGGCCGAACCGCTGGACTGGAACGGGCAGATTAAGCCCGGCCCGAAAGAAGTCGGATTCGAATATTCCTTCCACATGGCGGCCACCGCCGACCGCGTTCCTTCCGTCTATATCAAGAATGGCCGGATTGTTGATCTTGATGCTTCCGATCCGGTGCAGGTGAACTATCAGGAAATGGTCGGCAACGATCCGACCGGCCTTTCGCATCCGCAGCTGCTGCGCCTTCAGGCGGACGAACAGCATGCCAAAACCATTGTCAACGGCATCAGTCGGATCGGCTATATGAGCGGTGGAAACAGCGCCCGTTTCCGCGACGAAGACATGGCCGACACCTATCTGAACAAGGCGGTCGACTTCATCAAGGCCAATAAGGCCGACCCGTTCTTCCTTTACTTTGCTCCGAACGAAAACCATGTGCCGCGGGTGGTGCATGAACGCTTCCAAGGCTCTACCAGTCTTGGCCCGCGTGGCGATGCCCTTGCCGTATTCGACTGGTGCGTCGGCCGTCTGGTTGAAACGCTGAAGGAAACCGGACAGTATGAAAACACCCTGATCGTCGTTTCTTCCGACAACGGTCCGGTGCTGTTCGACGGCTACTGGGAAGCAGGCATTGAGCGGACGGGAACGCACGATGCTTCCGGTCCGTGGCGCGGCGGAAAATACAGCCGCTGGGAAGGCGGCACCCGCGTTCCGTTCATCGTTACGTGGCCGGGCAAATCCAATCCGGGCATCTCCGACGCCATCGTCAGCCAAGTTGACCTCTACGCTTCCGTTGCCGCGTTGATCGGCAAGAAGGTTCCGAAGAAAGCCGGGCAGGATGGACTGGACTTGCTGGATGCCTTTCTTGGCAAAACCGAAGTCGGCCGCGACTACATCATTCAGGAAGGCTCCGGCCAGATCGCGATTCGCAAAGGCAACTGGAAATATGTTCCGCCGGGCAGCGTTACCGAGCGCGGCGGCATCGGCGTATGGATCAGCACTCCGGTTGAGGAGCCCGGCCTGCTCTTCCACCTGACCGAAGATCCGACTGAATCCAACAACCTCGCGGCGCTCTATCCGGAACGCGTGAAAGAGCTGCGCGACATCATCATGAAGGTTGCTCCCGAAAAGTCCGTTGGCGAAACCAAGCTGAACAAGAAGATTCTTGGATTCTAGCGAAACCGCCTGATGCGCTGGAATGTTCCTTTTCGGAGATTCAGCTCGTTTGTGGTTTAGCCAAACAACGTGAATTGTTTTAGAGCCGTCCAATGGGCGGCTTTTTGTTTGTCCGGCAAAGCCGTCAAACCCGATCGACTGAAAGAGGTCGATAACACCCCGTTCGAGGGGAAGTTAATCCGAATCGCAAGGGCGTGACTGGTAACGGTTGGGTCTAAAGGAAGCGATAGGAAGTGAATGATACATAGCGTAAGCGAACCTGATTCAGCAGGTGCAGTGCGGTAAGCGTGTAAAATAGCGCGATGCCCGGTTCTCGAACAGACTGCATTTGTGATTGAGGATGGGATGATTCACAGGGAGCGGTGTATTAACCGGAGAAGCCCTGTATGGATTTCCGCGCAAGTGGAATAGTTCGATACCAAGAAGAGATTCAAGGTGGAGGATGAAGCGTGCAGGGTGGCAGATGAACCCGTAGTAGTATTGAAGTTTCGGCCGATGAAAGCCCGTGAGGGTGTGGAGGGGAAAACCGGGACGATCCGTAGTCTGATCTGCGGAGGCGGTCGATGGCCAAAAGCGTCGACTGAATGCGAAGGGGGAAAGTTTATTGGAAAGATGTAGGAGTTTACGGAAATCGATTGCTGAGGAAGTAAGCCGCTCGTCGGAGCGGGCAAGTGGTCGCCGGTTAATCTGGGAACAGAGGTACTGGGGGCTAACTGTTCTTTATCGGAGTACGTCATGGTGAAGCTGTATATTGCCGCGGTGCGGATAACACGCAGGGGAGCTTGGCGGAAGGATGCGAAGGCAGTCGAGGAGCTGGAAGATGAATACATCGAAGCAACAGGAGGGCGGAGTGAAGCCCCGCGTTTGGTATAGTTTATATGATCGCCTGCTTCACGCGGATGCGTTGAATGCGGCGTTTAAAAAGGTAAAGTCGAGCAATGGAGCTCCCGGTGTAGACGGGCAGTCCTGCAAAGACTTTGCGCTGAACCAGACAGAGGAAATCGCCGAACTCCTGACAGAGTTGCGTACTAAAACCTATCGGCCGAGCCCTGTTAAACGGGTGGAGTTGATAAAGGAGGGCGGGGGCATTCGGCTCATCGGCATTCCGACGGTACGTGACCGCGTGGTTCAACAGGTGCTGAAGATGGCTATAGAGCCGATCTTCGAGCCGCAGTTTCATGATGGAAGCTATGGGTATCGACCTAAACGCAGTGCGCAAAAGGCGGTGGCACATGCCATTGATCTGATGCGTGAGCGTGGGTTGGAACAGGTAGTCGACATGGATCTGAGTAAGTGCTTTGACCAGTTGGATCATGACCTGATACTAAAAGCGGTAAAGCGCAGTATTACGGATGGAAGCATCCTTGCGCTGATCCGGATGTTTTTAGAGAGCGGTGTTATGAAGTATGGAGAACTTTCGCCAACTGAAACCGGTAGTCCGCAAGGGGGTGTAATCAGCCCTTTGCTTGCCAATATTTATCTGAATGATTTCGATCAGACGATGAAAAGCCGGGGGCATAAGGTGGTTCGCTATGCCGATGACATCCTCATTTTCAAGGGTTCGCGCAAAGGAGCAGAACACGCGCTGAAGGTGGCCTCGGAGGTTCTTGAAAAGGAGCTGAAGCTGACGGTTAATCAGCGTAAAACGCATCTTGCGAATCTTGATGAGGGCGTTGCCTTCCTGAGTTTTGTAATCTACCCAAGCTATACCCTGATAAAGGAAGGCAAGGTGGACGGACTCAAGGCAAAGCTGAAGCTCGCCACGCGAAGGAATACGCCGGTAAATCTGGAAAAAGTGATTCGAGATATTAATCCGATCCTGCGCGGTTTCGTGAACTACTTTAAGCTCGCGAACTGTAAAACCGTGCTCCAGAACGTGATGAGTTGGCTGCGCCGAAGGTTGCGCGCGATCCAGATGAAGCTATGGAAAAAGCCAGCGAAACTCCACCGAAGACTGAGGCAACTCGGTTATAAAGGAGAGTTCAAGCGGATCAAAATGGCTTCTTGGAAAAATGCCGCGTGCCAGCAAGCTCACATGGCCATGCCCAATGCATGGTTCAAAGAGCAGGGCCTCTATCATCCACCACAATTAGAAACAGGACAGCTTACGCTCATATGAGCGATAACAATAGACAGGAGCCGTATACGAGGTCCGTACGTACGGTTCTGTGAGAGGCGCAAAGCTGAGCTTGATCACTCAGCTTTGTCCTACTCGATTCCGTTCACAACCCTCTTTTGCGCTTTTTGCGCTTAACGCCTCCAACATTGGCAGTCGGGCATGCGCGAAGATCCTAATGGCGAGAATCCGTATATATATTACGGCTCTGCATATAGATGATGCAGAAGATTCGGGGTAGTTTCTTTTTTGAAGTTGCTAATTTCGGTTGTGGGTTGCGCCATGAATCGACACAGCAATATTCAGAAGAGGGAGTGAAGAGGAATGAAGCGATCAGTCAAAGAAGGCAGAGGCGTTGTCAAGGGTGCGCCCAGCGGCTTTGCAATCAGCTTAATGGTTCATGCGGCTGCGTTCCTGTTGGCAGGGATGCTGGTGGTGTTCACCGTGACGCAGAAGGAAGAAAAAAAATTCGTTCCGCCCAAGCCGGTTGATCGGCCGAAAATGAAGCTGAAGAAGCCGAAGGTGAAGGTGAAAAAAAGTGCGAAGCCCAAGCCAACCACCCGCATCGTGACGAAGGTTAAGCGCGCGAGCATGCCGGATATCCAGCTGCCAGAAATGAGCGGCATGACCGACGGCCTTGCGGGGGGCATCGGCGGGTTCGACCTCATGCCGGCATCGGCATTGCCGAGCCTGCTGGGAGAAACCATGTCGATCGGCAACGATTTTGTAGGAACCTTCTACGATTTCAAGCGGGATCGCAGCGGACGCTCCATTTCGTATTCTGCCGAAGCCAAGGATCAAATTATCAAACGGTTTTTTGTTAGTGGCTGGAAGCCTTCGGCATTGGCCCGCTACAATCGTTCGCCCAACAAGCTACACTCTACAACCTTTGTCATTCCCACCTGCAATTCATCCATTGCACCCGAGGCGTTTGGCGAAGCCGATGTGGAAGGCAACTTCTGGATGGCGCATTACAAAGGGCAGTTGGTGCATCAGGAAGACATTACTTTTCGCTTCCGGGCCCAAGCCGATGAAATTATTGTTGTGCGGGTGGATGGCAAGATTGTGATAGGCGTCGCTTGGCCTGAATCGGGGTGCGATGCGTTGCTGGCGCCGCTTTGGAATTCTTCGGATAGCGAGTCTCGAAAGTATTGGCTGGGCAACAATACTTCCGAGGTCGGGGATTGGATTACGCTGAAAGCCGGCGTCCCGCTCCCAATGGAATTGATTATGGCCGACAACGGCGGCCTTGCGTGCTTCATGCTGGGCGTCGAAGTGAAGGGCGTGGAATATGAGCAACGGACCGTGGGCGGCCCGATCTTTCCGGCTTTTAAGACCGAAGAAATGTCGAGGGATCTTCTTGATGCCATTTACGACAATATGGTGCCAGAAGAACTCTCCCTCACCAATGGCCCGGTGTTTAAGGACTATGGCACCGTTGGAGGCGTGAAGGTGGCGAAGAGTCGGAAAATAGCTGAAAAATTGGAACCTTCAACCCGTGTTGAATCCGTTCCTTCCTCTGGACTGCGGGTCTGGAGCATGATGGATGGGAAATCCATCGAGGGAGAATATGTGGCGCGCATTGGCGACAAGGCCGTGCTCAAGGATGCGCGGGGAAGACAGAAAAAATATCCGCTCGTTCAGTTTTCCCGTCCCGATCTTGAATATATGGAGTTGTCTTCGCCGCCTTCCTTATCGCTTTCGGCGAGCTTTAAGAACGAGCCGAGATGCTCCCTTGAAGACGGCGGTTCCACCGGAGTTCCGATTGCCTACCGCTACGTCTACACCGCCAATGTTAGACAAACCAGTTCCACCGCGTACAACCATGAACTGAATGTGGAGTTTTATGCCATCGGCGAGGAAATCCATGGCGATAAATATGTTCTCCTGCAACGACTGGAACAAAGTTTTATACCGACGAAAGAAAATGATCGGTCGCTCCGTTTCAGCGGCGACGAGATCGAACTGCCTAATTTCAAGTTCGGCGACTGGGTCGTGGACCAGACCCAGCGAGGCCTTGAGGATGATGGCTATTTGATTGTGGTTAAGGACAAGCGCGGAGAAATTATTGAGCATAAGGCCACATCCAAATGGCTTTTCGAGCATTATGAACAGCTCAAGAATTTCCCGGTGCGGCGTTTCATGGATAAAACAGTCACGCGCGTATTTCCCACGGGGCCACCGCGCGCATTCTATTAATCTCCAGTTCTCCCGAATATCTCAACCGCTAGAGCACAATTTCGTTGTGGTGGCGCGATCTCGTACATCTTTTGCGCGTTGTTGAATATCGATCTGGCCAGATTAGTGTATAACTACAAGCCATGTGTGAAATGCTTGTTGTGGACGTGCCATTTGCCGGATTCTGCGGGGACCTTGCAACAGGTTGGAATGTGTATATTCAAACGGAGTGGAGATAATGAAAAAAGGTATCGTATTAGGTTTTTTTCTTATAGCGGCGGGTGCTGTGCAGGCACGCCAGCCAAACGTGGTATTTATCCTGGCCGACGACCTTGGCTATGGTGATCTGGGTTGCTACGGGCAGACGATGTTTGAAACGCCGAACATCGATGCGCTAGCCAAGAAGGGCATGAAGTTCACCAACCACTATTCCGGCAGCACGGTCTGCGCACCGTCGCGCTGCGCGCTGCTGACGGGCATGCACATGGGCCACGCCGCCGTGCGCGGCAACGCGGAGCTGGAGCCGGAGGGCCAGCAGCCGATGCCGGCCGACACCTACACCGCCGCGCACCTCTTCAAAAAGGCCGGCTACAAAACCGGCATCTTCGGCAAGTGGGGACTCGGCGCCGCGGGATCGACCAGCGATACCGTTGCCATGGGGTTCGATACCTTTTATGGCTACAACTGCCAGCGCCTTGCGCACTGCTACTATCCGGCTTGGATGTGGCGCAACAACGAGCGCGAGTTTCTTTGGGGCAACGTTTCGTCGTTCAGCAAAGACTATGCGCCGGACTTCATCCACCAAGAGGCACTCAAGTTTATCCGCGAAAACAAGGACGAGCCGTTTTATTGCTACTATGCGCTCGTGCAGCCGCATGCCGATATGATTGCCCCCGAGGAATACATGAAGAAGCACCGCGGCAAATACCTTCCCGAACTAAACTATGAAGAAGACTATTATACTGGTCAGCCGGAAGGGCACGCGGCATTCGTCGCCATGGTCAACATACTCGACGACTATGTCGGCGAAGTGATGGCCGAGCTCGACAAGCTGGGCATCGCCGACGATACGCTCGTCATCTTCGCCTCCGACAACGGCGCGCACGAAGAGGGTGGCGCCGACCCGGAATACTTCGACTCCAATGCGGTCTGGAAAGGTTTCAAGCGCGACCTCTACGAAGGCGGCATCCATGTTCCGATGATCGCCGCTTGGCCGGGAAAGATTAAGGAAGGCGTGGTGAACGACCATATCTCCGCCTTCTGGGATTTCCTCCCGACGGTCGCCGAGCTGATCGGCGAGCCGTTGCCCCTGAAAGTCGATGGAGTCTCCTACCTGCCGACCTTGCTGGGCAAGGATGGGCAGGGGAATCACGACTATCTCTACTGGGAGTTCGCCATGAAAGGCGGCCGTAAAGCCATCCGCAAAGGCAACTGGAAAGGCGTTCGCTATGACGTCTTTAAAGCGTCCGATTCGATGCTTGAACTCTATGATCTTTCCGCCGATCCGGGCGAAACCAAGAACCTTGCGGAACAATATCCGGAAGTGGTTGCCGAACTGGACGCGCTGATGAAGAAGTCCCGCAAGCCGGCGAATCTCGACAAGTGGAATTTCCCTCAACCTAAAAAGAAGTAAACACGAAGACACAAAGGTCTGATCATGAAAAGATTCATATTACTATTCCTGGTTGTTGGTGCACTGGCGGTGCAGGCGACTGAAAAACCGAACATCATTATTCTTTTGGCCGATGATTTGGGCTATGGCGATCTGGGTTGCTACGGGCAGGAAATCATCAAGACGCCCAATCTGGATGCGTTGGCGGCGAAGGGGCTTCGGTTTACCGACTTTTATGCAGGGTGTTCGGTTTGTTCGCCGTCGCGCGGCGTGCTGATGACCGGCATTCATGCGGGGCATGCAACCATTCGCGGGAACAAGGGATTCATCCCGGTTGATGGAAGCTGGGATCGGATTGCGCTGAAAAAATCGGAAGTCACACTAGCGGAAATGCTGAAGGGTGCCGGCTATCAGACCGCGTTTGTTGGCAAGTGGCATTTGGGTATTCCTCAGGATGTTTCCACCTGGGCCGCCGGTCGCGGATTTGATTTTGCCGTGCAGGAACAGTGGGGGCCGACACCGGAAGGCGGCAAGTACGATGAACGCGACCATTGGGTAAATGGCTGCACGGAAAGCATCTTTCACGACTACACCAAGCATGACTGCCTCGATGAGTTCCGCACCGACATCATCATGGACTTTCTGAAAAAAGGCCGCGACCCGGAAAAGCCGCTTTTCCTGTTCATGTCCTATCGCAGCCCGCACGCGCATGAATTCCACCTGCGTGAAACAGAACGCTACAAGGAACATGGATGGCCCGAGATCGAGCGCCGCCATGCCGCGCGCATCACCATGCTCGATGAGCAGATTCAGCGCCTGCTTGACCGGTTGGAAGAAATGGGCGAATTGGATAATGCCTTCATTCTGTTTGCCTCCGACAATGGACCGCATGCGGAAGGACCGAAAGACGGCCCGAAACATGATCCGCTGTTTTTCAAAAGCTCCAACGGCCTGAAAGGACATAAACGCGATATGTATGAAGGCGGCGTGCGCGTTCCCGGCTTCGCCTATTGGAAAGGCAAATCCCGCCAGGGGCTTACAGATCATCAGGCCACTTTCTACGACGTGATGCCGACGCTTGCTGAAGTGGCCGGAATCGAATGTCCAAAACAGACCGACGGAATCTCTTTCCTGTCCGAGGTGCTGGGTAAAAACCAAAAGAAGCACGATCACCTCTACTGGGAAATTGCCGAATCCAATTCGGCCAAGGCGTTTCGCCAGGGCGTGCGCCGCGGCGACTGGAAAGCGGTGCGCTATGGACAGCAATCAAAGGTGGAACTATACAATCTAAAAACCGATCTCTACGAAACGAAGAATGTTGCCGCGCAGCATCCTGAGATTGTCGAACGCATGGAAAAAATTCTGAACGAGGAAAGCACGAAGACGGTGCACTACCCGTATGCCGGCGGAACGGATTGACCGCGTGGCAGGATCAGATCAAAGAAAAGGAGGCTTGAATGGATGGGTTTACACTAGGTTGGATTGATATAATCATCTTCGTGACGTTCATCGTCGCTGTGATTTCAATAGGTTTAATCAAGTCCAAAGGCGAGGAAGGGAGCGAAGACTACTTTCTGGCCGGTCGTGGCCTGAAGTGGTGGCTGATCGGCTTTTCGCTGATTGCCGCCAACATTTCCACCGAACAGTTTGTGGGCATGTCCGGCGCCGCCGCCGGGCAGTTAGGGCTGGCTATTGCCAGCTATGAGTGGCTCGCAGCAATTACACTGGTGGTCGTGGCCTTTGTATTCCTTCCACGCTTCCTGAAGGCAGGCATCTACACGATTCCCGAATTTCTGGAATACCGCTACAACTCGGCAACGCGCACCATCATGGCCGTGTTCACCATGATCACCTACGTGGGGGTTACCATTTCCGCCGTCATCTATTCCGGCGCGGTGGTGATCAACACGCTCTTCCCGAACATTACCATCGTCTACGCCGGCATCATCATCGGCGCGCTGGCGGCGGTCTATGTGGCTACAGGCGGGCTAAAAGCCTGCGCTTGGGCCGACCTGCTGCAGGGCTCCGCGCTGATTATTGGCGGGGTTGTGGTTGTAATCTGGGCCATGAAAGAACTGGGGCAAGCCGATCTGGCCGCCATTGGTGCCACCGCTGATCAGGTCAAAAACCTGACCGATGCAAACGTCATCACCAAATTCACCACGCTCAACGCAGACAAGCTGCACATGGTGCTGCCAAGAGATAATCCGACGATTCCGTGGACCGCGCTGGTTTTCGGCCTCTGGCTTCCCAACTTTTACTACTGGGGATTGAACCAGTACATCATGCAGCGGACGCTCGGTGCCGCATCGCTGGGGGAAGGGCAGAAGGGCATTGTCTTTACCGCCGCCCTTAAACTGATCGTTCCATTCATCATCGTCATTCCCGGCATCATCGCTTTCAATCTATTCAAGCCGGATATGATGAAGGCCGCCGACTCAACGAACAACCACCGGATTCTTGTGGCTTTTGAGGAAGCAAGCGCCACCCCGGTCGCAGCAAGCAAGGCCTTTCGCTTTAATGCGGACTTCAGCATAACCGCTCCGGAAACGGCAGAGGCCATCATTGCCTACAACTCGATCGTGGCAAATGTGCAACCGGAAGGCGAAACGCTGTTTGCGAAGAACCAGTCGCTGTTGATTAAGATGCCCGCTCACGTTTCGTTGCAGACCGAGTTGATGGGGTATCACTATGATTCCGCATTTGCGCTGTTAATCAAAAAACTGATCCCGACCGGACTGCGCGGATTTATGCTGGCCGCCATTCTCGGAGCGGTGGTGTCGTCGCTGGCATCCATGCTGAACTCGGCGTCCACGATCTTCACGATGGACTTTTACAAACGGTTTATTTCAAAAGACTCAACAGACCGGAGCCAGGTGCGGGTCGGGCGGATTTGCGTTCTGGTGTTTACGGTGATCGGCTGCGCGGTTGCCCCGCAACTTGCCAACCCGAAATTCGGCGGCGTGTTTAATTTTATTCAGGAATTCCAGGGCTATATCGGGCCGGGCATCGTTGCCGTATTCGTATTCGGCCTAGCCGTCCGCAAGGCGCCGCCGATGGTCGGAGTGATTGGTCTGGTCGGGAACGTGGTGGTCTATGGCCTGCTCAAATACGCACTGCCGCAAGTGGCCTTCCTTGACCGCATGGCCATCTGTTTCGTGATGGACTTTATCCTCATGGGCATCGTGACGCTGATCAAGCCGCTGGCGCAGCCGGTTGATATAAAAATCAACCATTCCATTTCGTTGGAGCCAGCCAAAATTGCGAGGAACCTCGGGCTGGTTGTGGTTGCATTGACGCTGATTCTTTATGTGGTCTTCTGGTAGGAGAGATAATGGTGAAGTTTAAAAACATCAGAAAAGTGACTTTGCTTTCTGTGGCAGGCATTGGATTGGCCGGGGCAACGATTGCCCGTGAACGGATAAATTTTGATGAAGACTGGACGTTTCATCTGGGCGACGTCCCTGGTGCCGAAGCTTCCGGATTCAAGGATGGGGAGTGGCGGTCGCTGGCGCTGCCGCACGACTGGTCGGTCGAGGCAGAATTCAGCCAGGACAACGCCGGGCGCAATGCCTGGCTTCCCGGAGGCACTGGGTGGTACCGCAAGGAATTTTTAGTGCCTGCCGAATACTCGGGGAAACATGTTGAACTTCAGTTTGATGGCGTCTACCGGCATGCCGAAGTCTGGGTGAACGGAAAATCGCTGGGTGTGCAGTACGATGGCTACACCAGCTTCTATTGCGACATCACAAAGCATCTCCGGTTTGGCGAGGAAAACACGATCGCGGTGCGGGTCGATAACTCGGACGTGCCGAACTGCCGTTGGTATTCGGGTTCTGGCATCTACCGCCACGTATGGCTGACAAAAACCGATCCGTTGCATGTCGCCAACTGGGGAACCTACATCACCACGCCTGAAGTCTCAGGCGATAAGGCGGTCGTAAACATCCGTACGGAAATAGAAAACAGTGGAAGGAAAGCAGGGTTCGAGCTGGAAACTACGCTGTTCAATGGCAGCGGCAAGGAAGTGGCCAAGATCACCACCAAAGCCATGGTCAGCAAATCCAAAACAGTAGAACAGACGGCCACCATAAAATCGCCGGAACTCTGGTCGGTCGATGCGCCCAATCTTTATTCCGCGATCAGCCGCGTTAAAGCCGGAGGCAAGGTGGTGGATGAATACCGCAGCACCTTCGGCATCCGCACGCTCAGGTTCGATGCCGAGAAGGGGTTTTTCCTGAATGGCCAAAACATGAAAATGAAGGGCGTTTGTCTGCACCACGAGATGGGCACGGTCGGCGCGGCGGTTCCGGTGCGTATGTGGGAGCGCCGCCTTGCCGCGCTCAAAGACCTCGGCTGCAATGCCATCCGCACGGCTCATAACCCGATGGCGCCTGAATTTATGGATTTGTGCGACCGCATGGGCTTTCTTGTCATGGATGAGTTTGTCGACAAGTGGGAGCATCAAATCCGGCCGAATGCGGATCCGCTGAATGATCCGGCATTCGCAGAGCCGCATTTTCCGCAGGAATGGGAAAAGAATTTCACAGGAACGATTCGCCGCGATCGCAACCATCCGTCGGTCATCATTTGGAGTGTCGGAAACGAAAACCATCCGGCTGGTTCCGATAAGCAGAACGAAGGACTTGAGCGGTATTGTAACTTTGTGCGTTCCATGGACCCGACCCGACCGGTGATCTCCGGAATGGAGCGCGGAAAGGATATGAAGCCGGAGTGGAAGGTGAACGACATTCTGAAGTCCTGTGCCCACATGGATCTGATCGGCATGAACTATGGCGAGCAGTGGGTCAAACGCATTGGCCAACGGAATCCCGGCAAGCCGTTTGTCAGCACCGAGAGTTATGTTTATTTCAACAGCAGCGAAACAAAACGGTTTGCATTGATTGAAAAAAGCCCGTGGATTGATGTGCTGGAAAGCGATCACAACATGGGCCTGTTCCTCTGGGTGGGGGCACGCTACCTCGGCGAGGTGAGCAAGAAGAAGGCTTGGCCGCGGATCCATGGCGGAAGCAGCGCGTTGCTCGACATGGCCAGCTTCAAGACCATCAATGGCTCGATGTATGAAGCATTCTGGTCGGAACAGCCGGTGGTCAGTTTGGCGGTGTATGACGGCGCTCCGGGAGAGCGCAAGGGATTCAGCGGATGGGGCTCGCCCGAGCGTAAACGCCATTGGAATCTGACTGCCGATGAAAAGGTTGATCTGGTCTCCTATACCAACTGCGATTCCGTTGAGCTTTATCTGAACGGCCGGAAGCTCGGTACGCAAAAGTTGTCCGACTTCCCGAACTGGATCATGAACTGGCGGAAGATTACCTATGAACCGGGAACGCTGCGCGCGGTGGGAATCCGCGACGGCAAAGCCGTCTGCGAGGATCGGTTGATCACTGCCGGTGCGCCCGTATCCATTCAGTTAACCGCCGATGCAGAAACGGTGGCTTCGAAGGGCGTAGTTCATGTTGAAGTGCGCTTGTATGATAAACTTGGAAATCGCGTGAATCATGAAGAAGTGGAGCTGGAATTTTCCGTTGAAGGCGGCATGATCCTCGGTCTCGACAATGGGGTGATGACTGCTGAATCGAGTTTTTTAGAAAAGAAAGTCCGCCAGACAAATGAAGGCCGATGCCTTTGCATCGTGCGGGCCGGCGAATCAACCGGTAAGTTGAAACTGACCGTTAAAGCGAAAGGGCTCTCATCCAGCGCGGTTGTTGTGGATGTGGAGTGATAGGAGGCGTAAAAAATGAAAAGGTCTGTTGGATTAATGCTGCTCGCCATTTTGGGATTGGCGGGATGCAAAGAGGTTTCGGAAAACACGGTGAGTGTCAACGGCGGTTGGACGTTTACACGGTTAGCAACGCCGGAGTCGGACGCAACCGGTTTTGAGGCTCCGGAGTTCGACGATGAAAAATGGCAAGCGGTCAACCTGCCGCATACGGCCCATCTGGAACCGTTGGTGGTGAACGACCAGTGGCAGGGGGTGTGCTGGTATCGCAAGGACTTTGCCGTTGACGAGGGTTTTGCCGGAAAGAAGATTTTTCTCACGTTGGAAGGGGCAATGAGCAGTTCCAAGGTGTGGATCAACGGGACGTTGGTCAAGGAACGGGCGGGCGGCTATTTGCCTGTCGTCATTGACGCCTCTGATTTCGTCAAACCCGGCGAGAGCAACGTGCTGGCGGTTCGGTTGGACAATCAGGACAACCCGCTGACCGGCCCGAAACCGCTCAAACGGCTCGATTTCAACATGTATGGCGGGCTCTACCGCAATGTGCTGATTACCCTCAAGGACAAAGTCTACATTTCCCATCCGGTACTCGCCAACCAGGTTGCGGGTGGGGGCATTTTCGTCACCTTCCCGAAGGTCTCTGACGATGAATCCGTTGTGAACATTAAAACCCATGTGGTCAACGAAGAAGCTGAAGCTCAAACGGTCGAGCTGGTTCAACGTGTTTATCAGGATGGCCAGCTTGTTGCGGAACAGAAATTGGAACCGGTCACAATCGCTTCCGGCACGGATGCGGCCCTGGTTGCAGCAATTAAGATTCCAGAGGCCAAGCTATGGTCGCCTGATGCACCCCATCTGCATACCTTGAAAACCACGGTGTTGGTTGACGGGAAAAAGGTGGACAGCGAAAGCACCCGCTTCGGCATTCGCGAATTTGTTTTCAAGGACCACGAACTTTATGTGAATGGCAAAAAAACCTTCCTGCGCGGGACGAACCGCCATCAGGAATATCCCTTCGTTGGATATGCAATGTCCGACAACGCGCAATACCGTGACGCGAAAAAAATAAAGGAGGCCGGCTTCAACCATGTTCGGCTGTCGCACTATCCGCAGTCGCCGGCCTTCATGGATGCATGCGACGAGCTCGGCCTGATCACGCTCGACGCTATCATGGGCTGGCAGTATTACCTCGATGACGACCAATTCCGCAACTATTGCTACCGCTCCGCCACGGAACTGATCCGTCGCGACCGCAACCGACCGTCGGTGCTGGCTTGGGAGGTTTCGTTGAACGAAACCAAAATGCCGGAATTCTTTATGGATGAGCTGAACCGTATCGTGCACGCCGAATACCCCAGCCCGAATGTCTACTCCGCCGGATGGATGGATTATGGCTACGACATCTTTGTGCAGGCGCGCCAGCACCGCATCATGCACGGCTACCACGAGAACCTAAAGAAGCCCTACTTTGTTTCGGAATACGGCGACTGGGAATACTATTCCAACAATGCCGGCTTGAATCAGGACAAGCTGGACAAGACGCTACGCTACGAAACCAGCAGCCGCCAGCGCCGCGCCTACGGCGAGAAACGTTTGCTTAAGCAAGCCTACAACCTGCAGGAGTCGCACAACGACAACCTCGATACGTCAGCCTACGGCGATGCGTATTGGGTTATGTACGACTATAACCGCGGCTACCACGACGACATTGAGTTTTCCGGCATCAGCGATATCTTCCGTATCCCGAAGTTCAGCTATTCATTCTACAAGAGCCAGAAGGATCCGTCGGAAGAAGTGGTGGTAGATATCGCCAGCTATTGGTCGTCGGAATCCGCTCTGGATCTCAAGGTCTACAGCAACTGCGACGAAGTGCAGCTGTTTCTGAACGGCAAGCTGGTTGCTAAGCAGAAGCCGGACTCCGATAAGAATTGCACCAACCTCAAGCATCCGCCGTTCACATTTAAACTGGATGAATTTGAGCCGGGCGAGCTGAAAGCCGTCGGTCTGATTGATGAAAAGGTGGCTGGCGAGCACATCGTAAAAACGCCCGGCAAGGCCACCGGTTTGAAAATTTGGCTGGATGAAAGCGGCAAGGCCCCTGAGGCCGGATGCAACGACACCGTCTTCGCCTACATCGCCGCCGTTGATGAAAACGGAACGGTGGTGCCCGATTTTGCGGAGACGCTTCAGGTGACGGTTGCGGGGGATGCCGCGCTGATGAACGTTGGCGATGTTCAGGCCGAGGCGGGCATCGCGACGGCCCTGTTGCAGATCGGAGCACAGGAGGGAGGTGTTTCGCTTGAGGCGGCATCCGGAGCACTGACCGGCAGATTGCTGTTCAAAACAAAATAAGACCTTCTGCGCTCTGGCGGTGCCCTCGATTCGCTCCGCCTACTAAAGAATATAAAGCACGATAGGATGGAACCATGAAAATTATTACACTGCTTATGCTGCTTGGAATGGCGCAGGCTTCGCACGCAGAACGCGAGCGAATGAATTTTGATTTCGGCTGGAAATTTAAGCTGGGCGATGTGACAGGGCAGGAGGCCCCGGCCCTCAACGATGCGGAGTGGCGCGTACTTAACCTTCCACACGACTGGAGCATCGAGGGCGAATACAGCGAAAGCAATCCCATGGGCGATACGTGTGGCTATCTTCCCGCCGGCATTGGATGGTACCGCAAGACCATTGCGGTGGATCCGGCCTGGAAGGGCAAGCATGTCGAGATTGCATTCGACGGCGCTTTCATGAACAGCACCGTCTGGGCGAACGGCAAAAAGCTGGGAGACCGCCCTTATGGCTGGATCTCCTTCGCCTACGACATCAGTGATCTGGTGGCCGATGCGGACGCCATCACGTTCGCGGTGCGGTTGGATAACGACAAGCAACCTTCGGCGCGCTGGTATACCGGCAGCGGCATCTATGCCCACACGTGGTTGGATGTGATGGACAAGGTGCATGTGGTGCGCGACGGCATCTTTGTCCGGACCAAAGGGGATACGGTCGAGATCGACACCGAAGTGGAAAACAGGACGAGTGATGCCCAGAAGGCCGAACTGAGGATATCCATTAAAGATGCATCAGGAATGGTGGTTGCTGAAGCAAAGAGTCCGCTGGCCGTCAAAAAAGGCGAAACGAAAACCGTGAACCAGACGATTGAACTTTCCAATCCATCCCGTTGGTCAGTGGAGAGTCCGGTGCTTTACACGGCGGTGAGCGAGGTGCTCGTCGGTGGAGAATCGGTGGATCGCATCGAGACGCGGTTTGGCGTGCGCGACATTGAATGGAATCCGAAAACCGGCATGTGGCTGAACGGAAAGAATGTAAAGCTGCAAGGCGTTTGCAACCATCAGGATGCCGGCGCGCTGGGTGCGGCGGTGCCGGATAAGGTGCTGCGTTTCCGGATCGAACAGCTGAAGGCCATGGGCTGCAATGCCATTCGGACGGCGCACAATCCGCAGACGCCGATCTTTTACGATCTCTGCGATGAGCTTGGCATGCTGGTGATGGACGAAATTTTTGACGGCTGGCTCCGAAAGGCATTCGAAGACTACGGCGCGCACCATTTCGATGAATGGTGGGAGCGTGATGTGACCGACTGGATCCGTCGCGACCGCAACCATCCGTCGATCGTGATTTACAGTTTGGGCAACGAAACCCACGGTGATGTTGCCCCCGAATTGGTGACTAAATGCCACGAACTCGATCCCACGCGCCCAGTGACCTCCGGCCATTCCAACACGGAGGATATGGATGTTATCGGCGTTAACGGCCACAGCGAAAAAATGGGTTGGTTCGAGGAGGTGGACGGCCAAGTGTTCATAGGAACAGAAAATACGCACACCTGGCAGGTGCGCGGCTTCTACCGGACAAAAACCTGGTTCCGGGACGGCTACCCCAGCACCAAGCAGAAACCCTACCCGTGCCCCGATCTAACCGACGAGGAAATCTTTACCTACGACTGGATTATCGATGCGGACCGCTCGAACCGGAAGCAGATCTTCAACTCCAGCTACGACAATGCGATGGTGCGCCTTACTTCGCGTTTGAACATCGAACAGTTGAGAGACTATCCAAACTATGCGGGCTCCTTCCGCTGGACGGGCTACGACTATATCGGCGAGGCGGGGTATGTGCACGGCGGCTGGCCGTTCAAGTCGTTCATGGGTGGCGCCATCGACATGGCCAACTTTGAGAAGGACCTTTTCTATCTCTACCAAAGCCAGTGGGCCGACAAGCCGATGGTTCACATCCTGCCGCACTGGACGCACCCGAGCATGAAGAAGGGAACGCTTGTTCCGGTGCAGGTCTATTCCAGCTGCGATGCGGTGGAGCTGTTCTTCAATGGAACCTCGCTAGGCAAGCAGGAGCCGGGCGCCGACTGGGATAAAATGCAGTGCCAGTGGATGGTGCCGTGGAAGCCGGGCGGGCTGAAGGCCGTCGGCTTTGTGAACGGGCAGGCGACGGTTGAACAGACGATCGCTACCGCCGGTGCGCCGGCGCAGCTGGCTCTGTCGGTCGATGGTGAACCACTGACGGCTGAGGGCCAGGACATGGTGCAGGTTCGTGTGACGACGCAGGATGACCAAGGCGAGTTCTACCCGTATGGCGAAAACCGCACATGGTTCCATGTGATTGGGCCGGGCAAAATCCGTGCGTTGGACAACGGCAGTCCGGTGGATGTCGAAAAGCATTTCGAGGCCGATAACCGCGTTGCGTTCTATGGCCTGACCCGCGCCTATATCGAATCGACCGGAGACCAGGGCGATATCGCGCTGCTGGCCAGCTGCATTCTGGGAGAGAAAAAGCTGGTGTACTCGGATCTGGTGAGCATCGACGCCAAGCGGCTCGCATTGCGCGGTCAACTGCCCAAGGCCTCGATTGAAATTTTCTACAGCGTGGATGGCTCAACGCCGACGCAGCAATCGACGCTTTACACGAAAGCGTTTCCGGTCAAGCCGGGCACGACGGTCAAGGCCTTGATCGTGCTCAATGGAAAGCCGGTCCAGCAGCTGGAAGAACGCTTTGCTGTGAATGAAGGCTTCATCTGGGAAGGCGGTGGCCAGTCCTCGAATGTTCCCTCCGGCGAACAGGCCGAAACGGCCACCTTTGAAGGGGCGGATCTGGTAACAAAAGGCGAATATTTCCGGGGCAAAGGATTCCTGCGTTTCGGCAAGGCGCCCGGGGCATATATCGAGTGGTATCAGGAAAACGACGGCGGTGCCGGAGAGGCTGATCTGTCCATCCGCTACGGCGGGCGGATCAAGAGTGAAAAAGGGTACAAGGTCAACGTGACGGTTAACGGCTCGATTGCCCACGAAGGACTGCTGCTTCCAAATACGAGAAGTCCGGGGCGCGAGTGGGCGAAAATTACGGTTCCCATTCAGGTTGGGCGCGGCGCCAACACCATTCGTATAACCCCGCACAAAGGCAGTGGTTTGTGTATCGATGAAATATTAATCCGATAAGGGCGGGGTGGCGATTATGCGTATATGATTTACGCAATGCCATATGTCCCGAGAGTCGCTGGTGGGATATAACGTCTATCAAGTGCAGACGGGGAAGCTAATCTCGGGGTCGGCGAACAGCAAAGCGTCGCGGGCCGACAAGAGGTTTATTCTACATGTTCAATAAGGGGTTGCTAAAAGTGCTGAAAAGGTGCATTTATACCGTATGGGACAGATAACATTTGTTTGGGCGTCTAAACAGAACGTGAAGAGGAAATTGAACCATGACACAGAAAAAACGGTTTTTTGCAAAACATGCTAAATCGAGCGCGGCACTCATCAGCCTGGGAATACACGCGGTTCTGATTCTGGTGGCGCTTTCCTTCGTGGCGGTTACTGTAATTCAAAGGGATGATCAAAAGTTTGAGGCGAAGCCGGTGAAACGCCCGAAAATGGCGATGAAAAAGCTTCAAGTTCCGGTCAATATTAAGAAAAAGAGGGTTCAGAAGCCTAAATTGCGCAAGCGCATCGTCGTTCAGCCGAAGATGAACCAGACCATGCCGGACATTAAAATGCCGGAAATCAGCGGTGTCAAAGGCGGCATTGGTTCCGCAGGCGGTGCCGGTCTTGGCGGCGCCGGCGGGGTTGGCTTTTCGATGCCGGAAATCGAAATCTTCGGGGTCAAAGGCAAGGGGGAGAAGATTTTCCTGATTCTTGACTCGTTTCCCGAAATGATGCACGACCGTATGGGCGGTATCCGCGCCTACACCATCATTAAAGAAGAACTGATCCGGATTGTGGAAGAGCTTCCCCCGACGGCGCTGTTTAATGTGGCCGCATTCGAATGGAATGGTGTCGCTCTGGCCTTCCCGACAATGGTGCCCGCGAGCGGTGCGAATGCGAGCAGAATGAAAGAGTGGATCATGCCGCTCAACTCCGTCAAAAAGGGTATGGGCGCAGACGACTACGGCTTGCAGACATTGGGAAAGGGCGGAGTTCGTAATAATGACAACATGAACATTGGAGTCTTTGCCGACACTAAGAAAGTGGGTGGAAAAAGTACAAGCAGGCCCCATAAATGGTTCAATGCCGCGATGCTTGCGCATGCACAGCAGGCGGACACCATTTTTTTGCTGGTGAATACATGGGGAAACCAGCGCGTTTCCATCTCCAAAACCATGTCCCGCGAGGAATGGAACGAAACTTCGGCAGGGAAAAAGTGGGCTGAGGCCTACAAGAAAGGGCTTAAGATGCTGGATGAGGAAAATGAACAGCGCAAAGCCAACGACGAGCCCCCCAAAGTGCTGGCGCGTAATGAGTGGACCATCATGAAGGAATATTTTGATGGAATGCAGCGGCCGCCGGTTCCTGAATGGTATTACTTCACGCCGCGGGATTTTGCTGAAGCGTTTATGTTGACCCGCGAAAAATACAAGCCGAAGGAAATTCAAACCACCAGCGGCTTTGGATCTAAAAAGAAAAGTAAAAAGCCAAAGATCGATTTTTCCTTCAACGTTATCCAGTTTGTCCAGCAGGGTGGTGATGCTGGCGACTACAGCGAAAACGATGGAAAGTTCAATACTCTCGCCGGTTTGTGCAAGGGTGAATATAAAACGGTTTCCGGCTTGGAAGAGGTGGAGAGCTACGTCACATCTGACTACAAACCCGATTCTGATTAAGTAAAGACGGCTTCGCTCCCGGAAAGGGCGCAGGTGCAAAGCGCAGGCTGGGAACGAATTGTTTTTAGACAAAGGAACGAGTGTATGAAAGGGTTTAAGTGCGGAAGGCGTTGGTTGTTGAGGGTTGTCGTTGGTTGCGCGTTTTTTGCGGCGAATGCTTTTGCCGATATGGAGTGGAAGCATCTGACTCAACAGGTTGAGGCCCGCCAGACCGCTCTGGCATCCATGATTCGCGAGGCGCAGCGAAAGAATGTTTGCACCGACTATGCTGAAACCTCCTATCATGTGATCGGCATCTTCCAGCAGGCGGCGCAGCACGACCACGACCATATGGGCAAGGTGCGCAGCATCTTCCAAAGCTTTAACCACTATAAGAAGATTGATCCGGTGCATACGGAACGGCTGCCGGTGACCGAGCTTGAGGCGTGCGTCGATATTGCCGACAACGCCATGGCCGAACTGCGGCTGCAGCTGGCCCACCAGATCAAGCTGACGATCCCTCCCGATTTTACCCAAGGGCAGATGAATCTGGGCAAGGGGGCGTATCAGCTGGATGGCCGGCCGGTTTTTCCGAGTACGCTGGTCTGGACGCCGAAGACTGAACCGTATTTGAATGCTTTCGGTTATCTGGGCGGGGGCTATCTGCAGATTTCCCAGTTGGAGCAGGATGGCACCCCCAGCGAGCGCACTTTGCAACGCTCCATTGAGCGGACTAAAGAGCAGGCTGGGCTGAACACAGCGCCGATCGTTTTCCTGATGGGGCATACGCCGGGGCGCTGGCAGCGGGAACAGCATCCGGAAATTCTGCACGGCGGGCGCAACTTTACCCAGTACGACATCGACAGCCCGCTGGTTCGCGGGTGGATCAAGGATATGTGCGAAGGCATGCTGCCAGAGTTGAGCAAGGCCTGCAGCAGCCAGCCGATGATGCATCTGGTGGCCAACGAGCCGCACTTCGCGACGGCCAAGGGCTCGTGGAAAGCGAGTAACGGGCTGTCGGACATTACGATTAAAAAGTTCCAGCGCTGGCTGGAGAGCAAATACAAAACCATCGGCGCGCTCAACACGGTTTATGGATCATCGCATGCAGGATGGGATCAGGTTCTTTTTCATGATCTTCCCGTTGAGAAGCGGCAGATCGACAAGAAGCTGCGCGGCACGCCGGTCTGGTACGACTGGAACCGCTTTAACCAGGAGCGCGTCAGTGATTGGTTTACCTATCTGAAAGAACAGAGTCAGGCCAACGACAACGGACGCAAGGCGCCGATGTCGATCAAGATGCTCGGCTTCACTCTTTCCCGAAATACGCGCGACGGCGGGATGGATCTGGAATACCTCACGAAGCTGCAGGATGTGGTTGGTGCCGACCTGCGCGTGGCCCCTCGGGGTTCTGAGTTTTACGGCAAACACGAGGAAGGCATGGATCCGGAGACCGGGTGGCAGGCGCACTATGCCTACGATTGGAGCGAGCAGTCCATGTATCTGGATTTTTCCAAATCGCTCTGCCCGGACAAGGTGTTCTACGATTCCGAATGGCACGGCTTCGGCGCGGTCAGCTGGCGGAACTTTAATCTGAGCCGCGAGTATGTCCGGTCATCGCTTTGGCTGGCTTTCACGCACGGCATGGGCATGATCAAGCCTTGGTTGTGGGGGCGCGGCGAAGACGGCGCACTGAGCCCGAAGGCCGACCATATCGGCGAACTGGCCACGCAGCCGATTGCGGTGGATGCTTTCGGCCGGACGATGAAGGAGCTCAATGCCCACGCTGAACACATTGTCGCCTCAGTTCCAACGCGTCGTGACTTCCTGATCTACTACTGCGAAGAATCTGCGATCCAGGATGAAAACTACACCTCCGCTTTCAAGGATGTCTATGAAGCGCTGAAGCTGCTGAACCTGAATGTCGGCTTCACCACACCGACGGAAATCGCCAACCTTGATCCGGAAACGCAAACCGTCATCGTTCCGCCAACTCCCTATGTTTTGGACGCTAGCTTGGATTCCCTCAGTTCCTTTACAGGAAGCGTGGTCATGGTTGGGTCGGAGCAAAGCTTCCTGAAAACCGAGCTGGGCGCCGCCCAGTCCGGCGAAGGAGTCCGCGCTCCCTTTGCATCGCTTCCGATGGGGAATGCGATGGAGCTGGCTGATGCATTTGAACCAGCCTTGGCTTCGATTGCACCGGCCCTGCCGCTGGGAATTAAGATAACCGATCCGGCCGGCAAGAAGGCCCACGGCGTAATGATCAATCAAGCAATAGATCCAACGACGGGAAAGCTCATTTTGGTGTTGAACAACATCAGCAAAGATCCGCGCGTCGTTTTGATTCCTCCGGAAATGAAGGTGGCCAACTTGATTAAGCATCGGGAGGAACAGAACCGCATTGAGCTGAACCCATGCGATGTGCGCCTGCTGCTGGTTGCAGATGCGCACTAAGCTTGCGCCGTGTGTCCGCCATGAGCGCTGCGGAAGGGGCGGAGGTCGTCCACTGCACGTTGTTAAGGCTTTAACTAAACAGGAAGTGGAATGATGAACAGATTGGTTTTGGGCTGTGTTGCTGTAGTCGCTTTGGGACAGACGTGGGCGGGGGAGCTTCCAAAGCTCGACAACCCGATGTCGGTGGAATATTTGAAGGCGAATCTGCGGGAAGGTCATCCGCGGTTGGTTTTCACCCCGGCCCTTGTTTTCCGCCTGAAGGGAAAGGTTAAAACCGACCCCGTGTTACAAAACATGTATGCGGCCATCCGGCTGAATGCCGAAAAGATACATGATCAACCGTTGCTGGAGCGCAAGATGGTGGGTCGGCGATTGCTGGGAACCTCGCGCGAAATGCTCTACCGGATCAACATGCTCGGCGTGGTCTATCTGGTGGAAGGTGAGCCGCGAACGCTGAACCGTATCAACGACGAGGTTCTAGCCGTCTGTAGGTTTGAAGATTGGAATCCAAAACATTTCCTGGATGTGGCGGAGATGTCGATGGCCGTGGCCTTGGCGTTGGATTGGACGCACGGTGCGCTGCCTGATACGACAGTTAAAACAGTGACGGACGCTTTGCTCAAAAAAGGTTTGCTGGCCGATGGAAAACCCAAGGCACGGATCGTTAGTGGCGGCAACAACTGGAACCAGGTCTGCAACGGCGGAATGATTGCCGCGTCCATTGCCTTGGCGGACGGGCATCCCGAGCTGGCTGCCGAGACCATCAAACGGTCGATTGATGCGCTGCCGAATGCGCTGAAGGCCTACATGCCAGACGGAGTGTATCCCGAAGGATCAACCTACTGGGGATATGCGACCCGCTTTTCTGTGACCACGGCCGCCATGCTTGAAAGCGCCTTCGGGGATGACTTTGGGCATCTGGACTATCCGGGCTTCAAAGAGAGCGCCATCTTCCGGTCGCTCTGCAATGCACCCTCGGGGTGGTACTACAACTATGCGGATTGCGGAGATAAACGCAGTCCGGACGGCGACGTTGCCTTGGCGTGGTTTGCCGCCAAAACCGGCAACAAGGCCTTTTTTGAACGGGAGCGGTTTCTGCGTTCCCCCAAGGATATGGGCAAGCTCGAACGGCTGGATGGCGCCGGCATGGCCTGGCTTTCCCAATATGAAGAACGCGGCGAGGAAAAGGTTCCTTCCGCATGGAAAGGGGAGGGCGAGAACCCGATCGTTATTTTCACCGGGGATGAAAATGATGAGCACCAATATTACTTTGGCGGAAAGGGAGGCAAGGCCACCACCAGCCACGGCAATATGGATGCGGGTTCCTTTGTCTTCGAGTTGAACGGCGTGCGGTGGGTGGTTGATCCCGGGAACCAGAGTTACCACGCATTGGAAAAAACCGGCTTTGACCTTTGGGGCAAGGGGCAGGGCAGCGACCGCTGGACCTTGCTGACCAAAAACAACTTTGGCCACAGCACCCTGACCGTCAACGGCGAGTTGTTTGAGAACGAAGGCTTCGCGCCGCTCATTGGTTTCCAAGTCGGTGCTCGGCCGGAGGCTGCGTTCGATTTGTCGGCGGTTTATGGCGATAACATGAAACAGGCGTTGCGCCGTTTTATAAAGGATAGCCCGTACTCTCTGTCGATAGAAGACGATCTTAAAATTTCAGACCGGACCGAAGAGGTTGTTTGGCAACTCATGACGACGGCCAACGTGGAGCTCGTCGAGGGCGGTGCTTTATTGCGTCAGGACGGAAAGACGCTGAGGTTGGAGAATCTGTCGCATCCCGGTCTGGCGGTGTCGGTGGTGTCGCTTGACCCTCCGCCTCTTGAACTTGATCGAACAATTAAAGGGCTGAAACGGTTGGATATAAAGTTTCCCGCTGATGTCGCGGTTCGAGGGAAATTGAAAATTATAGTCCGTCTTTCGGAGGGTGCGTTGTAATGAAAATAATGATCTGTTTGCTGATGGGAAGTCTGGTTGTTCCTGTATTTGGGGAAAGCTACAAACCCGAATGGGAATCGTTGCTGAACTATGAAGCGCCGGAGTGGTATGAGGATGCCAAGCTAGGTTTTTGGGTGCATTGGGGCGTCTATTCCGTTCCGGCTTTCATGGGCGATCACGCGGGCGAATGGTACGGCCGGTGGATGTATTCCAAAGAGGGGCAGAGCAGCCGGCATAATCAGGGCCTGGCGATTCATGAGCACCACAAGGCGACGTACGGCGATCCCTCCGAGTTCGGCTACAAGGATTTTATTCCCATGTTCAAAGCCGAGCACTTTAATGCCGAGGAGTGGGCGGATCTTTGCGTGGAAGGCGGTGCCAAGTTTTTCACCATGATGGGGGCGCACCATGACAGCTTCTGCCTGTGGGATACGAAACTGAGCAAATGGAACTCGGTCAACATGGGGCCGAAGCGCGATCTGGTCGGCGAGATTGAAAAGGCGGTCCGGAAGAAGGGTCTGAAGTTTGGCGTCTCCAACCATACGGCTTGGAACTATGGCTTTTTCCAGTGGAACCACATTAACGGCTATGATGCGAAGGATCCGGCTTATGAAGATCTCTACGGTAACCCGATTGTGCCGGAAGGGCTGGATAAAGTAACCGTCCGGCCCGAAGAGCAGGAGGGCAAGGGCCGCTGGAAATGGTTTGATCGTTCGCGCAATTTGATCAAGCCCAGCGAGCGCGATCTCGACCGTTGGCTGGCACGCACGGAGGAGCTGGCCGATATGTATAAGCCCGACCTTTACTATTTTGACTGGGGCATGAATCCGCCCGAGTTTGAGTCGCGTCGCAAGGAGTTTGCCGCCCACTACTACAACAATGCGGTCAAGTTTGGACAAGGTGAATACGGCGCTCCCAACGTAGTGCTGAACTATAAAAACTGGAAGACCTTCAAGCCCGGCTCCGCCGTGCGCGATTTTGAGCGCGGCGGCATGGATCAAATTGCCGACATGGTTTGGCAGACCGATGACTGTGTCTACAATGATCACAATTGGGGCTATGTTCCCGGCGTGGCGATCAAGCCGACCAATCTGATTGTGGATCAGCTGATGGACATCATCAGCAAGCGCGGCGTGCTGATGCTTTCTTTTGCACCGAAGGCCGACGGCACCTTCCCGGAAGATCAACAGGTCATGATGCGCGAGCTGGGCGCATGGCTGGAGGTTTGCGGAGAGGCCGTTTATGCGACCCGGCCGTATGAAGTGTTTGGAGAAGTCGGGGATCAATGGTTGGAGAAGGATGATTACGGCCGTAAGAAAATGACGGCGACCTGCGAGGATATCCGCTTTACCCGCAATAAGGAAAACACCGTGCTCTACGCCACCTTTCTTGATTGGCCGGGTGAAAAAGCCGTCATTAAAACGCTGGCGGGTGCAGATCTTTCCGGCATTAAATCCGTCAAGTTGCTCGGCAAGTGGCGCAAGCCCAAATGGGAGGTCACGGAGCAGGGGCTGGAAATCCAGATGCCGGAGAAGCAGCCGAAGCACGGTATGGCGTATCCCATCCGTATTGCTTTTGCCGGTCAGGTGGCTGCCCCATCGAAAAAGTGAAACACGTCGCGGGCTGAGCGCGCTTTATGAACCAAATAGCGGATTGGTTCGCGGCTTTAAAACGTGTAAACAGGGTGAATGAAACTCGGTTGTTCTAGGTTGTTCTTCCTGATTGCAGGGCTGTCGTCGATGTGGTGTGCGGCAGAGGTTTCTCTGTTTGAGATTCCGAAGACGTGTAAGCAGCTAAAGGCGGACGGCAGTGCCATTCGCGCAGAGATTGCCCAGCTTCCGCGTCTGGAAGAAACCCTGCAACTCGATGCCTATGGCTATCACGGCGGCTATCTTCCTTTGCTTGATTCACTCCCGGAGCAGCCGCGCTGGACGCTTGAACTGCGGTTCAAACCCTATATCTCGTTGTCGCAGGTTATTCTGGTTCCTGCCATCGACCACCGGTTCGGACTTTCGGGCAGCTATGGCTTTCCGAAGCGCTTCCGGGTGTTGAGCGTGGATGACGAGGGCGCGGTGGAGGTGGTCAAAGAGTGGATGGATTCCGACTGTCCGGATCCGGGCCGTTTCCCACTGATTCTTGATGTGGTTCAGCCCAAGGCGCGTACGGTGCTGATTGAGGTCTTTAGCGGCTGTGAGGACGGCGGACGCGAGGTGTTTGCGCTGGACGAACTGTTCGGTGTGATGGGGGCGACGGCCCACCAATGCGACAAGGTGATTGCCGGTTCTGAATATGCCTCGCCGCCATACTGGGATAAAGAATATCTGATCGACCAGAAAACCAGCTTGGGGCTCCCGCTTGATGTGCGAAGGGAAGCCCTTCCCAAAAATGAAGCACCTGATTTTTCGGTGGTCTTTGACGCCCAGCCGCCCAACGGTTGTGTGATTGAAGTGGACCTCGGCATGAATCAGAGGCTGGGCTGGGTTACCTTGTTTCCGGCTCAGGCACCGGATGGAATATTGATTCCCGGCTATGGATTTCCCGGGGATGTCCGCATGGAAATTGTGCGGGAATCTGAATCGGGCCAGCGCGATAGGATTCGTCCGCTTCCGAAAAAGTGGGGGAGGCTCCGGCCCGGCAATAATGCAGTGCGTCTGCAAGGCTCCGATATGGCCGGCCGTTGGTTGCGTATTTATATTAAGGATCTGCCCCTGCACAATGGGCAGCCTACCTTTGCGATGGGCGAGATTCATGTGTCCCGGTTGCAGGAGACCTATCCCATAAAGGCCGTCGCGCTGGAGGGCTTCCCCGCCGGGGCGGAGGCCGGAGCCGGCCTGATGATGGACGGGGAGTCCGACGGGCTTCCGGTCATGTTTTTGCTGGATTGGCTTGATCGAATTGAGGAGCGGAACCATTTGTCGAGCACTCTTGCAGAGCTGGTTGAAGTTGAAAAGGCGCTGCAATTCCGGTGGAAGCAGTTCTGGCAGATTACAGGACTGAGCCTGGTTTTGCTGCTGGTGTTGGGAGCCTTATCCGTAGCGGTTTTGGCGGTGGTGCAGCGGAAAAAGGCGTTGAAAAATTTAAAGTGGCGCATCGCTCGCGACCTGCACGATGAAGTGGGCAGTAATTTGGGCAGCATTGCGCTTACGGCCGAACGGCTGGAATGCGATGTCCGCGACGAGAATTCGAGGGAGGATCTGATCGATCTGCTGCTGCTGGCTCGCGAAGCCTCGGCATCGCTGCGCGACGTGGTTTGGGTGATAGACCAAACCTCGATCCGTTTGCCGAACCTGATCCAGAAAATGAAGGAGCGGGCGGAGCGGGTTCTTAGCGGCATTGAGCTGGTGGTTGAAATGCCAGCGGATTGCCCTGACCGTGAAGTATCGCTTACGTTCAAGCGCCATCTAATCATGTTTTTCAAGGAAGTGGTGCACAACTGCGCCCGGCACTCCGGAGCAACAAAGGTTCAGATTGCATTTTCGGTCAGCAGCGATCAGTTTAAGTTACTCGTGCAAGATGATGGATGCGGCTTTAACCCAGATGAGATCCGGGATGGGTGGGGGCTTGAAAGCATGCAGAAACGGGCCAAGGAACTCGGTGGCGAAATGACGATGGAATCGGCTCCCGGCAAGGGCACCACGACAGCCTTAACCGTTCCGCTCTGCGCCTTGCTGAAGCAGACGGACCACTTGTACAAAACCTCCAACTGAAACTGCAGGGCAGTATCAGTTGAAACCGCAGAATAAAGAATAATGAACATGGAATGCAGAAGGGTTTTACTTCGAAATTTGGAGTTCCGTGTTCAATATTCAATGTTCTGAACGGAGTGAAGATGATACCGATCAATATATGGATTGTGGAAGACGACGGGGGCTACCGGCGCAACCTGCAGCGCTCGCTGGGCCGGGAAGAGCATATCACCTGCAGCCGCGTGTTTCCGTCCTGCATTCCGTTTCTGGAAGCAATTCAGGAAGACACCCATCCGGATCTGGTTTTGATGGATTTGGGGCTGCCCGAGATGGGCGGGGTCGAAGGGATTCAGCGGCTGAAGGAAATTGCGCCGGATGTGACCGTGATTGTGCTGACTGTGATGGAGGACAAGGAAAAGGTGCTGCAGTCGCTGGATGCCGGAGCGGCGGGTTATCTGCTGAAATCGTCCACCATTCGTGAAATCGTCGACGGCCTCCAACAGGTTTTTGTTGGCGGGGCGGCGTTGAGCCCGGGCATTGCCAAGATTGTTTTGGAAGAGCTGAAAAAACCGGCACCTGATGAATTCGGCCTGACCGACCGCGAAATCGAAGTGCTGGAGCTTTTGGCCGAAGGGCTTTCCGTAAAGGAAATTGCCGCCAAACTCGACGTCAGCCGTGCCACGGCGGCCTTTCATCTGGGCAATATCTATCAAAAGCTGAACGTCCAGTCCCAGACCGGTGCCGTGGCCAAAGCCCTGCGGGCGGGTATTATCTAACGCGGGTTCTGGGCCGCTCCGTCGTGGCGCCCGGTGGGGGACTTGGCCTGTAACCAGGAATTATCTAGGTTGCTTCCCCACCTATTCACATGACTAGTAGACTGCTTTGACGATGTTTTAGTAACTTCTCTGTTAATTCTTAGACAACCAGCAGGAGAAGTCATGAACAGACCATTGCACATTATCGTCCTACTTGCCGCCGCTCTGAGCAGTTATGCGGCAGCCCCTTCGGCAAGACCGAACATTTTAATTGTTATGTGCGACGACCTTGGCTACGCCGATGTCGGTTTTAACGGTGCGAAGGATATCCGCACGCCGGCACTCGACAAACTGGCGGCAGCCGGCACGGTTTGCACCTCGGCCTATGTTGCTCATCCGTTTTGCGGACCGAGCCGCATGGGACTGCTTTCCGGGCGCTACCCGCATGAGTTTGGCGGGCAGTTCAATCATCCTCCCTTCCAGGAAGGGTTGACCGAATACGATTCCCTCGGAATCCCGGAGGAGGAGACCCTCATAAGCACCGTGCTTCAAGACGCGGGTTATTTCACCGGCGCCATCGGCAAGTGGCACCTCGGCATCGACAAGCCGTTCCATCCTAATACGCGCGGGTTTGACGATTTTTATGGTTTCCTCGGTGGCGGGCACATGTATTTTCCCGAAAAATATGCAGGCATTTATGAACGGCAGAACAAGGCCGGAGTCGAGCGCATTAATGAGTATGTCCTGCCGCTGGAACACAACGGCGAACAGGTGACGCCCAAGGGATACCTCACCGATGAGCTGACCGGCGAAGCGATCCGCTTCATTGACACTGCGGCCCAAAAGAAAAAACAGCCGTTCTTTCTCTATCTCGCCTACAACGCGCCGCACTCGCCGATGGAAGCCTCCGACGAAGATCTGGCAGTCTTTTCCGATATTGCAAATCCGAAGCGCCGGACCTATGCGGCGATGGTCTATGCGGTCGACCGCGGCGTGGCCCGCATTGTCGATAGCCTGAAAAAGAACGGACAGTATGACAACACGCTGATCATTTTCCTCAGCGACAACGGCGGCAAGCCGTCGCAGGGCGCCTCCAACGCTCCGCTGCGTGGACAGAAGGGCGATACCTTCGAGGGCGGCTTCCGCGTGCCGATGTTTTTCCATTGGCCGGACAACGTTCCGGTGCAAACCTTCAACCATCCTGTCAGCGCGTTGGATTTCTACCCGACTTTTGTGCAGCTTGCCGGAACAAAGCTTCCGAAGGGCAAGGAGCTCGACGGCAAAGACATTATGGCCGATCTGAAAAAAGGAACCAGCCCGCGCAAGGGCGAGATGATCTATTCGATGCGCCACCGCAACAGCTACAGCGATGTGAGCGCCCGTCGCGACGACTGGAAAGTCACTCGTTATGGCGGACAGCCTTGGCGGTTGTTCAACATTGATGAAGATCCAGGCGAGAACAACGATCTGGCCACCCAGCATCCGGAACGCGTTCAGGAGATGGTCAAAAAGGCCGAAGGGTGGAGCGGTACGCATGTCCAGCCGCTTTGGTTCCACGCCGGCCAAGCGCGGGATGAGTGGAAGAAAAACAACATGCCCCGCTTCGACAAAACCTTCAGCCCGGATATTGGCGCGCCTTCGCTGGCCCCGGTCAAATACATCACGGAACAGTCTGCCGCTCCGAAGGCGGCCATGCCTTCGGCCCCGGCCGGAGTTAAGCTGAAGAAGGGCGATTCCACTAAAGAAATGTTCGTGGCCCAGGAAAAAGCCAAATGGGATAAGAACGGATGGAACTGGGACCTGTCTAAAGTGGAAACGCTGTTCAGTACGATCGATGCAAATGGCGATGGAATCGCTTCTGGCCAGGAAAAGAAAGCCTACTGGGCCAAATAGCAGGTGAATTTGATGAGCAACCGGTTAAGCCTATTGATAGTTTCAGTGTCTGCCTTGGTGGTGTTTGGATCTTCTTTTTCATATGCCGGGATTTATTTCGGGGAGACCAATGATGCCGCCTATATTTCGCTTTCCAACCAGGTTGAAGCGGTCTATTCGGCGCTGACCAATCAAATGGCTACGGCAGAGGGCCTTGGAGTCAACACTGACTATGCCCAGGTGACTCAGGTGACGCTTGAGCTGTTTAAAGACGAGTATGCTCCATGGGACAGGGCTAATCCTGATAAAATTGACTATGCCTATACGGAAAAAGCCATCTTTGCCACAGCAGATCCTGTATATGCTGCTTATGGGGCTGCCGGTCTGCCATTTGATGAATTAGCTGACTGTCTTGAAATTGCTCAGGCGGCAACCAATGAACTTCAGCAGCAGATCGATGGGGCAATCGAATTGCAGGATCCTCCGGATTTTTCGACCGGAACGATGACGTTGAACAACGCTCATTATGAGCTGGATGGCCAGAAGGTGATTCCTAGCCGCTTCTTCTGGCAACCGGAAAACGATGAAGACATCTGGCAGGCTTTTGGTCGCATGGGGGCGTCGTTTTACGGGCTCTACTGGAACATGACGGATACGAATACGGCGAACAATAACGCCGTGGTGAACGATGTGAAAAACCTAGCCTCAGAAGGCGCATCCCCGGTGGAATTCTGGCATGCAACCGTGGTGGGCAACGTTACAACAAACCATTGGATGTGGGATTATCCGGAGACGGTTCTTGGCGACGGATACCGCTTCTTCAACGAATACGACATTGACAGTCCGCTGGTGCGTCAGTGGGAGAGCAACCTGTTCAATAAGGTGATGGCCCCCGCGTTGTCTGAACTCGGTACGGGCCTTCGGTATCACCTGCTCAACAACGAGCCGCGCTTTCCCATCCGCCAGGGCAATGGGGATTCTAGGCATAATGTGTCATCCTATACCTACGATAATTTTGCCGTCTGGCTGGCGGATAAATATTCGACGTTCAGCAACCTGAATGCGGTTTACGGAACCGGTTATGCCAGTTTCGCGCAGGCATCGACCGCGAATTATGTTGTAAACGATGGTGTCAGTGAAACCCTTCAGGGCGGCCCCATCTGGTATGACTGGTGCAAGTTTAATCAGGAGCGCGTCAACGACTGGCATACGTTCCTGAATGATTCTGTTAAGTCTATAGATTCGACTCCTTCCACACACATTAAGGTCTGGGGAGAAGGATCCATCCATACCCCGTATCAGGATCAAGGCATTGACTATGAATACCTGTCCAAAATGGTCGATCTTCCCGGTTCGGACAGCCAATGCACGCCGCTGAAGTCCGAATACGAAAACCGCGAAAATGACGACTGGAAAAACCGCTATGCGTTTGAATGGCGCAACCAAGCCGTCATGATGGATTTCATCAAGTCCATGAGTCCGGACAAGCCCTATCTTGATTCCGAATGGCACGGTTTCCTCGGAACGCGCTGGCGCGATTTTCACATGGAAGAGGAATATGTCCGCGCGATTCTCTGGATGTCCGCCCAGCAAGGGCTGAGCAGCATCAACGCCTGGTTCTGGAACCGGAACTACACGAGTAGTGATCCCGCCGTTCGCAATGGATATCGGCAGCGGGTTGAATTTGTCGGCGGTCCGGCTGTTGAGCCGATCATGATGAATGCGTTCGGTCGAACGATGAAGGAAATCAATGCTCATGCAGACACCTTTGCCTCAATGGTTCCGGAGCTTCGCCATTACATCGTATACTACAACAAGGACTCCGCCATCCAGGACAACACCTATTCCGACAACATGACGGATGTATTCGAAGCGCTGAAGCTGCTCAACGTTCCCGTGGGTTTCACCACGCCGACTGAACTTGCGTCGGTGTCAAACGCGATGCAGACCGTGATCGTTCCCCGTACCGAATATATTTCCGCCGCCGATCTGGCCGCGTTGGAGAGCTTTAAGTCTGAGGGCGGCGAGATCGTACTCGTGGATTCGGCAAGCTGCTTCATGAAGACTGAGCTTGGTGCCGTTCGGGCCGGCGGCACCAGCCTGACCAATTGTACATCCGTCAGCCACAACGAGGCGGTCTATACTATGGCGGCCGACTTCGAGGCGGTCCTGGTTTCGCGCAAGCCGGATCAGCCGGTTCAATGCTCAATCACTGACACGAACAGTGGTAAGAGTTATGGCGTGATCTGCGCCCAGTCAGAAGACCTCGTCAGCGGCGTCCAAATCGTTTCGCTGATTAACCTGAGCCAGGATCCGCGCGTGGTATCTCTCTCCACATCGGAACTGGGCTCAGTGACCAATCTTATTACCGGCCAGACAGGCACAAATGTGGTTGTTATGGCGCCGCAGGATGTACTGCTGCTTCGCCTGGAAAATACCGGCAGCGACAATCCGTTGTGGAACAGCTTTGTGTCCGAGTATGAGTTGAGCGGGGTGAGGACCAACAACGCGGATGTTGATCGGTTGACCGACTGGGGCGAATATATCTTTGGTGGCAATCCGACCAATCCGGCGGATGAAGGCTTGCTGCCCTTTTTCAATGCAGCTTCCGGGGATTACTCCTTTTATCTCCGCAACGACAATTCGCTCATTGCCCGTGTGGTTTCCACGACGAACTTACAGGGTGGAGTATGGGCGACAAACGATATCGTTGATGTTCTGGCCAGTGATGGCTTGATGGGAACCAATGCAACATCGATTGGAACCACGAACGAACAGTTGTTCATCAAGCTGCTGGTCGATGAAAGTGGCCCATTCAATTTTGCACCTTCCTTTACAGCTGATCCGTTCAGCAAGCCGAATGCCGTTAAAGACGTTGCTTACAACAGTTCGATTTCGGGTGATGCCTCCGACCCGGAGTCCGATCCGTTGACCTTCTCCAAGGTGTCTGGCCCGGTTTGGCTGCATGTGGCAACAAACGGCGCACTCAGTGGGACGCCGCTGGTCGGCAATGTCGGCACCAATCAATTCGATGTGCGGGTTGAAGCGATTGGTGGAAGTGATGCCGCAACACTGGAAATCATTGTGGATGCTTCCACGGGGATTGAGGTGCTGACCCATGATGATTTTGAGGACGCTTTAGATAATGCAGGGTGGGGGAGCTGGACTGAAGGCGGTAATGGTGTCGACTCGAGACGGCTGGACAATGCGTCGTATGCCATTGGTTCGTACAGCCTGAACATACGGGATGATACCGGTGATGATGCGTCGGTGTTGCTGGAGTCGCCCCTTGATCTCTCTTCTCGGACGCAACTCACGATCGGTTTTTCATATTACCCAAGGGGCATGGAAGCGGGAGAGGATTTCTGGGTTCAGTTCAGCGATAATAACGGGGCCAGTTGGACGACTGTCGCTACGTATATTTCCGGTACGACTTTCACAAACGACGTTCGCGCATTTCCGCAAGTCATTCTCGATAGCGGAAGCTACAGTTTCACAACCAACGTAAACATTAGGTTCGTATGTGATGCCTCTGAAGATAACGACAATGTCTATCTCGATAATATCGTCATTACCGCTCAATAGAGCTTTTGAATAATTGTAACAATGAACTTAGACGGTTCTGTTCGGTCTGAGTGGATATCAAGCCAGGAGAGTAAAAATGAAAAAGTGGATAACAGGATTGGCGGTTTTTTCTGCCGTAGTGAGTGTGCAGGCCGGTTCGCTCGTCAATTGGGGCGTGGCAGACACCGGCGCAGACATGTTTGCCGCATCGGCGAATCACAACCCCAAACCAACTGATGTTTATACAGTAGGCAACGTATATGGAGATGAGACCACGCATAGCGGGTCATCGGTGGCTCCGGTCGAGTCACAGACCTATAATGCTGCGGCTTTTGCGACTGGCGCTCTTGGTATATCCAAGGATATCAGTGATGTTGTCGGTTCTGGTTCTGCTGATGGAGGAGACGCCATTTATTTGCAGGATGGCGACAGCACATCCATGAAGGCGATGGTCGTTTGGGAAAACTTCGCAAGCACCAATACGACACTCGATAGCATCGCTGTTGGTGGAAGATATGTCGGCGACAGCGGCACCTTCAGCTATCTGATTGAGAGAGACAACGGAGACAGTACGACTTCTTGGTATGTTAGTGCACCTGCCCTTACGTTAGGCCTTTCCTACACTTCTGCCTCCAATGCAAATCCTGTCTCACTGACTTGGTACACCTTTACTCCGTTGAACAACAACGGCGGTGTTGTTGGTTCTGTTGCAACTCCGAATATGGATAATATTACCTCGGTAGGGGTCTATGCGGATATTGCAAAAACAGTCGCGGGAAACACCGGATTCAAGGTTAATTATTTTAATGCAACCGCATCGGAAGCAAGTGAACCACCGGTCGATCCGGCACCTTCCTTTAGCTCTGATTCCTTGAGCAAGCCTAACGCTGACGAAGGCGTCGCTTATACCAACTCGATTGCAGGCGATGTCTCGTATACGGGTTTGGATGCAATGATGTTTTCGCTGCTCGATGCTCCCTCTTGGCTGAGCGTTGCAACGAACGGCACAATCACCGGCACTCCGGGTTCTGGGGATGTGGGACCCAATGCTTTTTCCGTACAGGTTTCCGCGACAGGAGGAGTTGATACGGCCACGTTGAACATTACGGTGAATGCTGAACCGGGCGTTCCGCCGGACTCTGACGTGGCGATTGATTTCATAACCGAAGAGGGCTATGTAGATGGCAATCTCGACACCCACACGAATTGGGTGTCTGAGACCGCCAATGTGGTCGACATCAATGCGGACGGCTATAACGGTGCGAAGGGTCTTGTGGCGCTGGATGCGGATACGGCTAATGTCGAGTCGGTGGCCAATCTGTTGGGAGCGCTGTCGGTAGCGGGATCGAATATGACCTTTTCGAGCACATTCCGGTTTACCAGTACGGGTAATGTGGTAACTACCGCGAAGGACCTCTATACGCATACCTATAATAAAACATGGGCGACCGATGCGGATCAACTGCGCGTAATTTTGAGACGCGAAACGAATGTAGCAAACAGCTACGATATCAGGGTTAAAGGGACCAATAATAAATATTCTTCCGAGGTGTCCGGAACGCTGCTTGGCCTGGCAACCGATGGCACGGGTACGACCGACTGGCTGCAGCTTACATCAAGCTTGATCCGCGGGGCTTCCGAAGCCGAATGGTCGGTGGCTGTTGAGCTGGTGAACCTCAATACGGCAAGCACACTCATTTCGGAGACTCTTACCGACACTGAATCCATTCTCTCCTTTTTTGAAGAGGGCGCATATTATCCCGGATTCAGTTCAGGGACTAAAGATGTGGATGGCCTGACTGCTGACCGGCAGATCGACGCCTTTGACATCATGTATGCGCCGCTTGCACCATCTCCAGCTTTTGATGTGGACCGCATTACCAAACCCGTTGCGGATATTGATGTGGCCTACACCAACTCGATTGCGGGCGATGCCTCCGATCCCAAGGATGATCCAATGACCTATTCGCTGGTCGGTCCAGCCTCCTGGTTGAGTATAGATTCGTATGGAACCATTATAGGTATGCCGGGGCCGGGCGATGCGGGGCAGAATGAGTTTACGGTTCAGGTTTCCTCGGTAAACGGAATAGACACAGCCAAGCTGATCGTCTTCGTGAATGAGGCTCCCGGGGATCCTTCGGACTGGGAAGAGTTTGTTGATGGATACAGCTTGAGCGGATTTAAGTTCGACGATGCCGACAACGATGCGATGGCCGATGCCTATGAATTTGCGTATGGCGGCAACCCGACCAATCCAGCGGACAGAGGCACGTATTATCTTCAATATGAAGAAGATGATTCGGTCCGGTTTGTCGCGTTGGAAATGACCAATTCCGAGCCGGGCATTTCGCTGTCATATACCGCAGAGTGGACCGGCAACCTTGCAAGCAATGACTGGCAGCAGGATTGGGACGCCACAAACTCCGCGACAGCAGCACTGGCGGGCTACAACGAAGTGGAACGTGTGATTGATGGCTCAACCCGCGACCAGGTATTTGTCCGGGATAGCGCATTCAATCTGGACCGGCCGAATATTCTGATGATCGTGTGTGACGATCTCGGGTATGCCGACATTGGTTTCGGCGCCGCTCTTTTTGGTGAAAAAGATGGCAGTACACAGGCTGGGCGAAGCTATACGTCTCCTTTTACCCCGGCAATCGATACGCTGGCGAGCGATGGCATGATCTTAACGCAGGCCTATATTCCGCATCCGTTCTGCGGTCCAAGCCGCATGGGCTTGTTGACGGGGCGTTATCCGCATCATATCGGCGGCTCCAAAAACCTGCCGTATGAAGTGAAGGACCTTCCGTCGCAGGGCGTGCGGGACCTATGGGGCTTCGAGGCTGCAAATGATCTGGGAATCCCTACCAATGAAGTGACGATAGCGAAGGTGCTCCAGGATGCCGGCTACTACACGGGTGCGTTCGGAAAGTGGCATTGCGGCGTCGCATCGAATACGCATCCGAACGTCGTTGGGTTCGATTATTGGTACGGCATGCTGGGTGGCGGACATAACTATTATTCCGACGGTTGGATGTCCAAGGATGATCCAAACCTGGTCAACGACTACCAGATGTGGCTCACTCGCAACGGCGATGAGGTTCCGCCGCCTGATGTGCCGGCACCGGGGCTCTACCTTACGGACATGATCTCCGATGACGCTGTAACCTTCATTACGAACGCTCCGCCGGAACAGCCGTTCTTCATGTATTTGTGCTACAATGCCCCGCACGCCCCGCTGACGGCCAAGGTGGAGGATCTAATCTATATGTTCGGCGGCACCGGACAAGATGACGGCAGCTATACGAAGCAGGAGGAAAGCGTGGCCATGATGTATGCTGTCGACCGGGGTGTAAGCAACATCGTGGCGACATTGAAAGCCAATGGCCAGTTCGACAACACCATGATCATCCTCCTTAGCGATAACGGAGGCAAAGAAATGGCATTTGAAAACGACGCTGATAATGGGCCGTTCAAGGGAGGTAAGGGCGATGTGTATGAAGGCGGCGTGCGTACGCCGATGTTCATTCATTATCCCAATGCCATTGCTCCGGGATTGGTCTACGAGCATCCAATGTATCCATATGATTTGTACCCCACCTTTGCCCGCTTGGGCGAAGCCGCCATTCCTGAGGACAAGGTACTTTCCGGGGTGGACATATGGGATGAAATTTTGGCCAACCAAGATGCGCACACGAATGATACCGTGTTCTGGGTGCGTCATAATGCCGGTGCGAATAATGTCGGGATGCGCAACGGAAGGTATAAAGCCAACCGCCTGAACAATGGCGCCTGGAAGCTCTACGATATTGTCGACGACATCTCAGAGATCAACGACATCGCCTCCGGCAACGGGGCCATCATTAACAACATGCTTGTCGATGGTAATAATTGGAAAACAAACGGCGTTGACCCGCTGTGGCATGACACCGAGATCGGCTATACGAACTGGGTTGTAAACGGCATGCCGAACTATGATGAATCGTTCAGCGACTAAACCAGCTAGGTCTATTCGGCAATGACATGCACAGCGTAACCAAAGAACTATTGAAATGCGCCCGCCGGGCGCTTTCAGGGAGTGAATAATGAATTCAGGAAAATCGATTATTACGCTGTTTGCCGCTGCAATGCTGCTGTCGGCCGTTAACGGCTATGGAGCCGGCAGCAAGTTTGGAAAAGTTTATCCGGTTTCGGATCCCGCCAAGACCAGCGGATGGGTTCTGAATACGGACGTCAGCGATGAGTTCGAGAGCAGAAAGCTTGATGAGGACAAATGGTTGGTGCAGGGCAGGGACGGCGAATATAAATCGAGATGGATCGGCCGCGCCCCTTCCCAATTCTCGCCAGACAACGTTCGGATTTCCGACGGCAAGCTGATGGTCGAAACCCGCTGGGAGCCCGACTTCGAGTTTGCCGCCAAGAAGGACAAGGACGGGCGCTCGTATGAAAACATTACAACGGCCGCCGTCATCAGCAAGAAGCAGTTTCATTACGGCTACATGGAAATCAAATGCAAGGCGGCCGACGCCTCCATCACCAGTTCCTTCTGGGGCACGGGTAAGGGCTCGGAAATCGACGTGTTCGAATTCAACGGCCGGCCCTCGCTGAAAAACAAGAAGGGGCTGGAGAAGGAGATGATGTTTACCATGATCGACTGGAAGACCGGCAAGAACGTCAGAATGTGGCGGAACAAGGCCCATCTCGATTGGCGGGTGGCCGGCGAGTTTCACGTGTACGGCTGCGAATGGAACGAAGACTACTTAAAGTTTTATGCCGACGGAGAGCTGGTCGGGGAGGTCACCCGGGCAGCACTGGGCGACAAATGGGTGCTTAAAAATCCGATCTCAGTCTGGGTTGATTCTGAAACCTTCCCCTGGCAGGGGCTGCCCGCAAAGGAAGACCTTCCGGTCGATTACGAGATTGAATACATTCGGGTTTGGCAAAAACAGTAATCAGCTGTTCTGCTATGCAACCATAGGCTCCTGAACATTTGCATTCTGGCGGTTTCGCTCCGCCGGAATTTGGCGTAGATTCGTATAAGAATTGCGTAATCACATATTTTTCATCGTTCTAGTTAGTGCTAGGTTCTAGTTTGTTTATAAACTGAACAAATGGGCAGGATTGCACTGGACTGAATTAAACGGGGAATACTGTGAGCGTTAAACGAATATATGCGGCATTGGGATTGATGGTTTTGTCAGGCTTCTCATCCTTCGCGGATGGGAGGAGGGATCAACGGTTCTCAACGGCGGGCTTTTATGCGGTAGAGGGCAGTCCGCGGACGGTGGCCAACTTTAATCCGGGCTGGCGCTTCCATAAGGGCGATGCGTCGGGTGCGGAAGCGGTTGGGTTTGACGACCGCGAGTGGGAGGCGGCGAATCTGCCGCACGGGCTGGAGATTCTCGGCGAGAACGCCAGTGGTTGCCGGAACTATCAGGGCAAGGCGTGGTACCGCAAAAAGTTTGCCGTCAATAAGGCCTCCAGCCACGGGAAGGTGTTCATCTATTTTGAAGCGGTGATGGGCGAGGCGCAGGTTTGGGTGAACGGCAAAGAGGTGGCCCATCATTTCGGCGGCTACCTTCCTTTTGCCGCCGACGTCACCGATGTACTGAACGCCAACGGCAAGCCCAACGTGGTAGCGGTCATGGCGGATAATTCTAACAGCAAGCTCTATCCTCCGGGCAAGGAGCAAAACAAGCTGGACTTCACCTACATGGGCGGCATTTACCGCGATACCTATCTGATCGAAACCGGGCCATTGCATGTCACCCTCCGCGAGCTGAGCGACACCGTTGCCGGCGGCGGCATATTTGCCGCCACGCTGGACGTGAACGGCAGCGACGCCGAAATGGAAGTCCGCACCGAGGTCGCCAAAACAGTTCCCAGATCTTGGACGTTTTGGTGAAAACCACGCGGCTACGAAGGCGTGGCCCCAAAATTGAGTGCGGCCCGGTCGCCCGGAGAATGGCAACGAATGGAGGTGATTTTCCGCGCTCCCCGTTTTGATGCCGCCGGAAACAAAACTGAAACCGCCCGTTTTGAATCGGTGCGTGTGAATGGCCAATTGGTTCAGGAAAACATTTCCGTCATTGGACCAACCCGCTCCAATCCGATGGATGGCGAAGTCGCCCGAGGACCAATTGTGGTCCAGGGCGATCATGGCCCGGTCGCAATACGTCGTTTTGTTGTAAAGCCGCTGTAGAAATGGAGTATGAGACTGCCTGATAAGGGCAGTATTCGATAGGGAAGGAAATAAATGAGGTTCCTTCGTATGTAAAATTGGCTCTCCGTTAATTTTTATGGAGATCATCGGGAATTAGACTTGGGGATCGTGCAGGTGCCGGATCATTATACGGCATGAATAGCATAATAGAGCATTATGAAGTATTGTTGGGATTAACCTCTCCTTGGGAGGTGACGAAGGTTGATTTGAGCACAGAACAACTCAGAGTGGATATCCATATCGCACACATCGGCGAGGGCGCATGCTGTCCGGAATGCGGATTAAGACCTACTGGCTGCGCATCATCTTTCGGTAATCGCGAGGCGGGTTACCGGTTGCTTTTTTGAAGGCATAACTCAGGTAGTTGTATGAACTAAAGCCACTGGCTTCGGCAATTTGCTGCATGCTCAGATCGGTATACGCAAGCAATTGACGGGCTTTGTTGATTCGTTGACGCCGGATTTCTTCGACCGGTGAGCAGCCGAAGGTTTTCTGGAACTGCTGTTCAAGCGAACTTCTGGCCATGGGGACCGCGGCGAGGGCGTCCTCGACGGTGATGGCCTCACAGGCATGGTTTTTCATAAAGCCGATCACCTTGCGGAGGCGAGAGTCTTCGACTGCGAGCGTGTCGGTCGACAGTCGCTCGTGCACGCCGGGGGGAGGAAAATAGGTGATGTCGTGCGGAATGTTTTCCCCCTGCATCATTTGGTCGAGCAGCTTGGCGGCATGATAGCCGATTTGTTTCATGGGGGTGAGCACGCCGGAGAGAGGCGGGTGGCAGGCGTTGCAGAGAAAGTTGTCGTTGCTGGCACTGAGAATGGCGACATCATGCGGCACGACGATATTGGCGAGCATGCAGGCGTCGACAATGCACTGGGCATAGCCGTGGCCCCAGGCCAGAATGCCGGCCGGTTTGGGGAGCTCCAGAAGCCATTCCGTGAGCGGTTCGAGTATTTCTGCATCGGTGCCGTCGTAGGCAAAGGTTGGACAGGGTGGAAATCCTTTCTCCACCAGTGCATTCATAAAATAGCCTTTGTATTTCTCGGCATTTACGAAATTAGTGGGTGCCACGAAGGCCATGTTTCGGAAGCCGCGCTCACTAAAATGATCGACAGCCAGCCGGGTGCCGTGAAACCGAGCGAAGGATGTATGAAGGAACCAACGACAACCTGTTTTTTCGGATGAAGGTCAACCATAAGCCTTCCGAATGGGTTTGATCTCCTGACGTGACCAAGCCTGTAATATCAAGACCTTCGGGCATAATTATCTCTTCATATTCTCCGAAAACTACGCATATGCGTAGCCTTGTCTACAGGGTCGCGTACGGGGTGTTATTGGTCTTCTTATGATACATTTGTGGCTCATTCTCAGAAGGTGTATAGGGGCTTCATGAAGCAGCCCTCTTCCGGGAGAGTCAGTAACTGGAGAATCAAAAATGAAGAAATCGCATGTTTAATATGAATATGTAGGTATTCGTCCTAGCGCGTTTTTTTTGGCTTTCTATTTGACGGCAAAAAAGAGCGGGGAGTACGTCGTCCGGGAGATCCTGCTTAAAGGTGAAACGGAAATATCAATAATGAAGGAGTAGAGCATGAGAAAAGGAAGAGTGGCAATGATTGGCGCCTTGACAGCCGGGCTGATGACGGCGGGGTTGGCGCAGGCGGTGGAAGTTAACTTTACGGCGGTCGAAGGTTATGTTGATGGCGCACTAGACGGGCAGCAGGCCTGGAGTACAAGCGCATATGTTCCGGTTGATTCAACTGCCGGTATTGCGGGTGGACATGTGGTGTCTAATCGTTCGGGTATGGGTTATATCGCCGGCGTCTATGGTAATGACAGCGCAACTGTTGACACCTATGACCAGTTCGAATCCTCTATCGAATTTACCTTTGGGGAAGGGTACAACGACAACTTTGTGACCAACGGACTGGGACCGGCTGATGCGGGCTATTATGACGTAGCTCAGGGATTTGCGATTTCAAGCCAGAGCAAGTCGATCATCAATGCCAGTATCTATGGCGGGGCGACCAACGGCTCAGAAAATATTGAAGCCGGTTTGGTTCGCAGCGGCGCCAGCGGGTACAAGTTTATGATGTATGAAACCAGCTGGGAAGATTATGGATGGGACGGCACATCGGCAAAGCCGTGGCCGCCTACGTATGTGTCGGGCGTCATATCAACTAATTTGGTCGGTATTGATACGGCGAATGGAGATTACATCAGCGACTTGCTGCGCCTCACACTGTCGCTTACCCGTGGAGCAAATGCAAATGACTGGACGATGAAGGCCAGCCTTTTTAACATCGATAGTGGAAACCCGGATCCGATTCTCGAACAGGAGTGGACGGGCGTAACCCATAGCAACCTGTTTGACGCTGCGGAACTGTTCGGAGGCTTCGGCAACGGGCAGTCCGACCGCAATGCAAAGCTGCATAACCGCGAAATTCATGCGTTTGAATATACCGCCGCAAAGGCCCCGCTTCCCTTCGTCCTTTGGGGCGGCGCAAGTGATATCGTCGACGGATCCATCAGCAATGACAGTCCATGGAAGTTTCAGTTTGATGGGATGAATGCCAATACCTATGTTGCCGGCCAGGATCATAGCCCGACCAACAGCAATTATTATCCGAACCGAACCGGCCGTTCGCCGAACTTTAACTTTACGTTGAATCATACCTGGGGCGATCGTCTGGTCCGCGACTTTAATCAGTGGAACTATGCCGACGATTATGACTACATAGAAATCAGTCATGGCGGTGTCGACGCGAGTTTTGCAACGAATCTTCAATACATGCTGGTTTGGGAAAGCTTTTTAGCCGATCCCAGTCGAGTTGAAACCTTCGAGGTGCAGCTGCAGTCCGACTCCTATGCTGTTGGAGTGGAGGCCAGTGAGATGCGGTTTATTTTCGAGGATAGCAACGGGGACTGGTTTGCAACTGCGTCTCAGGCTGTTCCCACGTCAACAGGTTCTGACGATTGGACAACCATTGCCGTAGAAGCCGATGCCGTGCAGTGGTATGAATTCACGCCGATGGTCGCCGGCGCTGCCGTCGTCGGGGCCGCCGCATCGCCTGAAGTGAAAGAGATTACTGCCGCGGGGATCTGGTACAGCCGCATCGTATCTCCGGCTAAGTATGGTGCCGGTGGCCATGTTCGCTTCTTCAAGGTCACCGGCCGTACCGGATCTCCGTATCAGAGCTGGGCAGATCAGTTCTTACTGATTGGCGATAAAAACGGCAATGATGACCATGACGCCCTCAGCAACTACGGAGAGTATATCTTTGGTGGCAACCCGACCAACAGCACTGATGTTGGAATTAAACCAATATGGAATGCGGTTTCCGGCACCTATAGCTACTCCCTGCGGGGCGATGATTCTCTCGTGGCCGTAATCAAGACCACAGATAACCTCGTGCTTGGACCATGGGGGCCGGTAGAGACCAACACGGTTGCCGTTGCGGATGAGGTCATGCATGACTACAGCACCGTTGTTCCGGTTGATGCCGATAGCCAGAAATATATCAAAATTTCATTTGAATAGCTTCATCACTATTCATCCTCCCAAGAAACCCCGCCTTCGGGCGGGGTTTCTTTTATAAATCCATATTGCGGATAGGCGCTTCTTCTTTCGAGTTTTAATCCAGAAAAAGGAAATCATAGATATGAGAATCAGAACACTGGTCGCATTGCTCTCGCTCATTTTTGTTCATGGGGTCGTTCAGGCCGAAAAACAAATGATCGACTATTTTCTGCCAATGGAGCCACAGGGGCCTTTGGTATCGGAAGGCATCTGGGGGAACCCCAATGTGCTGCCCCGGGATATTAAAAACGGGCTGGAAGATTCGACCCTTGAAAGCTGGTGCTATTGGGACGGGGCGATTGTGAAAGCGGATGATGATCGCTATCATATGTATGCCAGTTGTTGGGCTCAGACCAACTCTCACAGTACGGGATGGAAGGTGGAGTCCAAAGCTATGCATGCGGTTTCCGACAATCCGATCGGACCTTATAAACATATTGGCGGCCTGACCTGGCCTGACTGGCAGAATGGAAAAGGCGGCAATGTCATTGGCTTAAGAATGCATGACGGACGTTATGCGATGGTCACCAGTGAAATTACCTCCGGAGAAGTCTTCGTCTCCGATTCGCCGGATGGTCCGTTTCAGCTATTGGGAAAAATAGAGATCGATCTGAACGGATTCAATCCCGGTTTAGCGCGGTACGGTGAAAACAATAAAGGCGCTGTAAAAAATGGAACCGTTGGCTGTATGGCTAATGTCCAGATTCTTCTTCGCCCAGATGGCCGCTACATGATCGTGCCGCGTTCAACGGCGATCATGATCAGTGAGAACGGTATTCTGGGACCCTATAAAATCAGGTCTGAACCGGTTTATAAAGATATGCCCGAAGTCCAGAAGACAAACATGGAAGACCCATCGGTTTGGTATAGCGGCGGCCTGTATCATATGACCATCAACTATCACCTCGACAATGTCACGTATCACCTGACTTCAGAAGATGGAATTCACGACTGGACATACCGCGGCATTGCGTTCCGTAACGACATAGATTTTTTCAAGTATACCGATGGTACGGTGAACCATTGGCCGATCGTGCAGCGCATGACGGTATTTGTAGAGAACGGGCATCCGACTCATTTCCTCTTTTCAGTGATCGACTCCCGAAAGGGCGAAGATGGGCCGAACGATAAAAACGGCAGTAAAATTGTCATCGTACCGTTCGATGGCGAAGCCTTTGATCGCGATATGCAGGAGCTCCTGGAACCGGAGAATACAAATGTTCAATGAAGTGGTGAAAAAAAGTTTGAACTTAATCGGTTTCCTGTTGGTGGGGTTGAACGCGTCCGCTTGGGACGGGGGGACGGATGAAGCCGACTGGCGCGCGCTGACGGATCGTGTGGCGAGCAATAAAACGGAGTTGGCCTCGCTGACGGCGCAGGCCGATATGGCTGGGCTTAATACCGATTATGCCGCCGTTTCCAAAACCGTAATCGATCGTTTTCTGGTTTATTCACAATACGACCGGGATCATCCGGAAATTATGTCAAACGCTGTTGCCGCTGTTTGGTGGCGGGGTAAAATTCCGAATTCTGCCACGTATCACATTGAGCTTCCATTTGATGAGATGCAGGAATGTCTCGACCTGTCCAACAACGCGATGGATGAGCTCCGGCAACAGTTGGCATCAAATATTTCCCTGGAGGATCCTTCTGATTTTTCGACGGGCACATTGGTGCTGACCAATCGCTTTTATACGCTCGACGGTAATCCGGTTTTCCCCAGTACGTTTACCTGGATGCTGAAGGATGAGGAAGATCTGCTGCAGGCTTTCGGGCGGGTGGGCGGCAGAAGCTACAGCCTGACCAGTGTAGATTCCGACAACACGGTCAATGCCGGCAACAGGAATGCCATGGCAGCGGACCTTTATGCACAGAGCGCCGATAATATTGGTCCTCAGCAGATCTTTCTGGGCCATCAAGCCGACTCGTGGATGATCAGCAGTCATCCGGAGGTGTTGGACGGCGCGCGGAATTTTACAAAATACGATATCGACAGTCCGCTGATTCGGGGCTGGCTGACGACTCTTTTTGAGGGCATTTTGCCGACGGCGTGCGGACCGGCGGGTTCGGGGAATCAGCCCCGCATCCATCTGCTGGCGAACGAACCGAGTTTTTCCACGCGCGAAGGCGGCTGGCTGGCCAGTAACGGTGTGTCTGACCATACCATGGCCAAATACAAAGAATGGATTACTGCGAAATATACGACGGTTTCTAATCTGAATATGACCTATGGCACGTCCTATGCGGACTTTGATGCGGCGAAAGCCGGAATGATTATACCGGTTCCTCTCTCCCTGCAGGGCGGGCCGATTTGGTACGACTGGTGCCGGTTCAATATGGATCGTGTGAACGAATGGTTTTCGTTCCTTAAAAACGGTACCCAGTCGAATGATCCGGCTGGTTCTCCGGTTACGATTAAGCTTCTGGGGGGAACGCTGAGCGATGAGTACCGTGATGCCGGGATTGATTTGGAGTATCTGACCAAGCTGCAGGATGTGATGGGGGCGGATAATCATGTGGTTCCGCTCGGGGCATCCGATCTCAACATTAAGTTTTCTATGGAGTGGACCAACCGGTACGCTCTGGCCTGGATGGAACAATCCATGATGATGGATTTTACGAAATCCCTTTGTCCGGATAAGCCGTTCTACGACTCGGAGTGGCATGGACTTTCCACGGACCGATGGTGCCATTTTTCGATGGGGCGCGACTATGTTCGTACCGCGCTTTGGCTGGGATTTACGCATGGAATGAGTGCCATGCAGGCATGGTATTTCCCGCGAAAACACGACGGAAGTCTGCGGGGCGATATGGGGGCTGTGATCGGCAGTGCCGCTACGCTGCCTAAAGCGGTGGATAGCTACGGCCGCACGTTCAAGGAGCTGAATGCCCATGCCGGATCCATAACGGCGCTGGTGCCTGAAACCCGCAGCTTTATGCTCTATTACTGTGAAGAGGCGGCCATTCAGGATACCGAATACACGGCCGATTTAACGGATGTCTATGATGCGCTGAAACTGCTCAATATTTCGGTCGGATTCACCACTCCGACGGAAATTTCCAACGTATCGACGTTGAATCAGACCGTGATTATTCCGCCAACAGCCTATATGTCTGACGTCAGTCTGGCTGCGCTGCAGACCTATGAAGGAGCGGGCGGTAACCTTGTGCAGGTGAATGGGGCGACGGCCAGTTTCGGAAAGAACGAGCAGGGGGGCAGTCGTAGTTCTTCCGGACTGACGCCCTTTGCATCAGTGGCTTTTTCGGAAGTGTATGCCATGGCGGATTCGCTCACCATCGCGCTGAACGCCTTGAAACCATCTTTGCCGGTACAGACGTTGATCCTAAGTCCGGATCTGCAACCCGCCTACGGTGTGCTGAGCTCACAATGGATCGATCCGGCAACCGGCAACACCACGGTAGTTTTGATTAATGTCAGCAAGGATACACGTACGGTGGTGCTTAAAGAATCAGGTCTACCTGTTGGGCTGCGCAACCTCATCACCCAGCAGCTTCTTACGAGCTCTCCGGTGATGGAGCCCTGCGATGTCCTGTTACTTCAGACCGATCATTCGATTCCGCCGCCTTCGGTGCCGCTGCAGGCCCCGTCGCCCGTAACAACGGTTGTTCAGTTCACCGGATCAGAGGGCTATGCGACCGGCGATTTGACCGCCCATTCGGATTGGACCGGTCCGCTGGGCAACATGGTTAACCCCAATGGTGCCGGATATAACGGTGCGCAGGGCATTGTTGACGTAAGTCTGAATGCATGGGTGAAAGGGGTATACAGCGCGGGCCTTTCTTCAGCTAGCGCCGGAGATGAGATCACCCTTTCCTCCGTTTTTAAGTTCACCAGCACCAATAGTGTTATTGGAGCCAAGGATCTGATCAATTTGATGTTTTATGACGAAAGTACGGGCGGTGATTTCATGAGAGCCGGAGTTCGCCGTACTTCCAGTGGGGGCTTTGATTTTATCGTGGTGAACCAAAACGGCAATCGGTTTTCAACGGGGGTATCCTCCTCGCTGGCTGGCCTGGTCTCGGACCTTGGAACCAGCGATTGGTTGGAGTTTTCGGTGACTCTAACCCGCGGCGCGTCTTCCGATGATTGGGCGATGGACCTAACGTTAATGAATCTTGTGTCAAACAGCATCATCGAGACCTTCTCTGCGGGCGGTCTCGGTTCAACGCCCGATTTTTTTGCGGCCGAGACCCTCTACGGCGGATTTAGCTCGTCGATGATTGCAATGATTTCCAGTCGCGTGATCGACTGTTTTTCATACACGGTGCCCGGACAGACCGGTTGGCAGCAATTTGTTTCAAACTACGGTTTGGGCGGTTCCGTTACGAACGACTTCGATCACGACGGTCAGTTCGACTACGTTGAATACGCCTTGGGCGGAAATCCCGTCAATTCAGCAAGCCAAGGGACCATGCCGTCGATCGTTTACGCACACGACAGCTATGTCAGCCTTTACAATCTGGAAATAACTAATGCACATCCTGGCATCACCTATCTGGCGGAATGGACAGATAGTCTGGTTTCCAATGGGTGGAATCAGACATGGGACTCAACGGTGATTGTTCCGTCCGCTATACCGGGGTATGACGAGGTTGAACGAAAAATATATGGAGGCACCAATGATCATTTGTTTTTCCGCCTACAGATTATAGTGCCCTGAGCTTTTATTTAGTGAAACGAATGCCGAAGGAATCAAGGGATGCTCCGGGGGCATCCAATTTTTAACATGGTCATCTCTCTCATTCAGCGTAATATAGCTATGTAATGTCATATATTTCCGTCCAGATCATTTTAGTCCTTTTTGTTTTGGCGGCTGCCGGGCGAGCGACAGGGCAGTCTGCGTCGCCTTTTGTTCCCGATTCTGAAACCATTTTTAAACTTGATTTTCAAGATCATGATTTGGGGCTCTGGAAAACTCAATACGGAGCGGACATGCTGTTGGGATGGGGGTTCGGCCATGTGGTCACTAAGCCGTCTGATCCGGGCAATCGATATCTAGAGCATCGGCCGGGGTTTGTGGCAAACGGCGGTACGTTGGACACAAACTGGTGCGGACAGTATTTCACCAATGCGGTTGGGCGTTTGGCGCCTGGTGATGCGCTTCAATTGAGTTTTGATTATCGGCAGTTTGGCCGGCACTCGCTGACTGATGTGAACATGCTTGAGTGTTTTATCACGTTAGTGGGATCTGATGGGCAGGGGCCGCCGGTGATCCCGGCGTCACACAAATTTTTTAATCAGCCGAATGGAATCAACCGAAGAATCGGATTCAGACTTTCGCAATCGTCTGCGCAGAAAAACGGGGCTTGGCCGGATGGGGGGTTAGCTGTGACGTTAAATCCCGCCGAATACTGGAAACGCAATGAGTTAGTGAATCTGAACGATATCGGGATTTCCGGAATGGGATCCATGGAGGCGGCCGCCGAAAGTGATGAACTGCGGATCATCTACACAATACAACGGCCCGCGAAGCAACGGCCTTGGAACTGTAGTCTGGTGATTTCGAACCAGGTGTCGGGGCAGGTTTGGACTGCGGAGACGACAGCGGAGAGCCTGCTTACCAAAACCACGGCCGACATTTATCTCGCGTTGAATGCCGATTCGGAGTTTTCGGGGGAAGAGGGTTTTGAGTTGGATAACATGGAGTGCAGAATACTTCATGAAACCTATCCACTGGCAGCATTTTTGACTCGGTCGAAGGAGTGTTCTGTGCAGATCAAGGAGGCCGCATCCTCGCCTGTCCGAGCGGAAAAAGCCGTTTCTCCGGCCCATTCGAAGGCCGTTCCGTTATTATACATTCCCAAAGAGCTGCGTAGAATTCAGGCGCAGCAGGCGCGACTCCGGTCGGAGCAGGCGTTGCTTCCTCGCCTATCGGAACCGCTGCAGTTTGACGGGTATGGATATCACGGAGGGTATTTGCCGGCGTTGGATGAACTTCCGGACGCGCCGCGATGGACGGTGGATATCGAGTTTATCCGCGATGCGTTTATACAGCAGATCCTGTTGGTTCCGGCGATTGACCGGCAGTCCCCCAAGGCCCAAAGCTATGGCTTTCCGCAGCGATTTCGCTTGTGGCAGTTTTATCCGGATGGATCCTCAAAAGTTACCAGAGAGTGGATGGCGTCGGATTGTCCGGACCCGGGGCGCATGCCGCTGGCGATTGACCTGCCGGATCCGCGTTCGAACCGGTTCCGGCTCGAGGTTTTCCGTGGAAGCGGGGAAGGGGGCAAGGAGCTGTTTGCTTTAGATGAGTTTTATGCGGTGGTTCGACACGAGGTTGCCAAGGGGACGACGGTAGAGGTCAGTGCTGCTTTTGAGTCCCCGCCGTACTGGGGAAAACAGTTTTTGATTGATCAGAAAACAAGTCTGGGGCAACCGATCGGTATTGGCGCTGACGGCGATGATCCGGGAGACGACGATTATTCAATTGTGTTTGATACGCCTCCATCTGATCCATGCGTGGTGGAGATCGACCTTGGCCAGAATCGCGAGCTCGGTTGGGTTGAGCTGTTTCCTGCGCTGCCGTCGGATGGCATTCTGATTCCCGGATACGGCTTTCCGAGAACGATTGAGTTGGAGATGGTGCCGGAAACTCAGGACGGGCAGCGCGGGGAGTCACTTCGTGTTACATCCGGGGGGAGTGTGGGGAATCCTGGGAATAATCTAGTGCGACTTGCAGGGAAGGGCAATACCGGGCGCTGGATTCGGTGTGTGGTCAGCGATTTCCCCGTGCACAACGACAAGATGGTTTTTGCGTTGGGTGAAATCAGAGTTCATCAATCCAGCATGGCCTATCCGATTCAACGCGTCCGGCTGGTGGGATTCCCGCGCGGAGCTGATGAACAGGCTCATTTGCTGATCGATGGGAAGGCGAATGGGGCACCGGTTCTTTTTTTGTCGGACTGGCTTCGCCAAATTGATCAGCGCAGTCAATTGTCCCGCGCGCTCGAGGATAACGCGGCCCGAGCGGAACGGCTGGATGCCCGATGGGCGAATTTTATGATGGTGTCCGGTTTCATCATGGTGCTGCTGATTGTTTCGGGGGCCCTGCTGTTTGCCGTGGGGGCGATGCTTCAGCGAAGGCGCCACTCCAAGGCGCTTCGCCATCAGATTACAACGGATTTACATGATGATCTGGGCAGTAAGCTGGCGACCATTTCTCTGACGTCGGAGTTTATCGGTCATCAAGCACAGAACCCAGTCGTGGCAGAGGGAAGTCAATCCATTTTGGAGGTGTCCAGAGAGCTGACGACATCCTTGCGGGATGTGCTCTGGGTGACTGACAGCAATACGGATACACTGCAGCAGTTAATCCTTCAGCTCGGCGATATTGCCGAGAAAATGGTTGGTTCCGAACGGTTATCTTTAATCTTTCCGGAATCAAAGGCAATCCCTCGCAAGGTTATTGAGATTCCTGCTAAACGAGACATCGTCTTGTTTTTTCGGGAAGCATTGCATAACGCAGTAAAACATGCGCAGGCCACTGGAATCCAAGTGGAGGTTTTAGTGAAGAAAAAAACGATGACATTGCGGATTGCGGATGATGGGGTCGGCTTTGAGACCGCACCTGTTGAAGCGCGGGAGTCGCTTTACCTGCGGAAACATTATGGCCGGGCTTCTATGGAGGAGCGCGCGGAACGACTGCATGCCCGTTATCGATTGGACAGCTGCCCGGGGCAGGGCACCCGAATTGAACTGGTGGTGCCGATTTGATGGATCTTTTTGTGTCGAAGAATAATCCCTTACATGGCATTTTTGAAACAGGACGTATGAATATGACTGAGCAGCCCGTTAAAATCTGGATCGTTGAAGATCATCGCCCGCTTCGGGAGCAGGTCGCGAAGATGATCAACCTTTCTTCGGACCTTTGCTGCGAGGAGACCTTTTCCTGTTATGACGAAATGTTGCCCTTGCTTCGGAGTAAACAATTTCCGGATTTGATGCTGGTCGATATTCAGCTGCCCGGCATCAACGGTATTGAAATCATCAAGAATATCCGAGCCATGTACCCTGCGACACAGTTCATCGTTTTTACGATCTCTGAAAATCGGACCACGGTGTTTAATGCGATTTGTGCCGGGGCTTCCGGCTATCTTCTGAAGGACGCTTCGTTTGATGAAATTCTGCGAGGCATTCGGCTGGTGATTGACGGCGGGTCTCCCTTGAGCGGACCGATTGCCGCCATGATTCTGGATGCATACAAGCAACCGGCCCCCAGTTCCATCGATTCCGGGTTGACGGAGCACGAGCTCGACATTTTGAATTACTTGGCCGCAGGGGTCATGAAAAAAGAGATTTCCTCAAAAACCTCTCTCTCTGTCAGCTCCGTGGATTACTATCTGCGCAGCATTTACAAAAAGCTGCAGGTTCATTCCCAAGCCGGTGCCGTGGCGGAAGCCTTCCGCAAGGGCCTGATCTCCTGACGCAGTCAAGTCTGTCCTATCCTGCGGGCGCAGCACTCCTTCATAACCCCGAAAACTACGCACTTACGTAGCCTGGTTTACAAGGTCGCGTACGGGGCGTTTTCCGAGGGGCATGCTAGATTAGATCGTTCATTTTCAAGAGCCGTCGGTCGATAAGCATGCACAAAAGGAAAAGAGTGAAGATCGCATACACAAGAACAGCGATGATACTATCGCTATCTACCGCACTTGCCGTGGAACCCATGGAGAGCGATTTTTTTACAGACACCATCGGATCGGTGAGTGCCACGGTGAATCTGGTGACAGATTACGGAGCAAATGGATCGGATGCCAATGATGATACGGTCGCATTACAGGCGGCCATCGACGCAATGACCGCTCTGCCGACCGGCGGTAAAATTGTCATTCCGGCTGGTACCTTCTACCTTCGGGGCGCGACCATAAAGTCCAATGTCCACATTGTGATTGATCCGGGTGCAGTAATTAAGCCGTGGTCATCGCCGCGATCCAGCAAGTCCCTTTTTTTTATGGGAGCCCTTACCGGGACTCCAGAGTCAGCCGTTGCAACCATCAATGCCAGTGTCCGCTGTTCCGATACCAACCAGATGTGGACTGCAGATATTTCGTCCTTGGATATCCTATACCACTTCAAGGCCTTCGGTTGCTACAATACAGATAACTTCATGATTTCGAATATGCACGTCGTGGATAACATGACCGACATCAGTGCCATCGTTCTTAATGCGGGAAAATACAACGGAACATTTTACAACGTTCCCCAGAACGGCCTGATTATGAACTGCAGCACGACGAACTCGCATTCTGGATATGGATTGATTCAAATGCAGAACGGGAGGCATATTTTCTATAAAAACCTGTCCTGCAATCGCGGGGTGACGCTTCGAATTGAGACCGACATGGCGGTTGGTCAGACGTCCGGCCTTGATGATGTATGGGGAAGGGACATCACAAACGTTGATGGCGGCGACGCCGTCTTTCTCCAGCCGCACACGATGGATAACGGGCATGTCGATATTCGGCGCATTACTTCATATGGCAGTTTTTTCGCCTTTCACATGGAGCCGGGCTTTGTAACTCCAGATGAGGCCCTCGCAGGGCTTACTCCGGGTTCATTTGCAGCTACCTCTGTGATCGCGGACGTTCATGCCGTCTATGGAACCAATGCGCTTGCCGCAGCAAGGTTCCATCGGTTTGTACCCTGTCCAATTAAGAATTTGATTTCAGCTGGGCAGACCCTGGATCAATCATCATATACGGTTCCCTCGAGTGCAGCCGTCCTGGACGGGGCAAGCGGTACCGCGCCCGGGTGCTACAGTGTAAATATAATGAATGTAACGGCTGAAGGCTTCCGGTATCGCTCGAAGCTCATTATCACAGATGCGGATGGGGTCACGACCTGCAATGCGGTGCCGGTCACCGGGTTATCCCTGGCGACAAACACGTTGAACCTTGCTTCCACAGAAACCGCGCAATTAACGGCAACGGTGACCCCGCTCAACGCCACCGACCCATCCGTGGTCTGGACTTCAGATGATATCGCGGTAGCCGTTGTAGACTCCCGCGGTTTGGTGACGGCCAACGGGGCGGGCACCGCAATCATCACGGCGGCTACGACCGATGGCGGGTATCATGATACCTGCACGGTAACCGTCACTGGCGGTGACGGTGGAGGCACTTATATACTCCATCCGGTTGCCGATTCGTATGTCTACAGCGGCACCCGAGTAAACAACAACTATGGCACCTCCACGAAAATGGAAGTCAGAGGTACGGTTGGTGATTTTACACGCGACGCCTATCTGCGATTTAATCTGTCATCCGTACCCGGGGCATCCGTTACGAATGCCGTGCTGCGCTTGAAAGTCCTTTCTGAAGGCAGCACCGCTGCAGATGTTCATACCGCCCATTTGGTCGGCGATGATTCTTGGGGCGAGACCACGATCACATGGAACAACAAACCGGCTGTCGGTACGGCCCTTGCCAGCGATGCGCGTCCGGCCGTGGATTCCTGGATCGAATTGGATGTGACCAGTCAGGTGAATGCCGAACGGAATGGCGACGGACTCTTTTCGGTGGCGGTGCTTTCATCCGGTGGTTCCTTAATCGGGTATTATTCAAAGGAGGCCGCGGTCGGAAGTTGGCCGGAGCTCGTCGTAAAGACCGATGCTGCACCCGACGGCTGGTCGGCGTTCGTGACGGCTCACGCCCTGAGTGGTATTGCGACCAATGATGCGGATAACGATTCTGTTTCTGATATGGCGGAATACGCACTCGGCGGAAATCCGACCAATGCCGCCGAGCAGGGTGTGGCACCATCAATCGCCTATCACCCCGATAGCAACGTCAGTTTTAGTTATCTGGAAACCACGAATCTCTATCCTGGTATTACCTACCACCCGGAATGGACGACAAATCTTGTGACCGGTCCTTGGAGCAGTTTATGGAATACGTACTCCAATTATTCATCCGGCATTCCCGGCTATCAACAGGTCGAGCGCAAGACCTATGGAGGTACTAATGAGAACCTCTTCTTCCGTTTGAAGGTTACGCACCCGTAGGGGTATGGCCTATTCCCCGCCCCTCTGGGGCGCAATTCGAGGAGTGGAGAGTAAGTGTGCTGAAAGCTCTACACAATTCAGCGCTGGGTATAATAAAGAGATACCCCGACCCTTGGGTCGGGGAGTGTCATTCTTCTGACGCGCCCAAGCCTGTAATATCAGGGCCGCGGGCGAAATTATTCTGGACACTACGCGTATGCGTAGTTCTGTCTACAAGGTCGCGTATGGGGGGGGTATTGGTATTCTCATGATACATTTGTAGCTCATTCTCAGAAGGGTATGGGGGCTTCATGAAGCAGCCCTCTTCCGGGAGAGTCAGTAGTTGAATGAATCAGCAATAAAGGAGATGAGATGAGAGCGAAGAGAACAGGATTAACCATGCTGATCAGCATGGGGTTATTATCAACATCGTGGGCGGCATCGCTTATAAGCGCCGACTTTTCTGTCGGTCAAGGTTACGCAGATGGGGATCTGGCCGGACAGAATGGTTGGGCGTTGGTCGGCACCAAAACCAATGCGTTCAATGTTACGGACGCAGCAGGAAGTGGTTACATCACCACGCTGAACAGCGGGTTCGTCGGAGGCGATACTCCTGTATCTCTAAACGTGGCTTCCGATAATGGGGTCGATACCGAGTGGGACGGATCCATTGATTTCTCCATTAGCCGGACCACAAACGGATGGAGTGGCGGGTCAGTTCTGGAATTCGGTCTGACGACAACGAGCAGCGCTCTCAATCCGGGTACCGCCGGTGCCGGTGACGAATGGGATATTCGTATAGTCAGCCAGAATCCAGGTAATGATGATTTACTTCAGATCGGAATTCAGGACGGTATCGGCGGGTTTGAGATGCTTACCGCATTAACCCCTGCTGCGGCAGGCTGGGATGGTGCCGGAGGCACTGATCTGGAAACCGACAACCTCCGCGTTGTGTTTAATGTTCGTAAAACGCGCAATGACAACGTCTATGCCCTGACTGCAAATCTGATTAATCTCGATACTCTTGTGAGCAGCAACGGGGTGACGGCCTATCAGACGGTGTCGGATGCGTATGATGCCGCAACCCTCGATTATTTTGTTATCCATCATGACGGTGCCTGCAATTTTATTGCGGGTAACACCGTCGATCGGTTCGATGCAACCATCAATTCTATTAACATGGATGTGACGACGGGCGTAGCGCCCGTGCTGATGGCTCCAGTTGCAGCGGCGCTTGGCGGCAATGGAGAGGTAGGACTTTCATGGAACGCGGTTGTTGAAGCAGAAACCTACGATGTAACCCGGTCCGATGCTGGCATCGGGGGAACCTATAGTCCTGTTGCGGGTGGTAGCGGTTTGACCACCAACGTCTTCACGGACACGAGTGTTTCGAACGGATCCGAATACTGGTACAAAGTAACGGCAAAAGCCACGGGGGCTGCGGATTCAGTTTCTACTCCAGTGTCGGCGACACCGGAAGCGATTGTGGGCAATACGACCATTCTGAACACCACGTTTGTCAACAGCGGTGCGTTCTATAATGATGGGGATCTTTCTGGGCAGGACCGTTGGAATGCGATTGCGGATTCGAATCCGAATGCTTTCGAAGTGGATATTGCCGGATCCGGTTTTGCTCAATCCAATCCGCTTTTCGCCACCAATGGCGGAAACGATGTTATTTACAGTCGTTTTACTTCTAACGAAGTCGGCTCCGTTTGGAGTGGCACAACGGTCTTCAGTGTATCGGCGATTGCGGACGGTGCTACGAAGACGAATGTGATTAATGGAGTTGAGTATATCGGCACCACTGCGAATCTCTCGGGAGCAGAAGAATTCTTCGAGTGGGGCATCAGCTCCGATGCCGCCAATACAGATCTGTTTCCCGCGCAGGAAGACGATGTTCTTTGGGTCGTACGCAATACTGCTGCAGATGGCATGTCCTTTGGTTTAAACATGTACCAGTACAATATTAATGTGTCCCTCGCGTTGTCCTCAGAGCAGGTCGGTTGGGATCCATTGTGGGAGAATACAAGCAGCGAGCAGCCGGATCTGGAAACCGAAGAAATGACGGTGAATTGGATGATTCGGAAATCCCCGATTGCGAACAAGTACAATGGCCAGGTTACCGTGACTGTTGGCACTAACGTCTATGAGGGCATTGTTGTTTATACGGATTATGCTGCTTCGCAGGCGGTTGATGCCTATGCGGCCAGTACTGTAGAGTTTGGCATGGGGCACCGGATTCCTCTGGGGCAGATGCTGAATGTTTCGGTTGACTCGATATCAGTATCGCACACCAATGCCAGCGCAATTCCGCAGTCGATTCCTGAGCTCACCGCCCAGGCTGGTGTTACATCGCTGACGATTGATCTGAACTGGTCGGGTGTTGGCGAAGAAGAATCTGTCAAAATTTTCCGATCGGAAGAGTATGGAGTGGAGGGTTCAGAAATCGCAACTTTACCGCAGGGCACTACGTCCTATACGGACTCTGACGCAACACTGCAGGATCTTCGCGGCTACATATACACGGTTAAGACGGTATACGATGCAGGGGCCACGGAGGTTGCTTCGGAGCAATCAGGCGCATTTGCGCGTGCAACAATCGCTCCGCTTTGGTACCCGGGTGATACGATCGATTGGTTGAGCGCTAGCCGGAACTATGGCGGGGTATCTCACACGCCAGTGGCCAGCGGGATCGGCTTCAGCCAGTTTACGACAGGAAGCGGAATCGATGGTTCGGTTTTGGTTGCGGCTGATGTTGCGGTACATAACACGAACCTGTGCCCGTTGATACATGTCGTTTCGCAGAATAGTGCGGAACTGGGACTCATCAGGGGTAACGATGGTGGTGGTGGTACGTCGCCGCTGATTCGGTGGAAGTATGAAAACCATTCGACCTTGTTTTATTTTGAGAACACGGTCGGAAATACCGGTGGTGAATTTGATGGCGTGGCGAACAATCCAACGATTTCGTTTGATGTCGGTGCCTTTAATTTATTAAAGATCGGCTCAACAGATCCTGCGTATGTGCAATTGGCCATTCGTAATGACAACCAGTGGTATGTTGGAAAAACTCAGTACCTCAGATCTCAGACCGGTTCGATCACCGTTCTGGACGAAGAATGGACGCCGCTGACACTGGCAACCGCCACAGATATCAACCGCATGACGGTAACCAACGGGATCTATACCGTGGGTAGCGCCTTGTCCTTGACGAAAATTAATGCCGTCGGTTATTTCTACGACAACATGACCGCGAATCTTGACGTCGGAAATGGATGGAACTATATGAAGGAGCTCAAGGTTGAATACGGTTCACAGCCATCGGTGTACCAGAGCTGGGCCGCTGGCTTCAATCTCTATAACGAAGCAGCTGCCTCCACCAATGACTATGACGCAGACGGTTTTGATAATGTTACGGAATGGGGGCTGGGCGGTAATCCGAATGATATCAACAATGCTGGTATTACCGGTCGGCGATATGCTGAGGATGGAAACGGAAACTTCCTCTACATCTACCCGCGTCTGAAGAGTTCCGACCGGCCGACCTACACGGCGCTGGAATCGGATAATCTGGTCCATACGACCTTCTGGGACAATGAGGCCAGCTACACCATCACAACGGGCGGAACCTGGACAGATTTCCGGGATGAATTCGAAATGGTGACCAATGCCGTTCCGATGACCGCTCCGGTTAATTTCTTCCAGTTGGAAGTCACGGAATAGTCCGATTCACAACAAGATGCATCCCGTTCAGGGGTGCATCCTAGCTAAACCCGCCGAAGTTCGGCGGGGTGATTATGAAAGAGAATATATTTTCAAAACATTGCAGTTCATCTGTAGTGCGTAAATGAAGCTAATGATAAAAACAAAAGGAGCATCAAAATGAAGAAATGGATAATTACATTAACATTGATAGCCGGCGGATTCAGTGCGCAGGCGGCGCTTATTGACAGTGATATGTCTGCTGGATCAGGAAATTCGACTTTTACCGTCGATAAAGCCGATGGAGTCTGGCACAGCGGTGTTCGCAACTCCTGGGCAGCAACAAACACTGTAGACGGTAGAACTGTGCTGGAAGGACAGGATGCAGGCAACCGGGCGCTCTGGATTGCGGCGGTTGGGGACACGAGTTCGACGTCAACGACGCTGGACATTGTGATTACCTATAAATCCACGACGGACTTTAACGTTAGCGCATGGGGAATTATGGGTGACTTAACCGGCTTGGGGACTACCGAGATTGCAAATGCGAATAATATTCGTTACAACCCTGGAAGTGCCAATTTTAGCTCGGACTGGGTTGGAACCGGACTGACGGCTGTCGATCTGTTTGACGGGGACACGAAGACAGATGCCGACGGAACAGCCGCTTTTAGGCCTAGTGTTGCATTCACTCTCGCGTCCGCCGCAGATTGGACGACTGTGACCAATACGCTTAATCTTGTCACCCAGTCCGGTCTTACGGATCTGGGCGATCTGACCATTTTCGGAATGCATATAGGTCTTGATGGCAATACAACTATCGCCACTGACGCAATCCAGCTTGATCACGTCACCGTGATTCCTGAACCGGCTACACTCGGTCTGATTACTGCATTTGGCGGTGGCATACTGTTTGTTCGCCGCAGATTCATGATGTAACACGGCATTCGGTATTAGAAGGAAATGGCGTGGCCTATATAGACTCACGCCATTTTTATTTCATCTGCGGGGTTAGGCGAATCCGATTCGTCCGGCGAATTCTCCCGACAAAGATTAGCCGCGTGGAATGATTTTGTTCTTACTAAATAGCGTATCTGTTTTATCGATAAGGCTCTATTCAAATGCTTTGCGACCTGTAAAACAAAAAGGAGAGCTCAAATGAATAAACACCTCTATAGATTGGGAGGCGTATTGTTGCTGGCTCTGAACGCATACGCAACTGAATTTGTTTTCAAGGGGACTGATGCTGCTACTGCCTCGGTTTCGCCTGGTTCTGTGGTGGTGGGCGGAACCGCTACGGCAACGACCTATACCGTGTCTGGAGTGGACCTGGACGGTGACAGCACAAACGATAGCTTCACGGTCACAATCAATGCGGCCGGTTCCTCTGCCATAACCTTTACGGATAGATATCTCATTGGAGGCAACGCCTTGACCCCCGGCGAGACCTTCACTGTTTCGTATGGAGGTATTTCCGGAACGCTGAGCAGTGGCAGTGTAGTACAGGCAAACAGCTTTACATTCGACTCTCTTAAGATGATAGGGTGGCAACCTTCCAACAATGAAGCCTATACGATCACGCAATCCGGTGTAACCAGTGCAGTTCAGACGGCGAACAGGTATACTGAATTAAGCACGAATAATTTCACCGTAAATGCGTACGATAATGGAGGTGCAACCGCCTTTAATCCGGATTATTTTGCATTCACCGTGGATGTGCTGGATTACTCTCCGCCCTTACCGCCCACTACGGCCAACGGCAGAAACCTGATCTGGATCATCACCGACGAACACAATCTGCGGACATTGGGCTGTTACCGCGATACGATGAGCTCTGAAATGGCTGAAATGTGGGGTGAAGGTTTTGTAGTCGAGACCCCCCTTCTGGACAGCATGGCGGACAACGGCGTGCTCTTCACTCGCATGCATGCCAGCAGAGCCGTCTGTACACCGTCACGAGCTGCTATGTTTACGGGGCAATATCCATTGTCTCTTGGCATTCCTAACAATTCCAATACCGTGGGCGACGGGAAATACCTTCGCGCGAATGTGACAACGATTTTCGATGTGCTGAAAGATGCGGGCTACTTAACAGGTTATGTCGGGAAATGGCATTTAAGCGAAGGTGGAAAACCTTTTGAAAACACACCCTGGGGCAAATGGTGGGAACCCTATCCAGAAGATGACACAAACGATACGTATGGGATACTTGTGAACAAGTTTATGTTCAATGGTGGCCATGACAAATGGTACGGCATCGTCGAAGATGGTCTTCCCGCTACCGCAAACGGAACCACTGATCCCACGAGCAACGGAGACCCCTATCTCGTCAACAGGAATCTCATTTCGCCCACAGGCGCATACGATGCCTGGGGGCAACCTCTTTATAGCGATGGCAACACAACGAATGTGAAATTTTCGACGGATTGGCTGACAGACCGAACCATTGATTTTATCAACGAATTTAAATCAGGGGCCTATAACACCATCGGTACGACTTACACCTCGTTTTTCCATGTGCTCAGCATCCCCGATCCGCACACAACGGATTCCTCCCGTCCACCGTACAGCACCATGTACACGAATATGACCTTTGAACTCCCACGCACCTGGCTCAATCCAAACTACAACTCGGCGGATCCGTATACACCTTATCTGGACAATCCATCATGGATGTCGGCCGACGGAACCGCGGCGGATTTATACGATCCTCTCGATACCGGGGTTTACACCATACAGGACAGAATTGCGCAGTATTTCGGCATGGTGAAGTGCATCGACGATAATGTCGGACGTCTCATCGCCCATCTCGAAAACGTAGGCATCCTGCAGGATACCGTTCTGATGTTCAGCTCTGATCATGGCGACATGTTCGGTGAGCACCGCCGCGTGAACAAGGATACCCCCCACGACATGTCCATGCGGATTCCGTGTATTGTTGTAGATGGCAGCCAGTTGCTCACGACCGTAACTAACATGGCTCCACTGATCCCGAGAGGAATCATTGTTGAAGAATCAGGCAATAATACCGACTGGCTGGAAACGTTTCTCAGCTTATTGGACGTGAACAATATTCCGGACACCCATGGACGCGACCTGACCCCGTTGCTGGATCCGTCTACGGCGGCCGGCTGGCACGATGTCTCGGTTCAGAGCCAGGGCTGGATGGCCGCAACCGACTCGCGGTACAAGCTGGTTCTGGATGCGGCCTCCGACAACGCAACCTGGCTGTTCGACCTTGAACGTGATCCCAAAGAATTTACCAACTATGTTGATCATGCAGACTATGAGGGTGTGGTCAGAAAACTTGCTCATGGAATCAGGGACTACATGGCGGTCCATCCGGAAGATGTTGATCCGGATCGCATTACCGAATGCAATCGTCTGCTGTCGGGCTGGGATCGGTATGAAGAGGTCTATGCATTGACCGAAGGGCAAGCGGGGGATGACGACAAGGATGGATTATCTAATGTCTATGAATACACTTTCGGTACCGATCCGCTCGACCCAAACAACACCAACGAAACTCCCGTTATACAGATTAACCCGATCAATGGCTGGGTCACCTTATCCCACCAAATTCGTTCCCCGAAAGACTCGACCATTCCCTATACCGTCGAATGGCGTACCAATTTGGTGTCGGGGGTTTCCTGGTCCGGCACGTGGGATTCAGTGGCAACCAACTATCCGGCTGCTTCCATCGGATTCGAACGTATTGAACATACCGTTGAGCTGGATCGGGATGAACTCTTTTTCCGGCTGAAAGCCAATCCGTAGTAGATATAGAAAACTTCAAAATAAAGGACAGATAAACCAATGAAAAAAACTCTCTTAACCGCACTGGTTCTTTCCGGCGCCGCTTTTGCACAGGGAAAAACCCTGATCGATTATTTCCAACCGATGGAGCCACAAGGGCCCTTGGTGTCGGAAGGCATCTGGGGGGATCCGAATGTGTTGCCCCGGGACATTCAAAACGGACTGGAAGATTCGACTCTGGAAAACTGGTGCTATTGGGACGGGGCGATCGTGAAAGCGAATGATGGGCGCTACCATATGTATGCCAGTTGCTGGAGTCAGACTAACTCTCACAGTACGGGGTGGAAGGTGGAATCCAAAGGTATGCATGCGGTTGCTGATCATCCGATCGGGCCCTATAAGCATATAGGTTTGGCCTGGCCGAAATGGCAGGAAGGAAAGGGGCACAATGTTATCGGTCTGCGGATGCATGATGGTCGGTATGCGATGGTCACCAGCGAGCTGACTTCGGGAGAAGTCTTCGTTTCGGACTCGCCGGATGGACCGTTTAAGTTGCTGGGCTATATCCAGGTGGACTATAATGGATTTAATCCGTTTTTAGCGCGTTATCAGAAAAACGGTCGGATGGCTAATGTTCAGATTCTCCTGCGTCCGGACGGGCGATACATGCTGGTTGCGCGTTCCACGGCGATCATGATCAGTGAGAGTGGCATTCTCGGTCCGTATAAAATAATGACGGACCGGGTTTATAATGACATGCCCGAAGTCCCGAAGAAAAAGATGGAGGATCCATCCGTTTGGTATAGCGGCGGGTTGTATCATATGATCGTTAACTACCACATCGACAATGTGACGCATCACTTGACGTCAGAGGATGGTATTCACAACTGGACCTACCGCGGTATTGCTTTCCGGAACGACATAGATTTTTTCAAGTACACGGATGGAACGGTGAATCACTGGCCGATTGTGCAGCGGATGACGGTATTTGTAGAGAACGGACATCCGACGCATTTCCTCTTTTCAGTCATCGATTCCAGGAAAGGTGAAGATGGCCCGAATGATAAAAACGGAAGTAAAATTGTTATTGTGCCGTTCGACGGTGAAGCTTTCGACGCCGATATGCAGCGGATCGTCGAAGCAGAAAAGAAAGCCGCCCAATAAGTATACTGTTTCAACGGAGCTTTGCCGCCAAAGCTGCTCTTCTCCCCGAATTATAAATCAATAAAAAGGAAATCACTGATATGAAAATCAGAACACTTGCCACATTGCTTGTTCTCATGTCCCTGAATGGGGTCGCTCAAGCCGAAAAACAACTGATCGATTATTTTAAGCCGATGGAGCTGCAGGGACCGTTAGTCTCTGAAGGCATCTGGGGCGAGACCAATGTGCTGCCGCGCGATATTAAAAACGGGCTGGAAGATCCCGACATGAAGACCTGGTGCTACTGGGACGGACGGGTCGTCAAAGACGATGACGGACGGTTTCATTTTTACGGTTGCGGGTGGGATCAGAAATACTCGCACGATGCGGGATGGAAGCTGAACTCGAAAGCCATACACGCTGTGGCCGACGACATCATGGGGCCGTATGAAAACCCGGTTTTGATGTGGCCGCACTGGCAGGAGGGAGAGGGCAGTAATGTAATCGGCCTGCGAATGCATGACGGCCGATGGGCGGCAGTAAGCAGCGAGACCACAGAGGGTGAAATCTTCACTTCAGATTCCCCATACGGCCCGTGGAGCCTCCTTGGAAAGATTAAGGTCGATCTCAACGGGTTTGAGCCGGGGTTAGCTCGTTATCAAAGAAAGACCATGCCGAGCTACGGTCACATGGCCAATGTGAAGATCCTGCTGCGACCGGACGGACGGTATATGCTGGTGCCACGCTCCTGCTGCGTAATGATCAGCGATGACGGAATTCTCGGACCGTATAAGATCATGAACGACCGGGTTTACAAACCCTATCCAGAGCTTCCACAGACGAAGAACGAGGATCCGACTGTCTGGCATAGCGGCGGCATATATCACATCGTTTACAACCACTGGCCGTCCAAAATATCACACCATTTTACCTCCATTGATGGCATCACCGATTGGAAATACCGCGGGATTGCCTTCACAAAGGAACAAAATGATAAGGTCTTTCGTTATCCTGATGGATCGTTTGACGACTGGATCTATGTTGAACGCATGACCGCCTGCGTGGACGAGGAGACCGATCACGTCACTCATTTCATTTTTTCGGTCCTCGATGTGAAAAAAGGCTGGGATCAAGGCAACGATAACCACGGCAGCAAGATTGTCGTCGTGCCATTCGATGGCGAAGCTTTCGACGCCAATATGCAACGGATTATCGATGCAGAAAAGAAAGCAGCCCAATAAAGAATACTGTTTCAGTGGTGCATCCGAAGATGCTGGAGTATATGGCTGCATCGCTGAATAAAATTTACCGACCGGGATATTCTTTTCTCTGAATAGAACATCCATAAAAAGGAAATCACGTATATGAAGTTTAGAACATTCACCACATTGCTCGTGCTCTTGTCCCTGAATGGGGTCGCTCAAGCCGAAAAACAAATGATCGACTATTTTCTGCCAATGGAGCCTCAGGGACCCTTGGTGTCGGAAGGCATTTGGGGGGATCCGAATGTGCTGCCCCGGGATATTAAAAACGGGCTGGAAGATTCGACCTTGGAAAAGTGGTGCTATTGGGACGGGGCGATCGTGAAAGCGGATGACGCTCGCTATCATATGTATGCCAGTTGTTGGGCTCAGACCAACTCTCACAGTACGGGATGGAAGGTGGAGTCCAAAGCTATGCATGCGGTAGCCGACAACCCCATCGGACCTTATAAGCATATCGGCGGCCTGACCTGGCCTCACTGGCAGAATGGAAAAGGTGGCAATGTCATTGGTCTAAGAATGCATGACGGACGTTATGCCATGGTCACCAGTGAAATTACTGAAGGAGAAGTCTTCGTCTCCGATTCTCCGGATGGTCCGTTCCTGCTATTGGGAAAAATAGAGGTCGATCTGAACGGGTTTGATCCCGGTTTAGCGCGGTACGGTGAAAACAATAAAGGTGCTGTAAAAAACGGAACCGTTGGCTGCATGGCTAATGTTCAGATTCTTCTTCGCCCAGATGGTCGCTACATGATCGTACCGCGCTCAACGGCGATCATGATCAGTGAGAACGGCATTCTGGGTCCCTATAAAATCATGTCTAAACCGGTTTATAAAGATATGCCGGAAGTCCAGAAGACCAACATGGAAGATCCATCTATTTGGTATAGCGGTGGTATGTATCATATGACCATCAACTACCACCTCGACAATATCACGCATCACCTGACTTCAGAAGATGGTATTCACGACTGGACATACCGAGGTATTGCATTTCGTAACGACGTCGATTTTTTCAAGTATACGGATGGCACGGTGAACCATTGGCCCATCGTGCAACGTATGACGGTATTTGTAGAGGACGGGCATCCAACTCATTTCCTCTTTTCAGTCATCGATTCCAGCAAAGGCGAAGATGGACCCAATGATAAGAATGGCAGTAAAATTGTCATGGTGCCGTTCGATGGCGAAGCCTTTGATCGGGATATGCAGAACATAGTGGCCGCAGAGAAGGCTGCAGAAAAAGGAAACAAATGAAGCCATCGATAATTGGATTAACTTTTCTTTTTATGGTCGGTTGGGCTAGTGCCGCTGAGAAACCAAATATTCTGTTTGTCATATCCGATGACCATACCTCGCAGGCCATCGGGGCCTACGGCGGACGATTGGCATCGCTGAATCCCACCCCGACTATTGACTCGATTGCCGCCGAGGGCATGGTGATGGAAAATGCCTTTTGCCAGAACGCGATCTGTACGCCGAGCCGCGCTTGTATTATGACCGGCCAGAGCAATGCGGTGAATGGATGCCCGACCTTGGGACAGGGGCTACCCCAAGAGCGCCAATATCTCGCCCTCGAAATGAGGAAGGCGGGCTACCAAACGGGTGTCATCGGCAAGTGGCATCTGCACGCACTTCCAGAGGCTTTTGATTATTACAAGGTCCTGCCCAAGCAGGGGACCTATTTTGATCCTGTCTTTTATGAAACAGGGGCGACTGGTATCAATCAATTCAGGGGGCAAACATGCAAAGGAACCGTTCAAATGAAAGGCCACTCCTCCGATTGTATCGCCGACTCGGCTCTGGAGTGGTTTGAAACCAAACGCGACCCGAGTAAGCCTTTTTTCTTCTGTCTCCAGTTTAAAGCGCCGCATGATATGTTCGAATATGCCCCGCGCTACGAAAGCTATCTCGCGGATGTTACCATTCCCGAACCCGCTAACATGCGTGACCGAAAAAACAACGGATCGATTGCCACACGCGGCGCAAACGGTGAATTGATTCCGTACATAGGAACATCAATCGGTCGCCGTAACTTTCGCCGCAACTACACCAAAAATGGCGCGTGGGCCAAAATGTTGGATCGGTCTAAGTCGGATGATGAAATCATCGGCGATGCGTATCAGGGTTACCTGAAAGCCTATTTGCGCTGTGTGAAAGGCGTAGACGACAATCTGAAACGGGTTGTTGATTATCTGAAGGCCGAAGGTCTCTACGACAATACCGTAATCATCTATACCGGAGATCAAGGCTTCTATCTTGGAGAGCACGATTTTATGGATAAACGCTGGGCCTATGAAGAATCCATGCGTATGCCGTTTATAGTTCGCTATCCGAAAACGGTACAGGTCGGTCGTTCCGACGCGATGGTCGAAAATATCGATTACGGCCCAACGATGCTCGACTTCGCCGGTGTCAAAACCCCGGGCTACATGCACGGACAAAGCTTTAAGAACGTTCTTGAAACCGGAAAGGAATCCGCAGATTCAAAACAGGCGGCCTATTATCACTACTGGATGCATATGGCATCCCACGATAATCCCGGACATATCGCGATCCGTTCCAAACGCTATAAGCTGATCATGTTCTACGGTGCGCCGATGAAATCGGATGAAGCACAGACTCCGCCCGGTTGGGAACTGTATGACCTAAAGAACGATCCGACCGAAGACAACAATGTGTACGATAATCCGGAATACGCCGCCGTGATTGAAAAGCTGAAAAAACAGCTAAAGGAACGTCGCACCGAATTGGGCGAGGACGATCCGAAGTTCACGTTCAATAAAGTGATCGACGAGTTCTGGGATTATGATGCGGCCGACCGCGCACGTGCCATCGAGATCTCGCACGAATACCTTGCGTCGAAAACCGCCGAACAAAAGAAGAAATGATAAACCTAACCGTTAAAAAAGATTTAGCCGCTGTTGCAGCGTTCGCTTTGTTCAGCGGAGCTACTTTTGCGGCAATACAACCGAACGTGTTAATCCTCTACACGGACGACATGGGTTACGGTGATCTGAATGCCAATAACCCAGACTCGGAAATCCCGACCCCTAACCTGGACCGACTGGCGGCTGAAGGAATGACCTTTACCGACGGCCATTCCTCCTCCGGCGTCTGTACGCCGAGCCGTTATGCCATGCTCACTGGGCGTTATCACTGGCGCAAATTTCATGGAATTGTAGGCGCGTTTGGTGACTCGATGTTTAATGCCGCACGGCTGACGCTGCCCGAGATGATGCAGGCCAAAGGCTACCGCACCGCTCATATCGGGAAATGGCATCTGGGCATGGGGTGGGATGCCATTCGTAACGAAGGAGTAACGCCGGTGAAATCACTGGGCAAACGCGCCCAGCCTCCGGAGGCCTTTGACTGGAGTAAAAAAGTTCCTGACGGGCCAACGGCACACGGGTTTGATTATTCATTCACCGACTGTGTTATAAACTTTCCGCCCTACTGCTGGCTCGAAAATGACAAGGTCGTTGAAGCCCCTGACTGCATGATGGATACTGCCCTGTGGAAACCGCTTAAGGAAGGGAACTGGGAATGCCGTCCGGGCCCGATGGCCGCAGGCTGGGATCCGCATAAATGCATTCCGACACTTACGGAAAAAGCGATTGCTTGGATTGAACAGCAAAAAAATGATACACCCTTCTTACTCTACTTCGCGCTGCCTTCGCCGCACGCCCCCATTGTTCCGAATGATGGATTCGTCGGAAAATCAAAAGCGGGCCCCTATGGCGATTTTGTGGTTGAGAGCGACGATGCCTGTGGGCAGCTTCTCAAGGCACTGGCGGACTCCGGTCTGGCGGATAATACGATTGTGATCTTTTCTGCAGACAACGGGCCAGAACACTATGCTTATGGACGCGACCAGAAATATGACCACTGGTCCTCCGCCCCGTTCCGCGGCATTAAGCGCTATCTCTACGAAGGCGGGCACCATGTTCCGTTCGTTGTCAAATGGCCGGGCGTGACAAAAGCCGGTGCGGTTTCGGACGCGCTTGTTTCACAGATTGATATTATGGCTACCTTGGCCGCAATTATCGGGTACGAGTTACCGGATGATCAGGCCGAAGACTCTCACAACCTTCTGCCGCTGATTCAGGGAAAGACGAAGGCCGTGCGGACCGTACATGTTCACAACACCTTTGAGGATCAATACGGCATTCGCCAAGGCGACTGGGTCCTGATAAACTGCCCGAAAATTGCGAAGAAAGGTTCCTCGTTGAATCGCAAGTGGGCGGAAAAACACAATTATCCCAACGAAAAACCCAAAGTCGGCATGCTGTATAATCTTAAAACTGACATGGGCCAGCGGCACGATATCTCATCGGAGCATCCGGAGACGGTGGAACGCATGACCGCCTTACTGAATCAAATTCGAGAGCAGGGTTATTCTTCTCCCCGAATTAAAAATCCATAACAAGGAAGTCACCTATATGAAAATCAAAACACTTTCCACTTTGCTCGTGCTCATGTCCCTGAATGGGGTCGCTCACGCCGAAAAACAAATGATCGACTATTTTCTGCCCATGGAGCCGCAGGGGCCTTTGGTATCGGAAGGCATCTGGGGTGAAACGAATGCGTTGCCACGCGATATTCAAAACGGGATCGAAGATCCCACGCTGAAAACATGGTGCTACTGGGACGGGGCGATTGTGAAAGCCGATGACGATCGCTACCACATGTATGCCTGTTGCTGGGCTCAGACGAATTCGCACAATGCGGGTTGGCGAGTCGCGTCGAAGGCGATGCATGCGGTTTCCGATAATCCGATCGGCCCCTACAAGCATATCGGGTTAACCTGGCCGCATTGGAAGGAAGGTGCCGGGGGCAACGTGATTGGCTTGCGGATGCACGATGGCCGTTATGCCATGGTGACCAGCGAGATTACCGACGGCGAAGTTTTTGTTTCGGATTCTCCGGACGGCCCGTTTGAGCATCTGGGAACCATTCAGGTGGATTATAACGGATTTAAAGAGGGGCTGGGCCGCTATTACAAAGAACCGCGTCACATGTCCAATGTTCAAATTCTTCTCCGCCCCGACGGTCGCTACATGCTCGTGCCGCGCTCTGCGTCCATTCTGATCAGCGAAGACGGCATTCTCGGCCCGTATAAAATCGTTACGGAACGCATCTACAAAGGAATGCCCGAAATTCCGCAGAAACGAATGGAAGATCCCTCGGTTTGGTATAGCGGCGGTATGTATCATATGACCGTTAACTACCATATCGATAATGTCACGTATCACTTCAGTTCAGAGGATGGCATTCACGACTGGAAATATCGGGGCATTGCATTTCGTAACGACGGCGATTTTTTCAAGTATACCGATGGTACCGTGAACCATTGGCCCATCGTGCAACGGATGACGGTATTTGTGGAGGACGGGCATCCGACTCATTTCCTCTTTTCAGTCATTGACTCCAGAAAAGGCGAAGATGGTCCGAATGATAAAAACGGAAGTAAGATTGTCATGATGCCGTTCGATGGCGAAGCCTTTGATCGTGATATGCAGAACATAGTGGCCGCAGAGAAGGCTGCAGAAAAAGGAAACAAATGAAGCCATCGAAAATTGGATTAACTTTTCTTTTTATGGTCGGTTTGGCTAGTGCCGCTGAGAAACCGAATGTTCTGTTCATCATGTCGGATGACCATACCTCGCAGGCCATCGGGGCCTACGGCGGACGATTGGCATCGCTGAATCCCACCCCGACGATCGACTCGATCGCCGCCGAGGGCATGGTGATGGAAAATGCCTTTTGCCAAAACGCGATCTGTACGCCGAGCCGCGCTTGTATTATGACCGGCCAGAGCAATGCGGTGAATGGATGCCCGACCTTGGGACAGGGGCTACCCAAAGAGCGCCAATATCTCGCCCTCGAAATGAGGAAGGCGGGCTACCAAACGGGTGTCATCGGCAAGTGGCATCTGCACGCACTTCCAGAGGCGTTCGATTATTACAAGGTCCTTCCCAAGCAGGGGACCTATTTTGATCCTGTCTTTTATGAAACTGGGGCGACTGGTATCAATCAATTCAGGGGGCAAACATGCAACGGAACCGTTCAAATGAAAGGCCACTCCTCCGATTGTATCGCCGACTCGGCTCTGGAGTGGTTTGAAACCAAACGCGACCCGAGTAAGCCTTTTTTCTTCTGTCTCCAGTTTAAAGCGCCGCACGATATGTTCGAATATGCCCCTCGTTACGAGGATTATCTGGCCGACGTCATCATTCCCGAACCCGCTAACATGCGTGACCGAAAAAACAACGGATCGATTGCCACACGCGGCGCCAACGGAGAACTCATCCCGTACATCGGAACATCGATCGGCCGTCGCAACCTTCGCCGTAATTACACCAAAACGGGGGCGTGGGCCAAAACGTTGGATCGGTCTAAGTCGGATGATGAAATCATCGGCGACGCCTATCAGGGTTACCTGAAAGCCTATTTGCGCTGTGTGAAAGGCGTGGACGACAATCTGAAACGCGTTATCGATTACCTGAAGGCGGAAGGTCTCTACGACAATACCGTGATCATGTACACCGGCGACCAAGGGTTTTATCTCGGTGAGCACGATTTTATGGATAAACGCTGGGCCTATGAAGAATCCATGCGTATGCCGTTTATTGTTCGCTATCCGAAAACGGTACAGGTCGGTCGTTCCGACGCGATGGTCGAAAATATCGATTACGGCCCAACGATGCTCGACTTCGCCGGTGTCAAAACTCCGGACTACATGCACGGACAAAGCTTTAAGAACGTTCTTGAAACCGGAAAGGAATCCACGGATTCAAAACAGGCGGCCTATTATCACTACTGGATGCATATGGCATCCCACGATAATCCCGGACATATAGCGATCCGCACCAAGCGGTACAAGCTGATCCTGTTCTACGGTGCGCCGCTAAAATCGGATCAAGCGGAAACTCCGCCCGGTTGGGAACTGTATGACCTGAAGAACGACCCGACTGAAGACAACAATGTGTACGATAATCCGGAGTACGCCGGCGTGATTGAAAAGCTGAAAAAACAGCTAAAGGAACGTCGCACGGAATTGGGCGAGGACGATCCGAAGTTCGCGTTTAACAAAGTGATCGACGAGTTCTGGGACTATGATGCGGCCGACCGTGCCCGCGCCATCGAAATCTCGCATCAATACCTGGAGTCGAAAACAGTCAAGCAGGAGAAGAATTGATGATTCGTAACCGTATAAAAGGACAAGTTTTTCGGGGCCTATTCGTCATGGGAGCCGTGTTTTTTACGTTATTACAAGCGTATGCTGAAACGAGTGAGCCCGCTCCTCCGAATATCGTACTTATTATTGGTGATGATATTTCGGATACCGATTTCGGATGCTACGGGCACCCAACGATCAAAACCCCTAACATCGATCTGCTCGCCGCCAACGGCTTGCGTTTTTCTAATGCATATCTAACTATAAGCCAGTGTAGCCCGACACGCTGCAGTATTATCACCGGCCGATACCCGCATAATACCGGGGCTCCGGAACTGCATATGGCGTTGCCTAAAGGGCAGGTTATGTTTCCCGCACTCCTCAATCAGGCTGGATACTACACGGCCGCAGCAGGAAAATGGCATATGGGAAACTATGCAAAGAAGGCTTTCGACAAGGTTGTAGACAGCCGGCCTGGAGGGGGAGAACGTTGGGTTCAATGCCTTCAGGAACGCCCCAAAGATAAACCCTTCTTGATGTGGTTTGCCTCTCATGATGCACATCGATCCTGGCAAGAGGACAAAGAAGCTGTACCCCATGCACCGGAAGATGCAGTCATTCCGCCATACTCGATTGATACGCAGGAAGCCCGCGTGGATCTGGCAAAATACTATGACGAAGTCCAACGCCTTGACCGGTATACAGGTATGGTGGTCGACGAACTGAAAAAACAAGGTGTACTTGAAAATACGATCATCATCTTCATGGCCGATAACGGGCGCCCTTTCCCGCGTTGCAAAACGCGCCTCTACGACAGCGGAATCAAAACGCCTTTTATCGTCCATTGGCCGGCCGGATTAAAACAACGCGGCGAAGTGTGCGATTCTCTAATCAGTGCCATTGACATTGCCCCGACCCTCCTGGAGTTGTCGGATTTAAAATCACCTCCGAGCGTTCAAGGCACCAGCATACTGCCGTTGCTGGATGACCCCGAAAAAACAGTCCGGGAGTATGTTTTTGCTGAGCACAACTGGCATGTGCAGATTGCTCATGAGCGCATGGTTCGTCATGGCAATTATGTCTACATCCGCAACGCCCATCCTCAACTCCCTCAAATCTGCGGTCTGGAAGACCAATGTCCACAGAAAGAGTTGAGAGCATTAGCGAAAGAGGGGAAACTGACTCCCGCCCAAATGGATCCGTTGCTTGAACCCCGGCCTGCGGAAGAACTCTTTGATGTAAGCAATGATCCCCACCAGATAAAGGACCTGGCCCGGAATCCAGAGTATGCTCAGGTGCTGGAAAACATGCGAACGCTGATGGATGAATGGCAAGCCTCTACAGGGGACACAACGCCTCCGCTGGATAAAGCAACACCTGACCGGAATGATCGAAGAACGGGTAAACTAATTCACGAAAAAGAAAACCGTCCAAAGGACGGCATCGTACCCGGTCAATCAAAAGAGGCGCAAAAAATAAATAATCCAGGCCCGCGATGACCGCGCGCGCCATCGAGATCTCGCAAAGATTGCCAGAGAATATCAGGAGCGGGTCTCAGTAACCATGCCGATGAAATTAAACGGAAAAAGACAATGAAAACAAAGATAATGATACCCCTGCTGGCGGGAATCATGACTGCCGGTATTGTGGCGACTGAAGCGAACGAAATTCAAACGAAAGTCCGTAAACAGGAAAAATTTAATGCGAACTGGAAATTCAGTCTGTCCGACAATCCCGAATATCGCGAACCCGGCTTCACTGATTCCACCTGGCGCACGCTGAATGTGCCGCACGATTGGAGTATTGAAGGCGAATATCAGCCGAATAAATACATGGGAATGCGCGGCGGGTTTTTCCCCGAAGGAATCGGCTGGTACCGCAAGTGCTTTACGGTTGATCCGAGCAAGAAAAACAAACAGTTCACCATTCAGTTCGACGGCGTATTCCGAAATTCCGAAGTGTATGTGAACGGTCGTTTCATGGGGCGTCGCCCGTACGGCTATGCGACGTTTCAGTACGACATCACCTCCGCGCTGAAGTTCGGGGAGGACAATGTGATTGCCGTGCGAGTGGATAATTCCGTTCCGGCCGGATCGCGTTGGTATTCGGGCTCCGGCATCTATCGGAACGTACACCTGATCGAAACCGGCTACGTGCATTTTCGAAACCGTGATGGCGTGTACATCACTACACCGGTGGTGGAGAAAGACGAAGCGGTCGTGAATGCGGGCTATAAAATAGTCGGTAGCTTTTTCTCTGACGAGGAAATCAAGCTCTACAAAAAGAACAAATGGCTCCGTCTTGAAAGTTGCTGGGAAAACACTCCTAAAGCACACGCCTGCACGATCCGCTCTATTGTTTACGATGCGGAAGGGAAGGAAGTTGCCCGCAGTGAGAAGACCGCTGATATCTACAACTACGACAAAAACTTCTCTATCGATTGTAACGTGGGTATCAAAGAACCGAACCGCTGGTCCGCTGACACTCCGTATCTCTACACCCTGAAAAGCGAAATCGAATTCGAAGGCCGCATTCTCGATGATCAGGTGACAACCTTCGGTGTCCGTAAACTTGAATATATTCAAGGAAAAGGCCTATTTGTGAACGGTCAAGAAACAATTTTGAAAGGCGTCTGTTTGCATCATGATGGGGGGAGTGTCGGGGCGGCGGTTCCTGAAAAGTTACTGCGGTATCGTCTGCAGAAGCTGAAAGATATCGGCTGCAATGCCATCCGTACCTCCCACAATCCATTTGCACCGGAATTTTATGCCCTGTGTGATGAAATGGGATTTTATGTCAAGGATGAGGTTATCGACGAGTGGACCAGCGCCTGGGGATATAACTTCACCGAAAAAAATACCTCCAAGGCGGGCTATGGCTACGCAATGGATTTCAACCAGTGGCACGAAACGGATCTGGCGGAAACCATCCAACGCGATCGAAATCACCCTTCGGTAATTATGTACGGCATTGGAAACGAGATCCCTGATTTTCGTTCAGAGGTTGCCGCTGCGCAAGCCAATTGCCGCAAACTATTGGCGATCTGCCAACGGGAGGACAACACCCGTCCGGTATGTCTCGGCAACAATGGCGCGACCGCCGGTAATCTGCCGGACTTTGAAGTCCTGGGTTACAACTATGTTCGCGAGGATTATGGGCATAAACTCCCCGCAGATGAGTGCTACGAACTCGAGCATAAGAAATATCCAAATCAACTGATGCTTAGTAGCGAAACCTCCCGCAATGAAGTCAGTTATTATACGAGCAGCCGCGATTTACCCTATGTTATCGGCCAGTTTATCTGGACCGGTATTCAGTATTTAGGCGAAGTGAAAGCACCAAAGAGCGGTCTCCGCGGATGGCTCGCATCGCTACTGGATATGAAATGTAAGCTGCTTCCGGGCGGTGCGTTGTATGATGCCGCTTGGAATGAGGGACAGAAACCGGTCCTGCATATCTCGGCTTCCGAACTTCCGTTCGATACGAGTCGCCGATATGAAATCGTGCCGGTGACCGGGGAGCGGGTCTACAACGATTCGGCTGAGCGCTTTTCCTGGAATTGGAAGAACGACGGCGATAAATACGTCATGGTTTACAGTAACTGCGAAGAAGTTGAGCTGTTGCTCAATGGTAAACCGCTGGGACGTCAGAAAACGGATTTTATGAAATTCCGAACAGAGTGGACGGTGCCGTATGAGAAAGGAACGCTCGAAGCGATTGGCTTCAACAACGGGAAGCCGGTTATGAGCCGTCAACTCGTTACCAGCGGAGCCCCGGTGAAGTTGATGGCCAACCCGGTCTGGCCGATGTTGGAGAAAGACGGGGTGGATGTGAACCTCATCGAAGTATCCATTATGGATGATAAGGGGCATCTGGTAACGGACGCGGAAAACACGATCAAAATCGAGGTTGATGGAGGTGCAGAGTTGCTCGGTATGGATACCGGAAACCTCTTTTACAAAGGACTGTTTCAGGCGGATACCCGCAGCGCGGCCGACGGCACCATTCTGGTGATCATTCGATCGAAAAAGAGCAGTGATCCGGTTCGCATGAAGATTACATCGGCCGGTTTGAAATCAGCCATTCTGGATTTTGATTAATTAAATTCAGGTTGAACCATGAAAGCCACGAAGAAGGATGAAATGGCATATATCGAAAACGTCGGTATCCGGGGTGTTCTGTAAATCCCGACAGTGCGAGCACACGGCTGATGGTGGCGCTTTAATACCTGAAATACACCTTCGACCTGAGCGATGAACGGGTGGTTGACGGCTGGATGGAGAACCCGTATTGGCAGTCGTTCGGCGGCAACCAGTACTTCGAGCACAAGCGCCCGATCGAGCATGACGAACTTCTGCCGGAAACCATTCCTCGTTTGAAATCCAAGAGTCCGGTGGACGAACTGTTTAATTCCATCAAAGGCGGCCCTGCAGTGGGCTCGAACTTTGATTACGAGTGATCTCTTATATCATGTGTTCCTTTATCCGATATTTACGCGGGGTGATTCCCATCTGTTTGTGGAAAATGCGATGGAGATATTCCGGACTATTGAACCCGGAAAATGCAGCGATGTCGGCAATGGATAAAGTTGATTCCCTTAGCAGGCGGCAGGCCTGCTGTATGCGGAGCTGGTTGAGTTTGCCAAGGATGCTCAGATTAAGGTGTTCCCTGAATCGCTGCTCGAGCGGGCGACGGGATAGTTCGCTTATATTGACAATGTCTTGCACGTTAATACTGCGCTTAAAGTTTTCATAGATGAAGTGGAGAGCAGCAACAACATGGGAGTCATTGATGGCAAATACGTCGGTGCTTTGGCGAACGGTTATTCCTTTGTGGGGAATCTCGATAATGCATTTTTCCTGTTGAGCACCATCAATAATACGAGCCAGTTCGGCGGCCGCTCGGCGGCCCAGTTCTTCAAGGTCGTGGTTAATGCTGGAGAGCGGCACGGCAGCGGATGGACAGATGAGCGGATGGTTATCGGTCCCCAGAACCGCCACTTCGTCTGGTACGCGCACTCCGCCGGATATGCAGGCATCAATCAGGTTGACGGCCTGGGTGTCGTTGTATGCATAGACTGCACAAGGAAGCCCTTGCTTTTGAATGGCTTCCAGTATCCATTGCTTTAGCGTGTTCCAGGTCGGCATATGACTGGGGAATGCGTTTTCGGTTATTAAAGGGGTGCAGTCGAACCCATTGTTCTGCAATTTGCTCATGAATCCACTCAGGCGAAGTTGGGCGGTGGCATGGTTGGTTTCAGAATACCACAGATAGTTTCTGAAGCCACGATCCATGAAATGGTGAGCCGCCTCGTGGCCCATGTCTATATTGTTCCCGGTAAGATGGGGCATCTTCAGGTGCTGCCGGATAATGGAGAGGTCAACGGTCGGCTTCTTTTGCCGGATGATGGCTTCACTGAGTGAGTCATCCTTAGCAAGAACGGCAATGATGCCATCACAATCGCGCTGCTGTATCAGTTTAGGGTCGCTGCCGAAGAGATTGGTGAGATGCCAATTATTTTTGCCCGCATATTCTGCAACTCCACGATGAACGCGGTCAATATACCAAGAGCCCATAGCGAGGAGAATGCGCTTTTGCTGTTTCAATTGAGTCATAAATACTATCCAAAAGGTCAGGGGCGCAAATGTACATATATTTATTCATAAAATTGCATGATATGGTTTGTCGAGTTCTATGTAAACCTGATTGCTCTTGAACGATAAAGACAAGGACTTTTGACGTATGGAGCATGTATATTCATTGCAGGGGAAAGTGGCGCTGATCACCGGCGCGGCACGTGGCATCGGATTCGGTATCGCACAGGAAATGATCAGGATGGGAGCAAGGGTGGTGATCACGGACCTGGCTGAAGAATCGTTGGCTAAAGCGAGGGCGGAACTGGGCGAGTCATGCTTTACTTATGTCAATAATGTGACGAAGAAAGAAAAGCATGCAGATTTGGTTGCTCGGGTTGAACAGGAGGTCGGACCGATTAATATTCTGGTTAACAATGCTGGCCGCCATGGCAAGAAGCCTTCTTTGGAATGTTCCGATGATGAATTTGAAGCAATCCTGGACACGAACCTGCACAGCATCTTTTCTCTGATTAAAGCCGTGTTGCCCGGCATGATGGAGCGCGGTAATGGTTCGATCATTAATATCAGTTCCATGTCGGCTATTTTCGGCCTGCCGCAGGTGAGTGCATACAGCAGTTCTAAGACGGCATTGTTGGGGTTAACACGGACATTGACGGCTGAATATTCAGGAAGCGGTGTGCGTTTTAACTGCATTGCTCCCGGATTTATTGAATCCAAGATGTTCCGCGTCATCATGACTGCTGATCCGGTGCGTGAGCAGAAAATTCTGGATCGGACGCCGATGAAACGGGTGGGTACGGTTCAGGAAATTGGGTATGCCGCGGTGTTTTTGGCCTCGGATGCCGCTGAATTTATTACGGGAGTATGCCTGCCGGTTGACGGTGGTGCAGCGATTGGCTTCTAAGGAATGATGGTATGAAAATAGGATTTGGTTTTTACAAACACATGCTCAACCGAGAGCAGTATGATTTTGCGGTACAGTGTGGTGCGACTCATGCCGTTGTTCATCTGGTGGACTATTTTTATCAAGGCGATCAGGGCGATGGAAATAATCAACCAATCGGCAATGTAGAGCTCGGCTGGGGCTATGCCGGCGGCACTCCTCAAGCGGATTGGTCGGTTGAAAGCCTGAAGGCGCTGAAGGCGGAACTGAATGATGCGGGGCTGGAGTTTGAGGCGATCGAAAATTTTGATCCGGCGGATTGGCATGACATTCTTCTCGATGGGCCGAAAAAAGAGACGCAACTAAAACGCGTGAAGCAGATTATCCGCAACGTGGGCGAAGCGGGCATTCCGGTATTCGGCTATAACTTCAGCCTGGCCGGAGTGAGCGGTCGGCATACATTTGAAAATGGGCGTGGCGGTGCGGAAACTGTCGGTATGCGCGGGATTGATGAAGTGAACACGACGCCCGTTCCAAACGGCATGATCTGGAACATGATTTACGACAGCAATGCGCCGGAGGGCATCCAGCCGGAGATTGATCATGACGAACTGTGGAGGCGCCTTGAAGGTTTTTTGAAGGCACTGGTTCCCGTGGCGGAAGAAGCGGGGGTTCGTCTGGCGGCGCATCCGGACGATCCGCCGCTGGACTATGTTCGCGGTCAGCCGCGCCTGGTTTATCAGCCGGATATGTATCAGCGCCTGCTGGATATTGTCCCGAGCCGTAATAATGCATTGGAGTTTTGTCTGGGAACGCTTTCTGAGATGACAGAAGGCGATATCTATGAAGTCTGTGAGCGTTATGTGAAGCAGGATCGCGTGGCCTACATCCATTTCCGGAATGTTCGCGGTAAGGTGCCTAACTATGAGGAAACGTTCATCGACGAAGGGCAGATTGATATGCGCCGTATAGTCAGGGTCTTGAAAGAGAACCACTTTGAGGGCATGTTAATACCCGATCACACACCGCAGATGAGCTGCCCTGGGCCATGGCATGCCGGCATGGCATTCGCGATGGGCTATATGAAAGCGCTTTTGGCGGAGGATTAATAGCGATGACCGCTTTTATTCACAGCGATTTTCTATTGGAGAGCGATGAAGCTTCGCAGCTGTATCATGGGTATGCAGCCGAATTTCCGATAATCGATTTTCATTGTCATTTGCCGCCTGCGGCCGTGGCGCAGAATAAGGCGTGGGATAATATCAGCCAGGTCTGGCTAGACGGCGATCATTATAAATGGCGGGCGATGCGCTCAAACGGCATCGACGAACATTTCTGTACGGGCGCGGCATCGGATCGCGAAAAGTTTGATGCGTTTGCCTCAATCATGCCGTATTTGCTACGCAACCCGCTATATCATTGGTCGCATCTGGAACTGGCGCGTTATTTTGATGTTGATGACTTGCTGCTTTCTCCGGAAACGGCGGACGAGGTCTGGGAGCGAACTTCCGCTGTTTTTAGCCGGGGTCTTACCGTTCAGCACCTGATGCATAGGAGCAAGGTCGAGTTGGTCTGTACCACCGATGATCCGGCTGATTCGCTGGAACACCATCGGGCGGTGGCGGACAATCCGGAGTTGAAAGTGACGATGCTGCCGACGTGGCGCCCGGACCAGAGCATGGCGGTGGAAAACCCGGAGGTTTATAATACCTATCTCGACAGGCTGGCCGGGACTGCGGAATGCACAATTGAAGATTATGACAATTTGATCAGTGCGCTGCGTAAGCGGCATGATGTTTTCCATGCGGCGGGGTGTCGCCTGTCTGATCGAGGGCTGGATGTGTTTACGTTCAGCAACGGGGCAGAACGTAAAGCACGTGAGATTTTTATGCGGGTACGCCAGGGAGAGTTGCTGTCGGATGAGGAACGCTGTTTATTCCGCAGTGCGATGCTGCTTGAGCTGGGGCGCATGGATGCGGAAAAGGGCTGGACGATGCAGCTACATATTGGTGCGTTGCGTTTCAACAACAGCCGCATGCAGGGGGTATTGGGATACGACTCCATTGATGATCGTACGTATGCCGCCCCGTTGGCCCAATACTTGGATGCACTGGATCAGGACGATCAGCTTCCGAAGACCATTCTCTATAACCTCAATCCGCGCGACAACGAAATGATTGCGACCATGATTGGAAATTTTCAGGACGGAAAAACCGCCGGAAAAATCCAGTTCGGCAGTGGTTGGTGGTTTCTGGATCAGAAGGACGGTATGGAGCGCCAAATGGAGGCGTTGTCGAATATGGGGCTGTTGCGACGGTTTGTCGGGATGGTGACGGACAGCCGTTCCTTCCTGTCGTATACCCGGCATGAATATTTTCGTCGTGTGCTGTGTAATCTGCTCGGCAACGACATGAAACGCGGGGTATTGCCACGCGATGTTGAACTGGTCGGGGCGATGGTGCAGGACGTCTGCTACCGTAATGCTTCAACCTATTTTGGTTTTTAAGAGATAAAGGATTTAAAGATGAAATTTGTAACAGATAAAGAAATGCTGGATACAATTCGGGAGGAGCTGTATACCTGCGTGGTGGGCGATGTGATGGATACCATGGGATATACGCACCAGTATCTGCCGCCGCAGCTCCGCCCGGTAACGGAGGGCATGTGTGTCGCAGGACGGGCAAAGACCGTGCTGGAAGCTGACTGTCATGGCCGTCGGGTTTATTCTGAAGATCGGGATCATGCGTTCGGGATCATGTTTGAAGCACTGGACAGTATTAAAGAAAACGAAGTGTATGTCTGCACAGGTTCTTCGTCGAATTATGCCTGTTGGGGCGAGCTGATGAGCACGGCTGCGATGCATCGAGGAGCGGTCGGTGCTGTTGTGGAAGGGTATTCCCGCGACACCAATGGTATTCGTTCGCTGAACTTTCCGACGTTTTCAAAGGGGTTCTACGGTCAGGATCAGGGCATGCGCGGTCGTGTGATTGATTATGACTGCCCGATTGAGTTCAGCAACAAGGTCTTGGTGAATCCGGGCGATATTGTGTTTGGTGATATCGATGGCGTAGTAATTATTCCGAAAAAGATTGAGGCAGAAGTGATCGAAGCCGCTTTGGAAAAAGTCCACGGTGAAAATATGGTACGCAAACTGATCCAGGATGGTATGCCGGCGCGTAAGGTGTGGGATGAATACGGCATCATGTAAGGAACGGTATGAAGAATAAATTATCCATACTGCTTTCGACTTTGTTGCCCGGCATCTTTCTGATCGGGTACAACATCGGCACCGGCAGCCTGACTGCGATGAGTAAGGCGGGAGCCAACTTTGGCTGCGACCTGCTTTGGGCGGTATTGCTAAGTTGTGTGATTACCTGGTATCTGATCAACTTTTTCAGCCGTTTCACCATGGCCTCCGGCTTGACGGCGATGGAGGCGTACAGGAAGCATCTTCATCCGGCATATGCATGGGTGCTGTGGAGCGGGTTGGCGACGATTATTCTGTCTGCTTTGATGGCCATGTTGGGCCTGCTTACGGATGTGGTGCTGGTGTGGTTCAAAGAGGTCTGGTCGGTGGATGCGAACCGGATTTTGACCGGGATTGTACTGGCGCTATTAGTCTATGGCCTGATCCTTTTTGGGAATACAAAGCGCTTCGAAGCCATGTTGGGTGTGATGGTTGCGCTCATGGGTGTGGCTTTCATTGGTTCGGCGATCTGGTTCTTTCCGGATGCGAAAACGGTGTTGGAAGGATTCATTCCTAAACTGCCTGCGGTGTCCGAGGGCAGTGATAACAGCTCGATGGTGATTCTGGCAGGAATGGTTGGCACGACGGTTTCGGTGTTTGCATTTTTGATCCGCAGCGGACAGGTAAAGGATCACGGCTGGACGATGGCCGATTGGAAGATGCAGAAGCGTGATGCGTTGGTCAGTGCGACAATGATGTTTGTTTTGAGCGCGGCGGTCATGATTACGGCTACCGCGACGTTACATGCAGACGGGCACAAGATGAATCATATCAAAGAGATGATCCCGATGCTGAAACCGATTTTCGGCCAGGCCGCTTTAGTCGTTTTTGTAATCGGGATTATGGCAGCCGGGATCTCTTCTCATCTGCCGAATATGATGGTGATTCCGTGGCTTAGCGATGACTTGGCGGGGCGCAAACGGAATACTCAAACGACCGCCAAGCGTATCGTACTGGGCGGCTTGACAGTGATCAGTATTCTGGGTGTCTTTATGGCGCGACCGGTTTTCCTGTTGCTGCTTTCCCAGGCGGGAATTTCATTGGTGATGCCAATGGCGTTGCTGGGACTGATGTATTTGTCATCCAAAAAAGAACTCCTCGGGGAGTATACACCGAAAAAGGTTGAATGGGTGGTGCTGGCGCTGATCGCCTGTTTTTCGCTCTTTATGAGTTTTCAGGCGCTGATGGGGCTTTTTTCTGACCTTTCTTCAATTTTAACAACATAGAACCGTTTGCCTTATAAGGCATCAAAATCAGGAGACAACGAAATGAAAAGAATACGTTTCTTACACATGATACTGGCGCTGTTCGTCGGAGCTTCGGCGGCTATTGCACAGAGCGCAACGATCAATTCGCTCGTACTGACAGCCGATACCCCCTGGGTTGTTCACGACTCCCGGCCCAAATCCATTGAAGCTGCTCTCGATGATATTCAGAACGACTGGTATAAGGTCTTTGGTCGCCCCCCAAACATTCTGAACAGTCTGCCCGAAGAGTATAAGGGGCCGGCGATTTATTTCGGCAACTTTCCTGATTCGGTCATCAGCAACGTTGATCGTTCCGCTTTGACGGGCGATGAAAGCTTTTTGGTTCGCCGCCATATCGACGACAAGGGACGTGACGGCATCGTTGCTACCGCGAATGATGATCGCGGTATCATTTACGCAATGTATACCTTCGCGGAGAAAGTTCTCGGCGTTGATCCCTGGTATTACTGGACGGATCATGAGCCGGAACGCCGTAGTTCGATCAGCGTTCCGAATGCGTTCGACGTCTCCTCCGGCCCCCCGACATTCACCTACCGGGGCTGGTTTATCAATGATGAGGATTTACTCAATCTCTTCGCTCGCGATCCGGTTCAGGAAAACGTGTTCTCTCTGGAAATGTTTGACCGGGTTTACGAAACCATCCTGCGTCTCAAAGGTAACATGGTCGTGCCTGCGACCTTCCCGTTCCCGGATGAGCGTTGCTATGAGCTGGCAGCTCGTCGCGGTCTGGTACTTAACATGCATCACATTCTGGTGCTCGGCCTGAATACGTATCGGTGGCCAAGTCAGGATGCTGTTTTTTCCTACATCCAAAACAAGGAGTTGATGGAGCAACACTGGCAGACCTGTATTGATGCCTTTAAGGACTACGAGGTGATCTGGACCGTCGGATATCGCGGGATGCACGACCGGGCTTTCTGGAATTGGGAAACGGGAGTTGATACCGATGAAAAACGGGCAGCGGTAATCAATGGCGCCATTGCGCGGCAGGTTGAGATGGTTCGCGCAAAGCATCCGGACGCAAAGTTTATCGCCAACATGTGGTCTGAAGGCGCCAAGCTCTATCACGATGGCTATATTAAACTGCCCGAAGGCGTCACCTTGGTGTGGCCGGATAACGGGGTCGGCAAGATTAGAGATAGAGGTACTGTACAGGCAGGGCAAGGCATCTATTACCATACGGCGATGATGAACCGTCGGGCCAACCAGCTTACCGAGTTAATCAACCCGGCCCTGATCTATTCTGAGCTTGGCCGCTTTGTGAAAGCCGGCGCGACCAGCTTTCTGCTCAATAATGTCAGTGATATCAGGCCTGTGCCGCTTTCAACAGATGCCTTTATGAAGATGGGGTGGAATGCTGAATCCTATATCGATGACACACCGAAAGTGAACGAAAAGGAATTCATGCTAGACTGGTGCCAGCGTCAGTATGGTGAAGAACTCGCACCCGAGCTCGCGGAACTCTATCATCGATACTTCTATATTCCGTTTACACAAAGTAATCCGGGGTATAAGCACGGAAAGAGTGTCCTTCATTTACGTATTCGTGAAATGGATGACGTCTTTGCCGGGCTGGTCCTCGATGATAAGCCTGTCCCTGAAGAATTGGTCAAAATGGCACATGTCAATTATAACTATGGCGCGAAAAGTGTGCCCTACGTAGAGAGTCTGCTGAAGGATGTGGAGGCCATGGTTTCGCGTATTCCGGAAAACCGCCGGGATTTCTTCCGTGGGCATCTGCTGACCCAAACCAAACTCCATTTATATTCCCTGTATGCTGAGCAAAACTACAGCCAGGCGGTTCTGAAATATGCTGAAGAGGACAAGGCAACTTCCATTCAGCATGTGGAAGCCAGCATCCAAGCCTATGAAGATCTATTCTCTACTCTGGGGGATGCGGAATACGGTAAGTGGGCCGGATGGTATCGCGGTGAAGCGTTCAATAAAATTTTCCATAACTATGATCGGGTCTGCGTGGTGCATGCACGACTCACGGGGCAGCCGGAACCCTTGATTCGTAACGTGCGCGACTACGAGGAAATCGAACAGTTCCAGGATCGCTTCAGCGAAAACTTTCCGCTGCTTTACCCCAAAGCGAAATAAAACCTAAGTTTTAGTACAGACTGTTGATAAAGCTCCGGAGATTACTCCGGAGATTTATTAGTATCAGCACATGCTGACACGAAAGACATCCTTGGCCGGTGCGGAAATGAAGGTCACTGAAAATTGCTGAGTAATGTCAACAGATTGGAAGGTCGTTGAGGAGAGGTTTTGGAATCCAAATTCGGTTTAGTGCTGATTTTGATTACGAATAGAGCGATGAGAAGGCTGGAAATGGCACGATCCTGTGCGGGCGGGCACCATTCACGGCGCAATTATTTTAGAAGGCGTAACCCAGCATTAAAAAAAGAACTCAACCCGTAGCATTTTGAGAGACGATCTCAGAAAGAAGGAGAATTTTATGATTCGTAACCGTATAAAAGAACAAGTTTTTCGGGGCCTATTCGCCATGGGAACCGCGGTTTTCACCCTATCACAAGCGTATGCCGAAACGAGTGAACCGGCTCCTCCGAATATCATATTTATTATTGGAGATGATATTTCGGCTGCCGATTTCGGATGCTACGGCCACCCAACGATCAAAACCCCCAACATCGATCTGCTCGCCGCCAACGGCTTGCGTTTTTCTAATGCCTACCTGACCATAAGCCAGTGTAGCCCGACACGCTGCAGTATTATCACCGGCCGATACCCGCATAACACCGGAGCTCCGGAACTGCACATGGCGTTGCCTAAAGGGCAGGTTATGTTTCCCGCACTCCTCAATCAGGCTGGATACTACACGGTCGCAGCAGGAAAATGGCATCTGGGCAACTATGCAAAGAAGGCTTTCGACAAGGTGGTGGACAGCCGTCCCGGAGGGGAAGAGCGCTGGGTCCAATGCCTTCAGGAACGACCCAAAGATAAACCCTTCTTTATGTGGTTTGCCTCTCATGATGCCCATCGATCCTGGCAGGAGGACGAAGAGGCAGCACCTCATTCCCCGGAAGATGCAGTCATTCCGCCCTACTTGATTGATACGCAGGAAACCCGTGCGGATCTGGCAAAATACTACGATGAAATCCAGCGCCTTGACCGGTATGCCGGCATGGTGGTCGACGAACTGAAAAAGCAGGGTGTACTTGAAAATACATTCATTATATTCATGGCCGATAACGGCCGCCCCTTTCCGCGCTGTAAAACGCGCCTTTACGACAGCGGAATCAAAACGCCTTTTATCGTCCATTGGCCGGCAGGGTTAAAACAACGCGGCGAAGTGTGCCATTCTCTAATCAGTGCCATTGACATCGCCCCGACGCTCCTCGATTTGTCAAATGTAAAAACACCTCCGAGCTTTCAAGGCATTAGTATACTGCCGTTGCTGCATGACCCCGAAAAATCAATCCGGAAGTATGTTTTTGCTGAGCACAACTGGCATGTACAGATTGCTCATGAGCGTATGGTTCGTCATGGCAATTATGTCTACATCCGCAACGCCCATCCTCAACTCCCTCAAATCTGCGGTCTGGATGACCAATGTCCCCAGAGGGAATTGAGATCATTAGCGAAAGAGGGAAAATTGACTCCCGCTCAAATGGATCCGTTGCTTGAACCCCGGCCTGCGGAAGAACTCTTTGATGTAAGCAATGATCCCCACCAGATAAAGGACCTGGCCCGGAATCCAGAGTATGCTCAGGTGCTGGAAAACATGCGAACGCTGATGGATGAATGGCAAGCCTCTACAGGGGATACAACGCCTCCGCTGGATAAAGCAACACCTGACCGGAATGATCGAAGGACAGGTAAACTCATGTATGAAAACGGAACCCGGCCGCAGGAGGGCATCGTCCCCGGTCAGTCAACAGAGGCGCAGCATATCAATCATTCGGGCCCGCGTTGACCGAGCGCTGTTCGCTGCGAGGGGGACTTCGAAAACCAGGGGGCCGACACCCCGAACTCCAGCATTTCGGCTCCGAACTGACTGTTTGGTTACCAGTGAATCCGGGGCGTGGTATCGACCGGAAGGGGACCCGGTGGCGGCGGAAGGCCTGCGTCGATGTCTGCGCGGACCGCGGAAGGAGAGCGTCCGAATACCTTTGAAAAGCACCGCGAAAAATAGTGTGGATTTTCAAAACCGCAGCGCAGGCCGATCTCTTTAATATTCAGGTTCGAGCGCGCCAGCATGGCGATGGCCAGTTGCAGACGCATCAACGTCCCGGTCTGGGCTGGCGAATAGCCGACGGATGATCTGAAGACGCGGCAGAGGTGTTTCGGAGAGCACTTGGCTGCACGGGAAATATCGGCGAGACTGAAGGTATCGCATGGATTGTCATCAATCTGCTGCCGCATCCATTTTAGAGCCTGTCGTACCGGTTCCGGCCGCGTCTGGGAAAAGTTTCGAATTTCGTTGGTATGTGATTCCAAGCAGGTGTCGATCAGGTTTTGCAACAGCAGGCCGTCGCGGAATTCGGGGGCCTCAGCCGGCCAATTTCGATGCTCGTAGATATGGCCGAGAATATGACGGAATAGGCTAATAATCAGCGGGTCGGGGGTCTTGATAATGTGCGGCCAGCTGGCTGGGGCCGGCCAGTAGGAAGGCATTCGATCCGCGGAAAAGTGAAAAAAAGCATGGCGGGTGGGTTGGACTGTATCCCAAATATACTGTTCTAAGGTGCCCGGAACACTGAGAATAATGGACCCAGCCGGGGCTTGTAGTTTTTTTCCATCGGCGATGTAAGTCACCGTTCCAGAGATGATAAAGACGCATTCGTAGTCGGTTAGACGGCGCGGATTTAAACATTCACCCGGTTGATAAACGACTTCGCCTCCGTAAAGATAATTGAGTTTAAGGAGTTTTTTAGCGTTTTCCATATGCGAATATTGTGTACGGATCTGCTACCCCGGTCAATGTACAGATTGGTTTTTCTATGGTTTCATGATTACTTTTATTGGAATCTGGTATCGGAGATACGGGCAATGACAGGTAAAGAGCGGTTGGCGGCAACCATCAGGCATGAAGAGCCTGATCAGGTATGTGTGGACTTTGGCAGCAATGCAGTAACCGGGATGCATGTGCGCACCGTTCATCTACTGCGGGAACACTATGGCCTTGAAACGCGCCCGGTTAAGGTCTGCGAGCCATATCAAATGCTTGGAGAACTTGAGGACGATCTGCTGGACCAGCTTGGCATTGATACGGAACCGTTTAATGGGCATGGGAACATCTTTGGATTCCGCAATGAAAACTGGCAACCGTGGACCGCTCCATGGGGGCAGGAAATGCTGGTGCCGGCTGATTTTCAAGTTACCAACGACGCTAGCGGCGACACCCTCATCTATCCGCAGGGCGACCGCGCCGCACCGCCAAGCGGCCGGATGCCGACCACTGGACATTTTTTCGATTCCATCATACGCCAACCGGAAATTGATGAAGACAACCTCAATCCGGAGGACAATCTGGAAGAGTTCGAGGTCATGGATGAAGCGGCGGTGGACTGGTACCGTCAAGAAGCGAACCGACTCCGCGGAAGCGCCCGGGGCATCATTGCGGGAACACCGGGAACGGGTCTGGGCGATATTGCCCTCGTGCCGGCCCCGTTCCTGAAACAGCCGAAGGGAATTCGCGATATTCAGGAATGGTATATCTCGACCGCAATTCGCCAAGATTACATTCACACGGTTTTCGACAAACAGTGTAATATCGCCATCGAAAACATGAAGCTGATGAATGACGTCGCCGGCGATGTGATTGATGTCGTCTTCACCTGCGGCACCGATTTCGGAACGCAGACTTCGCAGTTTTGTTCCATCGATACATACGAAGAACTCTGGGCCCCGTATTACAAGCGACTGAACGGCTGGATCCATGAAAATACCCAATGGAAAACCTTCAAACATTGTTGCGGGGCGGTTTATCCCTTGGTTGATCATTTCATTGACTCGGGATTTGATATTCTCAATCCGGTACAGTGCTCAGCAACGGATATGGATCCGCAGCGACTGAAGGATCAATTCGGCGAGCGGATCATATTCTGGGGCGGCGGTGTGGATACGCAAAAAACGCTGCCATTCGGAACTCCGGATGAAGTCTATCGGGAAGTCCGCGAGCGCATCGATATCTTTGCCCCAGGCGGCGGTTTTGTCTTTGACGCCATTCACAACGTGCAGGCCAATACACCGATTGAAAATGTCGTTGCCATGTTTAAGGCGCTGGAAGACGCTCGAAAATAAAAGACCTCTCATGAATTCCACAAAAATAATAATGAAACAGATTTTAAAAATCCTAACAGTAATCCTTTGCTCACTAACCCTTCAGACCGATGCGGCAGAAAAGTCGTCTGCTGTGAGTTCGTCGAAGCCCAATATTGTGTTGCTGTTTTCGGATGATGCTGGCTATGGCGATTTTGGATTTCAGGGCAGCCATCATTTCAAGACGCCGCATCTCGATCAGTTAGCGAAGGATGGTGTTCGGCTCTCTAATTTTTATGTTTCCGGCGCCACTTGCGGTCCGTCAAGAGCCGGACTGCTGTCAGGGAAATATCAGCAGCGCTTCGGGTATGAAGAGATTAATGTAAGTCGCATTATGAGCGAAAACAGCAAGGTTCCTGCTGATGAAATGGGCTTGCCAACGGATTTGAGAACGATGGGTAATTATCTGCAGGAGTTGGGTTACTACACCGCGATTTTTGGAAAGTGGCATCAGGGCGCCGCTGACCGCTATCATCCACTCAAGCGAGGTTTTGACGAATTTTACGGAATGCGCGGCGGATCGCGTAGTTTTTTCGCCTATAAAAATCCGGACCGGGTAGTGGCTGAGGCATTGCTGGAGCGTAATTTCGGTCATTTCCAAGAGCATCGGGGCTATTTGACCGATGTGCTGGCGGATGAGACATGTGACTTCATCGAGCGTAGCGCCCAAGGGAATAAGCCCTTCTTTGCCTTTGTCTCTTTCAATGCGGTTCACACACCGATGCAGCCAGATCCCAAGGATGCCAACGAATTTCCGCAACTCGAAGGCAAACGTCGCAAAGTCGCACAAATGACGCTCTCGATGGATCGAGCATGCGGTCAAATCATCGACAAACTCAAAGCTCTTGGATTGTATGAAAACACCCTCATTGTTTTCTCTAACGACAACGGAGGGCCTATGAATAAAAATGGATCGAGCAACTATCCGCTCAGTGGGGTAAAGGCGACCCAACTCGAGGGCGGAATTCGGGTGCCAGGATTGATTTCCTGGCCCGGCAAGCTACCCGCTGGTTCGGTCTATGATTATCCGCTGATTACGCTCGATTTGATTCCTACTTTTGTGGCGGTCGGCGACGGGGATCCGGCGGCGATCGAGGGGCTCGATGGGGTGAATATGATTCCCTATTTGACGGGGGGCAATTCCGCTCGACCCCATCAAACTCTACACTGGAAAATGGAAACGCGTGCGGCGATTCGCGACGGCGACTGGAAACTGCTGCGCTATCCCGATCGTCCGGCCGAGCTGTTCAATCTATCGGAAGATATTGGCGAACAAAATGATCTGGCAGCCGAAAATCCGGAAATAGTAAAAGAGCTTTTTCGGAAACAATTTGCCTGGGAACTTGAACTCGCGCGGCCTCTGTGGATGTTACGCCGACAGGAAGAAGGTTGGTCCTCCCGCCGCACCGACGAGTTTCGCCATCCGCCTGCGAAAACGTATTAATGGCTGATTGCAATGGAATCTTTTTTATGACCGCAACAAAACAAGGACACAAGGACAGTATGAATTCTAAAATGTGGATAGTATTAATGGCTGCTCTGTTTGCGAGCATTGCGAATGGAGAAGATGAAATCTGGACCTGTCATAACACAGAGCCTTCAGAGACTATTGTTTATGATGCGGAGGGAGCTCTACCCAAAGGCGCTCCCGAACGATCGGATTCATTTTCAGGGGTTTCATTTACCGGAAGGTTTGCCAATTACACCAAGGCGGACACGTGGTATCCGACGTGGGCAGCAGACGGAAATCTTTATTCTCCGTGGACCGACGGTTCTGTTGGGCCCGGTATGAATTTTATCTGGTCGGGCGCGGGTGAAAAAGCGCGTAGTGGTTATGCCACCATTGAAGGGGATGATCCGCTTAATCTGAACATTTCCAACTATGGAATTATGAAAGCATCGGCGGCCCCGTTTCAGGGACGGTATCCGTGTGGTAGTCTCCATTATAATGGAGTTTGGTATTACGGTTCCTATGCCATCGATCAGCCCGACAAGAAATTGAAGAAGAAGTTTGGCTGGTATGTCATGGGTCCATTTGCCGGGTTCCATTGGTCGAAAGACAACGGTAAAACATGGACCCCATCCCCTCGCTCAATAAGTGCCCCCTTATTTGATGAACCGAAACGCGAGTCGCTCGATCTGGAAACCGGCACTCAAGGACCCTTTGTTAAGATGGGCGCACCGCACTTTGTGGATTTCGGGAAAAACATGGAACATTCACCGGATGGCAAAGCCTATCTGGTGGGACATGGTGCGGCAAACGACGATGTGGATCCGCGCGTTGCAAACAATTCATGGGTGACCGGTGATGCGGTCTATATGGCTCGCGTCACCCCAAGTATTGAAAATATGAATGACCGCTCGAAGTATGAATATTTCGCAGGGCACGATGACAAAGGCGCGGCAATTTGGACGAAGGATTATGAGGCGATCAAGCCGGTCTTTTCATGGAATAACCATGCAGGGATTGTAACCGCCACGTATAATCCGGGGCTTAAGAAATATTTCATGTGCATCACGGATGGCCACATTGGTCATACGAGCCGCAAGGAATACACGAGTTATATTTTAGAATCGGACAAACTTACCGGACCTTGGGACATTGTTGCTCATATGCCGAAGTTTGGCCCGCAGGCGTACTTCCTGAATATCCCGTCAAAGTTTATATCCGATGACGGGGCCACGATGTGGCTGTGTTCCTCTGCGAATTATATGGCAGGAAATGAAAAACGTAACGACCCTGAATATGTCAGAAACACCACGCCACCCGGCTGTGCCTATGCACTAAGCCTTCAGGAATTCCAGCTTAACGAGAAATGACCATGAAAAGGGCATCAAAAACAGCGCCTAAAATCGTGGTTGCCATCATGGCGGCGCTGACGGTTGTAAGCTCTGTCCATGCAGAAAATCCGCCCCCCCCCAACGTTATTGTATTTATCGGTGACGATATCTCGGCGGATGACTTTGGCTGTTATGGGCATCCGAACATTCGCACGCCGAACGTTGATGCGTTGGCGTCTGACGGTCTTCGTTTCAATAACGCCTACCTGGCAACCAGTCAGTGCAGCCCGTCCCGCTGTAGCATGATCACGGGACGCTATCCGCACAATACGGGTGCCCCGGAACTTCATCAGGCCTTGCCTTCCGATCAGGTAATGTTTCCGAAGGAGCTGAGGAAGGCGGGTTACTATACGGCTGCTACCGGAAAATGGCATCTCGGCAGAGCGGCCAGAAGCGCCTTTGATCGCATCGAGGATTGTAGACCGGGCGGTGAAGAAAAATGGGTTGGATTTATACAGGAGCGCCCCAAGGACAAACCCTTCATGATGTGGTTTGCATCGCACGATGCACATCGTGATTGGGACCCGAGTAGCGCTTCCCCGCCCCATGTTCCAGCCGATGCCGTGATTCCTCCGTATATGGTGGACACAGAAGGAACGCGCCAGGATCTGGCCGCCTATTACGATGAGGTTCAGCGATTAGACCGCTATGTTGGTTTGGTGGTTGAAGAGTTGAAGCAACAGGGCGTTTATGAAAACACGCTGATTTTTTTCCTTGCGGACAACGGGCGTCCATTCCCTCGGTGTAAGACTTGGCTCTATGATAGCGGCATCAAACCGCCTTTCATTGTGCATTGGCCGCATCAGCTTGCGAAGCCGGGCTCGGCCTGCGATGCGCTGATTAGTTCAATTGATATTGCGCCAACCGTGTTGGAGGCGGCCGGGGTGGCCGTTCCAGAAACGGTGCAGGGCACCAGCCTCATGCCCTTGATCAAGAATACGAAATCCGAAGTCCGGGATGTTGTTTTTGCCGAGCACAACTGGCACGATACGGAGGCGCATGAACGCATGGTGCGCAAGGGGCCATGGATGTATATCCGCAATGCGCGTCCTGAGTTTGCCGGATGGGTCCAGGTCCACCATAAGTATGCATCGTATGAAGCGCTGCTTGAAGGGCAGGCGCAGGGTAGCCTAACACCTGCGCAGGCCGATGTGCTACTGGCACCGCGTCCGGCGGAAATGTTGTTTAACGTAGAGAAGGATCCGCATCAACTAAACAATCTGGCGGACAGTCCCGAGCACAGCGAACCCCTTCGTTTGATGCGCGCCGCGCTGGATGAATGGCAGGAGCGCACGGGGGATACGACACCCGCCGATCTGACGCCGGACGGCGTCGACCGAAAGACATTTAAGCGCCTCGGGAAAGGCATACATCCGCCTCGTCGTGGCACCAAACCCGGTAGCAAGCGCAACGCGTCTGCTATTAATGATCCGGGACACGATTGAAATATTGAAAAGGAAGGTTTTAAATGAATACAAAACAAAATGTTAGTGTCGCTTTTTTATGGGCATCTGTATTCATGTGTATGGCTTCAGATCAGGTGGAATTCCGGTTGATTGACGTACCCGGTTCCATGCCTGCCGGGTTTGTTTGGCCATCCGAGATTCCGGAAGGGTGCCCCTTTGAGCAGTCCAAACTGTTTGACCGAGTTTATTTTTCCGGGCGCCACGGCGACTACCTGTGTGGCGACACGTTTTATCCATCGTGGGCCGATGACGGCAACCTGTATTCACCCTGGACCGATGGCTTGACGGATGGAATGCGCTCAAACTCCAGAGATACGGAGAAGCACTATGCCGCGACTGGCCATGCGATCATGAAGGGGGACGACCCGCTTCAGCTGACCATCAAGAACACCTCAAAACCAAAACGAGCAATGGCCGCGCCGTACCAGGGGCGCTATCCGGCAGGCTCGTTGGTGCATAACGGTGTTTGGTATTTCGGCACCTATTGCCTCGCTCCGGGCAACCCGATTCATAACGAATTTTCCTATAACTGGCCAACCTTAGGATCGATGCCGGGATTCCAGATCTCGTATGATTATGGCAAGACATGGGAGGATTCGCCGCTCTCCGCCGCGAAGCCTTTGTTCCCTGAACCGAAGGAATTTCTGGGTACGGTAAAAATGGGGGCGCCTCATTTTGTGGATTTTGGCAAGAACATGGAGCATTCGCCGAACGGGAAAGCGTACTTGCTCGGAATGGGTGCGGAAGAAAATGATCCCCTGCCGCGCCCTTGTATCACCAGTGCGCCCGGCAAGCCTTATGCGATCAGCGAGCACTGTCCCGAAGACACCGAGAATTACAAGCATGCGAATCTAAGTTGGGTCTCGGCCGATCAGGTGTATCTGTCGCGCGTGACGCCCTCGCCGGAGACCATGAATGATATCAAAGCGTATGAGTTTTTTGCCGGCCATGATGGGGCAGGCAAACCTATCTGGTCAAAGCAGTTCGACGACATCAAACCCTTGCTCGAATGGAACAATAATATGGGTTGTGTCACGGCCACCTATGTGCCGGGGCTGAAGAAATATATTATGTGTGTGACGGATGGCTGGCCGACCGAGGCCGACATGAGCTCCTACCTGCTGGAAGCCGATGAGCTTACGGGCCCTTGGCGAATCATTACCTACATGAAAGGTTTTGGTGAACAAGCCTACTTCCTGAACATTCCCAGTAAGTTTATGAGCGAGGATGGAAAAAATACGTGGCTTTGTTATTCCGCAAATTTCAGTTCCGGAAAAAATGGATATCGATTGAGGTTGAAACCAGAGGGCGGGCGTTATGGCCTGAGCCTGCACGAAATACGCTTCCTTGAAAAAGATGAACCCGTACCGGAACCGGCCAAAGTCGCTAAAGCTGACATCTTTGCCAACAATATCGCGCCGCAAGCCCAGATCACGGTAAGCTCAACGCATCCAGACTATTCAGCAACCGCCTTGGTGGATGAGGTTATTGCGGGCTATCCGGAAAATAAGGGCGCCGAGTGGTCGAGCGATAATGAAAATAAAGGAGCTTGGCTTAAACTCGAGTGGGCAACGAGTAAACGCATTGATTGCGTGACCCTGTTTGATCGTCCTTATCTGTGGGATCAAGTGCTGTCCGGCCGGTTGAGCTTTAGCGACGGATCGGTGATCGAGGTGAATCACAAACTGCCGACTTCCGCGATTCAAGGTCTGGAAATTAACTTCCCGCTCAAGGATGTGACGTGGATTAAATTTGAAATTATGGAGACCCGGAAATGGCAAGGGTTTCTTGTTCAGGATGAGATTAGGAAAACGCCGTGCACAGGTCTTGCGGAGATCGCTGTCTTTGAATAGTTTTTGATTTATCATGATGCAGCCTCATAGTACATTATTCTTTTAAATCAGGCGGTTGTGCATGAGGTGGGAGATAGCATGGAGTGATTTTTTCAGGGTGATGGTGCCGCTGTTTTCTGCGCAGCTGTTTTTGATGGTGCTTGCCTATTTCACGCTCGTTCGCCGGCAGATGAAGCGGGAATATCCGTTCTATGTAGCCTTCATTCTCTCGTTTGTCCTCTATTTGTGCGGTCCGATCCTGCGCTCGCTTCCTTTAAATATTCCAGCTTATCTCTGGTTGTACGTGCGTTCATTTTTTCTGTTCGGGGTAGGATTCCCTGCCTTACTGGTTGCGCTGAGTATTCAGTCCGGGCTGAAAATATCGAGAAAAAAGGGCATTGCTCCCTTTGTTGTCGGCGGACTTTGGGTGTTGGGATTCCTGATTTTGTGTGATCAGTTTTATGCCGAACTGGGCGTGCTGAAGCAGGCGGGACTTATTTTTGACGTGACTAAAACGATGCTTCGTTTTTTTCAGATCGGCGGGGTCGTAATGTTGCTGATTATTCCCTGTATTGGTCTCCTGATCCGGCGCACGGCGCATAAGAAGCCGCGTCCGTTTATTTACGGGGCGCTGTATTTTGGGTTGTTTATGGCGTATGGAATTGCCGCTGAAAATTTTCAGGTCTTTTATGCGGGCTCCAGTTTCTGCGCCTTGGCTTGGGCTTGGGCGGTTTTTTGTGACATCCGCGAGTTGAATCGTAAACAGGAACAGCATCATGAGCATCAGAAAACGCTGGCGGCCGCACAGTATGCATCCGGCAGTGCGGTGGGAGAGATTTCGGTCTCCGAAATCTATCCGGTGCAGTTCGATGAATCCTATCCGTTTGCTGATCGAGAAATTCTGCTGGAGCTCATTCGCACGGATCGGATTGATTTGATTAAGCCCGCTACGGAAAAACTGCTGGCGGAGCTGCATCATTTTTGCGGTGGGACTTTAGCGCTCTATAAAGCACGGGTGCGTGAGTTGTTGTTTTTGCTGGTCGATGCTGCCGTGTTTGCTGACGGTAACCCAACTGAGCTGATTCCGCGTCTGGAAGAAAAGGGGCGTCGGATTGATCGCTGTGCTGATCGGATAGAGATTTCGGAGCTCATTTGTGCGGAAGCAGTCGCCTTGGCTAAAATTATTGCGGATAGTCGGGATGAACCGTCTGACATGCTTGTACTCCGAGCTCAATCTTTCATGAATGAGAATTATCAGCAGGACTGCGGGATTGATGAAATTGCCGCGAAATTAAATGTCAGCCGCTCCGGTTTGACGAAGGCATTTAGAAAGTCGACCGGTCAAACGGTGAATCAGTATCTGACCGAAATTCGAATGGAGAAAGCGAAGCGTATGCTGTTGTCAAAATCTGTCACCGAGACGGCGTTCGCGGTTGGGTTCAACAACTCAAACTATTTCTCGACCGTCTTTAAAAAACAGACCGGCCAGACCCCCAAACAGTTTCATAATAGCTTTAAAGCTGAATGAAAACCCGAATTTGTAGATGTTTTTGTCCTATTTGAAAGGTGATTTACTCCTGCGTTGAGTACCTTTGTTGTTTTGCGATGCTGTGCGTTGCGGTGTCGTGGTGCAGCTTGAACTGAAAACAACAGAGGACTGTTTCATGGTGAAAATATTGATGGTTGTTTGGGTGTTGGTATTTCCTCTGATGCTTCAGGCCGTAGCGAAAAAACCGAATATTCTTTTTTGTCTGGCGGACGACTGGGGCTGGCCGCATGCAGGTGCGTACGGAGATACGACAGTTCGAACGCCGGTATTTGATCGGCTGGCGAAGGAAGGCGTGGTGTTTGATCACGCTTATGTTTCCAGTCCGTCCTGTACGCCTTGTCGGAGTTCCATCCTGACCGGTCAGCAGTTTTATCGTCTGGGCACCGCTGCCAATCTGCGAGGCGGGCTGGATGTGAATCATCCCAATTTTATGTTTATGTTGCGTGACGCGGGCTATGACATTGGTCACTGGCGCAAAGCGTGGGATCCGGGGAATTATGATGAAGGGGGCTACACAGAGCATCCATGCGGTCCGGAAAGTTCGTTTGATAAATTCATGAATGGACGTGATGAGGGCAAGCCGTTCTGTTTCTGGTTCGGCACATCCGATCCACACCGAAAATATGATCCGGGTACCGGCGTCGCTAGCGGCATTAAGCTGGCCGACGTGCATGTACCGGGATTCTTCCCGGATACCGAGGCCGTGCGCAGTGATATTGCTGATTATTATTTTGAGGTCGAACGCTGGGATACCGATGTCGGCGTGGCGCTAAAACTATTGGAGGAACGCGGCGAGATGGGAAACACCATCGTGGTGATGACCGGCGATCACGGCATGCCGTTTCCGCGCTGTAAAGGCAATATGTATGACTGGGGCCTACGGGTGCCGCTGGCGGTTCGCTGGAACGCGATTGATGCCGGCCGCCGGGTGAATGGATTTGTTTCGCTGACGGATCTGGCACCGACCTTTTTGGAGGCGGCCGGAGTGAATGTTCCGAGCGTAATGACCGGTCAGTCGCTACTGCCGCTGTTGCAGGGGGACATGGACGCACACCAGACGCGAGATTACGTGGTGGCGGGACGGGAACGTCATACGCCTGCCCAGGGCAAGCCTTCGCTGGATGGGTATCCGTCGCGTGCTATCCGGACGGGGCGTTGGCTGTTGGTACTCAATTTGGAACCGTCGCGTCTTCCCGCCGGCGCGTTGGGCTGGTTTGGTGATTGCGATGGCAGTCCGACTAAAAATGAAGTCAAAAAGCTGAAAGGCAGTATGTTCTATGACCTCTGTTTCAGTCAGCGCCCTGAAGTCGAGCTTTACGACTGTCAGAAGGATCCGGATCAGTTGAATAATTTGGCGTCGAATCCGGAATACAAGGAAACCGTGGCGCAACTACGCAGGCAGTTGGCTGGTTATTTAAAGCAGACGGACGATCCGCGCTTTACGGATGAAGAGGTGCTGTTCGATACCTTTCCCTACAATAAGAAGAAAAAATAACGGCTCCCGCCGCTTCCTTTTATCGGTCCTATGGATTTAAGGAAACGGTTGGACCAGATGAAGGAATACATATGACGCACAGATCCCACTTATTCATTGCCCTTTTTGCCGTATTCATGATTACACAATGCTCCTCGGTATTGGCTGCGTATGTGGAGCCTGCCGGATGGGCCGATCTTCCGGTCGAAGAACTATCGGCCGTCCATGGAGACAATTCGGCCCGCTTGCAGGCCGCGGTTGACCGCGCCACTGTGAATGGGGGACGGATCCGTCTCAAGAAAGGAACCTACGAATTAGCCAATGTGGTTTTGAAGTCGAACGTTCATTTAGAAGTCGAAGCCGGCACCGTGATCGCCCCCTATGCGGGCGGATCAGGAACTGTAAATATATTCAGTGTTGGAGGAGGGCCGGACGCTGAGGTGCAGCATGTAAGTTTTAGAGGAATAGGGGGACGGTTTTCCATAAACTATCCTTCTGACTTTACGCGGAACTCCCGGGCATTTGCGGTGTCCAATATCGATAATCTACTGATTCGGGACATTGATATTACGGAAAATTACACCAAGTTTTCTGCCATCGCTTTACTTCTTCCCGGGGGATCGACCTTAAAAAGTCATCGGGCCAAAAATGTGACGGTGACGCAGGTCTCTTTGCTGCACTCATCCTACGGGTACAGTCTTGTTCAGGCGAACACCGGACAGGATATGCTGTTCAGTCATCTGATTGCAACGGATGCAGGAGTCACCGTCCGCGTTGAAACGGATCTGGAAAGCAACAACCTATACAATATCGGCGTTGATAATATTTCGATTCAAAATGTAACCAACGTGAATGGGAATGCCGCTGTATTTATGCAGCCCCACTCCATTGCAAACGGGGACGTGAGAGTCGACGGTGTCGTCGCGATTGAGAGTTCTGCCGGGGTTGTTATTTTCAAAAACAACGGGCGCTTTCCAGACCTTCCTGATGGATCCTTCGGTAGCGGCTCGTATGTCAGAAATGTGTCAGTCGTTTACGGTATGGATACCCCGATGAACTATGCGCGAATTAAATATATGCCGCCGTCTCTGATCCCGCTGGCTCAGAGAGAGCCTGACGGGGCTCCTTCGGCTTACCGAGGTCCTTCCGCGACGGCCGTCATCAATTTACTTCCCGATCAGGTTTCCGTTAACTACTCGGATATAACGCACAGCGGGCCGAACCTTTCAGAATACTTAAAGATCGTCGAAATAGAACGTCGCAACGGAAGCTCCGGCCTTCTTCATTGGGATAATTTTATTTCAAGATATAGCCTTTCCGGAAGCCCAACCATCGATTCTGATAGCGATGGCCTAAACGACTGGGGAGAGTATCTAAAAGGCGGAAACCCGACAAATTCGGCCCACCGCGGCGTGCCGCCCGTCATCAACCCATACGCTGGAAATATTGTTTTTTCGTTGGTAGGGGATCGCCATGTATCCTGTGAAATTCTGACGAACACCAATCTGATGAGTAACACGTGGGACACCAATACGACTATCCAGGTCACTACAGACAACGGAATAATGAATAGCTACACCAACACCATCAATGTTGCGGAAGATCAGCTATTCATCAAACTGATCGTGGAATAAATCTGAGAAGAGAAGATAAAGAATAAAGAAATGATAAAATTACCACTGAAACTACTTTGTGTTGCAGCGCTTCTGACAGGGGTTGATGCATCGTGTCGAGCTGAGACGCTTCCCCTCTCGCCCCAGTCTGATCAAACCGAATTAATCTGGATAAAGGGAGTGAATGCTACGCCTGATTCCAACGGGTATGTTCAATCCTGTGCGATCAAACTCCCGCCCTTTAAAACGGGGTGTTATTATCGACCTTTTTCCGGAGGAGGCCATGGAGGACCGAATGGAAATCGCGTAATGGCCATGGCTTTCAATTCCATTCAGGAACTCTCAGACTTTGGTCCGGAGGATCCGGAAAATAGCACCTTTAAGAATGTCCCGGGTAACAATGTCGACCTTGGACAGTTTATGTTGCTGAAGCTGATGGACGGTTCGTATATGGCCCTTATGCCGATTTCGACCGATTCGATTATGTCGGCTTTTTTTGTCCGCGACGGAGTGCTTCTTCTGAAAAGCGGTCACTTTGGAACCGAGCGTGTGACGATGGATATTCCGGCGATGGCAACGGCCACAGGCGCGACCCCCTATGAAGCGACGCAGAAGGTCTGGAAAAAAGTGATGGAGAGCGGAGTGGTTCATACGGATTGGCGGTCAAATAAAGTCTATCCGGAGATATGTAAATACATGGGTTGGTGTTCCTGGGAGCATTATCGGTTGGATATCAATACGCAGAACATGAGCGAGGTCGTGCATGCCCTAGAAGCCAACCCTGTTCCGTTTCGCTGGTTTATGATAGACGATGGCTACTTGAATCATGAGAGACGCCGGCTGATCAATTTTGAACCGGATGCCAAGAAATTTCCCGGCGGCTGGCAGGATGTAACCGGATTGAAGAACCCGGATGGAATCCGATGGATGGGCGTATGGCGCAATATGATGGGATATATGTCGGGCGTCTCCATGAGGCAGGATATGGATCTGCCGGAAGGAACCTTGGTTGAGAATGCCGCGAAACAGTGTCTGCTTCCAAACGGGACGCAGAAGGGATCTGATCTCTTCTATGAAGAGATGGGTTCTAAAACCGCAGAAGGCGGCTTTGATTTCGTAAAAGTTGATTTCCAGGCGAGGGGACTGCAACTCCACTACGGAATGGAGAACCCAATTCGTTCGATGTATCAGAATAATATGGCGTTGGAAAAGGCGTGTAAGACGCATATGGATGGGTTGATGAACTGTATTGCGCAGACGCATGTAAATGTTTTCAATACAAAATACAGTGCGCTGACCCGGAGTAGTAAGGACTACAGCAAGGTTAAGTTTAACAAGGAGATTACCTATCAGAGCTTTGCGAACCACCTTTGGATGGGGCCGGTTCTTTGGGGCGATCTCGATATGTTTCATAGTCACGGCGAAGATGCTGACGCATTGGCCATTGCCCGTGCTGTTTCCGGCAGCCCGGTCTACATATTAGATGAACCGTCGATGATCGATGCCTCTGTTTTGCTGCCGTTTTGCGATCGCGATGGAAAAATATTTCAGGCGGATGCTCCCGCAGTATTATTGCCGGAGAGTTATTTTATAGATCCGTTTTTCGGTGATGCCGCATTCCGTGTAATTACTCCGACGAAAAATAAGGTGGCGGCATTGGCTCTCTTTAATTTTACCGGGAACAAAACGGTACCCGGCTCAATCAGTGCGGCGGATTATCCGTATGCGGGTGAGCAACTGCAACCTTATGCCGGTCCATGGAAGTTCCCAACGGAAGGGCTACTGGCGTATGAACAGAAGACGCACGAGCTCGTTGATCTGGCACAACCGCATTCGTTTCCGATGGAACCGAACTCCGCCCGGCTGTTTATGCTTTATCCAAAAACCAAGGGCTGGGCGGTCATTGGGCGCACGGATAAATATCTCTCTTCCGCAACGGTTGAGGTGCAGTCGGTGACCGATGCTGAGATCACCTTCACGCTGAGAGAGTACGGCCCGTTTGCCATCTGGAGTGCTAACGGTGCCCCAAAAATGAAGGGTGTAACATTTTCCGATGCAGGGAACGGACTGTACATGGCTGATGTCCCGGTGGGCGGAGAGAATGTCGAGTGTGTGGTACGACGTTAACGTGCCTTTAATGAGGTTCTCGTATTGCGGGGACTTCTCCTAAAAAATAAGGAATGAGATGAAAAAGTGGAATCGTTTGTTGATTGGTATGGGTGCTGTTTTAACCGCATGGAGCTGCATGGCGGCCGATAAGCCGAACATAGTCCTGTTCTTTGTGGATGATCTCGGCTGGTCGGATGTGGGCTATCGGAATCCCGATTTCGAGTCCCCGAATATCGACCGGCTTTCGCGGGACGGCCTGAATTTTGAACAGGCCTATATTGCCACGCCGACCTGTAGCCCTAGCCGCGGAACATTGCTGACCGGAAAGCATCCTGCGCGGTTAAAGATGGTTCGTCATATTTCAAATAATCCTAAATCGGTGGTGTTCGTCAAAGATGAGGATGGGGTTGAACGAACTCATCTGTTGAAAACCGACCCTGCGCAGTTCCCCAGCGCCAACTGGTTGAATCTGGATGCGCCGACATACCCGGAAATCCTGCGGAAACAGGGGTATACCACGCTACATGTCGGGAAGTGGCATTTGGGCTATGGGGAAGAGCATGCGTCGCGTCAGTATGGTTATGACCGGGAGATCGGCACGGTCTATGCCCCGAGGAATAACTATTACCCGGCGGATTATCAGACCACGATCAAGCCGAGAGAAAGCGATGAGCTGTACCGCACCGATATGTTGACCGATGGGGCCGTCGAATTTATTGAAACCCATGATAAAGATCAGCCGTTCCTGATGTCGTTCTGTTACTATGCAGTTCATAGTCCGCACGCTGGCCGGAAGGATCTGGTGAAGCATTTTGAGGAACGGGGATTCAGCGGCGGCTATGCCCACTATCTGGCGATGCTGACGTCAGTGGATCAGTCGATCGGGCGGGTGCGGGGCGCGCTGAAAAAACAGGGTCTGGAAAAAAATACCATCATCATCTTTCTTTCAGACCAAGGCGGTATTTTTGAAAACAAACCGTTCCATGGCGGCAAGATGGTCGATACTCTCTATGAAGGTGGCGCACGCGTTCCCTTTATCTTTTACTGGCCCGGAGTGACGGAGGCTGGAGCCGCAAACAACAGTTTGGTTCAGTCGACCGATCTCTTTCCCACCATCCTGGAGATGATTGGCGAAGATGCTACGAAATTTGCGCCGCTCGACGGAGTCTCCCTTTTGTCCACTATTCGTAACAATAGCGAGCTTGAACGCGGCGAACCGCTCTTTGGCTACCGGGCGTATGAGGATCTGTATGCCTCTGTCCGCGAGGGCGACTGGAAGCTGTTGGCGTATCGCAGCGGCATCGTGAAGCTCTACAATATTCCTAATGATATCGGCGAAAAGAACGACCTCGCGGCATCGAACCCGGAAAAGGTTCAGGAGCTGACGACCAAGTTGATGGCATGGGAAAAAGAGATGGGTGTTGAAAAATATTCAGGAGTTCAATAGTGGGAAAATTAATTCATACGATGCTCCTGCTGGTCGTTTTGTCAATCACGGGCTATTCCTCCCTGGCATCCGAAAAAAAAGACCTGTTCGACTATTTCCTGCCGATGGAACCGCAGGGGCCTTTGGTGTCAGAAGGCATTTGGGGCAATCCGAATGCGCTGCCGCGCGATATCAAAAACGGGTTGGAAGATCCAACGATGAAAACGTGGTGCTATTGGGACGGGGCGATTGTGAAAGCCGATGACGATCGCTACCACATGTATGCCTGTTGCTGGGCTCAGACAAATTCGCACAACGCGGGTTGGCGTGTAGCGTCGAAGGCGATGCATGCGGTTAGTGACAAGGCGATCGGCCCATATACACATACCGGCCTGACCTGGCCGCATTGGCAGGAGGGCGCCGGGGGAAACGTGATTGGCTTGCGGATGCATGACGGTCGCTATGCCATGGTGACCAGTGAGATCACCGATGGCGAAATCTTCGTTTCGGATTCTCCGGATGGTCCGTTTGAACATCTGGGAACGATTCAGGTGGATTATAACGGATTTAAAGAGGGGCTGGGCCGCTACTACAAAGCACCGCGACACATGTCCAATGTTCAGATTCTCCTCCGTCCCGATGGTCGCTACATGATCGTGCCGCGCTCCGCATCCATCCTGATCAGCGAAGACGGAATCCTCGGCCCGTATAAAATCATTACAGAACGCATCTACAAAGGGATGCCTGGCATTCCTCAGGAACGGATGGAGGATCCATCGGTTTGGTACAGCGGAGGCATGTATCACATGACCGTCAACTACCACATCGATAATGTCACCTATCACTTCACTTCGCAGGATGGGATTCACGACTGGAAATACCGGGGTATTGCGTTTCGCAACGATGGCGATTTTTTCAAGTATACGGATGGCACGGTGAACCATTGGCCTATCGTGCAGCGCATGACGGTATTTGTTGAAAACGGGCATCCGACTCATTTCCTGTTTTCCGTCATCGATTCAAGAAAAGGCGAGGACGGATCCAATGACAACCATGGCAGCAAAATTGTGATCGTACCGTTCGACGGCGAAGCCTTTGACCGCGACATGCAGGCGATAGTCGAACAGGAAAATACGCATGCACACTAACGCGCTGAAAAGGAGGGCGGCTTTAATCGGTTTTCTGCTGATCGTTTTCAAGTGTATGCACAATACGACAGGGATCACCCGGAAGTGATGTCGAATGCCGTTGCCGATAAGTGGTGGGGGCCTCAAATTCAGAATTCTTCCACGTACCGCCTTGAGCTTCCATTTGATGAAATGCAGCAATGTCTCGATCTTTCGAGCAATGCAATCATCGAACTAGAGCAACAGTTGGCAACGAGTATTGTCCTGCAGGATCCTCCAGACTTTTCGACGGGCACATTGATGCTGACCAATCGCTTTTATACGCTCGACGGGAATCCGGTTTCCCCAAGTACGTTTACCTGGATGCTGAAGGATGAAGAAGATTTGCTGCAGGCCTTCGGGCGTGTGGGCGGCAGGAGCTACAGCCTGACCAGTGTTGATTCAGACAACACGGTCAATGCCGGTGGCAGGAATGCCATGGCGGCGGACCTTTATGCGCAGAGCGCCGATAATATTGCTCCTCAGCAGATCTTTCTGGGCCATCAATCCGAATAATGGATTTAGTGTATCTGTCACAGGAAACGCTGCGGTTCTGGCTAAATGCCGTATGTATAATACGGTTTTGGATATGTTTTTTTATTCCGTCCCCAGCTATAATTCTTCCTTTGTTTAGTACTAAAAGGGGGCTTATTAGATCTGGTATGAAACTTTTGCGGGACGACGTGGGCAGCTATCATATGTATGCCAGCCGTTGGAGCTAGATCAACTTGCACGGCAGGGACTGAAATGCCGCATCGAAGGGGATGCACGCCGTCAGTGATAATTTGCTCGGCCTGTACCGGGATCCTGGCGAAGCCTGGATACGGCATGGCCTATCCAATGGGTATCGAATTTCAGGGTGAGACTGTATCTTTAGTATGTAAGTAACGGAGCTTATATGAATAAACTTTTTGGCATTATAGTATCCTTCGCAGTAGCCGGTTCCATACTGGCGGAACAGAAGTTTTCGACCGCCGGCTTTTATGCGGTGGAGGGCAGTCCGCGCTCGGTGGAGAATTTTAATCCGGGCTGGCGGTTTATCAAGGGCGACGTGAAGGGCGCGGAAGCGGTTGCTTTTGATGATAGCCATTGGGAGGCGGCGAATCTGCCGCACGGGCTGGAGATTCTCGGCGAGAACGCCAGTGGTTGCCGGAACTATCAGGGCAAGGCGTGGTACCGCAAAAAGTTTGCCGTCAACAAGGCCTCCAGCCACGGAAAGGTGTTCATCTATTTTGAAGCGGTGATGGGCGAGGCGCAGGTTTGGGTGAACGGTAAAGAGGTGGCCCATCATTTTGGCGGCTACCTTCCTTTTGCTGCCGACGTCACCGATGTGCTGAACGCCAACGGCAAACCGAACGTGGTGGCGGTCATGGCGGATAATTCCAACAGCAAGCTCTATCCTCCGGGCAAGGAGCAAAACAAGCTGGACTTCACCTACATGGGCGGCATCTACCGCGACACTTATCTGATCGAGACCGGGCCGGTGCATGTGACGTTGCGCGAGCTGAGCCGCACCGTTGCCGGCGGCGGCATATTTGCCGCCACGCTGGACGTGAACGGCAACGCCGCAAAAATGGAAGTGCGTACGGAAGTCGTTAACTCCAGTTCGAAACCCTTGGAACTTGTCGTTCGGAACGTATTGGTTAACGCCGAGGGCAAGGAAGTGGCCGCCGTTAAGGAAACCTTGAAGCTGAAAGGTGGTGAATCGCGCCAGCTGGCCAAGCAGCTTGAAGCGAAAAATGTGCATCTGTGGCATCCCGACGATCCGTATCTGCATTATATCCGCACGGATGTGATGGTGGGCGGAAGGGTTGTTGACAGCCTTCTCACGCGCGTCGGCATCCGCCTGTTTGAAATGCGCGGGGCGGACGGGCTGTTCGTAAACAAAAAATGGATCGGAAAAAAGCTGATTGGCGCCAACCGGCATCAGGATTATTCCTACATCGGCAATGCGCTGCCCAACTCCGGCCAGTGGCGCGATGTAAAGCTGCTTCGCGAAGGCGGCTGCAATACGATCCGCGCGGCGCACTATCCGCAGGATCCGGCGTTCTACGATGCGTGCGACGAATTCGGCATGCTGACGACCACCGCCAATCCGGGATGGCACTTCTTCAACTTTAAGGAAAAGGTTTTCGAGGAGCGGCTCTACGAAGATACGCGCCAGCTGGTGCGCCGCGACCGCAACGTGGCCTCAATGCTGATGTGGGAAACCTGCATCAATGAATTCCCGAGCCAGCCGGATTATGCGATGAACACGATGCACAGGATCGCCCACGAGGAATATCCGTTCCCGGGCATGTACACCGTGGCCGACCACGACGAGGCCATCAAAGGCGGGCTGGACATGTTCTACCACGGCGGCTCCAAGACCGTGAACTCGTTCAATCGTGAATATGGCGACGGCGGCGAGGTGGACGACTGGTATTCCCAGAACGCCCGTACCCGCGTGAAAATGGAGTGGGGCGAACAGCCACTGCTCGATCAGTCGCTCTATCAAGCGGCTACGCTGGCGCAGCGCCACCGTACGGACAAGGTGCGCATCGGCGGTACGCTCTGGGCCGGCATCGACCACCACCGAGGCTACCATCCTGATCCCTTCCGCGGCGGACTGCTCAACGGCTTCCGCCTGCCGCGCTACACCTACTATCTTTACCAGAGCCAGTATGATCCGGATTACGTCATCCCCGGTATGGGTGAAAAACAGATGCTCTACATTACTCACGAGCTCACGCAGCTCTCGGGCAAGGATGTGGTGATCTACAGCAACTGCGATGAAGTCCGCCTGACCTGGCTGGGCGTAGTGGTCGGCACACAAAAGCCGTCGGACGACGGAAAATTTGCCGGCCTTCCGCATCCGCCGTTTGTTTTTCAGGACGTCTTCGACTTTTCCAAGGTCAAGGCGCTGGGGAAGGGCAACATCAATGCGGTAATGGTTGCAGAAGGTCTGATCGACGGGCGGGTGGCGGTGTGCACGGAAAAACCGTATGCCCAGCGGACAACGGCTTTGGCGTTGAGCGTTGACGATGAGGGCATGGAGTTGGCGGCCGACGGATCGGATATCATTCCGGTGCGCGCCGTGGTCGTGGATCAGCACGGCGTCAAAAAAGTATTAGCGGCGGAATACGTCTATTTTGAGGTTGAAGGCCCCGCGGAAATCGTTGGCGACAGCACCACCTTTGCCAATCCGATGAAAACCGAATTCGGCGTGGCAACGGCTTTGATCCGCGCCACCACAGAGCCGGGTACAATCAAGGTAACCGCGCATTCCAATGGCCTTGAATCCGGACGCATCAGCTTGGAGTCCAAAAAGGTGGATATGGCCATGTCCTTTGACCGGGGTTATGCGGCGTCTTCTAAGAAGCCGGAGCAGAAGGGCGCAGTCATTATCACGCAGGCCGCCGGAAGTGATCTGCCGACCGATGTGAAAACGCTGCAGGACGAACTCCGGAAAGCGCAGTTGGACATGGTTGGGAAAGACCAGGACATTATGGAGCTCCGCAGTCGGTTGGGCTTGTCGGAATAGAGCAGGATACGGGGAATCATGAAAAGAATTCAAATGCTGGTGGCGGCATCACTCGTTTTGTTTTTAAGCGCCGAGTCGCGCTCTGAGCAAAGCAAAATGCTCAAGGTCGTGTTGGTCGGCGACAGTACGACGATTGGCAACCTGCCGCGCGAGGTCAATCCGGACGGGCTTTTTCTGGAGGGCATGATCGAGGTGCTCGCCGAGGCGGAAGGGTTGCCCCCGTTGGAGGTGGTCAATACGGGCAAGGGCGGCGAAACCGCAAAGCGCCTGCTGGCGAGCGGGCATTATGACAAGGCGATTGCGGGCATTCCCGACGTGGATTACATCTTCGTGCGCCTTGGCATCAACGACTGGTTCAGGTGTGATGATTTTCAGGCCGACTTTCCGGTGCAGATGAAAGCCGTGCTGGATCGCTTGCGGGCGGACCATCCCGATGCGCAGCTTATTCTGGCGACGATCTGCCGTTTTATGCCGGAGGATGCATGCGAAGAGGTGAACGCGTTGATCGCGAAGATTGCCGTACAGGAAAAGCTCGATCTGTTCGACCTTTACACCCCCTATAACCGGTTCCTGCGCGAGAACGGCGTGAATAGTTTGAATGTCCGTCAGATTGAACTCGCCAAGGTTCCCGAAAAATACCACGCATGGCTAAAGTCCTACACGCAGTTCCGTAAGGGCTGGGGCGGACGAGAGGATGCTTTCGTGGTCAAATTCGACGGCATTGAATTGGACCCCGTTTTGGGAAAAGTTAAAGGGTGGTATTACGACCGCCATCCCAACACCGCCGGCTATAATCTAATCGCGAACGAAACCGTCAAATATCTTGCGCCGATTCTCCGGGAACGCGCAAAGAAATAGGAATCCATTATGTTAAAAAAATCACTCGTTTTACTGTTGGGGCTGGCATCGGTTTCAACACAGGCCGTTGCAGGCTGGGATCAGCTTAAGCTGAACTATGACGAGCCGGCCAAAGAATGGACGGACGCGCTGCCGGTGGGCAATGGCTCGATGGGGGCGATGGTGTTCGGCGGGGTCGAACGCGACCGCATCCAGTTTAACCACGACACCCTCTGGGCGGGAAAGCCACGTTCGTATTCCGTTCCGGATGCCCACACTAATTTGCCGGCCCTTCGCCGGATGCTGTTCGACGGCCAGCAAAAGGAGGCGGAGGCGCTCGCGATGGAGGGCTTTATGTCGAAGCCTCTGCGCCAGGCGGCCTACCAGCCCTTCGGCGATTTAATGCTGGAGTTTCCGGCCATGGGTGAGACTTCGGGGTACCGCCGCGCGCTGGAGTTGGACGGCGCGGTGGCGACCACTGAATTCTCGGTGGATGGAGTGGTGTTTAAACGGACGGTTTTTGCCAGCCATCCGGATGGAATCATTGCCGTGCGCATCGAGGCGGACTAGCCCGGCAAGGTCACGTTCTCGGCAACGCTTGCCTCTCTTCACAAACATGCGCTGTCCTTTTCCAATCCCGATTCCCGGACGCTGTCCATGCTTGGTGTAGTGGATGAATTCCGCAATGAGAAAAAGAAGATCTATTTTGAAGGGGAAGTGAAGTTTGAGGCGCAGGTGCGAGTTGTGGCTGAAGGCGGAACGGCGATGGCTTCGAATGCTGCAATTCAGGTTGAAGGTGCCGATGCGGCCGTCCTGTATTTGGCCTCCGCCACAAGCTATGAAAACTTCCAGTCTTTGGATGCCGACCCAACGTCGTTGTGCTCTGCAGCGCTGGCGTGGATTAAGGGAAAACCGTACGAAAAAATTCTGGCGGATCATCAAGAGGATCACCGGGCTTTGTTCCGCAGGGTGGAAATCGATCTCGGCGGCGGGGAGTCGCGGTCGCTGCCCACCAACGAACGTTTGAATGCCTATCAGGCCAACCCAGATGCTGACTTCGTGTCGCTGCTGTATCAATACGGCCGCTATCTGCTGATTGCTTCGTCGAGGCCGGGAGCACAACCTGCTAACTTGCAGGGGCTTTGGAACGATAAGCAGTTTCCGTCGTGGGACTCGAAATATACGATTAACATTAATACGGAAATGAATTATTGGCCGGCTGAGCTAGCCAACCTGTCCGAGTGCCACGAGCCGCTGTTCGATATGATCAACGATCTTTCTATTACCGGGCGTGAGGTTGCGCAGGATTTCTATGGAGCCAGAGGCTGGGTGGTCCATCACAACACGGACGCTTGGCGCGGGGCGGCGCCGATCAATAAGTCCAACCATGGCATATGGCCGGTGGGCGGGGCTTGGCTGTGCTCGCATCTGTGGGAGCGTTATTTGTTTTCGGGCGATAAGGAATTTCTGAAAGACCGGGCTTATCCGTTGATGAAAGGCGCGTCCGAATTCTTCCTCGATTATCTGGTGGAAGATCCGGTGTACGGAAAGGGTTGGCTGGTGAGCGGACCGAGCAACTCGCCGGAGCGCGGCGGCTTGGTGATGGCGCCGACGATGGACCATCAGATTATCCGTAATTTGCTGAACACCACCGCAGAAGCGACCGATGTCCTTGGATGCGATGCCGCATTTGCCACGGAGCTGCGCTCAACGGTGGCAAAGATTGCTCCGAACCAGGTGGGGACGGAGGGGCAACTGAAGGAATGGCTCTATAAAGAAGATCCCAAAACCAACCATCGTCACGTTTCGCATCTGTGGGGGCTGCATCCGGGTTCGGAGATTTCGCCAGAGACGCCGGAGCTTTTCGAGGCCTGCAAAAAGGTGCTGGAATTCCGGGGCGACGAAGGAACGGGCTGGTCGCGCGGTTGGAAGGTCAATTTTTGGTCGCGCTTGCGCGACGGCGACCACATGGCCAAAATCCTCAGCGGCTTTTTTGTGAACTCCAGCATCACGGGCGGAGCTGGATTTTACAACAACCTGTTCGATGCCCATTCGCCGTTTCAGATTGACGGCAACTTTGGTCTGACCTCCGGCATCTGCGAAGCGCTGGTGCAGTCGCACCGGCGGGACAAGGCTGGAAACTACATCATCGATCTGCTTCCGGCGCTGCCTTCTTCATGGCCGGACGGATCCATTTCCGGGCTCCGCACCCGGGGCGGTTTTGAAGTATCCATCCAATGGAAAAACGGAACGTTAGAGTGCGCCGAATTTAAATCGCTGCTCGGAAATCCACTGGTCATCCAGACCTCCGAAGGCATCAAAACGCTGCATGCCGAAACGAAACCGGAAGTGGTCTATGTGTTTAAGCCGTAGACGGGATTGAAATTCATTATGCAGATAAAAAAGGTCACGGCTAATGCGGCCAGCGCGGGAACACTGCTGGTTTGCGCTCTAATGTGTTTCGCTCCATTTTCTCTGTACGGCAAAACGGTCGAATCCACCTACAAGGTTCCTGAGGGACTGGTTCACGGCGGTGCGTTCATCGACCGCTTTCTGCCGGTTCCAATGGTTGGAAAACTCCGAACAGATGCCTGGGGTGCGGACAATGTGATTCCGCGCGACGTGGGCAATGGGATCGAGGATGCGGAATATTCGTATTGGGGCGGCAACATCGTTAAAGGTGATGATGGGAAGGAGCATTTGTTCGTTTGCCGGTGGCGGGAGGATAATAAGAAAGGCAAGCGTTCCGGACATCATACCTGGTGGAGCTCCATCGTGGTGCATGCAGTCAGCGATTTTCCGCTCGGGCCGTATAAAGTGGTTGAAGAAATCGGGCCGGGGCATAACCCCGAAATCTACCGACGGAAGGATGGGTCGTACATGGTCGGGGTTATGGGGGAGAAGGCCTACAAGGCCGATTCGCTGAATGGCCCGTGGGAGAAGATTGCGACAGGCTTTGTCTTTAAGAAGGACGATTTGAATAAAACCAATCGGACCTATGTGCAGCGCGAAGATGGTTCGGTACTTATGATGAATAAAAACGGCTACGTGTTCATCAGCGAAAAAGGTGATGAGCAGTTCAAACAAATCACTGAAAACAGCGTGTATCCGAAAATTGAAAATCATTTCGAGGATCCGGTCATCTGGAAGGATGAGGTGCAGTACAATCTAGTCGTCAACGATTGGTACACGCGCAAGGCGTTTTATATGCGCTCGCCGGACGGGATCCAATGGAAGTGGGATCCCGGCTTCGCCTACGATCCGTCCATTATGAAACACGAGGGCGGTATGCAGGAAAAATGGTATAAGTTTGAACGCCCGAAAGTGCGTCAGGATCAATATGGCCGTGCGACTCACATGAACTTTGCGGTGATTGATGTGGTGAAGGATGAGGACATCGCCAACGACAACCACAGCTCCAAAAACATCGTTGTACCGTTGCGCGTTCCTCGGCGGTTGGGGATTCTGAACAAGGGAGCCATCACGGCGACCACGAAAGAGATCCGGGTGTTGATCAAGGCAGAGGATGGTTTTCAGCCTTTGGAAGATGTGGATGTTGACTCGCTGCAGTTTGGAGCGCCGGAAGAGGTGAACTTTGGGAAAGGGTGCAAGCCGGTTTCATCCAAGTCATCCGGGTCAGATCTCATCGTAACGTTTGCCGGAAAGGGAAACGGCATCACCGCGGAAAACTTTGCGGCCAAACTTATAGGCCGGACCAAAAACGGCGATCTTCTGTTTGGGTATTCGAAACTCCCATCGCAAGGAATATAGCGGTTGGTGAGTTTCCCGGTTGGACGTCGGCAGAATCGCGTACATTTTATGCCTGATGGCATATAGCGGATTTTTCCAGTGCTGTTATTTTTCGAGCATGGATTTAGTCGAGGGCAACAACGAAACTCCGAGGTGCTAACATGAATGATAGACGATCGTTTTTTGGGAAAGCCAGTGTAGGACTGGCCGTGGCGGGAACTAACGCGAACGCTATTGCAAAGGTTGAGAAGTCGGAGGACGGCTATAGTTCAGGGAACGCCGTGACGGCGGAGCGGGGCGTGGAAAAGGTTTCACTCAAAGTGACGGCTCCGTTGTTCTGCCCCTATCACAGCATCTCCACTCCAGCGGAAAAGGGAGGCGGAGCCCACTACTACAAGAGCATGCCGTTTACGCACAACCCGTTCACGATTCCGGCCTCCGGCATGTCGGGGTCGCCGGTCATTGTGGATGCGAATGGAAAGTTTGTCGGCTTTATGACCACCTTTGGGTTCGAGAACTCTACTTTCAGCTTCGACGGGAAGGAAACATTGACCGTGACCGTGCCGGAAGGGCAGGAACTGTTTATCGAGGAAGGTGGCGACGCGGCCTGGAAAAATTATAATTCCATCATGATGAAGCGGCTCAACTTTAAGCCGTATACAACAACTCCGGATTTTTGGGCGGATGTGGAATACTGCACCTGGGTGGAGCAGAAGAGTCAGTCGAAGGTGCGGCGGGATCATTTCAAGCTGCTTACGCACCAGTTTGTTTCCGACTACTTGGACAAGGTGATCGAATTTGGCTATCCCAAAGGAAAGATGACGCTCGACCACGGCTGGGGCATTTTCCCCGACGGCAGCCTCGAGTCCGGCTTTGGCTCATGGCTCCCCGATCCGAAGACCTTTCCCATCTTCGAAAAAACGATGGGCATGATCCAGGAGAAGGGTTTTACGCCTGGCCTCTGGATCGGTTTTCCGAAGGTGCACCACAACAGCACCATCGCAAAACGTTATCCGGACATGCTCGGCGACTGGAGCGTGACCAGCGCACGAAAACCAAACGCGGAGCGCTGGTTGAATCCCAAGGCTGACATTTTTGAATATGGTTCTGAAGTAATCGCCCGCTTCCACAAGATGGGTGTGCGCAAGTTCAAAATCGACATGTCGTACAATACCAAGTCCGACATGCTGCACATTCACAAGGAATTGTACCGCGCGGCGAAGGCCATCGATCCTGAGCTCGAGATGGAATTCCACGTGCCGGATATTTTCTTCACCAAATTCACCGACGTGACCCGCACCAACGACGTTTGGCTGAACGACAAATACGACTGGCCCGCCCGTGTGAAGACGCACTATGAAGTCACCTATAAATCTTCGCCCGGACGCGCGATCAACCTTGACCATATCGGCGGGAACGACACCAGCGTAGCGGCGCTTACCGAGGGGAAATATCTCCGGCATCTGGCGATGTACAAAGGCAAGACCGGCTATCCGTTGGTGTCCGTGCTGCCGCACCACATCAGCTCCAAGTGCGTTGACGCGACGGGCGAATACCTGTGGGATTATGAAAAGGGAGGCAAGAAAATCATCTCCGATTTCTATCTTCCGACATAATGTGGCGGGAAATGGAGGATGCCTTTGTCCATACTGGACGAAGCATTCCGTCAGTTTCTTATACTAAACCAAAGGATAAGAAATGAAATTGCTGAAGGTGATCGCTCTATTGTTCGTGCCCGCCGTGTTGTTGGCGGCAACGGAAAAGCCCAACTTTGTTTTCCTTTTGGTGGATGATCTAGGGTGGGGTGACTTTGGCTGCTACGGCGCAGAGTTTTATGAAACGCCGAACATCGACAAGCTGGCTAGCGAGGGCATGTTGTTTCGGAATGGCTATGCCGCCTGCACGGTCTGCTCGCCCAGTCGCGCCGCTATCCTGAGCGGCTGCTATCCGGCGCGGCTGCACCTGACCGACTGGATTGCCGGGCACAAGAAGCCCTATGCAAAGCTCGCTGTACCCGACTGGACAATGAAGATCGACCACGGGCGCGTGCTGCTGCCGGAAGCGTTGAAGGAAGCGGGCTATGCCACCGCGTTTCTGGGCAAATGGCACCTGATGCCGAACGGGCAGCCGGATATGGAGCAGCATTATCCAACGAGCCACGGTTTCGATATCAACGTTGGCGGCCGCGAATGGGGGCAGCCGAAAGGACCGGGAAAATATTTTTCGCCGTTTGGGATGCCGAATCTCGATGATGGAAAGCCGGGCGATTTTCTGACCGACAAGCTGACCGATGCGGCGATCGACTATTTGGATGCCACGGACCAGCAGCAGCCGTTTCTCATGTACTTTGCGTACTACACGTTGCACGGGCCAATCATGGCGCCGGCCGAGCTGGTCGAGAAATACAAGGCCAAGGCGCAGACGTTTGATAACCGAAAGGATGAATTCCTCAATCCGGCGCGCGCCGGCATGGTTGAAAAGCTGGATGACAGCGTCGGCCGCATTATGGCCAAGCTCGACGAGCTGGGGATTGCCGACAACACGGTGGTTGTTTTGACGGGCGACAACGGCGGCGACAACGACAAGACCACCGGGGGCTTTCGGGATTTCAAAGGATTTTCGCACGAGGGCGGCGTTCGCGAACCTTTTGTGGTGAAGTGGCCGGGAAAAACCAAGGCGGGTTCGACCTGCGATGTTCCTGTGATTGGAACCGATTTTTATCCGACTCTCCTGGAAATGGCTGGACTGCCGCAACGCCCGGACCAGCACCAGGATGGCATCAGCATTGTGCCGCTGCTGACGGGAAAAGAGGCGCGCCTGGAACGCGATCAGCTCTTTTGGCACTACCCGCACTATCACCGAACCAAACCCTATGGCGCAACCCGCCACGGCGACTGGAAGCTGATCGAGTTTTTCGAAGACGGAAAGCTGGAACTTTACAATCTTGCGAACGACCCAGCCGAGGCAACGGACCTAGCGGCAGCGCACCCAGAAAAGGCGCAGGAGCTGCTGAGGGAACTCAAGGCGTGGCGCTCATCCGTTGATGCGCAGATGATGACGGATAATCCGGACTATAATCCAAAGAAAACGAACTCGAAAAAGAAAAAGAAGAAGGGCTCGAAATGATGCGATATGCTTTCTTGATGTTGTTGGGTTGCGCGGGAATTGCGCTGGCGAAGCCGAATGTAGTTTATATTCTGGCGGACGATCTCGGCTATGGCGAGGTGGGGTATAACGGGCAGGAAAAGATCCAGACGCCGGAGCTTGATGCGATGGCGGCAAAGGGCATGCGCTTTACGGATCACTATTGCGGCAACTCGGTCTGTGCGCCGTCGCGCTGCTCGTTGATGACGGGGCTGCACCCCGGCCACGCCTACATTCGCGCGAACAGCCCCGGCTATCCCGGCGGCCAGACGCCGCTGCCGAAAGGCACTGAAACCATGGGGAAACTGATGCAGCGGGCGGGTTACAAAACGGCCATCATCGGCAAGTGGGGCTTGGGGTCAACCTGGGACTCGGGCCATCCCAACCAGCAGGGCTTCGACCATTTCTTCGGCTACACCGACCAGCGCAAGGCGCATAACTATTATCCGGAATATCTCTGGCGCAATAGCGATAAGCTCATGCTCGACAACGGCAAAGGCAAGAAGAACGACTACAGCCACGATCTCATGACGGTTGAAGCGCTAAAGTTTATCGATGAAAACCAAAAGAAGCCGTTCTTCCTCTATCTCGCCTATACCATTCCGCACATTTCGTATCAGGTGCCGGACCTCGCGCAGTACAAGGATAAGGATTGGCCGAAAAACATGAAGATCCACGCCGCCATGACCTCGCGGATGGACCGCGATATCGGCGCCATCAAGCGGCGCCTCGAAGAGCTGGGGCTTGCAGAGAACACGCTGATTACGTTCAATAGCGACAACGGCGCGCACGGGCAGTTTGGCTCGCTGGAGTTTTTTAAAACTTCAGGGAAGCTGCGTGGCAAAAAGCGCCTGATGTACGAAGGCGGCGTCCGCTCTCCAATGATTGCCTACTGGCCCGGCAAGGTTCCGGCGGGCACCGTCAACGATCATATCTCCGCCTTCTGGGATATGCTGCCGACATTGGCCGAGCTGACCGGCGAACCCGTGCAGGGGAAAACCGATGGGATCTCGATGCTGCCGGCGCTGCTGGGGCGGAATGACAAGCAGCAGAAGCACAAATATCTCTATTGGGAACTCTACGAAGGATCCCCGAACCAGGCGGTGCGTTTTGGCAAATGGAAAGGGGTGGTTGCGGATCGGCGCAAAGGCATGAAGATTGAACTCTATGATGTGACCTCCGACGAAGGCGAACAGGCCGACGTCGCCTCCGAACATCCGGAAGTGGTTGAAAAAATCCGCCAAATGATGAAAGACGCGCGTGTTCCAAGCCCCTATTGGGACAAGGACAACAAGCCGCTGTTCAATGCCAAGGCCGCCTGCGATGCGAACGGCGTTGAGCCGCTCCCGCCAAGGCAGAAGAACAAAAAGAAAAAGTAGACACCTGACAAGGTGGATCGGCGTCCATCGCCGGACTTTATGGCTAAATAACGCATATAATTTGCGCGCCAGCGTGTGTCTGAGTTTATTCACTTCATGTAGCTTGTCCTCAACGAGAGCAAATAGGAAGTGACTATGAAATTACTGAAAACCGGTTGGATCGCCCTTGGCCTTTGCGTTGCAACGATGGTGCACTCGCAAAATTTTTCAACCGCGGGGAACGGCATTCGCAACGTTGTCGCTGCGGACATTAAGGGAACGAGCATCCTCTATATTTCCGAAATCGACGGCGCGGTTTCATGCTACACGGTGGACGGTAAAAAGCTCTGGCGCAATCCAACGCAGACGCCGGCGGTCATGTTTGAAGTCCTGGCGTTCGACGTGGACGGCGACGGACGCGAAGACCTTTTGGCAGCGAGTGGCGACGGCCACATTTATTGCTGGAACGCCAACGGTTCGCTCCGATGGAAATTCAACCCCGGCTACAAGGTGCGTTTCTCGGAAGTGGCGGCGTTGAGAGCCGGAAATAAGGTTCAGATTTTTGCGGGCGGGAACGACTTTAAACTTTACGAACTGGACGCCGATGGAAAGCTGGTGTCTGAAACAAAGATTGAAGGCGTCGTCCGCAAAATCGAAGCGGGCGACTTTTTGAAAAAAGACGACCCCTCCGTTTTTCTGATGACCTATAGTCACGACAAGTTCCGCTGGGAATTCATGGGGCTGCTCGATCCGAAGAGCAAAAAGGTGCAGAGCGAGTTTAACTATAAAAAAGCGTCGTCGAAAATCTGGGGAAAATTCATGGTCAATGATCTCTCGGTTGCGGATATCGATGAGGACGGACGCGATGACCTGCTGTTTTTCGGGCACAACGAACCGGCCGTGTTTGTTGGGATGAACGGCGATTTTGAGCAGATCGCCCATTTTGCTGGAAGCACAAAGCACAAGCAGCGGTACGCACACGGAATCGGCACGTGCCTGCTGCCTGTCCGCAAAGAAGTTGTCATGCAGTATGGCGGCATGCTTTATGTCTGCGACCTCAAGGGCAAGCTGCTGCAGACCAGCGGCGAAAAATATGGAGCCATCATTTACAACGACCTGACTGTCGATCCGGAATCAGGCCAGCTCTTTGGCGGCGGGCAGATCGGCGGTGGCAACGGCGTTTACCGCTACGCGCTCAACCAGTCCGACTGGTGGAAAAAGGAGCACGCTCTGACGGGCCGTATGGTTGAGGTGGAACAGAATCTGGATATGCTCTACCGGCAGGCGCTCAAATTCACGCCGCCGGATTATCAAAAGCCCGCAAAGAAAGAGTGGGTCATGATTACCGGCATCGACGAGCTTCCCGCGGTTGGAAAACTCAAGGGCGCGGACATTCAATTTGTGCAGCAGATCAGCATGCAGGAAAACACCGACCGCACTGAGCTTGTGAAAGCGGTCGGCGAAGAAGCGCTGAAGCGGGACAAGCGCATGCGCTATGACAAAACGCAGGAGGAGATTGTTGCGCTGGCCCGCGAACGGGAAAAGAATGGCGAACCGTTCGTGGCGTGGGCAGGGCATGGAAACGATCCGTTCATCACACAGATCGACACGATGGAGAAGGTGCTCGAAGCGGCGCCGAACACCTGCTACGGATTCATCTATGCCGAGATGCACGACATTCACGATCCGCGCGTCCACCATTTCATCAATGAATATGTGCCGCGTCTGGCCAAGGCCTGCCGGAAGAACGGCAGAGCCAAGCTTTACTTCCGCTATAAGAATGTCTTTTGGGCGGCGAGTTCGCATCAGGAACCCTGGAAGGATATGTTTTTCTCCGGCAAATACAGCGACGTGCTGGTGCCGTCGGCCGAGGATACCAATTCCCGCACGCAGGACATTAACTTTGCCGGCCGGGTGGGCATGCTGGCCGGCGGCTATGTCAATGATTTCGCCACGCGCCTCGTGGACGACAACCCCACCAGCTGGCGCCCGCTCAGCCCGGGGGGTCAGCGCTCGGTCTCTCCCTATCTTCGCAACGGCGCATTGCTTGCCGCCTACGGCGCGCGTTATGGCATCCTGTTCAATGTCGGCTATCTCGACGATCCGGGCATGAATATTTTGTTTGCGTTGATGAAGTCCGGTGCGCTGCCGCTGGTTGAAAAGGAGGATATTCTATCCATCAGTTCCTGGCACTTGATTCAGGATGCTGACGAGGAGCTGATTCACACCATTGACGACGGCCACAACATGAACACCTACTCGCCGGAAAATGAAGATGCGGTGCTTTCGGTTGCGCAGGTTGCTTGGTGCGGCGCCAGCCTGCCGGACTACGACTATTCAAAGCAGGCCTTGGGCGTCCAGTATCGGTGGCTCAACTTTCTCCCCGAAATGCCGAACGGCATGGTGCCGATGGCGCCGATTGAATATGCGCCCCAGCTGATTGAAAAAGGCGTTCCCTTCACCGTCAGCGACTGCAAGGTGGGTTATGTGGACGGCCAGCCGGTTCCAGCTGCGGAGTTTGGTTCAAGCATTGGAAACGCGGCCAAGACCGGTGCAAAGAAAATGCCGGTGGTGGTTGCCGGCGCGTCGTGGAGCGCCATCCGCCTGGATGCCAACCACTCGCGCGTGGTTCTGATTGATCCCGGCTATATCGACCCGCAGGAACGCGCCGCGACCATCCGCTTTCAAGGAAGGACGCCGGTGAGCGTTGTTGACATCCTCAGCGGGGAAAAGCTTCCAATCTCTGGAAGCTCTGTTGAGCTTACGGTTCCGGCCGGTTCCATGCGCTTCATTGACTTGAGTTATTAATCACGACGACTGTGCCGCTGAGAATTAGGCAGAATGATTGGGTGGCAGAATAATTTCAAACATGGGGCAGTGAAAATTATTCTGCCGAACCTTTCGTGGAGAAGAGATAAAGGATGGGGTTTCAAATGAAGGTACATAAGAAGATGAATTGGCTAACCCTGTTTGTGCTGTTGGGGTAGTTTGCTGCATCCAAACAGCCCAACGTGCTGTTTGTTGCGATCGACGACATTAACGATTGGGTCGGTCCGCTGGGCGGGCATCCGCAGGCCAAGACGCCGAACTTGGATAAATTCTGCGAGGGCGGCGCGATGATCTTTAAGAATGCGGTTTGCGCGGCGCCGATCTGCGGGCCGTCGCGTTCGGCGATTCTTTCGGGGTTCATGCCGAACCGCACCGGCGTGTATGGCAATGGCAGTAACATGATCTATTCCGATCTTGTGAAAACCCACGCCACGCTGCCGGAATATTTTTCGAAGCATGGGTATTACACGCTCTCGAACGGCAAGATTTTCCATAAGCACGGAGCAGAATTCGGGACAGACTTTGGCCATTGGGCATTCGATGAACACGCCCGCGCCCGCCGTTATGTGAAAAACGCCCCTGATAAAAACAAGGTCACCAGCGGCAACGGAACGATCAACGGCGTGAAGAAACCCGAATATAACGGGAAGGCCAAGCTCAGCTGGGGGCCGACCAAATGCGGGTTTGAAGAGATGGTGGACTACAAGGTCGCCGACTGGGGCCGTGAACAGCTCAACCGGGACTATGACCAGCCGTTCTTCATGGCGCTGGGCATCATTAAACCGCATCTGCCATGGAATGTGCCGCAGGAATTTTTTGATCTGTACGATCTTGAAACCATTCAGGTTCCCGAAGTGAAGGCCGATGATCTGGATGACATTCTCACCCCGGCCGGAAAGCGGGAGCACCAGCCTTCCAAGGAATACGAATGGATCAAAAAGCACGGTCTCGAAAAAGAGGCCACGCGGGCCTATCTCGCCAATATCTCTTTTGCCGACGCCTGCCTCGGCGTCATTTTTGATGCACTCGAAAAGAGCAGCCATGCCGACGATACCGTTGTCTTTATCTGGGGCGACCACGGCTGGCATCTCGGTGAAAAGCAACGCTACCTGAAAAACACGCTGTGGTCTGAAACCGCAAAAACGCCGTTTCTCGTTCGGATGCCCGGCATGAAGAGCGCGGTCTATTCCGACCGCACAGTCAGTTTGATCGACATGTATCCCACGCTCGTCAAGTTGTGCGGCCTGCCGGAAAAGGAACTCGACGGCCACGACTTCTCCGCGCTTCTGGCAAACCCGAATGCCGAATGGGATTATCCCGGCGTCACCGTCTCCACGGGCGGCACGTCCGTGATGGGCGAGCGCTGGCACTACATCAGCAACCTCTCCGGCGCGGAAGAACTCTACGACCTCAGCAAGGATCCGATGGAGTGGACCAACCTCGCCAACAATCCGGAACATGCCGAGCTTATTGCAGAGATGAAAAAATGGGTTCCCAAAGAACGCACAGCCGCCAAAAAGATTCATTTCGACAAACAGCCGAACTATGTCGATGCCGACGCCGACCCAAGCATCAAGCCGACGCGCGATCTTAATAAGCTGAAGTAATAACACTCACACCGATGCGGACGCAGACCGCTAGCCGGTTCTCATTTTTCGGCGGTAGTCCCGCGGGGTCATGTGTGTGGCCTGCTTGAAGGCGTGTGTGAGATAGTTATAGGTGGCATAGCCGCAGGCTTCGGCAATGAGCTGCATGGAGAGGTCGGTTTCGGCCAGCAGCTGCCGGGCCTTGTTGATGCGCAAGCGCCGTATCTCATCCCGCGGGGAACGCCCGAACGTCTGAAAGAACTGCCGGTCAAGTGAACGCCGGGCCATGGGTACCGCGCGAAGGATATCGGTCATGGTAATGGATTCGAAGGCATGGTCCCGAATGAATTGAACCACCTGGACCAGCTTGGGGTCCTTCACAGCGAGCGTGTCGGTGGATAGCCGTTCTACGATGCCGAGCGGCGGTATGTAGATTGTATCGCGCGGCACTTTTCCCCCCTGCATCATTCGGTGCAGCAGCTTGGCGGCTTCATAACCGATCTGCTCGGTCGGAGCGTGCAGGCCGGACAGCGTTGGGAAGCATGCGTGCGACATCAACTCGTCATAGCTCCCTCCAAGAACCGCAACATCGTGGGGCACCGAAATGCCGGCCTCCATGCAGCAGTCCACGACGGTGCGGCCGTTGCCGTGCCCCCAGACGAGTATGCCGACGGGCTTGGGCAAAGCGAGGAGCCATTCGGTGAGCCGGGGCATTGGGGAAGGATCGTTTTGGGAAAAATAATATTCGGAGCAAGGAATGTCGTGCTCGGCGAGCGCTTCTTTGAAGGCTTGTCCATACCAGATCGGATTGGGGGTGTGCTGCGAGCCGACATAGGCCACGGTGCGGAAGCCCCGCTCAATGAAGTGTTCGGCCGCCATTTTGGTTCCAATGCGGTCGTCGGTCCGGACACACGGAGCCGAAAAGCCTTCGGTCGGGGTGTCGGCCACATTCACCACCGGCAGGCCCGAGGCCGTTAGCTCGCCGGCCAGGCTGGTGGATGAAACCCGTGCAATTACGCCGTCGCCTTTCCACCCTTTGGGCATAGCGTCGAAGATGTCGGGTGAACTCGGTTTGATCCAGAGATGCCAAGGGCCGACTTCATGGGCGTAGGCGAGGATTCCTTTTACGATCAGCCGCCCCCAGTTGCGCGTCGTGCTGATGAGGATGGCGACCTGCGGAATAGATGCATCTTTCATGTGGCCAAATATCGCATAATGCATGCGCTAAATGAAGCGCAAATTCGAAACGCGCAGAAGCGAACGGTCTTAGCCCAAGTTTCTTATCCAAAAGCGTAAGTCGTCGCGAATCAACGCTCGGGCTTTTTGTGGCACTACAGAGTCGTTATCGTTTCAGTTCCGTTATGCGCGGGGGATGGAAATACGAGACTTACAGAACCCGATACCCTGAACACCGTCGAGAAAAGTGCGATTTAGCCGTTTTCAAACGACCATTTAAGAACCTTTGGTTAGCCGGCAGGACTCTTTTGGTAACGGGGATTCCGCCTAAAGGCGACACTGCATGCCTCTCATCCTCGAAGGCTGGGCGGATACCGCTTTGCATCGTGCATGGCCTGAAGCGCAGCGACCACAACAGGGCGGTCTTCAGGATAGGTGACGCCGAACCATTGGGCGTTTGTGCTGAGCATTTTTACATGCGTTTGTCCGGTGCGGATCATTTCGTCAACAATATCGGGAATATACCATTCCGATTTCATTTCCTGCCCCTGTGCGTTCAGGAAGGCGATGAATTTTTCCTCCAGCGTTTGGAGGAGCGTGGGCATGAAGCCCCAGAAATTCATCGAGCAGATTTCGTCTCCGGTCATGGCGGTGGGGATGTCGCTCTCGAAGTATTCAATGGTGCCTTCTGCATTGGCTCCAATGCGCGTGCGCTCGACGATGCTGGAAAGAAAGCCGTCGGTGGTCGTGCAGACGCCTCGTGAAACGGAACCGTGCGGTGACAGGGTGTTGCGGAGGCGGTAGCCGACCATGTAGCTGTCGGAGGAGGCGGGGGACATCCGGGCAAGTGCATCCACCATCACGCGGTAGGCATCGGCTCCGTAGAAGTCGTCGGCGTTTTGCACGGCAAAGGGTTCTTTGACCAGCCCCCGGCAGGCGAGTACGGCCTGGCCGGTTCCCCAGGGCTTGGTGCGGCCTTCGGGGACGCTGAATCCCCGGGGCAGGTCGCCTAGTTCCTGGAATACATAGTGCACTTCGATGATGCCTTCAAAGAATTGGCTAACCTGTTCCATGAATTCATCGGCAAAGTCTTCGCGGATGATGAACAATACCTTCCGGAAGCCGGCTTTGATGGCATCGTAGATGGAATATTCAAGAAGCGTCTCTCCGTTGGGGCCAACGGGATCCATTTGCTTAAGACCTCCGTAGCGGCTTCCCATTCCGGCGGCCATGATTACAAGGGCGGGCATTGTTGCGACTCCGTTTTATTGTTGCTCAGCTGCATAATACGTATGAAGTTATCACCTTATAGCCGGAGGCGACCTTGTTTTGCAATCACTTGTTAAAACATTTTATTCTGAGGCGCCTATTTCCATTGGGCATAAGCGTCGTCGCCGTGACCGGAAACATCCCGTCGGCCATCTTCGGTGATGAGATTTCCTTGCGGGTCGATGATGACGAGCTTGGGGATGCCGCTCACGTGGAATTTTTCAGCGAGCTCCTTTTTGTGGCTGTCGCCGAAGGGGAGCGCCAGCCACGGCATATCCATTTCCTTCATATAGTTGAACATCGAGTCCTTGTCGCGGTCGGAGCTGACAAACACGATTTCGAACGACTTGCCCTCTTTGGCCAGCCGTTTATGGAACTTCACCAGTTCCGGTGTGAAGGCGCGACAGGGCGGGCACCAGTGGGCGGAAAAGTAGATGCCGATGGTTTTGCCTGACAACGCATCGACCGGCACTCTTTTCTTTTGAGCATTGGTGAGGTTCTTCCCGAACAGGTCATAAATCGCATCCGTGGTTTTGGGAGCAGCTTTCTTCTTTCCGTAAAAGGGGCTGGCCATTTTCGTCGCCAGTTCTTGGTCCTCTTGGATGAGCTTGGATTTGTTGATTTTTTTAACAGATCCGTCGGCGGTCTTTAGATAAACGGTGCCCAGCTGCAGTTCCACGAATTCGGCTTCGAGGGTGGGGCCTGCCGTGGTGGTCCATTTGCGGAGTTCTGCCGAGGCGGTGGCGGTAATCATAAGCGCGATGGCAATGCAGATGTTTCTCATGGTGGTTCTCCTGAGTTTATTCCCCCAAGTAAATCAGCAGCTTGTCCTGGCTTAAAACAACGAGGTCGCCAATGCCGTCGCCGTTTAGGTCGCCGGATTCAACATCGTGGGGCTCGGTGCCGCGCGTTTTGCCCATGTTGGCAAAGTCGGAGGTCAGGTAAACTTCGAACAGCAGTTCCTTCTTCAGTTCGCCGTCCTGTTGGCTGATGAGTTCGATGGTGCGGTTGGCGGCGTCGATGAGGGCGGTCATCGGGCGAGGGGGGGACCCGAGCCGGACAGACTTGGCATAGGCGAGCATTGGGTTTTCCGAGGCGGAGACATATTCGGCGACGGAAACCGCATCGAGCCGCTTGCCGTTGCCCATGATTTCGTTGAGGCCGGTGCGATCGAGCAAAACGATGCTGTCGCGGTCCGGGTTGCGCAGCTGCACCAGACCGAAGATGGTCTGATCGGCGTCCGGGATATGGATCTTGCCCCACTCGTCGCCTTCCTCGGCGAAGCGCACGAGCTCGCCGGCATTGCGGTCGTAGAGCAACGAGCCGGTTGAGCCGTCGAGCAGGCTATAGCCGCAGGAGGCAATCAGTTCGCCACGCGGGTTTTCGGGGTTGAACTGGCGCGTAACTTCATAGCGGTCGCCCATCCACTCGAACCGGCGGGCAATCGGCCCTTGGGCGACGGTGAGTGTGGAGCCGTCGCCGGGGGCGCCGAGGCGGATGTTCGAAAGCGCGAGCGCCTGGGTGAGCGCACGGAACGATTCGCTCGTGAGTTCTTCCAGCCGGCCGTTGCTGAAGAGCTGCATCTTGGGCGTGTCGTAGGCCATGAATAGGATCAGGCCGACCTTGTTTTCCGGGAGCTGGAAGGCGAGCAGTTCGGCGGGGTCGTTCTGCATGTCGAGGGGATAGATGGAAACGGCTTCACCCTTGTTTTCCATGCGTACGAGTTGGAGCTCTTTATCGTCGTTCTTGCAGACAAACCAGCATTCATTGGCGGTTTCGACAGCGCAACCTGCCAGGACGTTGCCTGGTGTTTTCAGGATCGTTGGAAAGCGTTCGATGTCGTCGCCTGCATGCAGGGCGGCAATCTTTTCTTTTTTGCTGACCACGAGGATGTCGCCATTGGCCATGCGGGAGAGGCGGACCGCTTCGGAGAGGGTGTCGATGTGCGCCGGCTCCGGATCGAGGCCGGCTGCTCCACCGGAATAGAGGTGCAGCCGGCTCAGCTCGGGCGCGGCCACAAGCAGGTCGCCGTAGCCATCGTGGTTGAAGTCGCCGGCCAGCCAGGCGGGGGAGGCCTTTTTGTTCGTACCTTCGAGGCCGATGCGTCCGGGCGATACCTCCTGCGCTTCCATGAGCGGGGGCTGTTCCTTGCCTTCGAATCCGTAGATGCGGAAAGCGAGGCGGTTGCGCAGCACCATGCCGATCTGCGGCGGCGCGTTTTCGGTTTGCAGAATGTCCATGTATTGGCGGAGCGGCAGGTCGATCGGCTGTTCGATGCCGTAAAGGCCGTCTCCTTTTCCGTAGCGCACCCGCAACGGGTTGCGCGTGGTGTTGAAGTGGAATGCCAGGTCGGGGATGCCGTCGTTGTTGATGTCGGCAATGTCGCCGTAGAAGCTTTTGTCGGCGGAGAAGGTGAGGGTCTTCTTTTTCAGAAACGGCCGGTCGGCCGCGTTCCAGTGCAGGTCGGCGTCGTCGCGGCGGCAGACGAGGATGTCCTTGAGGCCGTCGCCGTTGAGGTCGCCGGTCTGGATGGTGACCACGGCCGAGGCGTTTTTGATGAAGACGCGCTCCGGCTCGCCGAAGGAGCCGTCCTCCTGCTGGTAGCGCACCTGCAGGCCGATGGCGGTTCCAAAGGTGGCGATGTCCGGGCGTCCATCGTTGTTGAGGTCGTCAACGCGGATGGCCTTGAGCGCCTGATCGACGATCATGCCCTGGTTTTCGAAGCGTTCGTCCAGTTCGGGCAGTTCTTCGGTGGCCTGGGCCTCCGGCTTGCGCACCAGGATTTCGAGCCGCGAGACATGGTTGTTCGCAAAGAGGATATCGTCGAAGCCGTCGCTGTTGATGTCGGTCACGATCAGGCGGGTGGAGCCGTTTTTGAACGTGAAGATTTCCAGCGGCTGGAACCCGAAGTCGCGTGGCGGTTTTGTTTCGCCGGCTAGGGCGCCGGCAGTCAGCAGGCTTGCAGCAAGAAGAGCGGTGAGCTTCGGCATTCGATATTCCTTGTTCAGTATTCGTGGTTCAAGCGGCTGTGCCGCGCTAGTATTTAAGGATGATTCGCTGGTGGAGTCCGCGGGCGTCGGCTTCGGCATATTGATACGAGACGTTGAAGAACGAGGCGATGTGGTCGGTGTCCGGCAGCTTGTTGAGGTCGGGCGGGGGCAGGGCAGAGCCGCTTTTGGCCCAGTTTTGCATAATGAGTCCGGTGTATTCCGGCTTGTTCAGCTCCCGGATGATGACGTCCAGGTTCTTTTTCCAGTCGATGGCGCTGTAGCCAAAGGCGCGCGGCGGCACTTCCTTCCGCAGGCCCTTCACCAGTTCGGTCTGTTCGAAGGATTTCCCGCCGGAAGCGGGGCTGTCTTCGCTGCGGATCACTTGGCGCAGGCCTTCCGGGTGGCCGTAGAGCAAATAGTCGGCGTAGACCGCGAAGGCGATTGGGTTTTCCGGATCGTTATTGTTGACCGTGTAGAGGGTGTGGTCGAGGAAGGGTTCGATTTCAAGGCTCTGGGCCACCTGCGGCTGCAGCGCCGGAGCGGCCAGAGCAGTCTCGAGTCCGGCTTTAAATGCCATGCTGTCCTTGAGGTCGACGGCGATCACCGAAATCTGCCGGGCCGCTTCGGCCACGGAAAAGGAGAGGTACTTGGTTCCAAGATTGGCCAGCAGATCCTGTTCGAGATCAATTCCTGCCTGCTGCTGCACCATGGCCATGATCATGTCGAACTGCGGTTTGACGGCCGGCATGGCGGTGGCCAGCACGTTGGGGATTTCCTGCCAGAAGCGGAGCAGGTTGAATCGGCCGACTTCGAGGGAGGAAATGTTTTCGGGGATGAAGGATACGGTCGGGAGTTCCGCCGGCTCGAAATCGAGTATGGTGAAAATGCCCTTCGACAGATCGGAGACCTGCAGGTTGTTGTCGGCCACCATTTCGTTGTCTTTCAGTTCGATGCGGGTCGAGAATTTGTCGATGCCCAGAAGGCCGAGCGCCTCGAACAGGACTTCGGGGTCGTACATTGCGGGCTGTCCTGCGGCGCCTTGCTTCATGTCTTCAAGAAGGTTGGTCCGGATAAACTGCGCGAGGGGAAGATTCAGGTTGAGCACGGGGTTTCCCTGGGGCTCTTTGATGGACTCTTTCTTGAGCCGGACGATGCATTGCTCGACCCATTCCTTGGTGTAGCCCAGCACGAACGTAGTGCCGACGTGCGCCTGCCATGACGATTCTTCATCCGGCGTTCCGGGGCTGTCGATGTGCTGGATGATCTCCACATCCTGGAAGGTGCTTTTGATGGTTTCGAACGGATCTTCCAGCACGCCGCTGAGTTTCTCGTCGAGGTCAAGGCTGCGATGGAAGTCGGCCGCGCTCATGGCGGCGACAATGTAGGGGTTGTCGTTGTCGAGGTCGAACGCCATAACCACTTCGCCGTTGAGCATTTTCAGCTGTTCGAGCAAAACTTCGTCTTCGGCATCGGTTTCGCCGTCGAACAAAAGCTCTTTCCAGATATCTTCGTCGGGGTTTCCGATAAAGTCCTGAAACAGCGGATCGGCCCATACCTGTCCGATAGACGATTTCTTCAGTTTGGCCCAGAAATCGGCGGTGTTGGAAATTCGGATAGAGGTCGGTGCTTCCGGTGGCGGGAGCTCGATGCGCCCGAGGCCGAACGAGGCCAGCGGGAGGGCGATTAGCAGGGAAAGGGTGACGGGCTTAAGGCAATTCGGCATGGGGGGACTCCTTCTGTTCGGTTGAAAATTTTCCGGGCCGGCGGGGCGGGTCGGGGTAGACAAATCCAGATTCGGGATTGGCGGCGTTGTAGGCGAATGCATCAATGTGGTCGAGGATGTATTTTGCGTGGCGCGCGGGAATGGCAAAGTTCAGACCTTCCATGCTGGGCACGCCCATGTTGATGATGCCGATCACTTGGCCCCGCGCATTGAACAGCGGACCGCCCGAGTTGCCGGGGTTGACGGGGGCGTCGACCTGAAGATAGAGGATGCCGCCAAAGTTGCGGTGCGTCTGGCTGATGACGCCTTCGGTTACGGTGCGCTCGAGGCCGAGCGGGTTGCCGATGGCGAAAATGGTTTCCCCGATGCTCAGCTTTTCCTCCGGCGCAAAGATCACCGGCGTGATTTCCGTGTCGAAATCGTTGAGCTTGAGCACAACGAGGTCGTGAAAGGGCGCCGTCGCCACGATCTCGACGTCTTTATGCACCACGCGCCGCAGAATCTGGTTTTCCTGCAGGAACTGGGTGACGGAAATTTTCTTTTCGCCGGCAATGACGTGGAAGTTGGTGATGAGGTAGCCGTTTTTGTTGATGAAGAAACCGGAACCGAGGCCGGAGGCGGTCTTGACGAGGACGACGGAGGGAGCGTAGAGCTTGGCGGCTTCGGCGGTGGTGATGCGCTCCGGAACCAGTACGGAATAGAGCCCGTTCGTGTCGGTTGGGGTTGGCGCTGCCAGGGACTGGTCTTTGTAGGTGGCGAGGATTTCGTTCTTCGGGATGCGGATCACATCGAAGCCGAGATCCAGCACGGTGGCATCGTCCGCCTGTTTGAGGATGGGGGCCTGTATTTTTGCGCCGCCTTTCAGGACGACGTCCTCGGCGAAGCCGGCTGCTGCCAGCCCTGCTAGAATAAAACAAAGGTAAACTCTCATCGATGATCCTTTAATGCGTAACGGGTAATGCGTAATTCGCAAGAAAACAAACAAAGCTTAGCCTAAGCCGTTGAAGGTGTCAAAATGACAGCCCATTTTTTGGAGGCGTGTTACGGATTGCGCGTTACGCATAAAGCTTACGTACTTCGTCGGCAATCACTTTGACGCCTTTGTGCACGACAGCGTCGTCTTGGGCATAGGTGACGCGGATGCATTCGTGCTTGTGCCTCCAGTCGTCTTTTTCCAGACCCGGGAAAAAATAACTGCCCGGAACGATGAGCGTGCTGCGCGCCTTGAGCCGTTCGTAGAGCTGCGCTGCGGTGCACGGCAGCTCCTGGAACCAGAGCCACAGGAACAGCGCGCCCTCGGGCTTGTGGATGCGGCATGGAAGATCGCCCAATTCCTCGCGGAACCATGCCAGGGTTTGGAGGGCCTTGCGCTGGTAGAACGGTTGAATGAGCTGCTGGCTGATTTTCATGATTTCGCCGGTGCGCACCAGATCGATCGCCAGGCGCGCGCCGAGGCCGCCGGGGGCAAGGTGCATCACGCCGTTGATGTCGCCGATGGCCGAGGCGATTTCTTCGCGGGCAATCACGATACCGGTGCGCAGGTTGGGCAGGCCGAACTTCGACAGGCTCATGCAGACGACCGTGTTGGAATTCCAGATGGGCTTTGCATCGGTGTAGATAATGTCGGGGAAGGGCGTGCCGTAGGCGTTGTCGATGATGAACGGAATGCCCTTTTCTCGTGCGATGGAGTCGAGATGAAGCATCTCCGCATCGGTCAGCACGTTGCCGGTGGGGTTGGTGGGGCGCGAAACGCAGAGGGCGCCAATGTCGTCGCCGATTTCCAGCGCATCAAAATCCACGTGGTATTTAAACAAGCCGTCGTCGAGCAACTCGATGCTCGGACGCCGCGCCGTAAAGAAATCATCACTGAGCCCCGCGTCGGCATAGCCGATGTATTCGGGCGTCAGCGGGAAAAGGATTTTCTTTTTCGAGCCGTCCGGCATCTCCCCGGCAAAGAGATTGAAGAGGCAGAAGAAAGCATTTTGGCTTCCGTTGGTTAGGGCAATGTTTTTCGGGCCGATGTCCCATCCGAAGGTTTCGCGCATCATTGCCGCCAGCGCTTCGATGAAGGCGGCGTTGCCCCGCGAGCCGTCATAGTTGCCGATCATCGTTTCAAAACCTTTCGGTTCTGCGAGGATGGTCTCCATCTGTTTACGAAAGCGGTCCTGCACTTCCGGAATGTGCGCCGGATTGCCTCCGCCGAGCATCAGCATGTCGCCCTTCGCCATCGCCGAGCCCAAATCATCCATCAGTTGGGTGATCCCGGCCTTGCGCGTAAACTTTTCACCAAATTTTGAGAGGTTCATAGGAGGAAGGTAAACGACGGAAGGAGCGGAAGACACGGAAAAAAGGAAGAGGAAAAGGTTTGTAGTCCCGTCTTCAGGCGGCCAGCCCAGCGCGGCCGTTCGTGAAACTGCCTAAAGGCGGGACTACGAACCTTTTCTACCCCGTCGCAACAACGACGGCCCGCTTGGGGGCGGGGTGGCCTTCGATGGTTTTGGTTGGATCGGCCGGGTCGAGGAAGGTGGGGAGCGAGTCGAAGGTCATCCAGTCGGTCGAGCGCTGCTCGTCGGTGGAGGTGGTGTTGATATCGACGGTGCGGATGTCGCGCAGGCCGCAGCGCTTGAGCCAGAGCTCCAGCGTCGGGACGGAGGGGATGAACCAGACGTTGCGCATCTTCGCGTAGCGGCCTTGGGGGATGAGCGAATAGCCCTCGGGGCCGTCGGCCACCAGCGTTTCAATCACGAGTTCGCCGCCGGGGCGCAAGAAGCTCTTGAGGTTGAAGATATGGTCGACCGGCGATTTGCGGTGATACAAAACGCCCATCGAAAAAACGGTGTCGAACGCGCCGGGCGTTTCGGGAACATGTTCGATGCCGAGCGGCAGCACCCACGCGCGGGAATTGTTGATGAAGTTTTTCAGGGCGAAAAACTGGCAGATAAACATCGGGGTGGGGTCAATGCCGACGACGAGTTTGGCGCCTTCGCCGGCCATGCGCCAGCAGTGGTAGCCGTTGCCACAACCGACATCGAGGATGGTGCGGCCTTCCAGCGGTTGGAGGTGTGGCAAGACGCGGTCCCACTTCCAGTCGGAGCGCCATTCGGTGTCGATGTGCACGCCGTGAATGTTGTACGGCCCTTTGCGCCACGGGTGGAAGGCTTGCAGCTGTTCTGTGAGTTCGGGGCAGGCTTCGCCCTCAATGCGCACCTCGTTTTTCAAATCGACCGCTACCCTTTTGAGGGCCGGAAGCTGCGCTAGCGCCTCCTCCCATTGCGGCAGCAGGCCATAGCGTTCGTAGCGCAGACCGTGGGCAATCAGCTCGGGCAGGGCATTGTTCCATGATTCGAGATCGGAGCCTTTGAGCTGTTCGTAAAATTCTGAATAATCAATTTTCATTGTAGGGGCTGGAATTTAAACACAAAGGCACGAAGTGCACGAAGATTCGCGAAGGAAAGCTTGGAAGCCTTTGTGAACTTCGTGTTTAAATTTCATTTAATGGCGAGCATGGACATGAAGTTGAAGCATTGGAACCAGACATCGACTGAGGTGAAGCCGGCGCTGAGCAGGCGTTCGCGGTGGGTTGGGATGGTTTCGGGAACCAATACGTTTTCGAGGGCGGAGCGCTTCTGGCTGATCTCAAGGTCCGAGTAGCCGTGTGCGCGCTTGAAGTCGTGGTGAATGCCGGCGAGCAGTTCGTCGAGATGTTCGTCTTCGAACACCACTTTTTCTGAAAGGATCAACACGCCGCCGGGGCGCATGCCCGCGCAGATTCTTTCCAGCAGCCGGGCGCGCTCTTCCGGCGGGACAAACTGAAGGGTAAAGTTGAGCACGACGACGGATGCATCGGCTATTTCTGTTGCAAGTATATCTCCTTCAATAACTGTCACACCTGCGCAGGTGTGACGGCGCGCAACCGCCTTGCGACAACGCTCCACCATGGCCGGCGAGTTGTCGACCGCGATGATTTGGCAGTTTTCGGCGGTAAGTCCGCGTTCCATCGAAAGCGTGGCGGCGCCGAGCGAGCAACCGAGGTCGTATAGGTTGCTGCCGGGCAGGGCATAGTGTCCGGTCAGCGTTTCAATCATGGTGATGATGGAGCGGTAGCCGGGGACCGAGCGCTCGATCATGTCGGTAAAAACGTCCGCTACCTGCGCGTCGAAGTTGAAATTGGCAATGTTCGCCATCGATTCGGAATAGATTTGGTCTTTGTCCATAGGGGCGGAATGTAGCAGAGCTGGCATGGGACTTGCATTAAAATTCCATCCTGTGACGCTTCCGGCTTAGTAAAATATACCAATTTCGTTTGGATGTTTTTGGCTGGATGTGGTCAACATGAGCACAACTATTAACTCATAGGGTTTTTGATGCGCAGTGCATTCGCTATTTTATCGATTTTGATCCTGATGTCCGCCGGGCGCGCGCATGCGATTGCCGTTGCTGATGAATCAGCGGCGACCAACAGCCCCACTGGCTATGGGTACTCTTTGGATTGGGACTATATCTATCAATATCAAGGCGCGTCATCTGTCGCAGTAGACCATTACTGGATTTTGACCGCAGCGCACGTTGCCGATGACGGCCGGTCGACAACGAACCTGACGATTAATGGCGAACTTTACCGACAGCAGGAAATTGTATTTCATCCTACTGCGGATCTAGCCTTGGTTCGTTATGACAAGCCGTTTCCTGGCTACTATGCGCTGCATGCAGGAGAGATTTCCACTACCGTAGGCTCGGGTAAAAATAAAGTCACCACCTATAATCCTTTGATCATGGCGGGATATGGATATCCGGGAGTGGTGACAGCGACAACATTTACCCAAAGCGGCAGTACAGGGACAAAACGTTGGGGCACCAATAAAGGCTCGGGTTCGACCTCGACGGTTCCCGCCGATATTGGGGGGGGCGTAATTAAGTCGACCATATGTTTTCCAACCACGTTTGATTTGAGCGGCACCGCTTTCGAAGCAGGGGCAAATATTTATGATTCCGGTGGCCCGGTGTTTATCGAGGTGGCTTCCGAATGGGAGCTGACGGGCATCAACTTATATCGCGAAGGTGCGACCTCCCCTTATACTGGGAATTCGGCGGCGATGATTCACGACTACCTCGATTGGATCACGAACAGCATCCCCGACTACGACACGGATATGGACGGCCTGCCGGATTGGTGGGAAGCGCAGTATGGTCCGCTGAGCGCTGGGGATGATGCGGATAAGGACGGCTTTACGAATTATGAAGAGTGGCTGGCGGATTCGGTTCCGAACGACAGCAACTCGTTTTTGCGAGTAACCAATTATTCAACCCCGACAAATGTGACGTTCAGCAGTTCGACCAACCGGAAGTATCAGATTGAGTTCCGCACCAACTTGGTGGAGGGCGTCTGGGAAGAAGAGGGTGGCTGGTTCGCTGGCTCCGCTCCGCAAACCTCGGCGCCGGTTTCGACGCCGACGAGCAACCGGTTCTACCGCGTGCGCGCCAATCTGCCCTGAGGTGCGGCGGGCGTTGATTGCGCCGAGCGGTGGATATCGGCTTGAGGGCGCGCGTTTTTCCGCTAAGCTCTGCGCAAACTATGAAGGATATTCTAAAAAAACTGCGCGAGAAGGCGTGGATGGAGGGCGACCCGGCCAAGGATCATACGGTCGGGCTGGCCGTTTTCGGCACGACGGAAATCCTGATGGGCATCCTCTGCTTTTCCTTGGCGATGCTGTTGCTGGTCGTGGTTTCGGCCTCGGGGCTGCGGGGCATGAAGCCGTCGCATTGCGCCATGGCGATGGGGCTGCTGTTTTTCCTGACGGGCTGGTTCATCGTCATGGGCATGGGCAGCCTCAAGGCGCGGCGGTGGGCGCGCGCGCTACTGGTGGTGGGCGCGTGGGTGTCGGTCTTTCTCGGAACGCTGTCGCTGTCGCTAGTGTTGTATATTCTCCCCGAGGTTTTTGGGTCGCTCACTGATTCGGCGCGGATTCCGCCGACTGTCGCGCTGGGCGTGCTCTACTTTGCGGTGCTGGTGCTGGTGCTCCTGCTGGTGGTCTTTCCGTTGGCGGTCATTGTGTTCAATAGCCTCAAGGGGGTTCAAAACACCTGCGAACGGCTCAACCCCAATCCGTCGTGGACCGACCGTACGCCGCTTCCGCTGCTGACGATGAGTTTTATCTCGGTGCTGGGCAGCCTCACTATTTTGGCCGGCGCCACCACGAACTATACGGTGTTTATCTACGGGCACATTGTTAGCGGTCTCCCCGGCATGGCGGTGATGGCGCTGATCTCGGTGGCGTTCGGCTATGTGGGGAGGGGCGCCTACAGCCGAAAAATGCACGCTTGGTGGGGCGCCTATGCCTTGGTGCTGGTCACCTCCTCTTCTATGATGCTCACTTTTTCAGAGATCGAGATGCCTCTGCTTTACACTCACATGGGTTACTCTGCCGAGCAGGCCGGTTCCGAAGTCTTTCACTTCATAACTCCCGCCATGCTCACCTTGCTGAGTTGCATCTGGGGCGTCATGGCCTGTATTTACCTCGTTTGGGTGCGCGACTGCTTTCTGCCGGAAAAGGACGAGATCGTCGTGAAATCCTACCAGCAGCTCAAGGCCGAGAAAGAAGCCTCCCAGCCTCAGGAATCCACCCGCCCGCGCATGCGTATGGATTAGACTCCGACAGGGGCAATTTTAGCCTTTCATTTTGCCCGCTTTGTATAGATTATCCGTGTATTTACAGCATTTTCCAAAAAGGAACGGTTATGGCGGGAAGACACAAGGGATTGGGGCGCGGCCTGGACGCGCTCATCAAGGACGGAACGGAAGCCAAGCAGCAGGCCACCACCAAGAAGGTTGCGGCCAAAGCGGCTTCGGTTGCAGAAGCGGCCGGCGGCGTGCGCGAAGTGTTGATGTCCAAAGTGGTTGCCAGCCCGTGGCAGCCCCGTTCCGTTTTTGATTCCGAAGCGCTCACCGAGCTGGTCGAATCCGTCAAGATCCACGGCGTACTCCAACCGCTTCTGGTGCGTGCGGTCGGCACCAAGTTCGAGCTGATTGCCGGAGAACGACGCCTCCGCGCCTCGCAGGCCGCAATGCTTAAAAAGGTGCCGGTTATTGTAATCGAAGCCTCCGACGAAAAGGCGCTCGAAATCGCCCTGATCGAAAATCTGCAGCGCGAAGACCTCAACCCCATTGAGGAAGCCGAGGGCTATTCACTGTTACAGAAAAAGTTCAATCTCACTCAGGAAGAGGTGGCCAGGCAGGTCGGCAAGGCCCGCGCTTCCGTGGCCAACGCCCTGCGCCTGCTCGAACTCTCCGACGTTCTTCGCAAATATGTAGCCGAGGGCCTGCTTTCCGTCGGTCACGCCAAGGTGCTGCTTTCGATCGACAGCGACAAAGAGAAGGAGCTGCTCGCCCGCCGTTCCATAAAGGAAGGCCTCTCCGTCCGGGCGCTTGAAAAGGTCGTCAAAAAGTTGAATGCGGCCCCCAAAAAGCCGCGGGCCGAAAAATCCGATCTGCCCGGCGATTATCTGCAGACCCTTACCGACGAACTGCATCAGTTTTTCGGCACCAGCGTCCGTATTTCCCCCTCAAAGACGCTCACGAACGGCCGCAAGGTCAAAGGGTCGCTCGAAATCGACTATCACGACAACGACGAACTCGACCGCCTGCTGACCATCATCGGTTACGCGACCGAACTTTAGCATGAGCGGTCAAACTACAGCCCGCGAGCAGTTGGCGAAAGAATACGACGCCATCCACAACCGACTCTTCGTTCTCCAGATGGTTCTGGTGGCGCTGCTGCTGGCGCTCTACCAGTTTACCGGCGCATCGGCCACGCTGGCCAACAGTCTGGCGGCGCGCTTCGGCGACGGGCTTTGGTGGGCGGCCAATGCATCTTACACGGTGATTTCGGTGTTTGGCTTCTCCGCGTGCATGTTTCCGCTCTCCTACTACAGCGGCCACGTGATTGAGCACCACTACGAGCTGTCCAACGAAACCTTCGGTGAATGGTTGGCCGACTTCGTCAAATCGCTGCTGATCGACCTTGTACTGGCGACGATCCTCTTTTCGGTCATCTATGCCCTGCTGCGCTGGATGCCCAACTTCTGGTGGCTCTTCGCCACGGTCTTCTACATCTTGTTCGGTGTTGTGCTCTCGACGCTCATGCCCGTGGTCATCATGCCGCTGTTCCACAAGTTTGAGCCGCTGGAGGAAGGCGATCTCACCCAGGCTGTCCGCGAAATGATGGAAGAAGCCGGCATCAAGGTCGTCGGCGTCTTCAAGTGGGGCCTGCAGGACAAGACCAACACCGCCAATGCCGCTTTTGCCGGATTCGGGCGCACGAAGCGCATCATCCTCGGCGACACGCTGCTCAGCGGCTACACGCAGGAGGAAATCCTCGCCATTCTCGCACACGAAGTCGGGCATTATAAAAACCGCGACACTCTCCGCTTGATGGTCACCAGTTCCGCGTTGGCGTTGGCCGGCTTCTATATTTCCGATCTCTGCTTGAACGGCCTCTCCGGCTGGCTCGGCTTCGAGAGCATCGCCAACATCGGCGCCGCGCCGCTCTTCATCTTCAGCCTTTTCGTCTTTTCGCTCGTATCGATGCCCTTCGCCAATCTGCACTCGCGCCAGCGCGAGTTTGCCGCCGATGCCTACGCTGTCGAGAAGCTTGGCTCGCACGATGCGTTGGTCTCCGCCTTTGAAAAACTCGCCGATCAAAACCTTTCGAACAAGGAACCGGCGGCTTGGGTGGAGTTCATGCTGCACAGCCATCCCTCCATTTCGCGGCGCATCGAGCGCGCCCGGAGCCAGTAGCCGCCTGCAGCGGAAACGATGGACAACCATCTACAAAGCGATGGACCAGACAGCGGAAAGGGCGCTTTCTTTTCGCCCGAAGCCGTGCGTGGCGTTCCATGGATGGTGCTCAGCAAGCTGGTGCTCTTTTTCGCCTATTTCGGCGTAAGCGTCCTCACGGTCAACGGCCTCGGCAAGGAAAAGTTCGGCGTCTACAGCCTGATGTTCAACATTTCGTCATACCTGCTCATCGCCTGCGGGCTGGGGCTCGGAGCCGCCCTCATGCGCTACGTCCCCGAGCTTGCCGCCCGCCAGAACCGCCATGCGCTGCTCCATCTGATGTGGAAGTCCGCCACGCTCCAGCTTCTTGCGGTGCTGGGCGCCTCGGTGGTGGTGCTGCGCTTTGCCGGGCCGCTGCAGCGCCTCTTCCATGCCGAGCACATCGAGCGCTTCCCGTTCTTTCTCGCGCTGGCCTGCGGGATGACCGGCTTGCTGCTCCTGAAGGACTATGTCGCCACCGTCTTCACCTCCATGTTTAAAACCCGCACGGTGGCGATCCTCTCGATGGTGCAGGGGGCGGTGTGGCTGGCCGGGCTCTACGTTCTGCTCGGCGCCCGCCCGGAAGTGGATACGGTCTTCTTCATACAGATGCTTTCTATCGGGGTCGTCTACGCCGTCGGCGCCGCGCTGCTCTTTCGCCGCGTGACGCAGCTGCCGTGGACCACGCAGGAGTTCGGCATCGGCCGTCGACGGGCGCTCAAGTTTTCCGGCACCGCCATGCTCAGCGCGATTCTGCGCATGGTGATGTTTAAATATTCCGAAGTGTTCTTCCTCGCGGCCGCCGGCGGCGCCACGCTGGCCGGCGTCTACGATCTGGGCTATACACTGCCGTACACCGTGGTCACCTTCATTCCGCTCGCGCTGCTCTCGTTGGCTACCGCCGCCTTTGCGGAAGCCTATGTGAAAGACGCCAGCTGCCTGGGCCGCCTAATCAGCTCCTCCTACAAACTGCTCATGGCCGCTTCGCTTCCCGTCGCCGTTCTCGGCGCGTTTTTTGCCCCGACGGCCTACCACGTCATTTACCGCGGCGAGATGGACGAAGCCGGCTCGCTGGCCTCCGCCTTCTGCCTGCTCCTCTTGCTTCCGCTGGTTTCCATTCCGCTTTCCATGGCACTCAAGGCCAAGGAAAAGGTGCACAACATGCTGCCGATGATGGCCTTTCAGATTGTGGTGAACCTGTTCCTCGACTGGCTGCTCATCGTGCAGCTGCAATGGGGCGTCTGGGGCGGCATCTGGGCCGTGGCGGCCACCTTCTTCCTCACCATCACGCCGCGGATGATGGTGGCCCGCCATATCATTGGCGGGATCTATTTCCCGGCCGCCTTCTTCTTCCGCATGGCGACGGTATTGACGCTGGAGGCGGCGGCTTTCCATTGGGTTGCCGGCCGGCTCCGCCTATTCGAGCGTTTTGAACAGGACTGGATCAACATCGGCCTGCTCTTTGGAATAGGTGCTCTCTACGCAGTGCTTTTTCTTCTGCTCGTCCGCGCGTTTCGCCTGGTTCGCCAGTCCGACATCGCCGACTTCCAGGCCTTGGAGATCAAGCGCCTTAACAAGCTGATGTTCCGCGTTTTTGGGGTTTAGCTTATCCGTTTTTAATGGGGCGGTAGCGGACGCGGTGGGGCGACCAGTTGTCGCCGTTTTGTTTGCGCATGTGTTCCTGAAAAGTCTGGTAGTTGCCTTCGAACCAGATGGCCTCGGAGTTGCCTTCGAAGGCGAGAATGTGGGTGGCCACGCGGTCGAGGAACCAGCGGTCGTGGCTGATCACTACGGCGCAGCCGCCAAAGTTCATCAAGCCTTCTTCTAATGAGCGGAGCGTTGCGACGTCGAGGTCGTTGGTCGGTTCATCGAGCAGGAGCAGGTTGCCGCCGCTGCGCAGCAGCTTGGCGAGATGCACCCGGTTGCGTTCGCCGCCGGAAAGTACGCCGACCTTTTTCTGCTGTTCGGCGCCCTTGAAGTTAAAGCGCGCGCAGTAGGCGCGGCTGCTCATTTCCCGCCCGCCGACTTCGATGGTTTCCTCGCCCTTGGAAATTTCTTCCCAGATGGTCTTGTCGGGATCGAGGTCGTCGCGCAGCTGATCGACGTAGGAAATATCGACGCTGTTGCCGAGCTCCAGGCTTCCGGAGGTCGGAGTTTCCTTGCCGTTGATCATCTTGAACAGCGTCGTCTTTCCGGCGCCGTTGCCACCAATAATGCCGACGATCCCGCCCGGTGGCAGATCAAAGTTGACGCCCTCGAACAGCAGCTGGTCGCCAAAGGCTTTGGAGAGATCCTTGGCCTGCACGACTTTGTTGCCAAGACGGCGTCCGTGCGGGATTTGGATGGAAAGGTTTTCTTCGCGCGTATCGAACTCTTGCGCGGACAGTTCGTCGTAGCGCTTCAGACGCGCCTTGTTTTTGGTGAGGCGGCTCGATGCATTCATGCGCACCCATTCGAGTTCCTGCCTGAGCAGCTTCTTGCGCGAGGCGTTGAGCTTCTGGGATTTTTCGGCAATGGTCTGCTTCTGCTCCAGCCACGCTTCATAGTTGCCCTTGTAGGGGAAGGCGCGCCCGGCATCGAGTTCAAGGATCCATTCGGTCACGTTGGAGAGGAAGTAGCGGTCGTGGGTCACCACAATCAGCGTGCCGGTAAAGCGTTTGAGGTGCTCCTCCAGCCAGCCGACCGATTCCGCATCGAGGTGGTTGGTGGGCTCGTCGAGCAGCAGGACGTCGGGGTTTTGCAGCAGCAGGCGGCAGATGGCCACGCGGCGCTTTTCGCCGCCGGAGAGCACGTCTACGCATTGGTTGCTTTCGGGCAGGCGCAGGGCGTCCATCGCCAGTTCAACATGGCGGTCGAGCTCCCATAGGTTGTTGGCGTCGATCTCTTCCTGAAGATTGGCGACTTCGTTGTTGAGTTTGTCCGACTCCTCGTCGGAAACATCGCCGCCGAGCAGTTCCCATATTTTGTCGTAGCGGTCGAGCTTGGCCTGCTGTTCTTCGACGCCCTCCATCACCACCTCCTTCACGGTCTTTCCGGGGGAGAGCAGAGGCTCCTGTTCGAGATAGCCCATCTTGGTGTTCTTGGCGATGTGGCACTGGCCAATGTATTCGGTGTCGAGCCCGGCCATAATTTTCAGCAGGCTGGACTTGCCCGAACCGTTGCCGCCGATCACGCCGATGCGTGCGCCGAAAAAGAACGACAGGTTGACGTCGGTCAAAATGGTTTTGGCGCCGTGCTGCTTAGTCAGGTCTTCGAGGGTGTAGACATATTCTCCAGCCATTGGGAGCCTCCGCCATTATTCCGGCAACGCGTCGGGCAGCGCCGGGAATGGTTTCCACTCGCCGTTTTTATGTTTTCTGAAGGTGACCTTCATCTCCTTTATGTGTTTGCCGGAATAGTAGCCCACTTGGAAGGCAAGAGGCTTGTCGTCGCCTTCGTAGACGGATTGGCTCGGCATGATGGATGCCCGGGCGCCGGGATACTTCCGTTTAAATACTTGGAGGGCGCGTTCGGCGTTCGGGTACGCCATGATCAACAACGGCTCGGTGGCGGGGTTGTCGATCTTCTGCAGGGCGCGGTAGAACGGTGTGTCCCCGAGCGGGGCGCCGGCTTCGAGCTGTTTTGAAAACGCATCGATAATGACCGGTTCGGCGTTGGGGGATCCCATGGCCATCAGGATTTCTGCGGCGTTGCCCGCGGTTTGCGGGTCGGGATCGCTGACCGCCGCAATGAGCGGCAGCTCCGCTTTCCGGTCAAGACGCTTCAGTTGTTTGGTCGCCAGTTTCAAGTGTTCGGCCATATGGGGGTTTGAGGTCCCTGAGGTTTCTGTATACGACAGTTGGCTGACAAGAAGCGGGATATATTCGCGAGTGGGCATGAACTGCGAGTTGGCCATAACGCGTCGCGCGTCGCTGTCCATCTCTTCCAGTTGGGCGGTTTTGGCTGGGTTCAGTTCAAAGTTGGGGTTGAGCGCAACGACGCCCCCCCAGAGGTCGAGCCGCCAAGAAGGGGCGCCGCGCCAGTTGCCGCGGCCTGCGAACCAGCGCTTTGCTTCGGGGCCGGCCTGGGTTTCGGCCGCTTCCGCCGCTTTATTTGCGCCGGGCTCGCCGATCTGTTCCAAGGCTTGGAGCGCGTGCTCGCGTACGGCGGCATTCGGGTGGGCCGCGGCTTCGAGCAGCGCATCGACCGCATTTCCGCCTTGAGAGGCCAGCTGCTCGATAACGGCGGTGTTGATTAGAATCTTTTTCTTGTCCATCTGGGTTTTCCCAAGCTGGTACCAGACAAAGCCATCGCCGGAAGAGGGGATTTGGTTGACGCCTTCAAGGATGGCCATGCCGCTTTGGCGCACTTTTTCATCGGTGCTGCGCAGGGCTTCTTGCGCAATGGGGATGGACGCGGGGCCAAGCGCAACGAGGGTGGCCACGGCGGGGTTGCGGACATCGTCAGAAATGTCGCCGAGCGCAAGGGCAAGCCCCGGTATAGCGGTTTCGCCGCCGATGCTGCTGAGCGACTGCACGCACGCCAGGCGCAGGGGCTGGCTCATGGACTGCACCTTGGCCGAAAGCGGCTCAACTGCTTTGGCATTGCCAATCTTGCCGAGCGACACGGCCGCGCCAAGGACCGCGGGTTCATATTCATCATCCAGCATTTTGATGAGCGGATCCACGGCTTCGGGAAGGGGGCATTCGCCCAGCGCTTCGGCGGCGATGGCGCGCCCGCGGGGCGTTCCGGCTTCAAGAACGCTGAGAAGGTGCTTTTGCGCCGCCGGGCTGTTGTATTGAGCCAGCGCCCTGATGGCGTTTAGCGCCACTCCCAGATCTTGGTCCACAATCAGGGCGCCGAGCGGTTCGATCGCCTCTTCTGCTTTTAGGGCGCCGAGCGCTTCGGTGGCGGCCAGCCGGATGTCCTGATCGGAGCTGGCATCCGTTGCGCCAACGAGTTTCGATATATTGCCGGCGGCCTGCCACTGCTTCACTGTGTCTGTTGTTGTTTCTCCGCATCCGGAGAGTAATGCAACTAATGCGGCCACGGCCGCTGCTTGAATGAATGTTGCCTGAATTTTCATGAATTTCCTTTTCCCTTCTCTCGTTCCAACGACTGAAACGAAAAGTGCATTTGATAGGAGTAGTAAAATATTGGCAAGGAAATATGTGCGGGGCCGGCGAATCAGGGACAAAAAAAGGGCAGGCTTGAAAGCCTGCCCTGAGCGTGCGCCCCTACGGAAGTTCGGCGGGGAGCGGCGGGGAGGGCTTCCAGTCGCCGAAACCGTCCTTGGCGAAGGTGACCGGGGTTTCCACCAGCTGTGCGTCGGCGATGTAGCCCAGCCGGAAGGTGGTCGGCAGGGTGTAGTCGGCGGAGGTGTCGCGGTTTTCCGCGCTGAGGACGTTGACGCTGGGATATTTGCGCTCGAACACCCGCATGGCGCGGTCGGCGTTGGGGCGCACTTTGAGCAGGACGGGTTCCGCTTCCGGGGCGTCCAGCTTTTGAAGGGCGTTGTAGAAGGGCGAGAGGGAGAGCTCTTCGCCGGCGGCGATCTTTTTCGTCAGCACGCCGATGAGCGGCTCAACGGCGCGTGCGTCGCCGATCTCGCCGAGGATTTCGGCTGCGTGGCCGCCCACGAGCTCATTTGTTCCGATGCTGGCGGCGATGAGGGGCAGCACGCCGGCGTCCCCGGCAGCAATCAACTTGTCTTTGGCTGTCTCCTGGTTGGCTTCTCCCCGGAAGGTGTCGCGCGCTTTTTTCACGATCGGCATGCCGTATGCATCAAAGTCGGGTTCTTCCGGCGGCGGTTTGGTTTGGTCGCCGAGCAGTTCGATGAGCAGCGGGGTGTATGCGTGCGTCGCCGTGAATTGTGGCGAAATAATGACGCGGAAGGCGTTGCGCCCTTGCGATTTCATGGCATCGACCGTTGCGCCGTCGAGTTCGAAAGCGGGGTTGAGCGAGGCCATGGCGGCCCACAGGTCGATGCGCCAGGACGGCGCGCCGTTCCAATCCGTGCGTCCGTCGAACCAGGATTTGCCTTGGGCGCCGGCCATTTGCCCGACGGCTTCAACGGCTTGGGCGGTGCAGGGCTCGCCGAGGGCTTCGACCGCCCGGAAGGCATGCTCGCGGAAATCGGCGACGTTATGTGCGTTGGCTTCAAGCAAGGTTTGAACATCGCCTGTTTGGGCGAGCTCGCGAACCAGCGAGGCGTCGATGGCGTCGGAATTGTCGATGGAAACCTCGGCCAGCTTAAACCAGATGGCGTCGCTTCCTTTGGCTGGAACGGCTTTGAGCCCTTGGAGTACGGCAATGGCGCCTTTGCGGACTACGGTCTTGTTGTCTTTAATTGCCAAAAGGGCGTAGGGGATGGAGACATCGCCGATGGCGACGAGCGATTCGACGGCCGCTTTGCCCACGCCGGCATCTTGGTCGTCCAGTGCGCCGACGAGCCCTTTGGCGGCTTCTTCGCCACCCGTGCTGGCGAGCGACTGCACGCAGATGAGCCGCAGTTCGGCCGAAGAGTCGCTGAGTTTTCCTGCGAGGGGTTTGCTTCCCTTTTCCTCGCCGATCTGCCCGAGCGACGTTGCCGAGGCGAGGGCTACGGCGGCGACGGCGTCATCGAGAGCCATGCCGAGATCTTCAACGCTTCGGGTGGCTTTTAGTGCGCCAAGTCCTGTGGCGGCCGCGAGGCGCGCATCGACGTTGTCGAGCTTGAGCGCGAGAATCAAATGCGTAGAAGCGGGGCCGTTCCCAATTGAGACGAGGGCGTTCACGGAGGCAAGAACTACATCGGGCTCGTCGTCGTCGAACAACGCCGCCAGCGGATCAACCGCAGCTTCGGCCTTTAGTTCGCCGAGTGCTTCAGTGGCGGCCAGACGGACTTCGTATTTAAGGTCGTCGAGGGCGCGGATCAGTTTTGCCACATTGCCGCTGGCTTTCCATTTGGCCACATCATCAACGGTTCGGCTGCATCCGGCCAGCCCCAGCATGAGAACGGCGGCCAGCACCGAGAAAACGGTAAATATTCTTCTGTTCATATCAATTCCCCTTGAATCACTAAACGCTCCTGCTTCCAATGATTGGACGGCACGGCGCACATTATCGAAAGAATGTAGCCGCTACCTCCTGTTCTTTCAAGAGAATACAAGGGCTGCATGAAAAAGGCCGTATGCATTTTATTGCATCCGTCCGTAAAAGGAGCCTTGTTTCTTCCGAGCCTTTAGGGGGCTGGCGTTGCCTCCGGCTCAGCAACCGGCTGGACAGCTGGAGTGGCAACCGGGGCGGCCACCGGAGCGGGGGCGTTATCGACGAATTCAACAATGTCCGCAGACAGGGTGAGTTTCGGAATGGAGAACAAAATCAAATACAGGGAGGTTTTGTCCTCGGACTGGTTGGACAGCACAATCGATCGGCCAGTCATATCCGTGCCCGCTGACTCATACAGCTTCGTTTTAGCTTTGGAGTAGGATGGATTGGCAAACGGAATAATACCCAGCAGGCGGAAGCCCTTGCTGGTGCCCGTGGCATTGGCTTTCACCACTTTGTAATTGTTCTGACTCAGCTCGACGCCCGTCGCGTTGGACTGGTCATAACGGCCGCCGCGCGGGGAGGTGCATCCGGCCAGAAGGGTGGAGCAAAGGCCTGCGGCCAATGCGGCGGTCAATACGCGTCGTGTGCTTTAATCGATCTGTTTCATGCTTATCCTTTCAATGGGTTTAATATGCAATTCCTCCGCCAATGGAGAACATGAATATTCACGGTCATGAAAATGAATTATCAAGCGAATTGCTTTTTTCTTTGGCGGTTGGTGCAACCTGGCATCACTGGCCACCTGAAGGCGGAACTACGAGCATTTCCTCAATAGAGCTCGTATTTGCAGAGGACGCCGTCGAGGCCGCCGGCGCGGAGGGGATGCTTCCACTCGGGCTTGAGGCCGAGCTTTTTCATGAGGGCTTTGTCGCCGTAGTAGATGAAGGCGGTGGAGCCGGTGCATTTTTGCTTGAGGAAGTCGCCGAATTCTTTGAGCAGGCCGGCTACTTCTTCGGTGTTGCCCATCCGGATGCCGTAGGGGGGATTGGTGACGATGGTGGTGTTGCTGAATCCTTCGAGCGATTGAAAGTCGGAACGGCGCACCTTGATGACTCCAATCTCAGGGAGCTCGTTGCGGTTGGCGCGTACGGCCTTGACGGCGTCGGCGCTGACGTCGCTGCCTTTGATTAAATCTTCCGGTACATCGACGGTTTCGTTGTTGGCTTTGGTTTTGACCTGGTTCCAGACGGCGGCGTCGAAGTCGGGCAGGCGCAGGAAGCCGAACTTGTGGCGCAGGTAGGCGGCGGGAATGTTGCCGGCTTTCATAAAGGCTTCGCAGAGCAGGGTGCCGGAGCCGCAGAAAGGGTCGTAGAGCGGTCGTTCGCCGTTCCAGCCGGAGAGGCGGATGATGGCGGCGGCGAGGGTTTCCTGCATGGGCGCTTCGACGGATTCGGTGCGGTAGCCGCGTTTGTGCAGCGAGCCTCCACCGAGATCGACGCTGATGCGCGCCTTGTTTTCGTGGATGTAGAGGTTGAGCTGCAGGTCGGGGTTGCGCGTGTCGACATCGGGGCGCTCGGTGGTTTTGGTGCGGAACTGGTCGACGATGGCGTCCTTGAAGATCTGGCCGGCATACTGCGAGTTGCGGATGTTGCTGTCGGCCACGTTGGAGGTGATGGCAAACGTCTTGGTCAGCGTCAGGAAATCGGTCCAGTCGATCTGTTGCGCGGTTTTGTAGAGATATTTTTCGGAATGGCAGTCGAATGCGAGGAGCGGCGCGAGGATGCGCGAAAAGATGCGCGAGCGGTAGACCAAGTTATAGATGGTCCGCTGGTCGGCGCAAAAATAATAGCCGAGGTAGCCTTTGTTGATTTTGGTGGCGCCGAGCTCCTTGAGCTCCGCCTCCCCGCAGGATTCGGCGCCGGAGGCAAGTTGCCCGAAATATTGGCCGGTGGTTTGGTAGAGGTAGCCGCTCATTTCTGAGCGGGGCGGTTGTCTTCATCAACAAACACGACAATCGGCTTGAGGGTTCTGGCCTCGGTGTCGTCGTAATTGCCGTAGGAAATGATGATGACCTTGTCGCCGACGGCGGCGAGCCGCGCGGCCGGTCCGTTGAGTTCGATCACGCCGGAGCCCCGTTCGCCGGAAATGGTGTAGGTGACAAAGCGCTGGCCGTTGTTGAGGTTGACGATCTGCACCTGTTCGCCTGGCAGCATGTCGGCCATGTCCATGAGGTTGCGGTCGATGGTGACGCTGCCTTCATAATACAGTTCTAGCCCCGTAACGGTGGCCGTGTGTATCTTCGATTTTTTCATGATCCGCTGCATGGCTTTTCCTTTGGTTCAAACGGCGCGCATAATGGTGCCCGTTCTTCGCTTGCGTCAACCCTTAGTTAGAGCCGATTTCCGGCGAAACGTTGAACGATCTCGCCTGTGTTGCTGGAGTTTCTCATTCTTTTCAGCAAAAACCGCAATTTGTTGTGGCTTTCTTGAGAAAAGCGGCGAGAATGGACTCCATTTTTAACTGACAGGCAGAACCACCTATGATGAGTGATAAGATTCCATATACCGAGAAAAAGCTGAAGGATTGGGCCGGCTGGCGCGCTTTTCGCGACGGCAAGGCTTTGTTCGAGCGCGGGGTCGTGGAAAAGGTAACCTTTGAGCACCCCTTCATTACCGGCACGTTGAATCTCGGTCCGCGCGGCATGCGCAGCAAGTTCGAGGTGCTTAAAAACGGGCTGGTTGAAAACCACTGCCCGTGCCGCGACAACCAGGAACGCGGCTTGATTTGCTCGCATCTGGTCGCCATGGGGTTGGAGGTCATCCGCCTCCACTCCGACCCGGCGCGCAAGAAAAAGGCGGCGGACGAGCAGCGCCGCATCGACCGCATTGCCAAGGCCTCGGGCGGCAGCCGCATCCAGCGGGTGAAAAAAAGCGATCCCAACGCGGTGAAGGCGAATCTCGTTGTTGAGCTGGCCGAGGGCTGGCAGGATCAGGTGAAGGCCAGGCGGATCGGCCTGCATGTTTCTGTCGAGTATGACGGCACCCGCAAACCGGCCAGCGATGTTCCGGACAATATGCCGCTTTCATTCACCCACCGCGATGAAAGCATCCTCTACGTGCTGGAAGACATTTGCGGCGGCGCACTCAAAAGCGGGCTGCAGGTTTCCATTTATGACCTGATCAACATCCTGCGCCTGCACCACGGCAAGGTCATTCATCTGAAGGGGCAGAAAAAGGGATGCCTGGTCAATAAGGGTATGCTCGATTCCGTGATGGAAATGGACATGAACCGCGAGAACGGCGAGCTGCTGCTCAACGTTGCGGTGGCGCTTCCCGACGGGCAGACGGAGCTTTTCCCGGTCTATATCATTGGCCAAAGCTCGGGCTGGGTGTTCAGTGCTGGGCAGTTTTGGCCGATCAGTCAGGTTCTGCCGAAGTCGTTCCAAGAGATCTATCAAGGCCGGATGGTCATTCCGCGCGAGGAGGTTCCGTCTTTTTTGATGACCGAATTGCCGAAGGTCGAAAAACTGATGGCGGTTCGAACCGACATAACGTCCGACCTGTTCTTCATGAAGCCGGCCAAGCCGACGTTCCGTCTGGTGGTGAAGGGCAGTCCGGCTTCGCTGGCGGCGACGCTCTATGCGCGCTACAACGATGAAGTCGAGCTAGTGGCCGGCCGCGCCGACATGCGCGGCAACTTCGCCATCCCCGATCCAAAGGATCTGCTCCGCTACCGCATCCGCAACATGGCGGCCGAAAAGGAAGCCGTTGAAAAGCTCGAAGTCGTCGGTTTTGTCGGCCGGGCGGGGGATACGCTGCGCAACATTGTCGGACCGCGCGAAGTGCTTAATTTTCTGGGAACCGGCGTCCCGCAGATCCGCCGCTTCGGCTGGCAGGTCGAGCTCGAAGGGCGCGTAAAGCCTTTTGCAGAACAGGCCGACTATGCCGTTCCCATCGTCCATGTCGATGAATCCGATTCCGGCGACTATTTTGATGTCAGTTATGAATATGATGTGGGCACCGGCAGCATTTCCGAGCGCGACATCCAGCGTGCGCTGATGAAGGGCGACTCATTCATCGAGCGCAACGGCCGCACTGTTCTGCTCGACGGCGACGCCATCCTGCAGGCACGCGAAGTCTTCGAGGACTGCGCAGTGGGAACCGGCGACAAGCCCGGCTCCTTCCGCTTGAGCGGCATCTACGGCAGTTATGTCCAGTCGTCGCTTACTGCGCTCGACGGCATCGGCATCAAGGCTACGCCCACTTGGCTGGAACGCGCCCAGCAGCAAAACGCCCAGGACCGGGTTGAACCGGTCGAACTCCACCCGAAGCTCAATGGAACGCTGCGCTCCTATCAGTATGAAGGCGTCAACTGGCTCCGCTTTCTTGAAAACCGCGGCTTTTGCGGGATTCTGGCCGATGAAATGGGCTTGGGCAAAACGCTGCAGACGCTGGCCTGGATCCAGCTCGGCCGCACCGACGCAAACCATCAGGGCAAGCCGGCCCTGCTCATCTGTCCGACCAGCCTGGTGGAAAACTGGTGCGAAGAGTCCGCCAAGTTTACCCCCAACTTAAAGGTGCTCTCCCTCCACGGCACCGACCGCCACCGCAAGTGGAAGCAGATTCCAAAGTCTGATCTGGTCATCACGTCCTACGCGTTGATGCGGCGCGACATTGAAAAGCATCTCGAAAGCGTCTATTCGATCGCCATTTTGGACGAGGCTCAGCACATTAAGAACCGCACCACCCAGAATGCGTTGGCCGCCAAAAAGCTTCGGGCCGACCACCGGCTGGTGCTCACCGGCACGCCGGTTGAAAACGGCGTGACCGACCTATGGTCGATCATGGACTACCTGATGCCCGGCTATCTCGGCCACCACAAGGATTTCCGCGAATTCTACGAGTTGCCCATCCTCAACGGCGGCAACGCCGGCGAACATGCCCAGGCCAAGCTGCGCCGCAAGCTGCATCCGTTCCTGCTGCGCCGCATGAAGAAGCACGTCGCCAAGGACCTGCCTCCGAAGATCGAACGCATCGCGCCGTGCAAGCTCACGGCGGACCAGCACAAGGTCTACAAATCGCTGCTCGCAGAATCCAAAAACAAGATTGCCGAGATGGTCGAGAAGGAAGGCTTCAACAAGAGCCGGATGGAAATTCTCAAGACGCTCCTGCGCCTGCGCCAGACCTGCAACCATATCGACCTGCTCAAACTCGACGGCGTCAAGAGCAAGCACCCGTCCGCCAAGATGGAGCTCTTCTTCGAGTTGCTCAACGAGGCAATCGACAGCAAGCACCGTGTTCTCGTTTTCAGCCAGTTCACCTCCATGCTGGCGATCCTTAAGCAGGAAATGGACGAGCGGAAAATCAAGTATACTTATCTCGATGGAAGCACCAAGGACCGCCAGGATGTCGTCCGCAAGTTCAACAAGGACCACTCCATCCCCGTGTTCCTGATGAGTCTCAAGGCCGGAGGCACCGGCCTCAATCTTACCGGGGCCGACATGGTGATCCATTTCGACCCTTGGTGGAACCCCGCCGTTGAAGATCAGGCCACCGACCGCGCCCACCGCATCGGCCAGAAGCGCACCGTCTACAGCGTCAAGCTCATCACCAAGGGTACCGTCGAAGAAAAGGTTCTCGCCATGCAGCGGCGCAAGAAGGTGGTCATCGACGCCACCCTCACCACAGACGAGCAGGTCATGCAAAAGCTGACGTGGGAAGACGTGCAGGAGCTGCTGAACCTGTAGGGGTTGGAAGACTGGATTGGTGGATGCTTGGATTGCACGAAGTGCTTTGGAGTGCGCCCGACCCCGTCGGCGCTTTGAAAGCGGAGACGGTTGTGAACCATTTCATTAGGTTATTATTTTGCTGCACAAAATTATCTCGCTACGTTGGGCGCAGTCCAAGGCGGCTCTGTCGCAAACAAGTGCCGCTAAAACAGTTTATGCATTTTCCGGCGATACAAAGATAGATCCCTTAAAGGAGGCATGTGATGGGCAAGAAAAAGGACAAGGAAGAAAAGGGCAAAACTACCTTGGGCAGAAAAGAGTATGACCGCGAGTTGGAGAAGCTCCATGGCGAGCTGGTCAAGCTGCAGCGGTGGGTGGTTAAGAAAGGGCTCAAAATCTGCATCGTCTTCGAAGGGCGCGACGGCGCAGGGAAAGGCGGCGCCATCAAGGCCATCACCGAACGGGTCAGCCCGCGGATCTTCACCGTGGTGGCGCTTCCCGCCCCGACGGACCGGGAGAAAACCCAGCTCTACACCCAGCGCTACATTCCGCATCTTCCAGCCGGCGGCGAAATTTCCATCTTCGACCGCAGCTGGTACAACCGCGCCGGCGTTGAACGGGTGATGGGCTTCTGCACCGAAGAGCAGTCCCTCAAGTTTCTTGAGCTTATTCCCTCTCTGGAAAAAACCCTGATTGATTCGGGCATCATCCTGATCAAGTACTGGCTCGAAGTCAGCCCCGAAGAGCAGGCCAAGCGACTCAACGACCGCATCGACGACCCGCGCAAAGTCTGGAAGCTATCCGAGATGGACATTAAATCCTACACCCGCTGGGACGAGTACACCCGGGCCCGCGACGACATGTTTGTCGCCACCGACACTCCTTGGGCGCCGTGGCATGTGGTGCACTCCGACGACAAGAAGCGCGCGCGGTTGAACATTATCAGCCACCTGCTCAGCTGCGTTGACTACAAGGAGATCAAAGAGGATCCCGTCGAGCTGCCCGAGCGAAAGATCGGCAAAAAATACAAAGAGAAGGATTACCCCTTCAAACTCATCCCCGAAAAATTCTGAAAAGAGCTTTTTAGGTGAAGAGCGGGGTGATGCGGAGTTTTTACAGGTCGGCTTCCAGAGGGAAAAGCGGATAAAATGCTACAATTCACGGGCTGACCCTTTGCCTTCAAGGACTGACCCTATCCCCGCGTCTGCCGATTTTTAGCCGATGAATCAGAGCGTTGGCGATTAACCGGCCGATTGCTCGGTTTGGCAGCGTCGATGATCTCAACCGGATTGCGCGGGATTTCAAGAATGATCTTTTCCTGACGCAATTTGTCCTTAAGAGATTTGTAGATGAACTCCTCCGACTCTAGGTTTGCCTGAGCAATGCGAAGGGGGCGAAGCTGGGCTAGGTGCGAGGGGGTGTATCTGGCATGGATATCGGCTGCCATAGCGTTCAAGCTATCGAAGTTGTTCTTCGCCAGTTGGTACTCGGCTTCCAAGCCTTCTTCCACGTTTTGCATATGCCGGTTTAAAGCTTTTTCCAGCGCTTCTTTTTGTGCTCTGGCCCGTTTCATTTCCGGGTGCTCTTCGCCGTAATTAGCGTCGTCCAGCTGGAGTTGCTGTTTTTTTTAACATCCTGGAGTTGTTCGATGAGGGATGAAATAAACGTGTCTGTCGGTTTTAAGCGTGATGCCCTGTCGATTAGCTTTTTGTCCTTTTCCGATTCGATCATTTGCCGCAACTCAGCTTTTTTGGTCATGTGGAGCTGGGCCATTAATCGATCCGTTTCGATTTGGCGCAACTGGATTTTATCCACCTCGGCGCTTCTTCCGCTTTCAACACCCTGATCGGAGTGTTCTTTTTTGATCTGTTCAACGGTTTGTTTGGCCTCATCTACGCGTTTGAGTTGATCCTTGAGAACCTTGGCCAATATTTCATTCTTGCGCCGTGCGTTCTCGAGGAGAATGTCCAAGCGCGAATCCCGAGAGGTATTGGCGATTTCATTTGCGATCTTTGCCGCCTCATTTGGGTCGCTTCGTTTCACTGAAACGGCAATCAACGACGTATCGGCATGCGGGTAGATTTGAGTGCAATTTTTGAGCGTCTGCAAGGTTTCGGCGAGTGGCAGCTCCGCGCCGTTCTTTCCCCACGTTTTCCGGAGGTCTAGGCGGTTGATTACCTCGATCTGGATAGGTTCGGATTGCAAGATTGCTATTTGGGTGCGCACAAACTCGGGATTGGCCGCAGGGCTGTCATCGAATACAGATATTCGAGCGGTCGCTGCGTAAAGGGGCTCTTCGACAGTTTTCAGGTAGGCGTTGGGCGTTCCTTCCAGAACGCTAAGGATGACGCTCGTCATGACGATGTGGATTCGGTTTGTCATCGATTCCACTCGTCCAATCCTTGGAACTTATTTGAGTGTGATGCGCCGGCCGTTGAGCTGGATGCGGCCTTCGGCGATCCATTGCAGCGCCTCGGGATAGGCGATGTGCTCCTGTGCGTGGAGCTTATCCATCATAGAGTCGAGCGTATCATCGTTTTCGATGGCGATGCACTTTTGGTTGATGACCGCGCCGGTGTCGACGCCCGCATCCACAAAATGGACGGTGCAACCGGTAAACTTAACGCCATAGTCGAACGCCTGCTTGCCGCTGTCGAGGCCGGGAAAGCTGGGCAGCAGAGAGGGGTGGATATTGATCATCCGTCCGGCGTAGGCGTTGAGCAGGCCGTCCTTCACAATCCGCATGAAGCCGGCGAGTGCGATAAAGTTTACGTCGTGGTCTGTCAGGGTTTGGAGAACCTTCTGCTCGGCCTCGCCATCGAGCTTGGTCTTGAACGGGGCGCAGTCGAAATAGATCGCCGGAATGTTGTGCTGACGGGCGCGCTCCAGAATATAGGCATCCTCGCTGTCTGCCAGTACACACTTGATTTCTGCATCCAGCGTTCCCGCTTCTATCGCATTAATAATTGCCTGGCAGTTGGTGCCCGATCCCGATCCAAAAATGGCTAGCTTCAACATATAATTCCCCTTCAATGATGGATGAATCAAGAAATACACCAAATACACGAAAGGAAGGAAAGGATGGTTTTCGTGTGGTTCGTGTATTTCGTGGTTTAAGAATTCTGGCGGAATGGATAATATCATCAGGATTTTTAACAACCAAACACAGGGACTATGCTATGTATTTAAGAATTAAGCCGCTTAATGAAAACGCACGCGAAATCTACTCCGACCACGGCCACTTCCACGAAGGCGACGCCGGACTCGATCTCTACGTGCTCGAAGACTTTGTCATCGAGCCCGGCGAAACCAAGCCGATCAAGCTCGGCATCGCCTGCGAGCCGGAGGACGGACGCGCCTACTATCTCATGCCCCGCTCCAGCATTTCCAAAACTCCGTTGCGCCTTGCCAACTCCATCGGCCTCATCGACGGAGGCTACCGCGGTGAACTGATGGCCATGTGCGACAACATTAAGGATTTCACCTATACCGCTGAAAAAGGCCAGCGCCTTTTCCAGATCGTCGCCTGCGACTGCACGTCGATCTATTATGAAATGGTCGATGAGCTGACCGAAACCACCCGTGGTGCGGGAGGGTTTGGCTCTACGGGGAAATAAACAGATTGTGTATTGCGCGCTGATAAGCTAAGTCTTGTTTTAAACAAGGAGAGCTTTCAGTGTCTGGGGACCCCCTCATCAATGGGAATGCCGATTTGTTCGTGCGAGTCATTTCAATTCTTGAAACCGCTCGCACGAACGTCGTCCGTTCCGTCAACTCCGAGATGGTTGCCGCCTATTGGCTGATCGGTCGTGAGATAGTGGAGGAGGTTCAGGCTGGAGGGAAGCGGGCGGGCTATGCAGGTGAGTTGATTGATCAGTTATCTAGCCAGTTGAACCATCGTTTTGGGAAAGGATTTTCTGCAACCAATCTAAAAACTATTCCGGTTGTTCTATCTTGCTTTCCAAGAAAGGGATCCGTGTTTTGGCACTCATCCTGCCGAATTCGTCACACACTGTGTGACGAATTCGGCAGGATTTATGCCATCGCTTGGTTGGTCGCATTATCGGGCGCTAATGAGGGTAGAGCATCCGGCGGCGCGGGAATATTATGAACGCGAAGCGGCTTCCAATAGTTGGAGTGTCCGGCAGTTGGAGCGCCAAATCCATTCCTTGTTTTTCGAACGGCTGCTCAAAAGCAAGGATCAGGAAGCGATGCAGGCTCGGTTGGCGGAGGCTCCTCCGGTGTTGAAGCCCATCGATATCATAAAGGATCCATATGTGCTGGAATTCCTTGACCTGCCGGAGTCGCACGAACTTTCCGAGACCGCGTTGGAAAACGCGCTGATCGGCTCGCTCCAGCAATTTCTACTGGAGCTCGGCAACGGGTTTGCGTTTGTTGCCCGGCAGATGCGTATCACGTTGGAGGGCGATCATTTCTACCCCGACTTGGTTTTCTATCATATCCGTTTGAAGTGCTACGCGGTGGTGGATCTCAAGCTTGAAAAGCTGACGCATGGCGATGTGGGGCAGATGCAGCTGTATGTGAACTATTTCGACCGCGAGGTGCGTGGTGAGGATGACAATCCGACCGTGGGGCTGTTGCTCTGCACCGAAAAGAACGATGCCGTGGTTCGCTACATCCTAGGCGAAGAGAATGATCAGATTTTTGCGGCAAAGTATCAGCTTGCCCTGCCGACCAAGGAGCAATTGGAGGCGGAGTTGCGCAAAGAGCGGATGCGGATTGAAGAGAGTGCGTTGAAATATGGATGATTGAGTCGTGAGACGTGATTCTTATGTAATCACGCCTCAATCGTCACTTATCAGGAGTTTTCCAATGGCTGATAAATCTGAGAAGCTCGAATATTCGATAAAGCTGGAAGCGTTGCGGGTGTGCGATATGCCCGTGCAGCTTCGGCCGCGCGAGGAGTTTGAGCGGGTGGGGGCGGAGAACGTTTCCGACGCCGTGTTGCTGGCGCTGATTCTTCGTACGGGAACCAGGGGCATGAACGTGGTCGAGGTTTCGCAACGGCTGCTCTCGGCTTTCGGCTCACTCACCGCTTTGGCCAAGGCATCGGTGCAGGAGTTGCAGGCCGTCAATAGCATTGGTCCGGTCAAGGCGCAGATGATCAAGGCGGCGATGGAACTGGCGCAACGGCTCACCCGCGAGAGCGTGGGCGAGAGCCCGATGGTGGTCACGCCCGAGCAGGCGGCCGCCGTGTTGCGCGAACGCGCCCGGATTCTTCAGCATGAGGTGTTCTGGGCGCTGATGCTTGACTCCAAAAACCGGCTGATTGGCGAGCCGAAGCAAATCAGCCAGGGCACGCTCAACAGCAGCCTCGTGCACCCGCGCGAATTGTTTGCCAAGGCGGTCGAGTGCCGGTGCGCCGCCATGATTTTGGCGCACAACCATCCCTCCGGTGACCCGACACCCTCGTCCGAGGATATTAAAATTACCAAACAGCTCATCGGGGCCGGCGAAGTGATGGGCATCAAGGTGCTCGACCATATTGTCATCGGCCACCGAAAATACCACAACTCAACCGACTTCCTCAGCCTTCGCGAAGCGGGGCTGGTTAAATTTGGCTGATGCACCAACTCTCCGAGGTCGAGGACGACGCGTGTAGGGCAGGGGCCGCGACCCCGCTTGCGGTGGGTTGGTTGCGAATAACATGTTGGAGGTGATATGCCGGAGAGAAAGCATTTGAAGCGTTTAAGTGTGATTTATCAATCGCATCCGCGTTATTTCATCACGGTTTGCACTCATGATCGGCGCAGGGTTCTGGCCAGTCCGACCATTCACGAAATTCTCCGCGTTCACTGGATGAAGTCTTTTGAGCTCTATGGCTGGGCAATTGGGTCGTATGTGGCTATGCCCGACCATGTGCATTTCTTTTGTGCGGATGCCGAGAGCCGCACCCCGCTGTCGAAAATGATCGGTTCATGGAAGCAATGGAGCGCCAAGGAAATTTGCCCTTTGCTCGGTGTCGAAGCGCCACTATGGCAACGGGAGTTTTTCGATCATCTGATCCGTTCGGATGAATCGTATTCTGAGAAAGGGGAATATGTGCGGCAGAATCCGGTGCGGGCCGGCTTGGTTTCTAATGCGGACGAGTGGGAATTTGCGGGTCATATCCATTACGTGTAGGTCGGGGGATCCCGTCATTCGGTGGATAGGCTGCGGTGCGTACGGTCCGAGGTCGGGGACCTCGGCTACACATGACGGGGGTGTAGGGCGGGGGATCCCGCCATTCGCTGGATAGGCTACGCGGTACGTACGGTCCGAGGTCGGGGACCTCGGCTACACCTGACGCGTGTAGGACGGGGCTTCGACCCCACTTGTGGCGGAAATGCATATTGGCGGGCTTGGCGTGGATTCTTAAACCTGTCATTATCTCGAGAACTATGAATAAACAGACACTGCATTTTGAAAGCATTGGCGGGGCGAGCGGGGATATGATTCTCGGCGCGCTGATTGGATTGGGCGTTTCGGTCGATGAGTTGAACGAGGAGCTAAAGTCGCTCAAGGTGGATCCCTTCGAGATCGTTGTCGACGAGGTGGTGGAGCAGGGCATGAGCGGCGTTCGCGCAAAGGTGAAGCTGCACGAGCATCACCACCATCATGACCACGACCATGGCCACCACCATGGTCGCCACCTAAGCACGATCCTCAAGTTGATTGGGGAGAGCGCGCTTCCTGAGCCGGTAAAAGCGAATGCGTCGAACGTGTTCCGGCGCATCGGCGAAGCGGAGGCGGCGATCCACGGCATTGATATTGAAAAGATTCATTTTCACGAAGTGGGGGCGATGGACTCGATTGTCGATATTGTCGGGTGTTGCCTCGCATTGCATAAGTTGGGCGTGGATGGCGTCTCGATCCGCAATCTTCCCCAAGGGCACGGCACAATTGAATGCGCCCATGGAACCTATCCCAATCCCGCGCCGGCGACGCTGCGTCTGCTCGAAGGTTTTCCTGTGCAGGAAGTCGATGAGCCGTTCGAGCTGGTCACACCGACCGGCGCGGCGCTCCTTTCGGCGTGGCGCACTGCGGATGTTCCCTCGGTTGGCAGTCGTGCGGTCAAGACGGCCTACAGCTTTGGGCATCGCAAACTCAACAGCCGTCCAAACCTGCTGCGCGCTACGCTTTATGAAGCGGCGGAGGATCAGACGGCCGACGAATGCCTCGTGCTGGAGTGCAATCTCGACGACACCACGCCGGAATTAGTGGGTTGCCTGTTCGATCAGCTGCTCGAAGCGGGCGCGCTCGATGTATTCACCATGCCGGTCTCTATGAAGAAGCAGCGCCCGGGCATTTTGCTGACGGTGCTGTGCCTGCCTGCCGATCGATCCGCGATGCTCGACCTCGTTTTCCGCGAGTCCACCACGTTCGGCATTCGCGAGCACCTGTCCAAACGCACGGTGCTGGATCGTAGTTTTAAGAGTGTGACCACTCCGTACGGCGACGTGCAGGTTAAAGTGGGCAGACGCAACGGGGAGGTGGTTACTGAGTCTCCCGAAATCGAGGACTGCCGAAAGCTGGCAAAGAAGAACGGTGTGGCGGTTAAAGAGGTCTATCGAGTGGCAATCAAAGGAAATGAGGTAACGTAATGAAAGTTTGGATGATTGGAATTATTGCATTTTTGGCTGTGGGTTCCGCATGGGCGGAGCTGAGGCTTCCGGTGGTGTTTTCGGATGGAATGGTGCTGCAGCGCGATCAAAAGGTGGCGGTGTGGGGCTGGGCGGATCCGGGCGCTGAAGTGACCGTTTCGTTCGGCGGACAGGAGAAGATCGCCAAGGCCGGCAAAGACGGAAGGTTCATGGTGAAGCTTAAGAAGATGAAGGCTTCGGCTGAGCCAAAGGTGCTTAAAATCACTTCCGGTACGGAATCCAAGGCCATAAAAAACATTCTCGTTGGCGAAGTGTGGCTTTGCTCCGGGCAGTCGAATATGGCGATGACCGTGGGCAAGTCAGATAATTTTGAAAAGGAACAGGCGGCGGCCAACCACCCGCTGATCCGCATGTTTATTAACGAACGCAATGTGAGCCTTGAGCCGTTGGATGACTGCACAGGCGCCTGGAATGTTTGCACGCCCGAAACCGTCGGCGGGTTTTCCGCCGCGGCCTATTTCTTTGGACGCGAAATCCAGCAGGAGCTTGATGTTCCCGTTGGGCTGATCCACACCAGCTGGGGCGGAACCCGCATTGAATCCTGGAGCCCGATGGCCTCGCTGGAGCAATTCCCTTTGGTCATGGAATCTAAGGCCAAACAGGATCAATGGGCGGCAAACTTTACAGAAGAGAGATCAAAGAAGCAGTATGTCGAGGCTGTGGCAAAGTGGGAGTCTGCCGTGAAAAAGGCGAAAGCCAACGGAAAGAAGGGTCCAAAGAAACCAAAGAAGAGCACTCACCCGCACAAGTCCCAGAACTATCCTGCGAACCTCTACAACGCGATGATCAACCCGTTTGTGCCCTACGGCATCCGCGGCGCCATTTGGTACCAAGGCGAAGCCAATGCCCATTCGATTAAAGAAGCGATGCTCTATCGCGACCTGCTCGAAAACCTCGCAACCGAGTGGCGCAAGGATTGGGGCAGCAAGTTTCCGTTCTATGCCGTCCAGCTGGTGAACTATAAAAAGCCGCAGGTGGCTCCGGTGGAAGATACCGGCTGGGTGTTCATCCGCGAGAGCTTCCTGAACTTCCACAAGGAGGTTCCGAACGCCGGGATCGCCGTCACGATTGATATCGGCATGGAGAAAAACATTCACCCGACCAACAAGCAGGCCGTGGGTTACCGCCTCGCGCAGCAGGCGCTGGCCAAGACCTACGGCAAGGACATCGTGGCGGGCGGACCCATCTATAAGTCGATGAAGAAGGACGGCAACAAGATCGCCATTAAATTCGACGATATTGGTTCCGGCTTGGTGGAGCAGGGCGGAACGCCGCTGAAAACCTTCGCTATTGCGGGCGCAGACCAGAAGTTTGTGGCGGCGCAGGCGGCCATTGTCGATGGCGCCGTGGTTGTAAGCTCGACAGAGGTGGCCGATCCCGTTGCCGTACGCTATGCATGGGCGGACAACCCTGTTGGATGCAACCTGTTCAACAAGGAAGGCTTCCCTGCCTCGCCGTTCCGCACCGACGATTGGGCGCCGACCGGAGAATAACTTTTTTGTCAATTGACATGCCTAGGGAGGGCGCATAGTTTGCGTGCTTCTCGAAGAATCTGATGGAAGCCGGTGCAAGTCCGGCGCTGTAGCGCAACTGTAACGGGATCCCTCCCGAAGCCAGAACTTTCAGCCCTTCGAAATATTGGACTCTTTCGCACTAAAGGAGGCTCAAACGGCTTTTAACCGCCCGGAGTTTCCGGGCGGTTTTTTTGCGCCTGCGAAAGGGGGTTGTTGAATAGATAAACGGGCCTGCGATTTACAGGCAAAGGGAATGAAAACATGAAGAATACGCTTATTATCGCTGTGGCAACTGCCGGAATTTCCTGCCAGCTTGCGACGGCATCAATTATCTCGGGGGCTGCGGTCGCGTACTACAGCAACCCCTTTGCCGGGAAAAATATTTCCAGCTATGACTGGGATGGCGCAGGAAACCTGTACTGGATGGAAGGCGACAACAACTGGGCCGCGGAAACGAAGGTCTACAAATACAACGGAAGCTTATCCACCATCTACAGCGCCAGTGCGTTTGCGGGCACCTGGGTTGCTCATAACGACAACCACATCTATTTCGACAACGGCAGCGAATATGCCTTCTATAAATACGACGTTGCTGGCGGCGGTGCACCCAGCCAGGTCTTTCAGCAGAACAATGCATGGGGCTATACGTTCCACAACGGCGGCCTCTATATTTCCGGCGCGGACGGCAGCTGGAACAACCAGCTTTACTATTCCGCTCTGGACGCATCAGGAAACCTGGCCGGCCCGTTGGTCACGCTCGGCCAGATGGGCTCGCCCTCCGGGCCGATTACCTTCGATGCCAATGGCAACCTTTTCTATTCCGCCGGATACACCGATGGGAAAATCTATAAATACGATGCTGCAGAAATCGCCGGCGCCATTGCCGGAACGCAGCTCGGCGACGCGGCCCTCCATGAATTCATCGACTTTAACAGCTACGGCCTCGATGGGGCAACCGGCATGGACTTTGACGACGATGGAAACCTCGTGGCTTCGCTGACGGCTTTCGGCAGCAACTCAAAGCTGGTTGAATTTGATATCGATGTCTCCGGCGCCTATTTGGGGACTTCCTCGGTGTTGGCCGAGTCGGATGGACGCATGACCACCGTGCGCAACTACAACGGCGATATTTACGTCAGCGACCCGGATGGGATCTATCAGGCCGTTCCCGAACCGGGCACGGTTGCATTGATGGGGGTTGGATTCGGCTGCATGGCCGCGTTCCGTAAACGCCGCAAATACATGATCCGCTAGCATGGAGTGACCGATGCCGTTTTGGGTGCAGCTTATTGCCGCTTTGGCCGTTGTGGCTCCTGCTTTTGCGGGAACCAACAATGCCATTGTGGTATCGGCTTCGCGCCTGGATGCGGTGGCGGTGGACGTGCTCGATGTGCCGGCCTCCGCCACCGTGGTTGATCGCGCCGCCATTGAGCGGTCGCACGCGCAAAGCATGCCCGACCTGCTGCGGCAGGAGGCCAACGTCCGCTTCCGCTCGACCACCGGAAAGGGCAATGCCGGTGAGCTGGCGATGCGCGGCTTCGGCGAAAACAGCGGCCTGCGCGTGCTCGTGGTGGTGGACGGCCAAAAAATGAACCGTCCCGACATGGGAGGCTTCGACTGGCAGCAGCTGCCGCTCGACGATATTGAATCCATCGAGGTGCTGCGCGGCGGTAACGGCGTGCTTTACGGCAACCACGCGCTCTCCGGCGTTATCAACATCACCACCCGCAAAGGGGGCGACCCCGAAGGGCATGTGAAGGCTTCTGTCGGCAGTTTTGGCTTCGAGGAATACGGCGCCCGCTATTCCGGCGGGGCGGGGATCCTGTTCTATGATGTCGGCGTAAACTATCAGCGAGAGGAGGGCTATCGCGAAAACGCCCTTTCGTGGAGCAAGAACGCCAACGCCAGCCTTGGCGCCGACTTTGGCGAAACCGACACGGTTACGTTCCGGATCTCGGGCGGAAAGAACCACTACCAGTTTCCCGGACCGCTCAGCTATGCGCAGTACCGCGACGATCCGGAGCAGTCGGCAAACGCTGGCAAAGAAAAAAGCGATACGGACACGGCGCTGCTCACGGGGTTGTGGGAAAGCGAGCGGGCGTGGGGCAACGTTCAGGTCAACGGTGGCGTCAACTGGCAGGACACCGATTGGCGGCTGACTGACTCCCAAGGGAAAAACAAACAGTTTGGCTATTCGTTTTCGCCGAAGCTCAAGTTTGGCGACGACGATCAGTATGTCACCGGCGGCATCGACCTCTTTTATGACACGCTCGATTTTGACGGCGACCGCGAGACCTCGGTCAACGATGCCGATCTCGACCGCATCACGGCCGGGCCGTTTCTTTGGGCCAAACAGCCGGTCTCCGACGCCATTTCGATCAGTGGCGGCGCGCGGTTTGAATATGCCCGCACCGACGGGAAAAACAAGCAGCTCAACACCTACACAGAAGAAGAGTTTCTGGACAATCCATGGGGGGTTCTGATCCCCAATCCAAACTATCCCGGCGAGCCGGAGCTCGATGAGGAGGCGTCGTTCGACGACGACTTCAGCAAGCACGGCTGGGCGGCTGAGGCTTCGGTGCTCTGGCGCCCTTCCGACGAGTGGAGTGCGTGGGCCGGTTACGACCGGGTCTACCGCTATCCGGCGCTGGACGAGACCGCGTCCTACCAAGGCTATCCGCTGGCTGACCCGCTCAACGAAGATTTGGATCCGGAAACCGGCAACAATTTCGAAATCGGCTGCAAGTTCCGCTCCGAGGCTTGGAGCGCTTCTGCCACGATGTTCTATCTGATGATGGACGACGAGATTTCCTACGACGAAATTGCAAACGAGAATGTAAATATTGGCTCCACCGACCGCTACGGCTCCGATTTGGAACTAGCCTATTCAAAAGAGTTTTATGGCGCGACGGCAATGGCCGAGCTGGTGCGGGCCGTGCTTGATGGAGGTGTCAACGACGGAAGCCGGGTACCGTTGGTGCCCAAGGCCAACTGTTCGCTGTCGTTTTGGGTCGAGCCGATTTCGGCGCTGCGGCTTGCCGGAACCTACTCGTGGCTTTCGTCGCAATACCAAGGCGGCGACTTTGGAAATAACGCTCGGAAGATTAAGCCCTACGGCCTCTTCGGCCTGCGGGCGGACCTCTACTGCTGCGACCGTTTCAGCCTCTACTGCAAAGTCGATAACGTGTTGGATAAGGACTATGTGAGCAGCGCCTACTACGGCGGCTACTATCCGGGCTCGGGCCGCGCATTCTACGGCGGCGTTAAGGTGGAGTTTTAATGATGAAAGTTTGGCTGGTTTCTATTTTTCTCATGCTTGCCGCTTCAAGCGGCGGTGCGACCTATTGGCCGGATGACGGGAATCTATTCTATCCCTTTGCTCCGAAAGCCGGTGAGGGACAGAGCACGGCGATCCACAAGGACAGTCCGTTGTTTACGGGTTGGGCCGATGGTTATACCGGCCTGGTGTACGGAAGCGGTGTGGATGAAATGTGGATGACTCCCCATTTGGCGCTTGGGAAGGCCGTAGGCGGTTCGGTAGATATTGTCTGCCTTGGCGATGGCGGCCGGATTACCCTGACCTTTTCGCAATCGATCATGAATGGTCCGGACTTTGATTTCGCTGTATTTGAAAACGCATTTAACGATACGTTTTTGGAGCTGGCCTGGGTTGAGGTTTCCTCCGATGGGATCCATTTTTGTCGCTTTCGGAACTATGTGAATAATGAAGATGTTGGCAACCCCGTTGCCATGCGAATCTATGGCTTAGCCTCTAAGTATAAGCATAGCTACGGAACTCCGTTCGACCTTTCCGAGCTTCAGGACACCTACAATGCATGCTTTACCTCAGATGCTGTTTTTTTATCGGATGCATATGCCAATGAGTTGAAGACTAATTTCCCTTTTCTTGATTTGAATAACATCACCCATGTGCGCCTGATTGATGTTGTTGGTGATGGAAGTGCTGCGGACTCCATTGGCCAACCTATCTATGATCCCGTTAATCAGCCGAGCAGTCCGGGATGCGATCTTGATGCGGTTGGGGTCATTAACCAGTTGCCTTTAAATGGAATCGCGCAGTCGATCGCGTTTGATCCGATTCCTAACCAGAAGCTGGCGTTTCAGTCGCTGGAACTTTCTGCCGAGGCAGACAGCGGATTGCCGGTGGTGTTTGCGGTGCAGAGCGGTTCGGCGACGAATTTCGGCAGCATTTTGACGTTTACGGCAACTGGAACAGTGGAGGTGGTCGCCAGCCAGCCGGGCAACGGCACCTATGCGCCGGCCTCGCCGGTGCTGCGGTCGTTCCGCGTGGCGGAGGAGATTCAGCATATTTTTGTGGAGCCGCTCGCGAACCAAATCAAAAGCGGTGGCTCCGTTCGGGTGAACGCCGATGCCAGCAGCGGGTTACCCGTGAAGCTGGAGGTCTATGACGGCCCGGCCACCGTCAGCATCGGCGAAACCAATCATGTCTTGAATCTGGCTAACGATATCGGAACCGTGACGCTCCGCGCTTTTCAGCCGGGCGATGCCGCGACCGCGCCGGCGCCGGATGTGTTTGTCGATTTTGAAATAGTGGAAAGCTCGGCGTCCAACGCCCCCGTGCCGTTAGCGGATTGGATGGCGGTAAACCCGCTGCCCGGTCCGGCCATTGCGTCCGCCACCGATGCCTATGGCCGGCCGGCGGTTGTTTTGGAATATGCGCTGGACCGCCGGATGCGCGGCCGTTCGCGGGTTGCAGGCTCCGGGGATTTGGCCGGATGGACCAATATTGTGCCGGAAATTATCGGACGGGACGGAGCCGGTGATGTGATGACTCTGAAGGTTCAGTTGACCGCCGAGGAGGCGAAACGCTACTATCGGCTGATGTTTGAAGAGCAATAGGCGCTATGAATCTTTTGATTTCCATCTTGTTTTGGGTCGGAATTGTCTTCTTGGTGGATGGTTCGTGCGGGTTGCTGCTGCAGGAAAAGTGGAAAAAAATGGCGGCGGGTTTGAATATCCAGCGGATTGCGCTGATCGAGATCGGTGTCGCATTTGCCCTGCTGGCAGGGCATTATTCACTGCGATGCTGGGGTGCGGGGTGAGCGGGCTGGGGGATTGCAGCCTGCTCCTCTTAAACCCCGGATTAAACTTCCATTTGCCTGCTTGACTTATAACCGGCTGCTTCATATGGTCTTCCGCTCTTTTGAAATTGAGATAGGTTTAGCGCAGGTGCTGCTGTCGCTTTTCATGATTTGTTGTTGCCCGATAGTGTAATGGAAGCACATGTGACTTTGACTCATAGGGTCCAGGTTCGAACCCTGGTCGGGCAACCATACTAATAAGTAGACATGATGAAAATTATATCAGGAACAGGACATCGGGCTTTAGCGGAGCGCATTGCAGCGGCCGCCGGGGTGGAATTGTGCGAAGTTGACATCACGCGATTCCCCGACGGAGAGATTTTCGTCAAGATCGTGGACAACGTCCGCGGGGACGACCTCTTTATTGTGCAGTCGGTTTCGATCGAGCCGAACAACTACCTGATGGAGCTGCTCATTATGATCGATGCGGCCAAGCGTGCATCGGCGGATCGCATTACGGCGGTTCTTCCTTACTACGGCTATGCGCGCCAGGACCGCAAAGACCAACCGCGCGTCCCGATTACCGCCAAGCTCGTGGCCACGCTGCTCGAAGCCGCCGGCGCCGACCGCGTACTCTGCTGCGATCTGCATGCCCAGCAGATTCAGGGCTTTTTCGATGTTCCGGTTGACCATCTCTATGCCTCGCCCGTGATTGTGAAATACCTGCGTTCGTATAATCTTGATGATTTAGTCGTGGTTTCCCCGGATGCGGGCGGTTTGAAAATGGCCGATGCCTACTCCAAGCTGTTGGGCGCGGGCATTGCACTGGTTGGAAAGCAGCGCAAAAGCGCCGAAGACGTTGAAGCCAACCATTTGGTGGGCGACGTGAAAGGGCGCAACACCTTGCTGGTTGACGATATGACCTCCACCGCCGGCACGTTGACGGCCGCCGCTAAGTTGCTGGAAAAAGCCGGCGCCAAGTCGATCCGCGCCGCAGTCAGCCATTCCCTGCTGACCCAGAAGGGCATTGACCGGTTGATCAATTCTTCCATCGACGAACTGGTGACCACCGATACGGTGCCGCAGCGCGAGTGGGACGATTTTAATGTTACTGTACTGTCTGTGGCTGGCATTTTGGCGGAAGCCATATGCCGCATCCACAACGACCAATCCGTCAGCTCGCTGTTCCGAGTTGACAAATAGGAGAGAACCAATGGAAGACGCAAAACTGATTGCAAAGAAGAGAACCTCGGAAGGCTCGAGCAACGCGCGCCGCATGCGCAGTGCCGGATCGCTTCCCGCCGTGATCTACGGCGACGAAAAGGAGCCCGTTTCAATCGAGCTTAACGCACACGATTTTGGACAGATCCTTCATCACCATGCCAGCGAAAGTCTCATTATCGAGATCGCGCTGGAAGGCGAAGGCGATATGAATGTATTGATCAAGGAAGTTCAGCGCCATCCGGTGACCAGCGACCTGTTGCATATCGACCTGCTGCGCGTTGCGGCCAATAAAGTGATCGCCGTTGATATTCCGGTTGAGCTCGTTGGCGAAGCGGCCGGCGTTAAGGCGGGTGGTTCGATTGACCACGTGATGCACTCCATCGGCGTGGAATGTCTGCCGGGTGAAATGGTTGAAGCTTTTGAAGTCGATGTTTCCGCTCTTGAAATCGGAGATTCCCTGAGTGTTGCCGACCTCAACCTGGACTCCAAGTTCAAGTTGCTGGTTGATGAAGATGCGATTATCGCTTCTGTATCCGAACCGACGGCTGAAGAGGAAGAAGCCGAAGAGGCTACTGACGAGCCGGAAGTGATCACCGAGAAGAATGTCGAAGAGTAATCTTTGCTTTCCCTTTCCGGGAGAATGATTTTGAAGCTGGTCGTTGGACTGGGGAATCCCGGAAAAGAATACGAGCGCACCCGCCACAACGTTGGATTTCTTGTGGTAGAGGAGATTGCCCGTCGGCAGGGCGCCGTATTCAAAAAAATGTTTTGGTTTCCCGCCCGGCAGGCCAAGTGCCGGATCGGGGAGCACGAGGTGCGGCTGCTTGAGCCGATGACCTACATGAACCGAAGCGGGCAGGCCGTCTGGGGCGCCATGAAAAAATGGCGCGTCGAAGCGGGCGAAACCGTGGTGGTTTACGACGATGTTGAATTAGAACTCGGAGCAATCCGGGTTCGCGGAAAAGGGACCGGCGGCAGCCATAACGGCATGAAGTCGGTGCTGGAGTGGCTCCAGACCAAAGCGTTCCCTCGGGTGCGGGTGGGGATTGGACCGAAGCCGGAGGGCGCGGACATGATCGGGTTCGTGCTGGGTAGCTTTGCCGATGAAGAGAGTTTGAGGCTGGAAAAGGTTGTCGAACGTGCCGCCGATGCGGTAGAAAGCATCTTTTCCATCGGAACTGAGCGAACGATGAATACGTTTAATCAGTCGAAGACAGGATAAGTTAAGGAGAAAGATATTGAATACGTTGTACGAAGGATTGTTCATCTTTCCGGAAACGCTGGACGAGGAAGGTCTCGATCAGGCGGTTGTCCGTGTGAAGGAAGAACTTGAAAAGCTGGGCGGCTCGATGGAGAGCAACACCCGCATGGGCAAGAAAAACTTTGCCCGTCCGCTCAAGAAGCAGAAGGCCGGACATTATGTGGTCATGATGTTCAAGCTTGACGGCGATAAGATGGACGCGCTCAAGGCTCGCCTTAAGCTGTCGACCAATGTGTTCCGCCACCAGTTTGTAGAAGCTAGCGGAGTTGCGGAAGCCGTCCAGGAGGCTTAAAATGGCCAGCTACAACCGGGTTCTATTAATGGGCAACCTGACGCGCAATCCGGAAATCCGGTACACGCCTTCAGGAACTGCCGTTGCTGATTTGGGAATGGCGGTCAGTGATAATTATAAGAATCAAGCAGGTGAAACGGTTGAACGCACTTGCTTTGTGGATGTTGTAGTGTGGGGGCGGCAGGCTGAAACATCGGCCGAATACCTCCATAAAGGATCACCGGTTTTTGTTGAAGGCCGCCTGCAGCTTGACCAATGGGAAGGCCAGCAGGGGGAAAAGCGGAGTAAACTTCGTGTCCGCGCCGATCGCGTCCAGTTTTTGGGCAGCCCGGCAAAGGGAGCGGAGTCTTCAGAGGCACCGGTTTCATCGGTTCCGCAGGAGCCGGCTTCACCGCCGGCAGCGAGTGTGGAAGATGACGATGATGTGCCGTTTTAGAGAAAGGATATAACTATGCGTCGTGGAAATAGTAGAAATAAAGATGATTACAAGCGCGATCCGGAGCTTCTTCGTGGAGTGACGTCGGTCGATTACAAGGATGCGGAACTGCTTAAGAAGTTTATGACGGATCGCGGCAAAATTCTGCCCGGCCGCATTACGGGCGCGAATGCCCAGCAGCAGCGCCATATCAAGAAGGCCATCCGCCGTGCGCGGGTTATGGGTCTTGTCCGATAGATTTGAAAGGAACGAATTATGGCTATTGAAGTCTTGTTGATGGACCAGGTCGAAGGCCTCGGTATCGAAGGTGATGTGGTGAAGGTTGCAGACGGCTATGCCCGCAACTTCCTTTTCCCGAAAGGCGTTGCTTCGGAAGTGACCGAAGGGAAGAAGCGCCAGATCGAGAAGAAGCGCCTCGAGCGCCTCGCCGTGCTGAAAAAGGAACAATCCGCAGCGGAAGAGCTGGCCAAGAAGATCGAAGGCTTGGAATGCACTATTTCCGCCAAAGTCGGTGAAAACGGAAAAATGTTTGGTTCCGTTACCGTGCCGCAGATCTTGGAAAAATTGAAGGAACAAGGGCTCGAGATCGACCGCTCAAAAATCAGTCTTGCGGCTCCGTTGCACGAACTCGGTGTGTTTGATGTTGCCATCAAGCTCCATCCGGAAGTCGTTGGCACGCTCAAGGTCTGGATCGTAGAAGAGAAATGATCCCCGAGGGTCCAGGGGCGGGACTCCGAATCCCCCCGCACAGCGAAGAGGCCGAGTGCGGGGTTTTGGGTTCCATCCTGTTGGATCCTGTCGGCTCCATTGATAAATGCTTAGCTAAGCGCTTGGGAAGCGGTGCGTTTTATGACCGTCGCCACCAAGCGCTTTTCGAGCAAATGGTGGACATGAGCCAGGCCAATGTGCCCATGGACGCCATCACCATTGCCGAATGGCTCAAGGACCACAACGCCCTTGATAAAGCCGGTGGCTACGATTATCTTGTTAAGCTTCAGGACAGCACGCTCGTGCCCGCGCATGTCGAGTTCTACTGCGATATCGTTCTGGATAAAAAGCTGTATCGGGAGCTCATCGAAAAGTCCTCGGAGACCATTGATGCGGCTTACAAGTGCGAAGACGAAGCCTCGCTGCTGGTAAGCCAGGCCGAGTCCTCGCTGTTTGAGCTCGGCAGCCACGGCGCCGAAAAGATTCCCGATTGGAAGGCTTCGGTTAAAGAGGCCTTCATCGAAATCGAAAACCGGGATCCCAACGATGTCATGAAGGGGGTCACCACCGGCTATATGGGCATGAATTCGGTGCTCGGCGGGCTGGCCAAGACCGACATGATCGTGCTGGCCGCCCGTCCCGCGATGGGCAAGACCTCACTGGCGCTGAACATTGCCGAAAACGCGGCGCTCGGTGTACATGGTCCGGCCGTTCCTGTGGCGGTGTTTAGTTTGGAAATGTCTCGCGAGCAGCTGGTAAACCGCATGCTCTTCAGCCATGCCAAGATTTCGGCCCACAAGCTGCGAGGCAGGAAGATGACCTCCAGCGAGCACGCCCAGATTACGGCGGCGGTGGACCGCCTCTCCAAGGCGGAGATCTTTATCGACGATACGCCGGGCCTCGAAGCGGTAGAGCTGCGTTCACGCGCCCGGCGCCTGAAGACCCGCTACGGCGTTGGTTTGATCGTGATCGACTATCTGCAGCTCATGAACTTTTCGAAGTTTGCAAAAGATGGCCGGCAGCGTGAAACGATGGCCATTTCCGGCGCGGTTAAAGCCATGGCCAAGGAGCTGGATGTTCCGGTTATGGTGCTCAGTCAGCTCAGCCGCGCCACTGAAGGGCGGGGCGATAATATCCCGAAGCTTTCCGACCTGCGCGACTCCGGTGCCATCGAGCAGGACGCCGACGTCGTGATGCTGCTCTACCGACCGAGCTACTATAAGCAAGGGGACGATCGCAATACCGACAACTTGGCGGTGGTAGACATCGCCAAGTTCCGCCACGGATCGACCGGCGAAATCAAGATGAATTTTATACGGGAATACACCCGTTTCGAAGACCGCACAGAACGCGAAGACGATGAATACAGTCCAGGCGCCTAAGCGTCCGGCTCTTCCTTTGGATCTCTATGAAAAAAGCACTGACCCTTTTATTCGCTTGTTTGGCCCTATTTTCCGTGCAGGCGGAAACCGTTACGAATATTCGGATCGTCAACCAGGCCGGCGAGTCGTACGACCTCAGTTCGGTCGCCGCTTTTACCTCATTCAAGATCGGCGAGGAAGTTGCGGATCGTGAAACCATTCTCGCGTCCATTGCGGTGGACGTCAACCGAATGCGGGAGTCCGGCCGCTACTCCTATGTCAACGCTCGCATGGACGTAGAGGGCGGCGGCGTTATCTTGGTGTACACGGTGCAAGCCAAGCACCGGATTCGAAGCATTCGGATTGCCGGTGCGGATAAAATGCGCAAACGCAAGGTGCTGAAGAAATCGGAACTCGAAATCGGCCAGTTTGCCGACGATGCCACCTTTGCGCAGGCTACGGAAAAGCTGAAGGAAGCCTATCGCGACTTTTGGTATCCTGATGCCAAGATTACATGGAGTTCATCCGCCGATGACGAGCTGGGAGTGGTTGATTTGACCCTGCGTGTCAAAGAAGGCGGAAAGCTCGGCATCAAAAAGATCGTTTTTGAAGGCAACGAGTTTGTGGAGGACAAGAAGCTTCGCAAGGTGATGGCGCAGAAGCAGAGGTGGTTTCTGTCGTTCATAACCGGAGCGGGCAAGTATAAGCCGGAAGACACCGATATGGATGTTTTCGCCATTAAGTCGCTCTATATGAACGCAGGCTTTTTGGATGTAGTGGTTTATGAACCCGTGCTGGACTCCGCCAAACCGAAGAAGTCGCGGCTGGTCATTAAAATCGACGAAGGCCGTCGCTACAGCATTGGGAAGGTCGCCATCACGGGCATGGAGGAGTTTTCGGAGCAAGAGCTCCGCTACGGAGTGCGGTTGCGTCCCGGCGACGTGGCTGCCTATGCTTCCCTGTCGCAAGCCAGCGAAAGCATTCGTGCCTATTACGGAAACCGCGGCTATATCCGCACCCGGGTGAGTCAGGTGCTCGATGCCAATGCGGAAACTGGAACCGTTGATGTCCGCTATGAAATTACAGAGGGCTCGATCGGCTACATCAACAAGATTAACATTCTGGGCAACGAGCGTACCCAGGACAAGGTGATCCGGCGCGAAATCGTCATCTATCCGGGCAATCAGTACAACCGCAGCCGCGTCATGACCTCCGAAAACATTCTGCGCAACCTCAATTATTTTGAATTCGTCACCGCCTCCGAAGCAGAGCTCGAGGAAAGCGACAAATACGACCTGAACTTCCAAGTGAAGGAAAAGCCAACCGGCCAGTTTTCGGCCGGGGTCGGTTTTTCCAGCGTCGATTCGCTGGTGGGCTATGTTGAACTCTCGCAAGGCAACTTCGACTACAAAACCTGGCCCCCGATCGGCGCCGGTCAAAAGTTCAAGATCCGCGCCCAGCTGGGCACCGAGCGCAACGACCTTGATGTCTCTTTTGTTGAACCTTGGTTCCTCAACCGCAAGCTTTCGTTCGGAATCGATCTGTTCCATCGTGAAGCGGAGTATTTCAGCGACGACTACGACCAGAAAAACGATGGCGGCCGGATCTCGCTGGGCAAACCGCTTTCCCGCTTTACGCGCGGCACGGTGTCCTACGCCTTGGAGAACATTAACGTCTACGATGTTGACTCCAACGCATCGGATGCTTTGAAGGAGGAAGAGGGCACCCGCATTAAGAGCAGTCTCGACTTTACCTGGACCCGCGACACCCGCGACAAGTTCTTCAATCCTACGCGTGGCAACAAAACCTTGGTGACCCCGTATTATTCCGGCGGATCGCTTGGCGGTGAAACCGATATCTTCGGCGGACGCATCAAGTCCACCCAGTACTGGCCGCTGATCGGAGGCATGGTTTTGAATCTACGGGGCCAAATAGAGTCGGTAGAGGCCTACGGCGACAGCAACGGATCCACCAGCTATGGGGACGGCGTTCCGATTTTCGACCGGTTGTTTTTGGGCGGTTCATACACGCTGCGTGGTTTTGAATACCGCGACGTCGGCCCCAAAGATCCGGATGACGGCGAGCCTGTCGGCGGCAACAGTTCGCTCTACGGAACCTTGGAGCTGACCTATCCAATCTGGAACAAGATTCGTGGAGCCACCTTTTATGACTGGGGTGTGGTGAACGCTGATTCGTGGGATTTCGATCCATCCAACTACTATGACAATTGGGGCATCGGTCTGCGGTTCGACCTGCCCGGCTTCCCGCTGCATCTCGACTATGCCTGGCCGATGACCTACGACGATGAGCAAGACGGCAAGGGTCGCTTCAACTTCCTCATTGGGCACAGCTTTTAGTAGAGGAAACGTGAAAAGTGAAGCTTGAAACCTAAAGCAGTCTCGCTTTCACATTTCAACTTTCAAGTTTCAAGTTTCAGGTTTCAGGTTTCAGGTTTCAAGTTTCAGGTTTCAGCCCACAGCCACCTTCACCACCACCTTATGGATGGGGCCGCTTCCAATCAGCGGGAGATGGGCATCGGATGGCAGGAAAACCGCAAAGCCGGTCGGCGGCACGCGCACGATGCTTTCCGGCTCGCCCTCAAAAAACTCCAGATCTTTCTCTTGGTTGTATTCAACCGAGCTGGCCAAGCCTTCGCGCGGAGACCAGCCCATCGACTCCTCGCCGCTGATGACATATTGAATGTCGATGTATCTCCGATGGCCCTCAAGCAGGGCACCCTCAATCTTGCGTCCTGAGCGTCGCTGGACGAGGGCAAACACGCGGTCGCCTAGAATCTCATATTTACCGTCTTCCAGGTCAGCGAGCCCGGGCTGGTCAAGAAATCCGAACGCTTCCGAGATGCCCACTTTCAGCCCTGCATACTTCGCCGCATTCGATAGTGTATCCAGTATCATTGCTCTCTCCTTCAATGGTGACGAGGCTCCCGGCCCCTTCGGTTCTAAAATCCAAAGCCCATTTGTCCGGCCTTTTGGTCCTTCAGCTTTTCGTCCGAGCCAAGCAGGGCAATAAACTGTTCTTCATTAAGAATCGTTACGCCCAGTTTTTCAGCTTTTGCCAGCTTTGACCCCGCGCTTGCTCCGGCTACCAGATAACTGGTGTTTTTCGAGATACTGCCACTCACCTTGCCTCCACGTGCGCGAATCTTGTCGCCGCCCTCGTCGCGCGTCATGGTTTCGAGTGAGCCAGTCAGCACAAAGGTCAAGCCTTCGAGTTCATTGCTGCCCACGCTGTCGCTCTGTTCAAAGGTAACGCCGGCGACACGGAGCTGGTCGATCACGGCGCGGGCTTCCAACGATTGAAAATATTCCACGACCGACTTTCCAACAATGGGCCCAATGTCGTGGATGGTTTCCAGTGCTTGGACGTCGGCCTCCATCAGTGCATCGATGTTTTTAAACTCGTTGGCCAGAATCGTGGCCGCTCCTTTGCCGACGTGCCGGATGCCGAGGCCGAACAGAATCTTTTCGAAGGGCCGCGATTTGCTCTCTTCCAGCCCTTTGATGAGATTGTCGGCCGACTTCTCGCCCATGCGCTCTAGGCCGAGCACTTCAATCTTTTGCAACGCATACAGCTCGGCCGGGTTTTTGACTAGGCCGCCATCCACGAGCTGCTCAACAAGCGACTCTCCGAGGCCGTTGATATCCATCGCGCCGCGCGAGGCAAAGTGGGTGAGCCAGCTTTTTACCTGTGCCGGGCACTGCAGGTTGGTGCAGCGCAGGGCAACCTCGCCCTCGCGCTTTTCTGTTTCGCTGCCGCAGACCGGGCAGGCGGTTGGCATGTTGAAATCCAGCTCCGCGCCCGTGCGCTTTTCGGTGACGACCCGAACGACCGCGGGAATGATTTCTCCGGCCTTTTCGATGATGACGCGGTCGCCGACCTTGATGTCCTTGCGCCGAATTTCATCTTCGTTGTGGAGCGTGGCGCGCTTGACGACGGTGCCGGCCAGTTGCACGGGTTCCAGCTCGGCGACGGGGGTCAGCACGCCCGTGCGGCCCACTTGGATCGTGATGGCGTGCAGTGTGGTTTCGGCTTGTTCCGGTTCATACTTGTAGGCCACCGCCCAGCGCGGGCTTTTTGCGGTGTAGCCTAGCTCTTCGTAGAGCCGCCGTTCGTTCACCTTGATCACGCCGCCATCCATTTCAAATGGGAATTCATGGCGCATGGCTTCGAGTTCATCCAGCCGTTGCAGGACTTCTTCAATTTCCTTGCTGAGCCAATAGTTGGGTGTAATCCGCAATCCGTAGCCTTTCAGGGTCTGAAGCATCTGTTCGTGGGAGTCGAATGCAATTCCGTCCAGTTGGCCGGTGGCATAGAAGATGGCGTCGAGCGGGCGCTTGTCCACTTCGCGCGGGTCGAGCAGCTTGAGCGATCCGGCACAGGCGTTGCGCGGATTGGCAAACGGCTCATGTCCGGCTTCCTGCCGCTGCTCGTTGAGTTTGGCGAAGCCGGCGGTGTCCATGTAGATCTCGCCGCGGACTTCCAGCACGGCCGGCGGCATTAGGTCGGAAAGGCGCAGCGGAATGGAGTTGATCGTCCGGACGTTGGACGTCACGTCGTCTCCGGTGGCGCCGTCGCCGCGCGTTACGGCGCGCACCAGCTCGCCGTTTTCGTAGCGCAGCGAAATCGCCACGCCGTCGATCTTGGGCTCCAGGATATAGTCGAACGTTTCCTCCGGGATTAGCTTGCGGATGCGCCGGTCGAATTCAACGAGCTCCTCTTTCGAGTAGGTGTTCGACAGGCTCATCATCGGCATGGCATGCGGAACGTTGTCAAAACTGTCGAGCGGGGCGCCGCCCACGCGCTGGGTGGGGGAGGTTGCGCTAGCGAACTCCGGGAACTGTTGTTCGAGTTCCTCTAAGGCTTGAAGGAGCGTGTCGTATTCGCGGTCGGCGATCTCGGGCGCGGCGTCGATGTAGTAGAGCCGGTTGTGCCGCTCGATCTCTGCCCGCAGTTTCTCTATCCGTTGCTTCGCATTCGCTTTGTCAGTCATACGGAAAAATTTACCTTGTTAGGTAAACCGGGTCAATCCAGAGCCGAAGAATGTCGATGAGGCATCTTGCCGCATATGGCAGATCGGGAGATCTTTGCTTGTGCAACGAGGCAGGATGCCTTGTCTATGTTATAGGCAGAGTCAGCGTAAAGGAAACCATGCCGTCTTTGTAGGGATCGAGTACGAGGTCGCCGCCGTGGGCGCGGGCAATCTCGCGGGCGAGGCTGAGGCCAAGGCCGGAACCGGCGGTGGTGCGCGATTTTTCAACGCGGTGAAAGCGGTCGAACAGCAGCGGCTGGTCTTCGTCGGGGATCGGCGGCGCGGTGTTGGCCAGCGTAAAGCGGACGGCCTGTTTGTCCTGTTCCAGCGTAAAGACCGCGTGCCCGTTTTCATCCGCATATTTGGCGGCGTTCGACGCCATGTTGCGGATGGTCTGGTTGAGTAGGGCGGGGTCGGCCAAAATTTCGATGCGCTCTCCGATGTGCGTATCGATTTTCAGCTTCGGTGCCATGATCTCGATGTCTTCCGTGGCGTTGTGGATCAGTTCGCTCAGATCGACCGGCACGGTGTTAATGTTCAACCGGCCTTCATCGGCGTGGGCGAGCAGGAGCAGTTTCTGTACAACGCTTTTAAGGTTGCGCAGCTCTTCGAGCAGCATGCTGTAGCGTTGCTGTTCGGTGGAGCCGTCTTCCGAGGATTGGATGGCGTTGTCGAGTTCGCCCTGGAGGATGGTGAGCGGGGTTTGCAGTTCGTGGGCGGCGTCGGCACTGAAACGGACGGCCTGGTGGTAGCTTGTTTCAAGGCGGTCGAGCATGCCGTTGGAAACACGGACCAAGCGTTCCAGCTCCTCATCGTTTCCAACCATCGGAATGCGTTTGTCCAGCCCTTTGGCGGTGATGCCTTCGGCGGTGTCGGCAATGATGGCCACCGGCCTCATGGCACCCGCGGCGAGGAACCAACCGGTGATGCCTAGCAGCAGCAAGCCAAGCGGCACGGCAACCATGAACGCGACCCGAAAGCGGTTGATGTCGGCATAAAACGCGTTCATGTCCATCGCCACGATAACGGTCAACTCGGGGTCTCTGAAAATGCCAATCCGCCAGCTTCCAGAGGGGGTTTCCTGCGTTTGAAAGGCGGCGACGTCTGAAAGAGGAGGTTGGTCATCCATCGGCGGTCTGCGGAACGGGGGGGCATCGAGTTCCGCGATTTCTTCCGTTGCGATGAATCCATCGTCGTCGGCATCGGCTTCATAGAAGACGTGTGCTGGGCCATCGAACTCATCGTGCGAAATCCGGCCATCCTTGTTTTTGTCCAAGTGTTCTAAATGATCCTTGGTTCCCGGCCGGTCCTGTTCCGGTGGAGAGGGGAGCGCGGGGCGGGGCAGTGCGGCCAGTACCGCCGGTGCGTTTTCAGATTGAAACAGGGTGCGGTCGCGCGAGTCGCTAACCAATAGGGCGATGCGCGAGATATGCCCTTCACCATAGATGAATTTAAGCGACTTGTCGAAGTTCTGCCAATGCTCAGGCGGATGTCCTACTCGCAATTGCGCTTCGACCAGCGAGCGAATCTCGCGGTCCATCCGGTCGATGCCGGACTGGTAGATGAAGGCAAAAAACACCATGCCGAAAACGGTCAGCAACGTACCGGAAATGGCAAACGAAATGGTGGCAATCTTAAATTTGAAAGAGAGTTTCATGATCGCGTGAGTCGTGATGTGTAAAGCGTGAGAAGGGATGTTGGATTCCCAATCCGAGTAAAATTATTTTGCCACAAAAACATTCTGTCTACCCCGCTGCCAGGAAGCGGTAGCCGACGCCGCGAACGGTGCCGATGAGAGAGGAGGCGTCCGGCGAGTCGATCTTGCCGCGCACGCGGCGGATGTAAACATCGACGACATTGGTTTGCGGGTCGAAGTCGTATCCCCAAACGTGCTCCAGCAGCTGGGTGCGGGAATAGACACGGCCGGGCGAGCGCATCAGCAGTTCGAGCAGGTTGAATTCCCGGCTGGTCAGTTCCAGCGTTTCGCCGTCGCGCTTGACCTCGCGCGTGATGAGGTTGAGCGCAATGTTCCCGTGGTGAATGACGCTGAGTTGTTCGCCGGATGCGCGCCGGCTGACTGCGATGATGCGGGCGATGAGCTCCTCCATGAAAAAGGGCTTCGGCAGGTAGTCGTCGGCCCCCATGTTGAGGCCTTCGACCCGCTCGTCGAGCCCGCTGCGGGCAGTGAGCAGAATGACCGGCACCGTATTCTTTTCTTCGCGAAGCGCCCGCAGAATACTCAGTCCGTCGCGTCCCGGCAACATGATATCTAGCAGGATCACGTCATAGTTTTCACCCGACGCCAAGTCATAGCCGCTATCGCCGTCATGGCAGGCGTCCACCACATAGCCCTGCTCCTTCAAGCCCTTCTGGACGAAGGAGGAAATCTTGCGGTCGTCTTCTACAATTAAAACTTTCATACGTCTTGATTACCATATGGATTTGAAAACAGGCGACGGATTAATCATTACAAAACATTCATAAAGCCGCGCGGTTGATTGTCATCTAAGGCGGTTCAAATGATCGGCGTCATAAGGAAACACTTAACCCCAGGAGACTCCTATGAACGCAAAGATGAATACGCAGTTAGTTGCTCTATGCCTGTTCGCAGCAGGCACTGCCATGGCCCGCCCCGGTGGAAACGAAAACAAACAGCCCCCCAGCGCCGCCGATTTTGTGAAGACGCTTGACAAAGACAATGACGGGAAGGTTTCAAAAAGCGAGTTCAACGGCCCCGCCGAGCACTTTGCTCAATTTGACCAAAACAGCGACGGCTACATCAGCGCCGCCGAAGCCCCTACCGGACCGCCATCTGAACAGAAACAGGGACAACAACTGGAACAGCAAGGGCAGGGCCGGCAACAACAGGGCTCTAAGTCCGGTGGTGCCGATTTTGTGACGAGGCTCGATAAGAACAACGATGGCAAGGTTTCGTCCTCAGAGTTCGACGGCCCGGCCGAACACTTCTCCGAGATGGATAAAAACAACGACGGATATCTCAGCAAAGATGAAGCGCCCACTGGGCCCCCTCCTGGCGGTCGCAAGTAATACACGGCCGCCCAGAGATGCCTCTTTCCCCTCTCCGCATCTCTGGGCGGTCACTTTGTTGAAGTAGTAACAGGAGCATAATCATGGGAAACCGAAAGGAGCAACGCCAATGACCACGACTGAAAAAAAGAAATATTTGCGGGAAAACCGCTGGGCGAAATCGCGCCGTGCGGAGAGCCGGGGCGATTACAAGAAAGCCTTGAAAATCCATAAAGACATCCTAGCCGAGGACGATTCGTCCTATGCGGTTTTTCTGCGGGCGGGCTGGCTTTCCTACAGGCTGGGAGCCTTTGAAGAGGCGCTCCGCTTCTATGAACAGGCCAGCGCAATAAGCAATGACGAGGGGTCTGTGCACGGCATCATGAACTGCCTCATCGCACTCGGCGACGCCGACACCTTGGCCAAAGTGGCGGAATCGATTTATGGAGCGCAGAAACCGGTTCACTGTTCCGCCGCGGCATAAACACAAGCCCGAGAGGAGCCATTGAAATGAAAAAAAATATCGCACCGTTCGCATTTATCGCCATCGGCTTCACCGAACCGGTCGAAGTCACATTCTGCCGCGGCATCGTCGTATAATTCTTCCCCCACCGACTGCCCGGAAGCGCTCCCTCCCCCCCCCCCCCCCTAATGGGAGGGAGGTTAAGCATTTTTTTACTCCCTTTGGCCGTACTGTTGCGCGAGTATTTCGTACTCAACGCTTAGGAATTTCGCTGTTTCAACCTCCGTTAGCATTTCAGCTCCTTTTTGAACGGAAAATTCCGACGGAGGCGTGCGGCAAATCCGTGGCTCTGCCCGCCATGCTTATAGATGAACCAGCAGCCTTGATTGCCCTCAGGCTCGAATCCATCTTTTTCCTGATCCCGCGCCGCGGCCCCAGGGCGGCTTGAAGGAAGGTATGAACCAGCTCTATGCATAATGTGAAGCAGTGTAGCTTTATACCCTGCCTTTTCAGGAAGAAGGCTGGGGCGTCTGATTCTGTTCCTGAGTGCCGCCGACAGATTGAACAGTACGATCGCAGCAAACAGAAGCTGTTCAATTCGCAGGAGCTTTCGTTTGCGGATTCTCTCAATCCCGATCCTTGTCTTCAGGTGACGGAAGGCGAGTTCGACGCAATAGCGCTGCAGGTATAGCTTCGTCACTTCCCGCCACCCGAAGACAACTTCGTCAATCAAGGTGGTAATCAATACTTGCGAACGAGCTTGGAGGTGCCGCGCGTTCGGATCAGGCGCACCTTTATGCACGTCCCCAAAAGATGATGGTGGCCTGGATAGTTGGCCAAATGGATTTTGCTCAGCTTGATGCCGATGACAGCGGAGCGCTTTTTTGCCTTGAGGAACTTCTTTGCAAGTGCGCAGTTCTTGAGCGGCATCAGCAATTCATGGTTCTTATCCATGCTGATCGCGATGAATGCCATGCCGTTGTACCCTGCATCGGCCATGTACAGGGATCGGGTCGCATTCGAAACATATGCCCAATGGCAATGGCTCGTTCCGGGGTGTTGCAGTGCTCGAACCTGAAATCCTCGAACGTACCGGTGGATAACTCATAGAAGCCGAGTGCTTGGGACTGGACATAATGACCCTGCCCCGCTCCGTATTTATCCCTTGTCGGCTGTGTATCGGCGAACGAACCTTGGTTCCGTCAGGTATCAGGACCTTTAGGCCATGGAATGTGCGGCCGTTCGTTCCATATTCATTCCGATGGCTATTCACGAGCTGTTGCCGCACGATATCGGCAGGCAGTTTGGCGCAGGCCTCATCATACGATTCCCTTGCAGGAAGCATCCCGTCTCCTCTCCCTGACAATGCCCAGTTCAAACAGTTTGGCGATCAGCCGGGCAACGCCGCACCCAAAGCCCTGCTAGGCATCGAGCACAAGGGAGAAAAGAACAACCTCCAGCGGGAAAACACGCGATCTGGAAAACGCCCTTTTTTTAGGGCCGTCATATCGAAGGTTTCTTTCGACACAAGCTCTCCGAAGCTTGCAAGGAGACGGTTGGACTTGTCGGTGTTAATCATCGTGGCCTCCCTTCTTGATCAATTTCATGTTTATCGTGCTCAGTTCGTTGTGCAGCAGCCTTATCCTTGCCCCCTGGGCCGCTGCCGCCTTGAATTGGTTTAGATGCGCCGCCGAGATGTAGGTAATCTTGTTTTTTCCCCTGATGCTATGGGAGAGGTAGTAGAACGGGCTCTCCTTGCCGCAGGTCTTTCGGGTCGTTTCAACAACCGACCCGTTCACCCAAAGCGGCGCTTCACCTATTTCCTTCCAACAGCACATCGCGTCGTGTCCTCAATTTTTCGACTTCATCCATCCCCGCCGCGCTCCTTTTTTTGAATATGCGTATACGCATATCACACGGCGCAGAAAAAAACAACCTGCGTTCTGCGAAATCTTGACAGGATGGCGAGTTAAGGAGGCTGTTCCCTCTTCAGAAGAGGAGTTGCAACGTTCATTTATCGGTGCGTAGCGGTTGGCCGCAACTCAGCATCAAAATGCTTAACCTCCCACCCATTACCCCCCCCCCCGCGCTTCCGGGTGGTCACCTTTTTCCCCTGTAATGAATGTTCAGGCTATATGGATTCGCTGCTTTTCCTCCATTCGTTGCCACGGATCTCCCTGCTGCACACCGGATGTTGTATTGTTTCTGCATCGCCACGCCCCTGCAGGTTTACTACCTTCCTTTTTTGGATTTCGTTTTCCAGCCCCGCTCTTTTCTCTTTGCCGCGGGGATGGCGGAGGACGGAAGGCATGTTCAAATAAAGCCTGTTTGCGGCACACTGATCCCTGTGATCGGAACCGACATGCCGTCAGGGGTATTGATTCGGAAATGTTTGTTTTCCATGTCGATTCATCTTGAACGATCACTGGAAAAACGGAATGAAAACTGATCTTTTTTTGAAGAAAATGCTCATCTTCACCGTCGGGCTTTTTGTCATGGCAATGGGAGTTGCTTTATCGGTTAAAGCCGATCTGGGCGTATCACCTATTTCGTGCATTCCGTATGTCTTCAGTCAGAAGTTTCCGCTCACGTTGGGGCAATTGACCATTCTCTTCAACGCACTGCTCATGGTCCTGCAGGTCCTCCTGTTGCGCAGACGGTATCGCTTGATACAGCTGGTTCAACTGCCGATGGTCTTGGTTTTCGGACTGTTTATCGACCTGTCGCTGCATCTGGTGGCCAGCCTCAATGTTTCCTCGTACGGGATGCAGGTATTCTGGTGTTTGCTCAGTTTGGTTGTCCTGGCCTTCGGTGTATTTCTGGAGGTCAGATCAAACTTCACCTATCTCCCTGGCGAGGGGTTCATCGTGGCGATCGCCGAATCGTTTAAAAAAGAGTTCGGCAAAGTAAAGGTCGGGTGTGACAGCGCCATGGTTGTGCTCGGAATACTCTGCTCTCTTGTTTTCTTCCATCGGCTGGAAGGGATACGGGAAGGAACCATTCTGGCGGCCCTGTTCGTGGGGTTTCTAGTCAAATTCATCATCAGCAAACTACCGATGCTGGACCATTGGGTGGGCAGCGGAAGTTCGGTAAAAACAGTTGTCGCGCCCTTTCCGGCTGCAGGGAAACTGATTATTACAATCTCGCGGGAATCCGGCAGCGGCGGCCATGAAATCGGTCGGCATATCGCAACGCAGCTGGGGATTCCTTTTAACGACAAAGCCCTGATCAACCTGACCGCAGAGCGAAGCGGATTCACGGAGGAATATATTCAACAGAACGAGCAGAAACTGGCGCGTACCCTGTTGCATGAACTTTATGCCCAGAACTATGCCTACGTGAATGACAGGCTGCCTCCGGCCGATGTTCTTTTTTTAGTTCAAAGCAAAATTATCAGGGATATTTGCAGTAGGGAGTCGTGTGTCATTATAGGACGATGCGCCAATTTTATCCTGAAGGACACCCCCAACTGCTTTAGCGTCTTCATTCACGCAAACAACGAATACCGCAAATCAAAAATCATTCGCGACTATGGTACGGTTTCCGCATTGACCGACAAAGAACTCGAACATCTGGATCAGGAACGCGCGAACTATTGCCATCATTACACCGGCAAAAACTGGCGCGATGCGGCCAATTATCATCTGACCATCGACAGTTCTCGTTACGGGTCAGAGCATACGGCCCGGATGATCATTGAGGCTGCGAAAGAATTCGAACGTTGAATGCAGGAAAGCGCTTCGGTGCACGTATTGGGCTGACTGTCGTAACCGTCGGTATTGACCTCCTTTTTTCTGCTGTCTCTTCTCATCTGTCGCAGTTGGGAATTATGACAAACCTGTCATTTATCCGCGCCGTGTCCCGTCATTTTCATCGGTTTCAATATTGCGTATTGAAAGAAAAGGATCTTCCGACTTTCAACCTTAAGACTTTTGACTCAAACGGAGCGAATTATGAGCATTGAACGAATAGATGGATGCATCGGATGCGGGACGTGTGTTTCCACATGTCCAACCGATGTGCTGAGACTTAACGAGAAGACGGGCAAGGCGGAGATCCGCTATCCACAGGATTGTCAGGTCTGCTACCTCTGCCAGCAATACTGCCCGGTAGACGCAATAACCATCTCGGCGGGAAAAACCATTCCGGCCATAACCGCATGGTGATGACTGATGACTAAATGGATTTTTATGCCGCTGTTTCTCCTGTTCTTTGCGCTCGTGCCGGTTCTGCTGGCCATAGCGCAGGACGTGCCGACCCAATCGACCCTGCAGCTGACTGTGGCGCTGGCCAGTGTCGGAACGTTCGGGCTGATGCTCGGGCTGTTCTGGCTGTCGCGCCTGATGCCGGACAACACCGTGAAAATGAAATATTCCTCCTCGATGCGCTGGCACAAATATATCGGCTACGTTGCCGGACTGTTCTTCCTCGTCCATCCGTTCCTGATGATTGTGCGCCGGTTCTGGGTGCAGGAATCGCTTCCGATGGACAACCTTGTACTGATGGTCAAGTCGCCGCTGATGCTGACGGGGATCATGGCCTGGTTCTTGATGATCGTGCTCGTTGTGTTGGCCTTCTTCCGGAAAAAATTTCCGGCTAAAGTGTTCCGCTACGTGCATGGCGCGCTGTCGATCAGCTTTGTCGGGTTCGCCACCTTGCACGTCCTGAAGGTGGGGCGCCACAGCAATCAGGCCATGTCGGCTTTCTGGATTGCACTGGCAGGCGTTGCTGTTGTGTCCCTGTTGGTTTCATACATCAAACCTCTGCTCAAAAGAAATGAGGAGGCTGTTCAATGAACCCGCTTAATGCAAAATTCAAACGCCGGGGCTTCATGGGGGTCGTCGGCGGCTCCTGCGCCGTGATCACCACCGCAGTCCTGGCGCAAAAGCACGAACGGCCGCCGGAAGGCGGCCAACGCCCGCCGATGCCTCCGGGCGGTCGCGGCACCCCAGCAAAGAAGGAAAAGGCGGTTGAGGGAACCATTCGGCAGATGGCCGCCGATGTGCTGGTGGTCGGCGGCGGCATGGCCGGTGTCTTTGCGGCGGTCAAGGCGCACGATGCCGGAGCAAAGGTGCTGCTGGTCGATAAAGGCGCGGTCGGTAAATCCGGTCAGACCCCGTTCGCCCGAGCGATCTTTCGCTACGAAGAAGGTGAGGCCTGCTTGACTAAGGCGGAATATCTGAAGGGAACCGCCGAAGCGGCGGAATACATGAACAACCCAGTTTACACCCGTCTGCTGCTTGACCATTCCGCGGAACGCGTTGATGAGCTGGAGAGCTGGGGATTCTTCAAAGAAGCCAACTACGCCAAGGCTTTGAACAAGCCGCTCAAAGACCGCAACATTCCAATCGTTGAGCGCGTTGCCCTGACGAATCTGCTCAAGGACGGCGACCGGGTGGTTGGCGCCATGGGACTGTATATCGACAAAAACGAATCGCTGGTGATCCATGCCAAGAGCGTGATTCTCTGCACCGGTGCCAGCGGCTTCAAACCCTCCGGCTGGCAGATCGGTGGGCTCACGTCCGATGGCGACGCCATGGCCTATCGCGTTGGCGCGGAAATTACCGGCAAAGAGTGGGTCGATGGACATTCCAGAACGAACCCCGGACTTGGGTCGCTGGGTGATATTCTTTCCGTGGACAGCGCTCAGATCGTTGGGCAGCTCTCGATTGATGAAAATGTTGAAGTCAGCAAAAACGGTCCGTCGTCCGGAGGGATGATGGGCCCGCCCGGTGGCGGCGGTGGTCCGGGAAGATCTTCTTCGGAGAGGGGCGAGCATCGAGGTGCTCCGCCCGGCGGAGATCGTATGGCGGGTGGTCCGGGCGGCCCTCCCGGCGGTGGCGGTGGCGGCAAGAGCGGTCCTGGTGGACCTCCCGGCGGCAAAGGCGGCGGTATTATGCCTGTTTCGATGGGCGGCGCTTCCGCTGGCATGTCGCAGCACAAAGCCGAAGGTCTGTTCCCGCAGGACGACAAATGTTCATCAAACGTTCCCGGGCTCTATGCCGCGGGTGACGCGCTTGGCTCCATGCAGAATGGTGGGGTTTATACGCAGGGCGGTTCGGCTCTGGCCGGTTCGGCGGTGCAGGGCGCCATTGCCGGAAAAACGGCGGCTGAATTTTGCCAGGGCGTTTCGATGGTTAAAACACCGGGAAGCATGCTGAAAAAAATAAACACCGAAATCTATGCGCCGCTGCTCCGCGACCGCGGTTTTTCTCCGCAATGGGTCACGCAGACGTTGCAGGGCGTGATGATCCCCAACTTTATTCTCTACGTGAAAAGCGAAGAGCGGTTGCTCGCCGCGCTGAGCTATATTGAATATTTGCGCGACCACCAGGTGCCGCTGCTCAAGGCCGACGATCTGCATGAGCTGCGGCAGTGCCACGAAACCGCCAACATGATCCTCAATGCCGAGATGAAGCTGCGCGCCGCTTTGATGCGTAAGGAATCGCGCGGAAGTCACTATCGCGACGACTATCCGGAGGCGAACGACGCCGACTGGCTTTGCTGGATTAAAATCAAACAGGCCGACGACGGAAGCATGGCGTTGCTCAAGCATCCCATTGCCAAAAGCTAAAAAGGATAGGTTTCATGAATCCGCTTAACAGTAAATTTAAACGCCGGGGCTTCATGGGAGTCGTCGGCGGATCCTGCGCAGTAATCAGCACCGTAGCCTTTGGGCAACACCAGAAACAACCGTCGGATGGCGGGCGTCCGTCGATGCCGCCGGGCGGGCGCGGCGCTTCGACCAAAAAGAAAAAGGCCGCCGAAGGTAAAATCAACCAGTTGACGACCGATGTGCTCGTCGTCGGCGGCGGCATGGCCGGTGTCTTTGCGGCAGTCAAGGCCCATGACCGTGGCGCGAAAGTGCTGCTGGTTGATAAAGGTGCGGTTGGCAAATCCGGCCAGACGCCGTTTGCCCGCGGCATTTTCCGCTTCGACGAAAAAGACGGCATGGCTAAGGCTGAATATCTCAAGAAAACCGCCGAAGCGGCGGAATACATGAACAATCCGATCTACACCGAGCTGGTGCTCGATCAATCCGCAACTGTGGTTGACGAGCTTGAGTCGTGGGGGTTCTTCAAAGAAGCTACCTATGCCAAGGCCATGAATCATCCGCTCAAGGAACGGAACATTCCGGTCATCGAGCGCTGCATGCTCACGCATCTGCTCGAAGAGGGCGGCCGGGTGGCCGGCGCGGCGGGGTTGTTCATCGACCAAAACGAATCGATCGCGATCCATGCCAAGAGCGTTATTCTTTGCACCGGCGCGAGCGGCTTCAAGCCGACCGGCTGGCAGATCGGTTCGCTCACCAGCGATGGCGATGCCATGGCCTATCGCATCGGCGCGGAAATTACCGGCAAGGAATGGGTGGATGGACATGGCATGACCAATTTTGGCCTTGAAGGATTGCCTAAGACCACGGGCTCCAATACCGAGGAAATCCGTGGCATGCTCGGTGTTGAACAAAACATCGCGGTGGAGAAAAGCGGCCCCTCTTCCGGCGGCATGATGGGGCCTCCGCCTAGAGGCAGAGGCGGTTCCGGTGGTGATCGACGCGGTCCGCCTCCGGGTGGCGATAAAATGGCCGGAGGTCACGGCGGTGGCCCGGGAGGTCCTCCCGGTGGAGGTTCCGGCGGAGGCAAAGGCGGCCCCGGTGGTGGACACGGTGGCCCTCCGATGGGGACTTCGGGCGGTGGCGTATCGGCCGGCATGTCGCAGCACAAGGCCGAGGGTCTGTTTCCGCAGGATGACAAGTGCTCGTCGAACATTCCGGGTCTTTACGGCGCGGGCGATGCGCTCGGCTCGATGCAGACGGGCGGCATCTATACGCAGGTGGGCGGATCGTTGGCCGGCTCCGCGGCGCAGGGTGCGCTGGCCGGAAAGACCGCCGCCGAATATGCAAAGGGCTCCACGCTGGCGAAGGTGACGGAGGCCGCGCTCACGCAGGTCAATGCCGACATTTATGCACCGTATCTGCGCGACAGCGGCTTTTCGTCGCAGTGGGTCACGCAGACGTTGCAGGGGGTCATGATCCCCAACTTTATTCTCTACGTGAAGAGCGAGGAGCGGCTGCAGGCCGCGCTGACCTATATTGAATATCTGCGCGACCACCAGGTGCCGCTGCTCAAGGCCGACGATCTGCACGAACTGCGACTCTGCCACGAAACCGCTAACATGGTTTTGAATGCCGAAATGAAACTGCGCGCCTCGTTAATGCGAAAAGAAAGCCGCGGCAGCCACTATCGCGAGGACTATCCCGAACGCAACGACAACGACTGGCTCTGCTGGATCAAGATCCGCCAAGCCGCCAACGGCAACATGGAGCTATTAAAACATTCCATAAAAGCCGGCTGACGTATTTTCCAGCAACATTCCCCCAAACCCCTGTTCCGGATCTTGGATACATCCAAGGTCCGGAACTTTTTGTTGGGGCGGCGACTCCGCCGGTCGAAAACGATTATGACAAAAAATTCATTTTCCCCCGTGGCGAGCTGTCATTTTTCGATGGTCTGATGCTGACACGAAACTAACAAAAGGCAGGGGCAGATTAATGAGTATTAAGTTAATATCCGCGCTTACGGGCGCATTGACAGGGCGGGCGATGGCCGCCGTTGCTGTAATGGTTTTTCTGATGTCGGCAAGCTCCGGCCATGCTCAGGTGGTCATCAGCGAGTTCATGGCCAAGAACGACAAGACGCTGATCGACGGCGACGGCAACTATTCCGACTGGATCGAGCTGTACAACCTAGGCGACAGCTCCGTTAGTTTGACCGGCTGGTACCTGAGTGATGACGCCAACGACCTGACCCAGTGGGCGTTTCCGTCGAAGAGCATTGCCGCCGGCGAATTTCTGGTGGTCTTTGCCTCGGGGCAAGAAACCGCCGGCTACACGGACAGCCTCGGCTATCTGCACACCAACTTCAAACTGAGCGGCAGCGACGAGAGCGTGGTGCTGACAAAGACGGACGGAACCACTATTGCGGATTCTTTTCTGGATTATCCCGAGCAGGACGATGACGTCTCCTATGGACTGGAGCAGGATTCGGGCTATTCCTACCTGGTTGCGGAGGGCGAGGATGCCACGGCGTTCGTTGGAACCTCGGAGCCTTCGGCCTCCTGGAACACCGTTGGCTTTAGCGATTCGGGCTGGAATTCCGGACAGACCGGTGTCGGATATGACAAGGGATCAACGTACACCTCAATGATCAATCTGGATTTGGAAAGTTCTATGTTCATCGACGGCAGGCCGCCCACCATCTACAATAGTGCCTACATTCGGGTGGCGTTCACGTTGGATGACGCAACCGGCATCTCGCAGCTGGCGCTGCGGATGAAGTATGATGATGGGTTTGTCGCCTACATCAACGGCACCGAAGTGGCATCGGCCAACGCGCCGGCCTCTCCATCCTATTCTTCCTCGGCCACTGCCGAGCATGCAGGTACGGCCTATGAGGATTTCACCTTGTTGAATGCGGGGAACTATCTGCAAACCGGTGATAATGTGCTGGCCATCCATGGATTGGCTTATCCGTTTGATCCGAGAACATCCTCGGGCGAACCGGATTTCTTCATCATGCCGGTGCTGTCCGGCATTACCGTCGGGAGTATCGAGACCAACTCGGCGATGTATTTCACTACACCTACTCCCGGTGCCGACAACGTGTTCGGCGTGCTCGGCTACGTGGGCGACACAAGCTTCAGCGTGGATCGCGGTTTCTTTTCCGCGGCAACCAACGTGGAGATCAGCTGCAAGACCGAAGGCGCGGCGATCTACTACACCATCGACGGCACGGAGCCGGCCACCGACAACGGCACGCTCTATACCGGCCCCGTCGCCATCAGCAAAACCACGGTGCTGCGCGCGGCCGCCTTCCTGACGGGCTACCAGCCCAGCGATGTCGATACCCAGACCTATCTGTTCCTCGGCGACATCATTGCGCAGGGAACCAGTGTTGCTTCGCTGGATCCCTACTTCCCGTCCAGCTCGGTCAACGGACAGGGCTTTGATTACGGCATGGATACGGATGTTACACAAGATCCAGACTATTCCGGCGAGATCGAAAGTGCGCTGAAGGCGATTCCCTCCATCTCCATCGTAACCGATCCGGACAACCTGTTTGATGCCAGCAGCGGCATCTATGTAAATGCAAGTCAGGAGGGCGAGCTGTGGGAGCGGGAAACGTCGGTTGAACTGATCAACCCGGATGGAACCAAAGGATTCCAGATTAACGGCGGCATTCGCATTCGCGGGGCATCGAGTACATCGTCCAGTAATCCGAAGCACTCCTTCCGCTTTTTCTTCCGGTCGGAATACGGGACATCGCGCCTGAATTACCCTTTGTTCGGCGATGAGGGCGTGGACAGCTTTAAACGCATGGATCTGCGGACTGGGCAAAACTTTTCCTGGGCCAACCAGACCCCGCAGTATGCTACCTGGCTTTACGATATTTTCACCCGCGATTCCCTTCGCGATATGAACCAGCCCTATACCGCCGGTGAATATTACCACCTCTACATTAACGGGATGTACTGGGGCCTCTACCAGACCGAAGAGCGTTGCGAATCGAATTATGCCGAATCGTATTACGGCGATGATGACGACGATTATGATGCGGTGAAGGCCGATGCCGACTCGGGCGACATCTATGCCGTTGACGGCACACGCGATGCCTACGATTCACTTTGGGCCGGAGCGTATGGCGGTGTAAGTGCCAACGCCTCCTATTTCGCCCTTCAGGGAATGAACGCGAACGGAACGGAAAACAGCAGCTACACCAAACTGCTGGATGTGGACAACGTGATCGACTATATGCTGCTCGTTTACTTTACCGCAAACCGCGACTCACCGGTGGGCCCTCCGATGAACAGCCCAACCATGCCGCGCAACCTTACCGCCATCTATAACCGCGAAAACCCGGACGGCTTCAAGTTTGTTGCCCACGACAACGAGCACTCGCTCGAGCGGTCGGAGGGCGTGAGTCAAAACCGTTTCAACGTGAGTCTGAGCAGTTCCTTCGATGCGGTGGATCGGTTTAATCCATGGTCGCTGAACCTAAAGCTTATGGGTAATGCCGAATACAAGCTCCGTTTCGCCGACCATGTGCATGAATATTTCTTTAATGAGGGGCTGTTGACCTCTGAAGTCTGTGCAAACCGGCTGGAAGTGCGCCGGGATGAAATTTACAGTGCTGTCGTTGCGGAGTCCGCGCGCTGGGGCGATAGCACCGGCACGCTCTATACCCGCGACGGAGATTGGCTGGGCACTGTGAACTGGCTGCTCAACAGCTACTTCCGCGCCTCGCCGACTACCCGTTCCGACACCGTGCTGGCCCAGATCGTAGCGAAGGGCTGGTATCCATCCGTGGCCGCGCCCACATTCAGCCAGTATGGCGGCAGTATCGGTTCCGGCATCTCGCTTTCGATCTCCGGCAGCGGCGCCATCTACTACACCACCGACGGTTCCGACCCGCGCGCCGTCGGCGGCGCGACGGCCGGCACGGCCTACGGTTCGGCCATTGCCCTTGGTCATTCCGCGCAGGTCAAGGCGCGCGTTTTGAGCGGCGGCACCTGGAGCGCGCTCACCAAAGCTACCTTTGTGGTGGACGAGGAATCGCCCCTGCGCGTCACCGAAATCATGTACAATCCTGCCGACACGGACGCCGAGTTTATCGAACTGCTCAACACCGGAACCGAAACCGTCGGTTTGGCAGGAACAGAGTTTTCGAACGGCGTTCGCTTCGACTTCACCGAAGGCGATGTCGCGATCCTCGCTCCCGGCGAATATGCCGTGCTTGTGAACGACTACGACGCGTTCACCAACCGCTATTCCAACTGGGCGTCCATCAACATTGCCGGCGAGTATCATGGAAAATTCTTTATCCCGACCGCTGCGTTGGATAACGGCGGCGAGGACATTGCGCTGGTCGAAGGGCTCGGCAACACCATCCTCGATTTTGAGTACAGCGACTGGTACGACGCCACCGATGGCGGAGGGTTTTCGCTGACGCTGATCGATCCGTACGCCGCCACCAACACCTGGAGCGACAGCTCCTCCTGGCGGCCTAGCAAATACAGCGGCGGAACGCCCGGCGAAGGGTCGGATGGTTTCCTGAATCCGGATGATCTGCTGATCAACGAATCGCTGACCCATCAGGACGACGACACGCCCGGCGACTGGGTCGAACTCTACAACGCCTCAACCAATTCCATCGACATCAACGGATGGTTTCTCAGCGACGACGAGGACAACCTCGCGAAAGTTGAACTGAGCGGACTTTCCAGTATTGCTCCCAGCGGGTATCTGGTGCTCACCGAGCATTCCCATTTTGGCACAACCGTCGCCGGAACAAACGGCTTTGCGTTCAGCGAGCTGGGCGACGACATCTACCTCTCCTCCGGCGAAGGCGGCGAATTGACCGGCTACTGGGTTGAGGAAAGTTTTGGCGCCGCCGAGCGTGACGTCACCTTTGGCCGGCATGTGAAGAGCGACGGCGCAACCGACTTCACTGCGCAGAGCGCGCAGACTTCGGGCGCGACCAACGCCTATCCGCTGATCGGCGATGCGGTCTTTACGGAAATCATGTATCACCCGGCGGACAGCAACGGATTCGAGTTTATTGAACTCTATAACCGCGGCTCTTCGACCGTCCCGCTCTACGATGCCAGCTATCCGACCAACACCTGGAAGCTGGAAGGCGCGGTTGAATTCACCTTCCCGGAAGGGCTCGTGCTCGATCCCGGCGAAAGCGTCGTGGTTTCCGAGACCACCGCCGCCGCCTTCACCAGCTACTACTCGGTGGATGCAGGCGTCACGGTGCTGGGCCCCTACGACGGCCAGCTCAACAACGACGGCGAAGAGCTCCTGCTCAGCAAGCCCGGCGACCCGGAAACGCTGACCGGCGAGGTTCCGTACATTGTCGTCGAGCGGGTTGAATACAACGACGCCGCCCCATGGCCGACGGATGCCGACGGACTCGGCTCTTCGCTCGAACGAGCCGATGCCGCGCTCTACCCGAACGACGCCGCCAACTGGGCCGCGAACGCGAACCCCTCGCCAGGAACTGCGGCGCTGAGCGATTCCGACGCCCTGCCGGACGATTGGGAGATTGATTATTTCGGTTCCATCAACGCGGCGAACGGCGGCGAAGACGACGATTGGGACAACGACGGCGCTTCCAACTACAACGAGTGGCGCGCCGGCACCGACCCGACCAATGCGGTTTCCGTCTTTAAGTTCGAGTCATTGGAAACGGCCGAGGATTCTGTATTCACTTGGCAGAGTGCAACCGGAAAAACCTACTCGTTGTGGATCAGCACCAACTTGGTTTCCGGCGATTTCTTGCTTTCCATATCGCCTATTTCATCGACGCCGCCGTTGAACACCTACACCGTCGGAGTGGACGATGTGGAATGTACCTACTACCAACTCCGGGTGGACGATGAGTAGTCAAAGTTCAACGGCCGATTTTTCCACGGAGCTGGATCGCTTTGAGGCGAAGTACATAATTCCGCGCCGGTTGGTGGAGCCGATCAAGGGTTTCATCCAGCCCTATTGCACGATGGACAAGCACTGTGCGGCCGCCGGCGGTACGTATTTCATCAACACGCTGCAACTCGATACGCCGTCGCTCTCGCTCCATTATGCCAAGGAGAGGGAAGCGGCGCATCGGTTCAAGCTGCGGGTGCGGACCTACGGCAAACCGCCGGGTCAAGCACCGGTGTTTCTTGAAATAAAACGTAAATATTTTGAGCGCGTCATCAAGTCGCGCGCCTGTATTGCGTTCGATCAGTGGAAGCCGGGCATTCTGGAAAAGCACAGGGATGAGCTGAACCTCAAGTCCGTCACGGAGCGCGAGGCTTTTCGCGAATTTGTGCGGCTGAACCACGAGATCAACGCCAAGCCGCTCGTCTATATCCGCTATTGCCGCGAAGCTTTTACCAGCATTTTCGATCACTATGCCCGGATCACCTTCGATTCGCAACTGAGCTACCAGCCAGTATCCGATATGTACAACTGGGGTGGCAACGGCCGGTTTATTTCGATGGACAGCGGGCTGGTGCGCAACCGCCGGGAATCATCGCTCGTGCTGGAGGTGAAGTGCACCGAACAGGTGCCGACGTGGATGGTGGAGTTGGTGCAGGAATTTGATCTGGTGCGTTGCGGGAATTGCAAATATTCCACCGCGATCTGGATGGAAAATTGTTTAACCGGCAACGGGGAGGCCCCGTTTGCCGATGAGTTTATGTATGATTAAAGGAGAGGTATGAATACGGGCGGATGGAGTGATCTGATTTCTGCGGCGGGGAGTTCGCAGAGTTTAAGTTTGCAGCATGTGATTTCAGCCATGCTGCTGGCCTTTGTGTTGTGTTCAGTGATTGCGAAGCTGTATCAGGTGACTTTTCAGTCGCTTTCTTATTCGCGGTCGTTTGTGCATACCTTGATTCTCGGCGGCATGATCACGTGCATGGTGATGATGTCGATGGGGGACAGCTTGGCCCGAGGAATCGGTGTGCTGGGAGCGCTGTCGTTGATTCGTTTCCGAACGGTGGTCCGGGATCCGCGTGACATGATGTTTCTGTTTGCGGCGCTCGGGCTGGGTATCGCCTGCGGGGCGGGCATGTTCGCCGTGGCCGTAACCGGCTGCTTTCTTCTGAGTTCGGTCATTGCACTGCTGCACTGGGCACCGTTCGCCACCCGTCGGCGCTACGAAGCCATGCTGCGCTTCCTGGTTGAAACAAACGATGACAAGGCCCGTTTGGAAGTGAACGGAATTCTGGATGAATGCTGCAGTGCCTACACACTGCTCGCCATGCGCGAGGCCGTGCAGGGCAATCTGCTGGAATATTCCTATCAGGTTCGATTGATTGACCCATCCTATCAGGTTGATCTCGTGAAGAAGCTCGAGGCCGCGGATTCCATTGCCGAGGTAAATCTGGTGATGCAGCGTACCACCGTTGAACTTTAAAGGAGGGAGTGAATAATGACTGATAAAACATTCAAACGTCCCGCCCTTCGCCAGCGTCGCCGGAATTTAATCCGCCAACTATTCAGTGGATGGCCTTGGGTGGTCTGGTTGGCGGCCGCGGTTGCGGTGCTCGTTCTACTGCCCGGCGGCATGCACCGCATCCGCTTCTACGGGGTGGCCGAGCGCACCTACGAATATGTTTCGCCATTGGAAAACGGCCGCCTTAAATCTCTCACGGTGAATCTGGGTGATCCGGTACACGCCGGACAGCTGATTGGCGAGCTGGATAATGAAACGCTGGCTTCTGAGCTGCTGATGGATCAGGCCTCGCTGATGAAGACCCGCGATAAGGTGCAGTCGATCCGATGTGATATTGAGGGCCTGCGTCTGGAGCAGGCCCGCACAGAGGCCGAGCTGAAGGCTCTGGAAGGGCAGTGGAAGCGTACGGAAGAACTGCGGGCGAAAAACCTCATCCTTGAGCAGGATGTGAAGGATGTTCGTCCGCAGATCGAATCAATTAAGGATATACTGGCGCATTATCCAACGCTGATTGCCCAGCTCGAACAACGGTTGAAGCTGATTGAACAGGATGTTGCGCTTTACAATGGAAAAGAACTGAAAACGCTTCAGGCTGCGCAGTGCCGTCTGGAAGTCCGCACGGCGGGCGTGGTGGCGGAAGTGCTGCATCAACCGGGTGATGTGGTGGAAACCGGCGATCCGGTGATTCGTATCAGTAATGTGTCAACCGCACGAATCATTGCTTTCATGCCCGAGGAAAAGCGTATGGATATTGCAGAAGGCGAACGGTGCAAGGTCATTGCTTCTGCCAGTCGCAAGATCTATTGCGGCATGGTCAGAACCGTAACCGCGGACATTCGAAAGCTTCCGGTTTTTACCGGTTTCGGCGATCAAATTCTCCGGGGCCGACGGATCGTGATTGAACTTGAGCCCGGCATGGAGCTGGTGCCTGGCGAGCAGGTGGTTGTGGTGCCGGATGTTTCGGTTTTGGATCAATGGCTTGGGAAACGATAATGCGCACAATACTCTTTTTTCTTTTGATATTCGCTTCAGGGGTGATGCTGCCGGCTTCTGCTGCGGAGCTGGATTTGGACAAAGTCATGAAGCAGGGCGATCTGCATGCGAGCATTATCCAACGCTCAGAAAGCGTGCTGCTTGAAGAAAGCATTGCGCTGGAGCAGGCGCGGGCGCAGGCGCAGAGCCGTTCGGAATATGGCCTCGAGCTCCGTCCCCGGGTTTCGGACGATGATGTCGGAGCTGCGCTGAGGATCTATCTGCCGTCCCGTTGGAGCCGGTCGAAGCTCCGGGAGCAACTGGCTTTGGTGGCGGAAGAAGAGCAGCTGCGGGTGGCTCTGCTGGAGTGGCAGGAAATTGTTGAGGTCTATCGTCTCTTCTGTGAATACCGCATGCTCAACCGTCAGTTCGAATTGTATGTAAACGAGCTGGCCCTGCTGGAACCTTATTTAGAGAAAGCCGATGTTGAGGTTGAGCTGAACCAATTGTTGGTTGTTGACCGGGCCAAGCTGTACAGCTTGTATCTGGATCTGGTGAACAATCAGGAAAAGGTGAAAAGTACGCGGCTCGGGGTTGAACAGAAACTGTATCTTCTGATCGGTCCCAATACAGACCTTTCAAAAATGGCGGAAACCGCTGTGGTTGAAATGCCTTCGCAGATGCAGTTTGAAACCATGCTTCAACAGGCCTTGGAAAACCGTCCGGATTATAAAAGCTTTGATGTGCATGCCCGCTCCATTGCCGCGGCGGAAGCCGTTGCCCGCCAGGAAGACGGGTTTCGTTTGAAATATATCCAGCCGGATGTGCAGGTCGATCATAACAACGGCGAGACCACCTTCGGGCTGTCCGCTTCCTTTGTGCTGCCATGGGGCACCCACAATCCGGATATTGCGGTGTACCAGAGGCAACAGGCCCTTTCTCAGTCCACCATGGAGTTTCAGCGACGGGTAATCAGTAATCGGCTTCGCGTATTGCTTAAAACCTCAAAAGCCTACTATGCACAGGCCGGAGATCGGAACTGTCGAATCAACCCCCTGCTTGAACAGCTTGGGGAAGACCTCGGTCAGATGGAGACCGGACGGCTGGAGGATCTTCGCGATCTGATGCTGGTGCGCGAACGCATGCTGGATGTATCGCTGCAGTCCGCTCGGGCGCTTTGCATCAAAGAGCAGATTGCCGTGGATATCGCGAAAGAGCTGGGGATGTTCTCGAACTAAATCAGGCTGTTTCAATCTGTATATAGTTAACGCTTGAATCATTAAGCGCGGTGATAAACATCCGTATAGCTCGTTCCGGTTCCAGACCTTGCAGTATTTCAAAGTCTGGAATTTTCTAATTTCCAGAGATGGGCCAATGAACATGACAGATGATTCATTTTTCCCCGTGCCTGCCTGTCATCTTTTCCTGTTCCAATGCTTTTATGACAACAGGACAAACCAACAGGAGGCATAAAATGAAAACGCTCATTGTACTGTTCAGCTGCATCACCCTCGTCGCGCAGGCGGCCGAAGAATTCCGTGAATTCACCGCCCGAGATGGACGGACGCTCAAGGCGAAGGTAATTACCTACGATGCCGGCTCGGGAAAAGTGAAAATCGAGCGGGAAGACGGACAACGAATCAGCGTTCAGCGCAATGCCTTTCAGCCGGACGATCAGGCGTACATCCGGCAGTGGACCCCGTGCGGCCTGTTCCTTGACGCTTCAAAGCTAACCGTGCTTCCTCGGTGCACCACGGTGAAGAAGTGGCGGCGCAAGCATGAAGGCACCCAGATGGGGGGCGGTCAACAAGGGGGGAGTCAAGGCGGTCCGGGTGGCGGTCGGCAAGGAGGGGGGCAAGGCGGTCCCGGCGGCGGAGATGAAGGCAGTATGGGGGGAGGCTCCAGCGTGCTGGCCACCGACAAGAACACGAAATATCGCTACGACCTGACTCTGGTCAATCGATCCGGCATTCCTTTAGGGGGGATGAAGGCGGAATACAGGATTTTCTACATGCAGGAACGGCCGGTCAGGGAGGAGGTTCCCTTTGCGGGTGAATCCAATGCGCGGCAGGGGCAGTCGGGCGGCATGCAGCAAGGAACTTTTGTGGCGCAGCCCGAAGCCCAAGTGAAGCGGGGGGTGCTTGAGATCGGGCAGTTGGATGCCGGTGACCGCGTCAAGCTTAGCACGACCGATTTCGTCATTCTGGAGCGTAATGCGGGCAGGCAAGCGCAGGGGACGATGATTGATCTCGAAGCAACAGTGAACGGGATCTGGATTAAGGTATTTATGAAAGCGCCTGATGGCAGTCTGGTTGAACGCGATATAGCCCTGCCGAAACGAATTATGAAGGACTACCGCTGGGATTCATGAATGACGGAATTAATGACAGCAAATTCATGATTCAACAGAAGATGCTGTCATCTTTCTCTGTTCAAATGATTGGCGTCCTACCGGAAAAGAGATCGCTCAATGAGAGCCGCCGATCAAAAAAAGCGCTAGCAGGAATTTAGAAAATAGAAACGACCGATAGGCAGGAGATATAAAAAAATGGAAAAACTCATCGTATTGTTTACATGCATCACCCTGGCCGTGCAGGCGGCTGACGAATTCCGGGAATTCACCGCCAATGACGGACGCACGCTCAACGCCAAGGTGCTATCCTACGACAGCAAAATGGACACGGTTGAAATTCAGCGGGACGACCTCCAGGTCATTCGGGTGAAAAGCGCCGCGTTTTCGGAAGCAGATCAAGTCTATGTCAAGCAATGGGCGCCGTGCAGCCTCTTTATGTCTCCGGAAAAATTCGCAATCATTCCGCGGCGCACTGTCGTGAAAAAAGGGCAGAGCACTGAACGCAGAAGCGAAGTGAGCACGTTCGGTTCCGTTTCTGAATACCAATACGAGATTTCCATTTGCAACCGGACAGGACTGCCCATGGAAAACCTGACTATGAACTATCTTATCTACTATGCCTACGACCTCCCTGCTGCGGGCGAGAATGTCTATCCGCAGGAGAGCCATAAATGGACGGATCAGAACGGCCTCCAAGAGGAATGGGCGCTCGTCACGGCACCCAATATAAAGATCGTTAAAGGAACGATTCCGGTCGGCGGCTTGGAAGCGGGCGGGTGGAAAAATTTTACCACCGACCGCGTTGCCGTTCTTGAACAGCACGCCGAGGCGGGCTCCGCCGGAAGCAGCAGCGGCATTCTCGTCACGATTTCCATGGCCACTCCGGACGGCGGCCGCATGGAACGCAGTATTTCGCTGCCCAAAAATATGGAGCAGGATTCTTTGCAGGATATGACCGGCGCAAGCCGGACCGCCGTAAAGCGCTCTATACCCCGCAGCTGGAATTCGTAGCGCTGCAGGAAACGGTTTTCTTTCGTGTGCTGGTGAACAATAAACGGATCATTAAATTACCCTTAAGGAGAAACGGAGATGATGAAGCGATTGGGACTTTTGTTGTTGCTCGCTGCGAGCATGGGTTGCAAAGGCCCGGGCGGTCCGCCCGGAGGCGGTGGTGGCCGGGGCAAAGCCTCCGGTGCCGATTTCGTGAAGCGGCTCGACAAGAATGGCGACGGCAAGGTGTCGCAGAAAGAATTTGACGGGCCATCGAAACACTTTACCGAGTCCGATAAAGACGGCGATGGATTTATTTCCGAGGAAGAGGCTCCAACCGGTCCGCCTCTCGGCGGTGGCCGCCGATAGTTTTCTATTCCCCCAAACTCCTTCCAGTCGCGCGATGCGCCTCTGGGGGGAGTTCCTTAACAAGGCGAATGCAATGAATGAAAACCAAATCACTGTCATCCCATAGATTTTAAATAAAAAGGCTGGCTTGTGAGCTCTAAATCCTCCACTCGGAGGGTATGAAAAAACAGAGACAAAAACACAAACCAGCCGGACATAGGTATACAACCTTGAAGCAATTGTGCAATCTGATTCCCGGACACATGGTCACGAACCTTGCGAAGAAGCATGGCGTCGATGCCCGAAGCCGGACGTACACGCCATGGAGCCATGTGGTTTCGCTGCTTTATGCCCACTTTGCTCATGCGCTCGGGCTTAACGATGTATGCGACGCGCTCCAGATGAATGCGGCGGCGCTCTCCACCATCCGCGGTGCGGTTCCACCGTCCCGCAACAACCTGAGCCATGCGAATCAAGTGCGCGACGCGAACATGGCCGAAGAGCTTTATTGGAGCATGATGAAGCATCTGATGGACACGGTGCCTGGTTTTGCGAAGGGAAAGGTGCGTAGTGGATACCTCCGTCGCTTCAGCAAGGCGATCCATGCGCTCGATTCGACCACGATACAGCTGGTGGCCAATAGCATGGACTGGGCAAAGCACCGCCGCCGCAAGGCCGCCGCGAAGTGCCACATGCGTCTGGACCTGCAAAGCTTCCTTCCACGATGTGCCATTGTCGACACTGCAAAACACCATGACAGCCGCAAGACCTTGAGCTTGTGTGCCGACCTTGAAGCCGGAGAAATCGTTGTATTCGACAAGGCTTATATCAAATTCAAGCATCTCTTTGAGCTAACGGAGCGCGGCATTAATTGGGCGGGTCGAGCGAAAGACAACATGCAGTACACGGTGATGCGCTCCCTCGAAACGACTAAAAACAAGCGCATCCTTCGCGACGAAGTCATCGAGCTGATGCTCGAAAAATCGAAGAAGGCCTACCCGTGCGAGTTGCGCCGCGTTGTAGCCCTCGTGGAGATCAACGGCAAGGATGTCGAAATGGTCTTCCTGACCAACCATCTGGAGTGGAGCGCGTGGACGGTCGCGGAGCTCTACCGCTGCCGGTGGGATATCGAGGTGTTCTTTAAGGAAATCAAACAGACGCTCCAGCTCTCCGACTTTCTCGGCTACAGCGCTAATGCCGTACGCTGGCAGGTATGGACCGGGCTGCTCGTCCATCTGCTGATGCGCTGTCTCAAATTCATGCACGGATGGGATCACAGCTTCAAGCGCCTGTTCACCGTCGTAAGGGTCTCGCTTTGGCGTCGCTGGAACCTGCCCGCCTTGCTGGAATCCTATGGGACAGCCAAACCACCCGGTCGCATCCGAGGAGCACCGGAACAGGCGTATCTGCCGGGGTTCATCTAAATGCTGTGGGACAGCCAACTGTTTAAAACGGGGAATCATCATTACTCTTCAACAAAAAATCGGAATCGACTAAATAAACTAAACATCAGAAACCTTAACAAAAACGGGAGCTGACACTCCGTTAGCGTCCTCTATGGGATGACAGTGAAACCAAATAGATCTCGCGCCGCCGACAATACGAGACTTGTGGTTGGCCTCTCTCGATGCTGAGAGAGACGGGCATATTTTCGAGGCGTTAAAGATCCATGAACAGGTTATGATGGAAAGCGATCCATCTTCTTCGGATTTCTTCCGATTGGCTTGGCTTCATTTTTTGGAAGGAAGACGTTCCGTCGCATCGCAGTTTTACAACCGGGCAATGGATCTATTTGCCACAGAAACCGAGACGGCGAAGCTGCGGCCGCGGAAAGGGAGGCCAAGGCACGCGCCCGGCGTCCGTCGCCGGTTGGTGGGTTTGTTGAAAACCGATTCGTCTGGGGCTAGTTGAAAAACCCCCATCCCCCATGAAATATACGCGAGTCAGCTAAAGCCAGTTGTTTGTTTGCAATAAACAGATGATTTTTTTGTTAGATATCGATCAACTGGAGGCAAGCGATGATGAAGAGCGGCCATCCGGCCGCTTCCCGCATTCCAGTTGAGCAGCGCTAGCCATTCGCCGTCGTATTCGACCACATAGCGGAGCTGTTCGCCCACGAGTTGCGCACTCTTGAGGCAGTGCTGTTTATCGATCAACTGCTCATCGCAGCCATGCTCATCCCTGCGGATGAGGCGAATCGTCAGGCCATCAAGGATCTGTTGTTCGCGTGGATTCGGCATTTGAATGTTCTGTTTCATGCCGGAAGTAAAAAGAAATGCCGCGGGAATGTGCCTCAAAAAATCCCTTTCCTTTTATTCGCAGAGTTTTAACTGGCCGGGCGCATCAGTCATGTAGCCCGACGCGGTCAATTTATTCGTGAAAGCCGACCTTGGCGATGTGTGGCAGTTCGCGGTAGAGGTTGTCGTAGTCGAGCCCGTAGCCCACCACAAAGTGGTCGTTGATGGCGAAGCCGGCATAGTCGGCCTCAAATTCAACCGAGCGGTGCGCTTTTTTATCGAGCAGCACGCAGGAATGGACGGATTTGGCGCCGCGTTCGAGCATGATCTTTTTGGTGAAGGCCAGCGTGCGCCCAGTGTCGAGGATGTCGTCGACGAGCAGCACTTCGGCGCCGGAGAGGTCATCGCGCAGGTCGTGGATGATGTCGACGGTGCCGGAAGAGATGGTGCCGGAGCCATAGCTCGACAGCGTCAGGAAATCGATCCGCGGATGCACGTTGTGGCGGTGGAAGCTCCGCATCAGATCCGCCAAAAACATGAAGCTTCCTTTCAGAATGCCGACTACGAGCAATCGCTCCGGTTTAAGGTCGCTGATGATCTCATCCACCAGCGAATCAACGCGCTGCGCAATTTCAGATTTATCGATCAGGATTTCTTTTACATCGTGCGCTCTCATGGGGTAGCCTCTACGTTCTGTTGAAAGTAGAATAATTAGATGCCCGAAGAAATGATTTTGAGAAGAATAGTTGCGTGACGATTGATCCGTGAGTCGTGAAATAAAGAATCACGGCTCACGTTTCACGCCTCACGTCAAATCGGAGATTTGAAGCATGAAAGTACGTACACGTTTTGCACCGAGCCCGACGGGCAATGTTCATATTGGCAATATGCGCGCCGCCATCTACAACTGGCTGTTTGCCCGCCACATGGGCGGCGAATTCCTGCTGCGCGTCGAAGACACCGACCGCGAGCGCTCGACGCCCGAGGCGATCCAGACGCTGCTCGAAGCCATGGACTGGTTGAAGCTCGATATTGACGGCGAACCGCTCTACCAGAGCACCCGCATGGAGGCGCACCTCGAAGCCGCGGAAACGCTCCTCTCGAAAGGCTTGGCCTATAAAGAGGACAAGGGCGGCACCGGCCAGGGCGAATGCGTCATCTTCAGAATGCCGGGCACCGACAGCGCGTACGTCGACGGCATCAAGGGCCCGCTTAAAAAAGCGGCCGAAAACATGCAGGATTTTGTGATCGTCCGCTCCAACGGCACCCCGGTGTTTCATCTGGCCAATGTGCTCGACGATATCGAGCAGGGCGTAACCCACGTCATCCGAGGCGATGACCATGTGGAAAACACCTTCCGCCACATTGCGCTCTATCAGGCGCTGGACGCCGACGTGCCGAATTTTGCGCATCTTCCCATGATTGTAAACGCGCAGGGCAAGCCCTATTCCAAGCGCGACGGCGACGCCTTTGTGGGCGACTTCCGCGAGAAGGGCTTCCTCGGCGACGCGCTCTTCAACTATCTTGCACTCCTCGGCTGGTCGCCGGGCGACGACCGCGAAGTGATGACCCGCGAAGAAATGATTGAAGCCTTTGAGCTGGCCCGCTGCCAGTCGTCGGCCGCGCAGGTGGATCTGCGGAAGCTGACCTGGATGAACGGCGAATACATGCTCAAACTGCCGGAGGCGGAATTTGAGGCCATGTGTTTCGAGGCTGTGGCGAAAGCCGGCATCGAAGCCGATGCCGATTATGCCAAGCAGGTTTTTGGGCTGGTGCGCGAGCGGGTTAAAACCGTGGCCGACATTGTGCCCATGGTTGGATATTTCTTTACCGACGAGTTTGACTATGACGAAAAGGCCGTCCGCAAAAAACTGCAGAAGGACGGCGTGGCGGATGTCCTTGCGCAGGTGAAGGCGATTTTCCAAGAACTGGAAACCTTCGACGAAGCGAGCACCGACAAAGCGCTGCATGACTTTGTTGAAACGTCCGGCCTGGGTTTTGGCGCCGTGATGGCGCCGGCGCGCCTCGCCGTCACCGGCATCCAGTCCGGCCCTGACCTGTTCCCGATGCTGGCCGTGCTGGGGCGTGAGCGGGTACTTGCAAGAATAGATCGCACTGTGCGTCTGTTTTTGTCATAAACGCAGCGTTTGCGATATGGATTCTCGCAGACATTTAAAAAATGGAACTGCTCCTCACAATCTGTTCAGCATCGCCCTTGTCCGGTTCGGACCTTTGGTGGCCGTTGTTGATGGCGTTTCAGCTGGTGGTCGTGCTGCTGATGGCCGGCGTGCTGGTTTGGAACCGCAAGTTGCGGATTCTCATGAAGGAGCGTGTCGCGAGCATGGACCGTGCTCGCGAACAAGGGGAACAGTTGCGTATTGCCGTCGAAAAAAGCGAAGTGCAAATGAAGGGCATTCTTTCCGCCGTGCCGGTCGGCATCGGCATGGTGCGCAACCGTCGTTTCGAGTGGGTCAACTGTCCAATGCTCGACCTCACGGGCTATGCCGAAGAAGAGCTGGTGGGGCAGAATACCTGCTTTATTTATCCTGACGATGCCGAATATGCCCGGATAGGCAAAGTTGCGTATGCCGCGTTGCGCGAAAGCGGGGAAACGTCGGTCGCTACGCGCTGGAAACACAAGGACGGGCGCATTCTCGACATACTGCTCGGCTTGAGTGCACTCGATTCAGCCGAACCTGCCGAGGGGGTTATTTTTTCCGCCATGAACGTCACCTCGCGCCGTCAGTCGGAGCAGGCCCGCGAAGAGCTGTTGCGCACGCGCGAGGCCAACATCGCCATGCTCGTCAGCATGAACGAAGACACCGAAGAAGCCCGTGCGCAGCTTGCTGAAGCCAATGCGCAGATAACGGCCTCCATGGAGCGCGCCAACCAACTCGCCGTCGAAGCCCAGTCGGCCAACATTGCCAAAAGTGAATTTCTCGCCAACATGAGCCACGAGATCCGTACGCCCATGAACGGCATCATCGGCGTGACGAATCTGCTGCTGGACTCGGATCTTAGCCCCGACCAGCAAGACCTCGCGCAGACGGTCCGGCGCAGCGGCAAGGCGCTGCTTTCGGTGGTGAACGACATTCTTGATTTTTCAAAAATTGAAGCGGGCCACCTCGATATTGAGATTCTGGACTTTGACCTTAAGAACGTGATCGAAGACCTGTATGCAATCCTTTCTCTCCAGGCCCACCGCAAAGGCATCAATCTGCTGGTGCATGTCGATTCCGAAGTGCCCGCCCAACTGAGCGGCGACGTGGGGCGCCTGCGGCAGATCCTGACAAACCTGGCCGGCAATGCGATCAAGTTTACCGAAAAGGGCGAAGTGGTGTTGAGCGTTTCATTGGCCGATAAACACAAGGGCCATGTGCACTTGCGGTTCGAGGTGCGCGATTCTGGAATTGGCATTGAGAAGGAGCACCTGCCTCACATCTTCAACGCCTTCGAACAGCTCGATGCTTCCACGTCCCGTAAATATGGAGGCAGCGGGCTGGGGTTGACCATCTGCAAGCAGCTGGTTGAAATGATGGACGGCGAGATCGGCGCTGAAAGCTCCGTCGGGGAAGGATCTGTGTTTTGGTTCGAGATCCCGATCGATCTGCAGAAATGCAAAGGTGGCCAGATTGCATTCGACTTTGCTAAAACCGATGCGCGCAACCATAGCGACGACGATGCCAATGCCACCTCCAACACGCTGGTGTCGGCGCGTGAACGCATGAAAGTTCTTGGTCGTTCGGTTCTCGTGCTGGTGGTGGAGGACAATCTGGTCAATCAAACCGTTGCCTTGCGCACGCTCAAGAAGATGGGTTGTTCCGTCGATTCCGCCCACGATGGCGACGAAGCGCTTCAAAAACTAGCAGAAGGTCGCTACGATCTGGTTCTGATGGATGTGCAGATGCCCAAGAAGGATGGACTGGAAACCACCTTGGCCATCCGTGACAAGGAAACCAAAGAAAACCTGCCCCGCCTGCCGATCATCGCTATGACGGCGCACGCCCTTAACGGCGACCGCGAACGTTGCCTAGCCGGAGGCATGGACGCCTACATCACCAAGCCCATCAACGTTGCCGAGCTCTCCGATACACTTTTCAAATGGTTGGAAAAAGACGGCTAGGGCCGGTTTTGGCAGCGGCCGGCGGGAATCTCCAGACGCTTCATTATGAAATCCTTGAATTCCTGCGGGTAGGGCTGCAGATCCATCGCTTTTCTCATGCAGAGCAGCCAGGCTTCTTTTTCGGTGGTTCCGATGGCTAGGTGCGCATGCGCCGGGGTGAGCTGGATCGGGCCGTACTTTTCTTCATACAGCTCTGGGCCGTTCATATAGCCGCAAAGAAAGCGCGCCAGCTTTTCGCGCGACTCCGTTAGATCCGTCGGGTGCATGTGCAGGATCCGCCGGGCTTCCGGAAGCGTTGTCATCTGGTCATAAAAATCGTTCGCCAGCTTCGTAATTCCCTCAACGCCGCCGGCGAGCTGGAACTGGTTGTCACCTGTGCGATAGGATTCGTAAAGCGTTTCTAAATCATGGGACATAATAAACCTCACTAAAACGGTACTATATAACGGCATGCTTCAGAGATATCCAGCCCTACAGGGAATTATTATTCCAAGGCTTTCAGTTTAAAGGCCAAGGGTTCGCACAGTGCCTTGAGGTTTTCAATGGGGGTTCCGGGCGGGATTTCGCACCCGGCATTAACCAGAAAGGGGTTCCCGGCTTCCCTGTAAGCCCTGTTTGTGGCTTCGCGGATGCTTTGGGGAGTGGCGTTCAAAATAACGGATACGGGATCCATGTTGCCGGCAATGGCTACGTGGTTGCCCAAGGTTTTCCGAACCTCCGAAAGATTAACCATGTGGTCGACATCGATAATGTCGATGCCGAGATCGGCGATGCCCGGAAGCAGATGGGTAATGTTGCCGCAAATGTGAAGCTTAGCGAAGGCGCCCATCTCTTGGATCGCTTCGACCTGCCTTTTTTCGCGCGGCAGGATCAGCTGCTCATACGTATCTGGATCGATCTGGCTGGCGATGGCATCGCCGATGCCGATGGTGTCGGCTCCGGCCTCGATCTGAGCGCGCGCAAAGGCAATTGCATTGTCGGTGCAGCGGTCCATCAGTTCGCAGGCAAACGCTTCGTCGTCGAGCAGGTCGATCATGAAGGGGGTCAGGTCGCGCAAATCCGCGGCTTCGGCAGCGGGGCCTTCAACCCATCCAAGAATGGAATATTCGCCGCCAAATTTTTGTTTGTAGCTTTCGACCGCCTTGATGCGGTCGAGCATGCGCTCCGACGTGAACGGGTCCGGCTGGGCCAGTACGGAAAGATCCTTGGTTGCCTGTAGCGGATGCGTGCTGCGGGGCGGTCCGTCAGGTACATACGTGACCTCGGATCCAAATCCCTGCGTTTCACGGTAGGGGTCGGAAATGCAGCTCAATTGGTCAAAACCAAATTCCTTGGCGCAAACCTCGTTTGCTTCAACCAGTACCCGGTGGTCGGAAGCAAATTTTGCATAGTCGGAGCCAATATGCTCCGCGGCAAACTGCATCAGAATCGGCGTCCGCGGAATAAAGTCCACGGGTTTGCCTTTCAGTATCGCCATATATCGTTCGAATCCGTTCATGACCGGAATCCGAAAAGGCGTAGCTTTGTGCGCAAATGGAGGTCGAGCTGGTGAAGGTCTTTTGGATAGACGGAAACCAACTTCTTACCTTCCTGCTGATAGAGAATCTGCTTTTTGTGCATCGCCATTTTGTATTGCGGCGTGTCGAGTCCCCAATACTCAATATAGACATCCAGTTCCGGAAGGTAGAAGTCGGGGCGGATCTGAAAGCTGGAAACAATGCGGCATTTCGAGTCGTAGCGATAGGTCAGGCGGTGAGTCGTCAACCTCTCGGCAATGCATTTTTCGCCCTTCGACTGCACCAGTGTTCCATCGCGGGCCTCAATCGTTTTATTGATCTCCACCTGCGTCTCGAAATTACGGCGCTCCAAGAAAACCTCGTCGAAGCAACGGGCGCAAAAGTTCCGCTGGAACGCCACCTGAGCCTGGACATGCTCCTCTTCGGAAAGTGTTGCGCCACAGCGTTGGCACCGGTGCTTTATCCCGATGCTTTCATCCTGCGTGGCCAGTTCGATGGCATCCGCAGCAGTTGCGGTTGCGGCGCGGACATAGTCCTTATTACCGGAATTGCTCGCAACGTCGCGCAGATCGTGAACATGTTTCGCACCCCAAGCGCCATATTTTACCAGTGCGCGAATCGCGTATTGTTGTGTTTGGGGATGGCGTGCCTGCTTTGCCAGCGGTGCCAAGGCAGCCACCGCCATTTCGGCATCCGCACCGAACTCGGCCAGCTTTCCAATGGCTGAAACTGCAAGCCGCTGTAGATCATTCGACGGCAAGGCCAGCAACTTAGTCAATTCGGGGAGTGCGTCAGCTTTGCCGCTTCTTCCCAGCTCCAGTATCCGCTGCCGTGCGGCTTGGTGGTCGGATGGAAGCATGGGGCTTTTCATGGCGTTTTCCCTTTCGAAATATCAACTCGCTATGCTCGCCAATATAGTCGCTCATCCCGTGTTGGCAAGCGAATGCGAGTCAATGCATTATTCCAGCACCTGCAGCGCGAGGTCAACAATGCCGAAGGGGGCGCTGACTTGGTAGCCGGCGACGCGGTCTGAAATGGCTGCGCACATTTCGCGGGCGATTTCGATGCCGAGCTTGCGTCCGTCTTCTTTGGTTTTGGCGTGGTTCATCCGTTCGAGGATCGAGTCGGGCACTTCGACGCCGGGTACTTCGGTGGCCAGAAATTCCGCATTGCGGAACGAGACCAGCGGCCAAACGCCGGCGACCACCGGAATGGAGCCACCCTTGGCTTCCGCGGCGTCGAGAAAACGCAGCAGGGCTTCGGGGTCGAAGATCGGCTGGGTGATTGCATATTCCGCGCCGGCATTAATCTTGTTCATGTAATGCTGCAACTCGCGCTCGGGTTCGACGGCGCACGGGTTGGCGCCCACGCCGATGAGGATGCCGGTCGGCGGATTGATCGGGTTGCCGCCCACGTCCATGCCGTGGTTGAGGTTCGTGACCACCTGCGTGAGGCCCACGGCATCGACGTCGAAGACGGCCGTGGAGTCGGGGTAGTCGCCGAGCTTGGGCGGATCGCCCGTAATGATGAGATAGTTCCGCAGCCCGCCCGCATAGCCACCGAGCAGATCGGACTGCATGCCGATCAGGTTCCGGTCGCGGCAGCAATAATGCAGCACCGTCTCGATGCCGACTTCGCGTTCAACGGCGAGCGCGGCGACCATCGGCGAAATGCGCGCGCTGGCGCGCGGGCCGTCGGGAATGTTGATGGCGTCGATGCCGGCGTCTTTGCAGGTTTGGCACTGCGCGAGCATCGGTTTCAGATCGATGGAGCGGGGTGGGGTGATTTCCACGCTGGTCACTTTTTCGCCGCGCGCCAGCTTGGCGGCAAAGCCGCATTTTTCCGCCAGAGGAATCACATCGACTTTCGGGGCTTCCTGGCTTGTATAGCTGGCAATGGCCACGTGCTTCTTCACGCCGGTCATCGATTTGATGCTCTTGGCCATCGTGTCAATGTCGGCCGGCGTGGTGCCGCAGCATCCGCCGACGCCGCGCACGCCGAGCTCGATCATGCGCTTGGCGTATTCGGTGAAATATTCCGGCGAGGCCATGTAGATCATGCGTCCATCAACCTCCTGCGGGTAACCTGCGTTGGCCATGACCACCATCGGCTTGGTGGTAAGGGGCAAGGCGCGCTCGGCATTGGAATAGGCGGCCGCCGGGCCGACGCCGCAGTTGAGTCCGATACCATCGACGTTGCCGTCGTTTTCCAACGTTTGGATAATCTGCTCGATCTTTCGGCCCTTTTCCGTTTCGCCGCTTACGCCGACGGTCATGGAGACAAAAACAGGAAGGCCGAAGGTTTTGGCGACTTGGGCGGCGAGCTGGGCTTCTTGGATATGGGTGAAGGTTTCGAGCATGAAAAAATCGACGCCTTCGTCGGCCAGAATGGCGAGCTGTTCGCGGAAGGTCTCAGCCAGCTCGTCGGCCTGGTTGTCGAGAAAGACCTGGCCTGATTTGAGAATGGGGCCTACGGAACCGGCCACCAGCGCGTCGCCGCCGGCGGCTTCGCGCGCCAGTCGGACGGATGCACGGTTGATCTCCTCCAACTGGTCGGCCAATCCATGGCCCTGCAGCTTCATGCGGTTGGCGCCGAATGAATTGGTTTCAATCACGTCCGCGCCGGCCTCGGCATATTCTTGATGGATGCCGGCAATCAGCTTCGGATTGGTGATGCAGAGGTGTTCGTAGCACGTATTGATGAACACGCCTTTGGAATAGATCATCGTGCCCATCGCCCCGTCGAATATCAGCGGGCGTTCTTTGGTTAGTTCTAGAATGTTTTTCATGCGTCGTATCCTAAGTTGGGGGAAAGCCATCTTTCAACTTCTTCAACCGTCCATCCTTTTCGGGCGGCGTAGTCTTCGACTTGGTCGCGGTTGATGCGGCCGAGGGGGAAGTAGCGCGAGTCGGGGTGCGAGAAGTAGAGGCCGGAGACCGAGCTGGGCGGATTCATCGCCATGCTTTCGGTCAGTTCGATGCCGGTGTTTTCGGTGGCTTCCAACAGTTGGAAGAGCGTGCGCTTTTCCGTGTGGTCGGGGCAACCGGGATAGCCGGGCGCCGGGCGGATGCCTCGATAGTTTTCGCGGATGAATTCCTCGAAGTTCAGGTCTTCTTCTTTTCCGAAGCCCCAGTCGTCGCGGGTCTTTTTGTGCAGATATTCTGCGAAGGCTTCGGCCAGCCGGTCGCCGAGGCATTGGACGAGGATGCAGTTGTAGTCGTCGTGGTCTTCGCGGTATTGCTGCGCCAGCTCACCGACGCCGAAGCCGGAGGTGACGGCAAAGCCGCCGATGTAGTCCGCCACGCCGGAGTCTTTCGGCGCAATGAAGTCGGCGAGGCTGCGGTTGGGGGTGCCATCCTTTTTGATCATCTGCTGGCGAAGGTTGTGCAGGACGGTCTTAACCTCGGTGCGGGTTTCATCGGTGTAGACTTCGATGTCGTCGCCGACGCGGTTGGCTGGGAAAAATCCGTGCACGCCGCTGAACGAAAACAGCTTTTCGTCGATGATCTTTTTGAGCATCGCCTGCGCGTCGTCGTAGACCGCTTTGGCCTCGGGCTTCTCTAGGATTCCGGGAAGCTTGCCCTCTAGTTCCCAGGTCCAGAAGAAGGGGAGCCAGTCGATGTAGGGAACGAGGTCTTCGGCGCAAACCTGATCGACCACCTGTATGCCGGTAAAGGACGGCTTGGGCGGTGCGTACGATGTCCAGTCGGTTGCAAAGTCATTGGCGCGCGCCTTTTCCATGGTTTGGAATTCGCGGGCTTCCTGCGAAGCGATGTGCGTTTCGCGGATGGCGTTGTATTCGATTTTCAGCGCGCGGCGGTAGGCCACGTCGTGGCTCAGCAGCGACTGCACTACGCCGACGGCACGCGAGGCATCGAGAACGTGGACGGCGGGGGAGCCGTATTCGGGCTCGATCTTTACGGCCGTATGTTTCTTGCTGGTCGTTGCGCCGCCGATGAGCAACGGAGTTTTCATGCCTTCCCGCTCCATCTCTTTGGCCACGTGCACCATTTCGTCGAGCGACGGCGTGATCAGGCCGGACAGGCCGATAATGTCCGCGCCCCAGTCTTTGGCTTCCTGAAGAATTGTCTGCCATGGAACCATGACGCCGATGTCCTTCACCTCGTAGTTGTTGCAGGCGAGCACGACGCCGACAATGTTCTTGCCGATGTCGTGGACATCGCCTTTCACCGTGGCCATCAGGATTTTTCCGGCGCTGGAAGACTCTCCTTCGCCCTTTTCCGCGTCCATGAACGGGAGCAGGTAGGCGACGGCCTTTTTCATGACGCGCGCGCTCTTCACAACCTGCGGCAGGAACATTTTTCCGGAGCCGAACAGATCGCCAACAATACCCATGCCGGCCATCAGCGGGCCTTCAATCACGTTGAGCGGCCGGGCATACTTTTGCCGCGCCTCTTCGACGTCTACATCAATGTGGTCGACGATGCCCTTGACCAATGCATGCGACAACCGCTCCTCAACCGAGCCGTTGCGCCATTCTTTGGTTTCGGCCTCTTTCTTGGCGTCGCCACCTTCGGCTTTAATGCGTTCGGCGAACTCGATCAGGCATTCCGTGGCGTCGTCGGTGCGGTTGAGCACCACGTCTTCGACCGCTTTCATCAGATCGGCGGGAACCTCGTCGTAGACCTCGAGCATGCCGGGGTTGACGATGCCCATGTTCAGGCCGGCCTCCATGCCGTGGTAGAGGAACGCGGCGTGGATGGCTTCGCGGACGCGGTTGTTGCCTCGGAACGAGAACGAGACGTTGCTGATGCCGCCGCTGACCGATACGCCAGGCAGCGTTTCGCGGATGACTTTTGTGGCTTCGAAGAACGAGACGGCGTTGATGCGGTGCTCTTCCATGCCGGTGCCGATGGGGAACACGTTGGGGTCGAAAATAATGTCGGTCGGATCGATGCCAAGCTCGCCAACGAGAATGTTGTAGGCGCGGGTGCAGATTTCAATGCGGCGTTCGGTGGTGTCGGCCTGGCCCTGCTCGTCGAAGGCCATAACAACCATGCCGGCGCCGTAGCGCTGGATCTTGCGGGCATGCTCGCGGAAAGCGTCTTCGCCTTCCTTCATGCTGATCGAGTTGACAATGGCCTTGCCCTGTACGCATTTTAGTCCGGCTTCGATGACCTCCCATTTAGAGGAGTCGATCATGATCGGCACTTTCGAGATGTCCGGCTCGGAGGCTACGAGGTTCAGGAACTTGACCATCATGGCTTCGGAGTCGATCAGGCCTTCGTCCATATTGATGTCAACCATATTGGCGCCGGTTTCGACTTGGTGGCGGGCAATCTGCAGCGCGGCTTCGAGATCGCCCTCGCGGATGAGGCGGGCAAATTTGGGCGAGCCGGTAATGTTGGAGCGTTCGCCGACCATGACGAGGTTCATTTCCGGCGTGATGCGCAGCGGCTCAAGCCCGCTGAAGTGCGGGTAGGCATCGGGCTGCGGAGGCACGTGCGGCGGATGCTTTTTAACGACTTCGGCCATGGCGAGGATGTGGTCGGGCGTGGTGCCGCAGCATCCGCCCCAAATGTTGGCGAGGCCGTGCTGGGCAAAGTTGTCGTAGATTTTGCCCATGTCTTCCGGCGTGTCGTCGTAGCCGCCAAAGGCGTTGGGCAGGCCGGCGTTGGCGTAGATGCTGATGTAGCAGGGGGCCACTTTGCCCAGTTCTTCGAGATAGGGGCGCATGTCTTCGGCGCCGAGCGCGCAGTTGATGCCGACGGAAATCGGCTTTGCGTGCTCGATGCTGTACCAAAACGCGGCGGGCGTCTGGCCGGAAAGCGTGCGTCCGGATTTGTCGGTGATCGTTACCGAAACCATCACGGGCAGGCGTTGGCCGGTCTTCTCGAATACTTCCTCGATGGCAAACAAAGCCGCCTTGGCGTTGAGGGTGTCGAAAATGGTTTCAACGAGCAGGACGTCGACGCCGCCTTCGATGAGCGCTTCGGTCTGTTCGGAGTAGGACGCGACGAGGTCGTCGAAGGTGACGGCGCGGTAGCCGGGGTCGTTGACGTCCGGCGAAATGGAGGCGGTGCGGTTCGTGGGGCCGATGGAGCCGGCCACAAACAGCGTGCGCGCCGGATCGTTTGCCAATACGCGGTCAAGGGCCTGGCGGGCCAGCTTGGCCCCTTCAATGTTCAGCTCGCGGACGAGCGATTCGAGCCCATAGTCGGCCTGCGAGGTGGTGGTGCAACTGAAGGTGTTGGTTTCGATGATGTCCGCGCCGGCTTCGAGGAAGGCCACGTGGATATCTTCGATCACCTTCGGCTTGGTGAGGGTAAGCAGGTCGTTGTTGCCCTTGAGGTCGGAAGGGTGGGCGGCGAAGCGTTCGCCGCGGAAATCGGCCTCCTCGAGCTTATGCTTCTGAATCATGGTGCCCATGGCGCCGTCCAGAATCAGTACTTGTTGTGAAAGCAGGCCGGCAAAGCGGTTGCCGCTTTCCGAGGTGTAGTTCCCAAATTGTTTTTTTTCGCTCATTCTATCCCTCTTGTTTTCAAAGGCTGGAAGGTATATATCCGTTTATCCGGATATTGCAATATAAAATAATTGCATTGGTTAAAGCAAAGGAGTTTTAGCGGTTTTTCAGAGGGTTGGAAGAGAAAAAGGTGGTGGCGCAGAGCTAGAGGGGTATGTGCCCTGCGCCACCATAGGAAGAAGAAACCAGTAAAGTTTCTCAAAGTATAAAACGACTATGGTCCTCGATAGTGGACAGAATAATCAAAATTCTTGAATCGAGTTTTGATTTGCCTGGGTGGTGCCAGAGAAAAGCGGCGCAAGGAAAAGAGGGGGGAGATTCCTTGCGCCGCCGATGGTACGTTTTGAGTTGGGGTTATTCGTCTGTTGCTTCAGGTTTTGGTTGCGGACGCTGCTTGCGGTTTTTTTTGGCGTTACCTTCTTGGCTTCGCTGCTTCATTTGTTCTTTGAGGGTGGCCTTTTCCTCGTCGGACAAGCGACCGTCGCCATCGAGGTCAAAGCGCTTCAGAATCCGTTGCCGCTGTTGCGTCGTCAATTGGCGCTGGCCTTGCTGCGGACCGCGCTGAAACTGCTGCTGTCTCTGTCCTTGGGCGCCTTGGAGCCGTTGCTGGCGCTTCTGCTGGAACTGCTGGATCTGTTGCGGGGAGGGTTGGCCTTGCTGCGGGCCGCGTTGATACTGCTGCTGTCTCTGTCCTTGGGCGCCCTGGAGCCGTTGCTGGCGCTTCTGCTGGAACTGCTGGATCTGTTGCGGGGAGGGTTGGCCTTGCTGCGGACCGCGCTGAAACTGCTGCTGTCTCTGTCCTTGGGCGCCTTGGAGCCGTTGCTGGCGCTTCTGCTGGAACTGCTGGATCTGTTGCGGGGAGGGTTGGCCTTGCTGCGGGCCGCGTTGATACTGCTGCTGTCTCTGTCCTTGGGCGCCTTGGAGCCGTTGCTGGCGCTTCTGCTGGAACTGCTGGATCTGTTGCGGGGTGGGTTGGCCTTGCTGCGGGCTGCGTTGATACTGCTGTTGCCCCTGTCCTTGGGTGCCTTGGAGCCGTTGCTGGCGCTTCTGCTGGAACTGCTGGATCTGTTGCGGGGTGGGTTGGCCTTGTTGCTGTCCACGCTGGAACTGCTGCCGGCCTTGGGCCTGGTTTCCTCCACGCCGGAACTGCTGGGCATTTCCTGCAGATCCCTTTTGGTTCTGGCGTTGCTGCATGACGGGTGCGCCGCAGGCGGGGCAGGTCTGTCCTTTTCCTTGGCGCTGGCGCTGCTGCTGTTCCGGCGGCTGTGCGCTTACGGCGACGGCTCCGGATACGATTGCGGTTAAGACCGCGGCGGTTTTGATTCGAGCATTCATTGTGGTGCCTCCTGTCGGTTGATCCCCTGTACGCCAGTATAACGGGGAGGCACGAAATATATTATTGGGGAGGAGGACTTTTTTGCCGGCGCGGGGAATTCTACTGCGCAGATTCGTCGACGAGCGAGTTGAAGTAGGTGTCCAAGCGAAGCGCAACGCGGGATTCGATCGCGTTTTCAAGCGTGCGGAAAGAGCGGATGCGCGCCGCCTCGACTGAAACGTGGCCTTCGCGGCCTTTTTCATTAATGGAGGCCAGCACGGTGCCGTCGGCATCCTTTACCTGTGCCGCCAGCTCGTAGCGGACGAAGACGAGGTCGTGCGTGCGTTGGCCGGTATCGGTGACGACAATGCGTCCATCGACCGCGAGCACTCCGGGCTGGCCGGCCACGAAGCCGTAGCGTGTGATCAGTTCCTCTAGGCAGGAGGTTATTCGCTTTTCGTCGTCGCCGGCGATCTGAATCTGCACACGGATCTGCTTGGCAGTATCGGCCAGGGCTTTTCGGAGGTTGTTTTTAGAATAGCCTGGAGTGGAGCCGGGGACGGATGGGGGGTGGATGACTTTGAGCTGGCTGAGCAGCAGCTTGCTTTCGGCCGCATGCCGGCCGGCGGCGCGCAGGGCGGCATATTTTTTCAGCAGGCTGGCGCTCTGCTCCGCCTGGGCCATCAGAAAATGGACGCGCGCATTCTTTTCGTCGATCATGCCGCGGTAGATGGCGGCGGTTTCGCGGCGGTCGAGGTAGGCGACGGCGTGGACGCGGGCGCGTTCGTCGCGCCAAGATTCGGCGTGTTGTATGTTGTGCAGCGTTTGAGAGGAGAGAATGTTGATGTCGGCGGTAAAGTCGGTGGTGCGTTCGAAGGCGCCGCCGGATTCGCGGGATTGGTCGAGGAGGCGTTCATCGGAGTGAATGTTTGCTTCAAAGATGCGCGAGAGGTTGGCGTCCGCCGCGTTTTCGGCGGCATGGCGCGTGTCGCCTTCGCCGACGGCCACGAGGTATTGGGCTTCAGGGTAGACCGCTTTCGGGTTCGCCATCCAGTCGGGCTCTCCACCGGTCAGGGTTTTGCAGCCCGTGATCAACATTGGGGCCAGCAGAATCAATAATCCAAGCTTCCATTCATCCATTCGTCCAGCCCCTCAATTCAAGTACGCGGATTCAAGCACATTCAAGTGGTCGGCGACAACGCTTACGCCCGTTCTTTTGTCGGAGTACAGCAGGGAACCGCTTGTGCTGTAGTAATTGACGGTAATGTCGTAGACGCCTTCGTCGAGGTGGATTTCGCGGATGGCGGCCTCGGCCGGGAAAAAGCGCGACACCCGCAGATCGGCGTTTTCCGTGGTGTCGATCAGCAGATCGGCGGCGATGCGGGTGAAGAAGGCCATGCCGCTGTCCATGTTCGCCGTCATGTCTTGCTTGGCCTTTTCGGAGGCCAATCCTTTGAGAACTGCACGGGTGATGGTTTTAAGGTAGATGAGCGGCATTTGGATGCTGAAGGTTTCGACGGCGGCGTTTTCGAGGCTTTCCAGCGACTCGAGCTTTTCCGCTGGCCGTCCGTTGACCGCGACTTCGATGCGCCCGGCTTTTGACGGGCGCTTTTCCATGTAGGGAAGTTGGAGCTTGAAGTGGTAGCCTTCGTTGATGCCGGGCCATGGAATGACATTAAGGCCGGAGAGGTTTTGCTTGCCGAGATAGTTCTCGGACGAGCCGGCGAGAACAATGATTCCTTCTTCGGTGTGGATGTAGAAGGTGCGCGCTTTTTTGTCGGGGGCCTGCCCGCTGAAGGCCATCACGTTGAGACGCGCTTTGGGCGGACGTAGGCGCTCCTTTTCATCGGAAAAGGAGGGCTTGGCAAAAGGATAGATTTCGGGCTGAAGCTTCCAGCCCCGGGCGATTTTCTCCAGATCGATGCGGACGTCGTCCCATTTGTTCTCGTTGCGGTAGAGCAGCAGGCTGAGGTAGCGGCCGAGGGCGGAATCCTGGAACCGGCTTTTGCTCGGCGCAAAGGTTTCCTGGGTTTCTTCGGCCTCGTTCAGCTTGTCCGCCACTTTGGCGTATTTGCTTTCGAGCAGGGCGACCTTGTTGTTGATGCGCCTGACCTCGACGAAGGCGGCGTCGTTTTGGCCGAGGGCCAGATAGTTGAGCGCCTTGAAGGCGTTGAGGTAGATGTCTTCGTAGTCCTCGCCGGCGTAGGCCAGAATGTTGTCGTTCATGAGCATCGACGAGGCGGAGCGGCTTATGCTTTTGGTGAAGTTTTCCTCGATCGCCCGTTCGGCCTCTTCGAGGGCTTCATTGCTTTTTTCATAGTCGCCGCTCCAGTGGTGGAGCATGCCGATGTCGAGGTAGTAGACGGCGCGGTCCTTGAACGTATAGGCCTTTTCCTTGACGGCTTCGATTTGCTGGATGGCCTTGGCGTAGTCGCCCTTGGCCAGCATGTTGTCGACTCCCGCATATTGGCGCTTGTCCGTGCGCAGGCTCGCGCAGCCCGTCAGAAAAAGAAGGGCGCTGAACAGAAGGATATGGACCGGATTGTACTTGGGCTGCATCATGGTGTTTATGCATACGTCTCAGGCGCAGGCCCCTCGAATGAGGGAGCCAGTTTGCCTGGGGCGGGGCGCCTACCACTTCCGGCGGGGGGTCTTGACGTATTTTTTGATTTTCTTGTCGCCCATCCAAACCTTCTCGTTGGATTCGAGATGGATCAGCTCCATATCGACTTGGTAGAACTTGACCTGCTCCTTGCCTTCCTTGTCGATGATGGTTTTGATGCCGCCTTGCAGCATGTAGTCGGCGCCGGTTTCAGCCGCCAGGCGCTTTTGCGTTTCTTCGGTGGACCACATCTGCTGCTGCTTGCGCTCGTCGCGCAATTCGCCTCGCTCGATGTTGCTGGCTACGAAGGTCACGCGGCCGTTGTTGACGAGCTCGCGCTCAAGGTCTTTGGAAAAGGTTTCGGTTTCAATATGCTCGGAGCTTTTGTTGCGGATGGTTCCGACAATCACAACGGGTTTTTTTCCGTTCTTGGCGGTGTACTCCTCCACCCATGGGCGGGTGGAGATGTCGGCGATCATCTCGGCGGAAACCAGTTGGGAATCGGTGTCGTTCCAGCGCCCGGAAAGATCGATCTGCTCATCGACGGCGACGCGCTTGACCTTGGTTTTGCACCCGCTCAGCGCAACAACGGAAACGAGGGCGACGGTGAACAGCAGCTGACTTCTTTTCATGGCAATCTCCTTGGGGTTGCAATAGCTTAAACTTGTTCGAAGTTATAGCCTGCAGGCTTGCAGGTCAACCGCAGATGCCAACCGGAGGCCTACTTGAGCACTTCGCCGACAATGACGTCGAAGTCGGGGTCGCGGAGGATGAGAGTGATCTTGTTGGTGCCGAACAGGTCTTTGGCCCTTAGATTTTCCATGCTGGCCTGGATGGCCTCGTTGCGGCCGAAGCGGGAGAGTTTTTCGCATAAGGCGGATTTGCGTTCGCGCTCCGAGAGCACGCCGAGCGCACTGAGCTCGTCGAGTGTTGCGCGGTCGTTGAACAGTTGCTGCATGGCGGCGTTTTGTTCGATGCGGGCGGGATCGCCGCTCATCAGATCCTCGGCCAGGGGTTTCCAGTCGGCCAGCAGGGCCTGCACGGAATCGGCGGCCAGAACATTTTCCACATGTTCGAGTCCTTGGGCGGGGTCGCTGACGGTGCGGGCGATGGCCGCGACCTGCGACGCGTTGCCATGCTTTGGAATTATGCGGTAGGTGGTTTCGTAGACCGTACGTTCGACAAACCGGCCAAAGTGCGATGCTTCAGCACCGGGGATCGGCGTTCCGGCCGCGCCGACCATGAAGACGCCGCCCAGCCAGAAGAGCAGCGCCAGCGAAAGCGTGCCGCCGAAAAGGTTGATTACGGCGCCTCCGAGGCAGTTGTACCACGGAAGGTGAAAGTGGTTTTCCTGCTCTTTTTCCTTATGGGTCTCGCGGATCTCGTGCATGACGACGTGGAAAACAAAGGTGATGATCACAAAGGTGAGGCCGGCCACAACCGGGATGGTTACGAGCCTCGGGCGATGGGTGACTTCGCCCAGCCAGAAGCCGATGTGGCGTCCGGCAAAATAGGCGGCGCCGTAGGAAAGCACCACGCGAACAACGCCCAGAGAAGCCAGCAGAACGCCCTTGTGCCAGCCGGCTAGAAAGAAAAACAGCAGGATGATGACGGCTAGAATATCGATGACAATGTGCATAAAAAACTCCACTCGTTCAAGTAGAGGAAAGATAGGTTGTTATTTGCGGAGCAGAAAGCCTAAAATCAGCTTCTATTATCTTATTGCGTATTGCGCACTACGTATGGCTTGACTCCTTCTTAAGTTTGGCGCCCATTTATACGCAATACGCAATACGCAATACGCAATACGCAATACGCAATACGCAATACGCAATACGCAATACGCAATACGCAAATTGGATCACGTTATGGAATTTATATACGCCGCCGAATTAAAGAAACGCTTCACCTGCTACGGCCACTTCTACGAACTGCAGCTCATGAGCGGCGAGCGGGCCAAGTGCCGCAGCGTGCTGGAGATTGTCGACTCCTCCATCCCGCAGGAGAATCCGTCGGCCATTTCCGAAATGGAGCCCGATGTGGTGGTGATCATGATGAACCCCGGGTCCTCGCACCCGAAGGATGCGGCGCATGTTGACGAGGTAATTGAATATCCGACGGACGGAACGTCCATGCGCAAGGAGCTGGTGCTCACGCAGCCCGACAATACGCAGTACCAGGTGATGCGCGTGGCGGTTTCCACGGGCTGGAAGCACATCCGCGTGCTCAATCTTTCTGATTTGCGTGATCCCAAGTCCGGCAGTTTTCTGCAGAAGGTGGATGCGCTGACGGGGGTGATGGGCGGCCATGTCCACAGCATGTTCTGCGCGGAGCGCGCGACGGAGTGCGCCCATGCGCGTAAGCGCAGGAGCCCGGCGCCGATCCTGCTCGGGTGGGGGCAGGATCTTGGGCTGCTTCCTTTGGTCGAGCAATGCCTGCAGCGCATCGAGGGAGAACCCACCTGCACCGTGCCTTCGGAGGTCCATCCGCTGCTGAACGCCCATCCCAGTCCCATGCTCCAAAAAAAGAAGCTGCAGTGGCTGGAAACCATGGCGCAGGCGTTGAACGCCTGATTTTGATTCTTGTAAACATGCATCGGTTTGTTCATGGTTTACGAATGTTTAAGCAAATTGTACTAGGGACGGTGCTGACGGCATTCGCGTGCTTGGCTGAGGAGCAGGCTCCTGTAACGCCAACGGCCCGCGTCGAGGTGCTGGCAGTCCGCGTGGTGCAATTCTTCAACACCTTCGATGTTGAAGTGCACCGTGCGGTCATGACGAAAAATGCCGCCGGCTCCGTCGGGGATTTGAAGGTTGTGGGCAAGGTTGCCGTTTCCGGATATCCTGAAAAATGGAAGAAGAGCGCTGCAGACGCTGATTTGGCCGCAAGCCGCCGGTCGTTTTCTGCTTTGCTCGATGGGAAGCTGATCGAACTGCCCGTCCAGTCGCAAGCCCAGCTTGCCGCTAGAGTGGTGGTGCAGGAAGGGGGCGAAGTCCGGGTGCTGGGCCTGTTCACTCAGGGTGCTCCGGCGGGAACCAATCTTGAAGCGTTTTGCGTGCCGTTCGATTTCACCGTCCTTCCGGGCGAACGCACGGTCGTCTGCCAGCGGACTTCGGCGTTGCTGCCAGAGGTGGCCGGCCCGTTCCCGCCACAGGAAGCACCGCCCACAGATGAAGCTGATAAAAATCAATGAAGTGCCTGAAAAGGGCGTGTCGCATAATGCCAAACTGCGCAAGCGCGAGTTGATTTCTTGCGGCGAACTGGGTCCCGTCACCACCTATTCCCGCGCTGTCTTTCCGCCCGGCGAAAAGGCCGGCGCACATGCCCACGCCGACGTGGCCGAGGTGTTCACCATTCTTTCCGGCGCCGGAGAAATCCGCATCAACGACGTTGCCTATGTACTCGCCGCCGGCACGACCGTTGTCGTCGAGCCCGGCGAAGTCCACGAAATCATCAACACCGGCACCGCCGACCTCGTGATCTCCTACTTCGGCGTGCTTGTGCCTTTCGAAAACGATTCGCTGAACCGCTGGAATGTGTCGAAGTAGTCGGCGCCGGCGACGTAGGCGTAGTCGTTGTGGCTTCCGTCGCTGATCCATAGCTTCATCTTTTTCCCCGGCGCGGCGTCGTAGAGCTTTTGGCCATGCCAGAATGGGATGATGGCATCGTCCCGCCCGTGCATAACCAGCACCGGGCACTTTACTTTTTTGATGGCGGACAGGCTGTTGAACTTGTCCCACGGCAGCAGCGGCCAAACGGTCTTTACGCGGAAGGCCGAGACAAACGTGCTTTCAATCACCAGTCCGCCGACTTCGCGGTTGGCCGCCAGCCAAGTGGCTGGGGCGCCGCCGAGCGAACGTCCTTGGGCAATGATGGTTTTGGGATCAACCTGTTTTTCTTCAACGAGCCAGCGGTAGGCGGCCGCGACGTCCTGCTTGGCTTTGCGCTCGCTGGGCGAGCCCTCGCTGGTGCCGTAGCCACGGTAGTCGTACATCAGCACCGAATAGCCCAGCTCGTGGAACTGCCGCATGAATGGAACCACGTTTCCCATATCCTCTGCGTTGCCGTGGCTGAACAGGATGGTGAACTTCGCGTCCGGGTGTTCAAGGTAGACGGCGTTGATGGTTTCCCCGCCGCCGGATTCGATTTTCACCTCGTCGGGCAGGCGGATATAGCTTGGCGTTTGCGGCCTGAAGATCAGCCGGTTGGAAAAGAGCAGGGCATAGACGTTCAGCAAAGCATAAATGCCCCCGTAAAGCGCAAGCCGGCCCAAGATGTTTCCATTCATGAGAAAAACATTGGGGTTTTCCGTGTCCTTGTACAAGTTTTCCAGCCACAGGAATGTTGCGGCGCGGCTTTGTCGGGTGTAGCTTCAAGCTGTAAACGGAGGGCACAGGCTATGGAAACAAACGTGTTGAAATCGGAATTGGCGGGAACCTGGTATACGGACAATCCCAAGCATTTGGCGCACGAGATCGATGCGCTGCTCGAAGCCGCATCAAGCGAACCGATGGAGAATGCGATGGCATTGCTCCTGCCGCACGCCGGCTACCGCTATTCCGGCCTTGTTGCCGCGCACGGCATCAAGCCGATCGTCGGCCGCTCCTTCAGCCGGGTCGTGGTGATCGGCCCCAGCCACCGGATGCCGCTGCTCGACGCCGTCAGCATCCCCGACGCCTCGCATATTGAAACCCCGCTCGGACTCATCGAAATCGACCGTGTGTTGGTGGAGAAGCTGTGGGAAAACCCGATGTTCGAGTCGCACTCGGGCGCCCACGCCAGCGAGCACAGCGTGCAGATCGAGCTGCCGTTCCTGCAGCAGGCGCTGGGCGATTTCAAGCTGGTGCCGATGGTTTGCGGCCAGCTCGACGAGCGCAGCGCGCGGCGGATTGGCGCAACGCTGCTCGAAAACATCGATGCCGAGACGCTCGTGGTCGTTAGCTCCGACTTCACCCACTATGGCCGCTCCTTCGACTATGTTCCGTTCAAAGACGACATCCAGCAAAACCTCGAAAACCTCGACCTGGGCGCGTTCAAGTTTGTTGAGCAGAAAAACCTGGACGGTTTTCTGCAATACATCCAAAGCACCGGCGCCACCATCTGCGGGCGAAGCCCGATTGCCGTGCTGCTCGCCATGCTGCCCGAAGACGCAAAGGTGCAGTTGCTGAAATATCAAACCTCCGGCGATCTCACCGGCGACTGGTCGCACTGCGTCAGCTATGTCGCCGCCGCCGTTTCGGGGCAATGGGGAAATGTGGACAAGGCATCTTGCCTCGTTGCAGCGCATCCGCTTTCCGCGGCCGACAAACTTTCTCTTCTGGCCTTGGCCCGCCACCAAATCGCCCAGCGGCTCAAGGATGGCGAGTCGGATCTGGAGATCGAAATCACGCCGCCGATGCAAGAGATCATGGGGGCCTTCGTCACCCTCCACAAGTATGGGCAGTTGCGCGGCTGCATCGGCGAAATCCTGCCGCGCCGCGAGTTGCACGAAGCCGTGGCCGAGCAGGCGCTCAACGCCGCCTTCCATGATCCGCGCTTCCCGCGGCTGCGCGAGGACGAGCTGCCCGAAATCAAGATCGAAATCTCGGCGCTCACCGCGCCGCGCCCCGTCGGCTCTATTGAAGACATCGAGATTGGCCGGCACGGCGTGGTGCTCAGCAAGGGCATGCACTCCGCCGTTTTTCTGCCGCAGGTCGCCCCCGAGCAGGGCTGGGGCTTGGAGGAAACCCTTTCGCATCTCGCCCAAAAGGCCGGGCTTGGTTCCAATGATTGGAAAACCGGTTGCGAATTTGACGTCTTTGAGGCCGTTGTTTTCAGCGAGGGCCCGGTGTAGCTGTTCCGTGTTGTTTATTCAGTCCACTCCATGAACCGGGCGTAGAGTTTCGGCGCATATTCGTTTTTGAACGGCCCCAAGGCGGCTGTGTGGCCTCCGCCTTTAATGGTCCATAGCTCTTTCGGCTCCTGCGCTTTTTCGAACAGCTTTTGGGCGTGTTTGTAGGAGGCCACGCGGTCTTGTGTGCCGTGGATGATGAGCAGGGGGGTGGGGGATATTCCGGCGATGTGTTTGCTGGGACTGTGCTTGTTGCCGATGAGGCAATAGGCAAAGGGCTTGAGCCATCCTGCATGCTCTGCCGCCACGCTTTTATAGGAAGAGAAGGCCGAGTCGGTGGCAATGCCGACGATGCCGTCGAATGGATGGCTCCCTAAAACCGCCAGCGCGTTTGCCCCGCCGATGCTTTGGCCAAAGACAATGATTTTGCTTTGGTCGATGTCTTTCCGCGATTTGATATATTCAAGGGCCGCCACGGAGTCTTCGTAGACGCCTTGGCGGGAAGGCTTGCCGTCCGACTTTCCATAGCCCCTGTAGTCGAAAACAAAAAGATTGAATCCGTTGGCCGGCAGCCAGGAAACAAAGGAATAGTGGGCGCTCATATTCTGAGCGTTGCCATGAAAGTGCACGACGGTTCCGCGCGCTTTTCCCTTGGCCGGGATGAACCAGCCGGAGAGCTTCGTTCCGTCCGCGCTGCTGAATTGGATATCTTCATAGGCCAGACCGTCTTGGGCGGGGGTGGTGTAGACCGTCGAGTCGGGGTGGTAGAAAAAACGGTCGAGCCCGGCTGTGGAGCATGTGGCGCAAGCCAGCAGAGCCGATGTCATGAGTGTACGTTGGGTCATGGAAATCCTTTCTTGAGAAAAGACTAATGGTATTAGCCTTCAGCAACAAGAAACAGCTTTTATTGCATGCGGGTTGAATTCTCCTCCTCAAACCCGCATATTCACCAGCCAATAAGGCAAAAGGAAATAGTATGTTCAAATTCGGGAAGATTTTGATGGGGCTAATGATGGCGTCGAGTGCTTGGGCGCAGATGCCGCACGAGGTGCTGGTGGTGGTGAACCGTCGGTCGCAGGCGTCGATGCTGGCGGCGAATGTTTTTGTGGCCGCACGGCAGATCCCCAAGAACAATTTGGTTTATCTCGATGTGCCGGAAAGCGCCTATGGCGGATCCGCCACCATCACGCCCGAGCAGTTCGCCAAGCTGATCTGGGAGCCGGCCAACGCCGCGGCGGAGCGGCAGGGGATCGCTCCGCAAATCATGGCGTGGGTTTATTCCGTTGATTTCCCGATCCGCGTCAAAACCGACGCCAGCGACCGCAAGCAGATGTCGGTCGGCGGGATGACCTTTGTGCGCAACCAAATGCCGGGGCTGAGTCTGGTGGAGGAGGGGAAATACCTCTCCAAACTATTCGCGGGGCCGAACCAGCGGCTCAAGCTCAACCTGCCGGGCATGTCGCTGGGCATGAACAAGAACGGGCTGGGCATGGATGCGAAGGTGCCGCCCGAAGCCGCCTATCTGCAAGGCGGCTTGGGAGAGCGCATGCCGCTGCCCAGCATGATGCTCGGCTATATCGGCGAGAAGGGAACCGACATGCAGACGGTGCTCGACACCATCACACGCGGGCAGCAGTCGGACTTTCGTGGCCAGCGCCAAGGCATCTATTTTGTCCAGACCGACGACGTCCGCTCCAAGTGCCGCGAATACCAGTTTTATCCGGCGGTGAATGAACTCAAGCAGCGTCAGATCGAAGCGGTTGTTACCACCAATTTTCCGGCCGGCGCGGAAAACGTCATGGGTCTGATGGTGGGTGCGGAGAAGGTGGATCCGTCCTCGGTCAAATCGTTCGCCCCTGGCGCCATGGCGGAGCATCTCACCAGCTGGAGCGCCGAGTTTCAAAAGCCCCAGACCAAGATGACCGAATGGCTCAAGGCTGGCGCAACGGCATCGGCCGGCGCGGTGGTGGAGCCCTATTCCAACCCGGACAAGTTTCCGACGGCGCGTTTTTTCGTCCATTATGCCTCCGGCTGCACGATGCTTGAAAGCTTCTACCAGTCTATCGCCTGCCCGTTGCAGAGCCTGCTGCTGGGCGATCCGCTGGCCAAGCCCTATGCCGTGCCGATTGCCGTAAAGGTGCTTGGGGCTGACAAGCTGGAGCACGACTTTACCTATATGGTGCAAGCCCAAAGCCGTGCATCGAATGTGCAGTACCTCTATTCGTTCCTGTTCGACGGCCGGCTGGTCAAGGACGTTTCGGAAGACTTCTCTTTTCATGTCGATGTGGAAAAGATTTCCGACGGCTACCACGAACTGCGCGCCGTTGCGATGATCAAGCATCTGGTTCAGTTCAATGCATCGTTCGACAAGGCCTTTACCGTAAACCGTCTGGGGCGTTCCGTGGAGGTGCTGCCCGATGTGGCCCGGCTTGGAAAGTATGAACACGGCATTAAGGTGCGGATCGGCGGCGGGGAAACGCCCAAAATGCTGAAGCTGGTGTGCGGCCTGCAGCTGCTCGACGAAAAGGTCTACGAGCGGGGTGCCGAACTGGTGCTCGACGAGCAACTCGTGGGCGAAGGCCCCAATCGCATCCGCGTCATCGCCGTCTATGCCGACGGCATGGAAGTCTCCAGCCCGCCGACCAGCTTTGGGATCAACTTCGCAAAATAGAAACTTTCAATGGTCGGAAGAGGATTGTAGTTTCCCGTCGCATTTTTTCTGAAAGAGAGCACCTCATGCGCATTGTTGAAACAAACAGCCCTGATGAGACATGGGCCCTCGCCGCCGAACTGGCGGACGAGCTCGGCCCCGGAACGGTCATCGCCCTGCATGGCGACCTTGGCGCAGGCAAAACCTGCTTCATCCAAGGCTACGCCGCCGCGCTGGACATCGACGAGCCGATCACCAGCCCGACCTACACGCTCATCGGCGAGTACGAAGGTCGCCTGCCGCTCCATCACATCGACCTTTACCGCCTGTCCGGCCCCGAGGAGGCGCTCGGCCTCGGCCTCGAGGAATATTTCGATGTCAACGGCATCACCGCCATCGAATGGGCTGAGCGCGCCGAAGGCCTGCTCCCGCCGGATCTGCTGCACGTTCAAATCAAGGCCGACTCACACACTGGAACGCGCACGTTCCGCATTTTCAGGGAGAACGAAGCATGAAGATTTTTGCCATCGACCTCAGTTCCCGGTTCGGCAGCATTGCCCTCGTTGAAGGCGGCGCGGTGTCGGCGGAAAGCAGTTGGGAGGAAACCTTCAAGAACCGCCAGCAACTCTTCGATTCCATGGCCGAAATGGCCGTCGATTGGAGCTCCGTCGATCTTTTTGCCGTCGGGCGCGGCCCCGGCGCCTTTTCCGGCATGCGCATCGGATTCTCCGTAATCAATTCACTCGCGGCGCCGTCCAAGGCGCCGGTCTATGCGCTCAACAGCGGTGCGGCGCTGGCGGCGCAATGCGGCGCCCCCCAAACTGCGGTGGTTGGCGATGCCCGGCGCAGCAAGGTGTGGGCCGGCGTGTTTTCCGGCACTGAGCTTGAGAAAGAATTCCAGTTGATGGAGCTCGACGAGCTGGCTGGGTTTGTCCCCCCCGACGCCCTTGTGGTCAGCCCCGACCACGACCGCCTGCAGGAGCTTCTCGAAAATTTCCGTACCCTGGGAAACGCCGCACCGGTTTTCCCAACAGCCGGAGCACTGGGACTGCTTGTTTCCCAGCGGTTGGAACGCGGAATCGCCTCTGAACCTTTCGAGCCGCTCTACATGCACCCGCCGGTCTTTATTGCCCCGCGTTTTCCCGCATAGTTTTTTTGAATTTCGGGCGTTGACTCGCTTTGGGCGGATCGCTATACATATCGCCCTTTACCGCACCCGTGGTGAAATTGGTAGACACGCAAGATTCAGGTTCTTGTGCCAGCAATGGCGTGATGGTTCGACTCCATTCGGGTGCACCATTCTGAAGGCTCCAGCTTTGGCTGGAGCCTTTTTTTGTCGTCGCGCGTCTGCTCAAAGCTTATACTGCTCTCAATTATTGAGGGGGTTCGTGATGAATTTGATTAAACCGGCGGTTGTGTTGTCCGCCTTGCTGCTGAGCGGTTCGGCCGTTTTTTCGGCGGTGGTGTACGAGCTTGATTTTTCCACCGCCAAGGGCGATGTGAAAGGCTGGTTCAACGAGCAGGGCTGGAAGAACCAGGGCAAGATCCTGAAAATGAATCCCCGCTTTGAAAACGGAACGCAGGTGCTTGAAGCCATGGGGAGCGACTCCGGCGCGTTGATTTATGAGTTTGAACCTTCGGTGTTTTTGAAAAATGCACATCATGTGGTGATCGAGTGGGGGGTGGATCAATACCCCAAGGGCGCTGACTGGTCCGGCCCGAAAGATAAAACCTGGAACATCCGCGAGGCGATCGACGTTGTGATCACCTTCGGCATCGAAAAGATCAGCCGCGGCAACCTGGTGGTTCCGAACCTCCCTTATTTCATCGGCCTGTTCCACGCGGACGGGGAAAAGGTTGGAGAGGCCTATTTCGGCGACTACTGGCAGCAAAGCGGCCGCTGCTGCTGTATTTCGGCTGACGGCACGAAGGAGCTCGTCACTACTCATTTTGCCTTGTCGGACAAGTTTAAGGAGGCGTTCGGCAGAATGGCTCCGCCGGTAACCGGCCTGGCGATCAAAGTCGACTGCAAAAAAAACCGACAAGGTCGAAGGACGGCATTCCACGGCCTGGATCCGCAAATCACCTTTCATGACCAGCTTCCATGACGGCCTCTGTTCCTCTCTTTTCCGAAAAAATGCGCCTTCTTGATCTAAATCAAGGATCGGTTCTTAAAGGGGTGTATTATCGTTTGCATCATTTGAAACCAAGATGATCGGATTTTCCGATTAATAACCTAGGAGAAGAAATCATGAGTATGTTCTGTTACCAGTGTGAACAAACCAGCCAGTCCACCGGATGCACCGCGTTCGGCGTCTGCGGAAAAGACCCCGAAACCGCAGCCCTGCAGGACCTGCTGATTGAACTGTGCAAACAAATTTCCGTCAAGGCCCTCGAAGCCCGCGCCGCCGGAAAAACGACCCGCGATGCCGACCTCTACGTGATGGAAGGCCTCTTCACCACCGTCACCAACGTGAATTTTGATCCCAAAGACATCGCAGGCATCATCAGCCGCGGCGCACAGGTGCTGAAAGACCTCGGCGGCGAGTTTGAACTGGCCGGCGACATGGACGGTCTGATTTCCCAAGGCGAAAAGGTGGGCATCGAAAGCCGCATGAACACCCTCGGTGAGGATGTGACCGGCCTGCAGGAACTCATCATCTATGGACTGAAGGGCACCGCGGCCTATGCCGACCACGCCTTCGTTCTCGAAAAGGAAGACGACTCCGTATTCGCCTTCTTCCACGAAGCGATGGCTTTCCTGCTCAACCCGGCGCCGACCGTTGACGAGCTCGTTGCGCTGACGCTGAAAGTAGGCGAAGTCAACCTGACCGTAATGGCGCTGCTCGATTCCGCCAACACCGGCACCTATGGCCATCCGGTCCCGACCCCCGTCCGCATCACGCCGGTCAAGGGCAAGGCGATCCTCATCTCCGGGCACGACCTCAAGGATCTCGACCTGTTGCTCAAGCAGACCGAAGGCAAGGGCATCAACATTTACACCCACGGTGAAATGCTGCCCTGCCACGGCTATCCGGAATTAAAGAAATACAAGCACCTCGTCGGCAACTATGGCGGCGCATGGCAGGACCAGCGCGCCGAGTTCGAAGCGTTCCCCGGTTCGATCCTGATGACCACCAACTGCATCCAGAAGCCGAAAGAAAACTACAAGGCCCGCATCTTTACCTGCGGCCTCGTTCAGTGGCCCGGCGTTCAGCATATCGATAACGGCGATTACACGCCCGTCATCGAAGCCGCTCTCGAAGCCGACGGCTTTGCCGAAACCGAAGAAGAAAAAACCATCTTGACCGGTTTTGGCCACAATGCCGTACTCGGTGTTGCTCCTCAGATCATCGACGCCGTCAAGAGCGGCGATCTGAAACACTTCTTCCTCGTGGGCGGTTGCGACGGCGCGAAGCCGGGACGCAACTACTACACCGAGTTTGCCGAAGCCGTTCCGGACGATTGCGCCATCCTGACGCTGGCCTGCGGCAAGTTCCGTTTCAACAAGCTCGACTTCGGCGACATCGGCGGCATTCCGCGCCTGATCGACATGGGCCAGTGCAACGATGCCTACTCCGCCATCCAGGTGGCTGTGGCGCTCGCCGGCGCCTTCGAGTGCGACGTGAACGACCTGCCGCTCTCCATGATCCTTTCGTGGTACGAGCAAAAGGCCATTTGCATCCTGCTGTCGCTGCTGCACCTCGGCATTAAGGACATCAAGGTGGGCCCAACCCTGCCGGCCTTCATCACCCCGACCGTGCTGCAAGTGCTCGTTGACAACTTCAACATTGCACCTGTTACCACCGTTGAGGAAGACATGAAACAGTGCCTCGGCGCCTAGTTTCACTGTTTTTACAGGCTTGGAAAAGCGTCCCTTCGGGGGCGTTTTTTTTGATTTGGAGGGTTTCTTTTCCTGATTAATACGTTATTAATATGATCATGTTACCCGCAAGAACTAGTCTAATGAGGGCCGGATTGTTGTATGTCGCATGGGGTTTGTTGCTCTGTCCGGCATACGGGATTCCTGTACGTATCCTGCCATTGGGCGATTCCATTACCCGCGGAACATATAATGGCGATGGAAACAGCTATCGTAAAAAGCTCAAGGAGCTGCTGTCAGATGCGGGATATGACACCGATTTTGTCGGCGGGGAGGCGAACGGGAGCTTTGCTGATAATCAGCATCAAGGCCACGACGGGTGGTACGCCGCGCATCCCACCTCTCCGGGCACGATTTTAGGGCATATAAGCGGTTGGATGGCGTCTATCCAGCCGGATATTATTCTTTTGCACATCGGCACGAACGACATCAACGACAGCAACGGCAATAATGCCGATGCAAACGAAGTGGCACAGATTCTGGATGAAATCTATGCCGCCAACAGCAAGGCAACGGTTGTGCTGGCGCGGATTATCAGAGCGAAGCCGGCTTATTCCCGCAACGCGGAGATTACGGCCTACAACAGCAACCTCAACGTCATGGCCCAGATGCGCATTGCTGACGACGGAGATGATTTGCTGATGGTTGATATGGAAAACGGGGCAGGGATCGATTATGCCTCATCCGATTTGGCCGACGATCTGCACCCTTCGCAAATCGGCTACGATAAAATGGCCGCCAACTGGTATCCCGCGGTGGTTTCTGCCATCGAACGACAGCGGGTGAAGCAACAGCCACGGATTGAATCAATTTCCATGGCCTTCGAAACCATTATGCTGGAAGTCAGCAACCTCTCGATCGGGGTATCGAACTATGCGGAGCAAACCGGAGATCTTTTTGGTTCTGCATGGACCAATGTCAGCGCAATCATTCCCGATACAACCTCGACCAACTGGGTCTTGCCCGCCTCGACGAATGCGGCGTTTTTCCGAATCACTATTCCATAACTCGTCAATCAGAGAAGTCCGTATCTATAACTTTGATGATAAAGTTTCTAACGATTCCGGCTTTTTTGCATTCGGCCGATCGCGGTTTGACTTATCTCAAAAGTTTGCCATTCTCTTCGCTGTATGCGCGGTTGGGTTGCGATTGTGTAATTTGATTTTGCGGAGATCGGGGTGATGAACACATTCTTTGCATCAGCGGAACGGGCAACGGAAGAAGCCCTTGAGGAGGCGGTAAAGGTCTCCTCCCTCAATCCCGTTATTGGCGGGTTGATGAAGTCCGTTTCCGGATTGGTCGCCATTCTTAACCCGCAGCGGCAGATTATTTCTGTGAACGACGCCGCGCTTGAAGCTCTTGGCATTGCGGATTTGGAGTCGGTGGTGGGGCTTCGCCCCGGTCAGGCTATTCAATGCATACATGCCAACGAGGCGCCCAACGGATGCGGCACTACGCCGTATTGCGCCACCTGCGGCGCGGCCATCGCGATGGCCTGCGCCATCGAGCACGAAAAACCGGAGGAGCGCATTTGCGCGGCAACGGTCGAAAGGAACGGAAAGCGCGACGACTGTTGCTTCAAGGTGCAGGCCATTCCCGTCTATTTTGACGGGCTCCGTTTCATACTGCTGTTCATGCAGGACATTACGGATCATCAGGCTTGGTCCGAGTTGGAAGCGTCTTTTTTCCATGATCTCAACAACACGCTTTCCGGGCTTATGGGAACGAGCGAGCTGCACTTGCAGGATTTGCCTGGAAACGAAGACGCCCGGACCATTAGGGACATGCTCCACCACCTGAGCAAGGATATAGAGCTCCACCAAATGCTATTGCTGGCGAACGATTCCACATACCGCCCGGTCTACGAGCGAATCCGGCTGGATCATTTGCTCGAACAGTTGCAGTTCAATCTCAATGCCAACGAGCGTTTGGCGGGAAAACGGTTGGACATCGTTCCGCCAGATCCGGGGAAGGTGCTGGTTACGGACCTGTCGCTGCTCCGCCGCATGCTGCTCAACATGTTCATTAATGCCTTCGAGGGCACCGATCCCGGCGGTACCGTCCGTTTCTGGGTGGAGCCTTCCAAGGAGAGTGATGCGTTTTGCGTATGGAATAGGCAGGTTATCCCTCCGGAGATTCAACCTCGGATATTCCAGCGCCACTTCAGCACGAAGTCCGGCACAGGACGCGGCTTGGGAACCTATTCCATGAAACTGTTCGCAGAAACGGTCTTAGGAGGCTCCATTACCTTCAACTCCACCGCTGCCGACGGTACGGTTTTCCGTTTGCTCCTTCCACAGGGCAAGATATCAGCCAGCGATGTGTAGTTCGGGAGCCAGCTTTCGCCAAAGGTGTGGTCCTGCTCTTCCGCATCCAGCAGCCCGCCTCCATGCTCCAATCCAGACACTTTCGCCGGGAAACAAGTGTTGCGTATTCGGGGATTGGTTGTACGATTCTCATTGGTTAACCGAGAGAGGGTTGGAACGAGTGAGCATTTTCTGCCACAATGCATTACCTTCCTGCGCGGCGCCAGACTCCGAGTGTTTCGTAGGGGCGGTCAATGATCTGCAGGAAACCCTGCTCTCCGACATGAATTAATTTTAAAAACGCACGACCGGTGTCTGAAAAGATGCCACAACGATGCTGCGGCGGAGGCTTTCCGCTGAACTTCAGCATCGGACGCAGCAGAATGACGGAGGAATAGACATGGGCGAAAAAGGTAAAAAAGACAAAGGACAGCGGGAAAAACAGAAAGAACCGCAGATGACCTTGAAGGAAAAGCGGGCGGCCAAAAAGGAAAAGGCCAAGAACAAGAGATCCGACGCAATTTAATCCGCACAGCGGCCCCGGTTTCCTGCTTCTATAATAGGAAACCGGTAACCGCTTATTATCCAGCGAGGTGCAGGCCGGGAGGCAGCGCTTCGCCAAAGGCGCGGTCCTGCTCTTCCGCATCCAGCAGGCTGCCGTCGCGTACCAGTTCGAGCAGCCGTTCCGAGGCTTTGTGTTCCTTCAGCCACGCCAACGCTTTTTCCCGGCTCTCTTCGGGCAGGTCGCGGTAGCGGTCGCCCGTGCAGCGGGAAAGATGCATCAGGGCAAAAGCGGATTCCTTCGTCGCGTCGCGAAGCGCCATCAAGCGCAGCGCCCATTCCTCCGCCTTCTCGGCGGGAACCACCGTATTCAGCGGGCCGTAGGCCGGCACGCGTGCACCGATGCGCCCCAACGCCCAAACCGCCGCGCCGTTCGAAATCTTTGCGCCTTTGCGCTCTAGCCAGGTCAGCAGCAACTCGCCCAAGAGAACCTTCTTGGTGGCCGGGAGCCGTTCCAGCGAGCCGAGCAGGCGCCAAACCTCCGCGCTTTCGTGGTCGCCGAACTGGAAGCTGTTTTGCTTCGGCGGCTTTTGCCCCGCAGGATTTAGAATGCGGGAGCTCCACATTTTAATGATCGGTCCGGAGAGTTCCACTTGCTGGTTTTCCGTAAGGCCGCCCGCGATGCGCCTCCAAAAAATCCACCATTCCGCCCGGCACATTTCGTTGCGATGGTTCGCAACGCCGTCCTGCTTCATCAGCCATGCATTTCCAACGCGCCAGTCGTCGGCGGCAAAGCCGTAGCCCGGGCGCAGGGCGTAGCCGGCGAGATTGAGCCAGCGCGACTCCAATACGGCGCTGGCTTGCCGGCAAGTCGCCAATGGCAACGTTTCCTCGAACCATCGGCGCAGCAGAGCAGGGGGCCAGTCGCCGCGGTCCATGCCGGTGGCGGCTTCAAGCTGTTTCAGCAAGGCGTTGGGTTCGCCGGTGCGTTTCGGGTCCAGTGCCGATTGGATCACCGCTGCGCCGGTTTCCACCAAGCTTTCGTCCACCAGCCCAGCGCGGTTGGCCGTATCTTCCTCAACGGCGCGCTCGGTCTGTGTGGCGGCGCGCGCATCAAACTGCAGCCGCCATTCGCGGTTGCCGCCTTTTTCGGCCAGCCAAACCTCGATGGTGCCGATCTCCGTCAGTCGCGCGTGCACCTGCACATTGATCGTCTCCGCCCCTTTTTTCTTTTTGCCCGAGTTGACCACCGTTTTAATCGACGGCATCGGGCGCATCGATTCCTCGTCGATGGCCAGCAGGTCGCCGGGCTTATCGGTCGTCCGCGTGCTGGAGGTGTAGAGCGGGAACTCCACCGGCTTGCGGATCTGCAATTGGAAGGTGCGATCCGCCAGCTCGACGGTTTCGCCTTCCTCCAGCCCGGCCGGCAGCAGGCAAACGGATGCCGTTTCGCCGTTGTCCTGACCAACGCCCAGATAGTAGGTGCGTGCCAGACCGCCGGTAATGCGCGTGCCTTGGCCGCGCCGTACGCGGCCGTATTCCGCCGCGCCATACGCCACGGCTAAGTCCAGTCGGTCGGCCCGCAGCACGTGCGGTTCCCATCCGAGCGCCTTTGCCAGCACGCTCAACAGCCGGTCGCGCAGCACGGCCGATTCAAAAAAGCCGCCGTTGAAAAGAATATAGTCCGGTCGCGCGTTGCCGTGCTCCGCGAGGAAGGTGGTCACATAGCGGGTGATGGCTGCGTCCGGCGCATAGGGCAGGCCGAATTCCTGGAATCCGGATTGGCGTAATTCAGGTTTGTCTCCTTCAGCGGCTTCGGGCAGGAAACCTTCGGCCAGCAGGCGCAGCGCTTCGTCGCGTTCGAGCTCAACCTGCCGGCTTCCGCCCACCACGCTTCTGCCGCGCGCCGGCAGATGGATGGTGCAGTTCTCCGGAGCGTTGGGTTGCAGCAGGGTTTCCTTCGCCTGCTGGCAGCGCCGCACCAAAACGCTCCACACGGCGGGCGACAGCTTTTCGCCGCCCATCTTTTCTTCAATGTGGTGGGCCAGCGCCAAATCCAGATTATCGCCGCCGAGCAGCAAATGCTCGCCCACGGCGACCCGGCGGTAGGCCAGCGTTTCATCCTTGCCGTCTTCGACCTCGATCAGCGTCAGGTCGGTGGTGCCGCCGCCGATGTCGCACACGAGAATAGATTGCCCGGTCTGCATGCCTTCGGCCTGTCGGTGCTCGCGCATCCAGGCATAGAAGGCCGCCTGCGGTTCTTCCAGCAAACACAGTTTGGGCAGGCCGGCGTTGCGTGCCGCGTCTACAGTGAGTTCGCGCGCCACTTCGTCGAAGGAAGCCGGCACGGTCAGCACCACGTCCTGTTCCGCCAGCGGCTGCTCCGGGTGAGCATGATCCCACGCGTGGCGGATGTGTTCCAAATAACGCCGGCTCGCTTCGCCCGGAGAAATTTTATGCACGCGCTCCGCACCGTGCCACGGCAGCAGCGCCGCATTGCGGTCGACGCCGCCATGGCTCAACCACGACTTGGCCGAAACCGCCAGCCGCCCCGGCACGGCGGCGCCGTGCTCGCGCGCCAGCACGCCCACCACGCTTTTCCCTTCGCTGGACCACGGGAGCGTCAGGGCCTCCGCTTCGAACTCGCCCTTGGCCGGTTCATAGTGGAACGACGGCAGCGAGTCGCGCGCCTCAACCGTTCCCGGCGCGACCAATTGGTGCACCGGAAAAACCGTTGCTTCGAAGCCTTCCTGCTCCATGTCGATGAAGGCAACCGCCGAGTTGGTCGTCCCGAGGTCAATGCCAACGACAAAGCGCGATGAAATTTCAGAATCATTTTTCACGAAATCAGTTCCGTTGTTTTTAGGGCAGAATAATTGAGTGGCAGAATAATTTTTCCCGCCCACCGATTTTTAAATTATTCTGCCACCCTTGAGCAACGCGGTAGATAATTTGCGAAGCAAATAACGAAGTGGTTCAAATCATTCTGCCTAATCCTCGCGGACGCTGAATTCGAGTTTCCAGCGGTGGTCGGTGATGGTGCTGACGCACCAGAGCTCGAAGATGCCGAGTTCGGTGACGCGCGATTCGAAGCGCACGGGAATGTATCCGCCACCGTCTTCGGCGCCTTCCGCTGCCGGAAGCTCGGCTTCAAGCGAATCGGTTTCCTGCAGCTCCTCTTCGGTCCATGAGCCGAGCAGGTCGCCCGGCTTGTCCTGCTTGCGGACGGCGGAGCTGAGCACGCGGAAATGGGCCGGCTCGCCGGTCACGAGACCGAACGAATCGCCGGGCACTTCAATTTCGGTGCCTTCCTCCATACCGGCCGGAACCACGCAGAATGCATTCAGCGGACGCGGTGCGCCGGGAATGGCGAGGCCGGCGGTTTCGATGCCGAGATAGTAGGCGCGCGCCGTGCCGCCGCGGATGCGAATGCCGCCGCTGTGCTTCGCCGCCGCGTAGAACGCACCGCCGGTGGCCACTGCATGGTCGAGGTCTTCGTTGCCGTCGAGCAGCTGCGGCGCTTTGTCGAACCACGAGCCCATCAGCTCCATCAGGCGGTTCTTGAAAATGTCGGATTTAAACACGCCGCCGTTAAACAGCACATGCGTCGGACGCACCGATGCACCGTCTTCGGCGTGCATGCCGAGGAACGCCGCCAGATGGCGGGTGATGGCCGTGTCGTGCTCGTAGGGGAGGCCGAGTTCGCGGAAGCCCGAAAGCTGCGTGCGCTGCGGGCGGTCAGCCAGCTTGCAGGCCGGGAAAAAGCCTTCGAGCAACGCGTCGGAAATCTGTTGGCGGTTGAGATCAACGGAAATATTGCCGCCGATCACTTTGCGCCCGCGCCCGAGCACGGTGACCGGATGCGTTTCCGCGCCGGCGGGGTCGAGCAGGTTTTCCTTGGCCTGTCGGCAGGCGTGCCAGAGGGCGGTTGACTGCCACGCATCGACGGTCACGCCCTGTTCGGCGAAAGCCTGCTGGGCAATGTGCGCAGTGAACAGGTCCATGTTGTCGCCACCCACCAAAATGTGGTTGCCGACGGCGACGCGGCGCAGTACGAGATCGCCGTCTTCATCTTCAACGCGCACGAGCGTAAAGTCGGTCGTACCGCCGCCGACGTCGCAGACGAGCAGGGTGTCGTCTTTGTTGAGCTGCTTGCGCCAGTCGTCGCCGACCTCGGCGAGCCATGCATAAACGGCCGACTGCGGCTCTTCGAGCAGGATAAAGTTTTTCGGTAGGCCGGCCTCTTTGGCGGCGAGGCTGGTCAGCTCACGGGCGCTGGAGTCGAACGAGGCCGGTACGGTCAGCACCAGTTCCTGTTTGGCAAACGGAGCGTCCGGGAACTGCGCGTTCCACGCATCGGCCAAATGCTGGAGGTATCGTTTCGAGGCTTCGACCGGCGAGCATTTTGCAACGTCGTCGGGAGCGCCCCACGGCAGAATGGCTTCGTGGCGGTCGACGCGGCTGTGGCAGAGCCACGACTTGGCGGCGGCCACGGTGCGCCCCGGTGCTTCGGCGGCGCGGCGCCGCGCCCATTCACCGACGTTCCAGCCTTCGTCTTCGGTGCCGAGATACATAAAGGAGGGCAGCGTGGTGCGCGCCTCTTCGGTGGCCTGGTCCACCAGCTGGGGAATGGCGAGGCATTCTACGGGCGCATCCTCTGTTTCAAGGCTGCGGTAGGCCAGCGCCGAGTTCGTTGTTCCAAGGTCGATTCCAATGGCATATTTTGAATTCATAAGAGTAGTCCTCCTCCGCTGATGCGGATTCGTTTTATAAAAAAGAAAGGCTGATTTTGTATGACCGCGAAGACGCTAAGAAGCGAAGATTTAATTCCTTTGCGTCTTCGCGTCTTTGCGGTCAAACCATCTGATCCCAGATTAGATTTCGATTTCGGCGGGGGCGACGATCTTTGCGCTGGCGTCGGAGCCTTGCCAGACGGGAAGGTCCAGTTTGGCGGCCGTCCAGCCCGGATGCATCAGCTCGCCGGTGTAGGGCGCTTCGCCGGCAACGTTGCCGGTCAGTTTGACGGCGCCGGCATCGAAGCCGGAGGGAACGGTGATTTGCGATCCTTCGTTTTCCGAGCGCAGCGGCTTGAGTGAAAAAATGCGTTCGAGCACTTTGCGGCTGTCGGCCTGAATGTCGCGTACGGCGGCGGCGACTTGCTGGTCGGAATAGCCGTCGAGCGGCTCCATCAAAAAGTCCACCAGTCGCGCTTCGCGCTGCAGGGCGGCAAGCAAGGTCAGCGCCTCGCTGCGCGCAGGTTTAACCACAACCGTTTCAGGCTTTGCTTCGATCGACGCCGGGGCGCCGGACTTCAATGTTGCGAAAAAGGCCTTGAAGGCCAGTCTTAGTTTGTTCATTTCAAAAACTCCAAAAAATTTATATATGGGCACTACGTGTGCCGAGAAGTCGCCAAGGTATGAAATCCTTACTCAATGTAAAGCACTAATATGGGTTTGGTTCTGCGTGTGTCCGCGACGGGCATTTTATTATGCCGAATCAATCTGAATGGGATTTTCACCACGGAATTCACCGAATACACGGAATCCGTTCCGCCGATTCTCAACCAACCACAGCGACCCATCGGCATGGGCACGACCTGAAAAAAAGGAATCATACAAAAGTTCCAATCGGTGGAAGGTTTCGGTAGGTTCTTCCGCCTTTGGAGTTATGATGATTGATTTTATACAGGTAAGCAAACAGTTTGGTGCGCAGGACGTACTGAAGTCGGTAACGTTCCGGATCAACGCCGGCGAGCGGATCGGAATTGTCGGCCCAAACGGGGCGGGCAAGAGTACGATTTTCGGATTGATCGGTCACGACATCGAGGCCGATAAGGGCGATGTTGTGCTGCCGAAGCACTGCCGCATCGGCTATTTGCACCAGCAACTGAACCCGCACGCGGTCAGTCAAAACCTGCTCGAATACACCGAAGACTCGATTTCCGAGCTTAAGACCATCCCTGAAAAGATCCATGCGCTGGAGGAGAAGATGGGCCGCTTCGAACCGGCGGAAAAGGAGCGCGCGCTCAAGCAGATTGGAACTTTGCAGCATGAATACGAGCATCTTGGAGGCTATGAAATGCGCAGCCGGGCCGAGGCGGCGCTTTGCGGGCTGGGTTTCAAGGTGGAAGAGTTCGACAAGCCGTTCACCTCATTTTCCGGCGGGTGGCAGATGCGCGCCGAGCTGGCCCGCACGCTGATTGCCAATCCGGATTTGCTGATGCTCGACGAGCCGTCGAACTATCTCGACCTGCCGGCGGTTGAGTGGCTGCAAAAATTCCTGCGCGCCTACGAGGGCACGATGCTGCTGATTTCGCACGACCGCTATCTGCTGCGCTCGCTCGTTACCATCACGATCGAAATTGCGGGGGGCAATACCACACGCTACCAAGGCGGTTACGACTACTATCTGAAAGAACGCGAAGACCGAATCTACCATCAGCTCGCCGCCAAGAAAAACCAGGATCGCGAGCGCGAGCAGATCGAAAGTTTTATTCGGCGCTTCCGCGCCAAGAGCACCAAGGCCGCCCAAGTGCAGAGCCGCATCAAGCAGCTTGAAAAAATGAAAATCATCGATGCGCCGGCCGCCGTTGCCAATCTTTCGAAAATACGCCTGGCCGCCCCGCCGCATAGCGGCCACGAAATTATCCGGCTCGAACAGGCCGGTTTAACCTACGACAGCAATCGCTGGATTTTCCAAGGATTGGATCTACAGATCAACCGGGGCGAAAAAGTGGCGCTGGTCGGCTATAACGGCATGGGCAAAACGACTTTGCTGCGCTCGCTGGCCGGCGCATTGGCGCTGAGTTCCGGAAAGCGCGTGCTCGGTCACAAAGTGGTGGTAGGTTATCAGAGTCAGGATTTCGCGGAAACCATGTCGCCGGAAAGCAGCGTCTTTCATATCGTGAAAAGCGGTAATGCGGCGGCCTCGGATTCCGATGTCCGCAAGCTGCTCGGCGGCTTCGGCTTCAGCGGCGATTCGGTTGATAAAAAATGCGAAATCCTCAGCGGTGGCGAAAAGATTCGTTTGGCCTTTGCCCGGCTCTTTATTGATCCGCCCAACCTTCTGCTGCTCGACGAGCCGACCACCCACCTCGACGTTAACGGACGAGAAGCGCTGGAGTCCGCGCTCAAGGACTACAAAGGTGCGCTTTGCGTGGTCAGCCACGACGTCACCTTCGTGCGCAACATTGCCGAACACATCATTGCCATAGACCAGACCGGAGTTTCCCGCTTCCCCGGAGGGTACGACTACTATCTTGAGAAGATGGAAGGTCGAAACTTGAAACCTGAAACCGGAAAGCCGCAAGCCACTCCTGTTCAGGATCCCGGCCAGCCGGCAGCCAAAGGCAAGGATGGGCGCAAGGCGAGGGCGGAGCAACGCGAGGCCGAAAAGGCGCTCAAGAAGATTGAGAACAAGATCGAAAGGCTGACCGAAGAACAGGTGGCGTTGACCAATGAAATGATGACGAAGCGCGACGCCGACTTTGCCTCCATCAACACCCGCCTCGCAAAAATCCAGTCCGAGATCCACGCCTTGGAAGCCGCCTGGGAGACGACCGCCGAAGCCATTTCGTAGGCTCCCCCTGCATGTCTTTTATTTGACGGGATTACAGGATGACCAGGATTTAGGTCTCGGTACGTTCCTTAGCGCACGACCCTTTATGTGTTTGCCTACATTCATTCGTTGCCATTCATCCTCTGTTGCGAATCGACATTAGGTTTTTTTTGGCGCTAGTGATCCTGTCCATCTTGTAATCCCGTCTAAACATTTATCTGCCTGCGTGCGGTTCTGTAGATTTTTTAAATTTAATCGGTTTACTAAATTAGGCGGATGATTAAGCTTGGTCGTTTGATTAATTGCATGGGGACGCGTTGTGGCTAAATATTCAGCAAGTGAAACGACTAAAATGAAAATGATCAACGCGGCCGGCGAGCTGGCTGCCGAGGTGGGGTTGGACAATGTGTCGACCCGCGCCGTGGCCGACCGCTCCGGTGAAAACATCGGCAGCATTCACTATCATTTTGGAGGCAAAGACGGCTTGTTCGAGGCGGTGGTTCGGGAAGCGATGAAGGATTATATGTCGAAAGCCCGCGAATCGTTGATGGCAGATTTAGCCTCCGATCCGCCGGATCGGGAAGCGTTTTCACAGATGATCCGTTCGATTGTCGCGGGTGAAATTGACGACATGTTCCGCTCCGGCCGTGCCCCCTGGCATTCGCAGGTGATCTACCAGCTGCTCCAGCGCGATGACGCCCTGTATGAATTGTTCAGGACGGAGCATCTCGATCCCAGCATGGACGGAATGTACCGCTTCTTCAAACTGGTTGATCCCGCGATGACAAACGAAGACGCCTTCCTGCATGCCGCCGTCATGAAGATGCCGATCTTTGCTCACGCAAACTATATGAAGGCGATGCTCAAGCGGCTGGACGTGGCGGCATATTCGGAGGAATACCTCCAAAAACTGGAAGATTTACTGGTGAGCCAGACGCAGTGGGCGCTGGGCTTGCCGTTGGACAAACCCGCTTAGGAGACTGTTGGAATGAAGCTGAATAAAAAAACCGTTATTGGAATCGGCGGCGGCGCGTTGCTGGTTGCCGTCGTTGCGCTGATCAGCGTCTCGAGCGCGAAAAGGAATGAAGCCGCGAAGCATGAAGCTGAAACAAAGCTGGCGCAGCAAAGCGCGCCGCGTCCGGTGCGTTTCGTGCTGGTGAAGCGTGAGCCGGTGGAACACCGCTACAGTTATCCGGGCATCGTGAAGGCATCGGAGGAGTCGGCGCTCTCGTTCCGCGTGGGCGGTCCGCTTACACAGGTGACGGTCAATCTGGGTGCGCCGGTGCAAAAGGGCGATCTGCTGATGCAGGTGGATCCGCGCGATTTTGAAGACCGCATCATGACGCTGGAGGCGCAGCTTGCCGGCGCGGTTGCGATGCAGCAAAACGCCGCCCAGGACTACCAGCGCATATCGGAGCTGTTTGAGGAAAAGGTGGTGCCTCAGTCGGACTACGACCACGCAAAGAACGCTCGGAATTCCGCGGATGCTTCTGTGAAAACACTGAATGCTCAGCTGCAGATTGCACGGCACGCGCTGAAGGATGCGGCGCTGCTGGCGCCCTACGACGGCACGGTGACGGAACAGCTTGTTGAAAACCACGAGATGATTTCCCCCGGTCAGGTGGTGCTGCGCTACCACAATATACAGCTGCTCGAAATTGTAGTGAACGTTCCGGAAAATGAAGCGGCGAACGCGCTGGCTGATACGGAATTCATTACGGCGGATGCCTCTTTCCCTGCCATGCAAGGTAAGGTTTTCGAGGCCCGGTTGAAGGAATGGAGCACGCAGGCCGATCCGCTCACGCGCACCTATGCCGCAACGTTTGGAATGCCGGCGCCTTCGGAACGCCGCATCCTGCCAGGCATGACGGCCAACGTATCCTGGGTGGCCGGCGCGGCTCGTGCCTCGGCTTTAACGGTGCCGGTGTCGGCGCTGGTTTCCGATGCAAACGGCGGCTCGGCCGTTTGGGTTTATGACGAACAATCCGGCGCGTCGGCGCGTCGGCCGGTCAAGGTTGGCGCATTGGCCGGCGCATCGCGGATGGTCGTTCTTTCCGGTCTGGCCGAGGGCGAAAAGGTCGTCGTATCCGGCCCCGGCCTGATCTATGAAAACTTGAGCCTGAAAACCGCATCTATTCGTTAATTTCAATTCGCCGCTTAGCGGAGGCGTACAGAGGAACCGTTGATGAACCCCGCATCATTTGCACTGAACAAACGGACAGTGATGGTTGTGATGACCATTCTGCTGATTATGGCCGGCTTTATGTCGTACCGGAAACTGGGCCGTCTCGAAAACCCGAACTTCACCATCAAGACCGCGCTGGTCGTTACGCAGTATCCCGGCGCGAGTCCGTCCGAAGTGGAAGAAGAGGTCACCGACCCGATCGAAGAGGCCATCCAGTCGATGAGCCAGCTCAAGGAGGTCTACTCCACTTCGATGGACGGCCTGTCGATCGTCTATGTCGATATCCAAGACGCGTTCAACAGCACGGAGCTCCCGCAAATCTGGGACGAGCTGCGCAAAAAAATCAGCGACATGCAAGGCGAGCTGCCGCCCGGCGCCGAACCGTCGATCGTCAACGACGATTTCGGCGATGTGTACGGCGTATTCTTCGCGATGACCGGAGCCGGCCACACCTACGCCGACCTTAAGGCCTATGCCGAGGAGCTGAAGACCGAGCTGCTCCACTGCGACGATGTGGCCAAGATTGCCTTTTGGGGATTGCAGCAGGAAATGGTTTTTGTTGAGTTTGAGCGCGCCCGGCTGACGGAGCTCGGCCTTTCGCCGGAAGCGATTGCCGGCACGCTGCAGTCGCAAAACGCGGTGCAGCCGAGCGGCAAGGTGGAGATCGACGGCAACTATATCCGCATCACGCCGACCGGCGATTTTGCCAGCGAGCAGCTGATTGCCGATCTCTATGTCGGCAACGGCGGCGAGCTGGTGCGGCTCGGCGACATTGCGACCATCCGCCGCGGCTACTATGATCCGAAACGGCAGATCATGAGTTTCAACGGCGAGCCGGCCATTGGCATCGGCATCTCCACCGTGGTGGGCGGCAACGTCGTTGCGATGGGGGAGTCGATCAAGGAAAAGCTGGCCGAGCTGGAGCTGATGCAGCCGGAAGGCATCGAACTGCACTCCATCTACTATCAGAGCGAAATGGTTACCGGGGCGGTGAACGGTTTCGTGCTCAACCTGATTGAGGCGGTGGTGATTGTGGTCGTGCTGCTCATGTTCTTCATGGGCTGGCAAAGCGGACTGCTCATCGGCGCGGTGCTGGTGCTCAACATTTGCGGCACGTTGCTCGGCATGTTCGTGTTGGAGATCGAACTTCAGAAAGTTTCGCTCGGCGCTCTCATTCTTGCGCTCGGCATGCTGGTGGACAACGCCATCGTGGTGGCCGACGGAATCCTGATCCGCGTCGCGCGCGGCGAAAGCCGCGAAGAGGCGGCGTTCGACGTTGTGCGCGACACGCAGTGGCCGCTGCTCGGCGCCACCTTGATTTCCATTCTGGCGTTTACCGCCGTTGGTTTTTCGGCGGGCAACGTCGGCGAATTCTGCCGTTCGCTCTTCGACGTGATGATGATGTCGCTGCTGTTCAGCTGGGTGCTGGCCGTAACCGTTACGCCGCTGTTCTGCGTCTGGTTCCTGAAGATTCCGGACACCCACGGCAAAGATCCGTACGACAAGCCGATGTTCCGCCGCTACCGCAAGATGCTGCACGCCGTCGCGCACCATCGCGTCATCGCCGTTGCGGCCACGGTGGTGCTGCTGGTGGCGGCGGTGGCCGGCTTCAAGAAAGTGCCGCAGACTTTTTTTCCAGAATCGCCCACGCCCTATTTCTACATCAACTATTGGCGTCCCGCCGGCACGCACATCAACCGCACGGCCGAGGATCTCGACCAAATCGACGCCTATATCCGCTCGCTTGACGGCGTCAAGCAGACCAGCTCGTATGCCGGCGAGGGCACGTTGCGTTTCATGCTTTTGTACAACTACGAAACCCCCGACCCGAGCTACGGCATGGTGCTCGTCGAGGCCGACGACTATCACGACATCGACCGGCTGGTGAAGGAGATCGATATCTACATGAAGGAAAACTGTCCGGAGGCGGAGCCCTACTGCAGCACCATTCCAAACGGGCCGCCGATGGCCTTCTATGTGGAGGCGCGCTTCTTTGGCCCGGACAAGGCGGTGCTCGAAAGCCTCGGCAAGCAGGCGCTCGAAATCATGCGCGCCGAACCGACCGCAAAGGATGCCCGTCTCGACTGGCGCCAGCCGGTGCAGGTGCTGCGCCCTCACTATTCTGAAACGCAGGCGCGGCGCGTCGGCGTAACGCGCGCCGACCTGGCCTCGGCGCTGCAGCTCAACTTCAACGGCACGGTCACCGGCCTCTACCGCGAAGGCAACGAGCTGATCCCCATCATGGTCCGCCCGCCGGAATCCGAGCGAACGACGGTCGACAACTTGAACGATGTCCAGGTTTGGAGTTCGACGAGCCGCGCGTTCATCCCGATCAACCAGGTCGTTAGCGGCATGGAAAACGAGTGGGAGTGGCCCTATGTCATGCGCCGCGACCGCCGCAACACCATCACCGCGCGCTGCAACCCGGTCTATGGCCTGGCTGACACGCTGCGCCTCAAAGTGGCGGAGCAGATCGAGGCTATCGAACTGCCGCCCGGCTACCGTTTCGAGTGGGCCGGCGAGTTCAAGGAATCGGCCGAGGCGCAGGCGCCGCTGGCCGCCATCTTCCCGATCTGCCTGCTCGGCATGTTTGTCATCACGGTCTGGCTGTTCAACTCGGTGCGCCGCCCGCTGATCATCTTCATGACCGTGCCGCTCTCGATCATCGGCGTAACGGCCGCGCTGCTGCTCACCGGCTTCCCGTTCGGCTTCATGTGCATCCTCGGCTTCCTCGGACTCTCCGGCATGCTCATCAAAAACGCCGTGGTGCTGATCGACGAAATCGAGCTGCAGCTCAAACGTGGCGTCGAGCCCTACAAAGCGGTGCTCGACTCATCCGTCAGCCGCGTGCGCCCCGTCGTCATGGCGGCCGGAACAACGATTCTCGGCATGGCGCCGCTGCTGACCGACGCGCTCTATTCGGGCATGGCGGTCACCATCATGGGCGGCCTTTTCGCCGCCACGTTCCTTACGCTGATCATTGTGCCGGTGGTCTACACGCTGGTCTACCGCATCAAAGTCGACCCGAAACATTTGTAGGAGAAACCCATGAAGCCTGTTACTGAATTGATTAGCTGCAAAAAAGCGCAGCGGCTGCAAAAGCTAGGAAGGAAGAGTTTTTTGTGTCCTTTTCGTTCTTTTGTGGCCGAATTCTCGTTCCTGTTCGCTCTGCTGGCCCCCTTGCTTGGATATTCGCAAACCAACGGCATGGCACTGGCCGAGGTGCGCGAGGCCGTCTTGACCAGCAACCCATCGGTTAGTGAAGCGCTGCAGCGAATTGTGGCGGCGGATGCCGTGCTGAAGCAGGTGCGTTCAGCTTATCTGCCGCAGGTTTCGTTCAACGGAAGCTATGGCCACGTCGATGCGAGCCTGCACCCGGATTTTAATCCGCAGACCCGCGTCTCGGACAGCATGAAGCAGGGCGCCGCCGGCCTGCAGGCCAACTGGCTCTTGTTCGACGGCTTTGCCCGTCGCGCCCAGGCGCTGGCGGCAAAATATAATGTGCAGCGATCGCAGGAGGCCGCCGACGAAACCCGCCGCTTGTTGATTCTCTCGGCAACGGTCTCTTTCCGGCAAGCGCAACTGGCCGCCGAAAACATGAAGATTTCCGGACAAGACGAGCGCTTTAACCAAACGCTCGAAGAGGATGCCCTAAAGCGCTTCAATGCCGGCACCACGCCCGAGGCTGATGTGTTTAACTTTTCCATTCGCGCCCTTCAGGCAGAGAGCAGCTATCTACAGGCGCAGTTCAGCTATCAGACGGCTTGTACGGTGCTGGCCGAGTTGATGGCGCTGCCCGAGGCCCGTCTGTCCGATTCGATGCAACCGGCGTCCATTCGGTTTGCGTCCTTCCATCCCGTGCCCGGCTTGGAGGTCGAGCTGCAGTTTGCCCTCCGCCACCGCCCCGACTACAAGGCCCTCGAATACGGCCGGCTTGCGATGGCCCAGCAGGTGAGGGCGGCCAAAGGCGGGAGGTTGCCGGAGGTTTCGCTGACCGGCTCTCTCGACTATGTTGACCGCGACGGCTATTCAACCGCCGGGCGGCACGGAAACTACGATTCATTTGTCGGTGTGGCCGCCCAATGGGATCTTTTCACCGGCGGGCGCAAGATCAACGAGGTAAGAGAAGCGCAAGCCGAACTGCAAGCGCTCGAAGAGCAACGCGAATCGTTGAGGCTCTCCATCCGCTCCGAGCTGCGGAGGCGGATCGACGAGGCCGATACCGCTCGCGCGGTATTTGAGCGGCAAGAGAAGATCTACGAGCTGACCACCCGTGTTCGCGACAGCGTGGAAAAGTCCTACAAGGCCGGGGTGGCGTCCATCACCCGCCTTAACGAAGCGCAAACCGACCTTGTCCGTGCAAAGGGCGCACATGCCCGCGCGTTCATTGCCTATCAGCTTTCGCTCAATACGCTCGAGATTGAAACCGGCCGCATTCTGGAAACCATGTAGTTTTTCTCCCCGCAACACGCCGTCCCCCGTTTCTCCCCTTTGGCGGGGGCGTCCACGTTGGTTTTGTTTCTGTTGGTCGTGGTGTGGTCGCTTGTGCCGTTGGGCGGAGCAACGTTGCCGCACCAAATTACTGCGTGGACAGGCATGTCCTTTATTGCTTCGGCGCTGCTGGTGTCGATTGCTGCCGGGGTGTTCGGCGTGGCTTCTTTGCTCTTTTTCCCCTTTGTTCAATCCCTGCGCGTGGTCCGGAAAGAACGCGTGCCGCACCGCAGCATGAAGGCCTGATTTCATATTTATCCCGTTGCATACCTTTTGGTAGGTATGTATATATGCCCGCGAATTTAAGGAGCTCTCATGGCCCGGAAAACAAAAGAAGAAGCGGAGAAAACCCGCCAGCGCATTTTAGATGCCGCGCTGAAGGTTTTTTCGGAAAAAGGCTATTCAAAAGCAACGTTTGTGGATGTCGCCAGCGAGATCGGCCTGACGAAAGGGGCGGTTTATTGGCATTTTAAAACAAAGCCTGAACTTTTAGCGGCTGTGGTGGCCTACGGTGAAGAAAAGCAGTGTGCGCGTTATAAGGATGCGATGCCGGAAACCTTGGCGGAGCTGCGCGATACGGTCGTCGAGCTGGTCACGGCCATTGCGGATGACGACGAGTCCTGGAAGTTTGAGTTTTTTTGCGGTTTTCAAATTGAGTGGTCAGCTGAGCTGATGGCGGAAGTTCATGAAAGGCTGGCGGCATTGCGCGGCGACCCGCTGAAGTTGTTTGAGCAAAAGCTGCTCCACCTGCAGGAGAATGGCGCCTTAAGCAAGAAGCGCGATGCGCGGGATCTTGCGCTCTGTTTTGCCTCCTCGTGGGTGGGAGCAATGAATCTTACGATGTATGCGGAATATGACCGGAAAAAATATGTGGAAGTGTTGATTGCGAGTTTTGACCTGCTGTTCAGCAGTCTGTCTGGCTGAGCCGAAAAATTGGAGATAGGAGAGATCTGATGTTGAAAGTGATTGGAAAAATTGTTGGAGCGGTTGCGCTGATGGGCCTGGGCTTTTTGGTCAGCCGGTTTGTTCCGGCGGGCGGGCCGCCTCCGGGGATGATGGGAATGGGGCAAATGCCGCCCCCGATCGTGGCGGCCATGGAGCTGAAGGCGGTTCCCCTGGATGTGCTCGATGAATATATCGGTGCGGTTGAGCCCATTCAGGAGGTCATGGTGAAATCCGAGGTGGCCGGCTACATCGACCAGGTTCATTTTACGGAAGGCTCATTTGTGAAGGAGGGCGATCTGCTCTTCACGATTGATCAAAGCCAGTATCAGGCCATCGTCGAGGTTCGGGAGGCCAATTTGGCCAGTGCTCAGGCTGTGCGGGTGCATGCCAATAAGTTTGTGGAGCGCATGCACAAGGCGGGCGAGCGCAGCGTTTCGCAGTCGGACGTTGATGCGGCCGAAAGCGATTTGCTGAAAGCCGAAGCGATGGTGAAGCAGGCCGAAGCGAACTTGAACCTGGCGCAGATCGATTTGGCATACTCTGAAATCCGCGCGCCCATCAGCGGTCGCATCGGCATGGCGATGGCGACGAAGGGCAACTATGTCACATCGGGCTCCGACGCGTTGGCGCGCATTGTTCAGGTGGATCCGATCCGCGTGGTGTTTTCTCTGACGGACCGCGCCTTTCTAAACCTGCGCCAGCAAGAGATCGACGGTGCCGTGAACGGCATGGTGGCCAAGGTTCGTCTGCCTAACGGCACGATGCTTCCATTGGTTGGCAAGAAGGATTTTGACGATAATGAAATCAGCTCCACCACTGGCACCATGGCGGTGCGCTATGTCTTTGAAAACCCGAACTGCATGCTCGTTTCCGGCGGTTATGTAACCATCCTGCTCGGCACGCCGGAGCGCCCGATGGGATTGCGCATTCCGCAGAAAGCGGTGCTGATGGACCCAAAGGGGACCTATGTGCTGACGGTGGATGAAGCGGGGCTGGTAGGCAGCGCCCGAGTGCAGCTGGGCCAGTCGATCGAGTCCGACTTTGTGGTTCTCTCCGGGTTGGAGGCAGGCGACCGCGTGGTGGTTGAAGGCGTGCAAAAAGCTGCTCCGGGCATAACGGTCCAAGTCGCCCTGCAGGAGGCGCTCTAATGATTTCGCGCGTGTTCATCGAGCGTCCGCGCCTCGCCGGCGTCGTGGCCATCGTGTTGACCCTGGCGGGCATTCTCTCGATCTCATCGCTTCCGATTTCTCAATATCCGCAGGTCACGCCGCCGCAGGTGGTCGTCCGTGCGATGTATCCCGGTGCGGGTTCCGAGGTGTTGGCCGCTACGGTGGCAGGGCCCGTCGAAGACGCCGTCAACGGGGTCGAGGACATGCTCTATATGTCGTCGACATCCGACAACTCCGGCTCGTATTCACTAACGATCACCTTTGCGGTCGGCACCGATCCGGACATGGCGCAGGTCAAGGTGCAGAACCGTGTGACGCAGGCCGAACCGCTGCTCCCGACCGAGGTCGTGCAACAGGGCGTGACGGTTGAAACCGAATCGTCCGACATGCTGGGCTTCCTGACCGTGCGGTCGCCCGACGGCAGCCGCGATGAACTGTTTTTGAGCGACTACACCTATAAAATGATTCAACCCGCGCTGGAGCGCATTCCCGGCATCAGCCGGGCCCAGGTCTACGGGCCGAAATACAGCATGCGCATTTGGATGGACTCCGACCGCATGTCGGCGCTGGGCATTAGTCCGGATGATGCGGTGGCCGCTATTCGGGGGCAGAACCTGCAGGCTTCGATCGGTTCCATCGGCACTTCGCCGGACGACGGCACGGCGCAGCTCTCCTTCACGCTGACGGCCGAAGGGCGCCTAAACAATACCGAAGCCTTCGGCAATATTGTGGTGCGCACCGGGGACGATGGCGCAGTGGTTTATCTGAGGGACATTGCACGCATCGAGAAGGGGGCGGACAACTACCTCTTTTCTGCAAAATACAACGGAGCCCGCTGCGTGGCGATCGGCATGAGCCGCACGCCCGGTTCCAATGCGCTCGACACGATGGATGCCATCCAGGCCGAGCTGGATCAGCTGGCAAAGCATTATCCGGCCGGGCTCGAAAGCGTGCTCCCGTACGACGCCACCGAGTTTGTCCGCACCAGCATCCGCGAAATCGTGACGACGCTGCTGCTGACGTTCCTGTTGGTCGTCATCGTCTGCTATGTATTCCTGCAGGACTGGCGCGCCACCCTGATTCCCTCGATCACGATTCCGGTGTCGTTGTGCGCCACTTTTTTCGTGCTGTCCGCGCTCGGCTACAGCATCAACACGCTGACGCTCTTTGGGCTGGTGCTCGCCATCGGCCTCGTGGTGGACGACGCCATCGTGGTGGTGGAACGCGTGCTGGAGCTGATGGAAAGCGAAGGGCTCGACCACAAAGCGGCGACCATCAAGGCGATGGAGCAGGTGAGCGGTGCGGTGATTGCCACCACGCTGGTTCTGCTCTCCATTTTTGTGCCGATTGGTTTCATGTCGGGCATCACCGGCAAGATCTACCAGCAGTTCGCGGTGGCCATTTCGGCGGCGGTATTTTTTTCTACGGTAAATGCGCTGACGCTGAGCCCGGCGCTGTGCGCCACGATGCTGCATCGGGTGAAGCCGAAGCAGCATGGGCCGCTGCGGTGGTTTAATACCGGCTTGAGCCGCGTGCGCGGCCGCTATGTTTCCGGCAGTACGCGCCTGGCGCGCCGCCTCATGATGACGGCGTTGATTCTGCTCGGCGTCTTTGGCGGCGTATACGGCCTATTCAAGATGAGCCCGGCGGCATTCCTGCCCGAAGAGGACCAAGGCATTATTTTCGGGATGGCCCAGCTGCCCGAAGGGGCGACCCGCGCCCGCACCGAAGCATTGCTCGACGAAGTGCTTACTCCGATTCAGGACGAGGAAGGCATCGACTATGCCATCCAAGTGACCGGCTTCAGTCCGATGGGCGGATCCTCGGAAAACGTGGCGTTCTTTATGTTTGGCCTCGATAACTGGAGCATGCGCGAATCGCCCGAGCTGCATGTGACGGCCATCCTGCAAAAGCTGCAGGCCAGGCTGTCCGCGGTTCCGGGGGCGCAGCTCAACCTGTTTGTGCCGCCAGCCATTATGGGACTGGGCGTCAGCGGCGGGTTGGACATCCGGCTGCAGGACACGGCCGGCCAAGGGCCGCAGCAGCTCCAGGCCGTCATGAATAATTTCCTGATGCAGCTCTTTATGGCTCCTGAAATCATGTTTGGGTTCAGTGCCTATTCGGCCAACACGCCGCACCTCTATTTGGATGTTGACCGGGTGAAGGCCTCGCTGATGAACGTGAAGGTGGATGCCATCTTCAGCGCGCTGCAGACCTATCTGGGTTCGCTCTACGTCAACGACGTCAATTTTGACGGCCAGGTTAACCGAGCGATTGTTCAGGCGGACTGGGATTACCGCAAAAGCATTGAGGAACTGGATGGCCTGTATGTGCAGAGCCGCACCGGAGCCATGGTGCCGCTGGGCAGTCTCGTGAAGGCCGACATCACTCTCGCTCCCCGCATGGTCGAGCGCTACAACAAGTTTGCAGCGGCGGGGATCACGGCCTTTCCGCTGCCGTTCATCAGCAGCGGCGATGCCATGGCCAAGGTGTCGGAAATTGCGGAAACCGCGTTGCCGGAGGGCTACACGTTCGACTGGTCCGGCCTGAGTTATCAGGAAGCCAATGTGGCGGGATCGACCAATCTCATTTTCCTGATGGCCGTCGTTTTCGCCTACCTGTTTCTCGTGGCGCAGTATGAAAGCTGGACGACGCCGCTGCCCGTCATTCTCTCCACCTCCGTGGCGGTGCTGGGCGCGTTGGCCGGACTGAAGCTGGTAGTCCATCTGCCGCTGAGCATTTATGCGCAGCTCGGGGTTATTCTGCTCGTTGGCCTCGCCAGTAAAAACGCGATTTTGATTGTCGAGTTTTCCAAGGCGCGCCGTGAAGAAGGGCTCTCCATCATCGAAGCCGCGGCCGATGGAGCCGGGCAGCGTTTTCGGGCGGTGCTCATGACCGCGTTCACCTTCATCCTCGGCGTGCTGCCGATGGTGTTTGCTGGAGGCGCCGGCTCAGCAAGCCGTCGCGCCATCGGTTCGACCGTATTCTTTGGTATGCTCGCTGCAACGCTGTTCGGGATCGTGCTGGTCCCGGCGCTCTACGTGCTGTTCCAAACCATCGCAGAGAGGACCCACGACCGTTTTGGAAAGAAGGGCGAATGATTTCGTGGCATCGGACGCGAAGCGAGGCTTGAGGAACGAAAGCAATGAAATGGCAATCCGGCCCCACGCCTCTACTTACGTTTTTTGAGGGGCTGGAGCACCCAGCGCTTGTTGTACCAGAAATATTGCTCGGGGGTTTTGCCGATCTCTTCGGTGAAGATGTCCATCATTTGCTGCATCATGCGCTGCCAGTCGTCGGTTTTGTCGAGCGATGCGTCGGGGCGGATGGGATCGAAGATGACGGCGTCGTGCTTGGTCCAGCCGACGCGGCGGACGACGGCGGGGTAGATCGGGCAGTTGCACTGGCGGGCAAAGAGGGCCGTGCCCGCCCCCAAGTTTGCTTCGCTGTTTAGGAAGTTGATCTTGAGCGCTTCGGTGCTGTTGCGGACATCGGGCAGGATCGCCAGCACTTTGCCGGCCCTGATGCGGCGGATGATGCCTTTGAGCACCTTGGAGTCGTTCGAAATCATTTCCATGTCGAAGGCGTTGCGCGCGCGGTTGAGATAGGCATCGGTCAGCGGGTTTTTCTGGCGCCGGGCGATGGAGAAAATAGGAATGCCCGCGAGGTCGGCCGATACGCCGGCCATCTCCCAGTTGCCCATGTGGACGGTGGCGAAGATGTAGCCTTGCTCTTCATTTTCCAGGGCTTGAAGCAGTGCGGGAATGACGTCGGCCAAGGGCTGCTTTTTCACGTCCTCAATCGTCATCTTGGAAAAGCGGATCCCCTCGACTGCGTTGAAGCAGAGGTTGCGCCACGAGAGCCAGGCGATGCGTTTGATTTCCTGTTCCAAAAAGCGGTCGCCATAGACGCTCTTCAAGCGGCGGTGCGCCTCCTCTTTGCGGAAGCCGCCGATGTAATGCATGCCCGCCGCCACCAACCAGCCCAGCGCCAGAGCAACCCGCAGCGGCAGGATGCGCACCAAGCCCCCTGCGAGAACGAGCAGGACATATTCAGAGATGTGTTTGGCGCTATGTTTCATGTGCGTATTGCGTACTGCGTATTACGTATTGGGCTTTCAAGTTTCCGGTTTCAAATTTCACGTTTCACTTCTTCTTTCCCCACTTGCGCTCTTTGGGCGGATTCTTGAACGGGTCGGACTTGGAAGCGATGTAGACGAGTCCTTCGCCGATGGTATGCTCAATTTTATGTTCCAGCTCGGCGCAGGGGCGAACCTTGAAGGTGTGGTCGGTGTTGATGAACACCCTGGGGCCATCGACGAATTCAATGCAGAGGTCCACCGGCGTGTTGCCCCGGAATTCCGAGAGCGCCACTTTGAGTGTTTCCATCACCTCTTCGTTCACGCCGATCTCGGGCAGGCGGATGCTGACGCGGTCGCAGAAAATGCCGGGTGCCTGCTCCAGCGGGAAGATTTCCAGCACTTGAAACTTTAGGTCGCCGCTGTCCTCTTCCATCATGATGCCGCCAAACATGGCGGTAGCGTCGTCTTCGAGCAGCAGGCCGTATTCCTCGTAAGCGGTGGGGAATATAATGGCATTGATGGAGCCTTCGAGCCCTTCGATGCGGAAGCTGGCCATCGGTTTTTGATCCTTCTTCGTATAGAGCTTGCGCATTTCGGTGATCATGCCGCCCATGCGGGTGCGCTCGCCGGCCGCCAAGGTTTGGAGGTCTTTCATGCGCTTGAGGGCAAACTGGTTGAGCACCCATTCGTAGCGGGCCAGCGGATGGCCGGAAATAAAGAAGCCGATCAGCTCTTTTTCAGCGGCGAGCAGGTCCGACTCCGACCACGCCGGAACGTCGGCCAGTTCTTCGTCGGAGCTGCTGCCGGCTTCCTCTGCGGCGCCTCCCATGAGGTCGAACATGGAAACCTGGCCGGCGGCTTTGTCTTTCAGCGCCTCGGCGGCGCGGCCGATGGCGGTTTCGATGCCGTTGAAGAGCCGGGCGCGGTGGATGCCGCAAAAGTCGAATGCACCGGAGCGGATCAGGCTTTCAATCACCTTTTTATTGGCGCCGGGGATGCGGGAGCAAAAATCCATCAGTCCGGCGTACGGGCCGTTTTCATCGCGGTCGTTGACGATCTCTTCCACCACGCCTTCGCCGACGCCCTTGATGGCCGCCATGCCGAAGCGGATGCCGCTGCCGTCCTGGACGGCGTTGAAGCGGCCGATCGATTCGTTGACCGAGGGCGGCAGCACATCGATGCCGACTTCCTTGGATTCGCTGATAAAGCCGGTGAGCTTGTCGGAGTTGCCCATTTCGCCGGAGAGCAGGGCGGCCATGAATTCGGCGGGATAGTGCGCCTTGAGCCACGCGGTCTGGTAGGTCACGAAGCCGTAGGCCGTGGAGTGCGATTTGTTAAAGCCGTATTTCGCGAATTCGGTAATGTTGTCGAAAATGCTGTTCGCGAGCTTGGCGTCGATGTTGTTGGTCGTCTTGCAGCCGTCAACGAATTTGCCGCGTTGCTGGTCCATCACTTCGGGCTTTTTTTTGCCCATGGCGCGGCGAAGAATGTCCCCTTCGCCGAGCGTAAAGCCGGCCAGTGACTGGGCGGCCTGCTGAATCTGTTCCTGATAAACGATGATGCCTTTGGTTTCTTTCAGAATTTTTTCGAGCAGGGGATGGTCGTATTCCACCTTTTCCTGCCCGTGCTTGCGCTTGATGTAGGTCGGGATGAACTGCATCGGCCCCGGGCGGTAGAGCGCGAGAATGGCGATAATGTCTTCGATGCAGTCGGGGGCTACCTGCCGCAGCGTGTCGCGCATGCCTCCGGATTCCAACTGGAAGACGCCGACGGTGTCGCCGCGCGCCAGTAGCTCAAAGGTTTTCTCGTCGTCGATCTCCAGCTTTTCCGGATCGACGTCGATGCCGTGGTTGCGCTTAATCAGCGAGCACGCTTCGTAGATGATCGTCAGGTTTTTCAGCCCGAGGAAGTCCATCTTCAGCAGGCCGATCTCTTCGGTCGGACCTTTCTCGAACTGAACGACGATCAGCTTTTCCTTGGGCTCGCGGGTAAGCGGGATGATTTCGATCAGCGGCTTTTCGCCAATCACCACGCCAGCGGCGTGCATGCCGGTGTGGCGCGGCAGGCCTTCGAGCAGGCGGGCGTATTTCATGATGCGCTGGGCATCGGGTTCGCTCCGCGTGGCCTGTTTGAATTCCGGGCTTTCCGCCAGCGCTTTTTCCAGCGTGGTGCCCGGGGTTTCGGGAATCATTTTGGCTAGGCGGTCGCAGTAGGGCAGGGGGATTTCGAGCACGCGGCCGAGGTCGCGCATCAGCGTCTTGGCGCCGAGCGTTCCAAAGGTGATGATTTGCGCCACGCACTCTTCGCCGTATTTGTCGCGCACATACTGAATGACGGACTGGCGTTTGGTCGGGCAAAAGTCGATGTCGAAGTCGGGGGGCGATACACGGTCCGGATTGAGGAACCGTTCGAAAATCAGGTTATACTTCAGCGGTTCAATGGTGGTGATGGCCAGCGAATAGGCCAGCATCGATCCCGCACCCGAGCCGCGGCCGGGGCCGACCGGAATGCCCTGCGCGCGCGCCCACTGAATGAAGTCGGCGACGACGAGGAAATAGTTGATGTAGTTGGTCTTTTTGATGACGCCGACTTCGTAGTAGAAGCGCGTTTTAATCGTCTCTTCATACTCCGTGGTCGGATTGTCGAGGTCGTCGATGCCGTACAGCTTTTTCAAGCCCAGTTTGCCGAGATGGATTAGGTAGTCGTAGTCGGAGTCGAAGCCGTCGGGCAGCGGGAAAAACGGGAAGTGGAGGTCTTCGGCTTTTTCGGGGAAAAAGAATTCCACGTTGCAACGCTTGGCGATTTCGACCGTATTGGAAATGGCCTCGGGCTGGTCAGGGAAAAGGGCGGCCATTTCCTCGCCGCTCTTCATGTAAAACTGGTCGCCCTCGTAGCGGTGGCGGTTCGGGTCGGCCACTAGATCGCCGCGCTGCAGGCAGATCAAGACGTCGTGCGCCTCGGCATGCTCTTGGCGGATATAGTGGACGTCGTTGGTGGCCACCAGCGGAAGCCCGGTCCGCTTCGCGACCTCGAGCATGTTTTTGTTGGCGGTTTTCTGGTCGGCCAGTCCGTGGTCCTGGAGTTCGAGGAAAAAGTTGTTTTCGCCGAAGATGTCTGAATATTCCCGCGCCAGTTCTTCCGCCTTGTCGAGATCGCCGTCTTTGCAGGCCTCGGTCACTTCGCCGCGCAGGCAGGCGGCTAGACCGATCAGTCCCTTGCTGTATTTGCGCAGGAGGGCCTTGTCGATGCGCGGTTTGTAGTGCACGCCTTCGAGGTGGGCAATCGAAACGAGCCTCACGAGGTTTTCATAGCCTTCCTGCGTTTCGGCCAGCAGCACCAGGTGCATGTTGTTGCGCTGCGAGCGGATTGCGGGGTCGGTCGAGTTTTTCGTGAATTCAATCCCGTGCCGGGCCAGATAGACCTCGCAGCCGATAATGGGTTTGATGCCCGCCGCATAGGCCGATTTATAGAATTCCACCGCGCCGAACAGCACGCCGTGGTCGGTCATTGCCAAATATTCCATGCCCATGTCGGCCGCCGCCTTCATGGCCGGTTTTACCTTTACCGTGCTGTCGAGCAAGCTGTAGCAGGTATGGAAATGCAGATGGCAAAATGGAACGCTACTCACGGAAATCCCCTTAATCATTGGAAAACGAACAGGATAAAATCCGGCGCGCCCAAAACCCAGAATAAAGTTTGAAGCGTTGGCCGTTTTCGGGCTTTCCCTAGCGTTTTCGGGAAAGTTTTGTGAAAGGTTCGTGAAAGGGTTTGTAGTTCCGCCTTTAGGCGGCTTCTGAGGATGGGCTCTGCGGGCGGGCCGCCTAAAGGCGGAACTACAAATCTTTTAAAGGCGGAACGCGACGAGGGCGTCGCGTCTACGATCCCGAAAACCGCATGGCCGAGGCTGACGCGGGCGGGATTCAAAAAAAACAGGTTGATTTTCTTTTTCCAACCCGTAGATTTGCCCTCGTTTTCTCTGTTTCACTACGTATAGCCCCATTTTGATTATGACGAAAAGTCCTGCCACGAAAGCAAGAATCCCCTCTCGGAAACCACAACGCCCGCGCATCGTTTACTCCACCTGCCGTGCGCTGGTTCCCTTGAACACGGCGGAAATCCGAAAACGGGAACTCAAAAAGCTGGATCGGCAGAAAACCAATTGCGCCGCTCTCGATGCCCAGCTGGAAAAATTTGAGAAGGAGGAAGTGCAGGCGCACCAGCAATGGATTCAGACCCATTGCGGGCCGGCTATAACAAAATACAGGACGATCCGCGCTGAAATCTCGGTGCTCGAAGGCACCCTGAATCTCACCTTTGACCTGCTCGACTTTTATCCGAAGCGCACGCAGCAGGAATGCGCGGATGCCGCCGTGTTGTATTTTGAAACCAACGGAAAGATCCCCGAGGGATATGAGGAGTTTTTCGAGCCGGTCTTCTCTGCCCATTCCGAATCCAGCTCCAATCCGTTCGGCGACGACGAAGAGGATGATTTTGACGACGCATTTTTTGAGGACATCGAAGCCTTTATCGAAGAGATGGCCAACGGAGCCTCGTCAAACCGGGGCCGGATTCATTCCCCCCGCGATGAACGCCTCTGCCGGGAGGAGAAGACGATAAAAGAACTCTACCGCCGGATTGCACGGCAGCTCCATCCCGATGGAGCCGGCGGCGCCACGCCCGTCCAGCTGGAGCTCTGGCATGCTGCGCAGGCGGCCTATGAAAACCTCGACCTCGAAACCCTCGAACGTATCGATGCCCGTTGCGATCTGCTCGACACCGAAAGCACAAAATCCGCGCCGGTGTCTTCCATTCAAAAAGGGATTGCCTACTACAAAAAAGCCTGCACCCGCTTCCGTCGCGCCATCCGGGATGCCAAGCGCGAGCCGGAATGGGGCTTCTTGACCTGGAGCAAACCCAAGAAGCAGCGGGTGCTCAAGGAGCACAATCGGGAACTTGAAACGGAGATCCGATATTTTACCCGGTTGCTGAACGACCACAAAAACCAGCTGAAGGCGATGCGGAATCCGCCGGCCGCATTAAAGCGAACCCCGCCGAAAAAACGCGCTCCCGCAAAAAAATCGGCATCAGCAAAGCCGCCCGAACCGCAAAACGACGATCAGGGCCTGTTCGATTTCTTTTAGCCCGGCTGCTCCGCTGAAACGCACGGACTTGTTGGCGAAGCTTGGCCGCGGGAGGCTAGGCCGCCGATCCCGCAAGCAGGCGGGCACTTGATCCGGCAGGGTGATGGGTCAGGATTGTTTTTTCGTAGACGCGACGTCCTCGTCGCGTTTCGGTGCAGAGGCCGGGCGTGCGGAACGCGACGAGGGCGTCGCGTCTACGATCCCGAATACCGCGCACCGTCCCGTTCCAGCTCTTCGGTAATGGATTCCAGCTGCTTTTTGAGATCCTCTTTGGAGGGCAGATAGAGCTGATACTTGGAGGCGAAAATGTTGGCATTCTTCGGCAGGGTCAGTTCGACCAGCGCATCGTTTTTCCGGTGGCAAAGCACAATGCCAATGGTGGGTTGCTCGTCTTCGGTTTTCACATGGCGGTCAAAATGGTTAACATACATCTGCATCTGGCCGAGATCCTTGTGGGTGAGTTTGTCCCGTTTGAGATCCAGCAGGACATAGCAGCGCAGCAAGCGGTTGTAGAAAACCAGATCGACGTAGAAATGGTCGTTGTCGAAGGTGAAGCGCTTTTGGCGCGCCTCGAAGAGAAAGCCCTTGCCCAGCTCCAGAAGGAACTGCTCCAGTTTGTCGATGATGGCTTCTTCCAACTCGTCCTCGGAATAGGACGTCCGTTCCTCCAGTTCCAGGAATTCCAGCACCAGAGGATCCTTGATCAGGTCGGCGGCTTTTTCCAGCACCAAGCCCTTCTTGGAAAGCGTGCGGACCTCCTCCTTATTGCGGCTCAAAGCCAGTCGTTCGTAGAGCGAACTGCCAATCTGCCGCTCCAACTCGCGCACGCTCCAGCTATTGGACGCCGCCTCGATTTCGTAGAAACGGCGCTCCTCCGGATGGTCGACCGTCAGGAGACTGACATAATGCGACCAGCTCAACTCGAATTTTTGCGTTAATTCCGGCACGGTCAAAGAAATCCGAGACAGTGTCTGCGGAATTTTAGCTCCTTCGGAAAGGCTCAATGCAAAGGGACTTTTGAATTTCGCAGACACTGTCTGCGAAATCTCCAAATGGGTCTGGTAAAATTTGCGGTATTGCTCCAATGAGCGTTCGGAAAAGCCCCGTCCTAGGTTTTCGGTTAACGCAACCGAAAGCTTTTTCAAAACGGAGCGTCCATACTCCGCCCGATCCGCACCGTTCTGCTGATATTCCACAATATACCAGCCAAACAGCCAGTTGCGCACCACCAGCTCGATATTGACGGAGCGAGCCGCACGCTGCTGCATCGTCGTATGTGTTTCGCGACACAGCGCGACCAGTGAATTAAAATCAAAAACCTCATCCATGGCTCATTCCCATCCTTCCGTATTCACAGCAATCAAAGCACCCTTTTACATGAAAATGTTTACTCGCATAAGAGTGAGAATAAAAGTTTGTAGTCCCGTAAAGGTTTATGAATAAGGTTTGTAGTTCCGCCTTTAGTCCCCCCACCAGCTGCGCTGGATTTTTCATGAACGGGACTGGAGGGCGAGGCTCTGTCCGAGCCAATCCGCCGAACGGCTCCGACAGAGCGTCGCCCTCCCCCATAAGTCATGAAGTCCCAAACAAGGCGGTTTCGGAGGATTGGTTCTGCGGATTGGCCGCCTAAAGGCGGGATTACGAACTTGAGCAATACCGCCCGCCGTCCATGCGCTGGGCTTGGCCGAGGGCGGCGAGGGTTTCGAGCAGGTCGGCAACGCGGTCGGTGCGGGCGCGGCTGAAACGCCGGGCGAGCTCTTCGGCGGTGGCGGGCGACGGCGAGGTCGCGAGGGCGGTGCGGAGGGCGCGCACTTGGTCGGGCAAGGCTTTGGGCCAGGGTTGTTTTTTCGTAGACGGAGCTTCCAGCTTCGTTGGGTTTATCAACGCGCGTTGCTCATGCTGAACGGAGCTGGAAGCTCCGTCTACGTTCAGCTCGTTTTGCACGGCTTCCGGACATTGGAACGCGGGGCGGAGCCAGCGGATTTGGCCGTGCGCTTCTTCGGCCGCGCGGGCGGCGTTGAGCGCAACGAGGCGTTCGAGAATTTCTTCGTCCGGCAAATCGGCCGGCCAGCCGTAGGCTTCGGCGACGGCGGCGTCGAGCTCGTCGTGCAGCTGCATCAGCACGGAAACCAAACCTTGTTCGTGGATCGTTTGCTCTTTGGCGGTGAGCGCTTCGCCGGCGCGGAGCTTTTGCAGCACGTTGTACATGCCCGTCATCGTCAGCGCCGGATGCTGTTCCTGCTGGCGCTTGCGGTGCGCGTCGAGCTGCTCGCCCAGCGACCGGATACGCGCCCGCTGCTCCTCCGCCGCTTCCGGGAAGGGGAATGTTTGAAAACATTTTGATTGGACATAAACGGGGTCGTTGCCAACGCCAAGATTGCTTCTGTTGGCCATTGCCCAGCCTACATGAATGCGGCTGCTGAGCACGCCGAGATGGAAGGCATCTTCCAGTGCAATATTCACGAGTTTGTGGTCTGGAAGAATCGACGCATCCAGAAACTGGAAAAAGCGATGCTTCGAGGTTTCTACCGTGGCGATATATCTAGGTAAACCAACCATCGCTTTACGTAGTACCTTTCTCGGTTCACCAAATGTCCACCACTTTTCCTTTAGGGATTTTCGCTTGTTTTGATCGCGCTGCGGCTTGACCCGTTCGAGTACCCATTGATAGACAGCAGGGTATTTTCCGCGCACATCGTCGGGAGTAAGGCCAAACAAGTCAATTAACATCACGCCACGCGGTTTGTTCGTGAGGTCTTTTCCGTTGCGGTAGTCGCGAATGTGATTTTCCAATCCTTGAATCGTTCCCAAGCCTAACTGCTTTGCTTCTTCAGGTGTAACGATAAACCCCGATCCAGCCAGCATCATACCGTTTGAATTCAACCCTTTTCCACACTTCAGTGGAATGGCGCTGGTAACGTCAGCGCCAATAGAAAGGTCGGGATGGATGGTGCCGGTTTTGGAATCGAGCTTTACTTCGTAGCCCTCGCCGTCGCCGCCTTTTTCTGCGACCACGTGCTGGAGGATGCCGGCGGCGGAGCCGGGCGCGGCGGTGGTCATGGCGATGCGGACGGCGGCGCCGTCGGCGGCGTCGACCCACGGGTGGTCGGGGATGGCGAAGACGAGCGATACGGGGTTTTTGGCGGCCATGTGTTTTTCGAGCACGCGGCGGTTGAAGGTTTGGCGCAGCGAGTTGGTGGTGACGAAGCCGAAGCGTTTTGTAGGTGGGGTCGGCGACCCCGCCCCGGACGAAGCGGGATCGACGATCCCACCTACAGCAGCAGACGCGGGATCAACGATCCCACCTACAAGCAGCCCGGCGGCGTGGTTCCACCAATACATGACGAAGTCGGACGATTCGCGGACGTCGGAGTGGACTTTGCGGACGGTGTCCACATAATCGCCGCCAAGGGCTTGGCGCATGGCCTTGTCACCGATGAAGGGCGGGTTGCCGATAATGTAGTCGGCCTGAGGCCAGACGGCTTTGCGCGGGTTGGAATAGCGGTAGACGGGGATGCGGGCGGTTTCGTCGGGCACTTCCTTGCCGGTGACGGGATGGGGCTTGGTGGTGCGGCCGTCCCAGTGGGTTGCGCCGGGCACTTCTTCCTTGGCGTCGTATTCGATGAGGGCGTCGCGGCACTCGATGTTGTGGAAGTTGCGGATGATGGGCTGGGCGGGCTGGACGTTGCCGCGGTTGCGGAAGTGCCATTGCAATGCGCCGATCCAAAGGACGAGCTCGGCGATGGCGGCGGCGCGCGGGTTGATTTCGAGGCCGAGGAGCTGGTGGGGATCGACGGTTTCGCCGGCCATGTCGAGCGAGCCCTGCCCTTCGCCGAAGGTGAAGAGCGTGTCGAAGATTTCGCCTTCGATGCGCTTGAGGTGTTCGAGGACGACGTAGAGAAAGTTGCCGCTGCCGCAGGCGGGGTCGAGCACGCGGATATGGCAGAGGGCGCGGTGGTATTTGCGGATTTCGGCGACGGCCTTTTTCATTTCGCCCTGGCTGGCGAGGTTGGCGGCGGCAATGCGGACGGACTCCCATTCGGAGCGGACGGGGTCGATGACGGTGTGGAGGACGAGGCGCTCGACGTAGGCGCGGGGGGTGTAGTGCGCGCCGAGCTTGTGGCGTTCGACGGGGTCGAGCGCGCGTTCAAGCAGGGTGCCGAAGATGGCGGGCTCGACATCGCGCCAGTCGGCGCGGGCGGCTTCGATGAGCAGCAGAAGCTGGTTTTGGGTGAGCGGCATCGCGGCGCTTTCGGCAAAGAGGCCTCCGTTAAACTGGAGTATGTTGGTGCGCAGCGTGGTGGAAAAGCCGCCGGTGTCCATCTTTTGCCAGAGCTCTTCGACCATCGGCACAAAATGTTCGGGGGTGTCGGTCAGGCTTTCGAGCAGACGGGTGAAGCTGTTGCGCATCAGCAGGCCGACGTCTTCGGCAAACATGGTGAAGAGGCAGCGCATCAGGAAGGCGGCGGTTTGTTCGGCGGGGTGGCCGTCGGCTTCGAACGATACGGCGAGCGCGGCCAAATGGTCGGCAATCTCGCGGGTGACGCGCGCGCTGCGTTTGGAGGGGTCGAGCTCGAGCGGCTCTTCCCAAACCTGCCGGAGGCGCTCGCGGATGTCGGCGCGCTCCAGATCCTTTAGAAAGATGCGGTGGCTGCCGGGGGCGGGGAAGGGGACATAGGCGCCGCCCGTGCAGGAAAATTCGGAGTAGAGCTCGATGGAGTGGCCGACATCGACGACGACCAAAAACGGCGGGCGGCCTTCGGAGGCGGGGAGCGCGCGGATATATTGCTCGGCCTGTCCGCGGGCGCGCAGCATGGCGTCGTCCCACGCCACGGTGCCGCGCTTGGCGGTGCCCTTTTTGAGCTTCTTTGCGGGTTGCGCAATTTTTTCCAGCGGATCCGCCGCGCCGGCCGCATCGGCGCCCTGCTTGGCTTCGAGGACGAAGCATCCGCGTTTGTAGAGGTCGATCCGTCCGATGCCGCCATGGTGGAAGGCGACGTCGCGCTCGAAGACATAGGCGTTGAGGGTGGTGTCCGGGGTGGCGGGTTCCGGCGGGGGCACGTCGAGCAGCGTGCAGAGCTCGGAAAGGAAAATCGGACAGTTGGCGCGCTCGGCCGCGCCGGAATTGCTCCAGCGCTCGATGAATGATTGTACTGCTCCCATGTCGCCCCCGTGTCATTGATGAAAAACTGTTTAAAAGAATAAACAGCACAGCCGAGGAGCAAAAGAAAAATGGGGTGAAAGTTTGGTGGAGGTTCCTGGAATGATTCGTGAAAAGCCATGCACAAAAAAACGCCCGGCCAATGACCGGGCGTTTGGCTTGGCTTGGTGCCGGGCCGTCTAGTCGTCCGTTTTTTTGCGGCTGTTGCGCTTGCGGTCGTTCTCTGTGAGCAGGCGCTTGCGCAGGCGGATGTTGTTCGGGGTGATTTCGACCAGCTCGTCGGCGGCGATGTATTCCAGCGACTCCTCGAGGCTCTTGACCTGCGCCGGTGCAATCTTCATGGCGCGGTCGGTGCCGGAGGCGCGGACGTTGGACATGGCTTTGGCTTTCTGGATGTTGACCACCAGATCCTTGTCGATGCAGTGTTCGGCCACAATCATGCCTTCATAGCAGGCTTCGCCGGGGGTGACAAAGAACGTGCCGCGCAGCTGGAGCGCGTCGATGGCAAAGGCCACGGTGTCGCCGTTGCCTTGGGAAACCAGCACGCCGTTGTTGCGCTGCTGGATCGGCCCTTTGTAGGGCTCGTAGCGCAGGAAGCGGTGGGAAACAATCGCTTCGCCGGCGGTGGCCGTGAGCATTTTGCTGCGCAAGCCGATCAGGCCGCGGGTCGGAATCTGAAACCGGATCATTTTGCGGAGGCCGTGCTGCTCCATATCAAGCATTTCGCCTTTGCGGGTGCCTGCGAGTTCGATCGCTTTGCCGGCATATTCATTCGGAACATCGATGTGCAGAACTTCGATCGGCTCTTCTTTTTTGCCGTGCTTTTCTTTTAAAATAACCTGGGGCTGGGAAACGCACATTTCGAACCCTTCGCGGCGCATGGTTTCGATCAGAATCGAGAGGTGCAGCACGCCGCGCCCGCTGACGCGGAACGAATCGCCGGAGCCGACGTCCACGTGCAGCGCCACATCGCGCTCGGTTTCTTTGAGCAGGCGTTCGCGCAGGTGGCGGCTGGTGACATATTTTCCGTCCTTCCCGAAGAACGGGGAGTCGTTGACGGTGAACACCATGGAAAGGGTGGGCTGGTCAATGCTGATGGGGGGCAGCGCTTCCGGGTGGTCGAAATCGGTGATGCTGTCGCCGATGTCGATGTCGGGGATGCCGACGATGGCGCAGAGGTCGCCGCAAGGCACTTCGTCCACCTCCACGCGGGTGAGCCCTTCAAACGTGAAAAGCTGTTTGATGGCGGCCCTCTTTTCCGTGCCGTCGCGGTAGACGCGCATCAGCGGGGTGGAGGTGTTGAGCGTTCCGCGGTAGACGCGGCCGACGCCGATCCGGCCGACGTAGTCGTTGTAGTCGAGCGAGGTCACTTGCATTTGCACGGGGCCTTCGCGGACTTCCGGGGCGGGAATGTATTCGAGAATGGCGTCCATCAGCGGAAGAATCGAATTGCGCGGGCCGTCCAAAACCTTGTCCGCCCACCCATCCTTGCCGCTGCAATAGAGCATCGGGAAGTCGAGCTGATCGTCGTTGGCGTCGAGTTCAGCAAACAGATCGAAGACCTTGTCGTGGATCACGTCCGGGCGCGCATCGGGCTTGTCGATCTTGTTGATGATGACGACCGCCTTGAGGTTGAGCTCCAGCGCTTTGTCGAGTACGAAGCGGGTCTGCGGCATCGGCCCTTCGGCCGCATCCACGAGCAAGAGCACGCCGTCGGCGAGGTTCAACACGCGCTCGACCTGGCCGCCAAAGTCGCTATGGCCGGGGGTGTCGATGACGTTGATCTTTACGCCTTTGTAGACGACGCTGATGTTTTTCGAAAGAATGGTGATGCCGCGCTCGCGTTCGAGGTCGTTGCTGTCGAGCATGCAGGTCTGCATGTCTTCGTTGTCGCGGAACAGGTGCGCTTGTTTGATGATTTCGTCCACCAGCGTGGTTTTGCCGTGGTCAACGTGCGCGATAATCGCGATATTTCTAATTTCCTGGGCCATTTGGAGCTCCGGCGGAGCCGCAGCTCCGCTTTAATCGTTAATAGCTAATCGTCAGCATGAAAAAGCGCCTCAACGCTCTCCACCACTTAACAAATAACGGTTTTCTGTTAACTGTTCCTGTCCAACAGGAACGAAAATGAGGCGCGAACATATAGCTTTCCGCTCAAAAAGCAATGAAACATAAGAATAAATGGCGGGCCCGAAAAACCACGCCTAAACCGGTGTGGTTTATTGCGGGGGATGGTTTTTGCCGATCGCGGAAAAAAGGGCTGTCTTCTGCCGGCTTCTTTCGGCAAAGTCCCGAACATGATTACGTTTCTAGAAGGTAGATTAGACAACAAGCAGCTCGCACGCGTTGAGATGAACGTCGGCGGGGTGGGCTACGAGGTTTTTATTCCGCTCAGCAGCTACGACCGGCTGCCGTTGGCGGGGGAGCAGTGCCGTATCTTGATCTATCACCACATTACTGATGTGAGCCAAAAGCTGTTTGGCTTCTGCACCGAGGACGAACGCGAAATGTTCATCCGCTTGCTGACCATCAGCGGGGTCGGCCCCAAGCTGGCGGTCAGTGCGCTCAGCGGCCTGCCGGTGCGCGAGTTGAAGAACGCGTTGGTGAATGGCGATGTTAAGCGTATTTCATCGATCTCGGGGATCGGCAAGAAGACGGCCGAACGCATTGTGGTGGAGTTGCGCGACAAGTTTAGCCATGCGGAACAGCTCGATGCCTTTGCCCCGGCTGAAATGGAATCCGGCGACCACCGTATGCGCGATGCCGCGCTGGCGCTGAGCGCCCTTGGCCATAAGCCCGACGCCGCCACAAACATGATCAAAGGCGTGGCCAAGCAGCTGACGCCCGAGACGACTGTAGAGCAATTGATCCGGATGGCGCTGACGAAGTAAGCGGAGTTATTCTTCCACTTCGGTGTACAGCAGCTGTTCGTACAGCGCATTTTTGTCAGAGGCTTTCGCCCATTCGTCGAATTCGGGGATGGAAGTGATTTCGTCTTTGGCGCGCATCACCCCGTAGCTGTTGAGCATGGCGACGAAGGCCTCGAACTCGCCTCCGGATTCAAGTTTCTGGGGCACCACCACTTGAAGCATGCCGGCAAAATAGGCGGCCACCAGCAGGTCGGCGGTCTTGGGCTTTTGGTATCCGTCCGGCCAGACAAAGAGATGGGTGTATATATTGAGATCGTCCATGGTCTGGGCTTTCGCCAGCACATATTGGGCGGCGGTGCGTCCGGCGTAGCTGGCGGGATCAAGGAGCAGGGCGTCGCAGGCGGCCATAAGCAGCGCATCGTCGTCGGGTTGGGCCGATAGGATGCCGATGAGCTGCTTGAGCATTTCCTTCGACAGGTCGCTGGCCCGTTTGCTCTCCTGCATGTCGAACTGAAGGTCGAGCTTGATCAGATTGCTCTTGGAGCCGGTTAGATAGACCGAAAGGATTCTTGGAACGCTGTTGGAGACGCCCGCCGTTATGCGGGGCTGGTCATACTGGAAAATGGTGTTGGCAAAGCGGATGTCGCCGCGGTTCGGGATCACGCTGCCTCCGCGTTTGCGGAGCTTTGAGATGTTGCCGTTCGCTTGGCTTTTTTTCAGCAAACTTTCCGCGCTTTGAAACGCCAGGGTGACGGCATCGCCTTCTGGTCCGTCCGGGATGTCCGTTTTTCCCAGCGTGCAGACGGTCAGTTCCGCCTGAAAGGTCCCTTGGGCATAGAAGACGCTGTAGCCAAAGGCCTCGTTGTCATATTTTTCAACCCGGTCAAAGGGCAGTCCGCCAAGCTTTTGTGGAAACACCATTTTTGTGCTGAAATCGACAAACGCGGAGTCTGCCAGCGCAGACGTTAAGGCCATCAGGCCGCACAGCATAGCTATTGTTTTCATAGTCACCCCCATTAAAAGATGCCGAGACCTTACAAAACCTTGGCGGGCTTGTACAACCGCAAGGCCGCCATAAATTGCATCGCAACGCATAATCGATCTGCTAGATTCCCGCGCATGGAAATTTTTGACGTAATCGTTGTGGGCGGCGGGCCCGCCGGCATGATGGCCGCCGGGCATGCGGCGGAATATGGGCGCCGGGTGCTGCTGGTCGAAAAAAACCGTATGCTGGGCGAAAAGCTCAATTTGACCGGAGGCGGGCGCTGCAACATTACCAACGCCGAGTTCGACGTCCGCACCTTTCTCTCGTTCTTCGGCAACGCCTCCAAATTTCTCTTTTCGCCGTTTTCGCGCTTCGCGGTGCAGGAAACCTTCGATTTTTTCGAGGAGCGCGGCCTGCCGCTGATGGTGGAGGACCGCAAGCGCGCCTTCCCGAAAACAGAGCAGGCCGGTGATGTCGTCCGCGTGTTGGAGGAATACATGCGCGGGCACGATGTGGATATCCGCTTCGGGGTGGAAGTGAAGCATCTGCTCGTCGAAAACGGCGCCGTTGCCGGCATCGAAACCAACCGCGGGCCCTTCAAGGCCGAAAGCGTTGTGTTGGCTACGGGCGGTGCGTCCTATAAGGCCACCGGCTCGACGGGCGACGGCTTCGGCTGGCTGCGGGAGGTCGGCCACACCGTGCTCGACGCCACGCCGGACGTGGTGCCGCTACGGGTGAACGAGCAATGGGTGAAGGATCTTTCCGGCACCACGCTCGGACCGATGAAGATCACCTTTACCGCCGCCAACGGCGGGCAGGTGGTTAAGGCGGGCAAAATATTGTTCACCCACTTCGGCCTTTCCGGCCCGCTGATCCTCAACAGTGCGCACGAGGTGAAGGCGCTCCTCAAGTACGGGCCGGTGGCGGCATCCATCGATCTGTTTCCCGGATTGGAGATCCACGAGGTCGACCGTCGTCTGCTGGAGGTGTTCGACGACAATAAAAACAAGATGGTGCGCAATACGGTCAAGGCTCTTGCTCCGGCCGGCATGGCGCGGGCGCTTACGGCTTTGCTTCCGGAGGAGCTGCTGGAAAAAAAGGTGAACGTGGTTACGCAGGACGAGCGCAAAACCATCGTGCAAGTGCTCAAGGGGCTTCCGCTGACCGTGGCCGGAACGATGGGGTATGACTGGGCGGTGGTCTGCGACGGCGGCATTGACCTGACGGAAATCGACACGCGCACCATGCGGTCGAGGCTGCACCCCAACCTTTATGTGGTGGGGGACCTGCTGCACATCAGCCGCCCCTCCGGCGGTTATTCGCTCCAGCTGTGCTGGACCACAGGGTGGGTGGCCGGCGAAAATGCTTAATTGCTTTGCGCCTTACTTCTGTTTTGAGGGAAGAGGGAGCTTCCCATTTTTGGAATATCCGCTACAGTCTCAATGAACAGCAAGAGATAGAGCTATGCCATTTGAAATTCAGTATGATTCAGAGGAAGACTGCATTTTTGCCGTTTTCATCGGCAAGGTGACCATGCAGCTGACGCGCGAATACATTGCGGCGCTGTTGCCGATATTGGAAGAAACCGGCTGTCAGCGACTGCTCAGTGATTCCCGCACCGCCGAGCTGCAGGTTTCTGCCATGGATATCATGCAATTCCCCAAAATGGCTAATGCCTCTCCACTGACCGCCAACCTGAAACGTGCGGTGCTCGCTTCGCCCGGAACCAGTGGCTATGAACTGTATGAAACCCTCTGCGGGATACAGGGACAGCGGGTTAAACTGTTTTCCTCCAAGAAAGAGGCCTTGGAATGGCTGATGGAAGATAGCGACTAGTTGGATCCGTCTAATCCAGAGCCTTTTCAGCTCGATTGTTGTCTGCTTCGATTGTATGTCCGCAACGTTCCTTTTTATGGGCTGAAATCCCTTATTTATACACGCAAAGGGTTTGACTTGAATGGGGGGAGTGCCCAAATTACCCCGCTATTTTATTCGAGCCAATACGAGGTTTAATATGAGTGAAAACACCACCCTTTATAAGGATAAGCAGTTGAACTGTTTCGGACAGCCAGAAGGGCAGGGAATGTATCGTTCCGAGTTCGAGCACAGCAGCTGCGGCATCGGCTTTGTGGCCAATTTGAAAGGCCGCAAGAAACACTCCGTCATCACCGATGCGTTGGGCATGCTGGCCTGCATGGAGCACCGCGGCGGCACCGGTTTCGACATCAAGAGCGGTGACGGCGCCGGCATTCTGTTGCAGATTCCGCACGAACTCTTCATGGAAGAGTGCCCCAAAGCGGGCATTAAACTGCCTAAATTCGGTGAATACGGCGTCGGCATGACCTTTTTTCCCCGTGACGAAGTCAAGCAGGCCGAATGCAAGGACATCATCGAGCGCAAGCTGGCCAAATTCAATTTGCCGTTGCTCGGCTACCGCGTTGTGCCGGTCGACAACTCCGACCTCGGTCGCGATTCGGCGGCCACCGAGCCGAGCATCCAGCAAATTTTTATCGGCAAGCCGGAAGGCATGTCGGTCGAGGAGTTTGACCGCAAGTTGTTTGTGTTCCGCAAATGCGCTGAGCGCGTTGCCAACGATACCGTTGCGGGCATCGGCCCCGACGGCCTGAACATTATTTCCTGCTCCTACAAGACCATTAACTATAAGGGGCAGTTGATCACCGAGCAGGTGCCGCAATACTTCCTCGACCTGCAGAACGAGTCTGCCGTCAGTGCGATTGCGCTGGTGCATTCCCGCTTCTCGACCAACACCTTTCCGTCGTGGAAGCTGGCGCAGCCGTTCCGCTACATTGCCCACAACGGCGAAATCAACACCAACAAGGGCAACATTAACTGGATGCGCGCCCGCGAAGTGCTGCTCGAATGCACCGCCTTCTCGAAGGAAGAGCTTGAAATGATCTTCCCGATCTGCGATCTCGCCGCCTCCGACTCCGCCAACCTCGATATGGCCATCGAAATGCTCGTGCTCAGCGGACGCTCGCTGCCGCACGTGCTGATGATGCTCATTCCGGAAGCATGGCAGAACGATCCGGACATGGATCCGAAAAAGCGCGCTTTCTACGAATTCTACTCCGCCATGATGGAGCCGTGGGACGGTCCCGCTTCGGTCTGCTTTACCGACGGCGTACTCGTTGGTGCCACACTTGACCGCAACGGCCTGCGCCCCTCGCGCTACTGCGTAACGGAAGACGACACGCTGATCATGGCGTCTGAAACAGGCGTGATCAAAGTCGATCACTCCACAGTAAAAATCCGCGGACGCCTGCAGCCCGGCAAAATGTTCGTGGCCGACCTTGAGCAGGGCCGCATCATTTCTGACGAAGAACTGAAAGCCGACCTCTACTCGCGCCAGCCCTACCAAGAGTGGATCGACCAGAGCATGGTGCATCTCAAAGACCTGCCGACTTCACCGGACTACGACGCAAAACCCGCGAGCGACAAAACACTCTTCTGCCGCCAGAAAGTGTTTGGCTACTCCTACGAAGACATTAACGAACTTTTCGTGCCGATGGCCACCAACGGCAAGGAACCGCTCGGTTCGATGGGTGCCGATAATCCGCTGGCCGTTCTTTCCGACCGCCCAGTCCAGCTGTCGCACTATTTCAAACAGCTCTTTGCTCAGGTTACCAATCCGCCGATCGACCCGATCCGTGAACGCGTGGTGATGGACCTTCGTACCTATGTTGGCGGATTCAAAAACATTCTGACGGAGTCTCCGGCCCACTGCCGTCGCATTGCGATCGACCAACCGGTACTGACCAACGAAGATCTTTCAAAGCTGATCGGCCTGAGTCATCACCACTTCTGGGCGAAGCGCCTTGAAATTGTGTTTCCGGCCAACGGTACTCCTGGGGTGCTGGGAAAGACGCTTGATCGTATCTGCCGTTATGCCGAAGACGCGATTGATGAGGGCTACTCCATCATCATCCTGTCCGACCAGAATGTGAATCCGGGGCATGTTCCGATTCCGTCGGTGCTGGCGACTGCTGCTGTGCACCACTACCTCATTCGTGCCGGCAAGCGCGGTAAGGCCGACATTGTCTTGGAAGTCGGCGACATTCGCGAAGTACACCACTTCGCCACCGTGCTTGGTTTCGGCGCGTCCGCGATCAATCCTTACATGGCGCTCGATACCATTTGCCAGATGGAAAAGGACGACCTGCTTAATGGCTTCAGTTGCGAGCAGGGGATTCAAAACTACATCAAGGCGGTGGATGGCGGCCTGCTAAAAATCTTTTCCAAGATGGGCATTTCGACGCTCGCTTCTTATCAGGGCGCGCAGATCTTCGAGATCGTTGGCATTAACTCCAGCGTTGTTGAAAAATACTTTACCGGCACTGTCAGCCGGATCGAAGGCCTCAGTCTCGACGATATTGCCAAGGAGACCATGCTCAAACATCGCAAGGGATTCCCGACCCGCGGCGTTGGATCGAAAGTCCTCGAGCCGGGCGGCGACTATCACTGGCGCAAGGACGGGGAACGTCATCTGTTCAATCCGACCACCATTCGTTTGTTGCAGGAGTGTTCGCGCGAAAAAAACTACGCTAAGTATAAGGAATATTGCAAAGCGGTCGATGAACAGAACGAAGCGGCCTTTACGTTGCGTGGTCTGATGGAGTTTAACTCCGACCGTCCGTCCATCTCTATCGACGAAGTCGAACCGGCGTCCAAGATTCTCAAACGTTTCGCCACCGGCGCGATGTCCTTCGGTTCCATCTCTTGGGAGGCGCATACCACACTCGCCATCGCGATGAACCGCATTGGTTCCAAGTCCAACTCGGGCGAAGGCGGTGAAGATCCGATCCGCTACGAAAAACTGCCGAACGGCGATGATATGTGCTCCGCCACCAAGCAGATTGCCTCCGGACGTTTCGGGGTCAACAGCTATTACCTCTCTCAGGCCCGTGAGTTGCAAATTAAAATGGCGCAGGGCGCGAAGCCGGGCGAAGGCGGACATCTACCGGGCCATAAGGTCAACGGCTGGATTGGCCGCACCCGCAACTCGACTCCGGGTGTGGGGCTGATTTCTCCGCCGCCGCACCACGATATTTATTCGATCGAAGACCTGGCGCAGTTGATCTACGACCTCAAGAACGCCAACCGCGATGCTCGTGTCAACGTGAAGCTGGTATCCGAAGCGGGTGTCGGCACCATTGCCGCCGGGGTCTGCAAAGCCAAAGCCGACGCGGTTCTGATTGCCGGCTATGACGGGGGAACGGGGGCGTCGCCGCTCAGCTCTATCAAGCACGCCGGATTGCCGTGGGAGCTCGGACTTTCCGAAACGCATCAGACACTGGTTCGTAACCGTCTGCGCAACCGCATTGTGGTTCAGGCCGACGGCCAGATGAAAACGTCGCGCGATCTCGCCATCGCCACCTTGCTCGGGGCTGAAGAGTGGGGAGTTGCCAGCGCGGCGTTGGTGGTCGAAGGCTGCGTGATGATGCGTAAATGCCACTCCAATACCTGTCCGGTCGGAATCGCCACGCAACGCAGCGACCTGCGCGCCAAATTCAAGGGCGATCCCGCTCACGTGGTCAATTTCTTCACGTTCCTCATCGACGGTTTGCGCGAAATTATGGCTGAGCTTGGCTTCAAGACCATCAACGAAATGGTTGGTCAGTCGCAGTGCCTGAAATTCCGCGATGATGTTAACCACTGGAAATATAAAAACCTCGATCTCTCCCCGATTCTCCATAAGGAAACGATGGGCGAAGAGGAAGGCACTTTCCACAGCAAGGATCAGAACCACTTGCTGGAGTCCATCATTGACTGGAAGCTGATCGCTGCCGCGAAACCTGCGCTCGAAAACGGTGAAAAAGTTGAGGCGACCTTTGATGTGGTCAACACCGACCGCGCCGTCGGCACCGTGCTCTCGCACGAAATAACCAAGATCTACAAGGACAAGGGGCTGCCGGACGGCACCGTTCACTTTAAGCTGAAGGGCTCGATCGGCCAGTCCATGGGCGCATTCATGTGCAAAGGCATTGAGCTGGAGCTTGAGGGCGACGCCAACGACTATGTCGGCAAGGGCCTTTCGGGCGGCCATCTGTCCATCTACCCGGACAAGGGTGCAATCTTCGTGGCTGAAGAAAACATTCTGGTCGGCAACGTGTGCTTCTACGGCGCAACCAGCGGCAAGGCCTACATCCGCGGCGTGGCCGGCGAACGCTTCTGCGTCCGCAACTCCGGCGCGGAAGTGGTGGTTGAGGGCATCGGCGACCACGGGTGCGAATATATGACCGGAGGCAAGACGGTGATTCTGGGTGCGACCGGCGGCAACTTTGGCGCGGGCATGTCCGGCGGCATTGCTTATGTCTACGATGCCGACGGTTTGTTTGCCGACAAGTGCAACATGGAAATGATCGAACTCGGAAAGATGCGTGCCAATGCCGATATCGCTGACCTGAAGGCGATGATTGAAGCGCATCAGCTGAAGACCGGATCGACCGTTGCGGCCAATATGCTGGCCGACTGGGACGGTACGCTGGATAAATTTGTAAAAGTCATTCCGACGGACTATAAGCGCATGCTCGGCTTCATCGAACGGGCGCGCCTGACCGAAGAATATGAAACCGAAGATGAGATTGTCGACGCGGCGTTCGACATGCACATTGCCGACCTCGCGGGCTAATCCTGATTCGAAGGAGAATTTACCATGGGAAAACTAACTGGATTCTTAGAATACGTACGCAAGACCAACCCGATGCGCCCCGTAGAGGAACGCGTCAAGGATTGGCGTGAAGTCTATATTTTACGTGACAAGAAGACTTGCAGCGAGCAGGGCGCCCGCTGCATGGACTGTGGCGTGCCCTTCTGCCACCGGGGGGAAATTATGCAGGGCGGCGCGAGCGGATGCCCAATCAACAACCTCATCCCCGAGTGGAACGATCTGATCTACCGCAACCGCTGGCGCGAGGCGCTCGACCGCCTGCACCACACCAATAACTTCCCGGAAGTCACCGGGCGTGTCTGCCCGGCTCCGTGCGAAGCGGGCTGCGTGCTCGGCATCAACGAGCCGGCCGTTACGATCCACGACAACGAACGCGCCATCATCGACAAAGGCTTTCAAAATGGATGGGTGGTGCCCGAACCGCCTGAAATCCGCACCGACAAGAGGGTGGCCATCGTCGGCTCCGGCCCTTCCGGCCTCGCTTGCGCCCAGCAGCTTAACCGCGCCGGGCACAATGTGACGCTGTTCGAGCGCGCCGACCGCATCGGCGGGCTGATGATGTACGGCATTCCAAACATGAAACTCGATAAGGGAGTCATGCAGCGCCGCATCGACATCATCGAACAGGAAGGCGTCGTCTACAAAACCAATACCGAGGTTGGGAAAGATATTTCGGCGAAAGAGCTGAAGCGCGATTTCGATGCCGTTGTACTGGCCAACGGCGCCACCAAGCCGCGCGACCTTCCCGTTGAAGGCCGCGACCTGAAGGGTATTCACTTTGCCATGGAGTTTTTAACGGCCAACACCAAGAGCCTGCTCGACAGCAATCTTGAGGACGGCAACTACATCTCCGCTAAGGGGAAGAAAGTAATCGTCATTGGCGGCGGCGATACGGGTACCGACTGCGTCGGAACCTCGCTTCGTCATGAATGCGAGAAGGTCACCCAACTCGAAATCATGCCGAAGCCCGAAGTCGACCGCAACCGCGTTTCCAACCCCTGGCCACAGTGGCCGGCCAACCTCAAGATCGATTATGGTCAAGAGGAAGCCATTAAGCTGCAGGGCAAGGATCCGCGCAATTTTTCTGTCATGACCCAGAAGTTCGAAGGCGATGCCGACGGCAATCTGGTTGCTATTCACACCATCGAAGTCGAGTGGATCGACCGTGCGCCGAAAGCCGTTCCGGGAACCGAGCAGCGGGTTGAAGCAGACCTCGTCCTGCTGGCCATGGGTTTCCTCGGGCCGGAGGATCTGCTGGGCGAACAGTTCGGACTCGAACGCGATGCGCGCTCAAACTTCAAGGCCGAACATGAAGTCTACACCACCAATGTGGAAGGCGTTTTTGTTGCCGGCGACAACCGTCGCGGACAGTCGCTCGTCGTATGGGCCATCAACGAAGGCCGCGGTGTCGCGCGCGAGGTCGATAAACACCTCATGGGCGATACCGTCTTGCCGTAAAGCTCGCACCCAGTGCACACGAAAAACCCGGAGACTCCTCAGGAATCTCCGGGTTTTTTAACGTCTGGGCTGAATCTTTCAGGAGTTTTAATTGCGGATGGCTGGTAGGTGTATAGAATTCCCAGATTGCGCAGGGTGCGTTTAAGCATGAACAGGGGATGCTGCAGAATGAATAAAGTTGGATTTGACAATGACCGCTATCTGGATGAACAGAGCGAATACATCATTAAACGCGCGGAGAATTTCCAGAATAAACTCTATCTTGAATTTGGCGGGAAGCTGGTTTTCGACTACCACGCTTCGCGCATTCTTCCGGGCTTCGATCCGAATGTAAAAATCCGCCTGCTCCAGCGGCTGCGCGACCGCGCGGAAATCATCCTCTGCATCTATGCCGGCGACATCGAGCGCAAGAAGGTCCGCGCCGATTTCGGCATCACCTACGACTCCGACATGCTCCGCCTCATCGACGACCTGCGCGAGTGGGGGCTGTCTGTTGCGGGCGTGGTCATCACGCGTTTCAACGAGCAGCCCGCGGCCATTCAATTCAAGAACCGGCTCGACCGGCGCGGCGTGAAGACCTACATCCATCGCGCAACAAAGGGCTATCCGACCGACGTTGATATGATCGCCAGCGACGAGGGCTACGGCGCGAACCCGTATATTGAAACCACCAAGCCGATCGTTGTCGTCTCCGCCCCAGGGCCGGGCAGCGGCAAGATGGGCACCTGTTTGAGCCAGCTCTACCACGACCATAAGCGCGGCCTCGCCTCTGGCTATTCCAAGTTCGAGACCTTTCCCATCTGGAACCTGCCGCTGAAGCACCCGGTCAACATTGCCTACGAAGCCGCCACCGCCGATCTCGGCGACTTCAACATGGTCGATTCCTTCCACCTTGAAGCACACGATGAGGCGTCGGTGAACTATAACCGCGACGTCGAAATCTTTCCGGTGCTCAAGCGGATTCTTGAGCGCATCACCGGGGAGGAATCAATCTATCTGTCTCCCACCGACATGGGCGTGAACCGCGCCGGGTTTGCCATTATCGACGACGAGGCCGTGCAGGCCGCCGCCATTCAGGAAATCATCCGCCGCTATTTCCGCTACCGCTGCGAATACGCCCTCGGCAGCGCCGACCGCAAAACCGTGGAACGCGCCGAGCTGCTGCTCAAGGAAGTCGGCGCTGAACCCGAGGCGCGCGCCGTGGTGATGCCCGCCCGCGAAGCCGCCAAAAAGGCGCAGCAAAATGAAAAGGGGAGGGATCGCATTTTCTGCGGCGCCGCCATCCAACTGGCCGACGGCCGCATGATTACGGGGTGCAACTCGCCTCTTATGCACGCCTCGTCCTCCATGTTGCTCAATGCGCTCAAAACCTTGGCCGAACTGCCCGATGAAATGGATCTGCTCGGCGCCAACGTGATCAAGTCGATCCGGCACCTCAAGCAGGATTTGCTGAACGGGAAGTCGGCCAGCCTCGACATGGAGGAAACCCTCATTGCGCTCAGCGTCAGCGCCCCCGTCAATCCCGCCGCGCAGATGGCCATGGAAAAGCTGCCGGAACTGCGCGGCTGCGAAGTGCATCTTTCCCACATCCCCTCGCCGGGCGACGAAGTCGGTTTGCGCCGCCTCGGCGTGAACGTCACCAGCGATGCCGATTTTGCGAGCCACAATTTGTTTTTAACCTAGAATTTCTAAAATCTAATATCCAAACCCTAAACAATGACCGAAACCGGAAAACCAAAATCAAAAACAGGCCTTCGCTTAAACGTGCATGGGTTTGGGAATTTGAATTTGATGGGTTGGAGTTTGTTTAGGATTTAGGGATTTGTATTTGGGAGTTTAATCAACATAAGGGAGAGTCATCATGCCAAAGCTAAGCGACATCAACACCGTTCTGATCATCGGTTCCGGCCCCATCATCATCGGCCAGGCTTGCGAGTTCGACTATTCCGGAACGCAGGCGTGCAAGGCGCTCCGCGAGCTGGGCTACAAGATCGTGCTGGTCAATTCCAATCCCGCCACCATCATGACCGACCCCGGCATGGCGGACGTCACCTACATCGAGCCGCTCAACCTCGAAACCATCGAGCGGATCATCGCCAAGGAACGCCCCGACGCGTTGCTTCCAAACCTTGGCGGGCAGACCGCCCTCAACCTTGCCCTCGATCTTTCCAAACACGGGGTTCTCGAAAAATACGGCGTCGAAGTCATCGGCGTGAAACTCGATGCCATTGAGCGCGGCGAAGACCGTATCGAGTTCAAGAAGCAGATGGATAAGCTTGGAATCGAAATGGCGAAAAGCACCGCCGTCTATAGCGTCGAAGACGCCGAGAAAATCGCGGCCGATCTCGGCTATCCCGTCGTCATCCGCCCGGCCTACACGATGGGTGGCACCGGCGGTGGCATTGTCTACAATGTCGAAGAGTTGCGTGTGATCGGCGAGCGAGGAATCAATGCCAGTCTTATTGGCCAAATCCTGATCGAGGAGTGCGTGCTTGGCTGGGAAGAACTCGAACTCGAAGTTGTGCGCGATGCCGACAACAACCTTATTACCGTTTGCTTCATTGAAAACATCGATCCCATGGGCGTGCATACCGGCGACTCCTTTTGCTCCGCGCCGATGCTCACCATTAGCCAGGAGTTGCAGGATCGCTTGCAGAAATATTCCTACGACATTGTCGAGGCCATCCAGGTGATCGGTGGAACCAACGTCCAGTGGGCGCACGATCCAGAAAGCGGTCGTATTGTCGTGATTGAAATCAACCCGCGCACCTCGCGCTCCTCCGCGCTGGCCTCGAAAGCGACCGGCTTCCCGATTGCGCTCGTCTCCGCCAAGCTCGCGGGCGGCATGACCATGAAGGAGATTCCGTACTGGCGCGACGGCACGCTCGAAAAATACACGCCGTCCGGCGACTATGTCGTGATCAAGTTTGCGCGCTGGGCCTTCGAAAAATTCAAAGGCGTCGAAGACAAGCTCGGTACGCAAATGCGCGCCGTCGGCGAAGTGATGAGCATCGGCAAGAACTACAAGGAGTCGATGCAAAAATCCATCCGGGCCCTCGAAAACGGGCGCTACGGCTTGGGCTTTGTGAAGGACTTCAACTCCATGCCGCTCAAAGAACTGATGGCGCGCCTTTCCTTCCCGACCAGCGACCGCCAGTTCATTTTATACGAAGCGCTGCGCAAGGGCGCAACCATCGACGAGCTGCACGCCAAGACCAGCATCAAGGCCTGGTTCCTTGAGCAGATGAAGGAACTGGTCGAATGCGAAGAAGAGGCGCTGAAATACAAAGGCCAAAAGCTACCCGACGCATTGCTCGAAGCCGCCAAGAAGGACGGCTTTGCCGATGCCTACCTCGCGAAGATTCTCGGTGTTCCTGAAAAGGACATCCGCGAACAGCGCAAGGCGGCCGGCGTTGTGGAAGGCTGGCACGCCGTGCCCGTTAGCGGTGTCGAGGACGCGGCCTACTATTATTCGAGCTACAACGCGCCCGACGAAGTTTCGGCCACGGACAACCCCAACAAGGTGATGATTCTTGGCGGCGGCCCCAACCGGATCGGGCAGGGGATCGAGTTCGACTACTGCTGCGTCCACGCCGCCTTCACCCTGCGCGACATGGATTATGAAACGGTTATGGTCAACTGCAACCCCGAAACCGTCTCCACCGACTACGACACCTCCGACAAGCTCTACTTCGAGCCGCTCACCGTCGAAGACGTCCTGCAAATCTACGAAAAGGAAAAGCCCAAAGGCGTCATCTGCCAGTTTGGCGGGCAGACCCCGCTCAATATTGCGCGGGAGCTCCAAGAGGCCGGCGTCAATATTCTCGGCACTTCCCCGGAAGTGATCGACCTCGCCGAAGACCGCGAGCAGTTCGACGCGATCATGAAGAAGCTCGGCATCCCGATGGCCGAAGGCGGCATGGCTGTTGACGTGGACGGCGCCTTTGAAATTGCCGGTCGCGTTGGCTACCCATTGATGGTTCGCCCGTCCTACGTGCTTGGCGGACGCGGCATGGAAATCGTCTACGACGAACCGATGCTGCGCGACTACATGGCCGCCGCCGTCGGCGTAACTCCCGATCGGCCGATCCTGATCGACAAGTATCTGGAAAACGCCATCGAGGCCGAAGCCGACGCCATCGCCGACGGCGAGGACGCCTTCGTTCCCGCCGTCATGGAACACATCGAGCAGGCCGGTATTCATTCCGGCGATTCCGCCTGCGTGATCCCGCCCGTCGGCATCCCCGAAAAGCACATCAAGACCATCTACGAATACACCCGCACCATCGCCCGCGAAATGGGCGTCGTTGGTCTGATGAACATTCAGTATGCCATTTGCGAAGACGTGGTCTATGTGCTCGAAGCCAACCCGCGCGCCTCGCGCACCGTGCCGCTCGTCTCTAAGGTCTGCGGGCTTTCCATGGCGCGCATCGCCACCGAAATCATGCTCGGCAAAAAGCTCGGCGACTTCAACCTCAAGCATCAGGACATCCCGCACTTCGGGGTCAAGGAATCCGTCTTCCCGTTCAACATGTTCCCGGAAGTCGATCCGGTGCTCGGCCCGGAAATGCGCTCCACCGGCGAAGTGCTCGGCATCGACTCCTCCTTCGGGCTCGCCTTCTACAAGGCGCAGGAAGCCACCAAAGGAATCCTGCCGATGGAAGGCACCGTGCTGCTCACCGTCTCCGAGCGCGACCGCTCCGAAAAGTTCGCGGCCGCCGCCAAGCGCCTCAAGGAGATTGGCTTCAAGCTGCTGGCGACCAGCGGCACCGCGGCCTTCCTTGCAGAACGCGGAGTCGAGGTTGAACCCGTCCTGAAAATGCACGAAGGCCGACCGAACATTGTGGACGCCGTCAAGAATGGCGAGGTGCAGCTTATCGTCAACACGCCGTCCGGCAAGCTCAGCGTCCACGACGACTCCTACATCCGCAAGTCGGCCATCAAGCACAACGTGGCTTACATCACTACGGTTGCGGCCGCCGTAGCCGCCGCCGAAGGAATCGCCGCGCGGACCGTCGGCCAAGCCCCCATCCGCTCTCTGCAGGAATGGCATGGCGATTTAAACGCGGGGTAAAAAGGCTATAGGCTATAGGCCATAGGAAAACCCGGAGTTCCAGGTATGGAACCTCCGGGTTTTTCTGTGTTCGGGGTGCCGGTCAGATGTTGGCGAGCATTTCGTTCATGGCGGCGGCGGCTTTGCGGCCTTCGCCCATGGCGAGGATGACGGTGGCGGCGCCGAGGACGATGTCGCCGCCGGCATAGATGCGGTCGATGGACGATTTTCCGTTTTCGTCGGCCACGATATTGCCCCATTTATTGGTTTCGAGCCCGGGAGTGGTTTGGCGGATGAGCGGATTGGAGTCGTTGCCGATAGCGACGATGACGGTATCGAGGTCGATCTCGAATTCGCTGCCTTCGATGGCGATGGGGCGGCGGCGACCCGAGTCGTCGGGTTCGCCCAGTTCGTAGCGGAGGCACTCGATGCCGTTGACCCAGCCTTTTTCATCGCTCAGAATTCGCTTGGGATTTTCGAGCATGTGGAAGATGACGCCTTCTTCTTTTGCGTGGTGCACCTCTTCGACGCGGGCGGGCATTTCGACCTCGGTGCGGCGGTAGATGAGGTGCACTTCCTTGGCGCCGAGGCGCACGGCGGTGCGCGCGGCGTCCATGGCGACGTTGCCGCCACCGAGCACGGCGACTTTTTCGGAGTCAAAGATGGGCGTATCGGCGCGCTGCTTGTCGTAGGCGCGCATGAGGTTGGAGCGGGTGAGGTATTCGTTGGCTGAGTAGACGCCGACGAGGTTTTCGCCCTCGATGTTCATGAAGCGCGGCAGCCCGGCGCCGGTGCCGATAAAGAGCGCGTCGAAGCCGTCCTCGTCTAGCAGATCCTGAATTTTCCGGGTGCGGCCGATGACGAAGTTGGTTTTGAGTTCGCAGCCCATGGCGGTGAGCGCATCGATCTCCTGCTGCACGATGGCTTTGGGCAGCCGAAATTCGGGGATGCCGTAGACCATTACGCCGCCGGGTTTGTGGAAGGCTTCAAAGAGGGTGACGTCGTGGCCTTCGCGCCGTATATCGGCCGCGACGGTGAGTCCGGCGGGGCCGGTCCCGATGATGCCGACCTTCTTGCCGGTGTCGGGTTTGATGGCGGGGATTTCAATCAGGCGGTTTTCCCGCTCCCAGTCGGCAACATAGCGTTCGAGGCGACCAATGTTGACGGCTTTGTCGACCGATTTGAGCACTTTGCCGACGGTGCAGGGGGCCTGGCACTGGGTCTCCTGCGGGCAGACGCGCCCGCAGACCGCAGGGAGGAGGCTGTCTATTTTAATGATATCAATGGCCTTTTTGTTGTCGCCATCGGCTATGGCCTGAATAAAGCCGGGGATATCAATGCCGACGGGGCAGCCGGCAATGCAGGGCGCTGTTTTGCATTGCAGGCAGCGCAATGCTTCGGCCCGGGCTTGCTCGGGGCTGTAGCCCAGCGCGACTTCATTCATGTTGGAGCGGCGCTCGGCGGGATCTTGTGTGGGCATTTCCTGCGCCGGGATCGCCATGCGTTCTTTCGGGGTGAGCGTTTCCGAGGTTTTTTCCAGGGTGCGTATAGCCGCTTGTGCCAATTGTTCGGGGGAGAGGTGGGTCATTGGGAGTCTCCTTCGAGTCCGATTTTACAGCTGTGCGCTTCCTGCTTCTTGTAGGAGCTGAGCCGGTTGATCATGTTGTCGAAGTCGACGAGGTGGCCGTCGAATTCGGGGCCGTCGACGCAGACAAATTTGGTTTCGTCGCCCACGGTTACGCGGCAGCCTCCGCACATTCCGGTGCCGTCGACCATGATGGTGTTGAGCGAAACCTGGGTGGGCACGGAGTAGGGGCGCGTGGTTTCGGCGCAGAATTTCATCATGACGGGCGGGCCGATGGCAACGGCCAAATCCGGTTTGGGATCTTGCTCGCATAGTTCCTTTAGCGGTTCGGTGACGAGGCATTTTCGGCCGACCGATCCGTCGTCGGTGCAGATGATGAGTTCATCGGCGATGGCGCGCATTTCGTTTTCGAGGATGAGCAGTTCCCTGTTGCGTGCACCCATGATGATGATGACCTTGTTGCCGGCGGCTTTCATGGCTTGTGCAATGGGGTGGAGCGGCGCAACGCCGATGCCGCCGCCGACGCAGACGACGGTGCCGAAGTTTTCAATATGGGTCGGGGTGCCGAGCGGGCCGACGAGTGCGGCGATTTTTTCGCCAGCATTCATCAATGCGAGTTTCTTTGTTGTCTTGCCGACGGCTTGGAAAATGAGGGTGATGGTGCCGGCTGCGGGGTCGGCATCGGCGATGGTGAGCGGGATGCGCTCGCCGAAGTCCTCGCATAGCTGGAGGATGATGAATTGGCCGGCTTTGCGCTCGCGGGCAATCAACGGGGCTTCCACCCGCATTAAAAACACGGTTTCTGATAGCTGCTTCTTTTCTCTAATTTTGTTCATAACTCCCCACTTCTTAGCCGGTGTATAAAAACTTCCTTTCCCAACCGGAAAAGGAAGCCATATATCCGGCGGGTTTCCAAGGAAACCCGCCAGCATATTTTTCGGATTACACGATGCCTTGGTCGAGCATGGCGTCGGCAACCTTGGTGAATCCGGCAATGTTCGCGCCCATGACATAGTTTCCGGGCTGGCCATATTCCTCGGCGGCCGCGCGAGCGGCTTCGTGGATGTTGACCATGATGGCGTTGAGCTTTTGATCGACTTCTTCGCGGGTCCATTTCATTCGCATGGAGTTCTGGCTCATTTCGAGGCCGGAGGTCGATACGCCGCCGGCGTTAGCGGCCTTGCCCGGTCCATAGAGAATGCGGTGTTGAACAAACAAATTCGCCGCTTCCGGCGTGCTTGGCATGTTGGCGCCTTCGCAGACGACCTGACAACCGTTGTTCAGCAGCTTGCTTGCGTCTTCAGCGTTGATCTCGTTCTGCGTGGCGCTCGGGAAAGCGCAGTCGCACTTGATGCCCCAAGGGCGTTCGCCTTCGAGGTATTTGGCGCCAAACTTATCGGCATATTCTTTGATTCGCCCGCGACGGACATTTTTGAGTTCCATAATCCAAGCCAGTTTTTCGGCATCGATGCCGTCGGAATCGTAGATGGTTCCCGCGGAGTCGGACATGCTGACCACCTTTCCGCCGAGCTCGTTGATCTTTTCGACCGTGTATTGCGCGACGTTGCCGGAGCCCGAAACCGTACAGATTTTGCCATCAAAGGTTTCGTTGCGGGTTTTCAGCATTTCTTCGGCAAAGTAGACGGAGCCGTAGCCGGTGGCTTCCGGGCGAACCAGCGAACCGCCCCAGTTGAGGGCCTTGCCGGTCAGTACGCCGGTGAACTCGTTGCGGAGCCGTTTGTACTGTCCGAACATATAGCCGATTTCGCGGCCGCCTACGCCGATGTCGCCAGCGGGCACGTCGGTGTCTGGGCCGATATGGCGCTGCAGCTCGGTCATGAAAGACTGGCAGAAGCGCATCACTTCTATGTCGGATTTACCTTTGGGGTCGAAGTCGGAACCGCCTTTGCCGCCGCCCATGGGGAGCGTGGTGAGCGAGTTTTTGAATACCTGTTCAAAGCCCAGGAATTTAAGGATGCTCTGGTTGACGGTGGGGTGGAAGCGCAGTCCGCCTTTGTACGGGCCCAGCGCGCTGTTGAATTCGAAGCGGAAGCCGCGGTTCACCTGCACCTTGCCTTTGTCGTCGGTCCAGGGCACGCGGAAGATGATCTGGCGCTCTGGTTCCACGATGCGTTCGAGGATGCCTGCGGCCTCATACTGCGGGTTTTTTTCCATTACGGGTTCGAGCGAGTCGAGCACTTCGCGGACCGCCTGTAGGAATTCGACTTCCCCGGCGTTGCGCTGCGATACTTTTCCCCATACGCGTTCTACATAACTCATAGCATCTCCTTGTTGATCTAGTTTACACAAACTGCAACTCATTGCCGTAATAGCAGCGCAGTTCTGCCGAAAGACAGGAGTGACTTATAGACAATACTTGGTATGAGTGCAAATAGTTTTTCAAAAACCTTGTTAGAACTATTTGTATCGGCAATATTGCCGTTATATATGAGGTATTAAATGGATAAACGGCAAAAGAAACGACTTGCGATTCTCGATGCACTCAGCCGGAGCGGGCAGGTGCTCAGCAGCACTCGCATCACCGAATTGCTTATCGGACAGGGTATGGATATTAGCGAACGTTCCGTCCGGATTTATTTGGGTGAACTCGACAAAGAAGGTTTTACTGAAAGCCATGGGCGCCGTGGACGGCTCATTACTGAGAAAGGCAAGCACGAAGCGGACGCCTCTCGGGTGCTCGAAGGCATCGGGCTGCTCTCCGGAAAAATCGATGCGATGACCTACCGGATGGATTTCGACCCCGCCTTGCGGCGCGGTACAGTGGTGGTGAATGTTTCGGTCATTCCGCTGGATGCATTCACGACCGAACGTCTCGAGCTGATCGAAATGGTTTTTGCCGAGGGCTATTCTATGGGCACCATGCTGTCGCTGTTTTCTCCCGGCGAAACGTGCGGGAGCTTTACTGTTCCGGAGGGGCATGTCGGGGTTGGGACCGTTTGCTCAATCACGCTTAACGGCGTGTTGTTGCGGCGCGGCGTTCCCACGTCTTCGCGTTTCGGAGGCCTGATTGAATTGCGCGACGGAGCACCTTCCCGCTTCGTCGACATCATCCACTACGACGGAACGAGCATCGATCCGCTCGTCGTCTTTATCCGCAGCGGCATGGCCGACTACATCGGCGCGGTCACCACCGGCAACGGGCGGATTGGCGCGAGTTTCCGCGAATTCCCGGCCGACAGCGTTGAGACGGTCCGCAGTATTTCCAAGCAGCTTGAAGCCATCGGGCTCGGCAGCCTGCTCTGCCTCGGCAATCGCGGCCAGAGCCTCTACGGCGTGGCCGTTGGCCCGCAACGCGTCGGCGCGATCATCATTGGCGGGCTCAACCCGATGTCGATCTTCGAGGAGACCGGGCTGCGCATCCGGTCGGGGGCAATGTCCGGGCTGGTCGATTTCAATAATCTCTTCCACAATACTGAGCTGAAAGACCGCCTCGCTGCACTGCGGTGATTTTCCGGAGGTTGGAACAGCTGTTAACAAAAGGACGCGACGCATGAGTACGATAGATGCAGGATTGACCACAGGGCTTCCCGGCCTTGACAAGGTTCTTAAGGGCGTGCTGACCGGCGACAACATCGTCTGGCAGGTCGATTCGATCGAGGAGTACCAAGAACTCGTCACCCCGTATTGCGAGGCGGCGGTCAGGAACGGCCGCAAGCTCGTCTACTTCCGCTTCGCCCGTCACGAGGCCCTCGTCACGACAGAAATGGGAGCAGAAATCCACGAGTTCGATCCGGAGGAAGGCTTTGAAAATTTCATAGCATCCATTCACGGTGTCATTGAACAGGCTGGGCTGGGCGCGTTCTACGTGTTCGACTGCCTCTCGCGGCTGGCGGTGGACTGGTATTCCGACGAAATGCTGGGCAATTTCTTCATGCTCACCTGCCCCTATCTCTTCGACAAGGAGACGGTCACTTACTTTGCCGTCTTTCGCAACTACCACACCTCGCGCGCCATCGTCCCGATTCAAAACACCACGCAGCTTTTCCTGGATCTCTACCGCCACAAAGGGGAGCTCTATGTGCGGCCCATCAAGGTGCAGCACCGTTATTCGCCCACCATGAACATGCTGCATGTCCGCCACGGCGAAGCCTTCATTCCCGTCATGTCCAGCGCCGTCATCTCGGAAATCCTGACGTCCGCCAAGTGGTCCGGCCTGCACTCCGACAGCACCCTCGGCTTCTGGGAATCCGCGTTCCTTCAGGCGAGCGAACTCCTGAGGTCGGGCGAATACCGCCCCGACTTGCCTGAAAAGGGCAAGTCGATCTACGAGCAGCTTGTGCGCATGGTCATCTCTCGCGACGAAGATATGCAGAAGCTTATTGCCCGCTACTTCACGCTTCAGGACATTCTCGACATCCGCAAGCGGATGATCGGAACCGGCCTCATCGGCGGCAAAACCGTCGGCATGTTGCTCGCGCAATCCATCGTGAAAAAGAACAGTCCCCGCTTCATCGAGCTGTTCGAGGCGCAAGACTCTTTCTTCATTGGATCGGATGCGTTTTTCACCTTCCTCGTGCGTAACGGGATCTGGTGGGTGCGTCAGAACCAGCGCGACCCCGAAAAATTCCTGGACGGCGCCGAGCAGGCGCGCCGCATGATCATTACCGGCGAATTCCCCGAACACATCATGAAGCAGTTCGACGAAATGCTCGACTACTTCGGCCAGTCGCCCTTCATCGTGCGGTCGAGTTCGCTGCTCGAAGACAACTTCGGCAACTCCTTCGCCGGGAAATACGAAAGCGTCTTCTGCGTTAACCAAGGACCGCGTGATCGCCGTATGCAGGACTTTGTCGCAGCCGTAAAACGCATCTACGCCAGCTCGATGAGCGAGCAGGCGCTGCGCTACCGCTCCCGCCGAGGCATGCTCGACAAGGACGAACAGATGGCGCTGCTCGTCATGCGCGTCTCCGGCACCATGCATGGCCGCAACTTCTATCCCGAAATGGCCGGTGTCGGCTTTTCCTTCAACCCCTACGCCTGGCACGAAAGCATCGATCCCAAGGCCGGCGTCATCCGCCTCGTCTTCGGGCTCGGTACGCGCGCCGTCGACCGTTCCGACGACGACTACACCCGCATCGTCGCCCTCAACGCACCCGACAAGCGCCCAGAGGCCAATTTCGACGAAGTCGCCCAATACACCCAGCGCCGCGTTGATTATCTCGACTTGGAAGCCAACCAGGAAGTCTCCGACTATTTCATGGATGTGACCCGGGATGCCGACAACCTCCGCGTTGATATGTTCACCTCGCTCGACCCCACTCAGCCGCGCGGCGCAACGCCTCACCGCGTCCTGACCTTCGACAAGTTGCTCGGCGAAACCCCCTTCGTGGCCGACATGCACGAAATCCTCGACACCCTCGAAACCGCATACAGCTATCCTGTCGACATCGAATTTGCCGGCAACTTCATGGAAGACGGCAGCTACTGCATCAACCTCCTCCAGTGCCGCCCGCTTCAGGTGCATGGGTCCGAATCCATCGAACTGCCCGAGCTCGATGTGGACGACGACGACCGCATCGTCGCGGCGCACGGCGCCGTGGTCGGCCATAGCCGCGTCGGGAAGATCGACCGTTTCATCTATGTCGTTCCCAGCCGCTACGGCCAGCTGCCCGTCAACACGCGCCACGAAATCGCCCGACTCATTGGCGACATTAACCGCACCGACAAAAATAATGCGTCAAAAAAGACTATGATCATCGGCCCCGGCCGATGGGGAACCAGCAGCCCCTCGCTTGGCATCCCCGTCTCCTTCAGCGATATCAACAACGTCTCCATCCTCTGTGAAATCGTAGCCATGCACGACAGCCTCGTGCCCGACGTATCGCTCGGCACGCACTTCCTCAACGAGCTCGTCGAAATGGACATGCTCTACCTCGCGCTCTTCCCGGAGAAGGGGGAGAACTTTCTCAATAAAGCCTTCTTCGAGGAAGCGCCCAACAAGCTGCTCGAACTCGTCCCCTCCGCCGGAAAATGGGAAGACACCGTTCGCGTCATCGATGTTGCCGATGTTGCTCCAGACGGCGGCATCCGCATCATCGCCGATGCCCTCCATCAGAAAGTCAGCTGCTACTTCGACCGGCAGTAGCATCATTTCCGACGAAGAGCTGATGAAACAGTTGAGCACTGTCGTATTGGTCAACGGTGCCGCCAAGCCGCGCAACATTCCCGTTGAAGGCCGTAATCTGAGGGGTCATTCCGAGCACGAAGTCTACACCGCCAATTGGAAGGCGTCTTCGCTGCCGGCGACTCCCAACGCGGGCAGTCGCTCGTCGTCTGGGCCATCACCGAAGGCCGAGGCGCCGCGCGTGAGGTGGATATGTATTTGATGGGCGACACCGTCCTGCCGTAATCGGTTTATATCCCGATGGCCAAACCCGGAGCCTCCGCAAGGAACTCCGGGTTTTCTTTTTCGTAGACGATGCTTCCAGCTTCGTTGCGCATGAATAGCAAGTTTTGTTGACCGAAAAAGAGCGCAGAGAAGCGCAAGGGATGTTCTCGTAAAAATGTGATTGGATCTTCTGGTTTCTTTGTAGAGCGTTTTAGGGAGTGACCTGCTGACATATCATTTCGTGAGCAGACCATTTACTTGCGCTGCATAATCACCTAATTTCTATAGATTGATTTATAGTCCAGCTATCAGGGGAACTTTCAGCATGAGCGCACTTCAGAACATTCTTGCGGCTTGGGTGCCAGTTTACATAATCCAGTTGCCAAGCGAAAGTGACCCAGCGCGTCAACACCGTAAGCCTCGAAATAATGAAGATCGTGAACGCCCTCACGGAACTGGATATTGATTAATCCGTTAAAGCCATGAAAAAACTCATCGACAAAGCTCATCACATAAAAATTGAAAAGACTCGTGCCAGGAAAATATTAAGGCAACGGCATCGGAGACTTCCCAAAAGAAAAAACAAAAGAACCTCTCATCTTCTTTCCCGGCGGTGTCGTTTTGATCTCACTATAACCAGAAAGGTAAAAGGAGGCTATATTGTAGAGATGCCAACGGTCTGCTCGCTGCAACACAATCATGCAGCGTTGATTAATGCCTGCGCAGAAATAAGGAAGTTTTCAAAATGCGATAAACGGTTGCGAGCGATTAATTTCGATAATATCACGGAGCTTGAACCATCAGCGGCGTTGCTAATTGCTGCAGAAACCTCCCACTTGAATGACCGGAAGGGTCTTCAGTATATGCGCCCCAAGCCTGATGGGTGGGAGCCGGAAATAAAGAGGCTCCTTTCCCAGATGGGATTTTTCGAGTTATTTGGAGTTGAAGCACCTGATGATCTTGAATACGAACACAGAAGGAGCTTTTTAAAGTTTTTTTCTGGGAAGAGCGTAACCGATACAAAAAAAACTGGAGAATTGCGGGAAAGGATAGAGAAAAGGTTCGGTCAAACGTTATCGCCGAGACAGCGACAGGCACTTTACGAAGGATTGTCTGAAGCGATAACAAATACCCAAGGTCATGCCTATGGCTCTGCATATCCGGTGGATATCGACAAGTGGTGGCTTTCTGCTGCATATGATTTTGAGAAAGAGGTGCTAACGATCATGTTTGTCGATTTGGGGCGAACGATTCCCGGAACGCTCCCTAAGAAAGGATGGTTCGAGAAAGCAGTTCATAAAATAGGGCTCATGGGGGATGGAGAGGCTATAAAAGCGGCAATGGAATATTCTCGAACCCGGACCGCTCAACCAAATCGTGGAAAAGGCATGTCGGAATTTCTTCATTTCCCCCAAAGTGTGGAGCGAACCAAGAACTATCTCACGATCTACAGTAAGAAGGGAAAATACACGGAAGTAACGCAGGAGGAAAAAACCATCGAGCGGAATCCCGAATCGATGAATATAATGCTAAAAGGAACTTTAATTGAGTGGAAGGTGTCTCTATAAGGAGATCCGCTTTAAACAGGAGCAATCGCTATGGAATACAGTATTGCAAACTCTTTTTCTAAATATCCGGCAGGAAGATTTAAAACAGATGGGGACTATTCTGGAGAGCACTTAAGGGAAATCATTGACCCCATGCTTAAGGGACCCGAACCAGTCATCATCGACATTACGGGAACGGAAGGTTACGGCTCTTCGTTTCTTGAGGAAGCTTTTGGAGGTCTAGTTCGGGCTGGCTGGTCGCTGAAAGACCTGCAGGACAAACTTGAAATCAAGGCCGATGACACGACTGAATTCTATAAAAAATTGATTTGGAGTTATCTTAAAGAGGAGTCGGAAAGATGCCGGAAGGGTGCGTAACAGCCTGCGTCAAGATAGTGTCATCTTCCGTTACCCTGTTCATTGCTGCAGTTTTGGCATATTGGTTCAATCTGCGTATTTTCGTTCGCCAAAACACTCATAATAAGCGTATGCGACAACAAGGGTTATTTCTTGAACACCTAAATAAAGCAGAAGAGAACATCATTAAATACTGGGAGAATGATGCCAGTAATTCGAACCTCGGCCAGAGTGTAATCCAGAATATTGAATTCCTTTATAAACTCATTTCGTCGCACGGTGAAAAATTCATTTCAGATGATGTAAGAGTCCAGTTGGAAGAGCTGATACTTGCCCTTCACCGTGTAGCCACTGGAGGGTCGTTCCAATCTGCAAACAAGGCGTCTCCAGATAAGATTTCAAAGTCTCTCAGCATAACAGGTGAGATGAAAATTTATCTTTTTGATTAAACTGTAGATAGAAAACGATTCGAGGCAAACCAAGCGCTGTTACGTCAACTCAACCGTTAATTGCTCTAGAAACGATTACGGATCGTTGGTGTGGAGGTCTTCTTCGGTGAAGACCTCTTTTTTGATGATGGAGAGCTCCTCGCAGAGCAGTTCGCCGATGGAGGCGTTGGGGTCCCTTTCCTTCCAAAGGGAAAGATCTTCGGTTTTTTCGAAGATGGTTTCGGGATGGTCGCTCCCCGGTGCGGCACGCCTTACTTCGAAGCGGAATTCGTACTCGGCGCCGTCGGCCTGAGTGACGAACAGGTGGTGGTCGATGCCTTGATGCAGGAAGCGGTCTTCAGCCATGATGTGCCCTCTCATAACACTCTCCGTTAACTGGCGTTATTGTACTGCGATTTCCAAAGGTTGGAAAGGTGGTTTTCGATCCTTTAGAAAACCGGTACATTCCGATCCATGAATGAGGAGAAACCATTGAAGGGCCTGATTGTGCCTTTGCTGACGCCATTTTCGGATGCGGGGAAGATTGATGAGGGTGCATTGATCCGGCATCTGGAGTTTCTCGCTCGCCATGGAGTAGAACGGATTATGGTGAATGGGACGACGGCGGAGTTTTATTCGCTGCTGCCGGAGGAGCGGAAGGCCATGCTGATGCTGGTGCGAAAGCATTTTTCGGGATTGGTCGTGCTGCACGCCGGGGGAATGGGGCTGGTGCAGAACAAGATCGAGGTTCAGTGGGCGAACGAGCTGGGCGCCGATGCCGTTGCAGCGCTTCCGCCGATCTATCCGGCCGGGCTTCCAGAGCGGGGGATCATTGAATATTTCCAAGCCTTGGAAAAAGAGGCGGAGGTGCCGTTCATCCTCTACAATTTTCCGAAGCATGCGGGGAATGCAATTACGGCTGAAATTCTAAAGGCGGTGCCGCACTATGCGCTCAAAGATTCGGCGCAGGACTTTGAGTTGATGAAGCACACGCCCCGCTACTTTGCGGGAACCAGCACGAACATCTTTGAGCCGGTTCAGCAGGGTGCTTCCGGATTTGTTGCCGCCACGGCCAATGTGCGGCCGGAACTTTACACCGCGTTCGAAATGTTGCTGGCCGACGCCAAGGTGGAGGAAGCCGCCGTGATGCAGCAGGAGGTGCGCGCCTACAGCGCCCTGTTCAGCGCCGGCGGAGTGCCGCTTCTCAAACAGGCGCTTGCGCGCAAACTGCCCGGGTATCCCGCTAACGTGCGCTGCCCGCTCAATTCCTTATAAGGAAAACCAGCAGGAGAAAACGATGAAGCTTAAACTATGCGGAATTTTTCTTTTTACGGCGGCTTCGGCCATGGCCTTCATTTTTTCAAAGCCTGAAAAACCGGAGATCTTTCGTCCGGAGATCGAAGAGGTTTCGGCCTCGGTGCTCATGATCGGGGAGGATGCGCCCGATGTTGTGCTGTCCTCGTTGGACGGCGAGACCGTCCGGCTGGCTGAGCATGAAGGAAAGAACGTGGTGGTTTTGGATTTCTGGGCGAGCTGGTGCGGGCCGTGTCGCCGGGCGCTTCCGAAGGTGGGTCAGGTTGCTGCGGAATTCGCGGACGCCAACGTTGCATTCTATGCGGTGAATATGCGGGAGGATGCCGCCACGGCAAAAGCCGCCTTGGAAGAGCTGAAGGTTTTCCTGCCGGCGGCAATGGATCTGGACGGTTCCTTGGGCGAGGCGTTCAGTGTGGAGGGCATTCCCCACACCGTGATCATCGACTTGGACGGGAAGGTCTGGGGTGTGCACACGGGCTTTTCGCCGGGCATGGAATCGTTGTTGTCCGCCGAGTTGGAAATGGTGCTGGCTGGAACGCCGCCGCCAACGGGCGCGGTTAAGCACGATGCCCCGGACGTCTATAAAGCCAAGCCGCTTCCGTCTGGAGACGAAGCAACGCTATGGATCGATTTTGAAAAGCCATATGCGGCTGTGCTGGAGCGCGAACTGCTGCGTGCATTGGAGGAATGCCCGGCTGCTGGTTCGGTTCCCAAGGAGGAGCTGGCAAAATTTATCTCCGAATTCGTTTCTTTCCAATGCGGGCAAATGACGGCGAAAAACCGAAGCGTCGATTATAAGCCAAACCCTGCGCCCTACAAAAAACTGGGCAAGCGGCTAGAGGGCTGGTTTGCCGCGGGAGCGGACCATCCCTCCTTGCGATACGCGGACGTGCTGGTGAACCGCGCGCTATGGCGGAAGGAAAAACGGCTCGCCAGCGCGGAAAGGGGCTTGGCGCTTTGCGATGCCGCCGGCTTGGACGCCCCTTGGCTTCGGGCTGAGTTGCTGGAGGAAATGGCCCGTTTCGCGGAGCCTGCCAAAGATCGGAAAAAATGGAGAGCCAAGGCCAAGAAGGCTTTGGTTCAAGCGCTTAGCGCTGATCTGTACGAGACCGGCGAGGAGCGCGTGATGAGTTTCCGGCTGACCTCCAAGCTGGGGCCTTTTTTCGGAAAGAAGGAGTGGCGGTCTGTGGCGGATCTGCTCGCGGCGGATGAAAAGGTGCCTGGATTCATCCAGCAATTGGCGGATGGCTACGCGCACGCCGAAGAAGCCTGGGTAGCGCGCGGCACAGGGTGGGGGAGCAAGGTTGCCGAAGATGGGTGGATGGGCTTCGGCGAGCACCTGGACGAGGCGCGCGCCTCGCTCGTCGCGGTTTGGGAGGCTCATCCCGAATTGCCGGAAGCGCCAACGAAAATGGTCATGGTGTCCATGGGGAAATCTGTCGAACCCAACGAAGAGCGGATGTGGTTCGACCGGGCGGTCGCTGCCCAGTTCGACTATGCCGGCGCCTACAGCCAGCTGGCTTGGGCGCTCACGCCCCGATGGGGCGGCAGCATCGCCGCCTTGCAGTCGATCGGCGACGAGTGGCTGGCGACCGGGCGGTACGATACGAAAGTGCCCATGCAGTATTTCATTTGCGCGAAATACATCATGATGGATTCCGGGCTGACTCCTGTGAATTTCCAGCGTCCGGAGGAGCAGCAAAAGCTGATGAAGATGATCCGACGCTATCAGGCGGACGGCACGTTCGACGAATCGTCGATGCAAGCTGCGGTATCGTTCGTGGCGGCCGCGGCTGTGCTTGGCGGGAACCATGCAATGGCCTACGAGCTGCTCGAATCCATCGACTACAAAACCAGCGACCATTTCAATACTTCTCGCATGGGCGTGAATTCGTGGAAGGACTTCAAGGTCAGCGCCGTCCTTCAGGGCGGTCCCGTTGCGGAGGATTATGAAGTGATGTGCCGCTTGCGCGACACGGGTAAATTTGCGGAAGCGGAAGCGGCGTGCGCACGCTTGCTGGAGCATCCGTCGCTCACGGCGCTGGCGCGCGAACGCCTGCAAATCGAACGGGCCTCGCTGGAACTCGGCCAGGCTGGCGCGGACGAGTGGGCAACCATCTTCAAGCAGGGCGACAAGGTTCCATGGGCAGGAGGCGATGGGCAGTATTGGAAGCTGGATGACCGAGGGCGCCTGCAGGCGAACGCGGCGGACATGGGGCTCGGGTGGATCCCGGGCGGCGTCTCCATGGTGGACGGATTCGAGCTTGAATTCACGCTGGACCGCATCGGCAAGAACAAGGCGCCCAACGAGCGTTCGGTCCTGTTTTTCTGCCGGCCGGAGTGGCACCAGTACCTCCCGGTCAACGTCCGTTTCATGTTCAAGGACCAGAAGGTGATGGTCGACCGCGGCTACAACGACGAGGAGAAGAAAAACGACTTTTCGCTGCTGGATGGCAACCAGGTCCGAATCGTTGTTAAGAACCGGACGATGAGCATCTGGGTCAATGGCGAAGCGGCGTTCCGTGAATATCCCATGGGCGCCAGCGAACTCTGTGCCGAGCCGCTTTGGATCGGCATTGGCGACTATTACAGCGGCCGCTTCCGGGCGAAATACCGCTATTCCAACATTCGCTTGAAAAGGTTCGCGCCGACGGGCGAATAGGCCGGGGCTGGATCAGCCGACTTGTTCGATCCAGCGCTGGGCGGTTCCCAAGGAATGGAAGATTTTGACGTTGCCGCCGCGGTTGACGGCGACGAGCTGGGCAAAGGCGTTGAGGGCGGCTTCGTCTTGGTTTTCGTCGTAGAAGGCGATTTTGACGGAAAGCAGGTCGGTGTCCTTCAGATCGATGACCAAGTCGTAGATTTCGCCTTCGGAGACTTCGCCCTCTAGGTTTTCGTGAACCAGCAACCGGTGAAAGCCAAGATCTTTAACGCGGTCGGCAATCTGGTGCCAATAGCTCAAGCTGTCGACAAAGCTGTCTTTTCCGTTCAGTCGGGCGTAGAGGTAGCTTCCTCTATCTTCAAACTCCAAGGTGTATTCTTTCTTGAACATGCCGGAGTCAATTCTGCACATGTCTTTGAATTTCGCAATATGAATTTTGAAGTTATTGGCCACCGCACTCGCTGGAATTCCGGCAAAGCGGGCCGATTCAACCTCTTGCACCATGGCCATGCCCAGCTCGCTCTTGATCGCCCGCAAACCCCAACGTGCCGTCCGTTCCGGTGCCGGAGAGCACGATGCAGACGGCCCGTTCGCGGAGATTGCTGGCGAGCGAGCGTAATAAAAAAATCAATCAGCAGCGAGGGCGGGCCGGTGAGCGGCCCCTCCAGCAGCTGCAGCCGGCCGTTCATTACGCCCAAATGGGCGCCGGGCGGATTGACGTAGACCCGGTTCGGCTCCAGCGCCGTGCCGTCCTTGTCTTCGGCCACCGGCATGGAAGAGCAGCGCCCCAGCAGTTCGGGCAGCAGGTTGACGTGTCCGGGGTGCTGATGGCTCACCACCACAAAAGCCATGCCCGTGTTGTCCGGCAGGGATTTGAAAAACTCTTCAAGCGCTTCCAGCCCGCGGGCCGATGAGCCGCTGCCCATCACAAAAAAAGGGCGGGAGGCATCCCCAGATGCGGGTTTTGGTGTTTTCGCGCACATATCAACCCCGTTTATTTTCAACGGCCCGTGTCGCACGAACCGATGAACGTAAATAAGGGCAGGTGTGTCAAGACCTACGACTTATATGTGATTTTAAATGCGCGCCGTAAAGAACCCTTGGATCCGGCCTATAGGAGGCACATTTCCTTGAACTCGGCGACGCGGGCGTCGATGCCGGCGCGGTCGAGTTGCTGCAGGCGTTCGAGGCTGAACTCTTCGACGCCGAAGGAGGCGGTGATGCTGCCGTAGACCATCGCTTGGCGGATGGCTTCCTTGTCGGTTTTGCCGGAGGCGGCCAGTGCGCCCATGAGGCCGCCGGCAAAGGTGTCGCCTGCACCGGTGGGGTCTTTAAAGCGGTCGAGCGGGTAGGCGTGCAGCAGGAAGACGTCGTCCTTGGTGAAGAGCATGGAGCCGTTGCCTCCTTTTTTGATGAGGACATATTCCGGGCCGAGCTTCAGCAGCTGCTTGGCGGCGGCGTTGAGCGTTTGCTCGCCGGTAAAGAGCGCCGCCTCCGACTCGTTGAGCGTGAGCATGGTGCACTTGCCGATCACCTTGGTGAGGTTTTCCTTATCGATGTTGATCCACAGATCCATGGTATCGATGAGGATGAATTTGGGGTTGCGCACCTGTTCGAGGACGTGCAGCTGCAGGGCGGGATGGATATTGCCGAGAAAGACATATGGCGCCTCGCGGTAGTCTTCCGGCAGTTCGGGCGAAAAGGTTTCGAACACGTTGAGCTCGGTGGAGAGGGTGTCGCGGTTGTCCATGTTTTCATGATAGACGCCGGACCAGCGGAAGGTTTTGCCTTCGACGGTCTGCAGGCCTTCGAGGTCGATCGACATGTTGGTCCAGGTGTCGCGGAACTCCTGCGGGAAGTCGGTGCCGACCACGCCGACCATGCCGGTGTGGGTGAAGAACGAGGCCGCCGCGCAGGCGTAGCTGACGGAACCGCCGAGGATTTCCTCCCGCTTTTCGGTGGGGGTTTCGATGGTGTCGATTCCGATGGAACCTACGATGGTTAAATCAACGGCGGGTTTGGTCATGGCGGTCCTTTTCTTGAATTATGAGGGATGAATTATGAGGGATGAAAATGGAACTCAAGCGGCGTTGGCCTTCCTTTAGAAGCGTCGCAAACCGGCTTTCCTCATTCATCGTTCATATCTCATCTTTCTATGGTTAGATGGCGTAAAGCATGGCGGCGACGGCAATCGCCCCGACGAAATAGGTCTGCGGGTCTTTGGCCGCGAAGGCGAGCGGGTCGTCGTGCATTTTGCCCCGCCAGGCGAGGTGCCAGATGCGGGTGATCCAATAAAGCAGCAACGGGCAGAAGGCCCACAGGAACTGGGGACGGGAGTAGAGCAGGGTTACCTTGTCGCTGTTGAGGTACAGCGTAAAGACGAACACGGCGATGTAGCCGCTGGCGGTGCCGAAGGCCAGCAGCAGGGGCAGGTCGGCGGGCACATAGCCGCGCTCGCGCTGGTGGTTCTCTTTGTCCGGCTCCTTTTCCATTTCGCGCAGCTCGGCCATGCGCTTGACCAGCGCCAGACTGAGAAACAGGAAGATGGCAAATTCAATGAACCAGCCCGAGGCTGTGGTGGACGTTGCAACGGCGCCGGCGACGATGCGCATTGAGAAGAGCACGGCCAAGGTCAGTACGTCAGCGACGGCCACCTGCTTGATCCTCCACGAGTAGGCCGTGGTGATGGCATAGTAGGCCAGCAGTACGAACAGGAAGGCCGGGGGCAGGAACCAGCAGAAGGCAAAGCTGAAAGCCACCAGGACGGGGATCATTAGGGCGCCGGAGACGATCGGCAGATCGCCGGAGGCGAAGGGGCGGCGGCATTTGCGCGGGTGGTGCTGGTCGGCGCTGAGGTCGAACAGGTCGTTGAGCACATAGATCGACGAGGCCGCCAGGCTGAACGAGAGAAAGGCAACGGCCGACTGCCAAAGCGAGCCCAGGTCGGCAAACTTGTGCGCCAGCAGCATCGGTGAGAAAATCAGCAGGTTCTTCAGCCATTGATTGCAGCGCATCGCCTTGATGACCATGAGGCCCTCCGGCCGCTTTTCAATGAAGATTTGGGAGGCTTTGCCGGCATACTTGGCTTTTGCGGTCGGTGTTGGGTTGACTAGGATCACCTCTTCGGCCGCCTCCCAGATCGGGAAGTCGGCGGCGTCGTTGCCGGCGTATGCAAACTTCGGGAAGCGCGCTTGGATGGCTTCGAGTTTTTGCGCGTGGCGCAGGTTGGTCGAGGCGCAGCTGGACAAGGTTTCGGAAAAGAGGCCGAGGTGTTCGGCCACGGCATCGGCTGTGCGGTGGTTCGAGGCCGTGGCCAGCACCAGCGGACGTCCGGCGGCGTGTTCGCTGCGGAGGTGGGCGAGGAATTCCTGGTGGTAGGGCAGGGCGGCCGCATCAAGCGAAACGCGCTGCATGACCTGGTCTTTCAGGTGGGCCTTGCCTTTGGCGATCCAGCCGGGCAGGCGGAAAATGCTGGCGGGTTCGCGGCGCAGCAGCAGGAAGAGCGCCTGATGCAAGGTGTCGAGCTTGACGAGGGTGCCGTCAAGGTCAACGCATAATGGGATGGAGTCGTTTTTACTCATTTTACTGATGAGTGACGATTGAGCCGTGACTGAAGGTGAAAAGTGACGGTTGAGCCGTGTTCTTCTTATGCGGGTTCAGGGCTTCACTCTCACGCCTCACGTTTCACTCCTCATTCTTCATGCCTCACGTTCACCTGAATGTAGCCGCGCCTGATTTTTTCCTCAAGTTTGCCGCGCAGCCAGAAGCGGATGCGCTCGCGAATAAAGGGAACGAGCAGAAGGAAGCCGGTGATGTCGGTGACCAGTCCGGGCGTAACCAGCAGCGCGCCGGCCACCAGAATCATGACGCTGTCCATCATTTGCGGAGCGGGCAGGTTGCCCGCGGCCGTTTCCTGCTGGATTTTAAAGAGGATGGCCACGCCTTGGCGCCGCACCAGCGCTGCGCCGGCAATGCCGGTGATGAACACCAGCAAGACCGTGGGGCCGAATCCAACCATGCCGTGCAACTCGATGAGTATCGCCAGCTCCACAATGGGCAGGCCGATAAACAGCGCAATCAGGTATTGCAGCGGCATTCGGATCTCCTCCGGCTTACGATTCGCTTTCGGCGGCTCTCAGGTCTTCGAAGCCGGCTTCTTTGAGCAGGGCTTCCTGCCAGGCCGCAGCCAGACGGGCGCTTTTTTCGTTGCGGATGCCGTTGGTCAGTTCGTCGCGCATGGCCGGCAGGGTGGCGGCTTCGTCGCCAGCCACTTTTTCCTGTACATAGGCGACGAGGAAGTCGCCGGGGGTTGAAATCAGATCGGCCAGTTCGCCGGAATCCAGCGAAATGGTAGCGCCCTGAATTTCGCGTCCAAACTCGTTTTCGAGAGGGGTCGTGGCATCAAACGCTGCCGTTTTGGTGGTGGTCAGGTTGTATTTAGAAAGCGCCTCCTCAAACGAGGTTCCAGCGGCGAGCGCGGCTTTAATCTCCTCATGAAGGCCTTCGGCCTTTTCAACATAGGCGGTTTCGGAGGCGGCGATCTTGGCCGATTCCATTGCTTCGGCCATAACCACTTCGACGTCGGGGAGGAAGGCATCGAGTTTTTTCACGAGCGAAATCACATAGACCGTGTCGCGTCCGGCAACGGGATCGCTGTAATAGTGGGTCTTGTCCTTTTCCAGCGTAAAGGCGGAGCGGGCAAACGGCGCGGTCGGATCGACGCCCTTTACGCGGTCGGTGGCGCCAAAGGCCGGTGTGTTGTCAACGATGGTGCGTCCAACCTTTGCGGCGGCTTGCTCGAAGGTGGTGGATTCGTCGGACAGCTGGGCAACGAGTGCGTCGGCTTCAGCAATGGCGTCCCGGCGGGCCAGCTCGGAAATGATTATTTTGTTGATCGAAGCTTCCACTTCTTCAAAGGGCTGGTATTCCGGTTCGGCGCCGGCCGCTTCGCCGGGGGCGGCGGGCTTGACGTAGCGCTGCTTGTTGCTTTCGTAGAAAGAGGTCGCCATGCCTTCCGGAATGGTTACGTTGTTGGTGTAGTCCGTCACGGGGTACTGCACATAGTGCACAATCGCCTTTTCGGGCATGCGGAACTGTTCCTGATTCGCGTTGTAGTAGTTTTTAGCATCCTCTTCGTTGACGTCCGGCGTATCGGCCAGACTGTGGGGGAGGGCGGCGTATTCCACGGTCAGCTTATCGGTGTAGAGGTGGAAGAGGTCAACGATTTCCTGTTCCGTCACCAAAGCGCCTTGCGCAGCGAGATTGGCCGCCTTTTCAATCAGCACGTTTTCGCTGAACATGACTTCAAACGATTTCGGATCCATTCCGGCGCGAGGCAGGAAGCCGGTAACGAACGCGTTGTAGGCGTTCTGGTCGAACTGTCCGGTGTTTTGGTTCTGGAAAATGGACTGGTTGCGGATCATGTCGACCGTTTGCTTCGGCGTGACGGTCAGGCCGAGTTGCGCGGCCTTCTTCAGGGTGGCGATGCGCTGCCATGCGGAGCGGTTGATGATTTCATCGACTTCTTCGGTTACGTTGATGGTGCGCCCGAAACGCATGGAATACATTACGAAGACGTTGCGGTAGGCCCGGCCGAACTCCTGTCGGGTCACTTCCTCGCCAAACAGCTTGCCCGCCACGGCGCCGGCCTGCTGGTCTGTCACTTGCTGACGGTTGGTTTTAGAGCCGGTATAAACGCCGACGAACGCTACGCTGATCAGGATGGCAAACGCCGTCCAAACGATCTTCGATTGAATAATCTTATGAAACTTTGAAATCATCATGGTCATGGTAAGTACTCTCTCCTTCTAGTGTGTATAAAAAAGACGCGCGAACACTACCGATTGCACCTAAACGGGTCAATCGGTAAGTGGGGTTTAAACGTCCGGTTTAAACGTCCGCCTTGCGCCGGATTATCCGCCTCTTGTAAAATGCAGTCTTAAAGAATTTTAAGTTTGGGCATGTCCTGAATGTCTACGGCGCCGATGACGCGGTTGTCGGCATCGACCACGATGAGGTCGTCGATGTTGTGCTTTTCGTAGATGTTGAGGATTTCGAGTGCCAGCACATCCTTGGTGAGCGTGATGGGGTTGGGCGTCATAACCTCTTCAACCGAAAGTTCAACGAGGTTCGGCGAGGTGATGAGGTGGCGGCGCAGGTCGCCGTCGGTCATGATGCCGGCCAGGGTGTTGTCTTCGTTGACCACGGCGACGCAACCGGACTTTGCGCCGGTCATGGCCAGAAGGGCGTCGCGGACGGGCAGGCCGGTGCGGACGGTGGCGCAGCGGGCGCCGGTGCGCATGACGTCGTCGACGTGCAGCAGCAGGGTGCGGCCGATTGCGCCTCCGGGGTGGAGCTTGGCGTAGTCCTCGATCTGGAAGCCGCGCGCGTGGAGCAGCACCATGGCCATGGCGTCGCCGAGGGCGAGGGTGGCCGTGGTGCTGGTGGTCGGCGCCATGTTGAACGGGCAGGCCTCCTGTTCGACCTTGATGGATACGATGATGTCGGAGTGCTGCGCCAGCGGGCTGTCGGGGTCGCTGGTCATGGCGATGATCTTGACGCCCTTGCGCTTCACGGGTTGGAGCAGGGCAATGAGCTCGTCGGACGCGCCGGAATAGCTCATGGCCAGCAGAATGTCGCGGTCGCCGAGAATGCCGAAGTCGCCGTGCATGGCCTCGATGGGATGCATTAAAACCGAGGGGGTTCCGGTGCTGGTGAAGGTGGCGGCTATCTTGTTGCCGATATGCAGGTTTTTCCCGACGCCGGTCACGACGACCTTGCCGCCGTTGTCGACCGTGGCCATGATGGCCTCGACGGCTTGTTCGAAGCCTTCGCCGATCTCGTTTTTTACCTTTTCAAGGCCGGCGATTTCAATGTCCAGCACTTCTCTTGCGTGTTGCAGATAGTTCAAAGCTGTCTCCTTGCTTTTGCAGTGACCGAAGGAAGGTAGCTGATTTTTTCCAGCCATTGGAATTTATTTATTCAAATAATGCTGAGGAACCTCTATGATCTGAGGCTCTTAAAGAAAATTGGAGCGTAAGAATGCAGAATAATGGATCAAAAGTCGGGTGCTGGATTGCTATCGGAGTGCTGGCTTTAATGCTTTTCGGAAGTTTCTTAACGAATATAGGGCTGGTTGCAACGCTTTTTGCCGGATCGTCGGCGGCGGGCAACGACTATCCGGTGGATGAAGAGCCTGTTTTTGAGGAAATCTGGTCGTACGGCTATGGCGACACCAAGGTGGTCCGCATAGATTTGGCCGGAGTAATCATGCGCGGCCGCCGCGAACGCCTCTTTGGCTCCGAGCCCGACATGGTCGAGACCATCCTCGGGCAGATCCGCTCCGCCACCCTCGATCCCGACGTTAAGGCGATCTTGCTTGAAGTTGACTCGCCGGGTGGCGCGGTGACGCCGAGCGACGAAATCTACGCCTCGCTCGAACAGTTCAAGTCCGAGGACGAAGAGCGCATGGTGATGGTCTTCGTGCGCGATCTGGGGGCTTCCGGCGCGTACTACGCCGCCATGGCCGGCGACTACATCATGGTCGAGCCCACCGCCATTGTCGGTTCCGTGGGCGTCATTATGCAGACGCTCAACATGAAGGGGCTCGGCGACAAGATCGGCCTGAGTTCCGTCACCATCGCTTCGGGCGCAAACAAGGACATGCTCAACCCCTTTAAGGAAGTGAACCCGCAGCATGTGGCGATGCTGCAGGAGCTCGTTGACGGTATGCAGGAACGCTTCGCTTCCATTGTTGAGAATTCCCGCGGGCTCGAAAACCGCGACCTGCTCGACGGTCGCGTCTTCAGCGCCTCGCAGGCGCTGGAGCACAACCTGATCGACGGCGTGGGCTACTTGCAGGATGCCATCGACACACTTGAAGAGTTGCTGGATCTAGACGGAATCTACATGGTGCGCTACTACGAAAAGCGTGGCTTCTGGGACTCGTTGATGGAATCGAAGTTGCCGGCGCTGCCGGATTTCACCGCTATGGAAGGCCCCCGCTTCCTTTATCTTTGGAAACCTTGAGCGCGGCCAAGCCGCTTGAATTTCGAATATTGAATAACAAATACTGAGCGTTGGAAGGAGAGCAGGGATAATATGGAACAGGAGGGGGTTCCCTTCGAAATTCAAGATTCCTTGTTCGGTATTCTGCGGTTCACAACGGCGGATAAAAAAATGAAACACAAATTATGGTTTGTTCTCGTCCCTCTCGTTGCTCTCACCGGTTGCGAAACCCTGCAAACGCCGCAGCAGCGCCAAAACGCCGCTGTTCGCCAGCAGGCCGCAGCCCGCCATTCCGAAGAGCGATTCTACCGGCTGCAAGGGCAGATCGAATCCATCGAAATGGAAAATGCGCGGTTGATGCAGGAACTTCAGAAGCTGCAAAACGAAGTTCGTTCCTATAACGGCCAGATTTCACAGCTTAACGCCTCGATGAAATCGCTCGAATCCAAACAGGCGCGCGAGACGCAGGAAGTGATCAACCGGGTGGAAGGTCTGTTGAAGAAGACGGCGGCCGCCCGGCCGTCTGCGCCGGCCCGCGGTGCAGGGCGGGAGCATGTGGTTGAGTCCGGCCATACCCTTTCGGCCATTGCCTCCGCCTACGGCACTAGCGTCTCGGCCATCAAGAAAGCCAACAACCTGAAGTCCGACAGCATCTATGTCGGCCAAAAGCTCTTCATCCCGCAATAACACCGAGGCGTTTTAACCATGGACACAAAAAAAGCGCCCTCGCAAATGCGGGGCGCTTTTTTGCTTTCCAGTGACAGGAATCCTTATGGAATCGGGAATTCCGCCGTTAGGGCAATAACCTCTTCGCGGATTTGTGCAAGCACGGCATCGTTGCCGGAGTTGCGTATTGCGCGCTTGATGAAGCCGGCGATCTTTTCCATTTCCGGTTCCTTCATGCCCCGGGTGGTCACCGCCGGCGTCCCAACGCGGATGCCGGAGGTCACGAACGGGCTCTTGGTGTCGAACGGAATCGCGTTCTTGTTGACGGTGATGGCCGCCTTGTCGAGCGCAGTGGCCGCATCCTTTCCGGTTACGCCGGTTTTCGTTAGATCGACGAGCATCAGATGGTTGTCGGTGCCGCCCGAAACGAGGCGGATGTCTTTGTCTTCGAGCGCCGCGGCGAGTGCCTGGGCGTTCTTGACGATCTGCTGCTGATACTGTTTGAACGCGGGTTGGAGATCTTCGTGGAAGCAGACGGCTTTGCCGGCGATGATATGCATCAGCGGTCCGCCCTGAATGCCGGGGAACACTTGTTTGTCGATGTCGGCCGCAAACTTTTCCTGACACAGGATCATGCCGCCGCGCGGGCCGCGCAGAGTCTTGTGCGTGGTGGTCGTCACAAATTCGGCATAGGGCACCGGATTCGGATGGCAGCCCGCAGCAACGAGGCCGGCAATGTGCGCCATATCCACCATCAGGTAGGCCCCGATGCTGTCGGCGGTCTTGCGCAGCTTCTTAAAGTCGATGATGCGCGAGTAGGCGCTGGCGCCCGCCACGATCATTTTCGGCTTGTGCTCGTCGGCCAGTTTTTGCACCTGATCGTAGTCGATCTGCTCGCTTTCCGTGTCGACGCCGTAGGGGACAATGTTAAAGAAGCGTCCGGAAAAGTTCATCGGGTGGCCGTGGGTGAGGTGGCCGCCTTCGGCTAGGCTCATGGCCAGGATGGTGTCGCCGGGGTTGAGCATGGCATAGTAAACCGCCATGTTGGCGGCGCTGCCGGAGTGGGGCTGGACGTTGGCGTGTTCGGCGCCGAAGAGCTCCTTGGCGCGGTCGATGGCGAGGCGCTCGGCTTCATCGACCCACTCGCAGCCGTTGTACCAGCGCTTGCCCGGATAGCCTTCGGCGTATTTGTTGGTCAGGCGCGAGCCCTGCACTTCGCGGACGGCCTTGCTGACAATGTTTTCGGAGGCGATCAGCTCGAGGTTTTCCTTCTGGCGCTGGTCTTCCTTCTTCAGCAGGGCGTGGATTTCCGGGTCGGCGTCGTAGACGGCGATGGTGCCGGCGGATTCGCAGGCATAGTCCTTGATCTTTTTGATGCGGCGCTCGTGGCGCCCGCCTTCAAATTTGGCGGCGAGCCAATCGTCTAGAATTTCGGCGGCTTCGGCCTCGGTCGTGTATTTTTGAGAGAGGCAGAGCACGTTGGCATTGTTATGCTGGCGGGCCATGGTGGCCATGTCTGCATTCATGCAGAGCGCTGCGCGCACCCGCGGAAACTTGTTGGCGGTGATGCTCATGCCGATGCCGGTGGTGCAGACGATGATGCCTTGATCGACTGCTGCGTTGGAGACCTGGTCGGCCACTGCGGCGGCATAATCGGAGTAATCGACCGATTCGGTGCTGTCGCAACCAAGGTCCTCAACGGTGATCCCCTTTTCCTTGAGGAGGTCTACTAGACGGGTTTTCAGTGTATAGCCGCCGTGGTCTGAGCCAATTGCAATCTTCATAATGGGTTCCTCTGGTTATGGTTTTCCAGTGCGAATAAAAAGGATCAGGTCCGAAAGGGCCCGATCTATCTCATCCCGCGTTCTTTCATAGGTATTTAGCGATCCGCCGAACGGATCTGAAATATCGGCCGGCACTTTTGACGTTCCAAACGACTTAATCAAGAAAACTTTATGCTCAACCTCCGGAAACGAACCCACGATATGGCTTTGGTGCGACTCGGTCATGGCCACGATCAAATCCGCACCTTTAACCAAGTTGGTCGTAAGCGGTTGGCTTTGATGGTTCGCCAAGTCGATTTCCAGCTCGCGCAGCGCCTCGATGGCGTTATCGCTGGCGGGCTCCCCGGAGGCCGCATAGATTCCCGCCGAAGCGGCATTCCAGTTGGCTTCCTCCCCGATCCGGTGGCGGAAAAGCGCCTCCGCCATCGGGCTTCGGCATGTATTTCCCGTGCAGACAAAAAGTATGCTCTTCATTGTTCCGCTTCCTTTAAATTAAACACGAAGGCACCAAGTTCACTAAGAATTGGCCTTAGAGTTCTTTGTGTCGTTGGTGTTTGAAAACCTGTTCCACTTCCGTAAATGGGATTATCCCTTCCCTGAGGCATTCAATGTTTTCGCCGTCGACCTTCACGACCGTGCTTGGAATGGCCTGTTCCGCCGACGGCCCGCTGTCGAGCGTCAGGTCGGCCTCGACCGAGGCGATGGCCTCTTGCGCGGTTTTAGTGTCTGGGTTGCCGCTCAAATTGGCGCTCGTCAGCGCCAGCGTGCGCCCGCAAAGCTTGGCCAACTCGAGGGCGACGGCGTGGTCGGGCACGCGGTAGCCCGTCCAAGCGTCGGAGGTTTCCAGCACAATCGTTAGCGGGCCGGGCCAATATTTCGTTGCCAGCGCATCGAGCCCGGCGTTCCAGTTTTTAGCGGTGGCCTGTACTTGCTCCCCGTTCGCGGCCAATCGGGCAATCGGCTTGTCGCCATCGCGTCCCTTGGCGGCAATCAGCCTATCCATCGCGCCCGGCACCGCCGGATCGCAAGCGATGCCGTAGACGGTTTCCGTCGGCACAATCACCAGCCCGCCATCGGCGAGCACGGCGTGCGCCTGCTCCAGCAGCGCAGCTTCAGGGTTCTCGCGGTCGATGTGCAGTGTCTGAATCATTCGCAGGATAGTAATGAGCACGTGTGGCAAATCAAACGGAAAACCCTCCGCAATGCGGAGGGCTTTCGGATTTCTGGTTTTTAGGATCGGGGTTTAGTTCTCAGCGCGGCCGCCGACGCCTTTGGTGCCTTTGGCGATTTCCTTGCGCTTGCCTTTCGGGCGGAGCGAGCGGGAGGCGGCTCCGGCCTGCCACATTTCGGAGTCGTGGATGGCTTTGAGCTCTTTGTCGAGGCGATCCTTGTAGTTCTTGGCGCCGCAGACCTTGAGTACGCGTTTGGCTTCGTCTTTGTTTTTGACGGATTTGTAGAGCTCTTTGAAGACGGGCGCGGTGGCCTTCTTAAACTTAGGCGCCCAGTCGAGCGCGCCGCGCTGCGCAGTGGCGGAGCAGTTGCCGAACATCCAGTCCATGCCGTTTTCGTCAACCAAGCGGATGAGGCTCTGGGTGAGCTCTTCGACGGTTTCGTTGAAGGCTTCGGACGGGGAGTGGCCGTTTTTGCGGAGCACGTCGTACTGTGCTTCCATCACACCGGCCAGCGCGCCCATAAGGATGCCGCGTTCGCCAACGAGGTCGGAGGTGACTTCCTTTTCGAAGGTGGTCGGGAAGAGGTAGCCGGAGCCGATGCCGATGCCGATCGCCATGCAGCGTTCTTCGGCGCGGCCGGTGTAGTCCTGATGCACGGCGAAGCTGGAGTTGATGCCGGCGCCGCTGAGGAAGTTGCGGCGGACATTGAGGCCGGAGCCTTTGGGGGCGACGAGGATGACATCGACGTTTTCCGGCGCGATAATCTTGGTGAGGTCGCTGTAAACGATGGAGAAGCCGTGCGAGAAGTAGAGGGCTGCGCCTTCGTTGAGGTTGCGTTTGATCTGGGGCCAGCAGATTTTCTGCGCGGCGTCGGAGAGCAGGTATTGCACAATGGTGGCCTTCGAAACGGCTTCTTCGATTTCGAAGAGGGTTTCGCCGGGCTTGAAGCCGTCGCGCTTGGCGCGGTTCCAGTCTTTCATGAATTTTTTGGACTGGCCGACAATGACGTTGAAGCCGTTGTCGCGGAGGTTGAGCGCTTGAGCCGGGCCCTGAACGCCGTAGCCAATGATGGCGATGGTTTCATTTTTCAACACCTTGCGGGCTTTCGCCAGACTGAACTCTTTGCGCATTACGACGGTTTCTTTTACGCCGCCAAAGTCGATTACTGCCATGTCTTATCTCCTAGTTGTTGGGTTGCTCATGCCCCTTGCATGAATACAATATTTTTAACCGCTTCATGTGCAGGGGTCAACGGGCAAAAGCGCAAATTAGCATTTAAGCCGGCGGTATCCGTACGGATCCGTCTGGAAAGAGTGATGATTCGATTGCAACCCCCGGAGGGGTTGGGTATTGTATCTGCTTGTCTTAGAACGAAAGGATGTGGACTATGAAAAGGTTGTTTCCGGCTCTTGTTTTGGCCGCTTGTTTTGCAGTATCCGGCGCATATGCCGCCGAGGGGCAGGTTTATGTTGATCTTCAGGAAGTGTTCAAGCGGTTCTACAAGACCCAGCTGGCGCAGGACCAGATCCGCCAACAGCAGACCGACATCAAGATGGAACGCAAGGATATGGAGGAGGAGGTTAAAACCTTCAAAGAGGAGATTGACGTCCTCCGCACCGATGCGCGCGATCAGGTGCTGAGCGAGGAGGTGCGCGAGAACAAACGCTCCGAACTCGAGGAAAAACTGGTCGAACTCCAGAAAAAAGAGAAGGAGATGATCGATTTCGAAAAGCTTCGCATGCAGCAGCTCGAGCAGCAGAACACCCGCATGACCAAAAAGCTTTTCGACGAGATCCACGACGCGATCATCAATTATGCAAAAGCGAAAAACTACGTGTCCGTAACCGACCGCTCGGCGCAAAGCCGCATCGGCACGGAGCTGATTTTGTTTATTGATCCGCAAGTGGACATCACGGCTGAAGTGTTGGCGTCGCTCAACGAAGGACGCGAGGAAACCTTGGTTAAAGAGCCGGAAACCAAGGTGGGGCAGTAGGCCATGAAGCTATCGGAAATTGTAGAAAAGCTTGGTGGTGCGCTGGAGGGCAGCGCTGATATTGAGATCTCCGCAGTCGCCGGGCTGGGCGAGGCCGGCGCCGGCGATATCAGCTTTCTGGCGAATCCCAAGTATGCCGCGCAGGTTTCTTCGACCAAGGCGTCGGCGGTTATTGTTCCGGGCGATTGGGGTCGTGAGGCTTCCTGTGCCCTGGTACGCGTCGAGAATTCGGATCAGGCGTTTGCCGAAGTGGCCGAATGGTTTTATGAAGAGCCACCCAGACCTAAAGCGGGCGTGCATCCTTCTGCCGTAGTTGCGGAATCGGCGCAATTGGGCGAGGGGGTGTCGATCGGCGCAAACAGCACGATCGAAGAGGGCGTGGTGATTGGGGCAAACACTGTAATTTCAGCCAACTGCTATGTGGGCTACAAGACGGTCATTGGCGAAGACAGCTTTCTCTACCCTCTGGTTTCCACCCGCGAGTTTACAGAAATCGGACGACGGGTCATCATTCATAACGGCACAGTGGTCGGATCCGATGGCTTTGGCTATGCCGTGCAGGAAGACGGATCGCGCACCAAGATACTGCAGATTGGCAAAGTGGTCATTGAGGACGATGTTGAAATTGGCGCCAACGTGGCGATCGACCGCGCGCGCTTTGGCAAGACCCGGATCGGCAAAGGCGCCAAGATCGACAATCTGGTGCAGATTGCCCACAACGTGGTGATTGGCGAGCATACGGTGATGTGCGGTCAGTCGGGGGTGTCTGGAAGTACGACGATTGGATCTCGCTGCATTTTAGCCGGGCAGGCCGGCCTGGCGGGCCATCTGCAGGTGGGCGACCATGCGATTGTCGGCGCTCAGGCGGGCGTTATGAAGGATGTGCCCGAACGCGCTTTTGTGATTGGCTCGCCGGCTATGCCGCATCTGCAATTTAAGAAAATGGTAGCCAACACCATTACGCTTCCAAGGCTCAAGGATAAGATTAAGCAACTCGAAGACGAGGTTGCCCTGCTCAGGCGGAAGGCCTGATTCGCGGAATCTTTTGGTGTATGCCATATATGTATCTGTTTCGGGAACCATAGTTACATATATGTATTATACTGGTGCGCGGTGTAGTTAGGTGTTTTGTTGTAAGTTGTTTCACCATAATGCTTTGAATTTTGGTGGATCCCTTGGTATAGAGCGTGCTTAAAGAGTGGCTTCTTCGCTTAAGGCAAGTGAATTTAGTTGAACCGGTAATTCCATTTTGGAAGCCGGATCTGTTTAGAGTAGGGTGCGTTTTCGCCGGTTTCGGCGACAATTAATTATTAAGGAGATAAGATGAAGAATACTATCGAAGGGTTTGGCGAACTTGTATTTGGTCTGCCGGTCATGGAACAACGGTTGTCGGCTCCAACTTTCGCCTCGTTAAAGAAAACCATCGGAACAGGCTCCTCACTGGAAGCCAGCGTTGCTGATGAAGTGGCAGAAGCAATGATGGTTTGGGCCATGGAAAAGGGTGCAACGCACTACACACACTGGTTCCAACCCCTCACCGGTTCTACTGCAGAAAAACACGACTCTTTCATTTTTCCTGATTTCAAGGGTGGAGTAATTACCGGGTTTTCCGGAAGCGAACTCATTCAAGGTGAGCCCGACGCTTCTTCATTCCCGTCCGGCGGTCTGCGCGCCACCTTCGAAGCCCGTGGTTACACCGGTTGGGATCCATCCAGCCCAGCCTTCATCAAATACGATTCCGTTAATGCGGCCACGCTTTGCATTCCGACCGTATTCTGCGGCTACAACGGTGAAGCCCTCGACAAAAAGACCCCGCTGCTCCGCTCCATGAAGGTACTGTCGGACCAGACGATTCGTCTCGGCAAGCTCTTCGGCATTGATTGCGGCGACACTATGGCTCAGGCAACCCTTGGCGGTGAGCAGGAATACTTTCTGATCGACCTCGACCTCGTTGCTGAACGCCCCGACATTCTGCGCACTGGCCGTACCCTTTTCGGAAAAGGCGCAAGCAAACACCAGCAGCTCGACGACCACTACTTCGGCGCCATCAAGCCGCGCGTTGCCGCCTTCATGGGTGAGCTCGACGCCGTGCTCTGGCAGTATGCTGTTCCGGCCAAGACCCGTCATAACGAAGTATGCCCTGGACAGTTCGAGCTTGCTCCGGTCTTCGAAACGCTGAACATTGCCGTCGACCACAACATGATCATCATGGAAGTGTTGGCGGTTACCGCCGAGAAGCATGGCTTTGCCTGCCTCCTGCACGAAAAGCCTTTTGCCGCAGTGAACGGTTCCGGTAAGCATAACAACTGGTCCATCTCCGGTCCGGACGGAAAGAACTGGCTGAAGCCGGGCGACAACCCGCACGAAAATGCCAAGTTCATGACCATCGTGGTTGCGCTGATGAAAGCGGTCGACACTCATGCCGACCTGCTCCGCGCTTCGGTTGCAACCGCCGGAAACGATCATCGTTTGGGTGCCAACGAAGCACCGCCTGCCGTTGTTTCGGTCTTCCTAGGCGAACAGCTTACCGACATCGTTGAGCAGATCGAAGCCGGAGGAGCGGACAGCTCCAAAGACGGCGGGCATATCCACCTCGGCGTTGACTTGCTGCCGAATCTGCCGCGTGGCAACACCGACCGCAACCGTACTTCACCGTTCGCGTTTGTCGGCAACCGCTTCGAGTTCCGTGCCGTTGGTTCCAACCAGAGCCCGGCCGGTGCCAACATCGTACTGAACACAATCGTTGCTGAAGCGTTCGACTACATCTGCACCGAAGTGGAAACCGCGGTTGCCGGGGGAAAAGAATTCAACGCTGCCCTGCAGGATGTTCTCGCAGCCGTCATCAAAGAACACAAGCGCATCCTCTTCAATGGCGATGGCTACACCGACGAATGGCTGGAAGAAGCAGCCAAGCGCGGCCTGCCGAACCTCGTCACCACCGAGGATGCACTGCCGGCGCTGCAGACGCAGAAGGCCAAGGATTTGTTTGCGAAGTACAACGTACTGACCAACGAAGAGCTGGAGTCGCGCTTCAACATCTACGAAGAAACCTATGAAACCCTCATTGGAATCGAAGCGGCCACTGCATTGGATATCGCGAGGACGATGATTGTTCCGGCCGCGGTAACAGCCATCACCGAATACTCCGTTGTTCCGGCCGCTGCAGGTATCTGCGCTGAAATGTCTAGCCTGACCGAAGCTGCGATTGCCGGCATTGCCAAACTGGATGCTGCTGAAAAGCCGGCCGACCAGATTGCCGCCATGAACGAACTCCGTGCGTCGGTTGATGCGCTGGAAGCCATCGTTCCGGCTGACCTGTGGCCGATGCCCAGCTACGCTGAACTGCTCCTCGTCTAACCGACCCGGACGGATCAACGAAAGGCCCCGCTTCATGCGGGGCCTTTTTGCTTGTCCGGCAAGGGCTCATGTTCCAGCATCCGTATTCTGTTTTGGGAACGAGGAGGTGCCATGAATATGATGCGGTTATGGATAGCGGTGGCGCCGCCGATCTCTTGGCTAGGATCGGAATAATATGAAAACAATCGCAGGGATAGACCGACAGGCATACAGGCTGGCAAGGGACTATTTGCCGAGCCTTGGGATCAGTGGCGTAACAGAAACGCTCGTTGAAAAATATTTGAATCCGGTAGCAGCGGGTAGTGCGTCATGCACTATGCCGGCTCTTTATGAGCGCCTTTTACTATCCGCCCAGAACGCAAACATGAAGGCGGGAGTCATCGGTGGATCCATTGGCGGCGTTGATAAGCTGGCTGCCGTTCTGGAGGACTTCGACTCTGCAGCCGTAATAAGTAAATATGGCGGTGACTGCGAGGCGATGCTGGATGAGATTGTGGCCACCCTCAAGCCTCGGGGGCAGATTCGGCGTACGCCGAGGAGTATCTGGCCCCGATACTGCCAAACCATAAGCTCGGGCGCGGCGTTTTTTGATCAGTTCGACTCTGCGCAGGACTTTTTCCAGTGGGCCGATTTCTTTGATCGGGACGATAGAGCCCGTGCCAGCCTTGCCATGCTGCTCAGTCGGGAGATCGCCGGATTCGGATTTGCCCTTTCCTGCGACTTCCTTAAAGAAATCGGATATGTCAATTTCCCCAAGCCCGATGTTCACTTGCGCGATATTTTTAAAGCGTTGAGGCTCTGTGACGACCAAGCTGATGACTATCAGTTGTTCAAGGCGATCATCCGCTTGGCAAACAATGCGAATGTTTCGCCTTACCATGCGGACAAGGTATTCTGGCTGGTAGGAAGCGGCTATTTCTATAGAGACGAGAATATCGGTAGCGAAGGAAGAATCGGAAGCAAGAAGCAGGATTTCATTGAGTTCAAGCCGCCCGGCAGTTTTTCGCCTGTCGTGGATATGGTGGGAGGCGGCCCGTTCTGCTTGGAACCGGGACAATGGACCGATGATACTTCCATGGCGCTTTGCCTTGCGGACAGTCTGGTCGCATGCCGCGGTTTCGATGCCCGCGACCAGATGGAGCGCTATGTGCGCTGGCGGGACGAGGGTTACCTCAGCAGCAACGGCATATGTTTTGACATAGGGACTACGGTTTCCAGGGCGCTGGGGCGGTTCCTTCGAACGGGTGATCCGTTTGCTGGTTCTGTTTCTCCCAACGCGGCGGGCAACGGCAGCCTGATGCGTCTTGCCCCCGCACCTCTGTTTTTTGCATCAAATCCTGAACAGGCAGTTCAGATGAGCGCGGAAAGCTCAAGAACAACCCATGGAGCCGCCACATGTCTAGATGCCTGCCGGTACTTTGGCGGGCTCATCGTTGGAGCCGTTCAAGGGGCTTCAAAAGAGGAACTGCTTTCTTCCCAATACACCCCGGTCGACGGCCTCTGGAGCCACATGCCCCTATGCGCTGAAATATTTGATATTGCCAGTGGTTCTTTTAAGCGCAAAGAGCCTCCTGACATCGTCGGCTCCGGTTATGTTGTGAAATCGCTTGAAGCTGCACTGTGGGCGTTCCACAAGTCATCGACGTTTGAGGCGGGAGTTAATCTCGGAAATGATGCAGACACCACCGCGGCAATCTACGGGCAGATCGCCGGCGCATATTATGGGCTTGAGGGAATCCCCGCATCCTGGCGAGAACGAATTTCCCATGCTGGTCTTATCGCTGAATTGGCAAGGGGGCTCTATGCGAGCAGAACTGATTCAGCAGGCCGAAGCCTGGAATGATCTTGTTATCAATAGTTTTGTCAATTTCTATGCTGAGCACCTGAGGCTCACTTCTCGTGGGGATTGCCTGTTCGCTTTTTCTGCTGCTGCGTTCCGGCATCTCGATCGTGAACTGCTGCGGCGCACGCCGGGTGGAAAATTTTGACACAGGTCTGCCGATTGGGTGTGTCATTTTTTCACACATGCCGAGGCGGATTATTCTGATAAACGCGGTTTTTCTAAGAAATATGCCAGCCTCACGGTTGGCATATTTTTTGTTTATAGGGAGTTGAAGCCATTGGGCGCCCTTCCGCGGTGGTCGCGGGAGTGGAAACGAAAGGAGTGCAGATTATGTACTGGACTGACTCAAGAGCATGGAGCCCGTTCGAAGAGCTTCGTGGCCTTCAACGGGAAATGAACCGTCTGTTCGACGGATACGATAGCGGAGCCGCCATGTCCCGCTTCCCGGCACTCAACGTGTGGGGCAATGCCGACAGCGTGGTCGTCGCGGCCGAGCTGCCCGGATTGGAAACCGAAGACATCGACCTGAGCGTGGTCAACAACCAGCTCACGATCAAAGGCGAGCGCAAGGGCGACAAGCCGGCGGAGGATGCCGTCTGCCACCGCAGCGAGCGCGATGCAGGAAAATTCGTGCGCACGGTGCGCCTCCCGTTTGCGGTCGAAAACGACCAAGTGGCGGCCAAGTATGAATGACAGTCACCCTGCCGCGGCAGGAAGCCACCAAACCCAAGCGCATTGAAATCAAGACAGCCTAAGGAGGTGCATCATGAAAGACCATAAAGACAAAGCTCTCGAAAAGGTGGAACGCAGCGATGCCGAGCTGACCCGCGACGCCAAGGTGTTTGTGCCGGCCACCGACATCTATGAAAAGGAAGATGCCATCCTCGTCCGTTGCGACATGCCCGGCGTGGCGCAGGACCAAGTCGATATCCGGCTCGACAACACCGAGCTGGAGATCACCGGAACGCAGTCCGCCGCCAAGCCCGGCGGCGTTGATCTGCTCGCCGGTGAATACGAGACCGGCGTGTTCCGCCGCAAGTTCAACGTGCCGCAGCTCATCGACCGCGACAAGATCAAGGCAAGGCTGCGCAACGGCGTGCTCGACATCGAGCTGCCCAAGGCCGAGCAGGCCAAACCCCGAAAGATTGAAATCGAAGCTGGAGGAAACTAGTGGGAGGACATGCCATGTCTCTATTACGATTTCTTGATTCTGTTTTGGGGCTGTACGAATTCGGTTTGATTGTCTACGTGCTCTGTTCGTGGATACTGCATCCGGCGGCCTATGCCCTGCGGCGGTGGCTGGCCTGCGCCTACGAGCCCGTGCTTGCCCCAATGCGCCGGTGGATACGCGCGCCGGTATTCGGCGGAACCGCCATCGATTTAAGCCCGATCATCCTGTGGATCGGCCTGGGGTTGTTGCGCTGCTTGGTTTTCGCGATTTTTGGATAGGTGGACGGAATCGTGTTTTCTCAAATAGGACCGTGCTTCCAGCCTGTCCACAATGGGGAGGCAAGGCAGGAGCAGACAGGCTGGAGGCACGGTTCTACTTTGTTGGCTCGCTGTTGATCGGGGCTAAACAAGCGCCTTCCGGCTCATCCCTGAATTGAAAAATATAGCACCTAGTGCTATAAGTGGGGCATGAAAGATTTAATGACCCGATGATTCAGCAAGTGGGTTTCCAGGCAGCCGATATATTCCGGCGAACTGGCAACCGCTCTGAACGAGCTGAAAAGCGGGACGTTTGATGCCGCCCTCGGCGGACACCTCTACAAAAAGAGGATTCGCTTCAGGGGCCGGGGCAAGAGCGGAAGCGGCAGAACCATCGTTTGCTGCAAAAAAGGGAAACGAGCCATTTTCATCCACGGCTTTGCCAAGAACGAAAAGGACAATCTCTCAGCGAAGGAGCTGTTGGCATTGAAGGAATTTGCGGGAATACTCACAGCCCTGACCGAGAAACAGATTGAAACAGCGATAGAAAACGGAGACTTTAAGGAGGTCGCACCATGAGAAGCTCAATCGCAAAATCCATTACTGAAACCGTATCCGACTTGAACAAAAGCGGAGTCGTCGATGAAATTACCATGAAGAACATCAACTCCCTCTGCCTTCCCGATGTTCATGAATATCCCCCGGAGAAAATCATTTCCATCCGCAAGGCAAACCATCTCAGCCAGGCCGCGCTTGCCGCCGTCTTGAATATCAGCCCCTCCACAGTCCAGAAGTGGGAGCGGGGGACGAAAAAGCCCGCAGGTGCTTCCAAGAAGCTGCTCGATCTCGTGGAGCGCAAGGGCATTGAGGTGCTTGTGTAGAAAAGCGCAGGAAAAATTTGCCGAATAAGCCAACACGGTGCTCACGCTGATGAATCGTTGAAGTTCTATCTTCATCGCCTTTTCAACACCGACCACTTTCATAAATACGTGGCTGGATTTTGTAGCGGAACAAACATCTTAGGGCTGATCTTTAGCGGCGCAGAAAATTATGCTGCCGAAATTCCGCCGGATGAGGTCGTTGCTCCATTTGCCGATTTGATGAAATTTTTTGGCTCTCCGTTAATTTTTATGGAGAACGTAGGTTTTCGACCGGATAACAGGATCATCGGGATGACTCTACTATGAAGGCCGCTCTATCCTGTCGACCTTCCAATTCCCCCTTCAATCCCTCCTGGCGATACGGGCAAGTCATTGTAAGGAAACACATTAAAAGCCATTCTCCTGCTGATATACAGGATTTGATCCGGTTCATCCTGTTATCCCGTCAAAAAGATTTCTCCGATTTCTCCACCACAAAATTCCACGAAGAACCAATTTTTTGAGAAACGAAAGAGTATTGTGATTAAGGAAACCCTGCAGCTCACTGCCTTGCGCGACTGGCTGTTGCCGATGCTGGTGAACGGTCAGGTGCGGGTATCGTAGACGCGTGTTTCCAGCCACGTTATGGATGAGGAGAGGGCGTTGCTCGAGCATTTGCAATACGGGGGGCGGCGTCCGACCGTGCGCTAACGAAGCAGGATGCTTTGTCTGCGATAACGGCGTACGCAGGATGGGTCAGACCACGGCGCTGCCCGGAGGAAGGTCTTTGTAGTGTTCCCGGAGCGAAGCGGCGGGAATATTCAAAAGCCGAGACCCTCTCCGCTCCGCTTTGAGGGAACTACGAAGCAAGAGGTTTCAGCTATGAAAACAGTTCTGCTCGCCGGGCTGTTGCCGATGCGGCGGAAACGGCGAGGTTTGGGGCTGATGTTCCACGTTCTGGAAATATTCCAAGGATTGGAAGCTTGGAGGGCCGATCGGTACGCAGGACGACACGGAGGTCGTCCCTCCAGCATGCGACTGCGATAGCCAAGGAAGCCGGCGGGCAGCTAATCATGGATGAAAAAAGGGGCCGCCATGACGGCCAGTCCCGCCACAATAAGCAATAGCAGGTTCGGCACAAAATAGGGATAGACGCACAGAACGATCCCCGCCACGAGGGCCGAGCCTTTGAATTGTTTTCGGCCATACACGATGTAGCCCATGCCAATCGCGCCGAGCAGCGTGGCAATGAGTATTTTTGTTCCTGCATCCATAGTCTATTCCTGATTGGCTTCAGTTTTTTTTCCTCGGAAGATGGATGCGGAAGGTGGAACCCTCGCCCGCGAGGCTTTGCACATCCAGGGTTCCGCCGTGGGCTTCGACGATGGCCCAGACCATGCTGAGGCCGAGGCCGAGGCCGGGGGTGGCGCGGCTGCGCTCTGCGCGGTAGAGTCGGTCCCAGATGCGCGGCAAATCCTCTTCCGCGATGCCGCACCCGTGGTCGCGGACGGCAAGGGCCACCGTGGTTTCGTTCGAACTTCCCAGCAGCGCCACCTCGCTTTGCTCTGGACTGTATTTGAGGGCATTGTCCACCAGATTGCCGATGCTTTGCCGCAGCCGCATGCGGTCGGCCTGCACCGTCAGGTAGGTTGGCACCTCGTTCTTCAGGGCAATGCCGCGGTCCTCGGCGACGATGGAGTAGAGTTCGATGACCTCGTCGGCGAGTTCGCGCAGGGTGATGGTTTCGAGGTGCAGTTCCATGCCGCCGGTTTGGGCTTCGGCCAGATCCATCAGGAGGTTGAGCATTTGCAGAATGCGTTCGGATTCCTCCATGCAGTCGGCCAGGGCTTCGCGCTGGATGCGCGGATCGGGTTGGGGCGGCTGCAGGGCGCGTTCGGCGGAATTGCGCAGGTGGGTCATCGGCGTGCGCAGGTCGTGGGCCACGTTGTCGAGGGTGTCTTTCGAGCCTTGGACGAGCATTTCGTTTTTGTCGAGAATGCGGTTGAACATGGTGCTGAGCGCGCCAAGTTCGCCGCGCTGGGCATGGGAGGGAACGCGCTGCCGCAAGTCGCCGGTTTCGAGGATGGTCCGGATGGTCTGGACGAGCGCCCGCAACGGGGCAAGCGCACTGCGGGCGGCCAGCCAGCCGCCCAACAGGCTCAACAGCAGGGCGGGCAGGAGAATGCGCAGGCTCATGCGCCGGAAATGGGCCAGGACCAGCCGGCTTTCCGTATTGCTTCGTCCGACTTGGAGATAGTAGCCGGCATCCAGCGGAATGGAGCCGACGATCCAGCTGCCTTCCGATTCTTCGCGGGCGAGCTCGTTCCAGCGGGATTCGTTGGTGGCGAGGTGGTGCTTCTGCACTTTCTCGTCGAGCAAGGCCCACAGCGGATGCGAGGCGGTGATGAACCGAACCTGGTTCCAGTGGTCCACGATGCGGACAAAGACCCGGTCGGCCGGGTTGATTTGCTGGCTGAAATAATTTTCGATCGCCGAGACGCCGCCTTGTGAAAAAAGCGCTTTGAACTGGAGCGCCTGCGCTTCGATGAGATCCCGGTCACGCGTCTGAACCAAGCGGTTGACGAGTTGATAGGTGACCGAAATAAGCACGACAAAGGAAAGCGTGAGAAACGCGGTGTAGAGCAGCGCCAGCCGGAAGCTGAAGGCCATGTGTACGGAATCAGTCGGTCTTGAGGACATAGCCGACTCCGCGCACGGTGTGGATGAGCTTTCGATCAAACTGCTTGTCGATGCGGTTGCGCAGGCGGCAGACGAGCACATCGACCACGTTGGTCTGGGGGTCGAAGCTGTAGTCGTAGACGTGTTCGAGGATGGCGGTTTTGGTGACCACGCGCCCCGGATTGCGCATGAAGTATTCGAGCAGGGCAAACTCGCGCGGCTGCAGTTCGATGGGTTCATTGCCACGCTCGACCGCGCGGTTGGTCAGGTTCAGCCGGAGGTCGGCGGCCTCCAGCACGGTTGCCTGCGGGGTGCGTTGCGAACGACGCAGCAGGGTCTGGATGCGAACCAGCAGTTCCGAAAAGGAAAAGGGTTTCACCATATAGTCGTCGCCGCCCGCCTGCAGGCCGCGGATGCGGTCGTCCACCGAACGTTTGGCGCTCAGGATGATGACCGGGGTCTCGATTCCCTCGGCCCGCACGCGTTCGATCATCCCGAGGCCATCGAGCTTCGGCAGCATGAGGTCGGCCACGATGGCGTCGTAGATGCCTTGGCGAACCATGGTCAGCCCGTTTTCGCCATCCTCGGCGACATCGGCGGCATAGCCCACTTCCTTGAATCCTTTTTTGAGGAACGAGGCGATCTTTCGGTCGTCTTCAATAATCAAAATGCGCATGGGCAGCTCCCGTCAAACCTTGATGAAACACTTCGTAGAGCTAATCGGGCAGGAGAGGTTTTGTCAACCGGTAAAAGATTACCGCGCTGTAATGCTCGGGAAAGCCTGTCGAAAAGGTTGTGGGGTCTACTATCAACGAACACTGGATAGGAAGGAGGTGGTTCTATGGAATAAGAAACGCAATGTCAGGAATCGAACTGAACTAAAAACGCCAACTGAAGGAGGCATTGAAATGAAAAAACATGGAATCAGTGAAAAGGCAATTTATAGAGAGATTATTGCTGGAGCGATGGTCGCGCTTCTGCTGCTCGGTGGCAGTATGGCGTGGGCTGGAAAAAAAGGCGGCAAAATCCAACTAAAGAAGGATGAGCCGGCCAAGCAGGAACAAAAGTTGCAGGAGCAGCGGCAAAAGCCGGACCCGTTTCATGACTTATTCAATCTGCAACGGGAAATGGACCGGCTGTTCGGCAACACGTTGTATCCATACAGCGGGTTTCCCGAGTTCGAAGCCGTGTTCGGCCAGGAACTGCAGCAAGCCATGGATTTGCGCGAGCGGCCCGATGCGTTTGTCGTCCAGATGGATCTGCCCGGGCTGGAGAAGTCCGGCATCTCGATTGAGGTCAAGGACCATGTTTTGGTGGTCAGCGCCGAACGGCGCGAGACTCTGAAAAAACAAAAGGATGAAAAAGTAATCATTCAGGAACGCAGCTTGAATGCGTTCAGCCGGGAAGTGGTTCTGCCCAAGAGCGTGGATTCCGAAAAGGTGGTTGCGGAATACAATGCCGGCGTGCTGACCGTAACCCTTCCGAAAGCGGAACAGGACAAGAACGCCCGGAAGATTGAAGTTAAGTAAACCTGCCAGCCGGGTGGCTTGGCCGCCCGGCTTTGGTTGACTGGGGAGTAAAGGTGTGTGCTATGAGCTCAAGCAATCATCAGACGGAACGTATTTTATTTGGAACCGTTATTTCCGGCGGAATTGCCGAGGGCAGTGCATGCCTTTTTATCAATACGAACATCCACGCTCCTCTTGGTCTTGATGCCTCGTCGAAGCAGACGGAAGACGGGTGGAGCCGGATTAAAAATGCGATCCACGAACAGCTGCAGCGCTTGGAATATGGGATTCATCATGGCGATTTTTACTCAGACTCTTCTGTTTATTCATTGTTTGAGGCATATCAGGCCATTTTGCTTGATCCAAAGTTGCATGCTGATTTGCAAGACGAACTCCAGAAAAACGGCGACTGTGCAACAGCGGCTGTTCAATCTGTCTGGCGTAAATTGGCCGGGGACTTCGGGCATGTGCCGGGTGGACAAACACAGCCGAAAGCGTTGCTGATTACCGATCTTGGCAAAATGTTGATGGAATCCTTGATTGGTTCCACCGTGAAAGAGAAGTTGGTCCTCTCTAAAAAAAACATTCTCGTGGCAGACCATATCTTTGTCTCTGATATTGTCGCACTGCATCGGATGCGGCCGGCGGCGATTGTTGTGCAGCATGGGCATCCCGCCTCGCACGGCTTGATTCTGGCCAGAGAGCTGGAGATCCCTATCCTCTGCCAGGTGCAGGATGCCACCCGCTTGATTCAGCAGGGAACACCCTTGATTGTCGATGCCGACCGATCCCTCATTATTACCAATCCTGCTCGTGCGATTGATGCGTATAGGCAATGCGCCGAATCCCTGCCCGTTGTGCTTGAGCCGGAAGCTGCGACTTCCATGGACATTGACGGAACACCCGTTCGGGTGATGGCCGATGTCGGTTGCGTGGCCACCTCCACGCAGGCGGCGGAAGCCGGTGCGGACGGAATCGGGCTGCTGCGCATGGAATCGCTGTATATGCAGTCGGATCGCGCGTTGCGGGAGGATGAAATTGAACAGCGCCTCTCGGACATCCTTGCGCCCATGGCCGGCAAACCCGCGTATGTGCGGCTGCTCGATGCCGGGGGCGATAAACCCTTGCCCTATGTGAAGGACTGTTCGATGGGATGCCGCGGGATTCGATTGCTGGCCCGGCATCCGGAACTGCTGCAACCCCAGCTACAGGCCCTGCTAAGGCTTGCGCGGGGCTACAGGCAACTGCATATCCTGGTTCCGATGGTCACGGTGGCAGAAGATATGCGCTTTGTTCGTCGGGCACTGGAAAACGCGGCGCGGCGCGAAGGGCTTGCCCCGCTTCCTCTCGGTGCGATGGTCGAAACCCCCGCCGCCGCCCTGATGATTGACGAGTTGTGGGAGTGGTGCGATTTCATCCGGATCGGATCGAATGATCTCACCCAATATGTAATGGCCGCGCCCCGTGCAAATTTATCGAAGGATCCCTATTTCCAGCCAACCCATCCGGCCGTATTAAAGCTCATCAGGATGGTCTGCCGTCCCGAGGACGCTGCTTTGACTGGGCTGTGCGGTTCCTTGGCGGATCAGAAAGACATGATTCCGCAGCTGCTCCAGCTTGGCGTCCGGGAATTTGTGGTTCCCCCGCGCTCCATCCAGGCCATCAAGCAGGCCGTGTCGGAATATGGTTGCGGGCGGCAAGGGAAACAGCGGGCGGGGAACGGAACATTGCCGCCTTGTAATAATCCAGAAAGGATTCGGCAAGGCGGGCGGGTTTAACTACAGGCAATCAACAGAGGGAGCAATCCCGGAAAGGAGCAGCATGAAAGACAATGGAAACATGAACCGGATCCCGTTGCAGGTGCAGTTCCGGCACATGCCGAAGTCGGAGGCCATCATCGCCTTGGTAAGGCAAGAGGTCGCCGGGCTCCAGAAACTCGTTGCGCCGGGCTCGCATTGCGAGGTGGTCATCGACGAAACGCAACGCCGGCATTTTGGCGGGGTTTTCGAGATCCGGATCCGCTGTGCCGTGCCCGGCGACCAAGTCTATTCGGCGCATGGCAACGAACAGAGCGGTTCCCATGAATACCTTTACAGCGCGGTGCGCGACGCCTTCTGCCATCTCCGGCAGCAATTGAAGAAGAACCGGAAAAAGAAGTCGCGCCGCCAGCGGGTGCTCGAAGCCGCCTGAGTCGGTGCACGGCAAAAGAAGGATCATCGCAAGGAGGTTAAACGAAATGATTACGTGTGGATTGTACGAAGAAAAGCGGTTGCTTCATGTGCATCCGATAACGCCGCTGAAAAAGTCGGATTTCGAAGAAATAGCGCGGATAGTCGATCCCTTCATAGAAAAGGAAGGAAAGCTGAAGGGTTTGGTGATCGAAGCGAAGGACTTCTTCGGATGGGAAAGTCTCGGCGCCATGAGCGAGCACTTCAAATTTATTCGGAACCACCATGAACACATCGGGAGGGTCGCGTTGGTGACCGACTCCCGGTTGGGCGACGTGGCCGAGCGGATCGGCTCGCATTTTGTATCTGCGGAGATTCGGCACTTCCCCGCAGACCAGCTCGACGCCGCGGACCAATGGGCTTCCCAAGGTCGGTAGAGCAGGGGTGGGGCACAAATGCCGCAACATTACCGCGTTGTAATGCTCCCGCAAGAATCCGGTAAGGCCGCTAGGCTTCACTGTAGCCATCAACAGGAAAGGAGTGGATCAAATGAATACGAAAAAACTTTCTCCCCAGGCATTGCAGGTAAAGTTCCTCCATATGCCCCAATCGCTTCCCATCAAAGAATTGGTGCGGCAACAGGCGGATCGGCTGCGGCGCTTCGATCTTGCCGAAGGCCGGTGCGAAGCCGTGATCGACAGGATGCACCGCCGGTACAGAGGCATTGTCTTCAAGGTGTCCATTCGGCTTGAGGTGCCCGGCAAGCGGCTTTTTGTGGCGCACGCCGAAGAAAGCAGCGGGGCCGTCGGAAATCTTCAAGCCGCCGTGTGGCTGGCGTTCGACGAGATCGAGCGGCAGCTTGATAAAAGGGAAAAACGGAATCAGCGCCGCCAGGCGGCCTAGTATGCCGCGAACAGGAAACAAGGAGACAAAGGAATGATCAAAGCGAATCATTTGATTAAGGACTTCGGGCGGCGGCGCGCGGTTGACGACGTGTCGTTCGAGGTCGAGAAGGGAACCGTGCTGGGGTTCCTCGGGCCGAACGGCGCCGGGAAAACCACCACGATCCGCATGGTGGCGGGGTTTCTTCCGCCAAGCGCGGGCACGGTTCACGTCAAGGGCATCGATGTGGCGCAGAACCCGGTCGCGGCGCAGAAGAGCATTGGCTACATGCCGGAAACCACGCCGCTCTACGAGGACATGACGGTGTCGGGCTTCCTGCGCTTCCTCGCCGAGGTGCGCGGGTTCAACGGGGCGGAGCGCAACAGCCGCGTCGATTCCGCGCTCGACCGCTGCTTCCTGCAGCCGGTCAGGAACCAGAGCATCGACACGCTTTCGAAGGGCTACCGCCAGCGCACCTGCCTTGCGCAGACGCTGCTGCACGACCCCGACATCCTGCTGCTCGACGAGCCGACCGAAGGGCTCGACCCCAACCAGAAGCAGGTCGTGCGCGACATGATCCGCGAGATGGCTTCCGAGCGCGTCGTGATGCTTTCGACCCATGTGCTTGAAGAGGTCGAAGCCATCTGCACCCGCGCCATCATCGTCAGCAACGGCCGGGTGGTGGCCGACGACACGCCCGCCGCGCTCAAGGCGCGCAGTTCGCAATACAACGCCGTCACCCTTTCCGCCGAAGGGGAGGGCATTGCCGACAAGCTCGGCAAGCTGCCGAGCGTAAAGGAAGTCCATGCGTTGGAGGACGGCAAGATTGTCGCCTTCCCGAAGGCGGGCAAGTCCATCGCTTCCGACGTGCTCGCCGCGGCGCAGGCAAATAAATGGAAGGTCGCCGACATCAAGGTTGACGACGGCCGTCTCGACGAGGTCTTTCGCCAGATCACCACGACCGAAGATACGAAGAAGAAGGAGGTGGCGTAATGAACGAAGCAGCCCACCATATTCTGGCCGTAGGGAAGCGCGAGTGGCGCTCCTATTTCGATTCGCCGGTGGCCTATGTGTTCATCATCATTTTCCTGATGCTCGCGGGCTTCTTTACCTTCTCGCTCTCGCAGTTTTTCGAGGCGGGGCAGGCCGATCTCAACGGGTTCTTCCGTTGGCATCCGTGGCTCTACATGATCCTCGTTCCGGCGGTGGCGATGCGCCTCTGGGCGGAGGAGCGTCGCTCGGGCACGATCGAGTTGCTCTTCACCGTATCGGTCACGCCGCTGCAGGCGCTGCTGGGCAAGTTTTTCGCCGCCTGGCTCTTCATGGTGCTGGCGCTGGCGCTCACCTTCACGGTGCCGCTGACGGCGGCCTATCTCGGCGCGCCCGACTTCGGCGCGGCGATGTCGGGCTATCTCGGCAGCGTGCTGCTGGCCGGGGCATACATTGCCGTCGGCATGTTCACCTCGGCGCTGACGCGCAACCAGGTGATCAGCTTCATTCTCGCGGTGGTCATAGGCTTGTTCCTGATTCTTGCAGGCTATCCGCCGGTCACCGACCTGCTGGCGCGCTGGGCCCCGATGTGGCTTGTCGACGGCGTGGCATCGTTCAGTTTCATGCCGCACTACGAAGCACTGCAGCGCGGTGTGATCGACCTGCGCGACCTGGTCTACTTCGCCTCGGTGATGGTCTTCATGCTCTTCGCCACGCAGGTTGTGCTCAAAACCAAGGTAGGACGTTAGAGGGGACAGAAATGAAACACGAAGACTCAAAGAACACGAAGTTATAAATCTTAGCGGCCTTCATGCCTTAGTGTTTAAAATTAGGAATTTTTGAAATGAATCAGATAAAGAAAATGACTGGCTTGGCGGGCGTGCTGCTTCTGCTGGGCATATTGATCGCCTTCAATGCGGTGATCCGACCGATGAGGCTGCGCGCCGACGTGACGCAGGACAAGCTCTACACGCTCTCCGGCGGCACTAAGCAGCTGCTTGGCGACCTCGACCGCGATGTGACGCTCAAGTTTTATTTCTCCAAGAGCAACGATCGCATCTCGGTTCCGCTGAAAAACTTTGCGGGGCGCGTGCGCGACCTGCTTAAGGAATACGAGTCGCGCTCCGGCGGCGGCTTGGTGGTCGAAGAGTACGACCCGAAACCGGATTCCGACGAGGAAGAATGGGCGCAGCGCTATGGCCTGCAGGGGCAGTCGGTCGATCTCTTCGGCGCCGGCGGCGATCTCTATTTCGGCATCGTGGCCGTCTCTGGAAACCGCGAAGCCGTGATCCCGATGCTGGCCGAAAGTGCCGAGCCGCGGCTCGAATACCTGCTGACCCGCATGATATCCGAAGTGGCATCCGAAAAGACGGCAAAGGTCGGCATCATGAGTGCGCTGCCGGTGAACGGCTCCATGCCGTCGAACCCCTACATGATGCAGCAGGGCAGTGGTTCGCACAAGTGGGCGGTGGTATCCGAGATCGAGCGGCAGTATGATGTCGAGGAAATCGATATGACCGCCACCAACATTGCGGCGGACATCGACACGCTCATCGTCATCCATCCGGCGGACATTTCCGACGACGCGCTCTACGCTCTCGACCAGTTTGTGTTGCGCGGCGGCCACCTGCTCGCCTTCACCGATCCGATGAGCCTTGCCGCCCAGGAGAGCGCGAATCCGCAGATGCAGCAATACGGCATGCCGCCGCCGCAAGACAGCTCCGACCTCAACAAGCTGACCGCCGTCTGGGGCTTGGAAATGCCGTCCGGGCAGCTCGCTGCCGACGAGGCCGCCGCCAGCCTGCTGCAGGCTGGGCAGGGGCGCGCCGAACGCAATGCCGCCTGGCTCTCGCTTCGCGACAAGAACATCAACCGCGACGATGTGGCCACCGGATCGCTCCGCGACCTGATGCTGCCGTTTGCCGGCGCCTTCACCGGCAGCGTTTCGAACGGCTTGGAAATGACCGAGATGCTCTACACCGAAGCCGACGGCTTCCTGGCCAGCACCGCCGCCGCGCGCTCCGGCAAGATCGATATCCCAGCATCGACGAAGCGGCTGCCGCTGGCCGTGCGTTTGCAGGGCACCTTCAAGACGGCGTTCCCGGACAAGCCGGATGGCTTGAAGGAAAGTGAAAAGCCGGGCGTCGTCATTCTTGTGGCCGACGTTGATATGCTGGCCGACCGCTTCTGCATGCAGAACATCAACCTGCTTGGCCAGACGATGCAGCAGCCGCGCAACGAGAACCTGAGCTTCGCGCTCAATATGGTCGAGCAGCTTTGCGGCAGCGAAACGTTGATCGGCCTGCGTAGTCGCAATTCCTTCGACCGCCCGTTCGACCGCGTGATCGAACTCGAAAAGCAGGCGGCCTTCAAGTGGCAGGCCGAAGAGCAGCGGCTGAACGAAAAGCTGCAGGCTACGCAGCAGCGGCTCGCCGCGCTCCAGCAGACGAAGGGCACCGGCCAGCAGCTGATGCTTTCGGCCGAGCAGCAGGCGGAGGTCAAGAAGTTCCGTGAGGAGACCTTCCATACCCAGCAGTCGCTCAAGGAGGTTCGCAAAAACCTGCGGAGCGATATCGAATCGCTCGGTGTCCACATGAAGGCGTTAAACATTGTCGCTATTCCGCTGCTCATTGCCTTGTTCGGCATCGGTCGGGGAATCTGGATCCGCAAGACACGTTAACCGGAAGGAGCAGTTTACAATGAATGGGAAAAAAATTATTGGAATGGGGGCTGCCTTGGTGGTGCTAGTGTTGATCGCGGCCATGCAGCAGCGCGGAAAGACCACCCGCCCGGGCAAGGGCGGCAAGGATGCAACATTGCTGGCGGGCATCGACCTCAACGCCATGACGGCGCTCGATGTGACGGTGGGCTCCAACCGTGTTGCGCTGGTGAAGAAGGATGGAAAATGGGGCGTCGGTTCGCTCTATGGCTATCCGGTCGATTTCGACAAGCTGGCGGATGCAATGCGCAAAGCGGCGGAGATCAAGCTGGGCCAGCCGATTCGCGCCGGCAACGTGGAGGCCTCTGAGTTCGGGCTGGGGGAAAAGGCTAAAAAGATGGTGTTGAAAGCCGGTGGCAAAACCGTGGCCGCGCTGGACGTCGGCGCGCGCCGCGAAGCGTCCGAGACCGCAGGCTGGGCCAGTCAGCACTTTGTGAAGAAGGACGATGGCGCGGCGATCTACCTGGTCGACTACGACTTCCGCCCCTTCTCTGAAAAGCCGGAGGACTGGATTAAACAGCAGCTTCTCAACGTGCGCTCTGCCGACATCGTTTCCGTCAAGGCCGGCGATGTGGAGCTGAAGGCGGATGGCGCGGACTGGAAACTGGCCGACCTCGACGAGGCAACCGAAGAGTTCGAATCAACGGAAGCCAACAAGCTTCGGATGGCTTTGCAATATCTCAACTGCAAGACCGTTGCCGATCCGGCGAAGACCGACGCGGAACTCGGCTTTGCGAACGCGGTGGCCTACACCGCGCAGACCAAAGATGGCTTCACCTACATCGCCACCTTGGGCGGTGAGCCCGATGGGGATCGTTATGCCCGTTTTGCTGTAGCCTACACCAAACCCGCCGCCCCGGTCGCACCCGGTGCGGACGCCGACCAGGAAAAGAAGGATGCCTTCCAGAAGCGGCAGGATGCATTCAATAAAACTTGTGCGGCCAATGAAAAGACAGTCGCCGACCTTAACGGAACGCTGTCCGGATGGACATATGTGATCACCTCCAGCGATGCCACCGATTTCCTGATTGGCCGGGATAAGCTGGTGAAGGAAAAAGAAAAAATCATCAAGGAAGAAGGCGATAAGTAAGAACCCAAGCAGGCTGCCATTCCCCCCTGGCAGCCTTCCCTCCGACCGCCTCCGGCATTTTGCCGGGGGCGGGATTTAAACCCGCTGGCAAAGGAATTATAATATGAAAAAAATGAATAGTGTAGTGATGGGCGCGGTTCTTGGGCTGGCTTTGGTGGCCGGTGCTGCAGAGTCGGCAAAGACCGATGTGCTCAGGGAAACGGGAAGCGCTTTTGCGCAGATTGCCAAGCAGGCGCTGCCTGCCGTGGTGTTCGTCGATGTGGAGACCACGGTTGAGGTGCCTCAATATGGCTACCGCTACCAACCCTTCCAGGATTCCTTGGGGCGGCGCGGCCAACTGGCCATCCCGCAGGAACTCGAACCGAAGAAATACAGCCAGGAAGGGCAAGGCTCCGGGTTTATCATTTCCAAGGACGGTTATATTCTGACCAACAACCACGTCGTGAAGGATGCTGATCGCATCACGGTCACCTTGGGCGACGAGCGCAAGTTTTCCGCCAAGGTAATCGGCAGCGACCCGAAGACCGAGGTGGCGCTGATCAAGATCGACGATCCCCACGAGCTTCCCTATCTCGAACTCGGAAATTCAGATGAACTCGAGGTGGGGGAATGGGTGCTGGCGGCGGGCAATCCGTTCGGCCTTTCCCAGACCCTGACGGCCGGCATCGTGAGCGCCAAGGGGCGCAGCGAGGTGGGCATCGCCGAATACGGCAACTTTATCCAAACCGACGCCGCCATCAACCCGGGCAACTCCGGCGGCCCATTGCTCAATGTCGACGGCGAAGTGGTTGGCATCAACACCGCCATCTACACTCGCACCGGCGGCTACATGGGCATCGGTTTCGCCATCCCAATCAACCAGGCGATCCAGATCAAGGACCAGCTCGTCAAGCATGGGAAGATTTCGCGCAGCGTGCTCGGCATCTATATCCAGGATGTGGACGAGGAGCTGGCCAAGAGCTTCGGGCTGGAAGAAAAGGGCGGCATCCTGATCTCCGATGTGGTCGAGGATTCGGCCGCCGAAGAGGCCCGCCTGGAGGAAGGCGATATCATCGTCGAGATGGATGGAAAGAAGGTGGGCAAAGTCGCTGCATTCCGCAACCGGGTCGCATCCACCCCGCCGGATTCCACGCTGAAACTCAAGGTGTTCCGCAATGGGAAATACAAGAAGATTTCCGCCATTACGAAGGAGATGGAAGGCGGCGGCGTTGTGGCCGACTCCGGCCTGCTGGAAAAGATCGGGCTTTCCGTCGATGCTCTCGACGGCGATGCTGCACGTCAGCTCGGCTGCGGAGGGGAGCAGGGCGTGCTGGTTGCGGAAGTGGGGCAGGACAGTCCCGCCTGGCGCGCCGGACTGAAGCCCGGACAGATTATCGCCAGCATCGACCGCAAGCCGATTGGAAATGTTGAAGAATTCATGCAGGCGCTTTCCGAAGTTGAAGATGGAAGAGTCCTGTTCCTGGTTGCCGATGGGCGCGGCTCCCGGTTCGTTGTAGTGTCCATCGAGTAGCAAGTGGATGGATCGTCGAAAGGCCTCGCTTCTCGCGAGGCTTTTTTTTATATTCCATGGCTATGAAACGAATTGGAATCAGTATTGGCGACATTAACGGCATTGGACCAGAAGTCGCGCTCAAGGCCGTGGCTGAAAGCAAGTGGTCGGATAATGTAGAGTTTATGCTTCATGGTCCGGTGACGGAAATGAAGCGGCAGATGCGAGCGCTCAAACTGGAGATGCCCGAACATGTGTATTATCGCGATGTCGGCATCGATGTGGCTTGGAATCCCGGGAAGATAGACGCCGATGTTTCGCGGGCTGCGGATTTGGCGATTCGGCAGGTTGTGGCAGGTTGCATGAGCGGGAGTTTGGATGCCATGGTCACTGCGCCGATCTGTAAAGAGGGGTTTCATAAGGCGGGCATTGATGTGCCGGGCCATACTGAATTGTTGGCGGAGCTCACCGGAGCGGAAACCTTTGGCATGATGCTTATCGGCGGCGGCCTGCGCGTGATGCTCGCGACACGGCACGTTCCGCTTTCAGAGGTTCCCAAAAGTTTAACGCAGCAAAACATTTGCGAAGCCATCGAGCTGACGGGCCAAGCGCTCAAGCTGTTTGGCTTGGAGGACGGAAAGATTGGAGTTTGCGGCCTTAACCCGCACGCGGGCGACGGCGGTGTAATTGGCAACGAAGAGATAGAGCTGATTAATCCGGCTATCATCGCCTCGCGGGAAAAGGGCTTCAATGTCTCCGACGCCGTCCCGGCCGACACCATTTTTTATGAAGCGCTTCGAGGGGACTATGACGCCGTCGTGGCAATGTATCACGACCAAGGGCTGGCTCCGCTGAAAATGATCGGGTTCGACGAGGGCATCAACGTGACGCTCGGCTTGCCGATCATCCGCACCTCGCCCGACCACGGAACTGCCTTCGACATTGCCGGCAAAAACGAGGCCTCGCCCAGAAGCATGAAAAACGCCATCGACCTCGCCGTCGAAATGGCCGCAAAACCCAACCCCTGGAAATAGCAACCTAAACGCAAAGACACAAAGGCCGCTAAGAATCGCAGAGTTATCTGTTGTTGAAAGCTTTGCGGAACTCTGCGAACTTACCGTATTTGCGTTGAAATTTCTGAGATGAGCATGTCTGAAGAACCTAGATTAACGAGTCCGAAGGAAGTGCGGGCATTGCTGGAAACGCTTGGGCACCGGCCGAACAAGGGGCTGGGGCAGAACTATTTGATCGACGCCAATATTCTTGATATCATCGCCAACACGGCTGATATCCAACCCGATGAAAACGTTCTTGAAATCGGCCCCGGCCTCGGCGCGCTGACCGAGCGGATCATTCCCAAGGCGAAGTCCGTCACCTGCATCGAAAAAGATCCGACGATGGTGAAATACCTAAAGTCGCGTTTCTCTGATTTCACGCTCATAGAGTCCGATGCCCTCGACGTCGATTTGGATGCGCTTTTTGCCGGCGGCATCGCCAAGGTGGCGGCCAACCTGCCCTATTCGGTGGCGAGCCGGCTGATGGTTGATATTTCCGAGTGCGGACATCGCCCGGAGCTGATGTCGCTCACGATCCAGAAGGAAGTGGCCGATCGCCTATGCGCTCCGGCGGGCGACAAGCACTATGGCCTGTTGAGCGTTTTGACCGGCGTATTCTATGTAAACAAGTTGGTTAAAAAAATCAGCCCGACCTGCTTCTTGCCTCCGCCTAAGGTGTGGTCGGCCGTGGTCAGGATGGAGCGGCGCGATGTTCCAATTGTTGGAAACGATGAATACCCAATGTTCAAGCAACTGGTGAAGAGTTGCTTTACGCAACGCCGGAAGCAAATCGGAACCATCCTCAAAAAAAGGGGCATCTCGCCGGTCGATGACATCCTCTTCGATGCTGGAATCGACCACGCCGAGCGCCCGGAGCGGATCGAGATCGAGCGCTGGGCCGAGCTGGCGCGGGTTTTGTCCTAGTCAATCGGGTGATTCCCTATCCATGATAGTATCATATGATTCTATATTGACTGAATAGGGTCATATGATACTATCGCTCACATGAAGTGGAAACCAACAGAGCTGGTGCTTTCTACGGACAGCATCAAGAAACTCGCCGAAGTTGAGCAGTTAATTGGAAAAGTGGAGGGGGTGCAACTTTCCCGTCCAGTTCCCAAGTTGCGGCAGAAGAACCGTGCAAAATTGATTCGCGGCTCAACGGGCATTGAGGGGAACAGCTGCTCCGTCGCGCAGGTTGAGGCAATCGCATCCGGTCAGCCGGTTGCCCTTTCCAAAAAAGAGCAATTAGAGATCCGCAATGCCCTTGAGGCTTACGATGCACTCCCGTCGCTTGATCCGTTTTCGGTCGATTCACTATTGGATGCCCACCGGATGCTGATGGGGAACGGCTTACTGCTTGTTCCCGGAAGATTCCGGCAGGGGCCGGTTGAGGTCTATGTAACGGAAACAAAAACACGGAGCATGCCGGCATGGGAAACCGTGGGGCCGTCGATGGAGGAGCTCTTTGGTTATCTCAAAGACGGCAAAGACCTGATGCTGATCAAATCGATCTGCTTCCATTTTGAGTTTGTGAGCATCCATCCTTTTGCTGATGGAAACGGCCGGGTGGCCCGCCTTTGGCAGACGCGGTTCTTGATGGAAGAGCATCCGGTTTTTGAATTCCTTGATGTCGAGTCGATGGTGTTTGAGCAGCGCGCAGCATATTACAGGCAGATTTGCAATGCACAGGACTGCGGCAATGTGGATTGCTTTGTGTTGTTTATGCTCGAGCAAATCAGGCAGTCGCTTTGCAGTCTGTGGGAGAATAGTGCACCCAGCCAGAATACCCATGCCGATCGGATTCCCATCGCGCATCAAGCCTTCGGAAAAGAGGTCTTTTCGCGAAAGGACTATTGCCGTCTGTTCAAAACGATTTCGCCGGCGACCGCCAGCCGGGACCTGTCGGCCGGCGTCGCCTCCGGGGCGCTGAAGCGGGCAGGGGACAAGCGCACGGCGGTTTATCGGTTTGTTGAACATGTTTCTTCGAAAGCTTGAAGTTTGGGGCAGGTGAAATCGCCGAGTCCGCCACATACGTACGCTTGGTAAAATTCGAATTTTATCCTGCTGCAGTTGCTAAAGCATCATGCACCCAAGCATTGAGGCTCTTGTGGTTCATTTTTGCCTGCATTGCTACTGCTTTATGGAGTTCTGGCTCAACTCGAACCATGAATTTACCTGAATATGGTTTTTCTGGCGATTCACCACGTTCTTTACAAAACTCAAGATAATCATCTACTGAGTCTTTGAGCGCTTCACGAAGCTCACCAACCGCTTCGCCTTGAAACGTGACAACATCTCTGAGATTGATGACTTCGCCATGAAAGAGGTTTGCCTCGTCATCAAATTCGACTTTTCCAATATATCCTTTGTATTCCATCATTTGATCACCTCTGCTTCTTTCAAAAATCTACGCATTGAGCTGACAGCGCCTTTATCCGTCACTCTTTTGGGATGGGGTCTGTGAAACACTGCTCGAATATCATTTAAATAAATCCTGACCCGAGATCCTCTGCCTTCGGTTATTTCCCCTCCCAAGGCAATGATGAGTGACTCAATATCCTTCCATGGAATATCAGAACGCTCTGGCTTCTCTATGATCTTTTCCAGTGTGCGTGTATGTTTCTTGTTCATCTCGCTCAGATGGTATCATAACGTGGTATCACGGCAAGTGTGGAGTTTAATTTTTCAATCAGAAGCGGACTGGAGAATTGAACCACCGGTACGCGTTTCCGTCTGCCATTTAAAACAGTTTCGCCGTTGACCCCATGAAGTTCATCCCATAGAGGGCGCCACACGAATTCGCCGATCTCATTAATGTCTCGAGCGGGAGGCATGGCTCGTATCCGCTCGATGAAATACGCTCTTGTGCTTTCATTCATTTTTCATGAGCCAATGTTCAACATGAGTCGTCACGGGGAATAAATGTTGCCTTCAAATCCGGGCGTTGTACCGGGTATGGTCAACCCGATGGTTGGCAAATTAATCGTTTTGTTTTGGTTGGGTTAATTTTTCTAACTCATCCGTAGAAAGGTATTCCGTCAAAGGGGTAATTTCTACCTCATCATGTTTCGGTTTGGTTTCTATGCCAAAGAGGTAGTGAAATCCTCCGAATGCAAATATGATGAAAATAAAGAATCCTCCAGCTAGACTGGCAATAATTGACATAATGAATGCTGCTTCAGGTAAGCTCTTCCTCTTCAGTAATCGAATGGCAAAGAAAGTTACTAATCCAATTAGGATGGTGCTAACAAGCATTCGAGAAACTTCACTCCGACCACCAGTGTCTGGACCTAGGATTAAGTGAAATAATCTCATAAACCCTATGTAGAGGGCAAATGCACCACCAATCCAGCCGAACAGTGCCAAAATGCCGGACAGCAATATTTTAAGGTCTTTATCCATATTATGGTGCCAACATATTATTGATCGGCAATTCTGCCTGCCATCCGAATATTGAATGGGTTTTCGGGCAAACTTGGTGGACCAGTTCGCTATTGCCTCCGACAGTTATCCGACGCTTCGCTCGTGGTTTTCAATCGTCAATGTCAGCGCGTCTGCTTGGGCTTTCGGCGGAAGCCGTTGCGGACGGCTAGAAACCAGACGATCCAGAGGGCTTCGGGTCCGGGGTCAGTCCTTGAATTTTAACATTTTCTGCTTCAGCGTCCATAACTCACCCTTGGTTGCGCTCTCCATTAATTTAATGTTTCTCGAAACACTGCTCGGATGCCCCATCGTTAACAAATCTGATATCCAACTATTTTTAACGCATGTATTTCGGCGGATTAACCAAGCAATTGCCATTTTTTTTGGCCTCTTTTGAATGTTAATATTCAAGGACTGACCTGAATGCCACTTCCTTAAGCTGCTTTGGCATTATATTTACTCCGATGCTTTATCTCGATCATTTCATGACGATGCAGTGTTAAAAGTTGATAGGGTTTGAGTCTTCTTTTAAGGCATCGCGGCTCACTCCTTCCGGGCCGAAAGGGAATTATATTGGTGCGGATCGAATCGAGCAGGTTTTCCCGTATCCGAAGGATTTCGGATGGGCAAAGCGCGGCTCGATTAAAGTATACTTCCGCCTGCCGGAGTGCTTGTAGTGCGCCTTTATAACTCAGCCGCATGGGGTCTTTTTCATGAGCGTGCGCGGTCTCATAGATCAAATGACGAATGGCATTGTAGGCGATGAAATACATGAGCAGTTCCTTCCGAATCATCGCGGGGGATTTGCAACGCAATATATCCATTTTCGTGGTTGTTTTTAGGTCGCGAAAAAAGAGTTCAACGCTCCATCTGCGATAGTAGAGGTCGGCGATACTCTTTGCTGAATAGATAAGCGGATCGAGTAGCGTAGTGATGATGTAAAAGCTTTTCACTCGGAATCCAGGCTGCTCAACATCGACTTTGATTTGACGCAATAGAAGCTCTTCGGGCAACTGGTTCCACTCGTCTTTCGGGAGGGGTGCCTTTTTATACCAAGCGGGCCTTTCCCAGCGAATCAGGAGATCATTGTTCGCCAACTTTTTGATGCAGGTCTGTTCCGTTTTCGGTATTCGACGCGCTAATGGAATGATACTGTCAACGCCCTTTTCTCGGAGCCGATCAACATCATAAAAACTACAGAACCCTTTGTCCCCCAGGAAAATATCCCCTTCCTTGAAAGTGCCTTCCTGCTGGCGAAGCAAGGGGAGTTCATGGTTTTTTTTATTTCCGACTGCATAGCTTAGAATTGCGCCCGTCGCGAGATCGAAACAGCCGAGCAGGCGCATTGTCGGGAAACCGCACCCTTTTTTTTGAGAGGAAATTTGAGGCCATTCGTCTTGATTTTCAGAGGTGTCAGGCATACTCAACCCCGTTCCATCAACAACAATAACGCGCCGGCCCGCGAGAGGCTGATCGTCGAGGTTAACATGAAACGACTCTGAGGTGTGTTTGAGGATTTCGACCAAATCCGTCTCCTCTAGTTTTTTTCGCGCCTTGCAGTAAGAACCCGTGGAAACGGACAGCGACTGATCACTATTGAAAGCGAGATATGTTTTCAGTTTTTTAACGACTTCAGCACAGCCCCCATCGGCATCAATAATCTGAGAAAAGAACGCCCAGAAAGTGGTTTCCTTGCTGAAAATACGGTGACGACTATGATGTCCCTTCACATTGTTTTTCAAAAAACATTCGGGAATGAAACGTCCGAAACAAGCTTTTAGACCCAGCAGTGATTTGTCTTTTTTATGCATCATTTCATCGGCCATTATTTGTGCCGTAGAGCGCGGTTTTTTACGGAGCGATTGAAGATGAAGTCCAGGCAGGAATGGTGTTGTATTATTCATGCAAGATACTTGCATTCTTCGTGATATATATCAAGATAATAGCATTGGTTTTTACCCTAAAACTGCGGTTTTATGTGTGTGATAGGAGCCCTTAAGGAAGTGCCATTCAGACCTGACCCTTGATTGGAAAGGGTAGGGCTCGCTACGGCCACCTCTGGCGGACCAGCTCAGATGGCTGGTTCGGCTAGCTATTGATTAATTGCTTGTTCAATGAATTCAACGATTTCAGAAACCTCGACAGTAAAAATCCTGCATCACCATTCAGGTGTGCATCCAGCCATGTTTCATATCCTTCATCAAAACCATCTAAATCTCCATTTTTCTGGCTCTTCACGGATGTGTTCACACTGACTTCAACTTATCCGATACGAGGCCTTGTAATGCACCTCAAAATAACTTACAATTCCTTTACTATGAAAAATAAAATATTCCCGAATGTATTTAAACTGTTGCTGCTGCTAAGCCTCGTTGCCTGCAGTACCGTTTCGGATAAGTCCGACCCTACTGACCCTGCGATGGGTGAAATGCTGGTGATCGGAGAGGCCGAATATCTCTACGTCAACGAAGCCGCATGCACCTATGATGCGCGGATCGATACAGGAGCCACCACCTGCTCCATTCACGCGGAGGACATCGCGCCATTCGAGCGTGATGATGAGCAATGGATCAAATTTACACTCGTTAATCCAGGCACAAAAGAACGCACTGAGATCACAGAGAAATTGGTGCGCGTTGTTACCATTAAACAGCATGAATCCGACTCGGTGAAACGTTATGTGGTCTTGCTAAAAGTCTTCATCGGGAGGCAAATGCGCACATTCGAATTCACACTTGCAGATCGGTCCGACTACAGTTACCCGCTGCTGGTGGGGCGCAATTTATTGCGCGGCCATGCGCTGGTTGATGTCAGCCAAAGCTATACATTGTCAAAGCCCGGAAAGCAAACCATCGAACAAAGCATGGCTAAATAATGAACGCTAAAGTCCAACTCCGCATTCTCATTGTCATCTTAATGGCAGTCGGCCTCGGCACTGCACTCATCAAACACTATCAGATCGGCTATCCGCTGATTCCGAAACAACAAATTCCCATCTGGACCATCGAGGCCAAAGTTAATTTCTTCGCCACTGGCGATCCGGTGAAAGTAAAATTCGCAGTACCTGGCGAGCAAAATAATTTCGGCATTCTGGAAGAGGCGGGCTCTTCGCACGATTACGGCTTCATCCCCGCGGGCGACTTGAGCGGCAGCGACGGATTTTATCGCTATGTGACCTGGTCGATAAGCGAAGCCACAGGCTTGCAAGAGCTCTATTACCGCGTCGATATATATCAGAAAAAGAATTTCGAATTGCTCGACTTGGAGTCGCCTCCACTCAATCCCAGCAAAAAATATGAAGAGGACCCACTGGCAATTGCGGCAGAGGAACTTGTTAAGTCAGCCCAATACCATTCGGCCGATGCCGTCACCTACGTAGGCCAGGTCATTCAACTGCTGAACAATGAAGCAGATCAGAACGTGCAGACCCTGCTCAGCGCAACCCGTACTGATCTCGACCGCACAAGACTACTCAACACGCTGATTATAAAGGGCGGCTATGAATCACACCTGATTCGCGCACTCTTACTCGCGGAAACCAGCACCAAACAAGCACTGCAACCAATGGTTGTCCTGATCGAGGATGGTCAGCGCTACCTATTCAACTGGGGCACCCCGCAACCGCAGCAACAAATGAATCTCCTCGCCTGGCAGCGTGGCGGACCTTCATTGATCGAGATTGAGGGCGGCAGGAATGCCACGGTCGAGTTTTCCGTCATTAAGCAAGCGCTCCCGGCGAGCTTCGTGCTTGAACAAGCCTCTCGTCAACGCGAAAAAAAACTGATGGATTTCTCGCTCACCTCGCTGTCCGTCGAGCAACAAGACTCCTATCGTCTGCTGTTAACCATTCCATTTGGTGCCTTGATTGTGGTGATTTTGCGGAACATCATCGGCATCCGCACCACCGGTACGTTCATGCCCATACTGCTTGCCATGGCCTTCCTGCGCACGAATCTCGGGCCGGGTATACTGCTCTTCATTATTGTGGTCAGCGCGGGTCTCACGGTGCGGGCCTATCTCACCAAACTGGATTTGCTCTTAGTGCCACGTATCTCAGCCGTCGTGGTGGTGGTGATCGGCATCATGGTCAGCTTCGGGATCTTCGGCAGCAAGTTCGACCTCGACATTCTGCGATCCGTCACGCTATTCCCGACCATTATTCTGGCATGGACGGTGGAGCGCCTTTCGGTGCTGTGGGAAGAGGATGGACCCAAAGAGGTGGGGATTCAAACACTCGGCAGCTTAACCGTCGCCATATTAGCTTACCTCGCGATGGGGAATCCGATATTGCGCTATCAGGTCTTCATTTTTCCTGAGTTAATCCTCGTTGCCCTCGCGATCATCCTCGCACTCGGTCAATACTCCGGCTACCGCCTGTCGGAGCTGTTGCGCTTTGCACCGCTGGTCAAAACCAATCAAGAGGATGGCAAGTGATCGGGAAGCTGCAATGGTGCCGCCCAGGTGAGTTGCATCGTTTGGGCATCATCGGCATGAATCGGCGTAACGGTGAATATATCGCGCGTTACAATCCGCGTGCTTTGTATCCGCGAGTCGATGACAAGCTAGCCACCAAAGTACTCGCCAACGAGTTTCACCTGAAGGTACCTGAGCTTTACGGCGTGGTTCAGTATCAACATGAGATCAAACAACTCGGCAAAACACTCGAAGGGCGCACCAGCTTTGTCATTAAACCCAGCCAAGGCAGCGCCGGGAAAGGCATTCTCGTCATCCTCGACCGGGAAGGTGATTACTTTCTCAAACCCAGCGGCGAGAAGCTGACCCTGCACGATTTGCAGCGGCACATCAGCAATACCTTGAGCGGTCTCTATAGTCTCGGCGGTCGCAACGATAAAGCCATGATCGAATATGCAATCGAGTTTAGCGATGCATTCGAAGGCTTCTCCTATCAGGGAGTCCCCGATATACGTGTTGTCATCTTCCAAGGCTATCCCGTCATGGCAATGATGCGACTCTCCACCCAGGCCTCCGATGGCAAGGCTAACTTACACCAGGGTGCTGTGGGCGTCGGCATCGATCTCGTCACGGGCAAAGCCCGCAGTGCGGTACAACACGGTCGCCCGATCGAGCAGCACCCCGACACCGGACGACGGTTGCAGGAACTCGTCGTGCCGCAATGGGATGAGCTCATTCTGCTCGCTTCGAAATGTTATGAAATGACGGAGATGGGTTATCTGGGTGCCGATATCGTGCTCGATGAAAAACTGGGGCCATTGATCCTCGAGCTTAATGCCAGACCGGGCCTTGCAATCCAGGTCGCCAACAATGCGGGCCTGCTCCCTCGCTTGAAAGCAGTAAAACAACTGAGCCGCAGCGAACGGATTCTCTCGCAACCGCTGGACCGCGTTCGCTTCGCCCAAAAACATTTCATCTAATTTGACATGCAAAAAAACCTCTCTTAACTTTTTCTTTCGCGGCTCTCAGTAAAAAAGGGGTCACCCATTAGAGGTTCCGGTCAAACAATAAAATAAAACACTGTCATCCCATAGAGGACGCTAACGGAGTGTCAGCTCCCGTTTTTGTTAAGGTTTCTGATGTTTAGTTTATTTAGTCGATTCCGATTTTTTGTTGAAGAGTAATGATGATTCCCCGTTTTAAACAGTTGGCTGTCCCACAGCATTTAGATGAACCCCGGCAGATACGCCTGTTCCGGTGCTCCTCGGATGCGACCGGGTGGTTTGGCTGTCCCATAGGATTCCAGCAAGGCGGGCAGGTTCCAGCGACGCCAAAGCGAGACCCTTACGACGGTGAACAGGCGCTTGAAGCTGTGATCCCATCCGTGCATGAATTTGAGACAGCGCATCAGCAGATGGACGAGCAGCCCGGTCCATACCTGCCAGCGTACGGCATTAGCGCTGTAGCCGAGAAAGTCGGAGAGCTGGAGCGTCTGTTTGATTTCCTTAAAGAACACCTCGATATCCCACCGGCAGCGGTAGAGCTCCGCGACCGTCCACGCGCTCCACTCCAGATGGTTGGTCAGGAAGACCATTTCGACATCCTTGCCGTTGATCTCCACGAGGGCTACAACGCGGCGCAACTCGCACGGGTAGGCCTTCTTCGATTTTTCGAGCATCAGCTCGATGACTTCGTCGCGAAGGATGCGCTTGTTTTTAGTCGTTTCGAGGGAGCGCATCACCGTGTACTGCATGTTGTCTTTCGCTCGACCCGCCCAATTAATGCCGCGCTCCGTTAGCTCAAAGAGATGCTTGAATTTGATATAAGCCTTGTCGAATACAACGATTTCTCCGGCTTCAAGGTCGGCACACAAGCTCAAGGTCTTGCGGCTGTCATGGTGTTTTGCAGTGTCGACAATGGCACATCGTGGAAGGAAGCTTTGCAGGTCCAGACGCATGTGGCACTTCGCGGCGGCCTTGCGGCGGCGGTGCTTTGCCCAGTCCATGCTATTGGCCACCAGCTGTATCGTGGTCGAATCGAGCGCATGGATCGCCTTGCTGAAGCGACGGAGGTATCCACTACGCACCTTTCCCTTCGCAAAACCAGGCACCGTGTCCATCAGATGCTTCATCATGCTCCAATAAAGCTCTTCGGCCATGTTCGCGTCGCGCACTTGATTCGCATGGCTCAGGTTGTTGCGGGACGGTGGAACCGCACCGCGGATGGTGGAGAGCGCCGCCGCATTCATCTGGAGCGCGTCGCATACATCGTTAAGCCCGAGCGCATGAGCAAAGTGGGCATAAAGCAGCGAAACCACATGGCTCCATGGCGTGTACGTCCGGCTTCGGGCATCGACGCCATGCTTCTTCGCAAGGTTCGTGACCATGTGTCCGGGAATCAGATTGCACAATTGCTTCAAGGTTGTATACCTATGTCCGGCTGGTTTGTGTTTTTGTCTCTGTTTTTTCATACCCTCCGAGTGGAGGATTTAGAGCTCACAAGCCAGCCTTTTTATTTAAAATCTATGGGATGACAGTGAAATAAAAGGTACCAGTCCTTGATATTGACATTGGCAAAAAGGGTCGGTTCCGTAATCTAGTAATCGGGCTAGGGCGAAGGGGATATTTGTTCCAATGATGAACAACTCCCCATTGGTCGTTATTTCACCTTCGGTAAAATTATTTATCGCTAACGCTTTCGGGGGAAACCTCCCTGTTCCTCTGTGTTCACCAGCGCAGCGGGTGGTTCAAACTGTTCTGCAGGGGTCGTGGAAAGGTGCCAGTCCTTGAATATTAACATTCAAAAGGGGCCAAAAACAAAATGGCAATTGCTTGGTTAATCCGCCGAAATACATGCGTTAAAAATAGTTGGATATCAGATTTGTTAATGATGGGGCATCCGAGCAGTGTTTCGAGAAATATTAAATTAATGGAGAGCGCAACCAAGGGTGAGTTATGGACGTTGAAACAGAAAATGTTAATATTCAAGGCCTGACCCCAGGCTATGACAACAATACTTCCAATCCTTGGAGCAATAGTGATCGTTGTCGCTTTTATTTTCGGAATCATCAGAGCAAAAACAAAATCAGAAAAAATTATGTTCCTATCGGGATTATTGATCATTCTTGGGTTCGGGCTTTATGGGTCAATTCATATGAAAGATAAAATCCAACAAGCAGAAAAAATCAATTCAGACACTAATAAATGAAGTAAATAGCGAAGAGCTTGGAGCCGAAACGACACGACGCCCGGATTTGAAGGCAACGTTTATTCCCCGGCAAAGGGGTGCTATGAAATAATGTTTTTAGGTTGATCGATTCGGCTGAAACGGAAGAAAACATTAAATCATAGGACTGACCCCTCCGCTGTCCCTGGGTCAGACCCTGGCGCCCAGTGGGCACGGAGACGCCGGATCGGAATCCGGCCCTGCGCCGCTTGGCTTTCGAGGCGCTTGTCGAGCTGCGACGTTTGCGCGGCGAGCGGCCTCAAATTAAATGACCCCAAAGTGGTGGGTGCAGCAGGGAGATAGGACAGGATGATTCCGTTCATGCGGGGTTCTATGTAGATTTTTAGGGTGAGACTGGTGATGTCGGATGCCTCAGCCATGCACATCGGAAATTAATCAGCAACGAATGGAGGAAAAGCAACTAATCCAAACGACCGGAATATTTGTTGGTTGCCGCTTCGCTGCCGTCGCTTCGCGCCAGCCCCACTCCGTGTTTCCTCTATTCACTGCCATTTCACCCGCCCTATGTTCGGAAATTTGTTGTACTGGATTGGCCGCGATTTTTATTTTTTTTAGAAAATGCCTTCCCGAGTTTCTCCACTAAATAATACGAAGAACTTCATGCGGACACTTCTAATAATCTTGTCATTTAATGATCCTGTCATCGATTGTATACGCAAGATGGTCACGCGCCAAGGAACGCAGAATGGGAAAGTACCCAATGAGGCTGCGCAGCAGATTTATTGGTGCAAAATGATTTGGAGCAAAATGATTTTTGTGCGGGATGTTTGTTTTAAATCATTTTGCTCATAACCATTTTGCTCATAACCATTTTGCAAAAGCGGCATCGGAAGAGGATTTGACTTTTGGTGCTGAACAGGTAAAGGGTCATCCGTTAAGGAACGCAGAATGGCAAGGAGTTGTAAGGAAAGTACCTAAACCTGCCCTTGCGGTTGACTTCCCCGAGGCGAAACCACATAAATGGCGTTTTGCGGTTGGTTTAGCGGGGAAACGCGGTGCCTGCCGTAATTTTGAAACAGGTTTTGGAGGAGGTCTTATGAGAGTTCTGCATGTGGCATATCAGCAGTTGCGCCGCTACGGAAAAACGCGGGTCAGTTGGGTCCAGAAGCTGACCAGCGGCTTGATTAAGAACGATCATTTTGTGTCGGTTTTCAGCGACCGCGACGTGGCGGCTTTCGAGGCGCCGCTGGGCATTCGCGATCTGGGAAAGAAAAAGGCCAACCGGCGGCTGCTCGAAACCGTTGCCGCTTTTGGCCCCGATCTGGTGATTGCCGGTCATTGCGATATGATTACCAACGAAACGCTGCATGAAATCCGCAGGATGCAGCCGGATGTGAAGATTGCGCACTGCAACAACGACCCGCTGTTTGTGCCGTCGAACGTGGAGCGGATCAAGCATCGGGCTGAAGCAGTCGATGCGGTGTTTGTTTCCACGGGCCGGCGAGAATTGAATATTTTTGAAGGATGCGGCGCCCGGCTCTACCACATGCCGAATCCGGTAGACCCTGCGGTTGAAAACCTTGATAATTCCGTTCGCACCGACCTCAAGATCGACCTGCTGTTTTGCAGTAACAGCGATGATTTTACCGAGCGGTTGAAAATGGTTAAATACTTGAAGGACGACCTCGGCGACGAGCTCAACTTCAAGACCTTCGGCAGTTTTGGCGAGCCTCCGATCTGGGGGCAGGACTATGACCGGGCCTTGGCCGAAACGAAGATGGGACTCAATTTGAACCGGCAGGAAGGCGACTATTGGTATTCTTCGGCACGCATGGCGCAGCTGGCTGGCAACGGCATTCTGCAGTTTACTCATAGCGGACCAAAATTCGACGAATTGCTGCCGCTGGAATCGGCCGTCTATTTCGACGATCAGGATGATCTGCTTGCAAAAATCCGCGAGTTCCATAACGACGATGCCAAGCGTCAGGCTTGGGCCGCGCGGGCCCGCGATTTTTTCCACCGCGAAATGAACCATACGTTGAACGCGCAGTATATTTTGGAGGCTTCGATGCTGAAGCCGTTCAGCCATGCTTATGTGTGGGCGCAGGACATCAATCTGGACGGATCGACGATATGAAGTTGATGCAAATTTTGCTGTCGCAGTCCGAGGCGGGGGCTGAAACCTATTTTGAAAAGGTGGCGGTCGCGTTTGCTAAAGACAAGTCCATCAATCAGCGTTTGGTGATTGAAGCGCAGCCGTCGCGCGAAAGCCGGCTGACGAGCGCCGGTGTGGCTTTCGGCACATTGCCGATGGGGCCGGTGGGGAAGGTGCTGCTCTACAACCCTTGCCTGAAACGGGAAATCGCCAAGTTCAAACCCGACCTGATCCTTACTTGGGTGAACCGCGCCTCACGCAAATGTTCGCTAACGGATGCGGTGGTGGTAGGGCGTCTGGGTGGCTACTACGACGTCGGCAACTATACCAAGTGCGACCATCTGATCGTCAATACGCCGGACCTCGTGCGCCACGTCGTCTCGAACGGCTGGCCGGAAGACAAGGTCAGCATGATTTCCAATTTTGGCGAACTGCCGGAGGAGCTGGAGGTGACCGAAGCGCTCCCTCCGATCCCCGATGGGCACAAGGTGCTGCTGACGCTCGGGCGCCTGCACGACAAGAAAGCCCTGGACACCCTCATCAAGGCGATGCCGCTGATCCCGGATGCGACGTTGCTGATTGCGGGCACCGGCGAGCTGCAGGCCAAGCTTGAAGTGTTGGCCGCCGATCTTGGCGTGGCCGACCGGGTGTTTTTTCTCGGGCTTCGCAAGGATATCCGCGGGCTGTTCAATTTGGCCGACGTTTGCGTGTTCCCGTCGCGTTTTGAGCCGTTGGGCAACGTGGTGCTGGAAGCCTGGTCCACGGGTACGCCGGTCGTCGCCGCCGCGAGCACCGGGCCGACCTGGCTGATCGACCACGAAAAGAGCGGGCTGCTGTTCGCAATCGACGACGCCGAACAGTGCGCTAGTGAGGTTAACCGCGTGCTGGCCAATCCCGAACTGGGGACCGCCTTGGCCGAGAGCGGCCGCGCCGAGTTCAACCAGCGCTTTTCCATGGACGTCATCATGGATCAGTACAAGGCGCTTTTTAGAAGGCTTATCGCCGAGAAGAAGCAGGGCTAGGTCATATGAAAAAAGATGAAGTCAACCCTCCCATATTGCCGGGCGTCTATAAACGCTTGCTGGTTTTCGTCCGCCCCTATACGGCGCGGCTAACCGTCGGCATCATCTGTGGCGCCTTTTACGGTGCTGCCACCTTCGGCATGCTGATTGCGCTTCAGTGGGCGCTCGGCGGCATTTCCGGGGAGAGCATGGACTTTAAGGGGATTCCCGGCTTGAGTGAAAGCGAGGGCAACGCCAGCGACATCGGCCTGACGCGCCTCATACTCACCGTGTTGATTCTGCCGCTGGTGACGATCATTCAGGGCGCCCTGTTTTTTGCCGGAAAATATTTGGTGGAATGGGTGGGCAACCGCGTGGTGGCCGATCTGCGCCTGCATCTCTTTGAGCACATTCACGTTTTGCCGATGCAGTTTTTCTCAGAAAACCGGGTGGGCGACCTGATCTCGCGCATCACGAACGACACCAATCTGCTCACGCAGCTGGTCTCCAACGTGATTGGCAATGTCATCCGTGAGCCGTTCACGCTGATCGGCTGCATTGTGGCGATGGTGGTGCTGGACTGGCGTTTGTCGGTGATTGCATTAGTCGTCTTCCCTGTCGTTATTCTACCCGTTGCGCTGCTGGGACGCCGGATCCGCAAGGCCTCGAAGACGGGGCAGGAGAGCCGGGCCGACATGCTTTCGGTGGTGCAGGAGTCGGTTGGCGGCGCGCTCGTTGTGAAGGCCTTCCAAATGGAACAGGAGGAAGCCTCGCGCTTCAATCAGTTTAACAGGCGCGTATTCAAGAGCCAAATGCGCCAGACGCGTGCGCGCTCCATGGGCGACCCGATTGTGATCTTCCTGTCGTCCATTGGCCTCTCCGGCGTGGTGCTGTATGCCTTCTTCAACGATATTTCGCTGGCGTTGCTGATCGCGTTTGCCGCCGCCATGATCCAAATGTACAAGCCGGCCAAAAAGCTGAGTCAAATCCATATGCGCGTGCAGAAGGCGACGCCGGGCATTGAGCGTGTTTTTGAAGTGCTGGACATCGTCAACAAGGTCGATGATGCGCCCGACGCGGTTCAACTTGCTGATTCCGTTCAGACCGTATCGTTCCGACACGTTTCGTTTGCCTACGACGAAAAGAAGATTCTAGACGATATCAATCTGGATGTGAAATCGGGCCAGTGCATTGCCTTTGTGGGCAGCTCCGGCGCGGGCAAGACGACGCTCGTCAATCTGCTCCCTCGCTTTTTCGATGTCACTGAAGGTGCGCTCATGCTGAACGGAAAAGATGTGCGCAACTACACCGTCCATTCGCTGCGCGCGCAAATTGGAGTGGTTACGCAGGACACGGTGCTGTTCAACCGCAGCGTGGCGGACAATATTTCCTACGGTTTCGGCGACGCCTCCCGCGAGCTGATCGAAGATGCTGCGCGACGCGCCAATGCGCATGATTTCATTCTGGAGCTCGAAAACGGCTACGACACCGTCATCGGCGAACGCGGTTCGCTGCTTTCCGGCGGCATGGCCCAGCGCGTGGCGATTGCCCGCGCACTGCTGAAAAACCCGCCGATCCTAATTCTGGACGAGGCGACCAGCGCGCTCGACACCGAGTCGGAACGGCTGGTGCAGGGCGCGCTCGACGAGCTGATGAAGGACCGCACGGTGTTTGTGATTGCGCACCGCCTTTCGACCATCGCCCACGCCGACGCCATTATAGTGATGGACCAGGGCAAGATTGTGGAGCGGGGCACGCACGACGAGCTGCTCAAGCAGGACGGGCGCTACAAATATTTGTACGACATCCAGTTCAGCGCCGCAACGGCCTAGGGCAATCTGCGCATCAGTAGTCTTGAGCACGGAGGCACTGAGGCACAGAGAATCTGAATATAATAAAATTCCGTGCCTCTGTGTCTCTGGGGTTAAAATCCCTGTCGTTTAGGTAATTTATTAGAGCAGTCCGGACATGGCTTGCTGAAGCAGGGGGCCGAGGTCGATCTTTTTGTCTGCGCTTCCGAGTGTGCCGTCGAAGACGTGTACGGCATCGCGGTTTTCCAACCCTTGGATCAGCTCTTCAAACTTGTTCGGGGTTTTTAGCTGGCGGTTCATCAATACTTCAACTTTCGCGGCGCCGAAGCTGGCGCATTCGCTGACCATCGAGGCGGAGTCGCTGGTGACGACCAGGCGGTCGCAAAGCTGGATGAAGGCGGGCACTGGATTGTAGGGGTCTCGCGAATTGATCAGCTTATAGTCGAAGGGCAGGGCATCGATCACGGTCTCGACGTCCGGCGGCGTACGGCGCGAGGTGGTGACCCAGCGCTCCATGCCGTCGGTGAGTTTAAAAACCTTTTCCAGTTGTCCGCGCAACGCCTCCGCATCGATTTCGGAGATGGCGTTGGGGCCGCCGATGATGATTCCGACGGCCGGCTTTTGCTGCGCATGGCGGGTTTGGAATTCGTCGGCTTTTTCGTCAAAAAAGGTTGGTTCGGCTGCGCACAGGTTGAGCGGTAGTTCGGTAATGTTGGCCCGTTTGGGCGGATGGTCGTAGGCGGGGCAGAGGACGCGGGTAAAGTCGAGCCGGTAGCCTTTCGGGTGGAGGATGGCAATGTTGGGGATCGAGAGGTTCCGGGCCAGCAGCTTGTTGGCGTAGTAGGTGGCCGAACCGGTGGAGACGATCAGGTCGAAGCAGGCGGCGTGGCGCTTGAAACGGGCTTTAAATAAATTTTCTGTATAATGCCCGAAGCGGTCGAAGAGGTAGGAGCGGGCTTTGTGTTGTTTGCTCTTAAAGGCGGCTTCGACCACTTCGTAGTCCAGCCCGAGCGTGGTGCAAAAGGCGATGGACTGGTTGAAGTGCCCCGGCTTGCCGTCGCTGATGATCAATGCTCGTTTCATCGCAGCGCCTTAGATTCCCCAGCGGTTGTGCATCCAGAACCACTGCTCGGGGTGGATGCGGATGGCATCTTCGATCAGCTTTTGATGGATTTGCGTGAGTTCAATCACCTGCTCCTCCATCGGCTTGCCGTTGTCGGTCCAAGCCACCGACTCGCCGAAGGTCATGCGGTATTTCATGGGGGAGGTCTTAATCATGAAGACCGGGATAACGTCGATGCCGTAGCGGATCTGCAGCAGGGCCGGCGTTCCAGTGGTGCCCGTGGTTCGCCCGAAAAAGTTGCAGGGAACGCCTTGGCGCAGGTTGAGGCGCTGGTCGATCAGCAGGCCGGTGGTTTCATGTCTTTTCACGGCCTTGAGGATGCGCATCATGGCGTTTTTCTTGTAGAATACCGTCACGCCGAACCGTTCGCGAAGGGGGCGGACCACGCGGTCTTCCATGAGCGTGTTGTTGGATTTGCGAGCGATGACATGCACCGGTTTTTTGCGGCGCAAGGCCACGTATTGCGGCATCAACTCCCAGTTGCCCAGATGGCCGGAGATGAATAAAACGCCTTTGCCTTCCTCGTTGTCCAAGGCGGCTTCAAAGCGTTCCCACCCTTCGGTTTCAACACAGTCCAGCAACCGCTTGTTAGAGATACGGCCGCTGGTGATCAGCGTGTTGAGCGTCATGGAGTCGGCCAAATGGACAAAGGCTTGTTTGACGAGGCTTTTGCGTTCCGCATCCGTTTTTTCCGGAAAGGCGATCTCCATGTTTTGCAGCGCCATTCGCCGGCGGGAGCCGAGCAGGGCGTGCATCAGCTTGGCCAGCGAGGTGAACAGGCTGTGGATCAGCCGCTCGGGGAGCAGGCGGCAGAGGCCCAGAAGCGCGACGACGGCTCCGTATTCGATGTGGTTGCGTATATTCATAGGGGATGGCTCAAAAGAAGTAGCTTAAACCCGAATGCCTTAAGACATCAACACGATTGCCTCTTAACTTGCGCTCGGCTGCATTGCCCCATACATTATGCCGACAATAGGAGAGCACGCTTGGGACAATTAAACAAATATTTGGTTAAGGACTACCTGATCGCCTTTGCGACCGCGATGCTGCTGATTACCTTCGCGTTCAGCGTGGGCGCCATCTACAAGGCGATCGACATCATGGCGAAGGGGTTTTCGGTGGCGATCGTCTGGCGCTTCTTCGTGTACAACATTCCGTATTCGCTGGCCTATTCCATTCCTATCAGTGCGTTGTTCTCGACCCTGCTGCTGTTTGGCCGGCTCTCCTCGGACAGCGAAGTCAGCGCCATGAAGAGCGGCGGCTTGAGCCTGTGGCAGATTGCATCGCCGGTCATCGTGATTTCCATCGGGCTCTCGTGCGTCTGCCTATACAACAACTGCGTGATCTATCCCGCCACGACCTATGCCAACCGGCAGCTCATCAAGGGCCTCGGGGTGGAGGATCCCATCAAGCTGCTGGAAGAGGGGCGCTTTATTCGCGAGTTTCCCGGCTACATGATCTATGTCGGCAAGAAAAACAAAAACCGCGTGCGCGATCTCGTCGTCTATCAGATCGAGCAGGACACCGGCAAGATCACCCGCAGCATCCGCGCCGGCAGCGGCATCCTTTCGGCCGACTCGGCCAAAGGCCTGCTCAAGATCGACCTGTTTGATGTGCGCATCGAAGTTCCCGATCCGGCCGATCCGGGAAACTCCTCGAAAACCCGCTATGTCAGCGCACGCAGCTATCCTATCCGGATGAATTTCAACGAGCTGATGGGCAAGAAAAACGTGGCCAAGAAGCGCAAGAACATGTCGATCTTCGAACTCATCTACAAAACCCGCGACGCCGGCGGCGCGTTGGAGCTGCTATCGAAAAAAGACCGGCTTCAGGAGCGGTGCCGCGACATGGTTGAAATCAACCAACGCATTTGCCTGGCCATGTCGCCGTTCATGTTTGTACTGATCGCGATTCCGCTGGGGATCAAGTCGCACCGCAAGGAATCTTCTTTCGGAATGCTCATGAGTCTGGGCATTATGTTTCTCTACTACGCATTCATCATTGTCTCCGATATGCTCGACAGCCATCATGAGCTGCGCCCTTGGCTGATTGCCTGGGTGCCCATCGTCTGCGGGCAGTTCGCCGGCCTGTTGATGATCCGCCGCGCAAACTAGCCTGAAGAGAAAAACGAACCGCAGATGGACGCGGATAAACACGGATCTGAAAAGGGCTTGTGCAGTGGAGTCCTTTAATCGGCCCAGATGAAATGGGGTGTTTCCGCAACTTACTCCATATCCGTGTGCATCTGTGTGAATCCGTGGTTCCTCATTCCTTTGCGGATTAGCCCCGTTTCAGCTTGGTTCGGTATGAAATTGGCCTGCAAGGCTTGCCTTCGTTTTGGGGGGCTAGTATGTTCCTTCCTGCTGTGCTAGATGGGCGGTTAGCGGTCGCCTGTAGCCTGCAATCCGCTGCAGCAGGGTTGAATCCCCCTACGAGGCAGAAGGACGGGCGGCATTCCTGGCGGAGCGTGTTGAAGCAATGGTTTTTGGATGACGGGAACGGGTTGAACCCCGTCAGGGTCGGAAGGCAGCAGCGGTAAGCTTTGTTTTCCCGGGTGTCCGGAAGTCCGGAGCGGAGCGTGATCCCAGGGTTTTGCTGTCCAGCCCGATGTCGGATGGGGGTGCACAGCACTTTTTTTGAACCGCAGAATAATGAACAAGGAATTCCGAATGCAGAAGGATCACGCATCACGGATTACGCGTTAAAAATGGCATACGAAGTATTAGCACGAAAATGGCGCCCGCAGCAGTTTACTGATGTGGTGGGGCAGGAGCACGTCACCAAGACGCTGACCAACGCGATCGAAACCGACCGCGTGGCTCACGCCTATATGTTCGTGGGCTCGCGCGGCACCGGGAAAACCACCTCGGCCCGAATCCTTGCCAAGGCGCTCAACTGCGAAAAAGGGCCGACCCCCACGCCGTGCGACGTCTGCGACTCCTGCAAAGAGGTGATGGCCGGCAACAGCCTCGACGTCATCGAGATCGACGGCGCCTCCAACAACGGCGTCGACCAGGTGCGCGACCTGCGCGACAACGCCCGCTATTCGCCGGCGCGCGGCCCCTACAAGATTTATATCATTGACGAAGTGCACATGCTCTCCACCGCGGCGTTCAACGCGCTTCTTAAAACGTTGGAAGAGCCGCCTTCGCACGTAAAATTCATCTTTGCCACCACCGATGTTCACAAGGTGCTGCCCACCATCCTGTCGCGTTGCCAGCGCTTTGACCTGCGCCGCATTTCCGTGCAGGACATTGTCGACCGCCTGCGCACCGGCTGCGCCGACGAGGGCATTACGATTACCGAAGACGCGTTGCTGGCCATCGCCCGCGGCGCCGAAGGCGGGCTGCGCGACGCCGAGTCCGCGCTCGACCAGATTATTTCGTTCCGCGGCAAGGAAATCGCCGAAGAGGATGTGCTCGCCGTGTTCGGCTTGGTTTCGCGCCATGTGCTCGAAGACCTGACGATGGCCATCTTGGCCTCGGATGTGCCGAAGATCATCAATATTGTTTCCGATATGGACAAGTCCGGCAAGGACCTGCAACGCGTTTTGATGGAGTTGCTCGAAAGCTTCCGCAATCTGCTGGTGGTGCTCTACGCCGGCCAAGGCGCTGTTGCGCTGGAGCTTCCCGAGTCGCAGCTGCAGTTCTACCAGGCTCAGGCGCCCCAAACCGAGGCCGGCCGGGTGTTGCGCATCATCGACGCGCTCATCGAGGCCGACGGCCGCATGCGCTATGCGCTCTCGAAGAAAACCCTCCTCGAAACCGGACTCATACGCTGTTCCCGAGCGGCCGAAACCGCTAGTATAAACGAGCTGCTTAAACAGGTGGCCGACCTAAAAAAAAACTTTAAATCCGGCGATGCAGCAGGGCTAGTGGCTGAAACCGCCTCGGTTTCGTACGCCGCCGGCCCTCAAAAAAAAAAGATAGCTGACGCCGACGAGCTTGAAATCCTGTTCAGCCATTGGCATGCGATCGTCGATCATCTCGGCCAAGCCGATTCTCTTTCCCATCGCTATTTCCTCGATACCGCCCCGTTGCAGATTGCCGGCGACCATTTGACGGTGGGCTACGATCCGCAGTTTTCCGACGAGCGCCAGCGCTTCGAGGATCCGCGCGCCAAGCTGGCGCTGGCTCGGGCGGTGGACCGCTATTTGAACCGCATGGTCTCGATTGAGTTCGAGGCGCTCAAGTCTGACGACCGTCGTCCACTTCCGTCCGACCATTCCATTTCGAAGTCGAGCGCCGACGAGGCTCAGGAGCTGACCGGCTTGATGAAATGGTATGCAAATCCCGTAGTGAAAACCGTCGTCGAAGCTTTTAATGGGGAAATTACGGATATTAGGGAGTGACGAGTGACCATTGATGCGTGAAATTCACGGCTCACGGCTCACGGCTCACGGCTCACGGCTCACGGCTCACGGCTCACGATTATTTTAACTAGGCATTAAGCACAAAGAATGAAGGAACTATTATCATGAACATGATGAAAATGATGAAGCAGGCGGCTGATCTGCAGAAAAACATGAAGAAGAAGCAGAAAGAGCTGGCCAAGACCGAAGTCGAGTTCACCGCCGGCGGCGGCATGGTGACCGTGAAGGCCACCTGCGACATGAAGATCAAGAGCATTAAAATCAGCCCGGACGCGGTCGATCCCGACGACGTAGAAATGCTCGAAGACCTCGTGCTGGCCGCTGTTGACGGCGCCCTCAACACGGCGCAGGAAACCATGTCCAAGGAAATGGGCCAACTCACCAGCGGCATGGGCCTCCCTGCCGGAATGGATATGCCCTTCTAGGGGAAAGCTCTAAACCCTGATTTCTAAATCCTAAACCCATTCCAACGGGGTAGGTTTTGAATTTTAAAGTTTGGGTTTTTGAGATCATTTAGAATTTAGTAATTCGGATTTAGGATTTCCAAATGGAACATTTGGCACCTCTTGATAATCTTGTCGCGGCGCTGAGCCGCCTTCCCGGCATTGGACGGCGCACGGCCGAGCGCATGGCCATGGCGCTGGTGCAGGACGACAAGGGGCTGATGCGCATTTTGGCCAATGTATTGCTGGAGGCCGACGACGGCATTGTCTCGTGTGAGCGTTGCGGCAGCATTACGCTGTCCGGAGTGAATCCCTGCGAGCTGTGCCTGCGTCCCCGTCGGGATGCACATATCCTCTGCGTGGTGGAATCGCCGGCCGACATTATGAAGATCGAAGAGTCTGGAGGCTTCCAAGGGCGCTACCACGCTCTGATGGGGCGCCTCTCTCCGATGCACGGAACGGGCGCTGCTGACCTGCGCGTCGACAAGCTGCTGGAGCGGATCACCTCCGAGGGCATCGAAGAGGTCGTGATCGCGCTCGGCGCCGATGTCGAGAGCGACGCCACGGCGAGCTATCTCAGAGAGGTTTTGGCCACGCGTTCGGTCAAGGTTTCGCGCATCGGCTTCGGCCTGCCGACCGGCAGCGCGATTGAATATTCCGATGCCTCAACCCTCGCCCGCGCCATCCAGGGACGCCAGGAAATGAGCTGAACACACTGTTTCACGCGGGTGCAATTACAAGTGCTTCTTTTCCGATTAGGGGCGCCCGACAGGTGGCCAAAGACCCTTGCCCTTCTGAGCGGGATAGCCGAAGCTAATCCAAGCCCTTGATGAGTTTTTATATTGAAACAAGGGGCCCGAATAGCGGTGTTTCTTGGGTTTTAAATGGGTATCTTAATGCATAAATATTAAAACAAAATATTTATGTTGACCACGTCTTCGCAAAGAGTAGCTTGCGGGAGTTGGGAAGAGTTATTTCGGATCATCCGATTGTTTTTTAAATAACCGCCCGTCATAGCTCGTATTCCCGATGAACGGGAGGAAGCTATGAGAGCACGCAAATTTACACCAGTGCTTACTGCAACAGCGCTTCTCTTTTCTTTCTCTATTGCACCCCAGCCTTGGGGCCGCAGCATCGCCTCCCAGCAACCGGTCATCTTTGACATGGTGTGGAACTTGTATCCGGATGAGGGTTTCCTGATGGGTTCCAGCGCCTACGCAGCCGGGGCTTCCGGCTTTTGCCTAATTACAGTTCAACCAAATGAGCAACTGTCCAGATTGGGCGGAGGGAAGGCATCATGAACAAGCAACTAAATAGTATCTCCTCATATGAGGAAGCCAATATGGCCACATCAGAGACTGAACAAGTCAACTCGGTTACTGTAGATAGCATGGCGTCGGCCCATCGTCGCAGTCTATGGAGAAAACCTAAACGCAAGTTGGTTCATCCTTGCCTGACGATCTTGCTCCTCGTCTTTCATCTTTTTCAACTGCCCGTGCTTGGCGCGGTCAAGACCTGGGACGGCAGCTACAACGCGAACTGGAATGTTGGAATAAACTGGGCAGGCAACCTAGCCCCGGTAGATGACGATGACGTGGTTTTTCCTTCGGGAGCTGCCAATCTAAGCAATACAAACAACATATCCGGTTTGGATCTGAATTCGATAACCTTTACCGGAAGCGGTTACGATATCCACGGCAACGACATAACGTTGGCGGGCGGAATTGCGGGGCAGCATGTATCCGGAGCAAACGAAGTCTGGCTGAATTGCAGCTTTACGGCGAACCAGACGATCACCGTTGTAAACGGCGCCGCAACTCTGGAAGTGAACGGCGACATTGCGCTTGGCTCCTATGATCTGCGGCTTGATACAACCGGCTATCTTGAGATGGGCGGATCAATCAGTGGATCCGGCGATGTCAGGAAATACTACAATGGCAAAGTGCGGTACGATGTTGATTATGCAGGGATCCTCATCCCTCTTGTTGGCGGCCGTCCCAATACGTACACGGGTACAACCTATGTCTATGGAGGCATCCTGGAGTTGAGAAAAACGCGCGGCGTCATGATCATCGGCGGAGGCTTTACCAGGGTTTCCGATACGGCAATTGCGGGGAACCTGGTTGTCGGAAGCGGAAGTATCGGACCAGACACGGTGATCTTCGACGATTATGGAAGCCAGATTGCCGACTCCGCAGAAATCACGATTAACGCCGCTGGACACCTTGATCTAAACAACCAGTCGGAAACCATCGGACCTTTATCGATGACCGGCGGTCAGATCTCCACCGGAACAGGTACCATCACCCTGCATGAAGATGTCGATGCCGTGTATGCGTCCAGCGGGACATATTCAACGGCCACGATTTACGGGAATGTCAATTTGCCGGAAAACCGTGTGTTCACAACAACCGGCGGAGGTGCGCCGGCTCTGGTTATTGAGGCGGCAGTCTCCGGCAGCGGCAACTTGACGAAAACAGGAAGCTCAGGCTTGTACCTGGAATCCGCCAACAGCTACACCGGCATCACAACTGTGGAGCAAGGACAACTGTCGATTGCTGATTCGACAGCTCTGGGTTCCGCATTGGCAGGAACCGTGGTAAACAGCGGCGCCGGCCTGATTCTGGGAAGCGGTGTTGATGTGGGGAACGAAAGCCTCAGCCTCTCAGGTCCCGGCGTATCATCGCAGGGCGCATTATGGAGCGTTAACAGTGCAACCGCCTCATGGTCAGGTCCCATTGTCCTTGAAACCGACACCGTGATTGGGGTCGTCGGTGCTGCAGGACATCTGAGTTTGAACAAAATCATCTCGGGCAGCGGCGGCTTTACCAAAACGGGGGCCGGCACCCTGCTCCTTGCCAGCTCGATTAACAATACTTACGGCGGAACCACCTACGTCTCAGAGGGAACCCTTGAGCTGAACGATACCGCATCGGCAACAGAAATGCTCCCTGGCGATGCGGTCGTGGAAGACGGAACAACACTCCTGCTGACCGAAGGAAACCAGATTGCCAACTCTGCAACCATTACCGTTGAAGGAACAGGCCTGTTCGATCTGAACAACTGGAGCGAGACCATAGCCGGTCTGATCATGCAGGGAGGAACCGTTGACAGCGGGGCAGGCACACTGACCCTGAACGGAGATGTGGACATTCTGGCGTCAACAACATCCGCAAACATCAACGGGAACCTTGCATTCACCGGCGGACTCCGGACATTGAGCGTGGCCAACGGCAGTGTCTTTTACGACCTGAACCTGAGTGCCAACGTAAGCGATGCAGGCGGCGGTCTGCTGGTGACCCACACTACACCTGTTGGCAATTTTATTCGCTTTCTCGGGAACAACAGCTTCAGCGGTCCCCTGACCATCGAAAACGTCCGTGTTGCCGCAGAGAATCCTTATTCACTGGGCAGCGCCGTCGGCGGCACAACCGTCAAGGACAACTCCACCCTCTGGCTGTTCCAAACGAGCATTACAAATGAGGCGCTGACACTTGAAGGGGGAGCCACTCTGACCGGTCAATACGATTGTGAGTGGGCCGGCCCGATCACTCTGGATGGCGATGTAACAATCAACAACTACAGCGCCGGCAACACCTTTGAATTGTCGGGTACTATTTCAGGCAGCGGCGGATTCACCAAAGTCAATAGCGGTACGTTGGCTCTGATTGGCAGCGACGCCAACACATACAGCGGAGATACGGTGGTCGCAAGCGGCACACTGGAACTCGGACAGGGCTATAACATTACAGCCGTACCCGGCGACCTCCTGATTCACGACACCGTGCTGCTCACAGCGGACAGGCAGGTTTCGCAAGCCGGCGATATCTGGATCGGTTCCGCAGGTTTGCTCGACTGCGGCGTCAACTGGACGCGGTGCGACGAGCTGACCGGCAACGGCGAAGTGCGTTTCGGTGTCGGTGGCTTTCTGGATTTTGGCTATAACAACGGGTCCTGCTCGTTCGACGGCACCATGACCGGTGCCGGCTTTGCCGGCGGATGGGCGCTGAGCAAGTACGGCAGCGGAACAATCATCCTGACCGGAACGAATAACTTTACCGAAGGAACCACCATCCACGCCGGAACGCTGGTGGTGAACGGCAACCAGTCCGCAAACAGTTGGATTCATGTGAACACCTCGGGAACACTCGCAGGAACCGGCACGGTTTCCGAAGTGAAAGGCAGCGGAAACATCATGCCCGGAACCAGTCCCGGCATTCTCACCACCGGCAACCTCCTGATGCAGACCACCGGCAACTTCATGGTGGAACTCAATGGCCCGGCTCCCGGTACGGGCTATGACCAGTTGAATGTTCAGGGCACGAATAATCTGGCTAATGCCACGCTGACGGTGCTTCCGAATTTCACCACGCCGGTCGGCTTTGGGGCCGCCTTCACGATCATCGACAACGACGGTGCCGATCCCATCACCGGCACGTTCAACGGGTTGCCCAACGGCTCCGTATTCGACGTTGGCGGCACGGGCTTCAAGATCAATTACGACGGCGGAACGGGCAACGACGTCGTGCTGACGCTGCTGGACCAGCCGGGGTCATCGGTGTCCGTCAATGCCACGGATACGGGCTGGTATGACAGCACCGGCTATCACAGCTCCGGCAACGAGAACTACATAGCTGGGACATACATCGGAGGCTCGGGCTCACACAACAACTGGTTAGTCTTCAATGTGCCGGAGTTCAGTGGTGCGATTATCAAGGCCGAGCTGCTGATCAAGTGCTCCAATATCAACACCCCGAACGATCAGGAAACCTACGTTCTGCACCACGTCTCCACGCCCATTGGCACGTTGGTCGCGGGCGGCAGCGGCCTGACGGATATCTACAATGATCTGGGAGAGGGCGCCGTTTACGGCATTCGCAATGTTGCTGAACTGGAAGCGTATGAGCGGGCCATTGTGCCGCTGAACGTCACGCTCATCAATGACGCCACGGCGGCCATGGGTGGCCAGATCGCGCTGGGGGGCTCGATCGTTTCCCTTGAGGGCGCGCCCAGTGAATTCCTATTCGGTTCCAGTATTGGTACGGGCGACGCGGTGCAGCTGCGGCTCACCTTTGGCACATCCATCACGATCAATTCCAGCAAGACCGGGTGGTATGACACCAACGGTTATCACAATGTGCTCAATCCGAATTACATTGTGGGAGAGGCCTCCTCATTGCGATACCACAACTTCTTCGTCTTCGATTTGCCGGTCCTGTCCGGCGAACTCTTAGACGCCCAAGTGTTGGCGAACTCGTTCGCCATCAATAGCCCGACGAACTTCCTGAGCTATGCACTCCATGACGTAACGACGCCAATTGCCACCCTGACCAACGATGCAACGGGTGCCACCGGGATCTTTGCGGACTTGGCGGACGGCAGCCTGTATGGCGGGCGAGACGTGTATGTGACGGAAGCTCCCACGCGCTTAAGTATCCCGCTCAACAACGGATTTCGCGGGTCGGCCCTGGCGAACAGTGGCGGACAGATCGCGCTGGGCGGCTCGATCGCTCTCGATCCGACGCCGGACAATGAGAATATCTTTTCCCTTAGCAATCCAAACGACCCGAGCAATGTCCAGCTCTGGATGGGCTTCCTGCCGGCCTCGCTGCCAGTGGCGTCCTTCACGGCGGATTCGCCGACGCCGCTGGGAAGCGACGTGTATCAGTTAATGCTGAACGGCACGGTGGGCACGACTCAGGAGATTCAGGCTTCGATGGACCTGGAGAACTGGGACTCGCTGGGGAGCCTCTACATGAGCAGTCCCACGATGACGTTCACCCATACGAACAGCGTCTTCTCGCACAGGTTCTACCGCGCTCGGTTGCTGCAGTAGCGGCTGAAGTCGAGTTGGAACTGGGTCATGGAAGAGCCGGCCGTGGACGGCGGCCGGTTCACCGTCACAAACGCTCCGCTGCCTGCGGCTGAGTTCTATCGGCTGCTGAAGCAGTAGAGTGATAATGGTCTGAAAGGCCTGACGTGAGGGCGGCTCGTGCGAGCCGCCTTGCGTTGGCTGCGCGGGCGAACCCTTGGTTCGCCCGCCATTGCGCCGGCCGTTTCTTTTGGCGGATCAGCTGGCCGTTTTTTCGGGCGTACCGGAGTACTTCGGCGCGCAGTCCGGGCAGAGGGCGTGGCTGAATTCCATCTTGGTTTTTTTGAGCAGATAGTCGTCGATCCTCATCCACGCGCCGTCGTCGTCCTGAATCATTTTGCAGGAAGTGCAGATAGAGTGTACGCCTCCGAGTTCTTTGACTTTCCCCAGAACGGCCTGCAGGCTGGCATTGGCTTGCGCGAGAGCGTTGTCCCTTTGTTCCAACAGCCGGGTTTTCTTGCGCAGGTTGCCGAGCGCCACGGCGGCGAGAGCTTCCATTCCAATGTAGGCCGGGGAGCTGGCAAAGGAGGTGTAGCTGATGGCGATGTTGAACTGGCTGTAGATGTAAATGGTCAGGGGGGCAAGCACAACCGCTGTAGCAAGGCCGGCAAGCATGCCGTGCAGCCAGGCGACGTAGCCGATCAAGCCAATTCCAAGCAGGAAATAGGGATCGTGGCTAGGGGCGACAAAGCGCAAAAAGCACCGTACACCGTGATTGCCGCCACTGGCATGACCATTTTTACATACTTGTTCATCAACCTGCTTTTGCCTAAAGGCTTAAGGGTACTGTCCGGGAAACGCAAGTCCTGTGCCAGCATCCATCCCAAACATGAGGTTCATGTTTTGCATGGCGTTTCCCGCTTGGCCCTTCATGAGGTTGTCGATATGCGAAACAATGCGCAGCCGGTTGTTGCGGGCATCGACGTCGACGGTGAGCACGCAATAGTTGGTGCCGCGCACATCGGCGATGCTCGCGGGCGTCTGGGCGTCCTGCACGCGCACGAACAGGTTGTTTTGGTTGAACTCGCGGTAGATCTCCAGCACGTCGTCGGCGGTCTGGCCGTCGAGCGAGGCATAGAGGGTGGACATGATGCCGCGGCAGACGGGGACCACCTGCGAGGTGAAGGTGATCTGCACATCTTCGTCGGAAAGGGCGCTGAGTTCTTGTTCGACCTCGACGACGTGTTGGTGGCCAGCGAGCTTGTAGGCGTTCATATTGTCGTAGCGGTTGGGGTAGTGGAAGGCCGCGCTGGGCTTCTTCCCCGCACCGGAGACGCCGGTCTTGCAGTCGCAGATAATGCTTTTGGTGTCGATGATTCCGGCGTTGACGGCCGGTGCAAGGCCGAGGATGCAGCTGACCGCAAAGCAGCCGGGGTTGCCGACGAGCATTTGGTTGGCGTCGATTTCGTGCAGCTCGGGCAGTCCGTAGACGGTTTCCGTCAGCAGGGCGGGGGCTTTGTGCATCGGATCCAGACCGATAAAGTTGGCGTATTCGGCATACTGTTCGGTAGTGCCGAAGCGGAAGTCGCCGCTGTAGTCGATGACCTTGGCGCCGCGTTCCAGCTCATCGGCGGCGGTCTGCATGCCGACGCCGTCGGGCGTGGAATAGAAAACCACGTCGTAGTCTTCTTTGGTTTTGGGGTTTTCGGGCGAAACGATGACGTCATCGCAGAATCCGCGCAGATGCGGAAACACGTCGCTCATTTTGCGCCCGGTATCCGACAGGCTCACCAAACAGCCGATTTCTGTTTCCGGATGCTTGAGCAGCAGTTCTGTAATTCCCACACCGCCGTATCCGCCGGCGCCTACGATCTTGGCTTTAATCATCGTGTTCTCCTTGCTGAAAAATGTGCGCAAAAACTAAACCACAGCGCTAAGCGAATCGACATAAAACTTAACATATGCGACGGTGCGAAAATGAAGGTTGGCATTCTATCCGATACGCACGGCAATCTGCCTGTGGTGGAAAAAGCCGCCCGTATGCAGGAAAGGGCCGGGGTCGGCGCGGTGTTCCATTGCGGCGATATCGGGGGCAGCGATGTGCTTGCCGAACTCGCCGGCGTTTTCCATCCGTTGGGCGTTCCCGTCTATGCCGTGCTGGGCAACGTCGATGCCTATTCGAGCGATTGGAAGTTTTTCCCGTCGAACATTGGCATTCATCTGCTCGGCCGTTTTGGCGAGGTGGAGGTGGCCGGCAAACAGATTGCCCTGCTGCATAGCGACGATTCGCGCCGTTTCAGCCAAGCGGTGCACAGCGGGGAATATGATTTTGTCTTTTCCGGCCATTCGCACGAGGTGCACGATTACATGGTCGGTAAAACCCGTTGCATCAATCCAGGCACCGCCGGGCGGGGCGCGCCCAATACGTGCGCCGTGCTGGATCTTGAATCCGGCGAGCTCTCTGTATACGAAATGTAGCGGTTCGGGTTAAATTAAAACGCGCGCCCATGAATCTTTTTATGGTGTGCCGGCGACTGGTTTTTGTGGTACTCGCCGGCTTCTTTTTCGGGCGCTTCTTCTGGGGGAGTCGCTTCTTTTTTGTCTTTTCCAGTGATGAAATCCCACGCGTCGCCCGGCAGGTGGACTATGCCCTTGGCGGTGTCGCCGATCAGCCCGGAGGCGCTGGTCGCGACGGATGTGATGTGGTGGTAGAATGTGTTTCCAAGAATGCTGAAGGTATTTCTGAGCTGCAATCCTCCTTCTTCTTTCCCGATGTTGTGAAGCTCAATGTTGGGCAGGGGAATGGGCGCGGTTGGGAGCTTGGACAGCTTTGCCCGCACCGTGCCGTTTTGCACAAGCAGATGGTCGATGATGATTTTCTTTCCGGGTTTCTTTGCGACGGATCCGGGCATGGCATTTCCGGATGATGCATTGGGCTGTGTTTCTTCGCTGAGGGTTAAGATCTGCTGGATGGCGGTGTTGAACGCCTTAATGTTGTCGACTTGGAATCCGCGTTCATAGAATACCGTGGGTGAGTCGAAAAGGACGTCCGTAAAGATCAGCGTTCCGGTTAGTTTGGAGGCGGGGTCGACCTTGATTTTGAGTAGATTCAGATGGGCCAGCTTTGGGCTGGAAAATCCCTTGAGGTTGCCCAGGTAGATGTCGTGTATTTCCGTCAGCCCTTTTGTGGGCTTCGAGGTGCAGCCGGCAAAGGTCAGAAGGGTGAATGCAAAGGGATTGCAGGGGACGTAGCCGCTGCCTTGATATTTATGCAGGGGATTAATTTTCTGCAGTGAAATCATTTTTGTAATTTGGTTCCATCCATGCACGATTTTGGACTTTTCCTTGATGGTTTCAGGCAGGGCGAGCGTGACCACGCAATTGGTGATCTGCAGGTTTTCCACTGCAACATGCTTTTGTTTTTGAGGCGGCGGGCCAACCGCTGCGGGCGGGGCCGTTTTAAACAGGCTTCTGGCGGCTGCTTCCCATGTCGATAGGTTGCCTCTCTCTTCGGTCTGCTGCAAATGCATGACCGGGGAGTCTGCTTTCATCTGATTGATCACGATATGTTTGGAAAAAAGCGTGTGCGGCTCAATCTCGAGGTCGATGCTGGCCAGATGGAACAGGTTGGTGGCGGTAAAGCCTGAGGGATTGGGGAGAGCGAGGTTGGTGGCTTGAATCGTGTTGTCCATGTATTGGAGAGTCAGGTTGCCCGCGCTGACCAGCGTGCTGGTTTTTGCCGCAGCGTTAGTTGCCGAGGGATCGGTCAGGTTCAGCAGGAAATCGTTTAAGGATACGTTGTGCAGCTGAAACCTTTTCATTGAGGCCGGTTGAGATGCTTTCGCCAGCAGCTGTGCTTGATGCGTCGCCTTCCACGATTTTCTTAGCCCGACGAAGTATTTGATGATGCCGGTGAATCCTTTGACGCCTTGTGTGTTGGAGCTCGTCAGCATATGGGCGCGCGGGCTGCGGAACTGCGCGTCGAGGATGTGGAACCGGGCGGAGCGCAGCGCGTCCGGTTCGAGTGCGATGTCGAGGCCCGCCACAGAGAATAGGTTGGTGCTGGAAATCCGCTCGGGGTTGCTGAGCTGCAGTCCGGTGAAGCGCACGCTGCCATCGGCCATGCTGCCCGTTGCCTGCTCAATGTCGAGGGTGAGGTTCTGCAGCGGCTCTTCCGTGTGAGCGACCGTAATCCGCGCCGCAGTGATTTCCACGGACTGGATGGTGAACTGTTTGGCGTTCTTGCTTTTCGTCTTCTTGGAGGAGGGCTTATACGCGCGGGCGCTTTTGATGAATTCGCCGAGGTTGTAGGTGTTGGTGTTCGACTCGAAGGTGACTTGCGGGCGTTCAATCCGCACTTTTTTGATAATCACGTTTTGCGAAAGGAGGGACGGCATGTTCAGCAGGATTTCAGCGCTGGCTGCTGAAGCCGCGTTGGTGTGGGTGAAGATGCCTTGGTTGGCCAGGCTAAAACCCGAAAGCTGAATCGTGCCTCTGAATGGATTGATGCGCAGTTCGTTAATCGCAAGCGATGTGCCCAGCGCCTTGGACCCAATGCGTTGCGCAGATTGCTTCAGGGTTGGTCCCAGCCAGAATTGGATTGCGCATCCGAGCGCGATCAGGATTAAGAAGACCGCCGCAAGCGATATGCCCAATATCCTTTTCGCTTTCACTTTGTCTCTCCCATATTGAACAGAGAGACAGTATCTTTTTCTGCAAAGATTGAAACGCAGAAGTTTCGCAACTGTTCAGAAATGAAGGTTAGCGATGGATGTTGTTGATTTCCTCGAGGGCGCTTGAGCCGGGGCAAAGCTTGTCTGCGTTCAGGCTGCGCAGGGGCGCGGCGGCGGTGGTGTTCATCGCTTCGTGGATGTCCTGCGAGTCTTGGTCGATGAAGAGGATGCCGGTGAGCACTTTGTCCTCCGCCTTGAACTCCTGCATCATCGCGAGCGCGGAGCTGCGGCTGTGGATGTCGTGCTTGGATTCGAGCTTGTGGAAGGTGATGACCGAGCCGTCGTGCATGGCGACGCGTTCGTCGGTGCCTTCGTCGTAGGCGGCCGTGATTTCGGTGGCCGGGGGGACGTAGTCGACGGTGTTGGTGGAGGCCATGTGCTGGCGGATGAAGTCGTAGGACTTGGTGGAGCCGGGGGTGTTGTTGAAGGTGACGCACGGCGAGATGACGTTGATGAAGGCGAAGCCCTTGTGCGTAATGGCGGCCTGGATGATCGGGACGAGCTGGTCCTTGTCGCCGGAAAAGCTGTTGGCGACAAAGGTGGCGCCGAGCTGCAGCGCAATGGCGCAAAGGTCGATCGGCTCCAAGGCGTTGGGTTCGCCTTTCTTGCTTTTGGAGCCTTTGTCGGTCGTGGCGGAGTCCTGTCCCTTGGTAAGCCCGTAGACGCCGTTGTTTTCGCAGATGTAGACCATGTTGACGTTGCGGCGAACGGCGTGGACAAATTGCCCCATGCCGATGGAGGCGGTGTCGCCGTCGCCGGAGACGCCGATGTAGAGCAGGTCGCGGTTGGCCATGTTGGCGCCGGTGGCGACGGAGGGCATGCGTCCGTGGACCGAGTTGAAGCCGTGCGAGTTTCCGAGGAAGTAGGTCGGCGTCTTGGAGGAGCAGCCTATGCCGGAGAGCTTGGCCACCCGGTGCGGCGGAATCGACATTTCGAAGCAGGCTTCGATGATGGCGGCGCTGATGGAGTCGTGGCCGCAGCCGGCGCAGAGGGTGGAAACTGCGCCCTCGTAGTCCTTGGACGTATAGCCGAGGTCGTTCTTGGGCAGGTTTGGGTGGCGGAAAGCGGGGATGTTATAGCTCATGGTTTGCTCCTGCGTATTGCGTATTTCGTACTGCGTATCGCTTCCCGTCAGGTAAGGACGATACGTAATGCGCAGTACGCGCTAAAATCATTTTGCTCATAATCATTTTGCCTAATAAAACCGGCTGCGGCGGCGTGGGGCCGTGGTGGTTTGCAGAATCCAGTCGCGGATTTCGTGGCGGATGTAGCGGGCGGTGATGGGGCTCCCGTCGTAGTGCAGCAGCGGAACGAGCTGCTCGGGGTCAAAATTATATTCGTTGATCAGCAGCGTGCGCATTTGGGCATCGCGGTTTTGTTCGACGACGAAGACATATTCATGCTCGTCGATAAAGCGGCCGACTTCTTCGGAGAAGGGGAAGGACTTGATGCCCATGCTGTCGAGCGAGATGCCGTGCATCGCGTTAAGGTGGTGCAGGGCTTCAATCGTTGATGCTTCGGATGTGCCGTAGTAAACCACGCCGACGGTGCAGGGTTTTTCGGTTTTGCGGATAACCGGCTTCGGCACTTCTTTGCTGGCCGTTTCCCACTTGCGCATGATGCGCTCCATGTTGCCGATGTATTTTTCGCCGATCTCGGTGTAGACGGCATAATCGTCTTTCGAGGTGCCGCGGGTGAAGAATGCGCCCTTGGTGGGATGCGTTCCGGGATACGTGCGGTAGGGGATGCCGTCGCCGTCTACGTCGAGATAGCGGCCGAAGCGCTCGGTCATGTTTTCAAGATCCTCTTCACTGTACACTTTGCCCCGGTCATATTTTTTCGCATCGTCCCAATCGAAGGGTTCCGACATGTTGTCGTTCATTCCCAGATCGAGGTCGGACAGAATGAGAATGGGCGTCTGGAAGCGTTCGGCCAGATCGAAGGCCGTGGCGGTGAGCTCGAAGCATTCCTTCGGCGTGGAGGGATAGAGGCAGATGTGCTTGGTGTCGCCGTGCGAGGCATAGGCCGCCGACAGCACGTCCGACTGCTGGGTGCGCGTCGGCATGCCCGTGGACGGGCCGGCGCGCTGCACGTCGACGAGCACGGTGGGGATCTCGGCAAAGTAGGCCAATCCCAGAAACTCGTTCATCAGCGAAAGGCCGGGGCCGCTCGTGGCCGTGAAGGCGCGCGCGCCGTTCCACGAGGCGCCGATCACCATGCCGATCGCCGCCAGCTCGTCTTCCGCCTGCACGATGGCAAAGTTTTTCTGTCCGGTTTCCGGATCCATGCGGAAGCGGCGGCAGTAGCGCGCAAAGTTGTCGATGACCGAGGTGGAGGGGGTGATCGGGTACCACGCCGAAACGGTGGCGCCGCCGTAGACCGCGCCAAGCCCGCAGGCTTCGTTGCCGTCGATCAAAATCTTATTGCCCACCTTGTCGCGCGTCTCGATGCGGAAGGCGATGGGGCAGCGATGCAGTTCTTTGGCGAGGTCGTAGCCGGTTTGCAGCGCCAAGCAGTTGGCTTCGATAATTTTTTCCTTGCCCTTGAACTGTTCGGCGATGAGCTGTTTGGCGATGTCCAGCTTCATGCCGAAGAGCGCCGCCAGTGAACCCACATACATGATGTTGCGGAACAGCTGCCGCTGCCGCGGGTCTTCGTACATTTCGCGGCACTTTTCCATTAGAGGGAGGCCGATGAAGTCGATGTCGTCGCGCTTCAGTTCGGGGTTGAGCGGCTTGGTGGAGTCGTAGACGAAGTAGCCGCCTTTTTCCACCTCGGCAATATCGCGCTCCATGCTCTGGGGGTTCATGCCGACCATGACGTCGATGCCGCCGCGCCGTCCGAGGAACCCGTTTTCGTTGATGCGTACTTCGTACCACGTGGGCAGGCCTTGGATGTTCGACGGGAAAATATTCTTCGGGCTGATCGGCACGCCCATGCGGAAGACCGACTTGCTGAAGAGTTTGTTGGCGCTCGCCGAACCGGTGCCGTTTACGTTGGCGAACTTAATGACGAACAGATTGGTGACGATGTCGCGTTTCATGGATGGTTCCCTGTTAATGCGTAACGAGTAATGCGTAAATATCGGAAGCCTGATTACGCATTACGAATTACTCGTTATTTGGTGCCTAATCATTTTCCAGTTTTGCTGTGGGGGCGATGTAGAGGAATTTCTGCATGTCCCACGCGGAGGTGGGGCAGCGCTCGGCGCACAGGCCGCAGTGCAGGCAGACGTCTTCGTCCTTCACCATCACGCGGCCGGTATTGAGGTTCTCCGAAACAAACAGGTCTTGCGAAAGGTTGTGGGCCGGAACATTCAGTTTGCGCCGCACCTGCGCTTCCTCTTCATTTTTGGTGAAGGTCAGGCAGTCGACCGGGCAGATGTCGATGCAGGCGTCGCACTCGATGCACTTGTCGGCCGTGAAGACCGTTTCAACGTCGCAGTTAAGGCAGCGCTCCGCTTCCTCGAGCGCGGTTTTGGCGTCGAAGCCGAGTTCGACTTCCATCGTGTGGCTGTGGATGGCCTCGTCCAGGTCAACGTGCGGAACGATGTTGCGCTCTTCCTCGGAGACCATGCTCGCATAGCTCCATTCGTGGATGCCCATTTTCTGACTGAGCAGGTTGGTGCTCGGGTCCGGGCGCTCCTGGAGATCTTTGCCGTTTAGGAACAGATCGATCGACACCGCAGCCTGATGGCCTTGCGCCACCGCGGTAATGATGTTCTTGGGGCCGAACGCGGCGTCGCCGCCAAAGAACACCTTGGGGTGGGTGGATTGGTAGGTTACGTCATCCACTTTGGCCAAGCCGATTTCGTTGAACTCGATGCCGAGGTCGCGCTCGATCCACTTGAAGGCATTGGCTTGGCCGATGGCCAGCAGCACCAGGCCACAGCCGACAGTTTCGAATTGGCCGGTGGGGGTGAAAACTTCCCGGCCATCCTCGATGGAATATTCGATGACCTCGAACTTCATGGCCTTCAGCTGGCCGTCTTCAACAATGTATTCCAGCGGGTTGTGGTTTTCGAGGATGGGAATCCCTTCCGCCTGCGTATCCTCGATTTCCCACGGCGAGGCGACCATCGCGCTGATCGGCGTGCGGAGCAGCACCTTCACGTTTTCCGCTCCGAGGCGCAGCGCGGTGCGGCAGCAGTCCATCGCGGTGTTGCCTCCGCCAATCACGATCACGTCTTTCGGGGTTTCGGTCTGATGCCCGAAGGCCACCTGCGCAAGCCACTCCACGCCGATCTGCACATTTTTGCCGCCGTCGAGCTCGTAGCCGGGCAGCTTCAAGACGCGGCCGCTGGGTGCGCCCGATCCAACAAATACTGCGTCGTAGCCCTTTTCCAGCAACGCCTTCATGCTTTCGATGCGCGTGTTGAAGTGGGCGTTGACGCCCATGTCGAGAATATAGCCGGTCTCTTCGTCGATCACCTCGGCCGGCAAACGGAACGAGGGAATCTGTTGGCGCATGAAGCCGCCGGCTTTGCTGGTGGCTTCGAACAGATCGATTTCGTAGCCCAGCGGCATTAGGTCGCGCGCAACGGTCAAGGCCGAAGGGCCGGCGCCGATCAACGCCAGCTTGAAGCCGTTTTTTTCCTTGGGGATTTTTGGCAGGCGGGCCGTGATGTCGTCCTTCATGTCGGCGCAAACGCGCTTGAGGCGGCAGATGGCCACCGGTTTGTCTTCAACCCGCCCGCGGCGGCAGGCCGGTTCGCAGGGCCGGTCGCAGGTGCGCCCGAGAATGCCCGGGAATACGTTCGACTCCCAGTTGACCATGTAGGCGTCGGAATAGCGGCCGGCCGCGATCAGCCGGATGTATTCGGGCACGGGGGTATGCGCGGGGCACGCATACTGGCAATCAACCACTTTGTGGAAATATTCCGGGTTGTTCGTATCGGTCGGCTTCACTCTTTTCTCCGTTCTAACCTTTAAAAGGGATATAACCTGATCATGCTTTTGCGCCTCTGGTCACAGTGAGGGAAGTTAAATCACAGACGTTTGACTATTTCAGCATTAAAATACTTAAATCGTACGATTTTAATCATATATCCCGCGCTGGTTGTTTAAGCGTGCACTGGCGGGGCGCCTCGCTTCTTCCGTCGGTTGTGGTCTTATGCGCCTTCTTTATTAATGGATCGCTTATAAAACAGGCCCGAATTTAACTGAGAAAATAAAAAATAACACTTTACATCACTAAGCACAGTTCGTTTAATTCGGGCTGTCGTTAGGAGATTTGAAGAGTTTCTATATATGGTGCGTAAAAAACCACGAGTGTGGAGCCAGAAGAACTGTTTAAGTCAGGTTAGTAAATGCAATACCAAGGAGAATGGAATGAATAAAACAATTGCAGCAGTTGCAGTACTCGGAATCGCGGCTTCAGTAGCCACGGCCGAAGCTAAAGATTATAAAGATTTCGGTGGAGCAATTAGCGTCTATGACGTGAAAGTGAAGGCCGATGCCCTTAAAGTGCAGTCCGCTAAGAATAACCTTCAGGTTAATGACCAGAAGCTGAATGCCGATAAGTATTCCAAGGATTCTGTTTCTATCTCTGGACAAATCATCACATATAATGGCGGCTATGATTCTATTTTGGTCGTAGGCAAGGATGACTACGAGCAGGGCTATGCTTCTATTAACATGGCCATTCCTACCATGATTGAAACCAATGACATGTTCGACACCGGCGCTACTAAGCTTGTGCTCGAAGGTATTGTTGCATCCAATGAGTTGATGGTTGTTTCTGCTCAAGGCAGCATGGATGACTATGTTTCTTTTGATCTTGAAGACTTCGAGCTGGATGACAGCGGATTGGTTACGAAGTACAAGGTTGATCTCAAGACCAAGAAAGATGTAACGACCGAAAAGATTTCTATGTCTGCTACGGGTTCCGGCGAAGGTTATGTTCGTAACGTCTATGGCGAAGAAGAAGATGACTACGAGTGGTTCTACGCTGGCATGAAAAACATCAAAGTTAAATATAACTCAAAGGCCAGCGATGACTGGAGCGAAGTATATGAAGCCGCTCTTTCTACTTCAAACGAAGCCTATGCTGTGGCAGCTGTTGAGTACGAAGTCAACCAGGCCATCATCAAGAAGACCAAGCTTCCTGCTGATGAAGTAAGCTTCCAGCTTATGTACAACGACTAGTGGTTTTAACCATCTAGTTTGCCGAAGGGCTGGCCTTGTGCCAGCCCTTTTTTGTGCGACTCTTATGTGAACCACAAGTTCTTTGCTCAAATACGGATCACGTGGTATGAAAATGGTAAAATTATTAGGATAAAGGCTCTTTACAAAGTCGCGATTAATTATTCTAATCCGGTTTGTAGAGATGCACAGGGAATTGGGCTGGTGAATTTGTAGCCACGGGTGTGGGGCCAGAAGAATCGATTCCGAGTGCAGGCCAAGGAGAATGGAATGAAAAAAATAATCACAGCAGCTGCAGTACTCGGAATCGCGGCGTCAGTCGTCGCACGTTCCGACTATGAAGACTTCGGTGGATCGATTAGCGTCTATGACGTGAAAGTGAAGGCCGATTCTCTCAAAGTACAGTCCGCTAAGAAAAATCTTCAGGTTAATGACCAGAAGCTGAATGCTAATAAGTATTCCAAGGATTCTGTTTCTGTTTCTGGACAGATCATCGTTTATGATGGTTATGAATCTATCTTGGTCGTAGACAAGAATGGTTGGGAACAGGGCGAAGCTAGCATTAGCTTGGGCATTCCTTCCATGATTGAAACCAATGATATGTTCGACACCGGCGCTACCAAGCTTGCGCTCGAAGGAGTTGTTGCATCCAATGAATTGATGGTGGTCTCCGCTCAAGGCAGCATGGATGACTACATTGATTTTGAGCTGGAAGATTTTGAGCTGGATGACAGCGGATTGGTTACGAAATACAAGGTTGATCTCAAGACTAAGAAAGATGTAACGACCGAAAAGGTTTCCATGTCTGCTACGGGTTCTGGCGAAGGTTATGTTCGTAACGTCTATGGCGATGGAGAAGATGACTACGAGTGGTTCTACGCCGGCATGAAACAGATCAAAGTTAAATATAACTCAAAGGCCAGTGATGACTGGAGCGAAGTATATGACTCAGCTCTCTCCACCTCTAATGAAGCCTATGCTGTGGCAGCTGTTGAGTACGAAGTCAACCAGGCCATCATCAAGAAGACCAAGCTTCCTGCTGATGAAGTAAGCTTCGAGCTTGAGTACAGCAACGACGACATGTACCCCCGATAGAGTTTTCTACATTATGTAGATTGCCGAAGGGCTGGCCTTGCGCCAGCCCTTTTTGTTTGCCCGGCAAAGCCGGCAAACCCAGTCGCCTGAAAGAAGGCGATAACACCCCGTCCGAGGGGAAGTAAATCCGAATCGCAAGGGCGTTGCTGGTAACGGCGGGGTCTGAAGGAAGCGATAGGAAGTGAACGGTACATAACGGTTGTAAACCTGATTCGGCAGGCGCAGAAGGTAAGCGTGCAAAATAGCGCGAAGCCTGGTACTCGGACAGACTGCGTTTGTGATTGAGGATGGAATCGTTCACAGGGAGCCGGAGTCATAACCGGGGAAGCCCTGCATGGTTTGTGCGAGAGCGCAATAGTTTGGCTCCAAGAAGAAGTTCAAGGAGCTGGGCGAAGCGTGCAGGGTGGCAGATGAGCCCGTAGTAGTGATGAAGATCCGGCCTGTGAAAGCCCGTGAGGGTGTGGAGGGCAAAACCGGATCGACCTGCGGCTTGTTCGCCGGGACGGTCGATGGCCAAAAGCGTCGGCTGGATGCGAAGGGGTGAAGTTTACTTGAAAGCTACGTCAATTGACGGGACGCGGTTTCGGGGAGGTAAGCCGTCGCAAGGCGGGCAAGTGGTCTTGGGCGAACTCGGGAACGAGCGGACTGGAGGCAAACTGTTCCTTCGGAGTAGGTGGAGTTGAAAAGGCATATTGCCGTTGAACCGGATACAAGCCCTTGGAAGCCCGCTGAAGAATCGAACGAGATCGTGAAAACGGAAGATGGACGGAGCGAAGCACAAAGAAGCGAGGATGAACGATAGGATGCGGGTTTGGTACAGTTTATATGATCGCTTACTCCACGCTCAGGTGTTGGAAACGGCGTTCAAAAAGGTGAAGTCGAGCAATGGAGCTCCCGGAATAGACGGGCAGTCCTGCAAAGGCTTTGCGCTGAACCAGTCGGAAAATATCGCCGAACTTCTTGAGGCGTTGCGCACAAAGGCTTATCGACCCAGCCCCGTGAAACGGGTGGAGCTTGAAAAGCCGGATGGAGGTATCCGCTTGATTGGGATACCGACGGTGCGCGACCGCGTGGTGCAGCAGGCATTGAAGATGGCGATTGAGCCGATCTTTGAAGCAGGGTTTCATTCTGGAAGCTATGGCTACCGACCCAAACGAAGCGCACATGGAGCGATTGCAGAGGCAACCGCACGAATGCGCGAGGAGGGGTTGGAGCATGTGGTGGATATGGATTTGAGCAAATGCTTCGACCTGCTGGATCATGATCTGATCTTAAAAGCGGTACGGCGCAAGGTGGCTGACGGCAGTATCCTTGCGCTCATCAGAATGTTCTTGGAGAGCGGAGTCATGAACCATGGCCTGTTTGCTCGAACGGAAACCGGAAGCCCGCAGGGCGGAGTTATCAGTCCGCTTCTCGCCAATATTTATCTGGACGAATTCGACCAGCATATGGCGGGACGAGGGCATCGGGTCGTACGTTATGCGGACGACATTCTGATTTTCAAGGGTAGCCCGAAAGGCGCACAAAACGCACTTCGGGTGGCCGAGGACTACCTTGAAGGAAAGCTCGAACTCGTGGTCAACCGTCGCAAGACGCATGTGACCGAGTTGCAGGAGGGCGTCGCCTTTCTGGGAGTGGAGATCGGTTTGACCTATACGAAAATACAGGCCAAGAAAATCGCCCGAATCAAGGCCAAGCTCAAAGCCGTCACGCGCAGAAACACGCCCGTGAATCTCGCCAAAGTGATACGCGACCTCAATCCCGTCCTGCGCGGGTTCGTGAACTATTTTAAGGTTGCGAACTGCAAGACGGAGTTGAAGAAGCTGATGAGTTGGCTAAGACGGAGGTTGCGCGCCATACAAATGAAGCTGTGGAAGAAACCGCAGAAGCTCCACCGACGGCTCAGGCAACTGGGCTACAAGGGAGAGTTTAAGCGGATCAAAATGGCCTCATGGCGCAACGCCTCCTGCCAGCTCGCCCATATGGCGATGCCCAACCGCTGGTTCAACGAGATCGGGCTATACGCCGCCGATCAAGTAGAGACCGGAACGCTTTCCCCATTGAATCGGGGATAAAAGTAAACAGGAGCCGTGTACGAGGTCCGTACGCACGGTTCTGTGAGAGGAACAAGGCTGAGCTTGATCACTCAGCCTTGTCCTACTCGATTTGTGGCTCAACGCAAACCACAACGGCTTAACTCGAATACGGATCACGAGTCGAAAAAACGGTAAGATTATTTGGAGAAAAGGCCCTTTACAAAATCGCAATTAATTATTCTAATCCAGCTTATAGAGATGCACGGGAATCGGCTGGTAAATTTGTAACCGCGGGTGTGGGGCCAGAAGGATCGATTCCGAGTGCAGGCCAAGGAGAATGGAATGAAAAAAATAATCACAGCAGTTGCAGTACTCGGAATCGCGGCGTCGGTTGTTGCCAACGGTTATGATGAATTCGGTGGATCGATTAGCGTCTATGACGTGAAAGTGAAGGCCGATTCTCTCAAAGTACAGTCCGCTAAGAAAAATCTTCAGGTTAATGACCAGAAGCTGAATGCTAATAAGTATTCCAAGGATTCTGTTTCTGTCTCTGGACAGATCATCGTTTATAACGGTTATGAATCTATCTTGGTCGTAGGCAAGGATAACTACGAGCAGGGAGACGCTAGCATTAGCTTGGGCATTCCTTCCATGATTGAAACCAATAATATGTTCGACACCGGCGCTACCAAGCTTGCGCTCGAAGGCGTTGTTGCATCCAATGAGTTGATGGTGGTCTCCGCTCAAGGCAGCACGGATGACTACATTGATTTTGAGCTGGAAGATTTTGAGCTGGATGACAGCGGATTGGTTACGAAATACAAGGTTGATCTCAAGACTAAGAAAGATGTAACGACCGAAAAGGTTTCCATGTCTGCTACGGGTTCTGGCGAAGGTTATGTTCGTAACGTCTATGGCGATGGAGAAGATGACTACGAGTGGTTCTACGCTGGCATGAAACAGATCAAAGTTAAATATAACGCAAAGGCCAGCGATGACTGGAGCGAAGTATATGACTCAGCTCTCTCCACCTCTAATGAAGCCTATGCTGTGGCAGCTGTTGAGTACGAAGTCAACCAGGCCATCATCAAGAAGACCAAGCTTCCTGCTGATGAAGTAAGTTTCGATCTTACATACAGCGAAGGAAAGTATGAATAGAGTTTTCTGCATTAAGTAGATTGCCGAAGGGCTGGCTTTGAGCCAGCCCTTTTTGCGTTTGCATCAAGAGGGTGCATGTCGCTCGTATATCCGTTGCGAGTGTTCTTCCGGGGGGCAGGTTCCTGCAACTAAATATTCTTTCGGTAAGTGTATCGGGGGTAGCGTAAATTTTCCCCAAGTATTATGGGTGGGTGTGGAGAAGTCTCACCATTGTTGAAGAAAGATCGCTGATGTTCTTAATGGGGGCTTAAAACTTCTTTACATTATTGTATGCAGTGACCTTAATCGATCTCGGTAAGGGCGCAAAGCGCATGAAGTTAAATGTCCGTAGCTTGCGGAGCAAATTTAGTTCGTTTATGCCGGTGGATGAAAAAATACATAGCCATGGAGACGAGAATGAAAAAAACAATGACAGCAGTTGCAGTACTCGGAATTGCGGTTTCAGTGATCGCAGTTGAACCGTCTAAGTTCGGAGGCTCAATTAGTGTTTATGACGTAAAGATAAAGGGCAATTCTCTCAAGCTTAAGTCCGCTAAAAAGAACGTTCTGATCAATGATCAGAAGCTGAAAGCCGACAAGTATGCAGAGGATTCCGATTCTTTATCAGGTGTTATAATCTCGTATCAAGGCGCTAATTCCTTCCTTACGGTTGATGAGAAGGCTTGGGAGCAGGGCTATGCTGAGTTGACGTTCGGCATTGATGACGTTATTGCCCCCGAAGAGGTGCTGGAAACCGGCGCTGCCAAGCTGTCGGTTGAGGGGGTTGCATCTAATGGCTATGATGTTGTCTCTCAGAAAGGCCGTTCCGCTGAATACTTTCATGTCGAGTTGGAGAGCATGGAGTTTTGGGGCAACTTGTTGACCCGCTACAAGGTCGAGCTCAAAGAACAGAAGGGTGTAGTTGCTGAAAAGATTTCAATGAATGCCTCTGGCAGCGGCGACGGTGAAATTCGTGTCTACCGCGACGAAGAAGAAACAAAATGGGAATGGTTTGGCGCCGTGGGTAAAGGCGTTAAGGTTAAATACAATTCCAAGGTGAGCGACGAATGGTCTGCTAAATACGACAATGCCCTTTCTGTGTCCAACGAAGCGTATGCCGTGGCTGTTGTGAATGCATTGGTTAACAGTCAGATCAACGAGAAAACCGGCGGCAACGATGCTGCTTTTAAACTGGATTATGCCCCAGAGGGTTAGTCGTTCGCATAGTCGGTGCAAGTTTCCGGACGTGCATAACACGGAATGAACCACCCGTAGCAACAGCAGCTAATGGTCTACAGAATGCATCACTTACCGAAGGGCTGGCTCAAAGCCAGCCCTTTTTGCGTTTGCAGCAAGGGAGCTGACTTTTCTTTGCGGTAGATAGCCCGCTCACAGCGCTGGCTGTACTTTGTTTAGCCGAGCAGCCCGTCGATCAAACCTTCGGCTTTGGCCTTGCGGAGCCAGGCGGTTTCGGTGGCGCGCATTTTTTTATGCTTTTCGGGGGTGTCGTCTTCGGCGCCGGAGAGGTGGTCGAACCCGTGGGCGGTGTAGAGCGCTAGTTCGTAGTCGGCGTCGCCGCGTGCGGTGCCTTCGAGAACGGCACGGTCGACGTTGATGATGAGGTCGCCGCTCAAGGCATCGTCTTCGCCAGGAACGGGATCATAGCGAAAGCTGATGACGTCGGTGGGGCGGTTCTTTCCAAAATACTCGCGGTTGGTCTGGGTGATGCCGTCATCGTCGATGAGGACGATGCAGACTTCGCTCCAGGGTTCGGGGGCGGTTTTGGCTTCGAGTTTCTGCCCCAGCCAATCAGCTAGCTTTTGGAGCTTTTGCTGCTGAACCGGATGATTTTTCTGCTGATTGAGAATACTTGTTATCATTGTCTTTTGGGTAGGGGATGCGTCCGTGAAGCATATTGGACAGTGAAAAGATGAAGGACTGCTTAATGGTGTTGATCTGGGCCATGGTGAGGGCGGCATAGTCCATCTGTCCGTCGCGGATTTTCGTGGAAAAGATGTCGTTCATCATGTTGGCAATCTTTTGCGGCGTGGGCTTTTCGATGGAGCGCGAGGCCGCCTCGGAGGCGTCGGCCAGCGAGAGGATGGCCATTTCGGGGGTGACGGCCGGGGCGCCTCCATAGCGGAAGTCAGAGTCGTTGATGGTGTCGGGGCTGCCGTTGGAGTCGGGGCTCTGGGTTTTGGCTTTGTGGTAGAAATAGGAAATCAGGCCGTTGCCGTGGTGCTGTTCGATGGCGTCGAGGACAGGCTGGGGCAGCTTGTGGCGCTTGGCAAGGGTGAGGCCCTCCTTCACGTGGGATGAGATGACCAGCGCGCTCATATGGGGGGAAAGTTCGTCGTGCGGGTTTTCCTTGTGCTGGATGTTTTCGGTGAAGAATTCGGGTTTCGCCATTTTCCCGATGTCGTGGTAGTAGGCGCAAACGCGCACCAGCAGCGAATTGGCGCCGATGGCCTCGGCGGCGTTCTGGGCGAGCGTGGCCACCATCAGCGAGTGGTGGTAGGTGCCGGGAGCCTGGATGGCCATTTTCTGGAGCAGGGGATGCCCCATATCGGAGAGTTCGAGCAGGGTGATGTCGGTGGTGATCTTGAAGGCGCGCTCAAAGAAGGGAATGAGCAATAGCGCGAAGATGGTCGAAAGCATTCCCGAAAGGAGGGCGGCGCTGGCCTGGCCGACGAGCACGGAGGTGGCGGCCGGCGAGAGGATGGCGACGACGAGCACATAGAGCAGTTTCACGGCGCAGACCCATAGGCCGGCCCGGAAGAGGCTGGAGCGCCGGTGCACCTTGCGGGCGGTGCTGGCGGCGGTGATGGTGATCAGCATGCCCAGTGCAAAGACGGTGAATGCGTTGTCGAACAGCACGGCGGTGGCAAAGCTGGTCCAGAAGCCAAGGCAGATGGCGGCGCTGCCGCCGAGCAGGATGCCGGCGAGCAGAACGGCCAGCGCGTGGGGCACGAGGTACATCAGCATGCCGGCCGGAATCAGGGAATATTGCGCTGAAAGGTAGAGCATCAACCGAGCAAAACCCAGTGTGGTCAGCGAGAGGATCACGAGCAGCAGGATGCGGCTGGGTTGGCGGATTAAGCATGGCTCGACCACTCGCAGTATGACGGCAGAGGCAATCAAACCGGCGAGAAGAAGGAGTCCGTTGCCGACAATTTCGAGGATCTGTTCCAGAAGTTCCTGCTCTTCGATAACACGTTGTTCGTGGTGTTGAAGCAACAGCAGGGTTTGCTGCGTGGCCGTATCGCCTGCGCGCACCAGCGGCGTTCCTTCCATATACTGCTGGATGACCGGCAACACGGCGTCTGTCGCTTGCTTGCGCAGGTTTTCGGTGGCGGTCTCATCATAGGTGAGGTTGTCGACGACCAATATTGGAAGCAGGCGTTCGAGCAGCTTGCGCTGCGGCTTGCTTTCAATTTTGCTGGCGACGGCGTTGATGGCTTGCCGGGTGGATAGCGTATCTTTGAACGGGATGGTCCGTTCCGGCAGTTCCCCGCTGGTGATGGTTAGCTGGTTGTCGGGCGCATTGAGGAACCAGGTGTGGCGGTATTCCTCCGAAAGAATGCCGGTCCCCATGACAGCAGTGATGTTTTCGACGAGAATTTTCTGTGTTTGCTGGATGGTATTGGTCGGAAAAACATTGATCAGACTCGTGGTTTCAATCGATGTGCCCAATAGCAGGTCGTTCATGCTGCTGACGATCATTTGCTGCTGGTTGGTTGGCGCGATGGAAAGCTGTTTGAGGCGGTCAAAAAGGGTTTCCATCATTTTGGAGGCTCGTTGCGCCGGAAAGGGATTGATGCGAAAAACAGGGGGGACGGCTTTGGCCGCTTCGGTGCGGCTGAAGTCCGTGCTTTGAATGTTTTCGCAGTCGAAGTCGACGGCGGCCACAACGGTGGAGGGGGCTTGCTGGCCTTCGGCCAGGTCAATGTGGCGCACCATGCCGTGGCCGAAGAACAGCCAAGTGGTGAACAGCCAAAGCAGCAGGCCGAGGCCGACGGCCTTGTAGGGCACTTCCACCGAGTGCTTCGTTTCGGTTTTACGTTCGGCGATGCCTTTTTGTTTCTTTTTGAAAAGTTTGGATTTCACGGTGTGCTCCGTTGCGCGGGCTTAAACAGCTCGTCTTGCTTGATAGGCTTCAATGACTTTCTGCACGAGGGGGTGGCGCACCACATCGCGTTCGGTCAGCTCGACAAACGCCATTCCGGGAATGTTTCCAAGAATGGCGCGGGCTTCGAGCAGGCCGGATGAATTGCGGTTGGGCAGGTCGATCTGGGTCAGGTCGCCGGTGAGGGCGCATTTGGAGTCGAAACCCATGCGGGTGAGGAACATCAGCATTTGCTGCGGGGTGGTGTTTTGCGCCTCGTCGAGAATTACGAAGGCATGGTTGAGCGTGCGCCCGCGCATGTAGGCGAGGGGGGCAACTTCGATGATGCCGCGTTCGATGTGGCTTTCGATCGTCTCGGCCGGCATCATGTCGTAGAGCGCATCGTAGAGCGGGCGCAGGTAGGGGGCGACTTTCTGCTGGAAGTCGCCGGGCAGAAAGCCGAGGCTTTCGCCGGCCTCGATGGCCGGGCGCGTCAGGATGATGCGGCTGACCTCGTTTTTGAGCAGTGCGGATACCGCCATGGCCATGGCAAGATAGGTTTTTCCGGTCCCCGCCGGCCCGAGGCCGAAGGCAATCGGATTTTCGATGAGCGCATTGAGATAGATCTGCTGGCCCAGGGTTTTGGGAAAAATGGCGGGTTTGCGGGGGCTGACATCCACCCGGATGGCGGCCAGTTTTTCAAAAACGTTTTCTTCGCCGCGGTTGAAGGCATCGTAGGCATAGGCCACCGACTGCGCATTCAGGGCGTTCTTTCCCCGCGCGGCCCGCAGTTTTTCGAAAAAACTCCCAATGCGTTCCGTTGCTGCGGCAGGGCCGGTGATGGTGGCGGTGAGGTTGCGCAACACCATTTGCAGGTCATGCTCCTGCTCAATCTGAGCAACCAGCAGTTCTAGCGCCATGCCGATTTCTCGGGCTTCGCTGGCATTATCAAAATGTATTGTTGTTGTCGTCATCTCGGGGGTGCGGTCTGGCCGGTGGCCGTCGGGCTGCACAAGTCCGTGCAGCGATTTGCATGCCGTTTATTAATAGCGGATGCCTTTTTGGTTAAAATTCCATGAGCCAGAGTTAATTTGATTTGAGGGGTTCCGTCAACAGGTAAAAACCGGCCGTGAAAACGATAAAAAAACAAGGTTGGTACGAAGTTTGCTTTATATCTTCCTGTTGTTTTGAATGAAGATCACTGGAACTAGATAGGGGTATATCAAATGAATGCAAAAACCATGTTTAAAATTGCGGCCGCCACGGGCTTGGCCGCACTCTTCACCCTGTCGGGATGCGCTCCCGTAACGGTATCGAGCACTCCTCGCGGCGCCCGGGTTTACTATAAGGGAAGCGATAAGCTCGTAGGGAGCACGCCGGCGAAGGTTAATCTCTACGCCAACGCCAAGGAAATGGTGGTTCGCAAGGACGGCTATTTTTCCCAGACGGTGGTGCTCTCTCCGATCGACCCGAAAAACGTGAGCGTTGAACTGCAGCGCCGCGAAAAAGTGCTGCTGCTCAGCCATCCCAACGGCGCGCAACTCTTTGTTGAAGGCCAGGAAAAGCGCGTTGGGCTTACGCCGTTTGTTTTGAACTACGACAAGCCGTATCGCACCTTTGAGGTTCGTGCTCCGGGCTATGAAACGCAGAAATACACCATTCCGGAAGATCCGGAAGGCAACGTGGTGGTTGAGCTCGTACGGCAGGCATCGGTCATGCTGACCAGCAAGCCGAAGAATGTGGACGTGTTCGACCGTGACGGACAGAAGCTGGGCGTTACGCCGTATCCAGTGCCCGCGGTGGCGGTGGGTCAGTTCGAGTTGCGCAAAGAGGGGTACTACAACAAGGATGTTGCCGTTGGCCCCGAAACCGCAAGCCCGATGGTGGTTGAGCTGGAGCGCGAACCGATCATTATTGTCTACAGCGAGCCTGAAGATGCCATTGTGGTTCATCGCGGCGTTACACTCGGCAAGACGCCTTTCCGGCACTTGGTTAAAGAAGATATGGAGCTCGAAATCTCCGCCGACCGCTACTACACCCAAAAAGTAACGATCGCCCCCGACTCGCCGCGCAAGGTTTCCGTGGCGCTCAAGCCCAAACCTTACATCAACGTTATGAGCTCGCCGAAAGGCGCCGAGCTATACCGTTCCGGCGGCGTAGAGCTGATTGGCAAGGAGCCGGTGGAAGTGCTGGTGGAAAAAGATACGGCCTACGAAATGCATTTGCCGGGCCACGAGATCAAGCCGTTCATGCTTTCGTCTGATTCCAGCCACACCGTCATCGTGCCTCTGGTCAAGTCGGCCGTCGGCTTGGCGAAAACGGTGGTGATCGACAGCCAGCCCAGCGGCGCGTTGGTCTACCGTCCCGGCGGCGCAGAATTTATTGGAAAAACCCCCCTCGAGCAGCGTGTGGAAAGCGAACGCACCTTCGAATTGCAGCTCGAAGGCTTTATAACCAAGATTGTAACCGTTGCGCCGGATTCGGCCGACAGCGTAAAATTTGCATTGGCTAGGGATGAATCGACTGGGAATGTCACGATTAGCGACCCTCTGTTGAATACCCCTTCATCTTTCTAGCCGATGCCTTTTTCATTCCTCCCCCTGGGGAGTCCCGTTTCGGGGCTCCCCTTTTTTACGCCATGTCAGGAAAAGGAAGGCGCGCCTACATGAAAAGCAGCATGGCGGCGAGATAGAGCAGAAGCATTGCAACGGCGATGGGGAGGGTGGTCTTGCGCGATTTGGTGCGGAGCAGGGCGCCGGCAAGCAAAGTCAGCAGCACGATCAGGCCGACGCTGGTCCAGTTTTTGAAGGAGGCCTGGCGCAGCAGGCTGCGGCCGCGCAGTGCGGTATCGGCCACGAAGATGATCAGCAGGTTGAACATATTGCTGCCGAGCACGTTTCCAACAGCCATATCGAGGAACCCCATGCGGACGCTGGCGAAAGAGATGACCAGTTCCGGCAGACTGGTGGAAATGGCGAGGAAGATGGTGCCAATTATGCTGGCCTCAAGCCCGAAGCCGCCCTGTTCCGGAGGAAGCGCCATGCGCGAGCCGAGGATGGAGAGCAGGATGCCTCCGCCGATGATCAAACTGCAAAGCGCGCCGAGCACGCTGTAGAAGCGAAGCGCTGACTGTTGGGCCAGTTGTGCTTCGGAGGGCAGGTGTTCGTCTTCTTCCGCTTCGGTTTGCTGGAGGTGTTCGCGCCGAAGGATGACGGCATACATGATCGGCAGCGCTAGCACGGGCCAAGAGCATCCTAGCACGGGAATCTGCATTCCGCCGAGATTGGCGGTGGCAAAGGCAATGGAAAAAATGCCGAGCATTACGAACCCGTAGACGGTGGAGTCGGTGTGGGGATTTTCCAGTTTGGTCGGGTCAAATTTGCGTGGAAACAGCAGGGCCATCAGCGCAAGGATCAGCAGGTTGAAAACATTCGAACCGAGCATGTTGCCAACGGCTAAGTCGGCACCTTGGGCGGGGTCGGCGGACTGGATCACCGAGGTCAGCGAAACCACCAATTCCGGCAGGCTGGTGACCCCCGCCAGAAAAACCAGTCCGATCAAGCCGCTGCCGAGTCCGGTGCGGTCGCCGAGTGCATCGCCGTAAATGCTTAGGCGGATGCCTGCGAGCACCACCACTGCGGCCGTTGCCAAAAAGGCCAATACTAAGCCGGTTTGCGAACCAATCAACTGTTCAAAAAAATGCATTAGTAAATTCTACACAACTCCCGCGGTAAGAACATCATTTCTGCTCGGGTTTTTCCGTTCCGCTGTCTGTCGGAGAGGCCGGGGCCTGCGGCTGCATGTGCACGTCGAGCTGCGGGAAGGCAATAACAATGCCGGCTTCGCGGAAGGCGGCGTCCACGGCCATGTTTAGTTCGTGGGTGGCAAGCCTGAACTGATCGGCATGGGCAATGAATACGCGCAGTTCAAAGTTGAGCGAGCTCTCGCCAAAGCCGGTGAAAAAGGCGTTGGGCTCAGGATCTGCAACGGACAACCGGAAGGAGCGCGCTATGCCGAGAAGGACCGATTCCACTTTTTGGGTGTCGGACCCGTAGGCGACGCCCACCGGAATCACGATGCGCAGAATGGAGTTGGTCAGCGTCCAGTTGACCAGCTCGCCGGTGACAAACTGCTTGTTCGGAATCAGCAGCTCCTTATTGTCCCAGTCGGTAATGGTGGTGGCGCGGATCTGGATGCGGGTGACCTGGCCGCTGGTGCCGTTGACGGTGACGTAGTCGCGCACGCGGATGGGGCGCTCGAACAGCAGGATCAAGCCGGAGATAAAGTTGGCGAAGATTTCCTGCAACCCGAAGCCGAGGCCGACGGAGAGGGCGGCGGCAAGCCACTTGAATTTGCTCCAACCAATGCCAAGCATGCTTAAGCCCACGCTCACGCCTATGGCCACAACCATGTAGCGGACAACCATGGAAATGGCATAGCGCTCGCCATAGGCAATGCGGAGCTGGCGCAGCACGGCGAGTTCGAGCAAGCTGGGCAGGTGGCGCGCGCCGGCAAATGTGAGCACAAATATGATCAAGGAGGCGGCCAGATTGGCGAGCGAGACGGCGGTGGTGGCCGCTCCCCCCACATCGGTCTGGACATTCCAGAGTACGACGCGGTCGAGCAGACCCAAGGCGGGGACGGCGTCGGACCAGATGAACCACATGCCGAAGAGCATGCCGAATCCAAAAAGGATGGTCATGAGCTTTCGGGTGTTTTCGTTCAGTGTGATAAAGTTCATTTCATCGTTTTCTGCTGGGGCAGGCTCGATGGGGAGCTCGGTTTCGCCAGCCGCTTCGGCGGCGTTGCGCAGTTCCTGAAGCTCTTGGCGCTCGCGCACGCGACGGGCGAATTCCGCTTTGCGGGCGACCACTTGTATCCCGCGGATCAATAGCGCTTCGATCAGGGCAAGCACAAACACCAGCCCCAAGGTTTTTGCAAACCAATGAGACATCTGAAGCGCCGTGTAGTAGAAGCCGATCACCGTTTCAAGCATGATGATAAGCGGGATGCCGACGGCGCCGCAAAATACCAGAGCCCTAAAGCGCACGATCAGCAGGTTCGGCTCATGTTCTGTGAGATATTTCATAATGGTGGATTGCCGGCAAAAAACGCAGTAGGCGAACCGAGCGATCATGAGTTGGAGAATCATATAGCAGAGCCGTTCGAACGGCTTTGTCAGATCGGAGGCTGCCTCGGGGGCGTGATGGATTAGCGTGGTTAGCCAGAGTACGGGCAACGCGAAGACCATTAAGCGGATAAGGAGTTGCCGGAAGCGTTTAAGCGTATTTTTGTCTGCGCCAAAATGAGTTTCGACGAGTCCGGACGGACCGATGGACTGAAGCAACAGGGAACAACAGAGCGTCAATAAACCGGTCAGATAGCACGCTTGGCCGAAGGCGGATGAAAACAAGGATGTTTCGGCGGCTCCGATCCGCCACGCCAGATAAAACAGCGGCAACGGCAACGGCAGTGCTCGCAGCACCGTGTAAAACAGGGCTTCGAACGTGTAGAAAAAGCGGTCGGTACGGATTTTGGCCACTAGGCCGGCAATCGTTTTCAGCCGCCGTTTCACGCCGATTGCGGCGGCGATCAGCAAGAGTTCGGCCAGTAGCAACGCCGGCAGGAAAGGGTTGCTCGCCAGATCGATCCGCAGCACTTGGGCGAGTTCCTTCCAGTTCGAACCTTTTGCGAGGGCGGCAAAGCCCTGCACGATTAATCGAGGCGAGGTCAAGCCGAAGGCTGTATCGCTGCGGATCCATAAAATGTGCTCGGCGATGTCGTCGGCGAGCACAGCCACGCTTTCAACCACTAGGCGCTCGGCGGTGTCGAGATCGACCAGCAGGTTGAAGTAGCTGTTGTATTCAGAAATAAGGGTGTCGAGCTGGTTGCGCTGCGTGGTCAGGTATTCGGTGAGGAGCGGGGCGATATGTGCCTGATCCGGTGTTTCTCCAATTGCTTCCATGTGGAGTTTTACACTGGCGGATATGTCGCGCAGTTCCTCGCGCTGGTCGCTGAAGTCGAGCAAGGCAAGCTGGGCGAGGGCGATCTCTTTTTTACGGGCGCGGGCACGGGGCTTGTAGTGGGCGAGATCCGGCAGGTTGCTGCGTTCGCGGCTGAGCAGCTGCGCCACGGCATGCGTCAGGCCGGCCGCCTGAATCCGTTCTTCAATTTCTTTCGAGCGCTGTTGGGTGGAAAGGTTTATTTTTGTTGCCGTTTGCAGGTCGGCCGCGACGTTGCGTTGCCGGGTAGTGAGGCCGTCCTCTCCGGCGCGCAGAGCGGCCAGTTCGGCATTGTGCTTGGCAATGGCTTGGATTTCAGAATGGTGCAGCGTGGCTTCCAGCCGTGCTTGGTCTGCGCGAGCCACCTCCGCCTCGCTCTCGATGCGGCGCTGCCGGTCAACCGCCTCGCGCAGCGAAGCCGACTGGGCTTCGGCAATGCCGAGGTGACGCGTGGCCTGATCGATGCGTGCGGAGAGCAGCATTTTAAGGGTGTCGTAGTTTTTCAGCTCCATTTGGTATAGGTTGACCTGCGCTCTAGCCGACTGTAGTTCCGCAGCCGTGAGGCTTTGATGGACCTGGTCTTCCGAAGGCAGCGTTTCGTCGGTGGTTGGAGGGATCGCCGCCATTTGCTGCAGCTCGCCTTGCCGGGCGTCGGCGACGGCCAGCAGTTTAGGCAGATTGGTTTGTTCCGCGGTGAGCGTTTGGTTTTCAGCTTCGAGGCTTTTCATCCGCCGGCGGGCTTCATCCACTTTGGCTTCCACCTGAAGCTGCTGCTGCTCGAGCCCTGCCAGATTGGCGGCGTCGGTGGCCGAGATCTCCAAGGGCGGTTCCTGCATTTTGAGTTCGGTGTTGATCGCTTCAATCGTGGCGCTGGCTTGCTGCAGGTCGCGCGTCATTTTTGTGGCTTTTCCCGTCAGCTGTGCGGCTGAGTCCAAGTATGCATCCGCTTGCTCCAATTGCTTGAGCAGGGCTTGGCGGCGGACGGGTTCGATCGCGTCATTGTTTTGCACCGCGGCCACCAGTGCTTTTATCTGCTCACCGGAGACAGGCGCATTGGTTTGCGCCTTCGCGTGATTGCAGGAAAACAGCAGCAGGGCGAATAGAATTATTTGAAGTCTCATATCATCCTCACTGTTTTAATGTTGCCATAGTACGTGGTTGCCGTTGGACTGTCATTGATTCCGTGCCGAAAAATGAAGCCGTCGCTCCCGTCCTCGTTTGTTGAAATTCGAAAGAGTCAGGTAACAGTTTAGCTGATTTGCGTTTCGCCTGAACCACGGCCTGGGTGCGGTCCATCGCGTCGAGCTTTTCGCGCAAGTTGAGAATGTGGAGCTTTACCGTTGCTAAAGAAATGCCGAGTCGGTCAACGATCTGCTTGTTGCTGCACCCTTCGGCCAGCAGCGTCAAGACCTCAATCTCGCGGGGCGTCAGGCTGTCCTGCCCGCTGCGCCGCTCCAACTTCTGGGCAATGCCGGCAGGAAAGTAGGTGCCGCCGGCGGCGATTTCGTGGATGGCCTCCAGCACATCCTCCACTTCGCCGGCCTTTTTCGTGAGATAGCCCTTTACGCCGGCCTGAACGGCCAGCCAGATATCCTCTTCCGAATCTGCTAAACTGTTACCATCTGCTCAACACCTCTTGAATTTGAAAAAGCAGAGACCCTCCGGAAGCGATTGATCCCCGGCGCCCGCGAATACTGCCGGTTCGACGAGCGGGGCCGCCCGGACGAATACAAGAATCTCGACCGCCTCCACGAGCGCGTCAAGCCGCTGATGGTGCGCCGACGCAAGGCCGACGTCGAAACCGAGCTGCCCGACCGCACCGACCGCACGCTGTTCGTGCCGATGAGCCCGCTTCAAATGCAGTTCTACAAGCAGCATGAACGGCAAGTCCAAATTCTCGTTGAGCTTGCGAAAAAGCGCCCGCTCCGCAAGGAGGAACTCGACCAGCTCCAGCGCGAGCTGGCGATGATGCGGATGGAGTGCGACACGCCATACATCCTCGATCCCAAGCACAAGGTTTGCCCCAAGCTCGGCGAGATCGAAAGCCTGCTCGAAGAAGCGCTGTCCGACAAGGATGTGAAGGTCGTCGTCTTTTCCGAATGGGTCAGGATGCTCGAACTGATCCGCGAGCACTGCAAGGAGCAGGACATCGGAACCGTCTGGCACACCGGCAGCGTGCCGCAACAAAAGCGGCGCGCCGAAATCAACCGCTTCAAGAACGATCCGGATGCGCGCGTCTTCCTCAGCTCCGACTCCGGCGGCGTTGGGCTCAATCTCCAGAACGCCAGCGTCGTCATCAACTGCGACCTGCCGTGGAACCCCGCCAAGCTCGAACAGCGCATTGCCCGCGTCTGGCGCAAGCACCAAAAGCGCCCCGTCACCGTTGTGAAGCTCGTTTCCGAAAAAACCATCGAGCACCGGATGATCGAAACGCTGGCCAACAAGCAGGGACTGGCCGATGCGGTGCTCGATCGCGCCGTCGATTTTTCCGATGTAAAGATGAAGGGTAGCGGACAGAAGTTTTTCGAGCGTCTCGAACAACTCATGGAAAAGCCGACCGCTCCGAAGAAGCCCAAAGCCATCCCCGTTGCCGAACAGCCCTACGCCTTTGCCGCGCGCCTGGCCGAAGAGCTGGGCGAAACCCTGCTCGCCTGCGAAGAGCGCACGGCTGGCGGACAGTCGAAAATCGTCATCACCATCGACGGCAATCCCGCCCAGGTCAAAGAGCGCATCGACGCCATTTCCAGCGACGTGTTCGGAGAGGCGCGCGACTTCGAGATCCTCGACCGCCAGACGGCTGAAACCCTTGCGCGGCTCATCGAATCCGGTTTGCTGCAATCCGCCGGGCAGACTCGCACTTTGCATCCCGCCCCCGTGAGGCAGGAAATCCCCGAAGCGGTAAAAGCCCGGATGAACGAACTCAAATCCGAAGCCGAACGAAAGCTTTCCATGGCCAGGCTGCTCGTCGAAAACCAGTTCAACGACGGCGCAGTCCAACCCTTGCAAGACGCCATCCGGCAGCTCACGCTTTTCCAAACCGTGGAGAACGGGATGCCCGAACCAGATTTGGCGGCGATCGACTACGGCGCGTTCTGGAATCCGGGAATCGTGGAGTTCATGGCTGAACCAGATGCCGAAACTGCTCCCCTTACCCTTGAAGCGATGGAGTATGTGGTAAATCCAAAGTGACGATCGTCACTTTGGATTTACCTATAGATCTGTTCAAGTAGGAACCAGAAAGGAAAAAGAATGAAAGCTAACCAAAACAAAATTGACGAAGCCACGCTCGCTTTGCTCTATTTGGTGGTGTGGGAGCGATACGAGGATGCCGGGGCGCGGGCATGGAAAGGATTCGATTGGGATACTATGGAGAGGCTCCATGAAAAGGGCTTGATCCGTGATCCAAAGGGAAAGGCGAAATCCGTTGTTATGACCGAAGAGGGCTATCAGAAGGCCAAGGGGCTGTTCCAAAAGTTGTTTGAGGAAGAAGAGTAGGAACAGGTAATTCTGATGGGTGAAAAACATGGGAATGGTAAATCCAAAGTGACGATCGTCAGTCTGGATTTACCATGCCGATGAAATGACGGGAGAAAACGGTTATGGAAAAGGTTGAACTGACGAGTGAAATGGCGGAGGTGTTGGAGGAATATACGAAACTCCAGCAGGAGGAGCGGGAGCTACAGGAGCGCAAGCATGCACTGCAGGAAAAACTGAAGGTGCATCTGCGCGGAGAGGCGAAGCGGGTGTGGTTTCCAGAGGTGGCCGGCGAGCATTTGAAAATCAGCTACCGAAGCGTGCCGCTGGTGGAATATGACGAAGAGGTGCTTCGGTCGCGTCTTGGCGACCGCTATGAATCGATCCTCGAACCGGATATGCGCAAGCTGAAGGCGGAACTTCCAAACCTTGGAAGCGAGCTGGCGCCGCTGCTCGGGCGGATCGGCAGCCCGTCGCCCGACAAGGTGAAGGAGGCGCTTCATGAGCAGACGGTTTCGGCCGACGAGTTCAAGGGCGCGTTCACAAAGACCATGAAGGAATACATCACCGTCGCGCACGTCCCGCCGGAATAGGATGTTGTTGTAGATGAGAAAAGTAAATCCAAAGTGACGATCGTCACTTTGGATTTACCCTTCGGCTGAATGCGGAATGTTAGCCTTGGTTGTCCTTGATCCTTTTCTTGGCTTCCTTGGCCAGTATTTGATCATCCGTTTCGGCGATGCGCTGGAGGATCGGGATGGAAGGCTGCTTGAGTTTCCAATGGCCGGAAATCTCGCAGATGGCCCAGCCGGCTTCCGTGAACACTTCGGGATTGTCGAGCTGCACAGCAAGGAAGTCGAGAACCTGCGGTTCTTTGAATCGTTTGGCGCAGCTGATGATGCTTTTAATCTCGGCTGGCCGATCCGTTGTGGCGAGCGCTTTCTGGCACATGGCGAATGCCGGCTTGAAATCGGGCACTGTTCCAGCGAGGCGGATGTAGCCGCGCAGGGCAATCACGCGATGTTTATCGTCTGCTGCAGCCGTGGCCAGCTGGAGCAGCTGGCCGGCCACATCCATGCTTGGCCAGTTGGCAAGGCCGCGGATGGCGGCGTCTTGGATCTTTGGGTCGATGCTAGCCATCGCCTGCGTCAGCAGCCCTCGGGCAGCATCGCCGCCAATGCTTCCGAGCGAGCGGATGATGGCATATTTGGCTTCGCCTTTGGCTTTGTCGTAGGCTTCGATGAGCGGGAGGGCGCAGGCGGTGGTGTCGGGCAGGCGCTGGCCGGCGGTGGCGATTGATTTTTCCAGGGCCATGATTTTTTTCTTATTGTCCGTGGAAAGCATCATGTCGGCGTAGATGGAGAAATCTTTCTCCGAGACCAGACTGGCCATGCCGCTGATTGCAGAGGCACTCGTCCGGTTCCAGTCGCCTTTGGCCAACGTCACGAAAGCGGGTAGAGCGGTCTTGGCTTGGCGAGCAGTCAGGCACTCAAGCATCTTGACCTTTACCTTTTCGTTTTTGGTCGTTTCCAAGGCTTGGATTACCGCAACGTCGGTGCCGGTGGCGTTCAGCCCGCAGAGCGCGTTGTACGCATCGGCATTGTCAAGGGCGGCGTCAATCAACGGCTGGATGGATGCTGCGCCGCCCACGTGTTCCAATGCTTGGAAGGCGGCTGTTTTGATCGCGGCGTTTTCGCTTGCTGCAAGCTTCAGTACAACAGTTTCGGCTTCTGTGGCCTTGCGGTCGGAAAGTTCGCTGATCACCAGAATCTGGCTTGGAGTATCCAGTTCTTCAATTTCCTCAACGAGCTCGTCGCTCGGAAGAACGGCGAGCAGTCCAAGAGCGGTATTGCGGATGCGGGCGTTTTCTGAATTCAACTCAGCCAGCACCATATCCGCTGCTTCGTCCGCATCGGCTTTGGCGACGCCGACCAGCGCTGCGCACCGGATGTTTTCGTCGCCATCGTCCAGAAATGCTTTGTACACCTTGAGCGCGGGGTTGGACCTAAAGAAGAGAACCGAGCGCGGCTTCAACTTCTCGGCGCTTTTAATCTGCGCCATTTTCCATTCGCTGGAAAATTTCGAGTCAACCTTGGCGCCAGCCAGCGCCTTGCGCGCCTTTTTTCCGCCAATGTTGCCGAGGGCAGTGATGGCAGCACGTTGGATCTCGGCGTTTTCGCTTTCAAGGTAGGGGGCAATCGTTTTGACGGATTGCTCGGAACCTCGCTGGCCGAGCGTACCGATGATGCCAGCTGTGATTTTATTGCTGGCAGCGGGCAGCGGGGCAATCAAGGCATCGTTGGCGGAGGACGCTTTCAGGCCTTGAAGAACGCGGCGCACAAACTGCGAGAGTTCCGGATTGAGCAGTTCTTTTTCAAGAACCGGCACGCTGGCTTCGGACGCGCAGTGGCGCAACATGCGGCAGGTGTACTGCTTGCCTTCGAGCGTCGTGTCCGAGGCTTGGAATATTTCGAGCAGCGCCGCTTCGTGGGCGGCAAGCTCTTCCTGCGTGGATGCAAAGATTTTTGCTTCAACCGGGCGGCGCACGTCCTGGCCCTGTTCGGGAGTGAGCGTGCGGAGGGCGTCGAACTGCGCATAGGAAACAGCGGCCGTCAGCAACAAGCTAAATACAATGATTCGTTTCATTGGAAAGTTCCTTATTTAATTTGATCCGGCACGTTGTAGTCGCCGAGGGCGTACTGGATGCCGGCAAGGTAGTGCTGCAGGATGCGGTTGTCCCAGAAGATGTGGTGGTTGTGTCCCATCGAACAGTAGAACACGCGGCCCTTGCCTTCGGGGCGCACCCAGGTGATGCCAAAGTCGCCGTCGGTGCGTGTGACCGCTCCGGGCTTGCCGCCCTTGACGGCTTTGGTGTCGGGGTCGCTCATGTCTAGGCTGGTGATGATGCGCTGGTTTTTGCGCGAGTAGGGATCTTTGAACTGGTAGATCTCGTCCTTCACCTTGAACGATTCGCCGCAGAAGCATTCGTTGATGGGGTGGTCGGGCTCGTCGAGCTTGACCTGCACCGTGCAGCCCGCCGTCCACGGATGACCGCAGAAGAGGCCGCCCATAATCGTTGCGCCTTCTTCCCATTTGTAGAAGTTGTCGGTGGCGGCGTGAATGCCGATGATGCCTTTTCCGCCGCGGATGAACTTCAGCAGCGCGGCGCGCTGTTCCGGCGTGGGATCGAGCTTGGTGGTGCTCATGAACAGGACGGCGTCGTATTTCGCCAGATCCTTGTCGTTGAAAACATCGAGTTCCTTGGTTTCTTCGGCGGTGTAGGCTCCGGTTTTTTCGCCAAGCAGTTTTAAGGCTTCAACGCCGAGTGCAATGTTTTTATGCACATAGCCTTCGCAACGGGACACGATCAGGATCTTGCGCATTTTTTTTGGCTTGGCCGGCGCCTTGGCCGGCAGCGCCGCTTTGACTTTTTTGATGTTTTCCGGCTTCGCTGGGCCTTGCTTGTTTTTGTTGGGTGCGGCAATGGCGCAAGAGGCTAGTGCGACGATGGATAGCACGGTGATGGTTTTTTTCATGATCAAAATTCCTTCTGTTTTAAATGACCCAAGGTTCGCGCATGGAGCGGGACAGCAGCCCGTCGGCAACAGGATCGCCGATGAACTCTTCGATTTCGGGGTTCCATTTGAGCTTGCGACCGGTGTAGATCGCGATTTCGCCAAGCAGGCCGGCGCTGATGGAGCGGTGGCCGACTTCCGCCGGGCAGATCGTTTCCTTGCGGCTGCGGATGCAGTCGAGGAAGTTCTTGTGGTGGTCGCGGCTTTCGTAGAGATGGATTCCGTTGGAGGGGATCGGATCTTTCAGGATGCTTGGATGGCTGGCCACGATCTTGGTGCGGGTGACCTGGATCCAACCTTCTTCGCCCACAAACCGGACGCCGGTCTGATGTTTGTTGGAAACGTTGATGTGCTCGCCTCCGGCATACTTCAAATCAAAGTCGAATTCGGTGATGACATTGAAAAAGTCGTGGTCGGCAAACTTTCCGGTGCCCGAAACTTCTACGGGACCGGTGCGGTCGAGGCCGAGGCCCCAGTGCGAAATGTCAATATTGTGTCCCGACCAGTCGGTGATTTGTCCGCCGGAAAAATCGCGCACCCAGCGCCAGTTCCAGTGGGGGCCGCCGTTTTTAAAGTCGCGGCAAGGTTGTTCTGGAGCCGGGCCAAGCCACATGTCGTAGTCGAGTCCTTCGGGAACGGGGACCGGTTTGGCCGAACCGCCGCCATAGCCGCCGGGCAGGCCGGCTTCCGCGCGGACGACTTTCCCGATGCGGCCGTTGCGGGCCAGTTCGCAGGCCATGCGGAAACGGGAGTCGGAGCGCTGTTGGCTGCCGGTCTGCCAGATGACGCCGTTGCGCTCGACGGCATCGACGATGGCGCGTCCTTCTTTAATGGTGCGGGCGAGCGGCTTTTGGCCATAGATGTCTTTTCCGGCATTGGCGGCGGCAACGCAGATGATGCCGTGCCAGTGGTCGGGCAGGGCGTGGAAGACGGCGTCGATGTCGTCGCGGGCGAGCAGTTCGCGGTAGTCGTTGTATTCCGCGCAGTCGGTGTTGCCGTATTTGTTGTCGATGGTCTTTTTGGCTGTAGCGCGGTGCTTTTTATCGACGTCGCAGACGGCGAGCAGGCGGGTGCCGCTGGCATTCAGGAATCCTTTCAGGTTGCCCATGCCCATGGAGCCGGTGCCGATGCCGCCGATGGTGATCTGGTTGCTGGGGGCTGTTGCGCCCAGCACCGTGGAGGGCACAATCGCCGGGAAACCCGCCGCCACGCCCAAAACTGCCGAGGATTTCAGCAGGTTTCTTCTGGATGGATGAATTTTCATAACGTTCTCATTTCCTTTCAAAAAAGAAATCAGACGGATCGGTCTGATCCGCCTGATCTGAGTCGGGACTTATGGTTTTTAGTTGTCGAAGGCTTCGTCGAAGACGCGGTCCGATTTCGGGAAGTCGACCTGTTTGGTGAACGCACACGATTCGGTTGCGCCGTGAACGCGATCCATCATGGCATCTTCCCACTCAACGGAAAGCGGGCCGTCGTAGTTCTGTGCATTGAGCGTGCGGATGATGTCTTCGAAGTTGACATCGCCGCGGCCTACGCTGCGGAAATCCCATCCGCGGCCCGGCGTGCCGAAGTTCAGGTGCGAACCCAGAATGCTGCTTTCGCCGTCGAGCGTAACGGAGCAGTCCTTCATGTGGACGTGGTAGATGCGATCCGGGAACGCCTTCAGGAATTTGACCGGATCAACGCCCTGCCACTCGAGGTGGGAAGGGTCAAAGTTGAAGCCAAATGCCTTGCGGTTTTTAACGGCGGCCAGCGCGCGGCGCGCGGTGACGATGTCGAACGCGATTTCGGTCGGATGGACTTCGAGCGCGAACTTGACGCCGACTTTGTCGAACACGTCGAAAATCGGATTCCAGAGCTTCGCGAATTGCTTGAACCCATTCTCAATCATCTCCTCGGAAGCCGGCGGGAAGGAATAGATCATGTGCCAGATGGAGGAACCGGTGAACCCGTTCACGACGCTCACGCCCATGTTGGCCGCGGCTTTCGCGGTGTTCTTCATGGTTTTGACGGCCCACTTGCGCTGCCCTTCGGCGTCGCCCGCGAGTTCCGGCGGAGCAAACATGTCGGAGCGGCCGTCGTTGTTGAGGTCGCAGACGAGCTGTCCGGCGAGGTGGGCGCTGATCGCGTGGCATTGCAGCCCGTGAGAGGCCAGCAACTCGAGTTTGTCTTTACAGTATTTTTTCGATTTAGCGGCCTTTTCGACGTCCATATGGTCGCCCCAGCAGGCGAGTTCGAGGCCGTCGAAGCCCATTTCTTTGGCCAGCGGGGCCAGTTCTGCAAGCGGCATGTCCGCCCATTGTCCGGTGAAAAGTGTTACTGGTCTGCTCATAACTTTGGTCTCCTAGTTGGAAGGTTCCTAGTGCTTGGTTCTTGGCGCCCGATTGACTAAGCACCAAGAACTCATCCACTAAGCACTAAATTACAGTTTCGTCCACGCAGCGTTGTTCTTGCTGCTTTCTACTACGGCTTCGATGAATTTCATGCCGAGAACGCCTTCTTTGATGCCCGGGAAATCCTTTTCGACGTCGGTCGGTTTCTTTTTGGCATTCTTTGCGCGGATGGTGTCCGCGAAGTTGCAGTAGTTGTTTGCGAAGGCTTCGAGGAAGGCTTCCGGGTGGCCGAAGGGCAGGCGCGTGGCCCGGCCGGCGGCTTCGGACTTTTCGCCGACATAGTCGTTGCCGCGCTTCCAGATCTGGGTCGGTGCGCCGAGAGAGTCGACGTAGAGCCAGTTCGGGTGTTCCTGATGCCATTCAATGCTGCCGTCTTCGCCGTGGATCCAGATGGCGAGGTTGTTTTCCTGGCCGATCGAAACCTGGCTGGCGTGCAGCAAGCCTTTAGCGCCCTTGCTCAAACGAAGCAGGCAGCTGCCGTCGTCGTCGAGTCGGCGGCCCTTGACGAAGGTCGTCAGGTCGGCGGCGATTTCCTTGATGGCCAAGCCGGTGATGTATTCGGCGAGGTTGGCGGCGTGGGTTCCAATGTCGCCCATGCATCCGGCGGCGCCGCTCTTTTTCGGGTCGGTGCGCCATTCGGCTTGCTGGGAACCTTCTTTTTCCGCGGCGCGGGCGAGCCAGCCCTGCGGGTACTGGACGATGACCTTGCGGATCTTGCCGATGTCGCCCTGCTTGATCATGTCCTTGGCGAGCTTGACCATCGGATAGGCCGTGTAGTTGTGCATCAGGCCGAAAACCTTCTTGGATTTCTGGACAGCCACTTTCAGCTCTTCGGCTTCGGCAACGGACAGCGTCATCGGCTTTTCGCACATGACGTTGAAGCCGGCTTCCAGAAATGCCTTGGCGATCGGAAAGTGGGTGTGGTTCGGCGTGCAGACAGAAACGAAATCGATGCGTTCGTCTTCCGGCAGCGCCAGCTCCTTCTCGATCATAGTCGCAACGTCGCCATAGACGCGCTTTGGATTGATCGCTAGTTCCTGGCCCATCTGTTTTGATTTTTTCGGGTCGATATCAAAGGCGCCCGCGACGATTTCAATTTGGCCGTCGAGGCGGGCCGCTTTGCGGTGTACATCGCCGATGAAGGCGCCGGGGCCTCCACCGATCATTCCCATACGTAGTTTTCTGTCCATGGTTAACTCCTGTAGTAGTTTAAAAGGTTATTCGGCCACCGCTTCAATGGTCTGGGGCGCGGGGGTTTCCAGTGCGGTATCGGCGGGGCCTTTCACGTAGTGCAGGCCGATGGCCAGCAGGGCGAGAGCGGCGCAGGCCGGAAGCAGCAGTTTGAGGCTTTTCTGGATGGTCGAGTTGCCCGCCATGTTGCCGATCGCCTTCGGAACGATTACGCCACCAGCCAGGCCGACCGCGAAGATGATGCCGAAGAGGCTGCCGCTGCCTCCGCCAAACTTGGCGAACGTGACGCCGACGGTGGTGGGGAAGGCGGGGGCGAATATTAGCCCGGCCGCCGCCGCCAACGCGTACGCCGCCTTGGAGCTCTTCGTTCCGGTCATGATGACAATGATTACTGCGGCCAATACCGCGGCGCCCGCGATGAGCCAGCCGCCAAACTTGGTGATGCCGGAAAAGCTGGTGATCAGCCGGCCAGCCATCATCGCGATAGCGAACGCGGAGAGCAGTCGGGCGGCCGTGGCGTCCACTTTCTCGGAGTCCATGTCCGGGTTTTCGTTCGCGAGGACTTCCTTGCCGAACGGCGCGAGCCAGTTGCAGAAACTGGATTCAAGCGCGATATAACAGAACAGGATGAAGGCCGCCAGTATGGTGGCGGGTTCCTTCAGCAGACCGAACGCGTCGCCAAGGGCGAAGCCGGCTGGCGCTTCTGGATATTTGGCGATGACAGCGAACGCAAGTGGAATAAGGATTACAATGCCGAGCGCGGATACGGCTTTCTCGTAGGATACCTTGTTAAAGAGAAAGCTCACCAGAAACGGCGTGAGGAACAGGCCGAGGCCGAAAAATACGTTAACCAGATTGTTGGCCGACGCCATGTCTCCGTCGAACATCTTGCTCACTACGGCGGTACCGAGCACGTTGCCGGTTGTGTTGCACGCCATCGCTCCCACGCCCAGCAGGATGCAGGCGATCAAGCCGGGGCCGAAGCTCTTGGCCTTCGCGAGCAATAGGATGGCCGCCGCCGCCGCCACAAAGCCGGTGATCGCAACGGTCTTGTAGCCCAGCGAATCCATCATTACGCCCACAACGAGCGATGCGATTAGGCAGGCGAACATGAACGCCGAGATCATTGTGCCAAACTTAGCTTGGTCAATGTTCATGCGCGGCATCATCTTTACCGCGATTGATCCGAGAACGGCGAAACACATGCCCAATCCGAATGCACCACTTAGTCCAACCACCTGTGTCCAGATATTATAATCCATAACCTAATTCTCCCTTGTACTTAACACATCCTCAATACATGCGGAGCCTATCCGCAATAAGCCTACAAATTAATTAAATTACCGCAAACTGTCTTGTAGATGATCTGCTCATAATTGTATATTTTCGGCATAAATAGAAGGGCACGCAAAATGGACTCAGTTAGTTATAAAGCCGGCTTTCTTGCACGGATGCACAGCCCGCAGCAAATGCAGTTGTTGTTCAACCATCTGCCGGACGTTTATTTCTTTGCGAAAAACCGCGAGGGCAGGTTCGTGATGGGCAACGACCATTTTGTGCGGCAGTGCGGGGCCACCACCGAATCCGACATTATCGGAAAGACCGACTTCGACTTTTTCCCGCTGGGCCGTGCCGAAAGCTATGTGCAGGACGACAACTATGTGATGGAGACGGGGGAAAGCATTATCGACCGCGTCGAGCTGGCTCCGGATCCCGGAAACTCGATCAACTGGTTCATTACCTGCAAAGTGCCCGTCTATTCCATCGGCGGGGAGATCATTGGTCTGGCCGGTACAGCCCGCGACATCACCCGCGCCGGTCTTGCACTGCGCCCCTATACGGAGATGCGGGCGGTCCTCGAGTTTGTTCGCGACAACTATTCGCGCCCCATTGAAATCAAGGAGCTGGCAGCTCTGGTACATCTTTCGATCAGCCAGTTTGAGCGCCGGTTCCGCAAGGTGTTCCAGATTTCGCCGCTCAAGCATATTATGAACGTGCGCATCCGCGCCGCCAGCCTGCGCCTGACCGCCAGCAACGACACCATTGCAACGATTGCACTCGACTGCGGCTTTTACGACCATTCGCACTTCACGCGCAACTTCCGCAAGATCATGGGGGTCTCGCCCAAGGAATACCGCAAGCAGTATGTATCCTGAATAAAAATGCATGTAGGCGGCAACGGGCATTAGTTTAAGGGAATGAGGGATTGGCGCGGCGGCTGCGGCTCCCTATAGTGCGTTAAATTCTTGTTAGGAAATTTCCGTGATCGACTTGCATGTACATTCCATTTATTCCGACGGCACCAGCACGCCGGCGGAGCTCGTTGCGCTGGCTCAAAAGCGCGGACTTTCGGCCATGGCGCTGACCGATCACGACACCGTCGCCGGTATTCCTCCCTTGTTGGAGGCCGCCAAAGATTCAACCGTTGAAATTGTTCCAGGCATCGAGCTGAGCGCCGAATGCGCGCGCGGCACCATGCATATTCTCGGCTATTTCATCGACTACACCTGCGAAGTGCTGCTCGACAAGATCAAGACGGTTCAGGCCGGGCGCGAAAAGCGAAACGTTGAAATCCTCAAAAAGCTTAACAAGCTGGGCTATGTTCTCTTGTGGAGCGATGTGCAGCAGGAGGCCGGCGAAGACGTGGTTGGGCGCCCGCATTTTGCAGCGGCGCTGGTGGCCAAGGGGCATGTGAAGACCCGCAAGTCCGCCTTCGACCTTTTATTGGCCAAGGGGCGTCCAGGCTATGCGGAGCGCGACCGCTACAGCGCAAAAGAGTGCATTGAGCTCATCCGGGCATCCGGCGGCGTATCCGTGCTGGCGCATCCCGCTACGTTGTATTTGCCCGACGACCAGCTCAAGGGCGTGGTCGCCGGCTTGGCGGCGCACGGCCTCGGCGGCATCGAGGCCCATTACGCCGAACAGCATCCTGAAAACATCGCCAAATATGTCGCCATGGCCAAGGAGTACGGTTTGATCTGCACCGGCGGCACCGACTACCACGGCAAAAACACCCCCGACCTCCGGCTTGGCATAGGTTTCGGCCGGCTGCACATTCCCGACGTAGCGCTCGACCAGCTCAAAGCCGCGGCCGGGAAGCGGTAGCGACGGATTTCACTCCGGGGTTCTCTGCCGCCAAAGCTCCGCATCGGAATGCGACGCCGTGTTGGCTACAGCAGCGAACCCGCCAGATCGGCCAGCTCGGAACGCTCGCCTTTGGTGAGGTTGACGTGCGCGTAGAGGCGTTGCCCCTTCATCTTTTCAATCAGATAGCTCAGGCCGTTGGAGTGGCTGTCGAGGTAGGGGTGGTCGATCTGGAAGATGTCGCCGGTGAATACGATTTTGGTGCCCTCGCCGGCGCGGGTGATGATGGTTTTGATTTCGTGGGGCGTAAGGTTTTGCGCTTCATCGACGATGAAAAAGGTGTTCACGAGGCTGCGCCCGCGGATGTAGGAGAGCGGCTCGATGACCAGCTTCCGGTCTTCCACCAGCTTGGAGACTTGGTTGCGCTTGATGTCGCCCTGCGCGTGTTCAATGACGCCGAGATTGTCGAAGAGCGGCTTCATGTAGGGGTCGAGCTTCGAGTGGATGTCGCCGGGCAGGAAGCCGATGTCTTTGTTGCTTAAGGCAACGATGGGGCGGGCCATGAGAATCTGGCGGTAGCTTTTCTTGCGCTTGAGCGCGCCGGCGAGCGCAATCAGGGTTTTTCCGGTGCCGGCCTTGCCGGTCAGGCTAACCAAATGGACGTTTTCGTCGAGGATGGCGTCGAGGGCATAGGTCTGTTCTGCGTTGCGCGGTGTGATGCCAAACGCCGGCACTTTGTCGACATGCTTGATGAGGTTGAGCTCGTCGTCGTAGACGGCCAGAGCGGACTTGCGTTCACCACGCAGGATTAAATATTCATTCGGCAAAAGCGGCGGTTCGATTTTTAGTTCGCCCGACGGGAATTCGTAGGGCGGCATGTACATCTTGGTGATGAGCTCGGGGTCGACCTCTTCCACGATTCGCGTGCCGGTGTAGAGTTGCTGCACGTCGGAAACGTGGTCGTTTTTGTAGTCCTGCGCCAGCAGGCCCACAGCCTTGGCCTTCATCCGGAGGTTGACGTCTTTGGTGACCAGGCAGACGACGCGGTCGGAGAATTCCTTAGCGACTTGGTAGCCAATGTTGAGAATGTGGTGGTCCGGTTTTTCCGAGGAAAAGTTGGCGGCGATGCTTTCATCGAAGGAGGGGTCGAGCTTGATGCTGATCTTGCCGAGGCCGTGGCCGATGGCTACGCCGCCGTTGAAGAGTTTGTCGCCGCTGAGCGAGTCGAGGGTGCGGGAAAATTCCCGAGCGTGGAAGTTGAGCGAATCGTTGCCTTTCTTAAAGTTGTCCAGTTCTTCGAGGACGGTGATGGGAACGACTATGTCGTGTTCGCCAAATTGGTGGATGCAGGTGCTGTCGTGGAGGATTACGTTGGTGTCGAGGACGAAGATTTTCTTATTGCTGGAACTCATTCTGAGGCTGCCCTTTCATGGTTTTGGTTAGGTTGTAGTATTTCGCCAGTTGCAGCGCTTTTGTTCCTCCTTTCTGCACCGCGTTTTTTTGTTCAGCGCCTACCAGCTTCCATGCTCTGGAAGCGACAGCGTCTACGCGCTGAAACCAACGAGATTTTGCTTTGCGGGCGGAGTCAAGTCAACGCACAAATGGTGTGGCAGGGGGTGGAGATGCACAACATATTGTGTACAAGGGGGCTGCATTTTCATTTTTTTCCACGAATGAGGGTCATTTAAAAAAATGGCTGATGGCGAGGCGGTTTTTGGCGATGAAGCGGTAGAGTGCATCGAAGCAGGGTCGCAGCACTGGCCAGCCGGTTGGAGCGGCCAGCCAGCCCAGTCCGATTTCTTGATAGGCCTTCCGGATGACTTCCATTTGGCTGATTACCCGTCCATCCGGGAGCAGGGCATGGATTTGCTTTTCAAGTGTTTCTATTGGAACTCCGGTTGCCAGAGGCTCGAAGCCTGCTGCGCGAATGTCGGAAAAATGCAGCTTCCCATGGCGGTCCCGCCTTTTCAGGAACGTGGCTTTACGGCAGCACATGGGGCAGTTGCCATCATAGAGAATCGTTATGGAATGGTCGTTAGACACGGTTGAACCGTGCACTTTTGAACGGGAGAATGAAAGCAATATGACGGGCCGGAGCTCTTGACCATTTCTTGTAAACCCTGTAAATTATTGACAAATCAGTGGTTGGCACGGATGGGGTATGGAGGAAAAATGAATACTTTGGCTATTGTGATTGCTTGTGGAAAAGAAGAGGAAATTGGCTCGGGGACGGAAGCAGCTTTTCTTACCTTGGGCAACGGACCGGTTTTAGCCCAATCCTTGAGGACTTACGAAGAGTCCGGGATGGTCGATAGCGTGATCGTGGTGGTGAGCAAGGATCGGGTTGAATCGACCATGCAGGTGGTTAAGCGCTTTGGATGCACCAAGGTGATCGGCATTGTGGTTGGCGGGGTCAACCGGCTCAGTTCGCTACGCACCGTGTTTTCCAAACTGCCGGAACCGGCATCGACCATCATTGTTCAGGAAGCGTCGCGTCCGTTTGTTTCGCAGGCGGTGATTGAAGAGACGGTGAAGGCCGCCAAGCGCTATGGATGCGCGATTGCGGCGCACCGGTTGCCGGACGCCGTCAAGGTGGCGCCCAAAGGGCTCAAGCCCGAAGAGACACTCGACCGCAATACGGCCTGGGTGGCTCAAACGCCTCAGGTGTTCCGTTCGGAAGTGCTTGAAAAGATCGCTGATGTAAAAAACAAAGGCGTGAAACTAATCGACGACGAGTCGGAATGGGTGGTCAAGCCTTCGGAGGTACATCTGGTCGAGGCGGGATACCGGAACATGAAAATCCGTTCTTCGGACGACCTCGCAATGGCTACCGCGATTCTCGCCACGCTGCGCCGCTAGCGGCCGTCGGAAAGGCGCAAGGCATTCCGGAAGGGCAGGTTGGCCGCGCGGATCTTTTGCTGGGTGGTTTCGATGTCGTATTCCACGCGCCGGATCGTGATGCTTTGCTCTTCTAGATCGTAGATCACATAGGCCGCCTTCGGATTGCGGTCGCGCGGTTGCCCAACGCTCCCCACATTCACCAGATACTGCATGCCCGGTCGGACTTGCACTGTGTCGTAAAAGCCTTTGTCGATGGATGACGCACTCTTGATGAAGGCCAATGGTACGTGGGTGTGGCCGAAAAAGCAGACTTGGTTGAATTGGTTCCGGAAGTTGGCGTCGGCGGCCTTGCGTTTGAAAATATAGTTCCAGCGGTGCGGGTTGCTCAAAGAGCTGTGCACGATGGTGAAGTTTTCAATGTCAATGATCAGCGGAAGGTGGCGCAGGTATTTGCGGTCGAACGGGGAGAGTTGCTTGCGCGTCCATCGAATGCTCTTTTGAGCCAAGGGAGTGAACAGCTCCATGGATTCGGTTCTGGCGGCGTAATAGTCGTGGTTGCCCTGTACCGCCGTGGCTTTGAGGGTCTTGATCAACTGCAGGCAGGCCTTGGGGTCTGCATTGTATCCCACCAAGTCTCCCGTACAGGCATAGTGGGTCACGCCCTGCTCTCCGGCATCTTCCAGCACCGCCTTAAGCGCTTCTAAATTGGCGTGAATGTCTCCTAAAATGGCATACTTCATTAATACGAAATCCCAAATCCGCTAAACTCGTTCCGCGCCGGCGTCCAGCGTACTTCATCGCGGACAATGTGCCGGCCCAGATTGGAGCCCCGGATTGCATTCAAAAAATCAATCAGTTCCTCTTCGCCGCCTTCAGCAACCAGCTCGACATCGCCGTCCATCAAGTTGCGGACAAAACCCGTCACCTGATACTTCCCGGCAATATGGCAAACCGTCCATCGAAAACCGACGCCCTGAACCCTTCCGGAAAACAAAACCAGCATTCGCTTTGTTGGATTAACCGGAACCATGCCGATGTTATAGACCAATTCAGACGGGCCGCAAAGTTCCAATGGAGGTAAAAAGACTACGCGGTGCGATGTGCACCGCATTTGATCTGGAACATGCAGATGCTGCCGGCAACGGCGGCGTTGAGCGACTCGCACTCGGTTTCCAGTGGAATCGTGATTTTCAGTGTCGCGCGCTGCATCAGTTTGTCCGACACGCCGTGGGCCTCAGAGCCGACAACAAGCACCGTCTTTTCGGGGAATGCAGTTTCGTACAAATTCTGGCCGCCAAGCCCGGTGGTCGCGCAAAGTGCGTAGCCGGTTTCGGCCATCCGGTCGAGACCGGCGTCGGAAACATTCCACAGCTGGGTAAAGGCCAGCGTGCCCATGGTGGAGCGGACCGTCTTGGGATTGAACGGTTCAACGCAGTCGCCGTAGAGCAGGATGCCGGCGAACCCCGCGCCGACGGCCGAACGGATCAGTGTGCCGAGGTTGCCGGGGTCGCGGATGTTGTCGAGCAACAGATAGTGCCCTGCATCGGGGTCAAATTTGAAGGGGGCGGGGAAGCGGCGGACAATGCCCAAGATTCCTTGGGCGTTGCGCACGTCGGAAACTTTTTCGAAAAGCGGCGCGGGCAGTGCAACGGTGTCGATGGCGTTGGGCAGGCGCGGATCGCTCTTCCATTCTTCGGAAACGACCAGCGTTTCCAACTGGTATTGCCGGGGTTCATGCTTCAGCAGCGTGTCGATGCCCCGCCAGCCTTCGATGATGAATTCGCCGCTTTCCTGGCGCGTCTTTTTGGACGTTCCGAGCGCGCGCAGGTGTTTGACGAATGGATTGGCGGCTGATGTGATTTCGCGGATCATGGCTTCCGATTTCCCAACTTCTTAATGACCGGTGCTTGGAAAGTAGCGGACGGATGATTAGCATAGCGAGAATTTTGCGGAAGAAACCCTATGGATATAAACGAACTCGTCAGCCTCCCTGCCCAAACCTCCATTGTACCCAACGCGTTGCTGCGCGACTACACCACCTTTCAACTCGGTGGCGCGTGCCCGGCGCTGATCGACTGTCCCGATGCGGATGCGCTGGCCTCCGCTGCTCAATGCTTAGTGGCGGAAGGGGTGGAGTTCATGGTGATCGGCCAAGGCTCCAATCTGCTGGTGTCGGACAAGGGATTGGATCTGGTCGTGCTGCGTTATTGCACGGAAGACCCTGCCGCTGAGTTCGACGGCCTGCGTGTGCGGGTTTCGGGAAGCACGCTGTTCGACGACTTGGCGAGGCTGGCCATCGAGCAGGGCGTGGGCGACCTTTCGTTTTGCAGTGGAATTCCCGGGACGGTCGGCGGTGCAATCGCCGGCAACGCCGGTGCATTTGGCCGGCAGATCGGCGATGTGGTTGAATCGGTCGATCTGCTCGCTCCCGACGGGTCACGCCATGAGGTTCAAGGGGCGGAACTGGGCTTTGAATACCGTTCTTCGGTTTTGAAGCAGACCGGGGCGGTCGTGCTTAATGCCGTATTGAAGCTGGAAACGTGTGATATCGAAACGATGACCGCCGAGCGCGAGCGCATCATGGAATTGCGCAGGACGAAGCACCCCAATTGGCGGGCTTCCCCCTGCGCGGGCAGCGTCTTCCGCAATGTGGAGCCGACCTCGGCCGCCGACCGCCGGCAGGCGGCGGGCTGGTTTCTGGAGGAGGCCGGTGCCAAGAATTTTCATGTTGGAGGCGCGAGGCTGTTCGAAAAGCACGCCAACATTATTGTGGCCGATCCCGAAGCGACGGCGCAGGATGTTTTTGCGCTGACCGAAAAGATGATTGCCGCCGTGCGTGAACGGTTTGGCTTTGAACTGGAGCGCGAAATCAAGCTGCTTGGAGAATTCTAATGGAAAAGATACGGATTGGCGTGAGCATGTGTTTGATGGGCGAGCCGGTGCGCTACGACGGACAGCACAAACATGACAGCTACATCACTGGAACGTTGTCGCAGTGGTTTGAGTTTGTGCCGGTCTGTCCGGAATACGAATTGGGGCTTGGCGTGCCGCGCGAATCGATGCGGCTGGAGGGCGCTCCCGAAAACCCGCGGCTGGTCACCAACAAAACCAAGCGCGACCTGACGGAGCCGATGCTGGCTTGGTGCTCGAAGCGCGTTGAGGAGCTGGTGTCGGAAAACCTGTGCGGCTTCATTTTCAAGAGCAAGTCGCCCAGCAGCGGTATGGAGCGGGTAAAGGTTTATCAAAAGAACGGCATGCCGGTGAACAAAGGGCGCGGCCTCTTTGCCAATGCGTTCATGGAGCGCTTTCCGCTGCTGCCGGTCGAGGAGGAGGGGCGCCTGCACGACCCCGGTCTGCGGATTAATTTTATCGAACGGGTTTTCACGCTGATGCGCTGGCGCGAAATGCTGGGTGGTGATTCCACGCGGGGCGGGTTGGTCAAGTTTCACGAACGGCATAAATATTTGATTATGGCGCACAGCATCCCGCACTACCGTGAACTGGGGCGCATTGCGGCTGAATTGAAAGGGCGCCGGCTGCCGCAGGTTCAGGCTGAATACTACGCCAAGCTAGTGGAGGCGCTGCGCCTGTCTGCGACGGTGAAGAAGCATGTGAATGTGCTGCAGCACATGGCCGGTTATTTCAAGAAGCAGCTTTCGGCGGATGAAAAGCAGGAGTTGCAGGAGCTCATCGGGCAGTACCACGACGGATTTGTGCCGCTGATTGTGCCGGTTACGCTCATTAATCATTTTGTCCGGAAATACGGCGAGGACTATCTGACCGGCCAATGTTATTTGCATCCGCATCCCGCCGAACTGCAGCTGCTCAATCATGTTTAGCAAGCGGTAGCGCTTGCAAGGCAAAGGCGACCAAGGTACTAGTCGATTCGTAATGACAGCCGATGTTCAGGAATCAGGAAAAAAGGAAGCGCCTTCCAAACCAAAATGGAAGGGCTCGGAAGTGCGTCCATTGACGACGGACGAGCGCGCGTCTTTCATTATTCTATCGCTATACATGGCCGTCTTCTGCATCTGCATGTTTGTCTATTGGGATTCGCTGGTGCTGAAAATCGCCGGCGTCACGGTGGGTTCGGCGGGGGTGTTTCTGTTCGTCGCCGCTTTTTTCAATACGGAGGCACCGGAAAAAAGCCATTCGATACATCCGGTGCGGTCGTATTTGTTCAGCTTTTTCTTTGTGCTCGCCAGCCTGTTCACCTTGCGTTTTCTGGGCGGGCTCATCACCAACTTCATTGCGTCGGTGGTGGTGCTCTATGCCGGGTTGCTGGCGTCGCTGATCCTTTTCCGCAAGGCGATGGTGCAGGTGGTCACGGCCATGCTGGCGATCGTCTTTCTGTTTGTCACGGTGCATAACTGGCATGACGTGCTCGGGGGGCGGTTTGGCTTCAAGGATGCGGTGCGCCAGTGCGGACAGGCCGTCTTCCGCATTGGACCCATCCAGGACGTCGCCAACATGCTTATTGCCGGAACCTACGTGACCTATCTCGGGCGGGTCGACTACCGCGACGAGCAGATCAATATTCTGGCGATACGGCAGGTGCTCAATTGCAGGGATGACGAGCTGCTCAAAACAAAGGCGCTGCTCGATTTCGTCAGCAACGAAATCCACTATGTTTCCGATCCGGACGACGGCTTTGAACACGCCAAGGACCCCATCAACACGCTCATCGCCGGCGGAGGCGACTGCGAAGACCAGACGCTCGTGCTCTGCTCGCTGCTCGAGTCTGTCGGCGTCAAAACCTACATCGCCTTTACCGACGAGCATGTGTTTGCCTTGGTCCGCTTTTCGGGGGATTATCCTAAATTGCCCGCCACGCCGCATGTGTTCATTGACGGACGGCCCTGCTACGCCCTCGATCCGGCGGATCCAGGCGCGGTAATTGGATTCAGCTCCGCGGCACCTGAACAAATCAAGCGCGTGTTTGACGTGCGGCGCAAGAGCATCGAGCGTTTTTCGTTGCAACCCAGCGAATAATCGCGTTTCCATGCCATGGAATTGATGCTAGAACGTCTCCAATCATTGGAAGGAACGAGATTATGCCCATACGTGAATACGCCGCAGTAGACCCCAAGAAATCCTGTCGCCATTGCAAAGAAGGCTTCGAAGAGGTTGAAAGCATGGAGGCGCCAGCGCGCGCAACCTGTCCGCGCTGTGGCGGCAAGGTGCAGCGCCAGCTCTCCGCGCCCAGCGTCGGGGGCTCCAAAAGCGGCCTGCACGACCGTGCAAAAAACGCGGGCTTCACCACCTATGAAAAACTCGGCAAAGGCGAGTACGAAAAAAAATATTAAATGGACAAGCTCGACGGTCAGATTGAACGGGTCGTTTTCCGCAACGAGGAAAACGGCTTTTGCGTTTTGCGCGTAAAGGTGCGTGGACACAAGGAGTTGATCACGGTCACCGGAACGGTGCCGACGGTCAATCCTGGCGAGTGGATGGCTGGCGACGGCGAGTGGTTCACCGACCCGCGCCACGGCCGGCAGTTCAAGGCCGAAAAAATGCGCATGTCCAAGCCCGATACACTCGAGGGCATCGAGAAATATCTCGCCTCCGATTTGGTGAAGGGCATCGGCAAGGAATACGCCAAGCGTCTCGTGCAAACCTTCGGACGCGACGTATTTGACGTCATCGAAAATTCTTCCGGCAAGCTGCTGAAGGTCGAGGGCATCGGCAAAGGGCGCAAGGACAACATTAAGAAGGCGTGGGATGAGCAGAAGAGCATTCGGCAGATTATGGCGTTCCTCTTCAGCCACGGCATCAGCACTGTACGCGCCTTCCGCATTCACAAGATCTATGGCGAGAAGGCCATCGAATTCGTCCAGCGCGATCCCTACTGCCTGGCGCGCGACATCCGCGGCATCGGCTTCTTGATTGCCGACCAGATTGCGATGAAGCTTGGCATCGCCAAAGATTCTGACCTGCGTGCCCGCGCCGGCCTCGAATTCTGCCTTGGCGAGATCACCTCCAACGGCCACTGCGCCTATGTCCGCAACGACCTGCTTTCGCGCACAGGTGAACTGCTGCAAATCGACCTCGAAATCATTGCGCGCGGGCTCGACTATTCCATCGAAGCCAAGCGCCTGATCCAACGCGCGGACTTCCAGGGGCGCGATCTGATTTATCTGCCCAAGCTCTACTTTGCAGAAATTGAGCTGGCCAAGCGGCTCCAGACTTTGGGCAAGGGCAAACACCCGTGCCCCGCGGTCGATTTTGAAAAAGCGCTCGCCTGGGTGCAGCAAAAGAGCGGCATCACGCTGGCCAACGCGCAGCGCAACGCGCTCAAAACGGCGGTGCAGTCAAAAGTGATGGTGATTACCGGCGGTCCCGGCGTGGGGAAGACCACGCTGGTCAACTCCGTGCTGATGGTGCTCAAGGCCAAAAAAATGCGCGTGGCGCTCTGCGCCCCGACCGGCCGTGCCGCCAAGCGCATGGCTGAAACCACCGGCATGGAAGCCAAAACCATCCACCGCCTGCTGCAGTTTAATCCTGGGACCGGCGGGTTCGTCCATTGCGCCGATAAGCCGTTGGAGTGCGACGTGCTCATCGTCGATGAATCGAGCATGATCGACGTGGTGCTGGCCTCGCAGTTGATGGACGCCGTTCCGCTGCACGCCGCCGTTGTGATCGTCGGCGACGCCGACCAGCTCCCATCGGTCGGCCCCGGTCGGGTGCTGCAGGACATCATCCGCTCCAAAACGATTCCAGTGGCACATCTTGACGAGGTTTTCCGTCAGGCAGCCACGAGCCGGATCATCACCAACGCCCACTTGATTAACCGCGGCAAAATGCCGGAGTTTCCGGAGGAGGGCGAAACGAGCGACTGCTATTTTGTCGAGGCCGACGACCCCGTCAAGGCGCTCGCGCTGGTGGGCAAAATGGTGAAGAAGTCCATTCCCCAAAAGTTTCATTTTAATCCGCTCGACGACATTCAGATTCTCACGCCGATGCAAAAGGGCGAGCTCGGCGCGCGCAACCTCAACGTTTCGCTCCAGCAGCTGCTGAATCCGCGGGGCGACGAAGTCGAACGCTTCGGCATCACCTACCGCACCGGCGACAAGGTGATGCAGACGGAAAACGACTACGACAAAGATGTCTACAACGGTGATATTGGCCGTATCGTTTCCATTAAAACCGAAGAGTCAGAACTCGTCGTTGATTTTGATGGGCGCAAGGTGGTCTACGATTTCCGCGAGCTTGACGAGCTGGTTTTATCCTATGCCATCACGATCCACAAAAGCCAGGGAAGCGAATATCCCTGCGTGTTGATTCCGATGCACACCCAGCACTATGTGCTCTTGCAGCGCAGCCTGATCTACACCGCGCTCACGCGCGCCAAAAAGCTCGTCATTGTGCTCGGAACCAAGAAGGCGCTCAATTTGGCCGTTACCCGCTCCGAATCGCGCGACCGCACCACTACGCTGTCCGAGCGCCTGAAGGAATACGCTTAAATAATTCCTTCTCGGCCCAGCTCGCGGAAGATGCGGTCGATTTCGGCGTGGGCAACTGCGATGAATTCTTCGTAGTCGGCCGTGTTCTGGCCGGTGGGGTCGGGAATGTCGCAAATGTCTTTAGTATCGCCGTGCCAGAGATATTCCGTCAGCAGGAAGGTTTTGTCTTTCGCCTTCGGGAAGTGTTCAAGCAAGGCGTCTTTCTGCCATTGCTCCATCAAAAGGATGACGTCCGCCTGTTTGACTAGTTTTTTGGAAAACGGATCGGAGTGGTGGCTTCGCAGGTTGAAGCCGTTGACCTTGGCCACGTGTTTGACCACTTGGCTAGCGGAACCTCCGCTGCGTGCCTTCACGCCGGCCGAAAGGATCCTGATTTTTTTGCGGGCGTAGGGGAGGTGCTCTTTAAGGTAGTGCTCCATATAGCCGTGCAGGTAGGCGCTCCGCGTAATATTCGCCTTGCACGCCACCACGATGGTAAACTTTTTATTGAATAATCCCATGCGAGCAATCTAAGAGCTTTGGTTCAGCATGGCAAAGCAAAGGTGCTCGCCATTTTATTCCAAACACGGGAAACTGCGTGTTATGAATTTAATCCTTTTGCAACCCAGCGATTTTGTTGACGACAGAATGGCTGAGCTTTTCGACGAGCGCGCGCAGCATATTCGCAAGGTGCTCAAGGCCGAGCCGGGGAAGCGGCTGCGGATCGGCCTGCTAAACGGTCCGCTGGGCGTCGGCACGGTTCTGGCGGTCGATAAGCACGGGGTGTGCATCAACTGCGCGATGGAGGAGAAAGATCCTCCGCAACCGCGCATCGATCTGTTGCTGGCGATGCCGAGGCCCAAGGTATTGAAGCGGCTGTGGGCTCAGCTGGCGGCGCTCGGGGTGGGGCGCATTGTGCTGGTGAATGCCGACAAGGTGGAGCGCTGCTATTTCGACAGCCACGTGATTGATCCAGACTTCTATAACAAGCTGCTGATCGAAGGCTTGCAACAGGCGCGCTGCACGCATCTGCCCGAGGTACTCATCCGTCCGCGATTCAAGCCGTTCATTGAAGACGAGTTCGACGGTCTGTTTACCGAACATGTGAAGTTGCTGGCCGACCCTTCCGGCGAAAAGAGGATGGACGGATTTGACTTTGACGCGCACCGTGTTCTTCTAGCGATCGGCCCAGAAGGCGGATGGACCGCCTATGAGCTGGAAAAACTGCAGGCGCATGGATTTCAACTCTTTGGGATGGGCAAGCGCATTCTGCGCACCGATACTGCATGCATAGCTTTGGTTGCGGAAGCCAATCAGTTGGCCGCTGATTCCGTCACACCTGCGCAGGTGTGACGGTTGGTTTGTCACACTTGCGCAGGTGTGACGGATCGGCTATAAACAACTTCATGAATACGCTCCCTCTATGGAAAAGGTGTCGCGTTTTATCCAGTTCTCTAAGGTTGGAAATGCTGGCATGCTTCAAAAAATATCCGCGCCAATGTGTTAAGGGCGTTGCGGACCGGTTGGTTGTGGCTGGCGATGTGTCGAGCAAGAACTTGCAGTTGCTTTATTCTGCTGGCTTCTTTGAACAGGAGCGTGTTGGTAAGTTCTTGTTTTATTCCTTGGCCGATGAGGATGATCTGTTGGACGAGGTGCTGCGCTTGGTGGCGTTGGATCAAGCAAACTATGACGGCATTATTTATGAATTAACGGCGATGACGCATGAGCGGCGTATTCGAATCGTTGCCGCGTTGGAGGGGCGTCCTCTGGAGTTTAATGAGCTGTGTTTTCGAACTTGTATCTCTAGGCTGGCCATGGGGAGGCAGCTCGATAAGCTGATTCGAAGGGGCTTTGTGCAGCAAGTTGAGCAGAAGTGCTCTTTAGTGATCCCCGATGATGCATTGGGGAAGAAGCTGGTCGAGTTGGCATTGAAATCTGTCACACCTGCGCAGGTGTGACGAGTGAAAGGGATAGCATGAAGAATTTTATTAAATGGGTTGCGGTTGGATTTGGCACCGGTTGGAGCCCGATTATGCCGGGAACGGTAGGTACGCTGGTCGGGTTGCCGTTGGCGTGGGGATTGATGTTCCTGTATGAGAAGCCTTTGTTGCAGTCGGTGATTTGCATTGTACTCACCTTGATTTCCATTCCGATCTGCGGGATCGCGGAGGAAATGATTGGCGGGAAGGATCCGGGCTGCATTGTGGCGGATGAATATTTGACGCTTCCGATCACCGTGATTGGCCTGACCTCGCCGTGGGCGTTGCTAAGTGGCTTTGTGTTGCACCGCATTTTCGACATCACCAAGCCACCGCCCATCAAACAGCTGCAGCACATCCACGGTGGATTCGGGATCACGATCGATGATTTTCTTGCTGCCCTGATCGCCCTCGGCCTGAACCACTTGTTGTTTTATTTCATCTAGAGTCCGGCTATGTCTTTGTACGAATCAGATACGATTGCTGCAATTGCGACGCCGCCCGGCGAGGGCGGGGTGGGCATTGTGCGCATTTCCGGCTCGAAGGCTTGGCAGATTGCTGACCAGCTTTTCCTTGCCTTGGACAAAACGCCGGTTTCAGCGCGGGGACACGGCACCTTTGCCTACGGCAAGGTGGTGGAGGCTGACGGGTCGGAGATCGACACCGGGCTGGCGCTGGTTATGCGCGCACCGAAAAGCTATACCCGCGAAGATGTGCTCGAAATTCAGGGGCACGGCGGGGCGGTTGGCATGCGCCGCATTTTGCGCCGGGCGCTCGAGGCCGGCGCCCGCATGGCCGAGCCGGGCGAGTTTACTAAGCGCGCTTTTCTCAACGGCCGTATCGACTTGGTGCAGGCCGAGGGCATTTTCGATTTGATCCGCGCACGCTCCGACCGCGCTGCTTCTGTCGCCATGGAGCAGATGGAAGGCAAGCTGAGCCAGCAGTTTGACGGCATTTATGATGCGTTTTTGGAAGTGGCCGCCAATCTGGAAACCACGCTGGACTTTGTGGAGGACGAACTGCCCGACGATGTCTTTTCTGGAATCGCCGGTCTGCTTGACCGGACGTTCCTCTCCTTGGATGAACTGCTCGAGACGTGGGACGAAGGGCGCCTCCTGCGCGAAGGCGTGCGGGTGGTGATTCTCGGACGTCCGAACGTTGGGAAGTCGACGTTGCTGAATGCGCTGCTGGGTTTTGATCGGGCGATTGTTTCGAGCACAGCGGGAACGACGCGCGACACCATCGAAGAAGGTTTTGTGCTCGACGGCATTCCGTTGCGGATCACCGATACCGCCGGACTGCGCGAAACCGAGTGTGAAATCGAGGCCGAAGGCATACGGCGTGCTGAGGCGCACGGAGCTGAGGCGCACTTGTCGGTTTATCTTGTCGATGCCTCGCAACCGTTGCACGAAGAGGATCGGGTGCGGCTTGAAAAGCTGGATCCCGATAAAAGCGTGGTGTTGCTAAACAAGGTTGATCAGGGTCGGCAGCTTGAGGGCGTTGAAGGCGTTGAGGCTTGTTTGGTGAGCGGTGCCGGGGTTGAGGAGCTAAAACGCGCGATGGCGGATACGTTGGAAAAGGGGGCGGATTTGCACGCACCGCCGCATGCAGTGATTTCCGAACGGCACCGCCATCTGCTGATTCTGGCGCACCGCGAGGCGCGGCAGGCTCGTGCTTTTTTGAACGAAAACGTGGAGGAAAATGCGGTGCTCGCCTCGGAACACTTGCGTTCTGCTCTCGAGTTTCTCGGCCAGGTTACCGGCCGCGCCTATCACGAAGAGTTGCTGGATAGCATTTTCTCGCGCTTCTGCATCGGGAAATAAGGGTTGAATTAGGCCCATTTACAGGTAGATTTTCCACCCGTTGGAAAAATAAGGATTTTTATATGAGCAGGAATTACGCACCGATTGTTAAATGGGGCACCGACAAGAAGTATAAAAAGGTTGAGAATTTCCTCCTTCGCCCATCGGTTGAAGAGAAGGCGATGGAAGTTGCTACGCGGATATTGGCGCGGGTTAAGGAGAGCGGCGACAAAGCCGTGATTGACTGCGCGCGCCTTTACGACGGTTCCAATATTTCAACGCGCCGTATCCGGGTTTCGCCCGAGGAGATCGCCGAGGCCAATAAGCTGGTTGACAAAGCGTTCAAGAAAGCGGCCAAGGAAGCGCACAAGCGCATCACCGCTTTTTCCAAGAACGGTTTGCGCGACAATTGGAAGATGGCCACCCCCAAGGGCGGCATGCTGGGCGAAAAGTTTGTTCCGTTCGACCGTGTGGGCGCCTATATCCCCGGTGGCGCCGCGCCTCTGGCTTCGACTGCGCTGATGACGCTGACGCTGGCGAAGGTGGCGGGCGTTAAGGAATTGGTGGCTTGCTCGCCGGCCGGCAAGGACGGAAAGCTGAATCCCTACATTATTTATGCACTCGATTTGGCCGGTGCGACGGAAATCTACAAGATTGGCGGCGTGCACGCGATCGGCGCGATGGCCTACGGAACCAAGTCGATTGCCAAGGTTCGGAAAATTGTCGGCCCCGGCGGGCCGTACGTGACGGCGGCCAAGCGCCTGGTCTACGGCGACGTGGCGCTCGACATGGTGGCGGGCCCGAGCGAAATTGCGGTGCTTTGCGATACCTCGGCCAAGCCGGCGCATGTCGCCGCGGACTTGCTTTCGCAGGCCGAGCACGGAACCGGTTCCGAAAAGGCGATGCTGATTACCACAACCCTGAAGCAGGCCGAAGCGGTGCGCGCCGAGGTGCTGAAGCAGGCGAAGGAGCTGTCGCGTGCAGAGCCCGTTGCCCAAGTGTTGGGAAACGGAATGCTGCTAGTGGTGGTGAAAGATCTGGCCGACGGCATGAAGCTGAGCAACCTGTTTGCGCCGGAGCACATGGAGCTGATTGTTAAGAGCCCCGAAAAGTGGGCCGACAAGGTGGTCAACGCAGGAGCGTTGTTTATTGGCGAATGGACGCCTGAATCGGTGGGCGATTTTGCCGCCGGCCCGAGCCATGTGCTGCCGACCGGCGGCACCGCGGCCTATTTTTCCGGTCTGACGGTGGAAGACTTCCGTCGTCGTGTAAGCCTGATCCAATTCACGAAAGAAGATTTGCAGGACGTGCTTCCTGTGGTCGAGGCCTTCGGCCGCGTCGAAACCCTCGACGGCCACGCCCGTTCCGCCACCATTCGGTTTGAATGAACGCTTTTCATTCCTTTTAGTCTAAATCTTGAACGTGCACGCAAAATGTGCAATACAGGATGTGTGCAGGAGGTTTGTATGACAAAAAACATTACATTGCGGATGGATGAGAAGTTGCTTAAGGACGTTAAACATATTGCCGTTGAGGAAGATATGTCGGTTTCAGCTTGGATTATTCAAGCGGTTGAAGCGGCCACGAAGAAGGATGTTCGCTATGAGGAGGCCAAGGCTTTCATCATGAAGGCTATGGAGGAGGCGCCAGCCTACGGCGGCAAAAAGTTTACGAGGGATGAACTACATGAGCGTTGATGTTTTTATTGATACGAACATACTCGTGTATTCATTTGATCGAAATGATCCCGAAAAACATCAGCAGGCAAGGCTCAGACTGAACGATCTATGGGAAAACCAAGTGCCTGCTGCTCTCAGCATTCAAGTTCTTCAGGAGTTCTATGTGACCATGATCCGCAAGGGCGGCGACCCGGCATTCTATCGTGAAGTGGTTGAGCATTACATGTGTCGGGAGATTGTGGAAAACACATGTGAATTGATGCGACGAGCGATGGATGTTCACCAGAGATATGGATCTTCTTTTTATGATGCGAACATTATCGCGGCTGCGCAGGTTTCTGGGGCGAGGGAGCTTTGGACCGAGGATTTAAGCACAGGACAGGATTATGGCGGCGTGGTTGCCGTGAATCCGTTGATTTGATTTTTAAGGAAAAACTATGAGCGATTTGATTAGAAAGTCGGTGCAGGCGATGGCGGGCTATGTTCCCGGCGAGCAGCCAAAAGGTGAAGACATCGTTAAGCTAAACACTAACGAGAATCCCTATTTGCCGTCGGCGGATGTGCAGGATATTTTGTCGATGATCGACGTTGCGGTGCTTTCGCGCTATCCGGATCCGGTTTGCATCGAGTTGCGCAAGGCCATTGCCGAGCTGCATGGCTGCGAGGTGGAAAACGTGTTTGTGGGCAATGGTTCCGACGAGGTGCTGGCATTGTGCATCCGTGCGTTTGTGGAGCGTGATGGTTCGGTGGGCTTCTTTGATCCGTCATACTCGCTCTATTCGGTTCTGGCCGATATCGAGGACGTAGAAAAGAAGCCGGTTGTTTTGGGGCCTGCATTCCAGTGGCAGATGCCGGACGACTATGCGTCTTCGCTGTTTTTCCTGACCAATCCCAACGCGCCGACGAGCATGCAGTTTTCCAAGGCCAACGTCGGGGCTTTCGTGAAGGATTTTAAGGGAGTCGTGTTGGTGGACGAGGCCTATGCCGACTTTGCGGCCGAAAACTGCATGGACCTGGCGTTGCAGCACGACAATGTGCTGGTGGCGCGGACGCTCTCGAAAGCCTATTCGCTGGCCGGCATCCGGCTGGGCTATTGCGTCGGGAACGCGGACTTGATCGGGGCGATGTACAAGATTAAGGATTCCTACAACGTGAACTATCTGACGCAGGAGGTCGCCCGCGTGGCGATTCTGGACCAGGATACGATGAAGGCCAACGTGCAGGCGATTGTGGAAACCCGGAAAATAACGGCGGAAAAGCTTTCGGAGCTGGGGTTCGAGGTGGCTGAATCGCAGTCCAACTTCCTGTGGGTGAAGCCGCTGGACTTTTCGGCGAAAGGCTTGTTTGAGGAGTTGCGCAAGAAAAACATCGTTGTGCGATATTTCGGCAACGATGAGCTCACCAAGGACTATCTGCGCATCACCATCGGCACCGCGCCCGAAATGTTTAAGTTTCTCGATGTTGTCGAAGAACTGATGCGGGATGCATGATGTGAGATTCGGGATACTCAGGACGGAGACGGCGCATGAACTACAGGCATCTGGACATTTGGAAGCTTGCCTGCCAACTCACTGTGGAAATTCACAAAATGACAATGAACGATCTGCCCAGATTTGAGCTTTATGAAGAGGGTTCCCAGATCCGCCGTTCAGCAAAATCCATCAGAAGCAATATTGTGGAAGGATACGGCCGTAGGCGCTACAAACAGGACTTCATTCAGTTTTTCACCTATTCCCACTCCTTCTGCGATGAAACAATCGATCATCTCGAAATACTTTTCGAAACTGGCTCTCTCGCAGACCAGTCGTTATACACATCAATGCTGGAGCGGCTGAATGAATTAGGCAGAAAGCTCAACCGATTCATCCAAAGCGTGGAAAAACAACACAATAACTTCGAGGAATCATGATCGCGAATCCCGTATCTCGTATCCCCAAGGAGGCGAATAATGGCTGCAACATGCCCGAACAAGGCTGAAAATTTAAAGTTCTGCACGTGCACCTACGACTGCGATAAGCGGGGCGTTTGCTGCGAATGCGTGGCCTACCACCGGGCCAAGGGCCAGATTCCCGGCTGTTTCTTCTCTGTGGCAGGCGAGGCCACGTGGGACCGGTCTGTGGAGAATCTTTGCAAGGACTGTCGCGCCTAGTGCTTTCTTCCGGCTCGAACCCTTCCGACTGCTTGACTCCATTAGGGGTTTGGGCATACTGCACCGAATAAACAAGACGGACTGCACTGACTATGATTAAGGTTTCTGAGGTAACAAAGAAATATCCAGCCCGCTTGGCGGTCGATAATATTTCGTTCGAGGTCAACCGGGGCGAGATCGTCGGTTTTCTAGGGCCGAACGGAGCGGGGAAAACCACGACCATGCGTATGCTGGCCGGCTATTTCCCTATGAATTCCGGTTCGATTGAAGTGGCGGGCTTTGATGTAAGAAAAGATGCCCGCGAGGTGCGCAAGCGCATCGGCTATCTGCCGGAGAGCTGCCCGCTCTATCCCGAAATGCGGGTTGATGAATATTTGCGCTTCCGCGCTGAACTCAAAGGGGTGAAGTCTTCGGCGCGCAAAGCGAAGATTGCGGAAGTGAAAGAACAGTGCGGGCTGACCGATGTCGGCAAGCGTATCATTGGCCAGCTTTCCAAGGGATACCGCCAGCGCGTGGGCTTGGCCGACAGCCTGGTGCACGATCCCGACCTGCTGATTTTGGACGAACCGACCGTGGGGCTCGATCCGATCCAGATCCGGCAGGTGCGTGAACTGATCAAGCAACTGGCCGAGCGGCACACCATTCTGCTTTCCACCCACATTCTTCAAGAGGTCGAGGCGATCTGCGAACGCATCCTCATCATCAACGAGGGCAAAATCGTAGCGTCCGACACGGAAGAAAACCTGCACCGCAAGCTGCACGCCTGTGCGGTTATCGAAATGGAGGTTGCGGCTGAAAAGGCGCACGCCATTGGGAGGGTGAACGCGCTGCCGGGACTGGATGTGCGCAATTCCAACGCATTGCCCGACGGTTGGCTTAGGATGGAGATCGAGGCCGACTCGCCGGAGATGCGCGTTGATTTGTTTAATTTGGCTGTAACGGAAGGGTGGGTGCTGCGCGAGCTCAGCGAACAAGAGCATTCGTTGGAAGATACGTTCGTGCAGATTACCCGCAATTTGGGAGTAACGCCATGAATGTGTTTTTCAGCTTGTTCAAAAAGGAACTGCGAACCTGTTTTCTGTCGCCCATTGCCTATGTGGTAATGTTTTTCTTTTGGGCGCTCACCGGCGGCAACTTTGTTTGGCTTCTGAGCCAGCTTGCGCATGGCGAGTCGCTCACGGTGGCCGCGCAGCTGATGTTCAGCGGGCCGCTGCTGACGTTTGCGCTTCCGGTGGTGATCCCGCTGATCACGATGCGTCTTTTTGCCGAAGAGCGTAAGCTGGGCACGTTGGAGTCGCTGTTGACGACGTCGGTCCGGGTGCCAGAGCTGGTGTTGTCGAAGTTTGCCGGAGCGCTGGTGTTCTACATGGTGCTGTGGCTTCCTATTTTGGTGTATGCCTACATTCAAAGCCGGCTGTGCCCGGCTGAAGGCATTGCTTTTCCCGATGCCGGTGCTTTGCGCGCCGGCGGGTTGGGCGTGGTTTTGGTTGGTGGCCTCTACGTATCCGTAGGCTTGTTTATGTCGAGCCTGACGTCGAACCAGATCGTGGCGGCCATCAGCGGCTTTGCCCTGCTGTTTGGTTCTACGCTTGGGATGGCGATTATGGCGTATTCCTCGACGACCTCCTCGATCCGGATTGTGGGCCAGTATTTATCCTCCTTCGCCCATATGATGGATTTTTCCAGAGGCATTGTAGACAGCCGGACCATTGTGCTGTATTTGAGTTATACGGCCCTGTTCCTGTTCACCTCAGTTAAGGCCGTGGAGGCCCGCCGTCCGTAGACCGGACGGCCGGGAACGGCCCAGCAAGGACCCCCATCAAATGAAACGAATTTTTTCCAACCTGAACATTCTCGCTGCCGTGCTGCTGGCCTTCGTGCTCGTGCAGCTGGTCAACTTCATTGCTTTGACCAATCCGCTGCGCGGCAACTGGAGCGGGCATAGCTATTACGAACTTTCCGATAAAACCCTCCAGATGCTCGACGAGCTGGAATACGATGTCGATATAACTGTGTTTTTTCAGGAAGAGCACGCGCTCTACCACGACATTGAAAACCTGCTGGAAGAATACCAATATAACAACCGGAACATCCACGTGGAGTGGGTCGATCCGGCCCGCGACCGCGCCCGGACGGAAAAACTGGCCAACAAATACGGCCTGACCGAGGCGCAGGTGGTGGTGTTTGATATCGACGGGACGAGCAAAGTGGTGCGCCAGGCCGATATCGCTGACAGCCAGATCGTGAACGGCCGGAAGGAACCGGTGCTCACGGCGTTCAAGGGAGAGCAGGCCTTTTCAAGCGCCATCCTTTCGCTTATGCAAGGCGAGCCGCCTTTGGTGTATTTTTTAGTGGGCCATGGCGAAAAGCGCGTAACCGATTTTGACCAGCTGGCCGGATTTTCAAAGATTGGAACGCAAATTCTGCGCGACAACCTAGAAGTGAAAGAGCTGATGCTGAGCGCCGAAAACCGCGTTCCGGAAGACGCTTCGGCGCTGGTGATTGCCGGGCCGGCGCAGATGATGAGCTCGGTGGAGGTCGAACTTGTGGAAGAATACCTCAACCGCAGCGGCCGCGTGATGGTTATGCTCGATGCGCTGAAGGAAACCGGGCTGGAGCCGATGCTCCAGCGCTGGGGGGTCGGGCTTCGCAACGATATTGTGGTGGATCTCGAAAACACGCTGCGTGGCAGCGATGTGCACATCCGCCGCTACAATCCGCATCCCATCACCATGCGGATGCAGTCGATTGTCCAGTTCATTCTGCCTCGTTCGGTGCAGCCGCTGGCCCGGGAGATGGAGGGCGCCGTGGCGGAGGACCGTCCTTCCGTTGCGCCGCTGGCGATGACGTCGGATAAAAGCTGGTCGGAAACGCAGGTCGACGACTCCAATGCAAAGTTTGATGAAGAGACCGGCGACCTGCGCGGGCCCATAACGCTGGCGGTGGCCATCGAGCGCGGCGCCGCGCAGGAGCTTCTAGATGTGCAGATCAAGCCGTCGCGCGTGGTTGTGATCGGCGATTCGGACTTTGTGAGCAACGGCAGCATGGTGGGCGGCAACTTGGACTTTTTCATGAGTGCGTTGAATTGGCTTCTCGACCGCGAAGAGTTGATTGCCATTTCGCCGAAGCCGATCGAAGAGATTAAGCTTAGCCTCTCCCGTGGGCAGTTGAAGCAATTGTTCTGGATTAATGTTGTTGCCATTCCGCTGGTCGCGGTGGGCATGGGTTTAATTATTTGGTATCGAAGAAGGAAATAGGGTGCTGCAAGGATGAAAGGTCGTACTACATTGGTTTTACTGGCCAGCATCGTTGTGCTGGGCGCGTTCATTTGGATGCAGCAAACGTGGCGTTTGCGCACTCCGGCTAAAGAGCTTCAGCGGATTCGGATGTTCAACCTGGATGCCGGGACGCTGGTTTCGCTTCAGTTCAAACGCACCAATACGGTGGTGGAGTGCGTCAAGGAGGACGGCGTTTGGATGACGGGTGGAGCCGCCCTCGGCATGGGGCGGGCCGACCTCGCGCTGATTCACCGTTTGGTGGCCGGTCTCAATGCCATGGGCAAGGGCACCACCATCACCCCAGAGCATTTGGCTATGCGCGGTTTTGACGAGTCTGAATATGGTTTTGACCATCCTGCGTTGGAGATTGACGCCATCGACAACCAAGGTCGCCATGTCTGGCTGATTGGCCGGAAGATGCCGCTGGGCAAAATGGTTTATGCAAAGGAAAAGGGAAAAGAAGCCCTCTACACGATACCGGATGTGCTGTTTTCCATTGTGCCGGCCTCGGCCGGAGAGCTGCGCGACCGCACGTTGTTTGCGGGCGATGCCCCCAGCGTCCGGCGGGTTGAAATCCGTGGGGCCGGAGGCTTCATCCAAATGGTCAAGGAGCCACAGGTGGACTGGCAGGTCCAGCAGCCGGTGTCGGCGCCGGCCGAACCCAAAGAAGTGGATGCCTATCTGGCGCGCTTGTACCGTCTGCGCATCGAAGATTCCGAGGACTTTATAGCCGACAACGTTTCCGATTTTTCGGTGTACGGGCTGCAGGGCGAGAATCGCCAGATCTCTTTGGGCGGCGTGGATGGAAGCTCCCGAATGCTGGTGCTGGGCGATGAAATTCCGGATCGTCCGGGTTTTGTTTACGCTCGCCGGGCGGACGACACGTCTGTGTTTGCGCTTAAGTCTGCCGTGCTCGATCTGCTGAATGTTCCGGTTGACCGCTTCCGCGATGCCAGCGTGCTGGCCATTCCTGCCAAGGAGGTTGACCATGTTTCGCTGCGCTTTGGCGACGAGGTGCTGGAGCTGCGGATGGAGGACGGACGGTGGATGGTGGTGCGTCCGGTGGCCTGGCCGGCCGATGCCGACGCCGTGGCCGGGTTGATCAAGACTTGGGACGAGGCGGTCATTATAGACTACAATGCGGCCGGCGATGCCGCGGTCGCGTCTTGGACGTTCGAGTTTGGGTCGTCTAAGCTGGGCCTGACCAATCAGGTTCAGGTGCTGCCTAACTTCGGGAAAAGGGACGGGCTGCGCATCCTGCGCTTTGGCGAACCGGCCGTATATGAAATCAATCTGCGTTCAATCTCTGGAACCGCTTCAGATCCGCTGACGTATAAGAACCGTTCCATTTGGCAGCTGAACCGCGAGTTGATCCAGAAGGTTTCGGTCGGTTCGGAAACGCAGGGCATGCAGGCTATAGAGCGCCGGGAGGATGGCTTGTTTAATCCGGTCGGTACGAACGGAAATGTTTCGGTTGACACCGTGGCCGTCGAGAAGCTTTTAAGCCGCTTGTCGGCACTGAAGACCTCCGAATATGTAACCTACAATCCTCGATCGCTGGACATTTATGGCTTGGCCGATCCGCAGCTGGAGCTGCATGTTTGGTTGTCTGGCACCAATGAGCTTGGCCGCGTGTTGCTTATTGGCCGCGAAACCCCGAGGGGGTTCTACTCCATGGTGAAGGGGCGGGATGTGGTCTTCTATCTCGACAAGTCGCTTGTCGGCTCCCTGTCGAATGACTTGCTCTTGAAGGAAGAGGCTCTTTTGCCGGAAATGAAATAAATGAAACGCCCTCATCTAGGCCGTCGTTTGACCAAAGGAACCTATACGGGCGTTCGTGTCTTTATGCGTATTCTGGTGGCTGGCGTGCTGCTCCTGCTGGCGGCGTTTGTTGTGCTTAATACGGCCGGCGTGCCGGAACCCATCCTGCGCGAAGCATTGCGCAGGGTCAATGCGTCCGGCGTTCCGGTGGATGTGGAAAAGGTTACGCTTACCTTCAAAGGCTGGCGTGCTGACAACGTTCGCTATTTCAGCCATAACCCGGATGACCTCGCGCCGGTCTTTCAGGCCGAGCGCCTTTTTTTTTATGAACAGAAGGCCTTGTGGGATACGGGGAGCCACGGCTGGAAAGTTCATTTGCGTGCGGAGTCGATCAAAACTACACCGGCGCTGGAGTGGGGGGTTGAAATTCCTGCGGGCAGTCCGGCGCTGGCTTTCGCCGGGGTTGAGGCCAGTGTGGATTTTATGCCCGACCGCATACGGGTGACGGAAGGCCACGTGTCTTGGCTGGGCTCCCGTTTCACCGTGAACGGCTCCATTCTCCGAAAAGAAAAAGAGACGTCCGCAAAGGATAAGCTTGCGAAAAAAGAGGCTAAGCCCGCCGTGGAGCCGCGCAGCGTACGGTTGAGTTCCGCTCAGTTCCAACGGCTGGAAGACCGCCTCAAAAGCCTTTCGCTTCCGCAGGGGGCGGATGTCGAAATCGGCTTCATGCTGGATGCGGATTTTTTGCAGGCCAGTCATTTGAGCATTGTGGCCCGGGCGACAGCGCTTGAAATCCGGAAGGTCGGATTTTCCAACGCAGAGCTGGCTGTCCGTTTTGCGTATCCCGATTTGCGGGTGCAACGGGTGGCGTTGACTAAAAACCTTCAGACGTTTGAGCTGCAGGGCGACTACGACGTTGACTCGAACCTGGTGCAAGGCTCCCTCCAGAATACGATCACCTCCACCCAGCCGCTGCTTGCGCTCCCCGAAAAGTTCCATGAGCTTCTGGTCAAGCTGCAGCTGCACATCAGCAGCCTGCCCCGTGTCGAACTTGATTTCGGGCCTGCGGTGCCGAAGGAGCTTTTGGAACATGTCTCCGGAACGTTTTCCGTCAACGATTTCGGCTATGAGGATTTGCAGATTGAGTCGCTGAACGGGAAGCTGGCGACCTCTGAAAAGCGCGTTGATTTAACCGGCCTGACGGGACGGCTGCGCGGTCAGGAACATCGTTCTTATGAATTGAATAGCAGCCTGCACGGCGGCGGAGCGGCGGGCGAGGTGTTCTGGGATGCCGGAACGCATGAGTTTGGTGTGGATGCCGATATTGCTTTTGATCCCAACTTGCTCATGGGCTCGCTGAGCCGCGTGCGGATTGCCACCAACGTCATCGACCGCTTCAAGTTCAAGGACGCGTCCCCGAAGCTGCATTTGAAGCTGGGCGCGGACATAACGGATTGGAGCAGCTTTTTCATTGATGTTAGCGGAACGGCCAAGGACGCCGTCATTCAAGGGGTGGAATGCTCCTCCGCCAATGTTGCAACGTTCTACAAGCACGGCGTGCTGCGCATCGATCCGGGAACGTTGATGAGGAGCCACCGCTATCTAAAAGGCACGGCCTCGGTGGATTTCAAGAAGCGCATTGCCCGGTTCGATGTGGACACCACGATGAATCCTGCTTCGCTTGAAAACCTGATTGTGCACCGGACGGACCTTTTCAAACGCCATTTGCAGACCGGTGACGGTGCTGTGTCGATCCAGGCCCAGGGCGCCTATGACTGGGGAACCATGAAGGAAACCGACTTTACCGCTGCGATGGAGGCGGATAATGTTCGGTTTGTCTTTGCGCGAACAGATCGTTTCAAAGCGATGTTTTCGGGGAAAGGCCCTAAAATGATTGTGAGCGATATGGATTACGGCCTTTGCGGCGGAACGGGGCAGGGCTATTTTGTTCTGATCAATGACCCTTCCAACAACGCCATCCCCTATACCTTGGATTTGAATTTCACTGGAGTCGATTTCAAGGAATACATTCAATCATTCAATCCCGACAGCAAAGATGTCACGGTGGCGGGAAGCATGGCCGGTTCGTTGCATTTCGATGCCGATTTTTCAACCAACTTCTTTGCCTCCGCCCGAGGAAAGGGGGTTCTGAACATTACGGAAGGACAGCTGGCGGATCTTCCTTTGTTCAAGGGTTTTTCCTGGCTGGTGCGCAAGATGTTTCCGTCCTTTTCTGTTTTTTCAATTACCGATCTGCGTTCGAGCTTTCTCATTGAGGACGGGAATATATCATCTGACGATACGCATTTCGGCGGGGACATCATCAGCGCGGACGGCCGGGGGCTCTACAACCCGGAAACCGGGTTCGATGCCTATCTCCGGGTGCGGGTCCTGAGCGGAACAAAGGCGGGAACGATTATGAAAATCCTGACCTATCCGGTAACCAGGCTGCTTGAAGTCAAACTGGACGGCCCCTTTACCAAGCCTTCGTGGCGCTTGAAGGCCTTCCCAAAAACCATCTCGAAACTGTTTTCCCGGAGCAAGGAATAGAGCCGGCTGGTGCGGCGCAACAAACCGGCAAAGGAAAATTTAAACTATGAATCATGGTCTGCATCCAAGTTTTTGGGCCGCCCTGTCCGGTTGGTTTGTTGCTCAAACCATCAAGATGGTCTGCTGCCTCGTTGAAAGCAAACGGCTCGATTTCAGCTACATGGTGAGTACGGGGGGCATGCCGAGCGCGCACTCCGCCATGGCCTCGGCGCTGGCGACGTCCCTCGGCCTGTGCCAAGGCTTCGATTCGGCGATCTTTGCGCTGGGCGTTGCATTTGCCGTTGTCGTTATGTTCGACGCCCAAAGCGTGCGCAAGGCCGCCGGCGAGCAGGCCAAGCTGCTTAATCAAATTGTCGATGAACTGCTGCACACGCACCGGTTTTCGGAGACCAAGCTCAAGGAATTGCTCGGCCATACCCGCTTCGAGGTGTTCATGGGGATGCTCACCGGAATTGCCGCGGCCTTTGCTGCGTTCCGCTATATCCATCCTTAGTGCGCTTTCCTTCATCCGCCGTCTATGAGTTAATGTTCAAAGGCTGGCACACCTGATGCTTTTCTAGATGTTCTAATGAGTGCATGAGATGAATTATGATCAATGAACAGACTATAAAACCTGAAGCGCAGCACGCGCATTGTACTGGAGTGCATGAACTGATTGATTGGGAGATCGTGCAGCACCGCCGTGCGGTGGACATGCACCGGCTTGAGCTCTCGAAAAAACAGGGGCGCTGCATTAGCTGGGACGACGCGGAAGAGGACTATTCCCGCTACGACAGCGTTTCGCGCGGCGAACAGTGGCGTGTTGAATTTTGCGGGATGATCTGCAAGCACCGCAGCTCCTGCCTGCTGGCGCTTCATTTTCTACAGTCCAAGCATACCGTGGCCCTTCACAAAGCGGGGTAGTGCTTATTTCCGGCGGCGATGCTTGCCGCGGGATCTCGATCGGCCTGTTTTCATATCGGGCTGGACGCGTGGCTTCTTCTCGCGCCGCGCCGGCTGGGCCACTTGGTCGGCGAGGATGAAATCGACAAAGCCCCGGGCGGTGTCGACCTTGGCCAGCGCCACTTCCACCTCTTCTCCAATGGTGTACTTCACCTTTCCGCCCCGTGTGCAGACCTGCGTCAGCTCTTCGTTGGCCACCAGCCAGTCGGAGGTGATGGAGGCGAAGGTGACCATCCCGCGCTGCAGCGAGTCGGGCAGTTCGACGATCATTCCCTTGCCTTTAATGGAAACAATGTAGCCCTTGAACTTTGCCGCTTCCGGCGAGTTTAGTATTTCGTTGTAGTACTCCATCCGCTTCTTTTCGGTGCTCTTTCTTTCAAGCTCGTCGGCTTTTCTCTCGGTTTCGTTGCAGTGGTTGGCGATCATCTCGATCTTATCCATCGAAAGCGGCAGCTGCTGGTTGAGTTCTACGGCCTTGAGCAGGCGGTGCACGAGCAGGTCGGGATAGCGGCGGATCGGCGAAGTGAAATGGGTGTAGTCGTCGAAGGCCAGGCCAAAGTGGCCGATCTGCGTGGCCGAATATTCCGCGCGTTTAAAGTTGCGCAGGATGGCGAGGTTGGCGGTGTATTCCACGGCAGTGCCTTGGGCGAGCTTAATGGCTTGGTTGATGTCCTGCCGGTCTTGCGGAAGCGCGGCGATGCCGAGCGCCTGCAGTTCCATGCCCATCGCGGCCCATTGCTCTTCATCGGGCTCTTCGTGGATGCGGTAGATCGCGGGTTTTCCCGCCGCCATCAGGGTTTCTGCGACCGCGCGGTTGGCGAGCAGCATGCAGTCTTCGATTAGCTGGTAGGCTTCCTTCGACTCGGAACGCGGCATCATTTTTTCAACCTTGCCTTGGTCGTTCAGCTTGATATCAATTTCGGGTGTATTGATTTCCACTGAGCCGTTGGCTACACGTAACGCGCGGATTTTCTGGACCAGCGGCCAGAGGTTTTCCAGCCGGCGCAGCACGTGCTCCGGAATGCCGTGGTCGTGCTTGCCGTCGATAAACTCTTGCACCTGCGTGTAGGTGAGCCGCGCCTTGGAGTGGATCACCGAGGGGAAGCTTTCGTAGCTGAGGATGTCGCCTTCGGGGCTGAGGTGCAGCTCGACGGAATGGGTGAGGTGGTCGTTTTTCGGGTTCAGGCTGCACACCTTGGTGGTGAGCTCCTTGGGCAGCATCATGACGGCGCGATCGACCAGATAGATGCTGTTGCCGCGTTTGAAGGCCTCTTTATCGATCAACGAGCCGGGGATGACATAGGTGGAGACGTCGGCGATATGGACGCCTAGCAGCCAGCCCCCGGCGGAGTGCGGTTCGAGCGAAACGGCATCGTCGTAATCCTGCGCGGTTTCGGGATCGATGGTGAACGTGTAGGCATCGCGCAGGTCGTGCCGGCCTTCCATGCGTTCGGGGGTGACTTCGCCGGATAGCCGGTTGGCTTCTGCAACAACGTCATCGGGGAACTCTTCGCGGATGCCGGCATCGGCCAGCAGGCTGTCGACATCGATGCCGGGGGTGGACATCTCGCCAAGGTCTTCGATGATGTTTCCGGTGAGCGGCTTGAATGGATCGACCCAGGCGTTGAGCTTGACGAGCACTTTGTGGTTTTCTGCAATGTTTTGCGCGTTGTCGATTCGTACGTCGTGTTTGAAGCCGGGTGCATCCGGAATGACGTAGCAGTAGTAGGGGGTCTTTTTAAGCAGCCCGACGGTTTGGTCGCTCGCTCGTTCCAGCACCTGGAGTACGCGCCCTTCGGCGCGCAGATCCTTCTGTCCGCGCCGCTCGCGCTGCCGTTCGGCATATTCGGAGTGGAACACCTCGATGGAAACTTTGTCGTTGGGCAGGGCAACGCCGGTATTGCGCTCGGAAATGTAGATTTCGGATTCACCTTCCTGCTCCGGGATGAAGATGGCTCCGCCTTTGGGCATGATCTTAATCGTCCCGGCCACTTGATTCGCCGTGTCGGGAAGCCCCCAGCGGTTTTTGCGAAGGCGGCTGACCTTTCCGGCGTCTTCGAGCGCGTAGAGGTCGTGCCGAAAATCGGTGCGCTGGCCTTTCGAGGAAATATTCAAGGCGTTGGCCAGCTCGTGCTGCTTCATCGGACGGTAGCCAGTTGCGGACATAAATTGGAGGATTTGCGTATCGAAGCTCATTCGTGTTTCCTTTACATTACTAACATGAAAATCATTTTTGTAAGCAGCGAGATCGTACCATTCGCATCGTCGGGCGGTCTAGGAGATGTTTGCGCGGCTTTACCCAAAGCGCTGGCCAAGCAGGGCGTGGAGGCCATCCGCATGATGCCGCTCTACCATGACATCGACCGTGAAAAATACGGCCTTAAAAAGTGCGATGTCGAACTGCACATCCCGTTGGGGCACGCTTGGTTTTTCGGCACGGTCTGGATGCAGGAGTTTAAGGGCGTAACCACCTATTTCATCCACAGCGCGGAGTTCTTCGACCGCCCGGGAATTTACGGTGCTCTCGATCACGGCTATGCCGACAATTTTGAACGCTTCCTGTTTTTCCAGAAGGCGGTGGTGAAACTCATTGACGAGTGGAATATGAAACCCGATGTGGTGCATTGCAACGACTGGCAGGCCGGCCTGGTGCCAATGCTGCTGCGCCACGGCCTTGGCGATTATTACCGCAATGGGAATGAAAAAACGCTGATGACCATCCACAACCTGGCTCACCAGGGCTGGGCGCCCGCTGAAAAGTTTTACATGACGCAGCTTCCGGACAGCTGCTACACGATGAACACGTTGGAGTTCTACGGAGAGATCAACTGCTTGAAAGGCGGCATCGTCGGCGCCACTGCGGTTAATGCCGTCAGTCCGACCTATGCCAAGGAGATCAAGACGGCCAAGTTCGGCTGCAAGCTCAACGGCGTGCTGTATCACCGGCAGTCCGTGCTTCACGGGATTCTCAACGGCATCGACACAGATCGCTGGAACCCGGAAACCGATTCCTATCTGCCGGCCAACTATTCCGTCAACAACCTAGGTGGAAAAGCGGTGTGCAAAGCGGCGCTTCAAAAAGCCGCGGGCTTAAAGGCCGATCCGAAAGCTCCGTTGCTGGGTGTCATTACCCGGTTGGTTTCGCAAAAAGGCATCGATCTGCTGGTGGCTTCGATCGAAAAAATCGTTGGCACCGGCGCACAACTCGTGCTGCTGGGCTCCGGCGATAACTACTATGAGGACATCTGTCGCCAATGGGCGGAGCGCTGGCCTGACCAGGTTTGCGTCTGGATTGAGTTTTCCAGCGAAAAGGCGCACCAGATCGAAGCCGGGGCGGATATTTTTTTGATGCCGTCCGAGTTCGAGCCGTGCGGCCAGAACCAGCTCTACAGCATGCGCTACGGAACCATTCCGCTGGTGCACGGCGTGGGCGGACTGGAAGATTCTGTTGTCGATTATGCCCAGAAGAGCGGCACTGGATTCAAGTTTTACGGCTATACGTCCGAAGCATTTTTCCAATGTTTGACGCGCGCGCTGAAGGCCTTCCAAAATGCCGCGCGATGGAAGACCCTGATGAGGCGAGCCATGAAACAGGATTTTTCGGTCGTGCACATGGCCCGCGACTACATCGCCCTCTATGAAAAACTTCTCTCAGGCAATGAAACGGTGGATTGAGCGACTTCTCAAACGGAAGAGCGAGCCCGCGCATTTAGCCTCCGGAAAATGGGGCGAGCAGCAGGCCGTTCGGCTGTTGAAATCCAAAGGCTGGAAGATGGCCGGACAGCGCGTCCGCGTTGGAAAACACGACGAGCTCGACATCGTTGCCGAGCACGAAGGCGTGCTGGTGTTTGTTGAGGTGAAGACCCGCAAGAACGAAAACTACGGGCGACCGTTTTCTGCCGTGAACAAGGAAAAGCGCAAACGCCTTTCCCGCGCTGCCGTGACCTACCTTAAAAAGAAAAACATCAAACCGGATTATATCCGGTTTGATGTGATCGAAGTTATAGGCGAACCGGCTGGCGATCCGCCGGAAATCCGGCACATCGAAAACGCCTTCCAGCTCGGCTCTGCCTACAAGCTTTGGTGGTAGCACGGTCCTTCGGGCCCGTGTATCACGCGCGACCGTAGCAAACGGCGCGGAGCACCATTCTATTTTGCTAGTGCTGGTGCTTTTCGCCGAAGTAGGTGTGCTCCAAGCTATGAATGAGTTCTGTCAGCTTTTCCACGTTCTTTAGGTCGGTGGTCTGCTTGGCCTTCATGGAATAGACGATGATCTGGTGCAGGGTCTTTAGGTTTTCTTCGTAATGCTCCATGTCGGGTTTGATGCGCTGCGCGAGGAAATAGTACGTCACGATTTCAGTGAGCTCATCGGCGTGCTTTTCCTTGTTCATCACCCAGCGCACGGTCTGGTTCTGGTTTTGGCCGGATTCAATCTGCTTCATCGCTTTTTCGATGGTGGTCACGTGCTCTTCCATCATGTGGATGCGCATTTGGTCGTCGTAGATGCCGCACGGGACCTGACAGTGGGCGCGAACCGTGGCGACAGCCGCAACGGCAAACAAGACCATAATGGTCGAATATTTAATTGCTTTCTTCATGGGTCTATTCCTTTTGTTTGGGGTTATCCGTTAAAGCGTATTGAAAATACGGTCGCCGGCGTCGCCGAGGCCTGGAACGATGTATGCATTTTCATTAAGGTGTTCGTCAACTGCGCAGGTAAAAATATCGACGTCCGGATGGGTGGCCTGGACCTTCGCCATGCCCTCCGGCGCGGCGATGATGCAGAGCAGGGAAATGGTTTGCACGCCCCACTCCTTGACCATGGCAACGCCTTCGCAGGCCGAACCGCCGGTGGCGAGCATGGGGTCGAGCACGAAGGCGATCGGTGGGGGCGAGCTGGAAAACTTTTGGTAGTATTCAACCGGCTGATGCGTTGCTTCGTCGCGGTAGAAGCCCAGATGCCAGACTTCGGCTTGAGGGATCAGGTCGTGTACGGCGCCCGACATGCCGAGGCCGGCGCGCAGGATCGGTACGAGGCCGAGTCGGCAGGCGAGCTGCATGCATTCCATCTTTTCCATCGGCGTTTCAATGTCCACGGGGCGGAGCGGCAGCTTTGCCGTGGCTTCATAGGCGAGCAGCAGGGACAGGCGCCGGACCTGCTCGCGAAAGATATGGGGCGGGGTGGCCTTGTCGCGCAGGGCGGCAAGGTGGTGGCTGACGAGCGGATGCTTTAGTTCGACGATCATGGCTCTCTCCGTTCGCTATAGGTCAAAGGTCTTAAAGTCCAAAGTCGAAACGTTTCGGAACCAAGTGACCTTCGACTTTTAACCATTTGACTTGCGACCTATTTTGCATATTCGACGCACCGTGTTTCACGGATAACCGTTACGCGCACGACGCCGGGGATTTTGACTTCCTTGGTGATCTCCGAGGCAATGTTTTTGGCCAGCAGCGATGCGCCGTGGTCGTTGAACTTCAACGGTTCGACCATGATGCGCACCTCGCGACCGGCCTGCACGGCGTAGCTGCTCTTGACGCCGGCGTACTGGTTGCAGATCTTTTCGATTTGGTCCAGACGGTGGAGGTAAAGGTCGGTGGCTTCCGCGCGGGCGCCGGGGCGCGCGGCGGTCAGGGCGTCGCATGCGTCGCATATGACGGCGTAGACGCTTTCGCGCTCCATGTCTTCGTGGTGTGCGCCGACGGCGTTGTAGACAATGCGGTCTTCTCCGTATTTGCGCATTAGGTTGGCGCCGATCACCGCGTGTCCGCCCTCCACCTCGTGGTCGACGGCCTTGCCGATGTCGTGGAAGATTCCAATACGTTTGGCGATTTTCGGGTCGAGCCCCATTTCAGCGGCCATGGTGCCCATGATGTGGGCAGTTTCGATGGAGTGGTCGAGTACGTTTTGCTTGTAACTGGTGCGGAATTTAAGTTTGCCGAGCGTATGCATCAGTTCCGGTGCAACTCCGGTGATGCCCAGTCCGAACAGAGCGTCTTCGCCGGCGCTGCGGATGGTGTCGTCGATCTCCTGCTTGACTTTGGCAACGGTCTCCTCGATGCGCGCCGGATGGATGCGCCCGTCTTCAATCAGCCGTTCAAGGGAAACGCGTGCAATTTCGCGGCGGATTGGGTCGTAGCAGGAGAGGACGACCACCTCCGGCGTTTCGTCGATCAAGACGTTGACCCCGGTTTCGGCTTCAAACGACTTAATGTTGCGCCCTTCCTTGCCGATGATGCGACCTTTGATGTCGTCGCTGGCGAGGGAGACCGAGCTGGTGGTGATGTCGCAGACGGTTTCGGCGGCATAGCGCTGGATGGACGTGGCTATGATTTCACGCGCCTTTTTCTTGGCGGTTTCCTTGGCGGCTTTCTGGGTATGGCGGATCAGGCTGTTGACTTCGCCTTGGAGCTCGTCCTCCATGCGCTTCATAATGGTTTTCCGGGCGTCTTCTTTGGAAAGGTCGGCGACCTCTTCAACGCGACGCACTTCTTCGGCCACGAGGTTGTCGAGTTTCTTCTGCTTGTCGATTAGTGATTCTTTGTGGTCGGCAACCTCGGTCAGGCGTCCGGCCAGCTGCATTTCCTTGCTGCTCAGCATGTCCAGCTTGCCGGTAAGGTTTTTTTCCCGCTCAACGACGCGCTTTTCCAGATCGAGAATATCTTTGCGCTGTGCGGTGAATTCGCGTCCCGAGTTGTCGCGTGCACGCAACACGGCGTCCTTGGCCTGCACTTTGGCCTCGCGACGCATTACGTCGGCTTCTTTTTGGGCTTCAGCGAGAATCGCCTTGGCCTGCTTGCTTGCTGCAATAGCGTTGGTTTTAGTGATGTAGGCGTGGAAAAAAAAGCCTAGGATCAAAAAACCAAGACTCAGCAACACGCCTTGTCCTGCGAATAATTCTTCCACGGTAAACCTCCAGTTTCAGGTTGAGCCACTCCCCGTAGAAAACCCGAAATGCCGTTCTGCATTCCATAAGTGGGTGGAGCGACCCCTTAATTTTTGAACGTACAGTGTATACTGGACAGTGGTTCTTGTCTAACGTTCGTTTCTAACTTTGATATTTTTTGTCTCAGTTGCAATAATTTGAACCGGCCTGTCGTAGGAGTCGCAGGGGATTTGGGGTAGAATCTGGAAATCGAAAGCCACGGCCACGATGTCGCCGGAAAAGCCATCCAGCAGGCGGTCGTAGTAGCCTCCGCCCCGTCCCAGCCGGTTTCCGGATGCATCGAAGGCCACGCCCGGCACGACCATCAGGTTGATTTCCTGAATGGCAACGGGGTTCGGGGCGACAGGCTCGGGAATGCCGTAGTTTCCGGTCTCGAAGCGGGTGTTTTCCGTGATTTCCGCCATTTCATAAAGTCTTGTTGATGAGTTGAAGACCGGTATGCAGGTGGTTTTTCCAAGCCGCCAACACTCGGCGAAAAGCGGTTCAAGGCGAACCTCCCCGCCGATGGCCATATAGAGCGCGACCGTCTTGGCGGATTGGAAGGCCGGGAGGGATTGAAGGTTTTCGATCGCTTTCGCACTCGCATCTTCAATCCAATCGGCATCCAGCATCTTGCGCTTGGCGGCGATGGTGGAGCGGAGCTGTTGTTTTGTTTGGGGCATAAGAATGGTTGGAGTGCAGATTTAAATTATTGCAACCTGTGGGAGGTTTACGAAGTGCTGATCCCTTGAGTACAAAATAAGATCGTGCTGAACGGCTAGCGCGGCGATCCAGATGTCGTTCGTTGGAATGGGTGTTCCCTGAAGGCGCAGCTGGGCAAAGAGTTTCGCGAAGTGATGGGTTGTGTTTTCATCCGCAAAGAGAGGCGTAACTCGGGGGCTGTTGAGAAAGAGGGTGAGATATTGTTCGTTTTTCCGTGCCATCGTTCCGCAAAGAAAGCCACTTCTCAGCTCCGCCAGCACAATGAAGGGAATATGGATTCCGTCGGCATTCTGGATCATATCCATGGCATCGGGTTTTGCGTCGCAGAGATCCCGATAACGGTTCGTATCAATCAGGAGCCTCATTTCCAGAGATCCTCGTCGATCCGGTTGAATTCCTCCAGGGCGGCTTCGCAGGAAGGGTCGGACACCCAGCTTCCGGCCATGAAATCGAGATCGTGGTGCTTTTGATCCGATGTGCCGGAACCTTTTTTCAGCGTTTCAATGACCGCTTGGTTCAGGGAGCATCCCTCACGAACGGCATATTCACGGACCGCTTCGTTAACCTCAGACGGAATCGAACGAATCGTATACTGGATGGATTCTTTTTTATTCATGCATGCATTGTATGCATGCGTGCATGCATGTCAAGAATCGGATGGATTGATGGATTGATGGATTGATGGATGTGTGGACGAATTGCGCATCGAACGAAAAAAACAGTCCACGCGCTGATATCCAGCCGAAAAAAAACCAACCTGAGAATCAATCCCCGCAGATCGGCATCCCGTTCTGCGGGGAGTCAGTGGACAGGTTTGAAAGCGGCATCACGCATAACGAGTCTGAGCTTGCGAAAGACCACCCGGCGCAATCCAAAGGTCTATTTTTTCTTTCTCAACGAATTCCAATATTCAATGCGTTTGCGGATGGTGTCTTCGTAGCCTTGGCTGGTCGGTTCATAGTAGACCTTGTCGGTCGGAACATATTGCTGGTCGACAAAGTGCTCGTCGCCGTTGTGGGCATATTGGTATTTCACATCGCCTTTGTCGGGCTTCGGGCCACTCTGAAGATGTTTCGGAACGGGGAGGGTACGGCCGTTCTCAATATCGCTGAGGGCTTGGTTGACGGCCATGTAGGCGGCATTGCTCTTGGGTGCGCAGGCGAGATAGGTCGTTACCTGCGAGAGGGTAATGCGTGCCTCGGGCATGCCGATAAAATCCACCGCCTGCATCGCCGATACGGCCAGCGTTAGTCCGCGCGGGTCGGCGTTTCCGATGTCTTCAGAGGCCAAGATGATCAGCCGGCGCGCGATGAAGCGCGGGTCTTCACCGGCGTAAAGCATTTTGGCCAGCCAGTAGACCGCCGCGTTCGGGTCGGAGCCACGCACGCTTTTAATGAAGGCGGAAATGGTGTCGTAGTGCTCGTCTTCGTCGTGGTCATAGACCACCGCCTTTTTCTGTACCGACTCTTCGATTTCGTGGCGGGTCAGATGGACGGTGCCGTCGTCTTGCGGCGACGTGGTTAGCGCCGCGATTTCCAGCGCGTTCAGCGATCTGCGGGCATCGCCTTCGCACACCGCCGCCAAGTGGGCGAGGGCGTCGTCGCTGGCCGTGACCAACCCGTTCAGCCCAGTCGAGGCGGTCAGCGCGCGTTTAAGCACGTTGATGATGGCGTCTTCGTTCAGGGCTTGGAGCTGGAAGATTTGCGAGCGGGAGTTGAGCGGGGTGTTGATGAAAAAGAAAGGGTTGTGCGTGGTGGCGCCGATCAGGATGATGTCGCCGCTTTCTACGTAAGGGAGCAACACGTCCTGCTGCGATTTGTTGAAGCGGTGGATCTCGTCGATGAACAGGATGGTGTCCTGCCCGTTCATCTTTTTCCAATGGCTGGCTCCTTCCAGAATCTTCCGCAGGATGGCGACGTTGGCCAGCACGCCGCTGGTGCGCTCGAACCGGCGGTCGGTCGTTTTGGCAATCACCTCGGCCAGCGTGGTTTTTCCGCACCCCGGCGGACCGTAGAGGATGATGCTGCTGAAGCGGTCGGCCTCGATGGCGCGGCGCAACAGCTTGCCTTCGCTGAGAATGTGCTCTTGGCCAAGGATGTTGTCCAGCACTTGCGGGCGCATGCGCGCCGCCAGCGGCGCGGTGCCTGCACCAGCCTTGGCTTTCGATGCTTTAGGTTGGCCGGAAAATAAATCCATGCAGGGAAGATAGCGGATTTTGGGGGAAAGAGAACCGCGAATTCGCGGCTGCAAATGAAAAATGAAGTTAAGGAAAAGGAACCCCGCGTTGGCCGTCTTTTAGGCGGACCTCTATCACCGTGGTGACAGATGTGGGTGCGAATCCGACCGGTCTCCGGAACCCTCCCTTTTTCAAGGGCATGCAGGCGCCAGTCCGAAGCATAAGCTCCCTTTTAATAATCATTGGGTAAGAGGAAGTGCCTATTTTTGCGAACCACGTAGGGCAGTTTCCTTTTCCTTAACTTCGGTTTAGAAGGTAGCATTTTGGGTGGTGTTAGACCATGAAAAAAAGCGGTGCGGCTGGTCTTTTGTTGTGTTGGAAATTGCTAATTAGCGTTGGGCCAGATACCTTACGCTCATGGATTTTTTTAAAAAAATGCTGCATGAAAAGGATCATCCCGGGATTCAGTTCCTAAAGTATGTATTTTGTGGCGGATGTGCGTTTGCCGCTGACGTCGTGACCTTCTTTATTGTGGCTTGGCTTTTTTTTCCCGCGCTGACTGAAGATGATGTTTTCGTGCGTATTTTCGGTCTGCAGGTGGCGCCGGTTGATGAGCATCTCCGCGTGGTGAACTTCCGTATTTGTACCGGCATTGCGTTTCTAGTCTCGAATATGACCGCGTATGTGCTGAACGTGCGTTTTGTGTTCAAGGCCGGCAAGCACAGCCGCTGGAAAGAGCTTGGCCTGTTCTATCTGGTTTCCGGCATCAGCATCGTGATCGGCATGGAGGCCGGGGCGATGATGATCGGCGTCTTTGGCCTCTCGACGAGTTTCTCCTACATGGCCAAAGCCGTATCGGCCACCCTGATCAACTACGCTGCCCGCAAGTTTTTCATCTTCCACGGCTGAATGATCCGCTTTAAAAAAGTGCGCAATAAAATCTGCATCCCTCCGTTTTACACTCATCAAGCGAAATGCATCTATCAAACCCAAGGAGGTAATGCATATGAATACGCAAGCATGGAAGATCGCAGGGATGGCCGTGGCCGTCATGGGTACGTTGACGCTGGCTGAAGCAAAGCTGGAGAGTGACGAAAGCGGGCAGGGTAACCGGCGGCAGAAAGGCCAGCAGTTCAATAAAGGTGAACGACCAAGCAAAGAGGAAATGCTGAAAAAATTTGATGCCGACGGCGATGGAGTTCTTTCCGATGCCGAAAAAGAGCAGATGAGGAAGTCCCGTCCGCAATCCCGCCCCGAAGCTGCGGAGGGCCGTCCTTCTCGCGAAGAAATCACCAAAAAGTTTGATGCCGACGGCGATGGCGAGCTTAACCAGGAAGAACGCGCCGCCATGCAGGCTGAAATGAAGAAGCGCGGTGGACGAGGAGGCTCTGGCGGCCCCGAAGGAAATCGTGAAGAGATGATGAAAAAGTTTGATGCCGATGGCGATGGCCAGATCAGTACAGAAGAGCGCTCTGCCATGCAGGCTGAGATGAAGAAGCGCGGTGGACGCGGAGGCCCGCAAAGCCAGGGCGGAAGCCGTGGGGCAATGATGAAGAAATTCGATGCTGACGGCGATGGGCAGCTTAGCGATGCCGAGAGGGACGCGATGCGCAAAGAGATGTCGGCGCGCCATAAGAAAGATTCCAAATAAAACATTCATACCGGATTTGGATTATAATCCGGGGCGGCACACGGGCACCTTCCCCTCCCGTGTGCCGTTTTTTTGTTTTCTATGAAATAGGAGGAAATAAAAAACCCCGGTTTGCACTGCAAACCGGGGTTTAAATTGGAGCGAGCGAAGAGATTCGAACTCTCGACAACCACCTTGGCAAGGTGGAGCTCTACCACTGAGCTACGCTCGCCTTTTCCTTAAAAAAGGAAGCGCCATTATTAGAATCCGCGTTTTGTTTGCAAGCACAAATATTTCAAAAATTAAACGGTTTCCTGCATTTATGGTCGAACACCGTGGATTGCATCGGTTTGTGCGGATCGTCTATTCTTGTGGAGGATGGTTTTTTTTCGCCTGCATGCGGTGGGTGTCGGTTCTTGATCTGAAAGGCGATAGGGTGGTATAAACTGGGCAATTAATGGAAGAGGCAGATTGAGCATGCAAAGTTTAAAAACCAAGAACGCATTAATATGGAGCGACCGGTGGCGCCTGGGCGCGCTGTCTAAGAGCGAGATGATGAATATTGGATTCGTTTCCGTGATCATCGGGTTTTTGTTTGTCTTGTTCCATTTGATGGGAAACCGGGTGGAAAATGTTCAAAGCAGCTCGGCGTTCACTTGGATGATTGCTCGTTGGGGCGACAAGCAGTCGTTCGGCGCCGACTATTCGCACGGCTACTTGATTCCATTCGTGAGCCTCGGGGTAGTTTGGTTTAAGCGCGATGATTTTTTTGCCGCGCCGAAGCAGATATGCCAGATGGGCTTGCTGGTGATTGTCACTGCGTTGGCCATGCATTGGCTGGGTGCGAAAATGCAGCAAACCCGTATTTCGCTGTTGAGCCTGATTCTTTTGATGTGGGGAATTCCGCTCTATTTCTTTGGATGGAAAGTGGCCAAACTGCTGGTTTTCCCCTGCGCTTATCTCATTTTTTGCGTGCCTCTGAACTTTTTGGATTCGTTGTCGGGACCCTTGCAACATATTGCTACAGGGATGGCCCATTCGATGCTCAACGGGCTTGGCATTGAATGCGAGCGGGTGGGGACGCAATTGATGTCGCCCTACTTCCAGCTCAACGTGGAAGCGCCGTGTTCTGGCCTGCGCTCATTGCTGGCGATGACCGCTCTAACGGCTGTCTACGCCTATTTTACGCAGCAAACCTTCACGAAAAAATGGTTGCTGTTCCTTTTTTCGATTCCTATCGCCGTGGCCGGAAACATTGGCCGCATCATATCCATTGCCCTTGTTTCGATCACGGCCGGACAGCAGTTCGGCACGGGCTTGCACCATGACTGGTCAGGGTATGTTCTCTTCACCGTATCGATCAGCCTGATGGTCGGTTTCGGAAAATTGCTAAACGTAAACTACAGGGAGCTTTTCTCGACATGGAAAAAAGCCTACTTAAGCCATTCCTGAGCATTGTTGTTCTGATGACGCTTTCCATCTTTGCACTGGCCTTCACGGTTGGCGTAGAGCTTGACTTTGTTCCCGGCATTAAGATGTCGCTCCCCAGCAAGGTTGAGGGGTGGGACGGCAACGAGCTGCGCTTCTGCCATAACCCGGAGCTGTGCGCCAAGGACTACCGCGATGCGTCTTTTTATGTCAGCGATCTGGAAATTCCGGATATTTGCCCCAACTGTGGATCGAAGCTGTTTACTATGGCGCGTGCCGAAAAGGAACAGCTTCCCGATGACACTGAATTCGTAAAGTCTGCCTACACCAACGCCGCCGGCGCCCGTCTGTTTGCTTCGATCGTCTTGAGTGGAACGGCTCGCGACAGTATTCACCGCCCGCAACGCTGCCTGAAAGGGCAGGGCAACAACCTCGACGGCGAACATACGATAGAGGTGTCGTTGGAAGGGCGAGATCCGCTCAAAATACGGATCATTAAAACTTCGCGAACCTATCGCACCGCTGAGGGAAACGTGCCGTACTACGGCTACTATGCCTATTGGTTTGTTGGGCAGGACCGGGAAACCCCGTACCACCTCGGCCGCATGTTTTGGCTGGCGTGGGACCGTGTCGTGCGCAGCAAGGCAAACCGCTGGGCCTACATCGCCGTGTCCGGTACGCGTGAGAAAGAGGGGAAGGAGTACGAAAAGGAAATCATCGACTTTGTTCAGCATGTCTATCCTTATTTGCTCACCGATACCATGCGCGAGAAGGTCTATCACCACTAATCTTCCAGCTCTTGGAAGTTGCGAACGCCCGCAGTTTATTTATACTGCGGGCTTTATTTTTGAGAACAAGAGGTCCGAAAAATGTCCGAAGCAAACGAAGGAATGGATGTCGGTTATGTGGCGCATTTGGCGCGCATCGATCTGACCAGCGAGGAAACCGCGCTCTTCCAAGGCCAGCTCAACCAGGTGCTGCAATATGTTGAGCAGCTCAACGAGCTGGATGTCGAAGGCGTTGAGCCAATGGCCCACGCGATTCCCGTCTACAACGTACTCCGCAAGGATGAGCTCGGCTTGAGCCTTGACCATGCGGACGTAGTTGCCAATGCGCCTTCGTCTTCCGACGGCCACATCCGCGTCCCCAAAATCATCGACCAGTAGGAAAACCATGGCTGATCTACATAAACTTACAATTTCGGAGCTGACTGAACAGCTCGCTTCCGGCACATGCACTTCGGTGGACATCGTCAACGACGTGCTGGCCTCTATTGACGCCACCGACGGGAAAGTCGGCGCTTATTTAACCATCGACCGCGAGGATGCGCTGGCGCAGGCCAAGGCGGCCGACGAGGCGCGCGCCGCTGGAAGCCAGCTTCCAATGCTTGGAATTCCCGTGGCGATTAAGGATTTGCTAAACGTGAAGGGCCAGCCCTGTACCTGCTCGTCGAAGATTCTCGAAGGCTATATTGCTCCGTACGACGCCACTGTCATCGCCAAGCTCCGCGAGGCTGGGGCGGTGCTGCTTGGCCGCGTCAACATGGATGAATTTGCCATGGGCTCCAGCACGGAAAACGCCGCGCTGGGGAAAACATCCAATCCTTGGAACCTCGACCATGTGCCCGGCGGCTCTTCCGGCGGTTCGGCCGCCTGCGTGGCGGCCGACGAAGCGATCGCCTCGCTCGGCTCCGATACCGGCGGTTCAATCCGTCAGCCGGCCGCCTTTTGCGGCTGCGTCGGCGTCAAGCCCACCTACGGCCGCGTTTCGCGCTACGGCCTGACGGCCTTCGCCTCGTCGCTCGACCAGATCGGCCCCCTCACCAAAACGGTGAAGGATTCGGCGATCTTGCTCGAAGTCCTCTGCGGGCACGACAAGATGGACTCCTCGTCCATCGAGATGGACGTTCCGGCCTTTGCGAAGAACCTCTCGAACGGTACGTCGCTGGCCGGCATGAAGCTTGGCCTGCCGAAGGAATATTTTGTGGTAGGCATGGATCCGGAAGTTGAGCAGTCCGTGCGCGACGCGGTCGAGCACTGCAAAAGCCTCGGCGCAGAAATTATCGACGTCAGCCTGCCGAATGCCAAGTATGCCATTGCGGTCTACTACATTATCGCGACGGCCGAAGCTTCGGCCAATCTGGCGCGCTTCGACGGCATCCGCTACGGGATGCGGATCGACGGCAAGGATCCGATTGAGCTCTACGGTAAAACCCGCGCGGCCGGATTCGGCTCCGAGGTTAAGCGCCGCATCATTCTTGGAACCTATGTGCTCAGCAGCGGCTACTACGACGCCTACTATCTGCGGGCGCAGAAGGTCCGAACGCTCATCCGCGACGACTTTACCGAAGCCTTCAAGCAGTGCGACGCGATTCTTTCGCCGGTTACGCCGACGCCCGCCTACAAGCTGGGGGAAAAAAGCGACGACCCGTTGAAGATGTATCTCGACGACATTCTCACCACGCCGATCAATCTGGCCGGCAACTGCGCGCTGTCGCTGCCTTGCGGCTTTGCCTCCAACGGGATGCCCATCGGCCTGCAGATCATCGGCGACGCCTTCCAGGAAGAAACCATTCTCAAAGTCGGCCACGCCTTCGAGCAAACCACCGAATGGCATAAAAAACGCCCGTCCCTGTAGAGCATTACGAATTACGGATTAAGCATTATGAAATACGAAGCAACCATCGGTCTCGAAACGCATGTCATGCAGAAGACGAATACGAAAATGTTTTGCTCCTGCAAATGCGAGTATGGCGCGGAGCCTAATATCCACGTCTGCCCAGTCTGCCTAGGCTATCCCGGCGCGCTGCCGGTCATGAACGAGAAGGCGATTGAGCTTTGCTGCAAGGCCGGCATGCTGCTCGGTTGCGAAATCAATCCCTACAGCAAGTGGGACCGCAAAAACTATTTCTACCCCGATATGGCGAAAAACTACCAGATCACGCAGGCCGACGAACCGTTGTGCCTGGGCGGTCAGGTGACGGTGGAGGTCGAAGGCGAAATGAAGACCTTCACGCTCGAGCGGATCCACCAGGAAGAAAATGCCGCCAAAAACACGCATATCGCGGGCGCAAGCCTGGTGGACTACAACCGCGCCGGCACCGCGCTGATGGAGATTGTTTCCAATCCATGCATGAGCTCCGCCGCGGATGCGCTGGCCTATATGGCTGCCGTTAAGCAGATCATGCAGTATGGCGGCATCTCGAACTGCGATCAGGAAAAGGGGCAGATGCGCTCCGACGTCAACGTATCCGTCCGCCCAGTGGGCCAGAAGGAACTGGGTTCGAAGGTTGAAATCAAAAACATGAACTCGTTCGCCTTCATCAAAGAAGCCATCGAATACGAGATCGACCGGCAGACCGCCTTGATTGAAAGCGGAGGATCGGTGGTGCAGGAAACCCGGGGCTACGATCCCGACCGCGGCGAAACCTTCACGCAGCGCACCAAGGAAAACGCACACGACTACCGCTATTTCCCAGAACCCGACCTCATGCCGGTGAAGGTTGCCGCCGAACAGCTGGAGCAGTGGCGCTCCGAGCTTCCGGAAATGCCCGCGCCGCGCCGCGACCGCTATGTGGCCGAGCTTGGGCTGCCCGAATACGACGCCGGCGTGCTGACCGCGGACAAGGCCACTGCCGACTGGTTTGAGCGCGCCATGCTGCACACGAAGAACGCCAAGGCGGTTTCCAACTTTATCATGGGCGAAATGATGCGCCTGCTTTCCGAGCAGGACATGATCATTTCCGAGTCCAAAGTGACGCCTGAGAAGCTCGCCGAAATTATTGCGCTGATTGATGCCAAAACCATCAGCACCGGCGCCGGGAAGCAGGTCTTCGAGGCCATCTTCAACGAAGGCGGCGAACCGAAGGCCATTATCGAAGCCAAGGGGTTGGCGCAGGTTTCCGACGACTCGGCCCTCGACGGCTGGGCCGACGAAGCGATTGCCAACAATCCTAAGCCGGTTGAGGAATACAAAGCGGGCAACGCGGCATCGATCAACTTTCTCATGGGACAGGTCATGAAGGCGAGCCGGGGCAAGGCCAATCCTGGCGCCGTCATGCAAATGCTTAAGCAAAAACTGGATGCATAGCCTCCGGTTTTAGCACGCTGCTATTTAATGAGCCGGGATCGAACGGAATCCCGGTGATGCTGTCTATAGTTAAGGATTTGTGAGTGTTAAGCTTCCCTTATTAAAAATCGCTGGTATTTTTTACTACCGATGACAGCGGATAACCACAGGAATTATTTATGACCACTACGCATAGTCTTATTAACCAGCTGATTCAGTTGCAGGAACTGGTGGTTGCCAACATGCAGAAAAAAGTTTCGATGCCGAACGCCCGTCTGGAAGAACTGGGCAAGTCGATCGAGTTGCTGAGCGCGGATTTGCCGCAGCAGGTGAGGTCGCATTTCAACCGCTTAGTGCAGAAGCATCCCGAAGCCATTGTTCCCGTCGCCAACGAGCTGTGCACCGGGTGCGGCATGGGGCTGACCAAGAGCATGGTGCAGAGCGTCCACAAAGCCGAAGACCTGAACCGTTGCCCGAACTGCGCGCGGTTTCTCTATTATCCCGAGCAGCTGATTTCCCGCGAGCGCGTAAGCCGTTCCTACGGCGCAGTGCGCAAGAAAGGGGTTTCCCGTTTCACGTCGCCGGAACTCATGATGGTATCGCTGAAAGGAACCACCCCGGAAGAGGTGCTGGGCGAAATTTGCTCCCGCATGGCCGAAGAAAATTTTGTAGACGACGGAGCCCACCTGCTCGACCTCGCGCTGCAGCGCGAGGCCATTATCAGCACGGCGGTCGATAACAGTCTGGCCTTTCCGCACGTGCGCGGGGTTGAAGGCGGCGGGCTTTCCATGGCCGTCGGCATCCATAAGAAAGGCGTCAAGTTCGGCGGCCCCGGCCGTACCCTGACCCGGATCTTTTTCTTTGTGGTGATCCCAACGGCCACCAGTGCGTTCTATCTGAAGCTTATCTCTGGCCTGTCGCGCACCTTCCGCGAAAAGGGCGCCAGCGAAGCATTGCTGGCCGCCGCCACCGAGGAAGAGCTCTGGAAGGCGCTGATCAAAGCCACCAAGAAAACCTTCAAATAGGCATGGTCTTCTTGGAGGTTAAAAAAGGTCGGCCTAGCCGGCCTTTTTTTGTTAAACAGGATCTACAATGCTGACGATTTACGACACTGATGCCATCGATGAAATCCGCATCCGCAATGCGGTGCAGCCGCATCGCATGAAGCTGTTCCGCAATGCGCTGTTCAAGAAGTCAAAGGACTGGAGCGAGGCGCTGGCGCAACTGCCGGAAGAGGCTCGGTCCGACTTTACGGAAAACATTCGCTTCCAGTGCTTGGAACTTGCCGAACGGCACGATTCCGAGATCGACGGCGCCAGCAAGCTGATTTTCCAAACGCCCGACCACCATTTGATCGAAAGCGTGGTGCTGCGCCCCAAAAGCGGCCGAACGTCGATCTGCATTTCTTCGCAGGTCGGCTGCGCCTGCTGCTGCAGCTTCTGCGCCACGGGCATGATGGGCTTTACGCGCAACCTGACCGTCGGCGAGATCCTTGACCAGGTTGCCCAGGCCAACCGCATGCTCCGGCCGGAAGGGCGCACGGTCCGCAACGTGGTCTTTATGGGCATGGGCGAACCGCTGCTCAACCTCGCTGCGGTTTTTGAAGCGGTGACGTTCCTCAAAGCGCCGGCAATGTTCAACTTGGCCGGCGCGCGCATCACAGTGTCGACCGTCGGCATTCCGCCCGGCATGGATGCATTTACGCAACAATTCCCCGACGTGCAGCTGGCGTTGAGCCTGCACAGCGCCCGGCAGGAGGTGCGCGAACGGCTGATGCCGCAGGCGCGCAAATATCTGCTCGACCGGCTGCGGGAAGCCCTGCTTGCTGCAACCTGCAACGGCAAGGTGATGATTGAATACCTGATGCTCGACGGCGTGAACGACGGCGAGGAGGATCTGCTGGCCTTGGAAGACTACTTGCGCGGCATTCCCGTACACATTAACATTATTCCGTTTAATGAATATGCCGGCAACGGCCTGCGAGGCACACCGCAAGCGGAGCGGAAGGCCTTTGCAGACCGCCTGAAGAAGGCTGGCTTTGATGTAACGCTGCGCTATTCGCTTGGGGCGGACATTGCCGCCGCCTGCGGGCAGCTCGTGCAGCACAAACGAAAAGGTTCGGTGGACGCATGAAGAAAGGACTTGGGTTTCTCGACGTGTTTTGCATTGCGTCCGGAGCAATGATCAGCTCCGGAATCTTTGTGCTGCCGGGGCTGGCGTTTTCGCAGATTGGCCCGGCGATGATTCTCTCCTATTTCATTGCGGGCATGCTGGCGCTCATCGGCGTGTTTAGCGTAATCGAGCTGGCGACCGCGATGCCGAAGGCGGGGGGCGACTACTATTTCCTGACCCGCAGCCTTGGCCCGCTGGTGGGCACGGTGGCGGGGCTTTTGAGCTGGTTCGCGTTGTCGCTCAAGACCGCGTTTGCGGTGTTCGGCCTTGCCGAGGTGGTGTTCTTGCTCAGCGGCGAGCGGGTGCCGCTGTTTGCCACTGCGGTTCCGGTCACGGCGTTTTTTGTGGTGCTCAACATTAAGGGCACCGAGGCGGCGGCCAAGTTCGAGGTTGTGCTTGTGATGGCGCTGCTCGTGCTGATGGGAATCTATTTTGCGATCGGTGCGCCCAACATTCAGGCTTCGCATTTCCGCCCGTTTATCGTCGAAGGCGGCGGATTCAAAGCTATTCTTACAACGGCCGGATTCGTGTTTGTATCGTTCGGCGGCCTGTTGAAGACGGCGACCATTGCCGAAGAGGTGCATAATCCGCGGCGCAACATTCCAGCCGGATTCATTGCCGCCACGATCGCGATCACGCTGCTCTATGCCCTGCTGCTGGTGGTCACCGTCGGCGTTCTTCCCGCCGCCGAACTGCGTGGCTCGTTTACGCCGATTGCCGATACCGCGCGCATCCTGGCCGGCACCGTTGGCTATGTGGCCATCACCATCGCCGCCGTGCTCGCATTTGTCACTACGGCCAACGCCGGGATCATGTCGGCTTCGCGCTATCCGCTCGCACTCGGTCGCGACAGGCTGCTGCCGCCCATAGCCGCGAAGGTGAACAAGCAGGGCTCTCCAACGGTGGCGATCGTGCTGACCGGGGGCATCATCCTGGCGGCGCTGCTGCTCGACATTGAAAAGCTGGTAAAGGCGGCCTCGGCCGTAGTCATCAGCTCCTATATTCTTTCGGCGGTCGCCGTGCTGGTGATGCGCCGCAGCAAGCTGACGAACTACCGCCCAACCTTCCGCGTCCCGTTCTGTCCGTGGCTGCCGCTCTTTGGAATCGTCTGCTTTTCGCTGCTCGTGATCGACATGGGTCTGGCAGCCGTAGAAATCAGCTTGGGGCTCGTGGTGGTTGGCCTGCTGACCTATTTCTTCTATGGGCGCAAGCGCACCGACATGGGCTATGCCCTCCTGCACATTGCCCAAGAGGTCATGAACAAGGAGCTGACGTCTGATTCGTTGGAAAAGGAGTTGTACGAAACCATCCACCAACGCGACGAACTGGTGCACGACTCTTTCGACGAAATCCTCAAAACAGCCGATGCGCTCGATCTCGAACCGGGTGCCACGCAACAGAGCCTGCTCGATGCCATTTCCCAAACCCTCGAAAGGGAACTTTCCCTTTCCGAAGAGGAGATCCATGCCAAATTCGAAGAGCGCGAAGCGCAGGGCAGCTGCGTGTTGACGCCCTTTGTTGCCATTCCGCACATTATTGTCGACGGCGAAAAGCTCTTCAAGATCCTGCTGGTGCGCAGCCGCGAAGGGATCGAGTTCGAGATCGATACTTCCGTAAAGGCGTTCTTTGTGATCGTCGGCAGCCGCGACATGCGCAATATGCACCTCAAGGCGTTGGCGGCCATTGCGCACATTGTCCAGCATCCCGAGTTCGAGAAGCGCTGGGCAACCGCCAAGAACGAGGCGCAGCTGAAGGATATCCTGTTGCTCAGCGAGCGCGTGCGTATGTAAGAAAAAAAACTAGAGATGGTTTTGAACAGAAGGGCGCAAAGATGGCATTAGGGAGTTCTTGGCGGTCTTTGCGTCCTTCTGTTAAACAAAACATTTGTTGACTCCGGCCCATGCCGCTGTGCAGACAGCGCTTCGTAGAGCATCTTCCATTCCTCGCTGAGGTTGGTTGTGCATTCCGGCTTTTCGGCGCGGCGGTACCAGTAGGCGGCGTTGCCGAGGTCGCCTTCCACCCGGTGAAGATAGGCGTGGATTCATGCCGCTTCGGGGGAGGGTATGTTCTGCACAATGCGGTGCGCGTCGTCCCAGTCGCCGCCCCGTTCGGCCTCAAGAGCTTGAATATATTGATCGCTGTAGTTCATGCATGGAGGTATGCGGCGTATCGGTTTTTTTTTAAAGGCGCAGCGCGGGATTCCGTTCCGCGTTATTCGGCGGTGCGGTGAAGCGCGGAACGGATTTCCGCGCCACAAAAAAAGGCGGTCCACATGTGGACCGCCTGGCGTTTCCAAGGAATGGAAACTAGAACTGTATGCCGATCTTTCCGCTGAACATGTGCTGCGTGTAGTTGTCGGAGAACATGCCGTCGTAGTCGAACTCGAACTTGGTGTTCTGGTATCTCCAATGCCACAGGTCCAAGCCGAGGCCGAAGCGGAAGGAGTTTTCGTCGCGCGAGCGGACGAAGAGCGGGAAATCCTGCCCCTGCAGCGTAAAGCTGCCGTCGTCGAGGTCGTCGTTGAACTCGTGCAGCCAGTGCATGCGCAGTTCGGGCGAGAAGGCAAAGCCTTTGCTGAAGATGTCGATATGGTGAACCGATGCAATATTCACGCCCAGCGAGCTTAAGTATGAGTCTTCATCATAACTGTCGACCTTCATCTGTCCGAGCAGGTCGTTTTTGCGGGTGTAGGAGTCCTGATCGTAGTGGGAGGCCAGGAACGACGCTGCCGGAGTAATGGCGAAGCGATCTTTGAACTTGAAGACCATGCCGCCACCGATGTAGCCGCTCATGCTGGTTGCATCAATGCTGCCGCGGGTGGTGGAGTTTTCCTCGTCGGTGTCCAGCCATGCATAGTTGGCCGACGCGTCGAAATAGAGGCGCTCAAAACCGATGGAGGAGTAGACCGATCCATGCTTGGTGTCGGTATCCGTCTTGTAGGTTTGCGAGGCGTCGATGTGGGTTCTCGCATAGCCGCCGGCCACGCCGACGAGCAGGTTGCCGAAGCTCTTGTCGAGTCCGACAATCGTTCCCCATGTGTCGGAGTCGTAGTCGGAAAAAGCCCCGTCTTTGTCGCGGTCGCCGAGACTGCCGTATCCGCGGATCCAGCCCTGCAGGTCTTTTTCGGGAGCACCATCCTGTTTGGATGCTGCATCCGGTCCTGCCACGCCGGAGGGGGTGAATGGCTTTCTGGAGGATGCAAATCCGTTCATGATCCGGAAGTCGGTGCTGCGGCTGGCGAGCTGGTCGGCAATGCCCTGCTGCACCTGGAAGGCCGAATCCGCAATGTCCGGCAACTGTCCGGCGGCGTAGTTGATGTTTTCCGTGCCGGAAGCTTCGCCGAGGCTGTTTAGATCATAAAATTTTTCCGACGTCGAATTGGTGATGGAGTTGTCAATAAGCGACAGTAGGCGCGGATCGAGATCCATCAGTTTTTCTGAATCGGATATCGATTTGTATTTCCAGTTCACGGTGATGCCGCCATTGGTGTCGGCGCTGTCGAGCTGCGTCAGCCAGCCAAAGTCGGCCTTGACCACATCCCTCAGTGTGTTGGTGAAGGATTCGCTGGCAAGGATGACGTTTGCGCTGGATGCCACTTGGTACGATCCTTCGGTGGTGTCGGCGATGCCGCCGGCCACGATTTTGGAACCTCTATTGGTGAGAATCAGGTCGCCGCCAACGGTTAAAGAGCCCGCATTTTTAGTTAGGAAGTTGGTGGAGAAGGAGATGGTGCTGTTGTCCATCATCTCAAGGTTGCCTCCCACGGTTGTGATCTGGCCGTAGCCGGCGTCGATTTCGGAGTTTTCCGAAAGCTCCAGACTTAGCTGATTGAAGGTCAAGGTGCTGTTGGTGCCGTAGAGGACGAAGGAAGAGCCTTCCTTTGTTACGACCTTCTCTTCGCCTTGAAATCCTGTCGCTTTATCGAAACTCATGGCGCTGTTAACAATCGCAACGTCGGAGAAAAACTTAGCCTCTTCGGAATTGCTTAGCTCAACAGAAACTGCGCCTTCTGTTTGGACGAAGGAGCCGCTGTAGTTTGCATTGGTGCTCACTCTAACAGTGGCTTTTCCTGCGCCCCACTTGAGGATGTCGCCGGTGATGGTGCCGCCGGTGATGGCCAGAGTCTCAGCCGCGGTGTTTCCGAAGGCGATGTCTCCTTCGATGAGCGTGTCGGTGACCGCTTCGCTGATGTTCAGCGAGCCGTCGAGAACCATGATGCCGATGTTTCCGTCATCGGCTGTGCCGTTGATGGTGCCGCCTGCGCCTGCGTAAAACTCGCCGCCTTTGATGGTCAGGTCGCCGCCGGAGCTGTAGACGCCGCTGCCGCCGATGGCAATAACGTTTCCTTCGCCTGTGGCGTTCCCGCCGTCGGCGCCGGTAAAGGTGCCGCTTTCGATGGTCAGGGCGGTGTCGATGGCCGTGATGCCGGAGCCGCCGTAGGCTTGGGCATCGGATGAGGATCTAGCCGACGCGCCGCTGGAGGCTGTTGCCGTGACGTTGCTGATCGTGGTGGCTCCGTTGCCGTTGAGTAAAATGCCGCTTGCGCCGTACGCCGTCGCTTGGCCGTTTTCGTCGGAAGGGGACGCTTCGGTCACGGTGCCGTCCTCGTCAAAGAGGTAGTAGCCGCCCGCAACGATGGTGGCCGAGCCGCTTCGGCCGGCTTCATAGGTGCCTCCCGATATTTTTGTGGTTCCGCTGGAATGGATGTACAGGCCGGCGCCTCCGACGGAGGCGGCGGTTGCATTGGGGCCGCCGACGGTTACGATTCCTGCGTCTCCGCCTATGAAATCGCCGTCATGGATGGTAACGGTGCCCGCGGATTCCAATTGGGCCCCGGCGCCGCCGAAGGCGGAAACGTAGGCATCGATGGTGTCGAAATCGGTGTATTCAAGGGTTCGGAGGTTGTTGCCGATCTCTTGGCTGCCGATGAAGGTGCCGCCGTGGATGGTGGTGCCGCCCGCGATGGTGGTCGCATAGAGTCCAGCACCCCCGTTCAGCGGGCTGCCTTGGCTGTAGGTGCCTCCGCCTGTGGCGGTTCCGTCGGATGTAAAGTCGCCCGCCTCGAAGTTGTCGTTTACGTTGTCCGTGTCGTTGCTGATCATGAGTGCACCTTTGAGGTTTCCAACCCAAAGTCCCACAGGGGCCGTTCCACTAACGATGGTGCCCTCGTCCAGAGCCTCCGAGTCAAAGGCGCCGCCTTTGAAGGATGCCCCTTTGATCTCGACGTTATTGGCATACTGGATCACACCGGCAAAACGGCCGCTTCCGCCGTAATAGTTGCCTTCTTCGAAGGTGTAGGAACCCATGTTCTTTTCTGGATCCGTGTCGCTCGTAGATGCGCGGATAAAGATGGAAACGGCGTTGTCGTCGACGCGCTGTCTGACGTTCGAGCGGTCAACGGATTTGCCGGTAACGCTTGAAAGCAACGGATCGTCCTGCCCGATGATCCAGGTATTATTGTTTGCGAAGTTTTCACCGTCGTCATACCAATCGTCGCCGCCGTTTCCGACCGAGAAGATGCGACCCGTCATCTGGGCATTAATGTAAATCACCAAGTCATCTTCGGAGCCTCCGCGCATAAAGGCGGAATCGCCGGATGTGACGAATTTATTGGTGATCTGCGACTCGTCGCGCAGCCACAAATCCTCTCCTTCGCCGATCGTAGTGAGGTTTCCACCACTGGCTGAGTTGAAATAGGGCAGGTACCAGGCCGTGGTGAGCGTCGAGCGCGACGTGGTGGACGGCGTCAAGGTGGTTAAGGTGCGTTGAGCCCATGCCATCCCGGACCATGCGACTGTTAAAAGTGCAATTACCAATCTTTTCATTTTCTTTATCCCCTCAGTGTTGTGTCGAAATACTCCATACAAAAGACGCCATAAGGTACGCGCAGGGGCGAGGTTTTATCAATTCATTTCGAGTATAAAATGAAATCCCGCTTTTTAAGTTTCAATTGCCATCGTGGTCCGAATCGTTCCATGCGCGTTTTCTGCACCTGAAGTTGGTGTTGAATCGCGCATTTCGCATGCCTGCCTGCTTGTCTTCATGCAAGCCAGTCGCTACATTCTGCGCTTTCCAATTAACGTGAAACGTGACGGTTGAGGCGTGAGGGAAAAAGCCTGCAAGAGTTTGCCGGTGCCATGGATCACGTCTTACTCGTCACGCATCAGAAGAGGTAATCATGTTTTCAGATGTATCAAGCAAAGTCAGCTTCCCCGGCATGGAGGAAGAGGTTCTCAAGCTCTGGGCGGAGCAGGATATCTTCAAAAAATCGGTGGAATCCCGTAAGGAAGGCAAGGAGTTTGTCTTTTATGACGGCCCTCCGTTCGCTACCGGCCTGCCGCACTACGGCCATTTGCTTGCCGGAACGATCAAGGACATCATCCCGCGCTACCAGGCGATGCGGGGCCATTATGTCTCGCGCCGCTTTGGCTGGGACTGCCACGGCCTGCCGATCGAGGCGCTGGCGCAGGAGGCGCTCGGGCTCGCGGGCGCGCCCGCCATTCAAGAGGCAGGGGTGGACGTGTTCAACGAGCAGTGCCGCTCGATGGTGACCACATATGTGGAGGAATGGGAAAAGACCGTCACCCGCATGGGGCGCTGGGTCGACTTTAAAAACGACTACAAAACCATGGACAAAAACTTCATGGAGACGATTTGGTGGGTCTTCTCGCAGTTGTGGGAGCAGGACCGCATCTATAAAGCGCACCGCATCATGCCCTACAGCTGGAAGCTCAATACGCCGCTTTCCAACTTTGAGGCGGGCCGGAACTATCAGGATGTGCAGGATCCGGCCATCACGGTTCGCGTCCGGCTGCTCGATTTTGAGTTCGAGCATGCCAGTGCGCTGATCTGGACGACCACCCCGTGGACGCTGCCGGGCAACCTGGCCATCTGCGCCGGTCCGGATATTGATTATGTGGCCCTTAAGGATAAAGAAACCCACGAGGTCTTTGTTTTGGCGGCGGCGCGTGTTTCGGCCTACTACAAGAAGGAAGAGGAGTATGAAATCCTTAAAACCTTTAAGGGCTCGGAGCTCGAAGGGCTGAAATATGAGCCGATCTTCGACTTTTTCGGGGGCAATCCCCATTCGTTCCAGATTCTTAACGACGACTTTGTTTCGACCGAGGACGGCACGGGCATCGTACACATGGCGCCGGCCTACGGCGAAGACGACTACCGCGTCTGCCGGGGCTATGATATTCCGCTGGTCGATCCACTCGATGAGGACTGCAAATTTACCGGCCTGGTGCCGGACTACGAAGGCGAGTTCTGCAAAGATGCCGACAAGGCGATCATCCAGGCGCTCAAGCATGGCGGCAAGCTGATCTACCAGTCGACCATCCAGCATAGCTATCCCTTCTGCGAACGCACCGACACGCCGCTGATCTACCGCGCCATCGACGCGTGGTATGTGCGGGTGGAGGATCTGCGCGAGCGCATGCTCAAAAACAATGCAGGTGTGCACTGGACGCCGGATTATGTGGGCGAAAAGCGCTTTGCCAACTGGCTGGCCGACGCCAAGGATTGGAACATCAGCCGCAACCGCTTTTGGGGTTCGTGCATTCCGTTGTGGGTGAACGTCGATGACAAAGACGACATCATCTGTGTTTCTTCCTGCGAGCAGCTCGAAGAGCTTTCCGGCGTCAAAGTGGATGATTTGCATAAGCACCATGTCGACAAGATCCTCATTGAAAAGGACGGCAAAACCTACAAGCGCACGCCGGAAGTGCTCGACTGCTGGTTCGAATCCGGATCGATGCCGTATGCGCAAAACCACTATCCCTTTGAAAACAAGGAGCATTTCGAGGCCAACTTCCCGGCCGACTTCATTGCTGAAGGGCTCGACCAGACCCGCGGCTGGTTCTACACGCTGATGGTGCTCTCCACGGCGTTGTTCGACAAGCCGGCCTTTAAGAACGTGGTCGTCAACGGCATGGTGCTGGCCGAGGACGGGCTCAAGATGAGCAAGCGCCTCAAGAACTATCCCGACCCGATGAATGTGATCAACGAATACGGAGCGGATGCGCTGCGCCTTTACATGATCTATTCGCCGGTGGTGCGTGCGGAGTCGCTCCGCATGTCCGAAGAGGGCGTGAAGCATTCGCTCCGCCATCTGCTCCTGCCGTGGTGGAATGCCTACAGCTTTTTCGTTACCTACGCCAACATCGACGAATGGACGCCGGCGCAGTCGGTGCCGGAGCGCGACAACCTGATGGACCGCTGGATCCAAAGCTCGCTGGCCCGCTTAGAGCAGCAGGTGAGCGATGCGATGGACCGCTACGACCTGCAGGCCTCCGTCCGGCCGTTCGTGCAGTTTATCGAAGACCTGACGAATTGGTACATCCGCCGTTCGCGCCGCCGCTTCTGGAAGAGCGAGGACGATACCGACAAGATGCAGGCCTATTCCACGCTTTACGAAGTGCTGATCGGCCTTTCTAAAATTGCCGCGCCGTTTACGCCGTTCATCTCGGAAACGATCTATCAAAACCTCAAGACGGACGACATGCCGGAATCCGTGCACCTCTGCGACTTCCCGACCGCCGCCGACGCCAAGCGCGACGAGGTGCTCGAGGGCCAGATGGCCGTGGTGATGAGCGCCGTCGAGCAGGGCCGTACGCTGCGCGGCGAGTATAAGCTGAAAAACCGCCAGCCTCTCGCCAAGATGCATGTGGTGTGCGACGACGAAAAACTGCTCGCCAATATCCAGGCATTGGAAAGTTTGATTTCCGACGAGCTGAACGTCCGCACCGTCGAGTTTTCAACCGACTCCTCGGAGTTGGCCACGATCCAGGCCAAGCCCAATTTTAAGCAGCTCGGCCCCAAACTCGGCCCGCTGATGAAGAAGGCCGTTCCGTTGATCAATAGCCTGACCGACGAGCAAATCGCCTCGATTTCCGCCGGCGAAACCGTGGCCGTCGAATTGGAAGGCAAGACCATCGAGCTGACGAGCAGCGACATCGAAGTGGTTCGCAACCCGAAAGAGGGCATGGCCGTGAGCGCCGAAGGTTCGCTGGTGGTCGGACTCGATACGCAGCTGACCGAAGGCTTGCTAACCGAAGGACTGGCACGTGAATTTGTGAATAAGATCCAGAGCATGCGCAAGGAAATGGATTTGGAAGTAATTCAGCGCATCCATATCGGATTCAAGGGCGATGAGGCCATTGGCACGGCAGTTGCTAAGTATGGAAATTATATTGAGGCGGAAACGCTTGCCCTTTCTTGCAAAGCGCAATCGGAAGAAGATGAAACCGGCATGCAATGGGATTTGAACGGGCACGCCTGTTTCCTGTCTATAAGGACTGCCTCTTAATTGCTTGATATGTTGGTTGACAGGGGTAGGGGCAGATGATAAATACCCAACCCTTCAATTCGGGAGGAACCGGATTTTGCACTGGAGAATACGCTAAAATGGCTACGAAAAAGACAGCAAAAAAAGCGCCCGCAAAAAAGAAGGCGGCAAAGAAAGCAACTTCCAAGACTTCCGCTCCGCCCGTCGCCACGAGCAAAGGCGGCCCGCTCACCGGAAAGATTGCTCGGAATAAGCATTTTACCGCCAAGCAGCTGAAAGAACAGCTTTTCCGCCTGCTCGTACTTCGTGAACGGGTAAGTGGGGAAATTATCTCGATCAACCGCGACTCGCTCGGCCAGAGCGACCGCGATCCGTCGCTTTCCGATCAGGGAACCGACACCTTCGACCGCGAGTTTGCACTTAACCAGCTCAGCAACGAGCAGGACGTGCTGTTCGAAATCGACGAAGCGATCCGCCGCCTCGAAAACGGCTCCTACGGCGTTTGCGAAATGACGGACGTCGCCATCAATATCGAGCGTCTCGAGGCGCTGCCCTACGTGCGCTACTCCATCAAGGCGCAATCTGAAATTGAAAAGGGCCACTCCACCTACCGCCCGTTCGGCGCCAGTATGCGCGGGATATAGCCGAAACGGCCGAGTCGTTTCGGAAATCCTAATCCCCAACCGCTAAGTTTTAAATAAGGCTCAAATAGGGAAGCTCAAATGGCGGGAAAGATCTGTTTTGGATTTTCCCGTTTATCGTTTGGAATTTGTTTAGGATTTAGAAATTAGGATTTAGGGTTTGTGCATGACAGTGCTTCTGATTGGCTTAGCTATTCTGTTTTTGGATCAGTTCACCAAACAGGCCGTTCGTGCACATTTTATCTACGGCGAATCCCGCCCAGTCATCGATGGGTTTTTCAATCTGGTCTACGTCCGCAACGATGGCGCGGCCTGGAACATGCTCAGCGGCCACGGAATCATTCTTATTTTGATTTCAGCGGCCGTTCTCGTTTTGCTGGTTGTTTACCGTCGCTCCTTCCTGCAGGAGCAGTTTTTGCATAAAATCCTGTTCGGTCTTATGATTGGAGGCATTGCCGGAAACCTGATCGACCGCATCCGCTTCGGCTGGGTGACCGACTTTCTGGATTTCCAGTTCGGATCATACCATTATCCTTCGTTCAATGTGGCTGACTCCGCCATCTGCATCGCCGTCGGCCTCTACATCCTCACCAACCTCCTCCAGAAGAAGGAGGGCGAGGGCGACGAGGAACTGAAGGATGCCTAGCAATACGCAATACGCAGTACGCAATACGCCGGTTGCATATTTTCTAGTTGGGACAACCGCTTCGGGCAAAAGCTCCGTTGCGCAATACATCGCCGAGCGGGAAGGGCGGCTGATTGTCTCCGCCGACTCGATGAATCTCTACCGCGGCATGGACATCGGCACCGCAAAGCCCTCTTGCAGTGAGCGGGAAAAGGCAGACTATGCCGGCTTCGATCTCGCCGAGCCGACCGAAAAGTTCAGCGTCGCCGCCTATCTCGACGCGGTGAAGCCCGCCTTTGAATCCGGGCGCGAAATCATCGTCGCTGGAGGCACTGGGCTCTATGTCAAATGCCTGACCGAAGGCTTCGACGACGTGCCTCCCGAAAACACGGCTCTTCGCTCCGAGCTCGAAGCGCTCGACTTCCAATCCTTGGAAAACCGTGCAAAAAAAGAAGCCACCGAACTTTTTAATACATTGACGATCGACGACCAGCAAAACCCGCGCCGTCTGATCCGCATCCTCGAACGTACCGCAGGTGATTGCGAGCAAGCGCAGCAATCTTCGCCTGCCCGGCAGAACAGGGCCTGGAATTCCCGCCCCAAGCCGGTCATCGTTGGTCTGCATGTCGAGCGCGAAGTGCTCCTGCAGCGCATCGAACAGCGCGTGGAAGCAATGTATGCATCCGGCCTGCTCGACGAGGCCAAGGGGCTGTCCGAACTTGACCTTTCCCCGACCGCCCTGCAGGCCATTGGCTATGCCGAAGCTTTTGCAGTTTTGAAAAACGAAATGACGCTCGAAGCCGCCAAAGAAAAAACCGTCATCCGCACCCGCCAGCTCGCCAAGCGTCAAATGACCTGGTTCCGCAATCAGCTTAATGTTGAGTGGATCGAAACGGCGGCGTACCAAACCGTGGGAAAACTCGCCGAAGCCGTTTCCAATGCCTGGAAAAGAAACGGAGCAACAGCGGTTCAATTTTGTGGTTAACAAGGATTGTGATCAAGAATGTCAGAATTATTAGAAACTCAGAATACCGATGTCGAAACCGTGCTCCTTGTTGGGGTGGTGCTCCGAGGCGATGAGGAGTGGAAGGTGAAGGACACGATGGACGAACTCGCCCAGTTGGCGGAAAGTGCGGGCGCGGAGGTGGTGGGCCGCTTTGTTTGCCGCCAGCCAAAGATTAAGGCCGGACACTACATCGGCACCGGCAAGGCCGAAGAAATTGCCGACTGGATCAAGGAAAATCCTGTTTCGATGGTGGTGTTCGACGACGACTTGACGCCGGCCCAGGGCCGCAACCTCGAAAAGGTGCTCGAAACGCGCGTGCTCGACCGCACCCAGCTGATTCTCGATATCTTTGCGCAACGCGCCCACACGAGGGAGGGCAGTCTGCAGGTTGAACTCGCGCAGCACCTGTACCTGTTGCCGCGTCTGCGCAACATGTGGACGCATCTGGAGCGCCAGCAGGGCGGTATCGGCCTGCGCGGGCCGGGCGAAACGCAGCTCGAAATGGACCGCCGCCGTATTGAGGATTTGATCAAGACCATTAAACGCGATCTGAAACTGGTGCGTACCCGCCGCACCGAGCAACGCCGCGGTCGCCGTCGCCACGGCTGGGCGCTGGTCTCCATTGTCGGCTACACCAATGCAGGAAAATCCACGCTGCTCAACCGACTGTCCGGCGCCGACATCTATGCCGAAGACCAGCTTTTTGCCACGCTCGATCCGACCACCCGCCAGGTGGAACTGCCGAACCATGAACCGATGTTGATGACCGACACGGTGGGCTTTATTCAAAAGCTTCCGCACCATTTGGTTGATTCGTTCAAGGCCACGCTCGAAGAGGTGGCGGAGGCCGACTTGATTGTGCATGTGATCGATGCCTTGCATCCGCAGGTTGAGATGCAGATTGAAGCGGTGCACAAGGTGCTCGACGAAATCGGCGGGCTCGACAAGCCCATGCTTTATGTCTTCAACAAGATCGACGAGGAGCGGGGACGCAACGCCGCCAAGCGTTTGAAGGCCCAGTTTTCGAAGTCGGCGGCGGTTTCGGCGCTGACGGGAGAGGGGATCGATCTCTTGTTTGACGAGCTGGCCGACTGCCTCAAGGGGCGCAAGGTTGAACTCAAGCTTTCCGTACCGCTCAGCGAGGGAAAGCTGCTGGCCACGCTGCAGAAAAACGCCTCGATCCTGGAGCAGGAATATGAAGGCGCCAATGCCGAGCTGCTGGTGCGCGTCTCTGCCCAGATCGCCGCGCAATGCCGGCCGTTCGCGGTGGAATAGGCGCGCTTTGCGCCCATGGGTTCCTTGGTTTTGTAAATTGCTCCTTTCTTTCCGTTGGTGTAGTTTCGTTGCTTATTTGTTTATGAAGGAAATTCTATGGCAAAATCATTAATGCTGCATTTGGCTGCGGGGGCCGTTTGGGCCGTCTCGTTGAACGCGGGCGCTGCAGCGTGGACGCCGTTGCTGGATCAAAACCTTTCGCAATTCGAAGTCTGGATGGGGATTCCGCATACGAGCGTACAGGGCCTGTCCGCTGGGACGGAAACGTCTGAAGACTGCCACAAAGGCGTTCCGATGGGCCTCAATGCCGATGTGAAGCGCGTGTTCTCGATGACTGAAGACGGGGGCGAGCCGATGCTCCATGTTTCCGGCGAAATCTATGGCGGGCTCACCACGCTGGCGGAATATGAAAACTATCATCTGAGCTTCAAAATAAAGTGGGGCGAAAAGAAGTGGGCGCCCCGTCTGGATCAATTGCGCGACAGCGGCGTGCTCTATCACTGCCACGGAGAGCACGGCACTTTTTGGGGCGTCTGGAAATCGAGCCTCGAATGCCAGGTGCAGGAAACCGATCTCGGCGATTTTATTCAGATCGCCGGCCCCCGCGCAGAAATCCGCACCTCGAAAGTTGAAGGCACAAAACGCCCGCGTTTTGATCCGGCCAGCGCCGCCTATTCCAGCGGCTACATCAGCGCTTTTCCCGAACCTGACGCGCCGCATGGCGAGTGGAACCATATGGAGATTTATGCGGTGGGCGACACGTCCGTTCATGTGGTGAACGGCTTGATTGTGATGGTGGTGGAAAACGCGCGCAAAAAAGATGGGTCTCCATTGATCCGCGGGCAGATCCAGATTCAGTCCGAAGCGGCGGAATGTTTCTATAAAGACCTCCAGATCCGTTCAATCACTGGTTTTCCAGATCCCATTAAGTCGCAGCTTCGGTTGAAGCCGGAAGCGTATTTTCACAGAAAAGGAGTTTTATGAAGCGTAGATGTTTTTTAGGTGTGCTGGGTGCGTCGTCGGTGGCGCTGGGAGTGGGGCGCGGCAAACCGCAGAAGCCCAAATATATTTTCTATATGATCGGCGACGGCATGGGCGTGGCCCAGCGCGAAGCCGCTGACCGTTATGCCCGGATGAAATATCCGGCGCGCAAGGGCGGGCTGGCGATGAACCAGCTTCCGGCCAAGGCGCTGACCTCTACGACGGAAATCTCGGGGAAGGTGACGGATTCCGCGGCGGCCGGAACGGCGTTGGCCACCGGCTCGAAAACCGTCAACGGCGCCATTTGCCTGGGAGCGGATTTGCAGACGCCGCTGCGGTCGATGGCCTATGATGCGATGGATGCCGGCATGAAGGTCGGCATCGTGACTTCCGTTCCGATCGACCACGCCACGCCGGCCTCGTTCTATGCCACCGTTCCGAAACGCAGCATGTATTACGAAATCGATGAAGACCTTGCGCAGTCGAACATCGACTATTTTGCCGGCGAGCCCATGCTGGGGCGCGGCAAGTCCAAAGGAAAGGTGCCGCCGGAACAGTTGGCGAAGGATGCCGGCTACCAGCCGGTGAGTGATCGTTCGGCCTTCGATGCGCTCAAGCCGGGATGTGGCAAGGTGCTCGTGGAGCATAGTCTCGGCTATGCGATTGAGGGGAAGCAGGAGATTTCGCTGAACGACTATGTCCGCAAGGGAATCGAACTGCTCGATGGCCCGAAAGGTTTCTTCATGATGGTCGAAGGCGGCAAGATTGACTGGAGCGGCCATGCCAACGATTTGGCCTCCAACATCCATGAAACGCTGGCGTTCGACGAGGCGGTGAAGACGGCGCTGGAGTTTTGTGAAAAGCACCCCAAGGAGTCGTTGCTTGTTGTGACGGCCGACCACGAAACGGGCGGGCTGCTGCTGAACGAAGGCCCGCCTCCGCAGGATATGGCTTCCGTCATCGATGTGCAAAAATTCCAGTCGGCGCATTATGCCAACGAAATCAAGAAATGGAAGAGGGGCGGGAGCGTGGCGACAGATGCCGCCTATAACCGGATGGTTGAGGTGTTTGGCTTTACTGCCCTGACGGAGGAAAGCGGCGCCCGCATTCGCGAGGCGGTTGAGGCGGTGTTTTCGGACGACGCCAAGGATCCTCGCAGTCTTGCGGTGCAGAAAATGTACGGGAAAAAGAATGCGGCGGTGGTGAGCTGCCTGCACGAGCTGGCCTCGCGCGCCGGAGCTCAATGGAGTAGTTTTGGGCATACGGATACCCGGGTCGCCACCACGTCCTATGGCGGTTGGGCGGAACGCTTTAGCGGTGATAACGACAATACCGACCTTGGAAGCACGCTGCGGCAGCTGCTCGGCTCTTTTTAATCGTTCAGGGCTAGAATTCTGCAGGGATGTAGATATTATTTTCCGAGTTTTTAAGCAGTAATCGAGGGTGAGGAGAGAATGATGAAAAAATTACACATGGCTGTTGCTGCCGGAATCGTACTGGTTGGGGCAGTTGTTTTGCTGCTCCGTTCAGGGGGGCCGGAACAGCCGGGACAACCGGAGCCGCAAAGCTTCGTTGCAAGCCAAGGCGTTGAATCGAGCGCGACGGAGGCGCCGTCGATTGCTCCCGGAACAAGCAGCTCCGAGGCGGAGGAAAAGGAATCGGATCTTAAAGAGGCTATTCTGTCTAGCGCGGGAATCGAGGAAATGACTCCGGAGGAGGTCGCGGATATTTCCGAGTCGTTTGAGGTTTCGGCTCCAATGACCGAGTTCCTCGATACTGGAGACGAGGCCAGCGCCTTAAAGGAAGCCCGCCGGTTGGCCTCGCATCCCAACCGCGAAGTGCGCATGGATGCGTTGGATGTCATGCGCTGGATCGGTGGGGCGGCGGCGATCGATATGGTCGCTTTTTTCGGCGACCAAGATCCGGAGATCAACGCATTGGCCGAAGAAGCCTTTTGGGAGGCGATTGATGAGATCGACGACCCGGTGCTGAGCATTCGGATGATGGAAACCGCACTCAACTCTCCCAGCGCCGCACTGCGGCTGGAGGCCGTCGACCGTTTGGTCTACTTGCCGGATCATCTATCCTTTCCCTCGATTGCGAGAATGATGAACGACGAGAACCAAGAGGTGCGGGATCTGGCGCAGGAAAACTTACGGTTTATTTCAGAAGAAGAGTTCAGCTCTGAAGCGGAAGCCCTTAGCTGGTTCAGTCAAAATGAAAAAGAGCTGATCGACCTCTTCTCCGAGTAGAGTCCGCCGGCTTTAAAGGAACACGTTATGAATGTGAAGCGGAATGTGTTGATGTTCATGGGCGTAATGCTCGGATCGGCGTGCTGGGCAATGGGGGCTGCACCCTCCCGCCCCAACATTGTTTTTATTTTTAGCGATGACCATGCAACGCAGGCGATCAGCGCTTATGGCGGCATGCTGGCCAATGTTGCGCCGACGCCGAACCTCGACCGCATCGCTGAAAAGGGCATGCTGTTCACGCGCTGTCTGGTGGGCAACTCGATTTGCGGCCCGAGCCGAGCCACCATCCTGACGGGTAAGCACAGCCATCTGAACGGCTTTATGGTCAACGAGGCAACGGTGTTCGACGGCTCGCAGCAAACGTTCCCGAAGCTGCTGCAGAAAGCGGGCTACCAAACGGCGATCATCGGCAAGTGGCATCTAGGAAGCGATCCGACCGGCTTCGACTATTGGGAAGTGCTTCCGGGCCAAGGATATTATTACAGTCCTGATTTTGACGCCCCGGAAGGGACGCATCGCGAAACGGGCTACGTTACGGACATTATCACCTGGAAAGCAAAGAAGTGGCTTGATGAGCAACGCGATCCCGCCAAGCCCTTCATTCTAATGGTGCAGCACAAGGCGCCGCATCGGGAGTGGTCGCCCGCGCCGAAATATCTGAACGCCTTTGACGGCACCACGATGCCTGAGCCCGATACGCTGTTCGACGACTATGCCGGTCGAGGCACTGCGGCGCGCGAGCAAGACATGAGCATTGAAAAAACCATGGAGCTGGGCAAGGACCTTAAAATTAAGGAAGACGATTTTAATGGCCAGTTGGCCGACCGCATCCAGAAGCGGATGACGCCGGAACAGCTCAAGGCTTGGAACGCGGCCTATCAGCCCAAAAACGAGGCGTTTCTGAAGGCCAACCTGAAGGGCAAGGATTTGGTGCGTTGGAAATACCAGCGCTACCTGAAGGATTATCTGCGCTGTATCAAGTCGGTCGACGACTCCGTCGGAGAAATATGGAACTATTTGGAGCAGAAGGGGATGCTGGAGAGCACGGTCTTTGTCTATTCGTCAGACCAGGGCTTCTACCTCGGCGAGCACGGTTGGTTCGATAAGCGCTTTATGTATGATGAATCCTACCGCACGCCGCTGCTCGTCAGTTGGCCGGGCGTCACCAAGCCGGGGGTGGTGAACTCCGATCTCGTCTCCAACCTCGACTTTGCCGAAACCTTTCTCGATATCGCCGGAGTTGAAGCCCCGGCCGATATGCAGGGTGCAAGCCTGGTTCCCATCCTGGGCGGCATGAAGCCGGACGATTGGCGCACGACGCACTATTACCACTATTATGAATATCCCGGCTGGCACATGGTTCAGCGCCACGAGGGCGTGTATGACGGCCGCTACAAGCTGATTAATTTCTACGATCTCGGCGAGTGGGAGCTCTACGACCTGCAGTCTGACCCGAAGGAAATGAAAAACCAGCACGGCAATCCCGAATATGCCGAAGTCGTCAAACGTATGCACAAGGAGCTGGATGCTTCACGCGCGCAGTACGAGGTTCCGGAAAATCAGAAGAAAGACCTCTCCAACGTGGATATGCACTATCACTCGGAGTTTGTCCGCAAGCAGGCGGAAAAGAAAAAGTGAGGATAAGGGGACGGGCGGGGCCCGTCCCTGGTCATTTCTACCTCGCGTAGAACTCTGAAACCTTGTCCCAGTTGACCACGTTGAAAAATGCGGCAATGTAGTCGGGGCGTCGGTTTTGGTAGTGCAGGTAATAGGCGTGCTCCCACACGTCCAGTCCGAGAATCGGGAGGCCGTCACAGGACACATCCTTCATCAGCGGATTGTCCTGGTTCGGGGTGGAGCAGACGCTCAACTTGCCGCCGTCGTGTTTGCAGAGCCAGGCCCAGCCCGAACCGAAGCGCGTGGCGGCCGCTTTGCTGAACTGATCCTTGAAGCCGGCCATGCCGCCGAACGAATCATTGATCGCGCCCGCAAGCTCCGCCGAAGGTTGGCTTCCGGCTGCTCCCATGATTTCCCAGAAGAAGGAATGGTTTGCATGTCCGCCGCCGTTGTTGCGCACCGCGGTGCGCTTGGCTTCGGGAACTTCGTCCAAGCGGGCGCACAGTTCGCAGGGCGACAATCCTTCGAGACCGGTGCCTTCCAGCGCGGCGTTCACGTTGTTGATGTAGGCTTGGTGGTGCTTCGTATGATGGATCTCCATCGTACGCGCATCGATGTAGGGCTCCAACGCATCGTAGGCGTAGGGCAGTGCCGGTAACTCATATGCCATGATAAACCTCCTGTGGAATTTTTATTTTAATTGGCGTCATATTGGAACGGCTCCGGGTGAAGTCAAATTATAATAGTACAAATATAGTATTATATAGAAGCCGTTTTGAACAGGGATGGGGGTTTTAGGTTGAATTAATTTCCAATCCTTGGAGAATGGCGCGACTTTTTCGACGATTGGAATGGATATGGATAAACCGCAGAACATAGCAATATTGGGATACGGCCTCATGGGGGCTTCGCTGGCGCTAGGTCTGAAAAAGCGGGGCTTTACCGGACGTATTCTCGGTTATGCCCGGCGCGAAGAAACCCGTCTCCAAGCGTTGGAATCCGGTGTGGCAGACGAGGTGTTCGCCGATCCGGCCGAGGCGGTGCGCGATGCGGACATTGTTGTGGTATGCGTACCGATCTGGACCATTGCCAAGCTGGCGGAGCAGATTGTCGGCGCTTTGAAACCCGGCGCGGTCGTCACCGACGTCGGCAGCACCAAGTCCGAGCTGCTCAAAACCATGGGGCCGCTCTTCGCCGCCTCCGAAGCTTGTTTTGTGGGCTCGCATCCCATTGCCGGTTCGGAAAAAACCGGCATCGAGGCGGGCGATCCTGATCTCTACGAAGGCCGCCTCACAGTGGTATGCCCATCGGCCGACACGCCGGCCGAGGCGGAGCAGGCGGTTTCCAGTCTTTGGAAAAGCGCCGGTTCCGAAGTGGTTGAAATGTCGCCCGAAGTGCACGACGCCATGCTGGCCTCGACCAGCCATCTGCCGCATATGGTGGCCGCCGCGCTGGCGCGTTCCGTCGCCGACGGCGATTCGGCGAACAAGGCCGACTTTTGCGGAACCGGCTTCAGGGATACCACCCGCGTCGCTTCCGGATCGGCCGACATGTGGGTCGACATCATCGACACCAATCGCGCGGCGCTCGAAGCCGAGCTGGACCGTTTTAACGAAGAGCTGCAGGGGCTCATTCAAATCCTGCGCAGCGGCAACGGCGACGATATCCGCAACTGGCTCGAAGGCGCCGCCGGCGACCGCAACGAAATCCTCAAACTGAACAGGTTCTTGAAAAAATAAATTCAACACGAAGGCACAAAGGACACGAAGCAGGGATTTCTTGGTGTTCTTAGAGTCTTCAGCGAAGCGAGTGTTTCAATAGATATGAGTAGCAAAAAAGTATTTCCAGCAGCATTCGGTGGCACCGTAAAGGTTCCGGGCGACAAGAGCATTTCGCAGCGTGTGGCCATGCTGGCCTCGCTGGCCGAGGGCACTTCGAAGGTGACCGGCTACCTCAACGGCGAGGATGCGCGCAGCACGCTAGCGGCGATGGAGCAAATGGGCGCCAAGGCGGAGTTCCGCGACGATGCGCTCTACATCACCGGCGTGGCCGGCGAGCTTCAGCAACCGGACGAGCCGCTCAGTATGGGCAACTCGGGAACCGGCACGCGCCTGCTGGCCGGTATTGTGGCCGGCGCGGGGATCGAAGCTTCAATGGTCGGCGACGACTCGCTGTCGTCGCGCCCGATGGGCCGGATTCGCCATCCGCTCGAACTGATGGGCGCACGCATTGGACTGACCGGCAAGCGGGGCACGCTGCCGATGATGATTTGCGGCGGCAACCTGAAGGGCACGGGCTATCTGCTGCCGATGGCCTCGGCGCAGGTCAAGTCGTGTGTTTTGCTGGCCGGTTTGTTTGCCGAGGGTAAAACGACGGTGGTGGAACCGCGGCCGACGCGCGACCATACTGAAAAACTTTTCCAGGCTTTGGATATTCCGATCGAAATCAACGGGCTTGAAATTTCCATCGAAGGCTATGGCCGGTCTGGGCCGCGCTTCAAGGCGCGCGACTTTGTGGTGCCGGGCGATTTTTCGTCGGCCGCCTTTTGGATCGTTGCCGCTGCCTGCCGTCCGGGGGCCGAACTGCTGATTGATAACGTCGGCCTCAATCCGCGGCGCACGGCGCTGCTGGATGTGATGAAGCGCATGGGCGCGGACATCGAAGTAACGGTGACGGAGGAGAAGGGCGACCCCTACGGCACCATCAAGGTCCGTGGCGCTAAACTGAAGGGCACGGTAATCGATGGCGACGAAATTCCGAACCTGATTGACGAGCTTCCGATTATTTCGGTGGCCGGGGCGCTGGCCGTAGGTCAAACAGAAATCCGCGATGCCGCCGAGCTGCGTGTAAAGGAGTCGGACCGCATTGCCGAGATGGTCAAGAACCTGCGCCTGTTCGGCGTCGAGGTGGAGGAAAAGGACGACGGCATGATTGTGACGGGCCCGGCAACGTTGAAAACGCCGAATGTCGTGATCGACAGCCACGGCGACCACCGCATTGCCATGTCGATGGCGGTGCTGAACAGCTTTAGCGACGGACCGCTCACCATCGACAATGTAGGGTGCGTGGACACCTCGTATCCCGAATTCTGGCAGCACATGGAGCAGCTCGGCGGACGGGTGGAATAATTTAAACACGAAGGCGCAAAGGACTCTAAGAAGGATTTCCTTTGTGGCCTTCGAGTCTTAAGCGAGCCCGCGAGCGGGTGTTTATAAATTTTTTGATTGGAGAGAGAGAATGGGAAAAGCAATTGCTATAGACGGGCCTTCGGCTTCGGGGAAGTCATCGGTGTCGAAGGGCGTGGCCGCTGAACTCGGATTCATGTATGTGGATTCCGGGGCGCTCTATCGCGGCGTGACTTGGCAGGCGATCCGCAAGGGCGTCGATGCAACGGATGCAGCGGCGGTGCTGGATGCGATGCACGCGGCCGATTGGGATTTTTTTGTGCAGGACGGCGCAGCAATCTTTTCGGTGGATGGCGACGTTCCTGTGCAAGAGCTCCGCGAAAAGGATGTGCGCGAATCGGTGGCCCATGTGGCGGCGATTCCCGAGGTCCGCAAGTTTGTGGTCGAAAGCCTCCAATCCTTGGAAAACTTTGGTTCGTTGGTGATGGAGGGGCGCGATATTGGAACTGTGGTGTTCCCGGACTCGCCTTATAAATTCTATCTCGACGCCGATCCGGAGGAGCGCGCGATGCGCCGCTATCGCGAGCTCGTTGCCGCTGGCGAAGACGAAAAGGCGCACGAAGTGATGGACAGCCTCAAGAAGCGCGATAAGATCGACTCAACCCGCAAGACCGATCCGCTGGTGGTTGCGCCGGGCGCACAGGTGATCGACAGCACGTTGATGACGCTTGAAGAAGTGATTCAAACCGTTGTGGATTCCGTTAGGGGAGAATAATGATCGATCCGATTAAACACGAAGTCATGGCCGATATGCGGGTGTACCAGGCGTCCACCCGCGTGTTTAAATTGTTTTTGCTGCTGTGGAACCGGCTCAGCATCCGGGGCGTGGAAAATATTCCCGCCAAGGGCGGCGTGCTGCTGGCCTCGAACCATGCGAGTTTTCTTGATCCGCCCGTGGCCGGCGTTGGATATCGCGGACGGCCGATTCATTTCATGGCACGCAACACGCTCTGGAATTCCAAGTTCGGCAAGTGGTGGATGGACAAGGTGGGCTGCATTCCCGTTTCGCGCGGCACCGGCGACATCAAGGCGCTGAAGTTGACCATCAAGGCGTTGAAGGAGGGGAAGGCGGTCTCCATGTTCCCAGAAGGAACGCGTACGGAGGACGGCGAGTTGCAGGAAGCCAAGGGCGGCATCGGATTCATTATTGAAAAATCCGGATGCGTCGTTGTTCCCGCATATATTGACGGCACCTACAAGGCGCATCCGAAGGGCACCAAATTCATCCGGCCGACCAAAGTGACCATTACTTACGGAAAGCCCATCACGCAGGAAGATTTTCAGGCGTTGGGTTCCGGACGCGAGGCCTACGATGCGCACGCCGCGCTGATCATGCAACGCATTGCGGATCTGAAGAACGGGAAGAAATAGTACTGCGTATTGCGTATTGCGTACTTCGTATTGACTCTCTGGAATGAGTCCCTGAAGATTGCACGCAATACGCAATACGCCATTGACTTGACCAACTTGACCAACCATTATGCTGTCGGAGGTTGGATATGAAGAAAAAAGTAAATATTTACGAAGCGAAGACGCATCTTTCAGAGCTGATCAAGCAGGTTCAGGAGACGGGCGAGCCCTACACCATTTGCAAAAACAACAAGCCGGTGGTCGACATTGTGGTGCACCGGAAGGCGGAGAAAAAAAAGAAGCTTCCAGATCCTTTGCCGGAATATGACGGCAAGGGTGGTTATCTGTGCGACCCGCTGGAGTCAACCGAAGATCTGTGGCCCGAGGAATACCGCTAATGCTCTTGCTGGATACGCACACTTTCATTTGGCTTTGCATGAGGCGCGATCTATTGCCGGTAAAACTTCTCCAATTGATGGACGACGAGTCTGACGGCTTGTTTATTTCGTCAATTACCGCCACTGAAATAGGGCTTCTTGTCAGCCGTGGAAAAGTTTCAATTCCGCGTTCGTGCAAAGAATTTCTGGATGAAAACCTAGCGTGTTTCGGGATCCACGAGGTTCCAATTGATGTCGAAATTGCCTTGGCCTCCACCCAGCTCCCGCCGATCCACCGCGACCCGTTCGACCGGATCATCATTGCCACCGCACAAAAGTTTGGCATGACCATTCTGACGAAGGACCGTACCATTCCAACCTATCCAAAAGTGAAGGCGGTGTGGGAATGAGCGAATCGATGCATGACGCGCTGCACCGGATATTCGGGTTCCGGGAATTCCGCCCGAACCAGGAGGAGATTGTTTCCGCGATTCTGCAGCAACGCGATGTCTTTGCGGTGATGCCGACGGGCGGGGGCAAGTCGCTTTGTTATCAGCTTCCGGCGTATATGCTCGACGGGCTGTGCGTGGTCATCAGTCCGCTCATTTCGCTGATGAAGGATCAGGTCGACGCCGCCAAGGCCAACGGTTTGGATGCGGAGTTTTTGAATAGCTCACTGGCGCCGAAAGACCGCTTCCGCGTTTTACAGGCCATGGAAAACCACCAGCTGGATCTGCTTTATGTCTCGCCCGAGCGCTTCGCCATGCCGGACTTTATCACCACGCTCAAGCGGGCGAAGGTGTCCTTTTTTGCGATCGACGAGGCGCACTGCATTTCGGAGTGGGGGCACGATTTCCGGCCGGACTATCTTTCGCTCGCCAACATTGTTAAGCATTTCCCGAAGTCGGCGGTGGCGGCGTTCACGGCCACGGCCACGCACCAGGTTTCGGACGACATCGTTAATAAGCTCGGCCTGCGCAACCCGCATTTGACTCGGGCTTCGTTCGACCGGCCCAACCTGTTTTATCAGGTGGTGCCCAAATCCGATCTCGACCTGCAGATCCTTCAGTTTTTGCGTGAGCATGAAGGCGAGTCGGGCATCATCTACCGCATCACGCGCAAGAGCGTCGAGTCCACCGCCGAGTTTTTGCAGGAGCAGGGCATTCAGGCGCTGGCCTACCACGCTGGGCTGACCCCGAAACAGCGCAAAGAAAACCAGGAATCCTTCAACCGCGATCAAGTCCAAGTGGTCGTCGCCACGATTGCGTTCGGCATGGGGATCGACAAGTCCAACGTGCGGTTTGTGCTGCACGGCGATCTTCCCAAAAACATGGAAGGCTATTATCAGGAAACCGGCCGGGCCGGGCGCGATGGCGAGCCGGCGCACTGCCGGCTTTACTTCAACCGCAGCGACATGGTCCGCATCCGCTATTTCATCGAGCAGACTGAAGACCCCAACGAGCGAAAGATTGCCGAGCAGCAGCTGTTTCAGATGGTTCGTTTCGCCGAGGCCAACGTTTGCCGGCGCAAAAGCATTCTCGGCTATTTCGGCGAGACCTACGAAAAAGAGAACTGCAAAACGTGCGACGTTTGCATGGGCGATGTGGAATGCGTCGATGCCACGGTGCCGGCGCAGAAAATCATGTCGGCCATCTACCGCTCGGGCCAAAAGTTCGGCGCGGTACACATTGCCGATATTGTGGTCGGCGCCAAAACACAGAAGATTCGCCAGCTAGGGCACGACCAGCTCAAGACCTACGGCGCCGGGAAGGATGAGGATAAAAAATACTGGAGGCGCGTGATCGACGATTTGCTGGCGCAGGACTGCATCGTCCAGAATGCGGAGCAGTATTCTGCGCTGGAGCTCACGCCTAAGGGGCAGCGGGTGCTGATGGGCAAAAAGAATTTTGAAGTGATCCGTCAGAAAGAAGGCAAGAAGAAGGCGATGGCCGGCATGTCTGGCGACTATTCGCAGAAGCTCTTTGAGCAGCTGCGCGCTGAACGGAAGCGTCTGGCGCAAGAAGAGGGCGTGCCGCCGTTTGTCATTTTCTCCGACCGCACGTTGCGCGAAATGGCGCTCTATTTCCCGGACACGCCCGAACAAATGGGAAGCATTTCCGGAGTTGGCGCCGCCAAACTCGAAAAATACGGCGACACGTTCATGACCATCATCGAGATGTTCAAGCACATGCATCCCGAAGAGGCGGAAAAACGGTCCCTGCTGAAGGTGCCGCTCACGGTCAAGAAGACGCGCAAAAAGAAGACCGGCCAGACCGTTAAAGAAACCCTGAAAATGGCTCAAGAGGGCTTTTCGATGGAGGCGATTTCCGAACTTCGAGGTCTTTCTGAGGGCACGGTCAGCATGCACATTGAAAGCCTGCTGGAGGAAGGGCAGGGCAAGGGCCTGGACATTGACCGCTTGATGGAACCCGACCAACGAATGCTGTGTGAGGAGCTGTTCAACCGCCTTTCCGGCGCCTCGATGCGCTCCATCATAGAAGCTTCCGGCAACAAAGTATCCTATGCCGATCTCCGGCTCGTCCGCGCCTTTATGCAAACAAAGAGTTAGGCAGACGCCGTTGCCTCCTTTTTTTGTAGAACTTCTGGGAAAATAAGCTTGTTGAGGTTGGACATCTGTCGTATACAAAAAGACATATGACAGGAGGCGGTTATGAAAGAAAAGCAATTCACCTATCCGTTGATTGAAGAGCAGGCGTTCGCCGACCTCATGGTTGAAGAACCAGTGGCCATCTTTGGCACTGTGGAAAACCGGGGAGAGGTTATTGCCCGGATCAAGGAGGGACTGCCCACAGCCAGCTTTGAAAAGCTGCGCAAAGAATTCGGCGTTAGCGCGGTAGAACTTGCCAAGACGCTGAATATCAATATGCGGACGCTTAGCAGGAGAAAGCAAAGCGGCCGGCTGGATATCGATGAGTCCGAGCGGGTGTACCGTCTGGCGCGCCTGTTCCAGATTGCCTTGAACCTGTTCGAGGATGCGGATCTGGTACGGCGCTGGTTTGCCGGCCCCAAGGAAATCTACGGCGGGCTTACTCCTCTCAATTATGCCGATACCGAGCCGGGGGCGCAGGAAGTTGAAAAGCTGCTGCGCCGCCTTGAGCACGGCGTCTTTTATTAGGGGGGAGGCTGATGCCCACGGCATGGAGGCTCGTTCATAAGAAATATATGCACAGCGCGTTTTCCGGGCAGGGTGCCCGTCTGGCAGGCGGGCGGTGGAATGCGGAAGGCCATGCCGTGGTCTACACGGCAGGATCGCTTTCCTTGGCGTTGCTTGAAATCATTGTCCATCTGGAATTCAAAGAGGCGCTGAAACTCTACAAAGCGATTCCCGTCGATATCCCGGACAGCCTTTTGCAATCCATCGACCCGGCTAAACTGCCGGACGGCTGGAGCGCAAGTCCGCCGCAACCCTGCACACAGTTCATTGGCAACTGCTGGATGGAGAGACTGTCTACTGTCGCGCTAAGAGTGCCCAGCGCCATCGTTCCCAACGAATCCAATTATCTGTTGAATCCAGCCCATCCTGAGTTCAGCCAGATTAAGGTTGGCGAGCCCATCGATCTTCCGGTTGATCCGAGGGTGCTGGAAAGGCTGGCCTGAGCTTCACTACGAAAAAGCCCCGCCGGTGAGAGCGGGGGTTTTTTTATTTCCACTGTCTGGACATCTTAATCGACGAGCATTTCGTTCATGCGGGCGGCGAAGCCGGCCGGATCGTCGAGCTTGGCACCGGAGGCGATGACCGCCTGGTCGTGCAGCAGCTTGGTCAACGTTTCGACCTTCGGATCCTTTTGGTCGGCGTCGTATAGGGCCTGCACTTTTTTGACGACGGCGTGTTCCGGGTTGAGCTCGAGCACGCTTTCCTTTTTCGGAACGTCTTGTCCCATGCGGCGCATCATTTCTTCGATGTGCGGGCTCATGGACATTTCATCGCCCACGAGCACGGCGGCGGAATCCTTGAGGCGGGTGGTCAGCTTGACTTCCTTGACGCCTTCGAGCAGCTCTTTGGCAAAGCCAATGTAGCCTTCGAACTGCTTTTCTTCGTCCTTGAGCTTTTCCTTGTCCTCTTCGATGTCGCCCTTGTTGACGGCCTTGAGCTTCTTGCCCTTGTATTCCATCAGCTGCGGAATGACAAAGTCGTCGATCGGATCGATCATCAGCAGGACTTCTTTCCCGTCGGCCTTGAAGGATTCGAGGTAGGGGGAGTTTTCAATGGAGCCGCGGTTTTCGCCGGCGAGGTAGAGGATCTCTTCCTGACCTTCGGCCATGTTTTCAACATAGTCGGCAAAGCAGGTTTTTTCACCGGCGTCCTTGCTGGTCGATTCGAACAGCAGCAAGTCGGCAATCTTTTCCTTGTTTTCCCAGTCGGACTGCAGGCCTTCCTTGAGGATGGTGCTGAAGTTTTCGTGGAAGATCAAAAATTCGGCGTAGTCCTTTTTCTTCATCTGCGCCAGCGTTTTGAGGATGCGTCCGACGAGGTTCTTGCGGATTTTATCCAGCATCGGGTTTTCCTGCAGAATTTCACGGGAAACGTTAAGCGGCAGGTCGGAGGAGTCGACCACGCCCTTCACGAAGCGGAGGTAGCCCGGCAGCAGGTTGTCGAACTCGTTGCTGATGAAGACGCGCTGGACGTAGAGGTGCAGGTGAGCCTTGGGGTCGTTGTTCATCATCATGTCGAACGGCTTGGCTTCGGGGATGAAGAGCAGGGCCTTGAACTCGATGGCGCCTTCGGCGTTGTAGTGGATGGTTTCAGCCGGGCTGTTCATATCGTGCGAAATGTGTTTGTAGAATTCGCCGTATTCTTCGTCGGTGATTTCGTTCTTGGGGCGCAGCCAGATCGCCTTTTGGGTGTTGATTTGCTCTTCCTTCTCTTCTTCGACTTCGGTTTCTTCATCCTTCACGGTGGTGAAGAGCACAACTGGATGTTCGAGGAAGTCGGAGAATTTTTTAACGGTGGAGCGGATGGTCCACTCGTCGAGGTATTCGGCGGCATCTTCTTTCAGGTGCAGGATGATTTCGGTGCCGCGCGTTTCTTTGTCGGAATCCGACAGGGTGAATTCGCCCGTTCCTTTTGACTCCCACTGAATTGCATCTTCGCCGTGGGCTTTGGTGATGACGGTCACATCATCGGCGACCATGAAGGAGGCGTAGAAGCCGACACCGAACTGGCCGATCAATTCCGGGTTGTTCTGCACGTCCATTTCTTTGGCTTTCGCCAGAAAGGCCTTGGTGCCGGAATGGGCAATGGTGCCAAGGTTTTCGATCACCTGATCGCGCGACATGCCGATGCCGTTGTCGGAAATGGTCAGCGTTTTGGCTTCCTTGTCGGCGCGCAACGAAATTTTCCAGTCGGAATTGCCGTCGAGCAGCTCGTCGTTATTAAGGCCTTCGAAGCGCACCTTGTCGATGGCGTCGCAGGCGTTGGAAATCAGCTCGCGCAGGAATACCTCGCGGTGGGAATACAGCGAATGAGTGATGAGGTGGAGCAACTGCGCCAGCTCGGTCTTAAATTCCATGGTTTGTTCGGACATTTTTCTCTCCTTGTTACTTCGTTAAGCAAAAACAGGCGATAGGATTACGGCAGCGGAGGTTGTAGTTCAAGCCTGAAAAAAGGTTTGTAGTCCCGCCTTTAGGCGGTCATTCCGCAGAAGCCGCCTAAAGGCGGGGCTGCGAACGCTTTTCTACAGAATCAGCATGCAGTCGCCATAGCTGAAGAAGCGGTATTTTTCCTGCACGGCGGTTTTGTAGGCTTTGAGCATCAGTTCGCGTCCGGCAAAGGCGGACATCATCATTAAAAGTGTCGATTTGGGCAGGTGGAAGTTGGTGAGGATCGCATCGACGTTTTGGAATTCGTAGGGCGGATAGATGAAAATGTTGGTGGACCCCTCGTCCTTTTCAATGCTTGGAAGCGATTCCAAGGTCCGCACGCTGGTGGAGCCGACGGCGACGACGCGCCCGCCGGCCTGTTTGGCGTTGCTGATGGTTTTGGCCGCTTCTTCCGAGACGGCATAGCGCTCGTAGTGCATTTTGTGGTCGGTGATGATTTCCGCCGAGACGGGGCGAAAGGTGCCAAGGCCGACGTGCAGGGTCAATTCGGCCTTGCTCACGCCCTGGTTTTCCAAGGTTTGGAAGATTCCCGAGGTAAAGTGTAGGCCAGCGGTGGGGGCGGCGGCAGCGCCGGGCTCGGAAGCGTAGACGGTTTGGTAGCGTTTTTTGTCTTCGTCAATTTGCTCGGCGGTCTGCTCCTTGCGGGAAATATAGGGGGGCAAGGGGGGCACGCCTTCTTCGTCGAGGATTTCCATTAGCGGGCGGTCGGAGTCGATTTTGAGCACGGCTTCGCCCTGTTCGCCGTCGTAGAGCATTGTGGCTTTGGCCTTGCCGGAGCAGAGCGTCAGCTCGTCGCCGACCTTGGGGCGCCGCGAGGTTTTCATTAGCACCTTCCATGTTTGAGTGTGGTGCGTGCTTCTCGAAGAGAGCGCGCTTTGCGACAGAGACGCGCTCTTTTCGAGAAGTTCGTGGCTACATCCTTCGGGTTCTGTAACTTCTTCGAGAAGCAGTAGTTCCACTTTTCCGCCGGAGGCGGACTTGTGGCCGAAAACGCGGGCGGGAATTACTTTGGTATTGTTGAGCACCAGCACGTCGGGGGCGTATAGGTAGTCGATGATGTCGGAGATCGTCTTGTGCTCAATTAATCCGGAATCGCGGTGGAGCACCATCATGCGCGCCAGCTCACGCCGTTCGGGCGGGTGCTGGGCGATCAGTTCCGGGGGCAGATCATAGTTGAATAAGTCGGTTTTCATTTGATAGCTTTTAAAGATCGCAGAAGGATACCCAGCTGCGGAGGGAAATAAAGATGAAACTGTCCATGACTTCGACCCGCAAACAGGCTTTCACGCTCATCGAGCTGATGGTGGTGATCGCCATAATCGGCATCCTTTTTACGCTCGTGTCTCCGCAAATCGGCAAAGCGCGGCTGAAAGGGAAGCTGACGCAGCAGGCCCACCACGCTAAATCGATCGTCGAAGCGATTACCGCAATGGAGAGCGGCGGGCGGTTTTCGTCCGGTTGGCCAAAGTCCGGGGATGAGAACGCCGCGTCCTCAACCGAGTTCTTGGACTACTTGGTGCAGAACGGCTATCTGGATGTGGACTATTCCTTTTTCGCCGGCCCGGGCATGCGCCCAGCCAAGGATCAGGATGATTTTCTTTCCAGCGGGGCGGAGTGCAACGCCTGGTGCATTCTGTTGAGCTTGAATGACGGCACCCCGGGGAATGTCCCTGCCGTATACATGAACAACATGAAGGTTTCCGATTATTCATTCTCCGACGACAACATTCCGATCGGAGAAAAGGGGTTTGTCTTTGCCACCAAGAACGGCGAGGCCGTTATCGTTGAACAGCGGGATATTGGGAGCGGGGACTTCAAGAGCATTTTTAATCTGGACGCTCTGGACAGTGTTGAGGTCATGGAGCCCTAAGGGAGACCAACCTTGCTCTCAAGGTAAGCCTTTTTGTTTTTCATGGTCTAGCATTGTTGGTGTGTCCAGTTTCGTCTAAATTGGGCGTTAGTTATGTTTATGCTCAAATCCATTTCCAACTCCATATTTAGCATGTGCCTGTTCGGGTTAGCGCTGTTTTCCGTCTCCTGCACGAAAATCGGCAACTATGCCCAGACGCGGGCGGACAAGGCCGCCTACGGCAACATCATGGCGTCGCAGCAACTGGGGCTGGGCGTTGCCGAACCGTTTACGATCAGCGACGAAGACCAGCACGAGCTTCGCGCACTGCTGGAGCTGGATCGGAATGCGCCGGAGCCGGAACTGCTGTCGCTCTCCGATGCGCTGGCGATTGCGCTCGCCAACAGCCGTTCCTATCAGTCGCGCAAGGAAACGCTCTTCCTCGTGGCGCTGGGCCTGACCGAGGTGCAGAAGGACTTCAATCTGAATTTTAACGGGGCGGCGTTTGCCGGCACCTCTTATACAACCTTCGACGACGGAACGGCGGAGTCGTTCGGCGATACGGGGGTGGATGCGGGCTACGCGGTGGGCGCGAAGAAGGTGCTGGCCACCGGCGCAAACGTCAGTCTGGGCTTCAGCCAGAACGTCTTTCGCTACTTCACCAGTCCGGACGCGGCCGATGAAACCAGCTCAGTGGGGTTCGGCATTGTACAGCCGCTGCTGCGGGGCTTCGGCCCGCTGGTCACCAAGGAGCCGCTCCGGCAAGCCGAGCGCGACATGATTTATGCCGTCCGCGACTTCAAGCGCTACCAGCAGGATTTTGTGATTGATACCACCGCGCAGTTCTATTCCGTGCTGCGCACGCGCGACCAGTTGATTAACGAACAGAAGAACTACGAAAGCACCATTGCCAACCGCGAACAGACCGAGTCGTATGCCAAGGCCGGGCGCATTGCCGACTTCCAGGCCGCCCAGGCGCTCCAGAGCGAGCTCAACGCCGCCGACCGCTGGGCCTTGTCGCGGTCGAGCTATCAGCAGGCGCTCGATGATTTGCGCTATGCGCTCGGGCTGCCGATCGAACTGAACGTGGAACCCGACCCCGCCGAGCTCACCAATTTGGTGCACCGCGGGCTGGTGGAGCTGGATATTACGTTGGCGGTGTCGCTGGAGTCGGCCGCATCGAATCGGCTGGACTTGATCAACCAGCGCGAAAAAGTGGAAGACAGGGAGCGCAAGCTGGAAATCCAGCGGCGCGATTTTTTGCCGGATCTGGATGTCAGCTATACCGTCGATAAGAATTTTTCCTCCGACACCGACGTCGAACAGAATCTCGGCGTTGGGCTGGATTTGCCGTTCGACTGGACCGAGCGGCGGAACGCATACCGGAGGGCGCAGATTTCGCTGGAGCGCCAAATTCGCAATGTCGAGGAGTCGGAAGACGACGTGACACGCACCGTGCGCGACCTGTGGCGCAAGCTTGAGCGCAACCGGTCGGTCTATAAAAACCGCCTGCTCAGCGTTAAGCTGGCCGGCCGGCAGGTGGAAAGCACGACCTTGCTGCTGCAGCAAGGCAAGGCGCTCACGCGCGACCTGCTCGATGCGCAGAACGAGCTGCTGAGTTCGGAAAACTCGGCGACCGTGACCTTGGTGGACTACACCATCAATCGCCTCCGTTTCTGGAACGCCATCGAACGTTTTAAAATCGACCCCAAAGGAATGTGGTATGAAGAAGATGATGAAGAGCCTGTGGCAACGCCGTAGCGGCAAAGTCGCCGTTGGCCTGGTTGTGCTTGCGGCGATTGCGCTGGCCGTTAAGCCGAACAAGGATGACAGCCGCATCGACTTGGACACCGCGCACCTGTGCCGCGTGCAGCGCGGCGATCTGGTGGTGAGCATCCTGCAGTCGGGCGAACTGAAGGCCAAGATCAGCCGGGACATTCTCAACGAGGCCTACCGCGATGCCAAGATTACGGAGATTGTCGAAGACGGCGCAAGCGTTACGAACGGGCAGCTGCTGTTCGAGCTGGAGTCGAGCGCGCTGATGGAGCGCTATCTTGACCAGCAGTCCGATGTGGCCGAGGCCGAGGCCGGCCTTAAACAGGCTCAGGAACAGCTGGAAATTGCCAAGCTCAAGAATGCCACCGATCTGGAAACGGCTAAGTTGAAGGTTGAACTCGCCAAGCTGGACCTCAAGAAATATGAGGAAGTGGAGTTCAATCAATTGCTGGACAAGGCCAAATCAGAAATCTATCTGGCGGAGCAGGAGCTGAAAAAGGCACGCAGCGACCTTGAAGGAACGCAGGAGCTGTTCGACAAGGGCTATTCCAACAAAAATGATCTGGAATCCGACGAGCTGGGCGTTGAGCGAAAAGAAATCGAGGTGCGCAACAAAACCAAGGATCTTGAGATCCTCGAAAAATACACCTCGGTGAAGCGGCGCAAGGAATTGGAGAACAGCGTGTCGAATGCCGTCTCGGCCTTGGAGCGCCTCGCAAAAACCATCGACTCGGATGTCACGGGCAAAGAGGCCTCGATCGAGTCGAAAAAGACCCGGCTGGAAATCGAAAAAAACCAGCTCGTTACCCGCGAGGAGCAGTTTGCCAACACCAAGGTCTATGCCGATTTCGAAGGCCAGGTGTTCTATCCCCAGGACCGCCGGTCCGCCAAAATCGAGAAAGGGGCAACCGTCAACGTTCGGCAGCGCATCCTTTCGTTTCCTGATTTAAGCGCGTGGGAACTGAAAGTCGGCATTCCCGAAGCGATGATCGACAAGGTGTCGATGGGGCAGGAGGCCGTCGCCGTGCTCGACGCCGTTCCGGGAATGGTGCTGAAAGGGTGCGTCGAAAAAATAAGCGCGGTGCCCGATTCGCAGGACTGGTTCAATTCGGGCGTAAAGACCTACACCATCATGGTGAATGTTTCTTCCACGATGAATACCCAGCTCAAGCCGGGCATGTCGGCGACCGTAGAGATCGTAACCGACCAGCTGCGCGACGTGCTCCATGTTCCCATCCAGGCCGTCGTCTCAAGCAAAGGGAAGCACTATGTCTATGTGGTGAAGCGTGGCCGCAAGGCGCTGCGGGAAGTCGGGATTGGAAAATACAACACGCAGCTGATCGAAGTGGTCGACGGTCTGGAAGTCGGCGAGGAGATGCTGCTTTACGCCGAGGTGGAGATGGACGCGGATTCCAAGCTGAAGAAAAGCCCGCTCAAGGAAGAAAACAAGACCGAAGAGCAGCAGGAACAGGGATGAGCGTTCCGATCGTCGAGCTGAAAAACGCCGCCAAGGAGTACGTCAACGGCGCGCTGCGCGTGACCGCTCTGCGCGACGTGAACCTGCGGATCGATCCCGGCGAATATGCCGTGATCATGGGCGCATCCGGTTCGGGCAAGTCGACCCTGCTGAATCTGCTGGGGTGCCTCGACCACCTTTCCGCCGGCGACTACCTGCTCGGCGGTGAAAGCGTGGCGAACCAGACCGACGACCAGCTCTCGGAAATACGCTCGACGCGGATCGGCTTCATTTTCCAGTCCTACAACCTTATCCCTCAGCTCAACGTGCTCGAAAACATCGAGGTGCCGCTGTTCTATCAAGGCGTGCCCGAGTCCGAGGCGCGCGTCAAGGCGGAGGCGCTGGCCGAGCGCATGGGGCTTTCGGATCGGCTCCGGCACAAGCCGATGGAACTTTCCGGCGGGCAGCAGCAGCGCGTGGCCATCGCCCGTTCGCTCGTGTGCGACCCCATCCTGATGCTCGCCGACGAGCCGACCGGCAACCTCGACTCCAAGACCGGCGAGGAAATTCTGGAATTGATCGATGAACTGCATGGCGAGGGAAAGACCATCGTTATGGTGACCCACGACGACGACATTGCCCACCGCGCGCAGCGGGTGATCCGCTTCCGCGACGGCACAATGATTTCCAACGACTGGCACGGAGCGCCCAAACCATGAACTCGATGCGCCCAGAGCGGATGGTTCGGCTGGCGGTCAAAAACCTCAGCCAGTACAAGTTGCGCGCCGGCCTGACGATGCTCGGCATTATTTTCGGCGTCTGCTCCGTGGTGGCCATGCTCAGCGTAGGCGAGGGCGCCAACCGCGAAATCCAGGAAAAGATCCAGAAGATGGGCAGCCAGAACATTCTCATCAAAAGCGTCAAGGTGCCCAACGACGAAAACGCGGGTCAGTCGAAGCGCAGCTTCATTGCCGCCTACGGGCTCACTTATGCCGATGCGGAAGAGTTGTCTCGTTTTGTTCCGAATCTGGTGGCCAGCACGCCGATCAAGCGGCTCCGTTTCGATGTGCAGTTCAAGGCGCGCCGGCTGCAGACCGACGTGGTGGCGACCGTCCCTTGGTTTCTTGGGGTGCAGAGCCACCGCATGATGCGCGGCCGCTTCCTCACCAGCGCCGACATGGAGTTCGGCACGCCCGTCTGCGTGATTGGCACCCGCTTGGCGCGCATCCTGTTCGCCGGCTACGACCCCATCGGGAAAACCCTCCAGCTCGACCGCGATGCCTACACCGTCGTCGGCATTGTCGGCGACATGGCCCAGGGCGAGGTGCCGGGAGAGGATCAGCTCTGGCTCGATGGCGAAAACCAAAGCGTATTCATTCCGTTGCGCACCTACCTTCAAAAGCGCGGCGACTTGTTCACCCAATGGTCAGAGGGGGGCGGGACGTTCGAGAAAATCGAACTCTATGAACTGATTCTAACGATTGATAAGCAGGAAAACGTGGTCACTGCCGTAGACGCCGTCCGCCGGGTTCTCAAAAAGAACCACAAGAAAGAGGACTACAGCATCATCGTGCCACTCGAGCTGATCCGGCAGGCGCGCGAAACAAGAAGGCTGTTCAACATTGTGCTCGGGTCGATTGCCGCCATTTCGCTGATTGTCGGGGGCATCGGCATCATGAACATTATGCTGGCCACGGTGAGCGAGCGCACGCGCGAGATCGGCATTCGCCGCGCACTCGGCGCGCGCCGGCGCGACATCGTCCTGCAGTTTTTAATGGAAACGCTGCTACTCTCCATTTCCGGCGGGGTCATCGGCCTCATCTTCGGCGCCTTGATCCCCATGGCCATCACGGCCGCCACTGGCGTTAAAACCGTGCTCACCTTCTCGGCGTTTGTCCTTGCCTTCTCGGTGTCAGTTACAGTGTCGGTGGTGTTCGGAATCTATCCAGCCCGTCGCGCTGCCATGATGGATCCGATCGAAGCGCTTCGCCACGAGTGATGCCGGTTCGAAAGCCGGTTTAGACGCTTAGGAGGACTGCTCTTGACCGTCTTCCGGCATCTTGCGGTAAAGCGTGGCCAGGCTGATGTCGAGTTCCTTGGCGGCTTTGACTTTGTCGCCGCCCATGGTGTCGATCACGGTCTTGAGGTATTCCTTCTCTTTGGCGCGTAGGAAGGCCTTGAGCGATTTTCCTTTGGAAAACTCTCCGGTCAGGGCGGCGTTTTGTGCGCCGGGATTTTCTTCGTAGGAGACAATCAGCTTGGAGGGCAGGGTTTCTTTGGTGATTTTGTTGTCGCGCAGGAAGGTTAGGCAGTGCTGGATTACGTTCTGGAGTTCGCGCACGTTGCCCGGCCAGCTGTAGTTTTGCAGGATGGAGAGCACGGCGTTGTCCATGGAGGGGAATTCAGCGCCGTCCATTTCCAAGGCAATAAAGTGCTGGGCAAGAGGCAGAATGTCTTCCGGTCGCTGCTTGAGCGGCGGGATGTCGATGCCAATGACGCTGAGGCGGTAGAAAAGGTCTTCGCGGAAGGAACCTTCTTTTACCATGGTTTCAAGGTTTCGGTTGGATGCGGCCAAAATGCGCACATCCACATCAAATTCCTCGGTGCCGCCTACTTTGCGGATCTTTTTGTTCTGAATGGCGCGAAGCAGCTTGGACTGCAGGGGGTGGGGGATGGAGTTGATTTCGTCGAGGAAGAGGGTGCCCTTATTGGCGGCCTCGAACAGGCCGACCTTATTCGTGCCGGCGCCGGTGAAGGCGCCTTTTACATGGCCGAAAAGTTCGGACTCGATCAGCGATTCCGGCAGTGCGGCGCAGTTGACCGGCAGGAAGGGGCCTTCGGAACGGGCGCTGAAGGCGTGGACGGCTTCCGCCACCAGCTCTTTGCCGGTGCCGCTTTCGCCGGTAATCATGATGGTGGTCTTGGTGGGGGCGACGCGCTTGATCATTTCGCAGACGTTAACCATCTGGTCGCTTTCGGCGACTATGTTGCCGAAATATTTTTTGGCTTCAATGTGGGAGTCGGCGCTGATCTGTTCGGAGATCGATTTTTGGTAGTCCAACGCGCGTTTGACGGTTTCAAGAAGCTCGTCGATCTTGAAGGGCTTGGGGATGTAGTCGAACGCACCTTCCTTCATGGCTTCAACCGCGGTGGTTACCGTGGCGTAGGCGGTGAGCATGATGGCGCCGACATGGGGGCGCAGCTTGCGCGTGTTGCGGAGCAGCTGCATGCCGTCGACGGGTTCCATCTTGATGTCGGAAATCAGCAGGTCGAATTGCTCGGACTTAAGTTTTTTTTCGGCGACGCTTCCGTTTTCCGCCAATTGTACCTCGTATCCTTTTGCAAGCAGTATTTTGTTGAGCAAACTAAGAATTGTCGGATCGTCATCCGCTATCAGAATTCTGGCCATTCGTATTACCTCTCCCTGTGGTATTCAGATGGCTTATATAACCCTGATTTTCGCCTATAGAGTCAAGCTTAATGATAGACAGAAGGTCTTGAGGAGAAAACTCAGCGAAGTCGATGAAATTTTGAATCACGGTGTTCATTTGGACGGAAGCGTCTTCGATATGGGCGAAGAGTTCCGAGCGTTCATGCCGGCGCGGACTGTTGGGGAGCCAGTCTGACGCCGTGGTCTTGTCTTCATAGTGCTTGAGGAGTTGGACCGATGCGGAGATGGCGGTGAGGGGCGTGCGGATTTCGTGCGCCATTTCGCCGGCGATGCGGGTGGCTTGCGTGATCCGTTCAACCTGCTTGAGTTGATGGTTGAGCGATACGGACTCGGAAATGTCGTTGAAGGAGAGCAGGGTTATATCCACTGCTTTGCTTTTGCGCCCCTTGTTGCCCAGCAATGCGGTTTCGAGGAGTTTGATGTCGGCGGTGCGGTAGGTCACCGGCAGAGATGGTTTGTTTTCGCGCGATAGATAGACGGACTTGCCGTGCACTTCCGCAATCGGTTGCTTTCCAGAGGTGCATAAATCGATGAATTTGATGGTGCAGAGCGCTTCTTGCGATCGGTTCAGCATTTCGCAGGCGGCTCCGTTTGCCCCAAGGATGGATCCCTCGGGATCTAGCATCAGAGTTGGGGCCGGGCTGCTGTTCAGGAAAAGGTGGGTGGTGCGTTGCAGATCATTTTCATGAGTGTGGATATAATCGCAGCGTTTGGCGACGTAGATGCTGACGGCGCCAAAGGCCGCGAAAAGAATCACCCGCAGGAATAGGGAGGCTTTACTGGCATCATGGGCCATGGTGCCGCCAATGGGCACATATTCCACAACCAAATTCTGTGAGAGAACCGTGGCCATGAGGACATAGATGATGATGCCTAAAACCGTAATCTCCGCCGCCTGCTTCGGCGGTGCAACAATGCCGGCGGTTAGAATTACTAGTGGGTACAGCAGCGTCAGATCGCTTTGGATGCCTCCGGTGAAGTAGACCAGCCCGGTGACGAGCACCAGATCGACGAGAAACTGCAGCGGTGCGAACTGCAGCGAGCGCAGCTTGCTGCGCAGCCAGAGCGAGTAGGGGATGGTGATGATGAACGCCACGCCCATGAAGGCATAGAACGATGCATCGTCGCTGGGCATCAGCATCGAGATCAGCACCAGCAGCCACAGGAAGCCCAGGCGAGCCAGCAGGATCGCCGTGAGTTCCGGCCAGGAGGTGGTTTTTTGTTCTGCAATCATTCACATGCTCCCTAAGGGCTACATTACAATTTCGCTCATTTTGAAGATCGGCAGGAACATGGCGACCACGATGGTGCCGATGATTGCGCCGATGATGACCATCAGCAGCGGCTCGATCATGGAGGTCAGGCCGGCGAGCATGGTTTCGACTTCGCTTTCGTAGAATTCGGCGACCTTGTCCATCATCTCCTCCACCTGACCGGTTTTTTCGCCGGCCGAAAGCATATGAATGAGCATGCGCGGATAGTAGGGATTCGTTTCAAGTGCCGTGGAAAGTGGCTGCCCCTCTTCAATGATTTTGCGCGCGGCGAACAGTGAATCGCCGATCACCCGGTTGCCGGTGGCCAGCCCGACGATTTCGAGCGATTCGATGATCTGCACGCCGCTGTGCATCAGCTGTGCAAAAGTGGATGCGAAGCGGCTGATGGCCACCTTGGTGACCAGCTCGCCAATAATGGGGAAGCGAAGCCGGAATTTGTCGATGTTGTATTCGCCCTTGTCGGTTTTGTTATAGTATTTGAGGGTGTAGATGATTGCGGCGACGATCGAACCAGCAATGTACCAGTATTGGGTGAGCAGGTGGCTGAAGTCGAGCAGGGCCTGGGTCAGGCCTGGCAGGTCCGCGCCAAAGTCGGCAAACATGCCGACAAACACCGGCAAGACGAACATGATCAATGCGGTCGACAGGACGAGCGAAACTACGATGACCACGGTTGGATACATCATGGCGGATTTTACTTTTGCGCGGAGTTTGTTGCTGGACTCCAAAAACATGGCTACGCGGGAGCAGGTGTCTGGGAGAATGCCGCCCACTTCGCCGGCGCGCATCATGCTGATGTACAAGCTGTCGAAAATAGTGGGGTAGGAGGCCAAGGCTTCGGAGTACATGGAGCCGCCTTCTACGCGGGTGCGGATGCCATTGATCACCGCCTTGAAGCTTTTTTCATCAGTTTGCTGCTCCATGGCGGTCAAGGTTTGTACCAGCGGCATGCCGGCCGAAAGCATGGCGGAGACCTGCCGGGTGAACATGGGAAGCTCTTTAAGCCTTATTTTCCGAGCGTTGCGGACAATTGGAATGCCTCCTTTGGATTTTACTTTTCTCTTAGCTTTTAAATTTTCTTTGGCCATGATCTGTTCCTAGTGTTCGCTGGTGACGCGCATGATTTCTTCAATGGTGGTGAGTCCGGACCGCACGCGGTCGAGTCCTGCTTCGCGCAGGGTCCGCATGCCGTTTTGGATGGCGACTTTCGAGATGGCATCGGCTTCCGGGGTGTTTAAAACCGTCTTGCGGATGGCTTCGTCGACGAGCAGGATTTCCATAATGCCGCCGCGTCCTTTGTAGCCGATTCCGTTGCATTTGGGGCAGCCGGCGGTTTTGTAGAACTGGGTGTTCTCCATGATCTCCGGGTCAACCCGGTTTTTCTTCAGGGTTTCCGTTGGGATGTCGATTTCCTTTTTGCAGACCGGGCAGAGCTTGCGGTAGAGGCGCTGCGCCTGAGTCAGCAGCAGCGAGGACGACAGCATGAAGGGTTCGATTCCCATATCGATCAGGCGGGCAATCGCGCCGGCGGCGTCGTTGGTGTGCAACGTGCTCAAAACCAAGTGGCCCGTCAGCGCCGCTTCCACGGCGATCGTAGCCGTTTCGGCGTCGCGGATTTCCCCAACCATCACGACGTCCGGGTCTTGGCGCAGGATCGAGCGCAATGCGGCGGCGAAGGTAAGCCCCACTTGCGGATTGATCTGCACCTGGTTAATGCCGTCAAGCTGGTATTCCACCGGGTTTTCGGTGGTGATGATGTTGGTGCCGACGACGTTGAGCTCCTGCAGCGCGGAATACAGCGTAGTGGTTTTTCCGCTTCCCGTCGGCCCCGTCACCAGAATCATGCCGTAGGGCTGTCCCAAGGCGTATGAAAAGTTGTCTAGCGAGAGCTGATCCAGGCCCAGTGCGCCTAAGTTGGGTGCGAGGGCGGTCTTGTCGAGAATACGCATTACCACCTTTTCGCCGTGGACGGTTGGCAGCATGCTCATGCGCACATCGACCTCTTTGCCGAGGGCCTTGATTTTAAAGCGGCCGTCTTGCGGGACGCGCCGTTCGGCAATATCGAGGCTCGACATGATTTTAAGGCGGGAGGTGATCGCATTCTGCAGGTTCTTGGGCGGACTGGGCGATTCATACAGAACACCGTCGATGCGGTTGCGCAGCCGGACGGTCTTTTCCATGGGTTCGATATGGATGTCGGAGGCATGCTTGCGCAACGCTTCAATCAGAATGGAGTTTACAATGCGAATTACCGGCGCTTCGCCGGCGGTTTCAAGCATTTGGTCCAAATCGGCATCTTCGATCTCTTCCTGTCCAACTTCTACATCGCCGTCTTCGGCCATGTCTTTGAGAATGTCTTCCAGCGCCTGGGCCGGTTCATTCGAGACCGATTCAATGGCCTCGGTAATTTCACTTTCCAGTGCGACCAGCGGAACCAGCTCGGAGTCGGTGCTTGATGCAATGGTGTCGCGTGCAACGATGTCGAACGGATCCGCCATGGCTACGGCCAGGCGTGTCCCCAGCCGGCTCACGGGCAGGGCTTTCAGCTCTTTCCATTTATCGCGGGGCATCAAATCAACCAGCGCCGTTTCTGGAGCGAAGGAGGCCAGTGAGATGGGGCGGATCTCCAGATAGTCGGCTGTCGCGAGCGCAAGATCCGAATCGGAGACCACGCCCTGTTGGATCAGCAGCTGCTCTAGAGGCACATTAGAGGTTTCCGCCTCTTTCTGCGCCTCTTCAAAGATTTCCGATTCAATCGGGCGGATCCGCTTTAGGCAATCCATCAGGCTGTTGCTGGTTTTGGTCATGTTGCTCCCTGTCGTTAAATTGAATTGATCTCATGTAAGCATTACCCGTGCCTACAGTCGGAAAATGCGGGCGGAGGCCAATGTTTATCTGGTTCCCTTCCACCGATGAGAATGCTCCTGCGGCAGGAGGGAGAGGCGATTTGATGGAATAAATGTTCCGCCGTTTTTGCGTTCGTTTGAATGGGGCTGTTCGAAGAGGGAGGGGGCTTGAGGCGGGCTTCGAGGCGGCCGCCATTCCTCTAAAACAGATGGATGTGGCCTGCAAAATGCTAATGTCTGGACGGTATATTAAAGGAGTCAGCACAATGGCAGAACCAAACCAACAGAATGAAGGCGCTTTAGCCGACAGCGTCGCAATGCTCGAACAGATACTTGAGGTTATGCCGCAAGACATGAGTTCGCTCCGGGCGCTCTACGGCGCCTATCAGCAAAGCGGGCAGACGGGAAAGGCATTTGATTTCATTAACCGCATGGTCGATGTGGCGATGATGGAAGAGGATGCCGACGGCATCGCCTTTGTGATGGCAGAATTAACGCGTTTCGAGGAGTCGCATCCCTCCGAGGCGGCCGCCCAGCAGGCGCGCTTGCGGGTGCTTTCCGCCACGAATGAATCCACCGCTTCCCTGGCACATGCATCGAGCGGCGATGTGGCGGAGCCGCCTTCCCGTGAAGCGGAGGTCGACATCAGTGAAGAACTGGCCTTAGCTTGGCGGCTTTATGAAGAGAATCAGCTGTCCCAAGAGGAATATTCCAGCGTGCTGCACGACCTGACCGAAATTTCCTCCAAGGAAGTCGATGTCCCCGTAAGCGTATTGCATGTTCTCAACGACCGCGGCTTCACGCAAATGAACCGGATCATGAACTATATGTCGAACCGTTCCGGCGCACCCTACCTGTCGCTGGCCAGTTTTGAGCTGACCGACCAGATTGTCGGAGTGCTGCCGCTGGAAGTGGCCGTTCATGATGGCGCCCTGCCGTTTGCGTTTTTTGGGAACGATCTGCTCGTGGCGGTGCTGAATCCGTTCAACAACATGCTGGTCGATCAAGTGGAGCGGTTAGGGGGGCATCGCTGCCACACCTATCTGGTTTCGCCGGAAGATTATGATTTGGCGCTGAACAAGCTGCGCTCCATGGCGGCCTAGTCCTTAGTCTGCCAATCTCTGCCCTATTTAACAGAAGGACGCAAAGGTCGCGAAGAACACCCTCCATCTAAATTTTGCGCCCTTTGCGCTCTTCTGTTCAAATTCGTCGTAGGGGACACTAATTTCCTGACATTAGTCCTGCTGCAGATCGACCGTCAGGTATTTTTGCTCGCCCATGTATTCAACCACAACGCCTTGGTTGCGGATCTCAACCAGCTTCACCTTGCCGGCATATTGGCCGGGAAGAATCTGGTCCCCATTGATGATGGCGAATCCGCCGTCGCCGTCGGTTGAACGTCCAAATCCAGCAAGCGCCATTCTGGGCCATTTTACCTTTTTTCCTGCGCTGCTGGAAAAAAGGGATACGGCTTTGGATGCCGCTGTCTGCGTTTTGGCTTCTTCCTGCTGGCTTTTTTGCTGAACCGCCCCTTTAAACTGGGAGGAATAGGCTTTGCCCTTGTCGAGCATGCCAGCGAGCTGTGCGCCGATGCTTTGGCCGTTGCCGTCTTGTTGTTGGATGGCGTAGTGAACCATCATGGTGCTGGTCAGTAAAAGGGCGGCGATCAGCAGCAGCAGGGTTACCAGCATCACGCCCGAAGACGTTTGCCGCTTTTCGGGGCTTTCAGTTTCTGAAATGGGGGCTTCGTTGCTCAAATTGCTCACAGCAGGCTCCTGGTCCTTCTAAATCGAATTCAAAATCGAGTGGCGCATATCATTGGTAGTGCAGTTGTTTTTGGCAAGTGGGAAATTGGCCGATCATCATGGTACGGATAGTGCTTATTTGGATGGTGCGTTTTCACTAATCCATTGCCGGGCCGGTCGACGCCCGCAAGAAAGCGACAAGGAAAACAGAACCAATGACGAAGAAAACTATGAAAATAAGTCGGTCGCAGAAGCGGTTTGCGGATCTCGTCGGCTTGGATTTTTCAACCACAGCCACGAAGGTGGTTCGCCTGAAAAAGACCAAAGACGCCATTACGCTGCTAGGAATGGATCTGCTTCCGGCTGTTGATTTTAATTCGGCATCGCGGCGGTTGGAGCTGCCACGGAATATTACTGCAAATTACGGATGCCTGGCCTACAGCGGACTGGCCTCGGTGGTGCGTATGGTGAATGCACCCCTATCTCCGGAGGAGGCCACCCTGCCCGAAGCGAAGCTTCGCGAATTGCTGAATGTCGAAGAGGGTTTCCGCGTCAGTTCCGTGCTGGTGAAGCGCGGCCGCGGCCGCCAGGATTCGAACTTCCTTTCGGCGGCCATCCCGCAAGAAGATGTCCGGTTTCTGCTGAACATGTTTCCCTCCGGTTCGCCGGCGGCGGCCTCTGTTGAAGTGGCCGGGCTTGCCTTTGTCGCCGCCTTCCAGCATGCCCGCGGCGCCTCCTGCGCCAACGAAGCGGTCTGTCTGCTGGAGGCGGGGGAATCCATAACTCATTTTGTCTTCCTCAACCAAGGGGTTGTGGTGCTGGTGGGCAAGCTGGGTTTCGGCGCCCGGGTCATTCGCGAAAAACTGGCCGCCGATCTCGGGGTGGACGATGACTTGGCGGCGACGATTCTTAATGACCGCTCCATCAACATATCGGCCTCGCTGGATTCGGTAATGGAGCCATACCTCAAACAGCTGTCGATCTCGAAGGACTTCATTGAGCGCCACCAAGGCTGCCGCATTTCCAAGGTGTTTGTCTCTGGCGGGCTGAGCTTGCTGCCGCACTGGAAGGAAGAAGCCGGGCGGATGCTTCATGCCGAGGTGGTGCAGTGGAGTCCGCTCGAAAACCTGCAATACGATTCAGAGGCCATTCCTGGAGGATTGGAGCAGCAGGCTCCCCGCTTCGCGGCGGCCATCGGTGCGGCAATAGGGGGGCTAGAACAGTCATGACATGTCCACGGGTTGATTTTTTAAAGAAAAACGAGCTGCGCTACCAGGGAGCCGTCAGTTTACGATTCATCTTTGTCGGCATCGTTGTAACTCCGGTGCTGTTCATCGCCATTCTGAGCGGCGTTAAGCTGATTCAGTACAGCGGCGTGCAGTCCGAACTCAAGGCCAGCCACGAGATCTGGGCGGATTTGGAGCCTCGGCTCAAGCTGTATCAGGACGAAAGCCACGGCGTGGCCGTCAACCAGCAGGCGCTGGATCTGTTCGACGGCTGGACCAATGCGCAAGTGTCGTTTGTCGGCTTGCTTTCCGGCATTCAGGACATTGTGCCGTCGGAGATCCAGTTCACGCGCTTGTCCATCCAGAGCGAAACCAAGACTTCGATCCATAAGAACGCGTCGAACCTCGGGCTCGATTATAAGCTTTTGATTGAGGGCGTTTCGCAGGGGCAGCAGGCCGAAAACGAGGTCATCGCCTTTCGCAAAAACCTGCTGGACCGCCAAGAGGTTGCCGATGTGTTCGATTCGATCATTCTCGCCTCCATGCGCAAGCGTTCCGCTGCGGCGGGAAGCGTTTTGCGCGAATTCCGGCTTGAAGGGATTAATCAGGAAGGGGGCCTTAAATGAGCCTCGCTGACTTAACAAAAGAGCAAAAGCAGTATGCCTTGATCGGCCTGCTTGTGGCTGCGGCCTTGATTGCCCTTATCGGGTTCGGCATCCGCTTGAGCCTGAAGTCCATTTCGGCGGCAAAGCTGGAGCTGCAGAACTTGGTGGGGAAAATCGAAAATGCTGATCGGGCTTTGGCGCACGAGGACATCGCCCAGGAATTGGAATCGAGCATCGAAGCGCTCAAGGGCTTTATGGTGAAGCTGCCGCCGAACCGGAACTATTATTCCTGGGCGAGCGAAGTCATTTATTCCATTGCCCGCGAGGCTTCGCTGGACATCGATGCGATTGACGAAGTGGGCTTGCACAACTCACTGGATGCCGAAGAAGGTATAAAGCTTGAATCCTACAGCTTGCGCATCACCGCCCGCGGCGGCTATGAAAACAGCAAGCAGTTTCTGCGCTTGGTTGAGGAACAGCACCCCTTTGCACGCTTTACTGGGATTGAAATCAACAAGGGGGCCAGCCCTGAGATGCATGAGATTCAACTCTTTCTCCAGTGGCCGTTCAGTCTAGGCGTTCTCGAGCAGCAGTGGGACGCGATTGCCGCAAGGAAACAGACGTTGGACAAGAGAGTTGCCAAGCCTTTGGCAGAGCGGGAGAAAATCCCCCCGCCACAACCGGAGACTCCCGTAGCCGTTGCCGCGTCCCAGCCGGCGGCCGCACCGGAAAGCATGCTTTCTGCTCCCTCGAAAAAAGAACCGGCTCCTGAACCAAAGGCTCCCGTGGCTGAAAAGGCTGCTCCGGTCCGACCGGTCATGCCGGAGAACGCCGTTGCCGAGCCGTCTCCCATCGTTGCGCAAACCCCGAAGCCGGCTGTAAAGCCAGTGGAGAAACCGGTTGCAAAGCCTGTCCTCGCACCGGCGCCTCAGCCGGTGGTCGTCCAGGCACCTGAACCTGCGCCGCAGCGAATCCCCGAGTCTGTTCCTGTGGAACCCGTCGTTTTGGCGGACTTGTCCAAGAGCAGCGAACCTGCTGTAGAAGATCCCGCCAAGCAAACCGCTCTGACGGATCCGCAGCTGGAAGAGCTGATTGGAGAGCCTGATGCCGTGGAGGATCTCCCGGAAGCGCCGGCGCCCATGCTCTCGGGCTTGGAAGGTTTGCTCGGATCGATTGTTCTGGACGTGGTGGAAGCTTCTGAATCGCTGCCTTCAACGGATTCAAGCCAGGAGGATTCTGGCGCCGTTGTGCAGGGCGATGGGAAAGGGGCTTCGGAGCTGGGCGGATTGATCGAGTCGCTTTCCCAAGAGATGGTGGGGCCGCATCTTCCCAAGGAAGATCCTATGATGGAGGAGTCGGTTGTTGAAGCCGTCGCCATGCCGCAGGTCGAGGCCGCTCCGGTTGCTGAAGAAGACGATTTGCTCGAATACATTGCTCAGTTGCCCGAAGAGCCTGCTGCGCCCGTCGTGAAAGAAGAGGACGCGCCTGCCGAACAATCTGTCGATAGTAGCATAAGTGCGAAAAAAATCGAAAGCCTGCTGAAAAAGCCAGTCTCGAAAAAGCAAACATCGCTTAGTGGATTTCTTGATTCAATTGTGGAGGGGAAAAATGAGAACTCGTAGCAATGCCATGATTTTGACGTTTGGCGGACTGCTGTTCGCCACCGTGTATCTTTCGGGCGGAACCACCTATGCCGAGCCTGCCGCAGGGAATGGCTTGAATAATGCTAATAAAAAGACCGCGCCGGTAAAGCGCGATCCGTTCTGGCCTTTGAATTACGTGCCCGAACGCATCAAGAACGAAACGCTGAGCAATGCGCAGAGCGTAAATGGAAAACAGGATTGGAATGCCGCAATGAAACAGGTCGTCATCAATGGAGTCAGCAGCCGCTCGGACAACGAGTGTTTTGCTGTGATCAACGGCCGGGTCAAGAGTATGGGTGAAACCGTTTCAGTTTCACTCGGAGGCTTGGACTACACATGGGTGGTGGACGACATCAACAAGGCGGGTTCCGTCAAGCTGCGTCAGTTATCGGTGAAATAGGCAACGATTTATCAAACAAGGGAACAGGAAAATGAAAAAAATAAAATCAAGTTGGAATGGTACTGTTGGCGGCGCTTTGGCCGTCGCGCTTTGTGCGGTCTCGTTTGCCGTCGCCCAGGAAAAGGTTGAGGACGATGCGTTGATGGAGCTGCTTGATATGGTCGACCAAGAGCAGGTGGCGGCCGAGACTCCGGTGGTGACCGAACTTTCCGCCCCTGTCATCGATGCTTCCGTTGTCGAACTGACCGTGTCCAACGGCCCGGCGGCCCAAGTGGAGGATGTGCTGGAAGCTTCCGTTGAACGCGTAGAAGAAACCGATGCGGTGTTTGATACGTTGGAGACTGAAGAAGAGGGGAAAGCTTCCTCCATTAACGATTTGGATATGAATACCTATGAGCCCGACGAGGCGTCGAGCGAGGGCAGCCTCATTTCCGTCCGCCTGAACAAGGTGGGGCTCGGGGAGGCCATCAGCCTGTTTGCCCAGCTTTCCGGCGCCAACATCATTGTTCCCGAGTTGGCGGAAGCCTCGCAGATTTCGGTGAACCTCAAGGATGTGGAATGGCGCCCTGCGCTGCAGGCGATTCTCGACACCTACAATTACGAGCTGTACCAGCGCGTTTCCGACTCCAATGTCTACAGCGTCCGCCGCCGTCCCGTCGGCACGCCCGAGCCGCAAATGGTTGAAACCTTTTTGCTGAAGTATGCCACCGTTCCTAATGTCGCTGAGCTGATCCGCGGCCTGCTTCCGCCGGACGCCAAGGTGTCTGAATTCGCTTCGCGGAACATGATCGTGGTCAAGAGCACCGAATCGAGCATTAGCGAGGTACGCTCGGTGCTGGAAGTCATCGATATAGTCCGCCAGCAAGTCTTCATTGAATCCAAATTCATGGAACTCAGCGATGATGCGCAGAAAGACCTCGGCGTCGACTGGAGCGTGCTGGAAGCCTACAGCGCCGGCACGCTAGGGGCCACCGAAAAGAGCTATGTGGATACCAAGACCGACGGCACGCAGCGGAATCGGTTTACAGATGCGGCCGGCAATAAATACGCCGAAGGCAGCGGGTTCTCTGTTCCCGGCAGCCTTGGCCCGCTCACGCCGGTGTATGAAGGTCTGACGCCCTCCGTCTTGAAGACCGACGATGACTCCTCGAGCAAGGTGTTCACCAGCGTGCTGAGCGCCGACGAATTCCGCGTGGCAGTCAGTGCACTCGAAAACTTGAAAGGGGTGAACACCGTTTCAAATCCGAAAATCATCGTTGCAAACGAAGAGATGGCCAACATATCCATTGTTCGGAAAGAGCCGAACCTCAAGCAGGAGCGGCAGCAGTCTATGAACGACACGGCCGATACCATCACTTTCTCGTTGGATCCGCTGGAGCCGTTCTTCAAATTCGGCATCGAGCTCGATGTGACTCCTTCGATCAACACGTCGAGCAACATCACCGTGAAAATCAATCCCTCGCTGACGCGCAAATATGACGACAAGCCGGCGGGCGACAACACCTATCCGATCATTGACGCGAAAACCATCAAGACTGTTTTCAACCTCGCCAGCGGTCAAACAGCGGCCATTGGCGGCCTGACTGAAGCGACCGATAGCGAAGAGGAACGCAAGGTACCGGTGCTTGGAAGCATTCCGTTCCTCGGCCGGTTGTTCTCTTGGAAGCAGACTATGAGCGGCCAGAGCGAAACCATCATCTTCGTTACGGTTGGCCTCGCCAATACGCAGGAGTTGACCACAGAGCTGGGACTGCCTGACGATTCCGAGCTGGCCCGTCGCCGAGTGATAAAAGACCGCAACGACAAGGTGCTGCGCGAGCAAGACCGCTCCTACTTCAGCGCTGAAGAAGAGGACCGGCTAGAGGATATGCTCAAGGGGATGAAAGAGAAGGAAGACAACCGCTTGGAGCTGCGCATCAGAGCTCTTGAGAAGGAACTGGAAAAGTCCGCCAAGCAAACCAAAGTCGTTTCAGCCAAGTAACGGAAAGAAAACCGCAGCATCCCTCCGCAGAGGCGGAGGGCGGCTGGATGGGAGTTGTCATGAAAAAGAAAATTTTAGGTTGGGGTATCGCCTGTGGATTAACCATCGGCCTGCTGCTGCTCGGAACCCTGTCTACGAAGCCGGAACGCAATGCGGCGCCAGGTCCGCTCCCGCCGGAAGTTGTAAAATCGGTCGTCGGCCCGGCTCCCGCCAATGTGCTGCTGGCCGCCGAAACACCGGTGCAGGAGCTTGTTCCCAGCACCGCTTTGCCGGAATCGACCATTTTGGACGAACGCCAAACCCTGCAGGTCGACGGCTCCATTCTGCATGAAGCGCTGATTGAAAAGAGCGGAAAACATCCGCTCCGCCTCGTAAAGGAAACGTTGCGCAAAGACCGCCAACAACGCAATTTCATCTCGGCCGGCCACATCGAAATGGTGGCTGACCATGTGTTGGTCAGCCTTCGCCCCGATGCCTCGGTTGACGCCCTCGAACGTCTGGCCAGCGAGCATGGCGCAACGATTCTCCGCGCCCTCTCAGACGAAAAAACATTTATCGTGCAGCTTGAAGCACCTTCATTGGACGGCGTCGAACAGGCCATCGCCTATTTCGAAACCGCCGCCGCCGAAGTCGCCTACGCCGAACCGAACTATATCCGCCGCATTTCCAAGCTGCCCAACGATGCCATGTATGGCGATCTGTGGGGGATGGGCAAGATCAAGGCGCCTCAGGCGTGGGATCTTTCCACCGGAAGCTCCAACGTGGTGGTTGCGGTCATCGATACGGGCATGGATATGGACCATCCCGATTTGCTGGCCAACCTGTGGGTCAACAAAAACGAAATTGCCAATGACGGGCTCGACAACGACGGCAACGGCTATGTGGATGATGTCAACGGCTGGGACTTTGGCAACGACGATAAAACCCCCGAGGATGGATACGGCCACGGCACCCACTGCGCCGGCACGATTGGTGCAGTCGGCAACAACAACAACCAGGTGGCCGGGGTGTGCTGGAGCGTCAGCCTCATGCCGGTCAAGGTCACGCTCGATAGCGGCGACTTCGATCAAGACTCCTATTCATCAGATATTTCGGACAGCATCCGCTATGCCGTGCGCAACGGCGCAAAGGTGCTCTCCAACTCCTATGGCGGCCCGGGCTTCAGCCAGACCGAACTCGATGCTGTCGAATATGCCAACGACCAAGAGGCCATTTTTGTGGCCGCGGCCGGCAATGACGCTTCGGACAATGATGCGCTTAAGCAGTATCCCGCCAGTTACGAAGTGGGTAACGTGATTGCCGTGGCCGCCACGGACGAGAACGACAATCTGGCCACCTTTTCCAACTATGGCGCCACCGAAGTCGATCTGGGCGCGCCGGGCGTAGGGATTATCAGCACATACCTCAACGGCGGCACCACCAGCATGGACGGAACATCGATGGCTTGTCCGCATGTGGCCGGCGCCATGGCGCTGCTGGCCGGCATCGACCCCTCCATTTCCGCGGCCGCGGCCAAGCAGCTCTTGCTTGAAAGCGTCGATCCAGTGGCCTCTCTGGCGCCCAAGACCGTTTCCGGCGGGCGGCTCAATGTGAACGCACTGTTTGCAAACGCCGACGATACCGACGGCGACCACATGCCTGATTCGTGGGAAGAACGCTATGGTCTGAATCCCAGCAGCGATGCCGATGCCGCACTGGATGGCGACGGCGACTTTTTGACCAACCTGGAAGAGTACCGCAATGGATGCGATCCGACCGATCCCGACACCGACGGCGACAGCCTCGTTGACGGCTGGGAAGTCCGCTATGGCTTTAACCCCAAGAACGTGGGGGGCGCATTGCCTTCGCTGCAGTTTATTGGCCAAAACGCCGCCTGCCTCGATGCCTATGATGTTGCCCTCCAAGGCAGCTATGCCTATGTGGCCGACGGCGCCGGCGGGCTGCGCATTCTGGATGTTAGCGATCCGCTGAACGTGCAGCTGATGAGCTCCTATGCATCGGGCGGCTCGGCGCGTGGCGTCGAAGTGTCGGGCAGCTATGTCTATCTTTCGGATATCAGCACCGGGCTGCATATCATCGATGTTTCCAACGCCAGCCAGCCGGTGCTCAAGGGCATCTACGCAACCACCGCATACAATGCGGCGGTGCAGGGCAGCTACGCCTATGTGGCCACCGGCGAGACCGGCCTTGAAGTGGTCAGCATCTCGAATCCGAGCGCGCCGACGCTCAAGGGCAGCTTCGACACGCAGTTTGTTTCGGCCTACGATGTGGCGGTTTCCGGAAGCACGGCCTATTTGACCGGCGCAGAATATGTCACAACGGTTGATGTTTCGAGCCCAACCAACCCTCAGTACGATAGCTTCTTCAAGCTTCTGACTCCAGACGGCTTGGCTTCTTCGAAAGCGATGTACTTTAACGGCAACCAGTTTTTTGTGACCTTGGAAAACTATGGCTTCTCCGTTTTAAATCCGGACCTCTCGCTCGTTTCCCGCAATGCCGGTTTCACTGCGCCGCTGGGCATTTGCGAAGACGACGGCCTGATCTACGTCGCTGACGGCTCAGATGGCCTGAAGGTGATGAACGGCAGCGATCTGGCCAGCATTTCTACGCACGCATCCTATCCCAATATTTTTGCCCAGAACGTGAGCTTCAACAACGGCTACGTCTACGTAGCCGGGCGCACCGGCGGCTTATACCTCTTCCGCGCTTCCACCGACTCCGATGCCGACGGCATGTACGACAAGTGGGAAATGGAGCATTTCAATTCCCTTGTTGAGACGGCGGATGGCGACTACGATAACGACGGCATCAGCAACTGGGGCGAATACCTGACCGGCCTCAATCCCGAAAGTTCGGACCAGGACGGCGATGGCTTGGTGGACGGCAATCAGGAAGTGAAGCAATACAACTCTGATCCCCGCAAATCCGACACCGACGGCGACGGCTTGACCGATTATGCAGAAGCCATCACCTATGGAACCGACCCTTATAAGACGGACACCGACGGCGACACCATGACCGACCGCTGGGAAGTGCTCAACAACCTGGATCCGCTCGATCCGGCAGATGGCGACGATGAAGCCGATTATGACGGCGATGGCGCGCTTAACCGCGACGAAGAGCCGGCAGGGTCTAATCCGAGAAAATACGACAGCGACAACGATGGGATGCCCGACGGCTGGGAAATTGAAATGGGGCTCAACCCGACCTATTACAACCCCAGCGATGATCCCGATGAAGACGGACTGTCCAACATAAGCGAATATGGTTTGGGCACGCACCCGAACAAGAGCGATACCGATGGCGACGGCTTGAGCGATTGGGATGAAACCATAACTCACAAAACGGATCCGCTTAAAGCTGATTCCGACGACGACGGCATGCCCGACAAGTGGGAGCTGGACAATAATTTGGATCCGAATGACGATGGAACCGATGATTTCGACAAAGGCCCCGACGGCGACCAAGACGTCGACGGCTTGACCAACTATCAGGAATATCTAAACGGAAGCGATCCGGACTCTGAGGATACCGATGAAGACGGCTTTAGGGACGAAGATGAATGGAACTGGGGCACCATCGCCACCAACGCCGCTGATCCGGTTTGGGTCGATGATGATGCGGTTTTGGACCAGCCTCTGGAGTGGGGCGGGGCCGGTGGCATGCCGCAGGATCCGCAGTCCAGCGATCCCGACGAAGACGGTTCTCTTGAACATCCGTTCGATGCGATTCAGGAAGCCATCAGCAATGCAGTAGCGGGCACGACCATTATCGTCAAGGAAGGTTTCTATTACGGCGAAGGCAACCGGAACATCCAATCCAGAGGCAAAGATCTTCGCATCCTGGCCGAAGAGCAGGGCGATCCATCCCTGACCGTCGTGCGCAGCCATGGCTTGTCGCCGGTGTTTGTGTTCGATGGAGGCGAGACTGCCAGCACCGTGCTGGCCGGATTCACCATCCAGAGCTCGATGCAGGGGCTGGACTGCTCCAACGGCGACTGCGGCGAAATGAACGGGATTGTTTGCAAAGACGCCTCCAGCCCGCTCATCACCAACTGCGTGGTTGAACTTTGCCGCGAAGATGCCGTCTATTGTGAATTTGCCTCCGATCCGGTTATTTCCAACGTGACCATTCGCACTATCTACGAAGGCCACGGCATCCGGGTCAAAGACTCGACGCCTAAGATCTTCGACTGCGTTATCTACGACATCTTTGTGGGTTGCGGCATCTACGCTTCCGACAGCGACGGACTGGAAGTCGTCAACTCCGCGATCACGAACTGCGAAAACTATGCAGGAACCGGTCGAGGCATCTGGCTGGTGAACGATCAAAACGCGCAGATCATCAATACGGTGGTGGCGAATTCCCAAGGGGGCATCCGTTGCGACAACAGTTCGCCGCTGATTGACCAGTGCACCATTTCCGGCAACGCCGCCCCCGACTACTTCGAAGGCGACTTCTACGGCTATGAAAGCAGGAATATTGCGGTTTATGCCCACGAAACCGACGGGGTTGACGATGCGCGCAACGACGAAGAAAACGGCGGCGGCATTCTACTGATGTCCGGCAGCTTCCCAACCGTTCAAAACTGCGTGATCGTCAACAACCGCACAACAGCCATCGATCCAGAGTTTCCGGAAAATGTTTTGAAGCCGTACTACGGCTTGGGCGGCGGCCTTTTTGCCGGCCCCAACTGCAAGGTGAATCTGATCAACTGCACCGTGGCCGACAACGAAGCCATGACGCTCGGCGGCGGCTTCACCACCTACGGAAACTTTGTTGAATATATGCGCAACGACATCCTCTGGAGCAACTCCTGCAACAATGCCCAACTCGACACCGAAGCGGATCCGGTCGTGTTGTTGATTCCGGGAAGTCCGTCCTTCAACGCGCTGCACTGCAACCAGGGCTCGGGGCATTTTGATCCGTGGTATTGCGACATCAGCGACGGCGGCGGATTTGTATACGACCGTTACAACTTTTCGACCGATCCGCAGTTCGAGAAGGGCTATGAGCTGGGTGCCGGTTCACCATGCATTGACAACGGCACATCGGCTTCCGCTCCAGCCTACGACCGCAAGGGCGTTCAGCGCCCGCTCGATGGCGACAACAACGGTTATGTCCGTATGGACATCGGCGCTTATGAATACGTCAATGTCGCGGCGGATTCCGATGGTGACGGCTTCTTAGATGGATCTGAAGTTGCCAACGGCACCGATCCGACCATGGTGTCCAGCGCCCTTGTGGAGTTTCTGTCCGTCTACGGCCTCGATTCCGTCAGCGCAGACTCCGACTCCGACGGCCTGTCGAACGCCGCCGAATACGGCGCCGGAACGAATCCCACCAACGCTGATTCCGACGGCGACAAGAGCCCCGATGGCGACGAGCAAATTGCCGGCACCGATCCGCTCGACATCACGTCGTATTTCTACGTGACGGACATCCGTCCGCTGGCTGGCGGAGGCTGCGATGTGGTCTTCGATACGGTTTCTGGCCGCACCTACACCGTCTACTGCTGCGCTTCAATCGGCGGGGGCTGGACTCCGCTCGCAAACGGCGTTGTGGCCGGAACGAACGGCTCGGTTGCTGTGCCGGATGCGGATGCCGCCGACAGCGGCTTCTACAAGGTAGAGGTGAGCAACTAAAACATTCTCCCAAAATACAGACATTGGAAAAAGGATCCTCCCGCCGATTTCCTCTGTCTGGCAAAACTGAAAGGCTCCGGAGCAATCCGGAGCCTTTCCCTTTCTGCGGCCGCTTCCATTTCAGATGTTCCTAAGTTCTTGCCAAAGATTGTTCAGCTTTTATAGTTACGGGGTATTGCAGAGCAGTTTAACCCGCAACAGGAGGTAGAAATGGAAACAAGCAACATTACATCTGTGGTTGAGTCCACAACCGAAATGGTCTCGTCGGCAGCAGAAACGGCGGCAACTTGGATGGAAACCTTGCAGGAACTGGTTGTTCAATACGGCTTGCAGGTGCTCGGCGCGCTGGCCATCCTGATTATTGGAATGTGGTTTGCCAAGCAGCTCAAGAAGGTGCTTTGCAAGGTGATGGAAAAGGGCAAGGTGGACCCCACCCTGATTTCCTTCGTCGCCAGTTTGGCCTATGTGTTCATGCAGGTGTTCGTGGTGGTGGCCGCGCTTGAAAAGCTGAACGTGAAGACCACGTCGTTCGTCGCCATTCTCGGTGCGGCCGGTTTGGCCATTGGTTTGGCGCTGCAGGGCTCGCTCTCGAATTTTGCGTCCGGCGTGCTGATGATCATCTTCAAGCCGTTCAAGGTGAATGATCTGATCGAGGCCGGCGGCGTGCTGGGTACGGTCCGCGAAATCGGCATCTTCACGACCCACGTCGATACGCTCGACAACAAGAAGACGATTGTTCCGAACTCCAAGCTGATGTCCGACAACATCACCAACTATTCGGCCAACAAAACGCGTCGTGTCGACATTACGGCTGGCATCAGCTATGGAGACGACATCGACAAGGCGCGCGCTTCCATTCAGGCCGTGCTCAAAGAGGTTCCGGGCATTCTCGAATCTCCTGCGCCGGACATCTTCGTTTCGGAGATGGCCGACAGCAGCGTAAACTTCAAGGTGCGCCCGTGGTGCCATCCGAACGACTATTGGGGCGTCTATTTCGGAATGATCGAAGGCATCAAGAAAAAGTTCGATGCGGAAGACATCACCATCCCGTTCCCGCAGCGCGATGTTCATATGTACGAGCACAAAGAAGACTGATTTTCCTGCCACAGGAAACTTGTTTGAAGCTGCCGCGCACGGCACACTGCGCGGCAGTTTTTTATTAGGGAGCCGCTGGATGTATAAAACCGTAGACGATGTTAATTGGGAAAACTGGGATCCGGTGGTGACCGCGACGCTGATGTTTGTGATCCGCGACGGGCGCATTCTGCTCATCCACAAAAAGCGCGGCTTCGGCAAGGGCAAGATCAACGGCCCCGGAGGAAAGCTGGAGTCCGGCGAAACGCCGCTCGAATGCGCGATCCGCGAAACCCAGGAGGAGCTCTGCATCACCCCGACGGGCGTGGAGTTTGCCGGCGAGCTTCATTTCCAGTTCACCGACAACAACTCAATTCACGGCTACGTCTACACCGCCACCGGCTACGAAGGCGAACCGACCGAAACCGACGAGGCCGACCCCATCTGGTGCTCGATTGACGAACTGCCCTTCGACCGCATGTGGGAGGACGACCACATTTGGTTTCCGCACATGCTCGAAGGACGGCATTTCTCCGGGCGCTTCATCTTCGACAACGACCGCATGCTTGATGCCGTCATCGAGCTTGATTGAGCCGTATCACGAGCCAAGAATTCCGAGCGGATAGGATGTGCCCAGTGGATCGAAAAAATTCCCGGCATTAGGGAAGATCGTGCTCAATGCGTCACCAGGCACACCAAACCATGATGCCATCTCAGCGCAGTATTCATCGACCGAGGTGGTTGGCAGAAGGCGCCCGCGCCCAATATCCCAATGGCTGCCTGATGCAAGCTCCGGGAAATCGCCGTAGATTTTCCCGCCGTTGACGTCGCCGCCAAGAATGAAGGCGTTTCCGCCCCATGCATGGTCGGATCCTCTGCCGTTGGAGGTTAGCGTGCGACCGAAATCGGAGGCCGTAAATAACACGACATCGTTTTGCATCCCCAAGGTTTCGAGCTTGTTCCAAAAGGATTCAATGGCATCGTTGATTTCAGTATACAGGTTTTCTTGGGAATTGATGACTTCGTTATGGTGGTCCCATCCGCCACGGCTAACGAGGAATATTTGACGGTTCATGTTAAGCCCCGTAGGGCCTCTGGCGGACAGTATCTCGGTTACATTCCTCAGCTTTTTGCCTGTTTGCGTAGTCGGAAAGTCCGCGCTGTAATCGAAGGGGTTTAGGGCATCGGCGAAAGCTACGGCAGTGTCTATAGCGAACCGGTCGCTGCCGGCAAAGCTCTTTTGATAGAGGTTGCCATACTGCTGTGCCAATATGCTGTCGATTGCACTTTTGTAGGCCGTGCCCTCATAGTCATTCAGTGTTACGACGCCGGCTGGATCTGTGATGTATGGAACCGAAGCAGGACCGGACTGGAATACATTGTTGCCGGAAATAGAAATATTCATTCCTACTGATGCCCCGGAATTGGCTTCGGCCATTAAATCGGCTACGCGCCCCGCCCAGCCTTTTGGCCCCGCACCGCGAACCTGTGGAACAACGGTCTGCCAGTGCATTTGTTCATCAGCATGCGAGAAAAGGCCTACCGGCAATGAGGTGCTCTTTGCTTCGTATTGTGCTTTTGTCGTGGGCTCGATCAGCGTGCCGACATTACTGACAAAGGCAAGGTTCCCGTTGCCGTAGAGCTCTTGAAGGAAGGGGAGCTTGTGGTGGATTCCAAAGTTCTGGGAGTAGGTTTGTCCTAGATCGGAAATCGGCAGCAATTGGCCAGTGTCTTTATCGAGCGCTAGGCCGGTTGGATTGTCGATGGGATGGTGCAACCCACCTCGGACTGCGGTGTAGTCGCCGTATGCTGTTGCATCCGTCGGGACAAGCGTATTGAACGAATCGTTTCCTCCCAAAAAGAAAAGGCAAACAAGCGCCTTTTGGCCAACCAAGGTGTCGCCGTAGGCCGCGCCTTCCATCATTTTTAGAGAGAACAAGGTGGAAGCCATCGAGGCGGTGCCAACGGCTGCGCAGTTGGCCTGTTTGAAAAATTGTCTGCGAGTATTCATGGTTGATCCTCAGTAAAGCACATTAAATTCGGGGGTAAGAGAAATGAGCCACATCGCTCGTTGTGCGCGGGCTTCGAGTTCGCCGTCAGAGCCACTGGGCATGGCATCGATCACTCCAGCGATTGTGGTTCGGTTTGCCGCTGTCAGACGGCCGGCCGTCAGCATGGTATCCAGATGGGCAAGCAAGACGCCTGAATCCGTTGCGAGTGTTTTTTCGTAGGAGAGATCGAGATCGCCTTGGCTATACCACCGCTGCCCGATTCCTGTTGTTCCATCCTGTTGGATGCCTTCGAAGACCAGCCACCAGATAGCATTGGGGAGGCTGAGCGCGGTGATGTCGTTGTGGATCTGAAGCTCGGGCGAAAAGAGGTTTCTGTCGAGAATCTCGCCGAGGGGCTGATAGTCCGGCAGATAGAAGCTGAAGACCGAGGGATAGTCGTAGGGCGACTGCGCAAAAACCTCATCGAGCTTATAGAAGGGGAAGAATCCGTAGGTTTGGAGAGAAGTGATTTCGAATGCACGGGCATAGCTAAGGAGGCGGATGAGCGGTTCGCGCAGGCGACCGTGGGCGGGATCGTAGGCCAATGCGGTTTCTCTTGCTTCGGGATGGAGCAGGAGCGCCTTAACAACCGCTGCTAAATCTCCGCGAACGCCGCTTCCGTTGTCAATGAATGCTCCAGCCACATCATAGATGTATTGGGGCGACGGATTGGAGACCGTGAAGCGCTGTATCAGTTTGCGGGCGACAAACGGCGCCGCGCTGGGATGGTTGAAGAGATGGTCGAGCAGACCGTCGATATCAGCGCGCACCCCGGCTTCGGTTTCCGGGAAAGGCCCTTGAGTGCTTCCATCCAGCAGCGTCTTTTCCGTCAAGTCGTGCCAGTCTGCCCGGATCAGCGAGGAATCCATATAGTTGTTGGAAGTCTCAACATTGTAGCGTTTGGGGTGCCGCTTTAGCCCAGTAAACACCTTGGCGAATTCCGTAATGTTCGAGTTGTTGTAGGTCGGGATGAGCTCTCCGTTTGGATCCAATATCGGAGTTCCATCTTGATTCAACTCCCACAGCCCGATGGTAAAGAGCTGCATGACTTCGCGGGCATAGTTTTCGTCGGGGAAGGTTCCCTTGGTGGGATCGGCTTTCTTGTTGCTGTCGAAGGTGAGGTAGCGGCCCATGTGCGGGCTGTAGGTGACTTCCCCGAGGATGTCGCGGAAGTTCCCGAAGGCATGGCGCACGAAAATATCGTAGTAGGTCAGCCAGCGTTCTGCATAGTTGGCTTGGTTGGAACCGTTTTCCCCAACGACAAAGATTTGGCTCAACGCCCACGCCATTCTCTGGCGCAGGGGGTCGTCAGCTTTCAGGGCCATCTGGTACCAGACGATCTTTTTGGTTTCTTCGGTGTTGAACAGAACGTCGTTGTATTTACGGTCGACGGCAATGGCGTCATTGGTGTTCGCTTTATACGCCGTGTTATCGATGTAATAGGATAACTGGTGCCCATACGCTGGGTTATGGCTCACTTCGTAAAGATGTGCATTGGCTGGGTTGTCAGTATAGGTGGGGTTGCTGCGCTCGCGCCAGAAGGCGCGGTGGGAATTGGTGGGGCCGGCAAGCTGTGCATCGATCCACGTTGCGTAGTTTGTGTAGGGAGCATCATTCAAGTCAGCACTGTCCAGCCCAGGAAAATTATTGATCAAATCCCGCGTCGGGCCAAACGTCGCCTGCTGCAGAAAGCGCGCAATCGAGTTGGAGTTGTTCAGGCTGCTGGTGGTTGTGGAAACCACGCGATAGAAGCGTTTGTCGGAATCGTTCGGATCCGAAAGCACTTGGTTCTCGCCTCCGGTGGAAACCGGCAATGCAAAGGGGAATGTGTTCTCCCAGTCTGTTCCGTAGTCACGCGCCACCGGTTCCCAGTTCACCATATCGGTTGACCATTCAAGCATCCGAAACTGGTTTGTCGGCGCCGAGTCAGGAAGGATTACCTCGAATTGGCCATTGGATACGCTGGATGTCAATGTGTCAGACGCATGGCTTGTTTGAGCCAAAAGGCCGCTAAAGGCTATGCCAACCGTAGCGACCATTATTTTTCGAGCGAGAGCATTCATATAAACCTCGTTAAGTAACTGCGCAACAAGTACCTAAAATAGGTATCACAATACCTAATAGGGGTCAAATCCGTAGTGCTGTAGATGCGTTTTATGAGAAAGCGTTCAAAAAAGATGCGGAAGGAAAGCAGAGGCCATGGTTGCATTCTTGTTTAGAATGGCTCTGCGCTGGGCCTTAGCGGGGCGCTGGACAGCCCGCCGTGTTGTGTGCGGGCAAAAAAAAACCAACGCCCTGAACCGTGCGGTTCAAGGATTGGTTGGAAATATTCCCTACGGATGGAAAGCGGGCTTTCCTCCCCTTGGAAACTATTGGGGGGTAACGTTAGTGGCTTGCGGGCCTTTCTGGCCATTTTCCACTTCGAAGCTTACACCTTGTCCTTCTTGCAGGGAGCGGCGTCCTTCTGCGTTGATGGCGGTAAAGTGTACGAATACATCGTCGCCGCTTTCGCGGGAAATGAACCCATAGCCTTTTTCATCATTGAACCATTTGACGGTACCGGTTTCCAACTGATCTGACATGACTTTCTATACTCCTAAACGGGCCGTTGCCGGCCATTTTCTTGACTTGGCCAAATCCCCCTTATAGAAACCGGCCTCTCATTTCAACCCCCTAGGGGTTGATTGTTTCCAATCACGAGAAAGGCTAGGGATGCTAAAACGGAATTGCGAGCCCGTTTTAATATTAATTTTTCTTTTTCGAGGGTTTGAAAGCCTTGCTGTTCCGGGTTTTCGAGCGACCATTATGCTTCTGCTAGGTTTTGTGGTTGCTGATGGGGCGAGGGTGGCATTGTACTTGCAAAACTGCGCATGAATCCACAATCTATACTAAAGTAACTTGAGCATTTATATGTTTTAGATAGTGATGGAGTTGTAGGAATGCTGGCATCCAAAAAAATAATCATGTGGAAGCTGGCTGTTTTCCTGTTGGGAGCAACGGTGGGATTTGCCGATAAGGGAAGCGAAGCCGTTGCCGTGGATCCGCCGAAGGTTGATGCCAACCTTGTGACTACAGTCGAGGACGTTAAGGAGGCTACTCAGCTTGCGGAAGCTATTGATTCCAATGATACGAATCTTGTGGCGGTCGCGATTGCCCAAAACAAAACAAACATTGTTGAAGCCGCTCGTGCCATCAGCGAGACCAATTTTGTCGCCTCCGTCAAAGCGGATGAAGATGCGGGAAGCTGGGAGTCGATCTTTTCGAAGGAGAACCGCTCCCGAATGCAGGTTAATTTTTATCTCAAGGACGGTCTCTATTATGAATTAAAGCGGGACAACCCATCTGATAAAAATGTTCTTAAATCGATCTTTTCAGAAAAACGCCGCATCACCGGGCGCGTAGGGGCAAAGGTGCACATTGATGCCGGCGGCTTTCATAGCGGTGGCGACATGCCTGACGTCAACCACAACTCGACTACCCGGCGTATTCGGCTGAGCACCTACGGCCGAACCTATCTTTTCCGTCCGCTGACCTATGGAGTGGAGTACGGGGTCTCCAACGGGGACTATTCCTTCAGCAACGGCTACCTCTGGTTTCATGAAATTCCTTATGTGAACAGTTTAAAGGTTGGATTGTTCAAGGCTCCAATGTCGCTGGAATATATGCAGAGCAGCTCCAGCACATTGCTTATGGAACGGGCCGCTCCGGTCGGTGCGTTCGTCCCCGGCGAGCGGCTTGGCTTTCAAATCGGAGGCCAGCTTTACGAGGGAAAAGGAACGTTGCTGGGCGGTTTTTTCGGCCAGACTGCGGATGACAAAGACGGGGATACGTCGGACAGCTATTCGCGCTTTGTCAGCCGGGGAACATGGTTGGTGATGGATCGCCCCGAGTCGAAAGAGCTCGTTCATCTTGGGATTTCCAGCGGTTTTCAGTTTTCGCAGGGCGATGGCACCCGCTACCGGGCGAGGCCGGGAAGCTATTTGGCGCCCCACCTCGTTGATACCGGAGAACTTGGTGGAGACCAAGCGTTCACCTATGCATTGGAAGCCGCTTGGGCGAAGGGGCCCTTCACCGTGCAGGGTGAATTCTTTAATGCCTTTGCCGACGATGAGGCCGACGATACACACGACTTCTTCGGCGGCTACATAATGGGCAGCGTATTTTTAACCGGTGATTCGCGCCCCTATAACCGAAGCAACGGAACATTTGGACGTGTGAAGCTCAAGCGCAAGTTTTCCTTTAAGGACCGCCATCTGGGCGCTCTGGAGTTAACGGCGAGGGCGTCTTATATCGATCTGACAGACGGGGCGGTTCAAGGCGGAAAGATGTCGGTTCTCAGCACCGGCTTTAACTGCTATCTGACCCAACAAAACCGGCTTATGCTGGTGCTTGGCGGGGCCAATGTCGACAAGCCGGATTCCAATGGCGAACTCTACTTCGTTCAAACCCGTTTTCAGGTCGAGTTTTAGCGAGCGAAAGGCGTCTTACTCGGCCGGCTGGTGGCGGACGATTTCCGCTTCGACCATGTAGATTACATCTTCAGCAATGTTGGAGGCATGGTCGCCAATGCGCTCGAGGCGGTGGGTGATGGCCAGCAGCGTGATGAGCGATTCTGCATGTGCGGGTTCGCGTTGAAGCGCCTGCACGATTTCATCTTTCATTTCAGCCTTCATCGCATTGATTTCAGCATCGTCCTTGATGACCTCGCGGGCGAGATAGGGATCGATGTTTACTAGGGCATCGAGGCTTTTGCGGACGATAGCCTTCACGAGGTAGCTCATCTGATGAAGGTCGAGAGGGATCTTCGGTTTAGGGGCCTTGTTGATGGCGATGCCGTTTTTGGCAATGTCGGCGGCGAGGTCGCCGATGCGCTCGAGGTCGCTGGTCATTTTCATGACGGCGGTGATGAAGCGGAGGTCGATGGCCACCGGCTGGTATAGGGCCAGCGCCTTGAGGCATTCCTCTTCCACCTCGACTTCCATGTCGTCGATGATCTTGTCGTCGGCGATGACTTTTTGCGCCAGGTCGAGATCGTTTTCCTGAAACGATTTAACCGACAACTCAAGGTTTTCATCCACTCGTGCGCTGAGCGTGTAGATCAGCTTTTTCAAGCGCTCGAGTTCTTTTTCCAAATGCTTTGCCATGGGGTTTCTCCGTAATCCGTAATCCGTAATCCGTAATGCGTGCTATTCTCGGTTACGCATTACTCGTTACGCATTACTAACCAAATCGTCCAGTAATATAGTTTTCCGTCTGCGGATTGTCCGGGTTGGTGAACAATTGCTTTGTCTTTCCAAACTCTACCAGCACGCCTTCATACATGAAAGCGGTAAGGTCGGAGACGCGCGCGGCTTGCTGCATGTTGTGGGTCACGATAATGATGGTGTAGTTGTTGCGCAGCTCGCCGATGAGATCCTCGATCTTGGCGGTGGCTTTGGGGTCGAGCGCGGACGTTGGCTCATCCATCAGCAGGATTTCCGGTTTGATGGCCAGGGCGCGGGCAATGCAAAGGCGTTGCTGCTGCCCGCCCGACATGCCGAGGGCGTTGGCGGTGAGGCGGTCCTTCACCTCGTCCCAGATGGCGGCGTTGCGCAGGCTCTGCTCAACGATTTCGCTGAGTTCCTGCTTGTTCTTGGTGCCCTGCAGGCGCGGGCCGTAGGCGACGTTGTCGAAAATCGACTTGGGGAAGACGTTGGGTTTCTGAAACACCATGCCGACCCGGGCGCGCAGGGTAACGACGTCGATGTTTTTGTTGTAAATGTTGTGTCCGTCGAAAATCATTTCCCCCGTCGCGCTGGTGGAGGGAATGAGGTCGTTCATGCGGTTAATGGAGCGCAGCAGGGTGCTCTTGCCGCAACCGCTTGGGCCGATCATGGCCGTAACCTTTTGCTTGGGGATTTCCATGCTGACTTTGCGCACGGCTTCGAAGTCGCCGTAAAACAGGGAAAAGTCCTTGGCTTCGATATGCGTTTCGTTCGTCGCGCCGTCGTCGCCGTGTTCGGCGAACGTGTCGATTTTCTTCATGGTGATTTCTTCGGTCATATCAGCCTCGCAATTTTTTGGAAATTCGTGCGCGCATCAGGATGGCGAACAGGTTTAGGAGCAGCACAATGGCCACTAGGGTGAAAACCATGCCGTATTGAACGTGCCGGATTTCGTCCACCGCTTCGTGTTCGGTGCAAAGGTTGTAAATGTTCCACGGCAGGGCGGGCGTCGGTTGACTCAGCGTTTCCCAAATCTTGAGCGGCGCGCCGACGCTGACCGCGGCGGTAAAGATGATAGGAGCCGTTTCGCCGGCGGCGCGGCCCATGCTGATGACGATGCCGGTCAGGATGCCGGGCAGGGATGCGGGCAGGATAACGCTCATCACCGTGTGCCAGCGTCCGGCGCCGAGGCCGAGCGCGGCTTCTTTATAGGCGCGCGGCACGGCGAGAATCGCCTCTTCCGAGGAGCGGATGATGGTCGGGAGGATCAGCAGCGAAAGCGTCAGCGATCCAGCCAGCACGCTTTTGGAGTTGGACACGTGAATGGTGTTCAAAAAGAAGGCGAGGCCGAAGAGGCCGAAGACAATGCTGGGCACGCCGGCGAGCGTGCTGATGCAGATGCGCAGGAAGCTGACCACGCGCCCTTCCTTGGCATATTCGCAAAGGTAGATGGCGGCAATCACGCCCATGGGGATGGCGAAAATCATCGCGCCGAGCGTGAGGTAGAGGGTGCCGAGCACCTCCGGCCAGATGCCTCCAAAAATGTGCGAGTCTTTTGATTTATCGGTGATGAAGCGCCAGTAGAACGTGGTTTTGGGCAACATCATATCGCTGATATGCTCCTCCAGATAGGGGAACATCGGTTCAAGTTTGGTGCCTATAAACTGCTCCACACGTGGTTTTTCAACCAGCAAGCCCATGGCGTCGGCATTGGAATAGTCCCATTCTTCAGAGTAGAGCGCTTCGTGCAGTTTGACCAAGGTGCGCTCCCAGCGGGTCTGGCCGTATTGCTGACGGAGCAGCACGGGCTTGCGCTCGCCGGGGATCGGTCCGAGCAGCGTCTCGATGCTTTTTTCAACCTCTTTGAAGGCAGCCTTGTATTCGCGGCGCTCGGAGCTTTTCATCGCCTTCATCTCGGCTTCGAACTCCTCCATCATGAGGTAGACGGGCGCGCGGGCGGCGGCCGTGCTGGCCGCTTCTTGGTTGAATTTATCGGGGTCGCCGCGATCGAACTGCTCCAGCATCATCCGGCGGAATTCGATCGTTCCCTTAAAAACAAACGCCTTCGATCCCCGGACGACAATGGGCGTCAGGATGAGCAGCAACGCCATGGCCATGACGCCGATGGCAATGATGCCGAGGCCGGAAAAGGCTTTGTCCAAAAGTTTTCTAGTTTCTAGTCTCATGTTTTTTCAACCACGGAAGACACTGAATGCACGGAAGAATCCAAGTTTGTATTTTCAGGTTTCACGTTTCAGTTTATTTTCCCAGCTTCTTGCGCGAGCGCTTGACGATGAGCTCGCTGGCGAGATTCATGATGAAGGAGAAGGCGAGCAGGCAGAAGGCCATGGCGAACAGGACGTGAAAGCGGGAGGAGCCGGTGACGTGGTCGGCCTCGCCCATGTCGCCGGCAATGGTGGCGGTGAGGGTGCGGACGGGCTGGAGCATGTTGTACCACGGGTCCGGCAGGCGCGCCGCGTTGCCGGACGCCATCCAGACCACCATCGTTTCGCCGATGGCGCGCATGACGCCGAGAATGACCGCCGCCAGAATGCCGCTGATCGAGGCGGGGATGACGGTTTTGATGATGGTTTCCGCGCGGGTGGCGCCGAGGGCGTAGGAGCCTTCGCGCAACTCGCGTCCGGCGGCTTGGAGCGCATCTTCCGAAACGCTCACCACCGTGGGCAATGCCATGATGCCGAGGATGACCGCCACGTTCAGCGCGTTGGTGCCGCTGCTGATTTCAACGCCGCTCAGATGGCTGGCCAGACGGTAGATGAAGGTGAAGGCCAGAATGCCAAGGATTGGAAAAACAATCGCTCCGGCCAGCTTGGGATTTTTCACCTTGTTGCGCAGCTTGTCGATGGTGAGGTCGCCCATAACAATCACCAGCAGGGCAAAGATCGGACCGAGAATCATCCAGGTTCCTGCGGAGAGGATCGCGCCTCCATGGTTTTGCAGCATCGGGGCAAAAACCACCAACGCAAAGAAACCATAGGCGACCGAGGGGATGGCCGCCAGAATTTCAATGATGGGCTTAACAATCTGCCTAATGTGAAAGGGGAGCAGGTCGCTCAAGCAAACCGAGGCGGCGATGCCCAGCGGAACGGCCACCACCACGGCGCCGAGCGTGACTAGGCCGGTGCCCATGAAGATTGGCAACGCACCAAATTCAGCCGGCGAGCCGGAAGGATACCACCGTGCGCTGGTGAAGAACTCCTTGAAACCTTCGAGTTTGAAGAAAGGGATCGCGTCTTTCAGAATAAAATAGAAAATGAAAAACACCGTTAAGGTGGATAGCGAGGTAATCAGGAAAAGAATGGACTGGCCAAACAGAGTCGCCATCCGATGCCGTCGGCTGGCGGCATCGCTCATGATTAGGCTTTGATTAGATTTTGCGCTCATAGACTCCTGAATTTCTTAAAGACGCGGCGATAGTGGGGGTGAATTGTTAGCGAAAGATTAGGGGTGGGTTAGAAGGGTATGTTGAAAAGGCGCGACCCGCAGGTCGCGCCTCAATCGTCACGAATCATGCTGCATTAGTATGCAGTAACCGGAACGAAGCCGATTTCTTCAACCATTTCCTGTCCGTCTTCGGTGAGGTGGATGGTAACGAAGCGGTAGAGGGGGGAGCCTAGCTTCGGATAAGCGTTTGTGTACATGAAGAGCGGGCGGGCGATCGGGTATTCACCGGTCTGCACGGTTTCTGCGGACGGGTAGATGCCGTTGATTTTAAGGGCTTTCACGGTTTTGTCGACGAAGCCGAGGCCGGCGTAGCCAATGGCGGCCGGGGTGCTCTGCACGCGCTGGCGGATAGCGCCGTTGGAGCCGACGTATTCGCAGTTTTTGTGGATCTTCTGCTTGCTCATTACGAGCTTGGCGAAGGTTTCGTAGGTGCCGGAGTTGGTGTCGCGCGAAATGCTGACAATGGCTTTATCCGGTCCGCCGACCTGCTTCCAGTTGGTGATTTCTCCAAGGTAAATCTTGCGGACCTGTTCAACCGTCAGGGCCTGAACGGGATTGGACGGGTGGACGAGAATCGGCAGGCCGTCGAGGGCGACGACGTGGGCGACCGGCTGGATGCCTTTGTCGGCGGCGGCTTTGAACTCGGTATCCTTCATCGGGCGGGACATGGCGGCTACGTCGCAGGTGTTGTTGACGAGGCTCTTGGCGCCGTTGCCGCTGCCGGACTCGGAAACGGTAATGTTCACGTCGGGGTTGGCCGACATGAAGTATTCAGCGAAAGCCTTGGCGATGGGGCCTACAGTAGTAGAGCCGTCGATGGCGATTTTGTTTTGTGCCTGCGTGCTGAGCGCCGCGCAAATTGCAAACGTGGTGATAACTGTTTTTTTCATATCGTATTCTCCTGTTGGTTTAGCCGTTTCTTAATTAACGACGGCCAAAGGATGAGCACGAAATGTTAGGAGCGGATTAGAAGGGTATTAGCGGAGCATGAAAAAGCAGTAAGTTCCAACGCCTTCCATCCATTGGAACTCCGGCCGCTTATTCTTTCGGGGCGGAAAGGCCCTTGCCGGTGGCGGAGACCAGCCGCAGCTGCGACATGTTGTATTTCGTGGCCACAGCCAGATAGAGCGATTCGGCCTCGGCTAGCGCTTTAACCGACTGCAGTGCTTCGAGCGGCAGTCCGCTGTTTTCAAAGATGCGTTCGTTGTTGAGCTCATAGGATTTCCGCGCGCTGTCCACGGCGCGCTTCGCGAGGCCGAGCTGGCGCTGCGCGCCTGAAAACTGGGCATAGGCCATCCGTACTTCGGCCGCAATATCTACCAGCGCCTGTTCCTCCATGGCCTTGGCTTTGCTCATCAGGGCGCGCTGTTTCTTTATGTTGTTGCGGTTGCGCAGGCCGAGGCTGTCGAACTGCCAGTAGAGCATTCCATAGACGTCGTGGCGCTCATCGTCGCCGCTGTTTCCGGAACCTTGTCCGCCGCCATAGCTGCCATAGCTGTAGCCGACCTCGACCTTGGGCAGGAAAATGCCGTAGCGCTCCTGATCAAGCTGGGCCTTTCCGGCGGCGCGGATCGCGCGGTTCTGCCCGACTTCGGGGCGGTTCATCAGTGCCCGCGAGACCAGATCGGCGAGATCGGCCTCGGCCTCCATCAGTGCGAGCGGCGTAATCATGGAATCCGCTGGAGTGAGCTGCGCTGCATCGTCGAGCCGAAGCAGGCGTGCCATTTGGACCGCAGCGCCTTCTTTACGCTCCCGTGCCAGCTCCACCCGCTGCTGTTGAATGAGCGATTCCACCTCGGCCCGTTCGGCATCGGCCTGGAGGCCTTCGCCGCTGGCGGCAAAGTCGGCGGTCTGCTTGGCCAGCGCTCCCGAATTTTCGGCGGACAGTTCGGCAATCTCTAGTTCGCGGAAGGCCCGCACCAATTCATAGTAGGCCGAGGCCACATCAAGCATCACTCGAAGGCGAACCGACTCTTCGCCCAGCATGGCCGCCTGAAACTGCTGCTTGGCGGCTAGCGGCCCAAAAATAGCGGCGGAAAGATCGACGCCGGCTGAAAGGCCGGGGCGCAGCGGCATGCCGGAACCGGAAGCACCGGCGCCCAGCCCGCCGTAGCGCGAGTTGCGCTCGACGTCAGTCATGGTGCCGTCGGTTTCCTGCAACTGGCCCTTCTGCCAGCCGTAGCTCGCGCCGACGCGCACTGTCGGAAGCCACTGGTACCACGCCGCGGCCTTGTCGAATTCGGCCAGCTCCACTTGCTGCACCTGGATGGCGAGGTCGGTGTTCTTTTCGTCGGCGAGCCGCAAGGCGGTCGGCAGGTCGATCAGCAGCGGTTCCGCATGGGCGGCCGCCGCGAGAACAAGAGTGAAGGTAATAAGATGGGTTTTCATTTTACAATCTCCGGAACTTAAATGCGTTTGGGCTGATGTTTCTTGGCCAGCGTGTAGACGCAGGGCACGAGGAACAGGGTCAGGATGGTGGAGGCCGCCATGCCTCCGATCATCGCGCGGGCCAGCGGGACCATCGCTTCGTTGCCGATCGAAAAGTTAAAGGCGAACGGCGCCATCGAGGCAACCATCGTCAACGACGTCATCAGGATCGGGCGCAGACGAACACACGCCGCCTCATAGGCCGCTTCGAATGGGCTGTGCCCCTTATCCATCTGCTTGTTGGCAAATTCCACCAGCAGGATCGAGTTGTTCACCACCACGCCGACGAGCATCAGCGAGCCCATTAGCGACTGAATGTTAATGTAGGTTCCGGTGATGAACAGCGCCGCCGCCACGCCCGAAAGCGCCAGCGGGACGGCCAGCATGATGATCAGCGGTTCAGAGAACGAGCGGAACTGCGCCATCAGCACCAGGAAGACCAGTACAATCGCCGTAAGCAATCCGAAGCCCAGCGACGACGCGCCATCGCGCATCGACTGCACCGGGCCGCGCAGGTTGACCGTCACGCCGTTGGGCAGCTCGATGCCGGCCAGCACCTTTTCGACATCCTTCACCACCGAGCCCAGATCGCGCCCTTCGACGTTCACATAGACGTCGTTCACCCGCGACATGTTGTAGTGGGCAATCTCGCCGGGAATGTTCACGCGGCGGATGGTGGCAACGCTTGAGAGCGGAACCGAGGCATGTCTGCCGTCGATCTCAACCGGCAGCGGAATATTCTTCAGCTCTTCGATCGACTCGATTTCGTTGTCCTCGTACTGGATGCCGATAAAGAAATCGACGCCGCCCTTGTCGATCCAGATCATGCGGCTAAGGCCGATGCTCGATCCATAGGCGGTCACGACATTGCGGGCCACATCATCCTGCGTAAGGCCGTAGAGCGCTGCTTTGGCACGGTCGACGTCGATGTCGAGCTGCGGATAGTCCAGCGCCTGTGCAATCTGCACGTCCGCAGCGCCGGGAACATCCTTGACGGCCCGTTCGATCTTTTCGGCGGTGGCGCGGCAAGCTTCGAGCGTGCCCGCGGCAATCTGGATATCGATCGGAGCGGCAACGCCTTCGTTGAGTGTGGCATTAATGATGCCGCCGGTTACGAAGAGGAACTTTTCGTGCGGGAAGGCTTCGGCAAGCCCTTCCCGCAGTTCACTGACATAGTCCATCACACTCTTCTTCCGGCCTTTGTCCTGAAGGTTGACGATCAGGAAGGAGGTATCGGGGCCGGAGTTTGAACTGAGCACGGTGGAAAAGCCCGCGCCTTTGCCGACCGGCATGCCGATGTTTGAAATGATCGACTTAATGTCGTCCTTCAGAATGGTTTTCTGTATATGCTCCTCAATTCTGGCAACGAGGGCTTCGGTGTTTTCCAGCCGGGTGCCCGGCGCGGTCTTGACCCGGATCTCGAACGACCCGGCATCCACTGCAGGGAAGAGTTCGCTTCCAACCATTGGAAGCAGGAGGAAGCAGGCCAGGGAAACGCCGCCGATCACGGCGATGGTGAGCCAGCGCGACTTCATCGCTTTGGAGAGCAGCTTTTGGTAGAAGGTGGCGGGCTCGGACATGCGCTCTTCCAGATTGTGTTCAACGCGGGTTTCGCTGCCGTTCTTTCCAAGGAAGCGCGCGCAAAAGGCGGGCGCGACCGTCATGGCGATGACATAGGACGCGGCAATGGTCAGCACGGCGGCCGCCGCCAGCGGGAGGAAGAGAAACTTGATCATGCCGGACAGGAAGAGGGCGGGGATGAAGACCGCCAGAGTGGTGACGATGCCGGCGAGGACCGGCATGGAAACCTCTTCGGCTCCGTCGCGTGCCGCATCGACGGCGTTTTTGCCCATGGAGCGGTGGCGCATGATGTTTTCCACCACCACGATGCCGGCGTCGACCACGGTGCCGACCGCGAGGGCCAGACCGCCGATGGTCATCACATTGAGTGTTTCGCCGGTGAAGTAGAAGCCGAGGATGCCCGAAAGCAGCGAGAGCGGGAGCATGAGCAATACAGCGATCGACGGGCGCAGCTTGCGCAGGAACAGCACAACAATCACGACCACGAGCAGTGCGCCGAGCAGAATCTGCTTCTGAAGGCCGGACATCGCTTGGCGGATGTAGGTGGACTGGTCGCTCACGAGCGTGATTTCGGTCGATTCCGGAATGTCGCCGCGGGCCTTCATGTTGGGCACTTCGGCGGCGATGCCTTCGCGGATGCGGTCGACGACCTGCACGGTGTTTTCGCCGGGTTCGCGCAGGAGCGGGCAGTAGACCGAGCGGAGGCCGTTCACGCGGACAATGTTGTATTGCAGCGCGGCGTCGTCTTTGGTGTAGCCGATGTCCTTGATGTAGATCGTTTGGCCGTTGCGCACGGCGACGGGAACGTTGTCGATGTCGGCCGTGGTCAGCAGGGTGTTGACGGGATGCACCTGGTAGTCGAGCGCGCCCATCTTGACGGTTCCGCCGGCCATCACGAGGTTGGCCTTTTCCATCGCCTTAACGACGTCGTCGGCGGAGAGGTGGTGGGAGGCGAGCTTGTCGGGATCAACATAAATCATCATCTGGCGGAACTTGCCGCCGAACGGATGGGGGATCTGTACGCCCTTGAGTCCGCCCATTTTGTTGCGCACGGCATAGTAGCCGATTTTGTAGAGCTCGGTTTCGCTCAGCCCTTCGCCGCTGATGGCGGCAAGCAGCACCGGCATGTTGCCGGGCTCGGAACGCATCGTGAACGGAACCTCGATGCCGGGCGGCAGGTGGAAGAGGTCGCTCATTTCATAGTTGATGATGTCGTTCATGGCCTGCCCCGGATCGGCGCCGGCCTGGAAGGTAACCTTGATGAGCGCCGCGCCCGGCAGGATGCGCGCTTCGATGGATTCGCGCTTGCCGGCGAGGGTCAGGGCGCGCTCGACGCGGGAGGAGACCGACTTTTCCATTTCGCCGGTAGGGAGGCCGGGATAGGAATAGTAGCTCATCACCACCGGTTTATTGAAATTGGGCAGGATGTCCGTCGGAATCTTTGGGTAGACCGCAAAGCCGAGGAAGGCGAGCGCCAGCACCGCCGCCAGAACGGCATAGGAGTTTTTAAGAGAAAATTTTACAAGCATTGGAAATTCCCGGTTAGTTGCGGCTCTTGACGGTTACGGCGTCGCCATCGCGCAGGCGGCCAATGCTGTTGGCCACGATCTGTTCGCTGCCCGAAAGCCCGGAAATGATTTCAATCTGTGTGCCCGTATCGGTTCCCGTTGCAACGGGCAGGCGTTTGACGGTGCCGTTTTCAACGGCGTAGACGTGCGGTGCGCCGTCGTTCAGCCGAACGGATCCGGCCGGCAGGACGAGGGCGTCGCGCCGGTATTCGAGTTCAACGGTTACTTTTCCATACATGCCGGGGAAGAGCAGGCCTTGTGCATTGTCGAGGTCGATTTCGGTGCGCATGCGACGGGTTGTGCTGTCGAGCACGCCGGCGGAACGCGAAATTTTGGCTGAAAACGTCTGGCCGGGGTAGGCATCGAAGCTCAGCGATACGCGGTCGCCGTTGTTGAGCCAGACGGCTTCGCGCTCGGGGATGTAGGTGACGACGCGCAAGGAGGAGAGCTGTGCGACCTCGATGAGTACGGCGCCGGAGTCGGCGGCAACGAGATCGCCGGGGTCGACGCTGCGGATGGATACAACGCCGTCAAACGGGGCGGGAATGCTGGAATAGGCCAGCATTTGCTCGGCTTCTGCGAGCTTGGCCTCGGAGACGCTTTTTGCCGCCGCGGCTTGCTGAAGGCGAAGATCGGCCTCTTGAGCCGCCTTTTCCGTGATGGAGCCTTTGTCGGCCAGTGCTTTCACCCGCTTTTGTTCGGACTGCGCGGCGGCGAGGGCGGCTTCGCGATCTTTGATCTCGGCTTGCAGCACGTTCACGGCGGCGACGAGCTCGGGGGCGTCGATCGCCACCATGGGCTGTCCGGCCTTGACAGGGGAGCCGATATCGACGAGCACGGCTTTCACATAGCCGGTAACACGGGTGCCGATGCTGGCCGTGTGGAAGGCCTCGATGCTGACGGGCTGGGTGGTGGTGACGGCCAGATCCTTCTTTTGGACGGGTACAAGTTCCACGGGCGCGGCGGCGTAAGCCAGTGTGCCGGCGAGAATGCCTGCTGCTGTAAGGATGGTCTTTTCCATTTGTATCTCTCCTGGCGTTGGATGGATTCTTTTCATCGTAAAAAAGATGAAAAAGCAAAATATGACAAATATTATCATGTATTGCTAGTGAGAACGTCGCTGGATGCTGAAAGATGGACAGAATAAGGCGGAATTTACATAAAATTGGAATAAACCCCTGTAATAGAGTGAAAACGGCATTGTTAAGATTTCTTCAAGGGAGCGGAGGAGCGCTCCAGAAGTGCGGAGGGCCGGTGTTTTCGCCGGCCATGGTGCACAAGTTTTTCCTCATGCAAACATAATGGAGGGAATCTCTGTGGAACCGACTTTCGATCTGCTGGTTTGTGAAACAAAAAAGGGCTCCCGGATGGGAGCCCCTGATTCGGTTGTGCGGTGTGCGCGTCGCCTTACCAGCTGAGGCGGAGTCCGGAGGTGAGGCCGTATCCTTTGTAGGTGCCTCCTCCGTCAGCCAAGCGGTCGCCGTGGTTGTATTCGATCGCATTCTGCCATTTCAGCTTGTGGCCGTAGAGGTACCAGTTGAAGCCCAGCAGCAGGTTGTGCGCTGTTTCAACCTTCTGACCGGAATTCTTGCTGGCATAGCGCGCCATGTTGACATCCGATTTGTTGTTCAGACTGGAAACGCCGGCATACTGAAGAACCAACTGAAGCTCTTCGGTTAAGTTGTAGAAAGGCATGAGGTCGATGCCGACCAGATCGCTTTGGCCGGAGATGCCCTGCGCCCAGGAAATGTCGGACCAGAATCCAAGCTTTTCGTTCAGCATGTCTTTATAGACGAGGGAGACAACATGTTTGAGGTTTCTGGTGCCCACGCTGTAGTCGGTGCTGTAATCCGGGTCGTTATACACGTAGTCGAGGCGAAGCGATCCATCCTCTCCGATCGTGTGGCCGGCGGACAGCAGGGCAAAGTAGCCGCTGTCAAAGTGGCCGAACTCATCTTCGCCGCTGGACGAAAAACCGCCTACGTTGTAGGACCAATCATTGTTTTTCCCCGTCACGGATGCGCCGGTGAAATACTCGGTGCCGAACCAGATGTTTCGGGCCACGATGCTGCGTTCCGGAACGATGAGCTTTTTGGACGAGGTTGCACCGTCGAGGGTGAAGCCGGCGGACTGTTTGCCCACTTTTAGGCTCAAATCTTTGGAAGGGGCCCATTTAAGGTAGGAGTCGGTCAGGCGTTTGTAGAATTTATCCCATGAGTCGGAGTCTGCTTCGTTCATGTTCAGGTCCATTTCACTATGCAGGGTGAAATCGTCGAATACCTTGGCTTTGAAACCGAGGCGCAGACGTCTCCAGTCTGTATCGTCATGGGAGGAGTCTTCGTTTTGGAAGTTGACGGCGTCGCCCTGCAAGCGTCCGGTAAAGGCCAGGCTTTGGAGAACTTTTCCGTCGTTGTTTTTGTATAATTCAGCCGCACCCCATATTTTGTCGTAAATCGACTCTTCGGAGGCCGCTTCGGCCGCTTCTGCGGGAACCTGTGCGACTGCTTCTTCTGCAAATGCGGCCGATGCGGATACCGCAAGGCCGAGTGCTATGATAGCTATGTGTTTTTTATTCATCTTATTCATCCTCTCGTTGGAGTTATACGTTTCGTTATAAATGTGCAGCAAAGGAAAGCGGAAGGCACCTTTTCAGTCCCGGAGATTCCGAGCTCGCCATTCCAGTTTTTTCCTTTGCATGTGCGAAAAAGTAAATTCCGAATGTTAGGAGAGTATTAGGAGGCCGTTAGATATTAGTGGGCAGTGTTTAATGTTTGAGAAGTGTGGGCGGGGGCTTTTTATGGGGAGGGTGCATCCGGCTATTTTTCCCCGGCCACGACTTCGGCAATATTGAGGGCATGGTCTTTCATGCGGCGGTAGTCGTTGAGCATGTCGGTGAAGACCAGGCTGTGCAGCGGGGAGGACTTGCTTTCCGATAGACGCAGCAGGTGCAGGCGCCGGTATTCCTTCATTTGGCGCGTGATGACATCGCTGTCGGTCTGCGCCCGGCCAAGGATATCCTTGTTTTCGTTGCGCTCGGCATTGTTTACCATCTTAATGTAATCGAAGACCTTGTTGTGCAGGTCAATAAGTTCTGCGCGGCCTTTTTCCGAGACCGTCAGCTGGTTGGTCCGCAGTTTCACATGCCCTTTGAGGACATTCATGAGGTAGTCGCTAAGGCTTTCGAGCTCATCGGCCAAGCGCATTTGGCGACGCGCCTCTTCCATCACATCGTGCGTCACTTGGCCCGTCATCATTTCGCTCAGGAATACCACGATTTCCTTCTGCACGTTGTCGAGAATGCCTTCGTAGTGGAAAATCTTGCTTTCAAGCTCGTCGAGCTGCTCGTTGCTGGCAAGCACTTCGCCAAGCCATTCCGCCATCTTTTCGACGCTCTCCGCCATGAATAGCACTTGTTTTTTCGACTGCACGATGCCGAGCGCCGGCGTGTCGAGCATGCGGACGTCGAAGTAGGCGAGGTGGTTGATTTCGTCGGCCTTCTTTTCGGGGACGAGCCATTCAACCAAGCGGGCGAGCGGTTTCATTAGCGGCAGGAAGATGATGGTATTGATGAGGTTGAAGCCCGTGTGCACCAAGGCGATCTTTGCCGTGACGTCGTCGGCCATCTCGGGATTCTTTGCCATGAACCCATGGACGTGGCCGAAGATCCAGTCGATGCCTTTTACATAGGAAAAAAAGATGGGGATGAGCCAGAGTGTTCCGATGACGTTGAAGATAATGTGGGCGTAGGCCGCGCGTTTGGCGTTGGTAGAGGTGCCGATGGAGGCGAGGAAGGCGGTGATGGTGGTGCCGATGTTCAGGCCGAGCACCAGCGCCGCCGCCGTGCCGAAGTCGATGATGCCCCCTTGCGCTAAAACAATCGTTACGCCGATCGTGGCCGAGGAGGACTGCACGATCATAGTGGCCAAGCAGCCGAAGAAGGCGCATTTAAGCACGCCCGGGATCGTGGTTCCGTTCATGACGGAAAAGGCCTGTCTGAGGTATTCGTTGACTTCCGGGGTTTTGAATGCGCCGCCCATGGTCTGGAGTCCGAAGAAAACCATGCCCACGCCCAACAGTGCCATGGCGGTGTAGCGCACGCGCTCCTTTTTGGAAAACAGGAAGAAAAAGACAGCCACTCCAAGCACGGGCAGCCCGAATTTTCCGATCTTAAGCGCAATGATCCAAGCGGTTACGGTTGTGCCGATGTTTGCGCCGAGAATTACGCCGATCGCCTGCATCAGGGTCATGACACCGCTGTTCACGAATCCGACCACCATCACCGTGGTTACCGAGCTCGACTGGACAATGCCGGTAATCAGGGTGCCGATCGCGCACGCGGCGAAGCGGTTGTCGGTTACGGCGCTGATCATCTTGCGCAGGCGGCTCCCGGCCACGGCCTGCATGCCTTCCGACATGTATTTCATGCCCAGCAAAAAGATGCCGAGTCCCCCGACGACCTTGAAAAGGATATCCTGAATCGCGTGCCACTCCATGCTTTCCCCCGCAGTTGAAAATGCGCAAAGAAACTAACAAAATCCTGACCGTTTGCTAATCAATTATGCTGGCGTTTCCATTGCGGACGGCTCAGGTGCAAAAAAAGCTCTCCCGTTCCCGGAAGAGCCTTTGCGTAAACAGGAATGTTTATTCCTTATTTGTCGCCTGAGACCACCTCTGCAATGTTGAGGGCGTGGTCTTTCATGCGGCGGTAGAAGTTGAGCATGTCGGTGTAGGCCAGGCTGAAGTAGGGCGAAACCTCCTCTTTCTGCAGGCGGGCGAGATGCTCGCGGCGCGTTTCCTTCATGAGCTTCCCGATGGCCGCGCCTTCGGTGTTGGCCCAGGCAAGGTGGTCCGCGTTTTCGTCCTTCATGTGCTGATCGACCGTAGCGATGTACGAAGCAACCCTCTCGTGGAGCACCAGCAGCTTGTCTTTGGCGGGGCCGTCGAGGTGGAGTTTGTTTTGCTCCATTTTCTTGATCCCTTTTAGCACGTTTGCGATGTAGTCGGAGAGCGACTCGTATTCATCGGCGATACGCATCTGCATATGGGCCTTGGTGGTGACCTCGTGCGGAACCTGTCCCGAAACCATATTGCTGAGAAACAGGAAGATTTCCTTCTGGACGTTGTCGAGGATTTCCTCGCGGTGGAAAATTTTGCTTTCGATTGCTGTCGTTGCCTTTCCGCCGAGACATTCCTTCAACTGATCCATCATGCCTTCCACGCTCTCAGCCATGAAGTTGAGCTGTCCCTGCGACTGAACAATACCCAATGTCGGGGTGTCGAGCATGCGAATATCCAGATAGGTGAGGTGTGCGGATTCTTTCGTCTCTTTTTCCGGAGCCAACCAGGTAACAAATTTGGCCAGAAAGCCGATGAATGGCAGGAAGATAAGCACGTTCGCCACGTTGAACGTGGTGTGAGTAAGAGCAATTCCTGAGGTAATGACCAGTCCGAACTCCTTTTCATCCATCGAATCAATACTGATGTCCAGTGGGTTAAATCCGGTTTTGGAGGCAACCAGGGCCGAAAGCCCTTTTATGGCAATCGGGAATAGGGCAATAAACCAGATGGTTCCCAGAACATTAAAGAAGAAGTGGGCATAGGCCGCCCGTTTGGCATTGGTTGTTGTGCCGATAGAGGCTAATAGGGCAGTTATGGTGGTTCCGATGTTTTCGCCCATCACTAGGGCGGCGGCGGTTTGGAACTCAATCACACCGGTGGCTGCAAGGCCGATCGTGATGCCCAGTGTTGCCGAAGAAGACTGCACAATCATAGTCAGCACCATCCCGACGAGGGCGCATTTGATGATGTCACCATATGCTGCGAAAATTCCTCCATCCAACGTGATGTGAAAGGTTTGGAACCAGGCGCTGAATTCTTCCATGGAGCGTAGTGGCTTAAATCCGTTCTTCATCAGTTCAAGTCCGAAGAAGACCATGCCGATGCCCATAATGGTCATGCCGATATAGCGGATACGCTCGCTTTTAGAGAAGAGGAAAAAGAATGCTGCAATTCCAAGGATTGGAAGTCCCCATTTGCCAATGTTCAGCACCAGAATCCAGCCGGTAATCGTTGTGCCGATGTTTGCTCCGAGAATGACGCCGATGGCCTGCATCAGGTTCATGATGGCGGAGTTAACAAAGCCGACAACCATTACGGTGGTAACCGAACTGGATTGTACCAGACAGGTAACCAGAATGCCCATGAGCACACCCATGACCCGGTTGTTGGTGGCGACGCTGATAATTTTGCGCAAACGGTCGCCGGATACAGCCTGAAGGCCTTCCGACATGTGTTTCATTCCCAGGAGGAAAATACCCAATCCTCCCACTACATTTAGTGCAATTTGCAGGAAACTTACGTTCATTATCCTCTCCCGGTTCTGGTTGTTTTTGGAATGCGCGGTGAACCTAACAAAATCTTAATGGGAATCTAGCAAGAAAATGCGAACATTTGAGAGGCTCGCTTTTTTCCTTTTGCAGGAGTCCATTTGCTGAAGGTGTGGAACCTTGACCTTTGGAGCGGGGTTGGGTAGCTTCTGCGTTCATTTTTTCAAGGGAACGAGCAAAATGCCGGATATTCAGATTATGCCATCCATTCTAGCCGCCGACTTTGGCCGATTGGCCGAAGGTTGCGCGCGAGCGGAAGCGGCGGGGGCGGATCAGATCCATGTGGATGTGATGGACGGCGTGTTTGTGCCGAACATCAGTTTTGGGCCGGATGTGGTTAAAATGTCGGTTGCAGCGGTTCAGATTCCGCAAAACGTGCATCTGATGGTGACGCAGCCGCAAAACCACATTAAGGCGTTTGCCGAGGCAGGATCGGACACGATTCAGATCCATATCGAATCGAAGTGCGATGTTCGGGAGACGCTGGCGGCCATCCGTGCGCTGGGCAAGCGACCTGCGATTACGTTGAATCCGGAAACGCCGGTGGAGAGCATTTTTGAATGCCTGGAAAACCGCTGGGTGGACGAGGTGCTGGTGATGTCGGTGCATCCGGGCTTTGGCGGACAGAAATACCTCTCCTATGTAGAAGGGAAGGTGGCCGTGATTCGCCGGATGGCGGATTGGGTGGATATTGCCATCGACGGCGGCATTGACAACACAACGGTTGAACGCGCCGCGGCCTGCGGGGTCAATCTGTTTGTGGCGGGCTCGTATCTTTTTAAGCAGGACGACATGAAGCCGGCGGTTTCCGATTTGCGGAAGACCGCCCAAGACAACTATTGCAAGGCTGTATGAACGATCTATCTTTAGTACGAAATTTTTCAATCATTGCGCACATCGACCACGGCAAATCAACGCTGGCCGACCGTATGATGGAGCTGACTCATACCGTTGAAGACCGCAAGATGAAGGAGCAGCTTCTCGATTCAATGGATCTTGAGCGCGAGCGCGGCATCACGATCAAGGCGCATCCAGTGACGATGAAATACAAGGCGAAGGATGGAAAAATCTATACCTTCAACTTGATCGACACCCCCGGTCACGTGGACTTTTCCTATGAAGTGTCGCGTTCCTTGCAAGCGTGTGAAGGCGCGATTCTGGTGGTGGACGCTTCGCAAGGCGTGGAGGCGCAGACCGTTTCAAACACCTATCTGGCCAACGACAACGGCCTCAGCATCATTCCCGTGCTCAACAAAATCGAGATGCCTAATGCGGATATCGACGAGGTTTGCCAGCAGATCGAGGATATTCTCGCCATCGAGGCAACGGATGCGCTGCAGATCAGCGCCAAGAAGGGCATCGGCATTGAAGCGGTGCTCGAAGCCGTGGTGGAACGCTTCCCGCCGCCGACGCCGGGCAAGGACAAGTTTACCCGTGCGCTGGTTTTCGATTCGAAATACGACGCGTTCCGCGGTGTGGTGGTTTATATGCGCCTGTTCAGCGGCCGGCTCAAAGCGGGCGACAAGGTGCAGGTGATGAGCACCGGCGAAAGCTACGAAATCAAGGAAGTCGGTATTTTTACGCCCGAAATGGAAAAATGCCCGGTGCTGGAGGAAGGGTCCGTTGGCTATGTGATTGCCAACATTAAGGATGCCTCCGAAATCCAGATCGGCGACACGCTTACGATTGCAAAGACGCCCGCTCCGGACGCTTTGCCGGGCTTCAAAGAAATCCACCCGATGGTCTTTTCGGGCATCTATCCGGTGGAAACGTCCGACTACGAAAAGCTCGGCGCCAGCATGGATAAGCTGCGCCTGAACGACGCATCCTTTTCATTCCAGGCGGAATCCTCGATTGCGCTGGGCTTTGGTTTCCGTTGCGGCTTCCTCGGCTTGCTGCACATGGAAATCATCATGGAGCGCCTGCGCCGCGAGTTCAACCTCGATATTATTTCGTCGTACCCGAACGTGGTTTACCGCGTGATTCTGAAAAACGGCGACGTTCAGGAAATTGATAATCCGATGTATCTGCCCGATATGAGCAATATTGAGCACATCGAGGAGCCCATGATTAATGCCACCATCATCTGTCCGACGGATTATTTGGGTGAAATGATGAAACTGATCATGGAGCGTCGCGGCGACATCACCAAAACGGACTCTATCGACGGGCATCGCGTTATGCTCACGTGCTACATGCCGCTGAATGAGGTGCTGATCGATTTCTACGACAAGTTGAAAACCATCAGCCGCGGTTATGCCTCGATGGATTATGAGTATTCCGATTATCAGCAATCCGAGCTGGTGAGGATGGACATCATGATTCACAGCGAGGTCGTGGATGCCTTTTCGAGCATATTGCATCGCTCCAAGGCCGAGTCCCGCGGACGGCAGATGTGCAAGTCGCTGCTGGATGTTATCCCTCGCCAGGCCTTTGCTGTGGCGGTGCAGGCCGCGGTGAACGGCAAGATCATTGCCCGCGAGACCATCAAAGCCTACCGCAAGGATGTGACGGCCAAGTGCTACGGCGGCGATATTTCCCGTAAGCGCAAATTGCTTGAACGCCAGAAAGAAGGCAAAAAGAAGCTCAAGAAAATCGGCAAGGTGAACATTCCGCAGGAGGCGTTTATCGCTGTCCTGAAAACCAATACGCAGTAGGGAATGTCGAATAGAGAACAAGGAATTTTGAATTCCGAAGGGAAACAATGATTGATTTGCTGAAAAAGCGGAAGCTGCGCAAGCAGCTGAAGGAATATCTGCACGCGGCGCAGCATGCGCGGCACATGCGCGAAGACATTGCCGCCCCGGCGGACATCGAGGCGCTCCAGGCGGCCGAGGAGGTGGTGCGGGATATCCGCAACGGCGGGCAGGGCGATGTCGAGAAGGCGGTTGAAGTGCTGGCTGCGGCGTCCGACAAGGTTTATCCCACGCAAAACACATCGGGCATGCGCGAAAACATCGAAGTCATCATCGTCGCCCTCGGCGCCGCCATGGCGATCCGGGCCTTCTTTTTCCAGCCCTTCAAAATTCCAACCGGCTCGATGCAGCCCACCTTGAACGGCATCAATGCCTTTGCGCAGACGGGGCCGACCTGGAATGAGCGCCAGCCCTTCAAGCTGGTCAACTGGCTGGTCGCTGGAGAATCGTATAAAGTGGTGAAGGCAAAGGCTTCGGGCTATCTGACGAGCGGGGTTGGCACACGCGACAACAGTGTGGTCTACATCAATAACGTGCCGCACAAGATTCCCGTCTATTTGCGCGGTTTGGGGCAGATCGATTACGGGCACGAATATGCCAAGGGCGACATTCTGATTCCCGGGCCGAAGGGCACGGAAATCTGCACCCAGGCGGCGGGAACCATTCAAGGCATTAAAATCGATGCCAATGGCGACTATATTGTTATGATTGGCGCGACGCCCCACAGTGTTCCCGCCTACATGCTGCAGCCCAACAATAAGAAATTCTACAACAAGGGCGACCCCATTCTGGCGGGCAGGGTGGTGGCCGGCGACCATATCCTGGTCAATAAAATTAAATACAACTTCATGCGCCCAGAGCGTGGCGACATTTCGGTGTTCGACACGAGGCACATCGATTATGACGGGGTTCGCAGCGACACGTTCTACATCAAACGCATGGTCGGCCTCTCCGGCGAGAAGATCCAGATCCAGAACCATCGGATTGTGGCGGACGGGGAAGTTGTTTCCGACCCGCCCATGTTTGAAACGATCGCCACCGACCCGATCTACAGCGGCGGGCATGCAACCACGCCGGGGTCTCGATTGCAGGATGCGGATGATTTTATCCAGCTGGCGGAGGATGAGTATTTGATGATGGGCGACAACACCAGACCGAATATGAGCTTGGACGGCCGCTTCTTCGCCGGCGTCCCCCGCGATGATTTTCAAGGGCCTGCGTTTTTTGTTTATTGGCCTTTTAGGGATCATTGGGGAATCATTCGCTAGTTAAATAAAAATGCTCGATTTGCGGGTTGACTTCGATGCGCCCTGCGCTACTATCCCAACCTTCTTTTCCAGAAAATAGAACAAATTTGAATAAACGGAGTGATTTGATATGCCGAATCTTATAAGCGCCAAAAAGAGAATGCGCCAGAATGTAGTTCGCCACGACCGCAATCAGCAGGTGCGTACCCGCATCAAGACTGCTCGTCGCGAAATGTTTGAAGCATTGGAAGCCAAAAACACCGAAGCAGGCGAAACCGCACTGCGCAGCTATAGTTCGGTGCTCGATAAAGCGGCCAAGGCTGGGGTCATCAAGAAAAACACCGCAATCCGTCGCAAGACAAACGCAGCGAACGGCCTGCGTAAGATTGCCTAGTTGACGCAACCAAGCGTTCGACTAAAAACCCGCCATTGAGCGGGTTTTTTTGTGCCTGGATAGTTTCTAGGTGGTTGGGTTTTAAGGTGCCGTTGTTCCGAGAGGGGGGGCTTAAAAAACCTAAAGCTTAACGCCTGAGTCTTCGAGCCTTTGGCTCGCTTACCATTGCTCGATCAGATCATCAACCATGTATTCGGCCAGCTCGTAGGCCGCCCGAGGGGTGGCCTGCCGCTTGGCGTTGGTGAGGTCGGAGTCAAAGGTGAAGTTCGCGTTTCCGTAGGTTTTTGACTCCGACAGGATTTCATCGGTGGTGGTGCTCTTGAGGGATGCCACTGCGTCGATGCGCATGCGGAACTCTCTGGCGGTAGTCTTCTGTTTGCGTTGAAAGGCGATGGCTTTCAGTTTGAACTTCACGAGTTCAACTTCGATGACGGCATCGGCTTGGCTGGCATCGTTTACCAGTTTCAGCCGTCCGTCGTTCTGGATGCGCTCGCGCAGCGCTTGGGTGACGGGCAGTTCGATGGCCGTTTCGCCGGTTTTGTTCACGACCGGGGCAAGGTAGACTGTTTCAATCCCGTCCGGACGGGAGCCCCCCAGTTGATAGCCCATGCATCCGGTCAGAAACAGGGTGGCGACCAAGCTAGTTAGTAAATGGATTCGTCTCTTCATAGCGTCGTTAAATGGAAGTGGTAGACACTCTCAGCAAAAAATGGATTTGTCAAAGCTTGATTCTGCAGGGAAGCCTGCTCTAGGGTGGTTCTCGCTTTTTAACCCCAACCGAGAGGAAACAATGAAAAAGGTACTGATCCCGACCAAGCTGAATGCGGTTGCCCGCGAGACCCTCAACGCTCATGGAGGCTACGAAGTTGTTCAGGACGATTCTCAGGAACTCAGTACCCTTGCCTCTCAGCATCCCGACACGTATGCGCTGTTTGTGCGCTCCGAAAAGGTGACGCCGGAAATCATCGATGCCATGCCTATGCTCAAGGTCGTCATTCGCGCCGGGGCCGGCTACAATACGATTGATACGAAATACGCCCGCTCTAAGGGCATCGATGTTATGAACACGCCGGGCGCCAATGCCAATGCCGTGGCCGAAGAAGTAATTGCCCTGATGTTGGCCGATGCCCGCCATATCGTCCTCGCCGACGCCTCCACCCGCGTTGGAAAATGGGAAAAGAAAAACTTCATGGGTAAGGAAATCACCGGCAAAACCGTCGGTATTGTCGGCTTTGGTGCCATTGGCCAGTTGGTCGCCAAGCGCCTGTTCGGTTTCGATGCCAAGGTGCTGGCCTACGATCCCTTTCTCTCCGACGAGCGCGCCCGCGACCTTGGTGCTGTGCCTGCTGAACTCGGCGAGATTTTCGAGCAGTGCGACTATATTTCGCTCCACATGCCGGAAAACGATGATACCCGCGGGGTTATCAACAAGTCGCTCTTTGCCCGCATGAAGAATGGCGCCACACTCATCAATTGCGCCCGCGCCGGCATTATCAATGAAGACGATCTGCGCGAGCTGAAGGCCGACAAGGGTCTGCGTTTTCTGAACGATGTCTATGCCAAAGATGCCGAGGGCGACAAATCCGTTTCCGACATTGCCGACATCATGCTGCCGCATCTTGGAGCCAGCACCAATGAAGCCAACTTTAATGCGGCGCAACGCTCCGCCACCCAGCTCATTGGCTACGACGACAAGGGCATTGCCTCCTATGTCGTGAACCGCGATGTGCCGGAAGGTCTCGATCGCGCTTACTCCGAACTGGCCTTTGCTCTGGCGCACACCTGCCGCGGCATTGCCGGCGGCAACAAGCAGATGAAGCTCATCGAAACCAGTTTCTACGGCGACCTCGCCAAGTTCAGCGGCTGGTTGCTCGTGCAGATCGTGGCGGCGCTCTCCGATGACTTCGACCGCACGCAGGGCTACGATGCCGCGCTCGAATACCTCAAGGAGATGGGCGTGGAATATTTCAACCGCGAGACCGATACCTCCAAGGGCTACGGCGATTCCATCACCGTGGACGTCACCACCTCCGTCGATGCGGCCACCTTCAAACGCATCAGCGTCCGCGGCACCGTGGCCGAAGGCAACATGATGATTTCGCGCATCAACGATTTCGACAAGCTCTACTTCGAGCCGGTCGGAACTGCCGTGCTCTTCATCTATCAGGACCGTCCGGGAGTTGTTGGCCGGATCGGCAACGCGCTTGCTGAGGCCGGCATCAATATCAACGACATGCGCAACCCGCACGACCCGTCCGGCAAAAACTCACTGGCCCTCCTGCGGATCAGCGGGAAGGTTGACTGTGAAGTGGTTGAAAAAATTGCGGAACAAATCGAAGCGCTCCACGCCTCCTGCGTGAGCTACTAGGCATCGGCTTAGATCAAAAGAGAAAGGCTCCAATGGCTGAAAAATCGGAACGTCCGAAGCTGTTGGAGCTTTTTTGCGTCTTTGCGCGGGTGAGCGCCGTTACCATCGGCGGTGGCTATGTCATGTTTCCGTTGCTTAAAAGCGAAGCGGTCGACTCCAAGGGGTGGATCACCGACGAGGAGATGGTCGATTACTATGCCCTCGGCCAGTCGGTTCCCGGGATTATTGCCATGAACACCGCGGCCCTGATCGGCTACCGCAAGCGCGGGATTCCCGGCGCAGCCGCCTCGGCCTGCGGCATGGCCGCGCCTTCGCTGGCGGTTATTCTGCTGGTTGCCGCGTTTTTGACGCCGTATTTCGAGCATCCTTGGGTGCAGAAGGCCTTTGCCGGCATCCGCGCTGCGGTGGTGGCAATGATTGTGACGGCCGTTTGGCAGGTGGGCAGAAAGTCGGTAGACTCGATTACGAAGGGCGCGATTGCCGTCGGCGCCTTTTTGGCGATTGTCGGGATGCACTGCTCTCCGGTGCTGATGATTGTTGCCGGCGGTCTGCTTGGATTCCTTCTTTTCAGGAAGGAGGCCGGGGCGTGAGCATCCTGTTTCAGATGTTCTCCGCCTTTTTCACCATCGGGCTCTTCGCGTTTGGCGGCGGCTATGCGGTGCTTTCTTTTCTTCAGCAGGAGGTCGAGCGGCGCGGGTGGATGACCACCGAGCGCTTTGTCGATTTTATCGCCATTTCCCAAAGCACGCCGGGGCCGATTGCGATCAACATGGCGACGTTTGTCGGCTATGAGGTGGCCGGCGTTCCGGGGGCGCTGGCGGCCACGCTGGCGGTAGCCCTGCCGGGAATCATATTAATCATGATTTTCGCCCTTTTCGTATTCCACTTCTACGAACGCCCGGCCGTGCAGGCGGTATTCTTGGGGTTGCGCCCGGCCGTAGTGGGTTTGGTGGCGGCCGCCGCGTGGCAGATCGGAAAGGTGGCCGTGGTCAATTGGGTGGCTGGCGGTGTCTCGATCGTTTGCATTCTGCTCATTGCCAAATGGAAGGTCAGTCCCGTGATTCTCGTAATCGGTTCAGCTATCGCCGGGATTCTTTTTTTCTGAAAATCAAATGGGCGTCGGCTTCAGCTACGAGATTTTCGCAGGGGAGGGCGGCGATGCCGGCGGTGATTGTAGGGAACATTTGTTTCGCGGCAACCCGCTCCGCAAAGTGTTCCGCGCTGGCCTTGTTGGTTTCGGGAAGGATGACGGCGAATTCATCGCCGCCGTAGCGGCAGACGATGTCCGCGGCGCGGGCGGTGGAGGTCAGCAGTTCAGCAAAATGTTTCAGTGCGCTGTCGCCGGCTTCATGCCCGTTCTGGTCGTTGATTTGTTTGAACTGGTCGATGTCGAACAGCGCGAGGCTGAGTTCGCGGTCGTAGCGGTTGGCGGCGGCAACGTGATCGGCAAGCGTTTCTTCAAAATAGCGACGGTTGCGGAGGCCGGTCAGCCAGTCGCGGGTGGCCTGTTCGTTCAACGAAAGAAAGGCGAGCCAGAGGGGCAGGTTGGTTTCGGCGTCGCTCATTTATGGAAGAAAGAGGACTTTGGCGTAGGCGTAGGCGATGCATTCGCCGATGACTTTGCGGACGCCCTGGCTGTAGGCATACCATCGGTCGGGCTCATAGCCGGCGTCGTCGAGGCAGGTGACGCCGATGTGGTAGTCCTTGCCGAGCGCCTGCTGGAAGAGCAGGCGGCTGCGCCGGCCGTGGGGGCCGGTGGTGATGAGGTGGAGGTTGGTCTCTTCAATGTTGTAGGCCATGATGGCCTCCCGAAGCGCGACGGCAGCGAGATAGGTGCGGTCTTTCTGCGCTTCGTCCGCCACGGCGACGATGATTTGGTCGTTGGGGATGCCGAGCTTGCGTAGGCGGGCGGCGGTCATTTCGGGGTAGGATTTGAATTGTTGGATGTAGCTGCCGGTTTCAATTTGCACGCCGGTGCAGGCGATCCGGGTGTAGTTTCCGGTGCGGTACATCGCAACGGCTTCATCGAGTGCAAAGTCGTGGATCCACCCCTCCACAACCATAAGCCCTTTGTTGGGGTTGGCATTGGGTGCCAGAAAACCGTATATATTGGTTAGAAAACCGAAGGCAAGGCCTGCAAGCAGGATCGCAATCAGCAGCCAGCAGAGTCCTGTTGGCCTTCGGGCCGGCTCAATCTTTATTAGGGCGAATTTCATAGGGTTCATTTGTAGCACGGGGGCGGGGTTGTAAAAACAAGAAACTTCTTGCTCGGAGGGGTTGACACACATGCCCGCCTACTATAACTTCCCCGACCTTGTGTTTATACCGAACAGAGCTAGAGGACGTTTTAAATGAAAACTTTTATGCCCAAAGAGGCTGATGTCGTACGTGAGTGGTACGTCGTTGACGCCACAGATAAGCCGGCCGGACGTTTGGCCGTTGTTATTGCAGACGCATTGCGCGGACGCGACAAGCCAACCTACACGCCGCACGTCGATACCGGCGCATTCGTTGTTGTGCTCAACTGCGATAAAATTAAGCTGACCGGAAACAAAGAAGAAAATAAAATCTATCAGGATTATACGGGTTATTCCAGTGGCCGGAGGGAAACCAAGGCCAAGGATATCCGCGAAAAGAACCCTGAGCGCATCATCACGCAGGCCGTTAAGGGCATGTTGCCGGTCAACCGCCAGTCGCGTCAGACCCTGACCCGCCTTAAGGTTTATACCGGTGCCGAGCATCCGCATGCGGCGCAGCAAGTGAAAGAGCTGAAACTCAACTTCTAAGCAGGAATAATCATCATGGCAAAAGATACTTTGACACTAGAAGCAACCGGCCGCCGCAAAACCTCCGTTGCCCGCGTACGCATGACCGAAGGTTCCGGGACGATCACCGTCAACGGCCTAGAGTCTGATAAATATTTCAACACCGCCTTGCAGCAGGAAGTGCTTAAGAAGCCGTTTCAGGCTCTTGGAATCGAAGGAAAGCACGACATTATCGCTACCGTAAAAGGTGGCGGAAAGTCAGGGCAATGCGGAGCGGTGGTACACGCTGTTTCCCGTGCATTGGCGGCTTCCGATGAAGAGATGAGGGAGCTTCTCAAAAAAGCTGGATTCCTTACTCGTGACGCTCGCATGAAAGAACGAAAAAAACCGGGTCAGCCGGGTGCGCGTAAACGCTTCCAGTTCTCCAAACGTTAATCTTTGGAAACTGCAAGTGGCAAAAGCCTCCCGAAGCCGGGGGGCTTTTTTGCGTTGGGAGGTTAAGGTTCGCAGTTCCGCCTTCAGGCGGTTTAGGTTGAGCGGCAATGCGGGCGAGCCGCCTGAAGGCGGGTCTACAAACAATTATCTTCCTTCCAATTGCTTAGCAATCTCTTTAAGCTTAATCTTCATTCTCAATACAGGACTTTTAAATGTACTCAAACATCCATATGCCGAAAGGCTTTAAGTGCGCGGGGGTTTCCGCGGGCATCAAGCTGGGCGGCGCAAAAGATATGGCGTTGATCCTCTCCGATTTCCCCGCAACGGCCGCCGGCGTTTTTACGCAGAATCAGGTTTGTGCGGCGCCGGTCAAGGTTTGCCGGGCGCATTTGGAGCATGGTGTCGCTCGGGCGATTGTCATGAACAGCGGCATTGCTAACGCATGTACCGGTTCCGAGGGCATGGTGGCAGTGCGCGATATGGCCGCCGAGACCGCTAAGATCATCGGTTGCGAACCTCAGGAAATCTTTGTTTGCTCTACGGGGCGGATCGGCCCCCAGCTGCCCTTGGACAAGATTGTTCCGGGCATTGGGACGCTCTTCGAGTCAGCGTTGATCGAGCATGTGCAGGAGACTGCGGAAGCGATGATGACCACGGACACGCGACCGAAGGTTTCTGTTGCCCAGCTGCAGATTGAAGGCCGGGCAGTGAAGATCGTGGGTTTTGCCAAGGGCGCCGGAATGATCGAGCCGAACATGGCCACGATGCTTTCCTACATCACCACCGATGCCGCGGTGGAGCGCCACGCGTTTCAAAACGCGCTCAAGAAAGCAGTCGATGCCAGCTTCAACCGGATCTCCATCGACGGGGACCAGAGCACCAACGACACCGTGCTGGCGCTGGCCAACGGCGCCTCGGGCGTTAAGACGCTCGATGAATCGTCGGATGACTGGGACGCTTTTTCCCGTGCGCTGGAAAAGGTTTGCTTCGAACTGGCCATGATGATCGTCCACGACGGCGAGGGTGCGGACAAGTTCGTGACGGTCAACGTTGCCGGCGCCGTTTCGGACGCCGATGCCGACCAGGCCGCGCGGTCGGTGGCCAATTCCATGCTGAACAAGACCGCCTGGGCTGGGACGACGCCCAACTGGGGCCGGATCATGGATGCCGTTGGCTATTCTTTGGCGCGGGTCGAGGAGGAGAAGGTGGGTGTCTTCTACGACGACGCCCAAGTGGTGGCCGGCGGCGTGCGGACGGATATTGCGGTGGAGGAGCTGATTAAGGTGGTTTCCCAAACTGATTTTGCTATAAACATCGACCTGCATCTCGGGGACGGCGCGGCCACGGTTTACACCTGCAACTGCACCGAGGAATATGTGCGGATCAATTATTAGCTGTTTTGGGGTGGATGGATGCCGGTTGTTTCCATTTTTTTAGTATTTTCGTGCGGATGTATTATGATGACCATAATCCACCGCGCATACATGTTGAATATCAGAAAAATAAGCCGTGGTTGACTTTCAAGGCAATGTCCTGAAAGGGGGATTAGGTTCGCGAACGGCATTAAAGCTTGTTCGTGAATGGATCGATCTACACACCGTGGAGTTAGCGGACGATTGGGCGGTTGCGCGGAACGGTTGCGAGATTAGGAGAATTGATCCGTTGGATTGAGGTGATTTATGTGGGACATGAATGATGTCTGTAAAATCGAATGCCGGGGCGCCTACTCCTATTGGATTCAGTTTGACGACGGGCATTGCGGGGAGGTGGATTTTTCTTCCTATCTCGGGAAGGGGCCGGTTTTCGAGCCATTGAAGGAACTGGGTTTTTTCAAGCAGGCAATTATTGATGGCGGAACAATCGCATGGCCGAACGGAGCGGATATTGCTCCAGAAACACTTTATGAAGAGTTGGAGGAGCCGGTTTCCCGTGTGGCAGAAGAGCCTCCGGAATACAACGCAGGAAGCGGCAAGTAGGGATTGGGCAATACGTAATACGAAATACGCAGGGGAAATTAATGGACAAATTTATTGAAAAGGCCTCGGTGCTGATTGAGGCGTTGCCGTTTATTCAGCAGTTCCGCGGCGAGACCGTGGTGGTCAAGCTTGGCGGCAGCATCATGGAGCATAAGGACGGCTACAGCCGCATCATGCAGGACATTGCTTTCATGGAATGCGTCGGTCTCCGCCCGGTTGTGGTGCATGGCGGCGGGAAGGCCATTTCGCGTGCGATGAAGGAAAACAGTATTGCGACAAACTTTGTCCATGGCCTGCGCGTGACGGATGAGAAAACCATTCATGTGGTCGAGCGGGTGCTCAATCGCGAGGTCAATCCGCATTTGGTGGGAATCATCCAGCAATACCACGGCAAGGCGCGCGGCATTTATGGCGAGGATATTATTCGCGTCGAAAAAATGACGGGCAAGGATCCAGAAACCAATGAAGAGCTGGACTGGGGCTATGTTGGTAAAGTGGAGGAAGTCGATGTGGAGCCCGTTCGCGCCTACCTGAGGTCGGATATTGTTCCGGTCATCACGCCGCTGGGCAAGGGGCCCGACGGCCATCTTTATAATATTAATGCCGACGATGCCGCCACAGCCATTGCCTGCGCGCTGAATGCCCGCAAGATTGTTTTCCTAACGGACGTGCCGGGCTTGCTGCGCGATGCGGAAGACAAGTCCACCCTGATTTCCTCGCTGCATTTAAGCGAGATTGACGAGTTGATCAATCGGGGCGTGATTTCCGGCGGGATGCTTCCGAAAATCCGGGGCATGGCGGGGGCGGTGAAGACGGGCATTAAGAAGGCGCATATCATCGACGCCTCAATGCCGCATTCACTCCTGCTGGAGCTGTTTACGAGCGAGGGTGTGGGAACCGAAATAACCAAATAGAAACTTGAAATCTGAAATGGGAAAATTGAAATGAAGACAGGGGAAATAGCGGCGCTGCAAAAAGAGTACCTCATGCCGACCTATGCACCGGGCATTGCCTTGGTGGAAGGTTCCGGCGCATCCGTGTGGGATGCCGAGGGGAATGAATACCTTGATTTTGTGTCGGGCATTGCCGTCACAAACATTGGCCATTGCCATCCGAAAATGATTCATGCCATTCAGGATCAGGTCGAAACGCTGGTGCACGTTTCCAACCTGTACTACAACGAAAAGCAGCCGTTGCTCGCTAAGGCTTTGGCGGAACGCTCCAGCCTGCCGGGGGCAAAATGCTTTTTCTGCAACTCCGGCGCGGAAGCCAACGAAGGGTTGATCAAGCTGGCCCGCCTTTGGGGCAGCGAGCATGGGAAATATGAAGTCATCACCATGAGGCAGTCGTTCCACGGCCGCACGCTGGCTACGCTGACCGCGACCGGGCAAGAAAAGGTGCAGATCGGCTTCGGTCCGCTGCCGGAAGGTTTTGTCTACGCCAATTTTAACGACCTGCAGTCGGTAGAGGATTCCATTTCTTCCAAAACGGCCGCTGTGCTGGTTGAGGCATTGCAGGGCGAGGGCGGCGTTATTCCGGCCAATCCTGAATTCCTTTCAGGCCTTCGGAAGCTTTGCGATGAAAAGGGCATTCTTCTTTTGTGCGACGAGGTGCAGTGCGGCATGGGCCGAACCGGAAAATGGTTCGGCTTCCAAAGCTATGATCTGCAACCCGATGCCTTCTCGCTGGCCAAGGGGCTCGGCAACGGCTTTCCGATCGGGGCGATCGTGGCTGGATCAACGCTGGCGGACATTTTCCAGCCCGGTCATCATGCCACCACTTTCGGCGGCACGCCGCTGGCCTGCTCGGCCGCGCTCGCGGTCATCGATGTGATCGACTCCGAAGAGCTTTTGGCCAATACCATGATGATGGGCGCCTATTTTGTAGAAGGGCTTTGCGATATTGCCCAGAAACACAAGAAGTGGATCGCCGAAGTGCGCGGGCTGGGCTTGCTGCTTGGCCTCGTGCTTGATGTCCCGTCGGCGGCGCTGCAGAAAAAATTGCAGGAAAAAGGCATGCTTGCGCTAGCGACTGCGGGTAATACCCTCCGTTTATTGCCCCCGCTGAATGTTTCGCAGGAAGAAATCGAGCAGGCGTTGCAGTTGATTGGTGAAGCGTGCGAAGAGCTGCATGAAGAAATGGCGGCCCTGTCGCCCAACCCCTGCCAATGCGGCATGGGGGAATAATCTCAATCCGATTATGCCCAAGCTTTATGAATATTTTGGATTGGTTGTTTTGTTTTATTCAAACGAGCATCAGCGGATTAAGTCCGAACGCATTGATCGGAGGTTGAAATGAGCATGCAGGATGGCGTTGAGCTGAATGTTGTTTCTGCAGAATGGAATTCTGATTATCAGCTAGAAATCGGAATTAGTGACGGTCTGGTTCGAAAAGTTGATTTCGGGCCTTTTTGAAAGGATTCGTTGCAACCTGGAATTAGGAAGCACCTAGATTTGGATGCATTCAAAGGATTTGTAATTAACTTTGGAAATCTGATCTGGAATGACTATAATCTTTGCTTTTCGATCGAGGACTTATATTCGGGCGAAATCATGGCTCAAGGCCAGTCGCGTAAGATGGTAGCAGAAAACAGTGTTGAATGCCGCGTTGGCGGGACCGGTAAATAATTTGTGAACTAAAGGAGATGAAAAATGGCGTATGATTTAACAGGAAAAGTAAAACTCGTGCAGGATGCGAAAACAATTAGCGACAAGTTTACTGTGCGTGAGTTTGTGGTAACGGTCGAGGATGGGAACTATCCGCAAGACATTGTGCTGCAATTTGTGAACGACAAGGTGAGTCTGCTGGACAATGTTCAAGCAGGGCAAGAGGTGACCGTATCGTTCGATATCCGCGGGCGGGAATACAATGGACGCTACTTCAACAACCTGAACGCGTGGAAGCTCCAGACCGGCGCCGCGGCGCCAGCTCCGGCTGCAGGCGATAAGCCTCCGGTGTCCGACAAAGACGTCCCGGCCGACTTCGACGAATACGAAGACGACATTCCGTTTTAACCTTCGTTTTGGAGCAGCACATGAAGCAGGATGAACTGCTGGAGCTTGTCGATGACTATGGTCGGCTCGCGGAGTCCGAATTTTCGTTGGCGGATTTGGTCGGCCATGTCCAGTGCAAGGGCGTCAAGGCCAGTGAAGATGAGATATTCGATATCGCCATGACGTCGGACTACCTGCTTGAGGCGGATTCCCTGAACGAAATCTTTGTTCCACGGCGCACCTTTTTTCAAGGTGCGCAGTTTAGGATCACGCCGTTGAAGGCGGAGATCGAGGGTGGCTATGTGGTTCCGGGGCACCGCTTTTTTCCGTTTGTTTCGCGCGAGGTTTTTCCGGCAGATGCGCGTTTGGTTTTGCCGGACGGCGCCGCGCTCCAGACCCGCACGGTTTCTTTGCCGCAGGCGCAGGCCATGCCGTTCCTCCATTTCTGCGGTTTTGCGGGTGCAATGGAATACTTGCTGCTCGATCACGAAGGCAACATGGAGAAGCTCATGCCGCCGTTCGACGCTGATGTGGAGCTGACGGTTTTTGATCTGCGCGGCTATTTCGCCGCCAGTGGCTTCCGCCCCGGCGACTCGCTGATGCTGACGGTGGTTGATTGGCTGCAGGGTGTTTTTTCGATCGTGCGCGCAGAAAACGAAGGCGCGCGCGTCGATGCGGTCGCCGCCAAGAAGTGGATTGCTTCGATGGCAGGGGCGATGGGCGATGCGTTGGACGAGCTGGGAACGGACGGCGACTGCTATGAGCAACTCGCTTTGGCGTTGTGCAACGCCCAGGGCGACCCGAAATGCATTCCGCTCATGAAGGCGCCGCCGCTTGCCCTTGCAACCTATTTCAATTTGCAGAAAGACCTGACCGTGAAAATGGTGGGCGACCGCGCCCTCTTCTGGGACGTAGATGAAGATCCGCAGGAGGAGGCCGTTTTCGACGCGCTGGAGAATCCCTCCGAACCGGAATCCGAACTCGACGCTTATTTCCAGCAACTGGGCCTTTCCATTTCCGAAGCAGAGGTCGAGGCTTATATGCGCGACGCCCTTTGCCACGAAGGGAAAAGTCCTGAAGATGTATTGGCGCGCGTAGCCGAGGGAAGGACGCTTTTCTTTGCATCCGCCGAAGACCAGGAGGAATTCCACGATCTGTGGTGCGTCCTCTGGGATGAGGTGCAGCAGGACTATTCGCGGGAGGCCGATCCATTCGGCGAAATCCGCACCAGCTTCCTTGCCCTCAATGACAAGGCATTTGCCGTGATGCGCCAGCTCGACGCCCGCGGTCTGGGCATGGAAATCATGGACAATCCGGCGTTTATGGAGTTCAGCCAGCTGACCGCCATGATCAGTTCTGCCTTGGCCATGTTCAACATTCCAGAAACCGCCCATGAAGCGTTGCCAAACCCCTTGGAGGGAATGACGGGGCAGTTCGACCTGGCGATCGATGAGCTGGCAAACCGCCTTTTGCAGGATGCCCCAAAGCAGGGCGCCGCTCCGGCGGGCGACGGGATCTACCAGCTCAAGGTTTCGCTCAAAGGTGCGAAACCGCCGATCTGGCGGCGCATTCTTGTTCCTTCCGCCACGGAGCTGAATGACTTGCACTATATTATCCAAGCAACCATGGGATGGAAAAACTGCCATCTCTACCAGTTCAAACAGGGGGGCACCTTTTACCTGCCCGATCCTGAAGACGACTTTATGGGGTTCGGTGGTTTCGATACGGAGGACTCTGCCGGCGTGCGCATCGGTGTTCTGTTGCGGAAGGAAAAGCAGAAAATCGTATATGAATATGATTTCGGCGATTCATGGGTGCATGAAATCTTGCTCGAGAAAATTACGGAGCCTGAAGACGGACTGGCCTATCCCATATGCATCAAGGGCATGCGCGCCTGTCCGCCGGAAGACTGCGGCGGATTGTGGGGCTACTACAATCTGCTCGAAATCCTCGACCATCCGAAATGCGAAGAATACGAACAAATGTTGGAATGGGTCGGTGGGAAAATCGACCCTGAGGCCTTTGATCTCGCAGCGGCCAACGCCCGCATGCGTCAACGCTTTGACTAGTCTTATTAAATAGAAAGGAACGAATTATGAAAGTTGTACTCGCATATTCCGGCGGGCTCGACACTACGGTGTTGCTGACCTGGCTGCAGGAAAAATACGACGCCGAGGTCATCTGCTACTGTGCCAATGTGGGCCAGGAAGAAGAGCTCGACGGCCTTGAAGAAAAAGCGCTCAAGCACGGCGCGGTGAAGTGCTACGTCGACAACGTCGAAGAAGAGTTTGCCAAGGACTACATCTATCCGATGATGCAGGCCAACGCGATCTATGAAGGCACTTACCTGCTGGGCACCTCCATCGCCCGTCCGTTGATCGCCAAGCGCATGATCGACATCGCCAAGGCCGAAGGCGCGGAAGCCATCTGCCACGGCGCCACCGGCAAAGGAAACGATCAGGTTCGTTTTGAGCTGACCGCCTATGCATTGATGCCCGATGTGAAAGTGATCGCCCCATGGCGCATGCCCGAAGACTTCCCGTTCGAGGGTCGCCCCGATATGATTAAATATCTCGAAGACCGGAATATTCCGTGCTCCGTTTCCGCATCCAAGCCCTACAGCATGGACCGCAACATGTTGCACATCAGCTTCGAAGGAGGCATTCTGGAAGATCCCTGGAACGAGCCCGACGAAAACATGTGGTGCATGACCAAGCCGTTGAGTCAGGCCGCCGATGAGCCCGAAACTATCGAAGTCAGCTTTGAGAAAGGCATCCCCATTTCTGTTAACGGCGAAAAGCTCAGCCCGGCCGCGTTGCTGAAAAAGTTGAATGCTTTGGGTTGCGAGCATGCTGTTGGCCGTATCGACATCGTCGAAAATCGGTTCACCGGAATGAAAGACCGCGGTGTGTACGAAACGCCCGGCGGCACCATCTTGCACCATGCGCACCGTGCGCTAGAATCCATTACGATGGACCGCGAAGTGATGCACCTGCGTGATTCGCTCATTCCGAAGTATGCCGAGCTGGTTTACAATGGCTATTGGTTTGCGCCGGAACGCGAAATGCTGCAGTCCGCCATTGCCCAGAGCCAGGAAACGGCCACCGGCGACGTGCGCTTGAAGCTCTTCAAGGGCGCTGTGCATGTTTGTGGCCGCCGTTCGCCGTATTCGCTCTACAGTCCGGAGCTCGTCAGTTTTGACGAAGCGGGCGGCTACGACCAGTCTGATGCGACCGGATTCATCAAACTCAACGCCTTGCGCCTGCGCGTAGGCGCCACGATGAAGGCGAAGAACCAAGCTTAGTCCTCGGAAAGAGCAGGTTTATGAAAAGGATTCTTCTCGTTGAGAAGAATCCTTTTTTGTTGTGCCCGCCCGCGACAGGAGTAGGCTTTTACTACAACCTCAAGGAGGCAATGAAATGAACGATAAAAATGAAACCCGCATCATGGCGGTCTACTGCGATTTTGAAAATGTGGCGCTGGGCGCCAAAGATGCCGACAATGCCAAATTTGACATGGGCAAGGTGCTCGAGCGTCTGTTGCTGAAGGGCAATATTGTTGTGAAGAAAGCCTATTGCGACTGGGCGCGCTATAAGGAATACAAGGGATCCATGCACGAGTCGTCCTTTGAGCTGATCGAAATCCCGCATGTGCGCATGTCCGGCAAAAACTCGGCGGACATCCGCATGGTCGTTGATGCGCTCGACTTGTGCTACACGAAGGAGCACGTCGACACGTTTGTGCTCATCACCGGCGATTCCGACTTTTCTCCGCTGGTGAGCAAGCTGCGCGAAAACAACAAGGCCGTCATCGGCATCGGTGTGAAGAGTTCAACTTCGGATCTGCTCATCGCCAATTGCGATGAATTCATTTATTACGACGACCTGATCAAGTCCGCCCGGCCACGGAAAAAGACGGCTCCGAAAACCTCCAAGAAAAAAGTATCGGCCAAGAGTGAGGCCTCGCCCGCCCCTGGCGATAAAAGGCAGGAGGCCTGCGAGCTGGTGATCGAAACCTATGAGGCTTTGCTTCAAGAGCGCGGGGAGGAAGAGCGTATCTGGGGCTCCATGATCAAGCAGACCCTCAAGCGCCGGAAGCCTGGCTTTACCGAATCCTCTTATGGATTCCGCTCCTTCGGGGAGCTGCTTCAAGATGCTGAGCGTCGTGGGCTGGTTGAACTGGAGCGCGATGAAAAGTCGGGCGGGTTCATCGTAACGCCTCACCGATCCGCATAGCGGGAGGCGCATTTTGAAGGCGGTTTATTTCGCTGTTTCCCTGCTGGCCATACTGGCGTGCGCGTTGCTCACGCGGTTGCAGCCGGTGGGCGGCGAGGTTTGGCCCGTTGTGCTGGAGTTTGCCGGAAGCTTTCACCCGCTGGTGCTGCACCTGCCAATCGGTCTCTGGGTCGGCGTGCTTTCTGTCTTGGCCTTCCGGTCGAAATTCCAATCAGCGGATGCGGCCCGTTTGCTGTTCTGGGGGACGGTCTTGGTTTTTGTTTCTAGCTTGGTTTCCTTTGGAGCCGGGCTGATGCTGTATTTGGCGGGAGGCTATGTGGAGTCGGCCGTGCGGCCGCACATGTATGCCGCACTGCTGTTCATTGCAGGAACGGCTGGGTTCGGTCTTTTGGTGAAGCAGGGGATGGGGCCGTCAATCCTTTGGAGCTGGGCCGTGTTTGTTTCGGTCTTTCTTGGGATGGCCGGCCATCTCGGCGGCGTCATGACGCACGGGAATCCTATGGACAAGGCGCCGTGGGTTGTTTTAAAGCCATCCTTCTGTTGAAGCGGTGGAGGCCGTTGCAGAACCTGCGCTGGAGTCCACGGGCGGTCCATTGATTTTTGATGCCGTGATTCGTCCGTTGCTGGAAGAAAAGTGCATCTTCTGCCATGGCGTCCGCCGGAGCAGGGGCGGGCTGAATATGACCTCGCTCGAAACGATTCAGGCCGGTGGTTCGGAAGGCCCGGCCATCGTGAATGGAAGTGCAGCGGATTCGCTGCTCGTGCAGCGGATCGATCTGCCGGAGTCCAGTGATAAGCATATGCCTCCCGCCGGCGAGCCGCAGCTGAGCCCGGAAGAGTTGGCATTTCTGCGGTGGTGGATCGGCTACGGCCTTGACGCGGCCATGGATGACCTTCCTCCAGAGCACGCCCGGCTGGCAGAATCGTTCTTGGGGAAGAACGCTGAATAAGAGAGGTGGCTAAGGTGCGCGAAGCGCCATGGAGTGCGGAGACGCCGTCTCCGCTTTAAACCGAACTTCTGAGGAAATACGGCTCCTTCTGCGATGCAATCCTCTCGCACTCAATGAGTTAAACAAAAAGAATGTCCAAGTTTTTCAAAATCTGTACCCATGTAAACATAAACTTAGTGCTTGCATGTTTCGCTATGTCGCATATTGTGCGGCCATGTATATAGAACGAGTGCCCAATCGAAACTCTCCGCCCGCCGTCCTCTTGCGGGAGTCGTGGCGGGAAAATGGAAAAGTCCGAAAAAAAACAGTGGCTAATCTGAGCGGATTGCCCGATGAACTCGTCGAGGCGCTTCGGGCGGCCCTCAAGGGCGAATCGATCCCGGCATCGGAAGGGATTGCATCTCTTGAAAAAGCCATATCCATTCATGACGCCCGCCAGCACGGCCATGTTGCAGCCATCCATTCTGTGCTGAAAAAGTCGGGGCTGCTGGGCATGATCGACTCAAAACGTTCCCGTGAAAGGGATGTGGTTGCGGCGATGATTATTGATCGCATTATCAGCGGGGATTCCAAGCTCGCAACGGTTCGCCATTGCGACCCCCAGACCGCTTCAACCTCTCTGGGCGAGCTACTCTCCCTTGAGGATTTGCATGAAAACGAGTGCTATGCGGCAATGGATTGGCTGCTGGAACGACAGGATAAAATCCAAAAGAAACTTGCGAAAAAGCATCTTGCCGACGGCGCCCCCGTACTGTTCGATCTTTCATCCTCCTATTTCGAGGGGCAATGCTGCGAGCTGGCCCAATTCGGGTATTCCCGCGATCATCGGGGGGATCGCAAGCAAGTGAACTACGGAATCTACTGCAACACCGCTGGTACGCCCGTCGGCGTCGAAGTCCTGGCCGGGAACGAAAGCGACCGCATTGCCTTTCCCATAGCGGTGGAACGGGTGCGAAAGGATTTCAACCACAAGAATGTCATCTTCATTGGCGACCGCGGAATGATCAGCGGAAAAGCCATCGACGAATACCTTCGCGACGAAGAAGGCGCGGACTGGATCACGGCGCTCAATGCCGCCTCCATTGCAAAGCTTGAACGGTGCGGGAGCATCCAGCTCACGTTCTTCGACGAATGCGACCTCGCGAGCATAACCCACCCCGACTACCCGGACGAACGCCTCGTCGTCTGCCGCAACCCCGACCTCGCCAAACGCCGCTCAAAAAGGCGCGAAGCCCTTTTGCAAGCCACCGAAAAACTTCTCGCCGAAATCATCAAAAAGGTCGAACGCAAAAACAAACCCCTGCGCGGCAAGGATGCGATCGGGGTGGAGGTCGGCAAAATCATCAACAAGAAAAAGATGGCGAAACACTTCAACCTCACCATCGAGGACGACACCTTCGCCTTTGACCGCAACGAAGAAAAGATCCGTTCCGAATCCGCCACCGACGGCCTCTATGTCATCCGCAGCAGCGTCGACAAAACCCGTATGACCGACCAGGAACTCGTGGCCAACTATAAAAACCTCGAAATGGTCGAACGCGCCTTCCGCTCCCTCAAATCCATCGACCTAAACGTCCGCCCCATCTATCACCGCCTTGACAACCGAGTCCGCGCGCACATCTTCATCTGCATGCTCGCCTACCACATCGAGCACCAAATGCGCAGCCAGCTAGCGCCCCTGCTTTTCGCCGACGAACAAAAAGAAACCGCGGCCGAACGCGATAGCGTCGTCGACCCCGTCAAACGCTCCGACTCCGCCAAGAAAAAAGACCAAACCCGCCGCACCCCGGACGGGCAGCATCCCATATCGAGCTTTCGCGACATTCTCAACACCCTATCCGCCATCACCCGCTCGCGGGTCAAAGTGGAAGGCCATAAAAAAGGAGACTTCAAAACCACCTCAACCCCGACTCCCTACCAGCAAAAAATACTAGAATGGCTTGGAGCAACGCGAGGAATGTAGCCAGCAGCAAGAAAAGCGTATTTGTGCAACCGACTCACAGTCGGATAGATACGCATATTCATGCCGAGAAGTTCGGTTTAAAAGCGCCGACCCGCCTTCGCCAAGGCTGCGGTGTGCAAGCTGGGTTGGCGCTCTCCAAAACGGGCTGTGCCCGCACATGAGTGAGTGTGCAAATAGCCGTCGCGAAAACGCATAACACCACATCCAAGTTCACGGCCGTCAATTTGGATGAGTAGTAGTTGGCGCGGAGAGGCGGGCTTTCCTTCAATCGGAATCCCTCTTTTTTTTGTCTTCCAAACGTTGGAAACACTGGGGTTTCGTGTATAGTCCGCCCCAATAATTTCAGGAGAAAACCATGGCAGAAAAGAAGATTCCTTTAACCAGGGAGCAGCTGGAGGCGCTGACCGAGCGTTTTCCGACGCCTTTCCATATCTATGACGAAACGGGCATTCGCGAAAACGCGCGTCGGCTGAAGGTCGCTTTTGCGTGGAATCCCGGCTTTAAGGAATATTTCGCGGTCAAGGCCGCCCCGAACCCGTATCTGATGAAAATCCTGAAGTCCGAAGGCTTTGGCTCCGACTGCTCTTCGTTCGGCGAACTGTTGCTGTCGGAAAAGGTCGGCGTGGTGGGCGAGGACATTATCTTCACCTCCAACGACACCCCGGCGTATGAATACGCCAAGGCGAAGGAGCTGGGCGCAATCATCAATCTCGACGACATCTCGCACATTCAATATCTGGAAGACCACGTCGGCCTGCCGGAGCTGGTCTGCTGCCGCTACAACCCCGGTCCGCTCAAGGCCGGCAACGCGATCATCGGCCATCCGGAAGAGGCGAAGTACGGCTTCACCCGCGAGCAGCTGTTCGAGGGCTACCGCATTCTGCGCGACAAGGGCATCAAGCGCTTCGGACTGCATACGATGGTGGCCTCAAACGAATTGGATGTGACTTATTTCCTCGAGACGGCTCAGATGCTGTTCGATTTGGTCGGGGAGTTGACGGCGGAGCTTGGTATTGAGTTTGAGTTTGTGAATCTCGGTGGTGGCATCGGCATTCCGTACAAGCCGGAAGACGAAGCGGTCGATCTGGCCGCGCTGGGCGAGGGTGTGCGCAAGCTGTATGAAGAGCTGATCATCGGCAGGGGCATAACGCCGCTCGATATCCGTTTGGAATGCGGCCGCATGATTACTGGACCCTATGGCTATTTGGTGGGCCGGGTGCTGCATAAAAAGCACACCTACAAACAATACGTCGGGCTCGATGCCTGCATGGCCAACCTGATGCGTCCGGGCATGTATGGCGCCTACCACCATATTACGGTGGCCGGCAAAGAAAATGAACCGAGCGACTTTGTTTGCGATGTCACCGGATCGCTTTGCGAAAACAACGACAAGTTTGCCATCGACCGCGCCATCCCGCAGGTGGATGTGGACGACTTGGTTGTGATCCACGACGCAGGGGCGCACGGCCATTCGATGGGCTTCAACTACAACGCGAAGCTGCGCTCCGCCGAGTTGCTGCTCCGCGAGGACGGCGACGTCATTCAGATCCGTCGCGCGGAAACGATTGAAGACCATTTTGCTACGCTCGACCTTGATGGATTGAAATCCTTCGGAGTATAAAAAGTGTAGACGGAACTTCTAGCTCCGTTAGATTATGCAAAACACGTCGATGATTCAAAACGGAGCAAGATGCTCCGTCTACGAAGATGGAGATAGAGATGTATTTTACAGGGGTATACACAGCATTGGTCACGCCGTTTGCTGCAGATGGATCGGTGGACTTTCAAAAGCTGGAAGAGCTGGTGGAGTTTAACATTGCCGGCGGGGTGGACGGGATCGTTCCGGTTGGAACCACCGGCGAATCGCCGACGCTGCGTCCGGCCGAGCACTTGAAAGTGATCGAGACCGTGGTCGCGAAGGCGGCTGGGCGCTGCAAAATCATGGCCGGCACCGGGGCCAACTCAACCGCCGAGGCGGTTGAGTTGACGGAAGCCGCCAAAGAGTTTGGTATCGATGGCACGCTTCAAGTGACGCCGTACTACAACAAACCCAACAATATGGGGTTGGTGCGGCATTTTGCATCCGTGGCCGACATTGGCGTGCCGGTAGTGCTCTATAATGTGCCTGGCCGCGCTGCCTGCGAAATCCCGTTGGAAGTGGTTGCAGAACTGGCGCAGCACCCGGACATTGTTTCCGTTAAAGAAGCGGCGGGTTCGGTGCAGCGCGTTACGGACATCAAAGCATTGTGCGAAATCGAAGTGGTGTCGGGCGACGATTCGCTCGCGCTGCCGATGATCAAGGCCGGCGCGTGCGGCGTGATTTCCGTGGCCTCGAACATTATTCCCGCCGAAGTGGTCGCATTGATTCAGGCGGCGCTGTCGGGCGACTATGCATTCGCACAGGCGCAGCACGATAAATATGCACAGCTGTTCAACGATCTGTTTATCGACACCAACCCGATCCCGATCAAGGCCGCGATGGCGATGAAAGGCATGTTGGAAGAAACCTACCGCCTGCCGATGTGTTCGACGACGGACGAAAACAAAGCTGTGTTGCGCGCATCGCTGGAAGTTGCTGGAGTTCTGTAGCGTAGACGGAGCTTCCAGCTCCGTTTGATCGTTCAAAGCGCGTTGAGATATCCAACGGAGCTGGAAGCTCCGTCTACGTTGAAAGGAAATCCTATGAGTGTAAAAGTTGTTGTTCTCGGCGCCGCCGGACGTATGGGCAAAGCCCTGATCCGCTGCATCATGGAAGAAAAAGTCCAAGGGTTGGAGCTCGTTGGAGCGGTCGACCTCTGGGATTTGCCCGACCTTGGAACCGATGCCGGTCTGATGGCTGGAACAAAGAAGGCTGGACTGAGTCTGATCACGAATCTCGAAGAGGTGGGGCCGGATGCGGATGTCATTGTCGATTTTTCGTCGCACTTCGGTACCGCCGGCAATGCGCCGCGTATTGCGGAGTGGGGCACCGCCTGGGTGATCGGCACAACCGGCCTCAATGAAGAAGAGCTGGCAGCTATCGATGCGACAGCGGAAAAAGCAGCGGTTGTGCTTTCGGGCAACATGAGCCTCGGCATCAACCTGCTTTGCAATCTGGTCGAAGCCGGCGCCCGCGCGCTTAAAGGCAAGGGCTACGACATCGAAGTGCTCGAACGCCATCACAACATGAAGAAGGATTCGCCCAGCGGCACCGCGCTGATGCTCGGGCGCGCCGCGACCGACGGCTACGGCTGGGATCTGAAGGATGTCCAGCAGGATGGCCGCACCGGTTTGCCGGGCGAGCGGCCTGAAAAGGAAATCGGCTTTCACTCGATCCGCGGCGGCGACATTGTCGGCGACCACACCGTCATGCTGGCCGGCATGGGTGAGCTTCTCGAACTATCGCACCGCGCAACAAGCCGCGATGTCTTCGCCATCGGCGCGCTGCAGGCCGCCGCTTGGGCGGCGGGCAAGGAGGCTAAGCTTTACAGCATGAAGGACGTGCTGGGGTTGTGAAAAGATAAGGTTCGTAGTTCCGCCTTTAGGCGGCCATTCCAGTGAGGCCGCCTAAAGGCGGAACTACAAACTTTTTTACACATCCCTTACGCACCGGAACCCAAGGTTGCCCGTCGATGAGTCGGGCGTGTTGGAGGTGCGGGCGGCAACGCGGTAGCGGTTGCAGTAGGAATCATGGCAGAGGTATGACCCTCCGCGGTTGACGCGGCGCTCTCCTTCGGCGGGGCCGATCGGGTTGTTGCGCGGGCCGGTCAGATGGAAGTCGGTGCTCCACCAGTCGAAGACCCATTCCCAAACATTGCCGGCCATGTTGTAGAGGCCGTAGCCGTTCGGCTCGAAGGCATCCACCGGTGCGGTTCCAATAAAGCCGTCCTCGCCGGAGTTGTAGCTGGGGAACTTGCCCTGGAAAATGTTGCACATGTGCTTTCCGCCGGGCAGCAGCTCGTCGCCCCAGGCGTAGCGCTTCTGCACCAGCCCGCCGCGCGCGGCATATTCAACTTCGGCCTCGGTCGGCAAGCGCTTCCCCGCCCATTCGCAGTAGGCGAGGGCGTCGCGGTAGGAGACGTGGGTGACGGGATGGTTTTCCAGTCCTTGGAAGTCCGAGTTGGGCCCGAAGGGATGCGCCCAGTCGGCGCCTTCTACGTTGTACCACCATTCGAGCCCCGCGACGGTGCGCCCGAGCATGTCGAGCGTGCGTTTGGTGCTGTCGGAGAGCAGGGCGTGGAAGACGTAGGAGTAGCCAAATTTTTCAGCGTCGGTTTCGTAGCTGGTCGCTTCGATGAACTTGGCGAAATCGGCGTTCGAGACAGCGAACTGATCTATGTAGAAAGGATCGAGGGTGATTTTCCGAACCGGACCTTCGCCGTCGTCGGGGTAGCCGATGGCATCGTCGGTGCCCATGAGAAAGGCGCCGCCTTCAAGACGAACCATATGGTCGGTGAAGCCAGAGGCAATGCGTTCAAACGGTTTTCCGAGGTGGCCGTCGTCGCATCCGCATCTTTTTTCTCCGGGGGTGCAGCAGGTTCCGTTGCCCATAGCGCGATATCCTTAAAACATTACAAGAGAGCTCATATATACTAAGGCTCCGCTGGGCCGTCAGTAAAAAAGAGACTTATTCCGGTCGGTTATTGTGTCGGCCTGACGCTTATTCTATAGTTTCCGCCTATGGAAAATCTGAATGAAGCTTTGAGCAGCCGTTTTGCGCAGGTTTATGGAAGCCCCGGCGAAGCGCCGCGTGTTTTGGGTCTGTTGCGCGCCTTCTGGCCGCTGTTGCTGGTTTGCCTGGTTTCGGGCTACTTGATCCGCGCCTGGCTGCCCTTTCCGAACCTTAGCATTTCGCACGTGGGCATCCTTTTTTTCCTCGTGGCTTTGGCAACCGCCTTTCTGTTGGTTTGGGGCGACCGCCGGCTGGGCAACTTTCTCAAGGGCGCAAAGGGCGAAGAATGGGTGGCGCACGAGCTGGCGTTTCTGAGTTCGGAATACACCGTATTCAACGGACTGCGGCTCGGTGGCGGCAAACAAAACTTTGACCATATCATTGTCGGGCCGGCCGGTGTATTCGTGGTGGAAACCAAAAACTGGAAGGGCTCGGTCGAATTCCGTGAAGGCCGGCTTTATGCCGGCGGAAAAGAACCGTCGCGCCCGCCGCTCAAACAAGTCAAGGCGGCCACTACGGAGCTGGTGTCGTGGATCGACGATGCCGGATGCGGCGATCTGCCGATGCACTCGGTACTGTGCTTTTTGGGCACTAAGCTTCCCGAAGATATTATGAATGTGAACGGGGTCGTGATCTGCAAAGGCGAACGGTTGGTTGAGGTGCTGCAAGAAACCTTCGACAAACCCATTTCCGAGTCCATGCGCAAAGAAGTTGTGGACGGGTTGAGAAAAGTTATTAATGACGAGTGACGATTGAGCCGTGACTTTTAAAATCACGTTTCAATCGTCACGGATCACGAAACACCGGAGGTCAAACATGAAAGCATTGGTACCGATCGCCAACGGCTGCGAAGAGATGGAAGCCGTTATCATCATCGACACGCTGCGCCGCGCTGAATGGGACGTTACGGTGGCGGGGCTCTCCGCCGGAACCATTGAGGCCTCGCGCGGGGTCAAGCTGGTGGCCGACACCGATTGGGATGCAATCAATCCCGACGACTTCGATGTCCTCCTGCTACCCGGCGGGTTTGGCGGCACCATGGCGCTGAGCGAGCACGCCGGCGTCCAGCAGGCGCTTCGTGACTTTACCGAGCAGGGCAAATGGGTCGGCGCCATCTGCGCGTCCGCGCTGGCGCTTCACGCCGCTGGAATTCTGGAAGGCAAAAAGTTTACCTGCTATCCCGGCGTTGAAGCAAAGCTTCCTGCGAATGTGCAGCCCGTGAACGAGATTGTTGTGGTCGACGGCCGCCTCATCACCAGCCAAGGCCCCGGCACCGCCTTTGAGTTTGCGCTCAAGGTCATCGCCGAATGCAGCAGTCCCAGTCTCGCCGCCGAAGTCCGCGCTGGCCTGCTTCTCTAACGAAAGTATAAACACAAAGACACTAAGGACTCAAAGCTTCGTGCTCTTTGTGTCTTCTATATATTTTCCCTACAGTCCCTCGAAAGGATTGTTGCTGAAGCCTTTTGGCTTGGGCGGACGGTTGTCGCGTTGCGGAGCTTGCGGCTTGTTTGGCCGACGTTGGCCCTGAGGCTGTTTGTTCGGTGCTTTCGCGGTCTGTTTCTTTTTGGCGGTGAGCGAAATGCGCTTGCGTTTTAGGTCGATTTCCAAAACGCGGACAGCGATGCGGTCGCCAGCTTGAACCACATCGGCCGGATCTTTGACGTAGTTGTCGGAAAGCTGGGAAATGTGGACGAGGCCGTCTTGGTGTACGCCGACGTCGATGAACGCCCCGAAGGCGGTAACGTTGGTGACGATGCCTTTCAGTTCCATGCCTTCTTTGAGGTCCTTCATCGTCATGACGTCTTCGCGGAAGCCGACGGCTTCGAACTGTTCGCGGGGATCTCGGCCGGGTTTTTTGAGTTCGTCGATAATGTCTTTCAGCGTCAGCTCGCCGACGTCGTCGCTGATATAGGTGCTGAGCTTTACTTGGCTGACGACGTCAACGTTGCCGACGAGTTTTTCGAGCGGCTCGCCGAGGTCGGCGGCAATCTGCTCGACCAGCTTGTAGCGCTCGGGGTGGACGGCGGAGGCGTCGAGCGGCTGGGTGCCTCCATGGATGCGCAGGAAGCCGGCCGCCTGTTCAAAGGCGCGCGGACCGAGACCGGCAACATCGAGGACTTCCTTCCGGCTTTTGAATGCGCCGTGTTCGTTGCGGTATTCAACAATCTTTTTGGCGAGGCTGTCGCCGATGCCTGCCACGCGAGAGAGCAGGGGAGCGCTGGCGGTGTTGAGCTCCACGCCAACGTGGTTCACGCAACTCACGACCACTTCGTCGAGCTTGTCCTTGAGCAGCTGCTGGTAGACGTCGTGCTGGTATTGCCCGACGCCGATGGATTTGGGATCCACCTTCACGAGTTCGGCCAGCGGATCCTGCAAACGGCGGGCGATGGAGATGGCGCCGCGGATGGTGAGATCGAGGTCGGGGAATTCTTCGCGGGCGACGGGCGATGCGCTGTAGACCGAGGCGCCGGCTTCGCTGACGGAGACGACGCTGATGTTGGAGACTTGCATGTCTTTGAGCAGGGCCTTGGCAAACGCTTCGGTTTCGCGTCCGGCTGTTCCGTTGCCGACGGCGATGGCTTGGGGCTGGTGCTTTTCGATGAAGCTGGAGAGGTCGATGTTGGCCTGCCGTGTTTTGGCGTCGCTTTGGGCCAAATAGATGGTGATGGTGTCGAGGTATTTTCCGGTGGCGTCGACAGCCACGCATTTGCAGCCGGTGCGTAGGCCGGGGTCGATGCCGATGATGGGCTTTTCGCCGTAGGGCGCCGCCAGCAGCAGGCTGCGCAGGTTTTTGGCGAAGACCTCGACGGCGGAGCGGTCGGCCTTCATTTTCATTTCAACCGAGACGTCGATTTCAACGCTGGTGGTGAGCAGCCGCTTGTAGGCATCGTGCATCGCTTTTTCCATTTCGGGATAAAACGGCGAGGCGGGGTTGGTTTCGCAGATTTCTTTCATGCGCTCGATCTGCGGGTCGGCATCAATCACGAGCTTGCGACGCAACTCGCCCTCGGTTTCGCCGCGGCGGATGGCGAGGTAGCGGTGCGACGGGATATCGCCGATGGGCTGGGAGAAATCAAAGTAGTCTTTGTATTTGGAATCTTCGTCGGCCTTGGATGCGATGGCGGGCACGGAGGTGATGGCGCCGGTCTTGAAATAGGCTTCGCGGATGAGCGCGCGCACCTCCGCTTTTTCAGCAACCTGCTCGGCAATAATGTCGCGTGCGCCGGCCAGGGCTTCTTCTGCGGAGGCGACTTCTTTTTCCTCGTTGATGAACTTGGCGGCTTCGGTCTCCGCGTCTCCGGTGGCGGCTTGCGTCAGAATCAACTCGGCCAGCGGTTCGAGGCCTTTTTCTTTTGCAATCATCGCACGTGTGCGGCGTTTAGGTTTGTAGGGCAGGTAGAGGTCTTCGAGCGTGGTCTTCGATTGGCACTCCTCGATCTTCAGCCGGAGGTCGTCGGTCAGCTTTCCCTGTTCCTCGATGGAGTTGAGGATGGTTACCCGGCGCGCTTCGAGCGTGTTGTAGTAGGTCAGCTTTTCCTGAATGTCGGTAATCTGGACTTCGTCGAGGTTGCCGTGCGCCTCCTTGCGGTAGCGGGCGATGAACGGGACGGTGTTGCCCTCGGCAAACAGCTTCGCAACGGCAGTGACTTGCCGGGCGGAAATGTTCAGGTCTTTGGAGGCAAACGGAACGGGGTCAAAGAAAGGTGTTTCTAACATGGGATAATCCTTATTCTTGAAATTGGGTTTTACCACCCGCTTCGCTAGAGAACACGGAGGCTCGGAGGGTTCTCTGTGACTCCGTGTTCTCCGTGGTGAAGAAATTACATAACCTTCTTGGGGGCGCGGAGGGTTAGGGTGCGGTTGAAGACGGGGGCTTCCTCGGTGGAGTCCTTGTCGGCGCAGAAGTAGCCGACGCGCTCGAACTGGAATCGGGTGCCGGGCTTGGCTTTGGCGAGGCCGGGTTCGAGCTTGGCGGTGATCAGCTGCAACGATTCCGGGTTGAGGAAGTCTTTGAAGTCGGCCTCTTTGTCGGCCAGCGGGTTTTCGACGGTGAAGAGGCGGTCGTAGAGGCGCACTTCGGTGTCGACGGCGTGCTTGGCGGAAACCCAGTGGATGGTGCTTTTTACTTTCCGACCATCGGGGGCGCTTCCGCCTTTGGTTTCGGGGTCGTAGGTGCAGCGCAGCTCGGTCACTTCGCCGTCGGCATCCTTAATGACTTCGTTGCAGGTGGCGAGGTAGGCGCCGCGCAGACGGACTTCCCGGCCGAGGGTGAAGCCTTTAAATTTGTTGGGCGCGTCGTCTTTGTAGTCGGTGCGTTCAATCCACAGCTCGCGGCTGAAGGGCACGGTGCGCTTGCCTTTCTCTTCTTTCTGGGGATGGTTGGGAAGCTCGAACTCTTCTTCGAGTTCGTCGGGATAGTTTTCAATCACCACTTTAATGGGGTCGACCACGGCCATGGCGCGTAGCGAGTTTTCGTTGAGGTTGTCGCGGACGCAGCTTTCGAGCAGCTCGACTTCGGAGATGCTTTCGACTTTGGTGCAGCCGACGATGTCGCAGAGCTTGCGGATGGACTCGGCGCTGAAGCCGCGGCGGCGCATGCCGCAGAGCGTCGGCATGCGGGGGTCGTCCCAGCCGTTGACGAGCTTTTCGTTCACGAGCTCCAGCAGCTTGCGCTTGCTCATGACGGTGTAGGTGAGGTTGAGGCGCGAAAATTCGATCTGCTGGGGCTGAAAAACGTCCAGTTCGCGGAGGATCCAGTCGTAGAGCGGGCGGTGCACTTCGAACTCAAGCGTGCACATGGAGTGGGTGACGCCTTCGATGGAGTCTTCGATGCAATGGGCGAAGTCGTACATCGGGTAGATGCACCATTTGTCGCCGGTGTTGTGGTGCGTTGCGGTTTTGATGCGGTAGATGGCGGGGTCGCGCAGGTGCAGGTTGGGGGAGGTCATGTCGATCTTGACGCGCAGCACGCAGGCGCCGTCTTTGAAACCGCCGTTTTTCATTTTTTCGAAGAGCTCGAGGTTTTCCTCTATAGAGCGGTCGCGCCCGGGCGGTTCTTTGCCGGGTTCGGTGGGAGCGCCGCGGTAGTCTTTGAACTCTTCTTGCGTGAGCTCGCAGACGTAGGCCTTACCCTTATTAATAAGCCGGACGGCGTATTCATACATGGCGTCGAAATAGTTGGAGGCCCAGAAAAGATTCTCGCCCCAGTTGAAGCCGAGCCATTTGATGTCTTCCTGAATGGCCTGCACGTATTCTTCGTCTTCGGCCTCGGGGTTGGTGTCGTCAAAGCGGAGATGGCACTTCCCGTTGTATTTTTCGGCGGTGCCGAAGTCGAGGCAGATGGCTTTTGCGTGGCCGATGTGGAGATAGCCATTGGGTTCCGGCGGGAAGCGGGTAACCACTTCCGTGCGTTTTCCGGAGGCGAGGTCGGCATCAATGATGTCGTGGATGAAATTGGTGGTCTTAAGTTCTTCGCTCATAAAAATCCTGTATTTTAAAAAGGAGCGCCCTTTATCCATGAATAAGCAGTCGATTTCAATCCTTACGTGTTTAATTTGGGAGCGGAAATTACAGTTGCGGGTGCAAATGTCCTTTATTTTGAGCGCGACTCAATGCAAAAAAGACAACTTCAACCCGAAAGCGGCCGCATTCCTTATTTAAACTGAGTTTCAATAGGTGGTTTAGGTCGTTTTGCCGTAAAAATTCATGCTAAAAAAACTTTTAATTCGGCGGAGTTCTGGGAATATGCGGGGCTTTTACGGGGAGACCCGTGTCGAGAAGTGTTAAATAGGTATAAATTTCGTACTTTTTCAAATTCAAGGGATGCTTAACTAAGGAGTAGACTCACATGAGCAAAAAAATGGTTACCATCGATGGTAATACCGCTGCCGCGCACGTTGCGTATGCGTTTTCAGATATTGCAGCAATCTATCCGATCACCCCGTCGACCGTGATGGGTGAAGTGGCCGAAGTTTGGGCCACGCAAGGGCGCAAGAATCTTTTCGGAAAAGAACTGAATGTGGTCGAAATGCAGTCCGAAGCCGGAGCGGCCGGAGCGGCGCATGGGGCGTTGAGCGCCGGTTCTCTGACGACCACCTTCACCGCCTCGCAGGGGCTTCTGCTGATGATCCCCAACATGTATAAGATCGCTGGTGAAATGCTCCCGGCAGTTTTCCACGTTTCCGCCCGTTCGCTCGCCGCCCAGTCGCTCTCCATTTTCGGCGACCATTCGGATGTGATGTCCGTTCGCAACACCGGTTGGGCTTTAATGGCGGCTAGCTCGATTCAGGAAACCATGGATCTGGGTATTGTTTCCCACCTGGCCACGCTCAAAGCCGAGATTCCTTTTCTCAACTTCTTCGACGGCTTCCGCACCTCGCACGAAATCCAGAAGGTCGAGGACGTCAGCTACGATGTGATGCAGTCACTGATGGAACCGGAATACGTCGAGCGTTTCCGCAACCGCGCCCTGCGCCCGGAAAACCCGGTCCTTAAGGTGGCCGCGCAGAACCCCGACGTCTATTTCCAGGGTCGCGAAACCAGCAACAAATACTACGACGCCATTCCGGAAATCGTTCAGGAATACATGGACAAGGTCGGTGCGGCGGTTGGACGCAAGTACAACCTCTTCGACTATGTCGGTGCACCCGATGCCGAAAAAGTCGTCATCGCCATGGGCTCCGCCTGCGACACCATCGAGCAAACCATTGAAAAACTCAATGCCAACGGCGAAAAGCTCGGTCTCGTCAAGGTTCGTCTCTACCGTCCGTTCTCCGCCAAGGCCTTTGTCGGCTGCATTCCGGAAACCGCTAAAAAGATTATCGTGCTTGACCGTACGAAAGAGCCGGGTGCGTTGGGCGAGCCGCTTTATCTTGACGTGGTCGCCTCGCTCGAAGGCAAGGGCTGCAAGATCATTGGCGGACGCTACGGCCTCTCCTCCAAGGAATTCACTCCGGCCATGGTCAAGGGAATCTACGACCACATCGACGCCGGAGCGTGGCACGGCTTCACGGTCGGCATCAACGACGACGTGACCAATCTCTCTATTCCGGTGGGCGCTGAACTCGATATTGAACCGGCTGATGTGAAGAGCTCCATCTTCTGGGGCTTCGGTTCGGACGGGACGGTCGGTGCCTGCAAGAACACCATTAAGATTATCGGCGACAACACCGACATGAAGGCGCAGGCGTACTTCGTATACGACTCCAAGAAGTCTGGCGGTGTTACCGTTTCCCACCTTCGTTTCGGCGAAAGCGGCGTAAACTATCCGTACCTCATCCAGCACGCCGGCTATGTGGCCTGCCACAACGTTTCATACATCGGCCGCTACGACATGCTCGGTGCGATCGCCGAAGGCGGAACGTTCGTGCTCAACTCGGAAATCCCGACTTCGGAAGTATTCAACCACCTCACGAAGGAAGAGCAGCAGATCATCATCGACCGCAAGATCAACTTCTATAACGTCAACGCGCTGCAGATTGCTATGGATGTTGGTTTGGGTGGCCGCATCAACACGGTCATGCAGACGGTCTACTTCGAACTCTCCGGCGTGCTGCCGGCCGAGAAGTCCATTCAGCTCATTAAGGATTACGCCAAGAAAACCTTCGAGCGCAAGGGCATGGACATCGTCGAAATGAACTGGAAGGCCATCGATTCCTCCGTTGCCGCCATCGAAAAGGTCGAGGTTCCTTCCGAGATCACCAAGTCCTACGTGCTGCCGGATCTGATTCCTGCCGACGCCTGCGGATTCATGAAAGATGTAATCCTTCCTTCCATGATGCTGAAGGGCGACGACATTCCGGTTTCGAAGCTGACCTGCGACGGCTCCCTGCCGACCGGAACCACCAAGATCGAAAAACGGGGCATTGGTCCGCGCGTTCCGAAATGGCTCAGCGAAAACTGCATCCAGTGCAACCAGTGCGTCATGGCCTGCCCGCATGCGGTCATCCGCGCCAAGCAGATCGATCCGGCTGAGCTGGGTTCCGCTCCGGAAACCTTCAATACCGTTAAGTCCAAGACCAAGAACGGCAAGGATCTCGACTACAAGATCCAGATCTATGTTGAAGACTGCACGGGGTGCGGCGTTTGCGTTGAAACCTGCCCAGCAAAGAGCAAGGCGCTTGAGTTCACTACGCTGGAAGATGAAAAAGAAGCCGGCGAAGTTGAAAACGCATACTTCTTTGATGCCCTGCCGAACAACGTTCTCGACGGCGCCAATCCGGCCACCGTCAAGGGGCTGCAGTTCAAGAAGCCGCTGTTCGAGTTTTCCGGCGCCTGCGCCGGCTGCGGTGAAACCCCGTACGTGAAGCTTGTTACGCAGGTTTGCGGCGAGCACATGATCGTGGCCAACGCCACGGGCTGCTCCTCGATTTACGGCGGCACGTTCCCGACCATCCCGTACTGCAAGAGTGCCGAAGGTCGTGGCCCGTCTTGGGCGAACTCGCTCTTCGAAGACAATGCCGAATACGGCATGGGCTTCCGTCTCGCGGTCGACAACAACCGTGCGCTGTTGCGACAGAATGTTGCGCAGCTGCTCGAAATCGGAACCACCGCAGACCTGACGGCCGCCCTGAACAAGGCGATTGAAATCTGTGTGGACAACGAATTCGGCGACGAAGCGCTTGCCGCCCAGAACGCGGTGAAGATTCTGCTGTCTTCCGCGAAAGCCGAAGCCTCCGCCGAAGTCGCGCCGATCGTCCGCAAGGTGATCGAGTTGCAGGACTACTTCATCGACAAGGCCGTCTGGATCTTCGGTGGCGACGGCTGGGCGTACGACATTGGCTACGGCGGTCTCGACCACGTGGTTGCTTCCGGCAAGAACGTGAACATTCTCGTCCTCGATACCGAAGTCTACTCCAACACCGGCGGCCAGGCTTCCAAGTCCACGCCGATCGGCGCCGTGGCGAAGTTTGCCAATGCCGGCATGCGTTCTGGCAAAAAAAACCTCGGCTTCATGTGCATGAGCTACGGAATGGTTTACGTTGCGCAGATTTCCATGGGCGCAAACCGCATGCAGACGCAGAAAGCGATTCAGGAAGCGCTGGCGTACAATGGTCCTTCGATCATTATCGCCTACGCTCCATGCATTGCCCACGGCATCGACATGATGAAGACGCAGACCATCGCGAAGAACGCGGTTGAATGCGGCTACTGGCCGCTCTACCGTTTCAATCCGGCTGCGGAAGAAGGCAAGAAATTCACCTGGGAAGCGAAGGCTCCGACCGGCGACTTCCAGGCCTTCATCCGCAACGAGCGCCGCTATACTGCGCTGCTCAAGACCGCTCCGGATGAAGCCGAAGGGCTCTTCAAGCTGGCTGAAGCCGATGCGAAGAAGCGCTGGGACTTCATGCAGGCCGTCGGCCCGCTGATGTAGCAGCTCCCGTATAACAAGGCCCGTCGCAAGACGGGCTTTTTTTTTCCTTCCCGCCGTGTGGGCTTTGGTTCCAAGATGCGCGTTGATTTGAAAAGGAGATAGATGATGACTCAGCAGGAAGTATTGAAAATGTTTGAAGGTACCGGAGCCTTGTTGAACGGCCATTTTGAACTGCGCTCGGGATTGCACAGCAACCGGTTTTTTCAGTGCGCCCATTTGTTGGAAAATCCGCGTGTGGCCGCCCAGTTGTGCGAAGCGCTGGTTGAAAAGATCAAGGCCGAGTTGGCCGATCTGCAGATCGACACCGTAATTGCTCCGGCGATGGGCGGCATCACGATCGGTCACGAAGTGGCCCGCTCGCTGGGCATACGTTTTATTTTTGTCGAAAAGGAAGATAATGTGCTGAAGCTTCGTCGCTTTAAGATCAAAGAGGGCGAGCGATTTGTGATTGCCGAAGACGTGGTGACCCGTGGTGGACGCGTTCAGGAAACTATTGATATTGTCGAAGCAAACGGCGGTGTCGTGGCGGCGATCGGTATTTTGGTTGACCGCAGCGGCGGCAAAGCCGTATTTGATGCGCCGTTGGTCAGTTTGCTGGAAATCGAGCCGGTCACCTACGATCCTTCCGATTGCCCCCTGTGCAAAGATGGTCAGGAGCTGGTGCATCCGGGTAGTAAATAAGTCGATCCATCGCTTTGACTTGTGTCCGTTGAAGGAGTAGCTTTTGAGGCTTGTTTTTTAGAATTTGAATAGGAGGTTGCCCGTGTCGCATCCGTTGGAACCGATTTATGCATTGCAGAAGAAAGACCGCAGGCTCATTAAGATTTTGCGGGAAATCCGCGATATCCCGCAGCGGAAAAGTGATATCGAGGCGCAGCTGAGCGGCTCTAAGCAAAAGCTGGAGATGGCGCTCGACAGCCGGAAGCACACCGAAGCCACGCTTAAAGAACAGGAGCTTGGGGCCGAAGTCCTCAACGAAAAGATCACGAAGTACAAAAACCAGCAGATGGAGGCGCAGACCAACGACCAATACCGGGCTTTCGTCAAGGAAATCGGCATGGCCGAGGACGAAATCAAGGCGCTTGAAGAAAAGGAAATCCAGCTGATGGAGTCCCTCGAGCAAGGCAAGGCCATCGAGGCCGAGTGCAAAGCCCGCTTGGATGAAGACATGGCAGGCATTGCCGACGAGCTGGCCGAGCTAGATGCCCGTGCCGCAGAATTGCAGGAAAAGGCCAAGCATATGAAGGCCGATCGCGCACGCGCCGCCAAGAGTTGCGACAAAGCATTGCTCCAAAAGTACACGCGCATCTTGAACAACAAGCGCGATTTCGCGGTGGTGATGGTGGAGCCCGGCGGCCATTGTGGCGGATGCCATATGAAGCTTCCGCCTCAGGTGACCAATGATGCGCGCAATCCGACTAAGATTGTGGCCTGCAACTTTTGCGGACGCATTGTCTACAATCCGGCGCCGTAAAAAAGTTCGTAGTTCCGCCTTTAGGCGGCAGAGCGTGTGAGCCGCCTAAAGGCGGAACTACAAACCATTCACATCATTTTTAAGCAGGCAGGGTGTATCGGTCGCTCTTCGCTTCGGCGGGGGGAGGAAAGTCCGGACTCCGCAGGGCAGGACGTTCCGTGGTTAACGCGGGAACCCGTGTGCGATATCGCACGGGATGGAAAGTGCCGCAGAAAATATACCGCCATGCCCGCTCTTTGAGCGGGAATGGTAAGGGTGAAAAGGTGGGGTAAGAGCCCACCGCCCCGAGGGCAACCGAGGGGGCAGGGTAAACCCCGTCCGGAGCAAGATCAAATAGGCGACGATGATGCTGCCCGCATCGCTAATAGTCGCGGGTTGAACGCACTAGATAAATGACTGACTCCTTCGGGAGAACAGAATCCGGCTTACCGCCCTGCCTGTCTTTTTTTTAATGCGTGATGGTTGAGTCGTGATTCGTTTCGTGAAAAGTGACGGTTGAGCCGTGATTGTTCTTGAAGGGCTCCCTGCGCTGCAAAACAATTTTCACGTTTCACGTTTCACGTTTCACGTTTCACGTTTCACGTTTCACGTTTCACGTTTCACGTTTCACGTTTCACGTTTCACGTTTCACGTTTGCTTCGCCTTCGGCTTGCCCTTCGGGGCTTCGCTTCGCGTAAGCCTCGCTCCTTGCAGTCGCGTCACGTTTACTTCTTTTTCGGAAGCTTGCCTTGCTGGATGACTTCGAAGGAGTAGCGGTCGAGCGCCTTTCCGTTTTTAAGCTCCAGCTTGTTCTTGATGTTGATGCGGTGGGTGTCGACCGTGTTGCGGGTGATCTTAAGCTTCCGGGCGATGTTGGCTGCGTCAAGCCCCTGGCCGATGAGCTTGAAGATGTCCATTTCGCGGTTGGAGAGGCTGTCGAGCGGGCTTAGGGGGCCTTCGCTTCTGCCATTCGACGACTTTTGGATGCGCCGCAGGATATCTTCCGGGAAATACATTTCGTCGGCGAGCACTGAGCGTATGGCCTGTTTGAGCATACTCGGCGGCGATGTTTTCATGATGTAGCCGTTTGCCCCTGCGCTTGCCAGCCGTTCGGCAAAAAGCTTTTCTTCAGACATGGTGTAGATCAGGATCCGCAGCTTGGGGTGCTTGGTTCTGATGCGTTGGATCAGGTAGGAGCCGTCAGAATCGCCCAGCGAAAGGTCGATAATGGCCAAGTCGGGCAATGAACCCTTCAGTTTCTGCAACGCTTCGCGGGCCGAGGTGGCGGTTGTAACGATTTCCAAGTCGTGCTCGTTGGCAAGCAAGGTTCTCAGCCCGTCATGAATAATCGGGTGGTCATCGACCACTAGGATGGAATATATATTCGGTTGCATCTATTTAGCTTCCCGCCACTGCTTACTGAAAAGTTTAGGTGAGTTTTTCCAATAAAGAAAGGGTATTTTTTGAGAGAGCGAATGATTTTTTGAGCAGCGGATTTTCCTCTGATGTTGCGGCGTTAGCCGGCCGGCTTCCGCTCGGGAAGCATGCCTTTGGCAAGGACGGCGATGAGCAGGGCGGTCCAGACCAGATCCAGGATGCTGTTCGTTCCTCCTTCGTGGCAAACCTGCTCGATTATGCCGAGACTCGGCGTAAAAAGATTAATCAACATTCCGGCCAGCAGCGCGCATCCCGCCAGTGTGGCAAGGAACACGCCGAGCTGCTTTTTGCCGATGATCTGCCACAGCGTCGTGAGCGTGGCTGCGTTGGTGGCCGGCCCCGTAATCAAAAACACCAGGGCCGCGCCGGGGGAAATGCCGGCTTTGATGAAGGCGAGCGCAATGGGAACCGACGCCGCCGAGCAAACGTAGAGCGGAATGCCAATCAGAAGCATTACGAACATGGTGGCTGGAGAACTGCCCAGCTGGCCTTCAAAAAAGTTGTCCGGGATTAGGCCGCTGATGATGCCGGAAGCCACAATGCCCAGTGCCATGGAGCGGGAGATATCCCGGGGCAGCGAAACGAAGCCATACAGCAGCATGCGTTTAAGCACCGGCTGTTCGTTGGGCTGGCAGCACTCGTCCCGGCATTCGGGCGGTGCCTCCTCGTCTCTGGGCGAGACCGCGGCAACAGCGGTGCCGCAGACGATGCCTGAAACAAAAGCCGCCATGGCGCGGAATAGGGCGAACACCCAGCCGAGCAGGGCATAGGTGATCATTAGGCTGTCTACGCCGGTTTGCGGCGTTGAGGCGAGGAACGAGGCGGTTGCGCCCCGGCTGGCGCCATGTTTGCGGAGCGAGGCGGCCAGCGGGATGACGCCGCACGAGCAGATCGGCATCGGCACGCCGATCAGTGCCGCCTTGACCGAGCCTAGCACGCCATGCCCGCCCAGATGCCGGCGGACATAATCCTTCGAAATCAGAACGGAAAGCACGCCGGCCATCAGGAAGCCAAACAGCAAATACGGCGCCATCGCCGTGGTGACCAGCCAGATTTCCTTCAGGATGTTAATTGGGATATCCATGTTCCAAACCTCGGGGCATGCTTATACCTCGTCTAAACAAGCACAAGCCTTAATTCCAGAGAAGTGGCGGGAAACTGGTCTTTTGGCCGCGCCGCCTTCGTGGTTTAATCCTGCCTATGCCGTTGACTGAAAACATCAAGACCAAGCTGAAGGCGCTGCCGGACGAACCGGGGTGCTACCTGATGCGCGACCGCGACGGCAAGATCATCTATGTCGGCAAGGCGGCTTCGTTGCGCAAACGTGTGCGGAGCTATTTCCGGCAGCATACCAAACGCACGGCGCAGCCGAAGATCCGCAGCCTGATCAGCTCGATTGCGGATTTCGACATTGTGGTGCTCAAGTCGGAGGCGGAGGCGATTCTGACGGAAGGCAAGCTGATCAAGGAATACCGCCCTCACTACAATACGCTGTGGAAGGACGACAAGCGCTTTGTGATGATTCGCGTGGATGTGCAGCACCCGTTTCCAACCATTGGAAAATGCCGGATCAAGAAGAAAGACGGTGCGGCCTATTTCGGCCCCTATACCTCGGGCATGGCGGCGAAGGTGGCGGTCGAGTTTTTGGAGCGGCGCTTCGGCCTGCGCCGGTGCCGTCCGCGCGAGCCGGACGCCGACACCTATAAGCACTGCAGCAACGACATTATCGCCAACTGTTCGGCGCCGTGTGTGGGAAAGGTTACTCAAGAGGAATACCGTCTGCGCGTGGAAGACGCCTGCGCCTTTCTGCGGGGCGAGCGCATGGAAATGCTTAAGGAGCTGCGCGCCGAAATGGAAACCGCGGCGTTGGAGCATCGGTTTGAAGATGCCGCCGCGCTGCGCGACATGCTGCTCCATCTCCATCACGCGGTGAAGGAAAAGGCCAAGGTGCGCAAGTCGCCAAAAATGAAGCAGGCCGAGGCGAGGCTGGGGCTGAAGGAACTCAAAAAGCAGTTGAAGCTGACGGCGGAGCCTCGCGTGATCGAGTGCTTCGATATTTCCAATATATCAGGAACCAATTCCGTGGCCAGCATGGTGTGTTCAGTCGATGGCGTGCCGTATCCCAACCGCTACCGCCGCTTCCGCATCAAAACGGTCGAGGGCGCAGACGATCCGCGCTCGATGGCCGAGGTGGTGCGCCGGCGCTATTCGCGCCTGCAGCGCGAAAACAAGCCGATGCCGGAGTTGGTGATGGTGGACGGCGGCATCACGCAGCTGCGCGCCGCCAAGGCCGAGCTGTTGGCGCTAGGGCTGGACGATCTGCCCATCGTGGGGCTGGCCAAGCGGTACGAGGAGGTGGTTTGGGACTATGAATCCAATTCGGGAAATCTGGTGCTGCCCCGCCACTCGGACGGGCTGACGGTGGTGACGCGCCTGCGCGATGAGGCGCACCGCTTCGCCATTACCTATCACCGCGATCTGCGAAGGCAGCGCATCATGGAATCGCGCCTCGATGAAATTCCAGGGATTGGAAACGCGAAAAAGGAGATGCTTCTGAAGCACTTTGGATCGATTGTCCGGCTGAGCCGCGCTACGGTTGAGCAGATTGCCGAAGCTCCGGGCATTGGAACAAAAACAGCAGAGCTGATCCGCAGCGAACTTGACAAGAAGTAGAAACACGAAGATACCAAGAGCACCAAGTACGATGAGTGTCGTAGATCTTTGTGCCCTTGGTGCCTTCGTGTTTGAAATATAATCGGATAGGAATTTAGGATGAAGGTGCCAACGAAACGATTTGGAAGAACAGAAGTGCAGATGCCGGTGCTGACCTGCGGCGGCATGCGCTATCAGCAGGGGTGGGATGATTTAGATCCGGGGAAAATTGATCCGAAAATTCAAGAAAACCTCGAAGACTGCATTCACTATGCGCTGGAGCTGGGCATCAACCATATTGAAACGGCACGCGGCTATGGCCCGTCCGAAATGCAGCTGGGGTGGGTGCTGCCGAAGATCGACCGCAGCAAGCTGCTGGTGCAAACCAAAATCGGCGTGAAGAAAACCGCGAAGGAGTTTCTTGAAACGTTCGAAACCTCGATGAACTATCTCCAACTCGAGCACATCGATTTTCTCGCCATCCACGGCATTAATACGCTCGATGACATGGAAACCTGCCTAAAAAAGGGCGGTTGCGTTGATGCCGTCCGGCAACTGCAGAAGGAGGGCCGGGTTCGCTTTTGCGGATTTTCGACCCATGCCGGGCCCGATGTGGTTTCGCCGGTGTGCGAATCCGGCGAGTTCGATTATGTGAACCTGCATTGGTATTTCATCTACGACCAGCTGCACTGGCCGATGGTGGAAAGCGCGGCGAAAATGGATATGGGCGTGTTTATCATCAGCCCCAACGACAAGGGCGGCATGCTCTATAATCCTACGGAAAAGATGGCTAAGCTGTGCAGCCCGCTAACGCCCATGCAATGGAACGGCCTCTACTGTCTGGCCCGGCCAGAAGTGCATACACTGAGCATCGGCGCGGCGAAGCCAACTGATTTCGATGAGCATGTGGCGGCGGTGTCCAACCATTGGAATTCTCCAATGGTTGGAGAAATCGAGGAGCGGATCGTCCAATCCTTGGAAAATGATTTGGGCGCGGATTGGGTTCATCAGTGGCACAAGGGCCTTCCCCTCCATACGGAAACTCCAGGGCATATCAATGTGAGGGAAATCCTGCGCTTATGGACGTTTGAAAAGGGGCTTGGGATTACTGAATTCGCAAAAATGCGCTACAACCTGTTGGGCAATGCCGGGCACTGGTTCCCGGGCGAGCAGGCGGTTGATGTGGATGCGCATAACTGGAGCTGCCTTTCGGCCAGCCCCTTTGCCGACCGCATTCCCGGACTCCTCAAAGAGGCCCATGCGTGCTTCCACGAAGAAAAGGAAGCCAAGCGTCTCAGTGAGTCCTCTCAGTGAGTCCTGAACCAAAAAAGGTTCCTTGAAGGAACCTTTTCGGTCAAAAAATACAGTAAAATCTATTGTTTTTCCTGCAGCGTCAGTTTTTTTCCGGAACTCAGCCATTCGGTTAGGATGACCTTGCAGTATTTGCTGGTGGAAAGGTGCATTGAGTTTGCACGTTTTTCAAGTTCGTCTGCCATATCTTTTTGCATATTGATGCCAATCGTTTTTGTGTTTTTCCCAATTGGATTTGTTGCCATGATGTTCTCCTTAGGTTTGTTAAAGTGTTGGTTTTTTTAATACAAATCCTAGCCGGGGTCTAGTAAAAAGTACTAAAAAAAATTAATGGATGTGCTTTACCCGGGCACCGCCCTTTGAAAGATTAGCCTTTATTGCAGAGTCTGTATCAGGAAGGTCTTTATGTGGAAATTTTGGAAAAAAGTAAAAAAGGAAGAGGAGTCTGTCAGCATTTGGAAAACTGATTTTTCCGATTGCGTTACGGCGGACTATCTTCCGACCTATTCCGTTTGTAAGTGCGATAACAACCGCCATTGCCGGTTTATTGTCTATTATGAGGGGATGAGGCTGTGCAGTCATCCGGAGCACAGGAACTTCATTCCTGAGGGCGCCCCGCGGTTCGATCCGCATAAGAACCAATTTAGGGACTAACCGGCACTTGCCAACTGCGCGCAGCGCGTCTATCTTCCGCGCATGTCAAATCAAGACCAATCCAGTACCAAAGGCCGTGTTGCCGTTGGCATGAGCGGGGGCACCGATTCTTCGGCGGCCGCGGCCATGCTGGTTGATCAAGGCTACGAGGTCATCGGACTCACCGCCCATATGTGGAAGGATGGCTCCCGCTGCTGTTCGCTGGAGGACGTGGAGCGGGCCCGCAAAGTCTGCTCCTATCTCGATATCCGCCATTATGTCGTCAATGCGCAGGAAATCTTCACCGATAAAATTGTTGATCCGTTTGTCGAGGCCTATGCCGCCGGTCGGACGCCTTCGCCCTGCATTTACTGCAATTCGTTTGTTAAATTCGGGTTTCTGGTCGATCGCGCTCTCCAGTTGAACTGCGACTATCTGGCCACGGGGCACTATGCCGGCGTCGAGAAGCAGGCCGACGGGAAGTACCACCTTTTAAGCGCCAAAGATCCGAACAAGGACCAGTCCTACTTTTTGCACCGCCTGAACCAGAAGCAGCTTGCCTTTCTGCTGTTTCCGCTGGCCGACCTGCCCAAGCCGGAGGTGAAGGCCTATTCAAAAGAGCGCGGGCTTCCGATCGTGCCGCGCGGCGAAAGCCAGGACCTCTGCTTCATTGAGGAGGGGCGCCTCGCCGAATTTGTCGAGCAGCGCGATCCTTCCGTAGTGAAGAAAGGCGAAATCCACGATCCAGACGGAAACGTGGTTGGGCATCACAACGGCCTGCACCGCTTTACGGTGGGGCAGCGCGGCAAGCTTGGCATTGCCTTGGGCGAGCGGATGTATGTTAAGCGCCTCGACAAGGAAAATAATGTGGTTGAAGTGGCGCCGCGCCCCGGTGTTATGCAGGTGGCGTGTGCCTTGGACGAGGTGCATTGGATTTCCGGCGATGAGCCGGAAGGAGAGCTGCGGTGCGAGGTTCGTCCGCGCTACCGCAGCAACGGCGCTCTTGCCAACGTCCGGTTTGCCGGCGGAGGAAAAGCGGATGTGGTGTTCGACGAGCCGCAATTCGCCCTCACGCCCGGCCAGGCCGCGGTTTTCTATAAGGATGGCGAAGTGCTCGGCGGCGGTTGGATCGACGAAGCGTCCTAGTCGGTTTCGAGTTCCAGCGCCTGAAGCTGCGGCGCCAAGGGAGCGCCTTTGTAGATCTGGTTCAGGATCAGGGTGCTGATGCCCTGCAACGCGCCCAGATGCGGTAAAAACTCGAAGTGCACGTTTGGAAAATTCTCTTTCTCTTCGCCAATCAAGCGCGGGATATCGTTGACCACGTGGGTGCCGGCGGCAAGGAAGTAGGGGAACACCTTGATTTCGATGGCGCCTTCGTCGACCAAGTCGGCCACGGCCGAATCGATTTGCGGGCTGGAGATTTCAAGAAAGGCGCTGGTCACGAGATCAAAGGCCGGCCCCGAGTTTTCATTGATCCGGCAGGCCAGCCGGCGTACCTCTTCGTTCGACTCTTTGCGCCGGCTTCCGTGGGCGACAATCAGCAGTGCTCTCATGGTGTGGTCTCCTCAAAACGTGAATGTTTTTGCGCTAACTCAGATTACCGATAATAGACACCATGGGAAGGAACATTGCAATCACTATCGTTCCGACGACCAAGGATAGAAGTACAATCAAAATGGGTTCGATCACCGAACTAAGGGCGGCCACGGCATTGTCCACTTCGTCCTCATACATATCGGCTGTTTTCAGCAGCATGGCGGGCAGTTCGCCGGTTTCTTCGCCGACTTCGACCATGCCTCCGAAAATCGGCGGAAAGATCCGGTTGGCCTCGACGGGCGCGGCCATTGGCTCGCCTTCTTTAATGTTGTCGTGGATCTCTTCCACGGCGCGTTCCACGGGTTCGTTGCTGAGCGTTTCCTTGACGATGAGCAGCGCCTGAAGGATGGGGACGCCGGATTCCATCAGCGTACCCAGTGTGCGTGCAAACCGGGCCAGCACCGCCATGCGCGTGAGGGGGCCAAGCATCGGAGCGGCCATTTTGATTGAGTCCAGCACCATCCGGCCGGCGCGGATGCGGCGGAGCAGGGCGATGAGTGCCGCGAGCCCGGCGAAGACGGCCAGCACCACCGGCCAGTCGTTCTGGATGCGCTCGCTTATGCCCATCACAAACAGCGTCAGCGGCGGCAGCGCCCGGCCTTCGAGCATGTCGGCAAAGATGGTTTCGAACCGCGGGATAATCGCCACCATTAAAAACATCATGATGCCGGTGGAGGCGACGAGGATGACGAGGGGATAGGTCATGGCGCTTTTGACCTTGTTCTTCACCTTTTGCGCTTTTTCCATGTAGGTCGCCAGGCGTTCAAGCACCACGTCGAGAATGCCGCCTGCTTCGCCGGCCTTGACCATATTGACGTAGAGCTTGTTGAAGATGCGCGGATGCAGTGCGAGCGCATCGGCGAACGTGCCGCCGCCCTCAATGGATTCCGCAATCTCGGCCACGGCCTTCTTGAGTGCCGGATTCTTTTCCTGGCGCTGCAGGATGTGCAGTCCGCGCAGCAGCGGCAGACCGGCATGGATCAGCGTTGCCATTTGGCGGGTCAGCACCATCAGTTGTTTTGGGCCGACGCTCGACAACGCGGCGGGCAAACGGATTTCCCGGTCGAGCCCAACGCCTTTGGCCGGCTTCTTTTCCGCGCTTGGAACCCGCAGTTCGGTTCCGGATACCTCGACGGGGAAAAGTCCTTTATTGCGCAGCTGCGCCGTGGCGGCCGCTTGGTCATGGGCATGCACCGATCCGGATTTTTCTTCGCCGTTGATGTCGTGGGCTGTGTATTTAAATTTAGGCATGGCATGAGGCTCGTTGTTCCGCCTTCTCCTTTCTTAGGTATATTGCACGATTTCTTCAACGGTGGAGCATCCGTCGAGAATGAGCCGGAGGCCGTCTTCGCGCAAGGTGCGCATGCCGAGCTCGACGGCTTTCTGGCGCAGTGCAACCGTTGGCTTGCGGTCGATGATGGCTGCGCGCAGCGGATCGGAAATCTGCATGTATTCAAAAATGGCGCGGCGGCCGCTGTAGCCGGTTTGGTGGCAGGCATCGCATCCGGCGCCGTGGTAGAAGGGCTGTTCGCCGATTTGGCTGCGGTCGAGCTCGAGCAGTTCCCGCATCGCGTTGTTGGGGCGGAAGGGAGTTTTGCAATCGGGGCAGATGGCGCGTACGAGGCGCTGGCCCATCACGGCTTCGAGGGTTGATGCAATCAGGTAGGGCTCCACGTCCATGTCGATCAGGCGGGTAACGGCGCCGGGCGCGTCGTTGGTATGCAGGGTGCTGAACACCAGATGCCCGGTCAACGAGGCCTGTATGGCGATTTGCGCCGTTTCCTGGTCGCGTATTTCGCCGACCATGATGACGTCGGGATCCTGGCGCAGGAACGAGCGCAGCGCGGAGGCGAACGTGAGGCCGATGTTTTCGCGGATGGGCAGCTGGATAATGCCGTCTACGTCGTATTCGACTGGATCCTCGGCGGTCAGGATTTTGGTTTCGGTTCGATTGATGTGCTGCAGGCCGGCGTAGAGCGTAGTGGTTTTTCCCGAGCCCGTCGGCCCCGTAACGATGACGATGCCGTTGGGCTTCTGGATGTCTTCGATGAAGCTGGTGCGGATGTCGTCCGGGAAGCCGATGTTGCCGATGTCGAGTTGGACGTTCGAGCGGTCGAGCACGCGCAGGACGACGCTTTCGCCAAACTGGGTGGGGAGGGTGGAAACGCGGAAGTCGATCGTGTGGCCGGCCACCTGCAGCTGGATGCGTCCGTCCTGCGGGAGGCGAGACTCGGCAATGTCGAGCCCCGCAATCACTTTGATGCGCGAGATGACCGGCAGGGCGAGGCGCTTGGGCGGCGGGGCCATTTCAAACAACGCTCCGTCAACGCGGCAACGGATCTTGAATTCATGCTCGAAGGGCTCGAAGTGAATGTCGGAGGCGCGGTCCTTCACGGCTTGGTAGAGCACGAGATTGACAAACTGGATGACCGGCGTGGCGCTGGCGGCGTGTTCGAGGTCGGCAAGATCGATCATGTCTGTGCCGACTTCTTCAAGGTTGGCTTCGAGCGCGGATAGGAGGTCGTTCTCGGAGGCGCTTTCTTCGCCGTAGAGCCGGAGGATGGCGGCGTCGATGTCCGCTTGCGGCGCAACGACGTAGTTGACGTGCCGCGAAAGCACGAATGCAATGTCGTCCGTTACAGCGGGGCTGGGCAGGTCGGCTACGGCAAAGACGGCCGAAGCATGGTCCACCTGTACCGGCGCCGTGCGGTAGAGCCGGGCAATGCTGGCGGGAACCGCTTGTTTGACGTTGTCGTCGATGGCGAGCATGGCAAGGTCGGTCTGATCGACTCCCATCACGCGGGCAACGGTTTCCAAGTAGGTTTCCTCTTCGATGTAGCCTTGCCCAACGGCAACCTCGTGGATGGGTTTTTCCTGCTCCAGATGCTCTTCGTGAATGGCGTCCGCTTGGTCCGCAGTGAGCCGGCCGGTGTTCAGCAGTTCCTCTAAAATGAGATTGCGGTGTGCCATCAGTTTTCGTCCCTCATGGTAACGCGGAGCACTTCCTGGACGGTGGTGATGCCGTCGGCGGCCTTGCGCAGGCCGTCCTCGCGCAGGGTGCGCATGCCCATCGAGCGCGCCTTGGCGCGCAGCTCGGCCACGGGTGCGCCGGAATAGATCATCTGCCGCACATCGTCGTTGATGGCCAGCAGCTCAAAGATGCCTTTGCGTCCGGCATAGCCGGTGTCTCCGCATGCGGGGCAGCCGGTGCCGCGGTAGAGCTGCGCGGCGGAGGCGAGCAGCCGGCTTTCGGCCTCGGTGGGGGTGTATGCGGTTTTGCATTTTTCGCAGACGGTGCGCACCAGGCGCTGCGCCATGATGCCGCGCACGGAGGAGGAAACGAGGAACGGCTTTACGCCGATGTCGGCCAGCCGCGTAATGGCGCTGGGCGCGTCGTTGGTGTGAAGCGTGCTGAGCACGAGGTGGCCCGTGAGGGCGGCATTGATGGCGATCTCGGCGGTTTCGCGGTCGCGGATTTCGCCGATCATAATAATGTTGGGCGCCTGGCGCAGGATGGAGCGCAGGGCGGCGGAAAAGGTGAGGCCGATGTCGGCGCGCACATGCACCTGGTTGATGCCGCTGAGCTGGTATTCCACCGGATCCTCGACGGTGATGATTTTTCGGTCGGGCTGGTTCAGGTGGTTGAGGCAGGCATAGAGCGAGGTGGTCTTGCCCGAACCGGTCGGGCCGGTGACGAGCAGGATGCCGTCGGGGCAGCGGATGAGGCGCTCGAACGTTTGCTGGTCGTCGGGATGGAAGCCCAGGTTGGGGAGCCCGAGCGTCAGGCTCTGCTTGTCGAGGATGCGCATGACGATGCTTTCGCCGTGGTTGGTGGGGATGGAGGAGACGCGCAGGTCGAGGGCGCGCCCCATTACGCGGATTTCGATGCGGCCGTCTTGCGGGAGCCGCTTTTCAGAAATCTTCATGTTGGCCATGATTTTGATGCGGCTGATCACGGAGGGGTGCAGGCGGCGGGGCGGGCCTTCCACTTCGCGCAAGGCGCCGTCGATGCGGCAGCGTACGCGGAACTGCCGGTTGAGCGGCTCGAGGTGGATGTCCGACGCGCGTGCGCGGAAGCCTTCGACAATAAGCTGGTTGACGAGGCGGATGATCGGCTCGTCGGCCTCCGAGGCGGTGTCCTTTTTTTCGAGGGGGGGCTCTTCGATATCCAGCACCGGGCTTGACTCGGGGTAGAGGCGGGCCAGGGCTTCTTCGATTTGTTCGGGCAGGGCGGCGAGTATTTCGACGGAATCCGTCAAGACATAGCGGAGGGTGTCGAGCGTATCGATGTCGAACGGATTGCCGATGGCTGCCGTCAGCACGCCATCCGTTTTGTGAACCGGAACGACGCGGTAGCGCCGGGCGGTCTCGGCCGGCATCAGGGTGGCCGCGGCCGGAGTTGGTTGACTGGAGGATAGCTCGATGGGTTCCATGCCGCATTGACGGGTCAGTTCGTTGAAAAGCTTCTGCTTGTCGTGGCCGCGCTCGGCGAGTACATCCAGCAGACCGGCCCTGCGCTGGGTTGCCGCCGCAAGGGCGTCGGCGGCCGCGGCCGGGTCGAGTTGCTCCGCCTGCCGGAGCATGTCTGCAATTAGTTGGTTGTTCAAAGTCTCCACGCCCCGTTCTGCCGCATTTTAGTTCCAAGCCTTGCCAAAAAGCGTGGCACAGATGCCGGAGCTTTGTCAATCAGCGCCAAGGAAAACGAAGCCGCATCCCATCAGGCTGCCTGCCGTTAAAGACGTTCGGCTATGGTTTGTAGAGGTTGCGGGATAGGCGATTTGGAGCGCGCTCAAATGTTTGTTGAAATGGGCGCCGACCGCCTTGGTGTAAACGGGTTTTCCTGCGTGGCCATGGGCGAAGGCGCGGCTTTTCCGGGAAGCTACTGGATCTTTAGAAGCAGGGAAGGCAATGGGCAGATAATCAAGACCTTGGTGCCTTTGCCGGGTTCTGATTGAATATTCATCAAACCGCCCATCTGGGCGAGGTTTTCCCGAATGCTGAACAGGCCGAATCCCGTGCCTGATCCATTTTCCAGTTCGGAGGTGTCCATCCCTTTTCCTTGGTCGGTCACCACCATGTAGATCTTGTCGGTGTATTGGGAAACCGCAATGTCGGCGGCGGTGGTTTCAGCATGTTTTGCCACATTCACCAGCAGTTCCTTGGCCCAGCGGAAAATAAAGGCGGAGGCTTCCCGGTCAAGTTCGATGCGGAGGCCGGCGGTCTGAATGCTGACATCGATCCCGAAAAGGTCTTTGAGGTCTTCGGCCATGCGCTCGAGCCCCGCGGCGATGTCCGTTTCGTAGAGCGACGGCGGGCACATGGTCCAAGTCAATGATTTGCACTTTCCCATGATGTGCTGAAGCAGGGTGTCGACCTGCTCAAAGAGATCGTCGATGCGATCCCGGTCCACGGCTTCTTTGAGGGCTGTGAATTTCATGTTGAGCCCGGCCAGCATTTGCCCTACGTCTTCGTGCAGGGCTTCGGCGAATTGGCGACGTTCCCGATCTTCGGTGGTGGCCAGATCCTGTGACAGGGCTTTGAGCCGTTGCCGATATTGCCCGTCCCGCTCCTGAGAGATTTTGCGATCTGTAATATCTACAAAAATTCCATGAAGGTGCGTAATGTTCCCTTTGCCATCCCGGATGAATCGGTTCCAACTGTGCATCCAACGGATCTCGCCCGTTGCCGTGAGCATCCGGCTTTCCAGATTGAATGCATCTTCCCCCTGATCGATGACCTCTTTAACGAATTTCTCCACGGCGGGGATGTCCTCTGGATAGTTAATGCAATACCATGGGCTTTGGCCGGACAGCAGTTGCGCTGCTGAATAACCAAGCTGGTTAATGTTGTTCGAGACAAACTCAACAGGCCATTCCTTCGGCGCGTAACGCAAGCGGTAGACGATGATGGGGCTGCTGTTTACGATCTGCTCGAAATTACGCAGCTCGTCCATGGCTTTGGCGAGCGAGGCCATCTGGTCGCGGATCGCATCGCGCATGTCGGCCAGTTGGTGGGCCAAAACATTGACTTCGCGGGAGCCTTCGATGTTGATGTCGGTTTCGTAGCGGCCTTCGCCGATTTCTTCGGCGGCATCGGCCAAGCGGGCGATGGGACTGGTTAGCCATTTTGAAAAGATCAGGCTGACCAGGATTCCGGGGATGAGAAGGATCAGCAAGGCGAACAGGGCATTGCGCAAGAGCGTTGCGGTGTTCGCATGGATGTCGGAGAGTTTTTTGCTGGCGCCGAAAAGGCATTTCCGCCCCTGGCTGTCGTAGAAGGGAACCAGCACGGCGCGGATGCTTCCCCATTTGTCGATATTGTTCTGGAATTGTGGCTCCATGGTTTGGAACGCGTGTGCATAAAGTTCGGGGTTGGCGTGCGGTTCAAGGAACTTGGCATGCTGGTGGTTCTCGACCTTTTTGTCCGGCGAGGTGGCGGAGGTGAAGCATAGCCGGCCATCCAGCAGCATTAGGCTCCACAAATATTCCAGCCCCAGTTCTTCGCACAACTTGTTGTTCCGGTCGACGATGCGGTCGAACGCTTCGGGGGTGACGGTTGCGGCATCCAGAATGGCGTCGTGATAGTTGTCGGGCAGGGTGGCCTTGGCGAGGACGGCGGCGTTGAACAACTGGGCGTCTATATGGCGCAGCTCGTTGCGCTTGTAAAGATGGAAGTCGAGCGCCGACGACAGCAACGAGAGCGGCAGCACCATGGCCAACATGATCAGCAATACCATGTTGCGAATTTTCCATCCCTTGAGCCGGTTCAAGCCAAACCTCCAAATATGTTGAAGCTTCTGTTTTGTTCTATGGAATTGTAGTCCGCAGCACCGTGGCCTTTCCATTCAGCGTGTAGGCGGGGAGGGCGGCCGGCACTAGAATGGAGGTGCCGGCCGGGGCGGTCAGCGCATCCTCTCCCCAAGAGACCGTCGCTTCGCCTTCCGACACAAAGAGCGCATGGAAGGTTTTTCCGTTCATTGGAACTTCTAGCGGGGCGTTGAAGGATAGTTTTTCGAGGCGGAAATATTCGCAGGCCAACACTTCCGAGCACTGGAAGCTGTCGGTGTCGACCTGTGTCACGGGTTCAACCAACGGGCTGTCGCGGTCTTCCCAGTTGATAACGTTGATGGCTTGCTCAATGTGGAGTTCGCGCGGCTGGCCGTCGTTGCCCATGCGCCCCCAGTCGTAGATGCGGTAGGTCGTGTTGGAGTTCTGCTGTATTTCGAGAATAAAGCAGTCTTCGTCGATGGCGTGGACGCTTCCGCCACGCACAAAAACGGCGTTGCCCTTTACAACGGGAACGGGGCGCATCGCATCGCCGCTGGTGCCGTCTTCGATCGACTGCCGAAAGCTTTCCCTGGTTACGCCGTCGTTCAGCCCGCAATACACCTGCGCGGCATTGTCGCCGAGCATGTACCACATTTCGGTCTTGGCTTCGCCTCCGAACTCGGCGGCGGTTTCATCGTTGGGGTGCACCTGCACGCTCAGCTTTTGCTTGGCGTCGATCAGCTTGATCAGCAACGGGAATTTGGTTCCTTCAACGGCCGTTCCCATTATTTCCTGCGGGCTGGCCTGCAGGAGTTCGCGGATGGTTTTCCCGGCCAGTTCACCGTTGGCGACCACGCTCATCCCATCGTCGTGGTCGGAGATTTCCCACGACTCGGCATAGATGCCATCCGGCATGCCGCGGTTGTAGGTTTTGGGGATGCGGGACCCCCCCCAAGGGTAGTCCTTGTAGACGGGCGAGAAGGTCATGGGATACAGTTGTGATTTCATCTGTCGCATTAAAGAGATGAATTGATTGTGAATCAACCTTCTTTCTGGCTCAATGCCCGTTATGGAGCAACCCCGAAACAGCAGAATGAACCGCGACCGCTGGGATATGGACAAAGTGCGGTTCCATCTGAGCAAGCCTCCCGCGCCCAACCGAAAGATCCGCAGTCTGGGCGACATCCTCGTTGATGTCGTGAGCGGGCTGGATCAGCCGGTGCAGGAAAACGTGCGGGTGCTGCGCGATGCTTGGCCGAAGCTTGTTGGCGAGCAGATTGCCAAACACAGTGAACCGGGCTTCATCAAGGATTTCACGCTGCACGTCTTCGTTGATCTTCCCGGTTGGATGCCCGAGCTGGAGCGGGTGAAGCGCCTGCTGCTGCAGAAGCTGCAGTCCAGCTACCGGGAACTGCGCATTCGGAGACTAAACCTGATCCTGAAGCACAAATAGCCATGCGTTACTGGATGCCCATCGTATTCATGCTCACCCTCGCAATGGCGCTGTGGCTCCGGCTGCCGGGCCTCGAGCAGCGCCCCATGCACCACGACGAGGCAAACCAGGCCTACCGCTGCGGCATCCTGCTCGAAAGCGGGGAATACACCTACGACGCCGACGACCATCACGGCCCGACGCTCTATTATCTCACGCTCCCTTCCGCCTGGCTAGCGGGGGTTCAAACCTTCGTTGACTCGAATGAATGGACCTACCGCCTTGTGCCGGCCTTTTTTGGTTTTTTGCTGGTGCTCTGCACGCCGCTGCTGCGTTCCGGCATCGGCTGCGTGGCGGTGCTTGCGGTTGCGCTGTTCTCTGCCATTTCTCCAGCGATGGCCTACTACAGCCGCTTCTACATCCAGGAAATGCTGCTGGTCTTCTTTACCTATCTGGCCATAGCCTCAGGCTGGCTCTCTTGGCGCAGCGGCTCCCGGCGCTGGGCGGCGGCCTGCGGGCTGGCCCTCGGGCTGATGTTCGCCACCAAGGAAACGGCCATCATGGCCTACGCCGCATTGTTCGGCGCGGCCATTCTGTGCGCCGTGATCGACCGCAAGGTGCACCTGCCCCTTAAAAACATGCTCTTGGCTGCCGCCTGCGCCATCTTCGTCAGCATTGTTCTCTTTTCCTCGTTCTTCACCAACGTTGACGGCCCGTTGGAATCGATCATGGCCTATCAGGGTTATTTTGCGCGCGGCACCGGTGTGAATACCGACCACGTCCATCCGTGGTATTTCTACCTTCGGATGCTCTCGTTCTACCGGTTCGATGGCGGCCCGGTTTGGAGCGAGGCGCTGATCCTTGTCCTTGGCCTCGGCGGCTGCGCTTCGATTGTTTTAAAAAAGATTCCGGCCAACTGCGACCTCGGCCTGGCCCGCTTCATCATGTTCTACACGTTGCTGCTGACCGCCGTCTACTCCGTCATTCCCTACAAGACGCCATGGTGCATGCTCTCGTTCCTGCACGGCTGGATCATTCTCGCCGGCATCGGGGTGGGGGCGCTGGTGCAAAAAGGGCGCTGGAGCTGGCTCTGGGTGGTTCCCATCCTGCTCGCCTCGGCGCAGCTTGCCGGTCAGGCGGAACGGACAACCCGGCGCTATGCCGCCGACTACCGCAACCCCTACGTCTACGCCCACACCGCCCCCGACTTCATGAACCTCGTGCGCCGCATCGGCGACCTTGAAGCCGTCAGCCCAAAGGGGAATGAACTCTATATCCAGGTGGCCGCCGATCCCAAGGCCATGTGGCCCCTGCCGTTCTATCTGCGCGGCTTTAAAAATGTTGGATACTGGGACGCCGCCGACCCGCTGCCCGTCCATCCCCCAGCCGACATCATCATCTCCTCGCCCGCGCTTGAAGTGGATCCCGACGCCTACCTCTCCGAATACTATGGGTTGCGGGCCGACACCCTCATGGCCATCCACATCCGCACCAGCCTGTGGGATGCATTCATGCAGACGCGCCAATAGTTTTTGGTTTGTATCTCCGGCGGGTTGACGGTACAAATCCAACGTTCACACTGAGCGGGAGTAATTCAGTGGTAGAATGACAGCTTCCCAATAGGTTTTGTAGCTTGCATTTTACCACGTCGCTCGTTGCAATTCGTTTCTTTATCAGCCTCTGAACCAATATGATACATAAATTGGGTTTGGTGTCAAGGGCGACTGAAACTTTTTGAAAAAGGATGCTTTTTCATGGTCCAAACCCGAACTTTCCCCCGAACTTTTTTTAGACGGTTTTCTGGCTGTTTTCGGAACTCGCTTGGCCACAGGCTAGGTAGGCCTCCCCGATCATATGCCGGGTATTGTCGATTCGTTGGTGAATGGCGTCCCATTCTTCGGGGGTTGGCGATGGGCCGATTGGTTTGGCGTATACAAGTTCAAACTCATCCCCAAACCAAAGCCGCCCACGAGCAACAAGTAAGAGCATATTAGTTACAAGGGTTATAAAATCTTCGTCTGGGGCGTTGTCGTCCATCATCCTGTTTACAACATTTCTCCGGGCAATAATGATGAAGCACATCATCCCTGACATCTCTTTATCAGTGCTTTGGGGGAATGCTTGAAAAACCTCATGATCGACTTTTTCGGTGTGACCCTTTTTTTCGCAAACTCTATCCATGGCCAGAAGAAATGGATCGCTGTCGTTTGAAGCATCGATCAACTTTTCGAGTACCAGATGTTCTGCCGAATTACCCATGTTGCACATGTTAATCAAGAATGGCCTTTTGAGCAAGGTTTGTGGATGGTGACTTATTCAGATCATTTGTTGCTCCCTCTGTAATGCCCTCTACAAAGGGATATGACACATGATTATGATGGGGCATGGCGGGAAAAGTTTCTTACCCCGGAGCAATGGGAGCGGGAGGCTTTTCGGTTGTGGCAACAGCAATCGGCGGAAGCGCAGGATGCTGTGTATGGCCGCCTGCAAACGGAACATGAGATGGGGGTGGTGGCCGTCGATTTTCTCTTGGTTCTCTCTCGTCGCCAGCAGCAGGTGGTGCAGCTCTATTGTCTCGAAGGCCGGACGCAGGTGGAGGTGGCCACCACTCTCGGAATCTCCCAGCAAACGGTGTCGCAGCATCTGATGGGCAAGCTGCGGGGAGGGCGTCAAGTTGGGGGCGCATTCCGCAAATTGCGAAAGGCGATTCACAAGGCGGCGAAGGCGCGCGCTGGGCAAAGCAACCGCCGGGCACGTATTCTGTCGGTCTTCGACGAGCTGCTCGATTCGGCACTTACCCGGCGCCGGGCCAGGGAGCTGATCGGCGCACTCATGCGGGAGGCCCGAACGGGAACCCGGCAAGAAAAATAAATTTTATGGCCCAAAAGTGCCTGTATTTCCCCCCATAGGTAGAGGGCTGTTGCATTTTTACCTTACCAAAGGGAACGGCGGGCATGGATTGGTTCAACACGAGCAAAGCCAGCAAATGGCGGGCGGTGGCGTATTATCGCCATTCCGCCCAGGACCGGCAGGAAAACTCCGTCGAGATCCAGCAGGATCAGGTGCGCCAGTTTGCCAGCGAGCACGAAATCGAGATCATCCGCGAATTCGCCGACCGCGGGAAGTCCGGTCTTTCAACCGAAGGTCGCGACGGCTTCAACGAAATGATCAGCGACTATGTGGAAGGCGAAAAGGAAGCCTTTGAGTTTGTGCTGGTGCTCGATGTCAGCCGATGGGGTCGCTATCAAGATACCGACCTCTCCGCCTATTATACCGGGCTATGCGCAAAGCACGGAAAGCAGGTGGTATTCACCTCAATCGGTTTCGGCGAGCAAAACGATCTGCTTCACGGTCTTCATCTAAGCATTGAGCGCTACCGTGCCGCCAGCTACAGCCGAGAGCTGAGCACCAAGGTTTTTAAAGGCTGCGCGAAGATTGCCAGCCAAGGCTTCCGCGCCGGAGGCATGCCCCCCTATGGATTCCATCGCCTATTGTTGGATGAGCAGCGCAATCCCGTTCAGATATTGGAAAGAGGCCAGCGCAAGAGCATTCAGAACCAGCGCGTGACTTTAACGCCGGGTGCGGAGGATGAAGTCGCCGTAGTCCAGCGCATCTTCAAGGAGTTCGTTGAATGGGGGTATTCTCCAAGTCAGATTGCGTTGACCCTGAACAAACAGAATATCCCGTCACCCGGGGGGTGCCAGTGGTCGCATGCCTCGGTTCGCTCTGTACTGGAAAATGAGCTGTACGCCGGCACGATGGTCTACAACAGAACCACCCAGCGCCTCAAATCCGCCAGCCACCACAATCCAAAGGAGGAGTGGATACGTGCTGAAAACGCATTTCCGGCCATTGTGGATCCCGGACTGTTCAGCAAAGCCCAGGCGGTGATCGCGGTGGCCGAGGAAGCCCGGCGCATCAAATATTCCGCCGAGGACATGCTCGAACGCCTGCGCCATATCTACGAACAATACGGCACCGTTCGCACTTCGCTGGTCGCGGCCGACAAGGAAATGGTCTCCGCCGCCACCTACGCCAAACGCTTCAAAACCTTCACGGGAGCCTATCAGCACCTCTTTGCAGAAGTCATCGATTCTCGCCGGGCCGAAGTCACCCAGACCATAAAGCAGCTCGTTCGCGAGACCGAAGAATACGGCGACTTCATCGTGCTGCGAAACTATGTCAGCATCCGCATTCAGCCCGTCATTCCATATCCCCATGGCTATGAGGAGGAGTGGACATTCATGCCCGATGTCAGCCCCGAGATCGACATCACCATTGGCGTCCCGCTCTCCAATGGCGGGAAATACGACGTATTGGGCTATCTCTTCTTTCCCCGGCTGATGATGGGGGGACACAAAATTAAGGTCTCGACCACGACATCGGAAAAACTCGATCTGCACGCCTACACCCTTTCCCAGGCATTGGAAAAACTCATAGGACTGGAGGGCATTGTAAGTTGCTAAAGATTTCCGGTTCCAAGTTTGATGCAGATATAAGGTATGCGTTCCGACGGTGTAGCAACCTACTCCGAGGAGCTCAAACCGCAGTAGATGGGGTAAAATCGGAACTCCGGAGGAGGGGAATGGAGAAAATAAAAAGTACTTCCGACCCGTGCAGTATCGATTTTAAAAAGAACCTTTTCTACATTTCCACGGAGGATTCTAGATGAAAAACAAAAAGGTTACCCTGATGGCGGAGCGCACGTATCAGTTGATCCCCATCGACACCATCGTGGTGCTCAACTCCCGCAACCGGAACCGGCAAAAGTTTGCCGAGAATATCCGCAGCATCGAGGAGGTCGGACTCCGCAAGCCGATCGTGGTCAACGGTCGGGGCTTCTCTCGTAACGGAAAATACGAGCTGGTCTGCGGCGAAGGCCGTTTCCTTGCCCACCAAGAGCTGGGCCGGGACGAAATCGCCGCCGAGGTGATCGACTGCGACCGCAAAACCGCGTTGCTCTATTCGCTCGTTGAAAACATTGCGCGCGTGCCGCCCGGTACCATGTGGTTTGCCCAAGAGATGAAGCGGATGCATGACGGCGGATTCAATTTCTCTGAGATTGGCCGGATCGTCGGCAAGAGCGACTCCTACGTCGGCGACTATGTCCGGCTTGTCGAGCAGGGGGAGGGCCGTCTGATCACAGGTGTGGAGCAGGGGCTCTTTCCCATGTCGTTCGCCATGCAGGTGGCGAAGTCCGACAACACCACCATTCAGAACGTGCTGATGGACGCCTTCGACGGCGGCGTGGTCAGCAGCTCGTCCGTGGCACGCGTGCGCCGTTTGCTTCAGCTTCGATTCAGGCATGGCAAAAGCAACAAAAGCCGAGGCCAACGGTCTGAAGGCTACTCCCTCGTAGATTTGAAGCGCGAGATCGCCAAAAGCACGAAGGATAAAGAGGATTTCGTGCGCGAAACCCAACAGAAGGAAAACCGCCTGCTTCAACTGCTGATGAACCTCTCTTCGCTGATGGAGGATTCGGAGCTAATCATTCTGATGCAGACCCATGGTCTGGCGACTCCTCCAGCGCTCGAAGGAAAATACGGCGTCGAGCTGCCCGTGCCGTCTTCACCAGGCACTTAAAACCTACTTGTCCGCCGTTGCCATTGGCGGAGGAGGAAAACTTTCCTTTGGAGGAAGAGCAATGAACAAACCGTCTTTAGTGTATTTCGTGTCTTTAGTGGTTCAAAATTCAGTCCACACCGCTCGCACATTTTATCTTCGTGTACGTTGCCGCTTCGCTGCCGTCACTTCATGCCAGCCTCACTGCGTGTGCGCCTTCTCGTGGCCAACAAAACCCGTCCGCCCCGTTTCGTGTATTCTGTATATTTCGTGGTTATCTCTTCCGCCCCGGCACAGCCCGCGTTTGCGCAGCATCACGCCGCACCGTTTCGTCCGCAGGGCCATCATTCTGCCTCCAAATCATTTTGCCTAAATCCCTTTCCAGTTTCAGGTTTCAAGTTTCCAGTTTCTAACCCCCCTGGAGGAAGAGCAATGAACAAACCCTACAACGTGGAAGGCATCGACGTACCGCTCGCCGCCCTCAAGCCTTTGCGGGAGCGGACAAACATCAACACCGCCAAACATCGCGGCTACCTCAAGATTCTGGCGAGCATCCGCTCGCTCGGGCTCATCGAACCGTTCTGCGTCTTCCACGAAAACGGGCAATACATCATCCTCGACGGCTATCTTCGTTGGCTCGCGTTTCAGGAGCTGGAGCTCGAAACCGCTCCTTGCGTCGTCTTCAAAGACAAGGAGGCCTACACCTTCAACCGCATGGTCAACAACCTCTCCAGCTTTCAGGAGATGCGCATGCTCCGCAAATCCATGGAATCCGTCGACGAGAAAACCATCGCCGAGACCTTCGGCATGAAAACGATCCGGCACCGGCTTGCCCCGAAGCTTGTCGAACGGTTGCATCCGCAGGTGGCCCAGGCCTTCAAGAACGATCTCATCGGAAAAACCGCCGCCAGCGAAATGTCGTGCGTTAAGCCGGCGCGACAGCTCGAAATGCTCCGGGAGATGAATCGGGTTGGCGATCACACCCCGGCGTTCATCCGGGCGCTGGTTCTCAAAACGCCGCCCGAGCTTCGGCTCAACACCCCTGGCACCCGATATGGCCGGAAGAAAAACGAGCGCGAACAGCGCCTTGTCCTGGTAGAACGGTTGGAGCAGGCCGAAAAGCAGCACGATTTCTACACCAAGCTTTACCGCACCTATTCCGCCGACTTGCTCAAGATCTCCCTTTACGCCCGCAAAGTCATCACAACCCCCGAAATCCGCGAACACATTGAACAGCTGCATCCCTCAGTGCTCGGCGATATGAATTCAATCGTCATGGATTCGAAATGATATACGGCGAGGTACTGTAACGGCCATCGTATAAATCAAAGATTCAGGTCTCGACGTCGGCATCGTCAGCTATGGCTCTTCAAACCGGCAGGTCCGAGAGATCTCCACGCAATAGCCGCACCTGCGCTTCATGCAAAAAAAAACAGGGATGAATTTCCATCCTGTAATTCGCACTTTCCCCTTATACCTTGCACTTGCGCTCTCCCCGTGCGCACGGGACTAGTAAATTATACCACTAAACACTGGTAAACCGATGAGTATTATAAGCGTTATAGCTTGCTGTGCGGCACTGTTTGCGATATTTTCCTCATAGCTACGGTCTGGGGGGATTGGAACAGGGTGGTATGGGATTGGATTATAAGACTCTGAAGAGTCGGCGCAAAGAAATCAGGGCGACCGGAGGCCACGCGCCTACGGATTCACTACGTATTGAGCTGGCTGAAGGTTGCTGGCCCCTGTTTTCCTCCGTTGGAGCAGGGTGGAATGAATTTTTTGAAATGGTTTCATAGGTGGGGAAAATGCGGAAAACATCATTTCATAGGACTGACCCCTTTTTTTCATGCGGAAAACATCATTTCATAGGACTGACCCCTTTTTTTCAGGACTGACCCGAATGGCACTTCCTTAAGGGCTCCTATCACACACATAAAACCGCAGTTTTAGGGTAAAAACCAATGCTATTATCTTGATATATATCACGAAGAATGCAAGTATCTTGCATGAATAATACAACACCATTCCTGCCTGGACTTCATCTTCAATCGCTCCGTAAAAAACCGCGCTCTACGGCACAAATAATGGCCGATGAAATGATGCATAAAAAAGACAAATCACTGCTGGGTCTAAAAGCTTGTTTCGGACGTTTCATTCCCGAATGTTTTTTGAAAAACAATGTGAAGGGACATCATAGTCGTCACCGTATTTTCAGCAAGGAAACCACTTTCTGGGCGTTCTTTTCTCAGATTATTGATGCCGATGGGGGCTGTGCTGAAGTCGTTAAAAAACTGAAAACATATCTCGCTTTCAATAGTGATCAGTCGCTGTCCGTTTCCACGGGTTCTTACTGCAAGGCGCGAAAAAAACTAGAGGAGACGGATTTGGTCGAAATCCTCAAACACACCTCAGAGTCGTTTCATGTTAACCTCGACGATCAGCCTCTCGCGGGCCGGCGCGTTATTGTTGTTGATGGAACGGGGTTGAGTATGCCTGACACCTCTGAAAATCAAGACGAATGGCCTCAAATTTCCTCTCAAAAAAAAGGGTGCGGTTTCCCGACAATGCGCCTGCTCGGCTGTTTCGATCTCGCGACGGGCGCAATTCTAAGCTATGCAGTCGGAAATAAAAAAAACCATGAGCTCCCCTTGCTTCGCCAGCAGGAAGGCACTTTCAAGGAAGGGGATATTTTCCTGGGGGACAAAGGGTTCTGTAGTTTTTATGATGTTGATCGGCTCCGAGAAAAGGGCGTTGACAGTATCATTCCATTAGCGCGTCGAATACCGAAAACGGAACAGACCTGCATCAAAAAGTTGGCGAACAATGATCTCCTGATTCGCTGGGAAAGGCCCGCTTGGTATAAAAAGGCACCCCTCCCGAAAGACGAGTGGAACCAGTTGCCCGAAGAGCTTCTATTGCGTCAAATCAAAGTCGATGTTGAGCAGCCTGGATTCCGAGTGAAAAGCTTTTACATCATCACTACGCTACTCGATCCGCTTATCTATTCAGCAAAGAGTATCGCCGACCTCTACTATCGCAGATGGAGCGTTGAACTCTTTTTTCGCGACCTAAAAACAACCACGAAAATGGATATATTGCGTTGCAAATCCCCCGCGATGATTCGGAAGGAACTGCTCATGTATTTCATCGCCTACAATGCCATTCGTCATTTGATCTATGAGACCGCGCACGCTCATGAAAAAGACCCCATGCGGCTGAGTTATAAAGGCGCACTACAAGCACTCCGGCAGGCGGAAGTATACTTTAATCGAGCCGCGCTTTGCCCATCCGAAATCCTTCGGATACGGGAAAACCTGCTCGATTCGATCCGCACCAATATAATTCCCTTTCGGCCCGGAAGGAGTGAGCCGCGATGCCTTAAAAGAAGACTCAAACCCTATCAACTTTTAACACTGCATCGTCATGAAATGATCGAGATAAAGCATCGGAGTAAATATAATGCCAAAGCAGCTTAAGGAAGTGGCATTCAGGACTGACCCCTTTTATGAACCCTTTTATTGCTCCATGCCAATGCTCCTATCCTTGTTTGTGGTGAATTAAAGAAAGGTTCATTCTGGCATGGGGCTCTGAATTTCCAAACTGGGCATTTTAAGTTACAGTCTACCCCCCGCTGAAGAGGGGCTTGATTTTGGGCGTATTATTTGTATTATGTGTTGCGTGAAAACAGGTCATCTCATGAGGACGTTTTTAACTGTCGCTTTATTTTTGACTGTCGCTCTGGCATCGCTGGCCTCCCAGCCAGCGGAGATTCCCCCGGAGCAGTGGTCGTTCTATTCCTGGGACTCCGCAACGGGGTGGCTGGAAACGAACGGCGTTCGCTCCGGCCAAAGCGCTCTTGGGGAGAAGGGACTCAACGGTGGATGGGACACTTGGATTCCGGCGCAGCCGGGATGGATTCATAAGATCCGTTTCTACTATAAAAGCGAAGAGGCCGCCGGAAAACTTATTCTGTATGTCCGGGTGCCCAAGTCCGGCGGCGGGCTGGAAACGGTGGTCTATAAACCACTGCGAATGCTCCGAAGCGATCAACCCGGCGAATTCATCGATGGCGTCTATGTCGGCGGAGCGGATGAAAACGGATGGGTGGAGTTCGACGGGGGCACCTTTATCCCGGATGTCGGCGTGACCAACGTCAATTTGCTGATCAAAATTCGAGGTGACGCCGTCGACAGCATGGTTGTTGTGGATGATGTATTCGTGGAGGCCGAGGAACCGCGTGTTGTACCTGACTCGGCCGAACTTCTTTTCACCAACAGCTACGGAAGAATCTGGGAGGAGCATGTAAACCGCAAGGTGTTACCGGAGTCACTTCCGCCTGCCACCTTTGCCACGAATGCACTTCAGATTTCAGCGGCTGGTGGAGAATATGAATCGTTCCAGCTAGTCGCGACGCCTCTGTTGGGCTGGACCAATGCGACCTGGACGTGGAGTAACTTTACTGGTCCGGCCAATTTAACCAGTACCGCGCTGCGTTGCCGTAAAGTGGAATATATGGCCATTAACGAAACGGAAGGGCCCTACGCCCATGCCGGATTGAATCCTGACCCGCTGACCGAACAGCTTCCCTGCTCCATTTCGGCACGCTCCAACCAGACGTTCTGGTTCACGTTAGAACTACCGGAGAACCAGACCCCGGGCATCTACAGCAATGAACTGGTGTTGACGGCCAACAGCGTTGAAATCGGGCGCGTGCCTGTGCAATTGACCGTCCGGAGTTTTTCTCTTCCATCCTCTTCCTCGCTCGAGGTCCGTTCTAATTGCCGACAGAGCCTCTTGCTCTCCCGCGAACCCGGAGCGGACGACGATGTGCTGCATCGGTATTACCGCAACTTTTTTGCACACCGTTCCGCATGTGCGGCAGGCGTTTCCCTCGGTGTTCAGCTGAACGGAAATTCCGCCACGCTGGATGCTGACCGCTACATTGAACATCTTCACTTCCTGAAAGATGAACTGAATGCGGATCGTTTTTATATTCCTTCACTCTGGATTCCTCACGAAAACCACCAGATGCCGGCCAGCGCTTCATGGGAAGGCCGTACCATATTTACGGACAGCACTTTCACAAACCTGAATCCGGATTTCGAAATTCCATTCCGCGACTATATGGGACAGTGGTGCCAACGGCTGAAGAACGAAAATATTTTCCTGCGACCGGTGGTTAAGTTTATCGATGAACCTAAGTTTGACGATTCCGCAACCATTGCTGGCATTCGCACCATCGCAGAACTGCTTCTGGATATTGAACCGGGACTGACCATCAGAACAGCGGCCAGCTATCCGCATCCGGAACTGACCGATGTGATTCGGCTCTGGAACATTCATACGGATGCTTGGAACATGTACATCGCGTACATCAATGCCGCACAGGATAAGGGGTGCCATATTGCGGTCTACAACAATGCCGTCAACCTGCCGGAGCACCGCTTCCTCCGCACACGGCTGTGGCCCTGGTTGCTGTGGAAATATGGTGTCGATGGAACCCTCTCTTGGTGGGGCACTGTTTGCTGGTGCAATGATCTTTCAGATCCTTGGACCGCCGGGGAAAGCAGTTCCGGTATTCTGCTGTACCCCCCTCGCCCGGAAGATGTCGCTGGTCCCATCGATTCGATTCGCTGGGAGCTGTTCCGTGAAGGGCTGGAAGACTATGAGTATATGCGGCTTGCCAAAGATCTGGTCGAGCAGTTGCAGATCCGGAACCGTCCTGCTGCTGCCCAGCCCGGTCTGGACGCTCTTGCCGAAGCAGTTGCATTAGTCGAAGCCTGGCCCAACGTGAAAGCTCAGAACGATGAGCCCTACTCGATCGATCCTGCGGCGGTTGGTAGGGCTAGGAACAATCTTGCGCTTGCCATTGAATCCATGAGCACAGAGCTGAACCGCCTTGCAACAACCGGATGGGAGGATTTTAGGACTGATTATATGCTGAGCACAAATGCCTTGGCCGATAATGACAGCGATGGGGTGAAGAATATTGATGAATATGTATTCGGGGGAAATCCGACGAATCCTGCACTTACCGGGACAGGGCCAACGGTTCAGCCCGGCTCTAACACTATCAGCTTTCTGAATTGGCAGCCGGCACATCCCACCCCGGGGATTAACTGCCAGGCCGAATGGACAACCAACCTGTTGATCGGTTCATGGATGAACAACTTCATAACAATGACCAATGATTCGGGAAATCCGGCCTATCAGGAAATCGTTCGCCAAATTTCCGGAGCAACAGAAAGCCAGCTATTTTTCCGCCTTCGGAACATTTTTCCCTGATCCGGGTGGCTATAAACAGGGGTTACTTCAGTCCGTGATTTGTAGCAATTTTTATTTTAAAAAAGAAGGGTCGGGTCTCAGGAATCAAGACAAGGCTGAAGTTGCTGTTTTTTGTTTCCCCCGCGCCCCATCCCTTCGCCGGCGCAAGGCCCTCGATCCTATTTCATAGCTTCGGGTTAGTACCCCGCAGCTTGCAGCGGAAATGTAGACGAGGCTTCCAACCTCGTTGTGCAGGAATTGGCACTGCGTATGCAACGAGGTTGGAAGCCTCGTCTACGTTGATACTCCGTTGCTTGCAGCGGGGAGGTTCATTTCCGGTCATTAAGAGTGAGTGTTCGGCTGTAATCTGCTTAATTACCGGATTCAACACTTGGAGACATTTATCATGCAGTTTACCGATTTAGGACTTGGCCCGGACGTATTGGCGGGAATCGCCAAATTAGGATTTGAAACCCCGACGCCGGTGCAGGCGGAGGTGATCCCTTTTTTACTTAAAAGTGAGCAGGATCTGGTTGCGTTAGCGCAGACGGGAACTGGAAAAACGGCGGCTTTTGGTTTGCCGCTGCTGGAAATGCTGGATGTTGATCGGGTGGTTCCTCAGGCGCTAGTTTTGTGTCCGACCCGTGAGCTTTGCAAACAGATCACTCATGATATCGCTGCGTTTGCTGCCGGCATGAGCAGGGTGAAGGTTCAGGCGGTATATGGCGGGGCGGAGATTAGTTCGCAATTGCTGGCGCTGGATCGCGGGGTGCATATTGTGGTGGCGACGCCGGGGCGCATGGTCGACCTGCTTGAACGTGAGTGCGCCGATTTTTCTCAGATCAATCACGTGGTGCTGGATGAGGCCGACGTCATGCTGAATATGGGATTTGAAGAGGACCTCAATACCATTCTGTCGTCTGTTCCTGAAAAAGCACGGGTCTTCCTTTTCTCCGCCACGATGCCGCGCGAGGTGGCCCGTATTGCTAAGAACTACATGCAGCATGCGCATGAAATCACGGTGGGATCGCGCAACGCGGGCTCCGAAGGCGTGTCGCATGAATATTGTGCCGTGCATGCGAAAGACCGCTACCGCGCCTTGCGCCGTATTGTCGATGCTCAGCCGGACATGTACGGGATTATTTTTTGCCGCACTCGACTGGAAACCCAGCAGGTGGCCGACAACTTGAGACGGGACGGCTACTCGGCGGAACCGTTGCACGGGGATCTGTCGCAGCAGGCGCGCGACGGGGTCATGAAAAAGTTTCGGGGGAAACAAATTCCTCTTCTGGTGGCGACGGATGTTGCCGCGCGCGGACTGGATGTGAATGATCTGACGCACGTGATTAATTATAACCTGCCGGATGATCTCAGTACGTACACGCATCGCAGCGGCCGGACCGGCCGCGCGGGAAAATCAGGGATTTCCATCGCGATTATCCACCAGCGCGAATACCCGATTCTTACGCGGATCGAATCGGAGCTGGGCAAAAAATTTACGCAGCGGCTCGTGCCGACCGGTTCCGAAATTGCGGAATCCCGCCTGATGTCGTTGGCCTGCAACGTGCGCGATTTTAAATCGGGCCCGGGTTTGATCGATCAGCATATTGATCAGATGGTCGAATTGCTCGCCGATGTGCCGAAAGACGAACTGATCAAGCGGTTTGCGTCATTGGATCTGGCGAAACTGCTTTTGTACTACCGCGATTCGTACGATTTGAACGAAAATGTGGGCACGGGCGCGGCGCATGCCCAGCGTAATAAAAACCGTCAATAGACCAAAGAAGAGCGCGTAAATCGGAGAAGGGGGCAACCTGACCAATACCAAACACGAAAACATTCCCGTGTATTTTTAAACACGAAGACACAAAGAACACGAAGCTACTTGTTTGGAAACTTCTTAGAGCCCTTTGTGCCTTCGTGTTACCCCATCCTTTCGCGTGTTCTTTCAACCGTCAGGCGATGCGGAAGTGGGCCAAAGACGCGATTGCATCCCCACCGCTGATCTCGGGAATGATACTTAGCTCGAGGACCGTGACTGCCGGGAGGTCGACGACCAGATCTTCGGTCTCGCCGGTTGAGCCCTCGGGGTTGAAGTTCCATTGCTGGCGCACGATTTCGTGGAACGATTCGCCTCCATCTGCTGACCAGCGTAAAACAATCTCCTGGGTTCGTCCGAGAAGGGGTTCGTCAAACTTCAGTCTGATGCGCTGTAGGGATTGCGGTTGGGTGAAGAGCAAGCGGATCAACTGCTCGCCCGGTCCGTCGGCGCGCCAACCTCCGGTGTGATCGGGCAGTAAGGCGGATTCGATGGGGTGGGCCGCGTCTTCCGAGGTGACTTCCACTTCTGCGATCTCTTCGATGGTTAACCATTCCTGATTGGGAGCGGTCTGCTGAACGGGGGTAATGATTCGTTTCTGCATGGTTGGATCTCCTTGTTTATAGGGAGAGTGAACTGTGCGTGCCACTCCGCCGACTGTATTCGACAAAAGGATCGATCCTCGGATTTAAGCAACACGTTGTAAAAACGTAAAAAGTCGCTCCCGAAGGGCACTATTAAGCATAACTACCAGCCTCTCAGGGAGCAGGCGGGACGCCTGCGGTACAACTTCGCGCCTTCGCCATACCGGTGGCTTCGGAGCCCGCTGGAGACGGGCGATGCGACAACCGTACCGCAGGCGTCCCGTCTGCTCCACGTGCCGCGGGTGGTTTAAGCCGTTCTGCAGAATCCCTTAACTAATCAGCTTGTCATATTCGGCGAGGGTGCCGATCCAGAACCAGATAATCCGTGTCGTTCCGTGTTAATCGGTGGCTGCTTTCCCCGTGTTCCTGCTCATTTCGGTTTTCTTCATGAACTAGGCGGGGTATGGTCTGCGCATGAATCCACGTTCTTTTTCTAATCTTCCTTTATCCGATGCGCAGCTTTCGAATCTCGAGAGCCTGAACTATCACAACATGACGCCGGTTCAAGCCGCCGCGCTGCCGGGGGCGCTGGCGGGCGATGATCTGATTGCCCAGGCTCGGACCGGGAGCGGAAAGACGGCGGTTTTTGCATTGGCCATGCTGGCCCGGCTGGATGTGACCTCTCCCGCGACGCAGGTGCTGGTGCTGTGTCCGACACGCGAACTGAGCATTCAGGTGTCCACCGATCTGCGGCGGCTCGCTCGGCATCAGCAGAATGTCACGCTGACCACGCTGTATGGCGGGCAGAACGTTGACCTTCAGAAGCAATCGCTCAAAAAAGGCGCGCATATCGTTGTCGGCACGCCGGGACGGGTTGCGGATCTGGTTGAGAAGGGGGTGCTGGTTCTGCGGGGCCTCACCATGCTGGTGCTGGATGAAGCGGACCGGATGCTCGACATGGGGTTCATAAAGGAACTGAAGCAGATTACCCGCGTCCTTCCGTCGAAGCGGCAGACGCTCCTTTTTTCGGCGACGTTTCCCGAAAACATTCAGGAGCTCAGCGGTCATCTTCAGCGCGATCCAAAACGGATCACGATGGACGAGCCGGATGCTTTGTCCGACATCGAGCAGCATATGTATCGCTGTAAGCCGGAGGATAAACTCGACGGACTGAAAACCTTGCTGCTCGAACACCAGCCGACGGCGGCGGTGATTTTTTGCAACTTCAAACAAAGCACCCTCGATATCCGCGCGTTCCTGAGGAATCTTGGATTCAGTGCGGTTGCCCTCAACGGCGATCTGGATCAGCGCCAACGGGAGGATATTCTCATCCAGTTCAAGCATCAGAGCTGTTCGGTGCTGATTGCGACCGACGTGGCTGCGCGCGGGCTGGATATCAAGGATCTACCCGTTGTGATCAACTATGAACTTCCGTTGGATCCCGAAAGCTATGTGCATCGGATCGGGCGAACGGGGCGCGCCGGAAAGCGCGGGTTGGCACTGAGTCTCTGCAGCGAGCGCGAGCAGCGGAAGGTCTCTGAAATCAATGCCTATCAAAAGTCTTCCCTGAAGCTCGACCCGCTAGAGGCGCTGCGCCCGAAAGCGACAAAAATCCCGGCGCCGCTGCATGTCACCTTATCCATTTCCGGCGGACGCAAAGCAAAAGTGCGGGCGGGCGATATTCTCGGTGCGTTAACCGGGGAAGGGGGGATCGAGGGATCGCAGGTCGGCAAAATTGATGTGATGGATTTCATGGCTTATGTAGCCGTGCAGCGAGCCGTTGCCACCCGGGCCGAGCAAAAGCTCAGCAGCTCGAAGATCAAAGGCCGCTCCTTCAAGATCAAAAAACTCTAATCCTAACGCGGCTTCGCAGCAGGGGGATGACCGCGAAGACGCAAAGACGCAAAGAAAATAGTTTCCCATGCTTCGTGTCTTTGCGTCTTCGCGGTCAATACTACGCTTCTCGTGAATAGGCTCTTGCAACACGAACTGGTGTAGTGTCGGCTCTATGAGCCGATTGCGGCTTTGCAGCAGGAATAAGAATAGCCACAAAAAGCACACGCGAAGCGAGACGAAGTCAACAAGCACAAAGACCAGAGCTGTATGGTTCCTGTGCCCCCGCCTTCCTGCTCATTTTGGTTTTCTTCATGCAAGTTGCGGGGTAGGATCGGTGCGTCCAATGAAGAAGAGCAATCCATACCTGCTGCCTGTGTCGCTGGCCATCGAAGCGTTTATTTTGTTTGGCATCGCTTTCGTCTTTATGCCGGCTGGCTGGAATATGATTCCGCTGCTGCTGATCGCGGGTGCGGTGGCGGCCTTGTCGGTCAAGCTCGGAAAGCTCCGGGCCGCTTCGGAGAAACCGGCTCCGGAGGATCGCATCCTTGAGCTTGATGAGGATGACCTGAAGGTGATGGATGCCGCCCCGCAACCCGCCGCTGACATGGGACGGCGGATCAACCGTGCATTCGGACCCATCGCCGCCGGCCTGATCATCGACCTCATTGATTTTACGTCGTTCGGTCCGATCGGCCTCGTGCTGGGCCTTCCGCTGGGCGGCTTGGTTGGATATTGGATGGGCCGGTCGTTGGGCCTGGGCCGAAAGGGCTCCCTGTGGTGCGCCCTCGCCGCCGGCCTGTATTGCATGGCGCCCGCGACGGAGTTCATTCCCCTGGCCATGATTATGGGGGCGTGCGTCCGTTTCAGCGAGAGCGGAAAACGCCGCAGCGCGAACGAAAAAAACGGATAGACGATTTGCGTTTGCTGAACCATGGGAACTCGTATTGGATATGCGAGCGGCGGCTTGGCACCTCTCTGCTGCTGAGCCGACAGAGCCGTCTGAAGGCGGGACTACAAACTTTTTCTTTCCTCCTCCTTTTCCTGTTCATTTTTATGGCATCGGAAGGCTCTTCTTTGCATGATGCGGCCTCGTTTTTAGGGATAAATAAAAGTTAGGAGAAACACATGGCGCACTCTTTTTTAGAAATGGTCGAAATGGTCGGATTGTCGACGGACTGGAGCAATCTGACCGATGAGCAGCAAAGCCTGATCGCAGATCTGGTTGAAAACGGGCAGCACCACCTGTTCGCAGGATGGGATGCTCCGGGCACGGCCGACGACGAAAAGGCCGCGTTTCTTGCGTCGCTCGAAAAGATCAACGCTAACTATCCCGGCGGTCTGGTCGGCTACATCGCCAATGCTCGGAAACTCCTCGCAGAAGCCAAGACCGGCGCGAATCCGTTCGAAGGCTTCACCCCCGAACAGCCCGAAAAGGTGGACCTCAACACGTTCGACGCGACGATGGAGCACTACGAAGCGATCGGCGCAAAGCAGTTCGACAAGGTGGGCGTGGTGCTGGTGGCCGGCGGCCTCGGCGAACGTCTGGGCTATAACGGCATCAAACTCGACATTGCCGTCGAAGTGCTCGAATGCACCACCTACCTCAAGCATTATGCCGATAACCTGCTGGCCATGCAGGCCCGCTCCGAAAGCCAGCGCCCTGTGCCGTTCATCATCATGGTTTCGCAGGACACCGGCCCGAAGACCCGCGAGAGCCTGGAAGCCAACGACTATTTCGGCCTGGAAAAAGAGCAGGTCCATATTCTGCAGCAGGAGCTTGTTCCGGCGATTGCCGACAACGACGGCGCGCTGGCGCTCAACAAAAAATACGAGCTGATCCTCAAGCCGCACGGCCATGGCGACATTCACATGCTGCTCCACACCAGCGGCGTGGCGGCAAAGCTGCAGCGCGAAGGCATCGAATACCTGATGTTTATTCAGGACACCAACGGCCCGAGCTTCAATACGCTCCCCGCCGCCGTCGGCGTTTCGGTCGAGAAGGGCTACGACTTTAATTCGCTGGCGATCAACCGCATTCCCGGCGAAGCCGTCGGCGGGCTGGCCAAGCTTGTCGGCAACGGCAAGGAACTCACCATTAACGTGGAATACAACCAGCTCGATCCGCTGCTGCGCGCCACCATCAGCCCCGAAGGCGACGTGCCCAACGAAGAAGGCTTTTCCGTCTTCCCCGGCAACTGCAACACGCTGTTGATTCGCGTCGCGTCATACGTTCGCATCCTCGAAGCGTCGCAGGGCATCATCGCTGAGTTCGTTAACCCGAAATACACCGACGACACCAAGAGCGCCTTCAAGAAGCCGACCCGCCTCGAAACCATGATGCAGGATCTGCCCAAGCTCTTTGGCGAATCCGAAAAGGTGGGCGTCACGATCTTTAGCCGCATGTGGAGCTTTTCGCCGAACAAAAACAATATTGCCGACGCCGCCGCCAAGGTCGCCTCCGGCGGGCCGGCCGACGCCGGCGCCACCGCCGAGTCCGATTTCTACGCCGCCTGCCGGAAGCGCCTCGAAGTGGCCGGCGCCAAGGTTGAGACCGCGGAAGAAATTAAGATTCTCGGCGTTCCGTTCACGCTGGGCCCGAAGGTGATTCTGCGTCCGTCGTTTGCAATGACGCTGGCCGAAGGCCGCGAAAAGATATCTGGGGTTTCCATCTCCGACCGGGCCACGCTGATTCTTGACGGCAAAGACATTGTCCTGAAGGACGTGGAGCTCACCGGCCGTTCGGGGCTGATCGTCAAAGCCTGCGACGGCGCGAAGGTCACCGTGTCCGGCAGCACGATCGACAACGAAGGCTTTAAACTCGTTGAGCTGACTGAAGAAGAGATGGGTCCCGGCGGCGACGCTCCGGAATACATCAAGATTCGTGGCTACCGCTTCGAAGACCGCGGCGCGGCGCTCTACGAATTTGACGAGCCTGGCGAATACGAAGTCGAGGCGTAGCTCAGAAATTAAACACTAAGGCACAAAGGACACGAAGGCTGATAAGCTTGGTGCTCTTTGAGCCTTTGTGTTTATTGGGAGCCTACCGTCTACGACGACGGGGTTGCGCTGCGTCGGGATCATAGTTCGGATTGTCGGTCGGCACTTGCGCGCCGGTTTCTTTGAGGCGCTGCTCCATCTGGGCAACCATCTCTTTTTGTTTTTCCGGGTTGGACTTTGAGAGATCGTTCTGTTCGCCGATGTCTTTGGAAAGATCGAACAGCTGATAAGTATCAGTTTCCCAGAGTTTCAGCAGCTTGTAATCGCCTTCGATGATGGCGGACTGCGGTTTCTGGGCCGGGCCCTGCCCATAGTGCGGGTAGTGGAACAGCAACGTTTTTTCGGTTCGTTCGAGTTTTTTTCCAGCAAGCAGCGGAACGAGACTGGACCCTTCGATGGCGCCGGGGATTGGAATCCCTGCCCATTGGCAGAACGTCGGAAGGAGATCGCATCCGGTAACGCTTTCCTGGCAGGAGGATCCGGGCTTAATGCCGGTGCCGTTAATGATGAGGGGAACGCGGATGCCGCCTTCATAGAGCGATCCTTTGCCGGCGTTGAGCGGGGTGTTCTGCGGTCTCCGCGGATTGCCGGGGGCGCCGTTGTCGGACATGAAAACCACATAGGTGTTATTTGCAATATTCAGGTCTTCCAATGCCTTGAAAATCAGGTTCAGGCTGGTGTCCAGATCCCAGGTCATGCCGGCGTAGACGGGGTCTTTATGGATGCGGCCGGGGGCGGTCGCTTCAAATTTGCTGATGCTTTCCGGCTGGCTTTGATCGGGGGTATGGACGGCATAGTGAGAAAGCTGGAGATAGAATGGGGTGCCGGTTTTTACATTTTCTTCCATGAACCGGATGCCGCGTTCGGTCAGGCTGAAAATTTCCTTCGGGTCTTCATCGGTTCCGTTGCTGGCGTTTTCGGTGGAGCCATCGTGGAAATCAAAACCATACATGCCGGCATCATCGTTCCGGCCGATATGCCATTTGCCGAGCAGGGCGGTGGCGTAGCCTTCGCTCTTCAGCAGGGTTCCAATGGTTGGAAGATTTTTCGGCAACTGAGTGGAAGGTTTAGGGGTGAGCAGTTTTTTGGTTCCGTCTGTTCTTCCTCCGCCGGGGGTGGTGATGTGCAGTTCGGCCGGGGTTTTTCCGGTGAGCACCGCCGCGCGGCTCGGTGTGCACATCGGTCCGGGGGAGTAGGCCTGCGAAAAGACCATGCCTTTGGCGGCCATTTTTTCTAGATTCGGTGTCTGATAAAAATCACTTCTGGTGTCTTGGTCGCCTTTGATCATTTCAACGGAGGTACCGGTCCAGCCCATGTCGTCCGCATAGATGAAAACGATGTTCGGTTTGTCTGCCGAGGCCTTTGCTGTTGGTGGAGCAGAAACCTTTGTGGAAACGTCCGCCGGTTGCTCAAAAGGGCGGGGGGCACTCCCTTGCCGCTGTCCTGTTCCACGGTTCGGAGCTGCTGGAGCGGCTTCCGCTTCGGAGCAGGTGATGGTGCCGTCTTTGTCTTTATCGAGCATGGTGAAGCGCCGTTCCGGCCCTATAAATTCGGCTTTGGTAATCTTGCCATCACCGTTCGTATCGTATCGTGAAAAAATCCGATCTGCCGATGAGCCCGCCTGCGCCTGAGGGCCGCGCCTTTGGCTCTGCCCTTGGGGTTGGCCCTGCCCACCGCGACCGGCCTGACTGTTGCCTCCGGGGAAGTGGCTTCGCCCGGCCACCTTTCCGGCTGTTGCATCTTCTTCGAGCCACACGGTGAATTCCTGTTCAACCGCCTCGCACCAGCCCTTTTCCTTGTTGCAGGCGAAATATTGAATCTCCACCTTAATCGGCTTTCCCGCTTTCCAGTTTTTTACGTCCACGAGAAACTCACGCGGTTCGGTATCGGATTCCACGCTGAGCTCCGGGGCTGTTGCCATCGCCGGCGTCACTGTTGCACCACCGGCGGTGATACGATACTTCGGTGGTGTCGCCAGATTGTTCCAGGCCGCTCCCAGCACCGGATCCTGTCGAAAGCCGAGGTAGAGCTGCCCCGTCCCGGTTTGGATGAGCTGCTGATCCGCTTCCGGACGAAGTTTGACGTAGCGATTGGGTTCTCCGAAATCGCTGGACTTGATCTCTTCTGCGTTCGCTTCTTCGCCTCCCGCTGCGACTCGCAGCGGTACAGCCACTCCGTCGAGGCGTTGGGGTTCGAGCAGCCCGTTCGCTGAGGATGTTTTGCGGCCAAACTGAGGCAGATTCAAATCGGCGACGGTGGTGGTTTTATCGGAAGGCCCGACCAGTTTTTCCAGCGACTCCCGTAGGCTGGAACCTCGTCCCCATGAGTCACGATGAACAATCTCGCCGTCGCGGTCGAACACGAACTGTGCATTCGGCGCCATTGCGAAATACTGCTTCATCTCGTTGTCCATCGTGTCCGTCAGCCATGGGATCGATGTCTGCAACAACTCTTTCGCGTACTCAACCTGAGCGAACCGTTCCTGGAGTGATGTCGGCTGAACGAAGCCCCAGTTTTCCGGGTGAGTGAGCGATTGATACAGAAAGTAGAACTGCACGCCCTTGTCGCGATAGTCTGCGGCCACCGCTTCGATCTCCGGATACGAATTGCGGTATTCGGGGCAAGTTAGACAGCCGCCCACAACCACCGTGTACTCTGCTTTGAAGATGCTGTTGGCTGCGACCCGTTCGTGATCAACATTATAAAGTTGTAGAGAATCCGGCAGCGCTGAGCCTTCCGGGAACTTCTCTTTGAATTCCGTGTCGCGTGCACGAACTTTGTCACGAGGCCGCCCGCCCTGGGCACTGCGAGCGGCCTGCCCTCCACTGCTGCGTTGTCCGGAACTCATGCCCTGTCCTCCACGGCTCTGCTGCCGGTCCGGTCGCTGCTGGGTCTGCTGGCCGCTGCTTTTGCGCATTCTGGTTTCGCGGGCGACCGGTGGGTCGACCTGCTCAACATTTCCTCCGCGGACAAGGCGGACCATGTTTTCGATGCGGATCACATCGCCCTGCGGGCCTCGGCCGTGCGGGAATTGGGAGGCATCTCCAACCTTTGGATCGGAGCGCTGTGAGCCGGCGCCGTGTACATCCATCAAGTTGTACTCGCCGGTTCGGCGGTCCTGCATGAAACCGAGCGAGCGGCCGAAGGCAAAGTAGACGGCGGTGTCCGATCCGCGGGTGCTCAGATGGCTGCTGCTGGTCCAATATTGCGCAAAGTCCTTCTTGCCGCCTTCGTTTTTGATTTCGGTGGCATCAAAGATCGGATCAATGGCTGCGGAGCCGGTGGTGTCGGGAGAGCGGGTATAGTCGATAATGCTCTGTAGTTCCTTGGCGCTCGGAAGGCGCCAGTCGTCGTGCCCTGCAAATTCGAAACCTTCTGCAAACTCCAACGCGGTCGGCCAGTCCATGCCTTTACCGCTGTCGGTCTTCATCCAGGTGAGTCCAGTGGCTTTATCGGTAACGGTGCGGTCGCCGTTGTCTTTGAACTTGTTTTTCCCATAGTCCGGATTATCGCGGACATAGAGCACATAGAAGGTTTTTTCACCGCGCCGGCTCTTGATGGGGTAGCCTTTGATGCGGCCGTCGGCAAAGTTGACGCCGAACATGGTCTCGCTGCCGCCCATGGTGGTGCTGACATATTTGGTGCAGGTGGCAAACTGGGAATCGATGATCCGGTCGCCGTCTTCCTCTTTCCCGTAGGTAAATTTAAAAACGGAATCGTCGATGAACGGTTTCAACCCGGAGGTATCGGTGCTCATCGGATCGGGGTCGGTGCCGTTGAGCTGGATCAACGAATAGAGCTCTTTTATCGTGGGCATCCGCCAGTCGGAATAGCCCCCGGTTTTGCACTGGGATGCATTTTTGATAGCGTCGTCGAAGGTCATTTTTTTACCGGGATCCTGCGTCCACATCAGACCGGTCACCTGATCGGTGACCGTGCCGTCGCCGTTATCCGTATACGATGGAGCGTTGGCGGAATAGTGGGCATCCTGTCCATTATCGTTGCCGTATGCAAAGGTCTGTCCAGTATCAACAATGGGATAGGGGACGGCGAGTGCACCGCTTGAGAGGGCGGCTGAGATAAGCATGATAGTTGTTTTCATGAGTGACTCCTTTTCGATTCGTTGTGCATTAAACAAATGAGGTGGGTATTAATTGCCTATGAGATCATTACAGTGTTGTCATTAGGCGGGTGTGATGGCGGCGGTTGCTTTATCTTTGTTTGCGTGGGCTTTTCCCCGTTCTGCTTTCCCGGTTGTCGGCAGGGTGCCGCCTAGTGTTGTTAAAATGGTTTCCAGGCCTTGGAAAAGTCCGGCCTGTCCGTCTTGCGGAAGTTTTTTCTGCAGGCGGGTTTCTACGTGGTCCCAGGCGCCCTGAATTTTGATGCAGGCGACTGCGCCGGCGGGGGTCAGCGAGACAAGCTGGGCCCGATTTGTTTTTGGGTCGATTTTCCGCTTAATCAGTTTTTTCTGTTCCAGTGGTTTAAGCATGTTGGTGATGGTGGAGGGCTTGACGTCCATCTGGCGAGCTAGATCAGCCTGGGTGATTCCGGACGCCCGCTGGATGTTCATCAGGATACGTCCCTGCCCGTGGTGCAGGCCGCTGGCAGCGAGCTCTTCTTCGATGGCCCGTTCGAGTAGGCGGCCGTTATGCATTAAAATGTGCAGCAGGGTTTTCTTCATTCGTGCGCTCCGTTATTAGCAACATAACACCAACGCGGTGCCCTGCAGAAAAATTGTGATGAATGTTTAAAATTTATTATTTCCTCCCGACTTAGGCACTGCTTCCTGTGTGATCGGGAGGGGGCCTGCGTTTTTTTTTAAATTTGTATGCAATAACCGGAGAGGGTTGTTAGTTAGCTAACAATGCGTCGATTCGGACGACGGTAAATTAAGGATAATTGAATATGAATACGCAGCATTTTCAAGGGGCGGCGGTTGCGGCAATGATTGGCCTGACCATGGCCGCATCAGCGGATCAACGGAACATATTAGTGGTTATTGCGGACGACATTGGTCTCGACAGTCTGTCGCGGTGGAACAGCGATACGAGCGCGAGCTTCCCGCCGGTTCCGTCGATTGAGGCTTTGGCGGAACGGGGGATTACATTCACGCAGGCGTATGCGAACCCAACCTGCTCGCCAACCCGTGCAGCGATACTGACGGGGCGAAACGGCTGGCGCACCGGCGTGCTGAGTCCGAATTCGTCCGATTTGCCCGATGGCGAAGTAACCCTGCCCGAGCTCTTTGCCGAACAGCAGCTGAACTATGAGCTGGCCAGTTTCGGGAAGTGGCATCTGGGCGGCGGTGACCGAGGCCCGAACGACATTGGCGGCTGGCCGCACTTTTCAGGATCGCTGGGCGGGTCGCTGGGCTCGGAATCGCAGCCGCGCACCTATTATAACTGGACCAAGGTGGTGGACGGGGTGTCCACCAGCCTGACGGATGCCTATGCGACCAGCGAAAATGTGACCGATGCGGTGGACTGGATCGATGAGCAGGGGACGAACAACTGGTTTGCCTGGATAGGTTTCAATGCCGCTCATACTCCGTTTCATAAGCCCCCGGCGAATCTGTATACCTCTTCCCTGCCGGTCGGTGCGCCGACCAATAATCCCCGCCCGCATTTCGAGGCGATGATTGAATCCATGGACACTGAAATGGGCCGGCTGTTGGCCGGCATCGACACCAACGAGACGACCATCATTTTCCTCGGCGACAATGGAACGGACGTCGCAGTTATCCAACCTCCTTACGATATCACAGGGCGCGCCAAGGGCACGCTCTATGAGGGCGGAACGCATGTGCCGATGATTGTGGCCGGGCCGGATGTCGTAAACGGCGGGCGTACCAACGATTCGGTGGTGCACTGTGCCGATCTGTTTGCAACGATCCTCGAGCTGGCCGGCGGAACCCTGCCGGCAAGCGGCGGCGAGGATTCGCGCTCGTTGGTTCCAATCTTTGGAAACCAGACGTTTGCTCCTTCCAATGATTGGATTCTGGTGGAGTCGGATGCTCTGCTGGGCAATACCACATCGGGACGAGCGATCCGCAACGATCAGTACAAGCTGATTCGGATGGTCGGGCGTGCTGATAAATTTTACGACATGAGTGTTGATGAGCTTGAAAGCACAAATCTGCTGAACGGTTCGCTGACGGCTGCGGAGCAGGCGGTCTACGATACCTTTTCCGCCCAGCTGGACGGCTGGGTAAAGGCGGAGGTTGTGGTCCATGTGGATGCGGGCAATACAGGTGGCCCGTGGGACGGAGCGTCCTGGACATCGGCCTACACCACGGTGCAGGCCGGGATTGATGCCGCATCTTCGGCGGGTGGCGGAGCCGTCTGGGTGGCCGAGGGAATTTATCTGCCCACCACGGATACGGATCGCGCGGCTAGTTTTACGATGGCGGGAGATGTTGATCTCTATGGCGGATTTTCCGGCACGGAAACCAATTTGGTCCAACGCGATCCATCGGTGTACGTCAGCGTGCTGAGCGGCGACATCGGTGTGTCGGGCGTGGATGCCGACAACAGCTATCATGTGCTGATCGGCGCGAGCGACGCCACGCTGGATGGCTTTACGATTCGGGATGGGCAGTCGGATGGTGCCCGCCAGAATCAACACGGCGGCGGCCTGTATTGTGTGGATGAAATATCGCCGACCGTCATTCAATGCACCTTTACGGAAAACTATGCCGGAGAGGGAGCGGGGGTATATGCCTACAATGCCTCGTCGTCCGATTTCACGGATTGTGAATTTTCAGCAAACACGGCGAACCGGGGCGGTGCGTTGCTGCTGCGGAACGGATGCAGCGGAATCTTTTCAAACTGCACATTTACTTCGAATGTAGCCGCCTGGGCCGGTGGCGCGATCTATGCGGACTATGGCTCTTCGCCTACATTCACGGATTGCACATTTTCCACCAACTCAACCACCGGGAAGGGCGGGGCCTTCTTTACCGACGACCTCGCTTCGCAGGTGGGCATTTCCTCTCCGGTGTTTGTGGATTGTTCTTTCACCGGGAACAGCGCGACCTATCGCGGCGGCGGGATCTATAACTTTGACGGCAGCGAAACATCGGTGTCCGGTTCGACCTTCACGGGGAACTCGGCAGGCATCGGAGGCGGTGCGATTGCAAACGATCTTAATTCCGAGCTGACGTTGAGCGGGGTGACTTATTCGGGGAACAGTTCGACGAGCGGCGAGGCCGATGTGGATTCAGACCTTACTTCCGTGGTGCATTAAGGAGATGACGATGAAATCAGGATTATATTTTACAATCAGTTTATTGGTGCTCTGGGTGGCGACAGTTCAGGCGGTGGTGTTTGTGGATGGCAGCAACGGCGGCGCGGCGGACGGAGCGTCGTGGGCGACCGCTTATCCCACGGTCCAGGCGGGCATCGATGCCGCGGAAGCAAGCGGAGATGATTCGGTTTGGGTGGCGGCCGGAACGTATGAACCCACCACCGGAACGGATCGGTTTGCCACGTTTGAGCTGAAAAGCGGCATTGCGGTCTATGGCGGGTTCGAGGGAAATGAAAGAGAGCGGTCGGAGCGCGACTGGGCGGTGAATGTCACGGTGCTGAGTGGCGACATCGGTACGGTCGGAGTGGCGAACGATAATGTTTACCATGTTGTCTCCTGCACGAATGCAACGGATGCCGCGATCGATGGTTTTACCATTCAGGACGGCTATGCCGATGGCCCGAACATGGGAACGGGCGGAATTCCCGGGCAGAACTCCACCAGTGCCGATGCCATTGTTTCCGGCATCAACCATTCGGCGGGCGGCGGCATCATTAATTTTCAATCCGCCGCTTCGGTGCGGAATTGTGTCATCTCTAACAACTTTGGAATGAAGGCGGGCGGTGCCTATAACATGGTCAGCACGGTTCCTCGGGGAAGCGACAGCGATCCGAATCCTTATTTTGAAAACTGCACCTTCATCAACAATGCCGCCAGCAAGCGCGGCGGCGCGGTACAGAACGATGTCGCCACGCATCCGACTTTTGTGAACTGCCGATTTTATGACAATGCCTGCGATGCCAAAGGCGGCGGCATGTATAACGATTTCTACTGCTCGCCCTTCCTGACCAACTGCGTGTTTGCCGGAAACTATTCCATTATGGCGGGGGCGCTGGGGAATGACGGAACGTCATCGCCCACGCTCAGCCATTGCGTCTTTGCCAACAACGAGGCGTGGGATAAAGGTGCGGCCATCTACAACGGATCGCATAGTGCCACTGCTCCGGCCAACTTGCCCACGATCATTAACTGCATTTCCTTTGGCAACAAAATCACCACCGCACCCGGCCCGGCAGATCTTGAGGTGTGGCACGACAACTTTGCCGATATTACCTACAGCATTATTGAAGAGGGTTATGATGGGGTCGGGAATCTGTCCTCCGATCCCCGATTTTCCGATATTGCTAACTATGATGTCTCCTTGCTGAACAGCTCTCCCGCCATTGATGCGGGCAGCAAGGTCGGCAGTACTTCTGTTGATATCGATGGCGTGCCGCGCCCGCTCGATGGCAATAACGATGGTTTGGTCCTTGTTGATATCGGTGCCCATGAATATCTAAGTGCCTCCTCTGATACCGATGGGGACGGCATGCTGGATGAGTGGGAATCCGAGTATGGATACAGTCCTGTTGCGGCTGGGGACGGTCTTCTTGACAGTGATGGTGACGGCATCGCCGATGCCGACGAATCCATCGCGGATACCAACCCCTTCGACACCAATTCGCTCTTTCTGATTACCGGGCTTACCTGTGAGTCGGGTACAAACCAAATCGTTGCGACCGCCTCCGCGAGGCGGCAATACGGTCTGCTCTATTGCACCAACCTCACGACCGGTGGCTGGACGGTTGATTTAAGCCAGCAGGATAAGGCCGGGACAGAGGAGGGGGTTGAGTTTATTCACCTGTCTGAAGCCGATCCTGTTTTTTACCGGATCCAGGTCAGCGTGCCTTGAAGTAGGGCCTGCGCTATGCGCGTCAGCATGAAGCTTCCTCGTGGTGCGGTTTAATTCATGGCCTCTTCGTAGGCGACGTAGCGGCTCATTATTTTGCGGACATAGCCGATGATTTCTTCGCTGCGGCAGTAGCCGTGTTTTGCGCGTTTGCGATAATCCGGTTCGGAGAGCAAGGCGTAGGCGTGACCGATTTGAAGACCTTATTTGTTCAGTTGTTCAATATTCCTGGGCAGGGCTCCGAGCTCAGCAAAACCGGTGAGCGTGAACAGGCTGAACAGGCAGACACTCCATAAACGTTTCATGGGATTAGTCATCAATAAGCTGAATGACAGTACGGATGTTGAATTCAGGAAGTCGTGAGAATACGGTTCTTTTGGAGGCCATGAACTGTTGGAGTGTTGTCATAAACGGGTCTGTCTCATTCAAGATGACGGCGGTGTGGTGATGATCCATTTGCTTGTTAGTCGTTGGCGATGCAGTAAAGGCACTCGTTTGAGCGCAGGAAAATCTTGCCGTCGCTGATGGCCGCGCTGGCGTTGAAGTCGCTCTCGTCCAAGGCGAAGCGATTCTGTGCGATGAGTTTGAAGCTGGGTTTGGCCTCCAGCACAAAGATGCCGCTTTTGCGACTGGGAACATACAGCTTGCCGTCGGCAAAGGTGGCCGAAGCATAGAATGAATTGCCGCTGCCCGCATCGAGCTTTTCCTTGTAGACCAGATCGCCGGTGCCGGCCTTCACGCAATAGGCCTCGCCTTTGTGGCTGACCCAGTAGAGGTGCCCTTCGTGTTCGACCGCGGAGGGAACGTAGGAGGAGTCCCTGCTCGTCCAGAGCGTGTGCGTGCCGGCAACATCGCCGCTGCCTCCGGCGCGGAGGGCGACGGTCGTGATGCGCGGATAGCCGCCGAAGACATAGACCTTGTCTTTGATTGCGAGCAGGCTGGGGGAAATGTTGCCTTTCAATTCGGTTTCGATCCACCAGGTGCGTTCGCCGCTTTCCGGATCAAGCCCCCACACTTCGTTCGGCACGGCGATCACTAGTTCCTTCTTGCCGTTGGCGAGTTCCGCGAGGGCGGGGGTGCCGTAGGTGAGTTCGGTTTTATCGGATTCGTACTTCCAGACCTCCTTGCCGGTTCGCTTATTCAGCGCATAGATCGTGCGGCTTTCTTCGGAGGCGTTGACGATCAGCAGGTCTCCGTAAAGGATCGGGCTGGCGGCCGATCCCCAGCGGCGGTTGGCGGAAGAGGTGCCGACGTTTTTGCGCCAGGCTTCCTTTCCCTCCATGTCGAAGGCGATGACGCCGGTTTTGCCGCAGAATACGTAGACATGCTCTCCGTCGCATACCGGCGTGTGGCTGGCATAGCCGTGTTCCCGCAGCCAGCCTTTCCAGGCATCTTCTGCGGCGGTGGAGGGGATCTCCTTTGCCCATCGTATTTTTCCCGTGTCCGAATGGATGCACAGCAGATGGCGCTTTAGGTTGTTTACGTCGTCCGCGTTGTCCGTGCCGTAGCCGCTGTAGCACGTAATGAATAGCTTGTCGCCGACGACAATCGGGCTGGACGATCCCTGGCCGGGGAGCTTGAGTTTCCATTTAAGGTTTTGCGTTTCGCTCCACTCGGAGGGCAGTCCTGTTTCGCCGCTGGTTCCCCTCCCGTCGGGGCCGCGGAAGCGCGGCCAGTCATCCGCCGCGGCGTTCCCTGCCAATCCAAGAAGGGCAAGTGCGATAAGGAATATGGAATATTGTTTCATGATTGATTCTCCGTTTGGGCGGCCGCGAAGAGGCACAAGAATCTCAAGACGATTAGGGATGGAGGTTTTTGTGCTTTTTGCGCCTCTTTGCGGCGATTATTTCCGGCGCTCGGGAGGAGGGCCGGTGGGGGCTTCGTCTGCTGAAATAAATCCATCGTTGTTTTTGTCGAGGCGGTCGAAGTGGTTGGCCGGCCCGCGGAACTCGCTTTTAGCAACCTTGCCGTCGCCGTTGCGGTCTTCGTTCTCCATGAAGGAGCCCTTTCGCTGACCGCGCTCGCCGCGTTGCTGCCCTCGCGCTCCACGCTGCTGCCGTTCCGGTTCCTTGGCCTGTTCAGCATTCACTTTTTCGACTTTGCCTCCACGGACCAGGCGCACCATGTTGTCGATGCGGATGACGTCGCCCTGCGGGCCGCGTCCTTGAGGAAACTCAGAGGCGTCGCCGACTTTGGGATCGGAGCGCTGGGAGCCGGCGCCGTGGACATCCAACAGGTTGACGTCACCCGTGCGCCGGTCTTTCATGAACCCGAGGGAGCGGCCGAAGGCAAAGTAGACAGCGGTGTCGGAACCGCGGGTGCTTAGATGCGAGCTGCTGGTCCAATATTGGGCATAGTCCTTCTTGCCGCCTTCATTTTTAATTTCGGTGGCATCGAAAATTGGATCAATGGCGGCCGAGCCGGTGGTGTCGGGCGAGCGGGTGTAGTCGATGATGCTCTGCAGCTCCTTGGCATTGGGCAGGCGCCAGTCGTCGCGGCCGGCCAGCTCCAGGCTTTCGGCATAGTCCAATGCCGTCGGCCAGTCCATGCCTTTGCCGCTGTCGGCCTTCATCCACGTCAGGCCGGTGGCTTCGTCGGTGATGGTGCCGTCGCCGTTGTCCTTGAACTGGTTCTTTCCGTAGTCTGAATTGCCACGGACATAGAGCACGTAGAAGGTTTTTTCGCCCCGGCCTCGCGGATCCTCAATACCATAGCCCTTGATGCGGCCATCGGCAAAGTTGACCCCGAACATCGTTTCGGCCCCGCGCATGGTGGTGCTGACATATTTGGTGCTGGTGGCAAATTGGGAATCGATGATGCGGTCGCCGTCTTCTTCTTTGCCATAGGTGAACTTGAATACGGAGTCGTCGATAAAGGGCTTCAGGCCAGAGATGTCGGTGCTCATCGGATCGGGATCGGTGCCGTTGAGCTGAATCAATGAATAAAGCTCTTTGATCGTCGGAAGCCGCCAGTCGGAATGGCCGCCGACTTTACATTTGGATGCACCGGAGACGGCTTCGTCGAAGGTTTTCTTTGCTCCGGGATCCTGCGTCCACATCAGGCCGGTGACGAGGTCGGAGACGGTGCCGTTGCCATTGTCTTTATAGGCAGGCGCGTTGGCGCTGTATTGGCCGTCCTGCCCGGCAAAGGCTCCATAGGTGCGGGTTTGTCCGGTGTCGACGATGGGGTAGGGAAGCGCCGCAGCGAGGCTGGCGACGAGGGTGGTTGCTATGAGGACTTGTGCTTTCATGATATCTCTCCTAGTTAAGAATGATTTGCTTCGGGCGTGTCGTTGCCTCCGAGTGCGCTTCGGATGCTTTCGAGCAGGGCGAATAAATGCTCGAGGTCGATATCAGGAAGCTCGGCACTCATTCGCTCTTCGATCCGCTCCCAGGCTTTTTGGATTTCGGAGCAGGCCTGCTGGCCGTCTGCTGTGAGTGCAACCACCATTGCGCGGTTGGTTTTGGGGTCGGTTTCGCGATGGATCAGTTTGTTTGCTGCAAGGGGTTTAAGCATGTTGGTGACGGTGGCGGGCTTGATGTCCATCCGCCGCGCAAGATCGGCTTGGGTGACGGCGCCTGCCGATGCAATGGCCACCAGGATGCGGCCTTGCCCATGGTGCAGGCCAAGAGGAGAAAGCTCTTCTTCAATGGCCCGCAGCAGCAGCCGGCCGTCATGCATCAAAATGTGCAGTAGTGTTTTCTTCACGAGCTTGCTCCGTTGTTAGCGTGTTAACATCAACGGAGCAGGTGCATGAAAAATTGTGTTCGGTTTGCGGATTGTTGCTGCGACATTTTCGCGAGGGGCTCGAGTTTCTTCAATGCTGCGCCGGTTCAGAGATTAGTAAAGATCGCCTACGGTAAATTCATGATCGACTGTTCTTCCCGTAATATTGGTGAGACCTACATGACTGTTTCCAACGCTTAGCTGCTCAATGCCGCCCTTGATATAGTTCGTGATGACAGCATCGATTAGGGCACAATCCATTTGCATGGTATCCATGGCCCATTCCTCAACCATATTATTCACGAGGCGAACATTTATTTGTTTGGCCCTGTCCAAGCAATGCCGACGGGCAGAACTGAAAGAAGGCAGGGCAATCGATGCAAGCAAGCCGACAACGGCTATTGCAACCGAAATTTCGACCAATGTAAATCCGCGGCGTTGCTTCACGACAAAACCTTTTCTTGAAACCTAATTGAAGGTTAGCAGGATGCTATGTCGGGTATATACCACCTTAGTAGTAGGTGATCCTGAAATCGGGGTTAAGCGCAGGTTTAGCTATTTGCGCGAGCGATGGCGCTGGTGTTGCCGGTGCCTATAGATCATCGCGCACACAAACAACCTCTCTTATAAATTCGCAAGTTTCTCGGAGCCGTTGCTCGCAACCCCCGGCCGAACCAGCCGAACCTGCTCCCATACACGGTCATAATCGTTGTAAAAACGCAGCTCCAGCCACTTCGCGCCCCGCCCCCGGCCCACCTCGTAAAACAATGGTCGGTCGTCGTGGTAGAGTTTCATGCGCGAGAGTTCCATATCCACGCTTTGGATGCAGGCATTCCGTTTATGCACATATGGCGCAGATGGAGAGCCGTAACTCAGCTGCATCTTATAGCCCTCGAAGTAGGCCTTGCATTCGCGGTCTACGCAATGCCAGTTCCCCTGCAGCAGCCGCAGATCCGCGGGCAGCACCTCCGCCTGCGGCCGAGCCGAGCCTGCCTGCGGCACATCACTGCACCCGACGGCAAGGGCAAGCGCTCCGGCCATAGCCGCTCCAACCAAACATTCAAATTTAATTTTCATTCGATTTCCCCCTTAAAGCAACGATGCATAACTGAAAGTGAACACTACTTATACTTAATTAATATATCACTTTAGGGGTATTCGTTTCGTCGGACTAAGCCTGTATCTTGTGGGTTCTTTCCTTGAGCGACAGGGATATTTCCTTGACCGGAACGGGCTCCATGGCGATTGCACTTCTTGCCTTTGAAAAGGCCGTTTGCCAGTCGCCTCGACTCCTCATGGCCGCAGGCAAAAGAAGCCCTCCGGCCATCGCCATGATGCCAAATGGCCGCGACACGCTTCCATGAAATGTCTAATGTCACTACATGTGGGTCTAGTCCATCGAAGCGAATATCTTTAAAGGAAACTTTGATCGCACTACGGCCCAGTTGCTATTGTGTTTGTCTTCACCTTCGCGGTGAAGTAATGTATTTGTAATGCGAAAAGGGGGTTCCATACTATGGTTATGATGATATTGGAGCGCGGGGTTGATGGCCTCAGGGGGAATAAGATATGCGCTTGTGTTGTGCCATCCAACAAGAACGCCCGCAAATACGAATGAATTCAAAAACTACAATTCGAAAACCGGCAGTCGTCTACGTTGTTGACGATGATTGCTGTGTTCGCAAGTGGCTGTTGCGTTTGCTGGATCGTGCACGGTATGATGTTAGGGTGTTTGCCTCGGCGGATGAGTTTCTGGCGCGTGATCGCGACGGTTCCATCGAAAATGCTTGTCTGGTTCTGGATGTGGCGATGCCCGGGTTGAGCGGAATAGAGTTGCAGGAGGCGCTGGGCGAAGACAGCTTGCCGATCATCTTCATCACGGGGCATGGGGATATTCCCATGGGCGTGCGTGCCATGAAAAAGGGCGCCACGGATTTCTTCGTCAAGCCGGTCGCCGGGCGGGATCTGCTGGATGCGATCGAGGTGGCGTTGCGCAAGGACAAGGAGGTGCGCGCGCGGCGAGCGGAAATCGCGGAGATTCGGAAGCGCGAGGAGGTGTTGACCCCGCGGGAGCGTGACGTGATGCAGTTGGTTGTCACCGGCATGCTGAACAAGCAGATCGGCGGCGAGCTGGGCATCGAGGAAGGAACCGTCAAAATCCATCGTGGCCGAATGATGGTTAAGATGGGCGTCTCATCCGTGGCGGAGCTGGTGGGACTGTGCTCGAAAATAGCGGCGGAATGACACGACATACGTCTTTTTGCCGTCCTTCCCCCGTTCCGCAATCCCCGATTCCGTGTTGTCCCCATATCACTAAGGTTCAATGGCCTATGATCGAGGATTCGATGGAAAGGGCGCTGGTCAGCGCCTGTTCTTTTTGAGGTGGATGTTGCTGCGCCTCGTTGAAATGGCCTGGGACGCGCATGAACACGCCCTCTTTCGAGGCGGCGTGAACCCGTCGCGGAAACCGACATTCCCTGCATAGAGCACCAAGGCCGATGAAATCATGAAGGGCAGTTTTTAGGGGTTAGGTTTTAGGTGACGGGTGTTTTGCTGAACACCTAAAGCTTAATGCCTAGTGATGACTGCTCAGCCGTGTGACATCTTGGCGAGGGATTCGAGCTTTTTGAGCGCAGCGCCGGAGTCGATCGATTCGGCGGCGAGGGCGATCCCGTCCTTGGGATTGTCGGCTTTCCCTCCGGCCATGATGGCAAAAGCCGCGTTGAGCAATACGATGTCGCGTTTCGGTCCCTTTTCTCCGCGGAGCAGGGCATAGGTGAGTTCAGCATTTTCGGAAGGTTCGCCTCCAATGAGGTCGGAAGCATTGGCCATGGGGAGTCCAAGCCCAGCGGGCTGCACTTCGTAGCTTTCGACTTTGCCACGCCGGATTTCAGTGACCATCGTCGTGGTCGTTGTGGTGAATTCGTCGAGGCCGTCGTTGCCGTGGACGATAAACTGATAGTTCATGTCGAGTTGCGCACAGGCGTCGGAAACAATCGGCACCAGCTCGGGCTTGAAGACGCCCATGATGCCGTTCTTGACGCCGGCCGGATTGCAGAGCGGACCGAGAATGTTGAAGATGCTCCAGATGCCCAGTTCGCGGCGTGGGCCGATGACATGCTTCATGGCCGGGTGCAGACCGGGGGCAAAGAGGAAAGCGATGCCGAGCTCGGCTAGGCACTCCTCCATGCGCTGCGGGGTGTATTGAATGTTGACGCCCAGCTCGGAGAGCACGTTGGCGCTGCCGCATTTGCTCGATACGCCGTAGGAGCCGTGCTTGGCGACGGTGACGCCGGCTCCGGCGATTACGAAGGCGGCGGTAGTTGAAATATTAAACGTGTGCGCGCCGTCGCCGCCGGTTCCGACAATATCGACCGCATTGGGATCGTCGCATTGGATTTTGGTGGCGTTGGCCCGCATCACTTCCGCACAGCCCGCAATCGTTTCCGGTGTTTCGCCGGTTAGCCGGAGCCCGGCGATGAAGGCGCCGATCTGCGCTTCGGTGGCGTTGCCCGCCATGATGTTGGTCATGGCGGCGGCGGCCTCCGCGCGGGAGAGGGGTTCTTTGCTGATCAGTTTGGCAATCGCTTCTTTAATCATGATGTGTGCTCCGTCTTTCCAATGTCTGGAAGTTTTCTTCCAACGATTGGAAATGATATTCCAATGGCTGGAAGATTGGAAGGTTGGAAAACGGCGTTTTTGTTCAGGGGTTCTTTTTTACGCCGGTCGCCAGCAGGTAGGTGATGGCTTCTTCCTCAGGGGGGACCTTGATCAGCGCGCTGACTTCGTCGTCGAAATAGGCGCCGATTCCCGTGCAGCCCAGCCCCAGTGCCTGCGTCTGCAAATAGATGTTTTCGCCGATCATGCCCGCCTCGATCCCCGCATAGCGGAGACTGCGGTCCCCGTGCCGGTGGTCCAGCAGGGCGTTCGATGTCGTGAGCACGAAACATACCGCTGACCGACCGACCACTTCCTGGAAAAGCGAGGCGTCGAAAACCGTCCGGTGGAAGTCCCCTCTCTGGATTTGCGAAAGATTGTGCCGCTGCCTGTTATAGCAGTAGACCCCCGCTTCCAGTCCTTTGACCTTGTTGACGACCAAGTACAGGTTGAGGAGGCTGGGGCCCTCTATTCCCGGATCGGCGAGGTATTCCCCGTTTTCGTTTTTCACTCCGAACGAGTAGTAGAGCAGGGACGAAAGCTGGGCCATTGTCATGGCCTGGTCGTCCCAGTTCCTGACGGACCGGCGGTTCATGATGGAGGAGGGAAGGCTGCTTCCCGCCTGGTATGTGTCCGGCAAATCAACAATGGGCAGCGCGGGGTAGGATTTCCCGTAAATTCGGACGGTTGCCGTTGGGGCCACATATTGAAGCGGGCCCCCCAGTTCCAGATAGGTCTGTCCATGGGCAAAGAGCACCAGTTCGTCGGCTTTGCCCGAAAGCGTTTGCGGGGCCGCTTTGACGGCTCTTTCAAGCGTAGCCGGCCCGGCCTTTGTGCCTTTTCCCAGCGGGAGCAGCAGCAGGGCGCCCTCTTCGGCGTCGTCGACCCGCAGCAGGGCGTTTACGCGCCGGTCGTCGAAACACCCGATTGGATTGCCTTGGTAGCCGAAGGTTTCTGCTCCAAGCAGCGCGTTCTTGGCTACGTGTCCCGTGTCGAGCAGGATGTAGCGGTACGCTCTTTTTCCATATTTCCAGCAAGAGCGGTAGTAGTTTGCCGTATAGATGAATACAACGTTCGCGTTTTCCAGCAGGGCGGGCGACGCGACGGCGTTTTGGAGCTTTTCCGTCAGGCCGGGGTCCGGGTCGATCAGGTGGAGTTCGTGTTCTTTGATCAGGTAGTGGTAGAGGCCTGGTTCAATACCTTCGACCGTGTTGACCAGGACGTAGGTAATCGTGGGATAGAGTGCGCCGGCCGAGGGGGCCGACCGCAGGTAGTATTTGACGCCGGGATATTCGAGCTTGCCGGTTACGCCGTTGTTCAGCATTAAAACGGAGGAGAGCTCCGTTGCCGTCATTCTGTCCGGTTTGAATGCGCATACTGTTTTTCTCTGCCGATCGATGACCTGTCCCGTCTGGTCCGTCTTTTCCAAATCCGGTTGCGGCAGGGGCAGGTTGCGACCGGCGGGATAGGTTTTGAAGACCTCCGGGCGTTTCGACCAATCCAGTCCCCCGGGATTTTGGACGACATTCCACCGGGTGTTTTTGGTGGCGTTGTGGTAGTAGACGGCCAAGGGGGTTTTGTTTTTTCCGTCTTCAATGATTTGGCGGTCCACCGCCGGGGCGCTTTTCAGAACCGCTTGCCCGTTTTTTCCCTGTACCGGATTTGATTCGGAGGAACTTCCCGGTTTGCTCTGTTGCGGGTAGACAGAGATGGAATGGTTGCCGAGCTGCATTCCCATCCAAAAACAAACAATTCCCGCAACCGCGGCCGCCGCGAGTTTGCCTTTGAGGGCGGTTGCGGGTTTGCCGGGTGTCGGCGCGTTTGTCCGGCCGGGGCGCGGCTTGAACCGGATTCGTATCTGTTTGCGGTTCTGGTAGACATGGATACAGGCCAGCAGGCCGGCGACGTATCCGAAGAGGTAGTGGAGATCGAAGACCGGGAGGTGCTGGTTTGCAACCCAGAAAATGCCGAGTCCGGTTGTCGCAAGGAAATACAGGAGCAGCAGGAGGGAGGTGTAGGTATTAACCATGAGCCGGATCGGTTGCCTGCCTGAAAGCTTCATCCCGAGCAGAAAGGCGAACAAAAGCAGGGGCGGAGTGGCGATGAGTATGATGGTGGTCATGTTTTGTTTCCCTCAGGCATTGCTTCGGCACAGCCGGGGATGCTATTCGCTGAGTCTCCGGCTGGACGGGGTTTTGCATTCATTGCACCGATCTGCGCTTCGGTGGCGTTGCCCGCCATAATGTCGGTCATCGTCGCGACGGCCTCTGTGCGGGCGAGGGATTCGCTGCTGATAAGTTTGGCGACGGCATCTTTAATCATGGTCAGTGCTCTTGGTCAGATAATTGTGCAGGGTATGAAAATTGGAGAATGATTGGAAGTCGGAATGCGGGCCAGTCATTATGTTCCAAAATGTCTTAAGGAGCTTGCCAATGTGTTTAGTGAAGCTCTTAAATGGCGCTATGGGTGAATATAAGAATATTTTGATTGCTGGGGTGGGTCTTTCGCCGGCGGTGCTGACGAACACGGTTTGGGCGCTGGCCCACGAAAAGCCGCCGGTCGTTCCGGATGAGGTGGTGGCCATTACGACCGTGACTGGCCGGAAGTGTATCGAATCGCAGCTCTTGGATGGCGGTGGATGGGGGCGGCTGTGCCGGCAACTGGAAGCCGATGGCCTTGGAACCGGAGGGAAGCTGGCATTTGGTGCCTCGGATTCGATCCGGATTCTCGGGGATGGAAAATCCGACTTCGACGATATCGCCACGCCGGAGCAGAACGATGCGGCGGCGGATTTTATCCTGAAGGTGCTGCGGCAATACACCGAAGATCCGGGGACGCGCGTGGTGGCCTCCATTGCTGGTGGCCGGAAAAGCATGAGCGCCTTGATGATTTCCTGCATGTCGCTGCTTGGTCGGTCGCAGGACCGCGTGTGTCATGTTCTGGTGAACGAACCCTACGAACAGCGAATGGAACCGCCGTTCCTTTTTCCTGAAAAAGGAGTGAAGCACAAGCGGGGAGGGAAGACCTATCTTTCCGCCAAGGGCATGCCCGTCTTATCGGACATTCCCTTCGTGCGCGTGCGTGGCTGGTATGAAAAAGAGTTCCGAAGCATTCCGCCTTCCTACATGCAGCTCGTCCGCAAAGTGCAGGGTATTGCCCCAAGCCCCGCAAACTATCCCGTCGTCCGGCTGAATGCCCGACAGGGAACGATGTTGATTGGTAAAGCAGGCGTTGATCTGAGCGCGTCCGAGTTTGCCTTGGTTTACATCATGCTCAACCGTAGCAAAAAGAACCTCCCTCCTGCCGGTTGGCTCGATCTCGAAATTGACTTCGCGCAGTTGCTGGAATGCAAGGTGCCCGGAGGGGTCAACTGGTTCCATAATTTCAAAGATGCCGGAACGCCCGATTCCGAAGACTTCCGCAAATGGGCATCCAGCGCCCGTTCCAAGCTGCGGCAGGCCTTTGCGGAACCCGGTCTTGCGGAGCTGCTCCTGCCCTCGATGAAACGGAAAAACAAGCACTCGTATCCCGCCGAAAAAATTATCGTAGACGAACTGACATGAAGAACCTCAACGACATCATTGCCCTCGGCGAAGGCTTTACCACCGAATTCAAACGATCGGGAACCAGCCACCTCGGACGCGAACTCTGCGCCTTTGCCAACGCCACCGGCGGGACCGTGCTGATCGGGATTGCCGACGATGGAACCATCATCGGCATTTCAGACTCTAACCGCTTAAAATCAGAAATCCAGACCATTGCCCGCAGCATCGACCCGCCCATTATTATTGATGTTGAGGAAATTGAAGGCGTACTGCTGGTAACCGTACCTCCGCAAAACAGCAAACCCTATTCCCATGCCGGTAAATTCTATTTCCGCGACGGCGCATCGTCGCAGCAAATGACGCGCGATGAAATCCGGGAATACTTCTTCAAGGAAGGACTCATCCGCTTCGACGAAATGCCCTGCGATCGATTCGACCTCGAAAGTGACCTGGCCGGAAATATTTATCAGGAGTTCGCCAGACAGGCCGGAATTCCGGAGAGGCTGGATGCCCGGCAGACCTTGGAAAACCTGCACTTGATCCGGGACGGCAAAATGACCAACGCCGGGGCATGGCTGCTGACCGATGACATCCGTAAATACAACTCCTCCGCCCACATCTCATGTGCCTTGTTTCTGGGCTATACCAAAACCCGCATCCTCGACCGTAAGGATTTCGCAGGCAACGTCTACAACAACTATCAGGATTCCATCACGTGGGTGCTGAGCAAGCTGAACACAGAGTTCATCATCGAAACCATGACGCGCGAGGAGCGTCCCGAGCTCCCCGAGGCCGCGTTGCGCGAAGCGATTGTCAACGCACTGGCGCACCGCGACTACCGCTCATCCGCCAACGTGCAGATCTACATTTTCGAAGACCGCGTCGAAATCGTCAGTCCCGGCGGACTGCCCGCTGGAATGACCCCGGAACTGCTGGGCGTGAAGAGCATTCCCCGCAACCCGCTCCTCTTTGGTATGCTCTACCGCATGAACGCCGTCGAGCAGGTCGGCTCCGGCGTACGCCGCATCCGCGAAATTTGCCGCGACTACCATGTCGCGGAGGCGGAATATGAAATCAACGAGCACTGGGTAACCCTCTCCTTTCAGCGTCCTAAACTCAAAGATGGCATGCGGATCGAGGATGACGCCTCCCAGCAAGTAACCCAGCAAGTAACCCAGCAAGTAACCCAGCAAGTAGATAAGCTGCTGGCTGCCTGTAAAGGTGGGGAATTCAGCCGGTCTGAACTGATGAAAAACGTTGATATGAAGGATCGGGTAAGTTTCTCCAAAAACTATCTGGTTCCGGCCTTGGCTGAGCGGTTCATCGAAATGACCCAGCCTGATGCGCCACGCAGTCCAACTCAAAAATACCGGCTGACTGAAAAGGGAAAGGCCGTACTGGATAGGAAGGGGGAGCCGGAGTCATGACCCTCGAGCTGCTCGGCATCAAGAACAACCCGCTGCTTTTCGGCATGCTCTGCCGCATGAACGCTGTCGAGCAGGTCGGCTCCGGCATACGCCGCATCCGCGAAAAAGGCCGCGCCCTGATTGCTGGATTGGAGGAATAATCGTAGACGACGCATCCTGCTTCGTTGCGAATGAAAAAAGGGGAATTTGATTAGCCGCGAGAGAACGCAGGGAAGCGCAAAGGAAATTTGGATAAAAGGAATAGGATGGGTCAGAAAAGATCGTTTGGAGGGCGACGCTTTGTCGGAGCCCAGCAACGGACGGGGCTCCAACGGAGCGTCGCGCTCCACACAACAACATGCGAGACGTCAGCCGACGTCAAAAATTCGGCAAACCGCAGGATGGTGTGAGACAACAGTGACGTCAAAAGGAATAAACATGAGTGCAGAAAAACAAATCGCAAAAATCACGAGCATAACCATCGAAAACTTCAAGGGCATCGGTGCGCCTGTCACCATTCCCCTGAAGCCGATCACGCTTATGTTTGGTGCGAACAGCGCGGGGAAAAGCACCGTGCTACAGGCAATACTGTTGATGAATGATTGGCTGCAACGGCTGGGACCCGATCTGGACACTCTATCGCTGGGCGGGGACAAGATTCATCTGGGAGGATTCAAACAGTTTGTCCACCGGCATGATGAATCTAAAATGGTGAAAATTCGTGTTGAGTCTTCTCTTGTGAGAAAGCAACAGCCGTTCTCTCCTATTGATGGGAAAAAGCTGCCTTGTTTCCCCGAAGTATTCAAACCCTCGAACCAAGATGATTTCGCGACTGTAGATTTAAATAAGCTGGAGGATCTTCAAACCTGTTTCGTTGAGATCTGGTTTGGCCGCGCGTATTCGGAAAAGAGACCGTATATTGTGCAATATAGTGTTGGATTAAACGGCACCTGGATTGTCTCACGAGATATTATGTTTTCAGTTCGTCTTAATCCTTTGCATCCTGTGGTTGTAAATATTTCTAGACAGAATGATGGACTGCGAAAAGCGATTACTCTCTCAAATATTGCGGACAGATCGTTTATAACGGCCATGTCTAAAATTTGTATGGAAGAGCTACTTAGCTCAGATTTTTCCCCAAGGAAGGCATGTATTCCATCGGGGTGGACTGTTCCTTATGAGTTACAGTTTTCGGAAAGCGAATATTACGAGGCATATAAAGAAAATCCGGAGACCTTTCTGAAAGCCGATATTGATGAGAGAGGGATTACTGGTGTGGATTTGAATCCATTGGCTCATTTAGTCTCGCAGTTACTGTTGGGCGTTGGGGAGACTGTTAGTGAGGCACTTTCGAAGCATATTCATATTGGCCCCTTGCGCATGGTTCCTGAGACCGGTCGAGTGGAGGAATGGGAAAAAACATGCTGGTTTGATGGATCCCAAGCCTGGATGGAAATATTGAAACCTAGATTAGGCATTACAAAGAATGATGAAATGACGGAAGATGAGGCGGTTAACAAACTTGTTGAGTGTTTGGATTGGCTAGCTAGTGAGCGAGAACCAGATGAATATGGAGCGCTCATCAAGACTGGTTTTTTCCTCGAGGTAGTTAAGTTGGACTACAAGGTGCAATGCAAAAACTCCCAGCTGCTTGATGTGGATGGCCAATGGATGCAGTACTTGAAGGGTTTGTCCAAGAAGCGAGGTGCGAAGCTCATCGCATCTCAGGTTGCCGAGATTCTGGCCGAAATAAAAAAGGCACCCGTGCAGCGGGAAGTGGTATTTCTTGATGCCAGCAACACCGAGCTTCGCCCAATAGACTTGGGAACCGGTGTCTCCCAATTGATGCCGATTCTTATTGGTGCCGTAGTAGGCGGCGGGGCGCTGTCGATAGAAGAACCGGAATTGCACCTACACCCGGCCATGCAATGTGATTTAGCCGATGTTTTTATCATTCGCGCGAATTGGGGTAGGGTATCCATTCTCGAAACCCATTCCGAGCACATCATTCTCCGTCTGTTGCGACGGATGCGGGAAACGGCGGCGGGCAATGCGCCAGAAGGCAAGGAGCTGACGCCGGACGATGTGGCGGTGCTGTATCTTGAACCAGCGTCAGACGGTATAAGGGTGACCGAGTTGCGGGTCGATGAAGAAGGGGGATTTGTCGACGAGTGGCCGAATGGATTTTTCGAGGAAGGTTTCAATGAAATCATTGGAGGTCTATAATGTTGGCCCGTTTCGCGCTCGATCCTGACGCGGTCTTGGCGGCAAGCATCGGCGAACACCGTCGCCTGATACGGGAATGGTTGCGGTACGGAGTTCTTTTTCATAACGGCAACACGTTTGCTGACTCCGAATTGGCAGGTATCCTGAACCAGCTTCCGCAATCCAAACGCATCCTTTGGAAGGAAATATTGAAGAAAGCTTGGATGAAGCCTGTTCAGGGAAATTGGCCGGGATTGGAAAAAATAGAAGATCGCATTAACACCGCTGAAACACTGAATGGCATGCTGGATCTCATTTTTCTTGAAGAAACCCGCTTGGAATATGTTCAGGACGAAATGAAAGAACTTTGCCCTGATATCGAACTGGATCTTTTGGAGGATATCGACAACTCCGTTGCATTTCTACGAGCACATGAGCTTGGAGAAAAACGGACAGATGAAATCCGCGTGCAGGAATTGTGGAAAGAGCGTTTCGCCTTACCAGCTTCGCTTTGTCGGAATATAATCATTGTGGATCGCTTTGCCCTTTCCGATGGGGAAGGGATCAACGGACTTGAAGCTTTCTTGGTCATGCTCGACGGTTCAGCAAAGAAAGCGAATGTCACTTTGTATTCATCGTTCGGAGGCAAGACCAACCTTACTGAAGATGATGCCCAAAATCGTGTTGCACAAATAAGCCGCGAACGTTTGGCAAGGGGCGGAGTCGGAGAGATTAATCTGTTTCTAACCGACTCTCGGGAATTTGGAAAAGTCGAACATGACCGATTTATCAAGTTCGACCATCTGGTGTTTGAAGTTGGATCGGGGATGGCGGTATTCAACGGGAGGCATTCAAAGCAATCGAATTTTTCTTCAAAGATTGATCAGGACGGTCACCGCAATACGGTCAAAGAACTCCATTCACTTTGCAGCAGAACATATCCGGTATCCGTTTAGTTTGCTGCGAGTGAAATATGTAGGAAAGCTTTGGCGGGGTGGTTAAATGAAATGTAGGTTGGACATTATTGATTCTGAGAGTTGGCCAACAGAGGCCGTTAATGTCGTTAGAAATAAGCTGAAGTCATTTGGAGGCGATGAGGAATCCATAAATAAAATCTCCAGCAAGCTGGTCAACCGTGATGATGACGAGGTGACTCTCTTTTTTAAGACGCAGGTTCGAGAGATCGTTAATCACATTTCTGGTTTTGTTGCGTATCACTGTTGCCGCCCCTTGAGTGTCCAGAGTTATCGAGATCATGGCTTGCTAGTAAGAACGGATGAACGGTTGCGGGCCTTTGCCCAAAAATACGTGGGAGATGTTTCTGGGTGGGAGACTGCTTGTGATGAAGTGTTAGCCCTATACCACGGGCCTTATCGAAATCATTGGTATGACAATACAGCAGGTCTCGGATTCGTACCCTTTGAGAGCTACGCGAAAAGTGGAAGCTATTTCCTGTGCGGCATTTTTGAACGTTTGGGCGCTATGGGTAAAGAGCGAAAACGGGAGCTATTTGAGAATACGAAGCCAGTTTCGATAAAATGTGAATTACCCCGTGCTTGGGTTGTGGGGGATGAAACAGATGGCGATTTACTGGGGTCTTATGTTGAAGAGTTGTTGCTTTCTATAATTGCCCATGAGTGTGGGCGGGAAAGGGAAATTTTTAATCCCTCGGCAATTCATTTGTTAGTCGATTTGCCACCAGATAATATTCTGGAAATCAGGTGCTTGAATGCATAGTGAAACCATCAATTGGAAACTCAGCTTTGTGCTGGAGGATGGGCGCACGCTGATTACGGACAGGTGTATCCTGATTGATGACCGCTATGTTTTCGTTGACCAATTGCCTCCGGAGGGGAGGTGCGGTCAATATCGTCGTATGCAGGAATACTGGGCAACGCCGTTTGATGAGCGCTTTGGTTTTTCCGAGCTGACGGTTCGGAAAGATGGCCACTACATTGGTCCAGAGGGGCTGGTTCTGAACTCGAAATATATTTCGTTTCTGTTGCAACGGATCCCGGAGCCGGAACTTTGGTTCGCAAAAACCGGTGGAATTGAAGATGCTGTTTGTATCTTTAGGGGCGCTGATAGAATTGGCCTGCTGATGCCGTTCAGCTCTCCCCCTCCTTTTTCTGCTAAACTTATTGCTCAAGCGCAGGGCGGGTGTGCTTCGTCCCAGTATTATTTGGGCTGTTATTATCGGTTGGGACGTGCTGGTGCGCCCAGAGACCTTGCCGAGGCGCGAACGTGGTTTTTAGCGGCTGCCCGACAAGATCATGCTCAGGCAAACTTCCAGTTGGGTGTCATGTATATTCAAGGCGAGGGAAGTCCTGAAGATCATGAAAAAGCGTTGGAGTTTATTGATCGTGCGGTAGGTCTGGGCTGTAAGGAAGCAACATCTTGGAGAAACGGATTGCGCGACGGCAGCATACCCACTCTTACGGGTTTTATCGAAGCGATCAGGAACTATTGTCGGGATCGCGGTCTGAGCGACGACGATGACGCGATTCCATAGCCCGGATTGTGGCGACATTCCAACGGCTGAGGGAATGGAAGAAATAATATGGAGTGCGGCGGCTGGACGTCGCTTTAAAAGCGCTGTCGAGCCAGCGCACTCCAAAAGTGCACACAAAAAAAGAGCGCCGGTGAGGACGCTCTTTGCAGAAAAGCTTGGTTTGCTGAATTTAGCAGACTTTGGCTTTAGCGGTTTCAACCACTTTGGTGAAGCCGGCCGGATCGTGAATGGCGATCTCGGAGAGCATCTTGCGGTTGAGTTTGATTTCGCATTTGTTCAGTCCGTCGATGAAGCGGCTGTAGCTGATTCCATCCATACGGCAGGCCGCATTGATGCGGACGGTCCATAAGCGACGGAAGTCGCGCTTCTTGTGCTTGCGGTGCACATAGGCCATGGCCTGTGCGCGGTCGACGGCTTCGGTCGCCGTGCGGAAAAGCTTACTGCGAGCGCCCTTAAAGCCTCTTGCGAGTTTCAGGCGGCTGTTTCTTCTGTGGCGCGAGGCCGGTCCATTAGTTGCTCTTGGCATGATTGTTCTCCAGCAATTAGATATACGGGGTGATGCGCTTCATGTCCGACTTATCGACGATGTCGGAGCTGCGCAGTTTCCGTTTGTGTTTACGATTCTTGTTCGAGAGGATGTGGCTTCCACCCATGTGGTTCCGTTTCAGCTTGCCGGTACCGGTTTTGCTAAACCGTTTGGCTGCACACTTTTTTGTTTTCATTTTAGGCATAATAACACCGCTTTTTTATTAAATTGATTCCGACGCAAGCCTTCTGGCTCGCGCAAAAGAGGGTTATGTATAGGGAAACGCCCTCGGCAAGTCTAGTGTTTTTTTTGATAAATCACCCGATCTGGCGCGGGCTTCCTTCGACGCATAGAATCAGCCGTCCCCGCGCGGGCCGATTAACTGAAAATTGCCCGTGCCTGTGGAGGCGGATTAGATGCCGGCGCCGCAGATCGGTGTTTCACGGGTTTTGATGGTTACGCCTCCGTCAATGCGGGTGACGAGGCTGCCTGCGGGCGTGCTCTGCATCAGGAAAACGTTGCCGGCCACCACCGTGCCGTGTCCAATCACCGTGTCGCCTCCAAGGATGGTGCTGTTGGCATAGACAATCACATCATCCTCCACCGTCGGGTGGCGCTGGATGTGTTTGATCGGGCGCCCGTGTTCGTCGAGCGGAAAGCTTTTTGCACCGAGGGTCACGCCTTGGTAGAGTTTAACGTGGTTGCCGATGTGGCAGGTTTCGCCAATAACAACGCCGGTGCCGTGGTCGATGAAGAAGCCTTCGCCAATGGTCGCGCCCGGATGGATGTCGATGCCGGTGAGCGAATGGGTGTATTCGCTCATGATGCGCGGGATGAGCGGTACCTCGAGCTTGTAGAGCTCGTGGGCGATGCGGTGCGAGGTGATGGCGACGAGGCCGGGATAGGCCAGCTTGACTTCGGCATAGCTCAGCGCGGCCGGGTCGCCGTTGTAGGCGGCCTTCACGTCTTCAATCAGCAGGGTACGAATGGCGGGCAACGCGTCGAGGAACCGGTTCACGATTTCGGTGGAAACCAGATAGAGGTTGTCGATTTCCGGCCGTTTTTCATGCAGGTCGGCGGCGCCCATCCAGCGGAAGGGGAGGGCTTTTTCAATTTCCTGTTGCAGGGTTTCGGCGGCGTTTTCGAGCTGATTGATAAAAAAGGTCTTAAAGTCGGCGGGTTCGGGAATATGCCGTCCGGGAAACAGTACGTCGAAGAGCAGGCGCAGCGCCTCGATCACCTGGTCGAGTTCCGGATGCTCCCAGAGCGGGCGGTCGGGCAGGTCGGCATCACCTGCCGTGTAAAGCGGCATGAGCTCTTTCGCCGTTTTCTCGATTTGCTTGATCGTATTCATTCCGCAACCTCGTTTCAATTGTCCAACAAGCTAGCGACCCCCTGCGTTGGACGCAATTTTATTCTTTAATCCGGCTGACTCATGATTAAGTATCCCACCTTACATTTTTTTGAGGATTCTATTATGAACTATATTAGCACGCGCGGGCAGATGGCCCCCATTGGATTTCAAGATGCAGTAATGACCGGGCTCGCGCCCGACGGCGGCTTGCTGCTGCCCGAGCAGCTTCCAAACGTTACCGAAAAGCTCGACGCGTGGTCGAAGCTGTCGTATCCGGAGCTCGCCTTTGAAGTCATTCGCCTGTTCGCCACCGACATTCCGGCGGACGATCTGCAAAAGCTGGTCAATGATTCCTATGCCGCGTTCGACCACCCCGAGGTTGCTCCTTCCGTCGCTGTGGGCGAATTCGAAATTCTGGAGCTTTTCCACGGCCCGACGCTGGCGTTCAAAGATGTGGCCCTGCAGTTTCTCGGCAACCTGTTTGAATATATTCTGGAGAAACGCGGGGGCAGGCTGAACATTCTCGGCGCCACCAGCGGCGATACCGGAAGCGCGGCCATCCACGGCGTGCGTGGCAAACCGGCGATCAATATTTTCATTATGCACCCCGAAGGGCGCACCAGCCCGCTGCAGGAAAAGCAGATGACCAGCGTGCTCGACGATAATGTCTTCAACCTCGCGGTCGACGGCACCTTCGACGACTGCCAAAACATCATGAAAACCACCTTTGGCGATGTGGGCTTCAAGACCGAACACTCGCTCGGCTCCGTCAACTCCGTCAACTGGGCGCGCGTGCTCGCGCAGACCGTCTATTATTTTTATGCCGCCTTCAAAGCCTTGGAAAAAACCGGTGCCAAGACCGTTCAATTTTCGGTGCCGACCGGCAACTTTGGCGACATTCTTGCGGGCTACCTCGCGCAGCGGATGGGATTGCCGATCAGCAAGCTGATCCTCGCCACCAACGAGAACGACATCCTTTCGCGCTTCTTCAACAGCGGCACCTACGGCATGGCCGATGTGGTTTCGACCATCAGCCCGTCGATGGATATCCAGGTGGCCAGCAACTTTGAGCGCTACCTTTATTATAAGGCAGGGCAGGACGCCTCCAAGCTTGTCGCCCTCATGGACGGCTTTAAGGAAAACGGCTCGCTTTCCATCGAGCTGAACGAAAGCGGTGCGGTGGACGACCTCTTTGTGGCCGGGCGCGGCGATACCGCTGCGACGATGGCGACGATCAAGAAATACCACGACCAGTGCGGCTATGTGCTCGATCCGCACACCGCCGTCGGCGTCTACGTCGCCGAGCAGTTTAAATCCGCTGACGCACCGACCATCTGCCTCGCCACCGCGCATCCGGCCAAATTCACCCAAGCCATCATCGATGCCATCGGCAAAGGCGTGCACCACCCAACCCTCGACGCCCTAGCCGACGTCGAAACCCGCTGCGACGCCATCGCCAATGATGTTGATGCGGTGAAGGAATATCTCGTTGGGCACATCTGATAGCGGAAATTTAAACTGAGTTAAATTATGTTAAAATATGATTGCGATCTAATTAAAACATAATATAACTAGATTTAATGATTCGGAGGTTTATAGCTGAAAAAATGGGGACGCGCTTTTTTAAGGGAAAGGCGTTGATTCTCTTTGGCCCACGCCAGTCGGGAAAGACCACTTTGGTTGAAATGATTCTCAAAGAGCGGAATGAACCGGTTTTGCGTTTAAGCGGGGATGAAGCAGATGTGCGAGAACTGTTCAGCAATGCAACCTCTACAAGACTCACGGCGATCGTTGGGCAAAACAAGATTGTCTTCATTGATGAGGCTCAGCGCATTCCAAATATTGGCCTGACGCTAAAGCTGTTCACGGATCAGTTGAAGGATCTGCAGGTTATCGCCACCGGGTCTTCAGCATTTGAATTAGCCAGTCGGGTACAGGAGCCGCTTACAGGTCGGAAGTATGAGTATCACCTCTACCCGCTGTCGTATGCCGAAATGGCGGCGCACCACGGGATGCTGGAAGAGCGCCGACTGCTGGAACATCGGATGGTCTATGGATATTATCCGGAAATTACTACCCATCCCGGAGAAGAGCAGGAGCTGTTAAAGCTATTGTCCGGGAGCTATCTGTATAAGGATTTGCTGATGCTGGAGCAGATAAAGAAGCCGGTCTTGTTGGAAAAAATCCTAAAGGCGTTGGCGCTTCAGCTGGGCAATGAGGTTTCATACAATGAGCTGGGTAGGTTGGTTGGGGCGGATATTCAAACCGTAGAAAAATATATTGATCTGTTAGAGAAAAGCTTTGTGATTTTCCGGCTTCCTGCCTACAGCCGGAACGTGCGAAACGAAATCCGGAAGGGCCGAAAAATCTACTTCTACGACAATGGAATTCGAAATGCCATTATCGGAAGTTTCAACCTATTGTCGCAACGAACCGACTCCGGAGCCCTTTGGGAAAATTTCCTGATCAGCGAGCGGATGAAGGCCCTCGCCTTGCGTGATGTGGTATGCGGGCGTTTCTTTTGGAGGACGACCCAGCAACAGGAAATCGATTATCTGGAAGAGCATCAGGATCAGTTGTTCGCTTATGAGTTTAAATGGAACCCTTCCAAGAAAACGAAAATTCCAAAAACATTCACTCGCGCGTATCCGATGAGCGAGGCCAAGGTTGTGACACCGGATAATTTTGAGGAGTTTGTGCTGTCTTCGGAATGATGGCCGTTCCATCGCAACGCGGCTGGAAGCTCGCGTCTACGCATTCAGCTTGAAGCGGGTTGCTTCACCAGCTCTTGCCACTTTTCTTTGCTCCAGCGGACGGGGGGAGTGAAGTCGGGCGTGCGTTTGAGATATTCCGTCTTCATGGCTTCGACGAGTTCGGGCATCTGGTCTGCCAGATCGCTGGTTTCGGCGGGATCCTGCTTTACATTGTAGAGTTCGATTTTCGGCGCTGCGCCTTCGGGCGCTTCAACGTAGAGATCCGGCTCGATGGTTCCGGTGAAGCGCAGGACATAGTCGCCCTTGGCGATAGCCCAGCCTCCCGGCGCCTTGTTGCGCTCGTCGTTCTTTGTTTTGAACGATTTGTTGATCATGAAGCCCCACGCTCGCGCATGAATTCCGGCCCAGACCAATTGTTCGCGCACCGGTGCGGTGTTTGTATCGGAAAGCAGGCCCAGCAGGCTTTTTGCCTTAAGGTTTTTCGGCGCGGCCAAGCCGGCGGCTTCGATGAAGGTGGGCAGGATGTCCATGCTTGAGACGAGCTGGTCGTTCTCGCCTTTAGCTTTGATGCCTTCGGGCCAATAGAACAGCAGGGGCACGCGGATGCCGCCTTGATAAAACATGCCTTTGTGTCCAGAAAAGGGGGCGTTGCCGGGAAGCACCGACGGTCCTCCGGACATGGCGCCGTTGTCGGACGTGAAGGCGATCAGCGTGTTTTCGAGCAAACCGTTTTTCTTCAGATAGTCGAGCAGACGCTGGATGTTTTGATCGACCGCGTTGATGTGCGCGTAGAAGTTCGAAAGGTTGTAGGACGGTGATCGGAACGAATTCCAGTACCGGTCGGGTGCGTTGGGTTCGAGGTAGTCGTGCACGGCGTGATAGTGGAGCTGAACGAAAAACGGCTTGTTTTTTCCGACCTGCTTCTGCATGAAGCCGAGCGCCTTGTCGGTGAAGACTTCGGTGTTGTAGCCCGTCTGCCGGCCGGCGTGTTCAAAATTTTCCCAGACGAGTGTCGAGTCATAGAACTGGCTGGCCCAGTTGTTGTAGCCGTAATAGTAGTCGAAGCCGTTGTTCAGCGGATTCTGCTCCTTGACCACGGAGCCGTAGTATCCTGCGTCCCACGCTTCGTTGTAGATTTCGGGATGCTGGTTGCGGAGCGCGCCCCACGAAAGGTTCTTTTCGATATTGCGGCGATCCAGCACGCTGCGGATGACCTGATAGTCGCGCTTGCCGACATGCCATTTTCCAATGTGCGCCGTTCCGTAGCCCGCGTTCTGGAGCTGGTGGGCGAGATGGGTGCCGGGTTTGATGCCGTCGCTTTCCACATCCATATTGGTGTACACGCCGGCCTTCTGCAGGCTGAGGCCGGTGGCGATGGCGAGACGCGAGGGTGCGCACAAGCTGCTGGGTGCATAGGCGCGGGTGAAGACGGCGCCGCTTTGGGCGAGGCGGTTGAGCGTCGGCATGGCGCGTTTGGAAAACTCGAGCGCCTGTTCGGGGGTGTAGTCTTGGCGCTGGGCGACCAGTTCCTTGAAGTAGGGATCGAACGCCTCGACGGTGAGTTGGCCGTTGTTGAACTGGCAATGCCCGACGCCGAGATCGTCCATCATGATGAACAGCAGGTTTGGGCGTTCTGCGGCAAATGCAGAAATGGACAAAACAGAAACAAAAAGCAGGGATTTAATCTTCATCATCATTCCTTGTTTAGTGAACGCTCTCGGAAGGAAAAGATTAGAGGCTTATCAACGGTCGGTCAAATCATACAAATGGTCAGGTAAGAAAATCGTCTTTGGACAGGGTTTGTCGTTTCGCCTTTGGGATCCCCACCGGGCAACCCCGGATTTTTCATGAACGGGATTGGAGGGCGAGGCTCTGTCCGAGCCAACCTGCCGAATGGCTCCGACAAAGCGTCGCCCTCCACCTTAAAATCGGAATCTACAAGGCGGCATGTCCGCAGAACCGTCTGAAGACGGGACTACGAGCCGGTTCTTTCAACGAGATCTATGTTTTTGCGCAGGCGCATGAGGGCGTCGATCCAGCGCTGCGGCATGCGGCCGCGTTGGTCCGGCGGGCAGTTGAGCAGAAAGTTGACGCCCCGGCTGGTGGTGGCCATGTACATGCCGAGCAGATCCTTGTCGTTGCGGACAGCGTCGTCCTCTTCGTAGAACCACTGGCGTCCGATGGTGTCGTTGGTTTCGCCGGGTATGTAGCGGGCTTTGCCGAGGATGTCCTTCCATTGGAAATAGTCCTGTTCGGCGTGGCCGTTGTAGGCGTTGGGAATGTTGCGCTCCATGGTCATGATGTCGGACGGCCAGGCAAAGGTCGGGTCGAATATGGTGCCGTTCTGGCAGGAGTGGTTGTAGGCGAAGAAGAGGTCCGGCTTCTTTTCCGTGACATGGTTGTAGTAGTTGATGCGCGCGTCGAGCGGGAGCACTTTGGGCATATCGGTCCAGAAGTAGTCGGGGTTGTAGGTGTCGAGCAGTTCGTCGGTCTGGTTCCACATGAATTCACGGAAGGCTTCGTTGGTGGTGGTCATGCCCTGGCCATACTCATTCCAGTCTTTGGTCACCTGGCGCCCAAACAGGTTGGTGTTGTCCCATGCGCAGTAGTAGAAGCCGACCTTCAGCCCTTTGGACCGGCAGGCCTCGGTGAATTCGCTGACGATGTCGGTGGTGTTTGCGCTGTTCTTTACGGAATAGTCGCCAAAGGCGCTGGGCCAAAGGGCGTGCCCGGCCACATGCTTGGTGGTGAGCACTGCATATTTCATCCCGGCGTCGCGTGCGACTGAAATCCATTCGTCCACGTTGAGATCGGTGGGTTGGTAGGTTTCGATTGGCTCGCAGGTGCTCAGCTCTTTTCCATCGAAGGTCGACATGCCCCAATGGATGAACATGCCGTATTTCCATGCTTCGAATTCCTTAAGCTTCTCGACGGAAAGACGTTGGCGACCGTCGACTTGCGCATCGACAAGTTTAATGTTGTTTTGGTCTGGAATGGGATCGGTCATTTTTGTCACTTTACGCACTAGTTGGAAGTCGGAAGGATAGAATGAGACAGGCGGAGGCGGATTGCGAAGGGCAATTCTATAAACATTATCAGAACTGTCACAATTCAGTGTTTCGTCCGGCTGGCCGAAAATGTTCAATGCTGCAATATTTGGCGGGATTTTTTTAAATAAACCATGCAATATTAGCACGCTAACTTGGTTCTATGGCTTTGAATGGAGACTTTATGAACAAAAGTGTGGTTGTTTTCATCTTTTTGGCCGTTGGTTTGGCGCAGGCCTCGACCAACGATTTTTTAACGTGGGAGGAATGCTTGGGGCGCACCAAGTCGTACAGTCCCGAGCTGATGTCGGCCCGGGCCGCGGTTCGCGAGCTTGAATACGGCGTGTCTTCGGCCAGCTCCGGCTTCCTGCCTTCCGTCACGGCTTCGGCGGGCGGCAGCTACAACGAATCGGAAAAAGACAACAAATGGGACGACGGCAAAAGCTCGACCGGCGCGATAACGTTGCAACAGGACCTTTTCAGCGGCGGCGGCAATCTGGCCAAGCGTAGGCGCGCCATGGCTCAGCTGGAGATTGGAGCCGAGCAGTACCGCAAGGCGCTTTCCGATGTCGAGCTGCGCGTGCGGGTGGCCTATGTCGATGTGCTTTATGCACAGGATCTGATCGAACTGACCCAAAAGATTGCCGAGCGGCGCGCCAACAACGTGCGGCTGATCCAGCTGCGGTTCGACGGCGGCCGCGAAAATGCCGGCTCGCTGGCGCGCAGCAAGGCGCAGCTCGCTCAGGCCGGCTTTGATGAGCGCGAGGCCCGCCGTGCGCTCGACTATGCGCTGCGCAACCTCGCCGCCGCCATGGGGCAGCTCGACCCGGTACCCGGCGCGCAGGGGGATCTGGCGGCGAAGAATCCCGACAACCTCGTCGACCTCAAGGGCTTGATGGAGCAGACCCCGAGCTACAGCATTGCCATCACCCAGATTGAAGCCGCCAAGCAGGGCGTGAAGGTCACGCGCAGCCAGCGTTTTCCCGATCTCCGTTTCACCGCCATCGCCTCCGCCAATAGTTCCGACTACGACAACTACAACGGCCGCTGGAGCGTGGGCCTCAACACCTCGATGCCCCTTTTCACCGGCAACCAGCTAAGCAGCGACATCGCCGCCGGCAAGGAAAAGGTTGTTCAGACGGAGATGGATTTGCTGGATACGGCCAATACGCTCATGGCCACCCTGCAGCAACGCTGGAACAGCTATATGGACTCCGTCGAAAGCGAGTCCGTGCAAAAGCAGCTGCTAGACGCGGAAATGCTGCGCGCCGAAATCTCGACGGCTAAATACAAGCAGGGGCTGCTTTCCTATGAAGACTGGGATATTATCGAGAGCAACCTGATCTCCCAGAGTCAAGCCCATCTCGCCCGCCGCCGTACAGCGGAAGCCGAGCAGGCGCGCTGGAAAAATGCACTGGGCTGGAGCGATTGGCACACACAACAAGGCGAATAATATGAAAAAAGCAATGAAATGGATTGTCGTACTGGCCGTGTTGGCCGGCGTTGGATATTGGTACTACAACGCCAAAGTCAAAAAAGTGGAAGAGGCCAAGCCCTCCTACGACCGCGCCAAGGTGGAGCGAAAAGATTTGCGAACCACGGTCGAATCGACCGGCGAGGTCGAACCGCGCAACCGGCTCGATGTCAAGCCGCCGATCGCGGGGCGCCTGGAAGAACTGTTGGTCGATGAAGGCGATTCGGTCGTCAAGGGTCAGATCTTGGGCTGGGTCAGCTCCACCGAACGTGCGACGCTGCTCGACGCCGCCTTGGCGGTCAGCAAGGACGAACTCGAGTACTGGGAAAATCTCTACAAGCCTTCGCCGCTGGTCTCTCCGATCAAGGGCACGGTGATTGCGCGCAATTTTGAGCCGGGGCAGTCGATCAGTGCCAACGATGCGGTGGTCGTGATTGCCGACGATCTGATTATTGTCGCGAACCTCGATGAAACTGATGTTGGCCAGGTTAAGAATGAACAGAGTGTGGAAGTGACGCTCGAGGCTTATCCGGACCGTGAATTCGCTGGCGTGGTGGAGAAGATTGCGTATGACGCAAAAACGGTCAGCAATGTCACGATGTATGAAGTGGATGTCCGGCCCGACCGCGTGCCTTCGTTTGTCCGCAGCGGCATGACGGCCAATCTTTTGTTTGTGATCGAGGAAAAAGAAGGGGCCCTTGTACTTCCTGCCTCGGCAATCATGGAGCAGGCGGACGCAAAAACCGCCTCTAAAACCGGCGGTAGGCCGGCCGGATCATCCGCATCCGGGGGGAGTGGAGGACGCCCGGATTTTTCGTCGATGTCTCCTGAAGAGCGGGCCCAGGCTATGACGCAGCGGATGAAAGAGCGCGGCATGTCTGATGCCGAAATCAAAGAGCGTTTGGCCCAGATGGCGGGGGGCGGCGGCCGTCCCGGCGGCAAAGGGGGAGCAAAGAAGGGCGCGGCCACGGTTTCATACGTCTTTGTTGCTTCCGGCAATCCAGACCAACCGGAACAGCTGGTCGTGAAGACGGGCATGACCGATGGTTCCTACACCGAAATTCTCGAAGGACTTGAAGAAGGCGATGAGGTTTTAATTCAGAAAATAAGCCTGGGTTCACGTAAATCATCGTCGTCGGGAAGCAGCCCGCTTATGCCCTCTATCGGTGGTGGTCGCGGGGGACCGCGGTAATGATCAAAATCGAAAATCTCCGCAAGACCTACCAAATGGGCGAGGTCGAGGTGCACGCGCTGGACGGCGTTTCGTTGACGGTCGAGCAGGGCGAATATGTGGCGATCATCGGTGCATCAGGGTCCGGCAAATCAACTCTGATGCATATTCTCGGCCTGCTCGATGTTCCAGACTCTGGAACGTTTGAGATCGACGGCACCGACGTTACAAAGTTTTCCGATACGGCTTTGGCGGCCTTCCGTAACCGGGTGATGGGTTTTGTTTTCCAGCAGTTTAATCTGTTGAAGCGGACGAGCGCATTGGAGAATGTCGGGCTTCCGCTGATCTATGCCCGCAATGGAAACAAAAACGAGGCCGCGAGCAAGATGCTGGAGCTGGTGGGGCTCGGCGAACGCATGTCGCACCACACCAACGAGCTGTCCGGCGGCCAGCAGCAACGTGTTGCGATCGCGCGCGCGCTGGTCAACAACCCTTCCATCATTTTTGCCGATGAACCGACGGGCAATCTCGATTCCAAGAGCGCCAAGGAAATCATGGAAGTGGTGAGCGAACTGCATGCCCGCGGCCTCACGATTATCTTGGTGACGCACGATTCCAATGTGGCCAGCCATGCACAGCGTATCATCGAGCTCAAAGACGGTAAAATCCTAAACGATTTTAAGAATCCTGATTCGCCCGAAATTCCAAGGGTTGGCAAAGTTGACAAGGCTGAGCCGGCGCACACCGGATTTGGCTTGCACTCTCTCACAGAAGGATTGGTTTTGGTGAAGCAATCCGTTCGTTCGCTGCTGGCGAATAAAGTGCGCACGGCGCTTTCCGCATTGGGCATCATGATTGGGGTGGCGGCGGTGATTGCCACGGTGGCGGTTGGCAACGGGGCCAAAGCGGCTGTTGAGGAGTCGATGAGCCGCCTTGGTTCCAACCTGTTAATGCTAATGCCGCAACGCCGCTCCCGCGGTGGTGTGCGGCAGGCGCAGGGCTCCTCGTCACGCATATCTCAGGCTGACGTGAAAGCCCTTGGCGATGAGGTGAATCACGTGCTGCGCATCAGCTCAACGGTGGATGGAAACGCGCAGCTTAAGGCGGGCAACCTGAACTGGAGCTGCCGCGTGCAAGGAGTGGATCCCGACTATGAATTAATGCGTTCCTATGAACCGCAGCTCGGCCGCTTCTTTACGGCAGAAGAAGACAATAACCGCGCTCGGGTGGCGGTGATTGGAGTAACGCCTGCACGTGAACTTTTTCAGGGACTTAATCCGGTGGGGCAGCAGATTAAGATTAACCGCCAGACTTTTACGGTGATCGGCGTGCTGCCTGAAAAAGGAAGCAGCGGCTTTAGGGACTATGACGATACCGCGTTTATTCCCGTTACGACGGCCATGCGCCGGCTGTTTGGCAAGGATTATGTCGACCGCGTTGAGATCCAGATTGACGATGCGAAGAACATGGAACGGGCGCAGACGGATATCATGACGCTCATGGCCGACCGGCATCGCACCGGCACGTCGGAAAATCCGTTCGAGATCCGGAATCTGGCGGAAATCCAGGACGCGGTTTCGGAAACGAGTAATATTATGTCGCTGCTGCTTTCGAGCATCGCTTCGATTGCACTGGTGGTCGGCGGCATTGGCATCATGAACATTATGCTCGTTTCAGTTACTGAGCGGACGCGCGAGATTGGTTTGCGCAAGGCACTTGGTGCACGGCGGAACGATATTATGTTGCAGTTTCTGATTGAGGCGCTGATCATCAGTTTCTTTGGCGGGTGCTTAGGCATTGGCCTCGGATCCGGTGTTGGTTATTTGGCCGAACGGTTCGCTGATATGCCGGTTGCTTTTACGCAGCACTCCATCTACATGGCCTTTGGCTTCTCCGCGTTGATTGGCATCGTGTTTGGCATCTGGCCGGCACGCAAGGCCGCATTGCTCAACCCGATTGAGGCGCTTCGCTATGAGTAAAGCCTTTAGTCCGGTGTGCCCCGACTGACGTTGACGGAAGACGGCATCCACAGTTCTGGAAACATGAGGACAAGAACGCCAACCACCACGATCCCTTTGGTCGCGAAGGAAATGACATTTTCTGACGCTTCGAGAGTGTAGTCGCAGAATTTGTTCAACGTGCGTGTCTCTACAAAGTATCCCGCTTCGTTGTCGAATTCGCTTTTTTCATAATGCACGCCGCGGCGCTGCAGCTCCTCTTCTGTAATTTGGCTTCCGGGAATCCACACCATTTCGCGCACCCCTTTCGGAGCGGTAGTGCAGGAGGTGCACAGCATGGTGAACAGGCTAATGGCCAGAATGGATGCGATGCAGGCTTTAGTTTCGTTTGCGAATTTCATTCCAGCCGCCTCCGATTATAAGGGCGAATCCTTGCCGGCAGATATAACGTTTCTGGATGGTTTGGCAAGTCTTGATTTGGAGAGGGGAATCATGTTGGGGATGCGGCGCAGACAAGCTCCAGAGCCAGCGGGCAGACGGTAAAGATCGCCGGGGTTGTTCCGAACCCTTCTCCGTCCAAATCCAGTATGGACGGCGGTTCGCTGTGCACCTCGATTTTGCGTCCGGTGAAATAGGAGACGCCGGGTTCGTTGATGTGCGTGCCCTTCGCAATGCGCCCCAGCTGCGTGATGATCTTGAAGGTGGATAGTGCAGGAATGATGGTCACATTCAATTCGCCGTCGTCGGTGACGGCTCCCGGGGAGAGGCGCATGCTGCCGCCGGCCACCCACTCGGCATTTCCGGCGACCACCAAGAAGGTGGGTCCGGCATATTCTTCGCCATCAACGCGCACGGTCATGCGGGGCGCCCGAAAGGTGAGCACCTCCAGCAGCGTGGCCAAGTAGTATGCACCGGTTGCCCCCAACACCCGCTTCATCCAAGGCTTTATTCGGAGTGTTGAGGAGAAGCCTGCATTTGCGAACAGGAAAGCATGCCGGTGTGCATTGCTCCCGTCCAGCGTTCCATCGACCCGCACGAGATCAAAGGAGCGGTGTTGCCCGCTGCGCAATGCGGCCGCGGCATCGGCGGGGGAGTGGATGCCTGCGTGCCGGGCAATGTCGTTGCCCGTGCCGCACGGAATGACGGCCAGTTTGGGTTTCGGCCCTGGACGGTCCATGATGCCGGAGATGACTTCGCCGACGGTGCCGTCGCCGCCCACGGCCGCGATGATTTTATAGTCCTCGCCCGCAGCCGCGATTTCGCGGGCGTGGCCAGGCCTTTCGGTGATGACGACGTGCGCCGGATCAATGGGATCCGCCCAGACCGCATTAAAAGCGCCCCAAGCCTTCATGCCCGCTCCGCCATGGCCTGCCGGGTTTATGATGTAGAGTATGTTGTCCATCGTTGCATTTCCTTTTCAAAAACTAGCATGTGAGCCGATGGCTTCCAAAGGATTCGGCGATCAAGTTTGCATCATACACCTCCAATTATTGTTTGATCGACACATCGCCGTCGTTGTGAATCAGTTTGCCTTCTTCAAGCTTCCCGATGGGACGACTCCTTCTTCCGGGAAATGTGAGAACGAGTGTGTTTCCTTCCACTACGGCGTAGGTGCCTTGCATTTCATGGCCTTTTGCATTGAGGAGGAATGAGCCGTTCGGTTTCAATTCAACGTAGCCGTTCTTGTCTATGTATTTGCCGAAATGACGCGGATCCGGTTTGTATGCCGCAATGGCTTCGTCCAGTCCTTCCTGCTCCTTCTGTTCATTTATTCTGGCTGTCAATCGTCCGAAGGCGAGTTCGGCGCAGTCTTCAACCGTTTTCGGTTTAAGTTTCCGATAGTCGTCATGATGGCTGTTGGCGATGTTGAAGTGGAGCCATACGCCTGACTTATCGCAAAGCACCAGATGAACATGGTGCACCGGAACGGTGACGTCCGCGAGCAGGGCATAGTCCGTGGCGGGAGGATGCTCTTTCAGGTATTTGCTGAAGTCGCGGGCGGAAGCCGCGATAATGGACGGCTGTCCCGGACTGTCCGGATCCCGCTTTGCAATCAGGCGGGTATCGGTTTCGGCAGCGAGGGCGGATTTAAAGATGCCCGCGTCGTTCAGTTTTTTTGCCAGAACCTCGGCTCCTGTCGCTGAACCGGCTGCCTGTTTCCAGATACGGAAGGGGTAGATGGTCAGCGTGGCTTCCTTGAACGATTCCTGCGCGGCTTCAAACCGGGCATCCATGGCTTCGTATTCCTCGACAGACGGCAGGCCTGACTCTTGCTGCATTCTTCTGGCAAAGGGACCTGATTTCCGGTTTTCCCAGTCGGGCTCCTTCAGGTCGGATGCGGAATGTACTGCATTGATCAGTCCCATCATTCCATGCATCGGGGAATACTCTTCCGGGAATTCGGTTTGTTCCTCGGACCATACAATCTGTCCGCTGGAATCGGCCAGCATGGCACAGCTCCTGATGATTCTCGGACCGTGTTTTGATCGACCGAGACGGAAGCGGGCAAAAAGACTGTAGTCCGACTCCACCTTTTTCGCTGCAAGGAACGTCCGGAACTTGTTTTCCATGGCGGCAAGGCTGTCTTCATCTGCAATCGAGTCGGGGCCTTCGGTCGAAATATCAGGATGCATGCCGTATTCCTCGATCAGCGCGGCCGTGTTTTTTCCGACCACAACGCCGAATTTCCACGAGCTGTCGCTATTCGGGGTTCCCTCTTTTTCCATCAGGACGGGATAAACCATCAGGGTTTTCCCGTGGAGCTGGAGTTTAGGTTCGGACTCGTCTGCCTTGCAGGTGAGTCCAACCATCGCTGCAAGCAGGGCTGCGAGAGTGATGCATTTTGTTTTTTTCATTTTCATTATTTTTCCTCCATGTTTAGTCGGGGCAGTTTTTTCGTGGCCTATCTGTTTCTTCCCATGCTCTGGCGCAGGAAGTTTGGTTTAAGGACCGAGACATCGGTGGTGGCCCATTGTTTGTTGCGGCTGATATTTTTGGGGGATGCGTATTCGCGCATGGCCCGGCTGCCGTTGGCCAGCGGAAGGTAGAGCCTGATCCAGACCCCGTGGACTTCTCCCCGGAGCTCATTGTTCGGGCCATATTCCTGCTGGCGCTTGAGCAGGATGACGGGCTCGGTGTCGATCTGCGTCTTTGCTCTTTCGGCAAGCGTGCCGATATCCAGCGTTCCGCATTTCACCCCTTGGCCAACCGACATCTTGTTGGCGTAGCTTGGCCGATCCTGTTCATAGTAGATGCAGTATTCGAGCTCCACATCTGGAAGGTCGGCGCCGATGCGGTTTTCGAGGAAGACTTCGTAGCCGATGCTTTCCATGGTCTGTTGTGCAAAGTTGTTGCCTTGGTTGTCGTGGACCGCCATCTCGCGGTCTTCGGCGCATTTCTTTTCCTTGGCGGAGATGCGGATGCGGTTTGGGGTGCAGAATTCCTTAATCAGGTGCCACTCGCGGACATAGGCCTGGTCGTTCGCCGACAGATGGGCCAAGTCGACTTTGCATGTGTGCTTGTTTTCCTTTTCAATCGTAACGGTGTCGTTGTTTGCGTTGTAGGTAATCACCCGTCCGCGGCAGCTTTTTCCATTCGCTCCGGTGAATTCATGCACCTCGAGCAACGGTTCCGTCACCAGCGTTTCTCGGGGCTCGGTTTGGGTTTCGCCCTTCTCGATGATGTAGCCGCGCACGGGGATGTCGTCCGGAATCTCGATGGTGTCGTTCCATTTGCCAAATCGCGCACCGCCCTTGCAGTAGAACTGGAGACAGTTTTCATCTTTGCCTTTCCAGCGTCCGGAAGGTTCCATCGGGGCCCAGCTTGCGAAGAAGAAATCCTCTCCCGTAACCCAGCGCCAGCCGCTGTCCGGCTCTCTCGCGCCTTTTCCCTGATAGCCGCCGAGCCAGGGACCAAAGTTGTCGAATCCCCCGATCGGAGTCCAAAAGCGATCCGAGTTGACGAGACGGAAGACAAACTTGTTTTCGTTTTCCGACGTGATGGTTGCCAGGTAGCCGCCATCTTTCTCTGCCTCGGCTTTGGCCTGGGACCAGCTGATGCCTTCCGGCACATGCACGGCCTTGTAGTAGTGTTCGTTGTGCGGGCAGTATGCATAATCGGATGTACCGGCTGTCGCGGCAATAGCCGTTGCGGCATTGAGTGTGATAATTGCCACTATCGTTTTCATGACGCACCTCCTGTGTTGTATCCGCTTTCCCTAAATGCATAGGGTGTGCCACGCCTTTGGAGGTGTCTGTAACCTGTTGTAAACAAAAGGATTGTGGGTGTGTTTAAATTTGTTTGCTGGGGCGTTAGGCAGTGAATGCTTTCTGGGCATGCATTTTATGCATATGCTTTGAGCTGGGATGGTTGCACGCGAGGCCTCCGGACTTCGTTTTCATCTCGCACCTCCATTTCTCTCAACCCCCTAATTGGGGATATACTCCAATTAGCAAGGTTTTCAAGGGTAAAGGAGGGTGCGTAAAGGCGTATTTATATGCCTGCTGGAGAGTGCTTTTTGAGGAGGCAGAAAAGAATTTTAATTCGATGCACATGTGGCGATTTTAGGGCGTCGGCCTCGGTATCCACAAAACCAAGCTTTTCCATAACATGAAGTCCTTGGGCATCCCGTCTGTCCACGCGGAAATAGACCAGCTCTCTTAGGATGCAATAATGCTACCCCATATATCCGACAAGGTTGCATTGTTGCAGTCTTCTTCCTGTGAGTCATTCCTCTTCGTTAAGTCTCAAATAGCATGTCTACAATGACTTATGTTGTCTGCTGGGGACCTGTTCGTCGTTGGCACCTTTGATGCGTCTAATGTTAGATAATGAAAGCATTATTTACAGAATGGCATGGATGGATCGCCCCCGTGTTCGATGTTGCCGGAACCGTATTGATGGTTGAATTAGAACGGTCTGGACACATGGGTGCACGACGGGTTGGAGTTGGCTCGCTATTCCATGCCGAGGTGCCGGCGCGGCCGGTGCCAACTCAGAGAGCACAGCCATAGAAACAATAACCAACAGGAGATCGTCATGAAAATTGCAATATCAACAGCAGGAATCAATCTGGATGCACCGGTCGATAGCCGTTTTGGCCGCGCACCAAAGTTTATTGTCTATAATTCGGACTTCGACACATTCCATGTGGAGAAAAACGAACAGAACTTGAACGCCGCACAAGGTGCCGGGATTCAGTCGGCGCTGCATTTATGCGATGAAAAGGTCGATTGTGTGATCACGGGAAACTGCGGTCCCAAGGCCTTCGAAACGTTGCGAGCCGCCAAGATCGACATATGCACCTGTGCGGCTTGCACCGTTGCCGATGCAATCGAAAAATATAAACACGGCGAACTGGTTTCCATATCCAAACCGAATGTCCAAGGCCATTGGGCTTAGCATGCTGTGATGGCGGGTTTATGTCAGGAAGGATGAACGAGGGAGAAGAGATGAACTTTGATTTGCTAGCCGCCGCCGAAGGGCGACCCCTGAACTACGGTTCGATGTTGCGTGCCTCGGCTTATGACCAGGTAACCGGGCCGTGCGGGGATACGCTTCAAATCTGGTTGAAAATCGCCGAGGGCAGAATTCAAAAAGCATCTTTTACTTCCGATGGCTGCGAAGATTCGGTGATTTGCTGCAGCACCGCCGTCCACATGGTGGAAGGCCTGCGGCTGGAAGAAGCCGCCGCGCTTTCGCAAGAGGAAATATTGGCCGAAGCCCCGCCGATCCGCAACGACCATCAGCATTGTGCGCTGCTTGTCGCCAATACCATCAAGAAGGCCGTCGAAGCCTACGCTGAGGCACCTGCAAAGGTTCCGTTCGGCCAACGCATGCAAACACTCTTCGGTAAGGATAAAAACCATGCCTGAGAACGGACATCGACACTGCCTGCTCTGCGGCGACCTGAATTCCGGATCGTTCGGGCTGAAGTTTACGCCCCATGACGATGGAGGCGTACGGGCGGTTTTCCATGGACATGAAGGACTCCAAGGCTACGACGGAATTCTTCACGGCGGTGTGATTGCCTCCCTGCTGGATTCGGCGATGACGCACTGCCTTTTCAAGAAAGGTGTGAAAGCGGTGACCGCCGACTTGAACGTTCGCTACAAACATTCCATTCCCTGCGGGGAACAGGTGGATGTGCAGGCGTGGCTTGTCAAATGCCATCCGCCGCTCTACTGCCTGAAGGCGAGTCTTTTGCTTGGCGGCCGCACCATGGCCCACGGCGAAGCACGGTTTATGCATATGCAGGAAGGGGACGCCAGGGTGTTTGGCGAAGCTTCCAACGATTCTTCCAAGAAAAACCTAACCCCCGAAATTCAACCCAAGGAGAAACCATGAAGACACAGAAGATGAACCGCAAGCAATTCGTTGGCTCCACCCTGCTAGCCGGCGGCGCATTGGCGCTCGTGGGATGCAAGGAGGAAAAAACCGCCGAAACCCAAGCCGACCAAGGTGCTTACTGCGGTCTCTATTGCGGTGCCTGCCCCAAATTCACCAACGGGGAATGCACCGGATGCAAGGGGCCGGAAGAAACCCTGGCGGCACACTGCAAGGAGTGCGAAATCCGCTCCTGCGCCGCAATGAAAGGCGTCAAGTCCTGCGCCGAATGCGCCGGATTTCCATGCCCCAAGACGGAAGCGTTTCACAACTCCGGAAATCCCAAGGGCGAAAAAGCGCTGGCCAACAGCAAAACCATCCAAGTCGTCGGCTATGAAAAGTGGCTGGCCGCGCAAGCCGTAAAATAAAAACGGGAGCAAATGAATGTCCGAAGGCATTGCAGCTAAACCGAACTCCAAGAAACAGCAGGAGGATAAGGCGAAAATCAACCGCCGGATGAGCCGGATCAGGCACAAGGTCATAGTGCTTTCCGGTAAAGGCGGCGTCGGGAAAAGCACGGTTGCTGTAAACCTGGCCGTATCACTGGCACAGTCGGGCAGGAGCGTTGGCTTGTTGGATGTCGATATTCATGGACCCAGCATTCCCATCATGCTCGGACTTGATGGGGTCTCGTTGAGCTCGAACGGAAAAACGTTTGAACCGATCTCCATCGGCAATTTGAAAGCCATGTCGATTGGCTTTCTGATCCAAAACGAGGACGAGGCCCTCATTTGGCGCGGCCCCATGAAGATGGGTGTCATAAAGCAACTTCTAGGCGATGTGGAGTGGGGCGAACTTGATTATCTGATTATCGATAACCCGCCCGGAACAGGCGATGAACCCCTCTCGATTTGCCAGCTTATCGAAAACCCCGATGGGGCCATCATCGTAACCACCCCGCAACGGGTGGCCGCAATAGATGTCCGCAAAGCGCTGACCTTTTGCCGGGAGTTGAAACTGCCGATTCTAGGCATTGTGGAAAACATGAGCGGTTTCTCCTGCCCCAAGTGCGGCGAGGTGGTGGAAATCTTCCCATCGGGCGGCGGCAGGAAAATTGCCGTGGATTTCAACGTCCCGTTCCTCGGTTCGTTGCCAATTGACCCTGCCATCGGCATCGCTTGCGATGCGGGAACTCCGTTCGTGCAACATTATGAACAAACTGAAACCGCCGGGAAATTTAAGGACATCATCGCCCCCATCCTCGCTCTCTCGGAAAGAGAGGCAACAGCAGGACAACAAACGAAAGAAGGAAGGATAAATGAAAATAGCCATACCTACAGCCAATAATAAACTCTGCATGCATTTTGGTCATTGTGAAGTATTCACAATGATTGATGCCGACCCTGAAACGGCCTCCATACAAACAACCACGCTCCTTGATCCGCCGCCTCACGAACCGGGGGTTCTCCCGCACTGGCTGGCCCAGCAAGGGGCGGAGATGATTATTGCAGGGGGAATGGGGCAGCAGGCTCAATCCCTGTTTGAAGAACAGAATATCAAGGTGGTCATCGGGGCGTCCGGAGAATTGACTCCGAATGAAGTTGTTACGGCCTACCTCAACAAAACGTTGGCAACCGGAGACAATATTTGTGACCACTAGCCCCGCAGTCAAAATTAGCATCCTAATGGATAATCGGGCCAAACCCGGTTTCCTTTCGGAACACGGCTTTGCAGTCTGGATTGAATCGGGCAATCAAAAGCTTCTTTTCGATGCCGGCGGCAGCGATGCGTTGACTCATAATGCCGAACGAATGGGCATCGATCTCTCAGCAGCCAATTATCTAGTGCTGAGCCACGGCCACTATGACCACACAGGATATGTGGCAGAACTGTTGAATCAGCATCCACACGTTAAAGTGTTGATGCACCCGAAAGCCACCCAGCAACGCTACAGTATCCATCCCGGCAAAGGACCTAAAGACATCTCCATGCCATCGGAGGCGGCGAGTGTGCTTCAGGCACATCCGTCCGATCAAAAAACCGTAACAGAAGAGCCGCATGAATTGTGGCCTTGGCTGGGCAGTTCCGGCGCGATTCCGCGCACGCATCCATTGGAAGATACCGGAGGGCCGTTTTTCATGGATGCCGAAGGGCGTGTGCCGGATCACATCGAAGATGACCTAGCCCTCTGGATCAAAACCCCAAGAGGGCTTGTGATTCTGACCGGCTGCTGCCATGCCGGACTCATCAATACCGTCGAACAGATCAAGACCGTGACAGGAGAGACTTCAATCTATGCCGTCATAGGCGGCCTGCATCTTAAGGCCGCAAAGGAACCCCGTATAGCGGCAACCCTCGATGCCCTGAAGCAATGGAACCCTGACTACCTCATTCCGTGCCATTGCACGGGAGACAACGTGATCGACATCCTGCAGCAGGAGCTCGGCTACTGCGTAAAACCGGGCCGTTCAGGCATGCAATTGATGATCAGCCCACAAATCAGCATGCTCACTGAATAGACAACTCCGGAAGGACACACATGAGCGAACAAAAAACAACGCTGCCACTCAAACCTACGGCTTTAATGAGTTTCAAGAAGACGGATGGTGAGCTGGCCAAGATTATCGGAAATTTTTGAAAGTGATTTGGAACAAGGAAAACCCGGCGATCGACCAGAAAACCAAGTACCTGTTCTCGCTGGCCAATGCGGTCGGGGGGCATCGTTGCCGGCAAGCCACGCGAGAACTCGTCAAGGCCTACGCCGACGGCGTGACCGTGGAGGAGCTCGACGAACTGTTCAGTCTGTTTGTCTGGAACCAGGGGGCGGGTCATTTTGCATCGGAGATTGCCCCGTCCCAATTATTTGCCGCTTATCAGCTGATCAAAACGCTTGAAGAAGCCGGGCAGTCCAGAACGTTTGCTGCAAAACAATTGCTTGAAAAATTCGGCGAAAAAACCCCGCAGGTTGCCATGCAGCGTGAATCCGTATAGTTACAACAAGGAACAATAAATGAGTATGTTTTGTTATCAATGTCAGGAAACAGCAAAAAACGAAGGCTGCACGATACGAGGGGTTTGCGGAAAAACAGAAGAGACCGCAAATCTGCAAGATTTGTTGATCCACGTGCTTAAAGGCATTTCAATCTGGGGCGAAAAGGCAGAAGGCGTTGACCGGAAAGCGGGGCGCTTCCTCATGGAGGCGCTTTTTGCAACCATCACCAATGCCAATTTCGACAACGAACGGATCGCCGATCTTATCAAAGAAGCCCTGGAAATCAGGGATGGCTTGAAAGTGGAAAGCAACGAGGAGCTGCACGATTCCGCAACGTGGACGGCAAACGACATGAACGCCTTTCTTGCAAAGGCAAAAGACGTCGGCGTTCTCGCAACCGAAAACGAAGACGTGCGCTCCCTGCGCGAGTTGACTATCTATGGACTCAAAGGGCTGGCCGCCTATGCCGAACATGCGTGCGTACTCGGATTCGAGGACGAGGCGCTCTACGCCTTCGCCATGGAAGCGCTTGCCTCTACCACCCGCGACCTTTCCGTTGATGAATTGATTGCTCTGGTCATGAAGACCGGCGAACTGGGCGTTAAAGCCATGGCGCTTCTCGACGAGGCCAACACAAAAACCTACGGCAATCCGGAAATAACCGAGGTCAATATCGGTGCCGGAAAAAATCCGGGAATCCTGATTTCCGGCCATGACCTGAAGGATATGGAAGAGCTGCTCGAACAAACGCAGGGAACGGGCGTCGATGTCTACACCCATGGAGAAATGCTGCCGGCAAACTATTATCCCGCATTCAAAAAGTTCGGACACTTTTTCGGCAACTACGGGAACGCCTGGTGGAAGCAAGGGAGCGAGTTCGACACCTTCAACGGACCGATTCTAATGACGACCAACTGCATTGTCCCCGTGAAAGAGGCCTATAAAGACCGAATTTTTACCACAAACACCGTGGGCTATCCCGGCGTGGCGCATATTGCCGACCGTCCGGAATCCGGGAAGAAGGACTTTTCAGCAATCATTGAGTTGGCCAAAACCTGTGCGTCTCCCAAAGAGATCGAGACCGGCACAATTACCGGCGGGTTTGCGCATCACCAGATCATGCAACTGGCCGACAAAGTCGTGGATGCCGTCAAATCCGGTGCCATTAAGCGTTTCATTGTGATGGCCGGATGCGATGGGCGCCACAAGACGCGCGACTATTACAAAGACGTGGCCGAAAACCTCCCGAAGGATACGGTTATTCTGACGGCGGGATGCGCGAAATACCGCTACAACAAACTGAATCTGGGCGATATTGGCGGAATCCCGCGCGTTCTTGATGCAGGCCAATGCAACGACTCCTATTCGCTGGCGGTTATTGCCATGAAGCTGCAGGACATATTCGAATTGGAGGACATCAACGATCTGCCGATTTCCTACGACATTGCATGGTATGAACAAAAAGCCGTCATCGTTTTGCTGGCCCTGCTCTTTCTTGGCGTCAAGGGCATACGCCTCGGCCCGACCCTGCCGGCATTCCTCTCGGAAAATGTTGCCAAAGTGTTGGTGGAAAAATTTAATATTAAACCCATCGGCGAAGTCGAAAGCGACATCGCCGCAATGATGAAAGGAGCCTGAAAATGAAAGCAACAGTTGATCCCGATCTATGTATCGGATGCGGCGTTTGCGAACAGATCTGCGACGCGGTTTTTGAAATGGACGACAACGTGGCAAAGGTTAAAGGCGCGGAGGTTCCGCCGGAAGCGGAAGCGAGTTGCCAGGAAGCGGCGGACGCCTGTCCCGTCGAAGCCATCACCATCGCGAAATAGTTGTTCCAACCCCTGGAACGTTCCAAAGGGTGGAAAGTCATAAAGGAGCAGTACAATGGAAGAAACAAAAATCAACATGCCACTGCTGGGTGATGTATTCCCGGAGCTCAACGTACAAACCACGCATGGCCCGATGAATATTCCCGGCGATCTGAAGGGATCCTGGTTTGTTCTGTTCAGCCATCCGGCGGATTTCACGCCGGTCTGCACAACGGAATTCGTCGCGTTTCAGAAACGGTTCGATCAATTTAAGGCACTCGACTGCAAGTTGGTCGGCATGTCGATCGACCAGGTGTTTTCGCACATCAAGTGGGTGCAGTGGATCAAAGACGAGCTGAAGGTCGATATCCAGTTCCCGATCGTGGCCGCCAACGATGCGGTTGCTCTCAAACTGGGCATGCTGCATCCGGGCAAGGGCACCAATACCGTGCGCGCCGTGTTCATTGTGGATCAGGAAAGCAAGGTTCGCCTGATCATGTATTATCCGCAGGAAGTCGGACGGAACATGGACGAAATCGTCCGAGCCGTAAAAGCGCTGCAGATTGCCGACGTACAAGGTGCGGTGGCGGCGGGCTGGCCCGACAACGAGCTGATCGGCGACCGGATAATCATTTCGCCAGCCAACAATATGGAAGAGGCGGGGAAGCGTCTGGAGCAGTACGAAGGATACGATTGGTGGTTCTGCCACAAGCCGTTGGAAAAATAAATTCGGCAAAGGCGATTCTACAGCCAGCGGGCCTGCGCCTCGTTAACGAGGCGCAGGCCAACTTTACCCCGGTTTGCGGGTGCTGACCGCGCTCAACCAAATCGAATGTTTTCAGGCATTGGAACGCGTTTTTTTGATTAAGGATTTTGGTGTTATGAATTTATTTTTCGTAACATCACGAAGCGTTTGTGGAGCCCGTTTAATGAAACCGATGGTCCTGTTTTTATATATGATATGCACCGTTTTATTGTGCACTGCCGCTGCCGCTCGCCCTATCATTGATGCGTCCGGAAGAACGGTTCAGGTGCCGGAGCATGTTGAGCGTGTCATCTGTTCCGGTCCAGGGTGCCTGCGACTGCTTACCTACCTTCGGAGTCAACAGATGGCGGTGGCGGTGGATAGTGCCGAGCTCTCGTGCAACACATTCGATGCCCGTCCCTATGCCATTGCCAACCCACAGTTCAAGAAACTGCCGCTGTTTGGTGAGTTCCGGGGGAACGACAATCCCGAGCTCATTTTGTCGCTGACACCCCAGCCACAGGTAATTTTCAAGACCTATGCCGGAATGGGACATGATCCTGCGGAGCTGCAGAAAAAAACAGGTATCCCGGTGGTGGTTCTTGATTACGGGAATTTGACAGATGCCCGTTTCCGTTTTTTTGCTTCGCTCGATATAATGGCTGGTGTCATTGGAAAAAAGGAACAGTCGGACGCAGTCAAAGCCTTTTTAGGAAACCAAATCGCCGATTTGACGACGCGCTGCGGGCATATTTCTGCCGAGCAAGCCCCCTCGGTTTTTATTGGCGGCGTGGCATATAAGGGACAGCACGGATTCCAGTCGACCGAGCCAGCCTATCCTCCCTTTGTCTTCATCAATGCCTGGAATCCGGCTAATGACAAAACTGCGGCAACGACGGGATTGCGTGTCTCGAACATTGCCAAAGAGAAAATCCTCGAGTGGGATCCCGATTTTCTTTTTCTGGATCTTTCATCGTTGCAGTCGGAAGCTCGGGCACTCAATGAATTGAAGAATGATCCGGTCTACAAAGTGTTGACCGCCGTCCGATCTGGCCGGGTATATGGGGTGCTGCCCTACAACAGCTATACCATCAATTATGGTTCCGCGTTGGCCAATGCGTATTATATCGGCAAGACGCTTTATCCGGATCGGTTCGAAGACATTGACCCTGCAGAAAAGGCCGACGCGATCTACACGTTTCTCGTCGGAGAGCCCGTGTTTTCCGGAATGAACCAATGTGTTGGAAACCACGCCTTCAACTCAATGTCTCTCCGGTAACAACCGATGCATTTATCGCACACAGAGATTCCGGAGGAGTACCGGTTATATATCCGGAGGAAGGTGGTTTTCATCATCGGCGCAGCCCTCCTGTTGGTCGCCATGCTGGTACTGTCACTTGCTCTGGGTGCTGCCGACCTTTCATTGCTGGCGGTTTGCCGCAGCTTGTTGGGGCTGGGTGAAGATGATCGGGTGGAGATGATCGTGTGGAACATTCGGCTGCCTCAGGCATTGGCCGCCTTGGTGGCCGGAGCCGGATTGGCCGGGGCCGGCACGGCCATGCAATCGGTTCTGCGGAATCCGCTTGGGTCGCCCTTTACCCTGGGCATCTCCCACGCGGCGGCCTTCGGTGCAGCTCTCTCGATTGTGCTTTTTCCGGGAAGCCGTCCGGGAACCACGTCGGTTTCCGCGCTGGTATGCAGCATGGTCGTCGCCGTCCTGATTATCGTCATTACGCGCTATCGTGGAGCCACGCCGGAAACGATGGTGCTTGCGGGGGTCGCGCTTGGAACCCTTTTCACGGCTGGAACCATGGTGCTGCAGTTTTTTGCCGATGATGCAGAGCTGGCCTCCATGGTATTTTGGACGTTTGGCGATACCGCCCGCGTTGATGGCGGCGAATTGGCCATCATGTCCGGTACGGTGGCGGCGGGTTCGCTCTTTTTTCTGGCGAATAGTTGGAACTACAATGCCATTGAAGCCGGCGACGAAACCGCCATGGGGTTGGGCGTGCGAACCGGATACGTCCGGGTGTGCGGTATGTTGACGGCTTCCTTGCTAACGGCGGTGTTGATCTCCTTTATCGGAATTATTGGATTTGTCGGTCTGGTGGTTCCGCACATGGCTCGCCGGATTGTCGGGGCGGATCACCGCTTTCTTTTGCCTGCATCGATCCTGATGGGAGGATTGCTGCTGCTGGCCTCTGATACGGCTGCCCGGTTGTTGCTCGCTCCGCATATCCTGCCGGTCTCGGTTTTGACCTCCTTCCTCGGAGCTCCTGTTTTTTTCTGGCTGATTATTCGGAGGAGCCGACGGTGATGCTGCAAGTTGAAAACCTGTGCTTTGCCTATGGGAAACACCCGGTACTGCAGCACGTAAACTTCAGCGTTAAGCCGGGCGAACTGTTGGCCGTCCTTGGGCCGAATGGGGCGGGGAAATCCACGTTGCTCAAATGCATCAACGGGATCCGCCGCCCGCAAAGCGGCACCATACACATGGGAGAACAAAACCTGATGCAGATGCATCCCGGTGAAATTGCCCGGACCATCGGCTATGTTCCGCAGCGGATCGACACGACACAACTGACTGTATTCGATGCGGTTCTGCTGGGACGCAAGCCGTACCTCCAATGGCGGGTCGGTCCGCACGACATGGGCAAGGTTCACGCGGCGCTCACGCAACTGGGGCTTGAATCGCTCGCCCTCCGCCATACCGATGAGTTGAGCGGCGGTGAACTCCAGAAAGTGGCCATTGCCCGGGCACTGGTCCAGGAACCGCGCCTACTTCTTTTTGATGAACCGATCAGCGCACTCGATTTGCAGGCACAGGTTCATATTCTGGGCTTCATCCGGCGGGTCATCTCCGAGCATGATCTGGCGGCTGTAATGACGATGCACGATCTCAACATGGCGCTTCGTTATGCCAATCGCATTGTTTTCCTGAAGGATGGAGCCATTCGCTATGCCGGCGGTAGAGAGCAGATCAGCCCTTCGATTATCGAAGAGGTGTATGGTTTGCCGGTGACCATTCATTATATTAACCAATTGCCGGTGGTTCTGCCGATCGGCGATCCTCGCAACGAGGGAAAAGGAGAAACCGATGAGCTATAAAATTTCCCCGGAAACATTAGAGGGGGTCATTGCTTTCCACGGCCATGTCTGTCCCGGACTCACTATCGGCATCCGCGCCGCCGAATATGCGATCAATAGATTCGGTGAGGTTGAGGTGGCAAAGCGGGTTTGTGTCACCGAGACCGATATGTGCGCGGTGGATGCCATCCAGTTTCTGACCGGCTGTACGTTTGGCAAGGGAAACTTGATTCATCGTGACTACGGTAAAGCCGCCTTCTCCTTTTTCCGGCGTGATACCGGCGAAGGTTTTCGCCTGCTTTTCAATTGGAAGATCCGAAACGGCCATGACGACGAAATGGCGGAGCTGATGGGCATGAAAGAGCGGACCACAGCAGAGGAGCAGCGGCTGGAAGAACTTCGGGATGCGTGGCAGAAGCAACTGATGGAGCTGCCGCTCGAAAAGCTGTTTGAATGCCAAGAGCTTTCCTCCGCCCCGCCCCGGCCAGCGTGTATTCTGCAGGGGTTGGTCTGCGAAACCTGTGGGGAACAGGTCATGGAGTCTCGTACGCGCCGCTTTGCTGGAAAGACCCTCTGCATCCCATGCTACGGAGCGGTGGAACAGAAGGTTTGATGGCGGAATCCTGATGTGTCCCTAAAAAAAATCAGCAAATAAAATTCAGACCAACGAAGATAATAAAAATTGCCGTATCGACAGCCAACAACAAACCAAGGAGCAGTCGTTCCGGCAAGGACGGTTCTGCGGCCTCGTCAACGAGGCGCAGGCCGACTTTATCCCGAGCTGCGGGTGCTAACCGCGCTCAGTCGAATCGAATATTTTTAGGCATTGGAACGCCTTGCGGTTGAAACGGGGCGTATTCTCCGGTAAGACTCTTTTTGGAAAAACGCAATTCTTCCAGAGGGCAGGCTTATGAACGAATGGACAGAATATTTGAAGTTCCTTGCAGCGGTGGTCTCGGTTGCGAACCCGATCGGGGCCATCCCGATTTTTATCACGCTAACAGCGGGCTACACCGAGCGGGAGAAGCAAAATACGGCACAGCGAACGAGTCTGACATTTGCGTGCGTGCTGATTCTTGTTCTCTTTGCCGGAGAGTCGATCCTGTCGTTCTTTGGAATTTCCGTCGCTTCGTTCAAGGCCGGCGGCGGCATTATCATCCTCCTGATGGCCATTTCCATGGTCCACGCGAAAGTCAGCAGGGTCAAACAGACGGTGGAAGAGGCCGAAGACGCCGAGGACAAAAAATCCATTGCGATCGTGCCGCTGTGCATCCCTCTGCTGGCAGGCCCCGGTGCGATGAGCACCGTGATTGTTTATTCCCATCATGGTTCCTCGATCGCGCATCGTCTTCTGTTGGCCGGCGGAATCGTAGCCGTGGCTTTGTGCGTTTGGGTTTGCCTGGTTGCCGCTCCCTACATTGCAAAGTTCCTTGGGCGAACCGGCATGAACGTCGTAACGCGAATCATGGGTCTGGTTCTCGCGGCCATTGGCGTGGAGTTCATCGCGCACGGCTTCGCGGAGATGTTTACAGGGCTGGTTCCTTGAAGTAAGCGCTCTGTTTGCTCTGTTGTTTTGTGTGAAACAAATGTATTCAGGCTAATTGCAGATTGATTCGTGGTTCCATTTAGGTTCTACGTAAATTTTTCCGGTGAGGCTGACGGTTTCGGATACCTCAGTCCCGCGCATCGGAAAGTCATCAGCAACGAATGTAGGAAAAGCAACTAATCCAATCGCTCGGAATATTCGTTGGTTGCCGCTTCGCTGCCGTCGTTTCGCGCCAGCCTTACTCCGTGTTTCCGCCATTCGTTGCCATTTCATCCTCCTATGCTGGGAAATTTGTTGTGCTGGATTCGACTCGGGTTTTGTTTTTTTAGAAAACGCCTTCCCGAGTTCCTCCATTAAATAATACGAAGGATTTCCATTTATCGGAAATAGAGTCCTATGAAACGAAAGGTAAGTGTTAAAGCATCGGATTGGCCCGAATGGCAGATTACTCGCTGCGTAGACTTGCCGTGAGCGATTTTACGAACTATCCTTTTACTGTTTTTTTTAATAAACCTTAAAGGAAGAATGCGCCCAGATGAAAAAAGACTACAGCAACTACCTCCAAACCACTCCGGATGCCGATGGAAACTTTGGTGACTACGGAGGCTCGTTCATTCCGCCACAGCTGACCGGCCCGATGACGGAAATCCATGATGCCTATCTTAAAATCAGTCGCTCGCACCGCTTCATCGAAGAGCTCCGCTCCATCTACAAACACTACCAGGGTCGCCCCACGCCCGTGTATCACGCTGCACGCCTTTCAGAAATGTGCGGCGGTGCCCAAATCTACATGAAACGCGAAGACCTCAACCACACCGGTGCTCATAAACTCAACCACTGCATGGGCGAAGGCCTGCTCGCCAAATACATGGGCAAAAAAAAGCTCATCGCCGAAACCGGGGCCGGACAGCACGGCGTGGCGCTGGCTACCGCCGCCGCCTACTTCGGCCTCGAATGCGAAATCCACATGGGCGAAGTCGATATTGTTAAAGAACACCCCAACGTTATCCGCATGAAACTCCTTGGCGCCAAAGTGGTGCCCGTCACCCACGGTCTTAAAACCCTCAAAGAAGCCGTCGACTCCGCCTTTGAATCCTACCTCAAGGATCCGGTCAACTCCATCTACTGCATCGGTTCCGTCGTCGGTCCGCATCCGTTCCCGATGCTGGTGCGCGACTTCCAGAGCGTCGTTGGTATCGAAGCCCGCGCGCAGTTCCTGGAAATGACCGGCCATCTACCCGATGTCGTCACCGCCTGTGTCGGCGGCGGCAGCAATGCCATTGGCCTCTTCTCTGCTTTCCTCAACGATCCCTGCGAAATCTGGGGCGTTGAACCGCTCGGTCGCGGCCCCGGCGTTGGCGACCACGCCGCCACCATAACCTACGGCATGCCCGGCATTATCCATGGCTTCAAGTGCTATCTGCTGCAGGACGAGAAAGGCGAGCCCTCGCCCGTCTACTCCATCGCCAGCGGCCTCGACTATCCGGGCACCGGCCCCGAGCACTGCCTCCTCAAAGACGAAGGCCGCATTCAATATACCACCGCCGACGACAAGGCCTGTCTCGACGCCTTCTTCACGCTCTGTCGACAGGAAGGTATTATCCCTGCGCTCGAAAGTGCCCATGCCGTTGCCTTTGCGATGGAAAAAGCCAAAGAGATGAAATTCGGCACCATCCTGCTCAATCTCTCCGGACGCGGTGACAAAGACCTGGACTTTGTTGTCGATAACTACGGCTACGGCGATCCCGAATAATCGCCCGCACAGCGTTTCATGAACGACAAAGGACTCAGCATTGTGCTGAGTCCTTTTCAATTGAAATGCTCCACCCGCAAATAGACGCAAATCCTTTCTGGATGAGTGCAGCAAAATCCGTTGCGATCGTGTCGCTGTGCATTCTCTGCTGGCAGGCCCGGGTGCGATGAGCACTGTGATCGTTTATTCCCGCCATGGTTCTTCGATCGCGCACGGCTTTATGGAAATGTTTACTGGGTTGGTTCCTTGATGAGGCATGGGCGGGCGGCACGCGCTTTTGCTCGGCCAGGGGTCGGATTCATTTGCAACACGAAGTCGAGCTGTTCTGCCATAATCCGCATCAGCGAGTTTTCATAACATTTCCAAACCGGCTGGTTGGATTTTCCAGTCGATGGAAGCCGTTCCTGAAGCCATGGGCCGAGCACTTTTCCTGTAGCGGCATAGCGTCCGGAAAATACAATCTGATCAAACCCATCCATTGCGGCCAGCGCCATGCCCGCGCGCAGGAGGATGCGATATTCCAACACCTGTTTTGCCAGCAACAAATCCGCTTCTTTCGAGAGAAGCACCTCCTCTATTGTCACTGGACGACCGGCCAACGCTACCATTCCGCTTTGCTGCGTGAGCAGCTGATTAAGCTGTTCGGGACCCCACTGCTCTTTGCGGGAGAGGGTCAGCAGCACCCCGGAATCAATTTCACCGCAAGAGGTCTGGCCGGGAAGTCCTTCCAGCGGAGTTGCGCCTCCGCTGATCATGACCGGTTCGGTTCCGCAGATGGCTGCAACCTCCGGATGCGGTTCAAGGCAGACCGACACGATCTTCGCCGGGCGGTTCAGCTTTTCCCCTAACGAAGCCCTTGCCGCCCTTGTGGCTGCCTCGTGGAACAGGCCATGATATCCATAGCGGCGAATTCCGGCACCGGCCAACGCATCCGGATTTATTGCGTAGAGGTATTCGCGGGCCGGGAGCTTGGTAAAGAACGCCGTTTCAAAAAACAACGCCACCGGACGTCCCGGCAAGCACAAGGAGCAGCATTCAATGAGTTCCAGCACGACGGGCATGTGCATCGGTGCAAACGGCACATACGACTTCAGCTTTTCAATGATGCTGGGCGTTGCCACGGTATGCGATCGGAAAAGATCTCCGCTGGCCGCGACATGCAGCGCCACGGACTCGACGGGAAAAGGGCAATCGCCGCTTTCAATCTGCGACAGGATTTGCTTCAGGGCATCACTGATGGTGACGTCCGTGCGGATATCCTCGATGCAGCCTTGCTGCATAGGAGCCTGTTTTCCTGTCGGGAAAAAGCCATAGGCCAATGCATTCGGTTCTAAATTAAGTACTAAGCGGTTCATGGTGGAACTCCTTTCCAGCGTTGGTGTCAGGCCGTTTTTGCAGCAGGGTTTGATAGACCTGCCGTGCAATGGCCAATTCTTCATTCGTTTGAATCACCAGAATACGTACACGGCTATCCGTGGCTGCAACATCGCAGGGAAGCGCAGAAACAGCGCGGTTTTTTTCGGGATCAATCTTCAAGCCGAAACAACCCAGCCCCCGGCAAACCATCTCCCGGACCGCTGCAACCTGTTCTCCCACCGTGTCGGTGAAGATCACCGCGTCAGCCTGGCCGACCACGGCTAAATAGGCGCCCAGATATTTGCGTATGCGCCAAGTATAGGCAGAAGTCGTGTCGCGGGCGGATTCATCCGTTTCCGCATCCGCCAGTATATCGCGGATGTCTCCTGATCCACCGCTGAGTCCGAGCACGCCGCTCTGCCGGTTCAACACTTGCTCAACCGCCTCCTCCTTGCCGTGCATAGACGTCAGCAGGCTCAGCGTAAGCGCCGGATCAATGTCGCCGCAACGCGTGCTCATGATTAATCCCTGCAACGGCGAATATCCCATGGTGTTGTCCACGCTGCGGCCGTTTTTCACGGCACACAGACTGGCTCCGCCACTGCCGAGATGGCAGCTTACCGTAGAAAACCCGGCCAGAGGACGCTCCATCATGCGGGCGGCTTCCTCAACCACAAATTGATGGCTGGTGCCGTGGAATCCATACTTGCGAAGGCCATGCCGGCTGCGGAGCTTTTCGGGAATTGCATAGGTGTAGGCATAGTCAGGGATCGTTGCATGGAATGCCGTGTCAAAAACCGCGACCTGCGGCAGTTCTGGATATTGCTGAGTGCAACTGTGCATTAAATTCAGTGTTGGCGGATTATGCAGCGGCGCCAGATCATTGAGCCCTTCGAGCCGTTTAATCGCCTCTTGGTCCATGCGGGCAGGTTGCGTAAACAAAGCCCCGCCGTGCACCGTCCGGTGCCCCAGCGCATCCGGTTCGAGCCCCGCCGCCTTCAGCAGCTGCATCACTTCCTTGAATGCCGCGCCATGGTTCGGCATGTCGGCATAGTGCACCTGCTGCTCGCACCCTGCGGTGCGGTGGTAGATCCGGGCCGGCTCTGCCGTTGCCGGACCTACCCGCTGCGCTTCCCCCGCGGCCATTTCGGCCTCGGAAGGAAACGCAATCAGGCGGTACTTCAGCGATGAGCTTCCGCAGTTAAAAACGAGTACATTCATCAACCCGCTCCATTAAATCTCATCCGTGGTCCAACCACACACCGGCACGCCGATGAGCGCATGAACGATCGACGCCGTGCCATAAACCGCTTGTTGGATATCGGAGCAGGCCACATGTTCATCCGAAGCGTGCGCTTGATCCTCGTTCCCGGGGCCATAGCCGATGGTGGGGATGCCGAATTCATTCACCAGCATCGCACCGGCGGTGCCCATGCCGAGACGGCCGAGCTTCCATTTCCCCGTACGCACCTCGCAGTCGGCGGCGGCCAGCGCTTGCCGTGCACGTTCGATCAGCCGGTTGAAAGGATCCGTTGTCCAGGCATTGGAAGTGTGCCGCACCGTAACCATTCGGCCATTCTGCAGGCGCTGTTTCTCTTTATGCACCGCTACGGCGGCATGGATGTCGGGCAGTGGCCTCACGGCCAATTGGACATGGTGATCAATTTCTTCCAGCACGGCCGTGGCTTGTTTGCCCTCGACGACCCGATGTGCCATATGCAGCGTCTGGCATGAACGCCCGCTGCCGGCATGCAGAATCGGACCTACTTCCCGAATCTCCGTCCAAGATGGCAGCGTGCACGTTTCCGTGTAATCTTCCGTAATCGTTCGGGTCGCATCGCGAAGTGTTTCCGTCGCGGAGCCGTCAATGCAGATGTCAACCTCCATCCAGCCATCATGGCCGTAGTAGATGCCGAGGCTTGTCGGCTCTCCCAGAATGGCATAGGTCGGCATGAGTCCGAGTTCCGGCAGCGTGTGTTCCAACAAGCCTCGCATGCCGATACTGGCTCCGTTTTCCTCTGCCACGGTTGCAGTCACAACCAGGTTTCCTCGTAAAGGAAGCAGGCTGCGCTGCAATAGCGCTCCGGTATAAACCTGGGCCGCAAGACCGCCTTTGCAGTCAGCCGCACCCTCACCGTGCAACTGGTCGCCATCTACCTTTCCATTATACGGCGGTGCCTGCCACACCCCGCCTGTATAAGGGTTAACGGTATCCATATGGCTGTTCAGCAAGATGGTTGGGGCGGCCTCGTGCCCGAGCATGGTGCCGATCACATTGCCGAAGTCGTCCCGGTGGACCTGATCGTATCCAATGTCCTGCATCTCCCTCTCAATACAGTCTGCGACTCCTGATTCTTTCAGACTGGTGCTGGGGGTTTGAATCAACCGCTGGGCAAAATCAATTTCCTGCCCGTAGAGTCCGGTGTTTTTTCCTCTGAGTATCGTGTACATGGCTTGCCTCCTATGTGTTAAACCTTGTGACACCATTTCTAATGCAATTAGTGCGCCATCATGTGGCGACCAACATATGCTACCTGTTTGCAGGTGGTTACAAAAAATTCCATATAATTTCGAAATGAAATACTATTTCATTGTGAAACGCACCGTTTCATTATAGTATGCCTCGCATGAAAGCTGAAGAACTCAAACTAGACGAGCTGATCCGTTTTTCCGATGGCTTAATCAGCCTGCAGGGAAGGCGCCTGATCCTGCACGACATCCGGGCATTTGCCCACTTGCGCAAAGACCTGCTCGAAGACGTCGGTCCGGTGCCGGCCCGGAAAATATTGACGCGCTTCGGCTACTTTCAAGGCCAGGAAGATGCCGCCGCCATGAAACGCATATTTGAGTGGGACAATCTGGAAGAGTGGCTGCGGGCCGGGCCAGCCATGCAATCGTTGCAGGGGCTTGCGAAGGTGACGATTAATTCGTTTCAGCTGGATCAAGCGCAGGAACATCTGCACATGGAGGTCTCATGGCGCGACTCCTGCGAGGCCGTCGAGCACTTGGCCACATTCGGTGCTGCCGAAGCCCCGGTCTGCTGGAGCCTCGCGGGCTATGCCAGCGGATACGCCTCGTTCTGCCTCGGGAAAGAAGTGGTGTTCATTGAAGACCAATGCCTCGCCACCGGTAAAAAACTGTGCACCGCAACCGGTCGCGACGTTGATTCGTGGGATCAGGAACTGGGTGAGCATACCGCCTACTTCCAGCAAGTTGGAATTGGAAAGGAAGTGCTGAAACTTTCTGAAGAATTAAAACAGAGCGAAATGAAGCTGGCCCGGCAGCGGTGGCGAACGGATCAGCTTGAAAAGAAAAGCAAGCCCGCGTTTTTCGAGGTGCACAGCCCCGCCTTTGAACAGGTCATCGATCTGGCCACGCGGGTGGCCCGCTATGACTCGTCGGTGGTGATTACCGGGGAGAGCGGCGTCGGCAAAGAGATTCTAGCCCAGCACATTCACCGCTGCTCGACCCGGGCAGAGAATGCTTTTGTTGCAGTAAGCTGCGCGGCATTGCCGGAGACGCTGCTCAACAGCGAGCTGTTCGGCCACAAGGCTGGCTCCTTCACCGGAGCCCAGCGCGATCGGATCGGACTGTTTGAAGAGGCCGATGGCGGAACCATTTTTCTCGATGAAATCGGCGAAATACCGGTCGCGCTACAGACCAAGCTTCTCCGTGCGCTCCAGGAACGGGAAATCATTCGGGTCGGCGAAAACCGCCCCCGCAAAGTCGATGTCCGCATCCTTGCCGCAACCAACAGCAACCTCGCCCAATCCGTCCGGGAAGGTTCCTTTCGGGAAGACCTCTACTACCGGCTGCGCGTGATCGAAATCGAAATCCCCCCGCTGCGAAACCGGACGGAGGACATTCTTCCGCTCGCCCGTTACTTTATCGCTCGGTTCTCCGCCCGGTTTGATAAACCCAACGTGCACCTGGATGCAAAATGCCTGAACTACCTGCAGGACTACCGCTGGCCCGGCAATGTCAGGGAACTGGAAAACGCTATGGAGCGGGCGGTCGTACTTTGCAACAAAGGAGCCATCCAGTTGGAACATCTGCCGCCGGGCGTTCTACATCCGACCGCCGACACCAGCCCAGCATTATTTTCCCCGCAACGCTCGCTGGCCGAAGTGGAACACGAACACATCCTGCGCGCACTGGACTGGGCGAATGGAAACAAATCCCAAACCGCAAAAATTCTGGGAATCAGCACCGCCACCCTTTGGCGAAAGCTGAAAAAGCCGGAAGAATAACGGATCTGCCGAGCGACTAAGCTAAGGCGCAGGCTTTCGGGCGTCGATCCTTTCCACGCTGCCGGGATGTCTTTCCTGGAACCTTCTTCCTCGTCCTTTGGTGTCATCGTCTGTTCGCTCAACGGGCATGAGAAGGAAGAGCAGGGTGATGAGAAGACCCATCAGCCCCAGAACGGCCATGATCCAGGGTTTTCCTGCGGCGATGACATTCCTTATGAATGCATAGTTGAGGACTAGATGAACAAGGACACAAAACAGCAACAGGTAGGCGGCCCAAAGATGATAGGCGCCCCATTCATGGCGCGTAAGACCCAGCATTTCCAAACCGTGTCCGCCGCGGTTGCCGGGAACCAATCTGTAGTGGATTAACAAGCCTGTGCCCGCGAGAAAACACATCAAGATAAACATCAGGATGTCGGTAACGATTCTGGCTGCTGTCTTTTTCATTTTTTCAAGCTAGCATGGTCAGTTTCCCGATGCCATAAGTAAAGCGCCTACAGCAAGACCGACGAGCAGATTGATCAACTTGACGATCAGGAAGGCCCAGCGGGAATGGGCCAGCATGGGAAGCATGCCGTGGCCATCTTGGACAATGGAGCTGGTCAGCAGCACGCTGAAGGGCGCAAGGTCTTTTGCGTAGAGGGTGGTGAAGATCAGGTGGGGGCCTGATTCAGGGATTATGCCAACCAATCCAGCCATCCCCAGCACGAGCCACTTTCCGCTGCGTATGGCATCGGCAAGCTGCCAGCGGTCGACCAGGAAGTGCATCACCAGCAACGCCCCGAAGGTCCATGCAAAGACGCGCGGGACATGTTCGCGCACGACATGCTTCCAGAGATGGTCTTCCAGAAAATGATCCGGCACGGTGGCAACGATGAAAACCGCAACCGCAGTCGATGCCAGAAGCGTAATCCGAATCCAGTTCCACTGAACCGGACCAACCTGTCCAAAAATCAACGCGAAGAGAAATAGAAGCAGCGCTACGGTTAAGATTCCGCGTGTAGGCGAACAGTTTCTCCATTGAACCGGGAGCTGTTTCAAATCAAAGCAAATGCAATGGTCTTCTTCATGCAGCACCATATCCTGACAACAGGACAACTTGCCGGTTAGGCGGTGCTTGAGCAGCAGATCGGTCAAGGCACCGGCACCGGTTCCTATCAAAAAGAGCAGTGCCGTCAGCAGGAAGGCGGTTCGGGGAACCAGTGCAAACAGAACAAAGGATTCGTCGCCGCTGGTCGCAATCATGGCGGCCACCACAGCGCCCAGCGAGAGCCGCCGGTGGGCGTACATGGACACCACGGCAAACGCTCCGAGGCACCCCGGCGTGGCTCCCAGCAAGCCGGCCGCCAGATATTGCCCCCATGGCCGGTTTGCTAGTCGGTCTTGCCATTTTCCGCGCGACAAAACATTCAAGTATTCAATCACCAGCATCATCACGGCGACAAAGGTCGTGATCATTAGCGCATGTTTTATGACGGATATCATGGGGTTGGCACCTGATCGTGAAAGGATTCATCGGCCAAAATGACCTGGTGAATTTCGAAGATGGCCTGGGCTTTAGTGGACGAATCTGCATGAACGTTTGCAACATGGTCGCGCAAATACCGTTTCGCGCTATCGATGGGCAGGGTGTAGCGTTCCTGTTCGGGGGCAATCTGTTCGGCATCAATAGGATTCTGCGGGATGGGAATATCGGCATCCAGCAAGTGAACCTGACCTATGGAAATCCCGGGGCAGATGGATGTGCCGTGCAGTACCACTTCCTGAATACTGCGGTCCGATTTTCCCAGGCGGTCTGATGGAGCAGTCATTTTTGAATCTCTCCTGATATTTCTATCCGCGTAATTTTTCCTTAGTGAAAATGGTTAATGGAATGATAAACAAGCTCAGAATCGCCATGAATCATTAGCATGACATCCGTTCCCCGAACAGGAGGGTTCCAGGTCGGATCAGGGTGCTTCCTTCCTCGATAGCTATTCCGTAGGCGTTGGACATCCCCATCGAAAGTACGTCCATTTCGGCGCCGGGGATGTTTAGAGATGCAATATGATCAAAGAGTTTCTTGGTCTCTTTGAAGTAGGGGCGGGCGTCTTCCGGGTTGCCAAATCGCGGTCCCATTGTCATCAGACCCTTGATCGAAAGATTTTCTAGCGGTGCGATTTCCCGAATAGCTTGTTCGGCGTCTTCCGGAAGGAGACCGGTCTTCTGTGGTTCCCTGCCGCTATTGATTTCAATCAGGATCGACATAACCGTTTCCGCTCTTTTATCGATCGCCCGGGCGAGCTTCACGGAATCCAAAGTTTGAATGACGTCGAACAGTTCCAAAGCCTTGTTGATTTTGTTGGTCTGCAAATGTCCAATAAAATGCCACCGTACCCGTCTTGCCTCGTCGCCGAGGGCTTTGCGCATCTCCTCGGCTTCCTGGATATAGTTCTCGCCAATATCCGCGATGCCTGCGTCAATCAGCATTTTGAGTTCATCGGTTGTTCGGGTTTTGACAGCCGCCACAATGGTGACGTGGTCGGGAACTTCTGCCCTGATTTGCTGGTAGTTTTCTTTTATTGTCATTGGCTATTTCTTTTTTGTAATTGGTCTTTGATGAAAAAGGTTAATGGAATGGCGCACAAGCTTAATGCCGCTGTAATTTGATGGTTTTTTATAAAACCATACCGGTCGGACGAAACACCAACCAGCAGCGCGACGATGGAGCTGGCCGCAAAATTGAGGGTCATGTACAGACCGTTCGCAAAAGAGGGGCGATCGGAATTCAAATCGTGGATCATGGCCATGAAAACTGGGGTGTTCGCAAAAAAACCAATCCCATCAGGCCGAGCAGCAACCACTGGAAGAGGCCGGATGCCAGTGTGGAAAGAAACATCAGCAGAGGCGATAGCTGCATGATGGCAAGCAGGGTGACTGAAGGAGCCATCTCCATCAGGCTCATGGTGACGATCGTGACGATCGGGGCGGCTATAATCCCTGAGCGGGTCACGGTTTTATCGGCCATGATGCCGACCAGCGGATTGATGAGCAGGGAGGGAAGTTTTTGCACCACGGAAGGCGTTCCGGCCATCGCATAGGCAAAGCCCAGCTTTTCGGTTAGAAGCGGAATAAGCGGCGCAAAGAAGGATGAATAGGTGTCGTGCAGGAGGTGTGTCTCCGCAACGGAAACCATATTGGTTGTTTTGAATTCATGATTTTGATCCTTCATTCTTTTGTCGGAGACGTGGCTAATTGGGTTTCCATCTTTATTTGGGGCCGCACTTGATGTCTCCTTTGCTCGGTTCGCACAGGGATTGGACGGCACCGATGCCGACGATGAGCAAAATTATTCCGGAAAGGATCAGCGGACGGTAACCGAACGCATCCGACAGCAGCCCGCTGAACAGCGGCATGAAATATAGCGGAAGTAGCAGGGTGCCTTCCATTGCAAAAAGCAGGGTTCGATTTTCGGGGCTTCCGATTTCGAGAATGTATCCACTGAATCTGACCAGCAGGCCTCTGTTGGCGCAACCAATCAGAAAAAACGCAGGCCCCGGGTGCGATGAGCCCCGTGATCGTTTACTCCCGCCTTGGTTCACCGGCGGCGCATCGCTTCCTGCTTAGCTTCGTTTTGTCACTCCTTGCGGTTGCTTTTGTTTCTCAAGCCTCGCTTCGCGTCCCGCTCTGTTAGGTTGAATAGCTCACGTTGAGTCGCCAATGGAGCAAGATGCTCCGTCTGCGTTATCCTCTAATTCCCGCCCGTCACCCGGTAGAAACCATTGGTCGTATCGACGGGCACACTGCCAGCCATATCACGCGATGCGGCGGTGATCGCCGTCCAGGTGGAGTTGGTGAGCGCGGTTTTCTTTTCAACCACGTAGAACGGCACGCCGCCGACCCATTCCAGATCGACATCCCCGCCGGAAGTATCGATCGAAGTGATCGCCAGCGGTTCAAGTTCAGTCACTTCCGTGGCCGCCAGCACGACATCGTTGCCCGTGTTGCCGACATAGCTGATCTGCAGCTTCACGTTCCCTGCAGTCATGGTCGCCCCTTCCGCCAGCCCATTGAACGTGCCGACCACGGCATCGCCGCCGTCGTTGTTGAGCACGGTGAACGAGTCGCCCGCCGCCGGAACGAAGCCCCAAACGATGTTCAGGTTCGGGTTGTTCAATGTGGCCGTTCCATTCACATCGAGCTGGTCGTAGTTGACCGGCAGGTAGCCGTTGAGCTCCAGCTCGAGAGTCGAACCGGATTGAAGCATCGCATTTGCGCAACCGAGTTCGCCTGCACTCGCTCCCGGCGCCACCGTGCCGTCGCTTTCGACCGCACCCACCGTGCCGATGCCGTCCAACGTTGCTCCGGCGCTTATCAGCACGTCGCTCCCGGATTGCGAGCCGTTTACCCGCAGGGTTCCATTATAAATCTCTGTATCGCCGGAATAGCTGTTGTTTCCGGTCAGCGTGAAGATGCCGGAGCCGTTCTTGCGGAGTCCGCCGGTGCCCTCAATCAGCCCGGAGAACGTGGTGGATGAGTTGTCGTAACCGGTGCCGATAATCCCGCTTCCCAGCACGACATGGCCGTTGCCGGCCAGCGAGCCGATGTATTCCACCGAATCGTTCAAATCGAGCAGTCCGGATTTCCCGATGACCACCTTCACATAATCGATTTCCGCGCCGCCGGCCAACCGAACCACGTCGGCATCCGCGCCGCCCACACCGTCGCCGATGTAAAGATCGCCCACAATGGTTGCGTTACCTACGGTTTTATTCAGCAGCAGCGTTCCTCCATTGACATAGGTATCGCCGGAGTAGGTGTTGGCGGTCGATCCTGAGAGAATCAGGGTTCCGTCGCCTGTTTTCGCAAGGCCGCCGGAACCACCGATGGCTCCGCTCAATTCAAGGGACTTGCCGCTTGCCACCCCCCGGATTTCCACATCATCCTTCAAGGTAACCTGGGCATTCCATAGGTCGGCAACACCGTATGAATAAAGACCGCCGCCCAATGAAAGGGTTTCGCCGACGATATTCTTCGAAGAGGACTGAGTGAACACCGAAAGATATATCCCGGAACTTGAGTATACCGTTGTTCCGCCATCCGTGGTTCCCAGCGCGGTATCCGACTCGAGCATAATATTGCCCTCTTCCACGGTCGTTGTTCCCGTGTAGCTGTTGCTTCCGGAAATACGCATTCTTCCCGGTCCGGTTTTGATAAGAGCCCCGGATCCCACTACCTCGGCATCCAGATAACAATGAGCTCCTGGCCATATAGTAAAGCCACTGGATAGAATGTTGAAATCGTGGTCTCCGGCTGTCAGGTACACACGTCCATCAATCGTTGAAATACCGCCGTCCACAGTGACATCCCCGCCAATGAACAGCGCGGCAGATCCTGTATCAATATCGGCACTGTCATTCAGGTTTAGATCATCCATATAATCCTGATATCCATTCACATCGAACGTCCCTGATTTATTGATGGTTACATCAACGCGGTCGAGTTGCCATGCCTCATCCAGACGCACTGCAGCCACAGGATCCCCCGTTTCATTTCCGCCTATAACCAACGACTGCGGGATCGCATTGATTCCGGAGGATTTATCCAGGACCAATGTCCCTTCCTCAACGGTGGTCGTGCCGGCATAGGTGTTGTCGCTTGAGCCGGAAAGGATCAGCGTCCCGTCGCCTATTTTCGTAATACCGCCGGAGCCTCCGATTACCCCACTGATCTCCATAGCATGGACGCCATCATACACATCGATCGTGGTATCCTGTAAAAGCGTCACTGGTCCAGCCCAGGAATTTGTACCACCTCCGTTATGCAGGGCACCAAAGGCGATCGAACTGTTCATCGTCAGCGGTTCATTCCCGACATCCGTGCTCCCATATATAGTCAGATAGGCCAAACTGTTGACAAAAGTTCCGGCGGTATCGGCACCCAAAGCCAAGGGATCATTGATCGCGAGGTAGGATTCTTCCAGCGTCATCGAACCCGTAAACGAGTTGGCGGAACTAAGGAACAGGTATCCCTCGCCCGTCTTGGTGATATTAGCCGAACCACTCACGGCGGCCGGAACAAGTAAAGAGGTGCTAACCGCGATATCGCACGCGCATTCGCCGGTTCCTACATTAATATTGCCCGATATCGTCGAAGCCGTGTACGAGGCAGCGACAGTGATCTGGCTGTTGGCGCTCAGTGTCATGGTGCCGGTTCCCGTCTGCACATCGCCACCTCCATTCAACGTCAGACTATTGCCGACCGTATCGTCGAATCCGTTCAGGTCTAGCAAGCCGTCGGCATTCACGGTGATGGGAATCGAGCCAAGCGGATAGTTCCGCAGTTCCCGTACAAGTGCACTCCCTGCCGTCCCCGAGCCATCACCTATCGTCAACGAGCCGTAGGGGATGGCGTAGTAGGGCGTGGTGGTCTTGCCCAACAACAGCGTGCCGTTGTTCACAATGGTATCGCCAGTGTAGGAATTTGCCGTGGTACCGGAAAGAATCAGGGTTCCGGTTCCACCTTTTGCCATACCACCGGTTCCTCTTATGACACCGGTGAGGTTGAGGTAGTCGCCGGGCGTCACATAAAAAGCCGCATCATCTGTCAGTGTGATCGTCCCCGTCCACACGTTGGAAATACCGTAGGAGTAGAGATCGCCCCCTAAGGAAAGTCTTTCACCCACAACCTGCATAGAGGAGCCCTGGCTGTCCTCCGACAAGTACATCCTCGAACCGGCGTTCACCGTGGTGCCCGCCGCCGCCGAACCCAGTGCGGTATCCGACTCGAGCAGAACAGTGCCCTCTTCCACGCTCGTTGTTCCCGCATAATCGTTGCTTCCGGAAATCAGCATGCACCCGGGTCCTGTTTTAACCAGCCTGCCGTCTCCGGTCACGTTGGCGGTGAGGTAGCAACTGGCACCCGGCGGTGGAACCATGCCCGTGTAGAGAATGTCGAAATCATGGCTTCCTTCAGGTATGTTAATGTAGCCTGAAATGATAGATATGCTTTCACTGACGGTAACATTGCCCGAAATCGTCAGCATCTCATAGGATGCGGCGGTATGAACATCGGCACCGCCGTTCAGGTTCAGGTTCGCAATGGCATTCGTATGCCCGTTCATATCCAATGCACCCGTTTTGTTGATGGTTAAATCACTCACGATTTGACGGGCATCCTCATCCATCTGAACGGCAGCTTTAGGATCCCCCGTATCGTTGCCGCCAACAACCAACGAGTGCGGCACAGCATTCCCATAGTATTTGCTCAGGACCAACGTTCCTTCCTCAACAGTCGTGGAACCGGAATAGGTATTTTCCGTCGAACCGTCCAGGGTCACAGTGCCGCTGCCAAACTTGTTTACCGACCCAACACCCGTAATCGAACTGTCCAAGCCGGTTACAGAAATATTTCCAGGACCACCGATATTGAGATCATATCCATTGAGATCAATATCATTCGCGCCGCACAAAAGAGTGTTTGCATGCATATAGATGGTGACCGGGGCATTCAGAACCAAACCCAGACTTACAATAGTGCCCGATACACTGTTGGAAATCCAAAGGGAATCGGACAGTCCAACATTGTAGCCTGATAGATGATAACCCTCCCCCAACACCTTGATCGAATTCAGGCTCAGGCCGGATATGGCGTTGAACGAGTCTCTAGTCAGCGTACTTGCGTCGTCCGGAAATATAAGCGTATCCCCATCGGCAGGAATCTGATTTTCCACCCAATTCGCCGAATTATCCCAATATTTACTGTAACTTCCGTCCCAAGTTCGGGTTGCCGCCTGCACGGCGGTGCTTCCGATCAGAAGCGCGATGGTGGTGATTGCGATTCGATTTTTCATTTTTCTATTTCCTTCATAAGGTTTTGTAGTCCCGCCTTTAGACGGTTCTGCGGACTGGCCGCCTAAAGGCGGGACTACGAACGTTTTCCTATCTATTTCATTTCAACCTCAATCCGATAGAACCCTTCGCTTTCGGTGGTGTGCGTGGTGTCGGTGGCGCTGTTTCCAACCAGAAGCATGGTGCTCATTGCTATGACTTGCTTTTTCATTTTCTGCCTCCATCCACCCAACTGGGCGAGATTTCGTCTTCGTCCTTCTCGTCCTCGAACCCCGAATCGAACACCACGACTACGAATCCAGCTCAACCCCTCCCGCTTAACATCTTCGCATCTGCACTACTGGCCGTGGACACGGAAGAAGGCTTTGTCGCCATCGGCGGGTTCCTGCCAGAGAACGGCATCTCCCGCGTTCGTCCAGACGCCCTCGATGAGATCGTCGCACTGTTCAAGCTGAAGCCAAAGATTCGCCCACCCGTTGCTGGTCTGGACCATCATATAGCCCATGCTCAGGTCTCCGATCGATTCTGAAGAGTAGAGGCCATAGGCTGACGGGTTGTTGGTGACGTTGGACTCGCCGATACTTTCACCGTAGGCAATAGCACCCGCACTGTGAATAGTCGGAGAAAATCCCAAAGCAACCTCGTCGCCGTCGTCCAGCCCGTCTCCATCGGTATCAGCAACTGTCAGCATGGTGCCGTATGTATACATTTCGTCACCATCGCTGAGACCATCGTCATCAGAATCCGCAAGGATATTCAGGTATTCATAAGCGCCCATATCCGCAATGGCGGAGCCGTTGGCATTTCCATCGAGCGGGCGTGGTATTCCATCGAGATCGTCCGCCAGCCCGAGGTCGGTTCCGGCATCGATGCATGGGCTGTTGGCAGTCAGGTGATAATCACCGCCAACTTCATCAGCGAACAGCGGAGCATTGGTGATGTTGCCGTCTCCGGCAGGAAGCGGCGTTGTGCAGGAGTAGGAAAGATCCGGCGCTGAGGCGGCAAACCAGTTGTCACCTGATGTGCCAGCTGTGTTGGAGTAGACGATGCAGTTTCGTAGCGTGCCCTCGCAACTTCCGCCGCCGTAGGTGGCGGAATTGCCCGTCAGCGTACAGTTGTTCAGCGTGCCCTCGAAACTTCCGCCGCCGATTTGAGAAGCCGAGTTGCCTGAGAGCGTACAGTTGTTCAGTGTCCCGTAATGGCATCCGCCGCCTCTGGTGGCCGAATTGTCTTTCAGCGTACAACTGTTCAGCGTTCCATAGTAACATCCGCCGCCGTACCCCGCGGCTTCATTATCTATCAGTTTGCAATTGGCAATCACCGGGGTCGACCCAAAGCAATAAATGCCGCCGCCATGCCAGTCGTGCATGAAGCCGTTGCGAATCGTAAATCCGCTGATCGTACAGGCAACATTCTGAAGAATGAAACAACGGTGATCGTTCAAACCATCGACGATGGTCACCTCGGGCCCGTTGACACTTTCCACCGTAATGACCTTGGCAACGCTAATCTGTGAAACCGAGGTATAGGTGCCGTTTGTTACCAGCACTGTATCGCCGGTGTTGGCGGTATTGACCGCATTCTGAATATTCGTGGCGGCAGTAACCCAGTTGGTGTAGGGCCAGACCGCAGTGCCGTTGGTGGAAACATAGTGAACGGGCGAGTTGCCTGTGTGGAGCGGATCGCGCGTAATCGTCACGTTGTCGGAGGCTTCATCGCCCGCGATGTTGGTGCCGGTTACCGTGATTTCGTTGGCACCGCCGGTCAGCGGAACAGAAGAAACCTGAAAGACGGTTCCGGAAACCGGAACGGTTCCATTCGCCGCGTTGGCGACATTGGTCCAGCTCAGGGTTCCCACCGTCCAGCTGTTGTTGGTGCCGCCAATGGTGTAAAGCGTCACTTCGCTGCCGACCGTTTCATTGATGTTGGTAATATCGATGAACGGCGCAGGATCAAATTCATAAGCCCCCATGTCCACGGTTCCGTCCACCAGCCTCGGCTGGCCATCCAGATCGAAACTTCCGTACACATATGCATTGTTACCCGCATTGATGCAGAGCGAGTCGGCATTCAGGCGATAGTTGCTGCCCGCCTCATCGACAAAGGACGGAGCATTGGTGATGTTGCCTATGCCTCCAGGGTCGGGTGTCGTGCAACAATACTGGAGAGTATCACTATCATAGTTATCACCCGATGAGGTTGCCGAGTTGGAGAAGAGAATACAGTTTTGCAATGTGCCGGAATTGCTTCCTCCGCCGGAGGTGCTGGCCGTATTGCTCACAATCGTGCAACTGTTCAGCGTACAGTTGAAGCCGCCACCGCCGTGGTGGGCGGAATTACCCATCAACATACAGTTGTGCAGTGTGCCTTGGTAGCTTCCGCCGCCACCGGTGGCGGCTTCATTATCTATAAGTTTACAATTGGTAATGACTGGCGTATTCCCCCAGCAATAGATCCCGCCACCATGCCAATTGTTCATATATCCGTTACGAATCGTAAACCCGTTAAGTATACAAGCGACGTCAGATAGAATGAAGCAGCGGTGATTGTTAAGGCCATCGACAATAGTAACTTCCGGGCCGTTGGCGCTTTCCACCGTAATGGCTTTGGCAACGGAAATTTGCCCGGCCGAGGTATAGGTGCCATTGGTTACCAGCACCGTGTCGCCTGCGTTTGCCGCATTCACGGCTTCCTGAATGTTGGTTGCGGCTGTCACCCAGCTGGTATACGGGTAGGCCGCCGTACCATTGGTGGACACATAGTGAAAAAGGGAGCTGGTGCCGTGTTCAACAAGACGCGTAATCGTCACACTGTCGGAGGCCTTGTTTTCCAAGGTGTTGGTGCCGGTGACGGTGATGGTATTGTCGCCAAAAGCCAGTGGGAGGCCGGAAATCAGAAATGTTGAACTGGACACCGGAACCGTTCCGTTGGCGGCATTGGCCGTGTTGGTCCAGGACAGGGTTCCTGCGGTCCAGCTGTTGTTGGTTCCGCCGATTGTGAAGGTGGAGATTTCACCATAAACGGATGCATTACCATTTGTAATATCAATTTGCGGCAGCAGCACAGTGGGGAATTCATAGGTGCCCATGTCCACGGTTCCGCCGATCACTCTCTGGTTTCCGTCCAGATCGTCGGTGCCTGTCATCCATGTCTGATAGACTCCTGCATTGATGCAGGGGCTGTTGGTGGTCAGACGATAATTGTTGCCGGCAGCATTTGCAAAGAGCGGAGCGTTGGTGATGTTGCCGATCCCGGTGGGAAGTGGCGTTGTACACGAGTAGGAAATATCCGAGTCATACCAGTTATCATCTTCATAGTTGAAGCAGTTGATGCAATTCTGCAGTGAGCTTTGGTAGCATCCCCCTCCATCGTGGTCTGCGACATTGTCCGACAATGTGCAGTTAATTAATGTGCCTTTGTGGCACCCGCCACCGTATGGGGCCGAACTGCGAATGATCAGACAGTTTCTAATGAGCGGTGTCGTGCCACTGCAATAAACACCTCCACCATTGTCGTGGTCCACGTACCCGTTTTGAATCGTAAAACCGTCAAGAAGGCAGGCATTGTTTCCCAGATCAAAGCAGCGGTAATTGCGCTGGCCGTCGACGATAACATTTGTCTGCCCGTCTCCGCTTTTGATCATGATGTTATTCGTGACCGTGATCGTTCCAGAGAGATTGTATGTGCCGTTGGATACCATTACCGTATCCCCTGCGGTTGCAGCATCCACTGCATCCTGAATATTGGTTGCCGCGTGCCCCCAGTCTGAATAGGGGGATTTATGCGAACCAGATAGGGAAACGTACAAGGTATCCGCCAGCACACTGGCATTGCTTCCGATCAGAAGCGCGATAATGCTGATTGTGATTTTCATTTTCATTTTATGTCTCCATTTTTCGTCCTCGTCCTCGTCCTCGTCCTCGCCCTTCGTTCTCGGCCGCCTGATCGAGGACGAGGGACGAGAAGAACGATTATCTATTTCAACTTTACTTCAACCCGATAGAAGCCCTCGCTTTCTGCGCTGTGCGTGGTGTCGGCATGGCTGTTTTGCGGGAAGTCGATTCCGGAAACCACGTTCGTCAAGCTGTTGGTCAGGCTGCCTTCGTGGAGGACGGCATATTCGCGGTTGCTGACCGATGGCGCCCACTCCACCACGAAGCCGAAAGCCGTGTCCGCGGCGTTCGTAATCTGGAAGAACGATGCGCCGTTGGCCGGGTCGGTGCCGGCGATGTATTCGGACAGGTTGTCGTGCGGGTCGAGGTCAGGATTGCCGGAGGCATCGGCAACGGCTGCATTCAGTCCGTGATCGTGTTCCCACCCGTCGGGCATGGCGTCGTCATCGGAATCGGCTGTCGCGACGAGAAGCTCGTAGCAGCCGATGTCTATGATAGCGGAACCGTTGTTGTCGCCGTCGAGCGGGCGCGGGACACCGTCAAAATCAAACGCCGCATGTGTGAGCGCATTGCTGCCGGAATCGATGCACGGCGAGCCGGCCTGCAAATGGAAGTCGCGCATTGCGGTGTCCACAAAGAGTGGCGCATTGGTGATGCAACCGGTCAGTGTTCCTGAACTAATCACCGTATCGGAAAGGCAGCAGTGGTATGCGGAAAGGTTGTAGAGATCATTCCCACTCGGGGCTGAATTGGACCAAATGATGGAGTTGCGTGCCGAGCGCAAGTATATGCCGCCTCCTTTATCGTTCGCGGAGTTGTTGTACAGGACGCAGTTGTAGAGATCGGCCTCATACACCGCACCGCCGCGGCCGTACGAGTGGTTGCCGTAGAAGATGCAGTTGTACAGCTGCCCATCATTCACGGCGCCACCACGAACCCCTGCGGTGTTGGAAATGAAAACACAGTCTTGCATCACACCATTCCAAAATGCTTTTGCGCCCCCATATTGACCCGCGTGGTTGCTGATGAAGGTGCAGTTGGATGCGCCCGCCTCGAATATCGCGCCGCCGTGGCTTTTTGCCCAGTTATTGGTGAAGAAGCAATTGTATGCATAAAGCCTGTAGATCGCGCCACCGCTCTTGTTGGAGGCGACATTGCCGGCAAACACGCAATTGTATACATCGCTTCCCTGATACATTGCGCCGCCCGTTGTTCCCGCAATGTTGTTGGAAAATACACAGTCGTAAGCCTCCGACTCATACGTTGCCCCCCCGTATTTCGCCGTGTTTCCGATGAAGACACAGTTGCTGGGGGACAATGGACTTGCCCATGAACTGTAGCCGCCACCAGCGCCCACCGCCGTGTTGCCGATGAACATACAGTTGTCGGGAGCAACCAATGCGGCGCCTCCGGCGTCGTCGAGTGCCGTGTTGCCGATAAAATCGCAACCGTACGCCGTGCCTCGATACATCCCTCCGCCGTCATCCCCAGCCGTGTTCCCCGAGATGACACAGTTACTGATCATTGCGGATTCGTCAGCGCAAAGAATCCCTCCGCCATCGACTGCGGCATAGCCATTGGTGATGGTGACGCCGCTCAGGAAAACCCCGGCAGCAAGGTTGAAGCAACGGTTGCTGTTGACGGCAACAACGATGGTTTCCGCCACCACACCTACGCCCTCGATCCGAAGTGACTCTGGAACCAAAACCTCCGCGTTCAGCTGATAGGTTCCGTTGGTGACCAACACCGTTTCGCCAGCGACCGCTGCATCGACTGCGTTCTGGATGTTCGTCGCCGCCGTGACCCAGTTGGTGTAGGGCGCGGTCGGGGATGTGTTGTTGATATCCACATAGTGCGTGGCCGCCTGCACAGCGGTGCTTCCAATCAGAAGCGCGATGATGGTTTTTGCGATTTGCTTTTTCATTTTGTGTCTCCTTTTCCAAGGTTTGTAGTTCCGCCTTTAGGCGGCTTTGCGGACTGACCGCCTAAAGGCGGGACTACGAACTATTTTATTTCAACTCAACTTCGATTCGATAGAACCCCTCGCTTTCCGTGTTGTGCGTGGTGTCGGGGATGGCTACCGCACCGCCGGAACCGGTGTAGTTGGTGATGGTGATCGCGCCGCTGTTGGTTGTATAGGTATAGTCTTCGCCCTGCACGGTGGCGGTGAGCGAGAATACGAGCAGCGTTGCTAGAATTGTACGTGTCCAATCCGGTGTGAATGGATGCCTGCCTACTTCAGCCAGCTGAGTTTGATGTGACAGATAGAGGGCCCTTTCGATCTCGCTGAGTGATCCTGTAAATTTTAAGGTTTTCATCTCAACCTCCTACTCACCGCCCCCATTGTCACCAATACGCCTTGTGCTGAACTTTTCAACCTATTTAACGAGGGAGATATAGGATAGTATTCTTATCATTAAACACTTACATCGGCACATGGAGAGCGGGGGTGCGGCAGCAAGATGAAGCCCTGAACCAGTGCAGTTTAATGTCCGGTTGCCATGAGCACAGCGCCTATGGGAAGACCGACGAGGAGCTTATTTGACGATCAGGAAGTGGGCCAGCATGGGAAGCATGCCGTGGCCATCCTGAACAATGGAGCTGTCCAAAAAGGTTAGCTTGCCATTGCGTGACGTGAAACGACTTCAATAATCACATCATCGCCGTACTTTTCCTTGGAGTTTTGCTTGCGGATATACCCCTCGGAAAGCTGCCTTCCAAGTATCGGGTGAGCGATGATCTCCTGCTCTATGTAGAGCATTCATCAGAAAACCTTTTCTCCTGGAAAAATTTTACACCTCACTAGGAACAACGGCAATGTCTGTGCTTATTCACTTTCTCTAAAAAATAGGCATACACTTCATTTCACGGCTTTAACAACCACAAATGCACCTTCGCCATACCCTTCCTGAACCGGCTCTTTTTTCATGATTTCGGCCGTTGGATAACGCAAGGTTTCAACGAATTGGAATCCACCAAATCCTGAGTTTTCAAGACCGCTCACAACTTCATCCACGGAGCGGAATACGGCCTCCTTATAAAACCGGCTTTCCTTTTTTCTCGCGTCATATTCCTGTCCGAGTTGACTGTCCCGATCAATCATCCCTATCATAACCGCACCGTTGGATTTCAGGACACGGAATGCTTCCTTGAACGCCTGCTCCAGAGAATCAAGAAAACAGACCGTGGTCACGAACAGGACATAGTCAAAGTGTTCGTCGGGGAAGGGCAGCGCCTCTGCCGTCCCGTCCATGGCATCGATGTTTTTGTTTCGGGCTATTTCCCGCATCGCCTGCGACGGCTCGACACCTGTCTTGATTCCGAGGGGTGCGGCAAAACGACCAGTACCAACTCCGACCTCCATGCCTTTCCCGCTTTCAGGCAATAACTTTTTAAGCGCCTCAAGCTCGGATTGGTAGACATGGCGATGATCCTCGAACCATTGGTCATAGTCCGAAGCGTGTTTCTCAAATGCGCTGGTTTTGGCCACAGTCGGTTTTCCGATGAATTTTATTTAAGGTGCTTGGACACTTCTTTTAGCGCCTTGCAGGTAACCACCGGAATGCCGCTGTCATAGTGAATATATGACATAATGGTGAGGCCGAAGTTGTCCAGCGGATGGGGGATGATCCGAATAATCTTCCGGACCCCGGCTTCATTGCATAAATCCATCACGGCACGAAAGTGAGATCTGGCAGAAGGAGAAAATTCTTCCAATGTCGTCAGGTCGCACAGCAGAAGAAAATCCCGTTCCAATTCTCCCATGCGCAACCGTATTTCATCAAGAAGGGCTATGGCCTGAGGTTCGTCAAACCGATCCGACAGCGTTATGTGGATACGGTTTAGCGTGCGGTCAATCTCAAGAAGATACATGAGCCTTTTCTCCTGAATGTTGCACAAATAAGTCCTCTTTCAAAATCCTACAACCTACCGGCATATTCTCAAGGTATATTGTTGTAATCATGATTGCGAAGCTAGTTCTCCCTGTTTTGATCGTGTAATTCATTTTACAGTTTCTGGGGAAAATGGCTTCAACCGCGTAGTATCCGCCTTGGAGCTTGGCATCCACAAGAGCATATCTCTTTCGGTTGCACAATTGCTACCCCTTGTGCCCGATAAGAGTGCATATTTGCACTTTGTGGGTTTATTTGGTGCCTGCTGTTTAATTTCAATAATCACACGACTGCAATATGTTGCGTAATTTATGGTCTCGCTCATTGCCTCTGGCACCCTTGATGCACTGTATATAGATGATGAAAGCTTCATTTACTAAATGGCATGGAAGGATTGCTCCCGTTTTTGATGTCGCACAAGCCGTTCTGATCGCTTGGAGATTGTTATGAAACGGGATGCCATTCAGCAAATGCACGAGCTTTTTGCAAGTCAAGTGAAGAACCCCTCGAAAGCCATTGTATTCATGGTCAAGTCCGGAAGCCTCACCCCGGCAAACATTGTTCGAGTTCTGGCGGACCATGGCCTCTATCCCTTCGGCAGTCTGCGGGAAATGTCTTCCAGAGCTTCTTTGCGCTTTGATTTGATGGATCTCTCGAAGGGAGATCAGAAATATAGTCATTGGAAAACATAACCTAACCGGAAGGGAAAGGAGTGTGCATGATGAAAGTGGAAGCAGAAGTGAGTTTATACCCTCTAACGGAGGAAAGCCTTGAGCACCCCGTTATGGACTTTTCAGATGTATTGAAAAGCCACGGGTGCGAAGTGGAGATTGGCCCGATGAGTTCCATCGTTAAAGGCGAATCCCCTCAGGTTTTCGAGGCGCTTCGACTCGGTTACGAACAGGCCGCCCAAAAAAGCGGCTGTGTGTTGATTATAAAGGCATGCAATGTCTGTCCACTGTAGCTCTGTTGGCAAGGTTTTTTGCAAAAGGGGGCCGATCATGAAAACGCAGCATTATCTGAATGCACTGGGCAGTCTAACGCGTCGTGAAATACTGAGCTATAGTGCGGCCGGCGTTGTTGGCTCGACTTTTGGCGCGCCATTGCAGGCCTCCGCCGTGAGGCCGGGCAAAGCCAAGGCTGTCATCCAGATTTGGATGTGGGGCGGGCCGTCCCAGCTTGATACCTTCGACCCGAAGCCCGATGCGGGAGCCGCCTATTGCGGGCCCTACACCACCCCGATCGAAACAAACGTGCCCGGCATCCGTATTGGCCAAATGTTGCCGCTCCTTGCCCAGCAGGCCGACAAGTATGCCATCATCCGCAGCATGACCCACGGGATCAACGGCCATGAGACGGCCTCGTATGTCACCCAGACGGGCCGGCCGGCTGGCGGTGATGTGTTCCCCTGCGTGGGCGCGGTGGTTTCACTCTTTCACGGCTATGACGCCGGATACAAGGGGCTGATCCCTCCCTATATCGTGCTCACGAAACCTCAGGGTCGTTTTTCTGAGTCGGGCTTCATGGGATTGCGATACAAGCCGTTCGCAACGGGTGGAAAACCGAACTCCCCGGTCTTTATGGTGGAGGGCATCGTTCAGAAGGGCATCACGGAAGCACGCCAACGCGACCGGCGTCAGTTGCTGCACAACTTGGAAACCTATGGCTGCAAGATGGAGGGCAACCCCCGGTTTGCCCAGATGGACCGGTGCGAGGATCAAGCCTATGAGCTGATTCTTGGCGATGCCGGCAAGGTGTTCGATGTCAGCACGGAAGACGCCGCGCTGCGTGAGCGCTACGGCAAAAGCGACTTCGGCGCTTCCTGCTTGATTGCGCGTCGCCTGGTTGAGCGGGGAGTGCCCTACGTCACCATCAACTACGGCGGCTGGGATACGCACAAGAAGCATTTCGAAATCATGAAGCAGAAATTGCCCGAACTCGACAAGGGCTTTTCCACCTTGCTCGACGACCTTTCTCAGCGCGGCTTGCTCGACAGCACCATCGTCTGGTGGGGCGGCGAGTTTGGCCGCACACCAAAGGTCATGTGGGAATCGCCCTGGAACGGAGGGCGCGGCCATTATGGCAAGTGCTTTTCCCATGTCGTCGCCGGCGGTGGTTTCCAGGGCGGTCAGGTGGTGGGCGCCTCCAACGAAATAGGGGGGGAGGTGGTGGATCGCCCCGTCTATCCATGGGATCTGATCGGCAGCATATACGAACAACTCGGCATCGACACCACGGCGCGTCTTCCACACCCGCAGGGCTTAGATGTCCGGGTCAGCCCGACCGAGGCGGATGGAATTGTCTTTGGCGGAAGATTACGGGAAATCATGTCATGAACCAAAAAAGTTGATGTAAAGCGGTACAGAGTTGATCCGTTTTCCAAGCAGGAGAAGACGCAATGAGTACAACGCGAAGCATTATCGACGGTAACGAAGCCTCTGCTTACATGGCGCATAAAATAAATGAGGTTTGCGCCATTTACCCGATCACGCCCTCCTCCGGCATGGGGGAATGGGTCGACCAATGGTCGTCAGAGGGCCGCACGAATATCTGGGGCACCATTCCGGACGTGGTGGAGCTGTGCAGAGTGAAGGCGGTGCCAGTGGAGCGGTCCACGGCGCACAGCAGGCCGGTGCGTTGACGACAACCTTTATCCAACCCCGCCGCGTTTGAACGCGCCAACTACATCAAGACGCTGAAAGAGTACAAGATCTGCGATGGGTCGTAATGCAGAAAACGGACAGGATTACATGGTGTTGTGATGAATATACTTGAGCTTAGCATCTACCCCGAACCGATACTGCGCCTTCAAGCCGATCCAGTGCTTCACGTTGGAGAACATGAGCAGCGACTGCTGAAGTCCATGTTTAAGAGCATGTGGAACTGGAACGGCGTGGGATTGGCAGCGCCGCAAGTGGGGTTTTCCTCGTGCCTGATCGTGGCGGAAGCAGAGGGAGTGAAGCTGGCTCTGGCCAATCCGGAAGTTCTGGAAAGCAAAGGTTTCGATACAATGGTGGAAGGTTGTCTGAGTCTGCCTGACCAGGCAGTGAATATTTCGAGGGCTTTCTCCATTTGGGTTCGGGCGCTAGATATTGAGAATCGAGAAGTGGAGCTGAAATTCGAAGGTTTTCTTGCCCGCATTGTGCAGCACGAAATCGATCATTTGAACGGCAAGTTAATCATCGACTACGGCTCAGCGATGCCGCGCCAAGTAGAACGGTGGGACGAGTTGTGAAACCCATAGGTTAACGAAGGAAGTGCATTGTTTCCCGGGATCCTTTCCGTCGGTCTGGAGGGGCTATCGCTTATCTTTCAGAAGAAGGGTCGGCGGGATGGCCAACAAGCCAAGCAGCGCCGTCATTCGGTAGGTCGCCACCAGGCCATGGTGGTCGGCGTAAACGCCGACCAGAAGCGCAACAATGGAGCTGGCGGCAAAGTTGAGGGTCATGTAAAGGCCGTTTGCGAAAGAGGGCCGGTCGGAATTCAGGTCGTGGATCATGGCCATGAAGACGGGGGTGCTTGCAAAGAAAACCAGTCCCATCAAACCGAGCAGCAGCCATTGCGCGATGCCGGCCGCCACCGTGAAAAGCAGCATGAGCAAAGGCGACAGCAGCATGATGGCCAGCAGCACCTTTTTCCTTCCGGTCTTGTCCGACAGGCTTCCGGCCATCAAGGCGCCGCCGGCGCCGGCCAGTTCCAAAACCGCGAGCGCGCATGCGGCGGCTTTGATCGAGTAGCCGCTGTCCACCATGTAGGACGGCAGGAACAGGGTCAGGGCCGTGTTGGAAAAGCCCCGGAAAAGAATGATGGGGCCGATTTGGGCGAAAAAGGGGATGACTTCGCCAATTGATTTCGACAGATGATGTTTTTTAGCCTGTGTGAATTGCCGGATGAATTCCTTGTCGATCGTTCGCAGGTTCAGGAAAAGGAGCAGCGATGCCGCCAGACCGAACGGGATCAGCCGCCATGTCCCTTCGAGCCCCCACCAGGAAACAGCGGCGGTAATGACCAAGGGGCCGATGGTTCTTGCCAGCTCTCCGCCAAACATGAAGAAGCTCATGCCGCGCCCAACCTTGCTGCCGGAAACGCGGCGCATCAGGACCGGCGCGGTGACGTGCAGCACGGCGGCGCTGATGCCGCATGCAAAAAGCAGAACGGCAAGCAGCGTGACCGACGGAGCCAGCCCCATCAGGCTCATGGTGATGATCGTGATGATCGGAGTGGCAACAATGCCTGAGCGGATCACGGTCTTGTCGGCGATGAGGCCGATGAACGGATTGAGCAGGGACGGGAGTTTCTGCACAACGGAGAGCACCCCGGCGATGGCATAGGTGAAGCCCAGTTTATTGCTTAGCAGCGGAATGAGCGGAGCGAAGAACGATGAATAGGTGTCGTGCAGGAAGTGTGTCGCCGCGATGGAAACCACGTTGCTTGTTTTAAATTTGTTCTGCTCGCTGTCCACGCCGTTCCGCTCTAATTCGCTGCCAGAAAGCTTTCCGGATCCCGGCGGGCGCTGAAATGATCATGCAGCTTTTGGGCGGAGGCCATCACCTTTTCATGGGTGAGCGAACGGGCGTTTGATGGGCAGATGCGCTCGCAGGCCATGCACCAGATGCAGTTGTCCGGATCGGCCTCGGCAGCGGTGCTGGTCATGTGCATGCCTTGGGTCGGGCAGGCTTCGATGCACTTGCCGCATTTTGTGCAGGCGGCGGAATCGACGCTTGTTGCAGACCCCGTCAGCTGCGGGGCCGGTTTATAGGGACGGTTGCCCGGAACCTGTACGGGTTCAAGACGAGCGGTTGCCGGCAGCTGTCCGATTTGAATTCCGAAGGTTTCGGCCTGCTTCTTATCGGCGGCATCCGGCCGGCCGGGGGAAAGCGGCAGGTCGGCTGTGGAAAAGGAGTGCTCGCCTAAAAATGCGCCTGCGGCAACGGGGCGGAAACCCTGCTCGGAGCAGAGGTCAAAGAGTTCGGCGAGCGCATCGCCGTAGTGGCAGTTGCCATAGACCACGATCGGAACGATTGGTGTGTTCGTGCCTTGAAGCGATTTAAAACGCTCAACCGCGAGGGAGGGAAGTCGGCTGCCATAGACCGGCATTCCAACGACCACCAGATCCGCTTCTGTGAACGTCGGAGTCTTTTGCGGTGCTTCTTTTGTCAGGTCAAGGATTGTGCCGATCTTGCAGCCGGTTCCCTTGCCTACGGTCAGGATGGTGGTTTGAGTGGTTCCCGTGGGGGAGAAGAATACGAAGTGGGTGGTTTTGTTTTTCATGCGCTGGCTTCCGTGGCTTTAATTTTTGTATATTTGGCGCAGGCCATTCACTTTGAATGGCCCCACGCCATGGTGTGTTGCTATTCGCTCTTCTCGGTTGAAAGCGCCGTGAGTTGTTCACGGATCATTTTCAGCTCCGATTCGAGCTGTTCGGAATGCGCTTTGAGCGCATCGACCTGCTGTTCGCGAGTCGGTGCCGCATAGGGTACTGCCGCGCCTCGGCGCCCGAACCCCATGCCGCGGCCGAAGCCCTGGCCACGGCCGAAGCCCTGGCCACGGCCGTAACCGGCACCCGATCCGACGTTCATGTAGCCCGGTGCGTCAAATCCGGCGCAAAAGCCGGCACCGCGTCCTGTCATGGCACCCATTCCGTTGGGGCCGGTTCTGTTTCCTGCTGGCATTGCATGCCTCCTTGTGTGTTGTTTGCTTATTCTATTTTCCTTGGCGGCCGCGTCCTGCGCCGCCTCCGCGTCCTGCGCCGCCGCCGCCGCGACCCCGGCCTGTTCCGGCCCGGCCGCCACCGCGAGGTGTTCCAACGCCACGCCCCATTGGGTTGCCCGATTTCTGTCCGAGCCCCCGTCCTGTTGCGACGCCTTCGCCTTTCGGCCCGCTTTGGTCTCCGTTTGGCATTTTTAACCTCCTTGGTTTTTATTGTGCCGTATTCAAAATCAATCCTGTGCATGTCCCCGGCCATGGCGGCCGTGCCGGGCGCAGGAAGCCGGCGGGCTCTGGTAGTTCAGCGGCGCGGCGCCCTGCTGCAGCTGCAGCGCTTCGCTGTGGGCGAGCGCATGCGCCGTTTTCTTGCGGCCGGAAGAGAGCAGCCGGGCGATGGTTGATTGGGAAATTCCCATGCGCTCCGCCGCCTGGATTTGCTGCAAGCCCTCCGCATCGACCAGTCGCATTGCTTCCAACTCATCGAAGAGGATGGTGCTGATTCGCAATTCGCGCATCGAAACTCCGGACGGTTTGAAAAACGTGCTGTCCGGCTGATGCCCAATCGATCGTTCGCTATGTGGCCTGCCCATGTTCAAACGCTCCTTTGCTGCGCGGCGACAACCTATCTTCGCTTCTTGGTTATGAATATATACCCAAAACATGGCGTGTCAAGCGATGATTAGGGGAAAGTAGATCAAGCGTTGGATAAGCAGCTGGATTCAACGTGTTCGGGCAAGGCCGCCTTGCGGTTCGCAAAGCGTCGGATTTCATGGACGATTTCATGAATTTTACGGTCATCAGGAAGCTGGCGTTCCAGTTTTCCGATGATGTTCCGTTCGGCGATCAGGCGAAAGGTTTCAGGATAGTTCAGATCGTAGATCCAAGCCAATTGCATCAATAGGAAATCCGCGAGCGAATGTACATCCTCGATAGAGCAGCAGCGGCATACGACGATATCGTAGATCAATTTCGGGTTTGCCGGTCTCTTAAGATCGATTTGCGGCAACATGCTGGGAAGTTCCTGAAAACCGTCCAGCTCAACGGAATCGAGTACGATGCGGTAAATGTCGAGCTTGTCGGCATCGCGGACAAGCTGGGTAAACCGCATGGACTGTTCGGCAAGGCTGTCGGGTATGGTTTTAACATTGTGGTAGCGGATTCCGTCCAGTAGCGCTTCTTGTTCTTCCCGCGCAAAAGCGCAGAGTATTCCGCTTTTCCGAACGACTTCCCAGCCGCGTACGCCGTGGTTGATGGAGTTGGCATCCGAAAATGTGCCAAACTCGGAAAACTGCGAAAAGCGGCCAACATCGTGCAGCCATCCCAAGGCCTCTGCGGCGTTGCCCTTTTCCGGGCTCCATCCCAGGTCTCCGGCCAGCTGCCGCGCATTGTCCGCTACCCGTTTGCTGTGTTCCTCCTTTAGTTGGAGCGGCGGCGACAGGGTTCCATCCTTGGCGGAGAAGGAGTTGACATAGCCGCTGAACCAATTGGCAATGCCGCGAAGCTGGAGGCTATTCACTCACACCTGCCTCCAGACAGCAGGTGTAATATACTTTGTGTCCAGTCGGCTTGGCCTGGATCACGCTGGTTCTTTCCAATTTCCCGATATATTTCGATACTTCATTGATATGGAGGCCGAGCGCTGCGGAAATCTCCTTCGTTGTACAGGGTCTCCGCTGGAGCATGGCCAGAATGGTATCTTCGCTGGCCTTGGCCGAAGATGTGTAGTCGGAACTGAACTCGGCGATGACCTCGGCCGGAGGATCAAAGTACGTTGCAAGATTTTCCAGTTTTTGCTTGGGCATGGGGTGGACAAAGCTTTCGGCAGGCGGGCGCACGGCGGTATTCAACTGGATCCGGTCGGGCTTGAACGTTTTGGCCAATTCGGCAATTCGTGAAATATCCTTCGGAGTGGAATTTGCGCCCCAGATAACAAAAACCTCCAGCCACAGCTCTCCGGCAAACTCATCGCGAAAGTGCTGCATTCCTTCAACGAGCACTTTGAGGCTGACATCCGGGGGCGGCCGGTTGATATGTTCAAACAAATCCTGATCCCCGGCACTGAGCGATAATTTGACAATATTGGCTTTTGATGCGGCAGCCCGCACGTCGGCATATTTCAGCATAGAACCGTTGGTGAGCAGCACAACCGGAATGGAAGACGATGACCGGATAAAATCGATGATTTCACCAAAGCGGGAATGGAGGGTGGGTTCCCCCGAACCGGAAAGCGTAATGTAGTCCGCCTCCCCGGACGACTTGAGCCAATCGTCAAGTTCTTCGATGACGTCCTTAACCGGAACATATTCTTTTCGCTCGAAGGTCTTTGCTGTGGTTCTTCCCAATTGGCAGAAAACGCAATCGAAACTGCACGTTTTGTATGGAGTCAAGTCAATGCCCAGCGAGCGCCCGAATCGACGGGACGGCACCGGACCGAATAAATGTTTATATTTTGTCATTTTTTTCACTTTATTTTTGGTGGTTTACCATGTCGGCCAGCGTCAAACCCCTCAACAGGTTTTCAATCGCATTATTCAGTTTTTGCCAGTCGGGGGCCACCGGGCAATTCCGCGGGCAGCTGGCTTCGCCGCAACAGTCCGTGAGCGCTAGCGGCCCTTCGAAAATCTGGACAATTTCAGCAACGTTAATCTCGTCTGCGGGCTTCGCCAGCGAATAGCCGCCTCGGCTGCCTTGGCATGATTTCAAAATTGCCGCTTGGGTCAGGAGTTTCAAAACTTTGCTGACCGTTGGCAACGGCAAGCTGCTATCCGTTGAAAGATCCTTTGCTGAATACAACAGCGATGAATCCCGGCTTGCCATGCATGTCAGCAACAGAAAGGCATAGCCCTCAAGCTTGGTTATTTTTAACATTTTTTCTCCAAAAATTGAGCGAGGCAACCTTTGCCTTCTGCATCGCCATCCAACCGTTATCCGCCGACGGCTCCTGCCCGGAGCGTCACTCATATGCACGAATTTGGCTTTCACACCCGCCACATACACGTACAATTTCTACCTGTTTATACGGCTTTGCAAGGGGTAATATAAACATTTAGAAGCCAGAGATGAAATAAGGCGGCAGATTGAGCGCATGGAAGCGGAGGAAGGAAAGGTTCGGCTGAGAAGCGGACATCGAGTTTGGTATCGCCGGGTTGGCGCGGGCGGCGACACGCCGTTGCTTGTGCTTCATGGCGGCCCCGGAGCTGGGCACGATTATCTGGAGCCCCTCGAAAAGCTGGCGGCAGACCGTCCGGTCATCCTGTACGACCAGCTCGGTTGCGGGAAATCCGATCAGCCCAATGATCGCTCCCTTTGGCGGATGGAGCGGTTTGTCTCGGAGCTGGACGAGGTTCGGAAGGCGTTGGGTTTGCAGGAGATTCACCTTTTCGGCCAATCCTCGGGCGGCATGCTGGCCATTGATTACATGCTCACCCATCCGCAGGGTGTCGCCAGTCTCATTCTTGCCGATTCGTGCGCCGGCATGCTCCAGCTTGAGCAGGAGATAAAACGTTTGAAGTCGGGTTTGCCGCCCGAAACCATTGCGATCCTGGATCGCTGCGAAGCAATCGGCGATTTCCAGAATCCGGAATACCGGGTGGCCGTTGCTGCATTCTATAAACGGCATGTATGCCGGTTGTCCGAATTTCCGGATTGCCTGTTGCGCACGACGGCGAACCTGAAAGATAATCCCGTTTACGAAACCATGAACGGTCCGAACGAGCTGGTCATCACCGGAAATCTGAAGGATTGGGATCGCACAAGCCGGTTATCCGAAATAACGATTCCCACCCTTGTTCTGGTGGGGCGCTGCGATGAAGTTACGCCTGCCTGTTCCGAGACGCTCCACCGCGGCATTGCCGGTTCGCAACTCGTGGTTTTCGAGGAAAGCTCTCACATCCCGCACATAGAGGAAGAGGGAAAGTATCTCGGCGTCGTATCCGGGTTTTTGTCACGAGTGGATATGTCCAGCTGAGAGCTTTAGCCGATGTCTTCCTTGAGATGCTTAACCAGCGTAAATTCATGCCGGAAGCCAGCCAGCCGTTCGACCTCCTTGCCGTCCTTGAAGACAATCGTGGTGGGAATGCTGATGACGCGAAACCGCTGGGCCAAAGCGAAGCAATTTTCCACATCGCACTTCCCAACCTTTATTTGTGCCTCGATTTCGTTGGCGGCCTTCTCGATGATTTCCGCCTGTTTGCGGCAATCATGATCCAGGGGCTCTTCGAAGCAAACAACGCTGAGGCCTTCGCTTATTTCAGCATCGAAATTAATGTCGGTAAACTCGGTTCTCTGCACACTCATAATCATCACCTTCCTTTGTAATTATGCTAGTGCTGCATGGACTGGGGGGCAAGCCCGAATCTCTGTGTTGCCACATTTGTTGTTTAGGAATCATCCTTTGCTGTACACCGTATCCATATGCCGGATATGGCTTTGTTTTTTGCGATCGCGCTCCGGTGTTATTTATTCAGCCCAACCGGCACATCAGCCTCAGTCCATTTATGATGCTTGCTGAGAGTGTCGGGGAGGCAGTATTCGCGCACGGCTTTCCGGTCATTGGAAAGCGGAAGCGTGACGCGGATGCAGATACTGCCGACATCCACTTCTTTGCTTTTTTTAAAGGATCCCGGGGAGAACATGTACCGAAGGTCTTCGACCTTATTCATGATGATGTCTGCCGTCTCCATTTCTCTTTTGGATTTTGGCTCCAGTTGGCAATGCCAGAACCAAGGCGGCTGCGAAGATCACTGTGGCTTTCTGATTCATGTTCTCTTCCGGGTTATTTCCATGTTCCATGGTCGGGAACTTTCCCTGCCCGAAGTTCCTGCTTCCATGCATTCAGCAATTTGAGGTGGTCGTTGGCGACGCACTTGGAGTTGGCCTCGGTTCGTTCATCCGGGTTGGCCCAGAAGCGGGCTACCAGATCTAGGAATTCGATCACGGTGTCGAATTCGCCCTTTTCGGCCAGCTCCCGCGCCAGGATAAAGTTGGGGCCATACGAGTTGAGCTGCGGCGACCCCGGCGTGCGACCGGCTTCCAGCAGATGCCGCTTGGCCTCGTCCAGCTTTCCCTCGCGAAGGGCAACCCGGCCAAGCAAGCTGTGTTGGTCGTAGATAATGTTTCCATAGTTCCACGATTGGGTGTCTGTATTGTTGGCGAGGGCCGCTTCGGCATCGGACTTAATATCTGCCAGATCGAGGCCCGCCTCCAGCGTGGCCAGCGAAATATATGTCTTTATCTCATTCGGGAAGTGCTGAAGCTCCTTGTCTTCCGGGTTAGCTTCCACAGCGCGGGCCAGCGTGTCGCGCGCCGGTTTCAGGTAGTTGAGTGACGCGCGGTAACGGGCGGTGCGTCCGGCATTGTCCAGTTGGCGCGCCTCAAACCTTGTCTGCGAAAATTTCATGATGACATACGTTGCCCACGGGCCTTTGGGATCTTTTTCCAAGGCTGCCAACAGAAGCGGCTCATCCTTGGGATCCACCGGTGTCTTAAACGCTTCGTATGTTTCCCACCTTTTCATAAACGCATCGAGTTGTGCCGTGGTGACCGGGCTTTGGTTGGTCTTGCAGGCGGATAATGCCACGGCGATAAGCAGGCCGCTTGCAAGCATGCTGATTGCTCTAGTTGTCTTCATGGTGCGTTCCTTTCCTTTCAGTTGATTGGTGCCAAAGGTCCGCTGGGCGCGATCCATTTGCGGTATTTCATCAGGACGTCCGGGCTGGGGAACTCGCGCATGGCTTTCTTCCCGCTGTCCAGCGGCAGATAGATCCGGAGGCGGATGCCCTTAACCTTTCCCATAGGCAGCTCGTTATCCTTGTAGTATTCGTATGGATATTCCTTGGGAAGAACCAAGGGCTGGGTTTCGGCCTGCGCCTTATTGCCGTCGGCCAGCGTGCCGATGGCCAGCGTTCCGCACTTGGCACGCTGCTCCGTAGTTCGTCCCCGATTGCCCGGTCGATCCAGTTCGTAGTGGATGCAATAGTCGATGGTCAGGTCGTGCAGGTCGTAGTCGCTTCGGTTCTCCAATGTGATGTCGTAGACGATTTCTTTATCGGGGCGCCAGATCAGGAATTCCGTCCCGACTCCGTTACTGTTTATCCTGACGGAGCTGTGGATATGAACCTTTGTGAAGAATCCATGGAGCAGGTGCCATTCGCGAACGCAGGCCTGGTCGGCCTTTGATAAAACGTCCAGCCCGACTTTGCGCGCACCTCCTGATTCCTTGATGATCGTGACGGTTTCGGTGTCCGGGTTGTAGGCCTTGATCCTTCCTTTCACGGCCTTTCCATCCGTGCCATGAAAAACGTGGAATTCACGCAGTGTGGATTCCGTGATGATGTTTTCACTCGTGCCATTTTCCGGATGGCCTCCAGATGCCATCGGCACAAGCGTGGCCATGGCTTGGACGATGATGATTGCCATTAGCGTTTTCACTTCACACCTCCCGTTCGCGTCGATCTTATTTAGCGCATAGGGTATGCCACATCAAATTGGGGTGGTGAATCCCTTTAAAACAAAGGGAATATGGATTCTGCTATCTCCTGGAGCTTATCGGCCTAGTCATTGAGCGAATATCGGTCGTGCATTGATTGACGGTGATGTTTTTCGCTTTGGCTTCTGGGTAGAAGGCCGGATTAATGATGAATGGCACATTGTTCATTTCTATCGTCCTTCCTGATCTGCCTTAGCTTGAGCTTTCAGGACTTCTTTTTCACGTGTGTATTGCAGTTCATGATTTGCCTTCAACCTTTTCCTTGGCGATGGTTTTGAGCTGCTTCATGTCGATTTTGCCGGCGCCGAGGGCGGGCATTTCGTCGATCTGGAAATAGTTGTCTTTGCGCGGGTGCCACAGGTTGGGCAGCGTGCTGTGCTTAATGAGGTCGGCCAGCTCTTCGGCATCGCCGGCTTCGGCGGTGTAGAGGACCACGAGCTGTTCGCCCTTGCGCTCGTCGGTAGCCGCTGTGACGAAGACGATTTGGCCCACGGCATCCAATCCTTGGAGAAGCACTTCCTCCACGGCGAGGTGGGGGACCATTTCGCCGGCGATCTTGCTGTAGCGCATAAGGCGGTCGACGAGATAGATGAAGCCGTCGGAATCGACCCGCGCAATATCGCCGGTGGCGTACCATCCGTCCTGCAGCACCTCGGCCGACTTTTCCGGGTTTCCGAGATAGCCCTGCATGACGTTGGTTCCCTTGATGAGCAGCAGGCCTTCCTGGTTTTCGCCTAGCTCCTCGCGGGAATCGGGATGCACCACCTTGGCGGCAACACCGGGGATTGGATGGCCGACGCTGCCTTCCTTGAGACCGGTCTGCGTGAAGCCGGCAATGGTGCAGTCCATGATGTTTACGGAGGTGATCGGCGAAAGCTCGGTGGCGCCGTAGCCTTCCGTCGGGCGGACTCCGAAGCGTGCCTCAAACTTGTCGGCCAGTTTTTGCTTGAGCTTTTCCGCGCCGGTAATGATCAGTCGCAGCGACTTGAAATCTTCTTCCTTGGCCTTCGGCATATAGGTTAGCAGAAAGGTGGGCGTGGCGAAGAGCAGGGTGAGTTTGCGCTCGCGCACCATTTGGGCAATCGTCGCGCCGTCGATCGGGTTGGGGTGGTAGCAGGTTTGGAAGCCGGAGACCAGCGGCCCCCATAGCGTGGCGGTGAAGCCGAAGGAGTGGAAGAAGGGCAGAACGCCGCAGAGCCGGTCGGTTTGGTTGATGTGCAGGATCATGCGGAAGCCTTCAACGTTGGAAAGTATGTTGTGGTGCGAAAGCATGATGCCCTTGGGTTCGCCGGTGCTGCCGGAGGAAAAAATGATCGTCGCCGGATCGTCGGGGGAAACATGGCGCGACGGATAGAGCTTCGAGGCCGGTACAAACAGCGCTTTCAGCATGGCCCTGATTTTTGCGCCGCTCGTGATGCCCTTGAACAGGTCTTCGATGTAGACGGCGCCGTCGGGCTCGGGGCATTTCCCCGCCAGCTTTTCGATGAAAGGCCGGGCGGTGATGACGGTCTTGATGCCGCACTGCGCGATGGCCGATGTGAAGGCGTCGGCCGATGCGGTATAGTTGAGGTTGACCGGAATTTTTCCAATCAAAGGAACTGCGATGTTCGCGAGCGTCCCGCCGACAGTGGAGGGCAGGAGCAGGCCGATCTTGTCCTGCCCTTCGGTGATGCGCTTGATTTCGTTGCCGAGCAGGATTGAGGCGATGAGTGTCTTGCCAAAGGCGAGGTCTTTTCCGGTGGTGTCGGCGATGGCGGGCTTGAACCAGCGCTTCCGCGCGGTTTTGATGAACTGGCAGGGCAGCGTGCGTGCGGGAGTCTTCTTGGAATCGAAATAATCCTTCGACAGTTCCGAAACGGCCAGCCGGGCGGCTTGGGTTGTGGTGTCGGCCGGGAGCGGGGCGCCGAAGACGACGGTGATGTGAACGCGCTTGGAGGGAAGGCGGGCAAGGAGCCGGCCATGGTAGTGGCTGAGCACGCTGCCCCAGCCCCCGCCGATATAGACGGGGATTAGCGGGTGCTTGGTTCCTTTGAGTATGTGCTCGATGCCCGGTTTAAAGCGCTGCAGGTTGCCGTTGCGGGTTAGCCGCTGCTCGGGGAAGATGCACACGAGGCAGCCGTCATTCAGAGCCTGCCGGGCCGTTTGGATGGATTCTTTGAGCAGGTGTGGCGGATCGTTCACGGAGATGGGGATCACCTGCATCAGCCGGAAGAGCGGGTTGAGCCAGCGGCTGCGGTAGATGTCGCGCTCCATCATGAAGCGGATGCGCCGCTGCTGCGTGGCCGAGAGGAGCAGGGCATCGGACCAGGTGACGTGGTTGCTGACCAGCAGTGCGGGGCCGATGACGGGGATTTTTTCAGGACCGATGGTTCGTATGCGGTAGATGATCCGGGTGAGAATCAAGATCGAAAAGCGGACCATGAAATCCGGAAGGATGCTGAATGCAAAAATGGCGAGCCCGGCCGTGACGAGGCCATTGACGATGAAGCACCCTTTGGCCGACATGCCGAATGTTTTGGTGAGCACCAGGAACAGCACCGCTGCCAAGGCAACCCCGAGAAAGTTTAAGAAATTCATGCAGGCGAGTATTTCGCCGAGCCGCTCGCGCGGGCTTCGCTGCTGGATGAACGCCTGAAGCGGGACAACGAAAAGCCCGGCGCTGATCCCGATTAAAAAGACCAGCGAAAGAATGGCTGGGAGGGAGGTGGCCACGCCGCCCAGCAGCAGGCAGGAGAGGGCAAGGCCGGTCGCCCCGACGGGAACCACCCCGAACTCGATGCAGCGCCCGGACAGCTTGCCGGAAACCAGCGCGCCGATGGCGATGCCGATGGCGGCCATCGGGAAAAGATAGCCGCTGGTTGTGGTGTTCCATCCCAGCACTTCGGGGCCAAACACCAGTAGGTTTTGCTGGATGAAAGCGCCGAGGAACAGGAAGTAGGCCATGCTGATGATGGTGCTGAAGAGGTAGCGGTCTTTCTTGAGGCTGGCCATCGTTTTGAAAATCTCCACCACAAATAAGAGGGTGAATTTTTGGTGGGTCGAACCGACCGGTGCGGTTTCTTCGATCCGCGCGCTGGAAAGAAGCCCCAGCGTGGAGATGCCGACGCAGACCGTCGCCAGCCCAATGTAGGATTCGCTGAAAATCGTGACGAGAAAAAGGGAGGGCACAAAGGTTCCGATGATGATCGCCAGATAACTCAGTCCCACCAGAAAGCTGTTGGAGCGTGATAGCTCTTCCGGTTTTACAATCTCTGGAATAATGCCGAATTTTGACGGGCCGAAGAAGGCGCTTTGCATGCACATGAGAAAGAGCAGGGCATAGAGCATGATGGGACTCGCCAGCAGAATGGCCACCACCCCAATGCCCATCAGGGCGGTTTCCATGCATTTTGCGTAGAAGATGATTTGCTGCTTGCTGTAGCGGTCGGCGAGGATGCCCGCCGTATGAGAAAACAGCAGGAACGGAACCACGAAGATCAGCGAGGCCAAGCCAATGGTGGACTTATGGTCAAAGCCCAGATGATCGACGAGAAAAAAGACCACCAGCAGCTTGAACACATTGTCGTTCAGGGCGCCGAAAAACTGTGTGGCATTGAGCCAGGCAAAAGAGTGTTTTGAATTCGATCTCTTCATAATGAATACCTTATTCGAGTTGTACATTGTCGAGCAAGGTCTGCACCTCTTGCTCCAGCTTTTCGGTCAGGGCGTGGGTTTGGTTGTTGTCGCCCTTGGCTGGTTCAACCTTGATGGGCTTGCCGAATGAAATCACCGCTCTGCGTGCACCGCGGATGGAGGCCGTCGGCGTTCTCAATACGTCCTCTTCGAATTTGTCCAGCATTTCGGCCATATCCTCAACGGTCGGTTTTGCGGACGCATAGGTTCCCGGATAGCTGAACAGCTGTGTCACAATAAAAAGGTCGTCCAAGTCGATTTGCGCGTCTTCGTGTTCCTGTTCGGAAAGTTCCGAGTTCTCTTTCAACTGGATTGCAACGCGCCGGCAGGCCTTGATGCGTTCCGGCAGGCTGGAGTCGCGGTTGCCGATTCCATATTTATCTTCCAATCCTTGGAGAATGAATTCAGTCAGGGCCTTGATGCGTTCCGGCAGGCTGCCGGTTTGGGAGTGCCCCAGATATTCCGTTTCCTTGAGACCGAGGATCGCTTCCGCAAATTGGTAGATCCGTTTCCGCAAAATGAGATTGCGCTTGGGGCGCCACAGGAGCTGCTCCTCCAGCCGGTCCATGAGTTCAAGCAGTTCTTCGATCGGGTTGGAGATGTATTGGTAGCGAATGCCGCAGGGTATGCACGAGATGGGGCGTTCGGCGTTTTTGGCGGCGGAGAGCGCAATCGCCGAAGGCCCGTCGTGAAATGGGGTGATGCGCTTGTTGAGGTGATAGATTTCTCCTTCGGGGAATATTACCAGTGGGTGGGGCTTGTTCCGCAGGATGTCGACCGACTGCCGCAGGGCCCGGATGTCTGTTCCGTCCCGGTCCACGCTGAAGCATCCGTGGTGGCGCAGAATGAGTAGCCGGAACCAGTTTGCTTTCTGGAAAATCTGCCATGCCGCCATGAAATAGAACGGGGTTTTCAGCTGATCGGCCACCCAGTAGAGCACGGTCGGGTCGGCATGGCTGGAATGGTTTGGCGTGATGAGAATACCCTGCTTTTCGTCGAGGCACTTTTGCAGGTTTTCCAATCCTTGGATCTCGATGTTTTCGAGGTGGTGGTGTTTGATCCGGATCCGCCTGCGGACCCATCTCCAGAACCAGAACCATCTTGGGTTCAGCAGCGGCGACCACCAGCGAGGCGGTGTTTGGTAGGGCTGCACATCCATTTCGGGCTCCTGAATGTTAACGATTTAATGGAGGCCTTCGCCTCCCGCCGAACGCTTTTGATTATAGGGTCAAACTCTTTACCATCAAGGCTTATAAAAGAGGGGGGCAGATGGCCTCAAATTAAATAAATGAGCCTTCGCGTTCATGGAAGCTTTGCCGTCAGTTTGAGGGCGTAGCAGCGGGCGGCTTCGAGCTGCGCGGCAGTAAGCCCGTTGTGGGCTGTTTCGTATCGGGTTTGATCGCTGCGCTGAGCACTTTCCACATTTCCACTGCTGCACAGGGTGATAAGGAGTGCGAGAGCGATCATCGCTCCTGTTGTTCCGCTGATTATAACCTGGGTTCCTTTTTTCATCATGCACCTCCTGTTGGCGAGTTGCGTTCGCCTCTGCCATAACTCTAACGCATAATGTGTGCCGTGGAGTTGGGATGAGTTGTAACATCAACAGGTGCAGTGAATAGCGGGGGTCTATATTGGTTCGGTGTAAATGTCGTGGTGCAGTGAATATGCACTGCATGTGTAGTCTATGTACGTCAGATGCATAGAGATCTTAAATGCCTGTTGGGTAACTGTGATTTTCCGAAGGACACCCAAAGTACGTCCCCCAGCTTGGCTTCATCTTTCATGGACTGCCTTGGATCACGGCAATTCGACTGATGGTGGATGCGCTCTCCAAGTCCCACAGGGCGTTGGGGTTCCTGCGGAAATAATCATCCTGATCTTCCTTGGTTCCTGTCAGGATGGTTTCAAACTTCTTTTTGCCGCGGCGCTCGCTTTCGTGCAGGCGCACCTTGCCCTCTTTGGCATCGCTAAGGAGCTTGTCTTCATCAATATTCAAGATAATTGCGGAGGAGGGATGTTCATGGTCTGTCTCCGGCAGGATTAGGCGGGCGATAACATATTGTTCACCATCTTCGTCTTTGATGCTCGCGAAATATTGGTCATCGAGTTTCGACAAAACTACATCCATCGTTTCTTTCCTGAACTCGCCATGCTGGTTGCTCCATTCGAGGCTCGCGATCATGAGCGAGTTCGATTCAACAACACGAAAGTGCATGACGGCATCATCATCCGACGCCCATGCGCTTTCTGCCGGGAGAATCTTGTATAGGTTATCCACCTGTTCTCCCGGATAGAATTCCGACTGCAGGGCGGTGCATCCCGCCAACATGGCGGCTAGGGCGAGCAGTATGAATATGTTGTGAAGTTTCGTTTTCATGTCATTGCTCCTTCTTCCTGCGTTGTTGCTCCGAGTGAACCCGCTCGTCATTCAGAGTCTGGGCGGGCGGAGTAAGTGTAGGTTTTTCTCATTTGCACTTCAAGTTTCTGCATTGCGGTACACTTTTCCCGGTAGGCGCTCACTAGCTTCTTATAATCTCCCCGCGCTTTATTCCGTTTTTGTTCCAGCTTCTTGACCCTTGGGTCGTTCTTGAAGGCGGGACCCGGTTCCTTAAGGGTGTCAATCGTGATTGCCCATGATCTCACGGATTTCTGCAGACGCATACCATGCCTCCCTGCGCTTGAGCGCCATGCGACGCGGCAGCTCCCGGACGTCTTTCTGCAGGGCGGTCCGTTGCGTAACCTCCTTTTCGTATGCCTTCCTTTTGTCGTACGGCATGTTTTTTACAGTCTTGTCATCCAGAAGCAGGAAGCGGTAACGCCGAAGGCGCGAGTTGACTTCGTTGATAAATTCCTCCGGAACCGGATTTTCGGAGCGAAAGATTTTATCCGCGGAAAAACGGCCCGCTTCCGTTTTCCCATCCGGAAGCAGCAGCGAGAAGCAAGGATATGAAAGGTCCGGTGCGACTGTAGCGATCGGTGATGCGCTGGACCAGCATATCCGCGTTGCGCTTGGCCAAGGCGCTAGTATTGGCTGATTTTCTTGTCGAGCTCCTGAATCTCCTCCTGCATCGCCGTGTACTGCGCCATGGTTTCGTCGTTTTTATCGGGCTTTGTTTTCATCCAGTCCGAGAGCTTTGTCTTGGCCTCTTGGCGCTGCACCTGCAACGCCTCGTATTGCTTGCGCTCGGCTTCGCTCAAATGTGCGACTCGGAACTCCACCATCTCTTGCTCCGCATTGTTGACCGCCGTCTTGAACTCTCTAACCTTTGCCTTGGCTTCGGCCTCCGCCTTTTCGCCCAGCTTCACCGCCGCCTTTTCCCGGCCCAGCTGGTCGATTAGTTCGCGATAGGCGGCTTGATCCTCCGGGCTGAGCGTTGCGGTGTATTTGGCGATTTCCACAGGCCGAAAGCGGAAGAGATTTTTCAGTTCGGCCTGGAAACTTTCAGGGGTCTTGTCGCGTCCCGAGCGCAACCGCCCCAGCTCCGTTATGCCGTCGTTGTCAAGCACCACGAAGGTGGGATAGCCCTGCACGCTATACTCGCCTTTCAGCGCCTTGTTGCGTTCGACATATTTTTCGGGAACCAGGCTTTTGTCGCTGGGGAAATCGAGCAGCACCATCACGAGATTTTCCTGCGCATAGGTTTTCCACTCCGGCTGGGTGAATACGTTTTCCTCCATGATCTTGCACCAGCCGCACCAATCCGATCCGGAAAAATCCAGCAGGATCGGCAGCTGCTTTTCCTCCGCCAGCTGCTTGGCGGCGTCGAGATCCATCGTCCACTTTCCCGGCGTTGCTCCATCGCTATCGAACTCGACTTCCGCCGCAGCGCCCAGTAGGGCCACGACGACGGCTACGCAAAGGCTTGTCGCTTTCATGTGAACCTCCTGTTTAGAAATCGGCCATGAAAAGCGTTACGGGCGTTGTGCCGGTGTCATGGGTCCAGTAGTGGTCCCATTGCTTCAGGATTACGCTGGGCTTGATCCAATCCTTCCATGTCAGCGCCGGCGGCTGTGGCTCCAGTCGTACGTATTCTGGAATTCTAACGGTGGCCAGCAGCGCGCGTAGGGAAGGTCTTTCCGGTTCGATGACAATTGTTTGGGCAACCTTCTTTTTACCGTTGGCAAAGTAGCTTACGGTCTTGGGTTTGCTGATCGGCATCCATAGCCAATCCCGGAGTTCGTTCCTCGTGAGCTGGCCGAGTCGCAGTGTGCCGGCGTCTGCCGCTTGAATCGCAACAGCTTCGGTCTTTTCATCGGTGTTGCTCATCGCCGCCGCTTCGAGGGCCGGCAGTTCCGTCAGCTTTTTATCTGTGATGATGGAGTCTCCATCGGCGGCGCCCTGATCTGCATGCGCCCGAATCAACTCGCCGTTGAGCCAGTAGTCGCCAGGAAAAAGAACTCGGACTTCTGAGTCCTCCGACATATTCCTACGAAGGGTTGGTTGAGGATCTTCTCCCGGTTTTATCCACTTGCTTGAATAATCCGGATTAAAAAGATCTGTGACGGCTTGCTGTCCGCTGCCGTCCGGGGAATCGATGTAAACGACCTGTGCCGAAGGCATGGTTGCGCAACTAAGCACAACAGCCAATGCGACGATTTTAATTTTCATCTTGCTGCCTCCATTCCGGTTAAGCCTCTACGTGGCTATATACACCGATATGCAGGGTTTGCAAGGGGAAAAAAACCTCCCAAACAGGCATTTAAATACCTGTTAAGGAGCTGTTGTTTGGAGATAAAGAGAAGTGGCCGAAGGGCTTAGGCTGACGGCCAGTTCGCAGCGTCCGCCATCAGGGTTTCCAAGCAATGGATTCCTGCTGGAGAGTCGTTGAGGCAGGGAATCATGCGGAACGATTCGCCACCGGCTTCCATAAAGGTTTCCTGGCCGCGAATCTCGATTTCCTCGAGCGTTTCAAGGCAGTCGCAAAAGAAGGCGGGGCAGATGACGGCGAGCTTCTTGATTCCAAGGGATGGGAGTTTTTGAAGGGTTTCTTCGGTGTAGGGCTCCATCCACTTGGCGCGGCCGAGGCGCGACTGGAACGAAACGCCGCAGCGCTCTTTGGGGAGGTCCGCCACGGCGATGATGGCTTTGGTGGTTTCCATGCATTGGTGGCGGTAGCAGGTGGCATGCGCCGGCGAGTCGGTTTCGCAGCAGTCGTCGGTTGCCAGGCAGTGGCTTTTGGTCGGATCGGTTTTCTTCAGATGCCGTTCCGGCAGACCGTGATAGCTGAAGAGAATGTGTTCCTCGACGCCCGTCAGCGATTCCGCCAACGGGCGGATATAAGTGGGGTCAAGATAAAAGGGCGGCACTACGCGCAGCGCCGCACGTTTTTTTAGCGCCGTCATTACCCCGGCTACGCAGGAGCCGAAGGTGGCCATCGCATAGTGCGGGAACATCGGCAGCAAACAGATTTCATCCACGCCCGCATCGAGCAGTTTTTCAATACCCTGCTTGAATGACGGATTTCCGTAGGCCATGCCAAGTTCCACCGGTTCGCTAAACCTCGTTTGCAGTCCCTTGGCCAGCTGGGTGCAGTAGTGGATCAACGGCGAGCCGTTCTCCGTCCAGATTTCTTTATAGGCCTTGGCCGATTCCGCAGGGCGTTTTGGAAGTATGGCCCAGTGGATCAGCGCATATCGCATCGGAAACGGCATATCGACCACGAAGGGATCCATCAAAAATTGTTTCAGGTAGACCCGCAGCGCGTCCTCGTTCGGCGCGTCCGGCGACCCTGTGTTCATCAATAAAAATCCACGTTTCATAATAACCTGTATTTTTTAAACACTAAGGCTCGAAGCTCACGAAGTTTAGAGCGACTTGGTGTCCTTTGTGTCTTCGTGTTTAATGATTCGCTCGGCGGTGTTTATGCCGGAGAGGATGGAGTTGGCGACGGAAATGCCGTCGCGGTAGTGGCCGGCAAAGTGGATGCCGGGGAAGTCGGCTTCAACCTGCTTCATGCGGTTCAGATATTTTTCGTAGCCGACGACATACTGAGGAATTGCCTTCGGCCAGACGCTCAGATGCCTGAAGTCCGGTTCGCCGTCGAGGCCAAGCAGGTCGTGCAGATCTTTCAGCACTTCGGCGAGCATTTCACCCTCGTCCATCAGCGCCCGTTCGGGCGACTGCGATCCGCCTATGAATACCGTCAGCAGCGCCATGCCTCCCGGTGCGCGGCCGGCAAAGATGGATGACGGGAAAAGGGCGCCGAGCGAAAAGCGTTTTTCAATCTTTGGAATCAACACCCCGAAGCCGTTGAGCGGATGCATGAACTGGTTGAGGCCGAAGCCGAGCGACAGGCTTGCGACGGGCGGATAGTAGATTTCAGAAAATACGTCCACGTCAAACGGGGCGTTCAGTTCGGTTTGCGCATAGGCGGGGATAGCAATCAGCACATCGCTGAATTCTTCGCGGTTGACCAGCCAGATGCCTTCTTCGAGGGTTTGAATGCTTGAGACAGGCGTGTTCAGACGAACTGTATCGCCCAGTTTGGCGGCGAGCTGTTTGGGCAGCACCTCCATGCCGTCGTCGAAGGTGAACATGCGCGCATCCTTCGATGCGGTCTCGGTGCGCTGCTTGCGCTCCTTCGAGCCCTTGATTGCGCCTTTGATCAACGAACCGTACTTTTGCTCCAGCTCGTAGAGCTTGGGGAAGGCATGGCAGGTAGCGAGCTTGGCCGGGTCGCCGGCATAGACGCCGCTTACAAACGGGTTGATGGCATAGTCGAGAAATTCCTGCCCGAGGCGCCGCACCACAAACTCGGCGAGGCTCTCCTGCTCGTTCGACTTCGACGTGATGAACGGTTCGCGCATCAGCCGCAGCTTGGCCTTCGCCGAAAACGCCTTGGAGCTAAAGAAAGCCGGCGGGGAGGTGGGCAGCGCAATGGGCTTCCCGTCACGGACAATAAAGCGGTTGTTGGCTTCCGGTTTGGACGGCAGCTTGTTGCCTTCGAGGCCGAGGCGCGCAATCAGTTTTCCAAGGTTGGGGTGCGTGTCCAAAATCGAGTTGGGGCCGCACTCCACCAGAAAGCCGTCCTCCAGCACCGTTTGAATGCAACCTCCCACGCGCCCCGACGCCTCGAACACCGTGCAGTCGATGCCTTTTTCCTTCAGCTCAAACGCGGCTGTCAGCCCCGTAATTCCCGCTCCAATAATTGCGACCTTTTGCATAAGGATGTTTTACCTGCATATGAGCGTGAATAAAAGTGCGTAGTTCCGCCTTTAAAGGTTTGTGAAAGGTTCGTAGTCCCGGCTTTAGCCGGCTTCTGAGGATGGGCTCTGCGCATGAACCGCCTGAAGGCGGGACTACAAACCGTCTCTAACGAACTTTTTCTTTTAGACGGTCTGGGAGTAGCGGCCTTTGCGGGTTTCGGCTTGGAGGTAGGCGTCGAAGCGCATGGCGATGATGCGGATGAAGAGGCGGCCGAGCGGGGTGACGCTCAATCCCTTTTCTTCGCGGAGAAGCAGGCCGTCGGCTTCGAGGTCGTCGAGCGAATCGAGTTCGGCCTTGAAGTGTTCGGTAAAGTCGACGCCGATTTCCTGCGAGAGCGGGGCGTAGTCGATGTAGAGGTTGCACATGATGTGCATGATGGCGTGGTAGCGGATTTTGTCTTCGGCGGTCATGGCATAGCCGCGCAGGAGGGGCGGCTGGCCGTTGTCGAGGGCGGCGTAGTAGGGGGCGAGCTCTTTCTGGTTTTGCAGATAGGTGTCGCCGAAGTGCGAGATGGCCGACATGCCGAAGCCGTGGAGGGCAACGCCCTTGTGTGTGCTGTAGCCTTGGAAGTTGCGCTGCAGGGTTCCGTTGGCCAGCGCCTGCGCCATGCCGTCGTCCGGCTTGGCAAAGTGGTCCATGCCGATGTAGACATAGCCGGCGCTGGTGAGTTTTTCGATGGTGAGTTGGAGCAGCTGCAGCTTCATCTCGGCGTCGGGCAGCTTGTCTTCATAGCTTTTCTGGGCGGTCTTGATCCATGGGATGTGGGCATAGCTGTATATGGCAAACCGGTCGGGGGAGAACACCAGTGCTTCGTCCAAGGTGCGGTTGAACGATTCCAGGGTTTGGTTGGGCAGCCCGTAGATCAGATCGAAGTTGATCGATTCCATGCCGCTGTCGCGGAGCCATTGGTTCCGTTCGGCAATCATCTCCAGCGGCTGGATGCGGGCGATGGTTTGCTGCACTTCCGGGCAGGTGTCCTGGATGCCGAGCGAGGCGCGGTTGAAGCCGGCGGCGCGCAGGGCTTCAACCTTTTCGAGCGTCAGCGACCGCGGGTCGATCTCCACGCCGGCTTCGATGGCGGAGGCCATGGGGAAGCGGTCGCGGATGAGCTGGCCGAGCTGCTCGATTTCCGTCGGCAGGAAAAAGGTCGGGGTGCCGCCTCCGAGTTGGATCTGCACGGTTTCGGAGCCTTCGGCAACGAACGGGGTGCGCAGCGCGATTTCGCGCTCGAGGTAGCCCAAATATTCGGCGCTCTTGGATTGGTTGACGGTGATGATGTTGGTGCACCCGCAGTAAAGACACTGCTTGGTGCAGAAGGGGAGGTGGAAGTAGAGGGATAGGGGGGTTGGAGTTTGGAGTTTGGGGTTTGGAGTTTGGAATTCTTCCGTAAAGTGCGTGGCCGGCGGATACGAGGTGTAGCGCGGGCCGGGCACATTGTATTTGCGGAGCTGATCGAGGCTGACGGTTATCGGGTTCATTTGAAATTCTGTACGGTTGCGGCAACGGCCTGGATGGCGTCGAGGTCGGCTTCGGGGGGTACGCCGTGGCCGAGGTTGAAGATAAAGCCGTTGCGTCCGCGCATCTCTTCGAGGATGCGCTGGGTTTCGGCGGCGGCGGCGTCTGGCCGGGCAATGAGCAGGGCGGGGTCGAGGTTGCCTTGCACGGCGACGTCGCCGGGAATGGCTTTGCAGACGTCCGGAAGGCGGATGCCCCAGTCGATGCCGAGCACGTTGGCGCCGGTCTGCACGACTTCCTGCCAGTTGTGGTGGACGTTGCGCGCAAAAACGATGACGGGCACTTCGCCGCCGATGGCGTCGATGATCTGCTGCATCCAGAGGCCGGAAATCTTCCAGAACATATTGGGGGCGAGGGTGCCGCCTTGGCTGTCGAACAGCTGGATGACGTCCGCGCCGGCTTCGATCTGCGCCTTGACGTAGGTGATGGTGGCTTCGGTGATTTTTTCGAGCAGGGTGTAGAAAAGCTTCGGCTCGTTGTAGAGCATGGCGCGCGAGCGGAGGTTTTCGCGTGAACTTCCGCCTTCGACCATGAACGAGGCCAGCGTCCACGGCGAGCCGGCAAAGCCGATGATGGCGCGTTCGTCGCCGAGCTCCTTGCGGGTGAGCTTGATGGCTTCGGGTGTGTAGGAAATGTGGTCGAGCACGCGGGAGGGGTCGAGCTTGTCGACATCCGCCTTGGAGTTGAGCTCGAAGTCCATCTTGACGCCGCCTTGCTCCATCAGTTCGTATTTCTGGCCCATGGCTTCGGCAATGACGAGGATGTCGGAAAAGACGACGGCGGCGTCGTAGCCGAAGCGCCGGATCGGCTGGAGGGTGACCTCGGAGGCCAGTTCCGGGTTTTGCACCAGTTCAGTGAATTTGTAGCCTTTCTTGAGCTTCATGTATTCAGGAAGGGAGCGACCGGCCTGGCGCATCATCCAGATGGGCGGGCGGTCGACGGGCTTGCAGGCGCAGGCGCACAGGAAGCGTTCTCGGCAGTTTAAATGGGTTGAATCCGTCATAGGCGTGCGTTTATGGCATACCCTGAAAAGCCGATCAATTCATAAGCAGAACATTGATGCTTATAATAAAAACTCCCAATGCCCGGAAAAAAAGGTTTCCGAACATTGGGAGAGGAGGAGATGACGGTAAATCAGTTGGCCTTGACGGCGTCGAGTTCGATTTCGAAAAGCAGATCGTGGCGGCAGACGTCGGCGTGCGAGATGGCAACCGGCAGTTCGGGCATGTTGTTTTTCACGCAGTATTCTTCAAGCAGGTGAGCTTCGTCGAAGTTTTTGAAGTAGGCGATGGCGCGGGAGGTGTTTTCCCAGTCCATGTCGCGGGACTTGAGGATGGCATGAACGACTTCCATGGTCAGTTTGATCTGCTTTTCGGTGTCGTCGATATGGACGGTTGCCCCGCCGGGTTCGATGCTGGCGGTGCCGGAAATGGTGAGCAGGCGCGAACCGGGCTGGTCGATTTCGACGGCGCGGGCGAACGAACTCTTATAGTCGATCGCTGCGCACTGCAGCGGCGACGGAACGGCGAAGACCTTGACGCCGTCGTGCTTGGGCTTGACGGCGAGCAGGGCGCACACCATCTCTTCGCCGGCGGCGGTGCCGGCGCCGATGCCGGTGCTGGCGGGAACCATTTTGTCGAAGGTGCCGTGCTCGCGGAAAAACTTGGTGCGGACCACGTTGAACTCGTCGTACCATTCGAGCAGGTTATTGAGATAGATCCAAGTGCGGGCAATGTCGGTGAATTCCATGTCGGCCTGCTTGAGCAGGTCTTCCATCTTTTCGAACACGACTTGTGCCTGTGCTTCGCGTCCGAGGGAAAGGTCGTCGGCGCGAATGTCGCCGAGCAGGCAGTAGCGCGCGTCCTCGGTGTCGTACCAGTTGCCGACCTTGCGGTCGCCGTCCATAACCGGATTGAGCTCCGCGCCGGTAAGGGCGATGAATTGGGTGCCGGTGATGGTGGAGCCGGAGCAGGCGTCGCCGTGCAGCAGGGTCATGGGCCAGTCGAGCTTTTTGATGGCGGAGACGGCCTTGGGGTAGAACTGGCGTCCGCCGAAGAGGTATTGGAAGGCGATTTTGGCGTCGCGCGATGCCATTTCGGCGGCGACGTTGTCGAACACCTCGTGCATGTTTTCTTCGGAGGCTTGCGCCGTGATGTAATAGGCCTTAACGCCGTCGTGGGGGAATTCCACGATCTGAAGGCTGTCGGCCGGATTGATTATCGATTCTTCCATGTTCAAAATCTCTCTATATTGTCTCTGTGTAGGGGAGGATATTCTTTTTTTATTAGCAGTTAACATACCATGCTCCTTTGCTTTTGTGCAGCCTCCCGCCTGCATCTACACCCATTGAGACGCTTGCTATGAGAGCGGTTGGACAAAATGAGAATGGAATGTCTGCATTTTCACGCTGGTGGATTGTTGCAAAAGGCCTATATAAGTTATTTCACACAGAAAATGGAGCGAAGGGCATGGCTTGGAGGATTGCATTAATGATGATGTTTGCTGGTTCGGCAACGGCCTCGGAAGTGCTGGTTGAGGCGGAAAGTTTTTCCGACAAGGGCGGTTGGGTGCTTGACCAACAGTTTGTCCATCAAATGGGTTCTCCCTATCTGCTGGCGCACGGCATGGGCAAGCCCGTGGCCGATGCCGTTACGACTGTGATATTTCCTCAGACGGGGAAATACCGGGTTTGGGTGCGCTCCAAGAACTGGGTGCCGGGCGAATGGAAGGCGCCGGGACGCTTCCATGTAAAGGTCGGTGGCCGGCTGCTTCCCGTCGAGTTCGGAACTGAAACGGGGTGGACTTGGCAGGATGGCGGAATTGTCGACGTAGCGGGAAAGACTACAGGTGTTCGCCTTATTGATCTGACCGGTTTTGAGGGGCGTTGCGACGCGCTTTTTTTTACGACCGATTTCGACAAGGTTCCGTCGGACACTATAGAGAGGCTCAAACCCGAAACCGTTTCTGCGGGGCAGTTCGATCTTGTTGTTGTGGGGGGAGGCATTGCTGGATGCGGGGCGGCCTTGGCCGCCGACCGCCAGGGGCTGACAGTTGCGCTGATTCACGACCGCCCGCTGCTGGGCGGCAATGCCAGCAGTGAGGTGAGGGTGCACACGCTCGGCATCAAGGGAGCGGACGACACCTTTTTAGACGGCATTGATTCTGCGCATTGGAAAAACGGCTCTGCTGAAGCAGTGAAGGATACGGAGAAGCGTCATCGCACCCTCGATGCCAGCGGCGTTAAACAGTTTCTCTCGTGGCAGGCTTTTGGCGTGGAAATGCACGGCCAGCGCATAAAAAGCGTGGATGCGCGGCATATCGAGAGCGGCAAGGCTATGCGGTTCGAGGCGAAAGTGTTCATCGACTGCACCGGCGACGGCTGGATCGGTTATTGGGCCGGCGCCGACTTCCGCTATGGCCGCGAAAGCCGCAACGAATTCGATGAGGGGTGGGACAAACACGGCGAGCTGTGGTCGCCGGAAACGCCCGACAACCGGGTGATGGGATCTTCCGTGCTCTGGAACTCGCATCGATTGGATCAGCCCACGGATTTCCCAGATGTGCCTTGGGCGATGGAGGTGGCAAAGGATCACGCCTCCATTAACGGAGAGTGGCAGTGGGAACTCTCGCACAACGACTTGCATCAGATCGACGATGCCGAAGAAATCCGCGACCACATGTTCCGCGCCATCTATGGCTCGTTCAGCAATGCCAAGAAGAATCCCGAAAACGCCAATGTGGCACTCAAATGGGTGGCGCATATTGCCGGCAAGCGCGAGTCGCGCCGGCTGATGGGCGACTATATTTTTACGATGAAGGATGTTACCGAAAACCGGATCTTTCCTGACACCGTCGTTACCGAAAAGCGGGCGATCGATGTACACTATCAGGAAAAGCTAAAGGGCGAACCGGTGGACTTTCTTTCTGAGGCGCTGTTCTACAGGACCGGTGAATACTATATTCCGTTTCGCTGCCTCTACTCGCGCAACATTGAAAACCTGATGATGGCCGGGCGCTGCTTCAGCTGTTCGCATGTTGGGCTCGGCGGGCCGCGCGTGATGCGCACGACCGGACAGATGGGCATTGCCACCGGCTTCGCAGCTTCGTTGTGCATTGAGTTCGACACCAACCCGCGAGGCGTCTACAAAAACCACCTCACCGAGTTGCGCCGCCTTTGCGGCTACGAGGACTAGTCCTGCCGGGCGAGGAATTGGCCACTGCGATGTTCCGTGTGCGTTCCGTCTTCCAGCGAGTGGACGCCGTTGACGATGACGTGGCGCATGCCGTCGGAGAGCTGGTGCGGGTTGGCGTAGGTGGTGTTTGCCTTAATGGCGTCGGGATCGAAGATGAGGATGTCGGCGGCATAGCCTTCTTTGAGCAAACCGCGCTTTTTCAAATTAAACTGTTCGGCGGGGAGGCCGGTCATTTTATAGATCGCTTCGGCGAGCGGAACGGTTTTCCCGTCGAGGGCGGCGCGCAGGAATTTGGTGTGGCTGCCGTAGGCGCGGGGGTGCGGGTGGTCGTGGCTGAGCGGGCCCCACGGCGCACGCATTGAACCGTCGGAACCGATGGAGACAAAGGGCTCGGCCAAAACCTTCCACATATTTTCTTCCGACATGCTGAAAAAGATGCCGCCGGTTTTAAGGTCGTCGGAGTCGATCAGATGGAGCAGGGCATCGACTGGGTGCATCTTCAGCGTTTCGGCGGCTTCGGGCAGGTATTTTCCCTTGAATTCCTCGAACTGTGTGGAGCCAATCATGACGTTGTCCCAATGATCCGCGGGGTTGTCGAACAGCTTGGCGCGGAGCGTGTTCCGGGTTTCGGGATCGCGCAGGCGGGCGAGAATGGCGTCGCGCCCTCCGTAGGTCGCCCACTGGGGCAAGACAATGTCGAGGTCGGTGCAACCGGCGGTGTAGGGATAGCGGTCGGAGCCTATTGGGCTTCCGTTAAGAGAGCCCTTGCGAATGCGCTCGAGGGCGGCTTCCAGCTTTCCCCAATTTTTCTTTCCAGAGGCTTTGAGGTGGGAGATTTGCAGGCGCGCGCCAGAGCGTTCGGCAATGTCGATGGCCTCGTCAATCGATTCGAGCAGCAGAGTGGATTCGGAGCGCATGTGGGTGGTGTAGAGGCCTCCGTGTTGGGCGACGGTTTTGGCCAGCTCAATGATTTCTTCGCGCGGGACGGCCGAGCCGGGGGGATAGGCCAGGCCGGAGCTGAGGCCGATCGCGCCTTCGTCGAGCGCTTGTTCCAGGGCGTGGAGCATTTGCGCCATTTCATCGGCGGTGGCGGCGCGCGGTTCGTAGCCGGCGATGCCGGCATGCAGGGTGTTGTGCCCAACCAGCAGGGCGGCGTTGATGGCCGGCTGCGCTTCGGCGTAGAGGGCGCGGTACTCGGCGACGGTGCTCCATGGCAGGGTGCTTGGTATTTCTGTCACACCTGCGCAGGTGTGACGGGTTTCTGTTTTACCAAGGTGGGAATAGTCCTTTTCGAGCCAGTCGGAGGGCATTTTGTAGCCGCCGTTAAGCGGGGCGGCCGAGGCGCCGCAGTTGCCGCAGATTTCGGTGGTGATGCCTTGGTAAACCTTGGAGGCGGCGGAGGGCTCGATGAGCAGATAGGTGTCGGAATGCGAGTGGGCGTCGATAAAGCCGGGGCAAACGATGCATCCGGCGACGTCGATGGTTTTTTCGGCGCAGGCGGCGGAAAGTTCGCCCATTTTTGTAATGCGCCCTTTGTTAATGCCAATATCGCAATGTGTTGCGTCTTTCCCCGATCCGTCGAGCACCCTTCCGTTGATGATCTTTAAAGCGAAGTCCATGGTGCGGATTTTAGCGCTATAAAGGTGAATAGAGAGGAAAAACAGGGTTTTTTTGGGGGCGGAGCTGTTTTTGATTACAAAAATGTAAATACGTACTAGAATTATACAAAAATGGTTATTAAATATTTTTGATCCCAAATATGTATATGTGGTTATGTATTTTTTAAACTGTTGGTATAGAGTGAGAAGTGACTGCTGCGGAGGGTGTGTTCGGCGCGTTGGCACACCTGTTGCAATAAGGCTCATCCATATCGCGAATACGGTGTTCGTGAAATTGAAAGGAACCTCTCGGAGGATGTTTAGGATGAAAATGAAATTGTTGAAAATTCCAGTACTGGCCATGGCGGCGTTGGTGCTGGCCATGGTGGCCCCGGTTTGGGCGCAGGAAGCTGCCGATGTAGGCGCTGTGGCGGAAGTCGCGGCGGAAGCGACATTCGACGCGGTGTCGGCTGTTAATGAAACGGCGTATGCCATCGATAATATGTTCCTGCTGCTGGGCGCCATTTTGGTGCTGTTCATGCAGGCCGGGTTCGCGATGGTTGAGTCGGGCTTTAACCAGGCGAAGAACACGGTGAACATCCTGTTCAAAAACCTGATGGATCTTTGCATCGGCATGATCCTGTTCTTTATCATCGGCTATGGCCTGATGTATCCGGGCGACGGCGGGAACGGATTCCTCGCATTCGGCCAGTTTGGCATCGGCGGCATCGGGGCAGATGTGGCTGAAGCAGGCGCATTGGCGCCACAGGTTGACTGGCTGTTCCAAGTGGCCTTCGCCGCTACGGCTGCCACGATTGTTTCGGGCGCGGTTGCAGGACGCCTTAAGTTCAGCGCCTACCTCGTATACAGCGCGATCATCACCGCGATCATCTACCCGATTTCCGGCTACTGGAAATGGGGCGGCGGCTGGCTCGACCAGCTGGGCTTCTACGACTTTGCCGGCTCGCTGGTGGTGCACTCCGTCGGCGGCTTCGCCGCTCTGGCCGGCGCCATTGTTCTCGGCCCGCGCATCGGCCGCTTCGGCAAAGACGGGAAATCCCGTGCGATTCCCGGGCACAACCTGCCGATTGCCGCACTGGGTGTCTTCATCCTGCTCATTGGCTGGTTCGGATTCAACCCCGGTTCGCAGCTCGCGATTGTCGGCAAGGACAACACCGATGCGGTCATGCTGATTGCAGTCAACACGCTGCTTGCGGCCGGTGCCGGCGGATTCATCGCGATGGTCACCACCTGGATCATGCACAAGAAGCCTGACCTCACCATGGCGGGCAACGGCGTGCTGGGCGGCCTGGTCGGTATTACGGCCAACTGCGACGGCGTCGACAACGTTGAAGCCATCGTCATCGGCGCGGTTGCCGGCGTTCTGGTCTGCCTCGGCGTCAAGCTGCTCGACAAGCTCAAGATCGACGACACGGTCGGCGCGTTCCCTGTACACGGCCTCTGCGGCGTGTGGGGCGGCATTGCCGTAGCGATCTTCGGTTCCTACGACGGATGCAGCTCCCAGGCGATTGGCGAATACGGCAACTGGGTGGCTCAGCTCACCGGTTCGATCGTGATTCCGATCTGGGCGTTTGCGACCATGTTCATCCTGTTCCTTATCCTGAAGAAGACCGGCATGCTCCGCGTCTCCAAGGAAGAGGAACTCCGCGGACTGGACATCGGCGAACATGGCGAAGAGGCCTACAACGGCTTCCAGATCTTCACCACTAACTAGGAGTTATAAGTCACAAGTATTAAGTGTTAAGCCTCTGGCTCAGTGCAAACCGCTTAACACTTAATCACCTAGAACTTAAAACCCAGAAGGGAAATACCATGAAACTAATTATTGCATACATACAGCCTGAACAGCTCAACGAGGTGAAGCAGGCCCTGTACGAAAAAGAAATCTACAAAATGTCGGTCACCAACGCCATGGGCTGCGGCCAGCAGAAAGGCTACAACGAAACGTACCGCGGCGCGGACATCGAAGTGAACCTCTTGAAGAAGGTCCGCATCGAGATTGCGGTGAACGCCGAGTTCGTGGACTCCACGATCGAAGCAATCATCGCAGGAGCCCGGACCGGAAACATCGGCGACGGCAAGATCTTCGTGATGGATCTGGCGGAATGCATCCGCATTCGCACGGGAGAAAAAGGCCCCGAGGCCATCGGTTAACCCAAATTGAAATAGGAGGCCGGGTCCTGTGCGATTTCCTTTCGCATCCTCGAGGGACTTTACCGGGGCCCGGTTTCCGAATAGTAAAAAAAAATCGCAACCAGAGAAACAACAACAGGAGAATATGATGAAGAAAATAATTACTACTACACTCGCTGCCGGAATGGCTGCCGCCTTGGCATCGACTGTTTCAGCTGAAGAAAAGACCGCCGTTGTCGTGGAAGAAGAAGCCGGCATGTCGGTCAGCGTTACGATGGATTTTGCATCCGCTTACGTCTTCCGCGGCGTAACCTTTAACGACGGATTCGTGATTCAGCCCGGCATCGAAGCCGGCGGTTTCGGTCTGCCGGAAGAATACGGCGCTGTATCCGTTGGTGCATGGGCGAACTATGACGTGGACGACTACGATGGCAACCTAGCGAGCTCAGAAGCTTCTGAAATCGATTGGTATGCCTCGTACAGCCTGCCGACTTTGATTGATGGACTGGATCTGTTCGTGGGCTACTGCGACTACACCTACCCGAATGCAGAAGGCACTTCCGACAAAGAAGCCAACGTGGGCCTTGGCTTCGACATTGCCGGCATTGCTCTGGGCGCGACAGCCTACTACGGCATCGGTGGTGCAGTGAGCGGTTCGGCCTATTATGAGTTTTCGGCTGGATACGATCTCGAAATTACCGAAGAGTTCGCTGCTTCCTTGGGCGCTCGTATGGCTTATGCCGATCCCGACAGCGGCGATGACGGATTCAGCGACTACGATATTGGCCTTGGGCTGAGCTATGTTCTGTCCGACGTTTGGAGCGTGGGCGCTTCCGTTACCTATATCGGGCAGATGGATGACGACGTCCTTCCGGATGAAGACCTTAACGGCACGGGTGACTTCGGCTACGATACAGAAGTGGTTGGCATGCTGAGCCTGGCGGCTTCCTTCTAAGGATTGCCTTTAGTCTTATACGAAAAGCGCTCCCACGGGGGCGCTTTTTTTTACGTCCTACGCCAGTCTGCGTTTGTAGTCTTTGTAGCTGAACTCGCGCACGGTCTCGACTTCGCCGTTGCGCAGGATGCCGATGGCGGGATGCTGAATGCCGTTGAAAAACGAGGTCTTGACCATCGAATAGTGCGCCATGTCCTGGAACACGAGCTGGTCGCCGGCCTGCAGCGGCTCGTCGAAGGAATAGTCGCCGATCACATCGCCGGCCAAGCAGCTCAGTCCGGCCAGTTTATAGGAGTGGGCTTTTTCGCCAGGCAGTCCCACGCCGTCGATCTCCGGCCGGTAGGGCATTTCCAGAACGTCCGGCATGTGGCAGGTGCAGGAAACGTCGAGGATGGCGATTGCGCCGTCGTTGTCGATCACGTCGAGCACCGTTGAAACCAGCACGCCGGCATTGAGCGCTACGGCTTCCCCTGGCTCAAGGATTACCTGAGCGCCGTACTTGGCCTTAAAGTCGTTGATCAGTTTGCAGAGCAGGTCGACGTCATAGTCGTCGCGCGTAATATGGTGCCCGCCTCCAAAGTTGACCCATTCCATTTGCGGGAGGAATTCGCCGAACTGTTCCTCAACGGACATGAGCGTGGTTTCTAGATCGTCTGCGTTCTGCTCGCACAACGTATGGAAGTGCAGGCCTGAAATGCCGTACAGGTTTTGCCCTTCAAAATCCTGCCGGCGAATGCCGAGCCGCGATTTCGGTGCACACGGGTCGTAGATTGCGTGTTCCGGATCTTGCGTGGAGCATTCGGGGTTGATGCGCAGCCCGAATTTTGTAGGCCGGGTCCCCGACCCGGCGCGCACCTTGAAACGCTGCCACTGCGCAAACGAATTAAAATCAATCTCGTCGCACAAGGTCAGCAGCTCCGCAAAGTCGGTGGCGGAATAGGCGGCCGCATAGGCGTGGACCTCGCCTCCGAATTCTTCGCGTCCCAGCCGCGCCTCCCAAGGCGAGCTGGCGCAAACGCCGTTGAGGTGTCCGCGGATCAGCGGAAACAGCGGCCACATCGCAAAGCCCTTCAGCGCCAGTAGAATCTTGCATCCTGTGCGCTCTTTCACCGAAGCCAGCACCTCGCAGTTCCTGCGGATGCGCTCTTCATCGACAATAAAGGCTGGCGTTTTCATTTAACCACTCGCTCGCAGACTCGCTTAAGGCACGAAGGCCACGAAGTTTGCTTGGTGCTCTTCGTTCCTTCGTGTTTAAAATTAATCCAATTCAACTACTGAGCCTTCGATGACTTTCCAGGGTAGGCCGTATTGGTTCAGGTCTTCCATGAAGGGATCGGGATCCATCTGCTCAATATTGAAGACGCCGTCGCCGGTCCACTTTTTCTCCAGCAGCATCTTGGCGCCGATCATGGCCGGCACACCGGTGGTGTAGGAGATGGCTTGCGACTGCACTTCGGCATAGCATTCTTCATGGTCGCAGGTGTTGTAGATGGTGACCGTTTTGGTTTCGCCGTCTTTAATGCCGGTAATTTGGCAGCCAATCCACGTCTTGCCCTTGGTGCGCGGACCGAGCGACGCCGGGTCGGGCAGCAGCGTTTTAAGGAATTGCAGCGGCACGATTTTTTGGCCGTTGAATTCCACTTCGTCGATGCGGGTCATGCCGACGTTGCCGAGCACTTCGAGGTGCTTGAGGTAGCTCTCGCCAAAACTCATCCAAAAGCGCGCGCGCTTGAGGTGCGGGATGTGCGTGGCGAGTGATTCGAGCTCTTCGTGGTACATCAGATAAATGTTCGGGTTGCCGATGTTTTCCGGAACCTCGAACGAATGCTTGACGGAGAGCGGTGCGGTTTCGATCCATTCGCCCTTTTCCCAGTAGCGGCCCTTGGCGGTCACTTCGCGGATGTTGATTTCCGGATTAAAGTTGGTGGCGAAGGGATAGCCGTGGTCGCCGGCGTTGACGTCGATGATGTCGATGGTGTGGATCTCGTCGAGATAGTGCTTCTGGATGTAGGTGCAGAAGACGGAGGTCACGCCGGGGTCGAAGCCGCTGCCGAGCAGGGCCATGATGCCGGCTTGCTTGAAGCGCTCGTGATAGTCCCACTGCCATTTGTATTCAAACTTGGCGGTGTCTTCCGGTTCATAGTTGGCCGTATCGAGATAGGCCACGCCGGTTTCAAGGCAGGCATCCATGATATGCAGATCCTGATAGGGGAGGGCCACGTTGAGCACGAGGTCGGGGTCGAACGATTGGATCAGCGCCACCAGCTCCGGTACGTTGTCGGCATCGACCTGCGCCGTCTGGATCGGGCGGTCGAGCTGCGCTGCGATGGCATCGCACTTCGACTTGGTGCGGCTCGCCAGCATGATTTCTGAAAAAACTTCCGGCAGCGCCGCGCATTTGTGCACCACCACCCCGCTGACGCCGCCGGCGCCGATGATCAAAACCTTGGACATAAACGACCTCCTAAAAATTCGGCAGGATGGATAGCCTAGCGCACCCGCTTTTGCAAGCCGGTATGCACGTATTTAACACGAAGGCTCGAAGGGTTCAAAGAAATTGAAAAACGATCCGGTTTGGTTGCTTGGTGTTCTTGGCGCCTTCGTGTTTCTACTTCTTGCTCAGCTTGCGCCCGAATGTAACGCTGACGGCGCCCTCGATGAAAATCAGGATGCCGAAGAGGCCATACGGAGGATCGGCCATCAGCAGGGCGGCAATCGCAATGAAAATCAGCACCGCGCCGTTCATCATCAAGCGGTTGACGATCCGTTTCGGGTCGTCCGACTCCCAGCCCTTTTTCAGGAGGAGCTTCTGGCTGACATAGTGCCCCGCCAAAGCAATGCACAAAAGAAGGAGTATTAAAGTTGTCGGATTCATGCTGCCCCGTTTCGGATTTCAAGTTTCAAGTTTCAGGTTTCAAGTTTCAGGTTTCAGGAGTGGGTTCTACGGTTTCGGCGTGGCCAAGGTTTTTTTCGGGTGCGATAATGTCGCGGACGCGACGCTTGAGGTCTTTGAGTTCCGGCAGGCCGCGTTCGGTCTTCCGGTCCCACACCAGCTGGCCGTTGGCAAAAATCTGCCAGATGCCCGGCGCCAAGCTCGGCCGCAGCGCCGCCTCGTCCAGATCGCCTTCAAAGGTTTGCAGCAACTCTTGTGCAATCCACGCCGAGCGCATCATGAATTTGCACTTGGAGCAGTATTCGATCGTGATTCTGTTTTCTGGTTTGTTCCCCATTTCTAAGCCTTTAAAGTTATTGGATTGCTGCTCATTATATTTTTAGGCACATTGCTACACCATGAATACATTCATCAAGCTCATCCTTTGTTCGATTGCGCTGCAACAGGTGCAAAACGTCGTCGCCGAACGGCTGTATGGCCTGGAGCGCATGGAACGGTTCGACCTGCTTCCCAACTTGCTGGAAGGCACGCAGGTCCGGCAGGTCTCTACCCGCGACCGGGATGGCGGTAATAATGACGGGTGGTTTGGATACTATCCAGCGCTCTACCGCGATGACAACAACGAGTTTGTGCTGTACGACGATATCGGGGCAGGGTGTCTCTACCGCATCTGGATGACCTACCAGAAAAGTTCCACCATGGTTTATACCAACCAGCTGCGGTTCTATTTCGACAACGAAACCACGCCCCGGCTGGAGCGCACCATCGAAGATTTTTTCTCCGCCACCAACGCACCGTTTGTCTATCCGCTGACAGGGCGGGAGTACCAGTCGAGCCATGGCTACTACAACTATGTTCCTTTGCCCTATCGCGAGCGCCTGAAGATCACCATGAGCGACACCAATCGGCCATTCTACTACAACATGACCTACCATAAATTCGACTCGCCCGACGGCATCGCCAGCTGGACGGGAGCCGAGGATGCCTCGGTGGTTTTATCGCAATGGAACAATGCAGGGGTCGATCCGAAGCCGACGAACGGGAATGCCGCCTTCAGCGGAACCTTGAGCGTGGCGACCGGCACAACGGGCGTGTTGTTTTCCGCAAGCTCGCCCGGCACGATCCAAAGCCTGAAGCTCGATCCCGAAAACGCAACCGCGGAACTGCTGGCGTCGGTCTGGCTGCGGATGACGTGGGACGGCCAGTCGGAGCCGGCGGTGAATGTGCCGCTGGGCGAGTTTTTCGGATGTGGACGGGACGAGGTTGAAGTGCGGTCGCTGCCCATCGGGATGAGCACCACGGACGACTATTATTGCTACTTCCCGATGCCGTACTGGGCGTCGGCCAAGATTGAAGTTTTCAACGGGCACGCCGGCAACCTTGAAATGCCGTTCGAGATTCAGGTTTCATCAAACTCCTACAAGCAGGCGAACACGGGCTTTTTTTGTACGCAGTATCGCAAGGAGACATTTCCCAATGCGCCGGGGTCGGATTATATCTGCGTCGATGCACAGGGGCGCGGCCATTTGGTCGGCCTGTCCCTCTATATGCTCGGAACCGGCACCTCCGGGTGGAAAGGAATGGACTATCTCGAAGGGGACGAGCGCATCTATGTCGATGGCAGTCTCACGCCGTCGCTTTATGGAACAGGGACGGAGGACTATTTCAATAGCGGGTGGTATTTCAATCAAGGCACTTTCAACCTTCCTTATCACGGGCATCCGTACGAAGACCACTACAACGATCCCCCGCCCAACCATACCCAGGCCTACCGTTTTCATCTGAGCGACATCATCTGTTTCAACGCCTCTTTAAAGTTCGGCATCGAGCATGGCCGGCGCAACGACCAGCCCGGAACCTATTCGAGCGTCGCCTACCTCTACATGCGGCACGCTTGCGGGCAGGTATTGACCGCCGATCTTGATCTGGGCGATGGCTGGACGGAAATGCTCTACGACTACCAATATCCCACGGGCCGCTTGGAGCTTTCCAAAGACTGGAACTATGAAGGCATTGACGACTCCGTATTCATGGCGGATGAAGGCTACCACTACAGCAACACCGTCGCGGAATTCACTGTGCCGTTGGCGGAGAATGCTGGTTTGCTGTTGCGTCGTCGCACCGATCAGGGCATCGGTGGGCAGAAAGCGCATGTGTTCATCGATGACGCCTATGCCGGCATCTGGTATGAGGCCGACCACAATTTTTCCGCAACGACCAAGCGCTGGCTCGATTCCGAGTTTATGGTTTCTTCCAATCTCGTCGCAGGTAAAGCCTCCGCACGCATCACCATTGTCCCGGTGCCGTCTGCCAGCATCTGGAACGAATACCGCTACTGGGTCTATTGCATCAAGCCGTTCGGGCTCGTTGAGGATTCCGACAGCGACCAGCTTCCCGATGAATGGGAGCTCTCTCTGGTTTCAGCCCTTGGAACATTGCATGGCGGGGTTGACTCCGACGACGACGGCTTTTCCGATCTCGATGAATACATTTCAGGAACCCATCCCACCAATCCGGCCTCATTCTTTGCCATCCAGTCTGGAACGGGCTTTCAGTCCGAGCTTGGTCGCCTCTATCACCTGCAGCAAACGACCAGTCTGGTTTCCAACGATTGGATAACTATTCGGGCCAATATTCCAGGCACTGGAAGTTTTTTGGAGCTTCCAGTCGCAACCAATGCCCCGGCTTTATTCCAGCGCCTTCAGGTTGAACTTCCCTGAGTTTGCGGCTTCCCCGCAGGGTAGGGCATGATTTTTTTTTTGATGGGACTCCCCTATGCATAATTGTCTTTGTCCGCGTGCTTTCAACGGGTTGCAAAACACGTAAATTTTTTGCGCCTTTGGTGGAGCTAAAAAAGCTTTGAACGAAAGGCCTTGAAGTCTACTCTATACCTAGCAACGGGCGCATGTAGCAACGATGCCGCTGCGCTGACATCTGAATAGTGAAACCAACAAGAAAGGAGCTGATGTATGAATACATCAACGCAGATCAAACCCGCATCTTCTTACTTTAATGGACAAGGATTCGATCCGTTTATTCCTGTCGAAGTTCAATTTCGGCATATGCGGGAATCAAAACGGGTTCAATGGTTGGTGGATCAAATGATGGAGAGGTTCGATAAATATCCTCTTTACGGCACTAAAGCCAGCGTAGTGGTTGATGAGACACATCACCGCGAAAAGACAGGGGTCTTTCAGGTGAAGGTCAAACTCTCCGTCCCCGGCGAGCGGCTCTATGTTGCGCATAGCCAGGAACGGACCGGCATGCACGACGGCGTCTTCAACGCCCTTGCGGATGTCTTCGACAGCATCGAAAAGCAGCTGGTCAAAAGGCACGGCCTCCGCGCGCGGCGCCGCGTGCAGAAGGCCTACGAAAACGCGGCCTGATTGGTCGATCCTCCCGATGAATCAGTGCGTGGGTCCCCGGATGAAAGTCCGGGGGCTTTTTTTGTATAAGCGCTGGCCTTTTTACGGACGGCTGCATTTGGTAAATAAATAGCACAGTCATCAAGGAGCGCTGGACTATGAATGATTTTGTGTATGAAAACCCAACGAAGATTCTTTTTGGACGTGGCGTAATTGACCAGCTCGGCGGGGAATTAAAGCGGCTTGGCGTGCGCAAGGTGCTGCTGGTGTACGGCGGTGGGAGCATAAAGGCCAACGGCGTCTACGATTCCGTCATCGCCCAGCTCTCAGCCTGCGGCGTTGCCGTGGTGGAGCACGGAGGTGTGCGCGGAAATCCGGTGCTCTCGCACGTGCAGGAAGGCATTGCCAAGGTGCGCGCCGAGCAAATTGATCTGATTTGCGGCGTCGGCGGGGGAAGCGTGGTCGACGAATCGAAAGCTATTGCACTGGGCGCCGCGTCCGATATTGATGTGTGGGAATTCTTTGCCAAGCGCGAGACGCCGCAGCAGGCGCTGCCCGTGATGGCCGTTTTAACGTTGCCCGCCACGGGCTCGGAAATGAACGGCATTGCCGTCGTGACGAATGAAGAGACGGATGAAAAAAATGCGATCGTTTGTCCGGCGCTGCTCAATCCCAAAGTGTCTTTCATGGATCCGGAAACCACCTTTTCCCTGTCGCTCCAGCAAACATCTTTTGCCTGCACCGATATTCTGTCGCACCTCATGGAGGGCTATCTCACTACGCCCGCCGAGCGGTTGTTGGTGCAGGATCCGGTGATTGAAGGGGTGGCGCGGTCCGTGATGGATTCCATGGCCGTCATTATGAAAAACCCGTCCGACTACGACGCCCGTGCCGCTTTCATGTGGTCAGCCACATTGGGCTGGAGCGGTATATGCCAAGCCGGCATTCCGGCTTGGGGCATGCCGTGCCACGCCCTCGAAATGCCATTGAGCGCCGTATGCGACATTGCGCACGGCGCCGGACTCTCCATCATTATTCCGGCCTGGATGCGTGTCGCTGGCGCGCGCCACGAACATCGCATTCTTCAGTTTGGCCGGCGCATTTTAGGGCTCGATAATCCTAGTAGTGTTGATGCGGTCGCCGATGTCCTCACCGCCTACTACCGTTCCATCGGTTCCCCCGTGTCCTGCGCCGAAGCCGGCATCGATCCCGATCTTGATCGGCTCACCAATCTCGCTTTCGATTCCTTCAAGCAGCGCGGCATGCACGACTACACCAAAGAGCTCATCACCGACATCTACAAGCAGAGCATCTGATTTTGGAGGGTTGCTGTCCCTGGTGACCGGGGGGAGAGGATTAGCCACGAGAGAGCGCAAGGAGTCGCAAAAGGAGGATTCGTAGACGCGAAGCGCTAATGCAAAACGTATCGCAGGCGGCCCGCCTGCCCCGTTTTCTGTTCGGTTATTTATTCAAAATCCATGTGATAATCTCTGCAATTCCTGTGGAGAATGAAATTTCACGTTTCTGGATATGCGGTACAGAATCCCAGTTACGAATTGAGAAAATGATGCCAATAATTAGGCACGCGATAAGGCGAATGCGTCAATAATTTCTTCCGCTTCAGTTCTGACATGTTGTTTGGGGGTATATCGCGAGTCGAGGTTTGATAGAGCCGTGTCCAGTTGCTCGTTCAGTCAAGTAAAAGAAAAGGTTGGTGTCCCAAACCAATAATGGACTTTGCTGATGTGGTCGGGGGCAAGAAGCATATCTTGGAGTTCTGATTCGCCCCACCAAACAAACTCAATTTCATGAGTGAAACCTTGTTCCTTCGCGTACTGGTTCCACCTGTTGATGCGGTCGGTCCATTTCTTCATGTCTTGCCCGCGATTCACGGGGGAAACGATTCTGTATTCGACAAGTGTCGGGTGGTTGTTGATTGCTGTTCTTACGGATTTGTCGATCTGTTGCCATTGGGATTTGCCGAGGGAATTGAAGTACTTTGCTTGCATGCCGATTTCATTGCCATCCGGTAAGGGGACTGTATCTTCAACGCCTCCGTCACCACCAGCATCATCCACGCGATAGAATGTTGTTCCCTGAGGAAAGGTGTGCCGGAATATTTGGACACATAGTTCCGCAAATCCATGGTTCTTTGAGTTCCTGTGACAACGGATATTTTGGAAGTTAATATCAGGGAGCATAACTAATCCTTGGGCTTCGTGTTGGAAAGGCGTTTGAGGAAATTGCTTAATACTTCTGCAGTAATTCGTTCATTCACTTGCTCAATGGCTTGTGCAGATTCTTGAGCATAGTCTAGGTCGAGTTTGCCGATTTGGCAGAGCTCGAGCATGAGCTGGAGGCCCCAGTAGACGGGGATGTTTTCGGATTTGCATTTGGTGTGGAGGGGCTTGTCGCTGGTCCAGATGGCCCAGCTGTTGTCGCGGGCGATGGCGAAGCAGAGCTTGTCTTCGTGCGACAGTGCGCCGCCGAGGACGGAGGCTTCCATCAGTTGTTCGTAGGTGGCTTCGACGATTTCCATGCCGAGGGCTTCGGCCTGGTCTTGGGTGAGTTGGTCGACTTCGTTGAGGATGGGGCGGGGTAGTTTTATGGGAAAGAGATGTTCCGACACGAGCCGCAGTACCAGCGTTCGTTCGACGGAGATATAGTCGATCAAAACATTGGCATCGCTGATTATGGCGGAGGGACGGTCGGTCATCTATTCCCCCGCGCAAGTGCTCCGCTTGCTATCATTTACGAGGCTATCTCGTTCCAGGTTTTGTGTTCCATGCGTTCTTTCGCGGCTAATCTAAATTCCTTGATCGAGCGCAATGCGGCAAGATGCACGCGTCTACATTCTTTGCGACCAAGCATCACGAAACGGCCTCCCACGATTTGAGGCGGTCGCGTATTTCCTCGATTTGGATGTCGAGCATTTCGGCAGCGCGGCTGACGGTGATGATTTCTTTTTCAAGCGCGTCGCGGACGAGGGTGGCGAAGCGGTCTTCGATCAGGTCGAAGGCATCGAGGGGGCGGGGCTCTTCTTTCCAATGGAGCTTTTTCCCGTAGCGCTCTTCGTATCCCTGTCTAAATTTTCCGTAAGCCACTTTGTCCTCGGCCTGTCCCATATCGATGAGTTGGTGGATGACGGATTGATAACTAACTTTGAAGTGCCGTTTGGTTTTCAGTACGGCATCGATCCAGTGCAGGCCGCGGTTTTCGTTCCACTCCTTGGCAAACAGTTCTACCGGCATAATGAATGCAGCGGCGAAGGCATCGGCCTCGCGCTCTTGATCGTCGGGGATTTTGGAGGAATCCCTTCCGTACGAATCTTGGTGGAGCACGAGATGTCCGAGTTCGTGGGCAATGGAAAAAATTTGCCGCTCAATCGACATTTTATTTCCGGTGTTAATAGCCATGGCGGGGCCGCCGTCGGCGGCTCCGATGGAAAGGCCGGAGCATTCGGACATGCGGAAATCGAGGAAGAAGATTTTCACTCCGGCGTTTTCCAACAGCTCGCAGATATCGGGCAGGCAGTCGCAATCATGGGGCAGTAGCTCGGCGCGGAGCTTGGCGGCTGCGGTTTCGGGCTTGGTTCCTTTGCGAAAGGTCCGGAGTTTTCCGACCCGTTGATTATTCAGCATGGATTCCAGCTCGTTGAAGTCCTGTAGCCAGTTTCCAGTGCGTACCACCACTTGATTGCCTTGGGCGCGTTCCTGTTCGCTAATCTTTTCTTTGTTGGCGCGGTAGCGCAGAGATTTTAGTTTGGGCAGGGGGGCGAGCAGGTCGAACACTGAGGCTTGCAACGCGTTCGCCAGTGCTTGCAAGGTTCCTTGGCGCGGATTGGCATCGCCTTTTTCCAAATTGCGGTAGGCAACGCGGCTAATGCCGGCGGCATTGGCCACGTCCTGCTGGGTCAGGTTGTTCAGTTTTCGCAGTCTCATCAGATTAGTCGCTAGGTCGTTCATGGCGGGTTCCTCGTCGCTTGGTTAACGGCAGAATGGCAAAACTTATCAAAAAGTCAATGTGTAATATAAATGATAAGTAACGGGGTGGCTTCCGTTTGGCAAGGCAGGCAGGATGCCTGCGATACGGCTTTGCGACAGGGCAGGCGAAGATTGGTCATTACGCTCCCAATCACCTGCGATACGTACCGCCGACTTCCAGTCGGCCTGAGGGAGGACGATACCACGCGGGGTGTGTCATCGTGTCCCATGTGTGCCGCTCGGTGCGCCAGAAGTGGGTCATGTGGCGCAGTCCGCCCGTGGGGCGGATGGTGTTAAGTTTTAGGTGGTTAAGTTTTAAGTTGTTGCAGGTAAAAGACTCCTGACTCCTGACTCCTGACATCTGCTCTCTGGCATAGTCGGTGCTTTAGGGGTGTCGTCGCTAATGACACCAATTTATTTAAATGGAGACTAATTATGAGTACAGCAGGATCTAAAGTATTGGGTATCGACCTCGGTACCACCAACTCGTGCATGGCCGTGATGGAAGGTGGCGAGCCGACCGTAATCCCGAATGCTGAAGGCGGACGCACGACCCCTTCAATCGTTGCCTTCACCAAGAGCGGCGAGCGCTTGGTTGGAACCGCGGCCAAGCGCCAGGCGGTTACGAACCCGCAGCACACGGTCTTTTCGATCAAACGCTTCATGGGGCGCAAGTTCGAAGAGGTTAAAAACGAAATTCATCTCGTTCCCTACGACGTGGTGAAAGCGAAGAACGGCGATGCGCACGTTAAGATTGACGACAAAGTCTACAGCCCGCCGGAAATCTCGGCGATGATTCTGCAGAAGATGAAAACCGATGCAGAAGCCTATCTCGGCGAAACCGTCTCGCAGGCGGTCATCACGGTTCCGGCCTACTTCAACGATTCCCAGCGCCAGGCCACCAAGGACGCAGGCAAGATTGCCGGCCTTGAAGTGCTGCGCATCATTAACGAGCCGACCGCGGCGTCGCTGGCTTATGGCCTCGACAAGAAGTCGGAAGAAAAAATTGCGATCTATGACCTCGGTGGCGGCACGTTTGACGTGTCGATCCTCGATATTGGCGACGGGGTATTTGAAGTGACCGCAACGAGCGGCGACGGCCACCTTGGCGGCGACGACTTTGACCAGAAGATTATCGACTGGCTCGTGGCTGACTTTAAGGCTGAGCAGGGTGTCGACCTTTCCGCTGATCCGATGGTGTTGCAACGTTTGAAGGAAGCCGGTGAAAAGGCCAAGTGCGAACTTTCCAGCTCGCAGTCGACCGACATCAATCTGCCGTTCATCACGGCGGACGCCAGCGGTCCGAAGCATTTGAACGTGACGTTGACGCGCGCCAAGCTCGAAGAGCTCTGTGACGACCTGATTACCAAGGCGATCCAGCCCGTGCGCACTTGCCTGAAGGATTCTGGACTGAGCGCTTCCGAAATCAACGAAGTGATTCTCGTCGGCGGTTCGACCCGCATGCCGAAGGTGCAGAATTCCGTGAAGGAAATCTTCAACCAGGAGCCGCATAAAGGCGTTAATCCGGACGAAGTGGTTTCCATCGGCGCCTCGATTCAGGGCGGCGTTTTGAAGGGCGAAGTGAAGGACGTGCTTCTGCTCGATGTTACTCCGCTGACCCTCGGCATTGAAACCATGGGCGGCATTTCCACGCCGTTGATCGAGCGCAACACCACTATCCCGGCGAAGAAGAGCGAAATTTTCTCCACCGCGGCGGAGAACCAGCCGGCAGTGGAAATCAAGGTGCTGCAGGGCGAGCGCAAGATGGCCAACGCCAACAAGACGATCGGCAGTTTCAACCTCGACGGCATTCCGCCGGCGCCGCGTGGTACGCCGCAGATTGAAGTGACCTTTGACATCGATGCCAACGGCATTGTTAAGGTGAACGCCAAGGATCTGGGCACCGGCAAGGAGCAGCACATCACGATCACCAATTCGAGCGGCCTGTCCGACGAAGAGATCGATGCGATGATGAAGGATGCGGAAGCGCATGCGGCTGAAGATGAAAAGCTGAAGGAAAAGATCGATCTGAAGAATCAGGCGGACTCCACCGTGTTCCAGACGGAAAAATTCTTAAAGGAAAACGAGGACAAGGTTTCTGCCGAGCAGAGGGCCGAAGTCGAAGCCGCCATCGAGCCTGTTAAAAAGGCGATCGAAGCCGAAGACTATGAAGCCATGAAGACGACGCTCGACGTGCTGAACGAAAAGATGCAGGCCGCTGCGACGGAAATGTATTCCCAAGCGCAGCCAGGGGCCGAAGGCGCTCCGGGCGCGGACATGGGCGACGACGCCGGTGCCGGCGAAAAGCCGGCGTCCGACGTTGAAGAGGCTGATTTTGAAATGGTCGACGAAGACGAGAAGAAGAAATAGAACCGCAGAATCTCGAACAGGGAATATCGAATTTCGAAGTGAACCTTCTTAAATCGGCCTTCCTTGTTCACTATTCGTAATTCATAAGATTGAAAACATAACCAAGGAGAGACATATCCATGAAGATTAAACCATTGGGTGAACGCGTGCTGGTTGAACCAGTGAAAGAAGGCGAAGTTGCAAAAGGCGGAATCATTATTCCCGAGTCGGCCAAGGAAAAGCCGCAGGAAGGTGTTGTGATTGCCGTCGGCACCGGAAAAATCGATAAAGACGGGAAGAAAATTCCGTTCAACGTCAAGAAGGGCGACCTCGTGCTGATGCCGAAATACGGCGGCACCGAAGTCAAGGTTGACGGCAAAGAATACCAAATCATGCGCGAAGAAGATATCCTCGCGATCATTGGCTAACCGGATTTAAAAAGGAAAATTCAAAATGGCTAAACAAATTATTTTTGATGTAGAAGCACGCGACGCAATGCTGCGCGGTGTTGAGAAGCTCAGCCGGGCCGTCAAGGTTACCCTCGGCCCGAAAGGCCGCAACGTAATCCTCGACAAGAAGTTCGGCTCCCCGACCGTAACCAAGGACGGCGTTTCGGTTGCGAAGGAAATCGAACTCGAAGACGCGTTCGAAAACATGGGCGCACAGATGGTTAAGGAAGTGGCTTCCAAAACTTCCGACATCGCCGGCGACGGCACCACCACCGCAACCGTTCTGGCAGAAGCGATCTACCGCGAAGGCCTGAAGAACGTAACGGCTGGCGCCAATCCGATGAGCCTCAAGCGCGGCATCGACAAAGCGGTTGAAGCGCTGGTTGATCAGCTCGCGAAGCTTAGCAAGAAGGTGAAGTCCGCCGAAGAAGTCGCCCAGGTTGGAACCATTTCCGCCAACGGCGACGAAACCATCGGCAGTATTATTGCCGAAGCGATGGACAAGGTCGGCAAAGACGGCACGATCACCGTTGAAGAAGCCAAGTCCATTGAAACCACGTTGGATATCGTTGAAGGCATGCAATTCGACAAGGGCTACCTGTCGCCCTACTTCGTAACCAACGCGAACACGATGGAAGTTCAGTTGGAAGATCCATACATCCTGATCTACGAAAAGAAGATCTCGAACCTTCAGGACATGCTGCCGCTGCTGCAGAACGTGGCCAAGACCGGTAAGCCGTTCCTGATCATTGCGGAAGACATCGAAGGCGAAGCGCTGGCGACTCTCGTAGTCAACAAGCTGCGCGGCACCCTGAACGTTTGCGCCGTCAAGGCTCCGGGCTTCGGCGACCGCCGCAAGGCCATCATGGAAGACCTCGCTGTTCTGACGGGAGGCAAGTTCATCACCGAAGACCTCGGCATCAAGCTTGAAAGCGTAACCCTCGACGATCTCGGCTCCGCCAAGCGCGTTAGCATCGGCAAAGACGACACCACGATCGTTGAAGGCGGAGGGGTTGTTGCAGGAATCAAGGCGCGCATCGACCAGATTCGTCGCCAGATCGAAGAAACTTCTTCGGATTATGACCGCGAAAAGCTGCAGGAACGTCTGGCGAAGCTCGCTGGCGGTGTAGCCGTCATCAACGTTGGCGCTGCCACCGAGTCTGAAATGAAGGAAAAGAAAATGCGTGTGGAAGACGCGTTGCACGCCACCCGTGCGGCTGTTGAAGAAGGCATTGTGCCGGGCGGCGGCGTTGCGCTGATCCGCGTTCAGAAGGCTCTCGACAAGCTTGACGTTGAAGGCGACGAAGAAATCGGCGCCAATATTGTCCGCAAGGCGATCGAAGCACCGCTTCGCCAGCTCGTGGCCAATGCGGCTGAAGAAGGCGCCATCGTGGTTCAGGCCGTGAAGAAGGGCAAGCAGAACTACGGCTACAACGTGGCGACCGGCGAGTATGTCGACATGATCGCCACCGGCATCATTGATCCGGCGAAGGTCACCCGTTCTGCATTGCAGAACGCGGCCTCTATTGCCGGTTTGCTGCTGACGACCGAGTGCATGATTACCGACCTTCCTGAAAAGGATGCGCCGGCGATGCCCGACATGGGCGGCATGGGCGGCATGGGCGGCATGATGTAGCAATGCCTTGGAGTGCGCTGGCTCGACAGCGCTTTTAAAGCGGCGTCAAGCCTCCGCACTCCAAAAGACTTCAATCCGTCCCCCAAACGGGGGCGGATTTTGTTGCAAATGGCATTTGACGCCTAGAGGCCTAATGCTATACTGCGCGCCGATTTTTTTACGTTTATGAAGATTCTGTACAAACAGAATAAAGCAAGGCACTTGCGCGGAGCATACTATATGAATATGGAATATTTGAGCATTGCGGAAGAGAAGGTTACTAACATCCCTGTGTTGGTGAACCTGATCTCCTATCGTACTCGTCAGCTCAACAGCGGCGCTCGTCCAATGGTCAAGAAAGACTATCCGGAGCAGGATAACCACGATGTTGTGCTCAAGGAGATTGCCAATGGCCTGCTGACTGCGGAACTGGCATTTTCACAGGAAGAGGCGGAGGCGCCCGGACTCGATTTTGATGCTTCAATCCTCCTTTAAGGGAGGAAACTCTAAATTCGAATTTATAAATTCTAAACAAATTCGAATAAGCAGAGGCTCAAAACTTGCGGGTTTTGGGCTTTTTCCTTTTCAGGGTTCTTCATTTGTTTAGAATTTAGACTTTTGAAATTAGGATTTTCCCCATCATGGCTGGAAAAAACAAAAAGAAAAAGAACGCTCCTGGAGCGGGGGTGCTGGCCACCAACCGCAAGGCGTTGCGTGATTTCCAGATATTGGAAAACATCGAGGCCGGGATTATGCTGACGGGCACCGAGGTGAAGTCGGTCAAGCAGGGGCATGCCAGCATTCAGGAAGGGTATGTCCATGTCGACGACCACTTGGAGGTCTGGCTGGTCGGCTGCACCATCCAGCCCTACGACCATGGTAATATTTTCAATCACAACCAGACGCGCGAGCGCAAGCTGTTGCTCCACCGCAAGGAAATCGACCGCCTCTTCAGCAAGTCCCGTGAAAAAGGCCTTACCATTGTCCCCCTGAAGATTTATCTCGTGCGCGGCAAGGTGAAGATCAAGATTGGCTTGGCGAAGGGCAAGAACGTGGTGGATAAGCGCGATACGATCAAAAAGCGTGAATCGGACCGCGACACTCAGCGTGCCATACGCAACCACAACGACCGCTAGGCCGGCGCTTGTCTTGACGGCGCGCGTGGGAAAGGTTCTTGAGTTGCTTTGTGAAAGTTGGATATACATTGGTTTTTGGAGGTTTAAATGAAGTTCAGCCCGTTTGTTTTTATTTGGAGTCTTGTGCTGGTGGGGTTTGCGATCCTCGTTGGAGTTTCCTCGCAGGTCGGTCCCGAAACCCGCGCCGCCATTTTTAAAGAGTCGGGCCTGATCGAGACAATGTCCGCCGTTGGCTATTTTGTCGCTTTCGGCCTGTTGCTGTTTCTCCTTGTAAAGCAGAAAAATCCGGCGGGCTGGAGCTTGTGCATCATGTTGCTGTGCTTTGGTTTCCGGGAAATGGATTTTGACAAGCGCTTTACCTCGATGGGCATTTTTAAAAGCCGGTTTTATTCCAGTGCCGAGGTGCTGCTACCGGAAAAAATCATGGGTTTGCTGATCACCGTGGCGCTGCTCGTTTGCCTGTTCTTTGTGATTAAAACCTATTTCCGGCCTTTTCTGAGCGGGCTCAAAAAACTGGATCCGTCTGCGTTGACCGTCTTTTTTGCGCTTGGCCTGATGGTTTTTGCCAAATCGATCGACGGGCTGCCCCGCAAGTTGAAGCCGTTGGGGATTATGCCCACGGACCAGATCAAAGAGCTGGCCAAGGTGTTGGAAGAATCGCTCGAGACAGCAGTTCCGTTCCTGCTGATCGCAGCCATATGGGGCGCCTACCGCGCCGTCAAGGCGAATTCCGGAAACCTTGACGAACCGGCTTAGCGGCTACCGTTCAAAGTAGGTGTAGCCGCGCATGCCGTTTTCGAAGGCTTCCATGATCCGGCGCCGGTCGCGGGCGGTGATGGAATCGGTGCGAACGGCTTCTTCGGCCTGTTTGCGGATGCTCCGAATGACGCGCTTGGGGTCGTATTCCACATAGGAAAGCACATCGGCCACCGAGTCGCCCTCGATTTCCCGCGTATACCGCAGATGGCCGTCGCGCCCAACTTCAACCGTCGCCACGTTGGTGTCGCCCAACAGGTTGTGCAGGTCGCCGAGCGTTTCCTGATAGGCGCCGACCAAAAAGACGCCGAGATAGTATTCTTCGTCGGTCAGGTTGTGCAGCGGCAGCGTGTCGCTCGTCGTGTACTGCCCAACAAAGCGGTCGACTTTCCCATCGCAGTCGCAAGTGATATCGGCCAGCACCACCTCGCGGGAGGGTTTTTCCTCGAGCCGGTGGATGGGCATGATCGGAAAGAGCTGGTCGATGGCCCATACATCCGGCAACGATTGGAACAGGCTGAAGTTTCCGTAGTAGATGTCGGCCAGCATGGATGGCAGTTTTTGCAGCTCATCCGGAACAAACTCCATTTCCTTCGTCAGTTTCGAGATGCGGGTGACGATGTGCCAAAAGATTTCGCCGGCCATGGCCCGCTCGCGCAACGTCATGGTGCCGTGCTTGAAGCGCTGGTGGATTTCGTCGCGGTAGTAGAAGGCGTCGTGGTAGCATTCCTGGGCGTTCTTGGTTTCGAGCACACGGACGACCTCCATCAGGTTGACGAGCAGTTCGTTGGCATCGTCGCCGAGCTGTTTGGGCAGTTCTTGGATTTCGAAGCGGCTTTCGTCGAGAATGTTGAAGAGCAGCACCGAATAGTAGGCCACGATGGCGCGTCCGGATTCGGTGATGATGTCGGGGTGGGGGATCTCCGCTTCGTTCAGCGTGCTGACCATGTTTTCGATAATCGCCGCGCAATACTCGTCGAGGCCGTAGTTTCGGCTGGTAGCGGTGTCGGCGTGCGAGCCGTCGTAGTCGACCGCCAATCCGCCTCCAAGGTCGAGAATGCCCATCGGCGCGCCTTCGTGCACGAGGCCGGTGTAGACGCGGCACGCCTCAACCACCGCTTCGCGGATGCCTCGGATATTGGGGATTTGCGAGCCGACGTGGTAGTGCAGCAGTTGAAGGCAGTCGAGCATTTCCGCTTCCCGCAGCCGGTCGACCAAATCGCAGACCTGCGAGGGGTTCAGACCGAATACGCTGCGCTCACCGCCGGAATGGTTCCAGTGTCCGGACGCCTGGGTGGATAGTTTGAGGCGCACGCCAATGATGGGCTCAATTTCCAGCGCTTTTGAGCGCTCGATGATCAGCTCCAGCTCGGACGGGCTCTCGACCACGAACACGCTTTGGATGCCCATTTTGCGGGCCAGCAGACCCAAGTCGACAAATTCGGCATCCTTGTATCCGTTGCAGACGAGGTAGGCCTCGGAGTTTTTCATGAAGGAGACGGCGGCGATCAGCTCGGCCTTGCTGCCGGCTTCGAAGCCATGGCGGTAGCGAGCGCCGAACTCGGCGATCTCTTCGAGCACTTGCTGCTGCTGGTTGACCTTGATCGGGTAGACGCCCCGGTAGTGGCCCTTGTATTCAAACTGCGCGATGGCCTGCGCGAAGCTTTCGTGCAACTGTTTGATGCGCGAGTCGAGAATGTCGGAAAAGCGGAGCAGCACGGGCATGTTCAGCCCGCGGTCAATCAGGCCGTCGACGATCTTGCGCAGGCTCACGCCCGTTCCGTTTGCGTGCGGATGCACGATCACCTCGCCGGAATCCGATACGCTGAAATAGCCTGCGCCCCAGTTGTTGATTCCGTACATATCGGCCGATTGCTCGACCGTCCACTTGGATTGGTCATTTTTCACGGCGCTTTTATTGGGCTATCGCGCGGTTTTGAAAAGCCAATTCGGCCGGAAACATGCAGTGGCCGCTGAGCCATCCGGTTAAGGGCTGCCCGTTTGTGCTGGGTCATGAACCAAAGGAAACATTGCCGGAAAAAGGGGTTGCAACCCATAGGGCCAAGTGCAATCTTTAGCGCATGTTTTAATCCGGTGCTGCGATGAGCGTGGTGCTGGTTTGTTGTGAAACACCGATAACAGTGAGGAATGCTCGGATGAAGAAGATGATGACTATTGGTTTGGCAGCGGTTTTCGCCGCTGGATTTGCAGGTGCTCAGGATGATGTGGTTATCATTGACCAGTCGGTCGTGGTGGAACCCGTGGAAACACACGTGACGGCAGAAGTGGCAGTGATGTCCTCCTATGTTTGGCGTGGACAGGTATACAACAACGATATGGTTATCCAACCGCAGATTTCGGTTTCGGATCATGGCGTCAGCCTGAACATCTGGGGCAACTACGACATCGGGCACAACAATACCGACAACAACGGCGATTTTTCTGAAATCGACTTCTCGCTGGCCTACACCCTGCCGATCGACATCAACGAAATGGCGTTCGACATTGGCTTGATCAACTACAACTTCCCGAACTCCGATGGCGACAGCACGACTGAGCTGTTTGGGACGGCAACGATTCTGAGCTGGAAAGACTACGTCGTTCCGTCGTTCACCATCTTTGGCGACATCGATGAAGCAGACGGCATTTATGCCCTGTTTGATATCGTTGCTCCTTTCCAGATCAGCGACTACTTTGCTGTTGAAGCTGGTTTCTCTATGGGTTACGGCGACAGCTCTTACAACAGCTACTACTGGACCAATGAAGACGGCAAGGGTGCAGACAAGGGCATTAACGACTATAACTTCTACTGCAATGCCAGCTACGAACTCGCGGAAAACCTGACAGCATCGGTCAACCTGACCTACACCATGCTCGAAGGCGGTTCCGTTCGTGATGCGGCGAACGACAACTACGAAGCCAAAGACAAGGTCTGGGGCGGCGTCAACCTGGCTTACAGCTTCTAATCGAAGCTCAAAAGCGAAAGCCAACGCCCCGCTTTCCGGGGCGTTTTTTTTGTTTGGTCGCAAGGCCGCAAACCGTTAAGCTCTCCCGATTTTTTTAATTCTAAACATGAAGGGGTCGTCATGAATGAACTGCTCAACCTGCTTAAGCAAAACGCGTTCGAATCGCCCGAAAACCTAGCCAAGATTCTCGGCATCACCGTCGATGAGGTGAAAAAACAGATCGCCGCCTACGAAAGGGACGGGGTCATCCGTGCCTATCAGGCCGTCGTCAACGAAGAAAAGCTCGACTCCTCGCTCTTTACCACCGTCATCGAAGTCAAGATCACGCCCGAAAGCGAAGGCGGCTTCGACCGTATTGCCGACCGCATCAGCCGCTTCCCGGAAGTAGAGTCGGTTTTCCTCATGTCCGGCGGGTTCGATCTGCTGGTCTTCATCAAGGGACGCACTATGCAAGAGGCCTTCAGGTTCGTCAGCGAAACACTCGCCATTATGCCGGGGGTCATCTCGACCGCCACGCACTTCATGATGAAGGCCTACAAGCAAAACGGCATAATCATGCACACGGGGGAGGGTGATGAACGACTCAAAGTCTCTCCTTAGCAAGATTGCCAAAACCGTTCGCGATATTCCCCGTTCCGGCATCCGCGACTTTTTCGAGATCGTCAGTTCGCGCGAGGATGTAATCTCCCTCGGTATTGGCGAGCCCGACTTTGTCACGCCTTGGCATATCCGCGAGGCCGCCGCGCGTGCGCTTGAGCGTGGCGCCACCAGCTACACCTCCAACTTGGGCCTGCTTTCGCTTCGGCGCGGCATTTCCAAATATGTGGAAAATAAAACCGGCATCGGCTACCGTCCAGAAAACGAAGTGCTCGTCACCGTCGGTGTAAGCGAAGGGCTCGACCTGGCCATCCGCGCGCTCATTGAACCCGGCGACGAAGTGCTCTATCACGAGCCCAGCTATGTTTCCTACAATCCGCTGATTCAGTTTGCCCACGGCGTGCCCGTCGCCATTCAGACCAAAAAGGAGAACGGCTTCCGCCTGACGCGTGCCGAACTCGAAGAACATGTTTCTCCGAAAAGCAAAGTGCTGCTGCTCAACTATCCCAATAATCCGACCGGCGCCGCATTGTCGAAAAAGGATGTCGAAGAAATCGCCGCCTTCGCCATTGAGCACGACCTGATTGTGCTGACCGACGAAATCTACGACGAGCTCACCTACGACCGCGAGCACTACAGCATCATCTCCGTTCCCGGCATGCGCGAACGCACCATCTATCTCCACGGCTTTTCCAAGGCCTGGGCCATGACCGGATTCCGCATGGGCTTCACCTGCGCGCCGCCCGAGCTCACCGAAGCCATGATGAAGATTCATCAATACACCATGCTCTGCGCACCGATCCTTAGCCAGGAAGCCTCTATCGAAGCGCTCAAGCACGCGGAGAAGGACATTGTCTACATGAAGGCCGAATACAAAAAACGCCGCAACTATATCCATGCCTCCTTTGAGGAGATGGGCATTCCCTGCATCCGTCCCGATGGCGCGTTCTACGCCTTTGCCGACATCAGCAAATACGGCATGACTTCTCAGGAGTTCGCCCTCAAGCTGCTCGACGAGCAAAACGTCGCCTGCGTGCCCGGCACCGCCTTCGGTGCCTGCGGGGAAGGCTTTATCCGTTGCTCCTATGCCACCGCCTTCGACGACATCAAAGAGGCCATGGTCCGCATCGCCCGCTTCATCGAAAAACTTTAACACTATCTGTGCTTATGAATGGCCGCAAAAAGGCACAAGAGGCGCAAAGACAAAACGGTTCCGGTCTTCGTGCTTTTTGTGCCTTTTTGTGGCTAACCCTTTCTGTCGGGAGCGGGTAGATGAGTAAGGAATTAATTGTTTTTCCGACCGAGCTGGCGTTGCGCCGGTTCCAGCAGGAAGCCGCGCTGGAGCACGGCTGGGTCGATGCTTCTTGCCACACGACCTTCCCGCGCTTGCGCCAGCAATGCCTTTCCTACGCCCACATAAAAGGGAGCCGGATGGATGCCGCGCAGGAGCTGCTGATGCGCCGGCAGGTCGTCGAGGTGGCGCGCGGCCACTTTGGCGGAAAGGGGGCGCTGGGCGAACTTTCCCGGAACGCGTTGGCGGATGTGCTGGACCAGCTCGTGGCCGAACTGGCCTCGTTGCCGGAAGAATCGGCCCGGATCGTGGAGTGGCTGCTGGATGAGCAGCGAAACCATAAGCTGAAGCAGCTGGGAACCCTGTTCAGCGTCTGGCGGGCGGTGATCAAACAGGAAGGGCTGGCCGATGCGCTCGATGTCAACCTGGCGCTGCTTAGGCTCTTAAAAGGCGCGCGGGGAAAGTGGCCCCCGCAGCTGCGCAACTGCAAGCAACTCGTTTTCCGCTCCGTGCGCTGGTTCAATCCGCTCGAAGAATCGTGCGTGGCCGCGCTGAACCAAAAGCTGAAGGTGCGGGTGGAGTCGGCTTTGCCGTGCGCGCACGCCGAGGCGGCCGCCGACCGGCTGGGCCTGCAGATCCGCTCCGAAATCATGGCCGAGCCGTGGAGCATGTGGGCCGAGGATCTGGGCGATGCACTCGCGGTCGACAGCCCCGACGTTTTGCAGCTGGCCGATGTGGCCCGCATTAACTTTTCCCGCTCGGCCGGCGCCTATGGCGAGATTGAAGATTTGGCGCGGCGCATCTGCTGGAACATCCAAACGCGGGACGTGCCGCCCAATCGCATTGCGCTGGTCGTTCCAAACATTGGAACCGTACAGGACATCATTCCGCACGTCTTCAGCCGCTTCCAGATTCCCTACTATTTCCGGCGCGGGCGCCCAGTGCTTTCGTCGCCCTGCGTAAAAGCCTTTATGGCCTGGCTCGCTTTCCCGCTGCGCCCCGACCGCAATACACTGATCGATCTCGTCCGCAATCCGGCCATTCAGTTCGAGGGACGCGATGGCACCGTCGACCATTTGCTTCGGTCGCCGCCCCGCGTAGATCTGGGCCGGCTTTCGTTTTTTCAAGGGCTTGAAAAATGCTCCGGCCTCCGAGCGGCGGAAATTCTTAAGGAGCGGATCGTTGAGCCGGAAGATCATTTCAACCAAGAGGCGTTGAAAGCGGTTTCCGGTGCACTGGAAGCCTTTGGCGGACAATCCATGCCGTTGCGCGATTTGGTGGATCTGCTCGAAGAGCTTTTGCAGGACGCCACCATCCGTCCGCGAGACAGCCACGAACAGGGCGTCTGGATTCTCAACCCGCACGACGCTGTCGGGCTCGACTTTGACGTCGTTCTTTTTGCTGGGCTCAACGAAGGCGAGTTTCCTGGCATTGCCCAGCAGGATGCTTTGCTTAACGACAACGAACGCCACTTTCTGCGGCTGCATTTGGAAGAGCAGGGGAGGCGTCTGCCCAAGATGGCTCTTGCGAAGGCCGATGTACTGTTTATGCAGCAATCCGTTTTGTTTCTCACCGCGTTGGGCATGGCGCGCGAGCAACTTGTCTTCTCCTATCAATCCGTCGATCAGGAAGGCAACGAAAAGGGCGAAGGCGAATATTACCGCAAGCTCTGGAATCTCGCAGGTTGGTGTACGCAGGAAAACATTCTGCTCAGCCCCTACGACCAGTGGCGTATTGAACAGTTGGAAAGCGGCAATGTGTTCTCCAATCATTTCGCCGCGCAGCAGGGGGCCGATGCCGAGGACCGGATTCCCATGCCCGGAGAATCCTTTTTGCCGATCATTCCTTTTCCGCTGTGCCGCGCAAAAGACGAAGCGTTGCAGTCGGCGGTGAGTGGAGGGGCGACGTCCTCGTCGTCCGCGGACAGCGGGGACGCTATCCCTCCATCCGCGCTGAAGCATGTCGTGGAAATGCTGCAGATTGAGGCCGAGCGGGAGGCGTTTATGGAAACGCCCGTTGCGGATCGGGTGCCGTCGAAATATTGCGGCCACATCAACGCGCTGAAAGACAAGGTTGCCGACTGGTTCGCCCGCAAAGAGGAACTGAGCCCGACGGCGCTGGAGGCGCTGGCGCATTGCCGCTATATCTTTTTGCTCGAACGCATGTTCGGCCTGCGCGATCCGCGCGAGGCCGATGACACGCCCGACCCGATGGAGCGCGGCGGGTTGATCCATTCGATCCTTCACGAAATCTACAGCGCCATCACCCTTGGAACTTCCGGGGTCGATGCGCCGTGCGCGTGGGCGGTCAAAACGACCGCCGGTTGGAAGAAGCGCACCGAAGACGGGGTGGATGCCGTTCCGTTGGCCGTATTGGTTCCGGAGCATGTCGATTTTGCGCGGGCCACGACCGAACGCCGGTTGGCGGAAGCGCGGCTGGGCCATCCGGGCGTTTGGGATGCCGAGAGGAAAAAGATTCTGGAGATGGTGCTTAACTTTGTCCGTCTCGACGTGGAAACCTGCGCCGATCAAAACCGTTTCCCGGCGTTGTTCGAGCTAAAGTTTGGCGGCGATTCGGCGGTCGATCTGGGCGAAGTAAAGCTGCACGGCGTCATTGACCGCATCGATTTGATCTTTGCAGATACGGGCGATTTGAAAACCGTCCGCGTGCTCGACTACAAAGGCGCCAGCCGGTCGCGCTCGAAGAAAGACGACTATATCGATGAAATCCGTCGCAACCTCGACTGCCAGCTTCCGGTCTACGCCTTTGCCGCCCAGCAGCATTTCTTCGGGGAATGCAACGCCGATGGAGCCAATGCCATGACCGAGGCCGGCTATCTGTTTTATGAGCGCGACTATTCCAAGGTCGGTAAGATCGCCGAGAAGAGTTTGATATCCCTGGACGAGGATGGATTGGTTGACGCCTTCCTCGCCACCTTGCTCTCGAATATCCAGCGCTTGGAAGCCGGCGATTTTGCAGTCGATCCATTGATCGCCTCATATAGCGATTGGCAATCTATATGCCGCACCGAGGCGGTTGACCGGGATGAGCTGGATTAGGACGGTTCACGAAAAGCCGACATTACACCGGTGCATGTTGTAGTGTTGGCTCCGCGAGCCAATCTCCATGAGAAGTTCTGTTGCTCCACCTTTCCGTGGTCGATCGTATTCGAAACAAATGTAGCCGCGATCCGTGATCGCGGAGTCGTCTGAGCTGGCCTTTCCGACGGTTAGCGAGATCTCGGATCTCACCTACATTGCACACGCATTGGACAGGCCGTTGCCTCCAATATAAAAGCGGAAGACGGGGACTGAATGACGTTTCTTTTTTCTGTTGATCCGTTGGCCGCTGCGTATACTGCGACTACATGTTGATCTGTCGCACCGAGGCGACTGACCGTGATGGCCTAAATAACAAGTAATCCGTAATCCGTAATGCGCAACGAATGAAGTTACGCATTAAGCATTACGCATTAGGACAAGGAGCAGCACATGGATATTAAACTGAAGTTTTTCGGCGCGGCAAAAAACGTAACAGGCTCCTGTTTCTTTCTCGAGGCCAACGGCGTGCGGTTGCTGGTGGACTGCGGCCTCTACCAGGAACGCGACCTCAAACCGCGCAATTTTGCGGATTTCCCGGTGCCGGCGAACACCATCGATGCCGTCCTGCTGACGCATGCGCACCTCGACCACTGCGGCCGTCTGCCGAAGCTGGTGAAGGAAGGCTTCAAGGGAACAATCTTTGCCACAGCTGCCACGGCGGAAATCGCCAACATCATCATGCTGGATTCCGCGCACATCCAGGAAGAAGACATCAAGCACAAGATGAAGCGCCATGAGCGCTCCGGCAAAAAGAGCCCGTTTCCGTACGAACCGCTCTACACGACGGAGGATGCCGAAAAGACCAACACCTTTTTCAACAAGGTGAGATACGACACCAAGATCGAGATCGGAAGCGGCATCACCGCCGAGTTCCGCGACGCCGGCCACGTGTTCGGCTCGTCGATGATCCGCGTGGCGGTGGAGCAAGGCGGCGAAACGCGCACCATTCTATTTTCCGGCGACGTGGGCCGCTGGGATCTGCCGATCATGCGCGACCCTTCGCAGTTCGAGCAGGCGGACTATGTGCTGATCGAATCCACCTACGGCGACCGGGTGCACGGCGAAGTGGCGAACATTCCTGGCGAGCTCGAACGGATCATTAACGAAACGGTCGAAGCCGGCGGCAATGTCGTGATTCCAAGCTTTGCGTTGGAGCGCACGCAGGAGCTGCTCTACCACCTGAACGGCCTGCTCAAAGAAGACCGCATTCCGCATCTGCTTGCGTTTGTCGACAGCCCGATGGCGATCAAGGTTACCGAGGTGTTCAAGAAGCATCCGGAACTGTTCGACGAAGAAGCCTTGGCGCAGTTCAATGCCGGCGAACAGCCGTGCGACTTCCCCGGCCTGACCATGTCGCGCACGGTCGACCAGTCCAAGTCGATCGGCCACATTAAAGGCACGGCCATCATCATTGCCGGTTCGGGCATGTGCACCGGCGGGCGCGTGAAGCACCATCTCAAGAGCAACATCAGCCGCCCGGAAAGCACGATCCTGTTCGTGGGCTACCAAGCCTTCGGCACGCTCGGCCGCCGGATTCTGGAAAAGCCGGAAACGGTCCGCATTTTTGGGGAAGAGTATCCGGTCAGGGCGCGCATCGAGCGCATCTCCGGCTTTTCGGCGCATGCCGACCAAAACGAGCTCTATCAGTGGATCTCGTCGCTAAAAACCCCGCCCCGCAAGGTGTTCGTGGTTCACGGCGAGGAATCGCAGGCGATGGCCTTCCAAAAATTCCTGACCGAAAAAACGGGATGGAGCTGCACCGTGCCGGAATACGAGCAGGAAGTTCATTTAACATAGAACATCGAATGTCGAACACGGAACGCCGAATGAAGAAGGAAATGCTGGCTATATGACCGCAAAGACGCGAAGGCGCTAAGAATAGGAGTCCGTTTTTTTTTTGCGTCTTAGCGGTCAATGGTGAGCGTTGAACAGGATAAATATTTGCTAACGAAGTACTAGCCGGCCGGCAAGGGGGAAGCATGAGTAGATGGATGTTTCTTGGGTTGGCTGGATTGACGCTGTTGACCGGCTGTTCCACAACTTCGATGAAGGGGACTCCTTTTTATACGGGGGAGTATGCTGAACGCGAGGGGCCGGCGGCGGATCGGGTCAACGTGTGGCCGCTCTTGTATTATCGCGATCCGGCCTTGTCGGTGCTGTGGCCTTTAATGGAGTTCAGCCCCGACCACTTGGCGGTTCGCCCGTTCTATTCCGTTTATGGCCGAGAGGACGATACGCCGGTCCGCAACGTGCTGTGGCCGGTGGCGCGCTTTGATCCGGGGAAGCAGAAGAACAGGATCTTTCCGGTCTACTGGGGCGATGAATATTTCAATGTCTGGCCACTGTATTGGCACAAGGGTGACCCGTTTTCCGGCACCGGCCGCAACGCGCTGTTTCCGCTCTGGATTTGGAACAATAAAACGACGGGTTCGACCCTGCATGTCCTGTGGCCGTTCTATGCAAACTACAACGAACGCACGTGCCGGGGCTGGCGCCTGTGGCCTTTGTATGGCGCGAAGGATTCTCCCGGCGGATACGACCGCTTCTGGGCGTGGCCGTTAATCCATTTCTACGAAAATTCAGCGGGCGGGGGCCAAATGGTTCTGCCGCTGTGGTACCGCCAGAGGAAAGGCCAGTCTGCTGTGTTTTACAGCCTGCCTTGGTGGTCGGTTTTAAAAGCGGACGGCTCCGGCTGGTCGGCGTCGTTCCCGTTCTATTACAACAGCCGTTCCGAAGACGGTTCGGTTGTGATAACGCCGCTTTATGCGCAGAAACGGCAGGTCGATGGTGCTCTGGCTTGGAAGTGCTTCATTCCATTTGTGTATTTCGACCAAACTAAGGATGCGCATTTCATGACCCCGCTCGGCGGCGCATGGCGCATGGGCGACGAGCACCGGTGGCTGGCGCTGCCGCTGCTGAGCGGCGGCCGGTCCGATGCGGACTCGTCGCGCGCGGTCTGCGCGGCCGGTTTGGTGACTTGGGAAAAAGAACAGGACACGGTGCGCAAGTCGCGTGTCTTTCCGGTGTATTGGTGGGAAAAGGATTCCAGTTTCTATACCGCGCTCTATGGCCGCGACCGCAAGACGGAATATTTCCTGACGCCTTTAGTCGGTCGCCGCATCGGCGATCAATCGGGGAGCTGGGTTTTTCCGTTGTACGACTCTGACCGGAGCAAGCGCTACCGATCCTTCGGTGCAAATGTGGCCGCCAAGCGTTTGAGTCGCGAATCGAAGACGTTTACCTATCTGCTGCTCGGGCGCAATAGCGAGAGCTGGAACTATGATGTCAAACAGCAGTGGAATTCGGATCTGCTTGCTTCGTACCGAAAACAGCGCCGGTTTTGGCCGCTCTATAGCCAGCGTCGAAACGAACGGTATGCGGTGGCCGAAGAGGCTTCCCGCTTGGCGTTTGAACTCAAGGAAAGCCGCTACCTGCTGCTGGCATCGAGTCGCGAAGACCGGAGCTATGATGCGGCGAAGCCGGGCGGGCAGGAGGAGCTGATCCGGCACGAGACGAGGGGCGGCGTCTTTCCGCTGTGGAAGCATACGCTCAAAGAAGACTTCAAGCTGGGCTCCAGCGAGGAAACCTCCTCTTACCTTGGATTTCTCTTTGATGCGCGTCACGAAAAACAGACCGGCGAGGAGGAGTCGGCCTATGTCCGCCGCCGGGTGCTCTGGCGTCTGTATCACCACGAAAACCTGAATGGCGACGCCAGCACCGATGTTTTTCCGGCCATTACCGTCGATTCCTATAAAAACGGATATTACAAATGTTCGGTTTTCTGGCGGCTGTTCCGCTATGAAAAAGATCCGGAAAACGGGACCAAAAAGCTGGATTTACTGTTTATTCCCCTCCGTCGCTGAGCCGGTTCTTCTCCGCGAGATTCCGGCGTTATACCCTTTGCGGACGGCCCTTCGTTTCGGTATGTTCATCGACTTAATTTTCCAATGATTGGAAACGGGAGTGGATGGAATGAAACGCTTTTTTTCTGTGCTGGCGGCTACGCTGGTTTTCGGGGCAGTCGCCTTTGGCCAATATACAAACGTGCTCGAGAACGGTACGAACCAGGTGGTTGATTCGGCGTGGGACGCGTCCGGCTCTAATATTTGGGTCGGCGACACGACGTCCGACAATACAATGGGGGTCTTCCCCGTGGGCAGCGTCACCAACAGCAATACGTATATTGGCAACGGACCTGATGCCGAGAACAACCTGCTGCGGGTGGAAGGATATGACGCAGAATGGCTCAGCACCGGCGATCTTTATGTGGGCAATGCCGGCCTCTCAAACCTTTTTAGAGTGTATTCCGGTGCCGTGGCCTCCAACGTCAACGGCTACGTCGGCGCGCTGGCCGGCGCTTCAAGCAACAACGTTGCCGTGGCCGGCGACGACGCACTGTGGGTGAATACGGGCACGTTGCAGATCGGAGCGGCGGGCAACGTCAGCAACAGCGTTGATGTCTATTCCGGTGGCACCGTCTCGGCCGGCGAGCTCGTCATTCATGAGGGCAACGATTTCAACCTGGGCAACAGCGGCGCGCTGGAAATCACCGGCGACTTCGATGTGGCGTCGCAATCCAATCTGAACTGGAACAGCGGCGGCCGGTTGGCGATCACCGGCGGCGAACTGACGGGGATTACCGCAGTGGACGGAGCCAATCGCCTGCTTGCGATAAACGGCGGCCAATGGGCGCCGGGCGCGAATCTCGCCGTTGGTGATTCCGGTGCTGACAACGTTCTAAGCGTGGTGAACGGCGGCTCCGTTGCTGCAACGGATGCTGTGATCGGCGCGGGCGCCAATGCATCGAACAACACCGTACTGGTCTCGGGCATGGATTCAGAGCTGACCGTTTCAACATTGACGGTTGGCGGCCTAGGCGACGGCAATGCATTCTACGTCGGCTACGGTGCCGAAGTTACGGCGGACAGTGTGGTGGTGGGCAGCGCTTTAGGTGCGGACGGAAATACGCTTGCGGCGTACGGAAGCAATGCGACGCTGACGGCGACCTCGCTGGACCTTGGAGCAATCGGCTCCGGCAACTCGATGGAAATCACCGATGGGGCGCAGGTTTACAGCCCATCTGCAATGGTGGGGCAGGGCTCGTCGGCCAATAGCAATAGCGTTGCGGTTTCCGGCGTCGATGCGAATTGGATCACGGATTCGCTGGCCATTGGAGCCGCTGTGGGCACCAACTCCGGCAACAGCGTCAGCGTCTCGGACGGCGGCCGAATCGAGGCCAATACGTTGGCCATTTATGGCGACGAAAATGAATTCAACTTAAACGACGGCGGAACCTTGGCTATGAGCGGCGCGTTCGACGCCTCGACGAACGGCTTCAACTGGAACTCGGGCAGCACGTTGTCCGTGGGTGGTGCTTTGACGGGCCTGGCCACCAATAGCGCTGGCGCATTCCTGGATGGTTCAAAGGCGCTGGTTTTGGATGGAGGATCGCACACGATCGCCACCAACCTGATCGTCGGCTATGGCGACTCGAACAACTCGTTGGCGATTACCAACGGCGGCAGCGCATCGAATGCCGATGCCTACATTGGCTTGGGCGCAACGGCCGCCAACAACTCGGTGCTCGTATCTGGTGGTTCGGCCTGGACCAATGACAATGTCTACGTGGGCGTGAATACTGGAGGCGGCAACTCGCTGACGGTTTCAAACAATGCCTGGGTATTTGTTGGGGCTGGCGCTACCAACCTGGTGGGTGTGCACAGCGGCGGCGTGGCCGTGGCCGACGGCTCCGAAATGGTGGTGGGTGAAACCGCCAGCGTTGTGGCCGACGGCGTTTACGTCGATCCGGCCGGAACGCTCGAACTCGACGGCTCGCTAACCGTCAACGGCGCATTCGATGCCGGACAGGCTGGCTTCAATTGGAATGATGGCGCTGATGTGGCCGTGAAGGGCGAATTGACGCTCAATGCCGCTTTGGACGGAGCGGACAAAACGCTTTCGCTCGACGGCGCTGCGAGTTCTTGGAACCGCGGCGACGATATTCTGGTGGATGGCAGCAACACCACCTTCAAGCTGCTCGACGGCGCAACGGCCAGCAGCGTCAATGGCGTTGTCGGATCGGCTTCGAACGATTGGAGCAACGCGGTGTTGGTTGATGGCGATGGCTCGCAGTGGAGCAACAGCGGCAACCTGACCATAGGTTTGCAGGGTTCGGAAAACAGCCTGTCGATCGTCAACAGCGGCAAGGTTGAGAGCATGGACGGCATCATCGGTGATGAAGCCTCCGCCACGAAGAACTCGGTGCTGGTGAGCGGCGCCAACTCCCTTTGGAAAAACAACGGCAACCTTTATGTCGGCAACCGCGGCGCAGGGAACAGCCTTGAAATCAAGGATGCCGGTACGGTGGAAAGCGTCAATGGCGTGGTGGGTGCAAATGCGAGCTCGTCAAACAACACCGTGCTTGTTAAGGGTGGCACTTGGGCCAATTCCGGCGACTTGATCGTGGGTGATGCCGGGGCGGGCAACACGCTGACGGTGGAGAGCGGCGGGGCGGTATCAAGCACAACCGGATACGTTGGCCGCGCATCGAACGGCAACAGCGTTTCGCTGACGGGCAGCGGCTCGTCTTGGAGCAACAGCGCATTGCTTTATGTCGGTTCCGCCAGTGGATCAAACAACAGTGTTTCAGTAGGTAGCGGCGGTATGGTGTATGCGGAAGACCTGGTGGTTGAAGCGGGCAGCAAATTTAACATCAACAACAGCGGTACGTTGGCTTTGGCCAGCGGGTTCGACCGCAAGCTCCAGAGCAATGTGGTTTGGAACAGCACGTCCCATCTTTTGATTGGCGGCTTGCTGGAAAACATGGCCGTGGTCACCAACCTGCCGGTGGGCGATTCAACCTATTTGGGCGGACAGCGCGATCTGACGCTGAACGGCGGCCAGTGGCTCAACGGCGGCACGAATTTAATTGTCGGCTACAACAACACCGACGACAGCGACTTGGCCATCATTGCGGGCGCGTTGGTTGAAAGCGCCGACGGCTATATCGGTTGGGGCTCTGGCTCCGGCAACAACTCCGTACTCGTGGACGACGGCTCCACTTGGCGCAACAACGGCGGCGGACTGTATGTCGGCCAGTGGATGAACTCCAGCTCCAACCTTGTTAACGCCGGAAGCGGCAACCGCCTCACGGTGCAGACCAACGGCTGGGTATACGTCGGCGAAGTCGATGCTGGCGATCTGGCGGGAGCGACCGGCGGCTTGGCGGTGGGTTCGACCAACGGCGCGGAGCTGGTGGTGGGCGCCAACGCAAAAGTGACGGTGGAACAAACCATGTATGTTGGAGCGGACAGCGGACTCACTGGGCGCGTGGCGGTGGCCAGCGGCGGAACGGTTTCCGCCGAGGAGCTGATCATTGCCGACACCGGCGAGTTTGCACTGAGCGGCACGTTGGATATCGGCTCAGGTTTTGATGCCGGCCAAGTCGGATTTATTTGGAACAACGGCGGGGCGTTGGCGGTGGACGGCGCGCTGACCGGAATCGATACGTTCGGCGGCACCAACCGTTCGCTGACGATCGGCGGCTCGGGAAGCTGGGACACCACTTCGACCAACCTCTTTTCCATTACAGGAATCGGCAACTCCGTGTCCGTTGTCGATGGCGGCGGCGTACAGAGCGAGTCGGCCGTTATCGGCCAGTCGTCCGGCGACCTCAACAACTCATTTTCAGTAGGCGGCACGGGATCGGTTTGGTCCGTGGCCGGCGATTTAGAGATTGGCGAGGCGGGCTCCGTCAGCAACGTTGTATCCGTCAGCGATCAAGGCCGGGTGGACGTGGCGCAAGACCTGATCCTGAATGCCGACAACACACTGACGCTGGCCTCGAGCGGCACCGTTTCCGTGGCCGGCAACATGGAGGTGCATAGCGCCTCCGTTGCCGGAGCCGGAACCATTGAGTTTAACGACTCGGATAACCGACTGGCGTTTTATGGCACCGGCAATGAACTTTCCTCCGACGTTTTGTTCGATGGAGCCGGCGGACTGGGCGACGTGGTCGAGGTCAACGGCGCCGAGCTGTTGGTTTCGGGCAGCCTGTCAAACCGGTTTGCCGGTTTTGAAACGCTCGACCTGATCGGCAGCGTCCTGGGCGGCTCCGGCACCTTGGATGTATTCCAGGACGTCAACATGTCCGGCGGTCGGATCGAGCCGACGGGCACGCTTAAGGTTCAAGGCGACTTTGCCGCCGACGGTGCCGTGCTTGCCGTGCAGGCCGGCGAGGACCTCCTCTATGTGGGCAACAGTTTGGACGTCTCCTCCATGGGGGCGGAGGTCGCTGTCGCCGACGGGCTGAATCCGTCCACGCTCAATGCGCCGATCCTGATTGCCGAGGGCGGCGTGCAGAACGAAATTGCCGCCGACAACGTGGCCGTCGATGAACACTATCTGCTTTACGATTTCTCTTTCGACTATTCGGCTGGCACAAACATTTCCGTAGTTGCGTCCAAGGCGGTCAACGGGCAGGTCAGCGTGGCGGCCAACTATGCCGCGCTGCGCGGTGTCCGCGGCGGATTCAGCGGAATCGAGAACGCGGTGTTCTCCCGCTCTCGCCAGCTGCGCCGGAATCTGGTGGCCACCACCCACGCCATCCCGAACGAGGCCTATTTGCTGAGCAACACCAACGCCCCGGCCGGCGCGATGGGCCCTGGAGATAACAACACCATCTTCGGCATGCATTTCTGGGCGGAGATGTTCTCCGGACAGGGCCGCTATGACCGCGACGGGCGGTCCGACAGCTTCGACCTCAACCACAACGGCAACACCTTCGGCCTCGACCGTATCTTTGGTGATGCGCTTGTGGTGGGCGTCAGCTACACCTATGCCCGTTCCGACGGCAAGGCGGACAATGGAGACGATGCCGACTCGGAAACCTATTGGCTGACGGCCTATGCCGAGTGGATCGGTGAGCAGGGGCTCTTCGTGGATGCGCTCGCAAGCATCGGCTGGAGCGACTATGAAACGCGCCGCTACGCCGACAACTATCTCGGGCATGCGAAATACAGCGGCCGCAACTTTGGCGGCCACGTCGATGTGGGGAACTATTTCCAGCACAAAGCCTTTGCGCTGGCGCCGTATGTCGGCCTGCGGTATCTCTACACCAAGGCCGACAGCCACACAGAGCGCGAGCAGTACGGCAACCATCTGGACGTGGGCAGCATCGATATGACCACGCTCGAATCCGCCCTCGGCTTGAAGCTGCGCCACCGCTTCGACACCCGCTACGGCCGCTTCCAAACCGTCGGCTATGCGGAATGGACGCACGACTTCCTCAACGAAGACGTGCATGCCACCCTGTCCGACGGAAACGCACGTTTGCGGACGGCCAGCATCACGCCGGATGAAGACCTGTTCAATACCGGCATCGGACTCGGCTGGATCTGCACCGACTATCTCGAAGTCGGCATCGGCTATGACGGGAGTTTCAGCGACAAGTATACGGAACACATGGGTTCGGCCCGCTTGAACGTGATGTTCTAAAACCAATCGTCCCTCGTGCTCGTCCTCGAAGAAGACGGTCGAGGACGAGGACGAAGAACGAGAACGAGGACGGTGGAGATGCTTTCATTCGGATGCTTGTGCGTTTTGCTGGGGCTGGGCTATTGGGTTCGCCGGAAACTGGTTTTTCTGCAGCGCCTCTACCTCCCCGCCAGTGTGATAGCCGGCCTGCTCGGACTCCTCGTTTTCCAGGTCTTCGCCGGGGCGGGGCATCCGGTTCCGGAGGCGGTTTCCTTCGGTTGGAGCAAGCTGCCCGGCCTGCTGATCAATATTGTTTTTGCCTGCCTGTTTCTCGGCACTGCCCTGCCGACGATTTCCAAGGTGTGGAAAAGCTCCAGCCGACAGCTGGCCTATGGCCAGATCGTCGCATGGGGGCAGTATGCCGTCGGCTGCACGTTTGTTTTGCTGCTGCTCGGCCCCGTCTTTAACCTGCCCGATCTGTTTGCCGGCATCATGCCCGTCGGCTTCGAGGGTGGCCACGGCACCGCCGGCGGGATGGGGCCGGTCTTCGACCAGCTCGGCTATCCGGAAATGAAGGACTTTGCCCTCGCCAGCGCCACTGGCGGCATCATGGGCGCGATCATTGTCGGCATGGCGCTCGTCAACTGGGCTGTCCGCAAGGGCTACGTTGAAAAGAAGACTGCGCCCAGCTTCGATGCCGAAGACCTGACCGGCATTATTCCCGACGGTCACCGCCCGGAGGCGGGAAAGCTTACGGTTTCGAGCGACGTCATCGAATCGCTCACGCTTCATCTCGTCTTTGTCGGTGCGGCCGTGCTGCTCGGCTGGCTGATGAAGCAGGGATTGCTTTTGGCCGCTGATAAACTGCCCGGCTCGGGTGGCGACATCTTCAAAAGCTTTCCGCTGTTTCCGCTCTGCATGCTCGGCGGCGTGGCCGTCCAATGGCTGGCCGACCGCTTCGATCCGCACGAACACATGGATCACGGTCTGATGATGCGCATCCAGAATTGCGCGCTCGACTTCCTCGTTGTCGCCGCCATTGCCACCATCCGGCTCGATGTCGTAGCCAAGGGCTGGATCCCGCTGGTGGTGTTGATCGCCGCCGGCATCGGTTGGAATGTTTTTTGCATCATGGTGCTCGCGCGTCGCGCCTTCAAGGATGCCTGGTTCGAGCGCGGCATTGCCGAGATGGGGCAGTCGATGGGCGTAACGGCCACAGGCCTGCTGCTGCTTCGCGTGGTGGACCCGAACTATGAAACCGAAGCGGCCGAAGCGTTCGCCGCCAAGCAGCTGCTGCACGAGCCGTTCATGGGCGGAGGCCTGTGGACCGGCGCCGCGATTCCATTGCTCGCACTGTGGGGCGGTTGGCCCATTTTGGGGATCGCTCTTGGGATGATGGCCATCTGGGCGGTTTTCCTGCTCGTGCTCAACCGTCCCCGCGCTTGACGCTGAAGAGGTTTCCCGTGCGCATTTTTCTGTTAATCGGGTCGAATAACGTAGTAGCCTACTCAAACGTTTCAACGCGTAGGAGCGGGGGATATGAATAAGATTCTATACAAAGAGCCGTATTTTTGATGCGCCTTGAAGCGCCGCTGATCCGCCAAGTCACACCCGGCCTCGCAACCAACAAGTGGGGCAACATTGTCGTCGATGACTGCGGGAAATCCTCCATCGGAAAAATCTATGCCGGCGGCGATATTGTCCTCGGCGCCACCACCGTCATCCTCGCCATGGGCGAAGGATGCAAAGCCGCGGCGGCGATGAACGAGATGCTGGACGTATAGAATGAGTTGATTGTGTAGTTGGGAGCTTTTCCTGTGAAGATGACATTGCGCGAATTTATTGAAAGCCCAGGTGTGCCAAGTGATGATACTTATACTGGCGGGATTGATGAAGATCTCTTTTTTAACTGTGTTAGGGATGAAACCTATCTGAACCGCAATCTAGAAGCATCTCTCTTCACCAGATTCCGGCGGAAGCTTTATTATGATTATGGCATTGGAACCATACCCCTCGAGCCGGAAACATTTAAGCATCAATTCTTGTTCTGGGGATGCATTGACAGGGATTCTGGGCTTGATAGCCTTCCTGCGCTTTTTGGCCATCTTTCGCGTGTCCCTGAAAGCAACCGGTTCATTGTTATGCTTAATGCTACCGATGATACCTTTACTCAGCTCCATGCGGAAATGATTCCCGATTCAGTAAAAAAAGTTTGTGCTGCGAACTGTGATGTCGACCATCCGAAAGTGCAGTGGTATCCCTTGGGACGGGATGGCAATAATGCGGAATATTTCGATGTGGCGCCACGAAAAGACAAGCAGCAATTAGCCTACTGCAACTTTAGTTTGGGAACGCATCCCTCACGTGCGACCGTTCTGGATTCAGTGAAGAACAAAGAATTTGTTAACGTCGTTGAAATTGATGGGCATGGTTTGCACTCAGGCTATCCTATGAGCAATGAACGATTCATTGACGAACTGAACAATCATAAATTTGCAGTGTGTCCGCGAGGCAGGGGATATGACACGCTTCGAATGTGGGACAGCCTTTATCTTGGCGTTATTCCAATCGTTGTTCGTGAAGCCCAATTCCATGATCACCTAACTTGCCTGCCCATTCTCTTTCTCGACTCCGTTGATGGCTACCGGGAGTTAACACGAGAGTTTTTAGAGAGAAAGCATGCTGAAATGCTGCATGTTGAATATGACTTCAGTATGTTGAGGGAGTCGTATTGGCTTCGGCTTTTTTCGGAGAAGGCTGAAGCCCTCCCGATTTGACGGGAACAAAAACAGAGTTTCGCTCTTTGGGCAGTCAGCATGCGCCAATGATTATTTATCGACGCGGAGCTTTACAGTTTTTCCGAAATCTTGACGCTGTAGCGAAAGGGTCAGAACGCTTTTATCATAGCGAAAGGGTCAGAACGCTTTTATCATCATTACCAATCAGCTCATGCTGGAAAAAGCGTTCTGACCCCCAGCGCACTGACTCCTAGCGCATGGGTGGGTCGGCGGGCGTTGCGTTTTCCTGCTCAAGCATCTTCAGCCTAAAGGCTGGACTACATGCCTTCTCCACCTCTGCGGGTATGTTGTCCACGCTTTAGCGTGTCCAGTCCGGCATGTTCCAGAAAGCGGAGGCGTGCCCTCGCAGGCGACGATGAGCCGAGCGTAGCGTAGGCAGCCAACTTGAAAAGTTGGAGCAACGTTATGGAGCGGCAACCGTTGCGCTCCAAGAACAGCGCCCCTCCAAAATAGTGGAGTGATGCGCGTCGTCGACACCGTCATCGTTGCCATCGGCAACGACTCCAATCCGCTGATCCGCCAAACTACGCCCGGCCTCGCAACCAATAAGCGGGGCAACATTGTTCTCGGCGCCGCCACCGTCATCCTCGCCAAGGGCGAAGGCCGTAAAGCCGCGGCGGCGATGAATGAGATGCTGGCGATGTAGCAAATTGCATTGGAGTGCGGAGCGACGCCGTTCCGCATAACCTTGACGCTGCTTGTTGAATTAGGTATTAGCTGATCAGCTTTCTTACACTAATCCATTGCGAGGTGCGCCGATGCTTGTTGCTGTTCCGAAAGAAATCCTGCCGGGCGAAAACCGGGTGGCCCTGATTCCTGCAACCATACCGGCGCTCACCAAGGCCGGTTTGGAGGTTCTCGTTGAAAGCGGTGCGGGGGCGGGTTGCTTCATCGCCGACGAGGCCTATGTCAAGGCTGGCGCCAAGGTGGCCCCTAATGCCGACGAGCTCTATGCGGCTGCCGACATCATTTTAAAAGTTCGCCCGCCGGAAGCCGATGAAGTCGGCCGGATGAAGGAGGGCGTTGCGCTGGTTTGTTTGATGGATGCCTTTTTCCGGCTCGATCTGATGCAAAAGCTGGCGGATAGAAAAATCAGCGGCTTCGGACTGGAATTTGTGCCGCGCATTACCCGCGCCCAAAGCATGGATGTGCTCAGCTCGATGGCGGCGATTTCCGGCTACCGCGCCGTGATTGAAGCGGCCGATCTGCTCCCTAAATATTTTCCGATGCTGATGACCTCCGCCGGAACTATCACTCCCTCCAAGGTGTTTGTGATTGGTGCGGGCGTTGCCGGCCTGATGGCCATTGCGACGGCCAAGCGGCTGGGTGCGGTGGTGGAGGCCTACGACACCCGCCCGGCGGTGAAGGAGCAGGTGGAGAGCGTCGGCGCCAAGTTTGTGGAGTTTGACCTCGAAACGGCCGACGCCGAGGACAAGGGCGGCTATGCCAAGGCGCAGTCGGACGACTTTTATAAAAAGCAGCAGGAGCAGATGAAGGCCAAGGTGGCGACGGTCGATGTCGTCATCACCACGGCGGCCATTCCCGGCAAGACAGCGCCGGTGCTCATCACCGATGAAATGCTGCAGGCGATGAAGCCCGGCTCCGTAATCATCGATCTTGCAGCCGAGCGGGGCGGGAATACGGAAGGCGCCGTGGCGAATGAAGTCGTCGAAAAGCACGGTGTCAAGGTTGTGGGCTACACCGACTATCCCTCGCGTTCATCGATCCACGCCTCGCAGCTGTTTTCTAAAAACATAAGCACCTTCCTGCTGAACATGGTGAAGGAGGAGCAGTTCGCTATCGACCTCGAAGATGAAATTGTAAAAGGCGCGCTGCTCGTCCATGACGGGCAGGTGGTTCACGATATGATTAAACCGCTGATGGAACAACAAGGAGCATAGCCATGGAAGCATTGATAGGCGCACTAACCATATTTGTTCTCGCGGTCTTTGTGGGCTTTGAGGTGATCACCAAGGTGCCGCCCACGCTGCACACGCCTTTGATGAGCGGCTCGAATGCCATTTCTGGCATTGCCGTAGTGGGGGCCATCCTCTGCGCCGGAGCAGAAGGCACTTCGCTTTTTGCAACAATACTTGGTTTCCTGGCCGTTGTGCTGGCGATGATCAACATTGTCGGCGGGTTCATGGTCACTGATCGCATGCTGCAGATGTTTAAACGGAAAAAGGACTAGGCCCATGATGCTCATCAACCTTGCCTATCTCATTGCTGCGATTCTGTTTATTCTTGGTTTAAAAGGCCTCGGCTCGCCTCGCAGTGCACCGCGCGGTAATATGTTGGGCGCGGTGGGCATGCTCATCGCCATTATTGCGACGCTCATCAATAAAGAGGTTATGAGCTACACGTGGATCATTGCGGGCATCGTGGTGGGCTCCGCTATTGGTGCGATCATGGCAAAGCGCGTACAGATGACGCAGATGCCGGAAATGGTGGCGCTCTTTAACGGCTTTGGCGGAGCGGCATCTTTGCTGGTTGCGCTTTCTGAATATTCCAAGGTGGCGGGGCATTACCACAATGCCTTGGTTGCTGATGCCGGCATGGCCGCTCCGCAGTGGTCGGTGGCGTTGCTGCTGAGCGCCATTATTGGCGCCGTTACGCTCACGGGCAGTATCGTGGCGTGGGCCAAACTGCAAGGGTATGCGGACAAGGCCATGCAGCTGCCAAACCAAAGCCTATTGCGGGCCGGCCTTGGGCTGGTTCTGCTGGTGCTCTGCGCATGGTTTGTGGTCAAGCCCGAAATGGGCATCGTTCTGTATGCCATCGCTTTGGTCGCCTTGTTGCTTGGCATCCTGCTGGTCATCGCTATCGGCGGTGCAGATATGCCCGTGGTAATTGCCTTGCTCAACTCCTACTCCGGCCTTGCGGCGGCGGCAACCGGCTTCGTGCTTAACAACAACGGCCTTATCATCAGCGGATCGCTGGTTGGAGCGTCAGGGATTATTTTATCGAAGATTATGTGCAAGGCCATGAACCGGTCGCTCGGCGCGGTACTTTTTGGCGGCGCGATGGTCAGCGACGAGCAGATGGCGAATATTCCCGGCAAAGAGTTCTACGAGGGCAAGGTCAAAAGCTGCGGCGCGGAAGAGGTGGCGATGCTGCTGGAAAACGCGCAGAAGGTTGTCATTGCTCCCGGCTACGGCTTAGCCGTCGCCCAGGCGCAGCATGTAACCCAAGAGCTCGCCGACTTGCTGGAAAAACGCGGTGTCGAGGTGAAATTTGCCATCCATCCGGTCGCGGGGCGTATGCCCGGCCACATGAACGTGCTGCTCGCCGAGGCCGAAGTGCCCTACGACAAGCTGGTCGAGATGGACAACATTAACCCCGAGTTTTCGCAGACCGACGTCACGATCGTGCTCGGCGCCAACGACGTCACCAACCCGGCGGCGCGCGACGACAAGACCAGTCCGATATACGGCATGCCAATCCTCGAGGTCGATAAGTCCAGGACGGTGATCGTCATCAAGCGCAGCCTCAGCCCCGGCTTTGCCGGCATCCCGAACCAGCTGTTCATCAACGACAATTCGCTGATGCTCTTCGGCGACGCCAAAGCCGTCCTGCAAGACCTCACCCGCGCCGTGATGGAGCTGTAGGCGTGGAAAGCAACAGTCGGCAGCCTTGAATGGCGATGACGGTGCAGACGCCAAGCGCTCCGTAAACCAGATCCATCATGGTTTCGTGGAGCGAGTCCTGCACATGGGTGCCCAAGATTTGGTCGGAGGCGAATTCACCGATGTCCCAAAACAGAGCCACCGCGCAACCGGCACAAAATGCGAACAGCAGATGACCCATCTTTGAGAGATCGCCGAGCCATTTTTTGCTGAGTGCGATGGTGCAGTACATGAACACCGCAATGGCCAGTCCTCCCGAATAGTGCATGAGCCAATCGAGTTGCTCGCGGTATCCGGTGAAGCGAACCACAGCATGCATTATGAGCACGGCAGCGAGCGTCCAGCTGCCGGTTTGAAAAAAGAGCTTAAGGAGCTTTTTCACTCCGGCTTGAGCTCTCGGATTTTAATATCCTTGAAGCGGGCTTTGAGTTCGTTTTTGTTGTGGAGCTGGAGGGCGATGCGGCCTTGCATGCCGACGTTGTGTTTTTGGTGGGCGGCATCGTCGAGCACGCCATGGCCGTCATACTCCGATGCGACCTCGCCGTTGACCACGCATGTGAGTTGCGTGCCTTTGGCGGTGATGACCATTTCGTTCCAGCCTTCGCCGCCGTAGAGCAGCTTGATCTTTGGATTGGCCATGGAGGGAAGGATGTTGTGGTCGCCGTGTTCGAGCGAGGGATGGATCCAGCGTTTGGTGTCGCGGGTTTCGTCGTAGATCAGTCCGGCACGGAGCGGGTTGGGCGGATGGATGTCGAACTGCGGCCCGTCGAGCCATTCCGCTTCATCGTCGTAGCGGCTGCGGATTTGGATGCCGCTGTTGCCGAGGCTGTCTTTATAGATTTTAAATTTTAGACGCAGCTCAAAGTCGGTGAATTCGCCGCCGTGCTGCAGCCAGACATAGTTGTGGTCTTTGTCTCCCATGGAGTTCACGACGATCTCGCCGTCCGCGACGCTCCAATACGCTTTGCTCCGATCCGCCGTTTTGCATTTGACCGTCCAGCCCGAAAGATCCTGTCCGTTGAAGAGCGGCGTCCATTCCTGAGCGACCGCCTGCGAAGCAATCGCGCTGATTGCACATCCCAGAAATATTGCTTTTCCAATCATGGGAATAGCATGGCCATAATTTCCAATGATTGGAAGCCGCGACTTTATTTTGATTCGCGCTGGCCGATGACGATGCCGGCGACGATGAGGGCCATGCCGGCGAGGCTGGGCAGGGTGGGGGATTCGTCGGGGAGCAGCAACCAGCTGAGTGTGGCGCCGCTGAGCGGGATCAGGAACTTCCAGAGGTTGAGTTTGGAAACCTTGATCTTGCTGAGCAGGTGGAACCAAATCGCAAAGGCCGTGGCGGAAATGACGGCGAGCCACATGAGCTGGCCGTAGAAGGCCGGCGGCAGCGCGAAGTTGGCTGCGCCTTCGAACGGAAAGGCGATGAGCAGTAGCACCACGCCGCCGAGCAGCATTTGTGCGCTGTTGAGCGCGATCGGATGCAGCCCGCCTTTTCGTTTGGCTACGACCACGTTCCCGAGAGCTGAAACCACGGCGCCGCTAAGCAGCAGCATGAGTCCGAAAAATTCTTTCAGCCCGACGGGGCTCCACGGTTTGGAAGCCAAGCTGATGAGCACAACGCCGGCCATGCCGAAGCCGATGCTGACGAGGGTGCGTCGCTGCATTTTGTCGTCGTGCATGAACAGGTGGGCCATGAGCGCGGAGGAGAGCGGGCCGACGCCGATCATAATGGCGCCTTCGGCGCCGCCCACCCAGGTCATGCCGATGAAGAAGGTGCCGTAGAGAAAGATGGTGTGGAAAATACTGACGAGCAACACGGTGAAGAATTCCTTGCGGAGCATGCGCAGGGGGGCGAGCAGGTGGCCGCACAGCGGAATTTGAATGAGTCCAGCCAGAACAAAGCGCAAGCCCGCGAGCGTGAGCGGCGTTTGGTAGTCGAGCGCATGTTTGGTGGTTACGAACGACGACGACCAAAGCAGGCAGGCCAAGATGGCGAGCAGGTTGTATCGGATGGTTTTGGTGAGAAACATGAAGCGCGGGTTATACGCCAAATTGCAGGTCAATCAAACCTTGCGCTTCAAAAAGGGCTCAGCACTCGATCAGCAAATTTAACAGAAGGTCGCGAAGAACACCCTCCATCTAAACTTTGCGCCCTTTGCTAAATTGGGCGCTATTCGTTCCCAATCATCTGTTGGACCCCTTCAAGTTAGGACGTTTAGTACTAGGCGTCGGCCGGCAGGGAGGCGAGATGTTCCTTGATCCGTCGCTCGTGGCCCTTGTCGCTGCGGTTAAGCTGCTGGAAAACGCTTTCCAAAGCGCTCTCGGCGTCCTTTTCCATAAACTTCATGAAATGGCTTTCGCCGGCTTGCTGTTCAAGTTCAATGGCCGCCTTGCACGCTTCGCGTCGCCCTGGCCGCGCCCCGTCGAACTGGCCAAGCATTGCTGCGGCGTTTTCGTTCGCTTCTTTCAGATCGCGAATGGAGTCGGCGACGATGTCGCGCGGAAACCTGCCGCGCTTGATGAAGGATTCCTTTCCACTGCGCAATAACGTGGCATGGCTTTTTTCTTCGAGATGAAGCTGCCACCAAAAATCGCTGTCGTGCGTGATGCTTTCGGAAAAGAATTTGTAGATCGACGCCACGTTGAGCTCGAGGGCGATGCTTTCGTCGATCAATTCTATTAGGAGTTCGTTGTTCATCGTTGAGGCCACAAGTTTGCAAAGGCCGACCGCCTTGTCGAGCAGTCTTAAAAGCTTTCTATACCCCATAAACCCTCGGTGTTTTGTATGGGGTTTGTGGTGCTTGCACTTTTCCAATGGTTGGATAAAGTGCGGGTAACTGGGATGGAAAATGGTTCAGAGCACCGATGAAATAATATGCACGGACTTGCCGACCTCGCCTGACGGAGGCATGGGCACGGTGCTCGTTGCCGGAGCGACCGGCTATATTGGCGGGCGACTGGTTCCCGAGCTGCTGGCGCGGGGCTACATCTTGCGCGTGATGGTTCGGGTCGCTTCGCCGGAACACGGGGAGCGCTGGCCGGAGGCCGAGGTCGTGGCGGCCGATGCCTTGGAGGAGGATGCGGTTTCCCGGGCATTGGAAGGGATCGACACGGCCTATTATCTGATCCACTCCATGCTCATCGGGCGTCGGCGGTTCGAGGATCTCGACCTGCAGGCCGCACGCAATTTCCGCAAAGCCGCCGAACGCCAAGGCGTGAAGCGCATCATCTATCTCGGCGGGCTGGGCGACACGCGCACCGACCTTTCTACCCATCTCGCCAGCCGGCTGCAGGTGGCGGACGAGTTCATGGCCGGTTCGGTGCCGACCACGATCCTGCGGGCGGCGATCATCATTGGGTCGGGCAGCGCCTCGTATGAAATGATCAACCACCTGGTGCGCAGGATTCCGCTCTTTCTCGTGCCGAACTGGGCCAAGACCAAGTGCCAGCCAATCGGCCTGCGCGATGTGATCAAGTCGCTCGTCGGCGTGCTGGAACTCCCGGAAACAGCGGGGCGCACGTTCGATATTGGCGGATCCGACATCCTGACCTATGCGGCCATGCTGAAGGTCCACGCCGAGCTGCTGGGGAAAAAAAGGCTCTTCATTCCTTCACCGGTATCGAGCATTGGCTTCTATTCCTACATCACCAGCTTGCTGACCCCCGTGCCGGCGGCCATCACCTGGTGCCTGATGGAAAGCGTGACGCATGACGTGGTTTGCCAGGAAAACGACATTGAAAAGCTGATCCCGTTCCGCCGCATCTCCTGCAAGGAGGCGCTGGTGCTGGCGATTTCGCGCGAGGAGCAGGACGCCGTCCGCACGCGATGGTCCGACAGCTATCCGCCGGACTACGAATTGGCCATCAAGCTGCGCGAAATCGACGGCCCGCCGACCTATACCAGCTCTTATTCGCTGGTGACGAGCCAGTCTGCCGAGGCGCTGTTTAAATCCATCACCCACATCGGCGGACGCAACGGCTGGTTCCATAGCACGTTTCTCTGGCGCATCCGCGGGGCGCTCGACCGCTTGCTGATGGGCGTGGGTACGACGCGCGGACGGCGCAGCGCCTCGACCTTGCGCATCAACGACGTGGTCGATTTTTGGCGGGTGGAGGCGATCCAGCAGGGGCGGCAGCTGCTGCTTCGCGCCGAAATGAAGGTGCCCGGCTATGCCTGGCTCGAGTTCCGGGTCGATCCGGTTTCAGGCGACAAGAACCGACTTTCCGTCAACGCCTATTACAAAACCAAGGGGTTGTGGGGCCGTACTTACTGGTACATCTTCCTGCCGTTCCATCACTTTATCTTCGGCGATCTCATCAAGCAGATCGAACGGCGCAGTTAGAGGGGATATGCCGTAGATGGTAATGCCGGAACTTAGGGCGGCTTGTCCGCCCGTAGATCCGGCAATTCCGGTATGGAAGCCGGTCCCACGCTGCTTCGCAGCTGAGTTCCGGCTCTACTGGCATCTCAATCTCTAGCCGCCTTACTCCACTCCTCCAATGCGGGGCAGCGGCCAATAGATGCTTTTCACCTTGCCCACGATGCTCTCTTCGCGGATCGCCCCGAAGTAGCGCCCGTCGAGGCTGCCCCTGAAGCCGGTGTTGTCGCCCACCACGAAATATTCGCCTTGGGCGAGCTTGATGTAGTTGGTGGGGTTGGAGAGCAGTCCGGCGTGCTCATAGCTGAAGTGCTGGAAAATCTCCGGCTCAACGAGCGGCTTTCCGTTGATGAGGATGCTGGGGGGCTCAATGCGGATGCGGTCGCCGGGAACTCCGGCCACTCGTTTGACGTAGGTTGCGCCGGGGTTGACGGCGGGATGCTCGATGCCGTCTGTCAGAAACGCAATAACATCGCCGCGGCGGGGGGGGTGCAAGATATAGGCATATGGATTAACGGCAAGATAGTCTTGGGCGGTGACGGTTCCCGACCAGAGTACATCGCCCTCATCATAGTGCTGCCACATGTTCGTGAAGCTGAAGGCGTAGCTAGGAACGCGGTGTGTTACGTTGCTGATGGAGAACGTGACGTTCTCGCCGTCTAGCCGGGCCGGACCTTCGACCGTGCCCGTGGCCTCCGTTTTGAACTCTTGATAGCTCCGTCCCCGCACCACCCTGTCCCAATAGGTCGTCTGTTCATCGCCTTTCTCTGTGCGCAAGCCCTGCAGCGTGGGCGCCATGCTGTCTGCCGAAACGGATGCGGTTTGGAGCGGTTCAAGGCGTAGGGTGTAGAGCAGCAGGCAGCCTATAACGCCCGCCCAGCCCTTGAACGAAAGTCGTTTGACCGGCCGGTACGATGTTGCAATCATCACCAAATTCAGCACGACGGCCACCAAAGTGCCGGCTAGTCCGGCCTGTATGGACGCGCTGGAAGGTACGAGAATCAGAATGCTGGAGCCGGTCGACATGACGGTGATCACGGCCAGCCATGCGAGGCCGGCGGTTTTGGCTCCCGAAAGGTAGTGGGCGGAACCCGGCAGCAATAGACCGAAAATGATGCCGATCCAGCGGGGATAGACTTCTTTCTTTCTGCTCATGTCCATTGGATGGGATCCACTTTGTAATAGTATTGCAACTCTTCGTAGAGCTCGGGATGCTTGGTTTTCAGTTGCTGCGGCTTTTCAAAAAAGGTTTCCGTGGCGACGGCGAAAAATTCGGCGGGGTTGGTGGCGCCGTAGCGGTCCATCGTGCTTTTCCGGCCTTTGCGGGTTTTATCAACGAGGTCTTTGTATTCATGGCTAAAGACCCGCGCCCAGGCGGAGTAGGCCGAGCGCTCTTCAAGGATCGGCGCGCCGTCAGTTGCTCCGTCTTCCTGATCGAGCTGGTGCGCAAACTCATGGAAGGCGACGTTGTGGCCGTCCTCGAAATTGCGCGCGCCGCCGAGGACGCTGTCCCAGGCCAGCACCACTACGCCGACGGCCCAGGATTCGCCGAGCCGGGCGTCCGCGCCGTTGTCGCCGCCAAACAGGCCCTTTCGGCCGCCTTGGTAGGTGTGCGGGTAGACGAGAATGGTCTTGAGTTTGGGATAGGTCCGCGTCTTGCGCCCAAGCAGGAGCATGCACGCCTGCGCTGCGATGGTGACCTGGATCTCTTCGGTGACCGCCAGTCCGCCGCAGCCTTCGAACCGCTTGTGCGCCAGAAAATCTTTTATGTGCTTAAACAGCTGCCGCTGGTGTTCTTCGGTCAGCTTGCCGACTACGGGCAAGTTGCTCTCCAGTATGGGGCGCCAAGAGCCGGGCGGTGCATCGCGCCGATTCCGGCGCTGCATCCATGAGGGAAGTGCAAATAAGGGAGCCACTATTTTATTGCTGCAGGAAAGTGTTTCATGAGCTCGTGGCAGTAGAGCACAATGCGCTCGGTCTGCTTTTCAAGGGGCTTGGTGCGGTCGATTTTTCCTTTTATGGCGCCTTCCCATACGAGTTCGTCGCTTTTGGCATCGTAGAGCAGCATGGTCAAGGTTCCGATCTCTACGGTATAGGCGTTCAGGCCGGATTCCTGTTCCTTGAGGTTCCACGACTTGTTTTGGGAGTTGAACGAAAAGCCGCTCGTCACCGTAGACTCTTCTGCCGAGGAGGGGCCGGTATATTCTTCGTGCTCTGCCAGCGTAATGTAGTAGGTCGTCTGTACTTCGGCCTCGGTGGTGTCGAGCACCTGCTTGAGGCCGCGTGCAGACAGCTCGTTGTTCAACGATTTTTTAAAGTTTTCGTTGATGTAGAGATGGTGCTCTTTCGTGATTTCTTCGGGGCATTCGACCCATTCGTAGGTTTTGATGGCGGTAAAATCGTAGCCGGGGGTGCTGCTGGAGGTGACTTTCAGGGAACTGCATCCGGTAAGCATGCAGGCCGAGGCAATGATGGCGCAATTGAATGAAGATTTCATGGAGGCTCCTTGTTGGCAATCAATATAGGTTCTGCCAACATGGCTGTCTATGAGTAAAACCGATCTGATCATTATAGGCGGCGGCGCGGCAGGCTTGATGGCCGGATGCGCAGCGGGGGAGCTGGGGTTGAAGGCCTTGGTGCTTGAACGCAAGCATAAGCCGGGGCGCAAACTGCTGATGTGCGGCAATGCGCGCTGCAATTTGACGACGAATATTTCCGAGGACCGCATGCTGCAGATGCTCGGCGATCCGGTCGGGCCGTTCCTTGAACCCGCGATCCGGGCCTTCACGCCCTCGATGCTCCAACGCTGGTTTGCCTCCCACGGTCTGAAGACGGTCGTCAAGACCGGCAACAAGGTCTATCCGCATACCGAGCGCGCCTCCGACGTGCTCAACCTATTCACCGACCAGCTGCGCGACGGCAAGGTGTCGCTGGCTTGCTCGTCGGTGGTTCAGGCATTGGAAAAAACGAAGAACGGGTTCCGCGTCACCACCGGCAACTTTACGGTGGAGGGAAAATATGTGCTCGTGGCCACCGGCGGCGTGAGCTATCCGAAAACCGGCTCCGTCGGCGACGGGCAGGAATGGGCGGCCAAGCTCGGGCATTCCGTCGAACCCTTCCGTCCGGGGCTGGTCGGCTTCGAGGTCGATCCCGAAGTGCTGAAAGGGCGCGTGGGGCAGGTGTATGAAAAGGTAACGGTCGATGTTATGGACGCCGGCCAAAAGGTCGCCGAGACGCGCGGCGTGTATGAAATTGAAAAGTGGGGGATCGGCGGAACCGCCGTCACCGATGCCAGCCGCATTGCCGCGCGCCGCAATCTCAAAAACTATGTCCTGAAGATTAATCTCATGGACGGGAAAACGGAGGAGATCCGTCCGCTGGGCACCCGCTCCATCAAAGAAGCGATGGTGACGGTCGGCGGCGTGGTGCTCGAAGAGATCAACCCCCAGACTTTGGAATCAAAAAAATGCTCCGGCCTCTACTTTGCCGGCGAGGTGCTCGACATTGACGGACCGACCGGCGGCTACAACCTCCAAGCCGCCTTTTCCTCCGCCCGCCTCGCCGTTGCCACCATCGGCAAGCGGTGCGGCAAGAAGGGGTTCCCGCAACAAATGGAGCCAGCTGTACGGAAGCGCTATCCGGATCGCGGAGGCCGAGGACAAAGCTCTGGAAAGCCGGCGAAGCCACGCCGGCGCCGTTGAAACTAGCCGGGTTATGGGTTGCCATCGTGTCTCTAGTCTGTATGGTTCGCTCTTTGTTGATCTGAATTAAAAGAAAGGCAGTACAATGATAGAAAACGGACAGAAAGTTAAAATTCACTACACCGGCACGTTGGACGACGGCAACCAGTTTGACTCGTCAGCAGGCCGTGATCCGCTGGAATTCGAAATGGGCGCCGGCATGGTGATTCCCGGATTTGAAACCGGCGTGAAGGACATGGCTGTGGGCGAGAAGAAATCGATCCACATTCCCGCCACCGAAGCCTATGGCGAGAAGCGCGACGAGATGGTTATGGAATTTGAAAAGAGCCAGCTCCCCGAAGGCCTCGAGCCGAAAGCGGGCATGGGCCTGCAGATGCAGGGCCCGCAAGGACAGCCTGTGCCTGTGCAGATTACAGCGGTGGCGGAAGAAACCATCACCATCGATGCCAACCATCCGCTCGCCGGACAAAACCTGAATTTCGAGCTGGAGCTGGTTGAAGTAAACTAGCGAGGCGCTGTAGGTGGGGGTGGCGACCCCGCCTTCCTGTTGGAAAGCTTCGTTTGCGAAAATCCGGGGTCACCGCCCCCGGCTACAACTTTGCTTAAAACGCATAGCCTAAATGGAAGACGCGATTACCATTCCCTTTTGCGCCCCGGCGCCGAGCGACGTGCTGCCCATGCTGGTTGTGGCGGCCGTGTTTCTGCTGGCCGGCTGGGGGATTAGGCGGAGGAAAAGGAAGCGCGCTTCCAAGCATCCGAAGGAATAAAAAAAGCGGCCTGCGGGCCGCTTTTTTATTTGCCCGGAAAGACCGTAACAAAAACCGGTCGGCTGCATGTCCCGACAAGGTGACGTTGCCAAAAAAGGGAGGCGTTGCAATAGGCAGGAATACCAATCTAGAACCCTTGATTTTTCATGATAAGAACATCTAGTAAAAAATACTAGGATCATATTTATCAGAAAAAATAGGTTGTTGTTTTTCAGAGGAAGGAGTAAATGCGGGTTCGTGGTAAGCAATTTGCGAGGTGGAAGCATGAAGGCTGTAATTCTACTCGCTCCGTTCGTAGTTCTGATGGCTCCATTGGTGGCCGGTGCAACTTTGCCCGTTGAGGGAACCAGCATCGATGTTGTTGACAGCATCTATGAGCTGGAAGCGCTGTTCGTGGAGCAGCAATATCAATGGCTTCCTATCAGCCCGCCATCTGAAGATGTGTACGTCCATTCTGTCAAAACCGCCCTCCCGGTGGACTGGACGAAATTCCCAAAGACATTCACCTCGCAGATGTATGCTGAAATGGATGCGAATGGGTATCCGATCTATAGGGTGTCGGTTTATGAAGACCCATCCGTTTACCCTCGTGAAAGAGTTTTCCTAAACTCGTACGGCACCGAGGTCTACAGGCTCCCTGTCGAGAACTATGACCCCTACAGTTGGCAAACCTTGCATTTCCAATTGGAGGAAGGCGAAGAGCTGGACGAGTTCAACAGGTGGATTTTCGATCCTGCCCATATTGCGGCCGACTTTGCGCTTTTGCCGGAATTATTCTACGCGGATTATGCAGAGACGCAGGAGGCACAAGCTTTAGAATCCATGGCGATAGCTCCGATGGCTATGCTAATGGCCTTGCCTGAATCGCCAACCAATCTCGTGGTGGCGATAAACAGCACCACCAATACCAACTCGGTTGTTGAAATTGAAATCGGATACCCCGAAACATTCACTAACCGGGTGGAAGTGTATGCGACAACAAATCTGACTGAGGGTGAATGGACTATCGTTTCATCGGCCTTGGCCACCACAGGCAGCACGACAGTGGTTTGGGCGGATACGCAAACGAACCTCCAGTTCCGTGCGTACAGGGTTGGTAATGCAGATTTGGACACTGACGGCGATGGACTGGTTGATGCCAGAGAGGTTCTGCTCTACAAGACCGACCGCTTCAGTTCGGACTCCGACGGCGACTTTATGGACGATGCGTGGGAACTGCAATATGCGCTCGATCCCAACGACGACCTGGACATGATTCTCGATCCCGACCACGACATGCTGCCCAATGTCTACGAATGCTATTATGGTTTAAACCCCAACAGCAGCGACAGTTCATCCATCACCAAACTGAGGGTCGATCCCGCCCATGCGGGGAACTCCAACACCTATGCAACCATTCTCGGAGCCTTCAATGCCTCAACCAATTATTCCATCATCGAGATGGCGCCGGGTTTATATATAGGAGGGGCTAATGTTGGCCTGAACTTCCCGAACCATCCGATCATGTTGATGTCGGACAACTGGGGAACGAACCGCACTGTTGAAGTCCGGTCTTCCGGGTTCGCCGCCTTCTTTCTCAGCGAGCGGCAAGATAATCGGACTATTATCCGTGGTCTGAACATTAAGCAGACGCAAGGCTGGCGTTCCATGCAGATGGGGTTCTATCTCGGACATGGCAGTGGTCCGTTTTATGGTGCCGCTCCATATTTCGATGGCGTCAGGGTGGATTTGGGAGACAGCGATTGGAACGTTGGCTTCTACGGACTGGGATCATCGGATAAAACGGTTAGGTTCAACAACTGCATCATCCGGGGAGCGAACGGGGATCACGTGCAGTCGGGCATCTACCTTGTTGATTCCCCGAAGGTGCACGTTGCGAATTGCTCGTTTCTCAATTTCAATTCATCCACCAATATTTCGCACGGCATCCTGTTCGGCACCAGTTCTATAAATCTGGGCAATGCGCCTGCTTCCATCGATGTGCGGATCGAAAACTGTTTCTGGGATCAATCGTTCGCAACCAACAGCAACTATGCCGTTGCCCATGCATCGGATTCCACAGGGCGCTACAGCACGGAAATCCTGTCGGCCATAGTCCCGAACACGGCTTACCTTCTGGATGTGGACAGTGCGGATGGAGTGATTCAAACAAACGGGGTTGCGCTGCGGGATGGTTTGATACTCTCGAACTCGCCCTGCATCAACGCATGCACGACAAGCACGTTGAGCTGGTATGATTTCCACGGCCAGCCACGGGATGCCGCTCCCGACATGGGCGCCGATGAATACAGCCCAGTGTCAACAAACGACTATGATGCCGACGGGCTGACCGACTATGAAGAAGCATTTGAGTACCTCACTTCGATATTCGACTACGATTCCGATGAAGACGGCGTTGGTGATGGGGATGAGGTTTTATGCGGAACCTCGCCGACCAATATCGAAAACTATTGCGTCACCATACTGGGAGAAGTGGACAACCAGACCGGAATGTCCGCGATGATTCGGGCAAGCTATACGCTCGGCATGGCAGGCTGGAGCGCATCAAATTCTACCGTGGTGAGTGACGGACAGTTCCGCTATCCCCATCAGATCATTAATTCGCCGCTTCCTCCCGTGATACAGGTGCTGGTGGATGTCGATGGGGACAATGCATTCGATTGGGGTGAGCCATTTTACACATCCACTCTGGACATAACCAATCACGACAGCGGCATATCGTTCACGCTTTTCGATAACGATGGCGACAACGTCCCGGATGCCGACGAAGTTAGCTGTGGAACCGATCCCAACCACCCGCTGCACTACTGTGTCAGCTTGCAGGGAACGGTCACGAACCTCTCATCGTTGACCGGAACCGTCTATGCCGCTGCCGTCTTGATGGACTTCTCCATACCTCCGACACCGTGGGACATTGTACAGGGGAAGGTTGAGAAGACGGTCTTGCAGCAAGTCGTCGTGACCAACGGTACTTTTCTGATTGATCCCGTGGTGGTCGACCAGCGCACCTCGAACGAAGTATGGAGCCTCTGGCTGGAGCTGTACCAGGACATTGCCACCAACGGGGCGCTGGACTTTTTCGAGCCGATGACGCAGCTGGTCGTCTCCGTCACCAACCACACGATGGACTACGACCTGGAGCTGCCGATGTCCATCTATGACGGGGATTACGACCGGATCCCCGACTGGTGGGAATATTTGAATGGTCTTTCCTACACGAATGCGGCCGATGCTTTTGCAGACCCGGACGGCGACTGGATCGACAACCTGTGGGAATACAAGCTGGGAACCGACCTCTACGCCTACAACACCAACAACTATGCCTTCGCCGATGCCATGCGGGCGGTTGATACCCGGCTGATCGGCAAGAGCCCGAGCAATTCCATCGAAATTCTTTCCACATATGACAACACGACCCCGGAATATATCCGCAACACCAATTGCTGGGCGGCGGACATCGATCTAACCATGTGCAGTCCGTGGAATAGTTTTGATTCTTATAAGCGAGCCGGAACATTAATCAGCCCAAGGCATGCGTTGTTTGTAAATCATATATTTGCCCTGCCGCCCGGTGGATTCTTTAATGTGCCCCCCGGAGAAACGCTTCGTTTTGTGGATGCTACAAACGGGGTTTATATCGCAACCATCGAGTCAATACATAACATAGACACTAACCATGCTGACCTCACCGTTGCAGTACTATCTCAGGACGTGCCGACTAATCGGTTTAGTTTTGTAAAGATTTTACCCGACAACTACACCAATTATCTTGGGCAAGTGAATATCCATGTGCCGGGATTATGCTTGGATCAGAAGGAAAGGGCTTTGATCCATGATTTATATAGCGTTAGATCGATCACTGCAACAAACATAAGCTTTATTGCTGGAGATTGCTCCTACTCTCTTCCCATTTACGGCAGTAGAACAAATTACTATGATTCGAGTATAGATGGTTTGGGTGGGCCTGGAATGCGGAAATTCGATTCAGGTAATCCCGGATTCATAATCTTAAACCACGAACCCATTCTAACAACACTGTGGGTATATCCTCACGGGGGCTCTGGAACCTCCATTGTGAACTTCAAGGGTGAGATCAATGATGTCATGAGCCTTACGGGTTATACTCTATCAACAATTGATTTGTCAGATCTTGGATATCAGGAAATACCTGAGAGTTTGAGGTAGGCTTGTCTCCAACGAAAGAAGGATAGTCATGACAACGAAAATATACATGCATGTGACAACGGTTAGTTTGTTTGTGATCTGCGTCGCTTACGCAAAAGCCGATGTAATCACTAACAATGCGGCTTTTATTCCATCCAGTCCGTCGTCGGTTCTACTCGTTGCTCCAACACCCAATCGGCAGACAGGTTTAGGCGTTCAGATTGGCGATTTAGGTGCAGGTAATTATGAGTTTAGTGCAGGCTTGATTGCATTTAATTATCATATTTTTTTATCAAGCCCTGGCGTTGAGTTCACACCTTCCTCAGCCGAAGACTGGGAGAACGCACTCGACACAGGTTTTAACACAGTAACTTTTTCAATGAATGAAACAAAATATTTTTCATGTTGGGCTGATATGTTTGGTTCACCTAAGCCAGATGAGCCGGATAGTAGCGATGATTACGGCTGGGTAAGTTTAACGTATACAGGAACGGGACTTGCCATATCTGATAGTGCGACAGCAACAAGCGGGGGAATAATAGTAGGCACAGACACACAAATTCCCGAACCCTCCAGCGTGCTGCTAATAACGATTGGTTCCGGAGGTATTCTCTTCTATCGACGCGCCAAACGCCGTCAGCAGGAACAGCACATTAGTCGGCGTTCTTTTCGTTAATGTTCAACAGGAATCACTATGCGCTGTCATGCTCGGCAACGAACAGGAAAACTGTGGGATTCCATGTCCGTGGCTGCCGACGAAGACGGCTTCGGTGATGGGATTGCATGCGACACGTCGCCGATTGTTTCATCATGCTGGGTGAAGTGGATAGTCGGGGCGTCTGTCTTCCCTGCAAATGGTGCCAGTTTTTATACTGCCTTCAGAATGGTTTCAGCCTAAACCTTCGTAGGTGCGACGTCCTCGTCGCATCTACGAACATCATAAAACCGATAGGAAGACGGTATTATTCGTGACTCGCTCTAGAATTTGTAGAGCAGGCTGGTGAGCAATGCCTTGTCGTAGTAGCTCTTGTCGTCGTAGTTGACCTCGGTGTCGCGGTCGAGGCGGTATTCAAGGCGCAGGAACAAGTCGTTGATCAGCTTGTTTTCCAGGCCGCTGGTAAAGACGAAGTGATAGTTTTCCAGGTTGCCTAGGTGGGTGTATTTCTGGAAGAGGGTCAGCGATTTGATCAGCTGCCAGCGGATGGACTCGTCTAGCACAAATTTCCCTTCGGCGTTGGAATACTGGTCTTCGTCCCGCTCGTAGGCGTGGTAGCCGCCGCCAGCTGATGTGGTAAAGGTAAAGTTGGGCGGGTTATTGATCCATTTAACGCCGATTTCAGCGGTCTGCAGGAATTCGCCGTCGATGCCTCGGCGGTAGTCGCGTTGGAAAAGGGAATTCGAGCTGAGGAAATATTTCGGCGTAAAGTGGTGCTTAAAATTCTGCTTAACGTTGTAGAAGTCGTCGATTTTTCGCACGTCGGATTTGCTGTAGCGGTAGGCCCAGTCCCAGCGCAGGTTGTTTTTTTCGCCCTTCCATCCAATATTGCCGTAGACTCGGTATGAGTTGAATGTTTCTTCCTTTTCAACCAGATTGCCACCCTGTCGTCGCAAGGTGTTGGATTCGCGCACGGCGACCTGCATTCCGGCCTGTCCCGACCATTTGCTCTTTTGTGGTTTTGGCTTCGGGTTTTTTGTGGCGAACCCTTCGGCTTTGGGCATGTTTTTCGCAACCTGCGGCTGTTCAACCGGGGCCTCGGGCTTATCGACAGCGGCTGGAACTATGGCTGTCTCAGGATTTACAGCGACTTCGGCGGGCGGAGCGGGGTCAACGGCGATCGCCTCGTTCCCTGTGCGGACTTCGGCAATGTCCCGCATATTCAGGCCTACAGAGCCAAAGGCCGGCGATTTAAAATGAATGAGCGTATCGCCCTGCTTGAGGATTTTCCCCGTCAGTACGTCGCCGTTTTTGAATACAATGGTATCCTGCGCAAAGCCGCACGCGGCGGCGCATAGAAGGGGGAAGATCAGCTGGATCAGTTTTTTTTGCATGTTTATTGGTTCATTTATTCGTAATTGGCGAAAAAGCTATAGGTTTGGTTGCGGCGGGTCAATCATGCCAGACCAAAAAAAACGCCCTTGTTCAGAGGACGTTTTAAATCATGAATTTATGACAGGGGCTACCGTGCGGGAGGCGCGTGGATGCAGGCCTTGTGCAGCGCATGCGCGGCTTCCATCCAGACTTCCGCGAAGGTCGGGTGGGCGTGTACCGTGTTGCCGAGCTCCTCCACCGTCAGCTCTTCGCGCACAGCAACAACCATTTCGCTGATGAGATCCGTGGCATGCGGGCCGGCGCATTGCGCGCCGAGGATGCGGTCGGTGTTCTTGTCGGCGATAATCTTCACGAAGCCTTCCGTTTCGTTTGAGGCCAGCGCTTTTCCGAGGCCCCGGAAATAAAACTTGCCGGTGGAAATTTCCAAGCTCTGCGTTTTGGCGTCGGTTTCAGTGATGCCCACGAGCGCCACTTCGGGGGAGGTGAAGATGACGCCGGGAATGACGACCTCTTCGATCTTTTCTTCGCCTTTGAGGGCGTGCTCCACAGCATACATCGCTTGAGAAGTGGCGGCGTGGGCAAGCTGCAGGCGACCGGAAACGTCGCCGATGCAGTAGATGCCGGACACGTTGGTGCGGTTTAATTCATCCACTTCCACATAGCCGCGTTCGTTGACGGCCACGCCGGCGGCTTCAATATTCAGCCCGTCGGTGACGGGGCTGCGGCCAATGGCCACGAGCAGCATGTCGGCTTCGATGGTCTTGCCGCCGGCGGTGGCGGTTACGCCAGTGTCGGTGGCGGCAATGTTTTCCATCGCGTCGCCGGTCATGAGCGTCATGCCGAGGGCGTCCTTCATGTTTTTCTTAACGACCTGGCGCACGTCCTTGTCGAGCAGCATCAGCACGTCGGCGAGCAGTTCCACCACGGTAACCTTGACTCCGAGTCCGGCGGCCATGCAGGCGAGCTCGCATCCGATGTAGCCGCCGCCGAGGACGAGGAGGCTTTCGGGCAGCTTTTCCAGATCGAGGAAGGCGCGGCTTTCCACAATGCGCTCGTGTTTGGGAATGAAGCCCGGGACGGTGGAGGTGGAGCCGGTTGCAATGATGATGTTTTTGCCGGTGATTTCTTGAGTCGCGCCGTCGCTGGCCTTTACGGCAATGGTGTTGGCGTCGCGGAAGGAGCCTTCGCCCTCGAATACGGTTACGCCGTGGGCCTTCAGCAGGGAGCCGATGCCGCTCTTGAGCGTATCGACCACGCCGTCTTTTCGGGTCTTCATGGCCGGATAGTCAATCTCGGGCGTGCCGACGTTGATGCCGAAGGTGTCGGCATGCAGGATTTTTTGATAAACCTCAGCGCCGGCAATCAGGGTTTTGGTGGGGATGCATCCGCAGTTCAGGCAGGTGCCCCCGAGCCATTCGCGCTCGATGATTGCGGTTTTTCCGCCCAGTTGGGCTGCTTTAATGGCCGCGGGGTATCCCCCGGGGCCGGCTCCAATCACAATTACGTCAAAGTCCATTGCTATGCTCTCCTTAAATGATGACCGGAGTATTGGTATTTTATCTCAATAGAGTCAACTGAAAGGCGGTTTCAATATCTGGAAACACTGGGGTGTCACACCTGCGCAGGTGTGACGTCACACTTGCGCAGGCGATTCCGGCCGAATAAAAATCCACGACCCTGCTACAGGGGGAGGAAACGCACGCAGATGGGGTTGGGAACCTTGATTTCGCTGCCGGTGTATTCGAGCCGGCCGGTTTTGCGGTCGATTTTGAAAACCACGACATTGCTGGTCTTCTGGTTGGCCGCCAGCAGATAGGTCCCGGTTGGATCAATGTTAAAGTTTCGCGGAACTTCGCCCCGGACAGGTTCGCGGTGGACGAAGGTCAGCTTGCCGGTGTCGGCGTCGATGCCGAAGATGGCAATGCTGTCGTGTCCACGGTTGGAGACATAGAGGAATTGCCCGTCGGGAGAGGTGATGATTTCTGCTGTTTTATTGTCCTCGGCAAAGTCTTCAGGAAGCGTCGAGATGGTTTGAATGGGCGTCAGAGCACCGCTTTCCTGGTTGTAGGCGAACGCCGTGACTTTTCCGTTCAGCTCGTGGTTGGTATAGGCAAATTTTCCATTGGGGTGGAAGGTGAAGTGGCGCGGTCCGCCACCTGGCCCGATTGCTGCGAACGGAGGATCATTCGGTGTGAGCGTTCCTGTTTCCGGATCGAAGCGGTAGATCATGATTTTGTCGATGCCGAGATCGGCCACAAACGCGAAGCGCCCGTCGGGCGAGGTGTTGATGGAGTGCGCAAAGGGTTTCTGTTGGCGTTTGAGATGGACGCTCGATCCAGAATGCACCTGTGTGGAAGCGGGGGTGGCCAGCGATCCGTCGGATTGGATGGGCAGGGCCGAACAGCTGCCGCCCATGTAGTTGGCGACGAGGAGGTTTTTGGCTTCGGGATCGAGCGATACGTGGCAGGTTCCTGCGCCGCCGGAGGGTTGGGTGTTGAGGTCGGCGAGCATGCCGTCTTTCAATATTTGGAAAGCGCTGACGGCGCCGTCCCGTTGGGTTTCAGCGTCGATTCCTTCGCCGGTGGCATACATGGTTTTCCCGTTCGGGTGGATGGCGATAAAGCCCGGACGCGTCGCTTTTGCAACCCGGACCGCCTCGGAAAGGGCGCCGGTTTTCATGTCGAGCTTGGCCATGTATATCCCGCGCTCTTCGCCCTTGGCCGACGTACCGAAATAGACCCGGTAGGCATCCGGCTTGGCGCTGGCGCAACCTGTCAAAAGTAATGCGGAAAGGGCAACGATTTCTGGCAGGTTTGTATTCATTTCGATGTTCCTCGTTGTAAATCCGGAACCGCTGCTGCAGATCCGGAACCGCCGCCTCCGGCTGCAGCACCGCCTCCGGCTGAAAGATTAAATCCGCTCGAGCACGAAGCCGGTGCGGGCTGGGATGTATAGGTTGATCTGGTTGCGGTCGTGTTCGCCGTCGTGGAAGGAAAAGCTTTCGTAGGTCTGCTCGCCTTGAACAATGTCGTATCCGCCGAATGCGGGGGAATCAGTGTTCAGAGCCAGCCGGTACTTGCCGGGAGTAACATCCACCGGATAGTCGGAGAACGACTTGTTCGGGTGGAAGTTCAGCACAAAGACCAGTCCGTCGCGTTCGAAGGCCATCACTTTGTCGCCTTCGTTGATCAGCCGGAAGACGACGGGATCGTGGCCGATCACGCCTTTGCCGCGAATCAAGTTGACCATGGCTTGGTCGAACTCGGCCAGGCTGTGGAACTTGAGGGTCGGATCGTCGCGCAGGTTCCACTGGCGGCGGGCGTATTGGTATGACCAATTGTTGCCCTCGCGCGGGAAGTCGATCCACTCGGGATGGCCGAATTCGTTGCCCATAAAGTTGAGGTAGCCGTGGGCCGACGCTCCGAGGGTGGCGAGGCGCGCCATCTTGTGCAGCGCGATGCCGCGGGCGACGATCAGGTTCTGCGAATCGACGTGCATGCTGTAGTACATCTCTTTGTCGATCAGCTCGAAGATGAAGGTCTTGCCGCCGACCAGCGCCTGATCGTGCGATTCAACATAGCTGATGACCTGTTCTTCCGCACGGTGGTTGGTCAACTCGTGGTAGAGCCCGTTCATGCTCCACTCTTCGTCGGGCGTGTCGTTGGCCAATTTGAACCAGAGGTCGGGCACGCCCATGGCGAGGCGGTAGTCGAAGCCGCAACCGCCTTCCGAACCGGGGGCGGCGAGGCCGGGCATGCCGCTGACGTCCTCGGCAATGGTGATGGCCGCCGGGCGGACTTCGTGAATGAGCTTGTTCGCCAGCGCCAGATAGGCGAGGGCGTCGTTGTCGACCGCTCCGTCGAAGTAGCACGAATAGTCGGTGAAGGCGGTGCCGAGGCCGTGGTGGTGGTAGAGCATGCTGGTAACGCCGTCGAAGCGGTAGCCGTCGAACTTGAACTCATCGAGCCAGTAGCGGGAATTCGAGAGCAGGAAGTGCAGCACTTCCGGCTTGCTGTAGTCGAAGCAGCGCGAGTCCCAGGCATCGTGGTCGCCGCGGGCGCCTTCGTGGAAATATTGGTAGGAGGTTCCGTCGAAGCGCGAGAGGCCTTCCTCTTCGTTTTTTACGGAGTGCGAGTGGACCAGATCCATGATGACGGCGAGGCCGGCTTCGTGGCAGGCATCGATGAGCTCCTTGAGTTCTTCGGGGGTTCCGAAGCGCGAGGAGGCGGCGAAAAAGTTGGAGACGTGGTAGCCGAAGGAGCCGTAGTAGGGGTGCTCCATAATGCCCATGAACTGGACGGTGTTGTAGCCCATTTCAACGATGCGCGGCAGGATCTTTTCCTTGTATTCAAGGTAGGAGCCTACTTTGGCGTCTTCCTGCGCCATGCCGATATGTGATTCATACACGATCGGCGCACCGACCGGCTTGACCGGGTCGGGATGCTTCCAGTCATAAGCCGTTTCCGGATGCCAGACCTGCGCGGTGAAAATGTGGGTTTCTGGATCTTGCACGGTGCGCCGGACATAGGCGGGCAGGCGTTCGCCTTCGCCTCCGGGCCAGTACATCTTCAGTTTATAGAGGCTGCCGTGCTTCAGCTTTTCGGCCGGGATCTCGATTTCCCATACGCCGTTTCCGTCGCCGTAGTGCAGGGCGAACTCGTCTTCCTGTTTCCAGTTGGAAAAGTCGCCGACCATGTAGATGGCGGTGGCGTTGGGCGCCCATTCTCGGAAGATCCATTTTCCGTCGCGGAAGTGCAGTCCGTAGTATTCGTGGGCGTTGGCAAATTCGTTGAGCGATATTTTGCCGCCGGTCAGGCGGTCTTCAACATATTTGATGTGTTCGGTGCGTTGATGGATTTGTCCGAGAAACGGCTCCAGCCAGGGGTCGTCGGAAAGCTTCGCGAGCTTGGGATCTCTCATAGATGTTCCTAGTTGACTTTCTCAAAGACTTCATCGACCAGCGGGCGGTGAAGCATTTGCTGGTAGATGTCGATGTAGGCCTGTGCGGTGACCTCGTGGTTGAAGCGCTTTTTGCTTTCCGTCATGATCCGGCCCACATGGGTGCCGCGGGTATGCTCGTCGAGGCGGTAGAACTCCATGGCTTGGTCGATCGCCCAGGCCAAGCCGTCGCCGTCGTAGTTTTCGAAGAGGAAACCGTTGCCGGTTCCGTTCTCCACATCCATCTGGATTACGGAATCGTGCAGGCCTCCGGTGTCGCGGGCGATCGGCAGCGATCCGTAGATGGCGCTGGTCATTTGCGGGAGTCCGCAGGGCTCGAACAGGGACGGTATCAGCATGAAATCGGAAGCGGCGAAGCCAATGTGCGAAAGCCCTTCTTCGAAATCGCAGACGCCAACGCGGCTGTAGAGGTCGTGCTGGTATACAATGTCGTGGAAAACCTGCTGGTAGGCGCCGTTGGCGATAAATACGAATTGAAGGTTTTCATTCCGGTATTTATCGATGGTCTTGAAGAGAATGTCCGAAACCAGCTGGCAACCCTTTTGGACGGGGTCGAGGCGCGATGGCCAGAACAGCATGGGTGCATCGGGGTTGATTTCGAGGCCAAGGCGTTCTTGGAGAAAGACCTTGTTTTTGCGCTTGGCCGCGAAGTGGTCGGCGGCGCCGTAGCGTTCAATCAGGTATTCATCGGTTTCGGGATCGCACGAAGCGTCCGGCGAATTGAGGATGCCGGTGCCGCAGCCAGCATGGTATTTGCTGGCCACTTCCCATTGGATGTTGGCCGGCACGAAGCTGTGCTGGTTGTCCACGATCTCCTTCATGAAGGTCGGGCTTACGGTGTTGATGAAGTGCGATGAAAAAATGCCGCTGCACAGGAAATCCACGGGATTGTTCTCGCGCGCTTCGAAATAGTTTGCCGAAGGCCATTCATAGTAAAGGTTGCTCCAGAATTCCGCCGCATCGATGCCGCGGTCCTCAATGTGGGCAAGCGTTGTTTTCACCGTGTGAATGTTGTGGAAGGTGAACAGGCTGGGAATGCCGAGCATGCGGGCTTCGCCGGGGATTAGGCCGGTCATCCAGTCGTTGCAGTGGATCAGGTCGGGCTTGACCGTTGGGATGATGTTGTTGATCACCTCGCGCTGGAAGGCCAGTGCAATCTTCAAGTCGGTCTCTTGCGAGTTGCTGTAGACATGGTCCTGATAATAGAAAATGCGGTCTTCTGCCAGATGGATGCGGTCGTCGGGGAGCTTGCTTTTATAGATCAAAAGTTCGTCGTCGATAAAGCCGCCGATATCCACATGAAACATTTTACGGTAGTGGGGGAGCGCCACATGTACATCCGCGCCGAGCTCGTAGAGCGCGGAAACCAAGGACGCGGAAACATCCGCAAGGCCGCCCGCTTTCGCCGAAAGCTTGTTGGTCATGTTTCCCATGCCTGAAGGAAGGTAGGTGATCTCCGGCGTAACAATCAGGATGCGAGGTGATTTTTGTTTTTTCTTTGTTTTTCCGGCCATCTGCAATTCCCCCTTATGTGTTTAGCCGATGAAAACAATCGCTCGGCGGCTTTACAAGAACATTGTTTGCTATTGAACGTTTAAAACAAAGGTGTTCGGGGTGGAGGCGATGCTTGACAAAAAATATTCAGCCACGGAGGGCGGGTCGCTCTCCGTGGCTGGCGGTTTCCGGTGCTGCGCGGTTTCTAGCGCTTCATTCGGTTGAGACGGGTTTCCGCCTCAATCGCCCAAGTGCTTTCCGGGTAGTTGACCATGATGTCCTCATAGGCAATCTGTGCGTCGTTGACCTGATCCAGGCTTTCAAGGCAACGCGCCTTTCCAAGCAGGGCAACCGGCGCCAGATGCGATTCCGGGTTCGTCTGGGCAAACTCGCTGAACAGCAAGTGGGCGTCGCCCAGCTGGCCCAAGGCTTCGATGCAGTTGATTTTATTCAGCTCGGCCTGCAGCGCCAGTTCGTGAGCGGGGTATTCCTTCAGGAACGTATTGTAGAGCGTCGAAGCTTCCGCAGTCTGTCCGGCGTTGAATTTATCCAGTGCCAGCGCCATCATGGCCAGCGGTGCAGAGGGAGTGGACCCAAAGTCGTCCAGTACAGCCTGCAACGCTTCCGGCGATCGGGCTTGCATCAGTGCGGCATCGGCTTTGGCGTTTTTCTTCAAGCGGTTCGTCTGGACGATGCTTTTGACGAGATACGCCGAGATAATTACCAGCAAGCCGATCAAAACCGGTTTTGCATATTTCTTAATGAAGTTCAGGACATCCGTCACTTCCGACTGTTTCAGTGCCTGCTGCTTCAGCAGCTCTTCATGCCTCTCTTTTTCAGTTTGGTTGCGCTCGTGATGCCTGGAAGGGGGGCTTTTCTTTTTAGAGGACTTCTTTTGGGGTGCGGGTTTCGGCGCTTCCGTTTTTGCCGGGGCTGCGGCAACAGGTGCCGTAGCGGACGGTTCAATTACAGGCTCAGGTTCGGCAACGGGCTCTGGCTCGACAACGGCTTCTGGCTCAGCAACCGGTTCGGGCTCAGCAACGGCTTCGGGCTCGGCCGGCGTTTCTTCCGGCTTTGTTTCCGCAACGGCTTCGGGCTCAGCAACCGGTTCGGGCTCAGCAACGGCTTCTGCCACGGGCTCTGGCTCGACAACGGCTTCGGGCTCGGGCGGCGTTTCTTCCGGCTTTGCTTCTGCAACGGCTTCGGGCTCAGCAACCGGTTCGGGCTCGGGCGGCGTTTTTTCCGGCTTTGTTCCTGCAACGGGGGCTTCTTCTTCGGCCTCTTTTTCCGCCACCTTCTTGTTGATGCTATTAAGCAGTTGTTCGTGGCCGTTCAGAAATTCCTGTTGTTCCTGTACATCTTCTTTCTTCTCTTCACTCATATTGATCTCCTCGCATGGTCAAATGCAGATAGAACCCATTGTGGCTTTTTAATAAATCATTTCAAGGATTGTTTGAGTCCTTTATGTATTAGTCCTGCGACTGCCGTTTCGTTCAACTATAGCTCTATTATTGATCAAAACCGCCGTCGCCCTGCATTTGCCTCTGTGTAAACTTGTGTTATTATTGTGTTGTTTGTGAGTCCGCCCACCGCTACCTTCCGCATATCAACTGAAACCACCCAACGAGGACAGACCGATGAAGCTACCGAAATACGTAATCAATCGCAAGGGCGTAAATACACTCTCAATTCGTATTCCTGTTCCTAAAGACATTCGAGAAGCAGAAGGCAATGAGTTCAGTGGAAAGCCCCACATTGTGAAGAGCGCTCAGACTGACTCACCTTCTAAGGCGCACAGCTACGCGATGGAGGTACTCGGAGAGATGCAGGCGCGGTGGGCTGACATACGGTCAGGCGCTACGGGACTCGACACGCTGGAGCAGGTTGCTGCCGACTTGCTGGCGGAGTGGAAGCGCTCCGACTTGGAGGAGTTCCACAGTCGACTGTCGTACTGCGATGCTCAATTGCGCCGCTATTGGGAGCAGGATACGCTTCCCGCGTCGCATATCATAAACTCAGTTGTAATGCATGAAGGTGAGGCCATCTGGAAGATCGGCGTTGCGGGCGACACGCAGCAGGAGCTCAGGGCGTCGCTAAAGGCCGTGGTCGGGGCGATTGACCGTGTAGCCCAGCGTGTGATGAACGAGCTTACCTTGCAGATCAGTGGCAACGTGGACGCCCTCGGACGCTTTATTATCGGCGACTCCCAGCGTAGTGAACAGCAACAGGGCGCAGCGAAGGCGTGTACGTTCGGCGAAGCGTTGGAGCTGTACTACCAGATCAAAGAGATTAGAGCGTCCAGCGAAAAGAAAGGGCGCGCTATGCTCACCGCCTTTGCGGGGGGCGATCTCTCAGCTAAGATGGTTGACCTTGCAACCAGTGAATACGCTATCAGCTACATAAGCGCGTTGAAGCAGTCGGACAACGCAGCGAGCACCATCGGGCAGAAGAAGCAGGCAGTGTGTGCGTTCTTGAATTTTGCTGTAGATCATGAATTGATTGAAAAGAACAGGATGGCGGTCATAGCTACGCCGAAGGTGTCCAAGATGCCGACGAAATGGGCGTTCACCGCCGACGAAGTGCGGGACGTGCTGTTACCATTTACCCATGAGGTGAAGTCGAAGCACAACGCGGCTATGCGCTTCGTGCTGCTTACTGGGTGTCGTACTGGCGAGGCGCTGGGCTTGGACGGGGAATGCATTATTGATTTGGACGGTGTCAAGTGCGTTGAGTTTTGCGGGTCGTCGAAGCCGTGGGGCAGGTTCAAGTCGGACAACGCCAACCGAGTCGTACCGCTACCGCATGGCGGATGGTGCCCCAAAGGCCGACTCTCCGAGGACGGTGCGATACCCTCTAAGTACAACCTTCTTGAGACCAGCACCAAGGATTACCTTCAGCGCACCGAAGCCAACGTCATCGACTCAGATGCCGCCATCATCTTTACCTATGGCATGGCGAAACGTGGAAGCTTTCGGACGATCCAATTTGCTCGCAAGCACGGGAAGCCGTATGAGCATATCGACTTACTACGGGTAAGCAGGGAGCGAGCGGTAAAGCAGATCGTGAGATGGCTGAACGGTGTCGGCGAGAACGACTACGAGGACTACCAAGCGACACCTCCTGAGAGCTGCGTGTTAAACGTTGCGGGGAACAGGGAGAGCAAAGCGCCTGACATTGAGCTTCTCGTTCAGCAGATCCTTGTGGATGTGATACGGGAGGTAAACCCTGAGTGCAGCCACTTTTACCCATTGGGTTAGTTCGCAATTGATTATTAACTCATGTTTTCGCCTACCCGATTGCGGAAATACTGCTCGGTATTCTTGTTTGTGAAATACACATAGCAACCACGCATGCCCCGCGTGAGGAGCGTTCGGTAAATATTTTTAACGTGATGTTCAAAATTATCGGCACTCCGGCGCAATGTTGGGTCAAATGTTGCGTCCATATTGGCAGTTAAACGAGTGCTCTCAGGATTGGGGCATAGATCGTCACCTATAATTACTCCGATGTAGTCAAACTCGAACCCTTGGGCTGTGTAAATACATCCAACCTGTTTGAAGCCTTCTGGTTTATATGCCCACTCGAACCATTTAACATAGCCTTTCGGTGGTTTTGTAATATTCCCATGTGTTTCCCATGGCATAGCAAACTTACCGATTTTCACATCCTTTTCAAGCTGCCCTTCAGCATCTAAATCCTTACTCCATGGCCAGCAAAAACCCGCCACCATTCGAGCGGAATTGGCTTTTTCAGCTTCTTTTTCAGAAAGCGCTTCATACACGGATTCGGCTGAGTCAAATATACGAAAGTCAAAAATATCATTCTCATCAAATTTATGAATGTCATCAGTGTACCCCAGCACTGATTCCAGCCAGAGCAGATAGTTATTTGATCCCATGCAACGATATTGTGTGTACAAGGTAACTTCTGCCAACTCACATCCAATACGTTTTGCAGATTCCTTTATTAAACCTGAATGGCCAATTTCTTGTGACCTTACGTTTTGTTTGTCATCAATAAAAAATACCGCCGTTTTCGCGCACCGAATCAATTGGTCAATTTGAGGCATATCCGTTTTATCAGCTATTCTTGTATAGCGATGGTTGCTCGTTTTTTCGATCCGATGGGCTTCATCAATTAAGAGCAAATCGAGTTCATTTTCCTCCATCTTTGAAGGTAGAAAACGATATAGGTTTGAAAAAAGAATTGCCCCAGTGCTTCCGACCAGCTTCTTCAGGCCTTCGATAAATGGTTTTGATTTGCACCCGTAAAAAACCTTTTTCCCGCGCTTGGCTGCTTCTGCTAAGACGTTGAGTGCGATCAGTGATTTCCCGGTGCCCGGCCCCCCGTGAACTATTATGACAGTCTTTTTATCCTTGAACTTCCGTACCTTTGACCAAATGAGATTTTTAGCAACCAGCTGCTCGTTGAGGAGCGAGAACACAGACTCATTCTGTATGACCTTTGTTACATTTTCGAGAAGTTTTTTGGACGGCTTAACGGAGCTTTGCATGAATCGATTGAAAATTTCAAATCCGTTTCCTGCATATAGCAGTTCTTTCAGCTTAGACGCAAAATTTTGTACATCCTGCTTGGAATAGACAGGGAAGTCTTCGATCAGTTTATTGTAAATCGGGTGGTATAATCCTTCGCCCATCTTGTTATTGTAGTTATGGCAGTATGCGCAACTGAAGAGAGTAAGTTCCGGTTCGTTTTCGAACTCTGAGATGAATCCTTTTAGATAGTGGTGGTAGCCCTTAATTTGCTGTGAAGGATGTGGAACAACTCGCTCCATTCCTCCTGTATATGTTTCAACGAAATTGCCTTCATCGGGTAGAGCCTTAACGGACGACCACTGTTTTAGCTCAATCAGAACAACATTCTTACTCGCGCCCTCTCCACAACCAAACAGCAAACAGTCAATTCGATTTTGTTGGCTGTATGGAATTTCATATTCCAAGGCGATCATGTTGTCATGGAGTTGGGCTATTTCAATCAAGTCCCTGACTCGTGACAAGGAGTTCTGCCACGATGTTAGTTCACTTGCGCCAACCTTATGCCCCCATCGGTTGGAGAAGTTATCTGTCATAATGTCAGTTAGCGTATTATTACGGACATCTTCTATGAATTCGGAAGTTTTCCCTTGGTAAACCAGCATCCTACGTCCCCCTGCCATTGAATAGCACAACACCAATTTTACAGATCAAAATGCTTAGAGTTCTGTGTATTTGGTTGCTGTCCCTCTCGCTTTTTCAACGGGATATTTAATTTCATTTATTTTCAATTTATCGGTGATAATTTCGATGGGATCTACGTTCAGTTCGTGCGCAAGAAGAAGGGAGAACATTAAGATATCTGCCAACTCTTCAGCAACTTCACTACAACTATGCTCATCGCCAACCTTCCCCTCAACCTCGTCGGGGGATTTCCAAAGGAAATGTTCCTGAAGCTCTGCAGCCTCTATAGATATGGCTGTTGCAAGATGGTTTGGTTTGTGGAATTGCTTCCAGTCCCTTGCATCGCGAAATTCTACAAGTTTAGAAATTAACTGATTCAAATCCATGTCTATTCCCCGTGTTGATGCATCTGTAATGCCGTTAGATAAGCATCATGCAAATCCATCCCGCAATCTTCTCCGGGCGCAATCCGCTGGAAACCTGCATACATAAGACACATCAAAAAGAGTCCCGAAAATGTTTCATCTGGTAGTGCTTTGAGTTTGTATTTCTTTTCGGGGTCGGAGTAATCGAGCCCGTTCATGCCAACTACGCCAACTTCAAAGGCTATGTCTCGAATCTTGTCGTTAGTGAGCATGTCAAAACGACGGAGTACATCCATAAAGTAGAAAACAGCGGCAGGATTCTTTTCTTTAAGAAGCTCAGGGTTTGTCGTTCCTTCGAGTACTGGCTTTGCGGTTATATCATGCTCTTCGGAATCTAAATGCCATTCGTACCAGTCCTTCAACTTGAGCATGTCTGCCCAATCGTCCACCAGTTCATATTCATCGCCTGGAGTCAGGCTATCTGACCTTGATTGCCAGTGATTATAAAGTTTCTGGGCCATTTCAAACGCATCGGTCTTCTTGTAATTTTCTGAAAATGCTGTAGCCCCTTGAAACAGATCATCCAGAAATATGCTGTATGCACCGTTCATAGCCAGTGATGCACGCATTATTTTTCGAGGTGTTAGGATTTGAATTTTTGGATCAGAGCAGGAGATCCATGCTTCAGCTGCCAAGACACTTGTGGAAAGGTATTGCGCGGGGTGGAGAATGTTGAATTCTTTATGAATATGGCGCTCTATCAACATATCCACAGGGCAATTATACAAAAACCCACAAAGCCCATCAATCATTCCCCTTACAGCTTGGCTAATAGATTGTTCGCTGTATCCTTTTTTCGCCAGTTTTGACATCTCATTACTTATAGAATTAATTGCAACGCCCCGTGTGTTTTGAGATGTGACAAACGATAAGTTTTTACCTATAGACCTCGCCTCTGATTCAAACTTCAAATGGGTCAGTTCATGCGCTTCTAAGTGAGATAGCAAATCTTTTGGAAAGCCCCTTCGTGTATTAATAAGGTGGTACTCCCGTCCATGCCTCCACGCCATTTCTATACGAGCGCCCACATTGTCAGAAAAATCCGTTTCTTGGATTCGAATTGGATAGCCAGATAATGATTCGAGCGATGTCCTATAGCGTTGAATACATTTAAAAGCGTCAGATTCGTTCCGAATTGCCTGCTCTGACTGGAACTGTTTAAACATCCTTCTCGCTTCATTGAACAATCCTTCTGATCGCGAGTCCTGAATTTTCCCTTTTGCAAACAGGCGAGAAAGCGCCCGGAGAGCTTTGTCGTTTTCTCCCATACTCTCAAAGGCGACCGCCTCCCCATAATAAGGGTTTGCATTTTCCGGATTTGCAGCGATTGATTGTTCAAATAGGTCTATGGCTTTCTCAGGACTCCCTTGTTTCATCTCAACAGCAGCCAAGCTATTAAGCGCCCAAGAATCATTTGGATCTAACTGGGCGGCCTTTTGCAAAAGCTTTCTTCCTGTTTCAATGTTGCCTATTTGCTGAATATAAAGATTGGCCAGAACGACCAAACTCCATACATCGTCAGGGGTTGCACGCAACACCTCGATAAGATGATTACTCGCGTTCTCGGTGTCCCCGATTTCATAATAGACCATCGCGAGGTCTCGCCGCGCAGCGTGCAAAGATGGTTGGTGTTCAAGGGCGCGTTTGTATACCCCAATGGCTTTTTTATAGTCACCTTGCGCTGCCCGTTTGGCAGCTCTTGCAGATAAGCGCTCGGCTTCAGCTTGCGCCACATCAGATTCTTCAGGGTACTGTACCACGACTTCATCGTCTTCAATTGAGACAATAGTCGGCTGTGGTAAAAAGCCGAACTTCTTTAGAACAATTTTGATAAGAGCATTAACATCAATCCCTTCCAGTGATGGAGGAGCTTCGCCGTTTAGTTCAAATATCTCATTAATTTTAAGGCGTAAAATTTTCATAAAAGCACTGTAGTAATTAGTTTCAGCGGTGTCCACTCTTACTAAATAGTAGAATTTGACAACGCAACGCCACCTCCTTTGGCTGTGAGTGAGATACACAACTTCTGAAGGCGACACGTTGCATTAGTGTATCGCCCGCATGGCTGCTTGCTTTTCCTCGTGCTTCAGTACGATTGCGAGTGCTACCGTGTTGCTGGGATCTTTAAGTAAGATCCGTGACGCTTTAGCGAGAGGGGTGCTAACGGCGAATCTCTCGCTTGATGTTCTGGTAACCGCCTGCGAATAACCGCCCACCTTCGTCCTGTCGGCCTTTACGGGTAGACATGTGAACTGAGGTGTTGAGCTGTCCCTGCGGGATGGAGTCGAGTCTATAGCTGGACGTTTTGCGCAGCTTCTCATTCCTTGCCAACAACGACACGATTATGTCTTTGGGGATGGAGCGCCAAGCGATGCGCACATCGGCACCTTCAGCTGCCATTCGGCTGTTTACACTCTTGCAGAACTTCTCAAAGCCACGGGTGATGCTGTTGGCGCGATAGTCCACAAGACGCTTGGCGCTGCGCCCACCTTTCTGGAACAACTCAAAGACGGTGAATGTAGTGACACGCTCAGTCAGCAGCAGCTCTTTGGATGGCGTTTCGACAAAGGGGTCGAGCTTATCGAGCAACTTCTCTGTGAGGAACGCAGGGGCTATCTTGTGGGTGAGCATTCCGTGATGCTCTCCGTGACGCTGAGCGTCGGCATGGAAGTGCCCTTGAAGCTGTTCCTGTTCGTCGCGCTCTTCGGTCAGGTAACCGCAGGCGATAAGGCCATCGAGAACGAAGCCCTTGCAGATGCGACGGGTGAACCACTCCGCACGGTAGCGCTTGGCGATCGTTGCGTCATCGTAGGCGTTGCTGTTTCGTGGAATGCGCAGCTCCAAGTCGGCAAGCGTGCAGCCCCCTGTCCCTTCGTGAAACCTTTTGTACAGGCGAAGGGCAAGCAGGAGGGTGTAGCTCAATGCGGTGCGCTTGCTGTCGAGCAGCTGAACACCTTTGATCTTTCCGCCGATCAGGTCGGTGAACACCTCGTCAACCATACGGTTCCACTCTACGTGGTCGCAGTCGGTGACGGCTTTGGATTTTAGTATTTGATAATACATCATTGTTCGTTTCCTTGTATCGCCACTTGCGAGGCTGTTTTGGGGGTTGTTAAAAGGGTTGGCTCGTTGTCCCCGTGGTGAGCCACGCCACGCCGTAACCCAAGGAATCAGGCGACGGAAAGTGTTAGCGACCAATGTTTGCAGTGCTTTACTGCGAAACGGCAGGAATTGGTCTTAGAGGTGGGCGTTAGGAATGGGCGGTGCGCCGAATTTCATACACCACTTTCAGTCAATGTTTGCAGGGGTTTCGTGAGAATCGGTCTTAGTACCCTGTAGGTGACCTATGCGTTCAGGCGTTACGCGTTCATCTTCTATATGAATTCCCTTAGTGTAGGGGTAGCTATAGGGGGGCGAACGCAAAAAGCCTCTGTGCTGCATACGTCGTACACCACCGTTAGGCAGTCGTATGCAGCACAGAGGCTGGAAGGTGTCGCTCATCATTTGCTGGTACGAGCAGCAGAGCGTGTGAATGTGTGGAGGGCGTGGCGTTTTCACTTTTCCCTTAGTATTGTGACTTAGGATTCTCAGAGGAAAATTCTGGCTACTCCATTAATACGGAGCGTTAGGGTAAGTGTCCAAAAGCCAAGGTGTTCCGTCATCGCCTATCGGGGCGTTCTGTTGGGCGTTTCCGGAGTGTCTTGGCGGCACCATCCCTCCTTCTATACTGTGGGATAGAAACTCAAACCACCGCACAGCGCTACACAACAACATGTTACACATAATCCGAGGCCATTCGCTTGGAGGTGCGCGCTGGAGCGGTACGCCACACGGCCTGAGAGGCGGTAGGTTGGGCGTTTCGCTGCACACCAGCGTTAACACTTGCTACAAATTTGTCACATATTTTCGGAGTGGTATATATAGCGCTACGGCTGCGGTAATCCCCCCGTGGGGGTGGCCTGTGCTGGCGAAGGGTGGTCGTTTCGTCTGCTCTAAGGGTGGCAGGGTGTCATCCAACCTGTGGCGGGGCGCTCTCACACCGTACAGCAGGACGCTGGAATAATACAACAATAACACATCAGGGCGCTGCTTGGTGCTATCGTGGTGTTGTTTCCTAACGTTTCCACACATCTCAACGAATGAACCACTCCTTATGGAGTGGCGGTGCGCTGGACTGTGGGTGTTGGTGCAGATCAGGAGTTGTCGCGGTGCGGTGGGCGGTACGCTGCACGGCTTGAGAGGCGATAGGGGACGTCTGAGGCGTCGTTACACCTTCTCCATCATACGCGTAAGCTGGCGTGTCGCTGTTCGCGCTACCCTTCTGTCTCTAAGCATTAGGCGTACGCTGGCGATATGCCTTCACGTTGAGCAGGGCGGAATGTAGGACGTATGAAGCGGTAATCTGTACCGAAGATATTGTGTAAAATGTGTGTTGTTTTCGCCACGCTTTGAGCGAGTGACCCAATGAAATCGGCGTTTCTAACGACTGTTTGATTCGTACAGATCGATAATTTCCTGCGCGGTGGGTGCAGGGGAGGGCCTTCCACTGGTGTCGATCTTGTGGGCAATGGCTTCGTAGAGCGGTTTGCGCGATTCCAGCAGGGCGATGACTTTGGCTTCTTTGTCGCCGGCGAGCAGGGGGCGGGCGGAGTCGTGGCGCACGCGCTCGAGCACGCTTCCCGCATCGGCCAGCAGGCAAACCACCAGACCGGTTTCTTCAAAATCCGCAATGTTTTCGGGATTCAGGACAATGCCGCCTCCCGTAGAGATAATCTGGTCCGAGCGGGCAGACAGCTCCTTCACCAGCTCGCGTTCGAGCAGCCGGAAGTGAGGCTCGCCGTCCTCAGCAAAGATTTCGTTGATGCTTTTTCCCGCACGCTTGACGATCATGGAATCCATGTCCACGAGCGGCATGCCGGTCTTTTCAGCAATCAGCCGCCCAACGGTGGTTTTTCCGGTACCCATGAACCCAACCAGTACAATGTTGCGCATAACGTTATCCCTCAAAAGGTCTGTAAACATAAAAAACGCTCCAAACGGAGCGTTTTTCAGTCTATAACAACCCGTGCCTTAAGCACCGGTTTCGCGGATCGCTGCGTGGATCTGCTTGGTGTTCATGTGGATCAGCTGCTCTTCAGTGATGCCGGCGCCCACGAGGCGCTTCTTCTGTTCGCTCAGGCGGCGACGCTTTAAACGCGCCTTTTTGACCGGGCGACGAAGCGGTTTCTTACGCATTGCTCTTCTAATTCTCATGTCAAACCTCTTCCCATTCTCTGGTTAAAAAAATCAGTCGCAGAAACTACACGGCCTCTATTCGGTGCGCAACCCTTATTTAGCGAAAATTTATGGCTAAAACACTGCGTTTAGGACGGTTTCTTCGGATAGTCGAAATCGGCCAGCTCGCCGGGGCAGACGCCGGCCGCTTTCCAGCGGTGGGTGTCGAGGCGGATCGCTGCAATGCTGCAGGTGGGCATGTTTTTAATTCGTACGCCCGAAAGCTGGCTGGCCAGCCAGCTCATGCCGGGGTTGTGGCCCACGAGCATGGCCGAGTCGAATCCGTCGTCCAGCGATTGCACAATCTCCAGCAAAGTGCTGAGAGAGGCTTCGTAGATGGTTTCGTCATACACCAGCGTTTGGGCCGGAACATTGAGCAGCTCCAGGGTTTCGAGGGCGCGCTTGGCCGGACTGCAGACCATGATGTCCGGTTCGACGCCACGCATTTTTAGGCGCCGGCCCATTTCCGGGGCGTCGCGTCGGCCGCGTTTGTTGAGCGGGCGGTCAAAGTCGTCCACGCCGGTGTGCCAGTCAGATTTAGCGTGGCGAACGAGATAGAGGGGTTTGCCGTCAGTCATTGGATGCTCTAAAATCAAAGCTGTGTGGCAGAAGTTCGCCGAGCGTGGTGGTGGCAAAGCCGTCTTTTTGCGCCACATAGACGGGAAAGTCTGGTCCGCAGAATTCAACCAGCACCTGCCGGCAGGCGCCGCATGGAAACGGAGCGGGCTCGCCGGAGGCTGCGATGGCGATGGCCGTAAATTGGATTTGCCCCGCCGCCACCGCTGAAAAGACCGCCGTGCGCTCCGCGCAGTTGGTTAGGCCGAACGACGCGTTTTCCACATTGCATCCGAGGAATACGGTTCCGTCGGCGCACAGCAGCGCCGCTCCAACGCGGTAGTTGGAGTAGGGCGCATGCGCGTTTTCAAGCGCCTGAGATGCAATCTCTATCAGTTGTTGTGGCTTCATGGTGCTTCCTTCGTTTAGTCAGAAAAATTGACGGCAGAAATATTATTCCGAGGGTAAGGTTTCAAATGTAATGCGATTTCGCGGAATGTTGATCCACCATGATGGGCACATCTTTCTCCTACTATCTTTCTGCCTTAAGCTTCCCCGGCCAGTTTTTCCAGGAATCGGGTGATGGTTTTTTTCATGCGGGGCATCGCTTCGGCGGCGGTTTGGTTGACGTCTTCGTGGGTGAGCTTGGTGGGGCTGATGCCGGCCGCCCAGTTGCAGATGCAGGAGAGGCCGGCCACGCGCATGCCAAGCGCGTTGGCCACAACCGCTTCAGGGACGGTCGACATGCCGACGGCGTCGGCGCCCATGGCGCGGTATTGATTAATCTCGGCCGGGGTTTCGAAGGTGGGGCCGGAGGTGGCGATGTAGACGCCTTCCGCATCCGCGCCGGCTTGCAGCAGTTTTTTGCGCAGCGGTTTGGCGTAGATTTCCGACTGGTCGGGGAAGCGCGTGCCCAATCTCGGGTTGTACGGTCCGATAAGCGGGTTGGAGCCGAGCATGTTGATGTGGTCGGAGATGGCCATCAGCGAGCCGGGGCCGAGGTCGTCGCGGATGCCGCCGGAGGCGTTGGTGAGCAGGATGGTTTCGGCGCCGAGTGCGTGGAGCAGATAGACCGGCAGAATGACCGGCGTCCAGCCTTCGCCTTCGTACCAATGGCGTCGGCCTTGAAAAATGAAGGCCTCCATGCCGCTGATCTCGGTCGAGAGTAGTTTTCCGGCATGTCCCATCACGCCGGTTTGTCCAAAGCCGGGGATTTGGGCGTAGGCCAGTTCCTTGCCTTGGAGGTCCGCAATGGCCTCGCCCCAGCCGGAGCCGAGGATCAGTCCGCATTTGGGTTTGGCGTCCGGCCATTTTTTCTGGACGGCTTCTACGGCGGAATCGAGCGTGAGCGGATTGATTTGTGTATTCATAAGGATGCAGTCTAGGGATAAGCGCGGGCCGAATCAATCATCAGATTAGGTTTGAACGGAATGGGCTTTTTAAACAGAGTGAAACACTGTTTTTCACGAGGATGCCGTTAGATGCTAAAGAGGTTGTTTCCATTTTTGAGTTGGCGGTTTGCCAAGGGCGATGTCCGTGCTGACTTTGTATCTGGCTTAACGGTGGCGCTGGTGCTGATTCCGCAGTCAATGGCGTATGCCCAGCTCGCCGGCCTTCCGGCGGTGGTGGGGCTCTATGCGGCGTGCATTCCGGTGATGATCGGCGCGTTGTGGGGGTCGTCGCACCATCTGCAGACGGGGCCGGTGGCGATGACCTCGCTGTTGACGGGAACCATTTTAATGCAGTTGGCGGTGCCGGAGAGCGCAACGTATGTGGCGTTGGCCGGCTTGCTGGCGGTTATGGTCGGATGCATCCGCCTGTTCGTCGGGGCCACTCGGCTGGCCGTGTTGGCCAATTTTCTCTCGAAACCTGTCATTGATGGTTTTGTTCATGCGGGCGTGCTGGTGATCGCCTCATCTCAGGTCAGCAAGCTGTTCGGGCTGGAGATGGCCAAGGGCGGCTGGTATTTGCGCAACCTGTGGGATCTGCTCTGTCGTCTGGGCGAGTTGAATCTGACGGCGGCGGTGCTTGGTTGTGCATCGATTGTATTGCTGGTGTTGGTGAAGCGGTTTCTGCCCAAGCTTCCCGCATCGTTGGTAGTGGTGGCCCTTGCAACCTTGAGCGTGTCTTTGCTGGGGCTTCACGATCCGGAACGGATGGCCGCTTCGGTTGGTGTGGTGGGCCATATTCCAATGGGGCTGCCTCGGCCGGTTTCAATCGATATTGATTGGGGGATGATTGGCAAGATGCTTCCGGGGGCGTTCGTCATTGCCTTCGTCGGCTTCATGGAAATGTGCGGTGTGGCTAAAGCCGTCGCCGTTCAAAGCCGGCAAAGGCTGGACCTGAATCAGGAGCTGATTGGGCAGGGATTAGCCGCGGTTTCCTCGGGCCTAACCGGCGGCTATACGGTGAGCGGGTCCTTGTCGCGCACTGCGCTCAACTATGCCTCTGGTGCAAAGACGGGACTCAGCGCCGTGTTCACCGGAATGTTTATGGTCCTTTTTCTCATGTTCCTTGCGGGCGCCATCTACTGCCTGCCCACGGCCACGCTCGGTGCCGTCATTATTGTGGCAGTCGTAAAACTGCTGAACTTCAAACGGCTGTTCAGCTATTGGAAAGTTAGCCGATGGGAAGGCCTCGTCGCGTTGCTGACGTTTGCGGCCACCTTGCTGTTCGCGCCGCAGCTGCAAAACGGCATCCTGCTCGGCGCGGCGCTTTCGATCGTGATTTTCCTGTTCCAGACGATGAAGCCCAACGTCGCGCTGCTTGGTCGTCACGAAGACGGCTCATACCGCACCTACGACCGGTATGATCTGGCGATCGACCCCCGCATGCCGGTGATCCGCTTCGACGGTCGCCTCTTCTTTGCGAACGTGTCCTATTTCGAGGACATGTTGCTAGACACCTGCGGCAAGTTTCAGGAGGCCGAGTTCATCGCCATCGACTGCCAGGGCATCAACGCGATTGATGCGACGGGCGTGGAAATGCTGGGCGAGATGGTTACAATATTGCGGGAAAACCATGTGGAACTGCTGTTTTGCCAAATGAAGACTCCGGTTCGGCAGCTGCTCCAACGCGCCGGCCTTTTCGACAAGATCGGCGAGGAAAACTTTTTCCACCGCATAGACACCGCCCGCATCCGGGTCGGTTAACGGCATGTAGTCCAGCCTTTAGGCTGATGCGCGAGAAAGGTTCGCGATGTTTAGCAGGACATCGCAGGCGGTGTGGAATTCCTTGATGTCCACATACTCTTCCAACTGGTGGAACTTGTGCGAGCCGCAGCCGAGGGTGACGGTCGGGAGCCCTTTTTCGTTAAAGTTATTGGCGTCGAGCCCGGCGTCCATCACGAGCGGGTTGGGTTTCTTGTCGACCGCTTCGACGGCCTTGCTGGCAATCTTGACGCACGGTTCTGACTTTTTGAGCCGGAAGGCGCGGTAGTCGCTGATGGTGCTGAACTTAACCTTGCCGCATTTGCTTTTGTCGTTGGTGACGCTTTTGGCGGCTTGCTCGAAACTGGTTTTGTAGACCTTCACGATCTGTTCGAGGAACGCCGGGCTGTGGCTGCGGCACTCGCCGGTCATAACGGCGATGTCCATCACCTGGTTGTTGGTTTCGCCGCCTCTCATGGAGCCAAGGTTGGACGTGCCGACGCGGTTGCCTTTGATGATTTTTCCGAAGTAACCCTTCTCTGCAATCGTGGCCATTGCCTTGGAGGCGATGAGTCCGGCGGAGATGCCCTTGTGCGGTTCGAGGCCGGCGTGGGTGGAGATGCCTTTGATCTCCGCCTGCCAGCGGACGGCGCTCATTGCGCCGATGACGATTTCGTTCGGCTCCTGCCCGTCGAGGTTGAAGCCCATCGCCGGGTTGCCCAAATCTTTGAAGCGCACCATGCGCGAGCCGTGCAGTCCATTCTCTTCGGCAATAGGGAAAAGCAGGGTGATTGGCGGGTGGGGGATTTTGTTTTTGAGCAGGGTCTCGGCCAACGTCACGATGGCCGCGCAGCCGGAGCGGTCGTCGCCTCCGAGCCCGGTGTTGCCTTTGGCGACGATGCGTCCGCCTTTCACCATCGGCACCGCGCCCTTGCATAGCGGCACCGTATCCATGTGTGCTGAAAACATGATGCGCGTGGCTCCCTTAATGGTTCCCGGCAGTTTCACGATCAAGTTGCCGATCTCGAACCCTTCACCGAGCCGCTTGTGCGCGTCGTCGGTTTTGATCCACGCCTTCTTGCATCCGGCGGCGATCAGTTTTTTCGTGATGGCTTCAACCACTTGGCTTTCCTGCCCCGTAGGGCCGGGAACGGCAAGCAGATCGAGCAGGTGGGAGAGGGCTTTGTCTTTATTGATCATGATTCTTCCTTCGTAGATGGAGCTTCCAGCCCCGTTTGATTCATTAACACGTGTTACCCAAACCAACGGAGCTGGAAGCTCCGTCTACGACTGCTTTACCACGCCTTGTTCACCACCACGTCCTTCATGGGGTAGTGCTTTTTGTTGAGTGTATGGATCTGACCGCCGTTCACAAGCGCGGTTGCGGCGAGGAGGGCATCATTCGGGTCGACGCCATGGCTGGGATTCCATGTCCTGAATAGCCGGCCGGCTTCATCGACAATGCTCTGGTCGACAACGGCGGTTTTAAACTGGGACAGCAGCAGCATCGTCAGCTCCTCTTCGTTGGGACGCATGAAGAAGACCACTTCCGCCCGCTGCATGGCGCCGGTCCATAGTTCCATGGCCGGATCGTTCACCATCTTGCGCAGGTAGTTGATGGCTTTGCGTTCGCCCCGCAAATGCCAGATCAGGACGTCGGCATCGATGAATGCTTTCATTAACGCATCCTTTCAAAGGAAGCGCGAAAAGCCGTCCGCGCAGCTTCAACGGATTCCTGGGAGCTCTCGTCGCGTTTCCATGCTCCAAACGATTGGTCGAGGAATCCTGACTCCTCTTCATGTTCTACTTTGGCGGCATAGAGTTCGACCGCCCGTTCCACCACTTGCTTCTTAGTGCTGTGCAACTGGCGCGCCAGGCTGTTGATGCGAGCCGCGACCGATTCGTCGATCCGTGCTGAAAATACTTTATCCATTTCGGGGCTCCTGATTACGTATACATGAATATGTAAACATTTCCTCGGTGTCAAGGCTAGGGCAGGATAATATCCAACATAAGCTGCGAGGGTTCAACGGGTTGATCCGATATTTCAAAAAGGATTTCCGCCACCAGAGCTTTGAGCGATGAATACCACACCTAAACAGGTGTGGTATAAAGTTGGTGCTGCAAACTGCGGTTGCGGGGCAAAACTGCGGCTGTCAGCTCTCATCGCGCCTACCGCGCCAATTTCTGTTGCTGCTAAACAAGCGACTGAGTGAGTGTCGCCTTTCCATTGTCGACCATCAACTCGGCTAGTGCCCCGTTAATCAGCGTCATGTTGGGAGGTTTATGGCCGATATCGGCATCGTAGACAATCGGGATATTCAATCCCTTTGTGCAATGCTCGATGGCTTCGAGGTAGCTGAGGCCGGATGCGTCGCTGGCGTCTGGGCCGCTGTTTCTTCCGAAAACAATTCCGGTTGCATCATTAAACCAACCCGCCATGCGCAGTTGCCGCAAGGCGCGGGTCAGGGCACAGGGGGATAGTTCGCAGTTTTCGAGATAGACGATGATGCCGTCCTGCCGGAACGTGTCGCTGAAGTGCGCCATGTCGCCATACGGTGTTCCCGCCAAGTTTCCTATGACATCGATGCAACCTCCAATCAGCCGGCCCGAAAAGCGCGCCGCCGGCGAACCATCGAGCAGCTTCCATTTCGTGGGATCGGTCAGGTTGTAGGTTGTTTCAAGGTTGTCGCTGAAGCTGATGAATTCCGTTTGGTATTTCTCGTTGCTTTGTTGGGTGAACATCTCGCCTTTGGACAGCTTTAGGATCTGCAATGCCTGACAGGAAAGGGGATCGGCCTGCGTGGGGATGAGATCCATGAAGTTGATTCCGTGCGCCGTGGCAATACCTATTTTCAGGGTAAGGGCCAATAGGAGTGTCGAGGTGTCCGAATACCCGTCCGTATCGCTTATTTCGAGACAGAGGATCGATCACGATGTGATGCAGCAGGAAGCTGTGATAATTTCAGGTGACCCATGATTCACTTTTTCGCTCCTCCTTGGCATAGAGGTAGCCGACCATGGTGTCGGAATCCGTTGCCACCAGAACCAGAGACTCAGGTTCTTCAATAACGTTCTTAAACCACGCGCAGAATGCAGCGTCATCCGGCGTCGCTTTGAAAAATGCAGGAAAATTATCCGCATGCATTTTCTGTAGGATTTGACTGAGTCGGGCGATGTCTTTGAGGTCGGATGGTTTTGCGATTCTGATCATGTTCTTTTGCTCGGCAGTTGGTTGGATTCTTTCTGTAAATGATGCGACTGAAAAAAAACTGTTAACTTGAGACAATTTCGAGGATCAGTGGCGGTGGTTCGATGGTATTGTCGGAAATCTCGAAGGCGGATTCCAGCAGCTGTTGAAGCTGCGCTTCGTCTTCGTGTCCGTTTGAGTGGATCGTGCAGAGCGGTTCGCCTTCTTCAACGCGCTCGCCGATTTTCTTGAGGTCGGAAATCCCGACGGCGTGGTCGATCGCGTCGGTGGTTTTCGCCCGCCCGGCGCCGAGCAGGAGGGAGGCGCGGCCGATGGCATCGGCGTCGGCTTTGGAAACATAACCGGATTTTGGGGAGGGCAGGGGGATTTGGTTGCTCGCGACGGGAAGCCCGGCGTCGAGGTCGCCGCCGTGGCAGGCGACCATTTGGCGGAATTTTTGGAGGGCGGTACCGTCTTGGAGGTGTAGGGCGGGGTTCGAGACCCCGCCTCCGAGGTCGAGGACCTCGGCTACACGCAGCATGTGTTCGGCCAGAGTGATGGTGAGGCCTTGGGCGTCGGCGGGGCCATTGCCAGAAAGAATGTCAAGTGATTCCTGGATTTCGAGGGCGTTACCAACGGCGCGTCCGAGGGGCTGGTTCATGTCGGTGATGAGGGCGACAACCTTCTTGCCCATGGCAACGCCGGTATCGACGAGGCCTTTGGCCAAGGCGCGGGCGCTTTCGATGTCTTTCATAAAGGCGCCGGAGCCGCATTTAACGTCGAGCACAAGCGAGTCGATCCCTTCCGCCATTTTCTTCGACATAATGCTCGAAACAATCAAAGGAATGGAGGGGACCGTGGCGGTGACGTCGCGCAGGGCGTAGAGTTTTTTATCGGCGGGGGCGATCTCGGCGGTTTGGCCGATCATGGAGCAACCGACCTTTTCCAGGGTTTGGAAAAACTCCTGTTCGCTCAGTCCAACGCGGTAGCCGGGAATGGATTCGAGTTTGTCGAGCGTTCCGCCGGTGATGCCGAGGCCTCGCCCGGAGATCATCGGGACGGTAGCGCCGCAGGCGGCGACGAGCGGGGCGAGGGGAATGGAGATTTTATCGCCGATCCCGCCGGTGGAATGCTTGTCGACTTTAATGCCGGAGATTTGGTTGGGGTCGATGACCTTGCCGGATTCCATCATGGCGACGGTCAGGTCGGCGGTTTCGCGGGCGTTCATGCCGTTGAAATAGATGGCCATGGCGAGGGCGGCCATTTGGTAGTCAGGGATGGTCCCATCGGTGTAGCCGGCGATAAAGGCGCGGATGTCCGCGGTATCGAGCTCGGCTCCGTCGCGTTTCTTTTCGATAATCCATTGAGGCAGCATGTCGCAACGGTACGCGTGCTGATGCGGCGATGGCAATCCAAAAGCTATTGATGGATTATCGGTTGCATCTGGTGCTGAATAGTACAGATTACACTATGACCTTTCTGACGAACATTCGTTAGCTGTGCATGGAGTTATGAACTTGAGATTTAACAAAGGGCTTGTGCTGTTTTTTCTGCTGGCGCTGACCGGTCTGGCGATCTTTGCGGATTCGCCGACGGTGGCCTATAAGCCGGAGATGCAGGGAGCGGGTGACCGTGCGGTGAAGAACGCCGTCAAGGCTTCTGCTCAAACGTTCCGGCTGGTCGACCGTCCGCCTGCAACGATCGGACAACTGCGCCGGCGGGTGGAGAAAGATCTGCCCATGATCGGAAAGGTGCTGGAGTCGCGCGGGTATTACGAAGGCCGCGTGGCTTCTGAAATTAATCAGGACAAGGATCCGGTGCGGGCCCGCTTTAATGTTGAGTTGGGGCCTCAGTATGCTTTTGGGGAAATCCAGTTTCAGTTTACCAACAATACGGATGCGGCTGTTGGGAAAATTCCTCCTCGCTTGAAGAAGGGTGCGGGGGCGGTGGCCGAGGATATGTTTGCTGAAGAGCGCCGCGTTCTAAGCCAGCTGCAACGTATAGGCTACCCTTTTCCCGCGCTTGGGAAGCGATCGGTCGAGGTGGATCGGGAGCATCGCCGCGTGAATGTGGCGCTGGTGTTTGATCCCGGCGTTTGCGCGTTTTACGGCGGCCTTGAAGTGGAAGGTTTGGAATCGTTGGATGTTGAGTACATGGAACGAATTCTCCCGTGGAAAACGGGCGACAAGTATGACTCCAAGCAGGTCTCGGAGTTGGAAAGAAAACTGCTTTCCTCCGGCCTGTTCGGCACGGCCCGTGTTGCGCTGCAACCGCAGCCTCAAGGGTCGAATTCAATTCCGGTGAAAATAACCGCGTCGGAGCGTGATTTACGGACGATACGCTTTGGAGTGGGCTATAGTGATATCGGAGCAAGCGCCAAGGTGATCTGGGAGCATCGGAATCTGTTTGGCAGCGGAGAAAATTTCCGCACGGAGTTTAATTATTCGCCGATTGAATACAGAGTGAATTCAACTTTGGAGCGCCCCGGGTTTTTCCGTGCAAGCCAGTCGTTGATCCTTGGTCTTGAGGCCTCGCGTAAAGAGCCCGATGCGTACCATGCCGATCAGCTGATCAGCAGCGCCATTGTTAAGCGTGAGTTCACCCGCTACATCATGGGAGGCAGCGGGCTGCGCTATAAATATTCGAAGGTTGACCAGCTCGATGCAACCGAAGAGTTCAGCTATCTAATCCTGCCGGTTTTCTGTGAGTTCGATAACCGCAATGATAAGCTCAATCCGGTGCGAGGCGTGCAGTTTTTTGCGAGCAGCAGCTATTATGAAGATCTGAACGGAAAGGCGTCGTTCGTGAAAACGGAGCTGGAGGGCCGCGCCTATAAAATGTTGTGGAAAGGGCCGCGGCTTTCCACTGCGCTCCGTCTGGCCTTTGGTTCGATCGATGGCGCGGCGGTGGAAAACATTCCGGCCGATGAACGGTTCTATGCCGGCGGCGGCGGTTCGGTCCGGGGCTATGAATACCAGAAGATCGGCCCGCAGGTGGGCGATACCCCGGTGGGCGGATCGCAGGTGGCGGAATATTCCGTGGAGCTGCGCCTGCAGCCGGGCAAGAACCTGGGCTATGCCGCTTTTATTGACGGCGGCGCGATATACAACGACCTCGCTGACCATACCGATCGCGACTTCCGGCATGGTGCGGGGTTGGGGCTTCGCTATTTTACCGGGATCGGTCCGCTGCGTGTCGATTTTGCCTATCCGCTTAATCCGACCGATGAACAGGAAAAAAAGGTTCAGTTCTACATCAGTCTGGGGCAGGCGTTTTGATGAAAAAGAAACATTCCAGAAGGGGTAAAATTGCGTTGGCTCTGCTGATTGCACCTTTCCTCCTGTTCGCGTTGCTGCAAAGTCCTCTGGGCAAAGCGTGGCTTGGGCGCTCGTTGTCGAAGCAGCTGAGCCGTCCAGAAAGTATTGAGGTCAGCATTGGAAAGATCAGCGGCATGATTCCTTCTGATATGCGGGTGGCTTCGGTGGAGATCCGCGACGACGGCGGCCTCTGGCTGAAGGCCGAAGGGCTGCATTGCCGATGGGTGATGAAGGCGCTGTTTTCAGGACTCATTAAGGTGGAGCGGCTGGGCGCAGAGCGCATTGAACTTACCCGCCTTCCAACGCCTGGCCCGGAGCCGCGGCCTCCGCGGGAGTTCAAAGGATTTAAACCCTTGGATATTGATCTTGGTGGTTTCGACATCAAAGAGCTGCGGCTGGGGGCCGCCGTTGCCGGGACTCCGTTGAAGTATGCCGTGCATGCCGGCGGCATTCGGCTGCGGTCCACGGGGGAGTGCTCCGGAGCGTTGAGCGTGAGCGGCGATGCGACCGGCCAAGTTGATGTTTCCGCGCCGCCGGCCGGCACGGAAGACTATTTGTTTAAAGCAACCGCCGAGTTGCGGGAACTTTGTAAGTTGGATATGGGCCTCCCGGGGCTGTCGGGGCGCGCCGAAGCAACGGTGTCGGCTTCCGGGGCGGCAATTACGCTTGAAGCTTCTGCCGAGGACTATGAATTTGGAATGGATGCCCGCGTTGCGCGAAAAAAGGGTCTGTGGGGCGTGGAATTTGAACGGCTGGCCGTCCTGTGGATGGATAGAGTCAGCGTTGAGGTGGCTGGCGATCTTTGGCCGGACTTCATTGCGCTGCAGGGGTCGCTTGCGGAGCTTGATATTGAGACGCTTCCCATCGCTGGAATATCCAACGTAACCGGGCGGCTCAGCGGCCAATTCTCATTGACCGGTTCTCTTGCGGAGCCGGAAGTGGAAGCCTCGCTGGATGTGATGGACCTGACCACGACGCAAATGGCCTTGGACGAGCTGCCCCATCTAAACCTTCATGTGGATGCCTGGCAACGGAACGGGCGGTTTCACGGGGAAATCACCAATGCCGTCTCTGGGAGCCTGCAGGCGAGTGCCGACGTTCCCTGTGTATTGTCGTTGCAGCCGTTTCTTTTCGAACTGAATCCAGATGCATGCAAGGCCTCGCTCACCGCTAACCTGAACCTGGAGCTATTGAACAGAATGACGGCTTTGAAGGAGCAGCGTGTTCGGGGGCGGCTAGGTGCAAATCTGGTGTTTGACGGGTTGTCAGAAGAAAAGCTTGCGGGTTGTTTAATCCTTGAAAGCGGGGGGTATGAGTACGCCTCCGCGGCGTTGTCGGAATTGTCGGGCCGTGCCGATGTAAAGGTTTCGGATTCCGGAGCGGCCATAACGCTTGGCGCCTCGGCGGAGGGCGCCGAATTTAAAATGGATGCGCGCGTTGCGCAAAGCAACGGCCTGTGGGGGGTGGAGCTTGAACAGCTGGCCGTCCGGTGGCAGGATGCGGTCGACTTTGAGCTTGCCGGAGGAGTTTGGCCCGACTCCATTCAACTGGAAGGGAAGCTGTCGGAGTTTGACATAGGGAAACTTCCAATCGCTGCAATATCCAACTACACCGGCCACCTGAGCGGCCAGGTTGCGTTGACCGGTTCGCTGGCTGTGCCGGAAGTGGAAGCCTCGCTGGAGGTGACGGACCTTTCCACGGCGCAAATGGGCTTGGAGGAGCTGCCCCATTTGAACCTTCATGCGGCTGTCTCGCAGCGGAACGGGAGGCTGCATGGTGAAACGAGAATGACCAACGCCGTCTCGGGGAGCCTGCAGGCGGTCGTCGATGCGCCCTGTGAATTCTCGCTGCAGCCGTTTCTTTTCGAGCTGCATCCCGATGCATGCAAGGCCTCGCTCAACGCCGATCTGAACCTAGCGATATTGAACGGCATCGCGACCTTGAGTGATCAGAACATACGGGGACAGCTGGGAGCAAATCTTGTGCTTAACGGAACGCCAGAAGAAAAACTCGATGGCCATATCACCCTTGAAAACGGGTTTTATGAGCACTATGCCTGGGGCGTTGTTGTGCGGGACATCCATGCGGATTGGGAGGCCTCGGACAAGGGGTTGCTGGTCAAGCAGATGACGGCGAACGATGGGGGTTCGGGACGCATAACGGTTGGGGGCGGCATTGGCCTTTCGGAATCCGGCCTGCCGCTGGATTTGCAGATCATGATTGAGAAGGCGCACCTGATCCACCGCGAAGAAGTGGATGCTGTGCTTTCGGCCAATCTCCATGTGGGCAGCCTGCTGTCTAATCCCTCGCTGGAAGGCAAGCTGGTAATCGACCGTGCCGATATTCTGCTCGATAACATTGCTCCGCCCGGCCCTGGCCTGCTGACTGATTTTGATGCATCAGCCGTCACCAATGAAGCAGAGGTTGCCGCGGTGAAAAAAGAACCTCCCTTTACGATGGATGTTGCGGTTTTAATGCCGGATCAAATTTTCGTTAACTCGGCCGTGATCGATTCTGTATGGGGCGGCACTTTGAAGCTTAAGAGTGGTGCGGAAGGTATGACGGTTGCCGGTATGATTCGACCCAGGCGAGGGTTTGTTGAGTTTGTCGGGAAAAAATTCCGGATGAAGAATGAGGGTGGAATTAGGCTGAACGCCGCGGACCCGGCCTCGTCATCGATTAATATTAAGGCGGAGTATGCCCGCAGCGAGATTACTGCTGAGCTGGGGTTGGTGGGGAAATTGAGCAATCCGAAGTATACGCTTACCTCCACTCCGGCGATGCCGGAAGATGAAATCCTTTCCTACGTGTTGTTCGGACAGGACACGTCTTCCGTTTCGCCCTACCAGGCGTATCAGATTGCGATGGCGGCCAAACAGCTTGCAGGTGGAATGAGCGGCCCCGGCTTTATTTATAAGGTGCGGCGGGCCGTGGGCATCGACACGCTGGAATGGAACGAGCCGGAGACGGAGGACGAAAAATCAACGTTGGTTGCTGGAAAATATGTGGGCACAGGGCTGTATCTGGAAGTGAACAGTACGTTCGAAGACGAGGAAGACAGCACCGGCGTGATGGCGGAGTATGAGATTACCCCGCACTTTTCCGTCGAAACGAGTACCGGGCCGCAGATGCGCCCGGGGATTGGTGTAAACTGGAAGAATGATTATTAGGGGCATGGCGCCGAAACGGGCGTTTGAAGCAAGGGCTTGAGATGGCCGCGGTTCTCGGGTAGATTTTCGTAAAAGAGAGGAAACCTTTTATGAATTCTAAGAAGCATTCGCTGCTGAAGCCCTTTGGCCAGCCTTTTGAATCCGTGATTACCATTGTCTATATTGTGCTGGCACTGGCATGGATCGTATTTTCTGACCGGGCGCTTGAAGCCTTGATCCCCGGTGCCGAGGAACAGGCGATGTGGCAGACCTGGAAGGGCGGGTTTTATGTGCTGATGACGGCCGGCCTCCTGTATTTCTCGTTGAAGCGCATATTTGACCGTGTCCGACAGGCGCAGCGCGAGCTGGCAAGCAGCGAGGAGCGCTACCGGATGCTGATCGAATGCCAGACCGATTTGGTTGTGAAAGTGGACAGCGGAAACCGGTTTCTTTTTGTAAGCCCGTCTTATTGCAAGTTTTTTGGCAAGACGGAGGAGGAGCTGCTGGGTCATACCTTCCTTCCGCTCGTTCATGAGGACGACCGGGGAGCGACGGAAGAGGCGATCAGCAAGATTTTTCAGCCTCCGCATACGGCATATATGGAACAGCGCGCCATGACCCGCGATGGATGGCGCTGGCTGGCGTGGCAGGATTCGGCCATTCTTGACGAGCAGGGTCACGTGGCGGAAATCATCGGCGTTGGGCGCGACGTCACGGAGCAAAAGCAGGCGGAGCAGGCTTTTGATTTGAGCAGCGAGCGGCTCCGGCTGGCAACGCAGGCCGCGCAAGTCGGCATTTGGGAGTACGAATTCCCGACCGACCGGTTGATTTGGGACGAACAGATGTTTCGCCTGTATGGAGTGGATAGAGAGCAGTTCAAGGATTGCTTAGACTCATGGCGGAAAACCATTTTGCCAGAAGACCTTCCAAGAGTCGAGACAGAGTTCGGGGGTGCCATTGAAGGCGGCCATTCTTTTGACACGGCATTCCGGGTGGTGTGGAAGGACGGATCCATTCATTACATCCGTGCGCTGGCTACGGTCGAAAAGAAAAGCGACGGCGAGCCGGTGCGTGTGGTTGGAACGAACTGGGACGTGACCCCCCATCGCGAAATGCTCGCCGCTTTACTAGAAAGCGAGCAGGACTATCGTTCGTTGTTTGAAAACATGACGACAGGGTTCATGCTTTTCGAGGTGCTTCGTTCACGGGCCAACGTTCCGGAAGATTTCCGCATTGTGCAGATCAACCCGGCCGCCGTCGAGCTGGCCGAACGCCCCCCGGCAGAGCTGGTCGGTCGCTGCTTGAAAGAGCTCTATCCCGACATAGAGTCGCACTGGATTGATGTTTTTTCGAAGGTCGCAATGACTGGAACGCCTTCCGCCTATGAAAACCGGTTCGCGTCGTTGGGGCGGGTGCTCGAAACCTGGGTGTTTGTGCCCAAGCCGGGCCAGTTGGCCGTTGTGTTTTCCGACAACACTGCGCGCCGCACCGCCGAGGACGCCGTGTTCCGCACCCAGCAGCAGCTGCAGATGATCGTTAATAATACCCACGACATCATTTTCCAGATCGACCTGCAGGGCAACTACATCTATGTCAACGATGCGGCAAAAGAACTCACGGGCTATTCTGTAGACCAAATTCTTTCCATGAACATGATGGATCTGATCTGCCCGGAATTCCACGCCGTGGTGCATGAGCGGATGAAGCGACGGATTTCGGGCGATCCCGAAGACGGCCACTTTGCATTCCAGATCCAGCACCGGGCCGGTCACTGCGTCTGGCTGGAACTGGCCACCAAGGGCGTGTATGACGTTCAGGGAAACCTCGAAGCCGTACAGGGAGTTGCGCGCGACATCACCACGCGAAAGGATGCCGAATGCGAACTGGAGGAGTCGCGCCGTTTCTTGCGCATTATTATCGACGCGATTCCCGCTCGCGTGTTCTGGAAGGATCTCGAATTGGTGTATGTGGGCTGCAACTTGTCTTTTGCGGCGGACTCGGGCCTGACCCATCCGGAGGAGCTCGTCGGAAAAACCGACTATGACATGAGTTGGGGAGCCTCCGAGGCTGAGCTTTACCGGGCTAATGACAGAGAGGTGATGGAGTCTGGGGAGCCGTGCATTTGCTATGAAGAGCCGCAGCGGCGGCCGGACGGAAGCATCAGCTGGCTGAGTACCAGCAAGGTGCCGATCCGCAACGCCGACGGCGACATTATCGGGGTGCTTGGCGCCTATGAAGATATCAGCGCCCGCAAGGAGCTTGAGGAGGAGCGTGTCCGCCTTACCGCGGCCATCAACCAGTCGGCCGAAGCCATGGTGGTGATGGATGCGCGCGGGATCGTGCAATATGTGAATCCTGCTTTTGAAACCCTTACCGGCTATGCGAAGGAAGCGGTTCTCGGCGGGACGCTGGCCATGATAAAAAGCGGGGAGCAGTCGGATCAGTTTTACGACAACCTTTGGAGCACGATCCAGTCCGGCGAAAGCTGGCGCGGCCGCATCGTCAACAAGCATAAGGACGGCTCGCTGTACACGGTTGACTCGGCCATCTCCCCGGTTCACGACTCTGCGGGGAAAATTGTCAATTATGTCGCCACCATCCGGGACGTCACCCAGGAGGAGGAGATGGAGCGGCACATGCTGCAGATCCAGAAGATGGAGGCCGTGGGGCGTCTGGCCGGCGGGGTTGCGCATGACTTCAACAACATACTTCAGGCGATCCTCGGGTTCAGCGGCATCTTGTTGATGGAACTGGAAAAGGGCACGTCGCAGTACGACGACGTCGTGGAGATCCGGACGGCGGCGCGCCGCGCCGGAGAACTGACCCGCCAGCTGCTGGCCTTCAGCAGCAAGCGCAAAGTCGAACGATCCGTGCTGAACCTCAACGACATGGTCAACGGCAATGAAAAAATGGTGACCCGCCTCGTCGGCGCCAACATCCAATTTGTTTCCGAGCTGGAGCCGGAGCTCCTGCCGGTCGAAGCGGATGCATCGCAAATCGACCAGGTTCTGCTCAACCTTTTCATCAATGCCCGCGATGCCATGCCCGCCGGCGGCACACTCCAGGTATCGACACGAAACGTCAGTGCAGAAGAGAGCCGCGCTGCGGGCGCAGTGAACGGGGCTGGGGAGCATCGCTTTATCTGCCTTTCGGTCAAGGATACCGGAAGCGGCATAGACGTTGACGTGCAGAAGCACGTGTTTGAACCATTCTTCACTACAAAGCAGGTGGGGCAGGGCACGGGACTGGGGTTGTCGGTGGTGTACGGCATTGTCCAGCTGCATGGCGGCTGGGTGGCGGTCGAGAGCCGGCCGGGAGAAGGCGCGGCCTTCTTGGTCTATCTGCCTGCATATGACCGATGCGGGATCGATGCCAAGCAGGAAACAGTTGCCGCCAGCTATGCGGCGACGCCAGAGGGGCGCGGCGAATCCATTCTGGTGGTTGAAGACGATCCCGTGCTGCGCGACCTGAACGTACGAATGCTCCGAAATGCCGGCTATGTTGTGGAAGCGGCCAGTAATGCGGACCAGGCGCTCGATGCGTGGAACAACCGGTCGGACGGTTTCGATCTGTTGTTTTGCGATATCGTGCTGCCCGGTAGGAGCGGTGAAGATTTGGCCGGAGACCTGATCCTGAAGAACAAGGCGCTTCCGGTCTTGCTGTGCAGTGGCCATTCCCTTGATGCTGAAGCTTTTAAGTCGTTCAAGAAAAAGGGTTTCCGCTTTCTGGAAAAGCCGGTGGCCATATTGCCGTTGCTGCAAGCCGTACGAGAGATGCTTGACGAATCGAGCTCAGTATAGTCAATTTCAACAAATTACAGGAAGAACTCCCATGGCCCGTATATTAATTATCGACGACGACGAAACGATTCGCAACGTATTCAAACGCTTTTTAGCAGGCAAAGGGCATGTGGTTGAGGTGGCCTCTAACGGCCGCGAGGGGCTGCGTTTGATTGAGGCCGAAATGCCGGAACTGGTGATTACCGATATCATGATGCCCGAAACCGACGGGCTGGAAGTGGTGATGGCTGTCCGTGGAAAATGCGAAACCGTACCAATTATAGCCATTTCAGGCGGCATGCATGCCATGCCGATGGACTTCCTCCCCATGGCCAAAAAATTCGGCGCCCGCAAGGTGCTCTACAAGCCCGTTGAGCTTGACGACCTGCTGGCGGCGGTCGACGAGGTGCTGGGCGACTAGTATTTTCTGCTCGATTTTGGGCCTGTTTTTTCTTTTCAACAAAACCGGCGAAAAGCCATCCTCTTTTTAACTTATAAGGATCCCCGACATGCAGAGTGGCAAAGTCCCCATGTTTAAGATGAAGCCCCAGCGTGGGACGCTGTGGCTTGCTGTCATTATATTCCTTCTGGGGTTGGCCTTTTTTTATGACGGCCGCAGCGATCCTGGAGATGTCCCGGCACGAAACCGGGCCGATCTTGTTTTTGCCGTTTCGATTGTTGTGGCCGGGGTTTTAGTGATTATTTCCACCGCCCGCATGTGGTTCGGACACCTCTGGCACGACCGCTACGGCCGTCGCCGCTAGAGAGCTTGGGCTTCCTTCATTATGAAAATTGCTACGTTCAACGCCAACTCGATCCGCTCGCGCCTGCCCATTCTGCTTCAATGGCTGGAGGACCATCAGCCCGACGTACTCGGCATTCAGGAAACCAAGGCGCAGGACGCCGATTTTCCAAAAGACGCCATTGAGGCTGCGGGCTACCACGTTGTCTTCAAAGGCGAAAAGTCATACAACGGCGTTGCGTTGATCTGCAAAAGCGAACCGCAGGACGTCAAGTTTGGCTTTTCCGATGGCGGGCCTGCCGACGAAACCCGGTTGGTGCGCGCGGTGGTCGACGGCGTTGCCGTCGTCAACACCTATGTCCCGCAGGGCCGCGCCATCGACCATGTCATGTATAAATACAAGCTCCAGTGGTATGCGCGGCTTAAGAAGCTTTTCGAGGCGGAGTATGCTCCTGATATGCCGCTGGCGTGGATCGGCGACATCAACATCGCCGTTGAGCCGATTGATGTAAACAAGCCGGAAACACGGAAGGACGATCCCTGCTACCACATCGACGCACACAACGCTTTTCTCGACGTCTGCTCGTTCGGCTTCGAGGATATGCTGCGCAAGCACCATCCCGGCGAAGAGCTCTACTCCTTCTTTGACTACCGGGCGAAGAACGCCATCGAGCGCAACTTGGGCTGGCGCATCGACTATGTGCTTGCCACGGAGCCGCTGGCCTCGAAATGCATCTCATGCGAGATCGACCTCGAACCGCGGAAAAAGGAAAAGCCCTCCGACCACACCTTCATGGTTGCGGAGTTTAAAGCGTGAAGAGTGACGGTTGATACGTGATTGACAGCGCTCGTCTGGGCTGAAAATCTTTCACGTTTCACCCTACAGTTGCACGAGTGTGCATCCTTTTTCTTTGAGCAGTTTCAGCAGGCCCTTATCGCCGGGGAGGTGGCCGGCGCCGACCACCACCATGTGCGTGTTGGTGCTCTGGGCCATGGCATGCAGCTTTTCCGCCCAGTTTTTGTTGCGTGCGGCAATAAAGCTGCCGTAGAGCCCTGGACATTCCTCGAAGCTCTCATTGATGAGCTTGCCCAGCTTCTCGATGTTTCCTTTTTGCCAAGCCGTCATCAGCTCGTCTAGCTGCCCGTCCATCAGTTCAAGATCCTTGAGCGTCTTTTTCATGAACTCGTTCTGGTTGCCCTCGGCCAGTGAATCGATCAGGTTAATCTGGAACTCCACGCTCTCCAGCCCGATCTCCTGCTTGCCTTCCGCGGTGGCCTTGTTGTGGAAATACGTGTCGAGTCCAAGGCTGGAGTCGAAGCCCATCGACTGCATGCGGACCAGTGTAAGCGTCATGGCGGCGAACCAAGGTTTGAAGCGCTGCATGGCGGCGATCGGCAATCCGGCTTTCGTGAAGGTTGCGGTGGCTTCGGCATAAACCTCCGGGCTGAGTGCTTGCTCCAGGCTCTGTCCTTCGGGGAGCATGGCCTTGGCTAGGATCATCTGCTGCGTTTTCGGCGACGTCATTTCGGTCATATCGACTTCCAGCACCAGCGTTTTGCTGGCGGCATACGCCGCTTCGATGGCGGGAGCGAGCGGATAGTTCTCCGGCCTCAGGACGTGGACGGAGCCTTGCAGATACAGGGTGCCTCCCTTGGTCGAGACTTTCCAAAGGCAGCTCTTGGCCTGCGCCATGGACGACAGCAGAAGGATGGATAGTACGAGAAAAAAGGACTTGATGAAGGTTCGTTTGGTTGGCATGTCCGCTCCTTGATTTAGGTTGGAAACTCTACACGTTTTAAAGGGCCGGAAAAGAAATATCCCTGCCCCGGACGGACTCAGTTTTTAGAAGCCTTATCTGCTTGTCTCATCTGTTTCGGCTTTTATAATCAAACGTACTTTGACAGTGGTTTATTATTAACAAAGGAGATGAAAAATGGATACGAATGCAGTTGTGGCGGCCGTTGCCGTTGAAGAAACAACCCCGCTCATGGAAAAGGTCCAAGTGATGGGTATGGAATACGGCGCGAAGATTCTCGGCGCGCTGATCGTATTGTTCATCGGAATGTGGGTGGCCAAGATGATCAAGAAGGGCGTCATCAAACTGATGGAAAAGCGCAGCGTCGATCCGACGTTGATTTCCTTCGTGGCGAGCTTGCTCTATATGGCAATGCAGATCTTCGTGATCGTGGCGGCGCTGGAAAAGCTCAACATCAAGACCACCTCGTTCATTGCCATCCTCGGTGCAGCCGGCTTGGCGATTGGTTTGGCGCTCCAAGGCTCGCTGGCCAACTTTGCGGCGGGCGTGCTGATGATCATCTTCAAGCCCTTCAAAGTGGGCGATGTGATCGATGCGGCCGGTTCGATGGGATCCGTTCTTGAAATCGGCATCTTCACCACCATCATGAAAACGCCGGACAACAAGAAAATGATTGTTCCGAACGCTGCCGTTACCGGCGGCACCATCACCAACATCAACACCTTCGGCACGCGTCGTGTGGATCTGATTGCCGGCATTGGCTATGGCGACGACATCGACAAGGCCAAGGCCGTGCTCGAAAGCATCATTGCCGCCGACGAACGCATCCTCAAGGATCCGGCGCCTACCATCGCCGTCGTCGAGCTGGCCGACAGCAGCGTCAACTTCGTGGTTCGTCCGTGGACTAAATCAGCGGACTACTGGGGCGTCTACTTCGACACCACCGAAACCATCAAGAAGCGCTTCGACGCGGAAGGCATTTCCATTCCGTTCCCGCAGAGCGATGTTCATCTCTACGAGCACAAGAACGACTAGCCGGAAGGCTGTTGTTGCAGAGAGCCGGGGGCGTCGTGCCTCCGGTTTTTTTATGCCCGCATCAAAGTATCCAGCAGCTGCGCCATGGCCGAGTTGATTGTTCCAATGGAGGGCAGTCCAGCGTTCATCTGTTCCGCCGTTTGAATAAACGGGGCATCGGCCAGCTCGTGTCCGCAGTTTTCAATGAGCGCGGCCATGTTCTTCGGCGTGGTTTCCATGTGGAACTGCAGGCCGACGGCGCGGCCTTTATAGACAAAGCCTTGGTTCAGGCAGGCTTTGCTCGAAGCAAGTCGGACTGCGCCTTCGGGAAGATCGAACGTGTCGCCGTGCCAGTGGAAAACAGTCAGTGCTTCGGGGAGCAGTTCGGGGGCGCCCGCCACGCGCTGGATCGGGAACCAGCCGATTTCCTTCTGCGGGCCGGGATACACCTTTGCGCCGAGTGCATCGGCCATCAGCTGTGCGCCAAGGCATATGCCGAGCACGGCCTTTCCCGCGTCGATGGCCTGCTTGATGGATTCTTTTTCTTCAACCAGCCAGGGATGCTCCTCGTGGTCATAGATGCCCATCGGCCCGCCCATCACCACCAGCGCGTCAAAGCTTTTAAGGGCTGGAATCTTTTCGCCGGCGAACAGCTGGCTGCAAGAAATTTCAACGCCTCGGACCAGCGCCCATTCTTCAATATAACCCAGCCCCTCGAACGGGACGTGCTGCAGCCAGTGTAGTCTCATTGGTTTTATTCTTTCCTATTCAATCCGCTTAACCGGTACATGAACCTCAAACGTTTTCATGAAGTCCGGAACGTAGGGGCCATTCCAGAAGATTGCATATGCATCGCCACTCTTTTTCCACTCTTTCGACACGGCGAGACAATCAAACAGTTTTTCGCGGGCTTCCTCAAAATTATTTTCTGAATAACCTCCCCGAACACCCGCGCTCAACACGGTACGCCTGGGTTCGGTTATCACTTCGACGGAACCGGTTTTCTTCAGATTTTTAGCGAGATCCTTTGTTCCGACGTAAAAATACATTTTTCCCGGATTAATATCAGCCTTCACCGGGACCGTCATGGATACGTCGTTATCCTTGATGTAGCGGAATAGTTTCCCAAATAGGGCGTTGTTTCCCTCGAAATAGTTTTCTCCTCGCTCCGCAACGATCAAGGTTCTTTCCGGAATGCTTTTAATCTCCGTTGTTCCCGGGGCGGTAGCCGTAAAAGCCTTTTCATAAGCAAGACCAATTGCCGGAATCGCAAATGCTGCAGTGCATAATACCCATGCTGTTTTCATAATGAATTCTCCTTAGATGCGGGGAGTTCGTAAATGAAGCTTATACATTACAGCCTATTTTTTCTTTTTTAGCAGGATGGTGCGCATGTCGGGGTGGGCGAGTTTGCGGGAGGCTTCGATGATGTTCGGGAAATCGTCTGCGGGAATGAGTGCGGGGCGCAGGTCGGCAATCTGCACCATGCGGATGGCGTTGGCGCGCGGGCTGTATTGAACCGCCATTTCAATCAGGCCTGCACCGGCGGGCGCTTGCCAGGAAAGGGTCTTCGGAAGGATGGCCGGTTCGTAGCCGTCGGGCAGGACAATGTAGTATTCCACCATGTTGTCGATGTAGCCGTTCCACGCCAATGGCAGGTCGCGCTCGTTGGAGCGGTAGCGCAGCAACCCGCCGAGCCCGCCGGGCACGGTGAAATAGAGATAGTCGCCGTCGGCGACGGCATAGCGGTTTGCCGCTACGGAAAACTCAAGCTTGCCGGGGTAGGCTTCATAGTCCGTCGTCAGCTCCGATACGGCCTTGGCCGACTGCGAAACGGCCGAAACCATTTCGAGGTAGTGGCGCCTCCGTTTTTCGGGGGTGATTTCCGCATACTGTTTGTGGAAGCCTTCGAAGGCCGTGCCTTGCATGGTGAAGCTTTGGGTCAGGCCGGTGGCGCCGTCGGCGGCGATGCTGATTTCGTAGACCATGCGGCTGCGGTCGTTTTTGCCGGGCGCGGCGCGGACGGTGCCGGTTTTGCCGCTGTCGAGGTCGAGCATCGGGCGGTGGTCGTAGCTGGTGGCGCCGAGTTCGGCGTATTGCGACGAGCCGTTGAGGAAGACCGTTTGGCCATCGACCTCGACCTTTACGAGCACCGCATTGAGGGCGGTGCGCGATGGAACGGCCAGCAGCGGTTCGGCCGCTTCGGGGATGAGCGATGCGGCGCCGGAGAGCACGAAGCCGGGCTTGAACTTGGCGGCGTTGAGCAGGGCGTAGAGCACCACCATGCGATCGGTATTGTTGCCGTAGCGGTCGGTCAGGGTTTGGTCGGCGGGTGTAATGGCAGAGAGCGGCAGGCTGGTTAGGCCGGGGCCGGCGGGGCGCAGGTTTTTAGCTGTCCAGTTGCGCAGGGCGATCACCTTTTCGTGGTCGGAGTCGAGGCCGGCCGTCAGCTGCTTGGCCAGCTCAATGGCTCGGGGCTGGTTCTTGGCGGCGTCCAGCAAACGGTCGCGCACTTCGCTTCCGTAGGTTTCCCAGTCGCTGGTGGAGATGAACAAGGCGGGGTTGAACGTCCACCACGGTGGCAGCGACTCTTCCTTTTTCACGGCGGGCTGGTTCTCGGCGCTCCAGACATAGGACACGGTGCCGTCGCTGGCCGTTTGGCTTTGGTCAATGCCGGTGTTGCGAATCGCCAGCTCCAGCGACTCGGGGACGGTGAGCGTCACGGTGCTGGAGTCGATCGGTTCGTGGCTGTTGAAGGTTTGTGTGGCCGAGAAGAACGGTTTGCCGTCGACGGTCGAGACATATTCAATTTCCAGGATGCTGCCGATCTCCACGCCGGGCAGGTTGGCGACAAGGATGTTTTCGGCGGGGTAGCGCGGGGCGGAGGCCACCCAGCTTGCATCCATGACGTTCATCTCATCGGCGCTGATTTCTTTGACCGTTCCGTCGGGGTGGGTGACTTTGGCTTGGGTCAGTTCGATCTGTTGCCACGCGGGGTTGTAGGAAAGTTTGATTTCGGAGCTCTGCTTTTTTCCGGCGTAGCTGAGGATTTCGGTTTTGGTGCGGATGGTCTGCGTCCAGCGGGAAGGGCTCTCCAGCACGATGTGGTTTTCGCTGCTCAGGATGCGCACGTCGGAGTCGGTGGCGGTTCCTGCTTCCGGCGCATTGAGGATGAGCTTTTTGCGCAGGTTGTATTCAATGTCTTTCAGGCTGTGCTTCAGCGCCAGATAGGCCTTCGGGCTGAACTCGACCGCATTCATCAGGAAGCTGTTGGTGGCGGTCAGCTGGCTGCCGTCCTGCGCCACCTGCACATTCCAGGAAAGCTCGTCGGACGCAATGGATTCGTAGTCCGGAATATTGAGCGTTCCGAGGCCGTCGGGCAGGTCGAGCGTGAGGGTTTCACGGATGCCGGCGGTCATACGGGTGTAAAGCGGATATTTGCGCTTTTCGAGGCCGGTCTGGCCGAGCAGAAAGTTGGCGTAGCCCAGCGAGCTTCCTAGCCGTGGAAGAGCGAGCATCTTGTTTTCTTCGCCTTCAATGAGCAGGTTGTCGGCTGAATAGCGCAGCGTAACGGTCAGCGGTTCGGTGGTGTCGCGCAGCGCGGCCGGCCGGATTTCAAAGCCTTGGAGTTCGGCGGTCGGCATCGATTTTTTGAGGTGGCCCTCAAAGAAGCGCCGGCGCTCCTCAGGCTTGATCTTGGAAAAGTAGCCGCGGTAGACGGTGTCGTTGATGCCTTCGAAAACGAGCGTGCTTTCGGCCTCGAGGTTGCCGGCAGGGTCGAGCCGGCCGGTGGAGGTGATCTGGAGCAGGTTGTCGTCCGCCGGAATGATGGGCGAGGTGAGCAGCGTCTCGCCTTCGGGGCGGGCGACGATGTAGCTCATGTTTTGCAGATAGGAGGGGAAAATGTCCTTGGTGTTTTCGTCGGTCGAATCCATTAGGATATATTCGCCGTCGTCGCCAAGCGCGGCCGTGACGGCATGGTTGAAGAAGGCCTGCGGCACTTCTTCGTCCTTCTTTGGGCCGGCCATGATGATGACCGGAAAGGCCTCGACGTCAACGATGCGCAGCATGGCGGCGAGCAGGGCGGCCTTGTCGCGGCAGACGCCGTAGCGGTTTTCGAAGGTGAGGCTTACATCGTGCGGTTCGTAGCCGGGCGCCTCCTCTTCGGTAGTGATGCCCATGTAGCGGATGTCCTGCGAGACAAAGTTAAAGATGGCCTTGATCTTCTCCATCGTGTTGGTGCTGCCGGCCGTCAGTTCCTTGGCCATGGCCTCCATTTCGGGCGTGGTGGCTTCGAGGCGCGGCAGGCAGAGGTCCCAATACCACTTGGAGAGGTCTTCCCATTCGTTCATTGTGCTCACCAGCAGGCGCTGGACCACGGTGTAGCGCGTCGGCATGTTGGGTTCGTCGAACATGCGAGGCACGTCGCGCACCGTCCACGTGTAGACGATCTTGTCGCTCTGTTCGCTCTTGGTTTCGTTAAATTGGATCGTGCCGGGCACCTCGGCCTTGTGCGCAATCTTGACCAGCGGGCGCTCTTTCGGGGCGATGACCTGGTAGGTCATGCGTTCGATCGGGCTACTGTGCTCGAAGGTTTGGTAGTCGCTCCAGACGTCGGGCACCACGGTTTTTGTACGCACCTTGCGGGCGATGTAGCGCAGCGTGTCGCCCTCTTCCAGCCCCGGCACGGAAAGCTGCAGCACCTTCGAGTTGGGGTTGTAGATGTTGGCGCTCATTTGGCTAGGATCGACCATCACCTTGCTTTGCGCTTCGATATCGACTTCGTGCACCGTTCCGTCCGGCTTGATCACCTGAACCTTCGTGAAGTAGTTGGTGCCGTAGGAGGTGTTGAATTGCAGGGTGAGGGCGCGGCTGTTGCGCTTGCCCTTTTCGGTCAGGATTTTGAGGGCGGTGTCGTCCCACGCCTCTTCCGTGCCGTCGGCCTGGTATTCCACCTGGATAAAGTCGTCAATCAGCACATCGTCTGCATTTGGATATTTTTGAACTGTTGCGGCTGCGGCCTGCTCAATTAGTTTTTCCAGGCTCAGGAATTCCTTGGCGGAAAGAGGCTGACTAAAGAGGAACAGGGCGAGGACAAACAGGGCGGAACAGATCAATCGCTTCATAGAGGTTCTCCATAATAAAAAAACTTGAAGGAACGTACCGTTCAGTACGCTCCCCCGCAAACTCTTTCTATGTGACAGCTTCGGCGGGCTTTCGTTGAAAGGACGCGCCGGGAAAACTTGTCCTTGTTGGCGACGACGAGCCGGAGCGAAGCGGAGACCGCCGGTTTGAAAAGCAGCAGATCCATCTTCAGGCCACCTACAACTCGATGAAGCATAAAGACCCTCGCGTTGGAGCGCTCGAAGCGTTTTCCGCCGATGAATGCCCCCAGCTCGGCGGATTGCGCACCCGTAAGGTGCTCGTGCAGATCGTGCTCGGCATGGTCAACGAGTTCTATCTTGAAAGCCATTTGCGCCAAGGGCCGATCCAGTGGGTCGAGGTGGTCGTGGAACCAGCACTCAACCGTGGCCGTTCCAATCCGGCAGTTGCGACGCGGCTGCTCCTGCGAGATGCCGTTGCGGTGATCGAGATGCACCGGGAGGCGGAAGCGCTCGGTGCTGCGCCGGTGCCTTTGAATGCGGTCCTTCGTCCGTAAATCGGTTCCGTTGCATACTGGGCAGCACACCGGGCCAACGTATTTGGCCTCGATGATCTGCGGGTTGCTTCCGGTCACGGAATGAAGTTGATGCTTCGCACCCTCCGGGCTGCGGCTTCGCGCAGTCTCCCTTCGCTCCGCTTCGGGTGAACCCCGGACCGATGCGTTCTCTCTTTCTTTCGGGCATGGCGATCTTCTTTGTTTATCCAACTGCTGTCATAGCAGTCAGGGGTCGAGCAAAGATCTGCGATCTTTGTCCCCGTCTTTGAGGGAGAGTCAAGCGCCCACCACACCCTCAACTGTTAAGTAAAGCAGGCATGAAACAAAAACGGCGCGAACCGAGGTTCGCGCCGTTGAAAAGTTTTCTGTGTTTGGCGTGTTACGATACCAGACGCTTAATAAAGATCATGGTGCCGCCCAATGCAACGATGAGCGTGATGACCGCCGGTTCCGGAATAACCGTTACCGATCCGTCGACAAGAAGGTCGGACGTGTCGAGCGAAAGCCCGCTACCGAGATCCTCCGTTCCGGTAATGGTCAGGTTGGCCAGCGTTCCTGCGATGTCATTCCAGTTGTCCAGCACCTGGAAGGTCTCGCCGTAGACAGCGGTATATCCGGTTGTATCGAAGACGATCGACGCGCCATCTTCGAAGGTGATGGTGTCCCCGCCGTCGTTGGCCAGAATGTCGAAGAGGGTGAGGCTATCGATTTCTAGGGTGGTTACGGACGTGCTCGTGAGCGTAAGATCCTCATTGAACGTCAATGTTCCAGGGCTGTTTCCGGGGTTGAGGGCGCCGGCCACGGTGGTCGCGCCACCAATGATACCCGAACCGCCCAATGCCGCGCCGCTGTTAACTGTGACGTCGCCGGTTGCAGCTGAGTTGTCTCCGTTAATGACCAGCAATCCATCCTGTACGGTGGTGGTTCCATTATAGGTGTTGCTGCCCGCGAGAATCTTTGTGCCGGCTCCTGTTGCAACCAGTCCTGTGGCATTCGTACCGCCGATCGTTCCTCCGAGTGTGATCGTGTCCGAGGCATCTGAAGCATTAACCCTGAAATCCCCTGCAGTTTTTTCGTCAACAAAAATATTTCCGTTGAAAGTTGCGGACTCGGCAACGCCGTTGTTCATGTCCACAATTTCAATCACTTTTTGGAGAGCCCCTCGGTTTTCGACAAAGACGGATGTTCCGTCCGCGATGGTTACCCCGTCGGTAAGCTGGATTGTGCTATGCTCCCTCATCTGGACGAGTGCTCCACCCAGGGCCGTATCGCTGCCGGCGCGAAGGGTGCTGCCCCAGTTGATCATTGAAATTCCATCGAGTGAGTTGTTGCCGGTGAGGTTCAGCACGCCGGTCGAGCCGAGTTTAATGTTCGTGCCGGTGATGTCGCCGGAAACCTTGAGCTCCTGCCCAACTCCTCCAGCGTTAAACTGGACCCAGCCATTGTCGGCGGGGCCGGCCGTTTCCAAGATGGAGATATCGCCAGACCATTCAGCTGTATTCGCTCCCCCGGAAGCCACTTGAATTTTTTTGGTCCAACCGTCATTGGCGACCGTCAATGCATTGGCGACATTGACTCCGTCGGTCAGCGTGATTACTGGAAGATTATTGTCACCATCAAGGTCTTCAAACCGTACATCTCCCGATCCAAAAGCTTGGCTGTTTCCAACAACCGTATATCCGGCAGAAAGCGTTGTTCCTCCAGTATAGGTGTTGGCTGCATTGAGCGTGAGGGTAGACCCATCGCTGTTGCCGGTCTTCGTCAGTCCGCCGTTGCCGGCGATCACGCTGCTGATGGTGACGTCGCCCGTGCCGTCGATGCTGATGCCATCGGTGGTAGCGAGTTGGTTGCCACTCAGGGCATAGCTGTTGCCCGAAGCGTTGTTAAAGGTTACGCCCGCAACATCGACATTCCCCTGCAGGGCGACTGTTCCCGCTCCGGTGTCGCCGAAGGTGACGGCGTCGCCATCAAAGAATTTTTGATCGTCTTCCGTCCAGTTGAGCGTGGTACCGTTATCCCAGAAGGTGGGGTTTGCGCCGCCGCCGGACCAGGTTCTGCTGGCAAATCCCATGTCCAGGGTGATGCCGGTGCCGCTGTCGGCGAAAGTTTCGCCGCGGCCGCTGGCCTGAACGCCGCCTGCGTTGATCGAGAAATCGTCGGTGCTGTCGTTCCATGTTCCATAGTCGATGACCTTAAAGGTGCCGATGCCCGCTTTTTCGACCAGCACGCTAACGCCGTTCTGAGTGTCCAGGTCGGCGGTGGTTGAAAAGGCACCGGCTGTGCTGCCGTCGATGGCCAGAATACCGGCACCGCTTCCGTTTCCGATCGTTACATTGGCCGAGCTGCTGCCTTCACCGCCGAGGGTGGCTCCGTTCTGAACCGTGATGGCGCTGGCCTCGCTACCGGTGACGTCGAGTCGACCGGCCTGAATATCCGTGGTGCCGGTACGGGTGCTGTTGCCGGAAAGAATCCATTTTCCGGCATCCTGTTTCACGATATTCAGTTTTCCGCCGCCAGTGGTAAAGTCGTTGAGATCATCCGTGAGTTCGTTGTCGGCTGTGCTTATACCTGCCAGAGTCAGGGTGCGGTCAACCGTGGGTTTATGAGTATCCATGTTCCCGCTGACAACCACCTTTGCGCCGTCGGTCAGGCTGGCCTTAAAAGTGCCTCCGGCCGTGTCGGTGGTCGCATTGGGATTGCCGATGGAATATTTGTTGTTATAGGCGATATCGTTGCCTCCCACAAATTCGAGGGTTCCGTCCGTGCTGTTTCCGCCGATCTGATCGGACCAGTTGTTATGCCCAAGGGCATCATCGGAATTGATCGCCACTGTACCACCCTGAATGGCCACATTGTTGAAGTTGTTGTCCCCGGTCAGCGTCAGCGTTCCGGTTCCTTTCTTGACCAGGCCAAGATATTTATTATTGCCCGGCTCGTTGTAATCAATTCTTCCAGAGAAGGTCGTGTCAATATCTTGATTAACCACCAGGTTCTTGCCGGCGGTTGTGTCGAGGGTGTTGGTTATCAACCCGGAGCCGGACAGTCCGCCGATGGTCTCGTTGAAGCTGTTCATGTCGAACGTGCCACCGCTTTCGACGACCAGCACACTACTGTCGTGGATGCGGTTGTCGGCACCAAGTTTCAGTGTGCCTTCTTCCACCGTGGTAGTGCCGGTGTAGCCGTTCGCACCGCCGAGTACCCATGTGCCGGAATCGGCCTTCGTCAGGCTGACTTCGGAGTCGCTATCCGTGTTGTAAATCGCCCCGCTAAACGTATTGTCGTCTGTATTGCTTCCGCCGAGCGTCAGGGTGCGTGCGCCGCTGGCATCGGCGTGCGTTGCGGTGTTTGCTGAGAAGGTGACCGCGCCGCTGCCGTTGGCCAGAATGGTTCCGCCGCCTGTGCCAGCGGTAGTCGAGCCGACCCGGATCGCGTTATCGATGGTGCCTGTGCCGCCTGTAAACTCAAGCGTTCCGGTCGTATCGGCATAGCCCATCTGAATAACACCACTATTTAAATTGGCGTCGCTGTCAACCTGGACGGTTCCCTCCCGCAGGTACATGGAGGCGATGCCGCTATTGTCTCCTGCGAGCCGCAAGGTGCCATCGCCGTGCTTGTTGACTCCAGAAGTAGTGATGTTGTTTGAAATCGTCAATTCCGCCCCGGAAATCAAGGTATTGTCCGCGACATCAATCTTTTTCCAGTTGGCCATTGTAATGTCGCCGCCGTGTATAAGAGCGGTGTTGGCGAAATCGGTATCGGCCGAGTAGATGATATCACCGTTCTGGGTATACCCACTGCTGGAAACGTCGAGAATGCTGTTCCTGTCTTCCGTATTCGCGTTGCCCATGCCCAGCAAAGAGAACGCCATGGCGTTGTTCAGTTTGAGGGTGCCGCCGGCGACATATACCGGCTTGCTGTTCATGCTGTTCAGCTCAACCGTTCCGCCAGTCTTTACCGAGACCCCTGAGGCCACGGAATTATTGTTGCCAAGCAGTTTTATTGTGGAGCCGTCCGCCCCGTTAATCGTAAACCATCCAGTGGACTGAGACACATCCCCGTTTACCGTGAGGGTCTGCGTTGAAAAGTTGTTCAGGTGCCCGCCACTCGTATAAGCAAGATTGGCATCAATGATCTGATCGGCGCCGGAAGTACCATTCATCTGGACGGCGGCCACACCAATCCCGGCGCTGTCCAGAGTCAGAGTCTGGCTGCCGGCACCGCCGGAGCCGATCGTGTAGGAATCCACGCTCGCGCCGTCGAAGTAGAGATACTTAATCGCACTGGAAATACCGGTCAGGTCGATCGTGTCGTCAGCACCGCCTGCATTATTAAACAGCGCCGTATCCCCCGCGACGGGCATGGTTCCTTCCGTCCAGTTGGCGGTGTTGGTCCAGAGTGCGCTGCTCGGTGCATTCGACCAGACAATATCCGCCGCGAAGGCGCCGGCTGCCACTGCCAGTAAGGCCGGGATTAAAGCTCTCTTTGTTAACATCATCATTATTTCCCCTCGAATCCATGAGTTATCATATTTCTAAATGAGAGGATAAGGTATCACTATAGGGGTTAAAACGAAAGGGGTATATTGGTAAAAAATATACGTTATTTCGCCAAAAATGGGAGGGGAGACAGCGGCTATCCTATTTGGCATGTGCATGTAATGACTATTGCTCTTTCAGCCGATCCGCCCTGCGCGGATAGAACATTTTCCCTCTAAAACAAGGGGCAGAAAAGGATTTCCTGAAAAGCGGTATTTTCTTTGTTTTCTGTCCCATTATCGGGGAATGTAGCACGGGGCGGAGTAGATATGCATGCGTTGCCCATTGCCGAACAAGGAGCGCTCTAAGGCATGGACCGATTGGCATCGACTTAAGGGTGATTCCGAACAGCCGGTCTCTGCGGTACGGCTGGCGGGGCACCCGTTTCCAGCCGGCTCCGAATCCTCCAAGATGGCGGCAATGCGAATTGTATCGCAGGCGGCTCGCCTGCTCCTCGAATGGGAGGCAGTTATGCATAAGGATGTGCTGAAAAAAAAGTGACCGCATCTGAAAAATTTAGTGGTGCGCTGGCAGATGTTCCGTCTTGTTTTTGTGAATAGTCCGAACGGGGATCCGTTAGAGCGCATTCAGCAAAACCATCAGCGTTTTGGCCGTGAGGGTGAATGCAGACCTCCTTAATTTTTAGCTTTTGGGGGATTGCGCCTCATAATTTAATTAAGTATTCTTCGCCTGTATTATAAAGGAGCTCAATTATGTCTGTAATGAAAGAACTGCAAACCGAAATCACTCGTCTGGCCCGTAAGGAAGTTAAAAAGGAGCTGGAGCCCATCAAGCGGGTCAATGCCGCTCAGCGTGGATATATTGCCGATCTCAGGCGTGAAGTCGCCGAGCTGCAGAAGGAGGTTGTGAGGCTGCGCAAGGCCACCGGTGCACCTGCTCCTGTCGAGGTGGATGATGACACGAAAGGATTCTGGATTTCCGGCAAGGGCGTCGCATCGCTGCGTAAGAAACTTGCTCTGACTCAGGCTCAATTGGCTGTGCTGGCTGACGTCAGCACCCAGAGCGTTGTGAAGTGGGAAAAGCACGAAGGCAAGATTCCGTTCCGCAAGCAGGAAACCTCGGTTCGCATGCAGCAAATCCGAGGCATGAGCAAGACCAAGGCCTGGGCGGCGTTGGAGCAAGCCGGTTAACCTCTCCATTATACTCGCTGATCAAGCAGCTTAAAACTCCCGGCATTCTTTCCGGGAGTTTTTATTTATTCAGTACATTCTCGGCCAGAACCGCGCAGCGCATGGTGCCCGTTAAGGGGCGGTGCGCTGGCCGGAGGTGCGGATTTCGAGGTATTCCTTTTTCATCTTCTCGACGAGCTGCTTGTATTCCGGATTCTTAACAAAGTTGAATTTGCGGTTTTCCGTCGGATTGTCCTTCAGGTTGTAGAGCGCCTTGGGTTCCCATTTAGAACACTGGTGATCGGACTGAATAATCAGCTTCCACGGCCACTTGCGGTACATCACTTCGTTTTGGCTGCCGGCCTGCATGACGATAAAGTTGCGCTGCTTGAAGCCGTTTTTCCCGAGCAGCAGGGGCAGGAGGTTGTTGGAGTCTTGCGCCTGGTCTTTGGGAACCTGGGTTCCGACGAGGGCGGCGAAGGTGGCGAGCATATCCTGGTTGATGGCGGGCTCGTCGGTGGTGCCAGGTTTGATGTGTCCGGGCCATACGGCGAAGAAGGGGACGCGGTGCCCGCCTTCGAGCGGCGAGTTTTTGGCGCCGGACCATTGGCCGCTCGATTTGTGGCCGGCTTTGGCGGTGTCTTTGTCGATCGAAAGGCCGCCGTTGTCGGAGGTGAAGACGATGAGCGTGTTGTCATAGACGCCTTTGGCCTTGAGCGCGGCGACGATGCGCCTTACCTGCTGGTCGAGATCGAGCACCATGTCGAGGTGGCGCGACGGGGTGGCGCCTTTGATTTTCTTGCCGTCGAATTCGTCGGGCGGACAGTGGGGGATATGAACCATCGGCGAACAGTAGTAGAGGAAAAAGGGCGCCTTCTTTTTCGCGTTCGTGTTGATGAACCCGACGGCTTTCGCGGAGATGATATCGCCAATCTTGCTCGTGTCCCAGTTGGAGTCGCCGAGACCGAAGCCCTTGTCGGAAACATCCTTGGGGTGGAGGGCGGTTGTGTCGTCGAGATAGATGATCTTCGAGTCTTTCTTGAGTGGATACCATTGCTCGTTTTCGAAGCAGGTGTAGATCGGGCCCTGGATTCCGCAGGGCAGGGTGAAGTCATAGTCGAAACCGCAAAATTTGGGGCCGTGGTCGACAAACTTGGAAAGGTCGACCGTGGAATCCGGATTGTCATGATCCCCGCCTCGGTAGAGCTTGCCCGTATTCTTGTCGAGGAAGTCGCCGCCAAGGTGCCACTTGCCGATGAATCCCGTATTGTATCCGCCGTCCTTCACAACCGAACCGAGGGTGACTTCACCATCCTTGAAGGCGGTTTCGCGGAAGGTGCCCCAAACGCCCCACGGTGCATAGGAGCGGTAGTTGTTGTTGCCGCTCATCACGCAGTAGCGGGTGGGCGAGCAGAGCGAGGTGGCCGAATGCCCGTCGGTGAACCAGAGGCCTTGCTGGGCGAGGTAGTCGATTGCGGGCGTCTCGTACAACGGCTCCTTGTCCATTTGGGTGCGCGTGTAGTGGCTAAGATCGCCGAGCCCGAGGTCGTCGGCCATGATGAGCACAATGTTGGGCTTCTGCGCCGCGGAGGCCCCTGAAGCAATCAACAGGAATGCAGTGAATAGTTTTTTCATGGATATGTTCCTTCCGTAGTACGAAATTAGAGTTATCGTTCTCATTTGCCATATGAGACTATTTTTTAGCCTCAATCAAGCTATTGTTTAAAGACAGGGTCGGCGGCAGCATAAAAGCAAAAAAAATCAAATAGGGCTGTAAAAAATGGATTTATATGAGACAGTTGCCAGTAGGTCGAAATAGTTGCGGGAAGTCCGCCCTCAATCGGTTTAGAAGGGATATCGGTTTTATGCGTAGGAAAAAAAAGCAAAGCATATCTAAAGGCGCGCCCAGCGGGTTTGTCGTCAGTTTGCTGGTTCACGCCGCGGCCTTTTTGCTGGCCGGCATGCTGGTGGTGTTCAACGTCGTGAAAAAGGAAGAGAAAAAATTTGTTCCGCCCAAGGCGGTAGAGCGCCCGAAAATGAACCTCAAAAAGCCGAAGGTGAAGGTCAAGAAAACCTCCAAGCCCAAGGCGACCACCCGTATTGTCACCAAGGTCAAGCGCGCCAGCATGCCGGATATTCAATTGCCCGAAATGTCGGGAATGTCGGATGGCCTGGCGGGCGGTATCGGCGGTTTTGAGATTATGCCGGATTTAACGGAAGTCACCATGTTTGGGGCAGGGCAGACCATTGGGAATGATTTTGTTGGAACCTTCTACGACATGAAGCGCGACCGGCGCGGGAGCGCCATTCCGCACTCCCAGGAGCAGTTTAAGGAGGATGTTAAGGACTTCATGCTTAAAGGGTGGAAACCCTCTGTATGGGCACGGTTCTACCGTTCTCCGCGCACCCTTTATGCAACGACGTTTGCGATTCCCCCTGTGCCGTCGTCGCTGGCGCCGGAGGCGTTCGGCGAACCGGACACGATCGGCTATGTGTGGATTACGCACTACAAGGGGCAGTTGGTCTATCCCGAGGATATCACTTTCCGTTTCTGGGGGCAGGGCGACGACCTCATTGCCGTTCGGGTTGATGGTGAAATCAAGCTGATCTCCGCATGGACAAGCTCCTCGGGGGGCGAGTCCCATGCCGACGTGTTCTATCCCGTGTGGCGATCCAAATTTCCGTCGATCTCGGAAAAGTATCCGATCGGCAACAATATGGCCGTGGTCGGAGACTGGATCACATTGAAGGCGGGCGAACCCATGGATATGGAGGTGCTCATTTCCGAAATCACCGGGGGGGTCTTTTGTTCCCTGTTGCTGGTTGAGGTCCAGGGAGAGGAATATCCGAAAAACTATTTCCGGGGCGGCCCCAAGCTGCCGATCTTTAAGACCGAAGAGCCCACGCTCGATCTGGCGGAAGCCATCTGGGCCAACCTGCACGCCGGCGATGCATCCGTAACCAACGGTCCTGTTTTCCGCGACTTTGTATCGAAGGGTTCGACCGGTTTAGGACCGGCTCCAGAGCCCGTGGTGGTTGAAGAGGTTGAAGAGGACCCTATGCGCGTCTGGACACTGACCTCTGGCAAGACGGTGGAGGCGGAATTCATTACCGTGATCGGAGGTCAGGTCGCGCTTAAGATGCCCAAAGGCAGGCAGCAGAAGATCCCGCTCGCCGCGCTTTCGGATGCGGATCTTGAATACATCGATTTTGCGACGCCTCCGGAATTCTCGATTGATTTTTCCAAGAAAAGCAGTCAGCTGCCCCGTCCAGAGGAAAGCCCCTACATTTGGGGCGACCTGCGGCCGTTGCAGATCTTCGGCTATACGTTTGGAGTGAAGCTCAAGCAGAAGAGCGCGGGCGCATACAACCACGAACTGACGGTCGAATATTTTGCGATCGGTGAAGAGGTTGATGGGGATAACTGGGTGTTGCTGGATCGCAGGTCCGACGTGTTTATGCCGACGAAGGAAAACAAGGGGCGCCATGAACTCTATGGCGATGAGGTTCGGCTGCAGGTTCAGGCGCTGCGCGCTTCCGCCCCCATGCGCGGAACCAAGTATGGCGGATTTGTGATTACGATTACCGACGAGCGCGGAAAAATTATTCAACACGCGGCCTCGCATGATTTTCTGTATGAGGGTTTCGAAAACCTGAAGAGACTGCCGGTTGGCAAGCATTTCGACAAGGACGGCCTGCGCGTTTGTCCGCCCCGTCCCACGGAAGGCGACCGGCAGGAATGGATGTAATAACCAGACTGCTTCTCATGACGAAGGGCTGGGATAATCCATGAAGCGTAGATTATTTGTTCAAGCATTGGCCGCCGGCGGCGCAATGAGCGGGAGAGTGCAGGCGGGCGGCGCAACAGGGCGGAGACGGCCCAACATTCTTTTTATTCTGTCGGACGACCACACGATGCAGGGTTTCGGCTGCTACGGCTCGCGCCTAGCCAAGCTGAACCCGACGCCGGTGCTCGATAAGTTCGCACGTGGCGGGGCGCGGTTCGACCAGGTGTTCTGCAACAACGCCATCTGCACGCCGAGCCGCGCATCGATCATCACGGGCCAGTATCCGCAGACCAACCGCGTGCTCGACTTGGAGCAGCATCTGCCTCCGGCGCGGCAGTATCTGCCGCAGGAAATGAAAAAGGCCGGCTACCAGACCGCGATGATCGGCAAGTGGCACCTCGGCGACGAACCGGCCGCGTTCGACTATTACAACGTGCTTGTCGCCCACGGCCAACAGGGCTCCTATTTTGATCCCGAATTCATCGAAACCGGCATGAAGTTCGGTAAGCATGAGGCGCTGGGCATCAAGACCAAGCAGTATAAGGGGCACAGCACCGACGTCATCACCGACCTCACGATCGACTGGCTTTCCACGGGCAGGAACAAGGAGCAGCCGTTCTTTCTGATGCACCACTACAAAGCGCCGCACGACATGTTTGAAAACGCGCCGCGCTACGACGACTATCTGGCTGATGCGGAAATCCCTGAACCGGAAAGCCTCTACGAAGCCGGCAACCACGGCTCCGTCGCGACGCGCGGCGAAAACGATGCGCTGATCCACGACGTCGGCTCGTCGGTCTCCAAGCGCAACCCGACGCGCAACATGGGTCAGCATATGGAGATCGATCCGGAGCTGGACAACAAGGAATATACGCACTTGGCCTATCAGGAATGCCTCAAGCGCTACCTGCGCTGCGTGAAGGGCATCGACGACAACCTCGCGCGTCTGTTCGACTATCTCAAGAAGGAGGGTCTGTGGGAAAACACGGTGATCTTCTACAGCGGCGACCAAGGCTTTTTCCTCGGCGAGCATGACTACATCGACAGGCGCTGGGCCTACGAAGAGGGGATGCGTATGCCGCTCATCATGCACTACCCAAAAACCATCAAGCCCGGCACGGTCTGCGACGCGCTGATCAACAATACCGACTTTGCGCCGACGATGCTCGCCTATGCCGGCATTGAAACGTCCGGCTACATGCAGGGGCATTCATTCAAAACAAACGTCGAGACCGGCGAGGAACCCGACGATTGGCGCGAGGCGACCTACTACCGCTATTGGATGCACATGGCCCACGCCCACGCCAATCCCGCCCTCTTCGGGCTGCGCACCAAGCGCTACAAGCTGATCTTCTACTATGGCTGCGACGTTGCACCCGAAGGCCGTCCGGGATGGGGCATGTGCTCCGAGTTTCAAACGCCGCCCGGTTGGGATCTCTACGACCTCAAGCAGGATCCCGAAGAAATGAACAATGTCTATGGCAATCCGGAATATGCGGAAATCGCCAAGAAGCTGAAGAAACTGCTCAAGCAGGAACGCGAAGCGCTGAACGAAACGGATAAGGATTATCCCCACATCCAAAACATCATCGCCGCCCATTGGGACGACTGAGCGCAAACCTCTTTTCAATAGGGGAATTGCCGCGAAGAGGAACAAAGACTCATTCCCCTGAAGAAGCCAATCCTCCTTTGAAGGTTGCCGACGCATGGGAAGAGTTCTGCAATGATACAACCTCAGGCATTACGGCAAAAGACGACACCATGCGTGCTTCTGCGGGCTACTGGAATGCGTTCACTACGTGGCTTGGAAAAAAGAGTCCCCGCATTGAGTTTATGCGCGCCATCACCCCCAAGGATGGAAAGGCATATAGCCGGAAGCTGAAGGGGGAGCTGGCGACCGGAACATATCAAAAGCATATCCGCTTGCTGCGCCTGCTGTTCGATGTAGTAGCTGCCGAGGCCAGGATAAATGAGAACCCCTTTGACGGGATCACAACGAAGGACGACGACTACACGTCGATCAAGGTCATGCTGCCAGATGGTGACCGGCTGGTGCCGTACCGGATCGAGCTTTAACAGCTCAGAGTCCCCATGATTCACAGGGAAAAGGCCAGAAGTGTCCTAACGAATTTTCAGGGGTTGGGTGCAACTTAGGGGATATATGTATCGTGAATCTGCGCCGGGGGGTGCCCTCTTCTCTGATCCGGTGGGGTTATGGTGGGGTTAACTTGGGGTAGCACAGTTGAATCAGGAGCAAACAGCAACAAACAATACGAAGCAGTGTCAGGCGGTTAAAACCCCCGTTAATGTTGGTTATATGTTGTTTTTATTGGGGGAAAGGTGGTGCCCCGGAGAGGGTTCGAACCTCCGACCTACAGATTAGGAATCTGTCGCTCTGTCCAGCTGAGCTACCGGGGCAGTAGATTTAACTTGCTTGTATTGATGGTGTTACGTTTGTCATATTTTAATCGAAAATTTGACCTGTAACCCGAACTTGCAACCCTGCTTTGTTTATCCATGAAGAAAACGAAACAGTCCGGTGCTCAAAACCAGCAAAATCTAAAGCGTGTGGCAGAGTGCCTATATCGGTCTTAAAATTCAAATATATATTATGCGATTCTAAAGTGTGGCGGGAAGCAGATCAAACGATCCCTGAAGATCACGGATGGAGCCTTGGCAATACGAAGCAGGAGAAGCGATGCTCATGCTGGTGCAGATCTATGCGAGCTATTGGCTTTTAGTGGTTGCCGGTTAAGGGAGGCAACGTCTATTTCCCAAGCGCGTCATGAGTAACGTTCGCTGCAACAAATAAACCTAAGAGACAAGGCAACGGATAAGCTTATGGAAAATTTTGTTTGTTCTGCATTTCTTGGGGAGCAGTTGGGGGCAAATCTAGTGGGATTAAGCCGAGCACCCACAATACGATTGATCCATACCCCGGATTATTTAGATTTAAACTGACAAAGGAAGAATAGAAGCAGAGCCTGTTGAACGACAGCTCACTCATAACATTTACAAAATTTATAATTGGATGTGACTATGCACGACCTCATGAATTATACGGTCTTTATTTGGGTGGTCATTCCACTACTCATCTGCCTTGCGAGAATTATCGATGTATCTTTAGGTACACTTCGCATCATTCTTGTTTCCAGAGGACAGAAAATAGTTGCTCCAATACTCGGCTTTTTCGAGATCCTGATTTGGTTGCTTGCACTGGGCCAGATAATGCAAAACCTAACGCATATCGCCAACTACATCGCCTATGCACTTGGGTTTGCATTCGGTAACTACATCGGCATCCTCTTGGAGGAGAAACTTGCTATAGGTAAGATTGTTGTCCAGGTGATTGCACGTCGTGACTCATCGGAGTTAGTCGCTTTCCTGAGGAACAATGGCTTTAGTGTTAACGTGGTCGATGCAGAAGGTTCTAACGGCCATGTACATTTGCTGTTTGCCGTAATCAAACGTTCCCAGTTACCTTTTATGGATTTTCATATAAAGCGTTTTAATCCCAAGGCATTCTACACCGTAGAGGATGTTCGTTTCGTTTCCGGTGGTGTATTCCCCGCTACCGAAAACCGATGGAGATCAAAACTTTCTGTACTGAGTGGAATTAAGAAAAAATGAGCAAACCAGACATGGACTTTACGGTGAAAACGCCAGTCGATTAAGTGAAGTTCATGTGCACCGAAAGTCACGTGTAGCGGAGAGGGAGAATAAATAATGAAAACAGTTGCTAAATCCATTTTAGGATGAGTGATAATTCTAATCCCAGCAAACAATACTTATGCAAAAAAACTAAAACAAATTGGATGCCTGTAGCCGAATTCCAGAAATTCATGACCGATCTAAAACATGAAGAAAATGGGGGGAAATTCTGGAAACACCGGTGGATTACAAAAGTAGATGGCAGATATAAGGATGGTAAAAAAGAATACAAGATAGAGTGCGAACCGGCTCCTAGTTGTGGCAAATACTTATTGCACTGGTGGAGGGGCATGAGTGAAGAAACATTCGAAATGCGAAAAAAAGAGTGCAAAAAGAAAGGTATGGATATGACTCATAAGCAATACTGTACCCTTCCATGTGGAGAGAAAAAATTTCAAGCCGTTTGGCTATATCAGGACTAGTTAAAATATCTCCAACCAGCATGGAACCTACCGTGAAAACGCCGGTCGAGTAGGTCGAGGTTTATGCGCACGGCGACTCACTTCTAACGTCTGAACATGGCGCTTCGCGCAACCTTTTCTGTGCCGTCTGGCATTTGATTTTCCCCCTGTTTGCGTTGTGCTTTTCGTTGCTTTTTGTGGATAAAATGACTTTGCGATTTCCGAAAATTCCCTGCCTTTCTCCCCATTAGTGCCAATTAGTGTTCATTAGTGGTTCTTCTTATTTGCACTCACCACCCGCATCCTGTAGACAGCACCAAAAGAGAACACAGCGAGTGCTGAATGTGATGAATCTGCCGGCAAAGGACATGTTCAACATGGATGCCAGCTTTGGCTTCTCTCGCTATAATCCTAAAGACGTTGGGCATTCAAAATGCGTGCTGCAATGAGAATTGAAGCGGCGACAAATACCTTCAAGCTACAGTATTAACCAGTGATAAATTAGGGGAACGCAAATGGAGATGTCAGAACATGAAAAGCAATGGGTCACAGATCAGGGCGCAGAGATGATCACTGCTCTTGGGGTAGAAGACGGCAGTTCCGTGATCGACTTTGGTTGTGGCAAGGGCAGGTATACGATACCGCTTTCTCAGGTTGTAGGGAAGAATGGCAATGTTTTGGCTGTAGAACGTAATTCAGATGAAGTAGCAGTGCTTCGCGAAAGGATTACAGAATTTGGCGGGCAAGGGTTCATTACGATATTGAGTTCTGAAGATGTTCGACTGGAATCAGTGGATGATGGGACAATTGATAGTGTATTTGTTTTTGATGTACTGCAGTACATCGATGATTGGGATCTCTTTTTCAAATCAGTACGTCGCGTATTGAAGCCAGGCGGTAGGATTCATGTTTATCCTGCGACTATTCCTCATCCTGGGTCTGTTGATGTTAAACGGGTTGCTTTTGCAATCAATAGAATCGGTCTGCAGGGCGACGGTAAAAGGCAATTTAGGATGATGCACAATAAGGACATGGTTGATGATGAGGTGTTTACGTTCAGATCTATCTGATTAGACGGGTAATCGGGAAGGCGTGAGAAGAAAGGATGCCTAACAAATTATTGCACCGGAACTGATTCCGCCGCGTTCCACTTGTCCGGTGAATTCAACATCTGGCATGGCTAAATAAAATGAAACCCAAAGCCTTACTTTATATCCCAATCTGGATTGTAAGTGTTTTTGCTTCATTTCTGATTTTGATGTTTACCTTCGATGTATTCGCCGGAACTGCAACAAACAAAGCTGATATCCAACTATTTTTAACGCATGTATTTCGGCGGATTAACCAAGCAATTGCCATTTTGTTTTTGGCCCCTTTTGAATGTTAATCCGAACTTCTGAGGAAATACGGCTCCTTCTGCGATGCAATCCTCTCGCACTCAATGAGTTAAACAAAAAGAATGTCCAAGTTTTTCAAAATCTGTACCCATGTAAACATAAACTTAGTGCTTGCATGTTTCGCTATGTCGCATATTGTGCGGCCATGTATATAGAACGAGTGCCCAATCGAAACTCTCCGCCCGCCGTCCTCTTGCGGGAGTCGTGGCGGGAAAATGGAAAAGTCCGAAAAAAAACAGTGGCTAATCTGAGCGGATTGCCCGATGAACTCGTCGAGGCGCTTCGGGCGGCCCTCAAGGGCGAATCGATCCCGGCATCGGAAGGGATTGCATCTCTTGAAAAAGCCATATCCATTCATGACGCCCGCCAGCACGGCCATGTTGCAGCCATCCATTCTGTGCTGAAAAAGTCGGGGCTGCTGGGCATGATCGACTCAAAACGTTCCCGTGAAAGGGATGTGGTTGCGGCGATGATTATTGATCGCATTATCAGCGGGGATTCCAAGCTCGCAACGGTTCGCCATTGCGACCCCCAGACCGCTTCAACCTCTCTGGGCGAGCTACTCTCCCTTGAGGATTTGCATGAAAACGAGTGCTATGCGGCAATGGATTGGCTGCTGGAACGACAGGATAAAATCCAAAAGAAACTTGCGAAAAAGCATCTTGCCGACGGCGCCCCCGTACTGTTCGATCTTTCATCCTCCTATTTCGAGGGGCAATGCTGCGAGCTGGCCCAATTCGGGTATTCCCGCGATCATCGGGGGGATCGCAAGCAAGTGAACTACGGAATCTACTGCAACACCGCTGGTACGCCCGTCGGCGTCGAAGTCCTGGCCGGGAACGAAAGCGACCGCATTGCCTTTCCCATAGCGGTGGAACGGGTGCGAAAGGATTTCAACCACAAGAATGTCATCTTCATTGGCGACCGCGGAATGATCAGCGGAAAAGCCATCGACGAATACCTTCGCGACGAAGAAGGCGCGGACTGGATCACGGCGCTCAATGCCGCCTCCATTGCAAAGCTTGAACGGTGCGGGAGCATCCAGCTCACGTTCTTCGACGAATGCGACCTCGCGAGCATAACCCACCCCGACTACCCGGACGAACGCCTCGTCGTCTGCCGCAACCCCGACCTCGCCAAACGCCGCTCAAAAAGGCGCGAAGCCCTTTTGCAAGCCACCGAAAAACTTCTCGCCGAAATCATCAAAAAGGTCGAACGCAAAAACAAACCCCTGCGCGGCAAGGATGCGATCGGGGTGGAGGTCGGCAAAATCATCAACAAGAAAAAGATGGCGAAACACTTCAACCTCACCATCGAGGACGACACCTTCGCCTTTGACCGCAACGAAGAAAAGATCCGTTCCGAATCCGCCACCGACGGCCTCTATGTCATCCGCAGCAGCGTCGACAAAACCCGTATGACCGACCAGGAACTCGTGGCCAACTATAAAAACCTCGAAATGGTCGAACGCGCCTTCCGCTCCCTCAAATCCATCGACCTAAACGTCCGCCCCATCTATCACCGCCTTGACAACCGAGTCCGCGCGCACATCTTCATCTGCATGCTCGCCTACCACATCGAGCACCAAATGCGCAGCCAGCTAGCGCCCCTGCTTTTCGCCGACGAACAAAAAGAAACCGCGGCCGAACGCGATAGCGTCGTCGACCCCGTCAAACGCTCCGACTCCGCCAAGAAAAAAGACCAAACCCGCCGCACCCCGGACGGGCAGCATCCCATATCGAGCTTTCGCGACATTCTCAACACCCTATCCGCCATCACCCGTTCGCGGGTCAAAGTGGAAGGCCATAAAAAAGGAGACTTCAAAACCACCTCAACCCCGACTCCCTACCAGCAAAAAATACTAGAATTGCTTGGAGCAACGCGAGGAATGTAGCCAGTAGCAAGAAAAGCGTATTTGTGCAACCGACTCACAGTCGGTTAGATACGCATATTCATGCCGAGAAGTTCGGGTTAATATTCAAGGACTGGCCCCTTTTTTGGCCCCTTTTTCTACTCAGAAGGTGCAGGAAGCGATGCAACAGTGCTCTCCGCAATCAATGTATTATCCTGCCTCTTATTGATGCACAGGTTTTTAGTTTAAACCTTCTCCGGCATGGCGGGAGCTTGCGGCTGCATGTGTACATCGAGCTGCGGGAAGGCGATAACAATACCGGCCTTGTGGAAGGCGGCGTCCACCGCCATGTTCAGCTCGTGCTTGGCAAGTCTGAAGTTTTCGGCATTGGCAATATAGACGCGCAGCTCAAAGTTGAGCGAGCTGTCGCCAAAGCCGGTGAAAAAGGCATTTGGCTCGGGGTCATGAACAGATAAACGGTAGGAACTGGCTACGCTGAGCAGGGTTGACTCCACTTTTTTGGTGTCGGAACCATAGGCGACGCCCACCGGAATCACGATGCGGAGAATGGAATTGGTCAGCGTCCAGTTGACCAGCTCGCCGGTAACAAACTGCTTGTTCGGAATCAGCAGTTCTTTGTTGTCCCAGTCCGTGATGGTGGTGGCGCGGATCTGGATGCGGGAAACCTGACCGCTGGTTCCGTTGACGGTGACATAGTCGCACACGCGGATGGGACGCTCGAACAACAGGATCAGGCCGGAAATAAAGTTGGCGAAGATTTCCTGCAGGCCGAAGCCGAGGCCGACCGAGAGGGCGGCGGCGAGCCACTTGAATTTGCTCCATCCAATGCCCAGCATGCTGAGCGCAATGCTCAGTCCAACGGCCACCGTGATGTAGCGGATGATGGTGGAAATGGCGTAGCGCGTGCCATAGTCGATGCGGAGCTGTCTCAGCACGGCGAGTTCGACCAGACTGGGCAGATGGCGCGCGCCGGCAACCGTGAGCATAATCACGATCACGGAGGCAGTCAGGTCGGCCAGCGAAATGGCGATGGTGGCGCCCGCTCCTGCGGCGGCGGTATCGTCGAAGACGTTCCAGAGCACGATGCGGTTGAACACGCCCAGTGCCGGGAAGGCATCCGACCAGATGAACCACAAGCCGAAAAGCAGGGCGAAAGCAAAGATAATGCTTATGAGTTTGCGGGTGCTTTCGTTCAGCGTGACGAAGTTCATTTCATCGTTTTCTGCCGGAACCGGCTCGGTGGGGAGCTCGGTCTCGCCGGCCTCGCGCTGCTGCTGGTGTTCCCGGCGCTCGCGAAGGCGACGCTCGAGTTCTGCTTTGCGGGCAACCACCTGTATCCAGCGAATCAGTAGTGCTTCGACCAAGGCAAGCGCAAACACTAGCCCTAGGGTTTGTACAAACCATTTGGACATGGCAAGAGCCGTGAAATAGTAGCCAATCAATGTTGCCGTGATAATGACAAGCGGAATCCCGACGGCGACATAAAACGCTAGAACCCTAAAGCGCACAAGCAGCAGCGCTTGTTCATTTTCGATGAGGTGCTCCATGATTTTCGAGCGTCGGCAAAAAATGGAATAGGCGAACCGGGCAATCACAAGCTGGAGAATGATGTAGCACAGCCGTGCAAGCGACCGGCCGAGTTCGGCGGTTTCGGTGGCGAAATGAAGTAAGGCTATCAGCCAGAATATCGGCAATAAAATAGCCATTAAGCGGACAAGTCGCCACCGGAACCGCTCGAGGACGGTTTTGTCGGCGCCAAAATGCGCTTCCACGAGCCCGTCGGGTAGGATGGCTTGGAGCAGCAGGGCGAAACAGTACATGAATAGACCGGTCAGGTAGCATGCATTGCCGACGGCGGATGAAAATGGCGGTGCTTCGACGGTTCCGATCCGCCAGGCCAGATAAAACAGAGGCAACGGCAGCGGCAGCGCGCGCAGCGCCGTGTAGAAGAGGGCTTCGATCGTGTAGAAAAAGCAGTCGGTGTGGATTTTGACCACTAGGTCGGCAATCTTTTTCAGCCGTCGCTTCGCGCCGATTGAGGCGACGATCAGTGCGAGTTCGCTGATCAACAAAAGAACTGGAGGGTATGGATTGCGTTGGAAGTTGGCCTGCAGCGTATGGGCGAGTTCCTGCCAAATTGAACGTTTTGCGATGGAAGCAACGCCTTGCGCAAAGAATCGCGGCGAGTCCAAGCCGATGGCCGAATCGCTGCGGATCCATAAAATGTGCTCGGAAATGTCGTCGGACAGCACATGCACGCTGTCAACCAGTTGGCGTTCCGCGGTGTCGAGATCGATCAACAGGTTGAAATAGGCATTGTATTCAGAAATCAAGGTGTCGAGTTGCTTGCGTTGAGCGGTCAGGTATTCGGTTAGAAGCGGGCGGATATGCTCTTGCGCCGGTGCCTCGCCAATGGCGTCCATGCGCCGCTTTACACTGCCGGCAATATCGCGAAGTTCTTCGCGTTGGTCGCTGAAGTCGAGCAAAGAAAGCTGTACCAGGGCAATCTCTCTTTTGCGGACGCGGGCGCGGGGTTTGTGGTGGCTCAGGTCCGGCAGGCTGCTGCGTTCGCGGCTGAGCAACTGCGCGACGGCATGCGTCAGGCCGGCCGCATCGATCCGTTCTTCAATTTCCTTTGAGCGCTCCTGGGTGGAAAGGGTGAGCTTCCTGGCCTGCTGCAGGTCGGCCGCTGCGATGCGCTGCCTGGCGGAGAGTCCGTCCTCGCCGGCGCGAAGGGCGGCCAGTTCGGCATTTCGTTCTGCAACGGCTTGGATTTCCGGATGGTGCAGCGAGGCTTCCAGTCGGGCTTGGTCTGCGCGGGTGGCTTCTTCCTCGCTTTCGATGCGGCGCTGCCGGTCGACCGCCTTGCTTAAGGCAGCGGTCTGGGTCTGGGCAATGCCGACATGCCGGGTGGCCTGATCGATGCGCGCGGTTTGCAGTGCCTTGAGGGTATCGTAGTTTGTCAGCTCTAATTGGTAGAAGCCGGCTTCCGCGCTTACCGCGCGCAGTTCCGTGGAGATGAGCCATTGATTCAACCGGGCTTCTTTCGGAAGCATACCTTCGGCTTCCGGCGGGATGGCCGGTGTTTGTTCCAGTTCGCTTTGTCTTGTGTTGGCACCCGCCAGTAATTCGGGGAGCTTGGTTCGCTGTGTGGAGAGCGCGTTGTTTTCGGCATCGAGTTTTTCCAGTCGTCGGCCGGCTTCATTTGCTTTGGCTTCGGACTGGAGCATCCGCTTTTCGAGTCCGGTCAGGTCTGCGGCTTCGACGGATGAAATAACCAACGGTTCTTCCGGAATCAGGAGCTCTTTTTGGATGGCCTCAATGACGGAGCTGGCTTGCTGGAGGTCGCGCGCCATTTTTGCGGTCTTTTCCTCCAGCTGCGTGGCGGAGGCCAGAAACGCGTCCACTTGCTCCAGTTGCTTAAGCAAGGCTTGCCGGCGTATGTCTTCGATGGTTCCGTCGTTCTGCACCGAAGCGGTAAGCTCTTTTACCTCTGCGGCTGAGGGCGTCGCGTTGGTTTGCGCTCCGGCAGTGATGCAGAGAAGTTGGAGAGCTAATAGAAACGTTAGAAATTTCATTTATTCCTCCTCATTGAATTATGCGAATTGTACGCACTTGCCGGCGGGCTGTCATTTATTCCGTGCCGAAAAATGAACCCGGTGCGCCAGCATGGCGCAACCGGTGCGCAAAATGGCGCGGTTTCCAGGGGTTGGAAGCTTCCAATGGTTGGAAAACAAGGGGTTTTTGCGTTGGCACGGTGGGTGCGTAAAGGACATCGACTTTAGTTGGAGGCGTTAATTATGGATATGAATAAAACCACACAGAAGGTTCAGGAAGCGATGCAGCAGGCGCAGGTGAAGGCGCTGCGTTTCGGGCATCAGGAAGTGGATGCGGAGCATTTGCTGTTTGCGTTGCTGGAGCAGGAGGGCGGGCTGGTCCCGCGATTGATCGAAACCATCGGCGCTTCGGTCCCGGTGATCACTGCGCAGTTGGAACAGGTGCTTGAAAAGCGCCTGCGCGTTTCCGGGGCGACCGAATCCGGCAAGGTGTTAATCACCCAGCGTCTTAACCAGATGCTGGTTAAGGCCGGCGACGAAGCCAAAAAATTGAAGGACGAGTTTATCTCGGTCGAACACCTGCTGCTGGTGCTGTCCGACGAGATTACATTGCTCAAAGAAAACGGCGTGGACCGCAATGCGGTGCTGCAGGCCTTGGAAAAGGTGCGTGGCAACCAGCGCGTTACTTCGGACAATCCGGAGGGGCAGTATGAAGCGTTGCAGAAATACGGCATGGATCTGGTTGAAGCCGCCCGCGCGGGCAAGCTTGATCCCGTGATTGGCCGCGACGCGGAAATCCGCTCGGTGGTCCGCATTCTTTCGCGCAAGACGAAGAACAACCCGGTGCTTATCGGCGAGGCGGGCGTGGGCAAGACCGCCATCGTGGAAGGGCTGGCGCAGCGCATTGTGCGCGGCGACGTGCCGGAGGGCTTGAAGGACCGGTCGATCTGGGCGCTGGATATGACGGCGCTGATGGCCGGCGCGAAATATCGCGGCGAGTTTGAAGAGCGGCTCAAGGCGGTGCTGCACGAAATCAAAGCGGCGGAAGGGCGCATCATTCTATTCATCGACGAGCTGCATACAATCGTGGGCGCGGGCAAGACGGAGGGCTCGTCCGATGCCGGCAATATGCTCAAGCCGATGCTGGCGCGCGGCGAACTCCACTGCATTGGCGCAACGACGCTCGATGAGCATCGCCTGCATATTGAAAAGGATGCCGCGCTGGAGCGCCGCTTCCAGCCGGTGCTGGTGGATGTGCCGAGCGTGGAGGACACGATTTCGATTCTGCGCGGCTTGAAGGAGCGCTTCGAGGTGCATCATGGCGTGCGTATTCAGGATGCGGCGCTGATTTCTTCGGCGGTGCTCTCGGACCGCTATATTTCCGACCGCTTTCTGCCGGATAAAGCGATTGATCTGATGGACGAGGCCTGCGCGACGATCCGTACGGAGATCGATTCGATGCCGGCGGAGCTCGACGAAATCACCCGCAAGGTGATGCGGCTGGAAATTGAGGAAACTGCGCTGAAGCAGGAAAAGGACAAGGCCAGCCAGGAACGGCGCGAAGCGCTCAAGCAGGAGCTGGCGGACTTGCGTGCCGACAGTGATGCCATGAAGGCGCAGTGGGAAAACGAGAAGAGCGCGATCGACAAGGTGCGCGGGTTGCGCGAAAGCCTCGAACTGGCGCGGCAGGAAGCGGAGAAGGCCGAGCGCGATTATGATTTGGAGCGGGTGGCCAAGCTGCGCCACGGCACGATTCCAGAGATTGGAAAGCAGTTGGCGGAAGCCGAGTCGCTGATGGAGCAACGCGGGGCGGGAACGCTGCTGCGCGAGGAGGTGACAGAGGAGGAAATTGCCGAGGTGATTTCGCGCTGGGTGGGTATTCCGCTGACCAAGCTGCTCGAAGGCGAGCGCGCAAAGCTGCTCAAGCTCGATTCGGTGCTGCATGAGCGCGTGATCGGCCAGGACGAAGCGGTTCAAGCCGTTGCCGACGCCGTGCTCCGCGCGCGCGCCGGCATCAAGAATCCGAGCCGGCCGATCGGCTCGTTCCTGTTCCTCGGCCCGACCGGGGTAGGGAAGACCGAGCTGGCGCGTACGCTGGCGTGGGAGCTGTTCGATTCGGAAGCCAACATGGTGCGGATCGACATGAGCGAATATATGGAAAAGCACACGGTGTCGCGTCTGGTCGGCGCACCTCCGGGCTATGTCGGCTTCGAAGAGGGCGGCCAGTTGACCGAGGCCGTGCGGCGCAAGCCGTATTGCGTGGTGCTGCTCGACGAAATCGAGAAGGCGCATCACGACGTGTTTAATGTGCTTCTTCAAATATTGGAAGACGGACGCCTGACGGATTCGCACGGGCGGACGGTGAGCTTTAAGAATACGATCGTGATTATGACCAGCAACATTGGTTCGACGCACCTGCTCGAAGGGATTGATGCAAGCGGGCATATCAGCCAAGGCGCACGCGACGATGTGATGGCGGCGTTGCGGGCGCATTTCCGTCCGGAATTTTTGAACCGGATTGACGAGACGGTGCTATTTACGCCGCTGACTCTGGAAGAAATTACGGGTGTGGTGAAGCTGTTGGCCAAAGAATTGCGCGAGCGCTTGGCACAGCAGGGCATTGCGCTGGAGATCGGCAAAGCAGCCGAGGAGTACATCGCGAAGGAGGGCTACGACCCCGTTTACGGCGCCCGCCCGCTGAAGCGCTTCATCCAACAGCATTTGGAGACGCCGCTCGCCCGCATGATTATTGCTGGGGAGCTGGCCGACGGCGCCGCGGTGAAGGCCGTTGTGGACCAAGAAGGCCTGCGCTTCGAAACATAGAGCAGCGGGCTCCCCGCCTGAATTAAATATAAATTGATATTCCGCTCCCCGGCGATCGCACGAGATCAAAGGGGGAGCGGTTTTTTTTTGCTTCGGGCCTGTGGCAGTGATATCGATGTATTGGATTAAAAGGGCATGGAATGCCTTAATTGTCCATCTGTTTGCTTTTTTTTACTATGGAGGCCATGGAGAGAATCCTTATTATATATTGGTTCAGTGGGTATGGTTTTGAAAGAGGAAGCATACATAGCTGGATATCTCTTTGAAGGTTAGCTACAGTCTGCCTTTCTGCTGGTTTCTGTGTAGTTGGGCGGTTGAGTTGTTGCGTGGTCCAACCGGGACGCTTGGAAATGCGGTTCGGTTGGTCGTGAATTAGAATAAGGAGAGCATCTCCTAGGAGGATGGAATGGGGTACTTAGTAGACATCATCGTATTTGTCGCTTTCGTGGCGGCTGTGCTGTTTGTTGGTATGTATAAGTCCAAGGGTGAAGACACCCACGGAGAAACTGGAGCGTCTGACTACTTTCTGGCGGGGCGTGGGCTGAGCTGGTGGCTGATCGGTTTCTCTCTGATTGCTGCAAATATTTCAGCCGAGCAGTTTGTGGGTATGTCGGGGCAGGGCGCCGGGTTTGAAGGGCTGTCTGTTTCCAGCTGGGAATGGATTGCCGCCATTACCTTGGTTGTGGTGGCTTTTGTGCTGCTTCCTTATTTCCTTAAGACCGGCATCACCACCATCCCTGAATTTTTGGAAGTTCGCTACAACCACTGGGCGCGTCTGGTCATGACGTTGTCGATGACCCTTATTCTGGTTGGTGTGAGTTTGATCGGTGTGATCTATGCCGGTGCCATTACGATGACGAAGCTCTTTCACGAGTTCGGCATGGAAGTATCCCTGCCGATGGCCTGCTGGATTCTCGGCGGACTGGCTGCAGGATATGTGGCCGTCGGCGGGTTGAAAGCCTGCGCCTGGGCCGACCTGCTGCAGGGATCTGCTTTGATTCTCGGTGGCGCCATCATCACCTACTTTGCGTTTCACAAGCTTGGAATCACCGATATCTCTTCGCTGGTCAGCGCAACGGGCGAGGCCGCAACGGTCGATGCCAGCGCCGGAGCAATGGAACGATTCAATGCCTTGAATGAATCCGCGATGCATATGGATACACCGGCCATGCCTTGGCATATTCTGCTGATTGGAATCTGGATTCCGAACTTTTACTACTGGGGCCTGAATCAGTATATCACACAGCGTATTCTGGGATCCGCATCTCTGGGTGACGGGCAGAAAGGTCTGGTACTGGCCGCCGGCATGAAATTGATTATCCCGTTTATCATTGTGATTCCGGGCATCATTGCCTTCAACCTGTTCACGAGTGAGATGGAGGAAAGCGCAAATATTGATGCAGGCGGAAGTGTTTTTTCGGTGTACGAAGCGGCGACTGCCGATCTCGCCAATAACAAGGTATTCACGCTGGATAAGAAATATGTAGCCTCTCATCCCGAAAAAGCCTTGGAAATTACCGCATTCAACAATGCCGTGGTGGCACGTGTTGGTGCCGATAAGGTCGTCACAGAGGCTATTAACCCCTATAAATATGATTCGGCCATGGGCCTGCTGATCACCAAGCTGATTCCGCGCAACAAGGGCGTGCTGGGATTTGTGATTGCGGCATTGCTGGGTGCAATTATCTCTTCGTTGGCTGCGGTACTGAATGCGGCTTCAACCCTGTTCACGATGGATGTGTATCAACGCTATATCCGGCCGAAAGCCTCGCAGTTTGAGTTTGTAACGTTCGGGCGTGTCTGTATCGGGGTTTTCGTGGTTATCGGTTGCGTGGTGGCTCCGAAGCTCGTTGAGTTCAAGAGTATTTTTGAATTCATCCAGTCATTTCAGGGCTATGTTTCCACGGGTATTCTGGCCGTCTTCATTTATGGACTGCTCAACCGTACTTCCGGCAAGTGGGCCGGTGTAATCGGCATTGTTGCAAATGCGGTGATCTATTTCTACATGCAGAGATACCATGCTGATGATTTTCATTTCCTGCACAGCATGTCGATCTGCCTGGGTGCGGTACTGATCATTCTGTTTGTGTATGGCCTGATCTTCAAGGCGCCGCGTGTCGAGTTTCATACGACCACCACTATGGATATGACTACCTCCAAGCCCGCACTCATGTGGGGTCTCGGGGTCTGCGCCCTGACGGTCGCGCTCTATGTGATCTTCTGGTAGACACCGTCGATTCACTGGAAAATGCAAAGGCGTCCCTTTTCGGGACGCCTTTTGTGCTTTTCAAGGGCTTTCGTCGCTGTGCGTCTTGCATGGGCCGTTTCCGTTGGGTATGTTGCGCGGAGGTTTTGAATTTTAGAAGGAGCTGAAGATGAAGATATTGGTGGTAGGCAACGGCGGGCGCGAGCACACGCTGGCCTGGAAACTGGCGAACGACAGCGCCAAACCGGAAATTTTTTGCACGCCCGGCAACGCCGGAACAGCCGCATTGGGAACGAATCTTGAGTTCGGGGCAACCGACCTCGCCGGCATCAAGGCCTGGTGCTTGGGAAACAAGCCCGACCTGATTGTGATCGGCCCCGAAGCGCCGCTGTGCATGGGCATGGCGGATGTGCTCGAAGCCGAAGGCTTCCGCGTGTTCGGCCCCGGCCAAGCGGCGGCCGAGCTGGAGGGCAGCAAGCAGTTTGCCAAGGAAATCATGAAGGCGGCCGGCGTGCCCACCTCCGCCTACGAAACCTTCACCGATCCTGATGCGGCCTGTGCCTATGTCCGCGGACGCGGCGCCCCGATCGTCATCAAGGCCGACGGCCTCGCTGCGGGCAAGGGCGTGACCGTGGCCGAAACCGTCGATCAGGCCGAAGCGGCCATCCGCGACGCGCTCGAAGGCAACGCCTTCGGCGATGCCGGAAGCCGGGTGGTGATTGAAGATTTCCTCGTCGGCGAAGAGGCTTCGATCCTCGCGCTGATCGACGGCGAAAACGTGGTGATGCTTGCTTCATCGCAGGACCACAAGCGTATTTTTGAAAAGGACGAAGGCCCGAACACCGGCGGGATGGGGGCTTATTCCCCGGCGTCGATTGTGACCGAATCGGTTTTGAAGAAGGTCAAGGAAGAGGTCTACGACCGTACGCTGACCGAGCTGAAAAAGCGGGGCATCACCTACAAGGGCGTGCTCTACGCCGGCCTGATGATCGACGACGGCCAGCCGAGCGTGGTCGAGTTTAACTGCCGCTTCGGCGATCCGGAAACGCAGGCCGTGCTCGCACGCTGGGACGGCGACATGCTTCCCGCCATCAACGGCGTGATCGACGGCAACCTGTCCGAAGACATGATCCAGTGGAAGGACGAGCACAGCGTTTGCGTCGTCATGGTGGCCGGCGGCTATCCGGGCGACTACGCCAAGGGCGACGAAATCCAGAACCTCGACAAGGCCAATGCGATCGACGACACCGTTGTGTTCCACGCCGGTACAGCACTTGATGGCGACAAGGTCGTTACGGCTGGCGGACGCGTTTTGGGCATTACTTCGCTCGGCAAGGATTTGCCCGACGCGCTTTCCAAGGCCTATATCGCCGTCGAAACCATCAGCTTTAAGGGCGCTTTTTATAGAAACGACATCGCACACCGAGAACTAAGGAGACTGGAAAATGGCTAAGAAAAAACCAACCGTCGCAATCGTTATGGGTAGCAAGACCGACTGGCCCATTCTAGAATACACCGTCAAAACGCTGAAAGAGTTCGGCGTGGAAAGCACCGTCAAGATTATGTCGGCGCACCGCACGCCGCACGAAGCCACCGACTTTGCGAGCAACGCCGCGAAGAACGGATACAAAGTGATCATCGGCGCCGCTGGCGGCGCAGCGCATCTGTGCGGCGTGCTGGCCGGGCACACCATCCTGCCCGTGGTTGGCATTCCCGTGAAAGGCTGGGCGCTTGACGGAATGGATTCGCTGCTCTCCACCGTACAAATGCCCAAGGGCGTTCCGGTGGCCACCGTGGCGATCGGCAAGGCCGGCGCCATCAACGCCGCCATTCTCGCTGTTCAGATTATGGCGCTCTCTGACGCCACGCTAAAGCGCAAGCTGACCGCCTACAAGAAAAGCATGGCGGCCGAAGTCCTGAAGGCCGACGCTGAATTGCAGGCTGAACTGGGGTGATCATACTGCATTGGCCTGATGCAATGATCCATAATCGGAATGAGTCCTGAAGAGGAGAGATTCGTGTTCGGGGCCATTTTTTTGTTTCAGAAATCATAAAATCTTCTATGGTCGTTGCTAATGAAGCGTAGTGCAGTTTGTGAACATCTGCCTGAATTTGCAGGTTTTTTTTGAGGGGATATGATGAAAAGAATCGGTTTAACCTTTATGATGCTCGCGATCTCGGCCGGAACGGTTTTGGCTGGCGATGAAATGATCACGGTTGGCTCCGGTAATACGGTCGGCATCTATTATGCCGCCAGCAGTGCCGTGGCCAAGCTCTTCAACCGCCAGCGGCCCGAGTACCACCAATGGGTGGTCACCGAGGCCTCGCACGGTTCCGTCGAAAACATCAACAACGTGCTGCAGGGGGATGTGGGTTTCGGGCTGTGTCAGGAAACCCTGCTGTGCCGGGCGATGGAGGGCGACGGTCCATGGGAAGGCAAACCCCATAAAAACCTTACGAAGGTGCTGAATCTTTATACGGAGGCCTTCACCATTGTATCGGCCGAAGACGCGGAGATTTTAACCACGTCGGATCTCAAGGGCAAGCGGATCAATGTCGGTGCTCCCGGTTCAAGCGATGAGTCATATGCCCGATCCTCTTTGATGCTGTTCGGCATTTCGACGAACGAGGTAACTATTCTGAGTGAACCTTCGAGCCGGTCGTCCGACTTGCTGGAAGCCGGGGAAGTCGATGTCTATTTCTTTTCTGTGGGCCATCCCGCCTTTTCCGTGCGGGAAGCTTCTTCCGGGAAGCGCAAGGTGCGTCTGGTGCCTATAGAGCAATCAGTCATTGACTCCTGCCTGGCCTCTAACCCTTTGCTTTCCGCTCAGACCATCCCTGTGGACTATTATCCAGAGCTGGTTAACACGGAGCCTGTGGACACCGTCGGCGTCCCGGCCATCCTGTTCACCCGTGACGATATGTCGGAGGAAACGGTCTACCGCATGGTCAAAGAAGTCATGACGAATCTAGATCTGTTCCAGCGCCAGCACCCTGCTTTTGTCCGGTTAACGGGGGAAGAGATGGCTGGTGGCGCTTCGATCATTCCGCTTCATCCGGGAGCCAAGCGCTACTTTAAGGAAGCGGGGCTTCTTCAATGAGCTTCAGCCCGCGCACGAATCGAAACCGAATTATTTGCAGAGAGGGTCGAGTAATGAAATATACACTGATCGCCGCATTGTTCCTGACGGGAACGTTGACCGCAAACTCCGGGACGGAAACCTCCAAACATCCTTATTTTTTTCCGTTTGTGAATCCCTTTGAGGCTACGGTTCTACCGCTTCCGGATGCCTATAAGGCCGATCTTGTCGAGAAAGTCCCTTCCCGCGATTTTAAGCTGAATGTTTTTCCTGACCGGGAGGTTCCCAGCGTCTTCTGGTATCAGAAAGGATTGAAGTGTTCCTTAACCCTGCAAAAGAAAGAGGCACCTTTGATTTTTGTGGTTGCCGGAACCGGAGCGCAGTACAAATCGCCCAAGATGCTCGTTATGAAGCGTCAGTTCTATGAGGCGGGGTTTCATGTTGTCTGCATCACCTCTCCCACACACATGAATTTTGTGGTTAATGCCTCCAGCGGCATGCCGGGCAACACGCCCGAAGACGCGAAGGACCTTTATCGCGTAATGGAGATGGCGGATGCCTACGCCAAAAAGAAGAAGGCTAAAATCTCTGGGTATGCACTGACGGGATACAGCCTGGGCGGCATTGAGTCTGCTTTTGTTGCGAAGCTCGACTCAGAACGCCGCGTGTTCAATTTTGACCGGGTGCTGCTGGTCAACCCGCCGGCCGATGTCTATGTTTCGATCAATAGATTGAATCAAATGCTGGTGGAAAACATTCCTGGCGGGGTGGAGAACTTCGGCCCGTGGATTGAGGACACCATTCAAATGCTGGCGAATGATGCGAAAGAGTCCGGGATTTCAGATTTTTCCGGTGATTCAATTTACAAGCTGTACCGCTATTATCCGCCTCGCGAAGATTTTCTGAAGGCGTTGATTGGGCTCTCGTTCCGGATGAGTTCCGCCGATATGGTTTTTGCCGTGGATGTGATGAACGGCGGCGGTTATGTCGTTCCGCAGCATGTGGAATTTAAGGCCTCGTCTTCACTTGGCGACTATCCCAAGGTTTGCTATCGAACCAGCTTTGTGGACTATTTTGACGAGTGGTTCTTCCCTTTCTATGCGCAACAAGAGCCTGGACTGACACAGGAAGCTCTGATTCATCGTGCCAGTTTGTACGAGTTGGAGCCCTTTTTGAAAGGGAATCCCAAAATCGGCCTCCTGCATAATGAAGACGATGTCATCATGGGGCCCGGCCAAGTTGAATACCTTAAAAGCATATTTGGCGACCGCTCCAAAATCTTCCCCATCGGCGGGCACTGCGGCAACATGAGCCATCCTGATGTCATGCAGTTTATGACCGATTTCCTTACCGGCAAGATTCAGGCAAAATAGTTGCGTCCATTTTGCAGCAACGACGGGTTCGCAGTGTTGCGAGCCCGTTTTTTTGTTTGCCCGGCAAAGCCGGCAAACCCAGTCGCCTGAAAGAAGGCGATAACACCCCGTCCGAGGGGAAGTGAATCCGAATCGCAAGGGCGTTGCTGGTAACGGCGGGGTCTGAAGGAAGCGATAGGAAGTGAACGGTACATAACGGTTGTAAACCTGATTCGGCAGGCGTGGTGGGTCAGCGTGCAAAATAGCGCGAAGCCCGATACTCGGACAGACTGCGCATGTGATTGAGGATGGGATCGTTCACGGGGAGCCGGAGTAATAACCGGGGAAGCCCTGTATGGCTTGCGCGTGAGCGCAATAGCCCGATGCCAAGAAGAGAAGTTCAAGGGATTGGGTGAAACGTGCAGGGGGGCAGATGAACCCGTAGTAGTGATGAAGATCCGGCCTGTGAAAGCCCGTGAGGGTGTGGAGGGCAAAACCGGATCGACCTGCGGCTTGTTCGCGGGGGCGGTCGATGGCCAAAAGCGTCGGCTGGATGCAAAGGGGTGAAGTTTACTTGAAAGTTTCGTCGGTTGACGGGACGCGGTTCTGGGGAGGTAAGCCGTCGAAAGACGGGCTTTTGGCGAACTCGGGAACGAGCGGGCTGGAGGCAAACTGTTCCTTCGGAGTAGGTGTTGCGGAAGAGGCATATTGCCGTTGAACCGGATAAAAGCCCTTGGAAGCCCGCTGAAGAATCGAACGAGATCGTGAAAACGGAAGATGGACGGAGTGAAGCATAACGAAGAGAGGATGAACGATAGGATGCGGGTTTGGTACAGTTTATATGATTGCTTACTCCACGCTCAGGTGTTGGAAACGGCATTCAAAAAGGTGAAGTCGAGCAATCCCGTCCTGCGCGGGTTCGTGAACTATTTTAAGGTTGCGAACTGCAAGACGGAGTTGAAGAAGCTGATGAGTTGGCTAAGACGGAGGTTGCGCGCCATACAAATGAAGCTGTGGAAGAAACCGCAAAAGCTCCATCGACGGCTCAGGCAACTGGGCTATAAGTGAGAGTTTAAGCGGATCAAAATGGCCTCCTGGCGCAACGCCTCCTGCCAGCTCGCCCATATGGCGATGCCCAACCGCTGGTTCAACGAGATCGGGCTATACCCAGCCGATCAAGTAGAGACCGGAACGCTTTCCCCGTTGAATCGGGGATAAAAGTAGACAGGAGCCGTGTACGAGGTCCGTACGCACGGTTCTGTGAGAGGAACAAGGCTGAGCTTAATCACTCAGCCTTGTCCTACTCGATTTTCGGGTTTTGATGTGGCGCCGGATTCCGATCCGGCGTCTTCCGCAAAAGGGAGCTGGATCGGAATCCGGCCCCGCTCAAGGCTGAGCGGCTTATTCTTCTTCTTCAGGTTCTTCGGGAATGGGATCCCACGAAACCTTGTCGGACAGGGTGGAGGGGTTTGTGGTTTCGCGCCAGACCATTTCGCCTTCAGGGCCTTTGATGCCGATGCGCACCCAAACTCCAGTGGTCCTCCCTTTGCGCCGCCGTCCGTGGTCGCTCCATTCGCCAAAGCCTTCTATTTCTGTAGTTGTTTCTTCTTCTTCGTCATCGCTTTCAGATTCCGATTCAGTCTCGGAGACGAGCGAAGTGCGGTCGATTTGGTGATCAACGATGGGGGCGCATTCTGAATAGAGCACCACCTCTTCGAGCGGGATGAGCACGGGGACGGTTTCGGAAAGAAAACGGACTTTGTTGGTGGTGACGGTGTCGGTGTACTCGTTGTTCTCGCTGTTGAAGAGGTTGTCGGGAATGACGTAGTATTCCTGCTCGTAGAAGAGTTTGCTTTCGACGACGATGTTTTCGATGGGAAACTGGTTTTGGTTCCGCAGGACAATTTCGAACCCCTCGCCTTCGAGATAGAGGGCGTTGTATTCCTCGTAGTCTTCGATCATTACCAGGTTGTGCGTGGGCGTTTGTTTGCCCGGCAGCTGAACCACATCCATGAAATAGGGCGTGATGTTCTGCTCGTGCTTCAGGCTCGCCCACCGGGACTTGTTGAGGGTGGTTTTAAAGCGCATGGTGGAGAGGAAGCCGTTGAGTTGGTTCCATAGCAGGATGTATTCCTGATCGGCTTCGGAGAAGGTATCGAGCGGCACCCTGCCTTTTTCCTCCAGCAGGACGATGTGCTCTTTGAAGTCATACTTTAAAATGCGGTCTTGGAGGGTTTTTCCTTCAGAATTGGAAAAGGTGTGCAGTTCATCCTCTGCGAGGGCCGAGCCGGCCATCAGGCCAATGGCGAAAGAAAGGAGCAAGAATTTGTTCATTTACAGTTCCTCCGTTTCTTCGCTTTCAATCAGCTGAAGGACGTCGTCCGCATCCTGCATGAGCAGGTTGTCGACCGCCGGCATGCCCTCGAGGTAGCGGAAGCGGCCTTTGACCATTTTGGTCAGGTTCTGAAACTTCGCATCGGAAGTCATCATCGATGCGGCCGCGGTGGAGTTGCGTGAAAACCCCTCGCCGGTGAGCATTACAAAGTTGAGTTGTGGGAATCCTTTTTGCCGGTAGTTGTCCATAACCATCACAAAGATGGTTTCGAGCACTTCGTCGATTGTGTAGCGCGTTTGCGCCGGGCTGGCGCCGACCTCTTCCTGATCGGCGACTAGCGGTAGTTCGGGCAGTTCGACCTCGTTGTTTAAGAGGATTTCGTCCCAGTCCCGCACGACCTTGGGCTGCATTTCGGCATCGATGCGCGCTTGGTTTTCGAGCTCCAGCATTTTAAGGGCGATCGCGCGCATTTGGTCGAATTCGGCCCTGTAGAGATCCATGTCTTCTTTGGCGTCTTCTTCTTCGAGGAAGTAGGCCGCGCGCTTTTGCTGGTATTCCTCAAAGACGCTGGTGTTGAGGAAGTAGGAGATGCCTTCCTCCATGGTGGTGACATTGCCCCAGTCGGAGGAGAGCAGGAAAATAATTTCGGGATTGAGCTCAACGGCCGCTTGGAGCCCCTTGAGCCAGCCGGTTACATCGCGCTGCTCCATGGGAACGTCATACGCTTTTTTCGGCGCATAGTTGGCCATGCCGTCCAGTAGGCCGACTTTCGCGAGATTGGTGTTGATGCCGCCAATCCACTCCAGCACGTTGGTTTTGGCCGCCGGGGTGGCGGGCACCATTCCTTGGTTGAAGAGGGCGACTTGGCTGCCGTCGTACAGCACCACGTTGAAGAGCGTGGCCGAGCGCATGTTGCCTATGACTTCGTGCAGATCCTCATGTACCATGCTGTACGATTCCGCGCCGCCACGCTCGTCGTAGAGCATGGCCTTGGAGGTGTCGACCACGATGGCGATCTTCTCGGCCTTGCCTTTGGTTCCGAAGAAATCGACGGCTGAGACGCCGAAGGAGACGTCGCGGTATTTTGCGCTGAATTCCAGCGAACGGTCCATTTGCACAAAGTTGGTGTAGCCGCCCTTGAAGGTGGGCATCGGCGCCATTTTCAGATATTCACCCTGTTCGGGAATATTGACCATTTGCGGGGCGTTGGCGGTGATCCGCGAGGTGGTCTGCATCTTGGGCTTGCTCATTTGTTCAATGAACGGCTGGGCCTTGACCGGCATTTGCAGCTTGCGGCGCTCCAGCTTGGGCTTTTGCTCCTCGATCTGAAAGCCGGCGCTTTTCTTCTTATAATACTTCAGCGCCACCATGCTTCCTGCCGCAAGAATCAGCACCACATGAATGGCGATGCTCATGAGCGCGGCGCTGGAGGCTACGATTCGTTTTTTCTTTTTCTGAACTTCCATATCGTCCCGGTCGCTTGTTTCATTTTTATGCATGCATTACGACTCAAGAAACAATAGTCGAAGCCTCTAGGGAAAGTCAAAGAAATCAATGCGCATAGCAACCTCCCCGTAATCTTACCACTTTCCCCGTCGCAGCGATTTAGCGCCCATCAAACACCTTTCGGCAACTGCGTTCCCTGGCTTTAGAATCTCTGCGCGCTCTCAGGGGGGGCTTTTATTTGCAAATCCCCGATCAATTCGAAACCTTTTTTTTTCGGGGTGCGGGGTTTCCAAACTGGGCATTTTAATTTACAGCCTGTTTCGCAAGAATCTATTCTTCCTGTGCGTGGAAAAATCCCGCCGTAAAAAGTTCCAGCCCATGGGCGTTTTCTGCTAGTTTTCCGAACTTTGGAACGCAGAAAGGATTTTCTTATGAATAAAGCTGAAATTATCGTGGCGCTCGATGTGCCGAATGCTGAGGCCATGGAGGCAAAACTCCAGGAAATGCCCGACTTTATTGAGTGGTACAAGGTTGGGCTGGAAATTTTCTGCGCGGAAGGCCCGGCTGTGCTGGAACCGCTGAAACGGCGCAATAAGAAGATCTTTCTGGATCTTAAGCTGCACGATATTCCGCGCACCGTCGGCAATGCGGTCAAAACCGCCGCCGCACACGGGGTAAATTTGATGACCGTCCACGCCATCGGCGGACGGGCCATGCTCGAAGAAGCGGCCAAAGCCGCTGCCAAGTGCGAAAATCCGCCCAAACTGGTGGCTGTAACGACGCTGACCAGCCTGAGTCAGGAAGATTTTGTCGATCTAGGAATCAGCCGCACCGTTTCTGAACAGGCCGTTGAACTGGGCCGGTTGTGCATGGCGTCGGGAATCGACGGCATGGTGACGAGCGCGCACGAAGCCAAGGCGCTGCGCGAGGCTTTCCCGGACGCCCTGCTGGTGGTTCCGGGCATCCGTATGCCGGAAGGCGACGTGGGCGATCAGAAGCGCGTGGCTTCTCCGTCGTTCGCTGTCGAGCAGGGTGCAACACATCTCGTGATCGGACGGCCGATCCTGCAGGCCGAAGATCCGTCCGCCGCTGCAACGGCAATGTTAAATGATATGAACAAATAGAATTTCGATTTTTAATTGCTGCTTTTTGATTTTCGGGTCTCCGACGGCCTTTTTTTAGAGCCCAACGGCAATTGAGTTCCATAAATCAAAATTTAAAAACAAGGAACATACACGATGAGTACGCCGAAGATTTTGATTATTACGGGATACGGGGTGAATTGCGAGGCAGAGTCCGAGCATGCGTGGAAGCTGGCCGGCGCGGAGCCGGAGCTGGTTCATCTAAACGATCTGCTGGACAACCCGGATCAGCTGGAAAACTTTCAGACCATGATGTTCATCGGCGGCTTTTCCTACGGCGACCATATGACCAGCGGCCACGTCTTCGCCATGCGCGTGAAGCACCACATGCAGACGCAGCTGCAGAAGTTTATCGACGACGGCAAACTGATCATGGGCATCTGCAACGGCTTCCAGGTGATGACCAAGATGGGGCTCCTGCCCGGCCTTGATGGCCGCTATTTTGAACCGACCGTTTCGCTGATGCAAAACGACTGCGGCACCTTCCAGAATTTCTGGTGCGACATCTGTTTTGAAGACAGCTCCCCGTGCGTCTTCACGAAAGGCCTCGGCACGCTGCCGCTGCCGATCCGCCACGGCGAAGGCAAAATCTTCACGCTCGACAACGCCTTGCTCGAAAAGATCGAAGCAACCGGCTGCGTTGCTGCGCGCTATGTTGATGCGGACAATAATCCGACGCTGGAATTTCCGGCCAACCCGAACGGCTCGCTCAACGCGATTGCCGGACTGACTGATCCGACCGGCCGCATCTTCGGCATGATGCCGCACCCGGAAGCCTACCTCTTCCCCGAAAACCACCCCAACTGGGACAAGCAAAAGCTCGACGGCAACCTGCCGGAGAAAGGCCTCGGCCTCAAGCTGTTCCAAAACGCCGTGAATTATATCGTCGGCTAGTAGCAAGACGGTGTTGAACCATTCGCATGTAAAGTGAATGGAATAGTGTTCTTTTTATATAAGATTTGCGGTTTTTCTTGTTGTCAGCCCGATCCCGAAGAGTACGTTAAAAGCTGCTTGGAGGGGCTGGAAATGGCCGTTGCTTCACAACAGAAAAAAGCTGATCCGAAAACCGTTTGTGAGATCACCCAAATTCTGGGGGCAGAGGGGCTCGATGGTTCGGAAGCGACTGCGGCGCTGATGCCCCTCATCTATGAAGAGTTGCGCCACTTGGCGGCCTACCGCCTGTCGCAGGAAAAGCCCGGACAAACCTTGCAGACTACCGCCTTGGTGAACGAGGTCTATCTCCGGCTGGTTCAAGATCCCGATGCGCACTGGGAAAACAAGCGCCACTTCTTTGTCGCCGCTGCCGAAGCCATGCGCCGCATCCTTATCGAGAATGCCCGCAAAAAGAATTGTCAGAAGCGGGGCGGCGGTTGGCGTCGCACCGAAATGGATGTCGCGAACGTAAGCGTCAACGATCCCTCGGACGAAGTGCTGCAGGTTCACGAGGTGCTCGACCAGTTTGCGGAGGTCGATCCCGAGGGCGCGGAACTGGTCAAGCTGCGCTTCTTTGCCGGGCTCACCCAGCAGCAGTGCGCCGACATCCTCGACATTTCCAAGCGCACCGCCGACAACCGCTGGGCCTTCGCCCGCGCCTGGCTCTTCCGCGCCATCAATGACGGTGAATAAGGTTGGGTTGATGTCGGCAGAGGCGGCGACCCCGTTCATTGCATGCGGAGTCACCGCCTCCGGCTACAGTTTTCACATTCCGGCAACTATTCCACGGGAACGTAGACATATCCCGCACTAAGAATCCAGCCATTGTCGTTTATGTCGTTTAGAGCATTCCCTGCTCCATGGTCAGGGACGAAATCTCTGAAATCATATATTACTCCTTCATCGAACAGAAAGGATCGCTGGAGAGCTATCTTCCACTTCCCATTACGGTAATAGTCGTTCTTAGCACCGAATAAGCCAACAATCTGGCCGACATTGTTGATGCTGGCTGCGCTGACATATTCCGTCTGATCCACAGGCTTTCCGAGATCAACAGGGGGAGCGGTAGCATTTGCCCATAGGACTGCACATCTATCATCCCAGTCAGTCCAGTCGCTTCCTGCAATCTCCCCGAAATCATTGATGTCCCCGGCTCTAGCTGTCCCGCCATCCTTAAGAGGCTTTAGGGCCTTGAGGAGATCATTGATGCCATCTCCGTTGCCATCGGCGAACCACGGATTCCCATCTCCGTCTGGATCATCATAGTCGGGGGTTAGAGCAACGCCTTCACTGAAGACGACAGTTCCATATTCATTGATGGCTCTGGGTTGATACCCCAAGGTATCAATCAAGTATGCGAGATCGTTGATCCCGTTCCCGTCGTCATCTGCATACCATGTGTCGGCGACACCATCCCCATTGCGGTCATCCGGAGCAACAACGTAACTGCTCAGGATGTTCCACCAGTTATCACCGGACCAATCCTCAATGTTGTCATAGTCCTCGCAGTCGGCAATCACAGCCAGTCCTGAATCGTTGATGGCACAGCTTTGGCTTAGATCGTTCGCATCGGGATTCCAGAGTTCTGACATCGCTCCATCACTGTTCCAGAATACAGCCCGGTGGCACCAATTCGTCCAAGGTTCCTCTGGGAACCAATCGTTTGTGAAGACGACATCACTCCATGTAATGTGCGCACCGGCAATCTGGTTGAGGTTGTTTATAAGGAGGCCTCCATATCCCGCGTACGCTTCGTTTGTTCCCACCACAACAACATCATCCGCCCGATAGCTCACGACTCCCTCCGCATTCACATACGGCGGCAGGAGAACGATATATTCACTGTTGTCCTCCGATATACTGGTTGCAAATGTTCCTGCAATAACCCCGAGGTCATTGATGGACGTTGTGGTGTAACCCAGTTGCTGGGGTTGCGGTTCAATATCAACCCGCTGGTAGCTGATCGGCTGCTCCGGGGGTGGTTCTGGCGGAGGCTTCGGTTTGCCCGGCTTTCCGCCTTTGGCAGCCAAGCTTTGCGAGACCGGCCAGAGCAGCGCGAGCGCCAGGCCGAGCCCCATCATGTTTAATGCTTTCGTTTTCATGGTTCTGCTCCTTTCCTGCTTCATAGCAGGTCTTGTGGGAAATCCCGGAATCCACCCGGCGGGGGCGCCCGCTCTCAAAATGAATTGCCTCGGGTTCCCTTCATTCCATAGATGCGCGGGTTGCGAAAAAAGTGCGCACCTCAGATCGGGGATATTCCGGCATCAATCCGGTGAGCGGTCATCTCGCTCGGGTACGGAGGAGGGGGGCTGCGGTTCGGCTGGTTTGGCAGCCCCTGTTTTATGCTCCTGCGAGTGGTAGTGCATTGAGGGGATGAACAAAGGCTGATCATCACGTTCCCAAGCCCCCGGCCCCAACCCCGACATAGCGGTCCATTTTATGTTCATTGTCCTGCTCCTTGCCTGCCTAGTTGCAGGCTTTTGGGAAAGCCGGAACCATTTGGTTGGTCGCCCTCTGGCCCTGCTTTCCCCTTCACTTAATAGATGCGAATTCGGGATGAAAAATGCGCAAAAAAGATGATGTTGCCGGATTGCGTGATGTCTTTCGCGGGTATAGCCTCCGTTTGTCAGCAGGGCGGGGAAAGTGCATTATATTTTTTTCATCGGCTGCGCAAAAACGGCGCGTTTGCCGCATGTACTGTTTAGGTGGAAGGATATGGATCCAAACAAACAGTCGATTGACCGGATGCGGGAAATCTTTACCGAGGCCCGATCGATTTCAACGGGCAATGCGCGGGAAGAGTTTCTCAATGAAGCGTGCGGGGAGGATGGCAGCCTGCGCGAGGAGGTTGAAAGCTTGCTCAAGGCCTACATCACCACCGAGGGATTCCTGAGCCGCGATGCCGTTGGCGAAACGTTGGTCGACTGCCCCGACCTGGTGGGCATCACCATCGGCCACTATCATCTCGAGGAGCTGCTGGGCGAAGGCGGCTTTGGCGAAGTCTACCGCGCCCAACAGACCGCACCGTTGCGGCGCGAGGTGGCGCTGAAGATCGTCAAGCTGGGGATGGACACCAAGGAGGTGCTTGGCCGGTTCGAGGTGGAGCGCCAGGCGCTTGCCCGCATGGATCATCCCAATATTGCCCAAGTCTACGATGCCGGCGTTGCCGAAACGGGCCGCCCCTATTTTGTGATGGAGCTAGTGCGCGGCGTTCCCTTTCTCGAATATTGCGACCGGCACCGGCTGCCGCTGTCCGAGCGGATCCAGCTGTTCCGGCAGGTGTGCGACGGCGTCCAGCATGCGCACCAGAAAGGAATCCTCCACCGCGACCTCAAACCCAGCAACATTCTCGTGTGCGAGGAAAACGGAAAGCCGCTGCCGAAGGTGATCGACTTTGGCGTCGCCAAGTCGCTGGAGGGGCGGTTGACCGACCAGACGCTGGTCACCATGAAGGAGCGGGTAATGGGCACGCCGATGTATATGAGCCCGGAGCAGCTCGGGCACGACATTGCCGATATCGACACGCGGACAGACATCTATTCTCTGGGCATCATCCTCTACGAGCTGGTGGCGGGAACCACCCCGTTGCAAAGCGAGCTGCCCAACGGCATTTCTGAAATACGGCGGCTGCTCGAAACGATCGATCTGCCCCGGCCGTCAAAGCTGTTTCATGCCATGGGGGCTCAAGCCTCCGCCATCGCCCACGGCCGGAAGCTACGACCGCAAACACTCTACAACCTGCTGCGAGGGGATCTTGACTGGGTTGTTATGAAGGCCATTGAAAAGGAGCGCGACCGGCGCTATGGCGATGTGGGTGCGCTGTCCCATGATCTGGAGCGCTATCTCAACCACGAACCGGTTTCGGCCGGTCCGCCGAGCATGGCCTACCGGACGAAAAAATTTATCAGGAGGCACCGCGTCGGGCTGGTTGCCTCCGCCTGTGTCAGCATAACGTTGATTGCCGGTGCGTGGATCTCCACCCTTGCTTTAATGCGCGCCGTCCGCGAAGCCGAGCGGGCCAGCCTGCAGGAATCGCGCGCGATGAGCGCCTCCGAGCGCGCCCAGCAGCAGGAGCTACTCGCCGGTCAGGCATCCGACCGGGCGCGGCGGCAGACGAGCCTCGCCGAGGCTTCGCAGCAAAACGCCACACTTCAAAGCGAACGAGCTATGCACGAAGAAGAACGGGCAACGCTGGAGGCTGACCGCGCCCAGCGGAAGCAGGCCCTGGCCGAAGCCGCATTCGGCTTCCTGACCGATGAACTGCTCCTTCGCGCCGATCCGGCCGAAGAACCGGACCGCGACATCAAGCTGCGCACCGTTGTCGATCAGGCGGCGGAACGACTGGAGCATCACTTGTCCGGCCAACCGTTGGAAAAGGCCCGTATCCACCAAATGCTGGGGAGCCTCTATTTGCGCTTGGCCGAATACGACAAAGCCCGCAAGCATGCCGACGAGTCGGTGCGGCTGATCCTCGATACGCTGGATCCGGACGATCCCAAAACGCTCGCCTGTCTGCACGACCAGGCCGAGGTGATGTTCCGTCAATCCGAGTATAAGGAGGCCGAAGCGCAATTCCGCCGTGTATTGGAGAATCGCCGTCGCGTGCTGGGTTCCGACCACCCCGACACCTTGCTGACGCTGCGCAGCCTGACGGTCAACCTCTACGCCCAGGGGCGGCATGAGGAGGCCGAAGAAAAGTTCCGCACCATACTGGAAATGCAGCGGCAAGTTCTTGGCCCCGAAGATCCCGAAACGCTGCAGACGCTGAACAACCTCGCCTTAGTACTCAGCGGGCGCGGCGTGTATGCAAAGGCCGAGGAAATCCATCGCACTGTGCTGGAATCCCAACAACGCATTCTGGGCGCCGAACACCCGGCCACCCTGAAAACGCAGCGCGGTCTGACCCAGGCCTTGCGCGGGCAGGGCAAGGATGCTGAGGCGGAAGCCGTTCAACGTACCATGCTGGAAGTCCAGCAGCGCGTGCTGGGCCCCGACCATCCCGACACCTTGGATTCCATGCACAACCTTGCCAGGGCACTATGCGCCCAGGGCAAGCGCAACGAGGCCGAACCGCTCTTCCGCAAGCTTGTCGAAATCCGGCAGCAGCAAACCGGCGCCGAACATCCACAGACGCTGGAGCATATGCGCGAGCTCGCCTGTGTGCTGGGCCGTCAGGGGCAATACGGGGAGACGGAAGAAATCAACCGCACAGTGCACTCGGCATGGAAAAAAATCCGGGGTACGGAGCACCCCGAAACGCTGGATGCACAACACGCGTTGGCCCATGTGCTTTTCGAGCAGGAAAAATATGAGGAAGCCGAAAAGCTGGCCCGCAGCGAACTCAATATCCGGAAGCAGATGCTGGAATTTGACCATCCCGATACGTTGGAAGCGATGGAGCTGCTGGCCAGCATCCTGCGCGACCGGGGACGTTATAAGCTGGGCGAGCAATACTACCGCCGGTTGATCTCGCTCCGAGCAAAGACGGCGGGAGCCGAGCATCCCAAGACGCTCGAAGCGCAGCATCAACTGGCGCTCACGCTGCACAATCAGACTGCGTATCCTCAAGCCGAGCAGCTGTTGCGCCAAATCTTGGAAACACAACGACGCGTGTTCGGCGAAAGCGATCCCCAAACGCTGAAAACCATGGGCGCCCTCGCCAGCGTGCTCCGCGCCCAGAACCGGTATGCGGAAGCCGAGCAGTTCGACCGCCAAATCCTCGAACTTCATGGGCAGAAAGTTGAACCACGGATGAACACGGATGAACACGAATAGATATAGGAACGGATATTCTGTTTCGCCGGGAAGCAGGCGGAACGCCTGCGACACAAGATTCGTCCCGCCGACATCTTGCCGGCTTGTTGTATCGCAGACGTCCCGCCTGCTCGGGGCAATGGCATGCCTGTTCCTCCTCTGCGCAACCAACTCCGTCACCGCCGGCACACACTATGTCACAGTCAACAGCACCAATCCGAGCGCCCCCTACACCTCATGGGAAACGGTGGCAACCGACATCCAGTCCGCCGTGGATGCTGCATCAGATGGCGACACCGTGCTGGTAGGCGATGGCAAGTATCATGTTTCCAAGCCTATACAGATTCAAAAAAGCCTGACGGTACGAAGCAGGAATGGACGAGATACTGCAATCATCGATGCAAATAGGAGTTGCCGGATTTTCCAAATTAACCTTGGACGCAATCCCTCATCCGGTTCAGTTGCTCTCGAGGGACTAACAATAACCCAGGGTTTTTCAAAAGGCCAGGGAGGGGCGATTATTGCAAGTGGTGAGTGGCCTCTGCGAATATCCAATTGCATTGTGGAAAATAGCGAGGCCGGTGACAATGGCGGGGGTATTTATGTGATCGTGCATAACAAAACAGCGAATTCGGTCATAATCGAAGACTGCTTTGTTCGGGAAAACCGGGCGTCCAACTGTGGAGGAGGCATCTATCTTGGAGCATGGGATGAAGCTAAAGGCGATATTGGTACGATTCTAATCCAAGGGTGTTTGATCGAGAAAAACGAAGCTAAAGGAGCAGGAGGCGGTGTGTGCTGTACGGGAGGAGTGATGGCTTCGATGGAGGTTTCCGATTGCCGTATATCCAAAAACTCTACTGTCTCAGGAGGTGGGGGTGGAATAGTGTTGGGGGTTCATTATCAAAGAGGAAGGCTTGCTGAAAACAACTCTGCCGACAACAGAATTGTGTCCTGTACAATCGCGGATAATAGTGGCGGGGGCGTGATATTAAACCCTCATGAATGGCAGAAAACAGTGGTGCTCAACTCCATCGTTTATCAAAATCGTATGGGATCGGATATTGATCCTCGGTGCATCGTCAGCAACAGTTGCGCCCGCAATGTTTCGAGCGGCAATGGTAATGTCAGCGACAATCCAAAATTTATGAATGCAAAGATAGGCGACTATCGGTTGCAACCTGACTCGCCATGTATCGACGCTGGTTCCAATTCCTACACCAACTCCATCACTGACCTCGACGGCAACTCCCGGATCATGGACGGCGACCGCGACGGCGAAGCTGTGGTGGACATGGGGGCATATGAATTCCAGGTCATTAACGTGGTGATCGATATTAAGCCTGGTTCCAAAAGCAACTCTATCAATCTCAAGTCCGGTGGCCTTTTGCCGGTGGCGATTCTGACGACTGGAACCTTCGACGCCTCCACCGTCGATCCCGCCAGCGTGTGCTTTGCCGAAGCCGTATCCACCCACCGTGAGTTGCAGGACGTTGATGCCGACGGCGATGTCGATCTGCTCCTCCAGTTTCAGCGAAGACGGCTGAAGCTGGGTAAAGACAGCACCAAGGTGTTGCTGACTGGGGAGACCAAAGATGGACAGTCGTTTATCGGCAACGGTGAAATTGCGATCACACACGGGAAGTAGCATGAGACCACGGAATACACAGAACACACGGAATGGAATGACGGGATACCCGGTTGGCGTTGGTGTAGGACGTGCCTCTTTTTCCAAAGGGGCGCGTTTCCGTCAACTGGGTTGCGCGCGCTCTGCGAGCAGAGAAGCACGCCCTACAGTATTAAATTCCTTGGCCATCATCATCGGAACGGCATGGCTGCTCGTCGCCACCACCACTTTCGCCGACACACATTATGTCGACATCAACAGCACCAACCCGATCGCCCCGTATACCTCGTGGGAGTCATCGACGACCAGCATTCAGGATGCGGTGGATATTGCCGAGAACGGCGATACGGTGCTGATTGGTGACGGAACATATAACGTCACCTCCCAGATCGAAATCCGTACAGGCTTGACCGTGCGTAGTGTTAATGGATGTGACAAAACGATTGTTGATGCCAACGGGAACTGCCGAGTGTTCAGAATTATCATTACCAAAACCGATAGAACCGGCCCTGTTGTGGTGGAGGGATTCACCATGACGGGCGGTGATGCCATCGTAAAAAGCAACGCTATCGGCGGAGGGATTACGGTGCGCGGCTCCGCGCCCATAAAAATTGCTGACTGCATTGTTGAGGCTAATGACGCCCGGTGGGGTGGCGGTATATATTTCGAGGTGGGCACGGGGGAACATGTTTCCGCTGTTGTTGAAAACTGTATCATCCGGAACAACAGGGCAAAGAACTCTGGTGGAGGTGTCAACGTGGCTTTAAGGGAAAAAGCCACCAGCGAGATCACCATACAGAATTGCAACATCTATAGTAATTCTGCCGAGGTAGACGGCGGTGGTGTATGCGTATTTGTTAACGATAAATATCCAGAAAATAAAGTAATCAACTGCACCATTGTATGGAATCGTGCCCTAAACTATGGCGGTGCAAAGAATATCGATATCTACAATTCAATTATTTACGGCAACAGCACTCCGGACATCGGTGGGGAACAAAAGAAGTTGCGAGTGTTCAACTCTTGCTCCCCCAGTATCGACCGAAGCCATACCGGCAATGTCGGGAAAAAGCCTCGGTTTGTGAATGCCAAGAGGGGCGACTATCGTCTGCAGCCGGACTCCCCCTGTATCGATGCCGGTTCCAATATCCACACCAACCAAGCCACCGATCTCGATGGCAACCCTCGGATCATGGACGGCGACCGCGATGGCGACGCGGTGGTGGATATGGGCGCGTATGAATTTCAGATCACCAACGTGGAGATCGACATCAAGCCCGGCTCCAAAAGCAAATCCATCAACCTCAAGGCCGGTGGCCTTTTGCCGGTGGCGATTCTGACGACTGGAACCTTCGACGCCTCCACCGTCGATCCCGCCAGCGTGCGCTTTGCCGAAGCGGCTCCCGAACGCCGCGTGCTGCAGGATGTGGATGCCGACGGTGATGTCGATCTGCTCCTCCAGTTTCAGCGAAGACGGCTGAAGCTGGGTAAAGGCAGCACCAAAGCGCTGCTGACCGGGGAGACCAAAGACGGACGGCCATTCATCGGTGGGGATGCTGTTACGGTTTTGCCGCCCCGCTGAACTTAATGGCATGGCCTTTGTTGTGGCGCCGGATTCCGATCCGGCGCCTGTAGCGTCAGGGGCGCCGGATCCGAATCCGGCCCCGCGCCTCGCCCTCCTTGCGCATTTTTCGTCTGGAATGCGCATGTATAAGTAGAGGGGAAAATAGGAGGTGCGCCATGAAAACATGCCAATACAGCAGTTCGCTGGTTCTGGGCGTCGGGCTCTTCGTTGCAGCTGGCCTGTCGTGGGCGGAAGAGCCCTGCCGCGTCTTTACCGACGTAAAAGGCCGCAGCGTTGAGGGGCGCTTACTGGAGTTCAATGCCAAGCAGCAAACCGTAACCATTCAGCGGGAAGACAACCAAACATTCGAAGCCTCGCTGGCTGTTTTTTCCGATGCCGATCAGCAGTATGTTCGGAAGCAGTGGTTTCAGGATGCCATTAAAGTCAGCGCTGAGTTGAAGGATTTCGGCCGCGCCAAGACGTTCAACGACCTGCTCTACAAACCCGAGAACATCACACGTTCAGGATATGTCATCTTGCTGGAAAATGGATCGGATGTCGGACTCGTCGATATCGGCATCGAATATTGCATATACTATCGGCAGTACAGCGGCTCCCCAGGGCATTGGATGGTTACGGAGGGCATACAGTGCGGACGTCTAAACGCGCCTTTTGTGCCGGCCGGAGCCCATCATGACCTGATGACCGTTCCGGTTATGCTCTACATGGATCCCAGTGGCGGAAATGGCGAGATTCAGGGCATTTGGGGCCGCGCGGCCGCAACCCTGCCGTCGGGAGAACAAATAAAGCGGGAATTCCGCAATCCCGCCCATATCGGAAAAGGCAAAGGGTGGCCGAAGACCACCGTGCTGGCGGGGCTGAACGCGGAGCTGGTGAAGCAGAGAGAAGCTCTCCTGCCTCCACATAAAAGGACGCGCCGTCCTGTTGTTTATAAATGGGGCTCGAAGAGCGCTTCTCGATGACCCTGTGCGCGGGTGTTCTCTCAGAATTCCTCACATCCAACATCTTTTTGCGCATTCTGCGCTCCAATCGCGCATGTACTAAATGAAGGCGAATAGATCTCTTTAAACCCGTACGGAGGTGTGAGATGAAAACGAGGATTAGCATATTCTTGATGGCAGTCTGCTGTGCCACATGTACAGCTTTGGCGGGAGGGATGCAACAAGTCGGACCCGGTGAGGTACCACAAGAATTGAGCGCCGAAGACTGGACGGCAATCCAAGAAGCTTACCTCAAGGCTTCCAATACCGACGCAGGCGACCATTTTGGCTGCTCGGTGGACTTTTCGGGTGACACGGCGGTAGTTGGCGCGCGGCGGGAAAGTAGCAGTGCCACAGCAGTGAACGGCAACCAGGCCGACAACGGTGCAGAATGGGCCGGCGCTGCCTATGTGTTTGTGCGCAGCGGAACCAACTGGCAGCAGCAGGCCTACCTCAAGCCCTCCAATACTGATGCTTACGATTGGTTTGGTAACAAAGTGGCGATTAGCGGCAACACCATCGTGATAGGCGGTGCTAACGAAGACAGCATTGCTAAAGGTGTCAACGGCAACCAAACCGACAACAGCGCCTCTGGTTCAGGAGCCGCCTACGTGTTCGTGCGCTCTGGCACAAACTGGAGTCAACAGGCCTACCTCAAGGCTTCCAACACTCAGGCAAATGACCGGTTTAGCTATTCGGTTGCAATTTCGGGCGACACCATCGTGGTCGGTGCCGACTCGGAAGACAGCAATGCCTCCGGCGTAAACGGCGTCGAGTCCGACAACAGTGCCATTAGCTCCGGCGCCACCTATGTATTCGGACGCAACGGTTCAAACTGGTGCCAACAAGCCTATCTCAAGGCTTCCAATACTGAGGCATATGATCGGTTTGGCTATTCGGTTGCAATTTCGGGCGATACCATCGTGGTCGGCGCCTATGCAGAAGACAGCAATGCCTCCGGTGTAAACGGCAACCAGAACGACAACAATGCCAGTGGTTCAGGTGCGGCCTATGTGTTTGTGCGCAACGGCACGAACTGGCTCCAGCAGGCTTATCTAAAAGCCTCCAACACAGAAGAGGGTGATTCATTCGGTTGCAGTGCGGCCATTTTGGGCGATACGATTTTGGTGGGTGCAGAGAACGAAGACAGCGCAACCAGCGGAATGGGTGGCAATCCATCTGACAACAGTGCCACTAGCGCCGGAGCAGCCTATGTGTATGTGCGCACGGGTACGAACTGGAACCTGCAGGCCTACATCAAGGCTTCTGATACTCAAGCAGGAGATGTGTTTGGCCGGTCGGTGGCAATGTCGGGAAACAATATGGTCATTGGCGCTCCCGGAGAAGATAGCGGTGGTACATCCGCCGGGGCGGCCTACGTGTATGAGCGAACCGCCACAACCTGGATCCACCAAGCCCGTCTCAAGGCATCCTATCCTGCGAACTACCATGGTTTTGGCAACCAAGTGGCACTTTCGGGCAATTGCCTTGTGATCGGTGCATATGGGGAAAATAGCTCGGCCACTGGAGTGAATGGAAACCAGAACGACAACAGTGCAATCCATTCCGGCGCGGCCTATGTTTTTTCGGGGGGATATCTGGATACCGACGACGACAGGATTCCCGATGCATGGGAACTCTTGTATTTCAGCAGTGCGACCGGATGTATTGCATCCGGCAACGCAGACCTTGATCCGCAGAGCAACTACGAGGAATACATTGCCGGAACCGATCCCACCAATGCGGCGACTTTCTTTGCCGTCGCGGTTTCGAATCAAGTCGATGGTTTCGTGATCCGGTGGACTGCCGTCGAGGGTCGAGTCTACCACATCCTGCGGGGTTCCGACCTGATGCGTTGCCTCCAGCCCTTGGTGTACGGGCTGGCCTATCCGCAAAACAGCTACACCGACAGCGTCCACAACGCCGCTTCGTGCGGATATTATCGCGTCATGGTGACTCTGCCCGATGCCGACGATGCGGACGGCGATTGCCTGCCACACATCTGGGAGGATCTCTATTTCGGGGATGAAGCATTGAGCAATCCCCATGACGACCCCGACGGGGACGGCCACGACAATATCCGCGAATACATTTCCGGAACCGATCCAATCAGCAAGGCATCCTGCTTCACCATAACCCATGTCGATCACAACCCGGGCGCAGGTGGCTACGTGGTGCAGTGGGAATCCGTCTCAAACCGGCAATACAGCATTCTTTGGACGGATACCCTGTCCGGTCGTTTCCAAACCTTGGAAGCAGACATCGAGTTCCCGCAAAACAGCTACACCGACACCTTGCACGGGGCAAGAGACAACGGCTTCTACCAACTGGAGGTGGAACTGAAGGAATAAATCCAGAATGGGTTGCGCATTCTGAGCACCAACTGCGCATGTACTAAATGAAGGGCGAAATATGTAGTTTTTTTGGAAAACCCGAATTGTGGAGGAAAGAGCCATGAAATCGTCAGAAAAAACCATTATTGCCGGAGCCGTGTGCTTAGCCTGTTTCATCAGTCAGGTTTGGGCGAACACGCACTATGTGGATGTCAATAATGCGACCCCATCTGCTCCTTACACTTCTTGGGAGACGGCGGCGACAACAATACAGGATGCGATTCACTCCCATATAACCTGTATGCGGGATCAAATATCAATGGAGATACCATGATATTTATGAACGGGAGACACGCCATAACTAAGTAAGTAGTAAAGGCCACACATAAGGAGAGAAAAATGAAAAACCTCATTAGCTTCGCTTTGGTTTTGCTGCTGGCAGGATCGAACGCCCGGGGCATCGTCTTTTTCGAGGCGGACTTTGAGTCGGGCACCTCTGCAAATACCGGCACAATTACCTACAATGCCGGATACAAAGTTCAGGTGGCTGTGGCCAGTGGTCCAGATGCGACTTTGGGAAGCCAGGTGCTGCTCACCGATCCGTCCACCGACGGAAGCGCGGCCACGGACATTACTCTGACGCCCACAAGTGCGGCACCGTTGTCCGGCGGCCAGTCGGCGGTGGTGTCACTGGATATGGCATCGCGGCGCACCTACGGTGATACAAAAAGTTTCTATCTGACGGGTTACGATTCCGACGACAACATCATCTTCAATTTTGTCATGGCGGAGCTTGACGAATTTGGAAATGACAGCGGCGATCGCCAGCGCCCCGGATATGCCGACGGGAACGGGGCCTATGCGTTTACCTCCAACCTGGTTTCTGCGGGTGAGAGTCCCGGACCCTATTGGTGGGGCTATGACGGCTCTCCCGCGAGCTTTGATTTCTCAAAAGACGCACATGTTGAAATTTCGGTCAATTTCGGCGGATGGTCTGTTTATACGATAAAACAGGACGGAACCACTGCGGCGCGGACCACCACGTTGGATACCTACGACGGCGGCACCTATTCGGAACTTGCCTATGTTAAATTAACCGGCGAGAGCACCGAGGCCGGGGCATATTTCGACAACATCATTCTTCGTGCCGGCAACGACAGCGACGACGACGGGCTGTCGGATTACACCGAAATCAACACCTACGGCACCGATCCGCTTGATCCAGACAGCGACGATGATGGTCTTTCAGACTATGATGAGATTTATACGCATGGAACCGATCCACTGGCACGCGACAGCGATGGCGATACGCTTTCGGATGGATATGAAGTAAATGTGCATGGAACCGATCCACTGGATGCCGATACCGATGATGACGGTCTCCCGGATCTGGAATGTCCTCACATCATCGCATGGGGAAATAATACCTCAGGCCAATGCGACATCCCGGCTGTGTTGACCAATACGCTGGAAATTGCAGCAGGGTATTATCACAATCTGGCTGTGCAATCCGATGGCCGTGTGGTTTCCTGGGGAAATAACAGTTACGGTGAAACGAACATTCCACCAGCGGTAAGCGATGCCATGACTGTCGCTGGAGGGAATAGCTATAGTGTGGTGGCCCTGGCCGATGGCAGCATCGTGGCATGGGGTAGAAATGCCTTTGGGACCACCAATGTCCCGGCATCGGCATCCAATACCGTAATGGTATCGTCAGACGAGTTTCACAGCCTGGCCCTGCGGTCGGATGGTCATGTTGAGGCGTGGGGATTTCCAACTTATATCAATGTCCCGGCGTCGGTCACCAATGCCGTGGCTGTTTCAGCAGGCTATCGGCAAAGCCTGGCCCTGCGGTCGGATGGTCATGTTGAGGCATGGGGCAAAAATGATTATGGCCAATGCGACGTTCCGACATCGGTCACCAATGCCATCGCTGTGGAGGCAGCCGGACTGCACTGCTATGCGTTGCTCGACGACGGCACCATTGCGGCATGGGGAACCAATTTTTACGGGGTGCTCGATATCCCTGAAACCGCCACAAATGTAGTCTCCATGTCCGCAAGTTCATCGCACACGCTCGCCATACTGTCGGACGGTAGCGTCATTGCATGGGGTACGAACAATTACGGTAAATGCGACGTACCCGACTCTGTTCATCATGCCGTGGCCGTGGGGGCAGGCGCGTGGCACAGCTTAGCGCTGTGCATGGGTGATCCGCTCAATCCTGACACCGACGGTGACGGCCTGCTTGATGGAGGTGAGGTGAACATTTATGGAACGGATCCGTTAAATGCGGACACCGATGGTGACGGCATGCCGGATCTGTGGGAAGTCAATAATGGATTGGATCCGTTGTCGGATAATGCTGCCTTGGATCCCGATGGAGATGGCTTGGGCAATGCGCAGGAATATTCCCATGGAACCGACCCCCTAAGTTCCGATACTGACGGTGACGGCATGGATGATGGCTGGGAAGTCGATAACGGACTAGATCCGTTGGCAAATGATTCCGGTCTAGATAGCGATGGGGATGGTTTGAAAAATGGACAGGAATATACCCGTGGAACTGATCCGTGCGATTCCGACAGCGATAGCGACGGACTTTCGGATGGGGTCGAGGTCAATATTTGCGGAACCGATCCGCTGGATGAGGATACCGATGATGACGGGCTTGGTGATCTGGAACTAGCGGAAGTTGTTGCGTGGGGGAATAATAGCTATAGCCAGTGTAATGTCCCCTCCTACAAGACGAATGCAGTAGCAATGGCAGGTGGCGGGAGCCACAGTCTGGTGCTACTGTCTGATGGCTCGGTGGTGGCGTGGGGAAGGAATGATTATGGCCAAACCGATGTTCCCTCCCATGTAACCAATGTTGCGGCGGTGGCTACCGGATCTCAGTACAGCCTAGGGTTGTTATCCAACGGTACGGTGGCGGCGTGGGGAAGGAATGATTATGGCCAAGCTGTCATACCTCCCAGCGTGACAAACGCGATATCAGTAGCTACTGGAGGTTACCATAGTTTGGCATTGCTAACGAATGGAACAGTGGCGGCGTGGGGAAGGAATGACGATGGCCAAACCGATGTTCCCTCCCATGTAACCAATGCGGTGGCGGTGTCTGCCGGAGGTGCCCACAGCCTAGCGTTGCTCTCTGACGGTACAGTAGCGGCATGGGGAAACAATTATGCTTTTCAGACCACTATCCCCTCCTATGTAACCAGCGCGGCGGCAGTGTCTGCCGGGGGTAACCACAGCCTAGCGTTGCTCTCCGACGGTACAGTGGCGGCGTGGGGATCGAATCTTTATGGTCAAACCGATGTGCCCGTTCACGTAACCAATGTGGTGGCTGTGGCCTCCGGGTATTTCCATAGCCTGGCGCTTTTAGCGGACGGTTCGGTGGCAGCATGGGGATGGAATGACGATGGCCAAACCGATGTTCCTTCTCACATAACCAATGCCGTGGCAGTAGCATGTGGCGGGGAGCACAGTTTTGCGTTGCTCTCCGACGGCACAGTAGTGGCATGGGGGAACGATGCCAGTGGTCAAGCCAATGTGCCAGGCTCCGTAACCAGTGCGATAGCGGTGGGGGGCGGATCGATGCACAGCCTGGCGTTGCTCTCCGATGGTGTGGTGGAAGCATGGGGTCATAATGGTTCTGGCCAAACCGATGTCCCCTTCCTTGCAACCAATGCGTTGTCGGTGGCGGGCGGGTCGTCCCACAGCCTGGCGCTGTTGGCAGATGGGACAGTAGTCGCGTGGGGGCAAAAAGATTCAGACCAAATTGATGTACCCTCCCTCGTAACCAACGCGGTAGCGGTGGCGGGCGGATCGTCCCACAGCCTAGCGCTGTTGGCAGACGGGACAGTAGCTGCGTGGGGCAACAATTGGTATAGCCAAACCAATGTCCCCTCCCGCGTAACCAATGCAGTGGCGGTGGCGGGTGGTGAAGTCCACAGCTTGGCGTTGTTGTCCGATAGCACGGTGGTTGCGTGGGGGAGTAATAGTTATGGACAAACCAATGTCCCTGCCCACGTAACCAATGCGGTCGCTGTGGCGGCAGGTGGGAGCCACAGCCTGGCGCTGTTGGCGGACGGCACAGTAGCCGCGTGGGGAAACAATGACGACGGCCAAACCGATGTTCCTGTCCACGTAACCAATGCGGTGGCGGTGGCTACCGGAAGTAGCCACAGCCTGGCGCTGTTGGCGGACGGCACAGTAGCCGCGTGGGGTTTGAATGATGACGGCCAAATCGTTGTACCCTTCAGTCTGACAAAAGCGATAGCAGTAGCTTCCAAAGGTAGCCACAGCTTAGCGTTATGTTTGCTTGGTGACCCAACCGATCCGGATAGCGATGATGATGGATTACTCGATGGTGAAGAGGTCAATATCCATGGAACTGACCCAAACGATTCAGACAGTGATAATGATGGATTGCTCGATGGCGATGAAGTCAACATCTACGGAACCAATCCCATGCATTCTGACAGCGACGCCGATGGTATGCCGGATGGCTGGGAAGTCGATAATGGGCTGAATCCTGTGGCAAATGACCGGGATCTGGATGCAGATGGTGACGGGTTGAATAATTTTGAGGAATACTCATTGGGCACTGACCCACAGGATGTGGATACCGACGGTGATGGCTTCGACGACTTTTTTGAAGCCAACGATCCTGCTTTGTCACCCACCGTAGGCAACACGTCTATCGTAAACTACATCCATGACAATGGCTCTGCCTTCGACCTCTACTCCTCAAATGCCGTGCTGGACGTTGCCATCGGGCAACTGCTGATCGAAACCGACGGCGGAACGGTGTGGCTCGATCTTCAGCTGGAGCAATCCGAAGACCTGATTATCTGGACCAATGCCGGAGATGCCATCTTCTGGAGCATTTCCGCCGATCCGGACAAGCAGTTCTTCCGGGTGCGCGCCGGGCAGTAGAAAAACAAAGGAGGTGCGGAGTGAAAGTGAGGATTATTTGTTTGTTGATGATTGCTGTTTCTTCCTTTGGTGAACCGCGGGTGGTTCCGGTCCCTTGGGATTGGACTGATCCCTCCATTCCGCATCCCGTTTATCCAGGCCGTAAGGCGCGAATCAAGGCTATTGCCCGTGACTGCGCATCAACGGTCTATTACCGGGTCGATGTTGATGGGGATTATGTTTGGGACACGGATTGGCTAACCGGCAACCGCTACAATATCGAACACCTCCACTTCTATCCCAGTTCGCCGGGCCAAACGGGCTATACTCGTTACACGGCAATCATCGAATGCAAGGAAACGCCGACGTCGGAATCATTCTACGGCTCCTACCCGGTCATGATGTGCCACGATGTGTCGACCGTGGAGAATACGCATGAGGCCACCTTGCATCAGCTGGCGGTTATGCGGGCGTTGGCGGTTGATGAAGCGCTATGGTATCTCCACAAGAATCTGGTTCGAACAGATGAGGGTGTCGCCACGATTAGCGGCTATATAAACGCACCGGCTCCATTGGTACGATTGGCATGCAGCGCACTGTGCACTATGGCTATGCAATCGAATCACCACATGGCTGCATTTCCTCCCGGCACCTACAACGATTTCAGCCAAAGCGTGCCGGAGGGCTTTCTTTCCCTCAACGATTGGCGCTACGAGAATGATCCCTATGCCGAGGATCTCCTACGGCTGCACAACTATCTGCTTTCGAACATCAAGCACATCGACATCCCTGTTGACGACGAAGCGAACGACGGAACCCTGCCGATATCCGGAACGGATGACGGGAAAGGATTCTACACGGAAAGCTATGACACAGAATATAACCGACGTAGTCTGGTTGTGCATGCCTTGGCTGGGAGCGGATTGACTGGTGTACGGTGCCAGGTGGCGAACACCAACGTCAACGGGCGGCTCATGGAATTTGTCGTCCAGCAAATGGTCGATTTCGGGATCGCAGCTCAGATAGACGGAAACAGTCCAACCAATGCCATTGGCGGGTGGGGCGCTTCCCCCTACATGGGAACCGGGACTTCCGCTGCGCAAGCCAATGCCTACATATCCGGTGGGTGGTATGTGGCTCTACTTGCCGCCGAGCGCCAGATGGGATCTGCGGGAGTATATGTCAACCAGAGGCTCAAGGAGCGCATTCCCAACATGCTGTGGCACAATCAGCATTCCAACGGTGGATCACGTTACAACAATGCCGGTACCACTTATCCGGATGCCATGTTTGAGCCCGTTGGCTACGCACTTCTTGCTTGCCGTTGGCTGGGTTGGGATCAATGGAGCACGAATGACACAGCAGTTGCGGAGTATCCCTATCTCGTGATCACACGTGGCGAATCGCGCCAATGCTATGACCGCTACCTGCAATACGCACAATCCAACTGGACGAACAGCTCGGCAGGAACCGCCATGCTTGATCCAGGCAAAGCTCTCTGGAAAAGCGGTGACTTTGACCAGTCGATCTCCAGCGGAGCAAACCTATGGAGCATGAGCCTATATGGCATGTCGCTGGCGCTGGCCTACGCCGATGGCTCAAGTTCAATCAGGTTTCCGGGAACGCACGACTGGTTTCGTGAATTTCTTGTCGGCCTCGCCAAGCAACAAGCCGGTACGGCTATAGACCCTCTCGGCTATTACGATGAAGCCGGAACGTCATTCATCAGTAACGGACCCGGCCGGTTCGGAGCAACCGCCTTGGCGGTGTTGGCCATGACCTGCCCAGACTATGAAGCGCATCTTGAATCCCTCATCCCCACGAATCTCAACATCGTTGCAAGCAACCACAGCATTCAGGTTTTTTGGGACATGCTCGATGGGGTTGAAACCTACCAAGTGGAATCAACCACCAACTTACTGGTCGCATTTCAGTCTGAACCATCCGGCCAATCCATAGAAACAGGTCGTTGGGAGGGAACTTCAACGAACAAGCAGCAGTTTTATCAGATCAATGTGCAACCCTTTCCTTGGGGGTCGGAATAACAGTGCCGTTTTCAGCCATTACGTAGTGTCGTGGCGTTGCCTGCCAAGATGCAGGCAGGAATGAGGATTGGGTTTCCCCGAAGTCAGGCTTTCTTCTGTCCAACTGATTGCGACTTCGCCATCGGGGGCGGTGAGAACTGGCGAGAATTCGCCTAATACCAAGCGCCGACTCCCCTCTAACTGAGATTAAGCGTGAGGCGGCCTTGACTCTATTTTCGGGCGTGCTAAGAATAGACCGTTTTTTGTTCTGTATGGTTTTTTGTAAACAAAGGAGATAGGAAAGATGGCTCAGAAAAAATATGTCTACTTCTACGGGGTTTCGAAAGAGCTCACGGAAGGCGATAGCAGCATGAAGGCAATTCTCGGAGGCAAGGGCGCCAACCTTGCTGAAATGGCGAATGCGAACCTGCCGGTGCCTCCTGGCATTACCATTTCTACCGAAGCGTGCGCATACTATTCCAAGACCGGCGGCAAATATGCCCCCGAAATGGAAAAGCAACTTAAAGTCCAGCTCAAGAAGCTGGAAGTCAACATGGGTAAAAAACTGGGCGATCCCAAGAATCCGCTGCTTGTTTCTGTCCGCTCCGGCGCCGCGGTTTCCATGCCCGGCATGATGGATACCGTCCTCAACCTTGGTCTGACCGACAAGTCCGTTCTCGGCTTCGTCGAACAGTGCGGCAACGAGCGCACCGGCTGGGATTGCTACCGCCGCTTCATCGATATGTTCGGCGACGTGGTGATGGGGCCCTACACCGGCCTGACCCATCACGACTTCGAAGTCGAACTTGAAGCCATCAAGAAAAAGTACAGGGCGAAGGAAGATACCGACCTGACCGCCGAGCAGCTCAAAGAGCTGGTAGGCATCTATAAGAAGGTATACCAAAACAAGGTTAAGAAGCCGTTTCCGCAAGACCCGATCGAGCAGCTCGATCTTTCGATCCGCGCCGTATTTGGTTCGTGGGGCTCCGAACGCGCCGAAAAATACCGCCAGATCAACAAGATCAATGGCCTGCTCGGCACCGCCGTAAACATCTGTACGATGGTCTTCGGCAACATGGGTGCAAAATCCGGCACCGGCGTGGCCTTCACCCGCGACGGAGGCACCGGCCACAGCAAGCCGATGGGCGAATATCTCATTGATGCGCAGGGCGAAGACGTGGTGGCGGGCATCCGCACTCCAAGGCACCTCGACGACATGCCGGACGAGGAATCCAAGGTTTGGAAAAAAGTCCATACCGATCTTTTGAAAATCATGGCGCGCCTTGAAAAGCACTACAAATATCCCCAAGACGTCGAGTTCACCGTGCAGGAAGGCAAGCTCTTCATGCTGCAGACCCGCAACGCGAAGCGCACCGGCCTCGCCGGCGTTCGCTGGGCGGTTGAAATGGCCACTGGCAAGGACTTCTACACCGGCGAAAGCCAGCCCAAGATCCTGACGCAGAAGGAAGCGCTGATGTCGCTCTCCGGCGAAGACCTCGAACAGTTGCTTTTCCCGATCTTTGATATCATCGCAGAGAAGAAAGGCAAAGTCATCACCGCCGGGCTGCCGGCCGGTCCCGGCGCTGCTGTTGGTAAAATCGTATTCGAAGCTGCAGATGCTGAAGCGGCTGTTGCTAAGAACGCTGACGAAAAGGTTGTGCTGGTTCGCCACGAAACCAGCCCCGAGGACGTCGGCGGCATGTGGGCGGCGCAGGGCGTGCTGACTTCCACCGGAGGCATGACCTCCCACGCGGCCGTTGTGGCCCGCGGGTGGGGCAAGTGCTGCATTTGCGGCGCGGGTTCCTTGAAGATCGACTATAAGGAAAAGACGGTCACCATCGCCGGCAAGGTCTACAAACAGGGCGACTGGATCAGTCTGAACGGCTCAACCGGAAACGTCTACGCCGGCCAGATCCCAACGCAGGTCAGTCCGGTTGTTTCCGCTGTGGTCGACGGCAAAGCTTCGGCCAAGAAGGATCCAATCTACAAAATGTATGAACAGGTCTCCAAGTGGTCCGATGCTAACCGCACCATCAACGTGCGCACCAACGCCGATACGCCGAAGGATTCCAAGGCCGCCCGGTCGTTCGGCGCCGAAGGCATCGGCCTCTGCCGCACCGAGCACATGTTCTTCGAAGGCGACCGCATCTGGGCGATTCGCGAATTCATTTTGGCCGAGGACCAAAAGGCCCGCAAGGCTGCGCTGGCCAAGTTGCTCAAGCACCAGCAGAAGGACTTCGAAGGCATCTTCAAGGCGATGGACGGCCTGCCGGTAACGGTTCGTCTGCTCGATCCGCCACTGCACGAGTTTGTGCCGAACTCCAAGAAGGACCAGCAGGAAATGGCCAAACGCCTCGGCGTTCCGTTGAAGAAGGTTACTGAGCGCGTGCAGGAGCTGCACGAGTTCAACCCGATGCTCGGACACCGCGGCTGCCGCCTGTCGATCACCTTCCCGGAGCTCTGCGTTATGCAGACCCAGGCGATCATCGGCGCCGCCTGCAAAGTGGCCAAGGCGAAGAAGCCCGTCAAGGTGCTGCCGGAAATCATGATTCCGCTCATTGGCACCAAGGCCGAGCTCGACTTCCTCGAAAAGATTGTCCGGACCCAGGCCGAAGCCGTTATCGCCAAAACCGGCGTGAAGGTGAACTATCTCGTGGGCACCATGATCGAGATTCCGCGCGCGGCGCTGACCGCTGACGAAATCGCCGAAACGGCCGAGTTCTTCAGCTTCGGAACCAACGACCTGACGCAGATGACCTTCGGCTACAGCCGCGACGACATCGGCACGTTCCTGCCGGATTATCTCAACGAGAAAATCCTGCCTTCGGATCCGTTCCAGCACCTCGATCAGACCGGCGTTGGCCAGCTGGTGAAAATGGGGGTCAAGCTCGGGCGCGAAACGCGTCCGGATCTGAAGTGCGGCATCTGCGGCGAACACGGCGGAGATCCGGAAAGCGTGAAGTTCTGCGTGAAGGCCGGCCTCAACTATGTGAGCTGCTCGCCGTACCGCGTGCCGATTGCCCGCTTGGCGGCGGCGCAGGCGGCCATTAAAGGCTAGAGCGTTTAACGGTTGAGATGCTCATGGAGGGACACCGCGTCCTCGCTGTCCGCGGACGCCGAGGACGGCATCCCTCCACGAATAGGCAATACGGCATCGTATTTATGAAATGCTCTAAAGTTTCTTTTGGGAGCGAAAAAAATCCCGTCCTCGTGACGGACTCAGGTCATTGATTAACTTCGCCCAAAGCAACGGTGTTTAAGGTAAAGTGCCAAATTCCGCGGGTTTAATTGCTGAGTTAGTCGCGATGATCAATTTCCGCATCACTGCAGTTAATGCGTAAGCGAGCGAAATCAGTCCTTTGGACGCGCACCGCGCAACCGACAAGGCAGCCCCGGGGAGAAACCTTGCGCAAACGGTGCGCCGGGTCTGGATCGACACGGAGGCGAAGCCGGAGAGCCAACCCGGATGGCGGTCGCCGTCCGCTGGGCTTCCCGAGCGTGCTGGATCGCGTGACCCAGCACGCCGTCGCGCAGGTTTTATCCCCGTTGTTCGATCCGCACTTTTCGGAGTCGGGTTTCGGCTTCCGACCCGGGTGCTCTGCACATGATGCGGCACGCCAGATGAAGAAGCTGTTCCGCTCGTACTATCCGATTGCGGTCGATGCCGACCTTTCGAAGTTTTTCGATGCCGTCAACCACAACCTGCTCATGCGGTGCGTGGCATTGCGGAAGAGATTGATGAGGGATCGATGCTGCCGGGTGAATATGCTCTTGTCCTTCATGGTTTTGAGACCTCCGTATGTATACGGCGGACGCTTCATGCAGGTCGCCATATTCAACATTGATAAGGGGCAGGGGGCAGCGCTGACTTGAAAGTTTCCGGCCCTGACGTTGTTCCCTCCGCGCAGGAGGCCTTCCTTCGGTGGGTTCGACAAGCTCATCACAGGTAAACTTAGGACGGGCAGGGAAGGCGTCCGCCTTTTTGATTTCTGACTCTATGTTTTATTGCGTCTGTTCGCGTCCATTAGCGGTTAAAGACGCACCCGCACCGCAATGTTCCAGACATTGGAAAATTCGAGTTCATTTTTTCCAAGGTTTGGAAGCTCTCTGTGTCCTTGTGGTAAAAATTATTTCAATGTTCGGAATTCGATTCCTACATCTGTTTTACTACCTAGAGATTCCTCCAGTAGCCAGATCGATATGATATAGGCTAACTTCAAGGTTTGTTCGTGTGGAAGAGTGAACAAATATAACGATCGGGGCTGGGTGACATAAGGATGCGTTTATAGATGTTTAAGCGATGCAACTTGTTTTTAATGGCAGGACACATGTTCGTTGCCCTGCTGGCGGCGAACGCGGATCAGGCTCTGCATCCACTGAAGGATACCCATCCGCTGAAGATGGCTATGGCAGAGTCGCGGATCATGGTCTCCGAAGAGGTTGCTGATCCGAGACGTCCCGTTTCTACGATTCTTCGTCCAAAGGAGGGGCTCTGGGACTGTTCTTCAAAACTCTGGCTGCTGGTCGATGTGGAAAACAACGGCGCAACATCCGTTTTGGTGCGGGCGGAACTGACGTCTGATAAGAAGACGGGATGGGGCGAAAACCGGGGGGCGGTTGTGGTGCCCGCAGGTGAAAAATGTTCGTTGCCGATTTTGATCCTGCGCGGAATGATCGAAGGACGGGATAGCGATGGCCTGAAAGCGGTCTTTGGCGAAATGCGCGGTTTTCCCGGCGGGTACCACAATGCGGGCTGGCGACGGATCGATGCGTCGAAACTTAAACGCGTCAAACTTGATTTTTTCACGGATGCTCCCCGGGTGGAGTGTGAGGTTTCAAATTTGCGGGCGGCAACGGATTTTAAACTTCCGTCGAATGAGGTATTGAAAACTAAATATCGGCCGGCCTCGGATGAATTCGGTCAGGAACGCCACTCCGATTGGAAATTTAAAATTAAAACTAGCGCCGATTTTCCCAGGAGACTGGAATCGGAAAAGGTCTGGCTGGACCAGTTCCAGACCTTGGAAAACCGAAGTCGCTATGGCGGTTGGACGGGGGGCGAGCGCTTCCCGGCCACCGGACATTTCCAAGCCTTGGAAAAAGAGGGTATCTGGTGGCTGGCTGATCCGGAGGGGTATCCGTTTTGGTCGATCGGCGCAACCGGCTTCAATCTCGGACTGGGCAAAACCACGACGCCGGGCATTGGTCCATGGAATCCCCGCCAGGCAAACCTGAAGGAAAAGTACGGAGCAGACTGGCAGGCTGCAAGTATGGAGTTCACGCATCGACGCCTGCGCGCGTGGGGAATGAATACGCTGGGTAACTGGAGCTCGCCCGAGTTTTATTTCATGGGCAAAACGCCCTATACCGTGGCCTGCCATTTCAGCCGGCCGTCCATTCACGAAGCCAACCCCAAGGCGCACAGTTCGCTGCCGGATGTCTTTCATCCCGACTATCGGAAAAACACCTTTGACGCCGTTGCGCGCTTTACGCGGGAAGCGCAGGATCCGTGGTGCATCGGCTATTTTATCGATAATGAATTGCCCTTTCCGCAGCCCACTTCACCGGCCCAGAAGGCCTTGCTTTCACCAAAGTCGTGTTTTAGCCGTCAGGAATTGATCCGCCGTCTCAAAGATAAATACAGCACGATGGAAAAACTCAACACAGCCTGGAATACGAAGTATACGAATTGGGATGCCATGTCGCCGCCCGAGGGCAACTATACCCAAGCCCGTGGTGCCGATATGCTCGAATTCAGCGAAGCGTGGTACCATCTCTATTTCAATGCCTGCCGGGATGCGATGCGCGAGCACGCACCTAACAAGCTCTATCTCGGCAGCCGCATCAACCACACCAAAAATAAGACCGCGTTGTCCATCTGTGCCGAATATGCCGATGTAGTCAGTATTAATTTTTACGACTATACGCCACAGGTCTTTCAGGCACCCGAGGGCTTTAACGCCCCGATCATGATTGGTGAGTTCCATTTTGGCACCATCACCGAACGCGGGGTTTGGGGCGGTGGGCTGTGCACCGGAATGGACATCGGACACGCGGCGTCGTTGTTTGAAAACTATTTCGAGCAAGCGGTGAAAAATCCGCTGATCGTCGGAGCGCATTGGTTTAAATTTTCGGACCAGCCTCTGACCGGCCGAAAAGATGGCGAGAATTACCGCATCGGTTTTGTGGATGTTGCGGATACACCGTATCCCGAGATGGTCAATGCCTGTCGGTCTGTTGCCGAAAAGATGTATGAATTACGTATAACCACCGTTTTAGAGAAGGAGTAAAGATATGAAAACACTGATGACTTTAGCGATCCTGGCCGCCTTGTCGCCGGTTTCACGCGCAACGGAGTGGAACGACCTGAGTATACTTCAGGTCAACCGGGAAGCCCCGCGTGCTTCGATGATGGTATTTCCCGATGCCAAAGCGGCCATGGAATATGACCGAACCAGCTCCCCTTGGTTCCAATCGTTGAACGGCGAGTGGAAATTCAATTGGGTGCGTTCGCCGAAGGATCGTCCGGTTGATTTTTACAAATCGGATTATGATGTGAAGAACTGGGGCACGATTCCGGTTCCATCGAACTGGGAGATGAAAGGGCACGGACTCCGGATTTACACCAACATTAAGTATCCTTTCAAAATGGATCCGCCGCATGCGCCGACCGACTGGAACCCCGTTGGCTCCTACCGTCGCGAATTCACGGTTTCCAAGGGTTGGAAGGATCGCGAAACCTACATGGTGTTCGACGGCGTCCAGTCAGCGTTCTACCTTTGGATAAACGGTGAGAAGGTTGGCTATTCACAAGGCAGCCGTACGCCGGCCGAATTCAACATCTCCAAATATCTGAAAGAGGGAGCAAACACATTGGCGGTGGAAGTCTATCGCTGGAGCGATGGTTCCTACCTCGAAGACCAGGATTTCTGGCGGCTCTCCGGCATCTACCGTGATGTCTATCTTTGGAGCACCGCCAAAACCCATGTGCGCGATTTCACCGTCGTCACCGATCTCGACGAGCAATACAAAGATGCGACCCTTAAAGTGGCTGTCGAAATCCTCAATCCGAAGGGTTCGGTCGAGATTGCGTTGCTGGATGCTGACGGGAAGAAAATGGGTAGGGCGGGCTCGCCGAGCGCGCCGTCGGTCGCGCTGGAAATCCCCGTCGCCGCTCCCGCCAAGTGGTCTGCCGAAACACCAAAGCTTTATACGGCGCTGATCACCCTCAAGGACGCCTCCGGAAAAACCATTGAAGTCATCCCGCAACGGGTCGGCTTCCGGACTGCGGAGATCAAAAACAACCGCTTCTGCATCAACGGCGTGCCGCTGCTGATCAAGGGTGTAAACCGTCACGAACACCACGCCGACACGGGCCACACCATCGACCGCGCCTCGATGCTCCGCGATATCCAGCTGCTTAAGGAAAACAATTTTAATGCGGTTCGCACCTGTCACTATCCCAACGTGCCGATGTGGTATGACCTGTGTGATGAGTATGGCATTCTGCTTTGGGACGAAGCCAACATCGAGAGCCACGGCGTGGGCTACAAGGAGGCTTGTCTGGCCAAGCAACCGGAATGGAAGGCTGCCCACCTTGACCGCGTGCAGCGAATGCTTGAACGCGACAAGAACCATCCTTCTGTCATTACGTGGTCGATGGGCAACGAAGCCGGCGATGGGCAAAACTATGCCGCTTGCTACAAATGGCTCAAAGAAAACGATCCGACCCGCCCAGTGCATTATGAGCGCACCGAAACAAAGACGGGCCGGCCCAATACCGACATCTGCAATTCCATGTATGCTTCGTCCGACAAGATTCGCACCTATACCAACGGCAACGACAAGCGACCCTATATTATTTGTGAATACATGCATGCCATGGGCAACTCCAACGGCGGCGCAAAGGAATATTGGGATTTGTTTTATGAAGACAATACGGCCCAGGGCGGTTTTGTTTGGGATTGGATGGATCAAGGCATCCGCACACCTGTTCCGCCGGAATTCAAAAAGAATATTGGCAAGGGCCCCGTGAAGGAAACCTTTCAGGCCTATGGTGGATATTGCGAGGATCCGCACGGGGTCGCCAACGACGGTAACTTCTGCATGAACGGCTTGATCGATTCAGATCAAAATCCGCATCCAGCAATCTTTGCCATGAAATATCTGCAGCGAAATGTGCATGTGTCTGCCGTTGATCTGGAATCAGGGCAGCTGATGATCAAAAACTGGTTCGACCATTCAACCTTGGGCGACCGCGTTTTCGGCCGTTGGAAAATCGAGGCCAACGGCAAGAAGGTCAAGGACGGGAAAATCAAAGGCTTGGATATTGCACCGCATATGGAAAGAACGGTTGTACTCAAGCTGCCGTCCATCGATCCGAAGCCCGGCATTGAATATTTCCTGACCGTAGAGTTCCGAGCAAAGAAGAATTATCATCCATTGGTGAAAAAAGGGCACCTGCTGGCGTGGGATCAGTTCAAGCTGTCTGGGGGGAAAGCCACGGAATTTGCCGCTGTGGAGGGAACGGTTTCAATCAACGAATCGGCCGGCTCGATTGTTGTCAAAGGCAAGGCGTTCGAAGTGGTGTTTGATAAGGCGAGCGGAACGCTGGCCTCCTACAACTCCAACGGCAGGGAACTCATTGCTGCGGGTGGCCGCCCGGAATTGTCGCGGGCGCAAAACGACAACGAACGCCGGCAAAAGGTGAAGCCGGTTCCGGCGCTGGATATCGCCGGGGTCAGAGCAAAAGTTGAAAGCATTACCGTTGAGCAAGTCAACGGCACGGCCAAAATCGTAGTACGCAAAACCCTGCCGGATGTGCGGGGAGGATTTGCGTCGGTCTATACTGTGCTGCCCAGTGGCGAGGTCGTTGTTGAAGCGGCCTTCGACTTCACGCATGCCCCAAAGTCTCAACTCCCGCCTTTACGTATTGGAATGGAGTGGAAGCTGGATGGTTCACTTGAAAACATGGACTGGTACGGCCGTGGTGGAGAAACTTATGCCGGTCGCGATTTCGAACCGGTTGGTTTGTTCGAAGGCACGGTGGACGGAGAATGGACGGACTATTCCCGCCCGCAGGAAAATGGAAACAAAACCGGCGTACGCTGGTTTTCCCTTGCAAACAAAAAAGGCAAAGGCCTGCTGGTGGTGGCCGAGGGGAACCCTCTTGGAATTGGTGTCCGCCACTACAGTCAAAAGACCATGCGCGAGTCGGATTACAGTTTTCAGATGGAGCGTACGGAAGATATCTATCTCAATATCGACGCCGGGCAGAGCGGCGTTGGCGGCATCAATTCGTGGGGCGCTTCTCCGCTCGAAAAGCATCGGTTGAACAAAGCCTCCTATGTCTATAGCTACCGCCTTCTTCCGTTCGAAGGAAATGTTGAAAAAACGCTCGCGAAGCGTTCCGTCTTCCAGCCTGCTGATGTTGGGGCGTTGGCAAAGCCGGATGTCTCCAAGCTGCCGAAGATCAAGTCGGCATGGAAAAAAAAGGGAAACAATAAATAATGAAAAGACGTAACTTTATGCAGCTGTGCGCTGCGGCAACGGGCTCCGCATTTGCCGGGGCATCAAAAAGGCCTTCCCAGCCCAATGTGGTGTTTATCTATGGCGACGACGTCGGCTTTGGCGATGTTGGCGCTTACGGCTCTAAAATGATTCCGACCCCGAACATTGACCGGTTGGCAAAAGGCGGCCTGCTCTTTACCGATGGTCATTGTGCGGCCGCTACGTGTACGCCATCGCGCTTTTCGCTGCTGACCGGGATCCACGGCTTCCGGCACAATGCCCGCGTACTGCCGCCCAATGCGCCGCTGATTATTCCGACCGACAAGCTGACCCTGCCGAAGTTGTTCAATCAAGCGGGCTACCACACCGGCGTTGTCGGCAAGTGGCACCTCGGCATAGGCGACGGCGAAACACCCGTCGATTGGAACGCCGATGTTAAGCCCGGGCCTCTGGAAGTCGGTTTTAAATATTCGTTCCTGCTGCCTTCCACCAACGACCGCGTTCCGTGCGTCTATGTGGAAAACCATCGAGTGGTCAACCTCGATCCCGCAGACCCCCTTTATGTCGGCAACAAACTGAAGGAGGTGCAGAAGCCGGACAGTACGCAGTATCCCAGCGGCAAGACGAACCGGGAGGCCATGACGTTCTACCAAAGCACGCATGACCACGACAACAGCATCATCAACGGCATCGGACGCATCGGCTACATGTCCGGAGGCAAGGCCGCCCTTTGGAAAGAGGAGACCATTGCCGACGAGTTTGTCATGCAGGCGAAAAAATATATCGCCATGCACAAAGACGAGCCGTTCATGCTCTACTTCGCTTCGCAGGACATCCACGTTCCGCGCGCGCCTCATCCGCGTTTCAAGGGAAAAACCGAGCTCGGCTATCGTGGCGATGCCATGGTTGCCTTTGATTGGGCGACCGGCGAAATTATGAACGCACTTGAAGAACATGGCCTTGCGGAAAACACCATCGTTATCTTTTCCTCCGACAACGGCCCTGTCTATGACGACGGTTATGACGACGGCACCACTGTGTTTTGCTCTTCCGAAGAATCCGACCGGGGCCACGATGCCTCCGGCCAATGGCGCGGCGGTAAATACCAGATTTTCGAAGGCGGCACCCGCGTGCCGTTTATTGTGCGCTGGCCGGCGCGCATTAAACCCGGCACGTCCGATGCCATGGTCAACCAGATTGATCTGCTCAGTTCGTTCGCCGAGCTGCTCAATATTGAACTTCCGGAAGGCGAAGCAGGCGACAGCCGCAGCACATTGGCCACCTTCCTCGGCAAGGATCAAAAGGGGCAGGAATTCATGATCGAGGAATCGTTCGGCCTGGCTCTTCGCTTCAACGAGTGGAAATACACGCAGCCGGTTCAACCCAAATGGCCGAATGGCCGCCCGCCTATTGAGCGTGCGCTCTACAATCTCGACAACGATCCCGGTGAAACCAAAAACATTATTGCCGAGCATCCCGAAATCGCCGCTCAAATGGAAATGAAGCTCGCCGAAATGAAAGCATCCGGTGGAGTCCGCAAATGATGAAAAGAGTGGTCTTGCTGCTGGCGCTGGCAATCTCGGTGGTGCATGCCGAAAAACCGTGGCGCTTTCTGTTGCTGTCCGACTGGCATTCGGCGGAAAAGTATACGCAGAGCGAAAAGAATCCGTCGTGGCTGGCCGATGCGGTGGCCGAAGATGTGGCGACCGTTAAAATGTTCAAGGAAAACTATGGCGGCGAGTTGATCCTGATGCCGGGCGACAGCAACGGCGGGCATTGGGATACGCCGAAATTCATTAAACAAAACTTTCCGGGCGCCTCGCCGGAAGAGTCGGTGAAGAAAGCGGGTCATCTCTGCTACTCGGGCATGATCGACGCGTTTCGCGATGGGGGCTACTCAAAGCTGATTATGGCGGTGGGCGATCATGAAATGGGTGATAATCCTTGGCCGGCGGGTTCGGACGTATCGCGCTGTCAGCCGCAGTTTCGCGAGGCTTTCGCGAAGGAATTCAATATGAATCCCGTTGGCGGCCGCTTTCTATACGAAAAGCCGATCGGCAAGACGGCTTCCCGTCCGTTAGGTACGCCCTATGAAAATACATCCTATGCCTATCGGCATAAAAACGTGCTGTTCATCACGGTCGATGCATTCCATCAGGAGGATCCGGACAAGAAGATTGGCGATGAAGGTTCGGTAACCGGCACCGTGGTGGGCGAACATCTCCAATGGTTGGAACGCGTGCTGTCTGAAGCGCGGAAGGACAAGTCGATCAAGCATATCTTTGTGCAGTCGCATTTGCCGGTGATCTATCCGGTGCGCAAGGTGAACAGCAGCGGCATGATGATGGACGATGGAATGGAGAGCCCATTTTGGAAACTATTGCGGAAATACAAGGTCGATATGTATTTCGCGGGGGAAGTGCACGCGAATACAGCAACGAAGGATCCGAAATCGGATCTGGTGCAATTGGTGAGCCGGGGCAACTTTTTCAACAACTTCCAGACCTTGGATATCTCGGACGATCGCATCGATATCGTTTGCTACGACCAGAAACTGGGTACCAAAACCTCCGAGGGGAAATACGCTGTTTCCGGTAATCTGGTGATTGATAAATCGGGGCCGGAAACCCGAATCTCCGGGGATGGGGAATTTGAGCCGCTGGATGTGAACGGTCGTCATTTCCTTTTTACCTTCGAGGAAGAGGCGTCCCTGTTTGAAAATCCGATCATGGGTTTGTCCGGCAGGGAGAAAAAGGAAAATGCCAAGGAGTTGCGCGGTGTAAAATGCTCCCGCATTTTTCCAAACCTTGGAACGTTCGGACGTCATTACAGTGCGCTGACGGCCAATGTGAAATTGGCTGATGGCCCGCATGGAAAAGCCGGGCAGTTTGATTCAGAGAGTCGGATGGGTGTTTTTGCGATGGGGCCGCATCATAGCGGTCATGCGGTTTCCTATGCGCTTTGGGTGAAAACGGCATCTGCCGATCATCAACTGCTGATCAATTCCTGCACCATCTGGGGGCAGAAACTGGAACAATTTTTCAACTTAAATCTGAATGACGGTATGCCGGAAGTCATGATCTCAGCCAAGCAGAGCTTGATTGCTGAAGGTGTAAAAATGAATGACGGTAAATGGCACCATATTGCCGCGGTGATGCCGAAGGATAATTGCCTGCTTTCCGAGGTCCAGCTGTTTGTTGACGGAAACCAGGTTAAAGCGAAGCTGGTCGGTGCAGACCGGAACATTCATATTAATCAGGCCGTGCGACTGGGATTCGGCGGATTGAATTACAGTACTAAATCGTTTGATCAATTGGCGGTTAAACCATTTGTCGGGGAGCTGGATGAGATTTCCATTTGGACCCGCCCGTTGCCTGATACGGAAGTTGCCGCCTTATTTCGAAATTGAAGGAAACACAATGAATCGAAGAAATTTCAGCCAACTGGCCTGCGCTGCAGGCATCGTATCGATAGGGTCGTCCTCGCTGGCCGGCAAGGGGAAACAACCCAACCTGCTGATCATTCATACCGACGAGCATAACTTCCGTACGTTGGGGTGTTACCGAGACCTAATGACGCCCGACCAGGCGTTTGTCTGGGGAAAGGGCGTCAAGGTGGATACGCCGCATATCGACTCGATTGCCCACGATGGCGCGCTCTGCACCAGCTACTACGCCTCCTCGCCCGTCTGCACCCCTTCGCGCGCTTCGCTGGTTTCCGGGATGTATCCGGTTCATACCGGATCCCCCGTCAACGACATGCCGCTCAACGATGGGCTCGTCACCTTCGCCGAAGTACTCAAGGGTCAGGGCTATGCCACCTCGTATGTCGGCAAGTGGCATCTCGATGGCGACGCCAAGCCCGGCTTCGCGCCGAAACGCCAATTTGGATTTTCTGACAACCGCTACATGTTCAACCGCGGCCATTGGAAACTGCTCAAGAAGAGTGGGAATACCGCCGCGCTGATCGGTAACTACAATCCCAAGACGGAGAGCATCAAGGTCGATATTGAGGCCGCGGATGAGACCTCGTTCACTACCGACTTTCTGACCGACCGCGCGCTGGAAATCCTTGCGCGCGATAAATCGAAGCCGTTCTGCCTGATGCTCGCCATCCCCGATCCGCATGGCCCCAACACGGTTCGCAAGCCGTACGACACGATGTTTGAGCCGCTGCATTTCGAGAATCCGCGCACCATGGATGTCGATGAGGGAACGATGCCCAAGTGGGTCAACCTGACGGGGAAAAACGCCGTTGAAAAACTCAATCAGGCGCAGATGGCGCGCTATTTCGGCATGGTCAAATGCATTGATGATAATGTCGGAAAAATCTTGAACTATCTCAAATCGCAGGGGCTGGAAAAAAACACAATCGTCGTCTTTACTTCCGACCATGGCGACCTGATGGGCGAGCACAGGAAGAACAATAAGGGATTGCCCTATGAAACCTCGGCCTGCATTCCCTTTGTCATTCGCTATCCCGGAAAGATTCCTCCGGGCAAGGTGATTCACACCGCACAGTGCAATGTCGATTTTGCGCCGATGGCGCTCTCCATGATGGGCGTCACCAACGGATGGCCGGAGTTTCACGGAAAGGACACCTCGCCCGACTTCCTGAGTCCAGACAAGGAGGTAGATGGCGACCGCATTGTCTACTTCACCAACGCCAACAGCCGCTGGGTCGCCGCCGCAAGTGATCGCTATAAGTTGGTGCTCTCGCCCACCGACGATCCATGGCTGTTCGATCTGCAGAAGGATCCGGACGAGATGGTTAATTTTTACAACAATCCGGAGTACAAGCCGGTTGTCGACCGGATGCAGGCGGAGCTGGTTACGCAGATGAAACGCTATGGAGAGCCGGCCTTAGAAAAGGTGAACCTGATTTATGAAACCGGTGGTTTCGTCGGCGAAAAGCCGGAAGTCGCGCTGGCGACGAGCGAGGGCTATCTGGTCGATAGCGGCAACCATTCCGCAAAGGGCCGAGCTGGCCAATGGAGTCGTGCCGTCACCGTGCCCGCTGGCAGTTTTGAACCCAACAGCACCTATGACCTAGAAATTGAGTGGGAATCGAAGGGCCTCGCTGAGGGTGCAGAATTTTTCGCCAACTTTGTTGCGGGTAAAAAAGACAAGCAAAACCGGCAGATCGAGACCTGGTCGGGAGCGGTTGGCGAAAGCGGGGTGGTCAGAAAACAGTTTAAGACCACAAGTTCTACTGATTGGACGTTGCATGTGGGCGTGAAGGATGGCGGCGAACTGCTCGTTAAACGAATTAAAATTAAGAAGAAGTGAGGAGACTAATGAAGAAAATTATATTTGGAATTCTGTTTGTGGCGGCGGTTGTGACCTTCGCTGATAAACCTAACCTGATTGTGATCCTGTGCGACGATATGGGTTATGCGGATGTTGGGTTCAATGGGTGCAAGGACATTCCGACGCCGAACATTGACCGCATCGCTAAGAACGGCGTGCAATGCACCAGCGGCTATGTGGCGTATTCGGTCTGCGGGCCGAGCCGCGCCGGCCTGATGACCGGACGCTACGAGCAGCGTTTCGGCTTCGAGCGCAATCCACAATACCAGCCCAACGATCCCAACATGGGGGTGCCGCTCTCCGAACACACGCTGGCCGATGTCCTCAAAAAGGCAGGCTATACTTCGGGCGCCATCGGCAAGTGGCATCTCGGTGCCTACCCGACCCTGCACCCGCTTAACCGCGGCTTCGACTTTTTCTACGGCCACCTGGGTGGCGGACACCGTTACTTCCCCGAAGAGCTGACCATCAAGCGCAGCGAAGATGCCACGGGTGAAACCGAAAGCTATCAGACCTGGATCCTGCGCAACCACGAACCGGATCCGCCGACCCAATACCTGACCGATGCTTTTTCAGACGAGGCGGTCGGATTCGTCGAGCGCAGCAAGGACCAGCCCTTCTTTCTCTATCTCGCCTATAACGCGCCGCACAATCCACTGCAGGCCACGGAAAAATACCTATCTCGCTTTAAAAATATCAAGAACGAGAAGCGCCGCACCTACGCCGCCATGGTCAGCGCGATTGACGATGGCGTGGGGCTGTTGCTCAACAAACTCGACGAACTCAACCTCACCGACAATACCCTTATCTTTTTTCTGTCCGACAACGGTGGACCCGAAACGAAGAACGCTTCCGACAATGGGCCGCTACGGGGCCAGAAGTCGGATGTCTGGGAAGGCGGGTTCCGCGTCCCCTACGCCGTGCAATGGAAAGGAACCCTGCCGGCTGGCGCGAAGTACGATGAACCGGTCAGTTCGCTGGATATTTTTGCTACCATCGCCGATCTGGCCCAGGCGCCGCTCGACCCACAGCGTCCGCTCGACGGCGTCAACCTGATTCCGTATCTGACCGGCAAGGAGCCCGGCGTGCCGCACGAGGCGATCTATCTGCGTAAGTTCGACCAAGGCCGCTATGCGGTGCGCCATGGCGACTACAAGCTGGTCATCCCTTTCAGCGGCGGAACCGCACAGCTCTATAATTTGGAAGAGGATATCGGCGAAGAGCAGGATATCGCCTCCGCGCACCCGGAAAAGATGAAGGAGCTCGATCAGCTCCGCCTGAAGTGGGACTCGCAATTGATCGAGCCACGCTTCCTCGGCCTGACCCAGTCGGCCGACTGGATCAAGCACCACCCGCCGAAGAAGAGCGACAAGCCGAACGCTAAATCGGCAAAGAAGGCGTCGGTGGCAAAGTGGGATTGGTTTGCTGCGCTCGACAAAAACAAGGATCGCGGGGTGACGGAAGATGAGTGGCTTGAATGGTCGATGAAGGAGTCGAAGAAAAAGAATCGCAACACATCCGAGGGGCAGCAAAAGCAATACTTCGCTTCACGCGATGCCAATGGCGATGGAATGATTACGCGTGAAGAACTGGAAGCGAGCAAAAGGAAATAGGAAAGGCTGGACCGCATGATGAATAAACAAGTTTTAGTGATAACGTTGCTCATTCTTGCGGCGGCATCCGCCCTGACTGAAGCGAAGAGGAAGCCGACGTTTGACGGCCCGGTTTTCGATGCCATTCAGAATGGTGGTTTTGAAAACGGGTTGAATAGTTGGAGGGTGGACGGGGAAAGCTATTTCTCTGTATCAGATGCGGTTCCGGGGGGCGTGGCGGGGAAATGCATCCGGTACGAAAAGACGGATGGTCTGAAAGGCAAGGTTCCTGCTTTTTCCCAGGTTATTAATTTCAAGGGCAATGCCTATTATCGATTGAACTTTTCATATAAAGGCGATGGTGTTCGAAAGCCGGTGCTGCTGATCGAGGAGCATTTTAACGATGGTGTGTCGCGCCGATTTATTCGGTTGGAATCTTCCAGGGATTGGGAGGAGTACAAGGTGGAATTGAAGATGGGGAAAAAAGATGCCGCGTACCGGTTGAACTTTTTCCCGGCAGGTTACCCAAAGCGCCCGGGCGTGAAGGGGCCCGCTCTGACTCCCGCCCAGTTGAACGACACGGGCGATGGAACGGTTTGTTTCGCCGGATTCAAGCTGGAAAAAACCAGCCGGAAGGATCCAAAACTGATTCCCGGGCCGTATGCATTCAAAACCAAAACAGTTACCTATAAAAAAACAGATGCCACGGATTTGGTGCTGTACGTCGATATTCCGCAGGGGGTGGAGGGGCCGTTCCCTGTTTTCGTAATTATACATGGCGGGGGATGGGTGACCGGACATCCGAAGGATATGCTTTGGAAAGCCAAGCCGTTGGCCGAGCGCGGCGTGGCATGCGTGCGTGTTCAATACCGGCTGGTCAAGGATGGCGGTACGTTTGAAAAATCCATCGGCGACATTATGGATGCGGTAGAGTGGGTGAGGCAAAACGCGAAACAATATGGTTTTGACCTGTCGCGGTTCGGCTTTTCCGGAGGATCGGCTGGCGGGCATCTTTCATCGATAGCGGCCCAGCGTACGCCGGAATGTAATGTGTATGCCGGTTTTTGCGGGCTCTACGATGCCGTTGACCGGGGACTGAGCCGTTTTGGAAAAGCCGACAATTATATCGGCACGGAGATGGCAGACAGGAAGAATGCATCCGCGATCTACCAGATTAAAATTCCGCCGCCCGCAACGATTCTATTTCATGGCGATGCCGATCCGACCATCGACTATACTGTTGCGCTTCGGTTTGCCGACGCTCTTCGGGAAAAGGGCGGTCGCGCGGAAACAATTATCAATAATGGGTTCGGCCACGGTGTCGGCACGACGGATTCGATCAACAAGCAGCTTATTCCATTTCTAAACCGGGAATGGGGTATGGACATGAAATATTAGGAGGAACATATTTGTGAAAAAAATATCAGGTTGGATGGTTTTGACTGGTCTATTGGTTGGCGTTCTATGTGTGGATGCAAATCCGCAGCCAAATATCTTGTTCATCGCCATCGACGACATGAACGACTGGACGGGTTTTCTGGGCGGTCATCCGCAGGCGCAGACGCCAAACATGGACAAGCTGGCGAAAAAGGGCGTCAACTTTTCCAACGCCCATTGTTCCGCGCCGGGCTGTTCGCCAAGCCGCAATTCGTTGCTCTATGGCGTGGAGCCATTCAAGTCGGGGCTATATGTCTTTTACGATCAGGCCGGTTTTTCGGACAAGATCCTTGAGGGCTACACCTCGTTGCCTGAGTTTTTCAAGGCGAACGGCTATGGCACCTACGGCTCCGGCAAGATCCATCACCGCCGTGAACCAACGGGCGTCGAGTGGACGGAGTTTTATGAGAAGGAAAAAACCAATCCACTAAAATTTGATGATGTCGAAGGATATCGTCAGGGCAAATCGGGGAAGATGCGTTTTTCCCCGACGTTGAGTCCGCTGGAAGATCACACCGACTATAAGAACGCTTCGTTCGGGGTGGATGTGCTCGGGCGTAAGCACGACAAGCCGTTTTTCCTGGCGGTCGGCATCATTCGCCCGCACTTGCCGTTTACCTGCCCGAAGCAATTCTTCGATCTCTACCCTGCAACAGTTGAACCGCCACGTATCAATCCAACCGACCATTCCGATATTCCGGCGGTCGGAAAAGCAATGGCGAAGATGAATGATGATCGGCGTTTTAAACAGGACGAAGCATGGAACAAGGTTCGTCGTGCCTATCTCGCCTGCATTTCGTGGGCGGATTACAATATTGGCCGTCTGCTCGATGCGTTGGAAGAGAGTTCCTATGCCGACAATACGGTGGTGGTGCTTTGGTCGGACCATGGTTATGCCCTGGGCGAAAAAAAGCATTTCCGTAAATTCGCTCTCTGGGAAGAGACCACCCGGGTGCCCTTCATTATTTGGGACGCCCGAGAGAAAAAAGCGATCGCGGGCCGTGAGGTGAAGGACGGCGTTTCGCTGATCAATATTTATCGCACGCTGTCAGAAATGTCCGGCCTTGAAGCCCCGGACTATGTGGACGGCTTCAGCTTGGTTCCGCAGTTGAATAAGCCGGACACTCCGGTCGAAGGACAGGCCATCTGCACTTGGGGGCGGGGGAACTACACGGTTCGTACGCGCGACTGGCGCTACACCCGCTACTATGACGGGGGCGAGGAGCTCTATGACCATACCAAGGATCCTGACGAGTGGAGCAACCTCGCCAAGAATCCTGAATATGCCGATATGAAGAAGCGCCTTTCCGCCAAGCTGCCGCAACAGGAGGTTCCGATTGTGATGGATGGGCTGGAGGAGTGGAGCGTTCCCTATAGCGCTGACAAACCATTGGACAAGAAGAAGGACAAGAAGGGGAAAAAATGAAAATCAGAATGATTTCCATGGTGGTGATGTTGGCGTCTGCGGTTTTTGCCGTGCCAGACCGGCCGAACATTGTGTGGCTGACGACGGAGGACAATTCCGCCAATTGGTACAAGCTCTACAACCCGGAACACGGCGTGCGGATGCCCAATGTCGAACGCTTGGCAAAGGATGGGCTTGTCTTTAACCACGCCTATTCGTGCGGGCCGGTTTGTTCGGTTGCGCGCAGTACGATCATTTCCGGCTGCTATGGCCCCCGTACGGGGGCGCAATACCACCGCAGGCAGGTGCCGGTGGCCATGCCGGAAGGTGTGCGAATGTTCCCGTACTACCTCCGTCAGGCAGGCTACTACACCACGAATAACAGCAAGGAAGACTACAACTATCTTCCGTCGGACAAAGAGGGCGTCTGGGACGAATCTTCCGGCAAGGCTAGCTTCCGTAGGCGCACGCCCGGCCAGCCGTTCTTCCATGTGCAGAACTTTGGGGTCACCCACGAAAGCCAGCTGTTTGGTGATCTGCCCAAGGGAAAGGAATATGTGGTTGATCCCGCGAACGTGGCGCTGTTTCCGTATCACCCGGACACCCAGGTTTTCCGCGAAAAATATGCCCAATACCTGACGCTCAATTCCATGGCGGATGCAGAGATGGGCCGCATCATCAAGCAGCTGGAAGAAGACGGGCTTCTCGACGACACCTTCATCTTCCACTATGGCGACCACGGCGGCGTCCTGCCCGGAGGGAAGGGCTATGCCCATAATGATGGGCTGCAGGTTGCCATGGTGGTTTATGTGCCAAAAAACTGGCAGCACCTTGTTCCGGCCCCGCGCGGTTCGCGTATCGATGGAACGGTTGAATTTGTGGATCTTTCCGCAACCGTGCTGAATCTGGCCGGGGCCGAGATTCCCGAAGGGATCGACGGCACGCCGTTTCTAGGCAAGGGCATCACGCTTGATGAATTGAATTCGCGCGACACCGCCTTTGGCTATGCCGAACGGTTTGATGAAAAGTACGACATGGTTCGCTTTTTCCGAAAAGGGAAATACAGCTATTGGCGCAGCTACCAGCCGTTCAATTTTGATGGCTTGCACAACTTCTACCGCTACAAGCAACCCGCGTTTTGTGAATGGCGCGATCTCGCGAAGGCCGGGAAACTCAATCCGGTACAATCCGCGTTTTATGAAGCGCGTCCGCCGGAGCAGCTCTTTGACCTCGAAAAAGATCCGCATGAAATCACCAACCTTGCTGATGATCCGGCCTACGCCGATATCCTGTTCGACATGCGCCGTGCACTGCAGAAAAAGGTGAAGTCGCTTCCCGATCTTGGATTCTATCCGGAGCCTGTGATGCTTTCCGAGAGCGGAGGAGATGGAGCGGCGTTTGGGAAAATGCATAAGCAGCAGATAGCGAAACTCGTCGATATCGCCGACCTTCAGTTGGCGCCCTTTCCCGAGGCCCGGGCGCGCGTTGCGAAAGCGCTGCGTTCACCGGAAGCAACGGAACGCTATTGGGCCGCGATCACCTGCTCCGCATTCGGCGATCAGGCGATGGAGTTTGAGGCGGATTTGAAACGGATCGCTTCAGAGGATTCCAATCGGTTGGTACGAACACGCGCCGCAGAATTTCTGGGGCTGACAGGCGCAGCCGATCCCGCACCGTATATTTTCGCTGCGCTCGCGAATTGCGATGATCCGATTGAGGTAAACCTTATTTTGAATAGTGCTGTGCTGCTGAAAGACGCGGCGGGCGTAAAATTCGACATGTCTCTGGTTGAAGGAGCGGACTGGACTCAACTCGGTGGACTCGTGCCTCATCGTATTTCCTATCTCAGTGGCGGAACCGGCGAAGTGCCGAAAAAAGCAAAGGGAAAGAAATAGCCTGCGCTGAAATAACAAGTGGTATTTGGGGACAAGATGAAAATTAGAAGCATCATTTTTTCAGGTTTGCTGGCGATCTCTTCTTTGGGCGCCGCGCCGGTGACCGACTGGGAAAACCCGGCGGTCACTGCGATCAATAAGGAGCCGAGGCACGCCACGCTGATGCCGTTCGCTTCGATGGAGACGGCGTCGCTCGATAAAAGCGATTCGCCATATTTCCAAAGCCTGAATGGGACGTGGAAGTTTCAGTGGGTTAAAACGCCCGAAGCGCGGTCGCGGGATTTTCAGCATCCGGATTTCGATGTCTCTTCCTGGGATGATATTGCGGTGCCATCCTGTTGGCAGATGAAGGGCTATGGCATTCCGATCTACACCAACATCGAATATCCGTTCGATAAGAATCCGCCTTTCATTGGGGGCGATAACGGCAATCCGGTCGGTTCTTATCGCAGGAGCTTTTTGGTTTCCAACGATTGGAGAGGCCGCGAGGTGTTCATTCATTTCGACGGCGTGGATTCGGCATTCTACATTTGGGTGAATGGAAAGAAAGTGGGCTACAGCCAGGGAAGCCGGACGCCTGCCGAGTTTAACCTGACACCGTATTTGAAAGCCGGTGAAAACCAGCTGGCCGTTCAGGTGTTCCGCTGGTGCGACGGCTCCTATCTCGAAGACCAGGATGGCTGGCGCATGGCCGGCATCTTCCGCGATGTCTACCTCTTTTCCACTCCGACAACTCATATCCGCGATTTCTTTGTGACCACCGAACTGGACGCGAGCTTCAACAATGCGGTGTTGAAGGTTGACGTGTCGTTGAAGAATTATGGAAAACGCGCCTCGGAGAGCACCGAGATTGAAGTCGTTCTCCAAGACCAAAAGGAAAGTAAAATAGGCTCCGTCTCCACGACCATCCAATCATTGGAAGCGGGCGCGGAAAAAACGATCGCGCTCGAAATCCCTGTCAAGAATCCCGCGAAGTGGACGCATGAAACGCCAAACCTCTACTCCGTGTTCATTGTTCAACAACGCGGCGGTGAAACGATCGAGGCGGTTGCATGCCGAACCGGATTCCGGAAAGTTGAAATCAAGGATAGCCAGGTGTTGCTGAACGGACAGCCGGTGCTGTTCAAAGGCGTCAATCGCGTCGAACATGATCCCATTCACGGGAAAACCGTGCCCCGCGAAAATCTTGAGTTGGATCTCAAACTGATGAAACAGCACAATATTAATTGTGTGCGTACCGCCCACTATCCCCACGACCCGGCTCTATATGATCTGTGCGACGAATGGGGGCTGCTGGTGATCGACGAAGCCAATGTGGAATCGCACGGCATGCGCTATGGCGACGAGTCGCTTGCGAAGCAACCCGAATGGGAAACCCAGCATGTCGAACGCTCCATGAACATGGTCGAGCGCGACAAAAACCACCCATGCGTCGTCATGTGGTCGCACGGCAACGAGGCCGGCAATGGGCAGAATATCGTGGCCATGAATGAGTTTTGCCATCAGCGCGATTCATCGCGGCCAACGCACTACCACTTCCAGGAAGGCCCGCGTACGTGCGACGTGATGGGCGGCGGTGCCATTGGCAAAAAGCAAAACCGCTACCTCACGATTAACTTGCTTGAGAAGCAGGCGGTCTACGAAAAAGACCTCCGGCCCTACCTTCTCAATGAATACGCCCACGCCATGGGAAACTCCGTTGGCAACCTGCCGGAATATGTCGCGGTTTTTGAGAAACATCAGAAACTGATCGGCGGATGTATTTGGGATTGGATCGATCAGGGACTGCTGAAGGAAGGGCCCGACGGGAAGCCGTTCTGGGCGTATGGCGGCGACTTTGGCGATCTTCCAAACGATGGAAACTTTTGCCTGAATGGGCTCATCTTTCCCGATCGAAGCGTGAACGCGAAAACGCTCGAGACGAAGAAGGCCTATCAGAATTACAGCTTCGCTCTTTCAGGCAGCACGGTTGAGGTTTTCAACAAGTTCTATTTCATTGATTCGGGAGGCCACGGCTTTTTCTGGTCGTTGCTGGAAAATGGCAGGGAGATCGGTTCCGGCAAGCTGGACGTTGCTCCGGTGCCACCTAGAGGCCGTGCGAAGGCCACGCTTCCAATCGATATCGCGGAATTTGATCCAGCAAAGGAATACATCGTCGTGGTTGAGGCCCGGCTTGCGGGCGAGCAACCTTGGGCAAAGACCGGCTATTCCGTTGCGGCGGAACAATTGATGCTGCAGCCCTGGACGTTCGCCGGCAAGGTTCCAATCCTCGGAAAAAGAATTCCGGTGGTATCGGAGTCTGGCGACGCGGTGGAGGTGAAGGGCGTCGATTTCGCGGTTCGCTTTAATCGGCGAAGCGGCGAGATGGAGAGCTATTCCATCCGCGGTGAAGCGCTGCTGACTCAGGGGCCGCGGTTCAGCGCCGCGCGCGCCACGATTGATAACGAGCGCAACACCCGATCGCTTTTGGAATTCTTCACCGATCTGACGGAAACCGTGAGTCGTTTCGAGGTGGGAAATATTCGCGACGCGGTCACCGTCTCCGTCGAGAAGAAGCTCGAAGGCATATCCCGTCCGCCCGTCGTTTCGGCGTGGAAAAAACAGAAAGCCCCGCCGAAGAAAGGCGGCCCCGCGGGATTCAATCTCGTTGAACTTTACACCATTCATGGCGACGGAACGATTGAGCTGACTTCCCGCGTCGCGCCGTTCGGCCAAGTGCCCGAGCTGCATCGCGTGGGCTACGAACTGAGAACACCCGCGGGATTTGAACAATTCGTTTGGTATGGCCGCGGTCCGCATGAGTCCTATATCGACCGAAACGCGAGCGCGTTTCTGGGCGAATACCGCGGCACGGTCGATGAACAGTTCGTCAATTATCCGGTGCCTCAGGAAAACGGGAATAAAACCGATGTCCGCTGGATGAGCCTGCGAAACAACGCGGGCGCGGGCGTACAGATCCGTGGCCGGCAACCGCTTTCCGTTTCGGTTCGCCACTATTCCACCGAAAACCTGAAGGCGGCCAAGCATCCATTCGATCTTGTTAAGCTGGATGAGACCGTGCTGAATATCGACTACCGTCAGGGCCCGTTAGGAAACGCCAGTTGCGGCGCGGGCCCTTTGGATCAATACAAAATTACACGCGATCCCGTCTCCTTCGGTTTTTTCATTGAGCCGTTGGCCGAGACGTGCGCCAAACCTGAATAGGAAAAAATGATGCGTCGAATACTACAACTGATTTTCATGGGCGCGCTGGTCTGTGCGGCCGTTGCGAAGCAGCAACCCAACGTGGTGCTGATCGTTTGCGACGATTTGAACGATTACATTACTGGAATTCCCGGTGGCTCGGGGCATCCGCAAGCCATTGCCCCGAACATGGAAAAGCTGGCGAAGTCGGGCGTCGCCTTCCGCCGCGCCTACAGCAATGAACCGGTGTGTGCGCCGTCGCGCTCGAGCTTCCTGACCGGGATCTATCCGCATACCTCCGGAAACCTTTTCTGGAGCAAGTGGTTCCAGAATCCGGTGCTGAAGAACTCGCGCAGTCTGATGGATCACTTTAAACAGAATGGCTACCACGTGGCGGGATCGGGCAAGCTAATGCACCACGGCAAGCCGGACGAATGGAGCGAGTTTAAATACAAAGCCGACTATGGGCCGATGGTCTATGACGGGGAAAAGCGTGTGGCTCATCCATCGGTGCCGAAACCGTTTTGGGATATCGGTGCTGTGGATGGTTCCTGGGGCGCTTTGGAAGATGTTCCGTATGCGGATGACGGTAATCCTGAGTCGGGCTGGATCTACGGCGACTGGAGCAAATTAACCCCGATGGGGTCTGGCGATCCGACTCCCGACGAGCGTAACGCGGCCTGGGCAGCCGGAAAGATCAACCAGTTTGCAAAGCAGAAGAACGATAAGCCGTTTTTCCTTGGAGTCGGCTTTATCCGTCCCCATACGCCGTTGCATGTTTCGCAGAAATATTATGACATGTATCCCCTCGATGAGCTGGAACTGCCACCCATTAAGCCTCACGATGCCGATGATACGCACTACCGCGAAATCTTCAATCCGAACCAAAAGGGACTGCGTTACTACCGTATGCTGGTGGAATCATTCAATGGTGATGAAGAAAAGGCCATCAAGGTTTTTACCCAGGCCTATCTTGCCTGTGTTACGGCGGTGGACGAGTGCATCGGGCAGGTGGTGGATGCCATCGACAACAGCCCGCTCAAGGACAACACCATCATTGTGGTGACCTCCGACCATGGCTGGCAGATGGGACAGAAGGAATACCTGTTCAAGAATTCCCCTTGGGAGGAAAGCTGCCGGATTCCATTTGTGGTACGCGCTCCCGGCGTGGCGAAGGCCGGTGCGATTGCGGAGCACCCGGTGTCGCTGATCGATCTCTATCCCACGCTCGTCGATCTGTGCGGCTTGGAAAAGGAAACCCGCAAAAACAATGACGGCGCGAAGCTGGATGGGCATAGCGTCCGTCCGTTTTTGGAAAATCCAACGTCTGGAACATGGGATGGGCCCGAGGGCGCGCTTTCGATGATCTATATCGGCGACCTGAACAAGGGCTATTCCGCCGAGGAAAAGAACGAAGTGAAGAATCAGCACTGGAGCTATCGCACCGAGCGCTGGCGCTACATCCGCTACAATGACGGGGTGGAGGAACTCTACGACCATGAAAGCGATCCCCGCGAATGGACCAATCTAGCCAATTCGCCTGAGCATGCCGCCATCAAGAAGCAGTTGAACAAGCAAATGTCTGGTATGATCGGACCCATGAAGAAGACAAGCACCACCGCGAAGGCGCCGCCGGTTTCGAGTAAAAAGAAATGGGATTGGTTCGGTACGTTGGATACGAACAAAGATGGTGTGGTGGCTGAAGGCGAGTGGTTGACCTGGAGCAAAAAGTCGGCGGTGAAGAAGGGGCAAACGTTCAATGAAGAACAGTCGAAAAAGCAATTCGCCAGGCGCGACGCAAACGACGATGGCTCCATGTCGCGCGAAGAGCTGGAGGCGAGCCAGAAATGAAGCATATCGGCGTATTGATTATATTGGCTTCACTGGTGCTGCAGTCCTCGGCGCGCGACTTCCATTTGGATAGTCGGCAGGGGAATGACTCCAACGACGGCAATACGGCGCGCACGGCGTGGCGCTCGCTGGAAAAGGCCAATGCGTTTTCATTCAACCCCGGTGATCGGCTATTGCTCAAGCGCGGTTCCCGCTTCCAAGGCGGTTTGAAGCTCAAACTCAAGGGGACTGCGGAGGAGCCCATCGAAATCGCCGCCTATGGAGAAGGAAGCGCGCCGTTCATTGATGCCAAGGGGCATATGGCCGGGGTGCATCTGCTCGGTTCGCACCATGTGGTGGTGCGCGATCTGGAAATCACGGCCGATGGCGGCAAGACCAAGGACGGGAAAAAGGACCGGCGATACGGCGTTTATGTGCAGGGCACGTATGGCTCGATTTCGAACGTGACGCTGGACAACCTGACCATCTACAAGATCTACCCGGAGGTCGGTAGCACGCACGAAGGGCACAATGAGAGCACCTTCATGGGAACCGCCATCTCGATCGAGGGGCGCAAGGAGGAACCCAGTTCGGGTTTCATGGTGCGGAACTGCCGCATTGCCCAAACGGGGTTCAAGGCCATCAATCTCAAGCACATCAAGAATGTGCAGGTGCTCGACAACACCATGAAAGATATTGGCGGTCCCGCGATTCAGCCGGGCAACGTGGAGGATCTAGTGGTGCGCGGCAATACGGTTGATGGTTCCGGCTCCAGTATGGACAAACGGATGCATATGCGCGGTAGCGGCATTTGGCCGTGGAGCTGCAACCGCGTGCTGATCGAAAGAAACAAGTTCATGCACGCGCGGGGGAAGGGCGACTCCTGCGGAGTGCATATCGACTTCAATTGCCGCGACGTGGTGGTGCAGTACAACCTGAGCATGGATAACGAAGGTGGCTTTGTTGAAATCCTCGGCAACAACCACAACTGCGCCTACCGCTACAACATCAGCGTGAACGATGGCTCGCGCGTGAAGGGCAGGAACAAGGCGTTCCAGGAAGGCAAGATCCTGTGGACAAGTGGCTATGTCGGCAGTAAGCGCCCGAAACACGGCCCCTATAATTCCTATATCTACAACAACACGATTTATGTAAAACCCGGATCGCGTTCCTGCTTCTCGATTGCTTCCAGTACAGAAGGGCTGCTGGTGGCGAACAATATTTTTCATGTCCTCGGTAAAACCGAAGATGTGCTGGGCGACCAGGATTCCAAGCTCATCAGGCAGGGGGCGAACGCCTCGCGACTGGTTGTGCAGAACAATCTCTATTTCAATGATTCCATTCTTCCCGAAACACTGCCCTTCAAGGATCAAAATATGATTATCGGCGATCCAAGGTTTCGGCGAGCGGGCGGCGATGACGCGGAAGACTACATTCCGCGCAACACGGCGTTGGTAAAGGACAAGGGCATAGATATTCAAAAGCTTGAAGGCGACGAAGCCGGCCTGCGTGTCGGCCTTGAAGTAACGGAGGACTTTTTCGGAAACCCGATCGTTGGAAAACCCGACCTCGGTGCGGTTGAGCTGTCTTTCTAGGGATAAGGAAGGAGCATATAATGTATAGGCATGTGGTAATGTGGAAATTGAAGGAAGAGACCAGTGAGCTGCAGAGGGTAGAGCTGGCCAAGCAGGTAAAAGCGCGTCTGGAGGCTTTGCCGGGAATTATTTCAGAAATCAGCGATTATGAGGTCGCAATTAACATTGGCGACTACGGCGCCTCGTTTTTTGATATCAGCCTGATAGCCAGCTATCCCAACGAAGCGGCGTTCAAGCGCTACTGCGCCTATCCTGAACACGATGCCGTCGTGGCCTATATTCAGTCGGTGACCGTTGCCGAAGAAATTGTGGACTACATCGTATGAAAAAGCTGAACCCTCTAACTGTTGCGGCTTTGACCTTCTTGTCACTTTCGGTAATTGCCGCGCCCAAACCGAATGTAATTTTAATCGTCTGTGACGATCTCAACGACTATGTCGAACCGTTCGGCGGACATCCGCAGGTGAAAACCCCAAACATGAAGCGGCTTGCGGAAAGCGGCGTTTCGTTCAAGCAGGCGCACTGCACCGTGCCCATCTGCAATCCCTCCCGAGCCAGCTTTCTGACCGGCCTCTATCCGCATACGTCGCAGTGTTATGGGTTCGATAATTGGGATGGATACGAAGTGCTGAAGAATTCGCGTACGATAATGGATCACTTCCGCCAGAACGGCTACTACGCCCTGGGTACCGGTAAGCTGATGCATAGCCGCGGTGAAAAAGAATGGAATGAATTCGGGTATGCCGCCGATTATGGGCCTTTCGCGTATAACGGGGAAAAGACTGCCGCACACCCTTGGATTAGGTCTCCATTCCGCGATGATTTCGGAGCCGTCGATGGTTCCTTTGGCCCGCTGTTTAAACTGACGGATGAAAAATCTCCCGTAACCGGCAAGCCGTTTACCTGGCGAACCGGGAACTGGAAAAAGCAGCGGGAACTGCGATATGAATCAGACCAGGACCGGGATCCGACGGGTGATGAATTAAGCGGTGCTTGGGCGGTAGAGCACCTGAAGGAATTTGCGCAGAAGCCGGGCGGGAAACCGTTCTTTATGGGAGTCGGTTTCCTGCGTCCGCACACCCCGCTCATCGTTCCGCAGGAATATTTCGACCGGTTTCCGTTGGAATCGATCGAGTTGCCGCTGATCAAGGAAAACGATGCAGATGATACCTTCAAGAAAACCATCACCTCCGATAAAGATGATCGCAGCGGCGACCGCGGCACCAAAATCTATGACAGTCTGATTGCATCCTACGGCGGCGATCGTGAACTGGCGCTGAAAAAATTCATTCAGGCCTATCTGGCCTGTGTGGCCTCGGTGGATGATCAGATTGGAATGATCCTTGATGCCGTAGACAATTCGGTGTTGAAAAAGAACACGATGATTATCCTGACCAGTGATCACGGCTGGGGCATGGGGGAGAAGGATTATCTCTACAAAAACTCCCTGTGGCAGGAAAGCACCCGCGTGCCCTTGGTCATTCGTGCACCCGGCGTCTCCAAAACAGGGGAGGCCACCGATGTTCCGGTGTCGCTGGTCGATCTCTATCCCACGTTGATCGATCTCTGCGGGCTGCCGTCAAACACGGTGAAGAACGACAAGGGCCGCCCGTTGGATGGTCACAGTCTGAAGCCGCTGTTGGAAAATCCAATGTCTGGAAAATGGGATGGCCCCGACGCGGCGCTGACCGCTTTGTATAAATGGGCCGACTACTATGATCCCGCCGAACAAAGCTATTCCCTGCGTTTCAAGGATTGGCGCTATATCCGCTACTCGAACGGGAAAGAGGAACTCTACCATACCGCGCAGGATCCTAAGGAGTGGACCAATCTCGCCCTCAGTCCGGAATATGCATCTCAGCTCGCGACTTTCCGTGAAAAGCTCATGATCCGCATCCCAAAGTCCAAGCCCCGCCCAGCACCCGCAAAGAATTCCGGGGAGGCGTGGAAAGATGCCTACTTCAAAAAGAATCCCGCAGCGGATGCCAACAAGGACGGGACACTAACCTGGCCGGAATACCAGATCCACAAGAAGGCGCTCGACGCCAAACAGAAGGACAATAAAAAATGACATTCTCTAAAACCCTGTCTGTTTTCGTAATCACATCACTGCTTCTCGGAAATGTTTCAGCGCGCGAGACGCAGTCGCTGGATGGAGCATGGAACATTGCCTTCGATGCCGGAAACATTGGACGCGAAGCGGGGTGGCATAAAGGAAAGGTCTTTCGAGAACTGGATAACCGGCGCGAAATCGCCGTGCCGAGCTGCTGGGAATTGACCGAGAAGGATTACGAAGGCGTTGCGTTCTACCGTCGCTCGTTCACCGTCAAGCCCGAGTGGAAGGGCAAGGTGGTTCGCCTCCAGTTCGATGCGGTCAACTTTCTGGCCGAGGTTTGGGTGAACGGGGTTGCCGTTGGAATCCACGAGGGCGGCTTTACACCGTTTGAGTTCCGGATCGATGACCTGTTGAAGTTTGACGCGTCAAACACAGTAGCGCTCCGTGTTGTGGGGCCGATCCTCATGCAGGACAAGCAGATCGACGGCATGGGGCCGATGGAAACCGTGCAATGGCGCGGCGGAATTACGGGTGGCATCTGGCAACCGGTGCGTCTGGTGGCCACCGACGAGGTTTTCGTCGATGATGTTTTTATTGAACCGAAGATTGCCAACAACACCGCAACCTTCCACCTCAATCTGGAACATACCGGTGCAAAGACCCTCCCCGCAAAGGTGGATGTCCGGATTTTTTCGGACGGAGTAGTCGCTGAAATCAGTCAGACTCTGGAGCTGGTTCCCGGAGAAAACCATCAATCCTTCACGATGGAGATTCCAAATGCGGTCTATTGGTCTCCAGACAATCCCCATCTGTACCGGGTGGAAGTGGACGTTTTGTTCGATGGCCAATCTTCGGATCAGTGGAGCACCCGCTTTGGCATGCGCGAGTTCACTATTCGCGACAAGCAGTTTGTTTTGAACGGCGAGCCGATGTTTTTGAAAGCCACCTTTTTTGAGGGACTATATCCTCGGGGCATTGCCTATCCCGACAGCCGCGAAATGGCGATCCACGAAATCCAACTCGCCCTCGATGCCGGGTTCAACATGATCCGCCCATGGCGCAAGCCCCCGCCTCCGATGTGGCTCGACCTATGCGATGAAATGGGCGTGTTGACCGTCGGCAGTCTTGCCGTCGAGTGCATGGATTTTCCATTCGAATCTGCCAACCTTCCTCGCTGGGTGGAAAACGAAGTGCGAGAAAGCATCCTGCGCGATCGTAACCGTACCTGCGTGGTCCAATGGGAACTCTTCAACGAACTCAAGCGCCCCGTGTTGATGCGCCTGCTGCACCCGATGGCAATGCTGTCGCGCAAGCTGGATCCGACGCGCCTGATTCTCGACGAGTCGGGCGGCTGGGCGCAGGGCGCCAACATGTTCCTGCCCTATGAATCGGAGCCGATGAAGTTTAACGACATCCACGACTATCCAGGGCCGCAGGTCAGCGAAGAGGTTTATAGGAAGCTGATCCTGACCGGACTCAAGACCCACAAGGAAATGCAGGCCATGGGGCTGAAAGGGCGAATGCCTGGGAAGAATGTAATCCCAGGGCTAATGTCGTTCTTTTCCGAGCTGGGCTATGGCAGCCTGCCCGATCTGGTGGACAACAACCGTCGCTTTGCCGAAGAGGGCAACCCGCTCGCACCGGCCACGGTCTACCACCTGCGCATGGAGGACAACTATCGGCAGGCACTCAAGCAGAGCGGCCTCGATGCGATCTATCCCGACCTCCGGCAGTTCTGTCTTGATGAGCAGGTCGTTCACGGCCGGGCGAACAAGCTGATGATCGAGGCGGTGCGCTGCAATCCGCGGGTGAAGGGTTATTGCGTACATGCCCTGACCGGCGGCGACTGGATCATGGGAGCTGGGCTGCTCGACCTGTGGCGCAACCCGAAAACCTATGTCTACGAAGGAACCAAGGCCGCCAACCAACCCCGGATCGCATCGGTGCGTGTTTGGCCGCGCAACGTCTACGCCGAAAAGGGCGCGAAGATCGAGGTCGCCGGCGTAAACGAACTGGACGTGGTTCGTGGAAGGCTGAAGGTTGAAATTGTTGCCGAGGACGGATCGGTTGTCTTTTCAAAAAAGGCAAAGTCGGAAATGACAAAAGGCATTGCGCCGCTTTTCGAAGAGCAGCTTGATACGGGAAATCTGAAGGGAACCTACACCGTCAAGGTGCAGCTAACCGCGAAAGGCGGTGCTGTGGTCGCCGCCAACGAGTACGCCTTCGACGTCTTTGCCACCGACCAACTGGTTGTGCCCGGCCAGCGTATTGCGATCCATGATCCGTGGAACGATCTCAAGCCATTTCTCAAAAAGGCGGGCATCGGATTCGAAGTATTCAACATGACAACCGATCCTTCGCTACCCGTCTTTGTTTCGCGCACGGAGGCGAAAACAAAGGAAGAGAGAATGGTGTTTTCCGAACTAGCGGCGTTTGCGAAGTGCGGAGGAACCGTGGTCTACCTCGGCGGGGGCGGCGAACGCTATGGATGGGGCAAGCCTGTCCCGGTTCCGGCCTATCTGCCCGTGAAATGCGGCACCAAACTCGCGCGCGGAACCTGGGCGCCCATTACACACCTCGTCCACGACCACCCGATCTTCGCGGGGTTGCCCACCCACTGCATGATGGGCTCGATCTATGAAAACATTTGGGCGGAACGCACGCTCGTTGGAGCAGGTGGAGAGATGGTTGCCGGAGCGATCGGCTTCGACTGGTTCCCCGAACTCGACAAGCGCCGCCGTCATTACTACGGCCCCGGCGACACTTGGTATGGCAGCGACGTTGCTGTAGTGCCGGTTGGCGAAGGCCGCTGCATTCTTTCCCAACTAAGGCTGATCGACTTCCTCGGTAAGGATCCCGTTGCTGAAATTATTTTCTGTAACATGATCGAATTTGCTTCAGCACCTGTGAAATGAATAAGACCCATAAAAAAGGGCCTAACCTGATGGTTAGGCCCCTAGAAGTTGGTAGCAGGGCTCGGATTCGCTTGCCCAGATTATAGCTTTATTTTGATCGTGGTTGTAAGTATCACTTCATCAGTGTGTTACGGGTTGGTATTTCGCTTGTTTCTCTATATCCAGTCCGATGGTTTTTGCGCCGAATTTGTACCAAACCTCAACCCGACTCACTAGCTGTGTTCAGATATAGTCCGATCGATCCTCCACGTTAAATCCAGAAGCCCCATTGATGATCTAGCTGTCGTAGGGTGCTTGTAAGTTGTCAGCCACCGGTGGTTATGTCGTCTAGAAGGTGCCTCTCCCCATGATCCCGCCGAAAGGGTGGTGAATATGGTCTTGTTTTTGAACTATCTCTAATGGAGATTCGAGCCTGCGAGAAAGGCTTTTGGAATCAAAGGCAACGCAGAGGCAATCGGTTTGATTTAGCATCCGGTCAGCTCTAATTGTTTTTGGATAGAAAGAGGCCGAGGCGGTGGGCTTTGTCGATGGCCGAAGGGGCGTTGGGGACGTTTAGCTTTTCATAGATGTGCTTGAGGTGGTCGGTTACGGTGTAAGTGCTTATTTTGAGCTGGCTGCTGATCTCCTTTTGGGAGAGGCCTTTTGCAATGAGTGAGAGCACTTCCAGTTCCCGGTGTGAAATCCCTTCCTCGGTTGCCGTCTTCGGCAGACGGGGCTGCAGTGTTTTCAGGATAAAGCGGGCCAAGCTGGGTTCCAGAGTGGCGCCGCCGTCCATGACGGTGCGGATGCCGTGTGTGATTTCATCCATAGTGGTGGATTTAAGGAGATATCCTGCGGCTCCTTGTTGAATGGCGCGCAGTACGTCGGCTTCGTGGTCAGACTGGCTGAGAATGATGATTTTGGCGTCCGGCGTATATTTCGCGAACCATGGCATTGCATCCAGCCCGGACATGCCCGGCAGATTCAGATCCAGCAGGATGATATCCGGTTCTGTGCCTTGCCCTCCATCCTGCAAGTTGCGAAGCGCCAGTTCGGCGTTCCCAAACTGGCTGATCAGTTTCAAACCCTTTTCTTTGCCGAATACAAATTCGAGGATTTCGCGGTATTCGGGGTGGTCTTCCACCAGCATGATCTTTATTTGTTTTTTCATGACGATTTCAAGTTTCGAGTCTCAGGTTTCAGGTTTCGAGTTAGTCTGCGGCGGAGCCGCAATGTGATGCAGGTTCCGCCGTCGGGGATTTCTTTGATGGTGAGCTTGGCTTTGAGCAGGCGGGCGCGGCGTTTTAGCGAGGAGGGGATGTTTGCGCCGGATAGGCCTTTTCCGTTGTCGCTGACCGTGAGGACGATCTCCCCCCGGGGCGTGGCGGCCAGCGTTGTATTGAAGTAGGTGGCATTGGAGTGGCGGCAAATGTTGATGAGGCTCTCTTTATAGAAGAGGAACAGGTCGATGCGGGTACGGGCCTTGAGCTGCTCGATGTATTGTTCGCCTTCGATCGAAATGGTGTGTTCAAGATTTGCGGTGATGCGCTGGGCGGCCCGCTGCATATCTTCGACGAGGCCTTGATAAAGCCCGTCGGCATTTATGATGTTGGAGAAGTGCCGAATGGCGGTTCCGGTTCGTTCGGTCAATTGGCGGATGCGCTGATGAAGCATGTTCCATTCGTCCGAGGAGTCGTGGGCTTTTTTGGCGGCATCGCTCAGCAACCCGATGGTATGGATATTGGCGCCGAGTTCGTCGTGCAGGTCGGCGGCAAAGCGTTCCCTGAGCTTGGCTACCTGCCTCATGCGGAGGTTCCAGTCGATCAACATGGTAAACCCGATGGCGCCGACGAGCAGGACGGCCAGCCAGCCCATGAGTTGAAGTTTGGTCTGTTGGTACGCGTAGCGGCGGTTCAGCTCCGCTGCAACAAGCGGGCGTTCCGTTTCAAGATCATGGCGGCGGACCAGCTGGTTCATCCAGTCCCGCACAGACAGGATGGTTCCATACATATTGCGTCCATCCGTGAGGAGCGATAAGGGCCGGTGCGGATTTTCAACGATTTTCATGGCCGATGTCGGTTTGCCGAGTGCGATGTTTCTTCCATTGGAAAACAGTTCGATTTCCGCGAAGCCAAACCGTGGCGAGAGGGGGCCGTAGCGTGGATCCGCGGCGGGGGCGGTAATGTTCAGCCGGAGATAGCGGTTGGTGGTTTCGGGGAAGGCCCACATCATGACGGGAGCCATGTCGTAGATGGTTTCGAAGTGCAGGTTGAGCAAGGTTTCAGCATCTGAAAAATCAGGCTGGCTCGCGCCTTCGAGGCGCATTTCATGCGGGATGCCAAAGTCACTGGAAAAAGCCTGAGGCAGGACATCGCTCGGGTCGACCGCATGGAGATGCAGGCGGGAGACCGGGTGATTCTCTCCCAGATCGATGGTCAGTGCGGGGAGGGCGTTGGAGGTCATTTGGCTGATGAAAGCGACACTTTTTTCGCCTGTGGCTGCATTCATGAGATAAGGGACAAAGCCGTTCACAACAAACTGGGTGTTCCACGCAAGGCCGTCGCGCCGGTTCGACTTCGCTTGGACCTCGCGGTGCATCGCCACGTTTTCCTGCCCGCTGAAAGCCAAGATTTCGGAGAGCTGGAAAACATATTTTTCATCAAAGGCCCTAGGCGTGAGGTGTTCGGCTTCAATCCGTATCCATGAAGCGGTTATGCCGTTGCAGGGAATCGAAAGAGGAGCGATCCGCGGCAGAAAATTCTGCTCGTTGGCATATTCGGCAATGACCTGGCCTTTCCGGTCATCGGCGGTTCCGGCGATCAGGCGGAACTGTTTGGGAAAACCGTCGGCCTGAAATCCGGTTTTGGAATCGCGCCGGATAACCGGTACCAGTATGACTTCATCCAGCGGATAAGCGGCTCCAAAGTCGATTTCCACCCATTCCGAATTAAATTCGTCTATATGCGCTGCTGAGCGATATCCTATGGGGCCCACGCCGCTGCGCAGGCTGTAGCTGGCGAGGTCCCCCAGCTCGGCTTCAATGGCTCCTCGACGTTGTTCGAGTGCCGGCAGGGAGAGAGCATTCAACGTTTCACCGACAGGGGCGGCCGTGGCCGGAAGCAGTCCGGCCAGTAGAAGCAGCATCAGTATGGATCGATTGCAACGCATACTGGTTTATATCACGCTCTGGCCGAGAGTCAGAATCAAAAATTTGAACGATGAACGTCAGCCCCCACGAACATGACTCCCTGCGCACCAGCCTAGTCCTTAGTGTTACAGGGCAACCCGACATTCAAATCGCATGAATTTTATGAAATAGGACTATCCCAGAAAAGTGGGATACACAGATTTTGCGGGTATTGTACAGTGAGGTTTCAGTTAGGGGAAGGCAGGCGGCTTTCCTCGGAGCGCAAAAGCAGATGAAAATAAGGAACACAGTTATGAAACGTTTATTGTTAACGATGTTGGTGCTGGTTGGTTTTGTTGCGATGGATGCATCGGCAAAGGAGAAGCCGGCGGAGAAGACGCGTACCGCGGATACAGACAAAGACGGAAAGGTCAGCAAAGAGGAGTTCTTGGCTCTTGCAAAAAAGAACGCTGAAAAAAAGGGAATCGAATACAACCAGAAGAGAGCCGAGAATATCTTCGCGAAGAAGGATACAAATAAAGACGGCTTCCTGACGGCGGATGACGTGGTCAAAAAGACCGCCCCGAAAAAAGAAAAGGGTGCGGGCACCGCAGAACAATAACGGCCTTTGCTCCAAAGCTGTAGGATTTTGATATTAATCCAAGGCTGAATCGAGCTGAAAATCCGGCAGGCCGAGCACCGCTCGTGCGGGTTTTTACCTCAAAATGCACATAACCCACGAAATCGAGACGATCCGATCTTTTTGAGAGTTATGTGCATTTTGTGGTTAAGAGAGCACCGGTAGAACTCGTTCAGGAGAATCGGGGCGCTATCCCAATATATTGGGATAGACGGATTTTATGGATCGCGTACGATAATGCTTCCAATTAGAAAAAGTCCAGAGCCTGCCCATATAGGGTTAGCGATGTAGAAAAGGAGAAAAATATGAATAAACTAGTATGTATATTAGGAATTTCGTTGCTGGCGGCGGGTGTCGCGCAGGCGGCTACCTACACATGGACGGGACTGGATGCCAAAACACGTATGACAAACGTTGGAAACTGGGACGCACCTCCTGTTTGGAACAACACTGCTGACTTGATCTTGACAAGTGCAGGGAAGGCGCCTGGGAGTACGTACAATAATATAACTGCTCGCAGCATTACATTTAGTAATAATATTACTGTTGCCTATGGTTTCGGTATCAATAGGGCTACTACTTTACCTCGCTCCCTCACAATGAGTGCCGATTCGGGGAATGCAACCATGACAGTTCAGTCCGGTATATCTGCTGATATTACAATAACAGCAACATACGCTACACCCGACGGGGTGGTGACTAATCAGAACCCGCTCGTTCTCGCTAGTAATTTGGATATTGTCCATAATGGTACCGGTCTTCTTAATTTGTCGGCGCGTATCACTGGTGCCAATGACATTATTAAGACCGGTTCAGGCACACTGCGATTCAGCAGTGCGAACAACGACTATACAGGCAGCACGGTGATCAATGACGGCAAGTTGACTCTGCTTAGTGGTGGTCAGCTGCTTTTCGATATCGATGATGATGATGTGAATAACAGTCTCTCCGGCAGTGGGCAGGCGACTCTCCTCGGCCGCTTCCGTTTTGACCTGACCGGTGCCAGCACCACGGATGGTGATTCATGGCAGATCGTCGATGTGGCGAACCTCAACGAATCTTTTGAAGATTCGTTCACCGCACTCAGTACGGTGGGTAGTTTTGCCGAATCCGACGGTGTGTGGAGCATCTCTGAGAATGGTGCTGATTATGAGTTTTCCGAAAGTACCGGTTTTCTGACCGTTATTCCGGAACCGGCCACGCTGGGGATGGTCATGGCTACCGCCGGCGGTATCCTGTTCATCCGTCGCCGTTTTATGATGTGATCGCAAACGGGTAAAAGAATAACGCCGTTTCTGACCGAAGCGGCGTTTTTTTTTCTAAAAAGGTAAACGTTCAGATGATGATCAAAAACGTTTAGCTATCGATGCTTGCGAGCCGGCCGCCAACCGCTGCAAGGCCGATGATTTCGCAATACCGTTCATTCTATCCCAGATAATTGGGATTGGCAGATGGTCAGGATCGCGCAGAATGCTTTCGTAATCGGGAACCCGTAATTGTCGATAAAATAGATCATTGCGCTGAAACCGCTTTCCGCCTGTCGGCGGTGAAGCGGTGCTGCACCTGGCGCATTATTGGTGTAGTAACGCTTCCCCTGAGCGTAGCGATGGAAAGCGTTCCCCGGAAATGGGTCATGAACCAAATAAGAGGGCCAAGTGAAGAGAGTACAATGTGCATTAAGTATTTATTTGCTGGCGGCGTTCGCCACGCAGGCTGAGGTTTTTTATCAGGACCACTTTGACAACGACTCGCTGGCGGTGAATACCAACGGCATTGGCGGAGGTGCGGTCAATAAAACCATTGAGGCGCATTCCTGGACCGATGACGGGAATGCGACCTTTGTTTCGAGCGGTACGGTCGATGCGAGCCGGGCATTGCTGTATTCGGAAAACGTTTTTCAGTCGGACGAGGGGTTTAAACTGACGGTTTATTACACGACGGACAGTGTTGGTAATCTGGAATCCCATAACTTTTCTTTCGGGTTGATCAGCTCCGATACCGATCTTTCCTCCTATACCAACTACAATCCTTTTACAGTTACGACGGATGTGTACAGTCTGGGCGTCAATCTGACGACCGATAATGGTGTCGGGGCGCGAGGGCTGAACTTTACCGACGGTTCGTTGCGCACGACGCTGGATCCGTCGGGCGACAACGTCCAATTCGTTCCCGATTCGTCATCCTGGGTGGTGCTGGATATCGGGCCGGATGGAGCGTGGCAATATTCGATTAATGGTGTCACCGAGGCATCCGGAGTGATTGCGGGGGGATTTGATCTATCGAAGAGCTATCATGTGGTCGTCTATGGACAGGATGACACGAGCAAATCGATTCAATCCCTGAAGCTGGAAACATATAATCCTCTCCCTGGATTGGGTGGGCGCGCGGACTGGTTGCGTGGCGCCTGGGGTGCGTTGTGGCTGCCGGAGAGAACGTACAACGGTAATATTGAAGGGGTGACGATTGATGAATTCGTGACGCAAATCGAAGACCTGAAAACGATTGATTACGTCCAACTCGGCCTGGCCAGCCCCAATATCTATTCTCCGGTGCACATGGCTCCCCATGATTTGATTGAAAGTTTTTGGCAGGGCGATATGGATGACAACAACGACCCGATTAATCTGGTGGTTCCGCGTGCATCAGCACCGGATCCGTTTTTAAGCTATCTTAACGCGCTCAACGACGCAGGATTGAAAGTGGAAGTGTATGTGAATTCCTACAATCTGCTGGCCCGTATCCCGGATAGCATTCCAGATGATTATCCCGACGTATCAGCCCGTTGGACGGCCTGGTGTGATACAAATACAACGGCTCAGGCCTTCATTAACAGTCAGCCGTATCACACGGACGAGGTGCATTCGAACCGTCCTTATATGTTCTGCTACGCGGAGTTTGTTCTCAAAGAGTATGCCGTTCGATATGGCGATCTGATTGATGCCTGGTGTTTTGATTCAGCGGACAATATTATGGAAGCCTGCGGGGATGATCCGGAAAGCGGCGCTTTGGATGATCAGCGGATTTACGAAGCTTTTGCGAATGCTTGTCATGCGGGGAATCCGAAGGCGGCGATTGCATTTAACAACAGTGTTGGTGACCGGGTAGATAATCCTTTTTCTACAGCAACTCTTTTTGATGATTATACGTTCGGACACCCCTTTGGCGGTGCAGGTGATATGGTTGAAAATGAGACTCTATATACATACAATTATCATGTAGTTGAATGGATGCGAGATTATGCTGGATATGCTTTTAGAGATGATGGCAGGACCTGGAACGACAAGGTGGTTGGCCATTTCTTCCCGAAACAAAGCACCACGTCGTGGAATGCGGGGAAAACGGGTTGCCTGACCGATGAGGAATTTGTTGAGTGGAACAGCGTAGGGCTGATTGATGGAGGGGCCATCACCTGGGGGACGCCTCTCATTATTGTGAATCTGGAGAATCCGGGTTACAATCTTACGTTGCAACCGTATGCACTTGCGCAGCTGGAACTGACGGATGCGCATTTAAGTACAAATCAATTTCCGTTAGCACCGAACTGGCGGAGGGCGGATACCCCCTTGCCGGACGCAACCAGCGGGCAGTCCTATACTCATGAATTAACCGACGGCTTTGATTTTTGGGATCCCGCGGGAGGGAGCATTACGGATCTCCTGCTCACCAATCATCCTTCATGGTTAACAGCAGAGGAGTCCAGCCCGGGATCTGGAGTGTGGGTTTTGAGCGGTGTCCCAACGGAGCCGGACTCCATCGGTTATTCCTTTGAACTGCAAGCGATGAACGGATCGAAGGGCGCCTCCAGAACGGTTGAGCTGGTCGTGAATGAGATTCAACCCGTTCAGATTCCGGCCGCCGCAACGACCAATTATGGAACGGACGCGGTCGCGCCCATGGTGTCGGCGGTGCAGTCGTATGGAGCGGCAACCTTCCAGATTGCGTTCGACGTTGTTCCAATGTCTGGAACAAGCATCCGGAGCGGGGATGGCGGCGGCAGCACGACGGGCAACAGCTGGGGAGTTTATTCGCCGGGCGAGCTCGGTAATCACATGATGATTTTTAAAGGCGATGCAGATGAGTCTGTGGAGGGCATCGCCAACCTGCGGGTGACCAATTTCAACGCCAGTGGAAGCAGTCTGACCTTGGAAAACATTACGGATCTTTCCTTCAAGTCCGTTACGATCGCCGACAGTCAATCCCCCAATGACCGTGTTGTGGTTGTGGCCAATGGCGTGACCAATAATCCCGGCGGAACGAAACAAGCCACCAACCCCTTTGTTTTCGATCTTGAAACGCTTGCGGGATCGGCTTCGGTATCCAATTTTTCTCTCGCAGTCGGCAACGCTTCGACCACTGACAAATGGTCGGTCAACAGCATTGAGGTGAGCTATATCGTGGTTCCGGCATCTAGTTATTCAACCTGGGCATCCGATTACGGTCTGACAGGCGACAACGCGCTGTCCACTGCCGATACAGAGAATGGCGGCATTGGCGACGGTTACGATAACCTAGCGGAATATGCGCTGGGCATGAATCCGACGAACTCGGATGCAGGTTCCAATGAATTCGTAGGTACTGCGGTCGATGGCGGGACAAACTATTTTGAGTATGTCCACAGCCGCCGAACGGATTATGGAGCGCAGGGCTTGTCCTATCTGCTGATCGATTCAACGAACTTAGTCAATTCAAGTTCCAGCACAAATGCGCAGGATCAGGTTTTGGTCGGACCTGCCGTTGATGGCTATGAGCCGGTCACCAACCGGTATTTAACCGATGATCCCGTAAAGTATATCAAGCTCGAGATTCAGAAGGACTGATAGGTTGGAAAAATGAATAGTGTATTAAGTAAAATGGTAGCCATTGTGTTGATGTCCGGAACCACGCAGGCCGCAACGATTGAATGGGGTGGGGCGGCGATTATTGCTGGTGCCACTGATGTGAACACTTCCGGAAGGTTGGAATATGCCTATCATGCAGGCGGGACATCGGCGGTTACGCTGAATGGAGTCGTGTTTGTCGCAGGAGGCACTGACTTCGGAGGGGATGTTACGCTGGGAGGAACTCCTGTTGCTTTTTCAAACTTTGGGCAGAATGCAGCACCCTTCAACACCCTTTCCTCCGATTATCAGTCCCTTTTGGATGCGGGGGTTTATAATAACGCGACCGTTAAAACGGATCCGGTCACCGTTACGCTCACCAACCTGACCGCCGGGCAGGAGTATGAGGTTCAGTTCTGGGCAAATGACTCCCGGAATTCCGCCGGACGCTATTTAACGCTTGCCAGCGGAGCCAACACCGTTGATCTGGATTATAACAGCACCGATGTTCTGGGGGGAGTTGGACAACATGTCATCGGAATGTTCACGGCGGATGGCACGTCGCAGAGCTTTACCGTCACGCCGAATGTGGCCTTGGCTTTTAACGCCATTCAGGTGCGTAACCTCACGCCGGTGTCCGACTATCAGGCGGAGTTGGACACGGTTCTGGCGCTGGGAAACCTGACCAACGCGCCGACGCTTTATACCACCAATTATGTGGCGACCACCTGGGCGGCCGTGAGTGCCGAAATCGTCTCGTCCGGCGAGGCCCAGCCGGTTTTATACGAGGGGCTTGATTATAATGGCCATCCGACGCGCATCTTTGCCTGGGTGGGCCTTCCTGCGGATCTGTCTGAACCTGTTCCGGCCGTAGTGCTGGCGCACGGGGCCGGTTCCGGTACGGCGTACAAGGAATGGGTTGATTTGTGGAATGCCCGGGGCTATGCCGCCATTGCGATGGATTTCAATGGAAAAATGTCGGATACGAATGCAGTTGCGACGGCGTTGCCGAGCTACCGGGGCCCGGTGCAGGATGGTCGATATGACAACTCCGTGACCTACCCCGCCGTAGCCTTGACGAATCACTGGATGTATCATTGCGTGGCCGATGTCGTTTTGGCTAATTCGTTGCTGCGCTCCATGCCGGAAGTCAACGAGGACCATGTCGGCCTCATGGGTGTTTCGTGGGGCGGAACGATCACCAGCACAACGATCGGGATCGACACGCGGTTGCGCTTTGCCGTCCCGACCTATGGGTGCGGGCACCTCTATGATTCGTACAGCCTCTATTCGCATCTGGCAGACTGTGAGTTGTACAAGCAGGTGTGGGACCCCATGGTTCGTATTCACCGGGCGACCATGCCGGTGTTGTGGTATTCCTGGCCGACAGACCCTCATTTCCCCGTGGATTGTCAGGCCGAAACCTATTTGGCTATGTCCGGGGAGCATATGGTTACGTTGATTCCCGGCATGACGCATAATCATCCGGCAGCCTGGAACCGGGAAGACAGCTACACTTTCGCCAACAGCATTGTCAGCAACGGGACTCCATGGTGCAAGCAGCAGAGCCTCGAACTCAGCAACAATGTGGCGACTGTTACATTTACATCGACGAAAACGCTGGATGGGGCTGAGCTGGTTTCAACCAAGGGGACGGGCTATGCCGGCGATCTGACGTGGACGCAAACATCGGCAACGCTGAGCAGCAACGGGGGCGGAAGCTGGACGGTGACAGCGACGCTGCCGGACGATACGACCGGCTGGTTTGTGAATGTTTTGAGCGACACGTTGGTCGTGAGTTCGGACTATCAGGAGATCATTAATCTGATTCCGGACCAGTTGGAGCTGAATCATTCGATTTATGCCAATCAATCCACCGGCCGCGTTGATGTGGCCTTTACGGCTCCCACCAATGTGGAAATTGTGGAGATCCGCATTGGGAATCAATCCCATCCGGGCGCCATCACGAATGTGACGGTTGCACCATTTGTTGAGACGAACGCCTATCCGGCGACGTTCCCGGTATGGATCGGATTCGATAACACGGTGGCAGGTCTCGCCGACGGAGAGACGGCTTCCGCCACGCTGATCCTGGTCTGGCACGAGCTCGATGGATCCACCGATCAGGTTGAACTGCCGATTCAGGTAGCGGCCTACACAACTCTTCACGCGGATGTCGATATTTTCGCGACTGCAACTGCCAACTATGGAAGCAATACGGTCGCGACCATGGTGTCGGAGGTTCTGACCGCCCCCGACGGATTGGCCACTTTCCAGATTGCGTTCGACGTGACGCCCATGACCGCCGGCAGCAGCGTTTCTTCAGGAAACGTTACCGATCAGACCACGGCGCAAAGTTGGGGGATTTTCGCGGCGGGTGAGACGGACGGTGCCCTATACACATTCGATGGAGATACGGCGGAAGTCGCAGAACCGATCGATAACCTGCAGGTGACCAATTTCAATGCCCATGGAGGAAGTCAAACCATCAACGATATAACCGGTCTTTCCTTTAAATCCATCGAGATCGCCAACGGTAATCACGCGAGGGATAATGTCGGGGTTTTGGTGAACAGCGGGGTGTACGAAAATTTAGGTCAGTTGAGCCGCGAAATCTACACGATTGATCTTGAGGGGCTCTCCGGGGTTACTCCGCCCGTGACCAATCTAGCCATTAAGCCCATGAGCACGAGCGGCAGCAACCGGTTCACTGTGAATAGCATTAAAGTAAAATATACGGTGGCATTTTCAGGTAGTGCCTATTCAACATGGGCATCCGGCTATGGTCTGGTTGATGATGACGCGCTGCCCGGTGCCGATGTGGAGAACGGCGGGTTGGGTGACGGCTACGACAATCTGGCGGAATTTGCATTGGGCATGAATCCAACCAATTCTGATGCTGGGGCCAGAGAGTCCGTGGGTATTGCGGTCGAGGGCGGGACAAACTACTTTGAGTATGTCCATAACCGCCGATCAGATTACGCCGCACAGGATTTGTCCTACCTGCTGATCGATTCAACGAATCTAGTCAATTCAAGTTCCAGCACCAATGCACAGGACCAGATCATGGTCGGCTCTGCGGTCGAGGGCTATGAGCCGGTGACCAACCGTTATATAACCGACGAATCGTCGAAGTTCATCGAATTAAAGATTGAGCAGAACTAACGATGTTGTGTCTCAGTTCTGAGAAGAGGCGCTTTATTCTAAAAGAGGGACGACTACAGATGAATATCAAAAACAGTTGGGTCATTATAGTGCTTGCAGTTGCCTCCACCATAAGCGCAGTGGCGGATTTTACAAATGTTCAAATTCTGGCCACCGCCAACATGGACTATGGAAGCAATACCGTTGCAACGTTGGTTTCGGATGTGTTGACGGCACCGGACGGGCTGGCGACCTACCAAATTGCCTTCGATGTGGATCCCATGGAGGGAGGAAGCATTCGGAGTGGATCAGGCACCGGTGATACGACACCGCAAAGCTGGGGAATTGATTCGGGTGAGTCTAGCGGAGCAAGATTTACTTTCGATGGCGGTATTGGTGCTAGCGGTCAATACGTGGACAGCATCGCTAACTTGCGGGTCACCAACTTCAGTGCTAATGGAAGCAGTCTGACCGTCGCCGAGATTACGAATCTATCCTTCAAATCCATCGTGATTGCTGATGGGCAACACTCCAGTGACAGAGTCAAGATTGCAGCAGGCGGCGTGACCAATGCCGCGAACGGGCTCAAAATGAGTGCCAGCCCCGCAACAAACGATCTTCAAACGCTTGCGGGATCGACTTCGGTAACCGGTTTCACCGTCGCGAATGGTACAACTAATAGTGGAAATAGATGGGCGGTCAACAGCATCGAGGTAGAGGTAGACATAGGCGAATCCGTAGCCACGCGCGCTGACTGGATGCGTGGGGCGTGGGGACTCAGCTGGGCACCGGAAGACATGTATAACGGCCGCAGTGAAACGCTGGTCGATGACTATGAAGCTTTTCTGGCTCAGATCAGCGGTCTGAAAACACTCGACTATATTCAGCTGAATCTGGGCATGTCCTACATCTATTCCCCCGTGCATATGGGGCCACATGAGCTGCTGGAAAGTTTTTGGCAGGGCGACACCGACGCCGGTGGGATTCCCATCAATCTGATTGTTCCCCGCGTCTCGTCCGGAGTCGATCCGCTCGGGGAGTGGATTTCGGCCACGAAGGCGGCCGGACTGAAGGTGCAGGTCTATGTGAACAGTTCACAGATGCTGGAGCGGGTTGGCCTCTCCAATCCGGCCGTCATTCCGGATATCACGACACGTTGGAAAGTCTGGTGCGACACCAATACGGCCGCGCAGGCGTTTATTGCCAGTCAGAGCTATCATACGAACGGAGTAGATACGAACCGTCCCTATATGTTCTGCTATGCGGAATTCGTGCTGAAGGAATATTCCTTGCGCTACGGGGATCTGATCGATTCATACATTTTTGATTCGGGCAATTATATGGCGAACAATGGCGACAATGCGACCAATGGCATGGCGGCGGATCAGCGTATTTATCAGGCCTTCGCGGATGCGGCGCGCTTCGGAAACACCAATGCAACGGTTGCGTTCAACAATGGTCCCGAGCGGGATACGGAGGAGCTGAATCCCTTTTCGGAGGCGGTAGTATGTGAAGATTTTATGTTTGGCCATCCCTATAATGGCGGGGACGATCTCGGAAGCCATACCATCGGGGATCCGCCGCTCTACGACCGAAACTATGCTCACATTCAAAAGATGACCGAGACCGGCGGCAATGTGCATAAGGGCGAACTGACGCATGATTGGACGTGGGACGACCGGGTGGTGGGCCATTTTTACCCGCCTATGAGTACCACCGCCTGGAATGCCGGCAGCACGCCGGCCCTGACCGATGCCGAATTCCTGCTCTGGAATCTGGAGGCGATGCAGGCCGGCGGCGCCATCTCGTGGGGCGCCCCGTTGATCTATCCAAATGGGAGCGGGGCAAACCTGCTCATTCGGGACTGGGGCATGGACCAACTCACCCTGATGGATGCTCATTTAAGCACCAACGAAGTCCCCGGTGCACCGCAATGGGCGCGGGCCGAGCTTCCGCTGCCGGATGCGACGATCGGACAGGCTTATTATCATACGCTCGTTGAAGGAGTTCATTTCTGGGATCCCGAAGGCGATGCAGTAACCAATGTGACCTTTACCTTAGCAAGTGATGGGTTGCCTTCCTGGTTGACCCTGGAGGAAGAGCCTGGAAATCCGGGAACCTGGCGTCTAATCGGTATACCGACCGAGGCCTCCGCAACGAATTATAATTTCAGGCTGCGGGTTGAAGACGCATCCGGCGGAACCGATCGCTGGGTTGAGTTGACCGTGAATGCCGCACTCCCATTCCTGGAGGGACCTCCGGGGTATCCCGTGTGGGCCGCTAATCCGCTGGAGATTTCGGAAGCAACAGTCTATGAGGCCTATACGAATGTGTTGATTCAGGGACGGGAATTTCAGGATGTTGGAGAGACCAACTTGGTCGTTTCTAAAGTCGGTGGAGCCGACTGGATTTCCCTTAGTCCAACGGTTCCGGGTTGGTGGCAGTTGACGGGGGTTCCATCTCCTGCGGAAGTCGGCATAGAGACGCTGGAGCTCAGCGTTAGCGATGGAACCCATGCAACAGCATGCACCCTCGTATTAACCGTTGAACCGGCTGTGACGAACGTGTCGATCCTGGCCACAGCAACTCATAACTATGGAACAGACGCAACTGCGACCCTGCTTTCGGATATTCAAACCGCACACGATGGACTGGCCACCTTTCAGTTTTCCGTCGATGTGGTTCCCGGGGCTGGAACCGCCGTCTGGAGCGGCGATGGTGGCGGTGCGACCACCATCAGGAGCTGGGGAATTTATACTCCCGGAGAAGCCAGCAAAGCCCAAGATATTTTCAATGGTGATAAAGGGGAATTCGTGGAGAGCATCGGAAATATTCAGGTTGTTAATTTTGATGACGGCGGTGGCCGCCTGACGCTCGATGATATCAGGGATATTTCCTTCCAATCCGTTACGATTGCCGATGCTCAAACTGGCGGCAATGATTCGGTTTATGTTGCCGTGGGGTCGATCAGCAACGATCTGAGCGATTTGAGTAGCAATATCCAGACAATTAATCTTGAGGCACTTCGCGAGGTCGTTTCTCCCGTAACGAACTTTTCACTCGGAACGAGCACAACCAATGATGTGAATAAATGGTCGGTGAACAGCATCGAGGTGAAGTATTCGATTCTGGGGCCCGAAACCTATTCAACCTGGGCCTATGACCATGGACTGTTTGGCCCTGATGGTGCACCCGGTTCCGATACGAGCGATCTCGATGGCTATGCCAGTCTTGCGGAATTTGCGCTGGGCATGGATCCAAGCGTGGCGGATGGCGGTTCCAGGGACTCCGCCGGCATGGTGGACGATGGAGGAACTAACTATTTAGAGTGGGTTTATAGCCGTCGTTCGGATTACGTTGCGCAAGGCTTATCCTATCTGCTGATCGATACAACGAATTTAGTCAATTCAAGTTCCAGCACAAATGCCGCGGATCAAATTTTGGTCGGCCCCTTGGTCGATGGCTACGAGCCGGTGACCAACCGATATGTTACCGATGAACTGGCCAAGTTCATCCAGTTCAAGATCTGGCAGGACTAAAGCTGCTTTGCAGCTGATTTCCGAATTTAGAATTTTGATTGGCGATTTACGGATCTACGGCGTTTTTGAGGTTTTGCGGGAAGCACCAGTTGAGTTTGATAAATCAAAAATCGGCAATCGTCATTCAAGAGCACGTTCGGTTTAATTTATCGGATATTGATTCAGCTATCTGGATGAAAAGAGGCAGGGACGCACCGCCGGGGCGTCCGCACGCACGAGTAGCCATGCGACGGGACGGCGCGCCCGGTGGCCACGCCCTACCAACGCAATGCGACAAACTAATCGGAAAATGCGCTAAAATAGTATTTGGGCGCTATCCCAGAAAAGTGGGATAGACAGGTTTTCGGGATGGGGTAATCTGGTTACTCAATCGGGGTAAGGCGAGGGCTTTGCTGGTAGGTATGTTCAAACGTATGGAGGAATGAAAGATGAGAATAGGAATGAAACAACTAACAACCATCATACTGGGCGCATGGTGTGCCTGCATGATGACGGCTAATGCCGTGACCGAAGAGTTTACTGAACGATTCGGTGTCCCGAAACCGGGGGCCCCGGAATACCTTGGTTCCACTTTAACAGTGACCAATGATACCGTTACAACCGCTGCGGATGGTCTGGCGACTTTTCGGGTGACGTATGATATTACCGCGAATGCGGGCGGCTCGTTGATCGGAACGCTTGGCGATTCTTCTCAGTGGGGGGTCAGTACCGGTGCGGTTGATGATGTGATGAATCCCGGCGATTCGGCGACCATCGATAACATACAGATCATCGACTTCAACGCCAACGGCGGTCTTACGACGGCCGGCGATATTACAGGTTTGTCCTTTGAGCTGGTTCAAATTACCGGGGGATTCGAAGCGACTGACAGCGGAAGGATTATCGCCAACGGCATCACCAATGTCTGGGTTGATGTGAATGCCGAGCCGGCGGATTTTGTCGGCCATCTTCCAGGAACCAGCCGAATCAACCTGCCAATCATGACCTCCAGCGACATCGTGTCGAGTTTTACGGTTGAAGGGGTGGCCGAGGAGCATCGGATATTCGATGTTTGGGTGAGCGGCGATACAGAGCTTGCGAACTCAAAACTTAAACTGGACAAATCCTCGCTGACCATGACTCTGCAAGAACCAGCCACAACCGTAGAGAAAACCATCGATGCCTCCATTGTGCTGGGTACGGCGTCGAATGATGTAGAAGTGATTTCACTGGTCGCGGATTCCGGGTTCAGCGCCGTGATTTCCGATAGTACGATAACGTCGAATGAAACCATTACGGTGACTTACACCAATTCCGGTGATTTGGCAGTAGACGGCGATGTTGCGAATTCCACGCTGGTGGTAACCTGGACGGCAGACGGCTACGGTGTGACCAATACAACCGATGTAGCGCTGGATGTGACGTTCGTGCCTGAATTCGTGCTGGCTCAGACGGTCGTGGATATTTTTGCCCTTGCGACAAATGACTACGGCGTCGACGCCGTAGCAACCCTGCTTTCGGAAGTCCAGACGGCCTCCGACGGGCTGGCCACCTACCAAATCTCAATCGATGTGGATCCTCAATCCGGGGGCAGCATCGTAAGCGGAAACGAAGGCGGATCGACTACGCTTCAAAGCTGGGGCATCGACGATGCGCAGTTTAGAGGAAACCTTACGAACTATGTAGACTCGGTCGATAATATCCAGATCGTTAATTTTAGTGCCAACGGCGGCAGTCTGACCCTCGGCGATTTCCAGGATCTTTCTTTCGCCTCAGTTACGATTGCGGATGGTCAATCCACGGGTGACCGTGTACGGGCCGTCGCAAATGGAATTACGAATAATGTGGGCGGTGTCAGTCTGAGCACCAATCCCGACGTTCTGGTGTTTAATGAGTTTGCCGGCAATGATTTGGTATCGGAATTCTCGCTGGCCAACGGCTCGACGAACACGACTGATAAATGGTCGGTCAACAGTGTCCAGGTGCAGTTCATTGCGCCCAATTCGAAGCTTACGCTTGAGTCGGATGCATTGTCTCTCGTGCTGACTGATCCGGCGACGAGTGTCGACGATACTCTTCTTGCAACAATCGGGTTGGGCTTTGAGACCAACGATGTTGAGGTGACTTCGCTGACCGCGGATGCCGGGTTCAGTGCCGTGATTTCCGGCAGCACCCTGAGTGTGGGAAATGAAGAGGAAACCATTACGGTTACCTATACCAATGCCGGAGCCTTGCTTTATAACGGCGATACGGCGGATTCCACGCTGGTAGTCACCTGGACGGCAGTCGGCACCGGCGTGACCAACACCACCGATGTGGCCCTGGATGTGACCTTCAGTGCGGTTGAGCCGGACCAGACCATCGTGGATGTTTTCGCAGTTGCAAACACCAATTATGGAACCGATGCCATTGCAACCATGTACTCGGCGACCCAGACGGTTGGGCTGGCCACCTTCCAGATCGCGATCGATGTGGATCCGAAGGCAGGAACGGCAATCGATAGCGGAACATCCGGTGGCGTTTCGTCAAATAACAGCTGGGGAGTGGGTGCCGATAACCTGTTCAAGGGCAGTGACGACGAATACGTGGACCTCATCGATAATGTGAGGGTTGTGAACTTCAATGCCAATGGCGGGGCTGTGACCATAAATGATATTGGATATCTATCCTTTACGTCCGTCACGATCGTTAACGGCCAGACCGGTAATAAGGACGCGGTGCAGGTTGTTGTAAACGGCTCGGTGACCAATGACCTGGGAGATTTATCCGTCACTCCTGAAGCTGTTGATCTCAAAGTGGCCGGCGGTGTCGGCTTTGTGACCGATTTTGCAGTCGGAGTGGGCGTCAGTCCGAACCCGACTCTAAATAAATGGTCGGTGTACAGCATCCAGGTGGGTTATGCGCAGCCGGATCAGGACGCCTTTGGCACATGGGTAGCGGGCTATGGATTGGCCGGCGCCGATGCTCTGCCGAGTGCCGATACGATTGACATGGATGGCTACGACAATCTGGCGGAATTTGCGCTGGGCATGAATCCGACCAACTCGGATGCCGGTTCCAAGGAATCCGTTGGCACAGCGGTCGATGGAGGCACGAACTACTTCGTGTATGTCTATGATCGCCGTTCGGATTACGTGTTAGATGGGTTGACCTACAGGCTGATCGATACTGCTGACCTGGTGTTAGGCACAAGCGCCGCCACGAATGCACAGGATGACGTTTTCGTTGGTGCTGCGGTCAGTACTGCTGCAGGTGACTATGAGCCGGTGACCAACCGCTACTTGACCGATGATCCGGTGAAGTTTGTTGAGCTGGAAATCAAGCAAAACTAACGCGAGGAATTGATCTCGTCCCAGCCTGCCCGGATGTTCATCTTCGGGCAGGCTTTTACATAAAAAAGCCAATCAACAGGATTAAGCAAAATGATTATGAGCAAAATGGAGAGACGTATGAAAAAAACACTATTGTTTTGCGCTTTGACGCTTATTGCCGGAGCGACTGCGTTTGGGGCGGAGAAACCGAACATTATTTTCATCTTCGCGGATGACTGGGGCTACGGCGATATGGGGAAGCACGGCAGCACGTTCTGCCAAACCCCGAACCTCGACCGCATGGCGGAAGAGGGGATCGACTTCGCGAACTTTACCGTAAACAGTCCGGTCTGCTCCCCCAGCCGGGTGGCGGTTATGACGGGTCAGTTTCCGGCGAGACACTCAATCCACCAGCACTTTCAGAGCATCAAGGCTCATATCAAAAGAGGTATGGCGGACTGGCTCGACCCGCAGGCACCGCAGCTTCCGCGTATGCTGAAGGAGGCAGGGTATACCACCGGTCATTTTGGAAAGTGGCATCTTGGCAGTGTCGGCGACTCTCCGACGGAAGATGCATACGGCTATGACCACTTTGCCACGTTTAATGGTTCGGGGCAACATGAAATAGCAAAAGGCGGTTCTGAGTCAGTTGATTATGCGGAGAAGTTTATCCGTGAATTCAAGGACAAGCCCTTCTTCATTAATCTATGGTTGCATGAAGCGCATACGCCGCACTTGCCGCAGGAACGGTTTATGAAGCAGTTTAAAGGCCTCGGCGAAGCCGAACAGGTCTATGCCTCTATCATCGCTGAAGGGGATGACGCCATTGGGCGCATCATGACCTTGTTGAAGGAGTTGGATCTCGACCGCAGCACCCTGGTTGTCTTTTCCACCGACAACGGACCGGAGCACTCGACGGAAGATAAAGATCATAAAGGGCAGGGACTGGGCAAATTTTATTCCGTCGGAGAAACCGGTGGGCTGAAGGGGGAGAAACGCTCTCTCTTTGCCGGAGGAATCCGCGTGCCTTTTGTCGTACGTTGGCCGGGAGTGGTGCCGGCGGGAAAAACGGACACAACATCGGTTGTCACTGCGGTTGATCTGCTGCCCACTTTTTTAGAGGCTGCCGGTGTAGAGCTTCCGGAGGGATATATACCGGACGGACAAAGCGCCTTGGCCGCCTTCAAGGGCGAGAAGTTCGAAAGAACCAAACCCATTTTCTGGGAATGGCGGGGCGGAGACAGTCAGGAATATACATGGCCCTCGCTCGGGGTCCATGACGGCAAGTGGAAGCTGCTGGTCAATAAAGCGACACAGAAGATGGAGCTGTACGATTTGGAGAGCGACTGGGCGGAAACGAAAGATGTGTCGGCTGACTTTCCTGAGGTCGTTAAAAAAATGTCTATCCAGCTCGATGTCTGGAAAAAATCACTGCCGACTACACCAAGTGCAAACGCGTTGTCGAAGGCCCGTGCGAAAAAGAAATGAGAGTTAAGATGAAAATATTATTGGCAGGTCTGGTTGCCGGGATGTTGGTCGGCGGTGTTCAGGCTGAACAGATGGATGAAATGTGGGGCGAAAGCACGGTCAAGCTGCGTGCGGAAAACGCCGAACGTGGAGAGCTGTTCGACGAGGGCAACTACGCCATGTTCATCCATTGGGGACTCTATTCCTTGCTGGCCAACAACGTGGATGGTCAAACCTACTATGGAATCGGCGAGTGGATCATGGATCCGAAGATGGCCGGTATTCCTGCGGAGGAATACAAGCGGCTGGCCGGCGCCTTCGATCCTACGCAGTTTGATGCCAAGGCCATCGTACAATTGGCGAAGGATGCCGGAATGAAATACATCGTCATTACCGCCAAGCACCACGATGGGTTCGCGATGTACCACTCCAAAGCCTGCGATTTCAATATTGTTGATTCCACCCCTTGGAAAATCGATCCGATGAAGGAGCTGTCGACCGCCTGTCGCAAAGCCGGTTTAGGTTTCGGATTTTACTATTCCCATAGCCAGGACTGGACCTTTCCCGGCGGGCGAAAAGGTCCGGAGGTGGATGAAAACGGCAAACCCGCCACGTTCGACGACTACTTTACAAAGAAATGCCTGCCACAGGTCGAAGAGCTCACGACGCAGTACGGCCCCATAGAGCTGATCTGGTTTGACACACCGGGAGGCATGGAAAAAAAATATGTCCAGCAATTGGTGGATGTCGTGCGTAAGAACCAACCCAAAGCCCTCGTTTCCGGTCGTGCCGGACACAATCTGGGCGACTATCAAACCCTGGGCGATATGGAAGTGCCGCATCATAACGTCAAAGGAATGTGGGAAAGTGTCGATACCACCAACGATTCATGGGCCTATGCCTGGTACGACCAAAACTGGAAATCGCCGAAGAAAATCCTGCGCCGCCTGATTGCTTGCGTCGGCCGCGGCGGTACATACATGCTTAATGTCGGTCCATGCGGCAAAGGTGCTGTTCCTGACCGCGCGGCCCGTTCACTGCGCGAGGCTGGAGAGTGGATTCATACCTATCCCCAGGTGGTCTATGGCACCGACGCTTCCCCCTGGGAGCATGCCCTGCCTTGGGGCGATGTCACCGTAAAGGGCAACCGGCTTTTCCTGTCCGTCTTCGATTGGCCGGAGTCCGGCAAGCTGTTCCTGCCCGGCTTGAAAACCAGCATCAAATCTGCGCAATTGCTTAGCGGCGGCGAATCAGAACCGGTCGCGCACCGGATTGCCAATGGTTGGAACATTTTTGAGCTCCCGCCCCGCGCGCCGGAAAAACTCGTTTCCGTCATTGAGGTGGAATTGGCCGGCGCACCGGAGGTGGATTCCACCTTTGGCCTCGATCCCAACCACGGGATAGAAATCTTCGCCGAGTTCGCCGTGGTTGATGGCGCAGAGATCTTCCGGGACCGTTGGATGGAAAAGTTCGGGGAGTGGGTGCTGGTGAATCCCGTAGGCAAGTGGACGACTGGGGGAAAAGCGGTTTGGGAAATCGATGTGACGGTGTCGGGCGACTACTGCGCCAGCCTTACCTACGCCGGCGAAGGCCGTTTGGTCTGGGGGGTCGACGTCGTTGGCGGAGAGCATATCCAGAACCAACAGAACGCCTCGCACAACTATCAGGAATTCCCCATCGGCTGGCTTAACTTTCCAACGCGGGGAAAATACAAGATCGCGGTCTCCTGCCTCGAAGGAAATATTGAAACCGCCAAGCTCAAGGCTATTCGCTTAACACCCCTGAATTAGGAGGTACAACCCATGGAATCTGTAATGAAAACTTTGTCCTGTATTTTTTTGTTGAGCCTGTTTTGCGGGCAAGCCCACTCCCTTGAAGAGTCATCCTTTTGCAAGGCCCTGGTTCCCGGGGAGTATATTCTTCCTGCAGAAGACGGGACTTGGACCTGGTGCATGGCGCCGATCTACGATGAAAAGGGGAAGTTGCACATTTTCAACTCTGTCATTCCCAAAAAAGGCAGCTGGATAAAGCATAGCAAGATTGTGCATTGGGTGGCGGATCAACCGGAAGGGCCTTACACGTTTGTTGAGGATCTCTTTTCCAGTGATGACGCCTCGTACCATAATCCGCAGGTCTCCATGGCGGGCGATACCTATGTGCTCGTCTTTTTGCTGAACAGGTATCGTGATGCAAACGGTTCTAAACAGGAGGTGGGTATGGCCACGGCCAAATCGCTGGATGGACCCTGGACAGAAAGTCCGCTCAACCCGGTGATTCCTGCCTCCGGAGAGATGAATGGTTGTCAGATCGTCCACGCCTCGAATCCGACCTTTGTGGTGACTCCAGAAGGGAAGTATAGAATCTATTACAAATCGATGACGGATAAACTTCCTTTGAAGAAAGGCTTTCGCGAAATCTCTTTTGCAGAAAGTGACCAGATCGAAGGGCCGTATGTGAATTATGAGGCCAACCCCGTTATCAGTTATGCGGATCAGCAGGTGGACATCGAAGATCCCTATGCCTTCTTCTACGAGGGCATGTACTACATGATTGTTGAAGATCGGAGAGGGGTGCAGAACCTGTTAGAAGGAAACCCGATTCCGGCAGATCAAATAAGAAACGGGGGATATCGGCCCGGCCTGATTTATAAATCAAAGGATGGAATAAATTGGGGCGTTCCGGAAATTGGTTATCAGACTAACGAGATCTATTTCGGAGATAAGCTGGCTCGCAGCGAACGCCCCAATATTCTTTGGAAGGACGGGAAGCCCGAGTGTCTTTTTCTGGCCTGTCATGATGAAGATCCAACCGCCGGGTATTTTTTGAAAATCAAAAACTGGAACGTTGAATAGATGAAGGCATTTCTGCTGTTGGCCATCTCATCCGGGAAGGGGCATTCCGGTTTGCGGCCGTCTTCTCGGATAGAAAAAAGCAGGGGATTGGGTGAGACAACTATTATTTGTGATATGGGCTGTGATGGCAGGAACTATATTCCATGCTGAAGCGGTGGATGCTGAGGTAACGGCTGATTATTATATCTCTACTGAAGGTTCTGACGATTGGTCCGGCACGTTGGCCGACCCTGATGCTCAGGGAGCTGATGGACCCTTCGCAACGCTGATGCGCGCACGTGATGCGGTTCGCATTTTAAAAAAGAAAAAATCTACGGACATTGTCGTTCAGGTTCGGGGGGGAATATACCCGTTGGAAAAGACGGTTGTTCTCGGCCTGGAGGATTCCGGGGCAGGCGAATCAACCGTGACCTATGCTGCGTTTCCCGGCGAAACCCCTGTGTTCAGTTCAGGGCGGGCGATCAAGGGGTGGAAAGTTTTAGAATCACCACCTGCCGAGTTGCCTGCTGAATCTTTTGGCAAAGTGTGGGTGGCTGACCTGCCTGAGGGCATGGATCGGTTCTATACGCTCTATGACGGTCAGCGCCGTTTGAATCGCGCACGGAATTCTGGTTTCGCCTATGCGAAGCAGGGGGATAGGCGAACGCTGCATTTTCCGGAAGGCGCCCTGAAGAATTGGGATAATTTGGGCGACGTGGAAGTTCAAGTAAGGCCAGGCCGAGCCTGGGCGATCAATATGCTTCCTCTCGCATCGGTTGATGAAGCCACGGGTGTTGCGACAACCGGCGCGTCTGCGACCTATGGGATGGGGCCGTTGCCGGGTTATCTTCACGATCCTGAAGCTTCCGTTGTATGGGTTGAAAATATTCTTGAGGCTTTGGACGAACCCGGAGAATGGGTGGTGAATACCCAAACCCGTAAGATCTATTTGTGGCCTTCTGATCCGGCTCCGGATGGATCGCCCCGCAATATCCTGGCGCCAACGTTAACGGAGTTGATCCGTGTCGAAGGAGCCATCGATTATGATGGCCCCACGGATATACCCGTCCGGGGCATTGTCTTTTCCGGACTGACGTTTTCCCATGGGGACCGCTGGGCGTGGGAGAGCGATGAAGGACGTGTCGGCTGGGGATTGCAGCACGATTGGGATATGTTCGACCGTCCCACCGCTTTGCTTCGATTCCGCGGAGTCGAAGCATGTGCGGTCACAGACTGCCGCTTTGTGAATTCCGGTGGATCGGGTTTGCGGATGGACCTGCATGCACAGCGCAATCGGGTTGAGGGTTGTGAATTCGCTTATCTAGGTGAAGCGGGGATTCTGCTTGCAGGGTATGGCCCCGGTACGAAGGACGTTAATCATCACAATGACATCGTGAATAATTATATTCATCATTTCAGTGAAATCACTTGGCATTCTCCGGGGCTTTGGGCCTGGCAAAGCGGTCATAACCGGATGCTCCACAATGAGCTGCATCATAGTGGCTATGCGGCTGTGCTCATCACGACGCGCGTGGAGCCGGGGCGGAGCTTAAACGGAGAGGGTGGCAGAACGATTCGCCAGCATGAGATCGTTGCCGAAGATAGAGAACTTCCGCGAGCGGGATTCGAGAGCTGGAAAGCGCGCGAAAAGTACAATCATGCGCGGCATAATCTGTTGGAATATAATGAAATCTCCCACGCCGTTCAGCTGCTGTCAGATGGCAACGGCATCTATGTCTCCGGTACTGGGACGGGGAATATTATCCGCTACAACTATCTGCACGACAATCTGGCGCACTCCCTGCCGGCCTCTATCCGTTGCGACGACGACCAGCACGATACGCTGATCTATGGAAATGTTCTTTATAACAATGGCGGCTTTTCGGCAGGAATCGCTTCGAAGGGGATAAACGACATCGTCAATAATTTCATCGTCGCTCCGGCTGTCGTCCCCGAAAGTGGATACATCAGCTATGAATGGGTGCCGGTTGATGGTTCAAAAGTATATCGCAATATTATCGTTTCCCATCCGGACGGGGGCAAGGCGCATAACGAAAGACCCAGAGGCAAAGATAATGGAGGGAATCCTCCGCCCAAATTCGTGGACACGGATATGGATTCGAACCTCTACTACCATCCGACAGACTCGCACTGGATGGATGAGCATCTGCAGATGATGCAGGCGATAGGCAAAGAGAAGCACAGCCTTTTTGGAAATCCTCTGTTTACGGACCCTGCCACCGGCGATTTCACTTTTCGACCGGGCAGTCCTGCCTTGACCTTGGGGATCGAGGAACTGGATGTGTCGAAAATGGGACGGCTGGATAAGAATAAGCATGTTGGTTACAAGGGAAAACCCAATGACAAGTAGAACAGCATTCCGTGCATTCCAACTCATCATATTGTCTGCCGTGGCAACCTCATCGCTTGCGACGGCACGCTCCTTGGATCAGCGTCCGTTGCGCATCAGCGACGGAACTCAGTTTAAGCCTAAGGGATTTTATCCCAAGTTCAGTTGGGACACCACACCGCTCTATTTCATGTTTGGAGACAAGAATAGGTTGCTGACTCAGGAGCAGGTTGAATTTATTGCCGAACGAACTGATTTTCTCTGCATTGAAAAGTCACATGGAATGAAGCCGCTTGGCTTCGCTGAATTAGGGGCGAAGCACGAGGCCAAGGCTTTTAAAAAGGTGAAGCCCGACATGACGGTGCTGTTTTATTTCAACGCCGCTTATGCCTGGCCCTACACCTCATACAATGAGGGTTTTACCAAGGAGCGTGTCAGGAAAAACCCGAAGCTGAAGAAAGCGCTGGTCACCAACCCTAAAACAGGGGAGTTGGCCGATCGCTATGGCGCGCTTTGTTACGATGTGTTGAATCCTGATTTCCGAAGGTGGTGGGTCAATACCGTTGCGAAGGGCGTTAAAGAATCCGGCTGTGACGGGGCCTTTATTGATCAGATGCACGGCAACGTTGATCTGCGTAAAGACAAGAAGGCGAAGATTGAAAAGGCCATGGGGGAGATGATGGGGGCGCTCAAGAAGAAACTGGGCCCTGATAAAATTCTATTGGCAAACAATGCGTATGGAGATAATGCCAAAACTGTTTTTCCCGTGAGTGACGCGATCATGTTTGAAAACTATGCGCGCACAAAATCCAGTAAGGAAAGTTTGCTGGCCGAGTGGGGCGATATGCTGACCAATGCCAAGGCCGGAAAAATTTCTGTATTTCGTTTAGGGGTTGAAGGGACATGGCGGGGGCATATGCAACCGAGTATGCCTGAACTCTCCCAGCAGTCTGTCGGACTTAGCTTGCGAATAATATTTCAATATTCATGAGACTGTGCCAGTCTATGCCTGTCTTAACCAAAAGGAAGTGATGGCCACACGACTCAAGAACCTCGACCGCGACACCCCGATGCTGCTTCCGCCAGACCTGCGCGACTGGATTCCTCAGAAGCACATTGTGCATTTCCTGATCGATGCGGTGGACCGGCTTCCCGCTGGAGACTTCCGCTTCAACCTTCGGGGAACCGGCGACGAGCAGTATCCGCCGCGCATGATGCTGACTCTGCTGATCTATTGCTACGCCACGGGCCGCTTCTCCTCGCGCGGGATCGAGGATGCGACCTGGTCGGACGTCATCGTTCGCTACATCTGCGGCGGCAGCCTGCATCCCGATCATGACACGATCTGTGCCTTTCGCCGCACGAACCGCGAGCTGTTCGAAAAGGCTTTTGTACGGGTGCTGCTCATGGCGCAGGAAACCGCCGGTCTCAAAAAGGTCGGCACCGTGAGCGTCGATGGCACCAAGATCAAAGCCAGTGCCAGCAAGCATTCCGCTGTCAGCTAAAAGCATGCCGGCGAGCAGGTCGAACTGCTGCGCAAGGAAGTCGAACAACTCGCCGCCAAAGCCGAGCAGGTCGATAACGTCCCGCTTGATGACGGGCTGAGCATCCCGGACGAAATCGTCCGGCGCGAAGACCGCATCAAGAGCCTGGAGCACGCCCGGGCAGTGATCAAGGCGCGCTACGAAGAGGAGCGCAAGCAAAAGCAGGCCGAGTACGAAGAGAAGAAAACGGCCTTCGAGGAAAAGCGTAAAAACAAGAAACCGCGGGGAAAAGAACCTAAACCTCCATCCGCAGAGCCGCCGGATAAGAAGCAATACAATTTTACCGACCCCGAAAGCCGCATCATGAAGGCCGGCAACGGCAGCCACTTCGAACAGGCCTACAACGCGCAGGCCGCCGTAGACACCGAAACCTATCTCATCGTTGGTCAGCTCGTCACCGATGCGCCCAATGACAAAGAGCAGCTCAATCCTGTTCTCGCAAGCATTCCTGAGGAAGCGGCCACCCCGGAAAGCGTATTGACCGATACCGGCTACTACAGTGAGAAGGCCGTCAAAGACGCCGAAACCGGTGGCGGGCCGACGGTGTACAGCGCCATGGCCAAAGGCTCGCACCACGTCAGCGTTGCCGACCTCGAGAAGCAACCGCTGCCGACCCCTCCGCCACCTGGCGCACCCATCAAGGAACAGATGGCCTACCGTCTCAAGAGCCCCGAAGGGAAGGCGCTCTACAAGCAGCGCAAGCAAACCGTCGAACCCGTTTTCGGGGTTATCAAGGAAGTGCTCGGCTTCCGCCGCTTCTCGATGAGGGGGAAGGAGAAAGCCGAAACCGAATGGAGCCTCGTCTGCCTCAGCTACAATCTAAAGAAAATATTCAAGCTCATGGCGGCGCGTGCCCCGAAACACCCGGCGGCAACCGCAAAACAGCACGCCAATGCACTGTCGGCACATTTTCGGGCGTATTTTCAGACATTTTCTTGCTTCGCCCGGCCTTTGCCTCTTTTACTTGATAAGTTCATGCCGGGATGTCGCCAGTGCGGGGTTCTAACTCCGACAGACTGCCAGGAAAAGGCGGAGTTCGCGCTGGCCTGCTATCTGATCGGCGCGCAGCCCTATTCCTATTTTCTCTACAATTGGGGGTGGAAGTTGGCAACCGGCCCGTTGGTGGACTATCCAGAGTTTAAAAAACCACTCGGTCCCCCCAAGGGGGCATATAAGCGAACAACTCCCAATGGCTGGGAGTTTACCCGTGAATTTGAGCACGCCAGTGTTTGGGTGAATACCGAAAGCCGAGAGGCCAAAATCACTTGGCGATAACGACAGGCTGGAGTTAAGATTTAGGAGTAAAAAAATGCTGAATAGAAATACACGGATGACCTTATGCCTGTGCTTGTCGATCATTTCTGCTCAGGCACAGACAGAGTCCCGGCCGAAATTAGAGATCCCCCAACTGCGTGCCGATGACGTGACCGCAATTATTGCGTCCAGTGGAGAGCTGTCCGGAAATGCGAAACGGCATTTCAGGAGTGCCAATGTGGTGAACGGTTTTAAGTCACCGCAGGATACGGTTACCTGGACGGTCAGCGTCCCTAAGGAAGATGATTATGTGGTGAGCGTTCTCTTTAGCAAGAAAGAGCAGACAATCTTGGAAGTGAGTTCGGGGGATTCTGTTCTGAAGGCTCCGTCCTTCGTCAGAACCTGGAAGCATCGTCCCTATTTCTGGCGTCAGGAAATGCCCGGCACCCTGCATCTGAAAGCCGGCGAGAATAAAATCACTTTTCGACTGCCTGATCCCGCAACGTCAGAAGGAAAAGGGGATGACAACGCCCCGCGCTTTGGTCAAGGGGTGACTGAGAATTTTCACCTGTTTTCCATCGAACTTGGAACCGCTGCTGCGCGCAAGGCACAAGTGGAACGGGCGCAGGCGATTCGGGGCGATGCTTCGTGGATGATAGATGGAAAATACGGACTCTTTGTTCATTGGTCGGCGCTGAGTCATGCTTTGCAGGGGGATGAGCCACGGGTCAAATGGTTTCAAAAATCCGTGGAGATGTTCGATGTTCAGGTTTTTGCCGATGCGATTGAACGTACCGGAGCTGCATGGATCACATTTACGGCAACGCATCAGGGATTCTATTGGCCCGGCCCCAATGCGGCCATAGACAAGATTGCGCCGGGGCGTACCGCCAAGCGGGATCTGCTGGGCGAAATTATCAACGAACTGGACAAGCGGGGCATCCGCACCATGTTTTATCTGCATACCGGGTATAACGGCTACGACCCAAAGGTATGGCGCGAAGCGGTCGGCGCCACTGGTTCGGACCCCCAAAAGTACAGCGATAACATCGAGGCGATCCTTCGCGAATGCAGCCTGCGCTATGGCGAGAAGCTGAAAGGATTCGGCTATACGGACGGCGCACTGGCGTGGGACTATCCACTCAATCCATCCTGGGAAGGCTGGGCGCGCGCAATCAAAGCCGGCAACCCCAAGGCCGTCGTAGGGTTCAGCTCAAATCGGGGGACAGGCGTGTCGCCGTTTAGCGACTTAGCGGTAACCGATAGTGCGAGCGAGATCGGAACAATCGATCGGCAACTCATTGGGCCGGGGCGGCAGTTGGGCGATGTCACCCCCGCATGGTGGTGTCTGATGGACAAGGGTGGCTGGCTTGCTAATAAACCGATGAACGGCACGATCAGCGGAGGCCCCGTCCATTCGACAGAGGAGTATGTGGACTTTTTTAAGCGCATGGCGGAGGAAAAGGTCCCGGTAACCATTAATTTGATCATGACCGCCGATGTCACCGCCGAACATCCGATCTTCAATCCCGAATGCATGGCGGTGATGGAAGAGATTCGGAAAACCATTCGAGGGAAATAGGCTGTTGCTGTCATGCTATACCTGAATCATTGGGGCTCCTTATGATCAGGAGACGATGTATTATTGCATGGGTAACTGCTGGTAGAAATTTTGGTCAGAGGCATAACTTAGTGTAGCGATCCGGACTGTCCCTGCAACCTTTGGGACATCGGGTCTAAGAGAGTTTTATGGAGGAATTATGTTTATACGCAATTTAATGACAACTGTTTTAACCGTGTCCTTACTGACGGGTATGCATCTCACTCCGGAGGCTACGGCGGTGGAGCAAAGCGCAATGCGGCTCTGGTACAACAAGCCTGCTCCGGACAGCGATGCCGGTTGGGTCAACGATTCGATCCCTATGGGGAATGGCTACATGGGGGTCAACGTGTTCGGTCGAACGGATTCGGACAGAATCCAGATCACCGAGAACAGCCTGTACGACTGGGGATCCGATAAAGGACTTAAACGCAGGGGGCTGAACAACTTTGCCGAGGTTTACATTGATTTTGATCATACCAAAACCAGCAGCTACACCCGGGAGCTCGACCTCAATAAAGGCATCTCGACCGTGAATTATGAGCAGGGCGGTGTGAAGTATTCGAGGGAGTATTTCACCAGCTACCCTGACAAGGTGATGGCGATCCGTCTGAGCGCGTCGAAGGCGGGAACATTGTCGTTCACCTTGCGCCCGACCATCCCCTTTTTGGGCACTGGCAAATCAGGCTCTGTCTCGGCGAAGGGCGACACGATCACACTCTCCGGTGTCATGAGTTATTTCAACATAAAGTTTGAGGGCCAGTTCAAGGTCATCCCTAAGGGTGGCAAGATGAAAGCATCCTCCGGCAATGACACCATCACCGTTTCCAATGCCGACAGTGCAGTGATTCTGATCGCGGTCGGAACCAACTACAAGTTCGACCCACAGGTGTTCCTGACGACTGCAGCCGCCGACAAGCTCAAGGGTTTTCCCGATCCCCACGCCAAGGTGACCGGCTACCTGGCTGATGCGGCGGCGAAGTCCTATGAGGAGTTGCTGGCAAACCATCAGGCTGACTACACCGAACTTTACGACCGGGTAAGCCTCGACCTCGGCGCCGCTGAACCGGCGATTCCCACCGACGAGCTGGTCGATGCCTATCCCGCCGGTGCCTCCAGCCGATACCTAGAAGAACTCGCGTTCCAGTTCGGGCGCTACATGCTGATCTGCTCCTCCAGAGCAGGCACGCTCCCGCCCCACCTTCAGGGGATCTGGAACGTCTATGCAAGGCCGCCGTGGTCGTCCCAGTACCTGCACGACACGAACGTCCAGATGGCCTACGCGCCCGCCTTCTGCGCCAACCTGCCCGAACTGTTCGAGTCCTATGTAGGCTTCTTTAACGTCTTCGTCCATCGGCAGCGACAGTACGCCACTCAGTACATCAAGCAGTACAACCCCGCGCAGCTCGACAAGAGTAGAGACAACGGCTGGTCCGGACCGTTCTGGACCAATCCGTACAATGTTACCGGAAAATCACCCGTTGCCGGCTTTGGTACGGGGTCTTGGATCGCCCAGATGTTCTGGGACTACTACGACTACACGCGGGATGAGTCCCTGCTGGCGGACACCGTGTATCCCGTAATGTACGAACAGGCCAACTTTGTGTCCCGGTTCGTGAAGGACGTTGATGGCTTCCTGTTGGCCGATCCCTCCTCATCCCCGGAACAAAAACTCCGAAATACCGTCGGGACCACGTTCGATCAGCAGATGTTCTATGAAAACCATCACAACACCTTGACGGCAGCCAAGATTCTGGGCCGGTCTGATAAGCGACTGGACATCTATGAAACGCAGCTCCCGCTTCTCGACCCGATCCAGATCGGCAAGTCGGGACAAATTAAGGAATTCCGTCAGGAAGAATACTACTGCGACGCCAACAAGGCCCTCGATCCCCACCACCGGCACGCCTCCATGATGCTCGGGTTGTATCCGGGCCAATTGATCAACGACTCGACGCCAGCCTGGCTCGATGCCGCCAAGACAACCCTGACCCTGCGTACCCGCAGCTCCAATATCGGCTGGGCGCGCGCGGAGAGAATCGCCATGTTGGCCCGGGTTCACGACGGCGAAGAGGCCTACGCTTACTACAAAGATTTGTTAGAAGGCAACTACATGCACAACCTGTTCAACGACCATCGTGGCGACCCGCTTTTCCAGGCAGACGCGAACTACGGCGCCACAGCCGGGGTTGCTGAAATGCTCCTGCAGAGCCAGGACCACGTAGTGGCCCCGTTGCCCGCGTTGCCCGCGGCATGGTCGGAGGGCAGCTACTCCGGCATCCTGGCGCGAGGTAACTTCGAGGTCTCCGTGCAGTGGTCCGACGGTCACGCCAGCCGACTGGAAGTGTTGTCCAAAGCGGGAGGTACCTTGAAGTTGAGATACCCCAACGTTGCCAAGGCTGTGATTATGACCCCAGAGGGGAAGTCGGTAGACTTCGCTGCCAAGGGCAGCGACCTAATCGGTATCAAAACCACCAAAGGCCAGATCGTTGTGGTCACCGATATCCCGGTCTGTATTCCAGTCATCGCGCCTTCAAACCTGAAGGTCGACAAGGATGTGAAGAGTCAGATCGAGCTATCCTGGACCGGCAGCGCGGATGCCGCGTCGTACAACCTGTACCGCGCGGTGGGCAATGCGCCGGACTATGAGCTGATCGCCTCAAATATCAAAGGCACCGATTTTGTTTACAAAGCCTCCGACCTGAAACAGATCGATCAGATGACGCTCAAGGTCGCCGCGGTACGGGCTGATGGGCGCGCGAGCGACGCGGGGGCCACGGTGATCCGGTAGGTGCCCTGGAGTATGGTGGTTGAGCGTTTGGTTTCAAAAATATAGAAAGTTTTAAATGAAGATGTTTTTGATTTTAATGTTGGTCATGATAGCGGGCGGTGTATGCCGAGCTGCTGAGATGGACGCGGATTTCTATGTGTCGCCGAAGGGTTCTGATCAATGGTCTGGCACATTGGCCGCCCCTGATGCTCAGGGGACGGATGGTCCCTTTGCGACGTTGGAACGGGTGCGTGACGCGGTTCGGGTATTGAAGAAACAGAAGATGGAGGACATCGTTGTTCTGGTTCGTGAGGGCATGTATCGGTTGGAAAAAACGGTAATGTTTGGATTGGAGGATTCCGGGGTCGGCGAATCAACCGTAACGTATGCGGCGTATCCAGGTGAAAACCCGGTGTTCAGTTCCGGTAAGGAAATCAAGGGTTGGAAAAGGGTGTCCGGCAAGCTGCCCGGGTTGCCACAGGAGGCACAGGGAAAAATCTGGGAGGCGAAGGTTTCGGATCGATTCCTGACCCTCTATGACAACGACGGGATGCTGCCACGGGCACAGTCGGAACGTTTTGCTGCGTTGAAGGGCAGTAAAAGCAATCTGCTTCGTTTTCCAGAGGGTAAGTTGAAAGATTGGCCGAATGTTGCCGATGTAGAAATAATGGTTCGTCCCACTCGTGATTGGACGATGAATGTATTGCCGCTGGCGTCGGTGGATGAAAAGAAAGGGATTGCACGTACGTCTATCAACGCAACGTATGCGATCAGCAAACTCGGAGTTTGGCTTGAGAATGTGTTGGAGGAACTCGATGAGCCGGGGGAATGGGTCCTCAATACGAAGGAGCAGATGGTTTATCTCTGGCCCCGGGGCAAAACGCCGGTGGTGGCACCGACCCTTTTCGAGCTGATTCGTGTGGAAGGCTCGATTGATAAAGAAGGGCCGAAGGACATACCCGTACGTAACCTGTGATTCCGCGGTCTCACGTTTAAGCACGGTGAACGTTATACATTAAATAAAGACGATGCAGGGACGCAGCACGACTGGGATATGTTCGATAAGGATAATGCCATGGTTCGCTTGCGCGGGGCCGAACATTGCGTGATTGAACAGTGCCATTTTCAACACAGTGGCAGCAGTGCGATTCGGGTGGATCTGCATGGAATGAATAACGAGATTTCCGGCAACCATATTGAATATATGGGCGGAGCCGGCATCTTTCTTTGCGGATATGGTCCCGGCACAAAGGACGTAAATAAAAAGAATCTCGTCTACAACAACCATATTCATCATGTCGGAGAAATCTATTGGCAGTCCCCAGGAATTTTCCTGTGCCAGAGCGGGGAGAATCGGGTGGCTAATAATCTGATTCATCATACCAATTATTCGGGTATGATTGTTTCCGGTATCGTTACCCGCTTTTTTGTGAAACAGAATAAGCGCGAATCAAGCAGTTCTATCCGATGGCATGAAGTTGAAAACGTGCCGCAAAATCCGGAGTTGGATGATATCCGTCCCTATCTGCATACCCGTAATAACCTTATCGAATACAATGAGATCCATAACGCGATACAAATATTGGGAGATGGCAATGGCATCTACATTCGCGGTACTGGTCCGGGCAATGTGATTCGCCGTAACTATGTCCACCATTTGGTCGCCAAAACGGGGAAGCAAGGTGGGATGCGGACGGACGGCGGACAAATGGATGCCCTCATTGCTGAAAATCTAATCTATAAATGCAAATCGCAGGGGATGACGCTGAAACTGAATAATCGCTTTGAAAACAATATCATCGCCGATGTTATCGTACCGCGGGGTACGTATCTGAAAATCGTCGAAGGGCCCTCCTCGGGCGCGAGCAATTTGTGAAATATATTCTATTCAACTGAGGTAGGATGCACCTTTATCTCTGAACCGGGAGATGGAAAAGGAAACGTCGGCGAGGACAGCCGAGGTCGGGAAACGGCACGGATGAAAGACATCGACTCCGATTATAATATCTATTACTGCAGAGAGGATCGGGACATCGGTGAAGATGTTTTAGAGAAACTGCAGGATGATGGCATAGACGCCAACAGCCGGGCGGTAGACCCGTTGTTCGTTGACCCGAAAAATGGTGACTTTAGGTTTAAGCCGGGATCTCCCGCACTGAAAATGGGGATTATCCCGATCAATCTTTCTCTGATCGGTTTGCGTACGAAAAAGTAGTAGCGGAAGATGCCGTGCGGTTTAGATGTTCCTGAAACCATGGCTCAGTCGGAAGCATTTGCCAAAAAATACCATTCCGTCTCCATTATCCCCGAAATACGAGTGACGGGGCTGCCGGGCGGGCTTCTAAGCCTGAGTTCATATAAGGCTCCTTTGGACACAAAAACCGAGGCTTCTAAGGGTAAAAGAAGGCGCAAGAAGAATAAGTGATGGATTGCTTTTTTTGAACATAATCAGGGGTTGTTCTGTCCTCTACATCCCAAATAAGTGGGATAGGCAGGTTTTATGGAGCGCGTATATTGATCGAGCAACTGGAGTAGGGCAAAGCCTTTCTGTTTGTGTGTTTAAAGAAGAGGGTCGACCTCTCCACCGGCATAGCCGGCCAGGCCGGTTCAACCACCAATCTGATCAGTGATCCCGCACTCGCAACCGAAGAGAAACGGTTCTACCGTGCCATCCTGACCGGCGGTGCATCGTCACTGTAACCTGAGATAACCGGAGGCGGCGTGCGCGGGAAATGAATCAAAATTAAGTGAGACGACCATCATGATGAAAAAGTTTGTGACAATAGTATTGGGAATGAGCACATTTTGTCTGGCTAGCGTTCGGGATAATCAAGCCGACTCGTTGGTTACAACGAGTGGAGTGCCTTTTGAAGCGCCGAAGCATTATCCGGCATTCTCCTGGGACAAGGTTCCTGTTTACATGATGTTCGCGCATGATGACCGGCTGCTGCAGGATTCCGAGACCAGGAAAATCGCTGCTGAATCGGATTTTATCTGTATTGAAAAGAATCATGGACTTAAGCCGTTCGGGGATGCCGTGCTGGGCTTGGAGCATGAAGCCAGAGCTTTTAAAAAGTTAAAGCCGGAGATTGTTGTGTTGGGTTACCTCAATGCGGCGTTGGCTTATCCGTTTACCCGCTATACGCAAATGCTGACGGCTGATCAGATCAGTCAGTATCCGGAAATGAAAGCCTATCTGGTCTCCGATCCGAAAACCGGCAAGCCGGCGCAGAAGCGTGGTCTTTACGGCTACAACGTTCTTAATCCCGAGATGCGCAGCTGGTGGTCCGATTCAGCGGCAGAGATGGTTCTTCAGACCGGTGCTGATGGTATTTTTATCGACCAGATGCACGGATGGGCATGGTTGCATGGATCGACCAACTCTCAGGCTGTTGTGGACGGCGTAGCGGATATGATGGCGCAGTTGAAGGCTAAAATCGGGTCGGATAAGATTCTGTTGGCCAACAACGGAGCGCACATTGATCAAGTTTTTGACGTCTCGGATGCCTTCATGTTCGAGCATTACAATCGCACGGTCACCCACACGAAGGAAAAGCTGCTGGAGGATTGGCAGTTGATGGAAAAAATCGCCGATGCGGGCAAGATTTGTATTTATCGGTTCGGCGCGGAACCGGAGTCCGGCTCGTTGTTGCTGGAAGCCGGACGGACGGGCAAGTTGAACCACAAGAAGAAGTGGGCCGAGCTGTCGAAGGAGCAGCTGGAATTCTATTTGTCGCTCTATCTGATCGGCGCGCAGCCTTATTCCTACTTTCAGTGGAGCTGGGGTTGGGGGCTGACGACCGGGCCGCTGGAACACTATCCCGAATTCCACAAGCCGCTGGGCAAACCGCTGGGTAAATATACGCGCACCCATCCTGACCTCTGGGAATTTACACGGGAATTTGAGCATGCCAGCGTTTGGGTGGATACAGACAAATGGGAAGCTGAGATCAAGTGGAAATGAGTCGCTTTATTTTGAATACATTAGAAATGAGATGAGTCTTGTGTGCCTGCAATACAGGCACAGGACGGAGATGTTATGAAAAAGATACTGATTACTTGATTGTTGGGGATTTTTGTCATGCAGGGTGTGATTGCCGAGCAGGGTATGAACGAAATGTGGGGTGAAAGCACCGTTAAACTTCGGGCTGAAAATGCCGAACGCGGCCAGCTGTTCAATGACGGAAACTATGCCATGTTTATTCACTGGGGACTTTATTCCCAGTTGGGTAACAAGGTGGATGGTAAAACCTACTATGGTATCGGGGAATGGATTATGAATCCGCGCATGGCCGGCATTCCGATCCCTGAATATAAGAAGCTCGCCGGAACCTTTAATCCGCAAAAGTTTGATGCCAAGGCGATCGCCAAACTGGCCAAGAATGCTGGCATGAAATACATCGTCATTACCGCCAAGCACCATGACGGCTTTGCGATGTATGATTCCAATGCCTGCGATTTTAACATCACCAAAACTACCCCTTGGGCGAAAGACCCCATGCATGAATTGGCTGATGCATGCCGAGCCGAGGGACTTGGGTTTGGCTTCTACTATTCTCACAACCAGGACTGGACCTTCCCTGGCGGTGGCAAAGGACCGCAGGTCGATGAAAACGGGAAGGCCGCGACGTTCGATGACTACTTTGTGAAGAAATGCCTGCCGCAGGTGGAGGAAATTACCACACAGTATGGTCCGATTGAGTTGGTTTGGTTCGACACCCCCGGCAATATGCCGAAGAAATATGTGCAGCAGCTTGTTGATGTCGTCCGCAAGAATCAGCCCAATGCGCTCGTCTCCGGCCGCGCTGGCCATGATCTGGGCGACTACGAAACACTCGGCGACATGGAAGTGCCGCACAAAAACGTGAAGGGCATGTGGGAGAGCGTCGATACCACCAACGATTCGTGGGCCTATGCTTGGTATGACGAATACTGGAAAACCCCGAAAGAAATCCTGCGGCGTCTGATTGCCTGCGTCGGCCGAGGCGGAACCTACATGCTCAACATCGGCCCGCGCGGTGACGGCTCCGTGCCGGAACGCGCCGCCCGCTCCCTGCGCGAATCCGGCGAATGGATCCGCCGTTATCCGCAAGTGGTCTACTGCACCGATGCCTCGCCATGGGAACATGCATTGCCGTGGGGCGATGTCACCGTCAAGGGAACAAAACTCTATCTGTCGGTTTTTGAGTGGCCTACATCCGGAAAACTTTACCTGCCCGGACTTAAAACAAAAATCACTTCAGCCAAGTTGCTGAAGGGCGGTATGGGGGAATCGATCAAGTTCTCCTCTTCCAATGGCTGGACCATATTTAATCTTCCGACGGTTACTCCGGAAAAACTGGTGTCGGTCATTGAAGTCGATCTGGCCGGTGCACCGGATGTGGATCCGGTTTTCGGCCTTGATCCCGAAATAGAAACCGAAATTCTGGCTGAGTTTGCGAAGGTCGAGAATGCGGAGCTTTCCCATAAACGCTGGATGGAAAAATTCGGCGAATGGAAATCCGTACATCATGTCCACAACTGGACGCCCGAAGGCAAAGCCACTTTTGAAGTCGATGTCATCAAATCGGGCGACTACAACGTCAGCCTAACCTATGCAGGCGAAGGCCGCCTGGTTTGGGGCGTGAACGTCGAAGGCGGCGAGCATATCCAGAACGAACAGAACTCCTCGCACAACTACCAGAAATTCCCCATCGGTTGGGTCAACTTTCCAACGCCCGGGAAGTACAAGATCGCCGTCACCTGCCTTGAAGGCAACAGTAAGACCTCCAGCCTCAAGGCCATCCGCTTCAGTCCGGTTCAATAAGGCATTGTCGCTAAACTCTGCGGCCCGATGCTGGTGGGAGCAAACTTCGAACCACAACCTTTGAAACACTATTACTATGAAAAGGAAAGAGCAGCAATGGCAGAGGGAGTTTAGTGATAGTTTAGGAGCACCCTCTCAGTAACCGCTTGCTGTCCAATCAAGAGACTTTATTTTCTAGTGGCTAACTCAGTTTCGATAATCAACCGACGGTTCTGAAATCTGCTAAATCCGAGCCTTCAGGATGCGCCCCTGAAGGTCATTATGTGATGCTGCGCATTCCCATTGCGAAAATTTTATAAAGTGCGACTACTTTTGAGTAGTCATGAAAGCAGATCAGCAGAGTGTTGATGCACTCGAAGCAAAGCTTGCGGATAGTGGAACACATTTGATGGAAGCTTAACGCAATCTGTGGATTCGGTTTCGAATATCCAGATTGTCGATTTTGAGGCCAATGGGGGGACGCTGACCCTTGATGATTTTACGGCTCTTTCTTTCCAGTCGGTCACGGTTTATAACGCCAATAACGTTGCCGACAGGGTCAAAGTGGTCGCGGGCGGCGTGGCCAATGCCGCGAACGGGCTTAAGCAGTCATCCTCTCCTGCAGTCATCGACCTTCAAGCGCTTGCGGGATTTGCTGCTGTATCCAGCTTTACTCTGGCGAACGGGAATCTGGGTAATGCCAAGGATCGCTGGAACATTGGTGGCATTCAGGTGGGATATACGATCCAAATGCCATCCGGTGACAACTATGCCGCCTGGGCATCCGGCTACGGTTTGGTGGGTGATGACGCGCTGCCCGGTGCCGACGTGGAGAACGGCGGGTTGGGTGACGGCTACGACAACCTGGCGGAATTTGCATTGGGCATGAATCCAGCCAATTCTGATGCTGGGGCCAGAGAGTCTGTGGGTATTGCGGTCGAGGGGGGGACGAATTACTTTGAATACGTCCATTACCGCCGTTCGGATTATGTCGCGGATGGATTGACCTATTTGCTGATAGATTCAACGAATTTGGTGGATTCTTCCTCCACCACAAATGCGCAGGATCAGGTTTTGGTTGGACTTGCCGTTGATGGTTATGAGCTGGTCACCAACCGGTATTTGACCGATAGTCCTGATAAGTTCATCCGACTCAAGATCCGGCAGGACTGATTTATCAATTGATTACTGAAGGCAATAAAAGGCGGGCTGGGAATGCATAAAAAATGGGGCTTGGCAGTCGTTGGTTTTATGAAGCAGGAGACGTGCAGGCTTCGGCGATGAGGTCTCCATGACGAATCCCGTTTCTTCGGACACGTTATTTTCTGCAGCGGCTATCTCGAAGAATAGGTCTTGTTGATCATAAAGAGGCTTTGAGAAACATTTGATTATGTGTTTTTGTTGAAGCAGAAATTGAAAAAGTGGAATTGATCGATGAAAAAAAAGTTTTTTGCGAAGCATGCCAAATCAAGTGCCGCACTGGTGAGTCTGGGCATTCATGCGGTATTGATCGTGCTGGCCCTTTCGTTCGTGGCCGTCACGGTTATCACGAAAGAAGACCAGGTTTTTAAGGCGAAACCAGTGAAACGCCCGAAGATGCAGCTCAAAAAGCTGCAGGTTCCGGTCAATTTCAAGAAAAAGAAGACTCAAAAGCCCAAGTTGCGCAAACGTATTTTGGTGCAGCCCAAAATAAACCAAACCATGCCCGATCTACGGTTGCCGGAAATTACCGGGATCAAAGGCGGCATGGGATCGGCTGCAGATGGTTTGGGCGGAGGGGGCGGCGTGGGCTTCGCGATGCCGGAAATGTCGTTGTTCGGCATCAAAAGCCGAGGTGAGAAGGTCTTCATTATTCTGGATGCATCCGCGTTTATGATGGTCGACAGCATGGGAGGGATTCCGGCCTATACCATCATTAAATCCGAGCTCGTTCGGATTCTGGAAGGATTGAATTCAACGGTGCTCTTTAATATTGCCGTATATGGTGGCGGTGAAGTTACCTTGTTTCCGAATATGGTGGTGGCAACACCAGCCAATGTGGCCAAGGTGGATGATTGGCTGAAGCCGCTTAATGCCGTTAAAAAAGGCATGGGTGATAAGGATTACGGACCGAAGACGCTGGGGCCGGGCGGCGTTAAAATCAGCGGAGACTTCAAGGTCGAGCCGCTTAAGAGCACACCGGGCGGGTGGGCCAAGCCGACGCTTCTAGCCATGAAGCAGCAGGCGGATGTAGTATTTCTGCTTACTTGTCGTTGGGGTTCGGAGCTACGCTACAAAACAGGAACCCGGGATCGGGATTGGGATGAATCCGATCAACAGAAATACAAAGAAAACGTGGAGAAGGCTCGAGCGCTCTTCAAGAAGGAGAATGACCGTCGCCGCGCAAAGGGGCAGGCGCCCCGGGTGATTGCGAGAGGAAACAACGGGCTTGTCCGGGCCTACATTCCCGGAGCGCGAATTCCTCCTTCCGGCACCACCTTTGCCAACTACTCTCCGGAAATGATGGTTGAGGCCTTTGATAACACGCAGACCAAATCAAAGGCCGCAACGCCCTCGCACAGTGGAATCAGCAAGAAAAAAGATAAATTCTCCATCAATGTGATCCATTTTGTGCCGGCAGGAAGTGGCTCCGCCGAGGATCCTAAACTCAGCAAACTCGCCAAGGAAACCCGCGGTGAATATCAGAAAATCAAAGGAATGGACGCCATCCAAAGTTATGTTTCCGCTGGCAGTGCTGATTAGCTTGTTTTAAATCCCAAGACGCAAACCTGTTAAGAGCTAGAAAATGAAGCAGTGAAGTTCTTTTTCAAAAAGTTCACGGGTAACCCAATGGATGAAGACGCTGGTTCTTATAATCTCTTGTCAATTAGCGGTTAACTGCTTTTTATGGGATTATAAAGGAAATGAGTTGGAAGCCGTTCGGTCCGGAAAATGGAAGCTCCGTGTTGCAGGAAAATCCTGACCCACATTGTACAATTTAGAGGCGGATGGCAAACTAGGCCGCCAACCTTTAAAATCAGTGCCCGGAAGTGGTGCAGGAGATGAAGGCGCTGCTGGCAACCTATAAGCCCTCGGCTCCGGCTATTCCGAACAAAAAGAAAAAGAAGCGGAAGAAACAAGGACTCACCCAATGACAACGATGAGTAGAATTTTATGGTGTGTGTGTCTGCTGGCTGCAATGAGCGCGGCTCGGGCGGAGCTGGCCGCCAACAGCCGGAGCAAAGCGGAGACCGCCGAAGGCCACCCGAACTTTATTATTATCTTCGCCGACGACCAAGGCTATCAGGATTTGGGCTGTTATGGGTCGCCGGACATTAAAACGCCGCGTATCGACCGGATGGCGAAGGAGGGTATGCGCTTCACCAGCTTCTATGCCCAGACCGTCTGCGGCCCTTCGCGCGGCGCATTGATGACGGGGTGCTACCCGTTGCGGTTCGCCCGGCAGGGCGATCCCGATTCGATCCATCCCGAGTTGCATTTCGCCGAAATCACCATCGCTGAAGTGCTGAAGGAGCAGGGCTATGCAACGGCCGCGTTCGGCAAGTGGGATCTGGCGGGGCATAACCCGTCCAGATACAAACCGGAGCTGCTGCCACCGCATCAAGGCTTTGACACGTATTTCGGCACGCCCGGCAGTAACGACAGTTATGTCAAACTGATCCGCGGCACGAAGGTGATCGAGCAAAAGACTGATATGTCTACCTTGACGAAACGTTACACGGACGAGGCCATCAACTTCATTGAAGAAAAGAAAGATGCGCCGTTTTTCGTCTATCTCGCGCACACCATGCCACACACCAAACTGGCTGCATCCGAAGAATTCAAGGGGAAGTCGGCGGGCGGCTTGTATGGTGATGTGATTGAAGAGCTGGATTTCAACGTCGGGCGTGTGCTCGACAAGGTCAGAGAGCTGGGGCTGGACGAAAATACCTATATCATTTTCACCAGCGATAACGGCCCCTGGCTTATTAAGAAGCAGCACAGCGGACACGCCGAGCCGCTACGCAGCGGGAAGACCAGCTGTTGGGAGGGTGGCCTGCGCGTTCCCTGCATTATGCGCGCGCCGGGAAAGATTCCTGCCGGCTCGGAGTGCGATGCGGTGGCGGCAACAATCGACATGATGCCGACCCTCGCCGAGCTGGCAGGCGGCGTGGCTCCGTCGGATCGTACGATTGACGGCGTGGATATTTCGGAGTTGATGCACGGCAAGAAGGCTGCGCTGGATCGAAATTATTTCTATTACCAGCACGACTGCCTCCGTGCGGTGCGCTCCGGCAAGTGGAAGCTGATGCTGCCACACACGGAACCGGTGCAGGGCAGTATCGCGACCAAATGGAAAAACCATATTGCAAAGGCCGATGCCATCCGTATTGAGAAGGCAGAGCTTTACGATCTGGATGCCGATATCGGCGAAACCACCGATATTTCGGGCAGTCATCCGGAAACGGTGGCCGAGTTGATGAAGCTGGCGGAGTGGGCGCAGCATGATTTGGGCGATCACGACCATTTCGGTGCAAATGCCCGCAGCTTCGGTGCGCAGCGCCGCACCCTGTCGAGCGAAGCGAAGGCCGCTCCGGCAAAAAACAGAAAAAGCGGTAAGAGAAAGTAAAGGTTTGCGGTCCCGGCTGTCCTGTTCGCCGTCGTGTCCGTCGTCGATTTAAGTTGTAGGAATCCGTCCTTCCATTGATTGGAACTTTTCTAGCGGGAAACGGATATTCCCAGCAAATTATGCCACGGGAACAATTTTGAACTAATGGAGAAAACAGTGAAGAAGTTGATCATTCTGTTGTGGGTGTCGGGCATTGCGCTGGGTGCAGGTGCCGCGAAGAAAAACGCCGTTCCGATGCCGGTGATGAAGGCCGACAGGATGGCGGTGCGTGCGGCCATAGAGGATTTGATGGCCACGTATGGTGATGATTATCCGAACGGCCGGAACTATCTTAAAAAGCTGGAAGGCGCCGATGATGCGCAACTGGAAAAGGTCCAGCGCGAGGCTCTGGCGGCGAACCCGCTGATCAGCGGCCAACCGATCCTTTTCGTGGTACGAAGACAGTACAAGTCGGATCACCACAACACAGCGACCCTTTTTCAGGCGGGAGAGATCAATGCGCACAAGTACGATCCGCCCGGCGTGCTGAAGATGCTCGATATTTCCAATGATTGGAACGTCTCCACCGTTTTTGATCCCGGCCCGACTGGGATTGCACGCGATCCGGAGTTGAGTTTCGACGGTGGGAAAATCATCTTTTCGATGCGTAAAAGCATCGACGACGATTATCACATTTATGAAATCAATATCGATGGAACCGGACTTCGACAACTCACGTTCGCCACTGGAATCTCGGACATCGATCCGTTTTATCTGGTGGATGGATCTATCGCCTTCAGCGCGACACGCGAACCGAAGTTCTGCATGTGCAACCGCCATATCATGGCCAATCTTTTTCGGATGGATGCCGACGGTGCAAACATCCACCAGATCGGCAAAAGCACGCTTTTTGAAGGACACGGCTCCCTGATGCCGGACGGCCGCATTCTTTACGACCGCTGGGAATACGTTGACCGCAACTACGGTGATGCGCAGGGGCTTTGGACGGTTAATCCCGACGGTTCCAATCATGCTGTTTTCTGGGGCAACAACACGGCCTCTCCGGGCGGTGTAATCGATGCACGCATTATTCCCGGAACGCAGCTTTGCCTGGCCATCTTCGGTTCCTGTCACGATCGGCCTTGGGGCGCGTTGGCGATTATCGACCGAAGTAAGGGCGTTGATGGCCGCGAGCCGGTGGTTCGCACGTGGCCCGCTTCTGCCGTGGAACTTGTGAAGGAACGGATCGACAAGGGCTATGGGTTCGACCATTTCAAACAGGTCAGACCGCGCTATGAAGATCCGTATCCGCTCAGCGAAAAGTATTTTCTGGTTTCGTGTATGGTCGGAGCAGGGGAGCAGATGGGCATCTATCTGGTCGATACTTTTGGCAACGAGGTGCTGCTGCATACCGAGGCACCTGGGTGCTACGATCCCATGCCGATCGCGCCGCGCACCCGCCCGAACATGAAGCCTTCTCTATTGGATTTCTCCAAGGATACCGGCCATTTCTATGTGCAGAATGTCTACATCGGCACCCATATGGAAGGCGTCGAGCGCGGCTCCATTAAATACCTGCGCATCGTCGAGTCGCCCGAAAAACGGAATTGGACCCATGGAAAATGGGGAGGCCAGGGCACGCAGGCACCCGGCATGAACTGGACTAATTTCGAGAGCAAGCGCATCCTCGGCACGGTGCCGGTGGAAGCCGATGGTTCGGCCTATTTTGAGGTGCCGTCCGATCGTTTCGTCTTTTTCCAGGCCTTGGATAAAGATGGTATGATGGTGCAGTCGATGCGCAGCGGAACCATCATTATGCCCGGCGAAGTGCAGGGATGTATCGGCTGTCACGAAAATCGTGTGGAGGACGCTCCGCCCGTTTCAGGCCACAATGTCTTGGCGCTGAAGCGACCGCCTTCCAAACTCAACGGCTGGTTTGGCGAGCAACGCATGTTCAGTTATATGAGTGAGGTTCAGCCGATTTTCGACAAGCATTGCCTCAAGTGCCACGATTTCGGAAAGAAAGGAGCGCAAAAACTGGTGCTTGCTGGCGATCGAGCGGTTTCCTTTAATGCATCCTACATCGACCTGTGGGCAAAGGGAGCCATCACTTGTGTGGGCGCGGGCCCGGCGGATACGCAGCCGGCCTATTCCTGGGGGTCGCATCCCAGCAAGCTCATTAAAGTTTTGCGCGAAGGCCATCACAAGGTGACACTTTCCCTGGAGGAGATGCTTCGGATCGTAACCTGGCTCGATATTAATGCGCCGTACTATCCCGTCTACGAATGTGCCTATCCTGACAATCCGTGCGGACGTTCACCGATTACGGCAGCGCAGGTAAAGCGGGTTGAGGAATTGACCGGCACCAAAATAGTGCTTAATCACCGCACGGCTGGGGGCGCGCAGATTAGTTTCGACCGCCCGGTAAAGAGCCCTTGCCTGACCAATCTCGAAAAGGGCAGTCCGGAATACAACGAAGCGCTTGCCATCATCGAGGCCGGGCAGGCGCAGCTCCAAAAACTTCCGAGGGCCGATATGGATGGATTTATGCCGAACCCGACCGACCTGAAACGCATCGAAAAATATCAGCAGCGGCAGAAGGCCGAAGCGAAAAACCGTGCAGTCATCCGGGACGGGAAAAAAGTCTACGACCAGGGGTTCAGTGCCTCCCAATAGCAGGATGTTTTTTTTTCGGTGCCGATTATGAGGCTATCACTCAAAATAGGGATACACAGGTTTTGTGGATCGTGTACACTGGTTCCAAATGCGGGGAAAAACAAGGGACACGAGATGAGACTGTTTTCTACAAAACATTTGATAGGGCTGTTGCTTCTGCTGGCCGGTTTCTCTGCACATGCAAAACCGGAACAACCACTTCGACAGGCTCAGGACAGGCCAAACGTTATTGTGATCTATACTGACGATCAGGGCTATGGCGATGTCAGCGCGCTGAATCCGGAGGCAAAATTCAAGACGCCGAATATGGATCGTCTGGCAAACGAGGGCGTTGCTTTCACGTGTGGCCACAGCCCGGATTCGGTCTGCACGCCCTCGCGCTATGGCCTGTTGACCGGGCGCTATCCGTGGCGCACCATCCGGAAAACCGGTGTGATGGGTGCGGAAGATACATGCCTGATTGTCGACGGGCGAATGACGCTGGCAAATCTGTTCAAGAAAAATGGCTACCACACCGCGATGGTGGGCAAGTGGCACCTCGGCATGGATTTCCCGGGAACGCCGAAAGACCGCGACTGGTCGCAACCGGTTCAGGATATGCCATTGGACAAGGGATTTGACTATTTCTACGGCATTCCTGCTTCGTTGAACTATGGCATTCTGGCGTGGTTTGAGGGACGGTATGCCAAGGTGCCTCCGACGGTTTATACGAACAAAAAGAAAAACCCACGGCATATGGATTACCGCATCATGCCGCCCTTTGAAACAAAGCCCGGCAAGTCCAAGGATCCAACACGAACCGTTAAAACGAATTTCGAGATTGCTCCGGACTTTATCGATAACCAGTGCCTGACGCGCTTTACCGATAAGGCCATCGAGTGGGTGGGCGGAAAAGTTGCCGATGCAAAGAGCGGCAAGCCGTTCTTCCTCTATCTACCCTACACTTCGCCGCACTATCCGGTCTGCCCGCTGCCCGAATTCCACGGCCAAGGCGAGGCGGGGGCGTACGGCGAATTCGTGATCGAAACGGATTATCATATCGGCCGAATCCTCGACTTCCTTAAAACGTCAGGGATCGATGAAAACACGCTGATTGTTTTCACAAGCGATAACGGCCCGGAAAAATCATGGATGGGCCGCCTCGAGGAGTTTGGACACGACAGCCGTGGCGCGTTGAAGGAAGGCAAGCGATCGGTCTATGAAGGCGGTCACCGCGTGCCGTTCCTTGTGCGCTGGCCCGCCGGGATTGCAACTCCGGGACGGCAGTGGAATAAGACCGTGGGTCAGGTTGACCTGCTGGCGACGTTTGCCGAACTGATCGGTGCAGAACTGCCTGAAACGGCAGGGGAAGACAGCCAGAGCTTCGCTTCGGTCCTGCTGGATCCAGCCACGGATTATGAGCGGTTGCCGCTGATTGCACATGGCAACGATGGGCGCTATGCCATTGTCGAGGGCGACTGGAAGCTGGTTCTGCCCTTCAGGAAGAAGGGCCTGGAACTCTATAATCTTTCGGCAGACCGTGCGGAGACAAAAAACATCGCTGCCGCACATCCTGAAACCGTTCAGCATTTGACGACACGAATCGATGAAATCATTGCTCAAGGCCGCACCACTCCCGGTGTTGCTCAGCCGAACGACACGGAATACTGGGATGACCTGCATTGGATGACGCAATCGCAATATAATGACTTTGCGCGCTAAAGGATGAACATGGGAAAGAAAACCCAGATGTTGCTTTTCGGCTTTTGTTTGTCGGGAGTTGCCATGATACAGGCAGCATCAAAACCCAACGTTGTTTTTGTGCTGACGGACGATCAGGGCTATGGGGATCTGGGTTGCCACGGCAACCCGGTGCTCAAGACGCCTAATCTGGATAGGCTGCATGAGCAGTCAATTCGCTTTACCGACTTTCATGTCAGTTCGTTTTGCACGCCGACGCGCGGCGCGCTGATGACGGGGCGTGATCCGGGGCATAACGGCGCCTATCGCACGAGCAGCGGGCGGACGATGCTGCATACGGACGAGAAGACGATCGCCGACTTTTTTGCGGATAGCGGCTACGTCACGGGCATGGTCGGAAAATGGCACTTGGGCGATAACGCGCCGCATCGTCCGCAGGACCGCGGCTTTCAGGATGTGCTCTGGCATCGCTGCGGCGGCATCGGGCAGGCGTCGGATTATTGGGGCAACGACTATTTTGACGACACGTTCGAGCGTAATGGAACGTTTGAAAAATTCACGGGCTATTGCACCGATGTGTTTTTCAGCGAGGGGCTGCGTTTCATTGAAGAGAACCAAGAAGCGCCCTTCTTTCTGTATCTGGCGCTCAACGCGCCGCACGGTCCTTATCGGGTAGGGAAGGAGTGGTCGGCGCCCTATCAGCAAGATCCGGAGTGGAAGCCATTCGCAAACTTTTTTGGCATGATCGCCAATTTTGATTACAACCTCGGGATGCTGCGCGAACGGCTGGATGCGTTAAACCTTTCCGACAATACCATCCTGATTTTCATGACCGACAACGGAACCGCCACTGGGGGCAAGTTCAAAGGACAGACTTCCGAGGCCTTGTCGGGCTACAACGCTGGGATGCGCGGCAAAAAATCTTCGATTTATGAAGGCGGGCACCGGGTTCCGTTTTTTATCTACTGGCCGAACGGCGGGCTCGAGGGCGGGCGCGATATTCCGACGCTGGCCGCACATGTTGATGTGCTTCCAACCCTCGCGGACCTGTGCGGGGTTGCTCTCCCTTCGTCGTATCATTCGGACGGGGTGTCGCTGCGCCCTCTGCTGAAGGATCGCAACGCCCCTTGGGCGCGCGACCACCTCGTGTCGCAGTATCACGGGGGGGCGGGCTTCACCCATGGCCCCGAAGCCGTGACGGGTTCGTATGTCATGACCGAGCGCTGGCGCCTGCTCGACGGTCGCGAACTCTACGACATCGAGGCGGATCCGGCACAACGCAAGGATGTTGCTTCCGAACACCCGGAAGTGGTGGTCCAGTTGCAGGAGCTGTATAAACCGTATTGGAAATCCGTTGAGCCTAGGCTGACGCCGGTTTGCATCGACATCGGAAACCCTGCCGAGAATCCTGCGGTGCTCTGTTCGCAGGACTGGTACATGCCCAAGGGGAATCCGCCCTGGAATTTCTCGAGCATCAAAAAACTCCCGCGCGTGACGGGGCCTTGGCATCTCGATGTGAAAAAGGCCGGGCGATACCGCCTGACGCTGCGCCAGCTTCCCAAAGAGGCGGATGTCGTGGTGAAGGCCGTGCGCGCCAAAATTCAGATTGCCGGGCAGGAAAAGGAATGTCCGGTTGAACCGGGCAGCAAAGGCGTCGTTTTTGAGATCGACCTCCCCGCCGGGCCTACCGAGTTGATCACGTACCTCTACGGCGCGAAGGGCAAACCCGGCGGAGCCTACTTCACTGAAGTTGAATCACTGTAAGTAGGATGAAATAGAGATGATTGAATGAAAAAAGTCGTTTAGGCCATAGTTATGACCGGGTTGATGGCTTCGGTTCTACCGATTTCGGCGAGGCCGTTTTGGATGGGCAATCCCAAATAATGGGGATACACAAGGTTTCTGGATCATGTATATTTACTCTTTATGCGGGAAAGGAGCTTCCGGGGTCTTGGCTGCGAGAGTCAAGGGCGGTAGGTTGAATGATTAAGGACGCTAAGGGGAAAATAATGAAAACATCTGTTGTATTTAATGCCGGAATGTTCGCGGTGTTAGTCTTCGTTGGCCTTGCCGAGGCAAAATCCTTGGAGGGCAGTCGCCCCAACATCATCCTGGTGATGACCGATGACCAGGGAATGGGGGACCTTTCCTGTATGGGCAATCAGGTCGTCAAGACCCCGCACATCGATCGGTTCCATGACCAAGCGGTCCGCTTCAACGATTTTCAGGTGAGCCCGACCTGCGCGCCAACGCGTTCCGCGATTATGAGTGGACGCGCGCCGTTTAAAAACGGGGTGACGCATACCATCTATCAGCGCGAACGAATGGCACTGGATACCTTCACTTTGCCGCAGGCACTGCAGCGTGCCGGCTACGCAACTGGTATTTTTGGCAAATGGCATCTGGGAGACGAGGATGCCTATTTGCCCGGAAGCCGGGGTTTTGATGAAGTATTGATTCATGGAGCGGGCGGGATTGGGCAGACGCGGTATGGTGATTTTCCGCTGAATGAGGAAAATCTCTATTTCGACAATGTCCTGCTGCATAACGACACCATTGTGCAGACGAAAGGCTTTTGCACGGATCTGTTTTTTCAATCCGGTCTAGCCTGGATCAAGCAACAGCACGAGGCGAAGAAACCTTACTTTGCCTATATTTCACTTAATGCGCCGCATGCCCCGCTGGTCGCTCCTCCCTCGTATAAGAAGCGTTTTTTGGAACTCGGCTACGATGACGGCACGGCCGGCCGTTACGGCATGATTGAAAACATTGACGATAATTTCGGCCGGTTGTTGGTAAAGCTGGGTGAATGGAAGGCGCTGGACAATACGCTGGTGATCTTCATGACGGATAACGGCGCCACCCACCTCAGCGGCAAGCTGAACGGCAAGAAGATCAAGCACTTCAACGCCAATCTCAGGGGTGGCAAAAATTCGCCCACCGAAGGCGGAACCCATGTCCCGGCCTTTTGGCAGTGGAAGGGCATGCTGAAAGAAGGCGTTGATGTGGATGCGCTGACGGCGCATATCGACCTATACAAAACCTTCTGCGAACTGGCGGATGCAAAACTTCCAGCCAAGATGCAGGAGCTGGATGGCCGCTCGTTGCTGCCCTTGCTTAAAGATCCCAAGGCCAGCTGGCCGGATCGCGAGTTGTTTATTCATTGCGGCCGCTGGAACCCCGGAAAGCGCGATGAGTTTAAGTTCAAGAAGTGCGCCGTGCGAACCGAACGGTGGCGCTTTGTGAATAACCAGAATCTCTATGATATCTCTAAAGATCCCAGTGAGACAACCGATGTCGTGGATGCTCATCCGGAAGTGGTTGAGAAACTACGTAAATCCTATGACCAATGGTGGGCCTTGGTACAACCGCTGATGGTTAATGAAGACCTGCCGAAGGTTGCGCCGGAAGATCAGCCGCTGGCCATCCGCTACGACAAGCAATTGAAGGGAAAGGGCATTCCCGAGTGGGCTCCCGAAGAAATTTAACCCGGTAGAAAAAACGGAGATAAAAATGAAAACTATTATATTACCCCTGATCGTTCTTGCTGCGGCCATATTGCCGTCGAAAGCAAATGAACCTGCCAAGAAAGCCCCGAATCAACCGAAGGGAAATGTCACCTTTGAATATCGCTTTGACGATGACCTGCAACAGACGGCGGACTCGATCGCGCGACAGGAACTGTGGTTCCGCGATGCCAAGTTCGGCGCGTTCATACACTTTGGTGCCTATTCGACGCTGGAAGGCGAATACGAAGGCCGCGGCAATGGCTTTCGCTATTCCGAGTGGATCCAGATTTCCGCCCAGATGTCATCCGATGAATATCATAAGGTGGCCGCAAAGTTTAACCCGGTGGAGTTCGATGCCGACGAATGGGCGAAGACCTTCAAGGATTGCGGTATTCGTTATGTGGTTATCACCTCGAAACACCACGACGGCTTTGCGCTATTCGATTCGATGGTCAGCGACTATAACATCGTTGACTACACCCCCTTCAAACGGGACATCATCAAAGAACTGAGCGAAGCGTGTCACAAGCAGGGGATGAAGTTCGGCGTCTACTATTCCCATGCTCAGGATTGGGACGAGCCCGATGCACCCTATCTGAACAAGCGTTGCAAGCTGAGCATTCTCCATCCGGAGATGCCTGATGATTTCGAGCCCGACATGGATCGCTACATCATGAAGAAGAGCCTGCCGCAAGTGGAAGAGCTGATGAAAAACTATGAAATCGATTTGATTTGGTTCGATACCCCGGTCGGAATGAATATGGAGCGGGCCACGCTCTTCAGCGACATGGTGCGGAAATATCGTCCGGACTGCCTGATTAATTCGCGTCTGATCCATCGCGGAAAAGGAAAGATCGAGAAGCAATACCTGCCACTCTACGACTATGTTTCGATTGGCGACAAGGAAGTGCCGACGAAGAAGCTTCCTCTCTATGTTGAATCGCCCGACAGCGTCAGTTCTTCCTTCGGCTACAAGACCAAAGGGAACTGCTACTACCATACGGAAAAAGAGATGATCCACCGTTTTGTGAATACGGTTTGCGCGGGCGGCAATGCGCTGATCAACAACGGCCCGATGGGCAATGGGCGGCTTGATCCCGAGGCGGTCCGCATCTATAGCGCCATGGGCGAATGGCTCAAAGTCAACGGCGAATCCATCTACGGCACCGTCCGCAATCCGCTCGACGAACGGCCGGAGTGGGGCGATATCTCCGCCCGCAAGGATGGCAAGACGGTCTACCTGCATATTTTCGAATGGCCCGAGTCTGGCTCGATCTCTGTGAACGGCCTGCCCGCCGAAGTAGCCTCCGCTGTTTATCTGGCCACCGGTGAGAAAGCGGGCTTTTCTCAAGAGGGAAGCTTTCTGAAGATCATCCTTCCGGCCCAGCCCCTGAATGAATATGACACGGTCATTAAAGTTTCGTTGGCTGGTTCAGAAGTCAGCACAGAATTGGCTGAGAAAGCTTGGGCCAAGCTGGCAGGTAAATCCGTGGCCCGTCCCGAGTTTAAGTTTGTGGAAAACAAGCCGGCGCTGCCCAACGTCCTGATTTATGGCGATTCGATCTCTATCCACTACACGCAGCGCGTTCGGGAAAAATTGAACGGCCATGCAGATGTGTACCGCCTCTATTGCAACGGGGGGGATTCGAGCTCGCTCATTCCGAAGATGACCAAAATGCACGATGCCATGCGCGATGAGAACCTCGATGCCCCGTGGACCTTTCAGTGGGAGGTCATCCAGTTTAATGTCGGCCTGCACGATCTGAAATACCTGTCCGGCAAAAAGCTCGATAAGGAAAACGGAAAGCAGGTCTCCTCGCTGGAGGTCTATCAAACAAACCTCCGCGATATTGTGGCTTACCTGAAGAAGCTGGCGCCCGACGCAAAACTGATCTTTGCCACCACCACACCGGTGCCCGAAGGGGCCGATGGACGGTTTGCCGGGGATTCAGTTAAATACAATAAGGCTGCGCTTGAAGTGCTGCGCGATTATCCCGAAATCCGGATTAACGATCTGTATGGAATGACGAAACCGCACCAGCCCGAATGGTGGGTTCAGCCAGGCAATGTTCACTATAATGAAACCGGCAGTAATGCGCAGGGCGATGAGGTGGTGCGTGTTATACGCACCGTGCTTTTGGAAAAAAAATAAAGTTACAATACACAAGGGAAACTCAATGCATATTAAACATGTCATACTGATAGCTGTTGTTGCTGGCTCCGTTATGCGGCCGGCCTATTCTAAGGAAACGAAAAAACCGAATGTCGTCATCGTCATCACCGACGACCAGGGCTACGGCGATTTGGGCTTTACCGGCAACCCCGCCATCAAAACCCCGACCATCGATAAACTGCGTGATCAGTCGACCTTGCTGAATAATTTCCACGTAGATCCGACTTGTGCACCAACCCGCTCCGCGCTGATGACCGGACGCTATTCGGATCGCGTCGGTGTTTGGCACACGGTGCAGGGCCGCAGCATGCTGCGTCGCCGCGAAGTCACCATGGCGGATATTTTCGGCAACAACGGGTATGCCACGGGCATGTTCGGCAAGTGGCATCTTGGCGACTGCTATCCGTATCGCCCGGAAGACCGGGGCTTTCAGCAGTGCGTCTACCATAAGGCAGGCGGTGTGGGGCAGGCGCCCGACTATTGGGGCAACGACTATTTCGACGACACCTATGTCGTCAACGGCAAACTCCAGCGCTTTGAAGGCTTCTGCACCGATATCTGGTTCGACGAAGGCATGAAATTTATCAAGGCCAACAAGGACAAACCGTTCTTCGCCTACATTGCGCTCAACGCGCCGCACAAGCCGCTCTATTGTCCGGAGGAATACAGCAAACCCTACGAAAACAATCCGCAGGTTTCTTATCCCGAGTTCTACGGCATGATTTCCAATATCGACGACAATCTCGCCAAACTGATGGCCATGCTCGATGCCGAGGGGCTGGCCGACAACACCATCCTCGTTTTCATGACAGACAACGGCACGGCGGCCGGACTGGCGGACGGGAGGGGCTACGATGGCAACATGCGCGGCATGAAAAACTCGGAGTACGACGGCGGCCACCGCGTTCCCTTTATGCTCCGCTGGCCGAATGGAAAAATCGAAGCCGGAAAATCCATCGAACGCATCACCGCGCATATTGATATCCTGCCGACCTTCATTGACCTCTGCGGTCTGACCGCGCCAAAGACCGAGTACGACGGCAGCAGCCTGCGCGAGTTGCTTTATGCCGACGGGAAAACCTGGCCGGACCGTGCGCTTGTTGTTGAAACGCAGCGCGTGGTTGATCCCATCAAATGGCGCAGGTGCGCTGTGATGACCGACAAGTGGCGCCTGGTTAACGACGATAACGGCCAGGGACTTTTCGATATCAAATCGGATCCAAAGCAGACGACAGACGTTTCCGATCAACATCCGGAAGTGGTCGAACGCCTGCGCGGGCAATACAATAATTTCTGGAACGATGTTTCGAAGGAGCATGACCTGACCAGCTATATGGTCATCGGATCCGACAAGTCGCCCATCGTGAAACTCTCTTCGCACGACTGGCTGATCGACAAGCTCCCCCCGTGGAATCAGGGTCATATCAAAAACGGCGATGTTGCAGAAGAATCGTTCTGGGCCATTGAGGTCGAACGCGACGGTGATTACGAAATCTCGCTGCGTCGCTGGCCGGCCGAGGCCGATAAAGGCATTAACGACGGAACCTACGGCAAAGCCTATAACTATAAACAGGCGCGTATGCAGATCGGTGATGTCGACGAAACCAAAGAGATCCCTGAGGGGGCCAAAGAGGTCACGTTTAAAGTGACGTTGAAAAAGGGGATCACCCATCTTGCTCCGACGTTCATCAGTCCGGAACTCACCGCCACGCCGTATTATGCCTATGTGACGCACAAGCCGAAAGCCGGCTGGCAGACCCCGCAAGGCATGGGCATCCCAGTGTACGACCCTTCCTATGGCCGCGTCCCGCCGCAGATCAATAAAAAGAAGGTCAAACCCATCGAATAATTTTGTACTGAAGACAGAGGGAAGAAAAAAATGAAACAACGAATCATAACAACTCTGGCGGTATGTACTGCCTTGGCAAGCTTCGCAGAGAAAAAACCGAATATCATTTACCTGATGTCCGACGACCAGAGCAGCTACACGATGGGTTGCTATGGCAATCACGATGTGCAGACGCCCAATCTGGACCGTCTCGCGGCTGATGGCATGGCGTTCGATAATCACTACGACACTACGGCCATCTGTATGGCTTCGCGCGCCACGGTGATGACCGGCATGTATGAATATAAAACCGGCTGCAATTTTAAGCATGGCGAGATGCTTTCCAATACCTGGAAGAAATCCTATCCCATGCTGCTGCGCGAGGCGGGCTACATGACCGCCTTCGCCGGCAAGTTTGGCTTTGAGCTGCGGGATACGCCCGATGGCAAAAAACTCGAGCTTCCTGCTGACGATTTTGACCGATGGGGCGGTGGACCGGGCCAGACGTTGTATGAAACAAAGAAGAACAAGTCGATGGCCGCCTATGCAGAGGAATATCCGCATTCAACGCTCTCGTACGGCGCGTTCGGGCGCGACTTTATTCGTGATGCCGCCAAAGCCGAAAAGCCGTTCTGCCTGTCGATCAGTTTCAAGGCAGCGCATCGGCCGACGACTCCCGATCCGAAGTTTGACGACGTCTATGCCGGAAAGACCTTTAAGAAGCCCGATAATTACGGGCGTGAAAGTGGCGAACATTTCTCAAAACAGAGTAAGCAGGGGCGCCAGTATGTCCGGTTTGAAGAGTGGGGCTATAACGACAACTATGACAAGGTTATGGCCACCTACCATCAGCAGGTTTATGGAATCGATGTGGCTGTCGGCATGATTCGTGATGCGTTGAAAGAGCAGGGGGTCGCGGATAATACGGTGATCATCTACACCTCCGACAACGGGTTTTTCTGCGGATCGCACGGCTTAGGATCTAAGGTGCTGCCCTATGAAGAGGCTACGCGCGTCCCAATGATCATCTACGATCCACGCCTTCCAAACTCCGGGGAAAAACTGCGGTCCGATGCGCTTACCGGCAACATTGATTTTGCCCCGACCATTCTCAAGCTTGCCGGACTTCCTGTTCCTGGAAACATGGATGGTGCCGACCTGATGAAACTCTACGGCAACCCGCAGGAGTCGATTCATGATTCGCTCACGCTGATCAATGTGTACAACCAATCCGGTCCTCCCGTTACACATTCAATGGCTGTGGTGACAAAGGATATGAAATATATTTACTGGGGCTATGCGGCCGATGGCTTTGAGGTTAGCGAAGAACTCTACCACCTTGGCAAGGATCCGCATGAACTGACCAATCAGGCCGGTAATCCAGAATATAGTGTAGCGATGCAACAGATGCGTAAATCGTACGACAAACATCTCAACCATTGGAAAGCGGAGGCGGTGCCATACAACAACTATCAGCCATACGGCACCATCTTTGATCGGAATGTTGATTGGTCTGAAAAAGAGCCCCTGTTGGCCAAGCCCCAAAAAGCAGGGTCGAAGAAAAAAGGGAAATGATCCGCGGAGTCCTAACCACATAATTGGAAGTATATAGCGACCAATTTTTCACGGACGACACGGAATTGATTCTCGGCATTTTTCTTCCGTGTATTCCGTGTATTCAGTGGTTCATACAATACAATCAAGGGCACTTTCCGCTTAGGTGGCATGGGCATCCTGCCCATGATTCACGCACAGTGTATCCGCCAGCGGGGGGGACTATGGGATGGGGGCGGGGGGAAGGGATCGGCCGGATTATTTGACAGGACCATTAACTGGCAGGACGATTTCCCCCTGTTCTCGATCCGTAGAACGGTGCTCTGCGCCGTTTTAACACCGTGGAAAAGGAAACGGCCCAGAGGACCGTTCTACCCCCGATTCCATTTGTGGCAGTGGGGGCAATAGCCGCTGGCTAGCGTTCCAACCATTGGAAAAAGGCAGAGATGGCCGTTTAACGTAGCACTGCCAACTCGGCAGGTTGGTGCTACGAACTGGATACATATATAATTCTGTCAAATACGAGCCCGCCCTGAAGTGATATCAATCTTCTATTGCTCCGGCACATAAATACTGAGAACCTCAGTGATCCGAAAGAATGGCCGCGAAGAGGCGCATGGTTGCGTGCAGGCAAAGCAATCTGCACGAAAACTTACTGCTTTGGTCTTTGCGCTTCTTCGGTGCGCAATTGCTCTCAATTGTGTGGCTAAACTCTCAACATATATATTTCTGTCATCCATTTTTCTGTCAAATGTTCGGATCGGTCAGGCGGGAGGGGCATCCCAATAAATTGGGATGGGTAGGTATTTACCTTGATTTCTCGCTTTGATGGATAATAACTTCCCTACTTATAAATATCTAGGGAGAATACTATCCATGCCTAATGAAATAAATCAGATGGGAGCACGGGAAAAAGCGAAACAGATTATTCGCCAAGGTGGTGGAATAATTAAAACGTCTGCCGCACTACAGGCCGGAATACATCCCCGAACACTTTATCAACTTCGTGATGCCGGAGACCTTGAGTTGATCTCCAGAGGTATTTATCGTCTAACCGAGATAGAACCGATTTCAAATCCGGATCTGGTTGCCGTTGCCACGAGAGTTCCTAATTCTGTTGTCTGCCTCATTTCGGCACTGTCTTTTCATGAAATAACAACGCAAATTCCGCACGAAGTTTCTGTCTCAATCCCCAAAGATAGCAAACCCTCTCTTATCGACTATCCCCCGGTGCAGTTTCATAAATTTTCACTGGAATCATTTCAAGCGGGAATTGAGAAACATCAAATGGATGGGGTCACAGTTAAGGTATACAGCCCGGAAAAAACATTGGCCGACTGTTTCAAGTTCCGAAACAAAGTCGGCATGGATATCGTGCTGGAGGCGCTCAAACTCTACAAATCCAGAATGAGATTCAATCACCGGAAAATTCTCGAATACGCCCGAATCTGTCGGGTAGATAAAGTTATTTCCCCCTACCTTGAAGCCAATCTATGAAAACGCCTAAAAATATCACAGAGGCTGTTAGACAACGCATTCTCAACCAATCCCGAGCAGATAAAAGACCCTTTATGGAGCTTCTTCAATACTATGCTATGGAGCGGTTTCTTTATCGGCTGACTCAGTCCTCACACGCTCATTCCTATGTTTTAAAAGGAGCACTTATGCTTCGGGCGTGGAAGTCGCCGGCATTCAGGCCGACTATGGATATTGATATGCTGGGAATAACAGGAAACGATGAGGCGAACATTGTTGCACAAATCCGGGACATTCTTGCGATTGACACCATTCCGGATGGACTAACATTTGATGCAGAGCGTATTCATACCGAACGAATCACTGAAGATGCTGAATATGAAGGAATCAATGTGAGGTTTCTTGGGTTTTTGGGAACAGCCAGAATCAGCATGCAAATTGACATTGGTTTTGGAGATGTTGTTTACCCTGAACCACAGAAGGAAGAGCTACCTTGCGTACTGGATTTTCCCGCGACCTCTCTTCTTTGCTACAGCCGCGAAAGTGCTGTCGCCGAAAAATTTGATGCCATGATAAAGCATGGTTCATTGAACAGTCGCATGAAGGATTTTTATGATATCTGGCTTCTGTCTCGTCAGTTTCGCTTTGATCTGTCAGCTCTATCAGAAGCCATACGGCTCACGTTCAAGCAGCGCGGGACGGAACTGGAACAACCCCTCATAGCTTTTTCAGCTGAATTTATATCTTCCCGTCAAACCATCTGGGCTTCCTTCCATAAACGGTTAAGGCAGGATCATGTTCCTGCATCCTTTGCTGATATTGTAAGTGAGGTTGAAATGTTCTTAGCGCCAGTTATCAATGACTATTCTGATGAGATGATTTGGCTTCCGGCGGGACCATGGTCTTAATTCTTTGGCTCAAACCTGAGAACATTAGTCCCCATCCCTAAAACTCTCCGGGCTAAACTGCAGAATGATTCCTCGCAAAGGTGCAGAGGTCGCGGAGCGGTCAGGGTTGAATTTCTCTGCGTCCTCTGCGGCTCTGCGAGGGGAACATATATATTTCTGAGGAACTTGCAAAATCTCTGATTTTACCGTTCCCGTTAATGGGCCTCGGTTATTTGTTGTCAGGCTTAGAATCTTCATCTATTTGGGGTTGGGGTCGTTGTCCCAATAACCAATAACTATTAACGAATAACCGCCTCGCAAACCCGAAAGGTTTTGCAAGCGACTCTGCTGTCATCCATTTACTGTCAAATGTTCGGATCGGTCAGGCGGGAGGGGCATCCCAATAAATTGGGATAGGTAGTTTTTCCCAAGGCTGTTAGAATGCGTTTTTTATGGTCGGGAGAAAATGGATGAAGAGTTTGGTTTTAGCACTTTTTTGTGCGGTGGTGGCATCTGATGCAAAAGTTGCCTGGACAGGGGAGACCTTTTTGGGAGTCACCTATAAGCAGGTCGGCAAACGACAGGTCAAAATGGACATCTATATGCCTCCGGTTGGTAAACCGGAAAAGGCGCCCGTGCTGTACTATGTGCACGGCGGGGGCTGGGCGGCAGGCAGCAAAGACAAGGGCGGACTTCCGCTGATGCAGCCGGTGTTCGAGCAGGTTGCTGAAAAAGGATTTATTTGCGTATCTATCGACTATCGGCTTTATAAGAAAACCAACGGAGTTTTGATGCGTGACTGCGTTACGGATGCCATGGACGGTTTGCGCTTCCTTAAAAAAAATGCGAGGCAGTACGGGATTGATCCGGAGCGCATTGTGGTCTGGGGTGATTCTGCCGGGGGGCAGCTCGCGCAGATGCTCACCGTCGCTGATCCGAAAACCTTCACGGGAGATGAATCCCTTGCCGGCTTCGACGTTCAGCCGATTGCAGGCATTTCCTGGTACGGTCCGACGGACTTTACCGACGTCGAGCTCTTCAAGACCGATCTTTCTGATAAGGATCCGGATCGTTTTGGTTTCAGGATCACGGGAAAGGAAGGCGGTTTTGCTAAATTCCCCGAGGCATACAAAGCAATGAGCTCGGTTTTCTGGATCAAGAAGGACAGCCCACCGCTGCTTCTGATGCAGGGTGATACAGATGCAACGATTCCCTCTGCGCATGCTCCGCACTTGAAGGATAAGGCCGACCGCATCGGGGCCGATGTTGAAATGGTAATCGTTAAGAAGGCCGGGCACAACTGGCGTAAAGCCGGCGGAGATCCGGAACCCGGTCTGGAAGAGATCCAGAGAATCACTGCAGCGTTTGCGGTGAGACAAATCGAAGCACAGTAATGGAAAGCCGGCCTGATCTTCGATGATGAGGTTTCGGAACACGGCGACTCATTAACCGGAGCTGAAACAAATCAGGAACAGCTATATGAAAAAATACGCTTCACAAATTGCTTTTTTACTAACCGGCACCATTCTATCGCCGGCGCATGCGCTGGACGTCTATGTAAGCCCGAACGGTTCTGATGCCGGGAATGGCACGTTGGAACAGCCCTTGGCATCGCTGGCCGCTGCGCAGAAAAAAGTGCGCACGGTGGCGGGAAAAGAAACCGTCACGGTTCATGTTGCGGATGGCATCTACTATCTTCCGGAAACCCTCGTGTTTACGCCGAAGGATTCCGGCTCGAAAAAGCACCCGGTGATTTATCTGTCTGAGAACGAGGGCGGAGCGGTGCTGAGCGGCGGTTCGAAACTGAAGCTCCAATGGAAGCCGTACAAGGCTGGAATTTTCCAGGCGAAGACTCCGGCAGGACTGAAAATCGACCAGCTGTTTATTAACGGCAAAAACCAGCGCATGGCCCGTTATCCTAATTACGATGCCAACAAGAAAACTGAGGCCTATCAGGGCTATGCCGCGGATGCGTTTTCAAAAGAACGTGCGGAGAAGTGGGCTGATCCAACAGGCAGCTACATCCATGCAATGCATGTAAAGGAGTGGGGCGGCTATCATTATCAGATCACCGGCAAGGATGCCAAAGGCGAGGTGACCTATGAGGGCGGTTGGCAGAACAATCGTAAGATGGGGATGCATAAGGACTACCGGATGGTGGAAAACATTTTTGAGGAACTCGATGCGCCCGGAGAATGGTTCCATAACGCAAAAACATCCACCCTGTATTACATGCCCGAATCGGGCACCGACCTTAAAATGGCGACGGTCGAAGTGGTTCGTCTCCGTCATCTGGTGGAATTCCAGGGTTCGGAAAAAACGCCCGTTAAGTTTATTGCCCTGAAGGGTTTTGTGGTTCGACATGCCGCGCGCACGTTCATGGACTGTAAGGAGCCGATGCTGCGTTCCGACTGGGCCATCTATCGCGGCGGCGCGTTCATGCTGACGGGAACCGAAGACGTTCGCATCCTCGATTGTGAATTCGATCAGGTGGGCGGCAACGGGATCTTCGTCAATAATTACAACCGGCGCACCCTGGTGAAGGGATGCCATATTCATGATGCCGGTGCGAGCGGTGTCTGTTTTGTCGGCGATCCCGATGCGGTGCGCGATCCTTTGTTTGAATACCGGGAGAAAAACGATCTGACGAAAATCGACCGCACGCCGGGCCCGAAGACGCAGAATTTTCCAAGCCTTGGAATTGTGGAAGATTGCCTGATTCACGGCATCGGCCGCGTGGAGCGTCAGCCTGCCGGGGTGATGATGGATATGGCCTCTGAAATCACCGTGCGCGACTGTTCGGTTTATGACTGCGCCCGCTCCGGAATCAATATCGGCGACGGCGCATGGGGCGGTCACTTGATCGAGCGGTGCGATGTCTTCGATACGGTACTCGAAACACACGACCATGGTTCGTTCAACTCCTGGGGGCGGGATCGTTTCTGGCATTCGGATCGGAAAGCTTCGCAGGCGGTGATTGATAAGGAACCCGATCTGCCCTTCCTGGATGCGGTTAAAACCACGACGATCCGCGACAGTCGCTGGCGATGTGATCACGGCTGGGATATTGATCTGGACGACGGTTCGAGCAACTATGATATCTACAACAACCTCATGCTCAGTGGCGGACTGAAGCTGCGCGAAGGTTTCCGTCGCCACGCGTGGAACAATATTACAGTCAACAACTCGTTCCATCCGCACGTCTGGTACAACAACAGCGGGGACGAAGTGTATGCCAATATTTTTATGGGCACGTATCGCGGAGTCCGAGTACCGGTTGCGAAGGCCCGGGGTAAACGGGTGGACGGCAACCTGATTTTTGGCGGTGCGCTGACTCAGAAGTTCGGCTGGGATGAAAACTCCATCGTGGGTGATCCGCTTTTTGTCGATCCGGCCAGCGGCGACTTTCGCGTCAAGGACGGCTCGCCTGCGCTGAAGCTGGGATTCTGCAACTTTCCGATGGATCAGTTTGGCGTGAAGAAGCCTTCCCTGAAAGCGATTGCCCGGACTCCGGTAATTCCCCCTTTGCAAGTCACTCAGAGCGAGGTGAGGGGTAAGCGCAAGAAAGGAGGGGCCGCTCCCAAAAGCATGACTTGGTTAGGGGTAACCTTAACGGAACTTTCCGGCGAGGCGTTCTCCGCATACGGTGTGAGCAAGATTGATGGGGGCGTTGCTCTTTCGGGAGTTACAAAGGGTTCTCCTGCTGCGAAAGCAGGCTTGCTCGACGGTGACCTGATTCAAGCGGTGAATGGTCGGAATACACCCAATGCGACGCAATTCAACAAAGTGATCCGTAGAGTAAAAGGAACGGTTACGTTGAAGGTGGTACGCAATCAGCAAGAGATCGATCTGAAGGTTTCTCTGTAGGAACCGGACTGTTTGGATAAAACCAAAGGACATCTATGAAATTCACAAAACAGCTGTTAATCGCATTGCTCATTTCGGCCGGCGCATCGTTGCACGCGGCGGAGCGGGCTTCCAACCCGTTCGTTAAGCACATGTTTACCGCCGACCCTTCGGCCCATGTTTGGGAGGACGGTCGCCTGTATGTCTATCCATCAACAGACATCAAAGGGAAAGGATATAGAGCCATGGATGGGTATCATGTCTTTTCCACCGATGATATGGTCACTTGGACGGACCACGGAGAGATTCTTCATTCACGGGATGTGGAATGGAGCGGGGGACCTGGTGTGATGTGGGCCCCGGACTGTGTCTATAAGGACGGCACCTACTATTTCTATTTTCCGCATAAGAATGCTGAAAAAGTCTGGGAGATCGGCGTTGCCACCAGTACGAAACCGGCTTCTGATTTTAAAGTGCAGGGCTATGTGAAGGGCGGCAATACGTTCTGCGATCCTTGTGTGTTCATCGATGATGACGGGCAGGCGTATCTTTATGCGGTGGTGAAAGTGAAAACGTACGCCGCCAGGCTCAAAGACAACATGATGGAGATTGACGGGGAAATGGTTCTGCAGACCGAGCTCTTCGACCATCGTGAAGGGCCTTTCGTGTTTAAACGGAACGGGATTTATTACCTGATCTATCCGGATAATACAAAGGGCGGCCATCAGATGCGTTATGCCATGAGCAACAATCCGTTGGGCCCTTGGGAGAGCAAAGGCGTCTTTCTGGAGAAAACGAGTGCCTTAACCACGCATGGCTCTATCGTTGAATATAAAGGACAGTGGTATCTGTTCTATCACAACGGCGCGCTCTCCGGTGGTAAAAACACAAACCGCTCCATTTGCTTCGACAAGGTTACGTTTAATGCAGACGGCACCATCAATATGGTTGAGCAGACCCCCATTGTTGTTCCGTGATATCCTCAATAGCATGTTCAATCGGGACCGGTTTCGGCATAAAAAAAAGTAGAAGAGGGAACAATGGTTAAGTTATCGATCCACCTGTTGGTCTTGTTGACGGCGGGCATTTGCAATGTAGTGGCGATGCCGGCTGATTTCTATTTGTCGCCGAACGGCTCCGACCGATGGTCCGGTACGCTGGCTGAACCCAATGCAGACGGAACCGATGGGCCGTTCGCCACGTTGGAACGGGCGCGTGATGCTGTACGGACGTTGAAGAAAAGCAAGTCGACGGATATTGAAGTGTTGCTTCGTGGGGGACCCTATCCACTGGCTAAGACCGTGGTCTTTGGTCTCGAAGATTCCGGGCAGGGCGATTCAGTCATTACTTATGCCGCCTATCCCGGCGAGACGCCTGTCTTCAGTTCGGGGCGGGAAATCAAAGGGTGGAAGAAAGTATCGGGCAAACTGCCGGGATTGCCGAAGGCCGCACAGGGAAAGATATGGGAGGCGAAGGTCTCGGAGCGGTTTTTCACGCTCTATGATGCGGAGGGCATGCTGCCGCGCGCAAAGTCAGCCGGTTTTATTACGCTGAAGGGCGGGGGCCGGGACCGGCTTCATTTTCCAGAAGGTACGTTGAAGGATTGGTCGAATGTGGAAGATGTGGAGATTGTCGTTCGTCCACATCATGCTTGGATTGTGAATATTCTGCCGTTGGTGTCGGTGGATGAAAAAGAACAGATGGCGCAGACATCAATTGACTCCACCTATGCGATGAATCCGCTTCATTTTCTGAAAGAAACAGAAAATTGCTGGGTGGAAAATATTATCGACGAACTCGATGAGCCGGGTGAGTGGGCGCTGAATACAAAGGAAGGCAAGGTGTACCTTTGGCCGCGCGGCAAGACGCCGATTCTATATCCTCGGTTGATCGAATATATCCGTGTTGAAGGCAAAATCGATGTCGCCGGGCCGAAAGATATTCCGGTGCGGAACCTCTGCTTCCGGGGCCTGACTTTCACGCAGGGTGACCGCTACACGGTTGAAGAAGACGACGCGGGAATACAACACGATTGGGATTTTATGGATAAAGCCAATGCGCTGGTGCGCCTGCGCGGAACGGAAAACTGTACGATTGAAGAATGTCATTTCACTCAAAGCGGCAGCGGAGCAATCCGTGTCGATCTGCACGGGCAGAATACCACCATATCCGGGAACCATATTGAGTATATGGGCGGAGCCGGCATCGTGCTCGCCGGTTATGGGCCGGGAACGAAAGACGTAAACAAAAACAATCTGGTTTACAACAACCACGTTCATCATACCGGACGGATCTATTCACACTCGGCTGGTGTTTTGGTTTGGCAGAGCGGAGAAAACCGCGTGGCGAATAATCTGGTTCACCACACGCCCTATACCGGAATTATTCTTTCCGGCTGCATGACCGAATTTTTTAAGAAGAGAGGCCGGGAGCTGGGGCGGACGCTCCGGCTCGATGAAATAGGGGAACTACCGAAAGAACTGAATATCGAAGATGTACGTCCATTCCTTCACTCTCACGACAACCTCATCGAATACAATGAAATCCATCATGCCATGGAAATGCTGGGCGACGGAAACGCCTTCTACATTCGCGGTGCAGGTGCCGGAAATATTTTCCGACGCAACTATGTTCATCATTTGGTCGCGCCGATGATCATGCAGTGTGCGATCCGTACGGATGGCGGACAAATGGATACGCTCTTTGCTGAAAACCTGATCTACAAGTGTACGTCGCAAGGGATCATGGCCAAGTTGAATACGCGCGTTGAAAACAACATTGTCGCGGACGTGATTGCCCCTCCTCGTGGATACTACCTGTGCGTCCGCGAAGGCCCTCTGACAGGCGCTAGCATTAAACGGAATATCTTTTATTCTTCCGGTAAGGAATGTGTATTTATCGATGAGTTGCCACCCGGTAACGGAAGAACATCCGAGGATCGCAGGGGAAGACAACTGGCGCGTTCAAAGGATGCTGATGCCGACTTCAACATTTACTACTGCGCTGCGGATGAGCAGTTGGGCAAAGAGATGCTGAAAAAGCAACAAAGCGATGGTGTGGATAAGAACAGCCAAGCGGTCGATCCGCTCTTTGTCGATCCAGTCAATGGCGACTTCCGATTCAAGCCAAACTCACCCGCACTGAAAATGGGCATTGTCCCGATCGATCTCTCCAAGATCGGCTTGCAAGATTAAGCCGGACATACAAGATTCACCGTGTAGAAAACTAAGAGAGATGCAACCCAGCTTGTTCAGCCTCGAGCAACGATAATGGTGGTGGAAGCAAACTTCGAACCACCATTTTTTGGAGCACCGTTCCGAGCAAGATGCTTACACAATGTTGGGGGACGGGAGTTACGTGGTCTCATGGGAGATATGTATCGGGAAAGTGCGTGGGGTGGGGCCTAATGGGTAAGAGATCAAGCTTTTTTCGCCTCCGTTTGGCCGTACTGTTTTGCGAGTATTTCATACTCAGCACTCAAAATTCCGCCCGTTGTTTCTCCGTTATTATTTCCGCCCCTTTTTGAACGGAGAACTTGGACGGAAGCATATGGCAAATTCTTGGTTCCGCTCGCCATGGTTTATAAACAAACCTGCAACCCTTGATTGCTCGCAGGCACAGAGCCTTTTCATTACTAATTCCATGACAGTGGCGTAATGTGGCCTGAACAAATACGTGGACCAACTCGATGCATAACGTGAAACAGTGCAGTTTGGCACATGCTTCATCATACGACTTCCGTCTAGGAAGTTTGCCATTGACCGCTTTTACTTCGGTTTTCCATTGGACAGGCAAGGCTGTCCGGTCGATTCCAAAACGGTGCGCCAGAGGCTGCCTGTCGGATCGATTTTACGGCGCCCCTGGGTAACCATGCCCAAAGGCACGTGCACATAGTGGCCTGTCCAGCGGCTCACCATCATGCCGGTCTTGCCGGCCATGGCGGCGTGAACGGCCGAATGAGCCAGCCGGGTGCAGTAGATCCGGTCGGTGCTGCAGGCCGGAGCCGACCGGACCGAGTAGCTCGGATCCAGATATTTAAGATTCACCGGCAGTTGTTTCGCGTTAAAATATTGCCGGATCTTGTCGCAGAGCAAGTCTCCGATATCCCGATGCAGCCGGTTGCCGCTGGCGTCGCGCTTTTGAGCTTCGGCGTTTTCAAAATGCTCCTGCCCGGCACCCTCCGCCACCACGATGACCGCATGGTCTTTTTCTTGAATGCGCTCCTCCAGGAAATCCAACAGCCCTCCTTTGTCATCCAATGAAAACGGGACCTCGGGAACCAGCACCAAATTCGCCTCGAGCGAGGCCAGCGCCGCGTACGCTGCAATGTATCCGCTGTCGCGGCCCATCACTTTCACCACGCCGACGCAGCGTTCCGCCGACCGGGCTTCCACATGGGCATCGTTCACAACCCGCGAGGCAATTTCCATGGCGGTATCGAAACCAAAGGATTGATCGACCCAGAGAATATCGTTGTCGATTGTTTTAGGGATTCCGATCACTGCAATCGGTGCGCCGAGGCGTTCAAATTCTTCGCTCAGCTCCAATGCCCCGCGCTGGGTGCCGTCGCCGCCAATCACAAAAAGCTGGTCGACGCCCCAGTCCAGCAACGTTCGGGCCATGGCGGGAACATCCTGCTTGCCGCGGCTGACGCCGAGAATGGTGCCTCCGTCGCGATGGATGTCGTCGACGGTTTCAGGAGTGAGCTCGACGGGAGGATGCCCGCCGGTGGCCAATCCCGCATAGCCATAGCGTATGCCGAGAATTTTGCGCACGCCATAATGGTGGCTCAGGCTCATAACCAGTCCGCGAATGACATCGTTCAACCCGGGGCACAGCCCGCCGCAGGTCAGGATCGCCGCTGTCATTTGGGAAGGGTCGCCCGTGATGAATTCGCGCGGCCCGGCCCGCTCGAACGTTGCATCTTGGCCATCGTCTTCCCCCAGTCTTAGGCATGGAAAGACGCGCACCCGGTCGGCATCCTGCCGATACCGGATCGCAGCGGAGGGATCTCTTCCTGCAAACTTCAACGGAGTCGGGAACGTGCATTCCGAAATCTGCGTTATGGATACATCGTAATCATTCATGGTTTGGCCTTTCAATTTTCAGGTTTTCAATCCCCTTGTAGTATCGGGTGTTGTTGTAGGCCAGATCAATGTGCGGTTCTTTCGCGAAGGCGTCGAGGATGTCTTTCCACATTTTCTGTTCGGTGCCGCAGCGCTGGCGCGGATCGACGAGGTAGCGGATGGACAGCATCTCGCCGCTGTTTTTCACCGTGGTATAGACTGTGGGCGTAAGCTTGCCGGCCACGATGAGGTATTTTTTTGCCGCCTTCCGGATTTGCGCCTGTGCGCATACCGTCGGAATCCGTTCGACGAGTTTTTTGGCGGCGGGCGCTATCGCAGCTACGGTGTTCCGGAAGAGGCCGAGCCCCGAAAATACAGCCAGCAAGGCCAAGGCTCGGGATTCATTATTCCCAAGGACGGCTATATCTTGACCAATAACCATGTGGTGAAGGAGGCCGACCGAATTACTGTAACACTCGGCGATGGTCGCAAGTTCGACGCCAAGATGATTGGCACAGACCCGAAGTCGGAGGTTGCTCTGCTCAAAGCTGAACGAGGGCTCCGGCGAATCAACCTCTGCAAGGACATGAAAAAGCTTGCGGAAAATGTGAAAAGTTTTTCTCCCCCTCCTCTGGAGGAGGGGGAGAAGGCTTTGCCTTTCTGTTCAACCCTTGACCAAGAACCAGCAACCGAGTACAAACCTTAACCGGTCAACCGGAGGTCGCACCTCCAGTTTTAACAACGAAACACACCCCCCTCATAATGAGAGAAAGGAATAAACGCATGAAAACGCTTCAAATCAAAAAAACAAACCTTTTGGCAGTACTGGCAATGGGAATGGCCATTGGAGCCTCTGTGGTCTCTGCCGATGTGTTTTATAATGATTTCAACGGAACGCCGCTGACATACACCTTTGGCACAACGGCTCTTTCTGCTGTCGCTGAGTTATCCGACCTGGATCTCCCCGGAACCGCAGCTGTGACACTGGCACAGATTAATTCTTACAATCCTTCAAATGAGAATCTTTTTCAGATTTATGGGAAAGGAAGTACATCCGTGGTTTTTAAGCAAAATTTAGAGGGCCGCCTCTATTATGCCGTTGCATCTGAGGAAGGCCAGTCGTGGAGCGACATGAGCAGCGACTCCTCTGACGGATGGGGAAACATTAGCGCATTGGCTACAGGCAGTAGTGGTGCCGCGTCATTGCTTCGTGTGGACCCAACCTACATCCCTTTCCGATTCGCGGATACAACCGACAGTAACATTCAGAAATATGGCTATATAAAAATGTCGACCGAGTTGTCCGGTTCTGGTGCCAGTTCTGTGATGATCTGGACAGTTGACGGATATGGCTACCAAACAGACGGTACTGAGATCGCAATGGGTGCGATTCCTGAGCCAGCTACTATGGGCCTGTTTGGGTTGTTTGGTGGCGGCATGCTTTTCATCCATCGTCGTTTCAATAACTAGAACAGGAAACAAGGTAAAGCCTATGGAATTCCCCGGCTCAATATTCAGCATTGGAATTTCCTGCGGGGGTTTACTATACTCCGCGCATGGCTATTGAAAAATACAGGTTGCCGCTGCTGGATGTGGAGAACGTGCTTCCGATCCTTAACCAGATTTCCATTCTCGGCGGATTGGACGATGCGCAGCTCTATACCGTTTTCCGGTTGCTCGAAACCGAACATTACCATAAGGGCGAATTCATTTTCAGGCAGGGCGACAGTCCCAGCCATATCCGGATCATCCGCACCGGGCGCGTACGGATGGTTGAAAACGTGGATGGAACGCCGATGGAGCTGTGCGAATTCAAGACCGGCGAATGCTTTGGAGAGACCTCCGTGATGGCGATTCACCAGCATACCGCCAGCGCGTTGGCGCTGGAAGACACCGAGCTGCTGGTCATTCCGCGCGAAAAACTGTTTGCGCTCTACAACTCAGACCCCAAACTGTTTGGAATGCTCATGATGAATATTGCCCGCGAGGCGTGCCGTCGCTTGAACAAGACCGAGGACGTTATGTTGCATTATGCGTTGGAGGCAAAGCCGGGGCGCTAGCTGTTTCTGCATAATCATTTTGCATTAGTGAAAGGACTGAACATGAAGATTCGTTTGTTGGTTGCATTGTTGGTTTGTGTGAGTTGCGCCTTTGGGGACGCTCCCAAGTCCATCCTGCTGGTTGCGGGCAAGCCGAGCCATGGGGCGGGGGAGCACGAGTTTCCTTCCGGATGCCAGATATTGGCGAAGGCGCTGGATGATTCCGGGCTGAACCTGAAAACCAAGATCCAGTACGACACGTGGCCGGAGAACGGCGCGCTGGACGGAATCGATGTTCTGGTGGTTTATTGCGACGGCGATCAAAAGCATGTTGCGCTGGGCCATGAAGCGGATCTGCTCCGCCTCTCGAACCGCGGGGCGGGAATTGTGTTTTTGCACTATGCTGTCGATGGCGAACCGGGCCTGCTCAATGAAACCTTGATGAAGGTGATTGGCGGCTATTACAACGAAGGCCAATCGCAGAATCCTGAATGGACCATGAAGAATCCTGTGTTCACCGAACATGCCGTCACGCGCGGCGTGCAGCCGTTCGAACTCAAGGACGAGTGGTACTACAATCTCAAGTTCAGTGATGTGGTTCCCTTGATGTCCGCCGTCCCGCCGGAAGAAAGCCAAGCCTACACGCTGGCGTGGACCTACGGCTCCAATGCATTCGGCTTCACGGGCGGGCATTTCCTCAGCTGTTGGGCGCAGCCCGATTTCCGCAAGCTGGTGCTCAACGCCATTGTTTGGTCGGCCGGGCTGGAGGTGCCGTCCGGCGGGATCGAGTCGGCCGATCCCATTGTGGTGAAAAATAAAACCATCCTGCACGCCATCGCCAAGGGCGATCCGGACGACGTGTTCAACCACCTGCTGCTGGGTGCGGACGTGAACGAACCCAACAAACAGGGTTGGACGCCGCTTCACTTTGCCACGGTTCGCGGAAAGACCGCCTGCGCCGAGGTGCTGATTGCCAAAGGGGCGACGCTGGATCCGCGCACTGGGACGAAAAAAACACCATTGCATTTTGCGGGGGAACGCGGCTTTTTTGAAATCACCGAACTGCTGGTGGAGAGCGGGGCGGATCTTACCGCCCAGGACGACGAAGGCTGGAGTCCGCTGCACTATGCCGCCGAAAAAGACAAAGTGGATGTGGCGGCCTATCTGATTGAACAGGGCGCAGAGGTGGATATGCCCAGCACGCGCGGCGGTACGCCCCTGCACGAAGCCTCGGCTTCCGCCAGTCCGGAAATGATCAAGCTGCTGCTCAAAAACGGCGCCGACAAAAACATTAAGGCCGCCAACGGAAAAACCCCGCTCGACTATGCCATCGAACTCGGAAACGAACCGGCGGAAGCATTGCTAAGGTAAAGATGGAGGGGCGGGGGCCTCCCCGCCCGGTCGCAGAGGCCTGCGACCCTCCATCAGCCCTTGTTTGAATTCATCCTTTGCGCACAACCCGAGACCAATCTGGCGCGCGACGTAGGAGATGAGTTTCATCTTTTTCTTAAAGTAGCGTTTGGTTATTCCGATTTTTCGGGCAGAGAAGCGGGTGGCCCAGTTGTGTGGGTAGGCGTGGGTGCTGACCGAATAAATGATGCCGGCTTCGTTGGCGTCGACGACCCGCAGGTGGATGATCACGTCGTAGCCGCCGAAGAACCGCTTGCCCGAAGCCCATACGATGTAGTCGAACGAATGAGCGTTGGTCTGCTTGCGGTAGAGCTCGGTAATGTCGGTCCGCTTTCCCTTCTCGTTGACATAGTGGTATTGTTTCGGGCCGGTTCCAATGATTGGGAATTCGACTTCGCCGTTGTTGGAGACGGAGCGTGCGAATTCTTTCTGCACGGCATTGATCAATTCATTTTGTTTCAAAACCCGGCAGGCGGTTTCGAATTTGATCGGCAGCACTTCAATGGTTCCCAGCCGGATGCATTTTTTGTCGAAAACCTTTTTTGCGTCGGCATTGCCCAGCAAATCCGCTGTTCCGAGTCCGAAGGAACTCAGAGCAATTAGGATCACTATCATCTGGAGCGTAAACCGTTTCATGAGAATGCGCATTAGAGGGCATTCGGCGCCCGGAGTTCAATGAAGTATTCGAGGTTTGTGCGCGGGGGAGTGATTCGTGAAACGTGAGCCGTGATTCAGCTGGGTCACGTTTCTCGCCTCAATCGTCACGCTCTAAATCCCGCCGCCGTTCTTAAAGTTGAGGTGCAGGCCGCATTCCTTGTGCTCGGTGCTTTCCCACCACCAGCGTCCGGCGCGTTCGTCTTCGCCCTCTTTGCAGGGGCGGGTGCAGCAGGCGCAGCCAATGGAAAGGTAGCCCTCGTCGTAAAGGCGGTTGTGGGGGACGCCGTGCTCCTCGACATAGTACCAAAGCTCGGCCTTGCTCCAGTTGAGCAGGGGGTTGACCTTCACCATGCCCGGATGGACCGGGTCGGCTTCAACAAAGCTGAGATCCTGACGTCCCTCGCTTTGGTCAACGCGCCGGCCCGTGATCCAGGCGCTGTAGCCTTCGAGTGCGCGGCCCAGCGGCTCCACCTTGCGGATGCCGCAGCATTCCTTGCGGTTGTCCGTGCTTTCCTTGAAGGAAAACAGGCCCTTTTCGGTTTCCAAGGTTTGGACGGTCTCGTGCTGCGGGAACACCCATTCAACGTTGATGCCGTACTTCCGGCGGATTGACTCGGAGCATTCGTAGGTCTCTTCCGGCAGGCGTCCGGTATCAATCGAAAAGACGCGCACCGGCTTGCCGACCTGATGCAGCATGTCGAGCAGCACCAGGCCGCCCAGCTGGAAGCTGGTGGCCATGCAGATGTCGTCGCCAAAATGGTCGATCGCCCGCGAGAGCACCTCCAGCGAATCCATCCGCTCCACTCCGTCGAATAAATGTTTTAAGTCAGTCATGCAGTTAGGCGCTCACAGGTTCAGTGACCAGCGAGACCTTCTGGATACTGATGGCGTCGACGGGGCAGGCGGCTACGCAGGCGCCGCAGCGGATGCAGTCGTCCTGGTTGATCCAGATCATGTTGACGTCGTCGGCCTTTTCGGCAATCTCCCAGCCGACGATGCGGCCTTCGTCATCGTGCTTGAGTTCCTTGACCTTCAGAATGCAGTCGGGGCGCGGTTTGGCCTTCACGCACCAGTCGCAGAAGATGCACTTGTCGGCATCGATCTCATATTTGTAGTGGCACTGGTAGCAGCGCTGCGTTTCCTCGACCGACGTATCTTTGTCGTAGCCCAGTTCCACTTCGGTCGGCAGGTCGCGTTTTTCCAGATCGATGGTCGGCATCTTCTGCAGTGGCACGGCGTCCATTTCGCGGATGCGGCCGGAGTCGGTCACGTCTTCGATCTTGGCAAAGTCCTTGAGGCGCACTTTGCCCATCAGGAATTGATCGACGGCGCGGGCGGCATCCTTGGCGTGGCCGATGGCCTGGATCAGCGAGCTCGCGCCGGTGGCAAAGTCGCCGGCGGCGAAAATCTTGTCGCGGGCGGTGGAAAAGGCGGTGCCGCTTTTGAGCCAGCCGTCTTCTTCGACCAGTTCAGCTTTGAGGGCTTCGTCGATCCAGCTGGTGTCGGGAAACTGTCCGGTGGCCAGCAGCACGGTGTCGACCGGCAACTCAAACTCGCTGCCTTTAATTTCTACCGGGCGGCGGCGACCGCTGGCATCGGGTTCGCCCAGCTCGGTGCGGACAAACTGCATGGCGGCAACCTTGCCGTTTTCGCCAACGTAGGCCTTCGGGCTCACCATCGTTTCGAGCGGAATGTGTTCGTGTTCGAGTTCTTCGATCTCACCGGGGGTGACGAGCATTTCGTCGACGGAGCGGCGGTACCAAACCCCGACGTTGCCTTTCGGGATGCGCAGGATGGATCCGGTTGCAACCTGGTCGGCCTTTTCCTCTTCGATCTGCACGGTGGTTGCGCCAAGGCGGCGGGCGGTGCGCGCGCAGTCCATGGCGGTAAAGCCGCCGCCAATGACTACAACCTTGTCGCCGATTGCGGTGGTGCCGTTGTCGTTGACGTCCAGCAGAAATTCAAGGCCGTGGCGGATGCCTTCGAGCTCTTTGCCCGGCAGGTCGAGCAGGTTCGGGCGCAACGTGCCGGCCGCCATGACGACGGCGTCGTTCTGTTCCGTAAGTTCGGAAAGGGTAATGCTTTTTCCAATCTCGGTGTTGCAGATGATTTCAACGCCTAGCGCGGCAATCTGTTCAATTTCCTTGGCAATGAGGTCGCGGGGCAGGCGGAAGACCGGGATGCCCTGGTTCATCATGCCGCCGGGGGTGCTGTGCTTTTCGTAGACGGTCACTTTATGGCCGAGCAACGCCAACTGGCGCGCGGCGGCGAGGCCGGCCACGCCGGAGCCGATTACGGCGACGCTCTTGCCGGAATCCTCGAACCATTTATCCATGACCACGAGATCCTGACCTTTAAAGTCGGCGGCGGAGCGTTTAGAGAAGCAGATGGCCACGGGGTCGCCGAGGTCTTCCCAGCCATGGCGGCATTCCGATTCGCATGGGCGGGCGCAGACGCGGCCGAGTACGGCGGGGAATACGTTGTCGCGCAGATTAATGTTGTAGGCGTCTTCGTGGCGGCCTTCATAGATGGCCTGCAGATAGCCGGGAATATCGGTGGAAGCCGGGCAGGCCTTTTGGCAGGGAATGTTTTTCCCGAGCCAGTCAAAGTCCTTCGGGGCGTCGGCTTTGCCGTTCAACTTGGAAAGCGCGTTGGAGGAGAGGGGTGCGTCGATCACTGGGCGCGTATCCTGCCATCCGCCAAGGATGTAGTCCTGCGGGGCAAGCGAATGATCGAGGTCCTTGTCCTGCCGCTTCGAGGCATCGATGATCTGCTGCATCAGCGGATTGGTGCTGCCGCTGGAAATGGCGCGACCGGCAAAGATGACGGCGGAATAAACATCGCCGCGCGCCTGATCTTTTTTGTGGTGGGCGAGGGCGATCAGCTCAAAAACGCGCGTTTCCTGCGGGACGCCCTGACGGCAGAGCAGCTCCACCGCCTCGTTGCATTGTCCGGCGTTGATCAGTTCTTCAGCTTGGTTGAGTAGTTGTTCCATGGTAGTTCCTTTTTACCAACGAATGAATAAAATCTACGAATAAGGGAATTAGAGCTTCACGCCCCGCAGCGTTAGGTGCGATTTCCCGAAGTTCATTAATACTCCAAAGGGGATGCAGAGCTGCTTCATGCCGCTTCGCAACCGGGCCATGTCTGTTGCCGTGGTGTCGGCGAATGCGGTGGCAGAGACAAGAACCTTTTCATCCAGCAGAATGGAATCCATTGGACGGCGCTCAAAAGACCGCTCATTGAATCTTGGAACGACTTCTGGGATACGGGGATTCAGTTCCTGATAAGCAAATTCCTTCAGAAGAATCTTTTTCGATGTCTCTGCTCCGTAGCCGAGGCCGTGCAGTTCCAGAATGTTCTTGGCGGATAAATGAATGTGCTCAGCGAGTTCCGGGAGCTGGAGTTTAAAATCGTTCCAGCAACCTTCAAGAGCGGTTTCTCCTTTAACCGGCGAATAAGGCACCCTCTTGCAACAGACCCGCTCCAGTCCGTAATTAATCAGCATGCCCAGTTCCTTTTTCCAACGCTTCAAATAATTGATGATTTGGGTGTAGTGCTGGGCAGAAAAGGGGGTTCGGATGTGCTTGAGCTCAAGAATGATTTGGTCGTTTACCAAAATATCCAACTCAAATTCATCCACCGGGTCGCCCCGGTGCAGCACGTGTTCCCTCAGGTGGCTTTCGGCCGATACGTTTTTGTTATGCAGGGCGTCCAGTATTGCCCTGTGGTAGTCCCACTCATTCCATCCCGGGCCGAGTCCGTTGTGAACGTCGAAAGAGGCTCCGACTATCAAATGGGATAGTTCGGGATATAGCAAATTCGGGCTGTATGTTCCGGCATGCGTCATCACAAATCCTCATTCGTAGATTTTATTCATTCGCTGGCAACCAATTCCTGGAAGTTGGAGATGCCGATGCGTGCGCAGAAGTCGACGAACAGCTCGCCGTCGCTTTGGCGGTTGGCGAGGTAGGCGTCGAGAATCTTCTTCACGGCGGGCACGATCTCTTCGGTGGCGGCGTCGCAGAGGTATTCGGCAATCTTGCCATCCTCGCTGAGCTTGCCGCCCACAAAGACGCTGTAGCCTTCAACGCTGCCGCCTTCCGGGTTGCGGGTGCGGGTGCCGCGCAGGCCAATGTCCGCAACCCATGCATGGGCGCAGTTGTTTGGACAACCGGTAATGTTGATCCGCAGCGTGCCGATGGCTTTCCAATAGGTTTCGTCGGTGGCCAGCGCGTTGTAGAGGCGGTGGTAGGCGTCCGGCGAATCGGAGACCGCCATTTTGCACATGGTGGTGCCGACGCAGGCGACGATGTCCGGCAGGTGTTCGTGTCCCTCGGTTTTAAAGCCGGCTTCGTGCAGCGCCGCAACCAGTTTATCTGCATTTTCGTTCGGCACATCGTGCAGTTCAATGTTCTGGCGGTTGGTGAACATGATGATGCCGCCGCCGAGCTCGTCGGCCAGTTTGGAAATGATGCGCGACTCGGGCGTTTTGATTTCCGAGCGGGGAATCAGGATGCGGACGATGCTCTTGCCTTCTGTTTTCTGCGGAATGACCGCCTCGCCGTTGATCGACATTCTTCCAATGTTTGGAACCGCGCTTGCAGCAAACTCGATGGAGTCCAATCCCTGAACGTTCTTTTCCTTCATGATGTCGATCAGCACGTCGCCGAATTTTTTGGCACCCATCTGGTCGACAACAACCTTCAGGCGGGAATGCGCACGGTGCCGGCGGTCGCCATGGCGGCGGAACGCTTCGATGGCGGCGCGCGTTACTGCCATTACAAGGTCTTCCGGCACCCAGTCGAAGATGGCTTTGGCGAGGTAGGGGCGGGCGCCGAGGCCGCCACCAGCATGGTATTTCCAGCCGACCACGCCGTCGCGTTCGACCGGCACCCAGCCTTGGCAGTTCATTAGGGTTTGCGCCAGCGCGTCGTTGCTCGAGGCCACGCTGATCTTATGCTTGCGGGGCAGGTTGCGCTGGTTCTGGATTTCATCATCGTCGGCCATCCAGCGGATCAGCTTGAGCGAATCGCCAATTTGGTTGGGTCCGGCGCCGGCGAGGGAGTCGCCGATAATGTTGCGCGGCACGTCGCCGCAGCCGTTTTTGCTGGTGATGCCCACTTCGGCCATGCCTTCGATAATCTTGTAGATGTCTTCTTTGCGAATCCAGTGATACTGAAGCGTCTGGCGGGTGGTGATGCACATTTCGTCCTGTGCATATTTTTCGCCGAGGTCGACCGCGCGGTTAAACTGCTTGGTGGTCATGCGCCCGCCGGGGGTCACGACGCGGATCATGAAAAAGCTGGGCTGCAGCTGGTGGTAGACGCCGCTCCATTTAAACATCGCCAATTCGTTGGGGGAGATGTCCTCAAAGGGGCGCTTGGCAATCTCGCGGAAGTCGAAATCCGGATTGATCTCCAGCTTGTCCTTTTCCACTTGCGTTAAGTCGGGTTGTGCTTTCATTATTTAGACCTCGTTTTAAATTGATGGGGCGGATAATAGCTGGAATGATGATCGTTTCAATCATTAATTTAGAAAACTGTACATGATATACATGTATTAAACCCATACAAAGGCGTGCATGAATGCAAGATAGCCCTGTAACCGTTGCCTATTCTCCCTGTCCGAACGATACATTCATCTTCTGTCAGCTGGCTCAGCAGCCTGATGTTGAAACCCATTTGCACGATGTTGAGACCCTGAACCGATCGGCATTCGACGGGGAATACGACGTCACAAAGCTATCATTTCATGCGTGGCTGCTCGTGCAGGACGAGTATGAATTGCTCAATGTCGGTGCGGCCCTCGGCCGTGGATGCGGGCCGCTTGTCATCACCAAAGGCGGCGAGCTGAATGCAGATTCAGTGGTGGCTGTGCCCGGCGAATATACCACCGCCCATCTGCTGCTCCGCCTTTGGAATCCGGAATTCAGGAACCGCATCTTCATGCCGTTCGACCAAATTATGGACGCTGTCGAGTCGGGGCAGGCCGACGCCGGAGTGATCATTCACGAAGGGCGCTTTACCTATAAAGATCGCGGATTCGAGTGTTTGGCCGATTTGGGCGAATGGTGGGAGTCCACTACCGGCCAGCCGATCCCGCTCGGGTGCATTGCCGTCCGGAAAAGCTTAGGATCGGCATTCATCGCCCGGTTCGAACAACGGCTGAAAGAATCCATTCAAGCCGCCTTCGATGATTCGGCATCCACCACCGACTATGTAAAAGAACATGCGCAAGAGCTGGCCGACGAGGTCACCAGCGAGCACATTAAAACCTACGTCAACGATTTTACCCTCAACCTCGGCGAAGAAGGACGCGCGGCGATTGCCAAGTTGCAGCAGATGGCTAAAACGGCAGGGATATTTTGTCGCAACGAATGAATGTAAAGCAACGAATCCAATGGGAGCAGGAGATTCGTTGCTTTACATTCATTCGTTGCAATTAAAGAAAGTATTTAGGTTACCTATGATTGGAATTTTATTTGCCACGCAGATGGAAGCGCAGCCGTTCCTTGACCGGGGCGCGCCGGAGGGGACGGTGGTCGCGATTTCCGGCATGGGGCTTGAAGCCGCGCGCATTGCCACCGAAAAGCTGGTGAAGGAAGACGGATGCACAACGATCATCAATGCAGGGGTCTGCGGCGCGCTCAACAACCGCTTGGAGCGCGGCGCGGTTTACCGCGTGTCGATGGTCAGCATCGAAGAACTCAAGGCCGCGGTCAACGTGGGCATTGGGATTGGACTGAAGCGACTAGTCAGCGTCGAAGAGCCGGTCTTCGAGCCGGAGCGGAAAAAAGAACTCTCCAAATATGGCGAGCTGGTCGATATGGAAGGCTATGCCGTCGCCCGTGTCTGCGAGGAGCACAGCGTGCCCTGCATCATGATCAAGGGCGTAACCGACTTTGGCGACGGCAACGGCAAGGAAGATATCCAAACACATATCGCGCCCGTCTCCGAAACCGTGGCCGAGGCGGTGTTCCAAGTCGTAGACGGAGCTTCCAGCTCCGTTCCGTGTGCAACGGAGCAGGAAGCTCCGTCTACGTTGATGAAAAAACTCCACTCCTTCACTAAGGTGGAGCATACAATCTTTAGCCTGCCGCTGCTGTTTGCCGGCGCGTGGATCGGGGCAGAAGGAAAATGCCCGCCGCTTGCGACCTTGTTGCTGATCGTGCTCGTCGGGGTTGGCGCCCGCACTTTCGGGATGGCCATCAACCGCATTCTCGACAAAAACATCGATGCCAAAAATCCGCGCACCCAAAACCGCGAACTGGCGGCGGGAACGCTTTCCATGGCGCAGGGCTATGGCGTGGCGCTGGTGGGCATCGTTCTTTACTTCCTCGGCTGTGCGCTGCTTGGTCCAGCGGTCTTGAAGTTTTCGCTGGTGCCTCTCATTCCATTGTCGCTCTATTCTCTGCTCAAGCGCTTTACGACGTTGTGCCACTACGGTATCGGAGTTTGTATGGCCACTGCGCCGATCGGAGCATTCGTGGCCGTGACGAACAGTCTGGCATTTCCGCCGGTGCTTCTGTTGCTGGCGCTCTTCACCTTCTGCTGGATCAGCGGCTTCGACATTATCTATGCGCTATTGGACATTGATTTTGACCGCGCCAACAAGGTTCGCAGCATTCCCGCGGCGCTTGGGGCGTCCAAGGCGCAGCTGGTTGCCGCCCTGACGCATCTTATTTCGTTTGCGGCGCTGGTGTTGCTGTGGATGTCGGTAGGCGGAATGCTCTCATTCGTTGCATTGCTCGTTTCTGCCGGCGCCTTTGGCGCGGCCTACTTGCAAAGCATCCCGGTTGGCGTTAGGTTTTTCCCGATCTCCGCCATCGCCGGCATCGCCGGTGCACTGGTGGTGCTGCTAGGAGGATAGGCAGAATAATTTTGTGGCAGAATAATTTCCGGCAGGACGGTGTTTTTAATCATTCTGCCACTAAATCATTCTGCCTAATGAATCAGAGGTTAAGCATGAATTTGGTTGTGGCAATGACGGGTGCTTCGGGTGCGCTGGCGACGAAGCTGCTGATGGAAAAGTCGCAGTGGCCGGTGACGCTGGTGGCGAGCAAAATGGGCCGCGTGGTCTATGAGCAGGAGGTCGGCCCGTTTGCCGAGCTTGAAGCGCTGGCGGCTGAAATATGGAAAGACGGCGACCTGACGGCAACGATTGCTTCGGGGTCGGTTCCAACGGCTGGAATGGTGGTTATGCCGTGCTCGGCGAATACACTGGGCAAGATTGCCTGCGGTCTGGCCGACTCGCTGGTGTCGCGCGCTGCGCATTGCCAGCTGAAGGAAGGGCGCAAGCTGGTGCTTTGCATCCGCGAGGCGCCGTGGACGCTGCTAAACGCCCAGAACGCGGTGAACATTGCCACGGCGGGCGGAACCATTATGCCGATGTCGCCGCCGTACTACATGATGAAGGGGCGCAACCCCGACGAGGTCTCCGTAACGGAAATGCTCGGCTACTATGCCGATCATGTGCTTTCTTTGTTTGGACAGGAATCGCCGAAAACCTGGGAGGATATCCGGTGAGTGCTGAGGGACGCGACACACTGATTTCCGCGGAGGAAAACCGCGATATGTTCGACCGCATTGCGAAAAACTACGATGCGGCGAACCGGGCCATTTCCATGGGCATGGACAAGGGCTGGCGACGTAAGACGGTCGAACTGCTTAAGCCTTTTCGAGGCGGGCGCTATCTGGACATCGGCACCGGGACGGGCGATCTGGTTTTTGAAATTTTGGATCAGTCGGCCAACGTGCTGATCGATGGCATTGATCCGGCAGAGCAAATGCTTGAAATTGCCAAAGACAAAGCGGCGCAGCGTAATGTGGGTGATGCTGTTTCCTTTTTTTCGGCCGATGCACTGGATCTGCCGATGGAGGGCGATACCTACGACGGCATTGTTTCCGGGTTCTGCTTCCGCAACATTGAGCGCCGGCAAAAGGCGCTGGAGGAGATGTTGCGGGTTTTGAAACCGGGCGGAGTGCTGGTGATTCTTGAGGCCACCTATCCGGAAAATGCGCTGGTGCGCCTCGGCTATAAACTCTATACGCCTCTCGTTCCCATCATTGGAAAAATGCTCGGGGGCGGCGCGGCCTATAAATATTTGATGGACTCCATCGAGGATTTCCCCCGTCCGGCCACGGTGACGGACATGTTCAGTGCGGCGGGCTTTTCCAATGTGCGGTTCAAGGCGATGACCTGCGGAACCGTTTGCATTTTTTCAGGCAAGAAGTAGGCGACGATGAAAAACGAATTTATTTTTGCAGGGGCGCCGTACAGCAACTCGGCGCCGCTGGTGGATAAACTGACGGAGGTCGATCCGCGCGTGCGGGTGTTCAACGACCATCCCGCCAGCTTGGTTCGCGACCTAAAGGCAGGGCGGGCGGATGTTGCGCTGATCCCCGTGGCCCACCTGTTCGCCCATCCGGAACTGACCATGCTGAAAGGGCTGGGCGTGGCGGCCGACGGCCCCGTGCGGAGCGTGTTGCTGAAATGCAACAAACGCATGGGGCACATTAAAACGGTCGGGCGCGATCCAGCGTCGGCCACATCGAATGCTCTCGCCGAGCTGCTGCTGAAAAAGCACTTCAAGCAAAAGATTGAAATGCACGACTTCCAATCCTTGGAAAACCCCGACGCGGCTGTGGTGATCGGCGACCGCGCGCTCTGCGCCGACCCAGGGCCGGCTGGCGACATCGATCTGGCCGAGGCCTGGAAAAAAATGACCGGTCTCCCGTTTGTCTTTGCCGTATGGGCGGTCCGCTCGGATTTTCCGGATATAGAAGCAGTCACCGACATCGTGCACCAAGCCTACGCCGCCGGCTTCCAGGCCATGGAAGAAATCGCCGAGCGTTTTGCAGGCAAGCTTGGAGGAACAACGATATTTTGGCTCGACTACCTCGACCACTCGATCCACTACAAGCTCGATAAGCAGGATCTAGAGGGGCTCAACCTGTTCAAGAAAGAGCTGTCTACTAGTATTAAATACTAAAATATTCTGGTTCTTCGTAGGTTTTAGTGGCAACGAATGTAGGAAAAGCAACGAATGTTCCGGCATGTTGGGCTCGTTGCGATGAGGTGCGCCGGCCAGTGCTCTTCCCGTCATTAATCCCCGTTTTCAGAGATGTGGCAACGTTTTCAGCCCATTTGATTCGTTGCTTTTCCTACATTCGTTGCAAACACTCGTTGTAGACCCCTAATCTGCGAAAAGTCCTTATCCTCCATAAAAATATACGAGGAGCCAATATTCTTAATCTAATTAAGTGTATTTGCTTGGCAGTCCGATTCTTCCAAATATAATGACGGAACTCTTACGATATTACATGAAACTGGGGATTTTATGAGATTGGTATTGGTTAGTTTATTTGTCGGGAGTGCGCTCTGCATGGCACAGGTTCCAACTTGGCCTGACTACCATTTAACCAATGGAATGCATCCTCGCTCCCCGATCCAGTTTAATGTTTTAGAGTATGGCCTGTTGGATGCGTCTTTTTTGATAGCGCGTCTCTGCGGGTCGGATGACTGGGCTAGTAAAGCCTGATAGTAAAAATAACAAAGAATACTTGCTTGTGGTAGGTGGTAGGATTGCTAGCTCGTTTTTTCGAAAGAACCGCAAATTGAGTGCTGAAACAGAACGCATACTGGGAGGTTGCTATGAAAAGTCTAATATATTGTTTTTTTATCGCAGGACTCGTCGGCGGCGGAACTGTGTCTGCTCAAGAATGGGTGTATCTATCTGAAGGGGAGGATTTGACGATAACGGGGCCCGAACCGATGCTTGAGGTTTCTGGCATTGTGGTATGTTCTGGCATGGCTTTCGATTATGGCAATCGCTTGTATATTAGCAATGGTGGTTCTGTGCGGTGTCTAGGGTCTATGGATGTTAATGGAACGGTGAGTACAGGAGTGGATTATGATTGGCTTTACAGCTATGCGTCAGTCTCTGGTGCTGAGTCCTCGCTGGAGGTTGGAGGCGACTTGAAACTTTGGTCATATGATTTGCCAGGGCGGACTCTCGGGACATGGGAGCCCTGGGGAGTACCGTGTCATATGGAAATATCAGGAGGCGCGGAAGTCTCTGTAGTTGGCGATATTTCGATTGTGAACAGCACATTGGAGTTAGGTTCAGAGGGGACGCTTACGGTCGGGGCAGACTTAGACGCATCGATGAACGGCACTCTTAAGATGGCGCTGGGAGGAATCGATCGTGGAACTGAGTCTCATCGGTTGACTGTGACAGGACTTGCTACCTTAGGTGGCACATTGGATCTTGTTTTTCTCGATGGCTTCACTGCTGCATATGGGGATACTTTTGATTTGTTCAACTGGGATGGTGGGGTCAGTGATAAATTTGCAAACATCAGTGCCATCGGATTAGCCGAAGGACTGAGCTGGGATAAGTCGAACTTATATACGACCGGCCAACTTAGTGTGATTCCAGAGCCTGCCACGCTCAGCCTGATGGGGCTGGCTTCATCGGGCATGTATTGCTTCCGTCGCATGCGCCGCCGGAAGCTTGCCGGGCAATCGTTGCTTCCCGTCCGTCAGTTTTCGATGGATCTGTTTTTTGAAGAGCAGGCTTACGTCGCAGAAGCTTCTCTTGGAAAGCGGGCGTGGTTGTTCGCGGTTGAGCGTTCAGTGGTTTTTACAAACCGTTTTTTTTATTGGAAAAAGCAGCAAAGCATCCGTTTTTTTGATGCGCTGATTGCTTGGGACGAATGGGTGGATTTATCTGGCAGGAAGGTGGCGTGGAAAGCGAAAAAGCGTACATGCAAGGCGAAGGTGTTGAACCATCTCGATGCGTTGCTCGACCGCATAATGAAATAAGGCGTTTCTTCCCCAGAGCTCGAAATTGGCTATCCGAGCAGGAAAAGGCATGCGGCATGGCTGAAAGGCTTGCCCATGGTTTTATTCGGCGAAATGGAAGAACTTGAATTTGGCAAGCTTTTCGCCGTAGGCGTCGAGGTTCCGGGCCGCGGATTCGAGCCGCCCTGAAAGCCTGTTGAATTCGTCGCGCAGGAAGCCGGTCAGCCCCCGCTGCTTGGCGAGCATGCGCAACCGTTTCGACCGGTCTCGGCAGACCTTGGCCAGATCCTCGGAGCTGTCGACGAGGTCTTTGCTAATCTGCTTGTTGACGTTTTCGAGTTCGTGGGGCGTGGCGGTGCCTTGCTCGCGCATGCGCATGATGCGGTTGACCATGTGGTTGTGGCTGGTCGACCATTTTCGCAGCTCGGAGTCGGGATGGTTGTCGGCCGAAACCCGGTTGAACGGGTCTTGGTACCATTGGTTGGCCACCTCGAAGGTGGCTTCGACGAGCGCTTCGTTGTCGCGGTAGAGCTTGCCGAACTTGTCGTTGTATTTCTTCCAGTCGACGGACGTCCATTGGTTGCCGGTCAGCCGGTAGCAGAAGCGGCGGGTGTCGCTTCCGTCTTCGTCGTCGCTGGAAGAGCTGACATAGCTGGCGATGCCGATGACTTCCTTGTCGAGGTTGAGCACGGGGCTGCCGCTGTTGCCCGAAACAAAGTCGGCGGAGACTTCGACCAACTCTGCGCTAACGCTGGTGACTTTGCCGTAGAGCTCGGTAGCAACGCCTCCGCCTTCGCTGTTTCCGAAAACGGCGATGGGCGCGCCGATGGCCATGTTCTTGGAGATTGCGAGCCCTTCGGCTTCGGATAGCGGAAGCCGGGCGATGTCGCGGGTGGTCGAAAGTTCGACGCCGCGGGGCTTGAGGGCGCCGCCCGCCGTCGCTTTGAAGCTGATCGTGTCGGCGCCAAGGATGACGTGCTGGTTGGTGAAGAGGTAGGGCTTGCCGTCGAGCAATGCAACGAAGCCGCTGCCCGAGCTCCGGCCTTGGGCGCCGCTGCATGAAACGATGACGAGATGGGCCGTGATATCGTTGACGGAATAGCCGAACCGGGCCTTGATTTCCTGTTCTTCGGCGAGCCGTTTTTCCAAGGCTTCCTTTTTTTCGCGCTCTTCCTTGGCCGCTTTCTTTTTGTCGTAGTTTTCTTTTTCAGCGGCCAGCATGCAGGGAAGCGCGAGCATGAGCATGAGGCTCAGGAGCAGTCGGTTGGGCATCTTGTTCATTTCGGTCTTTCCGTGGATGGTTAGTAGACGGTCGTGCTGTAGCGGTCGATGATCTTTGCGACGTACTCGAACGTTCCGGCCTGCATGTCGAATTCATAGAGCAGGAAGGCCGTCGGATCGCGTTGTTTGGAAAGCATGCGGATCTTGCGCGCCTGGCTGCGGCAAACCTCGGCCAGCTTTTGGGTGCTTTCGGAATATTCCGCATAGAACTTGCGCTCAAAGCCATCGTTGGATTTGCTGACGACCTGGTTGTGGCTGCGAACCCAGTTCGTCAAGGCGGGGTAGGGTTGGTCTTCGAAGCGCACTTGTTCGAGGGGGCCATCCGCCCAGCTGTTGAGGATTTCGATGACGCTGTCGAGAAGCTCCCGGCTTTCGTGGTAGGCAACGCCGTATTTTTGGTTGTAGCTTTTCCAGCTTACGGGGATCCAGCCAACGCCGTCGAGCCGATAGCAGAAGCGTCTTGTTTTGTTTTCGAACTTGGTGCCCTTCTTCATGGCATGGTTGCTGGACTCCCGGACGTGGCTGGCAATGGCAACCACTTCCTGGTTGAGGTTGAGCACGGGGCTGCCGCTGTTGTCTTCAGCAAAGTTGGCTGAGACTTCGATCCGGTCGGCACCGATGCCGCTAATCTCTCCGTAGAGCTCGGATGTTTTCTTTTTGTCCTTGCCTCCGCCGAACACGCCGATCGGCGCTCCAATCGGCCAGTCGCTGGATAGGGCGAATCCGTCGCCTTCGGCCAGAGCCATTCGGGCAATGTCGCGCGAGGCCGAAAGCTCCACGCTGCGCGGCTTGATCACGCGGCCGCTGGGCGAAACGAAGCCGATTTTGTCCGCCCCGAGAATGATGTGCTGGTTCGTGACCAGATAGGGTTTGCCCTCCATGAGGGCAACAAATCCACAACCGGTGCTTTTCTTGCTCTTGCTTTCGCATTCGATAACCACCAGATTGCTTGCAACGTCGTCGGCGGCATAGGTGAATTGCGCTCGGGCGCCTTCGTCTGCACGAGCCTGGGCGAGGGAGGCCCCCACGAGCGCGAGCGCAAGGCCATGCCTCCATTCCGGTTTTTTGAACTCACTCCGTTGCATGGCCATCCTTCGTGGTTCAATCGAAATATTCGATTGTGCGAATCGTGGTTCTTTCATACACCTTTTCTTTTTCTTTGCCCCCGATGTCGTAGCGAACCATGAGCCGCTGCGTCCAGTTTCCGCAGTCGTCGACCACTAGGTATTCGTAGTCGTGCAGGCGCTCCTTCTCGATGAGGCCGTCTTCTCTCCACTTGAACCAGTAGGTGTAGAGCGGGCGGTTCTTTTCGTCGTATTTGATGTATTCCGTCCGCTGGTTGTTTTCGTTCCACGTGTTGCGCGAAGCCGACTTCTGCTTCTTTTCCTTGTCCATGAAGCGGTAGTGAACCAACTGTTTTTCGGGGGAGTAGGTGCGAATGGCGATGGACCCGGTGCGGTCGTTCTTCATGGCGATCTGGCGCGTTTCCGGATTGAGGACCACCTTCCAGTCGTTCGTGACGCCTTTTTTTCCGAAGCTCATGTATTGCTGAAGATAAAAACATCCGTTCTCGTCGTAGAAGTTGGTGGTGGTGTTTGCGAGCTCGCCGTCGTTGCCCCAGTTAAGCGTGGCAACCCGGTTTCCAATCGGGTCGTATTCCTCGCGAACTTTCTTATGTTCGGCGGATACGTTCACGCAGAGGTCGGTTTCCACGCTCTTGACCGCGCCTTTCAACCTTTCGCTGGCTACGTCCGAAACTTTGATGTCGAGGTGGGTTTGCTGTGCGAGCGAGGGGAGGACCCAGGCGGCCGAAATTAAGATGTAGGCTACTGTTCTTTTCATCGTTTGAGCTCAATACACATATTGTTTGTACTCGGTTGGAGCGTGCTCGAAAAGAAAAAACGTTTCTTGGAACTTTATCGTCCAGGGTTTTGTCTCGATTCATGAGCGACCATTCGATATCAATGGTTTTGAGTGCATGCATGATTAAAGACCTGTCCATCCTGGTGTTGAGCGCGGCGGCGATTGTTGGATCGGTGCGCTTCCTGCTCATTCCGGGCATTGGGAAAATCGGCGCGGCGCTGAAGTTTTCGGCAAAGGTGCGCGGGCAAATGATTGGCTATGCAACCAGCGTGCCGGAACTCACCGTGCTGGTGGCCGGCGCGTTGGCCGGTGTGTTTAAGGCTGGGCTCTGGAATATTGCCTCGTCGAACATCATTAACCTCGTTCTGTTTCTCATTACCGTTTTTGCCTTTCGCCAGCAGCTTGATTTGAAAAACAAGGGGTTTGCCGACGAGATTTTTTTCGGAATCCTTTCGATCATCATTCCGTTGCTCATGTTTGCGCTGCACATTGGAACGGGGTATGCGACCGCCCTCGGATTGGTGGCCTTTTTCGTGGTCTACAAAGTGTTGGACAAGCGACTGAACAAGCTTGGGAAGCCCGCGCCGTTGCCAAAGGGGGCGGAGAACGGAACCGTTGGGGGCGGGGGGTTGCTGCTCGCCATCGGGCTGGTGGTTGTGCTGGTGGCGGGGCGTTTTCTCGGAACGAGCGCCGGTGCATTGATCAAGCAATTGAGTGTGCCGGCCTGGGCGGTCGGCTGGATTCTCGGCCTCGTAACGTCGGTGTGCGAGCTGGCCTCGTTCATTGAGATCTACCGCATTCACAAGCCGAAAGACAGTCCCGAGCATATCAAGGACACGCAGGAAGCGCTCGACGCACTGGTGGCCTCGAATGTGGCGAACCTCGGCCTCATTCTTCCGATTGGAATGCTGGTCTATCTCTTGGTTAAATAAGGAAGCTTCGGCGAATCCAAAGGCCTAGCCCACCGCATAGCGCAATGAGCGCAAGGGAAGACGGCTCGGGGATAATGTTGTAGCCGATTACATCGAAACCGAGCAGGTCGAGGTCGGAAATCTGTAGCAACTCGCCGTTCGAGGCGGTTGGATCCATGATTCCGAGCCCTTGGTTGTCCTTCCAATGGCTCGCTTGGCTGCCGTCCCCCCAGGTGGCTCCGGTGGAGAGCAGGACCGCGAGCGAATTGGTGCCTCCGTCGATTGAAAAGTATTTATCCGCCGTGCCGGCGGTCCAGTCGATGGCTCCATTGGCGAAGCTTTCGTCCGAATAGCGATAGAGGTCGAGCGGGGCAACATACGAAAAGGCATCGTCCGAAAAGAACGTCTCCGTACTGTTCCCATCGAGAATGTCGACGCCGCTGATGAAACCGAGCGCATGGCCGATTTCGTGCGTGGCGACCCCAACGAAATCAATAGCAGACGATAAGATTCCGTCGGAACGGTCGAAGTCCCATGTGAAGTCGGAGTTGAACGAGATGGATGCATCCGAAGCGGTGTTGTCGGGGGTGAGCAGTCCAAGCGCTTTGGCATTTGCGGTGGTCAAGCGTATGGTTGAGTTGTTGGCATCGCCGTCGTTGTCGAGATACGGAGTTGCGCTGCCCTCACCGTTGGGGCTGTTGGCCGTGCGGTTGATGAGCGCCGCAAAGCTGCTGCCCGGCTGCAGGTTGGCCACGGCGGAGTCGTCGTAGGTGGATGAACGGTCGGAGTCCAACGAGGTTTTGTAGCTGGAATAGTCGATGGTTCCTCTACTGGACGAGGTCGAGCCAAGAACGCCGGCGTCTAGCTGCGTGAAATCAATATTGATATTTACGGTCATGGTGTCGCCCAGATAGTACGACCACATGCTGCCGGCTTCATTGAAGCCGTCAATAGCTTGTTGATCCATCCCGGATGACGTTGAAAAGTTGAAGAAAACCGAAGCCGGAGCGGTACCCGGGCAACAGTAAATCGCTGCAATGATGCCGCTGAACAGCTGTGTGCGGCGTAAACGATTCGTCATGCTTTCTCCCTGTTTCATCTTGAATGGCAAAACACAATAAACAAGCAATCCACGTGCCAGAATGGATTTTGAAGCGGTTTATTTTTTATTGCTCCCTTAGGAGAGCGGGGTGGTTTGCTTTAGGCAGGCTAACGTGTGGCTACCATCATTTTTTCGATTTCTTCCGCTGGCAGCGGGATTGCGCTGATGATGCGCGTTTTTCCGTCTTGGGTAATCCCAACGTTGACCGGCTCGCCGGCGGGCGTTTTTGCATAGCGCGCACAGATGGCTGCGGCAGTCTGCAGCAACTCTTCGCTAATGGATCCCGGCGCAATGCAGGTTGGACCCGAAACGTCGGGGCAGCTGATGAGCAGCTCGCCGGACTGGACTTTTTCCTCGAGCAGTTCGTTGTCGGCCTGATCAGTGCCGACGATGATCTTGATGTTGTCGCTCAGCCTTAAATGACGGCCTGTTGGCAACCGCCATACATTGGCGCGGTCTGCGTCGAGACCTTCATGGTCGAGAAGGTCTTTAAGTTTGTTGCCGAAGCGTTTTTCGGTCAGCAGGCATCCGCCGGCGGGTGCGGGATAGTCTTTTAGGCCAAACTTTTCGGCCAGTTCTATTTGCGGGGAGCGGTTGCGTCCGGAAAAAGCGGGCAGTTTATCGACATCGACCCAGCCTTCGCGGACGGGTTTGGTGGGCGGGATCAGCGCGGCGCAGAGGGGGCGCAGCAATAGGTCTTCATATTTTGAGCAGCGCGCCACCACATCGAGGCTCCGCTTGTTTTGCGACATCGGCCGTTGCGCAAGCACTTCGCCGGTGGCGATAAAGTCGAATCCCCATTTTTCGAGCAGCTCGCCTGCGCGCATGATCATGTGGGTGTGGCAGTCGATGCATGGGTTCATCGCTTTGCCGAGGCCGTGGGCGGGGTTTTGCACCTGCTCGAGGATGTCTTCGGTAAAGTCGATGATGTGGTGCTTTACGCCGAGCGCCTTGGCGGCGGCTTCGGCCTTGGCGGTTCCGAAGAACGGGCTCCGGTAGGTGATGGCCTCGACGCGGATGCCTTGTTCAAGCAGTACGCAAACCGCCAGCTGGCTGTCGAGCCCGCCGGAGAAAAGTGAAAGCGCTTTGTATTGTTTCTTTTTCATGATTTGATTCCTTGGTGGGCGACATTCATGCCGCCCTTACGATGCAGCTGGGTTTTTCAGCAGGCCCTTCTTCCAAGCTATAGCCACCGCGCCGAGGATCATGAGGGCGGAGTAAAACTGCCCTTTAGTGATCCAACCGATGAAGAAGGCGCCGTTGTCGGGCTCGCGGAAAAACTCCATGCTGATGCGGGCAAGGGCGTAAAGCGCGAGGTAGGCGGCGCTCAGGGCACCGGGGCGTTTCCCCCAGGGCGTGTGGCGCAGCAGGAGCATGAGCCCGAACACGAGGAAGCCTTCGCCGAAAGCTTGATAGAGCTGTGAAGGGTGGCGCACGGTGAGTTCGCCGGCTTCGACCAGCTTTTGAATGAACGCAGGATCGTATTGACCGTAGTGGAGGCCGGCCTCCTGCGGAAAGACGACGCCCCACTTGACGTTGGTGGCGCGCCCCCACAGCTCGCCGTTCACGAAGTTGGCCAGCCGGCCGAACGCGAGGCCGAGCGAAGTGGCGCAGGCCATGTTGTCGGTCAGGTTCCAAAAGGAATGGTGGTGCTTCTTGGCGTACCACAGGATAACCAGGATAACGCCGATGAAGCCGCCGTGGCTGGCCATGCCGCCTTCCCACACTTGGTAGATGTAGCGCGGATCCTCTAAAAAAGAATCAAGGCCATAAAGCAACACGTAGCCGAGTCGTCCACCGAGGAATACGCCAAAAAGAGCCAGCATCACAACAAAGTTGCTGACTTCGGCCTCCGGCACTTCGAACTCGCCCTTTTTCGACCAGTTTCGCATCAGCAGGATGCAGGCAAGAAAGCCGAGCAGATAGGAGATGCCGTACCAGCGAATGGCCAGCTTATCGCTGAACTGAAGGATGATCGGGTTAATGTTGTGGATATAGTGCGTCATGCAGAACGAATATAGGCCCTCCGTCTTTGAAATCAATTTCCAAGGGCCGAAACTTTTCGGTGGAGGTGGGTGGAGCGGCTCCCCATGGCCCTTCCTGTTCAGAGAAAGGCGTCGCCCCGGTTCCAATGCATGAAAAAACATAGAAATAAGGTGGAATACCATTTGACGCACGGTGGGTTAAAGTGGCATAAAATCCCATCAATGGGAGCATAGTGGAGAGAAGGGGATGACTACAGACTTGCAAATGCCAGCTTTATTCGTCGGGTCGTTCACGCATTCCCTTGATGCTAAGCGCCGTATGATTTTTCCCTCGAGCTGGCGCAGCCTCGCCGGCGGATCGAACCAGCTGTTCGCTTTTCCCCATCCGGAAGAGAAGTGCCTATACCTTTATACCGCGGCGGAAATGATGCGCCGTCTGGATGAGCTTCGAACGGGCGGCGCCATCGACCGGAACGCCCAGCAGGCGATCCGCTCGATCACGGCCGGTGCGGACATGCTGGTGTGGGATGCGCAGGGGCGGATACGTATTGGCGAAAACCTGCTTCGCCATATTGAAGTAAAGGAACAGGTGGTTTTGGTTGGCGCGCTCACGCGCATTGAGCTGTGGAGCTCGGAGAATTTTGATTTAGCCCTGCCGCAGGATTCGTCCACGGCGGAGAATGTATTTTTTGGCGGATATTAGAGAAGGAGTGCAAGGGGAACGTATGAGCATGTTGGATGTAGCGAAATTTTTGAGTTATTCGAAATCAGTTGATCATGTGTCCGATAAGGATCGCTACTTCAACCTCTCTGCGGCCAATTCGGGCCGTTTGCGCTCCTGCCTGTATTCGGATCACAAGCGCACAATGGGGGCGGAACAGCCTCCAGTGGCTGAAGGCAAAGAGTAGTGCATATACCTGTCATGCTTAATGAGTGCCTGAAGGCGCTGGCCATTGATCCGGCCGGAGTCTACGTAGACGGCACGCTCGGCAATGGCGGACATGCCGGTGCAATTTTGGAGCGGCTGGGCGAAGGCGGCACGCTGGTGGGGTTCGACCGCGACGTGGACGCCATTGAGCGGGTGAGCGAAAAGCTAAAGTCCGCAGAAGGCAGGCGCGTGGAGCTGGTGCACGACAACTATGCCAATATGGCGGAGCGGCTCGACGGTCTCGGCATCGGCAAGGTCAACGGGCTGCTGCTGGATCTGGGCGTCAGTTCGTTCCAGCTCGATCTCGCCGGGCGCGGCTTCAGCTTTATGAGGGACGGTCCGGTTGATATGCGGATGGATCAGACACAGGGCCAAACCGCCGGGGAGCTGGTGAACGCGGCCAGTGAGCAGGAGCTCGCAGATATTATTTACCGCTACGGCGAAGAGCGTGCATCGCGTCGCATTGCGCGGGCCATCGTGGAAGCGCGCGCAAAAATGGAAATAGGAACCACTGCGCAGCTTGCCGGCATTGTTGAACGCGCCAAGGGCGGCCGGAGGGGGAAGAAGACCCATCCCGCCACGAAAACCTTTCAGGCGCTGCGCATGGCAGTGAACGACGAGCTGGCCGGGATCGAGCAGGTGCTCGAAACCATGGTGGGCCGGATGGCGGAAGGCGGCCGCATCGTGGTGCTGACTTTCCACAGTTTGGAAGACCGGATGGTGAAACAGTTTTTTAGCCGCCATGTGCCGCGCGAGGAATCGCTGCAGCAGGGCGGGGTGCGGCGGATCTATGAAGAACCGCCAGTAAAATGGATTTGGAAACGGCCCTTAACGGCCGGCAACGAAGAGCAGGCAATGAATCCGCGCTCGCGCTCAGCAAAGCTGCGCGCCGTGGAAACGGGAGAGTACGATGGCGACAAAGCGTAAAAAGAAAAAGACCAAGAAGAACCAGGCCCGTGTTCCGTTTCCCGCCTTGCTGGCGAACGTGCTGGTGCTGGTTGCTGTGCTGGGTCTGAGCTACATGTGGCTGTGCTCGCGTTGCGACGCTCTCGGAAAAGAAATCAAAGCCAGGGAAGGCGAACTGGCCACCGCCCAAAAGCGGTTGGTCAACGAGCAGGACCACTGGTCGAGCATCACCTCGCCCGGCAACCTGAGCCGGGCCATCAATCGGCACGGCCTGCAGATGGGCATGCCGCCCGACCGCCAGATTGTGCGGGTCGGCGCGTGGGATTCTTCGGGCCGGACGGCGATGCTTGGGCGCCAGTAGGTGAAAGTGCTATAGAGTGAATTGTCGCCCGTAACGCTGCCTAGGCAGGTTGCGGGCGTTGGCATAATACGGGGCTTGGAACAACGGAAATGGCAGAGGTAAGGCACAAAGGCAGGATTGCGTTGCTTGCGGTAATCGTGCTGCTGGTCTTCGGAGGCATTGCCGTCCGTCTGTCCTTTCTGCATCTGCGCCCGGCCGAGTGGGTGCTGGAGCCGATCGAAGAAGGCCGCATGTATGAGCGCAAGCCCATGGGCAGCCGCGGGCGGATCGTCGACCGCAACGGCGAAATCCTGGCGATGGACCGGCCGGCCTACCACGTTTATGCCGACCCCAAATACATCGCCGCGCACGGCGACGCCGATGCCGTATGCAAATATTTGGCTATGGAGTTTCAGATTCCGGAAAGCGAAATCCGCGAAAAACTGTCCGATACCTCGCGCCAATACAAGGTCATCAAAAAATATGTTCCAAACCACCGCCTCAAGCGCTTTACGCGCCGGACGATGGGCGTCTCCTATACGCCCCCGGGCGCGGAGGACGGCATTTATCTGCGAGGCGTTAAATTTGCCGAAGTGCCGATCCGCAGCTATCCCAAGGGTCCGCTTATGGCGCATGTGGTTGGGTTCGCCAACCGCGAGGGCGTCGGCGGCGCGGGGATTGAGCTGCGCTTCAACGAATACCTGCAGGGCAAGGAGGGCCGCCGGGTCACGAAAGTGGATGGCCGGCGCAAGGAAATCTATGGCGAGCGGACCATCGACATTCTCCCCGAAGACGGCGCGACCGTTACGCTGACGCTCGACCAGCAACTGCAGTATGTGGTTGAAAAAACCATCGAGAAAACCTGCGTCGACTTTAATGCCAAAGGCGTGTGGGCCATTGTGCAGCATGTGCGCACCGGCGAAATTCTGGCTATGGCTTCGTATCCAACCTACGACCTCAACCGCTACGGAGACGCGCCTCCCGAATGGCGTCGCAACAACGCCATCGGCTTCAACTATGAACCCGGTTCCACCATGAAGGCCGCTGTCGTCGGTGCGGCAATCAACCAAGGCGTTGTGAAGGAAACCGATCTGATCGACTGCGAAAACGGCTATTGGGTCTACGGGCGCCGGGCGCTGCGCGACAGCCATGGCGAGGGCACCATCTCCGTGGCCGAGATCATCAAGGTTTCGAGTAATATCGGCACGGCGAAGATTGCATTGATGATGGGCGATCAAATGGTGTATGAGTGCCTTAAATCGTTTGGTTTCGGGGACAGGCTGGGGCTGCCTGTTCCCGGCGAGGAGCGCGGCATACTCTATCCACCCAAGACGTGGTCGAAAATCAAGGTCACGCGCGTCGCCATCGGCCAAGGCGTGGCCACCACAGCCCTTCAGGTGCTTTCCATGATGAATGCGATTGCCTACAGCGGAGTGCAGATGAAGCCGTTGCTCGTGAAGAGAGTGAGCGCCGCCGACGGCAGCGTGCTGCGGGAATACCATCCCGAAGAGCTCGGGCGGCCGCTCAGCCCCGACGCCGCCCGGCGCATGCGCACGATGCTCGCCCGCGTGACCGAAGAGGGGGGCACCGGAACGAAGGCGCGGGTGGAGGGTTATTCCGTCGGGGGCAAAACCGGTACGGCGCAGAAGATCAATCCGGCCGGCGGCTATTTTGAGAAAAACTTCACCTCTTCGTTTGTCGGCTTTCTGCCCGTGGAAAATCCGGAGATTGGAATTATTGTTGTGGCGGACGATCCCGGCGTATATTCCGATACGGGGCGGAAAACGAAATACTACGGAGGGACGGTCTGCGGGCCGGCCTTTAAAGAGATTGCCGAGTTTGCCGTGCGCTATCTGCGGATATCGCCCGATGGAACCCGGGTGTACGTTGCGAGGCCGGACGAATGAAACTGACCCAACTGCTGGAAAACGTCACCACGCTCGATGTCAAGGGCTCGACAGAGGTCGAAGTCGGTGGTCTGGCCTACGATTCGCGCGAGGTCAAGCTCGGTTGGCTGTTTGTGGCCGTTGCCGGGCATCAGGTGGACGGCACGGAGTTCATCACCCAAGCGCTGTCGAACGGGGCCGCGGTGGTCGTTTCGGAAAACGATCTGGACTTGGGGGCCGGGGCCGTGCATGTGCAGGTGCCTCGGGCACGACGCGCGCTGGCCGAAATCGCCAACGCCTATTATGGCGACCTCTCGCGCCGGATGACCGTCGTGGGCGTTACGGGAACCAATGGGAAAACCACGACCACATACATGATTCGCGACCTGCTGCGCGACGGCGGCTTTTTGCCCGGATTGATCGGCACTGTGGCCTATGAAATCGGCGAGCGTTCCATTCCGGCTTCGCGCACCACGCCCGAAGCGCCCGATCTCCACGCCATGTTCCGGCAGATGAAGGAGGCCGGGTGCGACGCCGCCGTGATGGAAGTTTCGTCCCACGCCATTGCTCAGCAACGCGTTCACGGCATCGATTTCAACATCAGCGTTTTCACCAATCTCACCCATGACCATTTGGATTACCATAAGGATATGGACTCCTATTTCAATGTGAAGGCCGAACTGTTCCAAATGATGGAGCGGCGGCACGACCGTTCCGCTGTAATCAACATTGACGATCCGTGGGGGCGCAAAATGTTGGAGGACCGCAAGTTCGATGCCGAAGTGGTGACGTACGGCTTCAGTCAGGAGGCCATGGTTTCCGCCTCGAACGCCAAGGTGAACGTAAAGGGGACCAACTTCAACGTTTCAACCCCATGGGGCAAGGCCCGCATCCATATGCAGCTGCTGGGCCGGTTCAACATCCACAATACGCTCGCGGCGCTCGCCGTCGGAGGATTGTGCGGCATTGATCTGCAGCGCATGATCCGCACCCTAGAAGCTGTGGCGTCCATACCTGGCCGGCTCGAGCTCGTGGCCAACCGGAAGCACAAGCGGGTGTTCGTCGATTACGCCCACACCGACGACGCGCTCAAAAACGTCCTCAGTACGTTGCGTGAGATTTGCAAAGGCAAGCTGTACGTCGTCTTCGGCTGTGGTGGAAACCGCGATCGCGGCAAACGCAGCAAGATGGGCCGGATGGCCTCGGAGCTGGCCGATTACAGCATCATCACCTCCGACAATCCGCGTAATGAAGAGCCCGGTGCGATCGTTTCGGAAATCATTGAAGGCTTCGCCGGCCAAGACCGGTTCGAGGTGGTGCTCGACCGGCGCGAAGCCATTGAAAAAGGACTGCAAAAAACCGGCCGGAAGGACATTCTGCTGATTGCAGGAAAAGGCCACGAAACCTATCAGGAAGCGAACGGTACGATTGTCCCATTTGATGATCGCGAAACTGTTCGGGAGATTATTGGATAATGTTGAATTTTCGTTCAGGAGAGTTGTCGCAGTGGGTCTCGAGGCTGTGGAAGAACGGCATGCCGGAGGGGGTTGTAACGGGGGTCTCGCACGATACCCGCACGATTAAGCCCGGCAATTTATACATCGCCATTAAAGGCGAAAACTTTGACGGCCATGATTTTGTGGCCGATGCCTTTGCCAAGGGCGCCGCCGGTGCGCTGGTGCACGAAAGCTTCGAGTGGTTCGCCAATCCCGTGCTCAAGGTGCACGATACCGTCAAGGGGCTGCAAAATCTGGCGCGCGGCTACCGCAAGAAATGGATCGGAACGCCGGTCGGCATCACCGGAAGCGTCGGCAAGACCACGGTTAAGGAAATGTGCGCCGACGTCCTTTCCGTGAAGGGCGAAACCCACCGCACCGCCGGCAACTACAACAACCACATCGGCCTTCCGCTCACCATGATGGCGATGCCCCAGACCGCGCGCTACGGCGTGATGGAGATCGGCATGAACCGTCCCGGCGAGATCGGTCCGCTCTCCTATCTGCTCCAGCCCAAGATCGGCATCATCACCGACATTTGCAATGCGCATCGCGAAAGCTTCCGTTCGTTGGAGGAGATTGCCCGCGAAAAAGCCAAGCTGGCCGAACGTGTGCCTAGCACAGGAACCGTAATCCTCGATCGCGACAGCGAATGGTATTCCCTCATTCGACGGCACACTTGCGCAAGTGTGGTTACTGTTTCGCTGGAAGGGGTTGCGGACTATGTGGGCCGAAATATCGGCCCCCAGGTGCTGGAGGTGAACGGCTCCAACTATCTTATGCCGATGCCCGGCGAGCATATTATGCGCAACGCTTTGCGCGCTGTTGCGCTGGGGTTGGAGCTGCGGATGGATCCGGCGGAAATCGCCGCCGGACTGGCCCTGTTCAAGGCGCCGGCGATGCGCTGGCAGAAATCGGAAGTCCGCGGCGTTAAATTCATCAATGACGCCTACAATGCCAACCCGCTTTCGATGCGCGCCAATCTCCGTACGTTTTCCAACGCTCCGGCAACGGGGAAGAAATGGGTGGTTCTTGGCGGGATGCGCGAACTTGGGGAGATCGAAGAGGACGAGCATGTCGCGCTCGGACGCTTTATTGATGAACTGGCGGTTGACGGTGTGATCGTGGTCGGCGAGCTTGGACGGCTCATTGTCTGCAAAAAGACCGAACGTTATTTTCAATGCCCGGGCACTGCCGAGGCCGCCCAGCGCTTGCAGGAGAATGTGGCGCCGGGCGACTGCGTGCTGCTCAAGGCCTCGCGCGGAGAACAACTCGAGCAAGTGCTCAACCAATTTAAGGAGAATTAGAGGATGCTGTATTACCTAAGCGCGTTGGAGGGGCTGTATTCGCCTTTGCGTCTGTTTCAATATATTTCGTTTCGCACGCTCGGCGCCGCGGCGACTGCATTCATCATTTCGCTGGTGTTCGCGCCCGCCCTGATCCGCAAGCTGCGCGTCGTCAATTTTGGCGAGCTGACCGAAGACAAGCGCGTCGATGGGCTGGACAAGAAGCAGAAAGTGGGTACGCCGACCATGGGCGGGCTGTTGATCATTATTGCCGGCACGAGTGCAACCCTGTTGTGGGCCATCCCCGTCAATGTGTATATTTTGCTGACGCTCGGCACCTTCTGCCTGATGGGTGGAATCGGCTTTGCCGATGACTTCCTCAAGATAAAGCGACGCAATGGACTGAGCGTGAAAGCCAAGTTCACCGCGCAGCTGGCTTGGGCGGTCATCGCCTTCGCGGTGATCTGGTCGATTCCAGAAATGCAGGGCCGTGTGCGCGATTTAATGGTTCCGTTCTGTAAACATCCGCTGCTCGACCTCGGGCTGATTGGCGGATTCGTCTTCCTTATGCTGGTGTTGGTCGGCGCCTCCAATGCGGTCAACCTAACCGATGGCCTCGATGGGCTGGCTATCGGTTGTTCGAATTCGGTTGCTGTTGCCTACTTGCTGCTGACTTATGTGGCCGGCCACTATAATTTTTCCGAATATCTTCAGGTGCCGTTCGTGCGCGGCAGTGGCGAGCTGACCGTGTTTTGCGGCGCCCTTCTGGGGGCGGGCCTGGGCTTTTTGTGGTACAACTGCCACCCGGCCAAGATTTTCATGGGCGACACCGGCAGCCTTGCGCTCGGCGGCGCCATTGCCATGCTGGCCATTCTCATTAAGCAGGAGCTGCTGCTGGTGATTGTCGGTGGCGTGTTTGTCATGGAGGCGGCCAGCGTGGTGATTCAAAGCGGCTGGTTCAAATATACGCGAAAGCGCTATGGCGAAGGGCGCCGCGTCTTCAAGTGCGCCCCGCTGCACCACCACTTCGAGTTTGTTGAGAAGGAGCGCGCCATGGATCAAAACCGTCCGCCTGAACTGGTTGAAACGGTCATTGTGACGCGCTTTTGGATTCTATCCATCATTTTTGCGCTGCTCGGAATCGCCTCGCTGAAGATCCGCTAGCTCTATTTTTCAGGTTTCTCAATGATGACGCGGAAGCCGACGTTGAATACCTTTTGATAAGGGGCGTAGCCGATGCGGAAAGTGGCGGTTGCCCGTTCCGGGCGGTCGCGCCACGAGCCGCCGCGGACGGCTTTGCGTCCGCCTTCGTAGTCCGAGCGGGTCCATTCCGCCACGTTGCCGTGCATGTCGTAGAGGCCCCACGCATTCGGTTCGTAGAGCTTGGTGCCTATGGGCGTGAGCTGGCCATCGTTAAACGAGGCATCGCGCGGCACAAAGTCGTTCAGCGGGCTACGCTTTTTTTCTGAAACGGGTTTGGGATCAATGCCGCGGACGGCGAGGTCACCGATGGAGGCGTCGGCCAGGTTGGCAAAGGTTTCATGTCCGGTGGTACCGTAGAAAAACGGCTCGGCGCTGCCGGCGCGGCACGCCCATTCCCATTGTTTTTCCGTGGGCAGCGTCACTTTTTGTCCGGTCTTTTCTGACAGCCATTCGCAGAAGGCCATGGCCTCGTTCCAGCTGACGCGAATAGCGGGCATCTGCGGTTCGTCGGCATGGTATCCGGCAAAGACGTGGTCTTTCCATTGCTGGTCGATGGAACGGCTGTTGTGGCCGGCATTGAACTGGCGGAACTGCTCGTTGGTGATTTCGGCTTCGGCCATCCAGAAGGACTCGTTTTCTACGGTTGGAATGCGGCGCAGGTTGATGCCGCAATTTTCGCTGAGCTTCAATGTATGGCTGGTTTTCTTTCCCTGCATTTTTCGGGCTTTGGCTTCGTTGAAGGGCAGCCCTTTCATCAATGCCGGTTTGGGGCGCCGGACTTTCTTTTTGGATTTTACGAAGGCGGGTCGGTCTTGGGGGGCGGGCATCCATTCGGGGTCGTCGACGAGTCCGGTGTATAGCTTCCGCAGCTCGCGGGCGCGGGCGGCGATCGGATCGACCTTGCTGTCGCCTTTGAGCGAGGCCCAGGTGGCGTGGTAGGGCACGTTGAGGTCGATCCACGTGAGCAGTGTTTTCCAGTCGTCTTCAGAAAGCTCGACGCCGTGGTGGCCTCGTTCCAGCAACTGGACGAGCTCGCTGGTGGAGGCGTGGTAGTCCATCGGGGTGAGCAGCGCGAAGTCGCTCTCGCTTCCGGGGCGGCGGACGAAGGGATGGAGCGCGTGGTAGGAGCCGGCAAATTCGCGGCCGCCGCGGATGGGCTCGAGCGACTGAAAGTTGGGGCGGTCTTCCTTTTCGCCATCGTGGCAGCCGACGCAGCTGCGGTCGAGAATGGGCTGGATTTCGCGCAGGAAGCTGAAGCCGTGCGGCTTTTCGTTGCGCCACGGCGTTAGGTTTTGCGGTCCTTGACGCATCGCGAGGGAGGCGCGCTGCAACGGCGACGTGCGCGCGGATTCGTGGCAGCCGACACACGAGAGCGATTCGCCGGGCATGGCGACGAGCCAGCTGCGCATCAACTGCAGGGCGGCGCCGTTTTCGTCGAGCGGCTGGATGGAAATCGGGGTGCTGTGCGGCACGTGCACCATGACGGAGCCGTCGTCGGCAACGGGTACCGTGCCGAGGATGCGCTTGGTGTCCCAGCCGCCTTCGATGGTGAGGGCGTTGTGGCCGCCCATGCTGCGGTAGGCATATGAATAGGTGAGCAGGCGCAGCTGTTTGACGCTGCCGCGCGGGAGGCCGGCGAGACCGGGGCCTTCGTAGATGTCCTGGATGTAGAGCACGGCGTCGTCGGCTTCGGGGCGGATGCGTGAGGCCATTACGGGCGGGGGCGTGCGGGGTTTGAGCGGGACGGGCTCGAACAGGCTGAGTTTGGGTTCTTCCTTGAGCAACACGATATTGTCGAAGCGGTCGAGCAGGTAGATGCCCCATCGGCCCGCTGGCGAAAGCCGGCCGGCGGCCAAAAAGTAGGTGTCGGACAGGGGATAGGGGTGGAGGAAGCGCGGCCAGTTGCCGACGGCATATTTGTCGCGGACGATGCCTTCGACTTTTTTGCCGTATCCGGGGATGCGCTGCACGACGCCGGCGGTATCGGTTTCGCCGTTGCGGACATCGAACAGCACCAGCTCGCCTTCGCGGTCGATGCCGTGGTGGCCGGAAACGATGGCGGTGAACTGGCTGCTGCTGCCGGGAATGTTCTTGGCATAGAAGAGCGTGCTGGGCCAATAGGAGTTGGAGCCGTAGATTGAGCGCTGCTGCGAGCCGTCGGGATTCATGGTCATCAAGATGCGGGTGAAATAATGCGAGTTGTCGGTGTACTCCCAACGCAGATACATCACCTTGCCGTCGTCCATCACCCACGGATACCAGTCGGCGTCCTGCTCGAAGGTGAGCTGGCGGATGTTTTTCCCCTCTTGGTCGCATGTGTAGAGCGTGCCGACGTTGTCGCTGCCACCGATGCAGGGAATGCCGGTCATGTTGGCGGTGGAGCAAAAGATGAGGTTGCCGTCGGGGAGATAGATGCCGTTGTAGTTGTCGACGTCGGGTCCGACGCTCTGGGTGACTTGGCGGAGGCCGGTGCCGTCGGTTTCGAGCTCGAATACCTGCCAAGTATGGTCTTCGGGGCAGATCGAGGAAAGGAGCATTTTTTGCGCATCGAAGCGGAGGTTGAGGTCACCGGTAAAAAAGCTGCCGTCCTTGGGGCGGTAGACCGTTTGCAGCGAGAGGTCGTCGAGCGAAAGCCGGGCGATTTCGTTGCCGTATCCGTCTTTGCGGATACCGGTGTTGCCTTTCCAGTTGGGCGGGTGGTCGGTGCGCTTGGTGCGGCGCAGCAGAATGTTGTTGAAGTCGATTACGGGGTTGTTTTTCACCAACGCGTCAAGCTGCAGTGCGCGGACCTTTTCCATGATGTCCGGCGCTTCCACTTGTTTCGAAAGCTTCTTGATGGCTTTGCGGATCCGTTGAGCAGGATAGGACGGATGCTCGGACGCTAAATGATCGACGGAGCGCCAAAGCGCCTGAAGCTGTCCCTTTGCGGAGGGCAGAACATAGTCGAGCTCAACGGGTGAGAGGTGAATTTGCGCGTGGCCGGACTGCGGTTGCTGGAACCGGATACTGAGCGTGTTTTTCCCTTTGACAAGGGGCAGGGCGTAGAGCGGCTCTCTTGTATCTGCGCGGATCGGTTCCAGTGGTTTCCCGTTGCAGGCGAGTTCGGCTTGATTGCCGCCCACGAGCACCAGCCCCTGCGACGCGGTCTGGGGATGCTCAAAGCGCGTCGAGAGTACAACGGGCTCGCCTTCGCGCAGAGACACCGTGCGGGCGGTCCGCACCGGCAGGTCGAAGGGCTTCCAGTCGGGCCGCCCTTCCTCGACGGCGCACGGCCAGCTTTGGGGCTTGCGGTTTTCGAACCAGACGGCGTCTTCAAGAGGAATGGCCGTTGCGCAGGCGCAGGTTGCTAAGAGTAATAGTTCGATAAACCGCATTTAATTATTCCTTTGAGAGCCCTTAGCTGTACGCCGCGCGTAATATAGAAACGGTTTGTTCGGGGATAATCTGGACAGGGTCGAAGTCGAAAAGAAAACCCATCGTGTCATACGCGTTTTGCGCAATGGCTTCCAGTTCGTCTTCTGTGATGCCGTAATCCGACATTTTCAGCCCGCGCACGCCGCACTTTTCCTGCAGGGCCACCAGCTCGTCGATAAACGAAGCGCCGCCCATCGCCTGCGCCATCTTGGCGTAGCGTTCCGGCAAATGTTCAGCAAAGTGCGAGAGATAGGCCTCGGACAGAAGGATCAGTCCGGCCCCATGCGGCAGTTCGGGATGGAGGGCGCTCATGGCGTGTTCGAGCGAGTGTTCCGAAATGCAGCAGGAGGTCGATTCCACCATGCCCGAAAGCGTATTGGCCAGCGCCACCTTTTCGCGCGCCTCCAGATCGGAGCCGTCGGCGACGGCGCGCGGCAGGTATTCGGCCACCAGGCGGATGCTTTCGAGCGCATAGAGGTCGCTCATCGGCGTGGCAACGTTGGCAATGTAGCCTTCGACCGCATGGAAAAAGGCATCGAAGCCTTGGAAGGCAGTGAGGTGCGGCGGAATGGAAAACATCATTTCCGGATCGACCACCGAGATGACCGGGAACGTATGCGGCGGGCAGCCAAAGCCGATTTTTTCTTCGCCGTTGGTGATGACCAGCCACGGGTCGGCCTCGGTGCCGGTGCCCGCGGTGGTGGTGATCGCCACGATCGGAAGCGCGCCGTTTTCAACGGGCAGCCCTTTGCCGGAACCGCTGCCGATATAGTCCCAGTAGTCGCCGGGGTTGACGGCCATAATGGCGATGCCCTTGGCGGCGTCGATGGGCGAGCCTCCGCCGAGGCCGATGATAAAGTCGCAGCCGTTCTCTTTCGCGACCGCCGCGCCTTCCATCACGTGTTCCTTGATGGGGTTGGGCTGGATCTTGTCGTAGACGACCGATTCAATGTTTTGCTGCTTCAGCAAATCTTCCAAGCGCTGGAGATAGCCGTGCTTGCGCATTGAGGTGCCGTTCGACATAACGATCAGCGCTTTCTTGCCGGGCAAGGGCTCTTCGGCCAGCTGGTTCAATTTGCCTGCGCCGAATAGAATCTTGGTGGGGATGTGGTAGTCAAAGCTCATTTCTATTTCCTTCAGTTAGTTGTTTTGACCGCGAAGACGCAAAGACACGAAGTTTAGAAACCTGTTTTCTTTGCGCCTTAGCGGCTTGTTTGCTGTCATTCATATCAGTCCAGAATAATGACGCCGTGGATGGTGCCGGCGCGTTTGGGATCGTGCCATTTCCAGACCACGTTGCCTTGCGGGTCGAACTCCACCAGCTGCGGCGCCTTTTCACTGTCGTTCGGTTTGTGGCCCGTCCAGTTGCAACAGACTGTATGGCTGTTTTTCAATTCGAAGGGCCGCGAAAAGAAAAAGTATTCATCCGTTCCGCCGAGGGTGCGCAGGATCTTGCCTCCGGGTGTGACATCGACGATCGATTTCCCGTAGCCGGTCGAGACTCGGTAGAATGCGCCTCCGTCCATCTTTTTGATCCAATAGATATGTTTGGCGCCGGGCACTGTGAAGTCGGCATGCACCTTTCCGCTCCAGTCGGCCTCGACGACGTGGTCGGTGTTGGCCCCAAACAGAAAGCGGCCTTCCGGCGAGAGCCGCATTAGCCGCATGGTCTTGAACTGGGGAAAGTTGATCTGTCGCACAATCTCTCTCTCGGCCGTGACTTCGAAGCAGGTCACACCGTTTTTGTTCGCCCCCAAAATTGTGTTGCCGTTGGGCAGGCGGGTGGCTGTTTCGGTCTTCTTGAACTGCGGGTCGTGCACTTCATGAACCTTCTTCTGAGTGGCGAGGTCGAATTCCGCATAGCCGTCGGGGAAGGAGACCAGCACGCGGTTGTTTTCCAGCAACCGGATGTCGCGGCAACCTTTCTCCAGCTTGATCGTCCAATCGTTGGAAGCATCAAGTTGATCGACATAGTGCAGCTGCGCACGCGACTCGTCCTTGGCTAAAAACCGGTGCTTGATGGATTCGGCCTGAGCGCCGCCGCAAATCAGTAGAGCGAGGATTAGTTGTTTCATGTTATTCCAATGTGGGTTGAACGATTTCGCCTCGGAGCTGGGCGATGCCGCCTTCTTTTTCGTAGACGCCGTAAAAGTTGGACATGGAGTCGAGCCAGACGGTGATGCGGTGCATTTCCTCGGGCGACAGCTTAATATTGTGGTGCCCGTTTTTGAGCATGGGGTAGAGTTTGGAGGCACGCGCCCCGAACTCGCCGGGAATGGTGCGATAGTGGTCGCCGTAGCTCCAGAAGGCATGGTCGTGGATGAGGCTGTCGTAGGAACGGAAAACATCGGTGGTTCCTTTTCCGAGCTTGGATTGAACGATTTGGCGGTCGAGCGGCGGGGCGCCTTCGCCGGCTTTTTCTGCGTGGCACGCAACGCAATGCTGGTCGAGCACAGGCTGGACGAGCCGAGGATAGCTGAACGGTTTGGTTCCATCCACATCCGGCACGGGAACGGACGGTGCGCGTTGGAGCGCCAGCGCGGTTTTCTTCGATTGGAGCGGCGCGCGGTTCTTGGGCTCGTGGCAGCCCATGCAGACGAGCAGTTCGCCGGGCTGCACCCAGGTGGAAGAACGCATTGACTGCACGGCCAGACCGTTTTCATCCAACGCCTGGAAATAGACTTCCTTCAAGGCGGGGAGTTTAAAGTAGGCGCTGCCGTCCTCTTCCACCGGCACCGTGCCGATGATGCCGCGAGTCAGGTTGACCGAGTCGCTGGCTTCGGCAATGCGTCGGCCGGTCTCGTGGGGGCGCGGGCCGGAGGGCACCGAGCTGGGATAGATTTGGTAGATGCGCAGCGCCTTGATGCCGGTCGCCTCCGGCCAGGGAAGGAGGCTGTCGTAGACGTTCATCACAGCCATGGTGCCCTCCATTTTGGGGTTGTCTTCAAGGCGGTCGCTCTTCTCCGGAAGGACGGGGGGCTTGGGGCGCGCCCGCAACGGCATAGGGCTAAGGCAGGCGATTTCGTGATCGCGGTAGATCAGAACCTTGTTGCCAAAAGCATCGAGGAGATAGATGCCGTATTCACCGCGCGGGTTCGACTTGTCGCCTTGCCGGCCATTCTTTTTTTGCATTTTGGCGTCGTAGGCCACGAGGTGGTATTTATTGCTTAAGGGCCACGGGGTTCCGTAGACCTGTTTGCCCTTTTGGCTTTCGGGGAAAGCCACTTCCGGTGTCACGCGCTTGACCGGCGCCATCGCATCGTCGTCCGGCGTACGGGGATCGATCATCACGATGGAACCGTACGCCTGCCCGTGGTGGGGCGCGGCGGTGCCGACAATCTTGTGCGAACCGGGGACGGCGCGCAGGTCCATCTCCATGTCGGCGCGTTCGGCTTTGACGGAAAAGTTGCCGTGCACGGCGCGGGAGTCGCGCCCGTCGGGCGTCATAATCCACGGATGATGGGCCACGCAGCCATGGCGGTCGACATAGTCCCAGCGCGTGTAGGCGAGCATGCCGTCGTGCAGGACGCTGGGCTGCCATTCGTTGTTTTCGTGCGGGCTGAGGATGCGGATGTCGGAGCCGTCGGGCTTCATGTCGTGGACGGTGTACGACGGGCAGTCGCGCCCGCAGCGCAGGTAGCCGCCGCGCCGTTCGGAAATGAAGGCAACGCGGCCGTTGGGCAAATAGCACGGATCGAAGTCGTTGAAGGTTCCGTCGGTCAGCTGCTTGAGATTGGAACCGTTTCCTTTTGAATCGAGGGTGGCGGAAAAGAGATGGTAGCAACAGCCTTCGTCCCAATGTCCACGTTCGTGTTCAAGATGGACGATGTGTTTGGGGTCGCCGGTTCCATCGACGTAGGCGAACATGACCTGCTTGCCGTCAAACGAGAGTTCCGGCGAAAGGAAGCTGCCGCCTTTCAGTGCGCCCTCCGGAAGAATGTTCTTTGCTTGCGGATTATCGCCGAAGGGATTCGACAGCACAAAAACGCCTCCGCCTGGCCGGGCGTGCGCACCGTAGTATTGGTCGCACATGTGGCTGAAGTTGGAGCGGTGCCGTTTGATGAAGAGAATTTTCTCGAAATTGAGCAGGGGGTTGGCAAAGGCGATGTCGCGGCGCAGAGCGTGAACCTCGGCGAACAGCGCTTTCCGGTCATTGGAAGTTTTGGCCTGCTTGTTCAACGATTGGAGCTTATTCGCGCAGCCAATCATATCGGGCGCGTCCGGCATTTTGGAAATATCATCCAGCAGCGATTTGGTGCGGCGCAGGATGATATCGAGCGGATCGCCGTCAGCTTTCGTGACCAGCGCCGCCGGATGGAAGGTCTCATCCGCGACCTTTTCAAAGTGCGCCGTTCTCGTTAGGTCGAACTCCAAAGCCTTGAACTGCGCATCCACTTCGTTGGCGTACGACTGCACGGACAACAGAGAGAATAGGCAAAATAATTTGAAGGCAGAATGATTTCTTTTCTGCTGCGTTCGGTGGGTTGGAATTATTCTGCCCATAATCATTCTGCCTGTTTTCCATTGCATCAGTTGATGAATTGTTTTGGATCCGACCATTCGGGCAGGCCTTCTTCGGGGAGGATGATTCCGGCTTGCGCCTGTTCTTCGATCTGCTTGTAGGCGCCGTAAAAGTTGCTGTTGCAGTCGAGCCATAGCGTGATGCGGCGCAGGTCTTCGGGGGGGAGCATTTGCCGGGCGCCGGCGGCTTCGAGTTTTTTCCAAAGCTTGGAAACCCGCGCGCCTTCCTGCATGGGCAATGAGTAGGAGCGCTTGTTTTTCTTCCTAAGCGCGCCGTTGCCGCCATGCTTTCCCCAGGCGTCTTTCGAGAGGGTGTGCATGGCTTCGGACCAACCCCATTTGCCGAACTCGGTTCCGCTCAGGCTTTGGTCTGGGTAGAGCGCTTCGAAGAATTCGGGATGCTTGTCCAGAACAGGTTGGACGAGGCGCGGGAAGGAGAGGGGGTAGGTGCCGGGGGCTTCGGGCTTGATCTTCGAGGGGGGGTGTTTGAGCGCCATCGGAATCCGGTTGATCTTTGGTGCGGTCAGTTTGTTTTCGTGGCAGCCGATGCAGTTCATCTTTTCGCCGGGATGCAGGTAGGTGTCGGTGCGCATGTTCTGCACCATCATGCCGTTTCCATCCAACAGCTGGAAATAGATGCCGGTTCCGGTCGGGCATTCGAAAAAGACGCTGCCGTCCTCTTCCACCGGTACGGTTCCCAGCACGCCGCGTGCGATCGACTGGTCGGCATAACCGATGCGCGGATTGTTTATGGAGTGCGTCGATTTCGGGAAGATGTTGACGATGCGCATCTCTTTGATCTTTACGCCTTCGGGAATTGGAAACTCGCTTTCGTAGACATTCATCACTGAAATCGTGGCCGTGGCGGGATCGAGGCTGGACTCGCGGTCGGCGGCCATCTGCTGCGTTTGAACCGGAAACTGCGGCGGGCGCGGGCGGGCACGGAGCGGTATGGGGTCGAGGCAGGAGATGGATGGATCGCGGTAGACCAGTTCACGGTTCCCAAAGCTGTCGATGAGATAGATGCCGTAGTTGCCGCGCTTTTTATCGGAGTAGACGCAGAGATAGAAATCCTCATCGAGTGGCCAGGGGGTGCCGTAGTTCCAGTCCCGTTGTTTGTCGCCCTTGCCCTTGCGGAAGGAGAGGCCGGGGGAAACTTCGGACTCGGGAAAGGCAGAGAGCGGCGTGATCCGCTTGATCTGCGACATGGCGCGGTCGTCGGGAATCGATTGGTCGATCAGCGCCAGCGAACCATAGGCTTCGCCGTGGTGCGGCGCGGCGACCGCGATGTATTTTTGCGAGCCGGGCACGGCGCGGATACTCATTTCCATCCAGGGGCGGCTGGAGCGGTCGTCGGGATAGTTGCCGTGCATCGAGCGCGGATCGCGTCCGTCCGGATAGCAGAACCAGAGGTGGTGGGCAATGTCGGAGTCGCGGTCAACATAGTCCCATCGCGTGTATACGAGCATGCCGTCGTGGTTGACGCTGGGGTGCCATTCGTTCGTGTCGTGCCAGCTGAACTGCTGGATGTCGGAGCCGTCTGGCATCATGCCGAAGAGGGTGTAGGTGGGAATGAAGCGCCAGCCGCAGCGCTGGTTGCCTCCGGCACGCGCGGAAATGAATACGATTCGTCCGCTCGGCAGAAACACCGGATCAAAATCGTCCCACTGCCCGTCGGTGAGCTGCTGCAGGTTTTTCCCGTTGGCATTGGCCTTGAAGATGTGGAAGGAGGATTCCTTTTGGAAGCAATAGTGGCTGTTGCGTCCTTTCTGCCCGGCGGCTTCCTCCTGCGTCCAGGGCTGGCCTTTCCATTTTTCCGAACCTTGGAAGTTTTTCCAGTCGAGGCCGGTGTAGGCAAAGAGGATTTCCTGCGCGTCATAGTCGAGTTCCAGCGAAATGAAGGATCCGTTTCCAAGATCAAGTTTTCCGCCTTCCAGCAGGCTGGTGGTTTTGGGGGCTGAGGTGAAGGGCTTGTCCAGCCGGAAGACCCCGCCTCCCGCAGTCTGGTTGACGCCCAGATACTGGTCGACCATGTGGGCGTCGCCCCGGGCCATGGGGTCGTGCTTGAGGAAGATGAGCGAATCGAAGTCGAGCAGCGGATTGGAAAAGGCGACCTTCCGGCGCAGCTGCGCAACCGCGACAAACAGCTTGCGCTGCTCCTCTTCGGCGAGGCCGGTTTTGTTCCGCTTTTTTAAAGCGTCCAGCGCCCGTTGGTGGCGCTCGGCGCCCAAATGATTGATCAGCGCCTGCGTTCGGCGCAGGATGACGTCGACCGGCGTGCGGTCCGTTTCCAGAATCAGGGCTTCCTGCCGCCACGCCTGCGACGATACCTTTGCATATTCCGCCCAATGCGACGGATGGTATTTCTCGATGTTGTGGCTGATCACATCGAAATCCTGCAACTGGGCGGTGCGCACCGGATCGGCAATCGTTTGGCCGAGCGCTAGCGCCAGCACTGCTGCTGTGATGAGTCGAATGCATTTCATGCTGAAAATTCCCTGTTTAACGAATGCCATAGTCTCAGGATGAAAGAGGATAGTATATATTTGTAATGGCATTTTTTTATGTACATATTGATTCCATGTCATTGTCAGAACTAACCGCGAAGGCCAAGGATGTCATGCGCCGGATTGAACAGAGCTTGGGCTATACGATTGGACTGGGCGCGCTCCAGTCTGGTAAAGGGGACGGAATCGTACTGGCGGCAGTGGACGGCACCTCCGGGTTTTCTTTTCACCTCGAAGTTGATTTTGAGTTCCCTCTGCATACCGGCGCACCGGGCAAGGCGATGCTCGCCTACCTTCCAGAGGATGAGCAGCGCCTGTATTTCGAGCAGATGGATTTCCGTAAGTTTACGTCCAGCACCATTACGGATCGAAAGGACTTTGAGGCGGAGCTGGAGAGTGTCCGCGAAAAGGGCTACGGCATCGACGTATCCGAGCAGATCGAAGGATGCCACTGCGTCGGCGTGCCCGTATTCGACGATCAGCATCGAGTTGTTGCCGGCCTCTGGACGACCAGCCCTTCGGTGCAGTTTCCGGTGAGGAACTTTGACCATGCTGCGAAAATTCTCAGGAAAGGGGCCCAGGAGATCAGCTCGCGCATCTCGTCGTCGAGCCGCTCCACGAACCGGGACTATATCCACAGCGTCGTGGGGCAGGCGCGGGAAATGATGGGAAACAACCTGCATCGTCCGCTCGACATGGCAGAGTTAGCCGAAAACCTGTATGTCGGCTATTCTTGGTTCCGCAAGGTTTTCAAGGAGCAGACCGGTATGTCGCCCTCGGCCTACCACCAGCACCTGCGGGTTGAAGAGGCGAAGGCGTTGCTCGCTAAATCCGACCGCTCCGTCCGGCAGATTGCCGAGACCCTCGGCTTCAAAAACCAAAACCATTTTTCTGCGCTCTTCAAGCGCAAGACTGGACTGTCGCCCACCGCCTTCCGCAGTGCGCAGGCGGGCCGTGCCAGCGAATAGGATTGCCTGCCGGTGCGATTCGGCTAGTCTTTTACGCATGAACACACTTGGGCAGATAGGCGAGCACGAGGCTATTAAACGGCTGACGGCGATGCTGGGGAACCACTCCGATCTATTGGTTGGAGCGGGCGACGATTGCGCCGTGGCCACACTTCCGCACACGGGAAGCGACCAGGTTTTCACCACCGATCCGGTGATCGAGGGCGTACATTTCAATCCCGGCGAAATCCCGGAGCGGATCGGCAACAAGGCGGCGGGCCGCGTGTTGAGCGATATTGCCGCCATGGGCGCCCAGCCGCAGTGGATGCTGGTGAATGTGGCCGCGCCGCCGGAGATGGACTTTCAACGGCTCGAAAAAATCTATGCAGGCATGGGCGCGCTTTGCGCCCGCTTCGGCGCAACCATTATTGGCGGCGACCTTGCACAGGGCGCTTGCTTGGAGCTGCATTTGTTCGGCACGGGACTCGTGCCGGAGGGGAGCGCGTTGCTGCGTTCCGGGGCCAAGCCCGGCGATGCCGTTTTTGTGAGCGGTCCGCTGGGCTGCAGCATCACGGGCAAGCATCTTGATTTTGTTCCCCGCGTTGAGGAGGGCGTTTTCCTGCGCGAGACCGGCCTGGTGAATGCCATGATGGATGTCAGCGACGGACTGGCGACGGATCTGCGGCACATGCTCAAACAGAGCGGCGTCGGGGCGGTGCTGGCGGCCGAAAGCATCCCTAAAACGGGAACTCTGGAGCAGGCACTCTACGACGGCGAGGATTTTGAACTGCTGTTTACGGCGTCTGCGGAAAATGCAGAAACGCTTCAGCGGCAGTGGGAAAGGCGCTTTGGCCGAGCGCTTCCTATGATCGGCAAGGCCACTGCCGAGGCTGAGCGGTTGGAACTGAAGCACGGGGATGGCGCGTCTGTTATCTTGGAATCCAAGGCGTTCGAACATTTTTCCCGTGTAGATGCCCGGAATTGAGTCGGTTCAGTGCGTCGCTTTTTCCGCGGGGTGCGCACTTGTATTCCATCGGTTTTCATGGATACTAATCGGTTCATTTTGCAAAGCATAATCAACTTTTGGAGCGGCAATGGCGCAAGACAACAGGTCTTTTGAATCAACACTTCACGATATTGTATACAGCATCGATACGGGCACCGGCCTCAAGATTATCCGGGTTACGCTCTATTTTCTGTTCCTGTTGGTTATTGTGATGCTTTACTCCGCTACGCAGTTCCGCGGGCTAAAGACCGAGGAAGCCATGGATCTGGCCCAGCTGGGCCGGAACATGACGCCGAGCGGCGGGATGGTCACCAAATGCGTGCGACCCGTAACCATGTGGAAGGTGAGTGAGCGGACCCCCGGCGAAAATCCCCGGATTGACGACCATCCAGATCTGCTGCACCCGCCGGCCTATCCGGCCGTGCTGGCGGCGGGATTCAAGTTTTTTGAATTCGTTGGTGCGGATCCGTTTTCTATCCCTATCGGGAGCCGTTCCGCCACCATGCCCGCCGAACAGTGGGTGGTGCTTCCCATCAACCATATCTTCACCATTTTGACGGGCGGGTTGCTCTTTTTAATGGGGAAACGGCTGTTTTCGCGCGAAATAGGCTTTTTGGGAATGACCATCTACTACCTCAGCAACGTGGCGTGGCAGGACAGTATTTCAGGGCTTAACATTTCCATGGCGACGTTTTTTGTGATGGCTGCGTTCTATGCCATGGTGGTGTCCATGCTCAACCGGCGCGACGGCAGTACGACGGCCGGGTGGGCCGTTCCGTTTGTTTTGTCGGTTCTGTTCGCGGCGATCGCCTTTCTGACGCGCTACATTGCGGCGGCGGCGGTGCCCGGCATTGCCTTGTTTGCCTGGCTGATGAGCGGGCGCTTCCGCGGTGGAACGCGTTTTGCCCTGGTTTTTATCGTTTTGTTCATGGTTCTGATTTCACCGTGGCTCTACCGCAACTTTAAGATCAGCGGCAATCCGGTTGGAATGGCGGCGCACACCTCGCTGGCCGATACGACGAAATACCCTGACACCCAGTTTTCGCGCCAGTTGCATCCGAATTTTTCGTTCGGCCAGTTTAGCTCCGAGCTGAAGAAGAAATGGGTGACCAACTATTCTGAAAACCATCAATCCGTGCTGCCCGGGCTCGGCGGCGGCGTGTTGATGTCCCTGTTCCTGGTCACCTTCTTCTACCACTTCGTGCGGCCTCAAGTGAACTACCTGCGCTGGGGGATCGGGCTCTCGCTGCTGCTCACCACCTTTATTGCCGGCTTCTTTTCGGAGTCGTCGATTCGGATGATTCACGTCTTTTGGCCCTTCGTCATTTTATACGGCATGGCGTTTTTCTACATTCTCATCGACCGGCTTGACCTTGGCGTGCGCCTGTACAACGTTGGTCTGAAGTGCCTGTTGGTGGCGCTGGCCGTTATTCCGCTGGGTCTGACGCTGATGCCCCCGCACGCGAACCATCCCTATCCGCCATACTACGCGCCGTTCATTTCCACCGTCTCGGGCTGGCTGACGCCGCGCGAAGTCATGGTGACGGATATGCCGTGGGCCACGGCCTGGTACGGCGACCGCATCTCGATCCAGCTGCCGAAAGACCTCGATGATTTCTATGAAATCAACGACTACAAGCAATACATCAGCGGCATGTACATCACCACGATCACGAAGGACAAGCCCTTCGTCAAGCAGCTGCTCGACGGCCCGGAACAAAGCTGGCTGCCCGTCATGAGCGGGCGCACGCCGCCCGACTTTCCGCTCAAGCAGATCACCGCGCTCAACCGCCAGGACCAGATTTTCCTTTCCGACCGCGACCGCTGGTCGGCTGGGGGGCCGGTTGCGCCGGCGCAATAGTTGGAGGAAATCCATGCGCATCGTTTTCATGGGATCGGCGGAACTCTCCGTTCCGTCATTGGAAGCCATTCTACAGGCCGGCCTCGATGAGGTCGTCGGCGTGGTATCGCAGCCCGACCGTCCTGCCGGGCGTAAGCGCGTTCTGACGCCGTGCCCGCTGAAAGCCTTTGCTGAGCAGCGCGGCTTAAACATTATAACGCCGGGAAAAATCGGCGATCCAGCGGCAGTCGAAGCCTTGGCGGCGTGGAAGCCCGATTTGTTCGTGGTGGTGGCATACGGCCAATACATTCCTTCGCGCGTCATCGACCTCGCCCCGCGCGAGGCGATCAACGTCCATCCGTCGCTCCTGCCGAAATACCGGGGTTCGGCGCCGATCCAGTGGGCCATTGCCAACGGCGACGAAACCACCGGCGTCAGCATCATCTATCTCGCGCCGAAAATGGACGCCGGCGACATTTTGCGACAGGAAACCTATCCCGTTGGGGATGCTGAAACCTCCAAAACGCTGCATGACAAGCTGGCGGTTTTCGGGGCGTCGCTGCTGCTGAAGGCGATTGCCGACATCCGCAACGAAACCGTTTCCCGCACCGTGCAGGACGAATCCCAAGTGGTTGAAGTGCGCAAGCTGGCCAAGGAGGATGCAGCCATCGACTGGGCGCTTCCTGCCGTGGCCATCCGCAACCGCATCCGCGCCTTCGATCCGTGGCCCGGCAGTACGTGCGTCCTGCCCGGCGGTGAAGTGTTGAAGGTCTGGAAGGCAGAACTCGACGAAACCTCGGGCAAGCCCGGCGAAGTGCTCGACGACCGTTTGCTCGTGGCGGCGGGCGAGGGGGCTTTGCGTTTGGTGGAGATTCAGCCCGCCGGCAAGAAGCGCATGCCTGCCGATGCGTTCCTTAACGGCAGACCCGTTGCCCCCGGCGAAATGTTGGGATAACCTTCTCGGAAGCATGGCCGCATGAAAATGGTTAAAACAACTTCGGCCATGATTCTGCGCCTTTGCAGCGGCTCGGGCGCTGAATATCTCTCGAACTTCTGCCGCCTGAGGGCGGTTGGCTAAATAGCGCATATCATTTACGCAACTGCGGATATCGTCGTTTAGACCCGTGTAGTATCTTAAACCATTCGCGAAATGGATTTATGGGTGGTATGCGTCTGTGTTGAACCGATTCACTGGCGAAGAATGAGCCGCGGGCGGACGGACAGGTTATAAAGGAACAGCATGTCCAAAAGTCTGGTTCCGCCTGCGTCGTAGACGTAATGCCGGTTCGTTTGAACCTGCATCTTGAGTGCATAGCCGGCGAGAGCTCAGCTTTGAAAAGAACGAACGAATGGGGAGTCCCAATTGATGAAGCAGATAATGATTCCAACCGCGGTTTTGCTGGTGGCATTTTCCACAATGAACGGAGAGGCCAAAATTCCGAAAAAAGCCGCCGTGGAAGCTCGCGAACGCCCGGCGGAGTGGAAAAACCTTGTGCCCGGCGGACAATTCATTGATCTGTTTGAACCGATGCCGATCATGGCGCCGCTGACTAGCGACACGTGGGGCGGCGACAACGTTAAGCCGCGCGATCTCAGCAACGGCATCGAAGATCCGGCATGGTCGTATTGGTGCGCGGATGTGCTCAAAGCCGACGACGGAACATATCATATGTTCACTGCGCGTTGGCCGGAGAATGAGCCACGCGGCCATTTCGGCTATTTTGATTCGGAAATTGTTCATGCAACAGCCGACCACCCAATGGGTCCGTATACGTATCGCGACTGGATTGGGCCGGGCCACAACCCGGAGCTGTATCAGAATGCCAAGGGCGAATATATGGTCTATTCAACCCATGGCCGCTTCTATTATTCCAAGAGTTTGGACGGTCCGTGGAAAGCCGGCACCTATAACTTTGATAAGCGCGAGCGGTATGCCTTCAAGAACTACGTCAACTTTTCGTTCACTCCGCGGTCGGATGGTTCGGTGATTGCTGTTTCGCGCCGGGGCTATATGTGGGCCAGCAAAGACGGTAGAGATGATTGGTCGGAGGTCAGCGCGGAGTCGGTCTATCCCAAGGTGCCCGGCGTATTTGAAGATCCGGTCATGTGGAAAGACGATGTGCAGTATCATATCATCGTCAACGATTGGAAGGGGCGGATTGCCTATTACCTGCGCTCGCTGGACGGCTTTCATTGGAAGACCGAGCCGGGGGAAGCCTATGCGCCCGGCATTGCCCGCTATGAAGACGGCACCAAGCTCGATTGGTATAAATATGAACGCATCCGCTTTTTGCAGGACAAGCATGGCCGGCCGGTTCAGGCGCATTTTGCCGTGATCGACAGCGATAAATATTCCGATCTGCCCAATGATATTCATAACTCGAAAAACATTATTATTCCGGTGGTCGTGCCACGGCTGATCTCGCTGCTGAACGCCGAGCCGATCACGGCGGATACCCGTGAAATTCGGATGAAGGTGATGGCGGAAGAGGGCTTTAATCCGCATATGGACATTGATCTTGGTGCGCTGCGTTTTGGCGCGTCGGAAGAGGTTAACTATGGCCGGGGAAGCAAGGTGCTCAGAACCGAAAAGGACGGCGCGGATCTGATTGTGACGTTCGACGGCAAAGGCAACGGCTTTACGGCCGATAACTTTGCCGGGAAGCTGCTCGGAAAAACCGCGGCGGGCAAGATTCTGTTCGGCTGGGTGCGCCTGCCGGGAATGGAGTCAGCGGTACCGATGCTTTCCGCTCTTTCACCGAAGTTTGAATTCACCGATGCCGGCCTCGAAGCGTATGTTGAAGTGCAGAACTTTGGCGAGAAGACCTCTGAAAAATCGACCGTCAAGGTGCTGGTCGGCAAGGAAGGCAAGGAAAAGCAGATTGCCTCCGGAACCGTGCGCGCCCTGAAGCCGTTTGAGAAGGCGATGGTGAGGCTGGTTTGCGATTCATCCCTCCCCAAAGGAAGCAAGCAGACCGCCACGGTGCTGCTGGAAAGCGCCGGTCGTCCGGTTGAGACCTTCAGCAAAACAACTGCATTGCCCGGAGAACAAATCCGTTAGGGAAAGAGGAAATTATTATGACTGTGCTTAAAGTTGGATATGGTGTTGTGACGGCCCTGCTTCTGGGGAGTGGTGCTGTTCGTGCTGGAGACGAACTTATTGCCGGGGACGTACTCTCGAACTTTAGAAAGGCCAGCGGTTGGTCGCTCGTTACGAAGGCATCGGCCGTGCCGGAAAAACCGATGCTCGAAACAATACCGCATGCGGGGAAATCGGGCGGGATATTGAGTAACGGATCCAAAAAAAACAAAGCAGACTATCTCTTCACCAAAAAGGAGTACGGCGACGTTTCCGTTCATCTCGAATTCATGGTGCCGAAAAAATCCAATGTAGGGATCTATCTGATGGGCCGCTATGAAATCCAGATTCTCGATAGCTTTGGTGTAAAGAAACCTAAGTTCAGTGATCTTGGAGGAGTGTACCAGCGTTGGGGAAAAGGACGGCCTGCAGATGCAACGGGAAAGGGGCAGGGATTTGAAGGCACTGCTCCGATGGTGAATGCGGCGAAAGCTCCGGGCGAATGGCAGGAAATGGATATTGTGTTCCGTGCGCCCCGCTTTGACGTGCAGGGCAATAAGACGGGAAATGCACGGTTCATTTCTGTCCATGTGAATGGGCAGCTCGTTCAGCAGAATGCTGAAGTGACCGGTCCGACCCGTTCCAGCCCATTGAGCGGGGAGGCCGCAACGGGGGCTATTGTCATTCAGGGCGACCATGGGCCGGTGGTAATCCGAAGTCTGACCGTGAGTCCTTGATGATCGCTTGCAAGCATTTGATGCCCATGCTGGGCGAACACACGGCAGTTTAAACCGAGGAATGAAAATCATGTTAAAAAAAACCGTACTGGCTCTTCTTTTTTTTGCAGGCGGCATGCTGAATGCTGCAGCGGCGCCAAAACCGAATGTTATCATTATCCTGAATGACGACCAGGGCTATCAGGATCTGGGGTGCTACGGCTCGCCGGACATTAAAACGCCGCATGTGGATCAGCTGGCCAGAGAGGGCATGCGCTTTACCGACTTTTACGTGGCGTCGCCGGTCTGCTCAGCCTCGCGGGCAGCCTTTCTTACCGGCTGCTATCCGTACCGGGTCGGCGTGACCGGTGTGTTTTTTCCGAACCGTGGCCATAAGGGCCTACCACCGGAACACACGACGATGGCTGAAATGCTTAAGAGTGCGGGTTATGCCACGGCCGCCGTCGGCAAATGGCATCTGGGCGATGAATTAGAATTCCTTCCGACCAACCAGGGATTCGATTCCTACTACGGAATTCCCTACTCGAACGACATGTATCCAGCGAAGAACATGAAATATTCGAAGGACTGCCTTTTTCGAGACGAGCAAAGTTTCCAAACCTTGGACGACGCTTTCACTGGCAAGCTCAACAATGGTAATCCGCGATCTTTAAAAGACAAGGTTCCGCTGATGCGCAACGAGGAGTGCATCGAGTTTCCCGCCGACCAGTCCACCATTACCCGGCGCTATGCGGATGAAGGCATCAAGTTTATCAGCGAGAGCGTGAAGGCGGAAAAGCCGTTCTTCCTTTATCTGGCCAACTCCATGCCGCACACCCCGCTGTTTGCTTCCTCCGACTTTAAAGGGAAGAGCGCTCGCGGGCTCTATGGAGATGTGATTGAGGAGATTGATCACAACGCTGGGCGCATTATGAAGCATCTTAGCGAGTTGGGGATCGATGGAAACACCATCGTAATTTTCACCTCAGACAACGGCCCGTGGCTGATCAAAGGTGATCACGGCGGATGTGCGCTGCCGCTCTTTGAAGGCAAGATGACCAGCTTTGAAGGCGGTCAGCGGGTGCCGGCCATCATCAAGTGGCCGGGACATATTCCAGCGGGAAGCACCTGCTCCGAAATGGCGCTCTCCATGGATCTGCTGCCGACCCTCGCGCATATCACCGGAGCCCAACTTCCGGAGGCGGAGCTGGACGGCATGAACATCACCGATATGCTCACGGCCAAAGACGGCGCTAAAACGCCGCATGAATATTATTTCTTCGTGCACAACGCGGTTCGTTCCGGAGATTGGAAATACCACAAAAAAGAGCTCTTCAAAGTCAAGGCCACCAAGCGCGACACCAAAGGACCGACGCTTTACAACCTGAAAGACGATATCGGCGAAAGCAATAACGTGATCAAGGATCATCCGGAAATTGCGGAGCGTCTCGCAAAGGCGCTGGACGCTCATATTCAAAGAACCCCCAAACCCGGGACAAAAAAATAGGATGACTAAATCAACCTTTATTCTCATGGGATTACTGGGGGTGTGAAGGAGACGGAACTGAAATCATCAGTTTCCCCAGCACTGGGAAGAGGATCCTCTGCGGCCTATGGGAAAATTGCGATAAGTTCCGGTTGTCCTCATACAGATGTGTCGAGCGTCAGGTTAGATGATGCGGATGAACAAAGTGATTGTGCCGCTGATGACAGTACGAGCGGGTAATTGCGGTTTGGAACTGATTCCGGGAGAACGTTATGAAGACTAGGTGTTTGTTGTTAATGGTGGTGTTGATCTGCTCAACCTTGGTGCGTGCGCAGCACGATCCGGGGCGTGGTGCGGTTCGTTTATTGGCAAAGGGGCAGGTTGACGATGCGATCAAGATGGCGGCAACGACCCCAAAGAAAAAGAACAGCCCCATCAGTGAGGCTGAACACGAATATGTATTGGCCATGGCATATTGTCAAAAGGGGGATGCTGAAGCGGCGTTCCTCCATGCCCAGACGGCCGTTCAACTCGGTTTGCCTATTGAGCGTTTTTCCGCTGGGCCGCGCGGCGCATTTCAGCCGCTGTATGATCAGCCGGCCGTCGGGGACTGGATTAAGGAGAACGGTTCAATGTTGCTGCATGGTCCGATGCTGGGGAGCATGACCTCAGATTCCGTACGCATCTGGGTTCGAACATTGGAAGAGACCGATGTGTCGATAGAGGTGGAGTCTTCTGAAGGCAAGGTGGTCCGCGTAAAGGGGCGTTCGAACGCCGCTCAGGACTATACGGCGGTCATTCAGGTTAGAGATCTTAAGCCGAACACGGAATACCGCTATCGATTGTTGATCAAGGGGGAGCCGGTGGGTCAGGACGCTTCGTTCAAGACGTTTCCGTCGGCTGGAAATGCTGCTGTGTTCCGGGTGGCCTTTGGCGGCGGTGCGGGCTTTACCCCGCAGTATGAACGGATGTGGAAAACGATTGGGTCGCACGATTTGAATGCGTTGCTTCTATTGGGCGACAATGTCTATATCGATGATCCGGAACATACGTTGACCCAACGCTATTGCTACTACCGCCGGCAGAGTCAGCCGGATTGGCGTGCGCTGGTTGCAAGGGTGCCGGTTTATACGATTTATGATGACCATGACTTTGGCCTGAACGATTGCAATCCGGGCCCGCAAATAGAAACTCCTCCATGGAAACGCACGGTTTGGGAAGTCTATAAGCAGAACTGGAATAATCCTTCCTATGGCGGCGAATCCGCGAATCCGGGATGCTGGTATGACTTTTATATCGGTGATGTGCACTTCATTATGCTCGATTGTCGCTACTACCGTGATTTAGAGGGGGGCTCGATGCTAGGGCCGGTTCAGAAAAAATGGCTTTTCCAAACCCTGGAAAAATCAAGAGGATCATTCAAGGTATTGGTCTCTTCCGTCCCGTATGCACCGGGCGTTAAGCCGAAAAGCAAAGATACATGGGACGGCTTTGCGGATGAGCGGGAAGAAATTTTCTCCTTCATTGAAGAACAGAAAGTCGCTGGCGTTGTATTGATGTCGGCAGATCGCCACCGCACAGATATGCGGAAGATTCCCCGTTCGAGCGGCTGCGATCTGTACGAAGTCATGAGTTCGCGCCTAACGAATGTACATACGCATTCGCTGATGGAAAAGGCCCAGGGGTCGGAGTTCATTATGGGCTATAACGAAAAATGTTCCTTTGGCCTGATGGAATTCGACACAAAGGCCGCAGACCCACAGGTCAAGTTCAGTATGGTGAGTATTGATGACGAGGTGATCGACTCACGAACTCTTAAATTAAGCGAACTTACCTCTTCTGGTGCTACGCGCTGAGCCCAATCAGGAATTACGAATTATTCAGTGTGATGATTTGCATGGGGGCATTTGACCGTTTTGCGGTGTCCGGAGAATGAAGAGAAGCTGTCGAAGGATTTTTTGAAAGAACACTGGATGCCAAGCATCCCTGAAGAGTGAGGCTATTATGAAACGATTGAACACCTTGATTGTAATATGTGCCGCCGCATTTGCCGGTGTGGCGCAGCCCGCCAATCAAAACCCGAACATCATCTTGATTTTCGCCGATGATATGGGCCCCGGCATGCTGGGGTGCTACGGGCAGCAGATGGTGAAAACGCCGCACATTGATGCGCTGGCTGCAGAGGGCATGAAATTCAACAACTATTATGGCGCGGTCTTTTGCGCGCCGTCACGCTGGACGCTGGCGACGGGTATGCACGATGGCCGCATGGGCGGCTGGAAGCACAACAAGGCCGGGGTTCCGATCAAACGGGATGCCGGCGAAATCACCGAAGAGGAATACCAAAAGCAGATGGCCGAGGTGAAAGCCAAGGCGAACCCCATTCCGGACCATGAAGTGTTTATGGGGCAGATCGGCCAGCAGGCCGGTTACAAGACGGCTCAGTTCGGCAAGCTCGACCGCGGATTTCTGACATGGCACGAGCGCGTTAAGCGTTTCGGTTGGGATTTCTATGAGGGCATGTATGACCATGCGCGATGCCACGGATTTTACCCTCCCTACATGTGGCGCAACGGCGAACGGTTCGAGCTGGAGGGCAACACGCTTCCAGACTGCGGGAAAACGAGTGAGAAGGGGGATGAACCGGTGGGCTACGGAGGCCAAACCTATTCGCAGAATGTGTTTATCGAAGGCATTCTCAAATATATTCGCGAACATAAGGACGAGCCGTTCTTCCTGTACCACCCGACGCAGCTGCCGCACGGCCCTGTGGCTATTCCTGAGCTGCATCCGGATTTTGCCGATGATCCCGGGCTCTCGCTGGCCGAGAAAAAATATGCATCCATGATCAAGATGCTCGACGACCACGTGGGGCTGATCATGGCGGAGCTGAAGAAACAGGGGCTAGACGAAAAGACAATTGTGTTTTTCAGTTCCGATAACGGCCATGAAATGTATTACGGCTCCAAGGCGACGTTTAAGAAACAGGTGCTTCCGAATGGTGAAAAGGCCAACCTGACCGACAAAAAATGGCGCACCTCCGAATGCGGCGATGTCTTTGACGGTGCCGGCGGCCGCGCCGGTCTAAAGCGCAGCGGCTACCAGGGCGGCATGCAGTGCCCGATGATTGTCCGTTGGCCGGGGCATATTGCGCCCGGAACCGAGACCGATCTGCTGAGTGCTCATTATGATTTTTTGGCGACGCTGGCCGATATCGGCGGCGTTGCTGTTCCGAAGGGTAAGGACAGCATTTCATATCTGCCGACTTTGCTGGCCAAGCCTCAGGCCAAGACGCATGACTATGTGATTGTCAATAATCACAACAAGACGATGGGAAGCAGCGCGCTGATTTCCCGCGATGGCTGGAAGCTGGTTGAAATCAAAAGCAAACAGGGCCGGAGCTTCCAACTGTACAACATCAGGGAAGACAACGAGGAACGGCATAATCTGGAAATGAAGCATCCCGAAAAAACCGCGCAACTAGCGGCCGTTTTAGAGCGTGAGATCGATTCGGAACGCCCAGATCTGAAAACGAAGGAATGAGAAGCCCATGGGAAAGTGCAGGAAGGCTGGATCGAGGGACGCTGGGGCATCCGTTGTTCGCGTGACAATCCGTGCTTCGACCGTTCGCGCCACCTTGCTTCTCAGCAGTTGCCGAACCTCTCTTTCGGGGCGGGGGACATTGTGAATTCCCACTGATGGGAGTCGGCACATACGAATCCGGCTTATAATGAAGTGGAGCGCAGCCTGAACCCCTTTACAATTTAGGTTGAATGTGACTCTGTCATAAGGCGCTTCGTTTGTCCGTCATTTGAAATAAAGGAAAGAGATGTTTCACATCCAGTGTTTCGGACGGGCGCCCTCATGTTGTATGTAGGGATATAAGGTTAAATATTAGGAGATGGGATGAAAGGTTTTAGGGTTTATTTGTTAATTGCTGTGCTTGCGGCACTCAACGTGTCGGTTAAGGCAAAGTACACCGAAACCATGGATCCGAACGGACTCACCAAAAACGCTAAAACCGATTACGGGCTGGTGGACGACCGTGCAAAGAAGAACCAGAGCGAGGTTTTCCAAAAGGCGATCGACGATTTAGCGGAAAAAGGAGGCGGGCGGCTGATTGTCCCGAAGGGCACATACCGGTTGGCGGGCGTTAAGCTGAAATCCAATATTCATCTGCTGATCGAAGCAGGCACAATACTCAAGCCCTATTGGCCGGAGGGAACCAAAACGGTGGTTTTTTCGATGGATGCGGAGCGCCCGGCCAATAAGAAAAAGTGGACGGAAAAGGACGAAATGGCCTACATCGAAAACGTCAGCATTCGCGGGGTTGGCGGACCGTTCATTATCGACTATTCCGATCGCGTACGCGTCAAGGGCGGCGGTGTTCGCGGCATCCTGACCAAAATGGTTAAAAATTTCCTGATCGAAAACATGGACGTGCGCGATAACTATTCCGTCTATTGCGGCATTACACTGACTCCGCAGCAGACGAAGCACGACAGCAGCAAATGGCCGGTTTCGCGGTCGACCGATGGCAAGGTGCGCAACTGCCGTATCTTTAATGCCAGTCCCGGTTACGGCCTGACTCAGCTGCATGGTGCGCAGTCGGTTCATTTTGAAGATATCTATGCTGACGGCGGCGTAACTCTTCGCATGGAAACCGGTGCAGTGGGCGATAAAACGGCCATCTATGACATTACGGCGAAAAACGTGACGAACGAAAACGGCCGTTGCGCCGTCATGTTCGGCCCGCACAGCGCGATGAACGGCGTGGTGAAGGTGGACGGGGTTGTTTCAAAGAGCAGTGCCTATGCCGTGACCATGGGCAAGGGCGGCGTGAAGGCGGCTGAACTAAAACATAATCCCGATGCGACGGACGGCATCTTTGCGGAAGGCAGCTATGTGAAAAACATCCGCGTAATCTTCGGCAAAACCGCGCAGATCAAAACCCACGCGATGATGAGTATTCCAGAGGAATACTACGACGATCTGGACTTGGTCTGGGAAAACAAGTTTTTCCGAGGGCCATCGATCGGCGGGGTGAAGGATACCGTCGAAGGCCACTATAAAATTGATATCGAGAACGTGACGCTCGAAGGCTTTAAGTACAATGCCAAGAAGCCGGTCCTGACGGCCGAAGACGCCCGCCCCGGCAAGTGGGCCGCCGAAGTGAAGAAGTGGAAAGAAGACCATGGCAAATAGAAATTGGGTAGGCACTGCGGCGCTGGCCTTAAGCCTGTTGGGATTCGTGCATGCGGCGGAAAAACCCAACGTGATCCTGATCTTTGCCGATGACCTCGGCCCCGGCATGCTGGGCTGCTACGGGCAGAAGATCATTAAAACGCCGCACATCGACCGCCTAGCGGCCGAGGGGATGAAGTTTAATAACTATTATGGCGCGACGTTCTGTGCGCCGTCGCGCTGGGCGCTGGCAACCGGTATGCACGATGGCCGGGTTGGGGGCTGGGATTATAACAAAGCCGGCCTCCCAATCGAACGCGATGCCGGGCGGATTACAGAAGAAGAGTATCAAAAGAAATTTGCGCAACTGAAGAAGGATACGCATCCCGTTGCGCCGAATGAGGTGTTTCTGGGCCAGATTGGCCAGCAGGGGGGATACAAGACCGCACAGTTCGGCAAACTTGATGTCGGCTTTTTGACGTGGCATGAAAAGGTAAAGCGCTATGGCTGGGATTATTATGACGGCTTTTACGACCACCGCCGCTGCCATGGCTACTATCCGCCGTATCTTTGGCGCAACGGCGAACGGTACGATCTCCCCGGCAACAACGATCCGGACTGCGGAAAGTTTCTGGAGCAGGGCGATCTGCCGGCGGGCAGTGGAGGGGAGACTCATTCACAGATCGTCATGATTGAAGCAGTGCTGAAATATATCCGTGAAAACAGGGATGAACCGTTCTTTTTATATCACCCGACGCAGCTTCCGCATGGCGAGCTGGGAATTCCAGCCATCCATCCGGACTTTGTGAACGACGACCGCCTGACCTATGAAGAAAAGAAATATGCTTCGATGATCAAGATGCTCGATGATCACGTGGGGCTGATTCTGGCCGAATTAAAAAAGCAGGGAATCGATGGCAGTACCATCGTGCTGTTCTCTTCCGATAACGGACATTGCCCCTACTACAGCAAAGTGTATGACGGGTTTAAGAACCAGACTTTCCCTGATGGGAGCAAGGCTGATTGGACGGGTAATAAATGGCGTACATCCAATGGCGGCGATGTCTTTGACGGCAACGGCGGATTGGCCGGAGCAAAGCGCAGCGGATTCCAGGGAGGAATCATTTGTCCGATGCTGGTGCGATGGCCCGGAAAAATCAATCCGGGCACGGAAACGGATCTGTTGAGTACGCATTATGATTTTCTGGCCACACTGGCCGATATCGGCGGCGTTGAGGTTCCAAAAGGCAAGGATTCCATTTCCTATCTGCCTACGTTGCTGAGTCAGCCGCAGAAAAAGACGCACGATTTCATCACCGTACAGAACAAGCGGTTCTATATGGGCAGCAGCACCGTTATTGCGCGGGATGGCTTCAAATTAGTCGAGATCGGGAAGAAGCGTGACCAGTATCAACTCTATAATATCCTAAAGGATAGTATGGAAACGACCGAGCTTTCGGCAAAGTATCCCGAAAAGGTTGAACAGCTGAAACAGATCCTGAAGCGCGAGGTTGTTTCGAAACGGCCGGATTTGAGAGGTGAATAATTCATGATGAAACAAGGTGTATTGACTGGTTTGCTGGCCTTAAGCGCGGCGGTGGCGGATCAGCGCCCGAATCTGGTGTTTCTAATGACGGACGACCAGGCTTCCTGGACGCTGGGGTGCTATGGCAATCCGGATGTACAGACGCCGAACATCGACCAGCTGTCACGTGATGGAATGCGCTTTGATCATCACTACGATACGACCGCCATCTGTATGGCGAGCCGTGCCACGGTGATGACCGGCCTGTATGAATACAAGACTGGATGCAATTTCAAACACGGCAATCTCGTTTCCGGTTCCTGGAAGAAATCCTATCCGGTGCTGCTTCGCGACGCGGGCTTTCGGACGGCTTTCGCCGGCAAGTTCGGCTTTCATGTTAATGAAGCGCCGGAGGCGAAAAAAGGGGCGATGCCGGAAGAGGATTTTGATGTGTGGGCCGGAGGCCCCGGTCAGACCTCGTATGCAACCGAAAAAAATCCCGCGTTGAAAAAATATGTCGAAGAGTATCCGCATTCCACATTGGCCTATGGCGCGTTCGGCAGTGACTTCATCAAGGAGTCGGCGGCGGCCGGAACGCCGTTCTGCCTTTCGATCAGCTTCAAGGCTTCGCACCGGCCGGTCAAGCCGGATCCGCGGTTCGACGATGTATATAAAGGGAAGTGCTTTTCCAAGCCGGCCAATTTTGGCCGTGGACATGGCGAACACTTTTCAAAGCAAAGCCGCCAAGGCCGTCAGTATCCCCGCTTCGAGGAGTGGCACTACCACGACAACTATGACGAAGTGATGGCCAAATACAACCAGCAGGTGTACGGTGTTGATGTTGCGGTCGGCATGATCCGCGCGGCGCTGAAAGAGTGCGGTGCGGACAAGAACACCGTCATCATCTACACCTCCGACAACGGCTTTTTGTGCGGTTCACACGGCTATGGATCCAAAGTGCTGCCGTACGAAGAATCCTCCCGCGTTCCAATGATTGTTTACGATCCGCGACACCCGAACAGCGGCAAAGGGCTGTGCTCGTTCGCGCTGACCGGCAATGTTGACTTTGCCCCGACCATGCTGAACCTCGCCGGCGTGCCTGTGCCTGCCTCCATGGATGGAAGCAATCTGATGAAGCTGTACGACAACCCCGAGGCGGAGATCCACAACGCGCTGCCGTTAATTAATGTGTGGGGCCCCAAGGAAGCGCAGTCGCTGGCGGTCGTAACGAAAACGCATAAGTATATCTATTGGTATTACGGCGGTGAAGGTTTCGAACCGGCCGAAGAGCTTTACCGGATCGACAAGGACCGGCTCGAGCTGACTAATCTTGCGCAACAACCGGAGCAAAAGGCCGTACTCGAAAAAATGCGCAAACAATACGACGGGCAGCTTGGGCGCTGGCAGGATCAGGCCGTTGAGTACAATCGCTATGATCCGTTCGGTGTACTGTTTGACCGCGCCCAGCCGTGGAGCAAAAAAGCGCCGCTGGTTAAGGATTTTTAGGAAAGGGATCGTGAATAATGATTAAACTGATTTCGGTCGCCTTGGTTGTTTTTGCAGGGCTGTTTTCCTGTTTGGCCGAGGAACGCAAACCCAACGTAATTGTGATTATCACAGACGACCAAGGCTACGGCGACATGTCGTGCCACGGGAACCCCTATCTGAAAACGCCGGAGATGGACCGCCTGCACGACGAAAGCGTTCGGCTGACCGACTTTCACGTGGATCCCACCTGCGCACCGACACGCGCCGCGCTGATGACGGGGCGCTATTCCGCGCGGACGGGCGTGTGGCTGACCTACGGAAGCCGCCATCACCTGCGGCGCGACGAGGTGACCATGGCGGATGTCTTCCAGCGGAACGGATACCGGACCGCGATATTCGGCAAGTGGCATTTGGGCGACAATTATCCGTTCCGCCCTACGGACCGCGGGTTCGACGAGTCGCTCATTCACGGCGGAGGGGTGATTGCGGAGAGCCCGGACTATTGGGACAACAATTATTACGACGACACCTACTTCCGCAACAACAAGCCGGAAAAGGTAAAGGGCTACTGCACCGACGTTTGGTGCAATGAAACGATAAAGTTTGTCGAACGGAACACCGAACGTCCGTTTTTTGCCTATCTGTCGTTCAATGCGCCGCACGGCCCGCTGCATGTTCCGGAGAGCTACCGGAAGCCTTACGCAGACCAGTCACCGAGTCGCGCCGCGTTTTATGGCATGATTGCCTGCATCGACGAAAATATCGGGAAGCTCATGAAAAAGTTGAACGAGCTTTCGCTCGACCGCGATACGATCGTTGTATTTCTCAACGACAATGGGACCAACGGTGGGGCGGGAATCGACGGCGACGGACGCAACGGCTGGGTCAAGGATGGCTTTAATGCCGGCATGCGCGGCCGTAAAACCTCCCGCTACGAAGGCGGCCATCGCGCGGCCTGTTTTATTCGCTGGCCCAAGGGTGGCCTGAACGGCGGACGGGATGTGAATGGCGTTACGGCGCAGATTGACCTGCTGCCGACGTTCATCGACCTGTGCGGCCTGCAGTTTGACAACCGGGATCGTTTCGACGGCATTTCGCTGGCGGAAGCGTTGAGGACAGGCAAAGCGCCGGAGCGGACCGTGGTGGTGCACGATCAGGGTCGTTTCGGGAACCCGGTTGGCGACGGACTCCTGATCAAGGAGAAGGATTATTCGGTTATGCACGGTTCATGGCGCCTCGTTGGAAAAGAACTCTTCAACCTTGAAGAAGATCTTGGACAGCGCAACGACGTCGCAGCGCAGCATCCCGAAATGGCTGAACGTCTCCGGGGCGAATACGAGGCGTGGTGGAAACACATTGCCGAAAAATCGGATGAATACAACCCGTTTGTCATCAATCCCTCCAAGCAGCAGACGGTGCTGATTTCATCACAGAATCTATTGGGCGGAAACGTCGCCTACAGCCAGCGGAGCGTCCGCAAGGGGCAGGGCGGAGAATTTGGGTGGACATTCATTGATGCCGAGGTGCCGGGCACCTACCTGATTTCGCTGCGCCGCTGGCCGCGCGAATCCAATCTTTCCATTTGCGCGGAAGCGCCTCCGTATCCGATGGACCCTTCGACGCACAAAATGATGAAGATACCCTGCAAGGCGTTCGATGTGGTCTCCGCGCGTTTGCAGGTCGGCGCGTTCGACCAGTCCAAGCCGGTTGAGGCCTCGGATCAGGAAATCGTGTTTGAAGTGAACCTGCCGAAAGAGGCGCAACGCATTCAGACCTGGTTCACCATGAAAGATGGCGGGGAGATCGCTGCCTATTACACCTATATTGAAAATGCAGTCTTCAACAATTAAAGGAATGCAACCATGACAACGAAACAAATCACGACCATGCTATTGGCCCTGTGCGCCTCGCTTGTGACGGCGGATGCCGCCAAACCAAACATTATCTATATCCTCGCCGACGACATGGGGCAGGGCGATGTGACGGCCTATAACAAGGACTCAAAAATTCCAACGCCGAGCATTGACCGCATGGCACGTGAAGGATTGAAGTTTATGGACACCCACACCAGTTCCGGCGTCTGTACACCGACGCGGTACGGCATTCTGACCGGACGCTATTCCTGGAGAACATCAACGCTTAAACAAGGGGTGCTGGGAGGACACAGTTCTCATCTCATTGAACCGACCCGTGAAACCGTGGCTTCGTTGTTGAAGAAGCAGGGGTATAAAACGGCCTGCGTTGGGAAGTGGCATTTGGGCATGGACTGGAAGTTGACCGATGAAAGTAAAACGGGTAATCGCACATCCTATAAAAATATTGATCCGAAGGCCCCGATCACCAATGGACCGAACGCCGTCGGATTCGATTATTATTTCGGTATTGCGGCCTCGCTGAATATGGATCCGCATGCCTATATCGAAAACGACCGCCTTCAGGGTACGCTGGAAATTCTGGATACGTTGGATGCCGTGAATGCCCGTGGCTTCACCCAACCCTCTAAACCCGGCTATGCGGCAAAAGAATACATCCAGCAGGAAGTGCTCAGCACCTTTGCGGAAAAAACATGCAGCTGGATTCGAGAAAACAAAGACGGTCCGTTCTTTGTTTATTTCCCGCTGCCTTCACCCCATTCGCCGATTGTGCCCAGCGATCGGTTTAACAATAAAAGCGGCCTGAACGACCATGGCGACTTTTGCATGGAAACCGACTGGGTGGTGGGGGAAGTGCTCAAAACGCTCGATGAGCTGGGCATCGCAGACAACACCCTTGTGGTCTTTGCTGCCGACAATGGCACCTCGCCCAAGGCCGGCTTTCCGGCGATGGCCAAACAAGGCCATCATTCAAGTTGGATTTACCGGGGAATGAAAGGCACGAACTGGGAAGGCGGGCACCGGGTGCCGTTTATTGCTCGTTGGCCGAAGGTCATTAAGGCCGGCGGCGTTTCGGAGGCCCTGTCCTGCACAACGGACCTCATGGCGACCTGTGCCGAAATGGTCGGGCAAAAACTGGATGACACGGCCGGTGAAGACAGCGTCAGTTTTTTGCCGGCGCTTAAGGGAGAGGAAATTCCGGGCGGAAAAAACCGCCTTGTAATCCATCATTCCGACAAAGGCGTCTTTTCGATTCGCAGCGGCAAGTGGAAGGTCATGTTCGATGATTTCGGCGGATCAAACCGTGGCGACCCGAGGAAGGATGACCCGATCATTAATGCGGCGCAGCTGCAGCTGTTTGATATGTCGACCGACGCGATTGAGAAAATCAACGTTGCCGCCGAGCACCCCGAGGTAATTGACGGCATGAAAAAACAGCTGGCCGGCATCATCAAAAACGGACGCAGCACGCCGGGGCCGAACCTTCCTTCGGATTATAATGATCCGGCAGTGAAGTGGGAACAGCTTAGTGTGGTCAGCGAATATCTGAAATAAGGAAAGTGAACATGAAATCTTTACGCATTCTATTGGCTACCGTGCTTTGTTGCACTTCGTGGGTTCTGGCCGGAGGGAAAACGCCGGTTCGTCCGAATATTCTGTGGATCTGCATCGAGGACTGGTCGCCCGATCTTTCCTGCTACGGCACGAAAGGCATCCAGACGCCGAACGTAGACCAGCTGGCAACGGAAGGGATCCGCTACGAAAGGGCGTTTACCACGTCGCCGGTCTGCTCAACGTCGCGCTCGGCGATGATGACCGGGTTCTATCAAAACTACATCGGCGCGAACCAGCACCGGGAGCATGACAAGCAGCCGTTGCCGTATGGCATCAAGCCCATCCCTCACCTGTTTCAAGAAGCGGGATATTTTACGGCGTTGATGAGTTGGAAGACCGACTGCAACTTTACGCCGAACACGCGGGCTGAGCTTTTCATGGGCGAGGACTGGGCCGAACGCGAGCCGGGTCAGCCGTTCTTTGCCCGCATCACCTTCGGCGGTACCCACCGCTCCTGGAAGCGCGATCCGCAACGCCCCATTGACGGCAAGGATGTCGTGCTGCCTCCGTACTATCCAGACACGTCCTTTGTGCGGCGCGACTGGGCCAACGGCTTGGAGCAGATGCAGCTGGTCGACCGCGAGATCGGAGCGCTGTTGAAGCGCTTGGATGACGAAGGCTTGGCCGACAATACGCTGGTGTTTTTCATCGGTGATCACGGGCGCTGCCATATCCGCGGGAAACAATTCCTCTACGACGGAGGCATCCACATTCCGATGGTCATGCGCTGGCCGGGCAAGGTTAAGCCGGGGCAGGTGAGCGATGCCATGGTGATGTCGATCGATATCTGCGCCACGATCCTCGAAGCCGCGGGCATTGAGCCTCCGGTGCCGCTGCACGGAAAAAGCCTCTTCAGCAAGGCCGTCAAAAAACGGAAACTGGTCTTCGCCGCGCGCGACAAGATGGACGAAACCCACGACTCTATGCGGGCGGTCCGCTCCAAGGATTATAAGTTGATTCTCAATTTGATGCCGGAACGTCCGTGGTGCCAATACAACAACTATAAAGAGGGTGCCTATCCGGTGCTGGCGGAAATGAACATTATGAATTTGAAGGGCCAGCTCACACCGGAGCAGGCGGCCTTTTTCGCGCCCACCAAGCCGGAGATCGAATTGTTCGACCTGCGCAATGATCCGCATGAAATTCACAACGTGGCGGACCACCCCGATTATGCAAAGGTTAAAGCCGAGCTGCTGGCCGAGCTGGATGCGTGGCGCAAAAATGTGATTCTGGACCAAGGGGTGTCGGCGGAGTTCCGGGCGCTGGACGTGTTCCCTGCAGCGTGTCCCTCGGCCACCGTGGACGAGTGGGTGGCGGCCAACGGAACGAAGTTTGATTTTAATGTGTCCGGCTGGCCGGCATGGTATCCGACCCGGAGCTTGGAAGAATGGGAAAAGGCCCGCGCTCTGTGGGAACCCTATGTTATGCGGGGGCCATCCGATACGGTGGCCAGGCCGGCTATCAGTCACTCAAAAAAGAAAGCGAAGAAGAAAAAATAGATGAAGCCTTTTATATTTGCACTTGCTGCTGCCGGTTTGGTTTCACTGCTTCATGCAGCGGAACGCCCCAACTTTGTGTTCTTTCTTGCGGACGATGTTTCGCAGGAGGACATCGGTTGCTATGGGCATCCGACGATGCAGACGCCGCATATTGATCAGCTGGCGGCGGACGGGTTGCGCTTCGACAACGTGTATCTGACGATCAGCAGCTGCAGTCCCAGCCGGTGCAGTATGATTTCCGGGCGCTATCCGCACAACACCGGCGCACCGGAGCTGCATCTTGATTTGCCGGAAGGGACCGTGCTCTTCCCGAAGCTGCTGAAGGAGACCGGCTACTATACCGTGCTTTCCGGCAAGAACCACATGGGCAACTGGGCGAGTACAGCCTTTGATAAGGTCTCCAAGGGCAAGGGGCCGGGCAAAGAGGAGGACTGGGTGCAAATCCTCAAGGATCGCCCGAAGGACAAGCCTTTCTTCTGTTGGTTTGCCTCGACGGATGCGCACCGGGGCTGGACGGTCAATGATGACGCTCCGAAGTACACTCCCGACCAGGTGGTGGTGCCTCCCTACATGGTGGACGGTCCGAAAACCCGAGAGGATTTGACGGGCTATTACCATGAAGTGAGCCGCTTCGACCACTTCATCGGCCTCGTAACAGCGGAGCTGGCGGCGCAGGGCGTTCTCGACAACACGGTGATCATTGTGACGGCCGATAACGGCCGACCGTTCCCGCGCAGTAAAACCCGACTGTATGACAATGGAATCAAGCCGCCGTTTGTTGTGCATTATCCCAACGGCGCGGCGTCCGGCGCGACGGACAGCTTCATCAGCTCCATCGATGTGGCCGCCACGGCGCTCGACCTCGCTGGAGTTGCAAAAGACGAGCGCATCCAAGGCGTCAGCTTTGCGTCGGTGCTGACCGACCACAAGGCCGTGGTCCGGGATGTTGTTTTTGCCGAGCACAACTGGCACGTCTTCCGCAGCCACGAACGGATGGTTCGTTTCGGCGATTGGCTCTATATCCGCAACCAACTGCCGGATCAGCAGAATCTCTGCGCCGAAGCCTATGCGGGCGGGGCCGGTGCGGAATTGTGGGAAGGCCATGCTGCCGGCACCTTGACGGATGCGCAGAAAAATGTTTTTTGGAACCCCTGCCCGGAAGAAGAGCTGTATCATGTGGGCAAGGATCCGCATCAGCTGGTCAACGTGGCCGGCAATCCTGAAAACAAGCAGGTGCTGGAGCGGATGCGCGGGCTGCTGGGGCAATGGACGGATCAGACGGGCGACACCCTGCCGGAGAATCTTTCTCCCAGTCGTGATGCAGTGCCCGGACAGCCGAAGAAAGACCGGAAGGCTTTTAAGCGCGGAGAGCTTCCGGGAGCGGCGGCCGGCGCGGATAAGATCAATCACTCCGGGCCGGTGCGGTTTTAATGAAGATTGAAGGATAGGAACAACTGTTGATGAACTTGACTAAATGCATTTTTTTTCTACTGTGCGCCGTCTGCGGCGCCGGGGCGTCGCCATATCTCTCTCCGGTTGATTTGGATTGGGAGGGGGACGGCCGTCACCTTTTGGTTACGGCGGCATCGGGGCGCAAGGTTTTGGTGTTGGATGCCGAGGCCCTGAAGGTGGTCCGTTCCATTGAGTTTCCGGTCGAGCTGGCTGGATCGGCCGTTTCGCCGGATGGCCGGACGCTGTATGCGGTGGGCGGCGTCGCCGAGGGGCGGGTTTTTGCGGTCGATCTGGCTTCTGGAAAAATTCTTACTACTATGGCGGTCGGGCATACGCCGATGGCGCCGGTGCTTTCGCCGGACGGCGGCACGCTCTATGTTTGCAACCGCTTTGACAACGACATCTCGGTTCTTGATTTAAAAACGGGCGCTGAAATGGCGCGCATTCCGGTTACGCGCGAGCCGGTGGCTGCGGATATTTCGCACGACGGCCTTCATTTGTTTGTGGCCAACCATATTCCGAGCGGCCGGGCGGATGTGGACTATGTGGCATCCGAGATTTCAGTGATCGATACGCAAACCCGCACGGTGGCGATCATCCCATTGGTAAACGGGGCTGAAGGTGTACGTGGGCTGCGAGTGTCGCCGGATGGAAAGTATGCATTTGCGACCCATTTCATGGCGCGTTTCCAAGTGCCGACGACGCAGCTGGAGCGTGGCTGGGTGTCTACGGATGCGTTGAGCGTCATTCGGGTTTCGGACCAGGCGTTGATGTATACCGTGTTGTTGGATGACTTGAGCCGGGGCTTTCCCAATCCTTGGGCGATCGGGTTTTCCGACGATGGCACGACGCTGGTGGTCAGCGCGGCGTCTAGCCATGAGATCAGCTTGATTGATTTGCCTAAGCTGATGCAGAAGGTGGAAAGCGAAGCGGTCGTCCATGCCGGGGCGGTGCATTTGGACGCCCACAACAACCTCTCTTTTCTTTCGGGCATCCGCAAGCGGATCGAGCTCAACGGCAACGGCCCGCGGGCGCTGGCGGTGAAAGGGACGACCGCCTATGTGGCCCACTATTTTTCCGACTCCATCGATATTGTTGATTTCACGGACCAGAATTCCACCTCCATTGAAACGCTGGAGCTTAACCCCGGCATGAAAATTACGCAGCGGCGGCAGGGGGAAATCTTTTTTCACGATGCGAACCTTTGTTTTCAAAAGTGGCTGAGCTGTTCCACCTGCCATCCGGATGCGCGGACCGATGCGATGAACTGGGATCTGCTGAACGACGGAATGGGCAACCCGAAGAATGTAAAATCCATGCTGCTTGCCCACGAAACGCCGCGGGCGATGTGGCTGGGTGTTCGGGACGGGGCCGAGGCCGGGGTGCGTGCCGGAATCCGGCATATTCAGTTTGCCGTCCGGCCCGAAGAGGATGCGGAAGCGATCGATGCCTATCTCAAATCGCTTCAGCCGGTGCCCAGCCCGTATCTGGTCGATGGCCGGCTCAGTCCGTCCGCGTCCAACGGAAAGGAACTGTTCGAGGAGCAGGGATGCGCCTCGTGCCATCCCGCCCCGCTGTTTACAAGTCTGGAAATGCATGACGTTGGAACCATGTTGGGGCAGGACGCCGGGAAACCGGTTGATGTGCCGTCGCTGGTGGAGCTTTGGCGGACGGCGCCGTATCTGCACGATGGCCGCGCCGCCACCGTTGGGGACCTGCTGCACGGCGAGGATCATGCCGGCATTATCAAACGAACCGCCGATTTGACTGAACAGCAATTGCTGGATCTGGAAGCCTATTTGCTGTCGCTCTAAGACCTGCTTCGCCGGAGCAGGTGGCAACGGTGCCATTGCCTCGTTTGGACGGTCCAGTTCGAGCGGTCAGATCAGTTTTTTTATAAAGATTCCGCCATGCGGGGTCGGGGATGAGTTGACGTTGCGCCTATTCAGAAGGGGAATGGAATGAAGAGTGTTTTGGTTGGTTTATTGCTGTTGGCGGTTTCTGGACAGGCGCAGCCCAACTCGCTGGAGTCGCTGCGCGAAGCAGTTGAGTTTCTTTCGGCGACCTATGGCGACCAGTATCCAAATGGGGAGGCTTATCTAAACCGGCTCAACGGCATCACGAATGCGGCGTCGGCTGAATATGTGCAGCTGCAGCGCGAGGCTTTGCTGAACCATCCGCATGTGAAGGGATATGATTGGCTGGTTGAAGTGCGCAGCCAATATTGGGGCAACCACGGCCCGATCAATACCATGTTCCAGAATGGAGACATGCACGGGAGCGGGTATAAAAACTTCTGGGGCCAAAGTGCGCGGCTGGAGGTTATTTCCTTTAAAGACGGAAAATCGGTGCGCAAATCGGTCTTGGCGGAAGAGCCGGAGGGCATCCTGCGCGATGCAGATGTCCGTTTTGACGGGAAAAAGATTCTATATTCCGGGAGACGGAACACGGATGACGATTACCATCTTTATGAAATGGATATCGATGGCGGCAACCAGACGCAGCTGACGTTCGGTTCCATGATTGCCGATGTGGATCCGCTCTATGTGCCCGGTGACCGGATTGTGTTCAGTTCAACCCGCGACCCTAAGTTCTGCCAATGCAACAAGCATATTTCCAACAACATGTTTGCGATGGATTCCGACGGCGCGAACATTGAGCAGATCAGCTTTAACGATCTTGCCGATTTCCATTCGAGCCTGATGCAGAACGGAAGCCTCCTGTACAGCCGCTGGGAATATGTGGATCGTCATTTTGGCCCTTCGCTCGGTTTGTGGACGACCAACCCCGATGGAACCCGTCATGCGCTGTATATGGGCAACAATGCGTGGAGTCCGGGGTTTATCGGAGATGCCAGAGAAATTCCCGGCACGGGAAAAGTGATCTGCATTTACGGCGCAACGCATGATTTGCCGTGGGGGGCTATGGCGGTGGTTGACCGCTCCAGAGGCTTGGAGGGCAACGCGCCGATTTTACATATGTGGCCGGAAGAAGCCCGAGAACTGGTTTCGCCGGATGACGACGTCTATAACCGCGATCTGCAGTACCGTAAAGAGGTCGATAAAATGCGGCCGTTGAAGGTTCGTTATGAAGATCCCTATCCGGTTCATGATTTAATGCGCGGGGACGGGGGCGGCCATTTTTTCTTTGTTTCAAAGACGAAAGGGAAGGCCACGCATTCCTATGCAAACAAGAAGCGAAAACCCATGCCGATGGCGTTGATGCTTTGCGATGTTTTCGGGAATGAATTGGTGGCCTATGAGCTCGAAGACGGACCTCTGAGTCCATATGGAGCTGTTCCCGTCGCACCAAGAAAAACACCGCCGGCCATTCCCAGCCCGGTGGACCATGCGAAGAACAGCGGGTTCCTATACGTTAACGACTGTTATCTCGGAAACCGGGCTGAAATGGAACATGTGGAGAAGGGGGCAATCAAATACCTCCGCATTGTCGAGGCTCCTCCTCGCCGGGTCTATGATGAGGTGGGCAACTGGAATGTTGATGCACAGCAGGTTGGGGCCATGAACTGGAACCTGACGAATAATAAGCGAATTCTCGGCGACGTGCCGGTAGAGAAAGATGGATCAGTATACTTTGAAATTCCGGCCGACACGTTCATCCAGTTTTTTGCCATGGATGAAGACCGGCAGATGATCCAGGCCATGCGTTCCGGCACGGTGGTTCGTCCGGGGGAAACACAGGGATGCATCGGCTGTCATGAAAACCGGCTTTCCGCGCCATCGGCCACGAATCCGCAGCCGCTGGCCATGCGGCGTGCGCCCAGCCAGCTGGAGCCCTGGCTCGATACGCCGAGCGTGGAAAAGGCCACGCCGTTTAACTATCTCACCGACGTCCAGCCCGTTTTTGATAAGCACTGCGTGAGCTGCCACGACTACGGCAAAGAAGCCGGAGAGGTATTGAATCTGTGCGGCGACCTGAGCCTGCCGTTTAATGTTTCCTACACCGAACTGATGGCCAAATCGGGGCATCGCTATACGGGTTCCGAGGAAAAAATGGTGAACTTTGTGGGCGACGGACCTCCCGGAGTTTTGCCGGCCTATGCCTGGGGATCGCACCGCAGCAAGCTGGTCCGTGTTCTGAAAGAAGGGCACCACGATATGAAGCTCTCTAAAGAAGAGATGCAGCGCATCACGGGTTGGATCGACGTCAACGCGGTTTATTACGGCCGCTATGAATCCTTCTATCCCGGACGCAATCCTCTGCTGGCGCTCCCTGATGGAAAGGCTAAAAGTAAGTTGGTGTTCAACGGTCGAGAAGCGTTGAATGATATGAAAAACTGGGTGCTGGATCATGGCCACTTGGTGAATTTCACCCGGCCGGAAAAGAGCCCGTGCCTGACGCAAATTGAAGACGCAGCGCAACGCGGTCAGGCGCTGTCCTATCTCAAGGAAGCCAATGAATTGCTGGCACAACAGCCGCGTATTGACCAGATTAATGCGGTGGTCGAACTTTCCCCGATGGATAAACATTACTCCGACCGTTATGCCGCAACGGAGTCCGAGCACGAGGAGTCGGTGAAGGCGATTCTCAAGGGTAAAAAGCACTATCAGTTTAAGGATTAGCGCCGCAGTAAACATCAGTCGGGGGAGCCCGACAGTCTGCTTATGGCCTGCCTTGCAGGCCCGGCGCCTATATCCTGAAGCCGAAGAGAAATGAAACGTGACGAGTGAGTCGTGACATGGCATTTTTCACGTTTCACGTCTCTCTCACCACGAAAAGGATAAGCATGAAAAAACGGATAGGATTATTTTGTTTGTTGGCATGGTCGGTGGGCGCTTTGGCTGCTCCCAACATCGTGCTGATCATGGTGGACGACGTGAGCTGGGAGGCCTTTGGCTGCTATGGCGCGGAGGAGTATGAAACGCCGCACATTGACGCGATGGCCCAAAACGGGGTGCGGTTTAAACATTGCTACTCGACGCCGCTCTGCACGCCGTCGCGCGTGATGATTATGACGGGCAAATATAACTTCCGGAACTACACCCACTTCGGCTATCTAAATCCGGCAGAGAAAACCTTCGGCCATTTGATGCAGTCAGCAGGCTACAAAACCGCGATTGCCGGCAAGTGGCAGCTCAACGGACTCTATAACAGTCTGCCCGGCCACGACGACAACGCCCGCCCGTACAAAGCGGGGTTCGATGAATACTGCCTATGGCAGTTAACGAAGGTCAAGCAGGCCGGCGAACGGTTCTGGAACCCGTCGCTTGAGCACAACGGCACGTTTGTTTCGGCAGAGGAAAACAAGGGTAAATACGGCCCAGACCTTTTTTGCGACTTTATCTGCGGTTTCATGGAGCGCAGCAAGGAGCAGCCGTTCTTCGCCTACTATCCGATGGTGCTCGTTCATAATCCGTTTGTTCCGACGCCCGATTCCGAAGGAGGAATGCATGCAAAGGGCGGTAAGAAGGAAACTTTCAGGCGATGGTCAACTACATGGACAAGATCGTTGGGCGCATTGTGGCCAAAACCGAAGAGCTCGGCATTGCCGAAAACACCATCATTATCTTCACCGCCGACAACGGAACCAATGTGGGCATTACCTCCCTGTGGAACGGGCAGGTGGTCAAAGGAGGAAAGGGCGGCATGACGGATATGGGCACGCATGTGCCGCTCGTGGCCTATTGGAAAGGTCATGCGCTGCGGGGTGCGGAGCTTGATGATTTGGTCGATTTTACTGATCTCTATCCAACGCTCGCCGACGCAGTCGGCATTAAGCTGGGCGAAGGCGATCCCATTGACGGCCGCAGCTTTCTCCCTCAGCTTCTTGGCGAATCGGGAAGTCCGCGCGACTGGGCGCTGTGCCACTATCAGCCCTACTGGAACAAGCAACCCGGCCAGTTTGCCCGCACGGCAGAATACAAGCTCTACCGCGACGGCCGCTTCTATGAGCCGGCCAAGGATTTGAAGGAGCAAAAGGATCTGTCGATGGCATTGGAGGGCGAGTGGCAAATCGATGCCCATCGCAAGCTTCAGGCGCTGCTCGAAACGGCCCCGCCGGCCCCAACCGAAAAAGCAGGGAAGAATGCTAAAGACCGGCCGGTTTATCCCGGCTGGAAAAAGCTATAAACTAACGCGGCTGCGCAGCAGATTAATAAACCACGTAATACACGAACCACACGAAACAGATTCTCAGGACAGGTTTCGTGTGTTAGGTGTATTTCGTGGTTAAACACCTTATCCCAGAGTGGTTTGAGAGTGATCTGTTTAGGAACGCATAATGGTAAGAAATTAGAGCGGAAGTAACTAAGACGCCTTGTAAAAATTGGGAGATAAGAATGAAAGCAATGTGGTCAGCAGTTGTGGCGGGAATCGCCGCTTTAGGTCTTCAATCACAGGCAGAGGAATTCCGCTACCAACCGGATTGGGATTCGATTCGCAGCCACTATCAATGTCCCGAATGGTTCCGCGACGCCAAGTTCGGCATCTTCCTGCATTGGGGCCCTTATGCTGTTCCGGCCTACAGCAGCGAAAAATATCCCAAGGGCATCTACAGTGAAAGATGGCAGAAGGGCGGCATGGTGCCCTACACCTATCATCGCGAGCACTACGGCGATCCGTCGGAGTTTGGCTACAAGGATTTGATTCCCCAGTTTAAGGCCGAAAAATTTGACGCCGTCGAATGGGCCGCGCTTTTCAAGCAGGCCGGCGCTCGCTATGTGGTTTCGGTGGCCGAACACCACGATGGCTATGCCATGTATGCCTCGAAGCACACTCGCTGGAACGTGGTCGATACCGGCCCCAAGAAGGACACCATGCGCATGCTGGTCGATGCCTGCCGTGCGGAAGGCATGAAGTTCGGGGTTTCCTCTCACTTTGCGCTTCACCGGGTCTATTACGGAAAGCAAGATCCGAAGTGGGATACCAATGATCCAGAGTTTTATGACCTGTACGGCAAGCCGGTTGAAAAGGATGCGCTCCCCTCAAAGGAATTCCTTGAGCTGTGGTGGAACCGCACCACCGATATTATCGACCAGTATGAGCCCGACCTGCTCTGGTTTGACTTTGGCCTGGATAAGCCCGGCTTTGAGTCAGTCCACCAGCCGATTCTGGCGTACTACTACAACAAGGGGATCGACTGGGGCAAGGAGGTTGTCTTTCAGGATAAGAATATGAAATACGACCGCTTTCCGGAAGACCTCATCGTGCTCGATATTGAGCGCGGGCGCATGAGCGATATCCATCCGCGCCCTTGGCAGACCGATACCTCCATCGGGAAAATTTCTTGGGGCTACATCGATCAGGAAGAATACAAAACCTCCGACTACCTGCTTGATGAGCTGATCGACATCGTCAGCAAAAACGGCTGCCTGCTGCTCAACATTGGCCCCAAGGCCGACGGCACCATTCCGGACGAAGCGAAAGGCATACTGGCAGACATGGGCGTCTGGATGAAGCTTAACGGCGAAGCCCTGTTCGATACCCGCCCGTGGAAAATCTTTGGCGAAGGCCCAACCAAGGTCAGCGCCGGACACCATTCCGAAAAAGAGAATCAGGACAACGTGGCGGCGGATATCCGCTTCACCACAAAAGGCGACACTCTTTACGCCATCTCCCTCGGGTGGTCGGAAAATGGAACCTTCCTCATCCAGTCGCTTGCAAAGGGCAATGAATATGAATCCCGCAAGATTAAATCCGTCGAGTTCATCAGCGGCGCGAATGCGGTTAAGTGGAAGCAGACCATGAAAGGCCTCGCCATCCGGGTTCAGGGCGGGAAGCCCTGCGAAGCCGCCTATGCCTTCCGCATTCGTTTCAAATAACTGCACCCGTAGTCCTGCGTCGGAGGACTTCTAGAGCCAGCTCCGCACCACACCGTACCGACAGGTGATTGTGTGATGAGCAATCTCCGCCTGCTCCGCGCGCGTCCAATTACCAAGAAATCCTTAAGTCAGCGCCATTAGCGAGGAACGCCAAGCATTAGGCACTAAAAAAAACCTACAGCAAATCTAGCGGGCTTTTTACTGCATCGAAATCCTTTTCCATCACATGCGGGTAGATTTCCGTCGTCTTCACATCCTTGTGGCCCATCAGCTCCTGGACGAAAAATTTGGAGTGCGGCGGGTTGACGCCGCTTTAGAAGAGCAATTGCCCTGTTGGTTGCTGTTCGCGCGCATATGAAAGCGCAGTCCAGCCTGCGCACTCCAAAAGGTTCTTCGCCGGGTGCCGTTTCATTTCGTAAAACTAGAAATACCGTTTTTTTATCCACGCGTAGCGAGGCTTTCGACACGAAAGCAACGACCGCTAGGGAGAGGCAATCCAGTAGGTCTGCTCCGTGCGGTAGGCATAGTGGTAGTAGCGCAAAACCTCGCGAACCTGATCCATGAGCTTAAGCCGAACTTCTCGGCATGAATATGCGTATCTATCCGACTGTGAGTCGGTTGCACAAATACGCTTTTCTTGCTACTGGCTACATTCCTCGCGTTGCTCCAAGCCATTCTAGTATTTTTTGCTGGTAGGGAGTCGGGGTTGAGGTGGTTTTGAAGTCTCCTTTTTTATGGCCTTCCACTTTGACCCGCGAGCGGGTGATGGCGGATAGGGTGTTGAGAATGTCGCGAAAGCTCGATATGGGATGCTGCCCGTCCGGGGTGCGGCGGGTTTGGTCTTTTTTCTTGGCGGAGTCGGAGCGTTTGACGGGGTCGACGACGCTATCGCGTTCGGCCGCGGTTTCTTTTTGTTCGTCGGCGAAAAGCAGGGGCGCTAGCTGGCTGCGCATTTGGTGCTCGATGTGGTAGGCGAGCATGCAGATGAAGATGTGCGCGCGGACTCGGTTGTCAAGGCGGTGATAGATGGGGCGGACGTTTAGGTCGATGGATTTGAGGGAGCGGAAGGCGCGTTCGACCATTTCGAGGTTTTTATAGTTGGCCACGAGTTCCTGGTCGGTCATACGGGTTTTGTCGACGCTGCTGCGGATGACATAGAGGCCGTCGGTGGCGGATTCGGAACGGATCTTTTCTTCGTTGCGGTCAAAGGCGAAGGTGTCGTCCTCGATGGTGAGGTTGAAGTGTTTCGCCATCTTTTTCTTGTTGATGATTTTGCCGACCTCCACCCCGATCGCATCCTTGCCGCGCAGGGGTTTGTTTTTGCGTTCGACCTTTTTGATGATTTCGGCGAGAAGTTTTTCGGTGGCTTGCAAAAGGGCTTCGCGCCTTTTTGAGCGGCGTTTGGCGAGGTCGGGGTTGCGGCAGACGACGAGGCGTTCGTCCGGGTAGTCGGGGTGGGTTATGCTCGCGAGGTCGCATTCGTCGAAGAACGTGAGCTGGATGCTCCCGCACCGTTCAAGCTTTGCAATGGAGGCGGCATTGAGCGCCGTGATCCAGTCCGCGCCTTCTTCGTCGCGAAGGTATTCGTCGATGGCTTTTCCGCTGATCATTCCGCGGTCGCCAATGAAGATGACATTCTTGTGGTTGAAATCCTTTCGCACCCGTTCCACCGCTATGGGAAAGGCAATGCGGTCGCTTTCGTTCCCGGCCAGGACTTCGACGCCGACGGGCGTACCAGCGGTGTTGCAGTAGATTCCGTAGTTCACTTGCTTGCGATCCCCCCGATGATCGCGGGAATACCCGGATCGCGTTGTCGGAAAAGAGCGATTCAATGTTTTTCAGCGCCAGGTTGGTCAGGTGGATCCGCCACTCTTTTTCTTCAATTTTATCGATGTCCGGCAGGCGGATATTGTCCAGATAACTCAGGGTGGCGTCGTTGGCCGCCTTTTCTTCGCGGGCAACCCTCCGCTTGCTCGAGCGAATAAACTGGAGCACCTCATTCTTGGTGATGGTGCTCAGATAGCTGCGGAAGCTGGTGATCTTGTTGATGTCGAGCTGTGGCAGGTGCTTCCAGAGCTTGATCATGATTTTCTGGTGGATATCGGCCGCATCGGCCTCGGATATATTCATGTTGCGGATCACGGCATAGATGTACCGCTTGTAGATCTCAATAAACTCTTCCCACGCCCGTTCGTTCTGCTGATCCTGCACGCGGGCAATCAGCGTCTTGCGGGTGGCATATTGGTCGTTCGAGCCTTTTATCATGTCATCGATCATATCAATGAAACGCCACATTGCAGGTTTTTTATACGAAAAGACATTTTTTTCGTAAAAACGTCAAAACCAAGGTAGATGACGGCATTACCAACTATGTGGGCGGGATGCATGCGTTCCGCAGGTGTATCTGAGGTTCAGAAAAGCAAGTAGGAGGAAAATCATGAGAATTAAGCATTATCTGGCACTAGCGGCTGTTTTGGCCATTGCGGGATCGGCCGAGGCCGTTCTGTTGGCTTACGAAGGATTCGAGTATCCGACGACTTCGACAGGATTGTGGTCGGGAACCGGCAATACGGGCTTGAATGGCGGTTCGGGCTTTGCCAGTGAGTGGATTGTTACCGACACTACAGGAACCCCCTACTGGAACATCGTTTCCGGAAGCCCGACGTGGGGTGCACTGACTGTGAGCAGCAATCAGCTATCGCGCATAGAGACAACCGGCACCGAGGAAATGAGCCGACCGGTTTCCGCCGATCTGGATGGTGCCAGCGATCTGTGGTTCAGCATGCTCTGGAGAGGGGGCGACAACGCCGCGTTCGCCATTGGAGGCGCTCCTTTCACAAGCGACACCTCAACGGCTTTATCGTCGGGGCCTGGCTTTGGGTTCCTCAATAGGGACTATAACCTACCTGTTACAGACAAAGGAATTCGCGTTGCTGTCTGGAATGATAGCGGAGCGGTTACCGCATCAGGGGACCTTGGCCTTTCGCGCGGTGATACGGTTTTTCTTGTAGGGCATATTTCATTCAATACGGGAACCGCAGGAGCGGATGTCTATAAACTCTATTCCGTAGGCGTGGATTTGGAGTTAGCGAATGCAACACTTATTGCAACGCTTGAAGTGGATGGTGATGAATCTCTACTGGATACGGTCGCTAAGAATACCAATCGTAATCCGGGAATGGATGAGCTGCGCATCGGAACTGCCTATGCCGACGTTGTGGCGGCTTCCGCGGAATTCATTTTTAACCTGTTGCCGGAAGATCAGCAGGTCATTAGTGCGGATTTTCCTGCCGTTACGGCAACAAACAGTATTCAGGTGGAATATGACAACCATGTCTCCGGCGTGGAAATCACGGCGCTGAATCTCTCCGACACCAATGCATTCAGCGTTTTGACTGCAACGCCGTTCACCATGACAGATCCGATTCCTTCGAATGCGTTGCTGGAATTTGCGTTTGATGCCACTGCGGTCACCAATATCACAGGAGCGAGCGAAGGATTCAATGCCACGGGTTCTGTGGATATTGTGTGGACAAAAGTGGGAAGTGGAGTCTCTAACACTAATGCCGTTGAGTTGATCGGGGATTTCAACAATCCGCTTACAAGATTCAATTATGACAACACCTTGGCCTTGGGGCTTGCATATCCGGCAACGGCGGTAACCAACGATATATCGGTTTCCTACGTGGCTGGTCGACCCGGACATACCAATGTGCAGATCACGGCCATCAACGTGGTCAACGCCTCTACCAACGGATTCAGTGTGCTGACTGCTCCGTTTACGATTCCGGATGCAGAACCGTCCAACTCCGTGATTCAGGTCACATTTGATAACAGCGGCGGACAGCTGGAGAACAAGGACAGCGCGACCGCTGATATTCTGATCACCTGGCAGGAAGCCGGGGGAACCACAAACTATACGGTAACAAGCTCGGTTTCCGTTACCTACCTGAACCTGCCGCAGGGCGTCATCCAGCAGGTCTTTTCTATCCCGTCCAATGTTGAAACCTTTGGTGATGGAAAACTGCAGCTGAATAATTTCGCATTGGCCACCAACAAGTGGATCGGCGCAAACCTCGAACAGAAAGTCAACGATGGTTACCTTTGGGTTAAGTCCGGCGGCAACAACCGTTCGACGGTGAACCTCATCGAAGGAGGAACGCGGGGTATGGATAATTTCGGCCCGCAGGACACCATGGTGCTGAGCAACGGCCTGTATCGTTATGATTTCGATTTCGAAATGACGCGAACACCCAATACAGAAAACATGTGGGGCTTCGGGGCCTATGCATTGATTGGGCAAGATGCCTACGATACCAACAGCATGGTGAACTATGTTGAATTCGATCTGGGTACTGACAATCCGGTATACGTTGAGCCGGAAAACGTTGGTTCGGCCTACACGAGGGTACATCCCAACGGAAAGTTGATCGGCTCTAATCTGATTGCACGAACCACCGGTTCAGTCTATCTGAATATTCAGGATGGAGAGGATGCGGTGTTCGTGATTCAGTCGGGCGGCAATGCCGAACCCTATATCTATGAGCTGACTCTGACGCGCGTTGGCGACTTCGACCCGAATACCGATATCCCGAATTCGCCTGATGCTGTTTTGGCTGCCGACTTCAACGATATCGATGCAACGAACTCGATTGTCATGTGGGTACAGACGGACTCGAACCAGAGTATCGACAGCAACGGGGTTGCCATTGCCAACACCTGGCGCGGTTCGAATGTTATCTGGGAAAACCAGAAGTTCAGAACCATCACCGGCGCGGGAACAATCAAAGCTTCCACGCTTGTTCTTCGCCGCGGTGAGTCCGGATATGATGACGTGGGGGTGCAGGATACCATCGCGCTGACCTCCGGTGTTTACAGCCTAACGCTGGACCTGGACGTTGTGGATACGTTCCAAACCAATACATCGGTGGCCAGTGTTGAGGTCTATGCCCTTTCTCAGGATCTGACCGGCGATGTTAACCAGGTGCGCATCAAGCATACGCCCGGTGACAATCCCTACTTGGTCGCCGACGGCTCTGCAGCGTTTGCCCTGCTCGGCAAGGTGGACTATTCAAACAACGTGTCCGGTGAAGCGGTTTCGTTGACCGATATGCAGGTGTTGGATGATCAGGACGTCGTGATCCTGTTCCACCATCGCGAAGGACCCGACATGATCGTCGATAATGTCGAGCTGGTTCGCACCGGTGATGCCGTGCTGACCGGATACGATGGATGGGCTGCCGGGTTCACTGGCTTCTTCGACACCGCCCTGGAATCCGATCCCGATAGCGATGGCGTCAACAACCTGATCGAATATGCTCTCAACGGCGATCCGACGGATCCTGATACCTCGATCCTGCCTGACTCGTTCACAGACGTGGATGGTGGAAGCAACTGGCTCTACTATGTGCATACCGAGCGCACGGATGACGACACCTTGACCTATACGGTCGAAGCGGGCGATAACCTCGTCTACACGAACTGGAATGTCGCCGGAATTAGTTTCGTAGGCGACTCCGAAACGGTCGATAGCTACAAGTCGGTCACTAATCGTACAGATACGGATGTATCGGCCGAGTTTATCCGCCTGCAGGTGGAAAAAGACTAACGGTTGTTTAAATAAAGATGTAGTGCATCGGGAATTTCGGTTCCCGGTGCATAAGTAAAAACAGCAAAAGGAGAAAAATGAATAAAAAATTTATAGCTGCGGCAACGGTCGCGGTTGTATGCGGGACCACGCAGGCTGCATTGCTGGCTTACGAGGGGTTTGACTACGCAGCCTCGACTGGGATCGGTCAGGTCGGTGGACTGAACGGTGGAACGGGGTTCAGTGATGCTTGGACGAGCAGTCAACCGGTCGACGGGGATTCCAACTTCCAGATTTTGGAAGGCGGCGACAGCTGGGGAGCCTTGGAGGTTTCCGGTAATCGTCTGGATCGAGTCAGTACGGGTGGAACAGAATATCTGGCCCGCACGCTGACTGCCGATCTGGATGCCACGCCCGAACTCTGGTTCAGCGTGTTGCTACGTCCGGGGCAGAATGAGGGCTTTGCGATTGCGGGAAGCCCGTTGGCCGAAGATGGCAGCATACCGGACGTCACGCTTGACGGAAACGCCGGTTTTGGATTCGTGAACAGCGATGATGCCAACTTGCAGGCTGCGGTCTGGGATGATGCCGGTGACCGGATCGTCGGGACTTCTCTCGCATTGACCGGGAAAGACGTGGTGCAATTCATTGTTGGAAAGATTGCGTTTAACAGCGGTGGCTCCGGCGAGGACGTTCTGTCCCTTTATTCCGTCGGAACCGACCTGCTTCTGCCCGGCTTGGCCGGTGCCGATGTCGCTGCCGACCTGGATGAAACCGTTCTGAGCATGCTTACCATCGAGTCAAATCGCGGACCTGGATATGATGAAATTCGGATCGGTACCACGATGGAAGATGTCGGAATCGTTGGAATTGTTCCAGAACCGGCCACACTCGGCATGCTTGTTTTCGCTGGTGGCGGGCTTATGTATATCCGTCGTAAATTTATGATCGGCTAGGCTGGAATAACGATCAGCAACTGAATCAGAAATTAAGCACGCCCCATCCGTTCGCGGTTGGGGCTTTGTTTTGGGTAGGGCTCGCTGTCCCAGCGCGCCGCTCGGCAGACGGTCCATCCCTACCTTCCCAATTTAGGATATAACCAAAACGTAGCGGGGAATTCATCAACTACTTCATGAACTGCGGCATTGGATTCATATAACTCTTCATCATGGAAATGGGATCTAAGGAATCTAAAATGAAAAATTTATACATACCGTTATTCGTTTTCGTGGCCACGGCCACGATCGCGGCCCCCAGCGTAAAAATCTATCCCGATGAAAACCGCGCGCCGCTCGGCACTGATGCGCAGGTGCGCGTCGAGGAAATGGAGGCGGGCAAGTTTAACCGTCCGGAGTTCCGGATACCGGATGCCCAGTACCGCCCGGGCTGGGAGCAGTTGCGCAATCATCCGGTGCCGAAATGGCTCGAAGACGGCAAGTTTGGCATCTACACCCACTGGGGGCTCTATTCCATTCCGGGCAACAAGGAGGCCAGTAATACCTATATTCGTTATATGTACAAGGATCCGGCCGATAGTAAAAAGGGCGCACCCTCGGTCAGCACACTCCACAAGGAGCGCTACGGCGATCCAACCGAATTTGGCTATTCCGACTTCACCAAAAAGTTCCTTTGCGAAGGATTTAACGGGCAGGAATATGTCGATGTCATGAAGGATGCCGGTGCCAAGTTCGGTGGCCTCTGTATTGTCCACCACGATGGGTTCCTCCTGTGGGACAGCGATGTCGTGCCGTGGAATGTCGGCAAGATGGGGCCGAAGCGCGATATCTACGGCGAGTTCGTCGAAGCTGCTAAAGCCTCCGACTTTAAGACCATCGCCACCTTCCACCATGCCCGTAGCTTTGGCTATGCCACCAGCAAGCTTGAAGAGAGCGATTTTACCGCCGAGGAAAAGTCAAAGCTCGACCTCTTCAATCCGAAGTTCGATACGTGGTACTTCCCGAAATGGGGCAAGGCGGATGCCAAACTGTTCAATGAACTTTGGCTTAAAAAAGTCCGCGAGGTGATTGATAAATATAATCCCGACTCCCTCTGGTTCGATGGGTTGAAACCGTCGGATCATTGTGCTGAGGCCAGCCACTTAGACTTCATGAATTATTACTATGAAAAAAATGCAAAGTTAGGAAAGGAAGTCACGGTATTCAACAAGCTTCCCGGGACTCAGATCTTTAATTTCCCGCAGGGCGTCGGCATTAAATGCTACGAAGGAGGCCGCGACCAACCGCCGTATGCCACGGGACCGTTTCTAGTCGACAAGGCCATCAGCTATCCGTGGTCGTACGTTGAAAACAAGCAATATAAGTTTGGCCCGGACTACCACGTTGATGCGCTGATCGACATGGTATCGCGCGGCGGTTATTACTTCCTCTCGCTCACACCCATGGGCGATGGAACCATCCCGCCGAAGGAAAAGGAAATTTGCGGCGAGATCGGTAACTGGCTACGGGTCAACGGCGATGCCATCTACGGCACGCGCATGTGGAAAATCGCCACCGAGGGGCCACTGGGTACCTTTATGTACAAGGCAGACCGCGGCATTATCTACTGGGACTACCGTGAGTCGAACAAAAAAGGTCAGATCCGTTTCACCCAAAAGGGCGATTCTATGTATGCCATCTTCCTCGACTGGGAGGACGATGAATTCACGATCCGTTCACTCGGAAAAGACATGATTCCAAATGCAACGATCGAAAGCGTCGAGCTGTTGGGCCATGACGTCGAGCTGAAGGTGAAGCAGAAGGCCGATGCGCTGGTAATCCAGTCGCCCTCCAAAAAACCGCACAACTATGCCTACGCCTTCAAGATCAAGCTTGTCGGAGACGTCGGCGACAAGATGGTGGCAGGCCAGCCGTTCACCATGGCGGAGGAATCCATGACCTACGACGAGATCGACCAAAAGCATTTCAAAAGGTAGGGAGCGTTCGCCGCCGAAGCGAAGCGCAGATAATTTCCAGTGGAAATAACGCAGTGATTCAAGCGCCGCGCGCACGATGCGCACTCCCCGATTGTTTTTGAACACTTGTTGGTGATTGTCGTCAAATTCCTTCGCCGATGCGATATTTATAGAAGTAATGCAGTATCTTACATCAAACAAGAGGGATTTGAATGAACCACTTTAACGCCATTCTAAATGTCGCGCTTATCGGCTGCGCTTTGTCTGCGACAGCAGCTGACTATTACGTTTCGACCACCGGCAGTGATTCGGCTCCCGGAACCTTCGTGCAGCCGTTCAAAACGCTGGGGCATGCTTTGCAGAATGTCGTGGGGGCCGGCGATACCGTTTACATGCGCGGCGGACGATACCACGAGGAAATCAGTGGGGCCAATCTGCATGGAACGGACGGGAATCCGATTACCATCACCCGTTATCAGAATGAGCAGGTCACATTGGACGGTTCGGAATCGCTGGCCGATCTGGGTGGCGCAAGCTGGAGCGTCTATTCGGGCAGCATCTATACCACCACGATCAGCAAAGATATCTGGCAATTGTGGGTGGATGGAAGAATGGGGATTGCCGCCCGATGGCCGAATGCCAACACCCATCCATGCGATCCCATCGAACCGCAGCTGAAAGCCGACGGCTATACGCCCAAGGATGGATCGTGGTGGGATCTTGACGGTACGTGGGGGCATATACCGGTGTATCCTGCAGATGGAAATATGCAGAACAATCCGGTGTATCAAACCGTACCGAATGTCAGCTTTGCGGGGGGATCGGTTATTTTGAACTATCATTCCGAATCCACCTTTACGCGGCCCATTACAAATCATGTAGCGGGGAGTAATTTGATTGAACATGTTCCGGTGTTCAATCCGCACGACCAGAAGTCGGATGGACGTTTCCTTGTCGAAGCGATGAGTGCGCTGGATCAGGCCGGAGAATGGTATTACGACAAGGATACCGGCGAAGTCCGGCTGTGGTGCGAAGATGGGCAGCCGCCGCAGGGGCGCGATATTCGCGGCAAAACCGTTTCCTGTGCGCTGGATTTTGACAGCGTTGATTATGTGAACATGGTCGGTATCGATTTCTTCGGGTGCACTATTAATTTCCCGAAGGTCGGGCATACGACACTGGAAGACTGCACGTTCGATTATCCCAGTTTTTATCCGCGCATGCTCGGCATCCATAGTTATTCCGGAGAAGCGGCCGGAGAAGCGGCCGCTCAGCCGCCGCAATATGGTGCGACCTACTTCGACGGCGGGAATGGAGCCCAGAATGTCGTCCGCAACTGCATCTTCCGTTACAGCGATGGCTCGGTCAATGCGGATGGCAATGTCGGTACGGTGTTTGAAAATTGCCTGTTTACCCACTTCAGCTTTGTCGGCATGGCGCAAATGGTCATGATGGCCAACGGCGGGGTAGATGCGATTACCGACCGTTGCACCTTTCTGGTCAATGGTTCAAAGGTGATGCAGAAGCACAGCTACATGGATATCCACATGTCGCGTGCGGCTTATTTTGGTTACCTGCAGCAGGATGGCTGCGCATGGCAGTGTAAGGGGGGCGACGGTGTCGGCGGGCCGGCGGACGGGCTGGTTCGTTCGTATCTGTGGCATCATCAGGCCCTCAAGACGGGAACGCGCTGGGATGGCGACGACGGAATCAACGGAAGCGATCATCATCAGGTTTCGATGCGGGTTCCTGCAAGCCATAATACCAAGGGGGATTATCATAAGGTGATCAGCAATGTGTCGGTTGCGCTACATGATCCGACTGAACCGGGGATGAAACTTAAAGATCCCGCGCCGATTCTTGACCCGAAAAACCAGAATTCGGATGTGTATAACAACCTGGCGTCCGGTATCTCTTCTGACTCGGATCTTTATATTCCGTTGACCGGAAATAACGGCAACAACTGGAACGGCTTTGTGGATTCCACCGGCCCGTTGGATCTGGCGAAGAATCGGTTGCGCGATCCGGTGAACATGGATTTTCGCCCCAGCCCCGGCTCGGAAATCATCGATGCGGGAGTGATTTATGCCCCGATAACCGATGGGTATCTGGGGGCGGCGCCGGACATCGGGGCCTATGAGTATGGCGATACACATTACTGGATTCCCGGTTTCCAGTATCCGCAGGCCTGTACGCCGGTTCCACCGAACGGAACAGTAAACGCCAGGCCGGATTGCGACCTGATGTGGCTGGCCGGCAAAGAGGCGGTTTCGCATGATATTTATTTTGGAACCGATCCGGAGAATCTGGTGTATCAGGGTAATCAGTCCCTGTTGAATAATATTTTTGATCCGGGTACGAATGATCTGACCGTGGGGCAGACCTACTACTGGCGCATTGATTCCATCACTCCGACCGAAACCATTACCGGCGACGAATGGTCTTTCATTGTGGGTGCCGACTTTGACATCACGTATACCGATATCCTTGCGACCGAGGATACCTATGTTGCAAACAGTACTCCGGATGCTAATTATGGCGGCAACGAGAGTTTTCCGCTGATAACCCATGAGGATGGAACCGAAACCGAGGCCTATTTTAAGTTCGATGTAAATGTGCCGGATAACATTATTGGCGCGGAGCTGCACCTGTATTCGACCGCCAGCGTGAGATCAGGAAATGTTCTGATCCATGCCATGGACGATACCAGTTGGGATGAAATGACCGTGACCTGGAACACCAAACCGGGGTATGGCGATCTGCTTGTCGGGCCGCTTGATGTTGTGGCCGGAGTCTATAAAGCCTTTGATGTGTTCAGCTATGTTAACAGCACCGGGATTGTCTCGCTTGCGGCCGACCGCATCCTGAACACGTCAATCCGTTCCGTCACTTCCAGAGAACATGAGTTCCCGCCTTTCCTTCGATTGTACCATGTAGACGGGGATCCCGACCTGCCGCCGGACGCGCCGGAAAACCTGACGACATCGAATGCGGTGGGACAGGTGTTCTTGGATTGGGATGACAACACAGAACCTGATCTGGCGGGTTATCAGGTGTTGCGCCGAGAGCATGATGAAGACAACTATACCGCCGTTCATCCCGGACTGTTGAGTGCTTCATCCTATGCCGATACTGCAGGGACGCCTGGCTGGGCATATCAGTATGTCGTGAAAGCGCAGGATGCGACCGGGCAGTGGTCCTATAAATCAAATATGGAATACGGAACAAAGCTGGGCGATGGCAGCAACCATGCCCCGGAATTTACATCCGATCCAATCGTAAAAACAGAGGCCATGGCAGGGGGCGCCTACAGCGATTCGATTGCCACGGATGCATCGGATGTCGATGGCGATACGCTGACCTTCTCACTGCTTTCCGCTCCATCCTGGCTGAGCGTGGCAACAAACGGACTTCTTTCCGGAATACCGGACGCGGCCTATGCCGGCCTCAATACGTTTTCTGTTGAGGTCTCCGATGGCAACGGTGGGATTGATACAGCTGATCTGCATATCACGGTCGAGGTGCCGCCTCCGCCAACGGGCCAGCAGCTCGCCTATGAAGGCTTTGAGTATCTGGCTGGAAATAAAATCCATGGACTCAACGGAGGGTTCGGCTTCAGCTCCGCCTGGGTGAGTACGCAGGCCGGCATTGCTGACGAAAACTTTGAAATCGTGTCTGCCGGGGACACATGGGGCGATCTTCCGGTAAGCAGCAACCGGCTGTCGCGCGTCGGTACCGGGGGAACCGAATCGATTTCGCGGATGCTTACCGCCGATCTGGATGAAACCAACCTCTGGTTCAGTGTGTTGTGGCGACCGAGCAGTAACGAAGGATTCGCCATTGGCTCCGGTGCCTTGCTGGAAGACGGCAGTGTTCCCGATTATATTGACGGGGATGTTGGCTTTGGATTTATGAATACGGACAATGCCAGCGCACGGGCGAGCATCTGGAGCGCTTCAGGCCGTACGGATTCATCCGGTGTCATTGCAATCAGTCAGGATGCCCCGATTCTGCTGGCAGGGTATATCGAGTTCAATGCCGGGACTTCGGGCGAAGACCGCATTACGCTCTATCCCGTGACGACAAACCTTACACTGGGAACTTCGATCTCGCTGGAGCTGGATGTGGATGAAACGACTTTGAACACGCTCACCATGGAAACCAACCGTGGGCCGGGCTATGATGAAATCCGCCTTGGTCGATCTTTTGAAGATGTGGTCTCGGATGAAACGACTCCGCCAACCGTACCGCCTTATGAAGCATGGAGTGCGGAATACGGGCTGACGGGCTCGGATACCAACTTTAACGCTCACACCGATACGGACGGTATGAACCAGCTCGTTGAATATGGCCTAGGAGGAAACCCGACCAACGATGATGCGGCTGCGATTCTTCCAGTGTTTGGAAAATCGGCCGACGAGAGTTTTCAGGGTTTGGAATATATTTACCGCCGTCGCACCGATGCGGCTGCCCGTGGCCTCGCTTACAGGCTCGAGTTGAATACGAATCTGGTTTCCAATGGTTGGAATGCCAATGGCTATTCCGAGGTTGGAACGGCACCGCTCGAAACAGGTTTTGAAGCCGTCACCAATCAGATCTCAACAGAATCTGAAACCAACCAATTCATCCGGTTGCGCATTTCAATTGATTAGGGTAGGGCGCTTTCGATGAAAGCGCCGCCCGCAATGCACCCCCGTGTACGGCTATTCATTGCAGAAAGGATCAAACTTCGGGGGATTCGCGGCGTTTTATAGGTGTATTCAACTCGAGGGAATGAAATGCAGAAGACACGTTTAAGTTTGATCGCCGTTTTGATGATGGGTGCTGCCGTTATCGAGGCCAAAACCTACGAACCCACCTGGGAGTCGCTGGCGACTGCGCCGGTGCCGGAATGGTGGGATCAGGGTAAGTTCGGGATCTTTATCCACTGGGGGCCGTACAGCGTGGCGGGCTACAAGGATCGGCACAAAGGCTATGCGGAAGCCATCACCGCCGATATGTATAAAAAGCCCGAGCGCTATACCGAATTCATGAACAAAAAATTCGGGGCCACCATGCCGGAGTTTGGCTACAAGGATATGGTGCCGCTTTTCAAGGCCGAAAACTGGAACCCCGCCTCATGGGCCAAGCTGTTTAAGGATGCCGGGGCAAAATATGTCCTCCCCACCGGCGAGCATCACGATGGCTTTGTGTTATGGGATTCGGAACTCACCCCCTGGACGGCGACGAAGAAGGGGCCGAAACGCGACCTGGTTGGCGACCTGGGAAAAGCCGTACGCGCCGAAGGGTTGAAGTTTGGCATCTCCTACCACCGCGAGCGCCATCCCGACCGCTTTACGCGGGCAACGGGATTGATCGACGAAGAGATCGAGCGCATGCCCGAAGCCGCTTCCTTGTACGGCCCGTTTGAATACGACGATGCCTTCATTGCCGACTATGTCGCGCGCTGGAAAGAAGCTGAAACAAAATACCGGCCCGACTTCATGTGGATCGATGACGTGCCTTTCCTGCGAGCGGACGATCCACAGGTGGCCAGATTCGAGCAGGCCTTCCGCGAAATGATGGCCGACTACTTGAATGTGGCGGAAGGCTGGGGAAAGCAGGTCTGGTTCAACAACAAGGGCAAGACCATCAACTGGCCGAAGGGTGTTGGATGCATCGAGGCCGACAACCTTAAGATGGAGACCATCGGGCCGCGTTGGCAGAATCCCGCAACGCTCGGCACCTCCTATGCCTACATGGAAAACGAGGAGATTAACGATCTCTATAAAACCCCGGCGGAACTGGTGCGCCTGCTGTGCGATGTCGTCAGCAAAAACGGCAACCTGCTGCTCAACATTGGGCCACGGGCCGACGGCACCATTCCCGAAGGCATGCAGTCCCGCCTGCTGGCCATGGGCGAATGGCTCAAGGTCAACGGCGAGGCCATCTATTGTTCCACGCCTTGGAAAACCTATGGCGAGCATTCGGGCGAACTGATTGAGGAAGAAAATGTTCATTACACCAACCACAGCATGCGCATCCACGAAAAGGAATTCCGCTTCACCGCTAAACCCGGCGTGGTGTATGTGACAGCCTTCCAGCCTCTGGGAAAGGCGGTGGTGCTTAAATCGTTTAAAGCCTTTAAGCCTGCCATCGAATCTATTTCGCTTTTGGGTTCGAGTGCCGTGGTGGATTGGAAGATGACGGTTGACGGATTGCAGCTGTCCTCAAAGGGAGCGCCCTTTGCTTTGGCATCCGTCTATAAGGTTAAGTTGACGCGATAAGTTTAAAACTACATTGAAGGAAACGAAAATGAAGAAAACACATATTGGATTGGTGGTTGTTTGGTTGGCCACTGCGGCATTTGCCCAGGGCGTGTTTGAAGGCCGTTGGGAATCACTTTCGGCTCAGGAAGTTCCCGAGTGGATGAAGGATGCAAAGTTTGGGGTCTACACCCACTGGAGCGTCTTTTCGGTGCCGGCCAAGGGCGGCCCCGATTATATCAAGAATCTCTACAGCGGCCCCGACAAGGATGTGAAGGGCATCTATTCCCACCACGTCGAAAAATACGGCACGCTCGATCAATTTGGTTATAAGGACTTTGTTCCCCTGTTCACGGCCGAAAACTTCAATGCCGATGAGTGGGTCGGTTTGATGCACGAGGCAGGCGCAAAGTTCGGCGGCATCCTGCTGGTGCACCACGACGGCTTCTGCCTATGGGATTCCGAGTTCACCCCATGGAACTCCATGGACAAGGGGCCGAAGCGCGACATCTACGGTGAGATCGCCCAGGCAGTTGGAAAATATGACGACATGAAACTGCTCGCCACCTTCCACCACGAACGCACTTTCGGCTATGCCACCGGATTCATGACCAAGTCCAAAACGCCCATGGAAGAAAAGAAAACCTGGGATGTCTACGACCCGGCCTACAACGATTTCTATTGGAACACCGAGGTCGGTGCGAAAGGCGAGGATTTTGCCGCCGCATGGGAAGGCAAGATCAAGGAAGTGGTCGATAAGTATCAGCCGGACTGCATCTGGTTCGATGGCATCGACACCAAAAAGGGCGTGCTTCCCGAACAGTTGGTGATGGATACCTTCGCCTACTATTATAACGAGTCCATCAAGCGCGGGCAGGAGCCGATCATCTGCAACAAGCACGCTGGCGACTTTAATTTTCCGGAAGAATTCGGCATGCGCTGCTTCGAGAATGCGCGTGAAATGCCGTACGACGTCGGCCCTTGGTTCCTGAGCGACCGCGCCATCGCTTATCCCTGGAGCTATGTCGAAAACAAGAAATACAAGGATGGCCCCGACTACCACACCCGCAGTCTGATCGACCTCGTTTCCCGCGGCGGGGTTTTCCTGCTTTCGCTCACGCCGAAGGGCGATGGCTCCATCCCACCCGAAGAAGTCGCCATCATGAAAGGCATGGGAAGATGGTTGAAGGTCAACTCCGAGGCGATCCACGCCACCCGTCCGTGGAAGGTTTTTGCGGAAGGCATGACAGACATGCGCGCCAGAAAAAAAAGCAAGTCCGGCAAGGACATGCCAGTCTGGAATTATCGCCAGCCCTGGACTGCGCAGGATATTCGTTTCACGCAGTCGAAGGATGGCAAGACCGTCTATGCAATCAGCCTGAACTGGCCGGAAGACGGCAAGGTCGTCGTCAAAAGCCTGAGGGCCGGTTCGGAGCACTATCCGAACGAAATAAAATCCGTTTCCATGGTCGGTTCCGACGAAAGACTCAACTGGAGCCGCACCGCCGAAGGGCTGGAAGTCACCTTTCCGAAGGAAAAACCGTGCGACTGGGCGTTTGCGCTGAAGATTCAATAGACGGTTTTCTTCGCATTCCATCAAAATACGGCGCCTTTGCGGCGTCGTATTCTTGTATCCATACAACATTGTTTGAATAGGGAAACCTGATGAATAGACGAAGTTTTTTAGGCGGGGCCGCGGTGGGCGGCACAGTTTGCGCAACAAGGTCGGCTTGGGCGGCGGATAAAAAACGGCCGAATGTGATTTTGCTGCTGACCGACGACCAGAGCTATCGGACGATGGGGTGCTATGGCAACCCGCAGGCAAAGACGCCGAATCTGGATCGGCTTGCGGCTGAAGGCGTCGTCTTCGACCGTGCGTACGACACCACCGCCATCTGCATGGCGAGCCGGGCGCAGGTGATGACCGGCATGTATGAATACAAGACCGGCTGCAATTTCCAGCACGGGCCGTTGACCGCGGATAAGTGGCAAAAATCTTATCCCGTCCTGATGCGCGATGCGGGGTATCATACGGGCTTTGTTGGAAAGTTTGGCTTTGCGGTCAAACCGACGGCCGACGGCAGCTCCAACTATCACAGCAACGAAGATTTGCCGATGGATTCGTTCGACGAATGGTACGGTTGGCCGGCGCAGGGGCAATACCGGACCGCCGATAATGAATTTGTTGCACAGTATGCTGAAAAGTATCCGCACGTCACGCGGGCGTGCGGCGCGGTTTCGCAGGACTTCATCAAAAACGCTGCAAAGAGTGAGGAGCCGTTCTGCCTTTCCGTCAGTTTCAAGGCGTCGCACGGTCCCATGTCGCCCGATAAGTTTTTCAACGACGTCTATGCCGATACCGTCTGGGAAGAGCCGCCGAACTATGATGAAGCCGGAGCTTCGCTCAAGCCGCCGCAGGCCAAAGGCGGCCGGCAATATATGAGCATTAAGGATTTTCGCCCGGATAAATATCAGGAAACCATGCGCAAATATAATCAGCTCGTCTACGGCATCGACTATGCCGTCGGCATGATTCGCGAAGAGCTCGAACGTCAGGGTGTGGCCGACAATACGGTGATTCTTTTCCTGACCGACAACGGCTACAGCTGCGGCGCCAACGGTATGGGGGGTAAAGTGCTTCCCTATGAAGAACCGAGCCGTTCGCCGATGATCGTCTACGATCCGCGGCATCCGGTTTCTGGAAAGGGCGCGCGCGTGCAGTCCGTAACGGCCAACATCGATATGGCGCCGACCGTGCTCGATGTTGCCGGACTTCCAATCCCTGGAAACATGGACGGGAAAAGCCTGATGCCGCTTCTCGATAATCCGAAGGGCAAGGTTCACGACTCGATCCTGCTGATCAATGCGTGGGGCAGTGCACCGACCCATTCGCTGGCCGTGGTGACGGAAGACTACAAATATATCCACTGGCCGTTCAACCATGAGATGCAAGTAGCCGAAGAGCTGTATGATCTCGGCAAAGACCGCTATGAAATGAACAACCTCGCGGCCAACCCCGAAAAGCAGGAGATCCTGAAACGTATGCAGAAGCAGTACGATGAATCGTTCGCAGCCTGGAAAAAAGAGTGCATCGACTACGGCAACTATCCGCTGTTTTCAAAGATCTATGACCGGCATATCGCCTGGGACGACAAGCTGGCTGCCATGGACTCACGCACGCGGCGCAACTATCAGGAGTGGAATCAGGAGAAACCCAAGAAAGAGGAGTCTCCCGAAAAGAAGGCCGCCAAAGCCGCCGCCCGCGCCAAACGCAAAGCCGAACAAGCGAATAACCACTAAGGCACGAAGGACACCAAGAAATAAATCTGGATTAGTGAGCCTTCGTGCTCTTCGAGTCTTCGTGGTAAATAATCTGTTGGAACAGCATGATTTAGAAGGATATAGGAAGAACCACCTGTAAATGCCAAAAATTTGGCGAAGGCGAAAAAGCAGGCGGGAACGAAAAAGAAAATCGTGAAGAGTGACGATTGAGGCGTGATCGCCGAGCGCACCTCCCGCACCGCCCGCCCGCACCGTACACACGCACCAAATCCGCCGTGCGCGCCGAGCGTACGCACTGCTCGTGCGCACCGATCCGCCGCGCGGACAGTCCGGCGGTCTGTCCCTGCCTTGTGCGGCAGGTAGGGCGCGACCGCCGGGCGCGCCGCCGCGGATGCAGAGCCAAATCAGCGCGGTCGTCCGCCGGGCTCGGAGAGCCAGTCCTACCAATAGATTATGACCGCCGTCCTCCGACCTCTGTTCTCAGTCCAGCAGGTTCGTAAGGGAATTCCCCGCACTTGTCCGCCGTCTTGTCCCGCCTTAGCCTTATTTATCGCAGCATACTTCCTTGGATTGGTTGGGCTCAAGGAGGAGTCTTTCGGGATACTCCGACAGGATTTCTTTGATGGCGTAACTGTCTATGTTGTGAGGGGGGACTCCCCATACTGAGTTCTTGAAAATAATCGCATTGTTTTTAGGTCTGATGCGCGAGGCTAACTTGGCCAGGGGAACCTCATCTGTTCCGTCGACCGCTATCAGACCCAGGGCAAGGTTATACATATTGCCGCTGTCTGTGGAATACCTGTTATTGCCTAACCAATTTACAAGGTACTGTTTGACCGCCTCTTTGTCTGCCAGATCCCATCGGTCGAAGATGGTGAGGATACAAGCGGTCTGGCAGGTTGTCTTGAAGGTTGCGTTGTCGGCAGTGAATGTGCCGTCTTTATAGTCAAGCCTCTCGATAAGTTTATCTGGTAGTTCCTGATCCATAAATTCGATGGCGCCCAAGGCGTTTAAGAGTCGTACCCTATGGGCCATGCCTTCGACGTGCGAGCAACTTAGCGCTTCATCTTTTTCCATTACACAGGACGGCAATGAAGCCCACTCACCGTATCCCAGATTTTCTATATCCTCTCTGGCAAGGTCCCATTCCTGAAGCATCGGAATGGTCAGATACCCCGCCTCCAACCCATTGACTACTTCCCGGATTTGAGAGAAAAGAATGCTCCCTTGAGATGTATACCGTTTCTTGTTCAACAGGTCCAAGTAGGCGGCTCTGACCTCTTCAATAGCCATCATGCTTGGGGGCTGTTTGTAGTATGTGATCATTCTTCGATCTGTATCTGAGGCTAGTTCTTTAAAGTCATTTTTGTACCGCCTCATGAACTCATCTTTATAGAAACGCTCGATGGCAGCGGAGTTTAGACGTGGAGTCATACCCATAAAGACAAATAAGCCTACATTTATAACTATCACTAGGGCGAGCGATGACCAGATGAAGGTCTGCAAAATTCTCCGGCCCGTTTTGCGGACAAAAAATCTATTTTGTGGGAAGAGGGGAATCGAAATAGAACGCGCAACGGACTTGTTCCCTGAGGCGTAGTAAGCCCATGACGTTTTGAAATAATCGGCTAGCAGTTCATTCTGCTCCTCAACGGTTCCCCAATGTTTAGGTCGGTCGTCGGACGCAGCGGTTTCTACCTCCACCGTTCCTTCGGGGTATAGTTTGATAGAGAATAACGAAAAGCCCTGTGCCGGAGCGCCTTTGGTCAAGAAGCCCATTAATTTGGTCATAATGCAGGAGAAGCATATATGGTCCTCCTCCACCTCAATCTTTGTAAATAACCGCATGGGATTATTGACGACTCTGGAAAATTTGTACGCGTTCTTCTTTAGGAACTCCATGGTGACGGGCTTTATCTCTGGAGCATTCTCCCGTAAGGAATCTTCTTTCTTAGATGATCCCCCGATTTTTTTCAGCAGTACCCCTCCACCGCCCAATACAAAAACCGGGATGAAGAGGAGAGAAAGCCATGGCCCGACTTCGGATGACAGATGGGGATACAATATTTGCATTGCCAGAAGAGCCCAAGTTCCACACAAGCAAATCGTTCCGACCTTCTCTTTCCATGTCGTAGAGAGGAGATAGTCTTTGCTGCAAAATGCAGGGATCATCAGGATAGGGAAGATCACCCATATCCAAGCCAAGGAGGGGAAGGCTTGGGTCAACGCGAATAGCCCCATCATCGAAATGATCAACAATGATATACGCCTGAATATCCATTGGGTGAATTTCTTATGTGAGTGCATCCATTCCTCGTTAGAATGATCCATGTCCATTAGAATTAGTCTGCTCGTAAATGTTTGGGTGACGAGGATAATCACGACAGGAAGCAAATAGGGCATGAGGAAGGGCAGGAAGGCGAGTTTACAGGAGAGTTTTCCTAGGACGCCGATCTTCCAAGGTTGACTTGGCAGTGCGATGATAACGCTGGATAGGAAGTTCTGGGAGACCCTGAGCTTTCTTCTTCCTTCACCCAGAGCCACCTCTTCCAGGCGCTCACGAAGGAGTTTTCGACCGCGATGAAGGCGTTGTTTTACGGTGTTTTCTGGAACTCCGAGAGCTTTGGACACCTCGGTGATCGACAGTTCCTTTAGGTAGAACAGGACGATGGCTTCGCTGATCTTTGGTGATATTTTGCTCAGCGCTTCTTCTAGGAGATCGCCTGTTTCGTTCTCCGCGGCCGACTGCCTGGGGCCCTTCGCTCTGGTGTCAGCTACTTCATAGTGCCCCTCTAGATCCTCGGTTTTTACGCGTTTTTTCCGGAAAGCGGAGCGGCTAAGATTCCGCGTTATACTACCCAGCCAAGCGCCGAATGCTTCAGGTTTTGCAAGGGTTTGCAAGGCACTAAATGCCTTAACCAGGGCTTCCTGAGCCACATCTTCCGCAGCCTGGACGTCCCGCAGGTGGCTGTAAGCGATGGCGTGTGCCCTATCGGCATACCGCTCCACCAATTCACTGTATCGTTCACGGTCACCGTTCAAAACGGCTTGGATGATCTCTTGGTCCTCTGTCATACAAATGCGTCCTCTAGTTCAGAGTTCAGTGGATTCTATGATAATAGACTCCCCCCGCGAGGAAAAGGTTATATCTAGGTCCCTGAAGAAATGACTGAAGAAATTTGCTCGCCGGATTTCTTTTTGATGTTTGTAGCCACTTTGTCGGTGATGAAGCGGCGGAAAGAGTCGGGGACTCAATCTTCAACATTCATTTAATTCGAACAGAAAACGGTTCCATTTTCGGCCAACCAAGTTTCCTGGTCATGTGCAAGAGCGCCGACGGGGTCGGACGCATTCCAGAGCGGCTGCGCCGCATGCTTTGAGGTGCCGGGCTTTGCGGGCAACTCAGCCACGGGAAACTCGCAATTGGAATTACGAGCTACGGCTTTGCGGATGAACGGCAAGGTGGCCATTTCTTTAGAAAACAGTCAAAAAAGCGAGTTCGGGTGGCGTTTAATCCGTAGACGAAGATATAGCGCGTGAAACGTGAGGCGTGAAAAGAAAAGCTGACGATTGAAACGTGAGGCGTGACTGAATAATCACGACTCAATCGTCACTCATCACGCAAAGGTCGGAATATGAAAAAATATTGGATGGTTCTGTTGGTTTTTGTTTTGGCGTTTTCCGCCCAAGCCAAAAAGATTGATGAAAAGGTCTGGGGCCAGCTGATGGGTCGCGGGGTGCCGCAATGGGCGAAGGACGCCAAGTTTGGGATCTACGCGCACTGGGGCGTCTATTCCGTTTCGGGCGCGTGGGACTATGCGGAACCCAACTGGGGCAACGGATATATCTGCGCCTACCAGCGTTTCTATCACCAGAGCCCGAAAAATGACATGCGCGTTCAGTTCGAAAAAAATGTGGGTCCGATTGCCGAAGGCTTCGGCTACAAAGATTTGGCGAAGCAGTTTAAGGCCGAGGACTTTGATCCGAACTACTGGGCCGACCTCATTGTTCGTTCGGGCGCGAAATATGCCGGCATCTGTGCAATTCATCACGACGGTTATGCGATGTGGGATAGCGATATCATCGATCTCTGCGCCGGTAAGCTTGGGCCGAAGCGCGACCTGCTCGGCGAAATGATGGGGGCCATCGGCGACCGCGGATTGAAAACCTTCACTTCGTTCCACCATGCACGGACCTATAAACATTTTCAGGGAATCACTAAACGCCTCAAGAACGACCCGGCAATGGCGAAAGCAGATCTGCTGGATCCGAATCTGCGTAACCTTTACTGGTATGCAGGCGACGAAGACTATTTTGCGGACATCCGCTACAAGCTGACCAAGGAAGTGATCGATAAATACCAGCCCGACGGTATTTGGTTCGATGGCGGCGGCGGGAAATACGGCACGGAAACCGTGCTGAACGATTTTTTCAATATGGGCGACAAGGCCGGCAAGGAAGTGGTGGTGCACAACAAAGGCAACTTTCCGGAAAAATTTGGTGTCTATTCCTACGAAAACGGCCACGCCCGCCCGCTCTACATCGACTGGCCGTGGGAAGACGATACCCCGTCCGCCACCGGCTGGTGCGACTGGCCGTGGTTCAAGGCCATTGAATACAAAAAACCGTGCGACATTGTTGTGCGCCTCTGCGATCTCGTTGCCCGCAACGGCGGGTTGCTGCTTTCCATGAATCCGCGGCCCGACGGCAAACTCGACCAGGGGCAGATCGATCTGCTCGAGGGCATCGGCTCCTGGCTGGGGCAGAACGGCGAGGCGATCTATGCCACCGTGCCGTGGAAAATCTTTGCGGAAGGCAATACCGGCTATCTGAAATATTTCCAATATAAGGAAGACGGCACAAAATCCCGTGGCATTCAGCCTGATCCGAAGCAGCTGACGCATGAGGATGTCCGCTTCACCCGCAACGGCGAAAACCTCTACGCCACCGTGCTCGGAGTGCCTCCATCCGGCATCGCGGTCATTAAGTCGCTGGCGAATGGAACCTCGGTTTCAAAATCGAACAAGATCAAATCCATCGAACTGTTGGGGCACGGTGCCGTCAAATGGAAGCGCACGGATGACGCGCTGAACATTCAGCTGCCCGAAACGCTCCCGAACGAATGGGCGCTTTCGTTTAAGATCCGTGTCGATGGCGAGCTCGACAAGAGTAAACCCGATGTCGATGGTTCGAAGATGAAACTCCCGAAGCAGACCTAGTACACTGGAAACCTTAGGCATTCGGATGTGAAACCACTAATTCGCACTAATCGTCACTAATTTATCCAGCTATCCGGGAGGTGTTGATTAGTGTTCATTAGTGAAGATTAGTGGTTCAAAATATGGAAGCTCGGGTTTGCGACAGTTTAAGTGGTACAGGGTACTACTCCGGTTTCGCTCAACCGTACGCGCGGAATACCCTGTTGTCGGGAAACTCGCAATTGGAATTGCGAGCTACTTTATTTCAAGAAACAGCGTCAGCTCGCTGCCGGCGAGAACTTCGCCGGCGCGTTCCCTCAGGCGGTCGTTGACCTGGCGGTGGAGGGCGGCGACTTTTTTCTGGAGCATTTTTTGTTTGGCCGAGCCGTCGGGCAGCTGGTTCTTTTGGTAGATCAGTTTTTTTCGCGTTTCAACTTCCGCGCCCGTCCAGCAGTCGTCATAGAGATCCTGCAGCTTGGTTTTTGAGAGCTTGCTGAGATTGGAGTTCCGGATCCGGGCGGGAAGCTGGATCGATGACTTTTTCGACTTGCCAGCAATCTCCCAGCTCCGGGCGGGGGTGGCATTGATCACAAAATCGATGCCAATGGGATCATTCTTCCAGTCCGCCCCGGCTGTCCACATCGGCTTGCCGAATTCATAGGCTCCTGTATCGATTTTGGCTAAGGGGCGGAAGTCCTGCTTCTCAGGATTTCTCAACAGTTTCGCTACTGCATGGGTTTCCACGTTGCGCGCGATCTTTTTATTTTGGGGCAGGGGGTCGTAGCGGTAGGCAATGGTTTCGACGAGGTTGTTGCGGAAGGTGCTGCGGGTGTTCTGTTGGTCGAGAAACTTGGTTTTCGCCCACCATTTGCGCGGCTCGGCGCGGGTGGGTATGATGAGGCATCCGTGTCCGTTGGTGCCGATGATGGTGTTGTTGTAGCACAGGTTGTCTTCGCCCTTGAGGATCATGCCTTCGTCGCAGTTCCAGATCACATTGTGGTGGAAGGTCAGGCCACGGGTCTGGTCGTCGCCGCGAATGCCTTTGCCGCGAGAATCGTGCGCCCAGTTGTGATGGACCACGCTGCCGGAGGTGTTGGGGCTGCCGGTCTGGATGGCGGCGATATCCTTGCAGGCGAGGCCGGTATTGTAGACCTCGTTGTACTCAATCGTATTGTTTGCATTGAGATGCCAGATGCCCATGTTGCCACTGTTGTAGATGGTGCAGCGGCTGACGGTGGAGTCGGAGGCGGATTTCCCGATGGAGCGGATGGATATGGCCGGGTGGTGCAGGTTGCCTTCCCAGCAAAAGTCGTGGATGACGCAGTTTTCAATGCGGTTGCGGCTTCCGGTCAGGCTGATGCCCGCCGTGTTGCCGTAGGCGATGCCAACCTTGCGAACGATGTTGTCGTTCCCGCGAATCATGGTTTGCGGAATAGGGGCGCTCTCGCCTTTGGGCAGGGTGTCGGTCAGGATGGGGGCATAGTTGGGGTAAAGGATGCGGCAGTTTTCGATCGTCAGGAAGTCGCTGTTTTGGAAGCGGAAGGTGCATCCGAAAAATCGGAGGCCGGAGATTTCGATATGATCTACGCCTTTGCCCTCGATGCCGAACGTTCGCGTTTTTATCGCAACCACCCCGGCCTTTGGCGTGCGTCCGTCGGGGGGGATGAAATAGAGGCGTTCCCCGTTGTGGAACCACTCTTCGGGGGTGGTCAATGCCTCGATCTTTCCACGCAGGTAGAAGCTGTCGTCCCACCAAGTGGGACCCTCGGAGAGATCGTTGTTGGTTCGGATTGCGAGATTATAGATGAAGGAGGTCGAGCCTTTTTCATGAGAGGTTACGATCCGCGACCAGGTTTGGAATTGCTGGCCCACGTTAAGGGTCGCCATGGCGCCGGTCCAATCTACACCGGTTTTCGCCAGTGCGCTGCAAACCATCAGATCCTGCTTACTACCTTTTTCGCTGTCCGCCCAGGTGGTTCGATCCCAGATGCGCGAGAACGGCTGGTCTGGCCAGCGCGCCTCGGCCATCATCCTTCCCTTATAGAACAGTTGGGTCGTGGGTTGCTCACAGGGGATGGAAAATGCAAGCACACCATTGATCTTCTCTTTTTTCCATTCCCCGTCCATCGGTTCCGTGCCGTCCAGAATTACGGCGGGCGAACCGTCGGCATGCGTAGCGCCGACGACACGGACCGGAGCCTCGCGGGTGCCGGATTTTCGCAAGACGATTTCTTCTCGGTAGGTTCCGGCTTGGATAAAGCAGGAGTCGCCGGGGTTGAGCAGGGCAGCGGCCTTTGCAATAGTGCGGAACGGTTTTTCAGTGGTTCCGGGATTCGAGTCGCTGCCGTCCGGGCTGATGGTATAGGTGTTCGCATCAGTTGCCGGCGCAAGGAGCGCCGCCAGCAGCAACGAGGTCAAAATCGTAATGGGTTTCAGGTTCATACCCATTAAACGTCGAGCGACGCGTTTTTTTGTCCTGCAGCGGTCAGGATAATTATGACATGCCGACGATGGACTGGACTGTTTTTCCCCGATGGGGAAGGGGCGGGCGGTCTGTCCCTGTCTTTTCCTGCATAAAAAGGTCAAAGTGGAGCGGGGATGCGACGTCTTATTAGTGATGTTAATAATAGGTGGTTTTATGAGAAGAATTGGATCAATGAATGGAAAGATCGGTGCGGTGCTGCTGGGGTTTATTGCCGCGTGCGCTTGGACGAAGGGCGCCGGCCAGCAACCCAACATGGTGGTGGTGCTGGTGGACGACCACGCCTTTGAGGCGATTTCGGCGTATGGATCCTATCTGAAAGGCTATGCAAAAACCCCGACGATCGACCGGTTGGCTAAAGAGGGGATGCGGTTCGATAACTTTACCTGCTGCAACTCCATCTGTTCGCCCAGCCGTGCCGCAATCCTGACCGGGCAATATAGTCATAAGAACGGGGTTCAAGGACTGAACGGAAGCATCAACGACTCCTCGCCGCAGTATCCGGTTCAGCTTCAGAAGGCGGGCTATCAAACCTGGGTGGTTGGTAAATGGCATCTGAGCAGTCAGCCCAAGGGCTATGACAAGCATATGGTGGTGCATAAGCAGGGCAACTATTTTGATCCAACCTTCAACGGTTCCGAGGGAACCTGGAACCGCAAAGGCTACTCCACCGATGTTTATACGGACATCGCCATGGACTGGCTCGATAAGCGCGACCCAGCCAAGCCCTTCCTCCTCTGCCTCCAGTTTAAGGCGCCGCATCATGACTATGGCCATGCCGAACGCTATGACGACCTTTTGGCTGGAGTGGAAATCCCCGAGCCGTCCACGTTGTATGAAGCCCTCAGGACGAGCGACTCAAACCTGAAGAAGGAATTTCTAAACGGAACCAAGTTCCACATGCTCCATTCCACCGGCAAGGGCGGGGAATCCTACTATTCACGGCACGTGAATGATGAAAAGCCCGATGCCATGTGGGAACATGATGAAACCAACGACAACGACAAAATCCGCGTCGCCTATCAGCATATGATGCATAAGTACATCCGTTGCATTGCCGGAAACGACGACAACCTCAAGCGGGTGCTCGACTATCTCGATGCGCAGAACCTGACCGAGGATACGATCGTGATCTACACCGCCGACCAGGGCTATTGGCTCGGCCAGCACGGGCTCTACGACAAGCGCCTGATTCTGGAAACATCCGTGCGTATGCCGTTCCTGATCCGCTATCCAAAAATGATCAAACCCGGTTCGGTGAACAAGGATCTATGTATTAACGTCGATATCGCTCCGACGCTGCTGGAGCTGGCGGGCGCAGAAACCCCGAAGGCGATGCAGGGGCGCAGCATGGTGCCGCTGCTCACCGGGGACTGCGTGCCGGACTGGCGCGAGTCGCAACTCTACACCTATTGGGGCGGGCCTCCGAACCACTACGGCATTCGCAACCACCGCTACACCTACATTAAAATACCGGGGCATCCCGACGAGTTGTTTGACCGAAAGGCCGATCCGGACCAGCTTCATAACGTGGCCGGGAATCCGGAAAACAAGGGCATTGTTCAACGGTTGGAAGCTGAGTTAAGAAGGCAAATGAAGGATGTGGATATCAGCCCGGACGATCTGCCCGGGAAAAATAAGCCGGCGAAAGAAAAATAGGATGAAGCTAATCTGCATGGCACTATTTCTAGCGGTTTCGGTCGTGGCCGAACCGTTCCAGATGATGACCTATAACGTGTGGCTGGGTTTTAATAAGAAACAAAACCTCGAAGAAGGGGCGAAGTGGATTGCGTCGCAGGAGTGCGACGTGCTCGCCCTTCAGGAGTTGAAGGGATTCGATTCGGAGCGGCTTGAAGCGGCGGCAAAGAAATGGGGCCATCCGTATGCGCTGATCTTCGACCGCAAGGGTGGATTTCCGCAGGGGTTGACCTCGAAGACGCCGATTGAACGGATTGAGCAAATCATGCCGAACAACGATCCCCGGTTGCGCGGCACGCTGCACTGCAAAACAGCAGGGATGCATTTTTTCATCGTTCACTTTGATCCGCGCAACTATCTCCGTCGCCAAAAGGAGGCTGCTGCGGTGGCCGACCGAGTGGAGGTGCTGGTGGAGGGCGGTGAAAAAGTAATCGTGCTCGGCGACTTCAATGCCCATTCAGTCGCGGATAAGGAAGCCATGGCCTCTAAGACTCCACTGCTGGAGAAATGGCGGGCAAAGGAAGGCGGGGCGCTCCGCGCATTCAATGAAAATGGAGAACTCGATTTTTCCGTGCTGCAATCGTTGTTTGATGCCGGGCTGGTGGATCCATCCAGAAATCCGGTTCCCACATTCCCAACGCGACTGTTGTTTGGTGAAATGCCAGCGGAAGAATTTGCGGGGTTGCAGCAACGCATTGACTTTATTTTGGTGAGCCCGCCGTTGGCGGGGGGAACGATCCGCTATCCGCGCGATCCGGCTTTGGATCAGATATCCGACCATTATCCGGTCGTTCTTGAGATTGAATGAAGAAAGATGAATCCGCACGATAGCGGCTACGCGGATCTCTCGCGTGCCGCCTTGGAGTCTTGAGCGGTTGGTGGAGCAGGGAATCCTGATGATATGATGAAAATAATGAGAACAGCTGGCGTGTTTGCAGTGGCTTTACTGATGTCGCTGACTGCGCATTCTGCCATTAATATTCTCCCGAACCCGGGATCGGTTGAGCGGCTCGGGGGGGCATGTTCTGTCCGGTTGGCAGGAGAGGTGGATTTCCTGCCGTTGAACGAAGGAATTGTTCCCGAAGGGTACGAGTTGGAAGTGACCCCCGGGGGCGTTGTTGTTCGTGCAAGTTCGGAGTCCGGTCGGTTTTATGCAAAGCAAACACTTCAGCAGCTGGTCGATCATGCCGCGGGTGGCGAAATTCCCTGCGTGAGAATTGTTGATCAACCCAAATATGCGTGGCGCAGTTTTATGATCGATTCCGGGCGGCAGTTCCAGCGGTTGGAAACGATTAAAGGGCTGCTCGACCGTATGGCCATGCTTAAGATGAATGTCTTTCATTGGCACCTGACGGAAAACGACGGCTGGCGCATTGAGATTAAAAAATACCCGAAGTTGACGGAAGTCGGCGCCTTCGTGGCCGATGGTGAAGAGCAGCACGGCTTCTACACGCAGAAGGACATTCGTGAAATTGTGGCCTATGCCGCCGAGCGACATATTACGGTGGTGCCTGAAATCGACGTGCCCGGTCACTCGGAAGCTGCGCTGAAAGCCTATCCATCGTTGACCTGTTCCAGAGAAGCACCTAAACCGGTAAAAAAGGGATTCAGTCCGTATCTCTATTGCGGTGGGCGCGATTCCGTGGTGGAGTTTCTGTGCAATGTCCTCGACGAAGTTTGCGAACTGTTTCCGTCGGAATATATTCATATAGGTGGAGACGAAGCGCCAAAATCTGAATGGAAGAAATGCACGGATTGCCAGGCGAAAATTAAAGAGATGGGGCTCAAGGATGAGCATGAACTGCAGATTGAACTGACCAATCGGCTCGCACGCCATCTTGCTGCGAAAGGGCGCAAGGCGATCTGTTGGGGCGATGTGGTCACTCTTCCGGGACAGGAGCTTGAAAAGAATGTTGTGGTGCATTGGTGGAACTATCGCCGTGGCGGGGACAAGGCGCTTCGCGAGGGGATCAAACGCGGATTGCCCGTGATTGCCAACTCCAATTACTACACCTATCTGAATTTTCCGCAAAAGCACACGTGGCGCAACTACAGGAAGGATCGGTTATTCGACTTTCAAACTTGCTACGAAAAGAATCCATCCGATATCCGGAATCCCACTGCGCAGCAAAGCAAAGCATTGTTGGGCATGGGCTGCTGTCTCTGGACGGACCATGGCCTGACGGAGGAATGGCTCGATCGTCGTCTCTATCCGCGCATCTACGCCATGGCCGAGCAAATGTGGTCGACAGCAGAGCGGCTGCCGTTCACTGACTTTAAAAACAGGGTTTACGCTAAACAGCCCATATTGCAGGAGCTCGGAATCGGCGGGGATTGGGACGAGGAGTATTGACCGGAATCGACGGTTGTAAACTTGCAGTTTCCGGTCAAAATCCGGCGGGTGAGCGGGATTCTCTGGTTAGTGACCTAACTCATATTTTAAAAGGAACATAGAAATGTCGAAGAATACTATTTGCGGCCTGATCGTGGCAATAATGACCGGAGTCGGTGCATTCGCTGAAAAACCAAATATTATCCTGATGATGGCCGACGACCTGGGCTATGGCGATACGGGCTTTAACGGTAACCAAATCATCAAAACGCCTCATCTGGACAAGATGGCGGAGGCGGGCGTAAAGCTGACGCACTTCTATGCGGGCGGCCCCGTCTGCTCGCCGACGCGCGGCACCTGCCTGACGGGGCGGCACTATTATCGCTACGGCATTTTTTCCGCCAACATTGGTCACTTGCCGAAGCAGGAAATCACGTTGGCGCGCATGCTGAAGGAAAAAGGCTATACGACCGGCCACTTTGGAAAGTGGCATATCGGTACCCTCAGCAAGACGCATTCGACCAAGGGCGAAAAACGGAATCCGGCGGCAAACTTTGCGCCACCCTGGGAGCGCGACTACGACCGCTCGTTCGTGGTCGAATCCTCCGTCGTGACATGGGATCCGGGGAGCAAGAAAAACCCGTTTTACGACGACGGCGTTCCGCTGCCTGCGGACGACGAGAGCCTGAAGGGCGGCGCTGCGCGCGTGGTGGTTGATCGGGCAATCCCTTTTATGGAGCAGGCGGTGAACAGCGGTACGCCATTCCTGTCGGTCATCTGGTTCAACGCGCCGCACGAACCGATCAAGGCGGGGCCTGACTATCTGAAGATGTACGAAGGCCACGGCGAAGCCGCCCACTATTATGGCTGCATCACCGAACTGGACGAACAGGTCGGCCGCGTTCGCACTAAGCTCCGTGAATGGGGCGTTGCCGAAAATACGCTCGTCTTTTTCTGTTCCGACAACGGCCCCGAGGGCAAGGCGGCCAAAGGAAAGAAAGCGGGGACGACATCTGGATTGCGCGGTCGCAAACGCAGCCTCTACGATGGCGGTGTACGCGTGCCCGCGCTCGCGGAATGGCCCGGAAAACTCGCGGCGGGCTCGACCGTGAAAACGTCGCTCTCCACGCTCGACTATTTTCCAACCGTCGCGGAGTTGGTCGGATACGCGATGCCGGACGACCGCGCCATCGACGGTCAGGATCTGCTGCCGATTATCACGGGCAAGACCGCGAAGCGAGAGAAGGCCATTCCTTTCCGCGCCAAAGGCGGCGCGACTCTCGTGAAGGATCATTATAAATTAGTGCTGCCCAAGGGCGAGCTGTACGATCTCGCGAAGGATTGGAGCGAGGAAACCAACGTCGCGTCCGCCCATCCCGAGCGTGTGGAAACGATGACCAAGGAATTGATGGACTATCTTAAGGCGATGCAGAAAAGTCACGCGGGTGAGGATTATGACGATCCGTCCTATAAGCCGGTGGACGCGTGGAACGCGTTCGGCGAAGGTAAAAGAAAAAAGTCAAAAGGCTAGTTCGCGCGGGGTTGAATGGATGAACCCTATAGCAGGAACATGATGATATGAATAAACCTTCTCTTTTGATAGCTATTCTCGGAGTCGCGGTGGTTTGCGCGGCTTCTGCGAAGAAACCGAATGTGATCGTGATCATGACGGACGACACCGGGAACAACATTGGTTTTCAGGGAAACCCGCACGTGAACACACCGCATATCGACACGTTAGCGAAACAGTCGGCGCGGTTGAATAATTTCCACCAAATGCCAATGTGCACGGCTTCGCGCGCGGCGCTGATGACTGGCAAATACGCCGAGCGGACCGGCGCGTGGCGCACCAGTCTGGGGCGCACGCTGATGCGCGGCGATAACCACACGATGGCCGAGGCTTTCAAGGACAACGGTTACGCGACCGGCCATTTTGGCAAGTGGCACCTGGGCGACAACTGGCCGATGCGCCCGCAGGATCAGGGTTTCGACGACGTGGTCGGCCTGCGCTGCGGCGCGGGCGGGCAGATTGCGGATTACTGGGGCAACGACTATTTTGACGACACCTATTACCGCAACGGGAAGCCGGAAAAGTTTGAGGGCTACTGCACCGACGTTTTCTTTAACGAAACCATGCGCTTTATCCGCGAGAAGAAAGATGAACCATTTTTTATCTATCTCGCACCGAACATTACCCATCTGCCGCTCAAGGTGGCCGAGGAATATTCACAACGGCACATCGACAACGGCGTCGATGAAAAACTGGCGATCCTCTACGGCATGATCGACAACCTCGATGAAAACATGGGGCGCCTGATGGCGTGCCTGAAGGAAACGGGTATCGATGAAAACACCATCGTTCTCATGACGACCGACGATGGCGTGCAGGGGGCGGCTGTTTCCAATACGCCGGACTACTGGAACATGGGCATGCGCGGCAAGAAGGGCTCGAAGGAGGAAGGTGGCCATCGTGTGTTTTCCTACCTGCGCCTTCCGGGTAAAGCCGGAACTGACAACGACACGCTCGTTTCGGTGTTGGATGTCTACCCAACGCTACTGGATTTGTGCGGACTGCCCACGCCCGCGGGGGTGGAGTTTTCTGGCCGGTCGTTCAAATCGTATCTTTCCAAACCGCTCGACCCCATGGATGACGACCGCACGATCTTTTTCTACTACTTCAATCCGAAGAAGCTGGATCAGCGCGAAAACCAGACCTGCGTCATCTGGAAAAACTGGCGTCTGATCGCCAACAGGCAACTCTACGATATTTCCAAGGATTGGAAGCAGGAAACCGACGTCGCTGCGGAATTCCCCGAGGTGGTGGAGCAGCTACAGGCGAAGTTCGATGCCTATCACGCGATCGGCAAACCGCTGGTACAGCCGGTACGGTTCATTCTCGGCGACGAACGCGCGCCGGTGCAGGAACTCACCAGCCAGGATGTATATTGGTTGAAGGAGGTTTCAACATCGCAGGCGTTCACCCAGATGGATGCAAAGCTGCTCAAGCAGTCGCACGGCCCCTATAAAGTGAAGATTGCGCGCGATGGAAAATACACGTTCAAACTTTCGCGTTATCCGCTGTATGAAAACATTCCGATGGGAACCGGCGGGCGCAAGATGCGGGCGGGCGATTTTTCCATCGAAACAGTGCGCATGTCCATTGCCGGTCAGGCCGTTGAAAAAGTGGTCTCGCCCGAAGATACCCACGCCGAGTTTACGCTGGATCTCAAGGTCGGCGAGGCCGATCTTGATACCGCCCTGGTCGGCGAAGGAAAAGACGGTGTGGCCTATTTCGTGACCATTGAGTTTGAGGGGTGATTGGTAGGGCGCGCTCTCCGAGCGCGCCGCCCTGTGGCATGGCCCGGCGGACGTGCGGTGCGGCGTGCGGACGGCTCGGAGAGCCTTCCCTACCAATTTTCGTCAAAACCCGGTTCACTCGCGACGTCTGTTTTATGAGCGCTTTTCAGAAATTCAGGGGAATTATTAATGAAAACAACAGTTTTGATGATGGGGGTTGTGCTGGCGGTTGCCGCTTTCGGCGCGAAACCCAACATTGTTTATATCCTGGCCGACGACATGGGGCCGGGCGATGTGGTGGCCTACAACAAAGACTGCAAGTTTCCGACGCCGAACATTGATCGTCTGGCGAACGAGGGCATGAAGTTCATGGATGCGCACTCGAATTCGAGCGTCTGCACGCCAACGCGCTACGGCATTCTAACCGGGCGCTATGCCTGGCGGACCTTCTTGAAAAGTGGCGTGGAGCATGGGCATGACATGCACATGATTGATCCAGAACGCGAAACCGTCGCATCGTTGCTGAAAAAGCAAGGATACAGAACGGCCTGTGTGGGCAAGTGGCATCTCGGGATGGACTGGACCAGCACCGATGGGAAGGACATTGCGCAGACCGCGCCGACGAATGTAGATTTTTCCGCGCCGATGAAAAATTGCCCGCTGGATGTTGGATTCGATTATTATTTCGGCATCGCCGCCTCGCTCAATATGGATCCGCACGCCTATATCGACGGGCGCCAAACTCAGGGAACGCTGGAATTTCTGAAGGATAAGGCTGCGGTGAAGGCACGAGGGCTTGAGGGCGCAAAAGCGGGATGGGCGGCCAAGGAATTTGTCCAAAGCCAGGTCCTTCCGGACTTCGCGAAAAAAACCTGCGACTGGATTCGCGAAAACGCCCGTTCGGCAAGCTCAGGACAGGCTGACCAACCGTTTTTCGTTTATATGCCGCTCAATTCGCCCCATACGCCGATTGTTCCGAGCAGCGCATTTGACGGGAAGAGTGGATTGAGCCCGTACGGCGATTTTTGCATGGAAACCGACTGGGCGGTGGGAGAAGTGCTCAAGACGCTCGATGAGCTGGGCATCGCCGACAACACGATCGTGGTCTTCACGGCCGACAACGGAACCTCGCCGGGCTCCAAGTTTGAAAATAATCAAGCGAAGGGCCACTATTCTAGCTGGATCTATCGCGGTCTCAAGGGCACCACATGGGAAGGCGGGCATCGCGTGCCGTTCGTGGTGCGGTGGCCAGAAGGCGTGAAAGCGGGGACGGTGAGCGAACAGTTGATTTGCACCACCGATCTAATGGCCACCGTTGCCGAACTTTCAGGTATCAAGCTGGCGGAGAATATCGGAGAAGACAGCGTTAGTTTTCTGCCTGCGCTTAAAGGTGCGGCAATTCCAAATATTGGAAACCGGGGTGTGGTGCACCATTCCGACGGAGGCACCTTTGCGATCCGTTGCGGAAAATGGAAGTTGTTGTTCGACAACGAGGGTGGTTCGCGCCGGCAGAATCCAAAGGATAAACCGGTCATTAACTCCGCCGACTTTCTGCTGTTCGATATGGAGAAGGATGCTGTTGAATCCACCAACCTTTCCGCTGAATACCCGGAAGTCGTCACCGAGCTTAAAATGCTTTTAGCCGATTATGTTAACAAGGGCCGCAGCACACCCGGTGCTCCGCAGGAAAATGATCCGATGGAAGGAAAGAAAAAGTGGACGCAGATTGATGCGGTTAAGTAATATCTTGAGTAGGAGCTATATGAAACATCTCATCATCTGCATCGGCTTGTTTTTGAGCTTCTCCGTACTTGCGGAGCCGCTCAACGTGATGACCTATAATGTTTATCTGGGTTTCAATAAAAAGCAGACGCTTGACGCGGGCGCAAAATGGATCGCGGCGCAAGGTGTGGATGTGCTGGCCTTGCAGGAGCTTAAAGGGTTTAACCCGGAACGGCTCGCCACCGCCGCGAAAAAATGGGGGCATGGGTATTCTGTTGTTTTCGATCGGAAAGGTGGCTTTCCTCAAGGACTGACTTCGAAGACGCCCATCGAGAAGGTGGAACAAATCCAACCGGAGAATAATCCCAAACTGCGCGGCACGTTGCATTGCAAAACCGCGGGCATTCATTTTTTTGTGGTTCATTTTGATCCTAGGAACTATCTGAATCGGCAGAAGGAAGCCACTGCGGTTGCCAAGCGGGTTATTCCGTTGGTTGCCTCAGGTGAAAAAGTTGTGGTGCTGGGCGATTTCAACGCGCACTCCGAAGCCGATAGAGTTTTTCTGGATCAGCAGGTCCAATTGCTGGATAAATGGCGAGAGAAGGAAGATGCGCGAAATCGTTCGTTTCGTGATAACGGCGAACTGGATTATCTCGTGGTGAAGACCTTGCTCGATACCGGTCTGATTGATCCCTCAAAAGACCCTGTTGGCACGTTCCCGACGCGACTTCATTTTGCTGAAGAGAGTGCCGAAGACTATGGCAGAAGGTTGAACCGTATCGATTTTATTCTAGCAGTCTGTCGGACTTAGCTTGCGAATAATATTTCAATATTCATGAGACTGTGCCAGTCTATGCCTGTCTTAACCAAAAGGAAGTGATGGCCACACGACTCAAGAACCTCGACCGCGACACCCCGATGCTGCTTCCGCCAGACCTGCGCGACTGGATTCCTCAGAAGCACATTGTGCATTTCCTGATCGATGCGGTGGACCGGCTTCCCGCTGGAGACTTCCGCTTCAACCTTCGGGGAACTGGCGACGAGCAGTATCCGCCGCGCATGATGCTGACTCTGCTGATCTATTGCTACGCCACGGGCCGCTTCTCCTCGCGCGGGATCGAGGATGCGACCTGGTCGGACGTCATCGTTCGCTACATCTGCGGCGGCAGCCTGCATCCCGATCACGACACGATCTGTGCCTTTCGCCGCACGAACCGCGAGCTGTTCGAAAAGGCTTTTGTACGGGTGCTGCTCATGGCGCAGGAAACCGCCGGTCTCAAAAAGGTCGGCACCGTGAGCGTCGATGGCACCAAGATCAAAGCCAGTGCCAGCAAGCATTCCGCTGTCAGCTACAAGCATGCCGGCGAGCAGGTCGAACTGCTGCGCAAGGAAGTCGAACAACTCGCCGCCAAAGCCGAGCAGGTCGATAACGTCCCGCTTGATGACGGGCTGAGCATCCCGGACGAAATCGTCCGGCGCGAAGACCGCATCAAGAGCCTGGAGCACGCCCGGGCAGTGATCAAGGCGCGCTACGAAGAGGAGCGCAAACAAAAACAGGCCGAGTACGAAGAGAAGAAAACGGCCTTCGAGGAAAAGCGTAAAAACAAGAAACCGCGGGGAAAAGAACCTAAACCTCCATCCGCAGAGCCGCCGGATAAGAAGCAATACAATTTTACCGACCCCGAAAGCCGCATCATGAAGGCCGGCAACGGCAGCCACTTCGAACAGGCCTACAACGCGCAGGCCGCTGTAGACACCGAAACCTATCTCATCGTTGGTCAGCTCGTCACCGATGCGCCCAATGACAAAGAGCAGCTCAATCCTGTTCTCGCAAGCATTCCTGAGGAAGCGGCCACTCCGGAAAGCGTATTGACCGATACCGGCTACTACAGTGAGAAGGCCGTCAAAGACGCCGAAACCGGTGGCGGGCCGACGGTGTACAGCGCCATGGCCAAAGGCTCGCACCACGTCAGCGTTGCCGACCTCGAGAAGCAACCGCTGCCGACCCCGCCGCCACCTGGCGCACCCATCAAGGAACAGATGGCCTACCGTCTCAAGACCCCCGAAGGGAAGGCGCTCTACAAGCAGCGCAAGCAAACCGTCGAACCCGTTTTCGGGGTTATCAAGGAAGTGCTCGGCTTCCGCCGCTTCTCGATGAGGGGGAAGGAGAAAGCCGAAACCGAATGGAGCCTCGTCTGCCTCAGTTACAATCTAAAGAAAATATTCAAGCTCATGGCGGCGCGTGCCCCGAAACACCCGGCGGCAACCGCAAAACAGCACGCCAATGCACTGTCGGCACATTTTCGGGCGTATTTTCAGACATTTTCTTGCTTCGCCCGGCCTTTGCCTCTTTTACTTGATAAGTTCATGCCGGGATGTCGCCAGTGCGGGGTTCTAACTCCGACAGACTGCTAGTCAATAAACCTCTGGCGAACGCCTCTATCTCGTTTCCGAGGGATGAGGTGCTGAATACGATATCCGACCACTACCCGGTTGCTATGAAACTAAAATAGGTTTGGTATCAAACTATGCCGTGTAGGCGGCATTTCTCTTGTCGTGAACATTTTTATGGAGAGTTGTTATGAATAATCGAATTTTTGTATTAGGAATCGCACTGATGGTTTCGGCATGCGTGACGAACGCCGCGTTCGAAGCGAACTGGGAATCTCTTTCGAAGCAGCCCATTCCGGAATGGATGAAGGATGCCAAGTTCGGCGTCTACACGCATTGGAGCGTTTTTTCGGTGCCGGCTTTCGGCGGGCCTGACTACATTAAGAATGTGTATGGCGGCGCGAAAAAGGATGCGAAGGGAGCATACTCCCACCATCTCGAGACCTATGGTTCGTTGGATAAAAACGGCTACATTAACTTTGTCGATCAATTCACCGCGCCGAAATTCAATGCGGATGAATGGGTGGATCTGATGTATGAGGCCGGCGCGCGCTTCGGCGGCATCCTGCTGGTGCATCACGACGGTTTCTGCCTGTGGGACAGCGAGCACACGCGCTGGAACTCGATGGACAAAGGGCCGAAGCGCGATGTCTATGGAGAGATTGCAACGGCGGTTCGCAAGCATGACGACATGAAACTGCTGGCCACCTTCCACCACGGCCGCACGCTGGGGTATGCCACCGGATTTATGGATAAGGAAAAAGGGATTCCGGTTAAGACGGAAGAAAACAAGGATTGGGATATCTGGAATCCGGAATATCAGGATTTTTATTGGAACGAGGGCGCGGGCGCAAAGCCCGAGGTATTCGCTGCCGAGTGGGAAGCAAAGATTAAGGAAGTGGTGGATAAATACAGCCCGGACTGCATCTGGTTCGATGGATTGAACACCTCCATTCGCAACAATGCGCCGTCGGAACAACAGGTGATGGATACCTTTGCCTACTATTTCAACGAAGCGGAAAAAAAGGGGCAGGAAGTAACCATCTGCAACAAGCACGCGGGCCAGTTTAACTTCCCGGACTCGTTTGGATTCCTTTGCTACGAAAACGGCCGCGAAATGGCGTTGGACGTGAAGCCTTGGTATCTGATTGACCGCGCTATTGCATACCCGTGGAGCTATGTGACGGACAAGAAGTACAAAGATGGTCCGGACTACCACATCAAGAGTTTGATTGATCTTGTATCGCGAGGCGGCGTCTTCCTGCTTTCATTGACGCCAAAGGGTGACGGCTCGATCCCGGATGAGGAAATCGCGATCATGAAAGGCATGGGTCGCTGGATGAAGGTCAATGCCGAAGCAATCCACGCGACCCGTCCATGGAAAATTTCCGGTGAAGGACCGGCGGTGATGCTCGAATACAACGCAGTCAAAAAACGCGACGACTGGAACTATCGCCAGCCGTTCATTGCGCAAGACATTCGTTTCACCGTTTCCAAGGATGGAAAGACGCTCTACGCCACCGCTCTCAACTGGCCGGAAAACGGCAAGATTGTGGTAAAGTCGCTGGCCGAAGGCTCAGAATACTATCCGGGCAAGATCGGTTCCGTTGAGATGGTCGGCCTGAACGAGCCGGTCAAGTGGATCCGAACGGCCGAAGGACTGGAAATAACCTTCCCGAAAGACAAGCCGGCTGATTGGGAATGGGCCTATGCCTTCCGTATCCGATAGCGCTTTGTTGTTTTGGTGGTGTGATGGTACCGTTAACGCATGAGTGAAGAGACTAGAGCGACCTACCGGACCCGCATGACGCTTTTGCAGAAAATGCAGAAGCAATATGACGAAAAGGCGTGGCAGGAGTTTGTCGATTCCTATAGCGGATATATCTACACCATCATCAACAGCATGAATATCGGTTCTGCTGATGCAGATGATCTGCGTCAGCAGATATTCATTAAGCTTTGGAAAAAGATTCCTGATCTCGATCTGAATAAAATATCGAGTTTCCGCAGCTACTTGACGGTGGTGGTGCGCAACTGCGTTAAAGATTTCTGGCGAAAGAGTCAACGCGATGCGAACCGTTCGGATAAGCTGGTTCAGTCGGATTCCGAGCTGGTTGACACCGTATCCCTGCCGGACATCGACGACGTGATCGAGCGGGAGTGGCACAACTATATTGCGGCGCTGGCGTTCAAGAATATTGCTGAATACCTTTCGGCGGATGCCACTCGGCTTTTCAACGAAACGTTGAAGGGGCGCGATATCAAGGAAGTCGCCAGCGAGATGGGCCTGCCATTGAGTACAGCCTATCGTCTGAAGAGCCGTGTCAAAGAAAGTCTGATCGCGGAAGTCGAAGCGTTGAATGATTATCTGGGCTGACGGAATGATAATTCCCGCTATGAGGAACGTTTCTGGTTTGAAATGAAGATGCCGATGAATGAATTCAACGAAGAGTCTCTCGAATTTCGGGATCTGGGATCGCGCATCAACGATTTTCTGTCGTCGGAAGAAACAGAAATGACCGCCGAGGAACAGTCGGCCGGCGCGCCGATTCTCCAGTCATTGGATGAGTCTCGCTACCATTTCATCGACGAGGAATTTCTGGTGGCTGGCGGTGCCAAGAAAATCTTCAAGGTCTACGACTCGCATGCCGGACGCCACGTGGCCATTGCCAATCCGCGGAAACACGAAAGCGATCCGGAAAAGGAAGAGTTTCTGCGCGAAGCGCTGCTGACGGCCAAGCTGCAGCATCCCAACATTCTGCCCGTCTACGAAGTGGGCGTGAACAGCGAGGGCGTTCCTTATTTCGTGATGCGCCTGCTGGAAGGCGCGGAGCTGAAAAACATTATTCGTGAACGCACGGCAGGGGCCGCGGACGATCTTTCGCGCTATGACCTTGAAACGCTGCTCGAAATTTTTCTGAAAGTTTGCGACGCCGTCATCTATGCCCACTCGCGCGGCGTGCTGCACCTCGACTTGAAGCCGTCGAATATTATGGTGGGGCGTTACGGACTCGTGACGCTGTTTGATTGGGGACTGGCCAAGGTGGTCGGCGATGACAGAGGGGTTCAGCTCGACCAGGCGGCGGAAGCCTTCGATCCCGACCTGCTTAACAACATTACCTATTCCGGCACCATGAAGGGCACGCCCGGCTACATGGCACCGGAACAGGTGGTGGATTGCGGCCAAGTGACTGCGCGCACGGATGTCTACGCACTGGGCGCGGTACTCTACTTTATTTTGACGGGCACGATTCCCGTGCGGGGAGGGCAAGCGGAGGAAGTGATTGAAAATACGTTGGCGGGCAATGTGATCCGCCCGCGGTTGCGGCGGCCGGCACACAGCATTCCCCGCAGTCTCGGCGCGGTGGCCATGAAGGCGCTTCAGCTGGAGCCGAATGAGCGTTATTCCAGTGCGCAGGAACTCCACGACGACGTGACGCGCCATCTGCGCGGTTTCGCTCCGCTGGCCGAAAGAGCGAATGTCATCAAGCGTTCGCAGTTGTTCATGAAACGCCACAATAATATGGTGTTTGCGTTTATGCTTTTCGGGGCGTTGCTGACGATCGTCATTGCCGTTTCGCTGGCGAGGGTTTCCGTGCAACGCAAGCAGGCCATCGCCGCCAAACAGGAAGCGGTTTATAACCTGGCGCTCTACAAGGAGGAGACCAAGGTTTCTGGAAAATTGTATAACGAGGTGCAGTCGTTCTTTATCAACTCCATTCTGCGCGGTGACATTTGGAACTACAACCTGATGCGCCGCATGGTGAACAACGAGTTGCAAAAGACCGATATAGAGGAACAATACAAAATCCAACTCTATCAAATGAAGGCCTACCTGCATTTCATCAATGAAGAGTTTTCGTCGGCAATCGATGCCTTCGATAGCGCTGGTTTCGACCCGAAGAACAACCTTTACAAGCGAACGGTTGAATTTGCTGAAATGAAACCGGACGATTCGCACCCGCTTAATGCCGGCCAGTTTGCTGCGTTGCTGGCGATGCCGTACCGCAACACCACCTTCCGGAAAAATGTTTTATCGCGCTGCTATGAACGCCATATGGCGCGTATAGGCGAAATTGATGCCGCTGCCTATTTACCAATAGCCATCGCCATGCTCAATCTGACCAATGATTCGTTGGGATGGGGCGATCATGTGAAGCTGGAACAGCGGAACGGCGGGAACCATCTTGATCTCAAGGGGGCTCCCTATACCACGTTGCGCCTGTCGGGGTCGCGTTGGGGCAAGGGGGCAAGTATTCTGTTTCCGCTCAATCTGGTGTCCCTCGACCTGAGCGGTTCAGATATCCGGGAGTTTCACGGGTTGAAACTACCGGACAGATTTAAGGAACTTATTCTGCTCGATGTTGAGTTCTTTGATGCTGAACCCAATACCTACTGGCTCTCGCAAATCCCGATGGATCGCGTCGTGATTAGTGAGGGTGCCATAACCAAATTTCATCTGAATCGCCTTCGTGCCAAGGTCGAGGTTATCGAAGTGCCGCGCGGCGCGACCTATCCCTGAACTATTCTTTTTCCAACGATTGGGAAAACCGATCTTTATCGGCGTTCCTAGTGTGCCTTGGCTCTCAGAGCCTGAACACACATTGGAAAGAGGAAAATGAAAAGATTGTTTTGTATAGCTGTATTGGGGATTTCTTCGGTTGCATCCGGAACTGACTATTATGTAGCGACCAACGGAATTGATACGCTGCCGGGCGGCACGCTGGGTTCGCCGTTCGCGACCATCCAGTTTGGCGTTGATCAATTGACCGCGGGCGACGCGCTGCAGGTGCGTGGCGGCCGCTATCATGAAGCGGTCTCGATCTCCAGCCTTGGCGGAAGCGGGGGTGGAAGCATTGATTGGTCGGGCGGAACAGGCTGGAACGGTTCCTGGGCGTTGGGGGCCGACACCTCTTCGGCTCAGTCGGGCGGTAATACCGCCGCGCAGATGCTCCGGGACGGATCCATTACGCGCACATTGGCGACGGGCGTCGCTGGGGGAACTCTTTCTTTCAAATGGGATGTCGATGCCCTGAACAACAGTTCGGAAGTCGCCTATGCCGAGGTATATGACGGTAGTTGGCATTCGGTCTGGTCGGTTAACGATGCGGCGAACGGAGGGGGTAGTGGTGATACACCCAACGGTTATCCCGACCACCTGTCGGCCGAGAATGTTTCATTGGCGGCCTATGGCACGGTAACGCAGATTCGTTTCCGGCTTTCCGCAAGCGGCCTCGGCGATTATTTCTTTATTGATGATGTTCAGCTCGGCGCGGCCTCGCATGATTTTGAGGGAGCAGCGGGAGCAGGCATCACCATCCAAAGCTATCAGGACGAGGTCGTCATGATCGACGGGACGGTTCCGGTTTCCAGTGGCTGGACGGCGGTTTCCAACGGCATCTACAAAGCTACGTTTTTCGCCGATATCTGGCAGCTGTTTGTGGACGACGAAATGCAAACCTCTGCCCGTTGGCCGGATGCAGAGGCCTGGACAGATGCCGCATGGGACAAGGATGCCAACTGGATCCAGCAGGATAGTTCCAGCTCCGACGGCATCTTTATCGATGAGTCCGGCGGGCAGGAGCTGGCCGGAAGCGGAAAGGATTTTTCCGGGGCGATTGCCATCATGAATACGGGTTCATGGCTCTCGTTCGCTAGAACCGTGGCCAGCCATGGCGCGGGCAACAACTCGTTCAGCTATACCCCGATCGGCAGTCAGTACCACCATAAAATTATAAACGGCGCGGCCTTTTTCGAAGCATCCTACGCCTGCCTGAGTACCAACAAAGAATGGTACTACAACCCGGCGTCTGATGAGTTATTCCTTATTTCCAACGACGGTCTGAGTCCGGCCGGACGCAACATTCGCGGCAAAACCATTACCTATGGTTTGGAAATCTCCAACTCGCAGGACATCACCATCCAGGGCATCGATTTTTTCGCCTGCACCTTCAAGGTCAGCAACTCCGATTCTATCACGCTGGAAGACAGCAATGTGCGGTTCCCGAGCTATTCCAAGCGCATGCTGGGCGACACGGCCAAGGCCGACGCCACCTACATGGACGGCAACAGCAATACGCTCCTCAACTGTACCTTTCAGTATGCCGATGGTGCCGGAATCGAATTTGTCGGCGACGGGGGCCTGATAGAAAACTGCTTGTTTTACCAGATCGACTACAGCTGCGTTGGCTCGCTGCACGACGTGATGGTCAACATCCGCAATGCCTCGAACCTAACGTTCCGCCACAACACGCTCGATACGGGCGGCAATTCGGTCGGCATCAAGGGCGGCGACTCCAGCATATTCGAACTTAACCGGGTCACCAATCAGGGCATGCTTCAGCACGATGGTTCCGCCATTCAGACCGATGCCGACTATACCGACGGCACGGTTATGAAAAACAACTGGGTGCACGACCACATTAAGTTTGCGCTGCGGTTCGATTCTCCATGGGAGAATCCGGCGGTTTATGGAATTAACGGGGTGATGAAATACAATGTTCTGTGGAACACACAGCCGATGGTGCCCAAGGGCGATTATCATCACATCTATGGTAACACCGGATTTGATAACGACGTCGTAGACATCAGCATCTTTTCGGACATCACCCACGGCGGCATCAACTCCAACACCGTCACGCGCAACAATGCGGTTAACCTCATCAGTGGCAGCCGTTCGGCCGCGGCGCCCTATCCGGGGATCTCTGACCACAACTGGTCGGGCGGCGAAGTAAAGAACGAGCTGGTTGATCCGGGACAGCTGGATTTCCGCCCGGCACCGGGCTCGGCGCTGATTGATGCCGGAACCAATATGCCCGCGCAGGTGGCCGACTTTGTCGGCGTGGCACCGGATGTGGGTGCTTATGAATTTGGCCACACCAACTATTGGATTCCCGGTTTTATTTCCGCAGAGGCCAGCATGCCGATTCCAAATAGGGGAAGTGTGGATCAACCCGAGGGGCGCGAGCTGATTTTTCAACCGGGTTATGAAGCCGTGAGTGTGAATGTCTATTTCGGATCAGACAGTAACAGTCTTCCAATGCTTGGAAGTTTTCCCGCGCTGCACAACGTGATTGACCCACGCGACCATGGCGTGACACCGCTGGGCGGCACCGAATATTTCTGGCGTATCGACACCGTGCTGACCGATAGCTCGGAGGTAGCCGGCGAAGTCTGGAGCTACACGACTGCAAGTTTTACTCCTTCAATTCCCGGCGTCGTCTTTTTCGACGATTTCGAGGCCTACGCCGTTGGGGTCAGTCCGCCTTCGAGCAATTGGGCCACGCAGGTCGCGTTGGGGGGTGGAACCATTCAGGTATTCGACATGGCCGGCGATAACGTGGTGCGGTTGGACAATGCCTCGTCCGCCGACGACCGCACCGTGCTGGGTACCGTCGATATTTTTGTCGAGCAGGGATTGATCACGATCAGCTTTGATAGCTATTTGGATGGGGCAACACCGATTAATGGGCCGCTTTCCCTGTCGGCCGGAGTGGCTACTTGTTCGAGCGGTAAGAATCAGGTGCGGAAAGTGGGTGTCGATAGCCATTCAACGACCCATTCATGGCAGCACTTCGACTGGATCGTGAACCAAAGCGGCTCGGCCGTGGATTATTGGGTGGATGGAGCGAGCTATTCGGTAGCGGCCGGCAGCGCCGACCTTTGGTGCGACGGCACTAGGGTGGTGGATAACGGCACATCGGTGCCTACGGATACCGAACAAACCGACACAACGCCGATGGATAGCTTTGGCTGGACGGTCAACAAGACCGATGCCGCCGACTGGCGCATTGACGATGTGGTTGTGCGCAACCATGCCTATGCTTGGGCTCCGCCTGCCAGCCCCTTCGATGATTGGATGGTGCTGTACAGCGTATCCGGCGCAACGAACGATCCGGACGGCGACGGCATCGATAATCTGCGGGAGTTTGGTTTAGGTGGCGACCCGACCAATGCATCTCTCACCGGCCATGCGACAAACTTCCAAAACTTCGATGGTGGATCTGAATATGTCTATCCGCGCCGTAAGGATTCCGGGTTGGACTATTGGCTCGAAACCAGCACCAATCTTGTTTCCAATGTCTGGACCAACAGCGGATACACCGAACTTCCAATGGTTGGAATCATTGATACCTACTTCGAATCCATCACCAATCAGATTCCAACGGCATTGGAAAAAACCTTCATCCGCCTGCGTATCGAGGAATAGGCGGGGAAGGCCTTCTCCGCCAAATCAAAAAAAACCTTCGGTGTTGAGAATGCAGCCGGAGTGCGGCGTTTCTAAGGCGCATGAAGAAAATAACACGTGCAAGTGGAAGAGGAACCATCCGGACTGTCCGGGATCATTACACAGGAGAAAAAATGAAAAGATGGACGATAACTAAAACAACAATCGCAGCAACGCTGTTTGCCGCGACCGCCGCTCAGGCGCAAACCGTGTTCTTTAGCGATGACTTTGAAGACACAACACTGGATAAGTGGGAAAACAACATAATCCTAACCGGTACCGTGCTCTCGAATATCGATGACGGAGGCAACCGAATCGGTTCGATTGTTCATGTGTCTGGAGGCCGAACCGGCTTAGGTAATAGTAACTTGAGTGGTTTCAGCGAAACCCGGTTTGAGGCCCTGTTCAAAGTCAAGGCGCTGACGTTGCCGGCCGGTTGCGATATCGACTTGATTCTCGGTCGCGACGGTTACAGTGCAGGTACGCAGAAAACCTTTGTCCAGCAGCTTGATCCTGTGTTGACGGCCAATGTGTGGTCCGAGTTCCGGGTTATCGTGAATAATGATGCCAGTTTGGTTTTGAACTACGATGGCGGAGCCGAATCGGTTGCCACCGGCTCAGTCGATGTGTGGAAGGACGGCGTCAAAATTACGGATGATGGAGCCTTGGATGGCGCCAATGTCGCGGGTTCCCCTTCAAAATCCTTCGGCTTCATTGTTAACAAGAATGAACCCAGTGTAACGGTTCTTGTGGACGATGTGCAGATCCTCGGGTTTATCGAAGGACCGGCTAACTTTACCTCGACACCGGATACCCAACTGACGCTTAACCTAAACCATCCGGATACCGTGACCACCAACTCGATTATTACATCGTTTGTTCCTGGATCAGGCGGAACCGATGTGCAGATCACGGAGATCAATCTCACCAATTTAACCCACGCCGGCGCGTTCAGCAGTTTGACTTTCGCTCCGATCACGATGGATGCTTTTCCGTCCAACACACCGGTAGAAATTGTTTTCGACAGCAATGCGGCCAGCTTTACCGATGGATCGTCCGACAAGGCCACCGGTTCGGTTTCGATCGTATGGACGGAGCTGACAACGGGACTGTTCAGCACCAACACCATTGCCGTGGTAGGCAACTACAACAATCCTGACGTGGAACTTTTGGTCGGTCCGTTGGCCGGACTTGGCTTAAGCATACTCACGCCCGCCACTGCGGCAACCAATACCGCGACGGTCTGGTATAACGAAGGACCGGCTCACACGAATGTACAGATCACAGCCATTGCGGTTGCCAATGCATCGGCGGTCGGATTTTCAACCATTCATTCGTTACCACTGACTCTGAACGATCCAGGACCCTCGAATGCCACGTTTGAGGTTGTGTTCGATAATGCGACGGCCGGGCTGACCCACAAGCAAACGGCCTCTGCCGACATCGTGGTGACCTGGCACGAACTGGGAAGCACAAACCAGACTTCTGTCCTGCCCGTAACGGCAACGATCATCAATCCGCCGGCAGGGCCGCTGCAGTTGAGCTTCACCGGCGCGGTGGGACTGAATGCCTACAATGGCGGGGCCAATGACTTCGCTTTACAGAAGTTGAACGAATTAGGCAAATACACCAACAGCTGGAACTTTGCTTCGGGCGGCAACCAGGATACCGCTGCAGGCTATATCGAGATTAATTCAGCTCTCAACAACACCCGCGGGATCTACAATCTAATTGAGAATGGCACCGTCGGTATGGACAACGTTGGTGCCGTGGATGTCGAACCCATGACCAATGGTGTGTACCGGTATGACTTCGAATATGAAGTGAAGAATGTCGGTGCAAGCGGTTTCTGGGGCATTGAGGCTTATGCCTTGATCAATCAAGGGGCCAGCGGAACGGTGGACTATGTGGAATACGACCATGGTCATCCCGGCTTTGTTGCCATAACTCCGGCCGGACAAGGGATTGCAAGTTACGACCTGCATAGTGACGGCAACCTGGTCGGTGCAGGTAATGTTACCCGGACCAACGGTTCTGTTACGGTCAATATCACCAACGGGTATGACGCGGTCTTTACTATGTATGGTGCCGATAATGCAGATGTTCGTCTCTACGACATCAACATGGTGCGTATCGGTGATTACGAGGTGCCTGTGCCGCCGACCAGCCCGACCAATGCGGTGTTGGATGCAGCGTTTGCTGATGGTTCAACGACCAACTCCATGTATAATGAATTCGACTATGATACCAACGACGATCCTTCCAACACCTGGGTGTACTCAGCCAGTACCACCTGGGAAGGCGGATCGCTAAAGCTGCTGTCTGCTGCAAACACCAGCCGCTCGTTGGTAATTATTACGCCGGCCGGTACCGCAGGGTATGACGACGTAGGAGCTAACGACACTATCGCTCTGACTTCCGGAACCTATACGGTGTCCATGGATGTCAACTTTTCGGCCAACGACGGCGCCGGAAGCGTAACGGTATTCAGCTTTGGCGGACAGGATGCCACCGGTAATGTGAACGATGTCCGACTCGATCTGGGTGAGGGCACAAACGATGCCGTCATTGTTGAGCAAAAGCTCGTCCCGATCGTACGCGGTACGGCCTTCTTTACCGAACTGGCCCGCAAGGATTATTCCGCAAACACCATTGAAACGCTGACCTTTACCGGACTTTCCGTTCAGGAGGGCGAAGATCTGGTGATTCGCTGGAATGGTTATGCCAATGCCGACTTTTCCTTGATCGACAACGTTCAGGTGCTGCGCACCGGCGGGGCCGCCCCGGTTGGTTTCGATGCGTGGGCCGCGAGTTTCAGCCTGACGGGTGATGATGCATTGCCTGGTGCCGATGTTGAGCCGGACGGACTGGACAACCTGATGGAATATGCGCTGGGTGGCATCCCGAATGTGGACGATGCCTCCACGGTAGCGCCGAATATCACCCTGGCGTTGGACGCAGGAACCAACTGGTTCTACCACGTCTACAACGAGCGTACCGATGATCCGCGACTTAGCTATGAGCTGGTACGCAAGCTGGATCTGGTCTTAGGCGTTAGCTGGACGACCGGCGCGATCGAATATGTCGGCGAGTCGGCGGAGTCGGGCGGCTTCAAGTCGGTCACCAACCGTGCATCAACCGCAGCCAACGCGGCATTCCTCCGCTTGAATGTGGAAAAGGCAGACTAGTCCGCGAGTCGGGAAATGAACTAAATCGCCCCCTCCGGAGAGTCGGAGGGGGCTTTTTGATGTAGATGTTTTTTCCGGAATCCATCAATAAAATGGCGGGTGAGGCATTTAATATTCAGAGGCGATGCAGTGCCCAAAGAGGATTTTCAATGAAACAGCTATGCTTAATTTTACTGTGCGCGAGCGCTTGGTCTGCCCAGGCTGCCGATTTTTATGTGGCGACAAACGGGGTGGATACGGTATCCGGCGGTTCGTTTGGTGCGCCATTCGCAACAATTTCCTACGCCGCAGGCGAGATGAGTGTGGGCGATACGTGTTTGATCAGAGGTGGTGTCTATCATGATGCCGTCGTCCTGAGCGGCCCCGACAACCTTACATTTAAAGCGTATAATGGCGAAAAAGTGACGATGGATGGAACCGTTGAAATCACTGCGCCGTGGACGCCTCATTCAGGCAACATCTACAAAACGACGATCTCGCAGGATGTCTGGCAATTGTTTGCCGGCGGGGAAATGATGATGCCGGCACGCTGGCCAAACGCATTCCTGCACGACGACTCTGTATGGGATCAGCCCAACCACTGGGCGAAGATCATTTACGACGACATTGAAAAAACCATTATGCAGGACGCACCGACCGGACACTCCGATCTGGCGGGATTGGGCTTCAGCGTCAGCAATGCGATCGCCGTGCTGAACGTCGGTAGCTTTAAGACCTATGCCAGACAGATTTCGAGCCACACTGCAGGCAGCGCTTCATTTTCACTGTCGAATCCCGTATCGACCCGGAAGGCGAGCAACTACCAGTTCTATTTTCTCGAAGGGAAACTGGAGTTTCTTGACGTCGAGCGTGAGTGGTATTTTAACCAGGCCTCAAACGAACTCTATTATTGGGGCGACACCAACGCAACGATTCGAGGAAAGGTGCAGGACTATGCTTTCCACTTTACCAACTGCGACGACATTACCATCAGCGGCATCGACTTTTTTGCCACCACGGTTTATTTCAGTGGCTGCGACCGCGCTCAGGTGGAGAAGGGTGACTATAACTATCCGAGCTGCACCAAGCGCATGCTCGGTGCGCACTCAACGGCGCCGGCTGCAACCGCGTTTATTGACGGTGGAGACAACACCTTTTTCGACAACACGATGCGCTTCGCCGAAACGCAGGCCATCTACATGAACAACGGCACGGACAATCTAATTGAAAACTGCCTGTTTGAATTCATCGACTGGAGCTGCGCCGATTTGCCGAGCCTGATGGGTACGGTCTACATGCGCGGTACCGGATCGACCTACCGCGGCAACACGGCTCATACCACCGGAGCGTCGGAATTCTTTGATGTGAACGACAACCCTACCGCCGAACTAAACCTGATCTACAACATTGGGTTGGTGCAGAACGACGGGGCGGCGATCCAACTGACGGTCGGCGCGCAGCCGGATACGGTGGTGGCCTACAACTGGTTCCTCGATTCCGATAAATACGGCGCGCGCTTTGATGCTTCCACAACTCTGGGCAGCCCAACGGGAACGGATGGATTGATGCACCACAATGTCGGCTTCAACGTGAAGAGCACCATCATGCAGAAGGGCGACTTTCACGAGTGCTACAACAATACTTCGCTGGATACCGAAAACAACGGCCTCATTATTCTGGCCGATGCGGTTTCCGCCAGTTCCAACACGGTGGTGCGCAACAATGCGGCTGAAAGGCTGGGATCGACCCGCTCGGCGAGCACGCCGTTGGCCAGTGTCACGATTCATGATCACAACTGGAACGGCTACGAGAACGGTAATGCCGACCTGCGGACCCTGCTGCGCGATCCAGACAATCTAGACTTCCGGCCGATCCCTAATTCGGTGTTGGTTGATGGCGGAAGCAACGTTGTCGGCATCACGGAAGGGTATGCCGGAACCGCGCCGGACATCGGTGCCTACGAGCACGGTGCGGCCAATTATTGGATCGCCGGTCGTCAGGAAACGGAAGCCACAATGGCTGTTCCGCCTAATGGAAGCACCACAGCGAAAGCTTCGGCCTCTCTCATGTGGTAGCCGGGGCTGGACTCGATATCGAGCGATGTCTATTTGGGAACATCGTCCAACGACGTCGCTTTTGCCACAACAGCGTCTCCCGAGTTCATGACCAATCAGGTGAACAATATATTCGATCCTCTAGGGCTCTTTGCGCAGGCTTATTTCTGGCGGATCGATGAATACACTTCCACCGGAACAGTGAAAGGCAGCGTGTGGAATTTTTCGGTTCCGAGTGCGTTCGTAGCTGCACCGGCTATTGTGAATACTCCGGCAATTGATATCAGCGACTCATCGGCAACCATAGGAGGGCAAATTACAGATGGCGGAACGGGTTCCAAGGTTTGGATGTATTGGTGGCCGGATGCCGGTACAACCAACGAAGTCTACATGGGCGTGCAGGCGGGCGCATTTCAACTTCAGCTTAGTGGTCTTGAGAGTAATGTCCTCCACAACTATCGCTGTTTCGCCGAAAACAGCTACGGTTCCAATTGGACGACGGTATCCGGATTCACCACGACAAACTCCGGTAGTGAACCGCCGTCTATTTGGACAGAGCTGACCTACGATGATTTCGAGTCCGGTTTCGGCAACTACACCGATGGTGGTGCCAACTGCTTTCTTTATACCGGCGGAACGTATGCTCATCAGGAAAACAATGCGGTAAATATTGAACGCTTCGGGGAAGCAGGTTCCTTCTATCTGACCAATCCAATAGACCTGCATACGCTGGACTACACACAGATTAAGATCGAATTCTGGTTCTATGCCGTCAGCATGGATCCCACCGAAGACTTCTTTGTCGAATATCACGATGGCAGTACATGGCAGCGGGTTGCTACCTATGCCCGCCCGGACTTTAACAACGGGCAGTTTTACTTTAAGGAAATTCTCATTGAAGAAACCGGCTACACCTTCCCGGCCAACATGAATGTTCGTTTTATCTGTGATGCCAGCGGTGGAGGTGACGATGTCTACATCGACGAGGTCCGCATTTCGGGACTGGCCCCGCAGGTAGAACTTTCGCCGTACAACGAATGGTTGGTTGAATTTAATTTATCAGAAACCAATATCCTGGCCGATTCAGATTTCGACGGCATGAACAACCTGGTGGAATACGGACTGGGTGGCAACCCGACCAACATCGATGCTCCCATCGTGCTTCCAACCTCTGGAATTGATGCGGACACCGGAATGAATTGGCTGGAGTATGTCTATCGCCGCCGCACGGATGCCGCGGTGCGCGGGCTGGAGTACCGTGTCGAGGCCGGCACCAACCTGGTTGAAGGCGTCTGGTTGACTAATGATGTCCAGGAGGTTGCGAGCGGGTTGATCGATGCGGGTTTCGAATCCGTCACCAACCGGTTGGATATCGGGCTGGACAGTGAGTCCTTCATACGGCTCCGCATCCAGCAAAACTAATAAATTATAGATGTTGAAAGGCTCCATCCGGGGAACCGGGTGGAGTTTTTTATTACTAATCAGGCATCGTAGGGGTATTCTTTTTGAGAAAAACCTGCGCAGGGGACGTTTGTTTAATGAGATTGAACCAGCGCATGCGTGGTGCTGGTTTTCAGAAGCTGAACAGGAAAAATATGAAGAAAAACTATTTATGGGTGGCACTGGGGCTGGCGGCAACATTGGCTACGGCTGTAAATGCATCCAAACCCAACATTCTTTTTGTGATGTCCGACGACCATACCTCGCAGGCGGTCGGCGTATATGGAAGCCGGTTGGCGAAGCTGAACCCGACGCCGACCATCGACTCGATTGCAAAAGAAGGCATTGTGATGGAAAACGCGTTTTGCCATAACGCCATCTGCACGCCGAGCCGAGCCTGCATTATGACGGGGCAATACAGCGCGATTAACGGCTGTCCAACCCTGAACGATTCGCTTCCTGCAGAACGCCAGTATCTGTCGATGGAGATGAAAAAGGCGGGCTATCAGACGGCTGTGATCGGTAAGTGGCACCTCCACGATCTTCCGTCTTCCTTCGACTACTACAAAGTGCTGCAGGGGCAGGGAGACTACTTTGATCCCTTCTTTTATGAAACGGGAGCCACCGGGGACGTTAAGCGCCAGATGAAATGGGGCAGCAAACCCTGGACGACTTTCAAAGGCGCTGTGGAAATGAAGGGGCACTCGACCGACTGCATCGCAGACTCCGCGCTGGAATGGTTCAAGGAAAAGCGTGATCCGGAACAGCCGTTTTTCCTAAAGCTGCATTTCAAGGCGCCGCACGACTATTTTGAATATGCCCCGCGCTATGAATCCTATCTGGCCGAGGTCGAAATTCCAGAGGCGGCCAATATGTGGGATCGGAAAAAGAACGGCTCCATCGCAACGCGCGGCGTCAACGACGAGCTGTTGCCATACATTGGAACATCCGTCGGACGCCGCAACCTGCGCCGCAATTATGCCGAAGACAAAAACACCCCGTGGGCGGATCAAATGGATCTCTCGAAAAGCGACGACGAGGTTAAGCGCCAAGCCTACCAACTCTATATGAAGGCCTATTTGCGCTGCGTAAAGGGCGTCGACGACAACCTCAAGCGTGTGATCGACTATCTAAAGGCCGAAGGCCTCTACGACAATACCGTCATTATGTACACCGGCGATCAGGGCTTTTATCTCGGCGAACATGATTATATCGACAAGCGCTGGGGCTATGAGGAAGCGATGCGCATGCCGTTCATCGTCCGCTATCCAAAATCCATCAAGGCCAACACCCGCAGCGATGCGATAGTCGAGAACGTTGACTATGCTCCCACTATGTTGGACTTCGCGGGCGTGCCGACGCCGGACTATATGCAGGGGCGTAGCTTCAAGCCGATCATTGAATCCGGCAAGGAGCCTGACGATTGGAAAAAAGCGGCCTATTACCACTACCAGATGCATATGGCGCACCACGACAACCCGGGCCATATCGCCATCCGCACCAAGCGTTATAAGTTAATCTTTTTCTATGGAACACCGATGGACAGCGGAACGCCTGATACGCCGCCGGCATGGGAACTCTACGACCTGAAGATGGATCCTTCCGAAGACAACAATATCTACGATAATCCTGAATATGCCGGCATCGTCGCTGAGCTGAAAGACGAGCTGAAAACACTGCGCAAAGAATACAAAGTGGACGGCCCGGAGTTCGCCTACAACAAGGCCATCAACGACTATTGGGACTATGATGAAGAAGACCGTGCGAAGGCGGAAGCCATATCGCACTCGGTTATCGAAAAACACAAGAATGGTACATGGACGCATAACGTGAAGAAACAGCCGAAGAAAAAGAAGTAGGATGGAATTCCAATTCCGTCCATGCGCATGCCGAGCCTATGGCTTTGCTGCCGGGAAATAGGCTGGAGACTCATTCTACGTATAGGGAACTATGAATAAACAAATTCTTGCAGGTGCAGTCTTGGGGATGGTGGCCAGTATTTCTTTGGCATCGAGGCCGAATGTGGTGCTTGTGATCACCGACGACCAAGGTTATGGCGATCTGGGGTGCAACGGAAACTCTGTAATCCAGACGCCGAATATCGACAAACTGCGCTCGCAGGGCATCCAGCTCGATAACTACCATGTTGACCCCACCTGTGCGCCGACCCGTTCGGCGCTGATGACCGGCCGCTATTCCGACCGCGTCGGTGTCTGGCATACGGTGCAGGGGCGCAACATGCTCCGCGAGCGCGAAGTCACCATGGCCGACGTGTTCGGGCAGAATGGATACTCGACGGGCATCTTCGGCAAATGGCACCTCGGCGATTGCTATCCCTACCGCCCGGAAGACCGCGGTTTCCAGACCACGGTCTACCACGGTGCCGGCGGCGTGGCCCAAGCGCCGGACTATTGGGGCAACGACTATTTCGACGACACCTACATCAAGAACGGAAAGCCGACCCGCTTCAAGGGCTTCTGCACCGATGTTTGGTTCGACGAGGGATTGGCCTTCATCGAGCAGAACGCGAAGAAGGGCAAGCCGTTCTTTGCCTACATTGCCCCGAATGCGCCGCACGGGCCGTTCTATTGCCCGGAGAAATACACCAAGCCCTATGAAAACAATCCGGGCGTTTCCAAGACCGAGTTCTATGGCATGGTCACCAACATCGACGACAACATGGCGCGCCTGATGAAACAGCTCGACGAACTCGGTATTGCCGACAACACCATCCTGGTTTTTACAACGGATAACGGAACGTCCGGCGGCCTCTTTCAAGGGCGCGGCTACAACGCCGGCATGCGCGGGCAGAAAAACTCGGAATACGACGGCGGGCACCGCGTTCCGTTTATCGTCCGTTGGCCTGACGGCAAGCTGGAGGCCGGCAAGAGCGTAAAACGCCTCACGGCGCATCTCGACATCCTTCCGACCTTTATCGACCTCTGCGGGCTCAGCGCCCCGGAAATTGAGTTCGACGGAACCAGCCTTCGCGACCTGCTTTATTCTGACGGGAAGAGCTGGTCAGATAGGGCGTTGGTGGTGGAGTCGCAGCGTGTGGTCGACCCCGTCAAGTGGCGCAAGTGCGCCGTGATGAGCGACCGCTGGCGCTTGGTGAATGGCGAGGAATTGTACGATCTATCGAACGATCCTTCGCAGCAAAGCGATGTAAAAGGAAAGCACCCCGAAGTATTTGAACGGCTGCGCGGTGAATATGAAACCTTCTGGAAAGATGTCTCCAGCGAACATAACCTGACCAGCTATATGAAAGTCGGTTCGGATGAATCCCCCGTGGTTGCGCTTTCCTCGCACGACTGGCTGGTGGCTAATGTTCCATGGTACCAACCGCACATCATGCATGGTGCCATGGCCAAGCCGGCGCACTGGGCAGTCGAAGTGGATCATGATGGCATCTACGAAATTTCACTACGTCGCTGGCCGGTCGAGGCCGACAAGCCGATTAACGATGCCAACGGCTACAAAGGGTTCGACTTCAAGCGGGCGCGCATGCGTATTGCCGGTATCGACGAAACCATGGAGATTCCGCCGGGGGCGAAGGAGGTCACGTTCCGCGTAAACCTGAAGAAGGGCGTGACCGAGCTATCGCCGCTGTTTATCGGTGGTGGCAAGGAGGCCACGCCGTACTATGTTTACGTGACGCACAAACCAAAATCCGGTTGGCAAACCCCGGAAGGCATGGGGATCCCGATCTATGATCCGTCCTATGGTCGCGTGCCTCCGCAAAGGCTTGATCAGGATCATCCCACGCGTAAGTGGGAACCGAAGCCCGGTAAGAACCAATAGTTTTTTATGGAGATATAAATATGAAAAAAACAATTCTAACAACCCTGCTACTGTCCGTTGCTGCCGCAGCGTTCGCAGTAGATAAAAAATATGAGCCGACATGGGAGTCGCTTGATTCCCGCGAAACCCCGCAATGGTTTCCGGATGCCAAGTTCGGTATCTTTATCCACTGGGGCCTCTATTCTGTTCCGGCCTTTGCGCCGCGCGGCACTTATGCGGAATGGTACTGGCACGCCAAGGACGGCGACCAGTCCGGCAAGCATGCCGCGGCAGTCGGGCGCGCCGACGCCACCCAGAAATTCCATAACCGGGTTTATGGCGAAGACGTTCCGTATTCCGACTTCAGGGATCAGTTTACCTGCGAAATGTTTGAGCCGGAGCATTGGGCCAAGGTATTCAAGCGCAGCGGCGCCAAATATGTTGTGCTGACTTCAAAGCATCACGACGGCTACTGCCTGTGGCCGAGCAAGGAAGCGTCGGAAAGCTTCGGCATGGCGTGGAACTCGGTCGATTCAGGACCGAAGCGCGATCTGGTCGGCGACCTGACCAAGGCCGTGCGCGCCGAGGGCGGCATCAAAATGGGGCTCTACTATTCCATCTGGGATTGGTTCAACCCCTACTGGCCGGAAGCGGAACAGCCGACCACCGGCCCGAAGCGGAAAATGAATCTACCGGAAGAAGGGCGCAAAAAATATATTGATGAAGTCATGGTTCCTCAGATTAAGGATATTGTGAATCGCTATGAACCGGCGGTCATTTTTTCCGATGGCGACTGGTGGATGGATGATGAAAAGTGGGGAACGAAACCGGCGCTGGCCTGGTTGTTCAACAACGCACCCAATAAAGATGAAGTCGTCATCAACGACCGCTGGGGCAAGGTTCGCAAGAAACACGGCGGTTATTTTACAACCGAATATGGTTCGGGCTTCGCTGACCCTTCTGTCCTATGGGAAGAAAACCGCGGTATCGGAAAATCCTTCGGCTACAGCCGGGTTGAAACTTTCGATGACTACAATACCGGCGAACTCCTGATCTACATGCTGTGCGATATCGTATCGCGCGGCGGAAACTTTCTATTGGATATCGGCCCGACGGCTGACGGCCGCATTCCGATCGTGATGGAAGACCGCCTGATCCAGATCGGCGAATGGCTCGAAGTCAACGGGGAAGCGATCTACGGCACCCGTCGTTGGAAAAAGGATTGCCAGTGGAGTAAAGGCGAAATCCGCGAATACACCAAAGAGGAATTCCATAAGGGCATTCCGGATCCCATTATTGAAATGGCGAAATATCCCAAAGCAGGTCAGGCCCGTAAGGAATGCTACTTTACCACCAAAGGCGACACGGTCTATGCAATGATCACCGAGCTGCCGGATAACGGAGAATTCGAGATCGCGGATATCGAGTTAAGCAAAGATTCCAAGGTGACCATGCTGGGTGTTAAGGGAGAGCTGGAGTGGGAAAAGGAAGACAATGGCATCGAAGTAGAGTTGCCGCGTCTGAATCCAAGTAAGCTGCCCTGTCAGCATGTATTTACACTGAAGATCACCAATATTAAATGAATTCAGTTCTGATCATCTGTCTGTTCTCTGCGATCTCCGCTATGGCGGATACGGTCGTTGAGGTTTCGCTGGAAGGGAAGTTCCAATCCTTGGAAGCCGCTCGGAATGAAGTTCGCCGCTTGAAAAAATCCGGGGAACAGCCACCCTTTAAAGTAGTGGTGCGGGAGGGCGACTATGTCATGGAAAAAGGGCTGTTTCTGGGAAAGCCGGATGCAGACCTGAGTTTCTGCGCAGCGCCGGGCGAGACGCCTCGCTTTTTTGGCGGTAGGATTATCGACCCTGTATGGTTTAAACCGGTGGCTGATCGTGATTTCCTTTCCCGGTTAGTAGATCGGGGAGCGGGTAAAAGAATCCGTGTGGTTGATCTCAAAAAACACGGCATCACGGACTACGGGATGATTACCCGCCACGGATGGAGCATGGAGCCGGAGGATCGTATTCCTCCGGCAAGCTTGAATGTCGGCGGGCAGCGCATGACCCTTTCGCGCTGGCCGAACAAAAGCGAAGAGAGTCCGTATATGGTCTATCAGCATTATCTTCCCGAGGACCGCCCGCTGAAGGGGTATGAGCTGAAGGTTCAGGCTATTATCGAAAAGATTAAACAACCCGGTGATGTGACGCTGGCCAAGGTGGTAGACCCCGGCGAGAAGTTTAGAGATGGCGGGGAGAAAGGCGGTACGTTCGAGGTTGCGTTCGATCGGATGAAATATTGGAACGATATCGATAATATATTTCTCGATGGCGTGCTCGGATCAACATGGGAGTGGACCTACAACCAGCTGGCTTCCGTGGACGTCGCGAAAAAACAGATTACCTTAAAGTATCCAGAGCTCGGCGGCGTCGCGCAGGGGGATTCGGTCCGCCTTCCTCATTTCTATTTTGAAAACATCCCCGAAGAAATTGATCAGCCCGGCGAATATTATATCGATCGCCAAAAAGGGCTGCTCTATCTCTATCCGCCGAAAGAACGCGGGGTGATTGTATTGTCCTCACTGGCCGAACCGATGGTGAGTATTTCCAATGGTCGGAATATCCGTTTCCAGGGATTGGAACTCGATACCGGCCGGCATCTGGGATTTAGAATCAGCAAAAGCAGCCACGTTGTAGTTGATCAGTGCCGGATTGCCAATTTTACGGGAGGCGGAGTGGAAGCGGACGGGCACAATATTAGCATTATTAATAGCCATATCCATGGTATGGGCGGATTCGGTGTTTCGCTGAACGGCGGAAACACAACGACTCTTGATCCGGCAAACAACGAAGTGGTGAACTGCCATATTCACGATTTTGGCTGGGAACAGAAATCGCAGTTGCCGGGGGTAATGATTGACGGCGTCGGGCAGCGCGTGGCGAACTGCGAGATTCACGACGGGCCGCACTTTGCCATTCGCGTGAAAGGCAAGAATGACATCCTCATTGAAAACAATGAGGTTTATGATCTTCCGAAATACCATAAGCTGGATGGCGGTTCCCTGTATGTCTATACCGGCCCCCGGGCGGAGTCGCGCGGCATTGTGATCCGCGGGAACTATTTTCACGACATTCCGACCATAGGCGTCTACCCGGACAATTTTGCATGGGGCGTGGAAATTTCGCACAACCTGTTCCGGAATGTCGGGGTAAAGACGGGGCGTCCTCCAATCAATTGCAACGGCGGCGGAGAGTGCCGCACGTTTAACAATATGATGGTGGACTGCATTTCTCTCTATCAGCAGGGAGCACGCCCGAAGGATGAGCGCTGGTTTGTTTCCTGGAACCGAACGCTTGAAAAATTCGGGGACGGAAAAGTGGAAGACACTCCCTACCGCAAATACGACGATTTTAAGGAATGGCTTAAAAAGGAGGATCAGGACGATTTCTTCCGGCCGCGCAGCGATATCTGGAACAACGTGCTCTACCACCCGAACCACGAGGTTTATGTGGATCCCAGTTCCTTAAAGATGAAGAAAGGGGTGCTGAACCGCAAAAAAACAGAAGCGGGTGTTACGGATCATTCCGGGAAACTGCATTCCAGAAACAACTGGGTAACCATTGAAGATCCGGGATTCGTGGATTATGCCTCCGGGGATTTTAATCTTCGGGCCGATGCTCCTGTTTATTCAACGGTCAAGGACTTCGAACCGATTCCTTTCGAACGTATGGGGCTGCAGGAATATCCGGTGCAATAGTTGCACGTAACACTAGACCACCTTCACTAAGTTGGCAGTAAAGGGCGATCCCATGAAACGCAGAGAAATTTTATTTGCAGCGGGTGCTGCCTCCCTGGTGCCGGTCTGGGCGCAGGGGCATAAACAGCCGAATGTGATCCTGGTCCTGACCGATGACCAAGGCTATGGCGATATGTCGTGCCACGGCAATCCATTCCTGAAAACGCCGAATATCGACAAGCTGCATGCGCAGAGCGTGCGATTGACCGATTTTCACGTCGACCCCATGTGCGCACCGACGCGCGCGGCGCTGATGACCGGGCGCTATTCCGCCCGCACCGGCGTCTGGAGCACGCTGAACGGTTGTTATATTCCGCGACGCGAGGAAATCACGATGGGGCACATGTTTGCCAACGGAGGTTACGGCACGGCCATGTTTGGAAAATGGCATCTAGGCGATTCGTATCCCTATGGAGCGGAGCACCGCGGTTTCCAGCATGTGGTCCGCCACGGTGCCGGCGTGGTGGGTGAGATTCCCGATGCCTGGAACAATAACTACTACGACGACACCTATCTCAAGAACGGCAAGTGGACAAAGTTCAACGGCTTCTGCACGGATGTCTGGTTCGACGAATGCATGGACTATGTGAAGTCGCATAAGGGCAAGCCGTTCTTTTGCTATCTCGCCGCCAACGCGCCGCACGGGCCGTTCAATTCGCACGAGAAATATTTCAAACCCTATCTCGAAATGGGCATTCCCGAAAAGCGCGCGCGCTTCTATGGACTCATTGCTAACATCGATGAAAACGTCGGGCGATTGATGGCGTTCCTGGAAAAGGAAAATCTGACCGAAGACACCATCCTGATCTTTATGGGCGACAACGGCACGGCGATGGGGGCGGGCGTCCGCGGTAACGGACTGGTGACAGACGGATACAATGCGGGTATGCGCGGCAAGAAAACCATGCCCTATGAAGGGGGGCACCGAAATGCCTGTTTCGTGCGCTATCCGTCGGCCGGTATCCAGGGTGGCCGGGACGTTCCGGGACTTGCGGCGCATTTTGATCTGATGCCCACTCTTGCTGATTTGTGTGATCTTCCAATGTCTGGAAGAAAGCTCGATGGCATCAGTCTGGCGCCGTCGCTGAAGGGCAACGAAAGGAAATGTCCTGAACGCACGCTGATCGTTCACAACATGCAGTTGGTTGAGCCGCATAAATACAAGGATTTCGCCGTCATGACCAGCCGCTGGCGGCTTGTGAATCGCGGGCTCAGTCTGTCGGCACAGCTGTTCGACATCAAAGCAGATCCCGGCCAAACGACGGATGTGGCCTCTACCCATCCGGAGGTCTACGAGCGACTAATGGGCGAATACGAAAAATGGTGGGAGGACATGACTCCGAATTTTAAGAATGTCAGCCATCAGGTGTTTGGATCGAAGCAGGAAAACCCCGTGTTGCTGACGTGTCATAGCTGGCGGACGCCGAGCAAGGAAAAGTCGTACAACCAGCTGCACGTCCGGCAGGGCATTGCCATCAACGATGCGTACTGGCCGGTTGAAGTGGCGAGTGAAGGACGCTACCGAATCGAACTCCGCCGTTGGCCCCGCGAGGCCGATGTTCCAATTGCGGGAAGTGTGCCGGCGTTGGAAGAGCCGTTCTGTGATCCATTACCGGAAGGCCGGGTCTATCCTGTCACGCATGCTCGTCTGGTGGTGCAGGACGTTGATCAAACCATTAAGGTACATAAAGGCGATAAGGCCGCTGTATTTGAGGTGCCGCTGAATAAAGGACAGACGAAACTGCAAACCTGGTTTACATTCGATGGCGCTCAGACGATCGGTGCCTACTATGTGTACGTAGAAAAGCTCTAGAACCCATGGATTCAAAAACCAAACAGACGTATGCCACGCGAATGACGCTGCTGCAGAAAATGCAGCGGCAGCAGGATGATGCGGCGTGGCAGGAGTTTGTTTCGATCTATGAAAAATATATCTATGGCGTCATCTTTAGCATGAATATCAGTTCGGAGGATGCGGGGGATGTGCTGCAGGATGTGTTGCTGAAGCTATGGAAAAAACTTCCGGAAATTGATCTCGGGGATATGCGGCGTTTTCGCAGCTATCTGGCCGTGACCGTGAAAAATGCAACGTATGATCTGTTTCGCCGGGAGTCGCGGCGCGGCGGCAACACCAAGGTGGAGTTCGAGGAGCGACTACACGCCATCGAAAACATCAGCGAGCCGGAGGTGGAGCGCATCGCGACTGCGGAGTGGGAAAACTATCTCACGGCCAAGGCGATGGAGAATGTCGCCAAGCGTTTTTCGGAGCAGGCATTGGGCGTTTTCAACGCCTGTCTGGAGGGGCAGGATATTAAGGTATATGCCGCAGCAAATGAAATTCCGCTCAGCACGGCATACCGACTGAAGACACGTGTGAAGGAGGCGCTGCTGGAGGAAATTAAAGCGCTGGAGGAGTATCTCGGCTGATGCAGAACTTTAATTCCAACGATCCGGCCAGCTTCCGGGAGATGGGGCAAAAACTCTCCGGCTTCCTCAATGCCGAAGGGCGTGAACTTTCCGAAGAGGAGGAGAAGGAGGTTTCGCCGATCCTGCATTCGCTCGACGAAATGCGCTACCACTTTACGGGCGAGGAGTTTCTGGGCGAAGGCGGGGAAAAGATTCTCAGCAAAGCCTATGACACCCAGTCCGACCGTAATGTGGTGATTGCCCGTCCGCGTCGGCGGGACACAAACATGGAGAAGGAAGAATTTCTCCGCGAGGCCCGGCTGACCTGCAAGTTGCAGCATCCGAATATTCTGCCGATTCATGAGATCGGAATCGATAACGACGATGTGCCTTATTTTATCATGCGCCTGTTTGAGGGCGAGGAACTCGGCTCCATCGCCCGGAAACGGTTTGAATCGGATTCCGGGTATTCGGGACGGTATCCCCTCGAAGAAATGCTCGAGATTTTTCTGAAGATTTGCGACACGGTCATCTATGCCCATTCCCGCAATGTACTGCACCTCGACATCAAACCGGCTAATATTATGGTTGGACGCTACGGGCAGACGATGCTCTATGACTGGGGCATGGCAGCCGTTATTTCTGATGACTCGCGGAAGGATGTCACAGAGACGTTTGATGCAGATATACTCAATACGCTTTTGCATGCCGGAACGCTGAAAGGAACGCCGGGATATATGGCGCCGGAGCAGATTGCCGAAGAAGGCGTGGAATCGTATGCCACGGATATCTATGCCCTAGGTGCGGTGCTTTACCATATTCTGACGGGAACGATTCCGGTGCGCGGATCCCATGCGCAGGAAGTCATGCTGAATACCCGCGATGGAAAAGTGGTGCGCCCGCGGCTACGTCGACCCCAGTTGAGTATTCCCGGCAGCTTGGGGGCCATCACTATCAAGGCTCTGCAACGGGAACCTGAAAATCGGTATCGGACGGTACAGGAGCTGCACGATGAAGTGACTCGTTATCTGCGCGGATTCGCGCCGAAAGCGGAACGGGCGAATCCGGTTAAACGCCTGCAGTTGTTGATGCGCCGGCACAGCAAGGTGGCAACGGTGATCTTTCTCTCCGTCTTGGTGCTGATGGTTGTGACCGGTTTCTTTTATTCCCGCGAAAAAATGCAGGGCAGAAGACTCGAAGCCGCCCGGGCGGAGGCTGTCCTAAACCTCAATCATTTTCAGGAGCAGCAGGCGGTTTCTGAAAAGCTCTACCATGATTTGAGGGAGTTTACGGCTGAAACGGGTAACTTGGGAACTTTGCGTACCTACCGGCTACTTGACAAAATTCTGGAGCAGGAGTTGAACAAGGACGATCTGGACCGCGAATACTTGAAAAAGCTGGTCAGGATGAAGGTGATGCAGGAACTCGCCCAGCAAAATTTCAACGCGGTGAAGACGCTGGTTGAAGATTATCCGCATTGGTGGCAGTGGTTGGAACTCTATGACCAGATAGCTACGCGATTTATCGAAATTAAACCCGATGACACTGCCCAGCTGTCGGATGCTGATTTCGCCTTGTTTTTGGATCATCCCTTCGCCCGGCAGCGCTATAAAGAGCTGAAGTCGCTCGCGTTCGACCTGCATATGGTCAATACGGAACCCGCCGACCCGGAAAGTTATCTCAAGGTGGCGATCGCCATGTTGAACGTGATTAACGACACGAGGGAGTGGGGCGGGCATGTTAAGCTGGAGCCACGCAAGAGCGGCTATCATCTCGATCTGAGCGGTGCACCCTATCGCATCTATGTTTTTTCGCATATGTTGCCTTGGTGCTATGACGGGGTGCTGGGCAAGTTGGATCTGGTATCGCTGGATCTGAGCCACTCGGTCGTCAATAATATCTGGGAGTTCCAACGACTGGAAAAACTCGAAACGTTGATTTTTCTAGATATCAAGATGGTCGGCGGGGATGTCAACTTTTTCACGATGCTGAAAGCGCTTCCGACTAAACGAGTCGTTCTAAGAGAGGGCGCGCACCAACAACGATTCATCGACGAATTGCGCGCTAAGGGCACAGAGGTGATCCTAGTCGCTCCAGACGAAATGTATCCCTGAGTGATAAAATCGTCAAATTCCAACGTTCTAGGTTCATTGTATAGAAACAGGGAATTGTGATTATGAAAACGGTTTTTAGGGTATTGGGAATTTTCGCGGTAGCAACTATTGCACATGGTGCGGTCAAACTTTCGGATATGGAAACAGTGGTGGATCGCGATGCTTTTTCGGCGCGCGACGGAGCGAATGTAAAAACGTATGGCGGTTACTACAACCAGGCATCAAGTGCGTCCATCGAGGATGGAGCGGTTCTAATTAAGTTGTCTGATACATCTAAGCACGGTGGATTCGGGCAGAAAGATTTTCCAACGATTGGAACCATCGGAATAATGACCTTCGATGCGAAACAGGTTGTGGAAGGTTCGCCACTGATTGCCCGGTTGTCCGCGGGCGGGGAGACCGGGGCTAATTCTGAAGTGGCGGGTTTTGAACTGGTTGGATCAGCGACCTATGTCTTCGTGGCGAACAATGATGCAACAGCACTGTTTGCCTATGATTTTTCCGCTGAACATCCGGGCGTCGTTTCTCCCGGCTTGCAGGCCGGATCGTGGGACGTCTGGAAAAACGGCAAAAAGTATCTTTCCGGGAAAACGGTCGCCGGCACCCAGGTGTCGCAGGGCGATGCCATGGATTCGTTCGGCTTCATTTTACGCAAGACGAAGGATGGAACCACGTTCAGGATCGATAATCTGACGGTTGCGACGCTATCGGCAGAGGCTGCCGGGAAGCTGCCCAAAACACCTGCTGTTGCTCCTGTTGTACAAAAGAATGCCCCAGAGGGCGCACCGAACATTATCCTGATCTTTTCCGACGATGTCGGTTTTGAGGAGATCGGTTGTTACGGGGTGCGGGACGAGCCGACCAAAACGCCGAATATTGACCGGTTGGCGGAGCGGGGCACCATGTTCAAAACCTGCTGGGCACAGGCGATCTGCGGGCCGTCGCGCGCCATGCTCTACACCGGAAAATATGCGATCAACAACGGCGAATACGACAACAAGCTACGCATGATTCCGGGCGGTGCCTCGGTGAAGAATCATCGCGAAACGTTACCGAACCTCACTCGCACCATGCACGATGCGGGCTATACGGTGGCCTTTGCTGGAAAATGGCATCATGCCGCCTTTAACGGCAATGTGCATAGCAGTCATAAAAAGCTGGGGATCGATACCTACATGGAAACCGGCACCAATCCCGGACCCTACGAAAAACTGCTGGGGCGTAAACTGATTCCGGATGATACATGGGAACAGGCCGCGCTGGGCGGATATCCGATTGTTTCCAGATATTGGAAGCCGGGTATCATTCATGCCGGCAAGGTGCTCGAAACCACCATGAATGACTATGGTCCCGATATGCTCAGCGACTTTATCTGCGATTTTATCAAGGACAACGCCAAGGGCGAAAAACCATTCCTCGCCGTTTATCCGATGGTGCTGGCGCACTCCGCGCACTGCATTACTCCGATTGAAGTGGAAGCGGGGGCCAAGCCGAGCAACAAGCATTTCAAAAAAGGCGATCCAGAAGGGCGCGCGATTTTCGACAACCAGGTGCGCTATATGGATGAGTTGGTGGGAAAGATCATTAAGCAGGTCGTGGATGCCGGTATCGCAGAAAATACGATCATCATCTATTCCTCCGACAACGGCACCACCTCGTCGGCCAAGAGCAAAGGCGTGGAATATGGCGTGCATGTTCCGTTTGTTGTGGCGGGCGGCGGGATACCGCCGCGCGGCATGGTGGATCAGCTGATGGACTTTACCGATATCCTGCCGACGCTGGCGGACTTTGGCGGAAGCCCGGTTGCCGATGGCGTGGTGGACGGCGTCAGCCTGAAACCGTTCCTGAGCGGGAAATCGGAAAAGACCAAGCCGGTCATCTATTCCTTTCCCGGTCCGACGCGGTTGGCGCGGACGGAAGAGTTTTTGCTGGAGGCGGTCTGTCCGCTGTACGACCACCCGCAGGGACGATTCTACAAAACGAACGGGTCCTTCGATGGGCGCGGCTACGAAAACATCACCCACAATCCAGAATTTTCTTCGGTACGGGCGACGTTCGACGCATATCTGAACCATTTTTCCACTACGCTACCGGACTCGTTCGATGATTCCCTCTGGCAACAGCCCTCCATGAAGGTAGGCCACAAGCATTTCAGCGACCCGAAGACCCGAAAAACACACCTATCCCTGCCCAAGGAATACGAATTCTATGATCCATCATTCTGATTTTCTCAACAATAATGAGAAAATGGAGGAATCGCGGAGTTCTAGGCATAGGGAGTGGTTGATTCCGATGGATTCAACCCAAAGATGAGTGCCGTCATAGAACGGATGAAAAACAGCATGAGGAGCCAGATGAAAAAGTTGAAGATAGCAACAAGTATGATCGCGGCGATGTTTTTTGCCGCAGCTGCCGTACAGGCGGATGTATTCACCATTTCAACCAATGCGCCGACCGTCAACGTGGTGGAGTCGTTCAACACGCTGGACTACACGAACACCACCGCGACACTGGCCGGCATGGGGCCGAACCGTATCGAGCTGTCGGGCACGCAAAACCGTTATGCCGGGCAGAGCGTGACGATTGCTCCGACCAACAACGTGCAGGCTGATTCCATTACCTTCCGCTCGTATAGTACTATAAATTTCAACGATGGAGGCACCAACACCTTTGAATTGTACATTGTGGCCAATAATGTGACGGCTGGAAGCTACACCTATGATTTCAGTACGAACTCGATTGTGAAGGGCGATTATATGACGTTTGACCTCGGGGGTGTTGCTTTGAACGCGGGCGTTGAATATGAGTTCCAGATGTATTACAGCGAATTCGATGATGACAATAAGCTGGGTTTTGAGCGCGACCAGGGAGGCGACTCCTATGCGGGCGGTGCGCTGTTCAGCGGAAGTGATACCAATGCTGCGATTGTCATGCCGAAAGACAATGTGTCACTTAGCGGCACCTCGGATATGACCTTCTTCCTTCAAGGCACGGCGACGCCTTACACCCCGCCAGTGACTCAGATTGAGGTGTCGGCAACCGCACCGACCGCCGATGTGCTGGAGTCGTATGATGCAACCGCCAATCTGAGCAGCATGTCGCCGCGGCGCAAGGTTACGCAAACAGTTCCCAACCGCACGCTGGGGCAGACCTTCACCGTGACGAATGAAATTTTCAGCATCGATGCACTGACGTTGTTTGGGAAGAATGCAATCAACTTTTCCGGCGATGGCGGCACCCATACCTTCCTGATCGCTTTCATGAAAGAGACCAGTAATGACAGCGCAACCGATAAGTATATTGAAACCTTCGCCTACGATATGAGCGGACAGAATGTGGCTGCGGATGAGCGATATATTACGTTCAATCTCGATTCGCCGATGTCAAATCTTGTTGCGGGCACCTACAGCTTTGAACTGTGGTGGGGCGAAGAGAATGATCTGAACGACAAGGCATTTGAGCGCAGTAAAGATGTTGATCATTACGCGGGTGGCGGACAGATCAGCAAGAGCCCTGCCACAGTCTTTCCGAATGCAAATATGTCGCCGAACGGAACCGCCGATATGACCTTCTATATCCATGGGTCGGATGAGGCCTCTATGCCGGTCGTGCATACGGCGTCCACGAATAAGCCGAATACGGATATTCTCGAATCCTTTGAAGTCTCGTCGGATCTTGCCGGCTGGGGCCCGACTCGTCTTGAGGAGCCAACGCTCACGAATGCAAACAATCGTGTAATCGGGCAAACCTTCACCTTGGATCACGCTGGAGAGGTCACGCTGACTGCTATTACGGTGCGCCAGCATCCGGAGTGGAATGGAGACTTCCGCGACGCCAATACCCACACCTTCCTAGTGGCTGTTTCTGCCGATACGGATGGTAATGGGAAAGGCGATGCCCCGCTGGGAACCTTCGAGTATGACTTCACGTCCGAGTACTTCAATCAGGGTGAATATTTTACCTTCCATTTGGGTGAGGGCATCTCGGGTGTCACGGGGGGAACCTACCAGATTGAGTACTACTGGGGGGAAGTGGATCCAGACCGCAATAACTTTGGTTTGGAGCGCTCTAAAGCCAACAACAACTATGTCGATGGGGCTGAATATTCTGCTCAGGCGTACAACGGAGCCGTCAACGGGTTCCCGTCATTGGAGATTGGTAACCTGAATGCCGCATCCGACCTCACGTTCTTCATTCAGGGAATAGTTGAGGTTTCAGCCGACCCTTACGCTGACTGGGCGGGCGGCTATCCTGGATTCACCGACACTGATCAGGAATCCGACCCGGAAGGCGACGGCCTCAATAACCTGATGGAATATGCTCTCAACGGCGATCCGATGATCAACGATGCTGGTTCGGTTAAGCCGGGCACCAGCACGGACGGAAGTTGGTTTATCCACGTCCATACAGAGCGCGTGGGTGACTCCTCCCTGAGCTATGCCGTTGAGCTGGATCAGAATGCCAATCTTTCGTCCGCATCCTGGGCCACCAATGGAATTGACCCGGTCGCCGAATCGGCGGTTTCAGGCGACTACAAGTCGGTCACTAACCGTACGGACGCAACCGGCGCGAAAGAGTTCGTCCGCCTGAAAGTGGAAAAGAACTAGTCAAGGGGTGATTCTTTGCGAATAACAGGCCCGTCCGGTTCCGCTGGGCGGGTCTTTTTGAATAGGAATTAAACTCTTCACAAACGAGAATTGCTCTAGTGTCTTAAGTGAGTTTGCGAGCGATGAGCTGTAGGTTGGGATTATGGAAATGACGATAAAGAGATTTCCCGGCAAAGTACTGGTGGTTTCGATGGCTGCTGCAGTCTCGGTGCAGGCGGCCGACTATTTTGTGGCGACGGATGGCAGCAATGCCGCCGCCGGGACCCATGGCGCACCTTTCGCAACCATCCAGCATGGCGCTGACCAACTGGCGGCAGGCGATACGCTGACGATTCGCGGCGGACGCTACCACGAAGCGGTTTCGGTTAGTGGACTGAGCGGTGTGGGGACGACGTGGTCGGGCGGAACCGGCTGGAGTGAAGACTGGACATTGGGTGCCGATACCTCTTCGGCCGAATCGGCCGGCAACACCGTTGCAAAGATGGTGAAGGATGGATCGATCACCCGCACCTTGGATTCCGCTGTTTCCGGCGGGACGCTTTCGTTCAAGTGGGATGTTGATAGCCTGGACAACAGTTCGGAAATCGCCTATGCCGAGGTTTATGACGGCACTTGGCACCCGGTCTGGTCGGTTGATAATTTGGCCAATGAGGGTAATTCCGGCGGTAACCCCGACAACCTGCAGTCCACCAATATTTCATTGGCAGCTTATGGCACAGTAACACAGGTTCAATTCAGACTTTCTGCCAGCGGCGCGGCTGACTATTTCTTCGTCGACGATATCGCGGTCGGTGCGGCGACGGATGATTTCGAAGGAACGCTGCCGCCCATCATCATCAGGAACTACAACAATGAAACCGTAACGCTGGATGGCAGCGTGGACATCGATTCCATCGCAACCAACGGCTGGACGCACTATCGCGACGGCATCTTCCAACGCTCCGTCACACAGGATGTCTGGCAGTTGTTCTTAGACGATAAAATGGTCGATGTCGGCCGCTGGCCGGATGCGAGTTTCGAGGATGGTTCGATCTGGAGCCGGGATGATTCGATGGACGTCTGGAGCTACGGCACATCGAATGGCAACGGCACGGCAACCTTCGATTCATTGACCAACTTTCCCGCGTCGGGACGCGCCGATTTTCTGGAAGGTGTAGCCGTTTTGAATTACCACCACTGGCTAACGGCGGCAAAGGATATGCTCAGTATCGACTGGGAAACCGGCACGATCGGTCTGGAGGACACCTTCGCTACGAAGTCCGATCTGGCGGGGTATGTTCTCGGGCTGGGGTGCATTGATCGCGACAACGAATGGTGGTTCGACGACGCCACACAATCCATCTATTACCGTGCGCCCGGAGCTGTCGATCCATCCACGTTTGCCGGCTCGCTGTCCGGCCGCGTGCTCGACTATGCTATCACGTTCGACAACGTTTCGAATGTCCAGTTGCAGGGAATTAATTTTTTCTCCGGAAGCGCGGCCGTAAAATCCAGCTGCGATGGAGTGGTGATCGACTCCTGCCATTTTAAGTATCCCAACGAATACAAGTTCATGCTGGAGGTACTGGACACCACCGATCCCAAGAATTACCTGGATCCGGCGGTTAACAATGTCTGCTTTGTGATTGATGGCACAAACTGTGTGCTGGAAAACAGCGTGTTTGAATATTCAAACACCCACATCGTTTTGAGCGGTTCCGACATGCGCGTGGAAAATAACCTGTTCCATGATGTCGAATGGGATGTGGTTTCGACCGGCGGGTCCGGTTCGGTCAACCTCGGCGAGCGCATGCAGTTTTTGCGCAACCGGGTCTATCGCTGCGGCAACTCGGAAGGCGTTCGTCCGTTGAGCCAGCTCCATGACTCGGAGGTGGCCTACAACCAGCTGTCGCAAATGAGCTTATTGCAGGTGGACGGTGCCGCCATCAACGTCAGTCTCCATTCGCGCCGCAACCATGTGCACCACAACTGGGTGCACGACAGCAAGCGCGCGGCTATCCGCTGGGATTGGTACAATGATCTTAGTGGAAGCGAAGAACACGGCGGATGCTTCCATCACAACGTCACTTGGAACTGCCCGCAATGGCAAATCAAGAACGATGACAACGTGCTGTTCAACAATGTCGGCTCGCTCAATGCTTCGGTTTATTTCTCCGATGCGCCCGGAAGCACCAACGACGATTCCGTAGCGATCAATAACCTGACCCAGAAAATGTTCCAGCACGGGGTGTTGTTGCGTGACAACCATACGGAACTGGGCAACGAGTTTGATCTGCTGCGCGACTGGCAAAGCTTCGACTTCCGTCCTGCCTCGTCATTCAGCCCGCTGGTGGATGCCGGGTCGGATCTGCTGCTCAGCGAGATTCCCGGGCTGGCCACCTACAGCATTCCCGTTCCCAACGATGGAACAAAGGCCGATATTCTAACGGTTGGAAATGCGCCCGACATCGGCGCCTACGAATACGGTTCGGCCGCGTATTGGATTCCCGGTCGCAAGACGGCGCAGGCTTCCATGCCGATTCCCGCCAACGGTGCAACCACCGATCCGCTGGATCGCGACCTGATTTACCTCATCGGCTACAAAGGCATTTCCGCCAATATCCTGATGGGAACCAACCCCGCCGGTCTTTCGCCGATCACCAGTCAGGCCAATCCGACGAATATCGTTGAGCTGGCGACGCTTGATGAAAACAGCGCCTACTATTGGCGGGTCGATACGGTGCTGGGCGACAGCTCGGTGGTGACCGGCGAAGTCTGGTCGTTCACGACCGGCGCTTTGCCCCCCGATCAGGCCTCAATGCCGGTTCCGTCCGATGGCGCGACTGGGCAGCCGTTTGATAGCGATCTTTCCTATCTGATCGGCCTGGACGGCATCGGCGCGAATATTTATTTCAGCACCAATCCGGTCGCGCTGCCGTTGATTGCCAATCTGAACGAACCCACCAATGTAGTGGAGCTGGCCACGCTCAATGAAAATACCACCTATTACTGGCGGGTCGATACGGTGCATACCGACACATCGGTCGTGACGGGCGAAGTCTGGTCGTTCACGACAGGATCCCTACCCTCCATTTCCGTTGCCAGCTCGTCACCGACCAATGATGTGATCGAATCGTATAATGTGCCGGCTACGGGCGCGATGGGCCCTCGCCGCCAAGTGTCTACTAACGACTTTGACCGCGCGGCCGGTCAGGCGTTTACGATTACGACGGACACGAGTGTAAGCTTCGAGGGGATTACCCTGCGCACAGCGAACGCCATTTATTTTAGTGGCGACGCGAGCAACCATACCTTCCTTGTTGCACTCATGAAGGATACGGACGGAAATGGGAAAACCGATCTCCAGATCGGCGACACCTATTCTTTCGTCATGACGGGACAGGACTGGGCTAACGGCGACGACTATCTCACCTTCCATTTTGGCGTTCCTATCACCGGTCTGGAGCCGGGACTCTACAGCTTCCATACCTATTTTGGCGAAGAACACGATGCCAATAACTTTGCGTTCCGGCGGGACGTGGGCACGGGCACGTATGCCGGCGGCGGGCAGGTTTCCAAGTCGAATCCTCCCGTATTTCCGAATGCCAACTTAACGCCCAGCCCGACCGGTAACGACTTTGTGTTTTTCATTCATGGAACGGAAGAATCGACTCATACGTTCAACTATTGGATTGCTCAATACGGCCTGTCCGCAGGTCTGGCGGCGTATTCAGCCGATATCGAACCCGACGGAATGGATAACCTGCTTGAATATGCCCTCGGCGGAAACCCGACGAACAACGATGCCTCTACGATTTTTCCAAGGTCTGGAATGGTGAATGATGACGGTGCCAACTGGATGGAATATGTCTATCGTCGGCGCGAAGATTTTGTAGAGCGCGGGCTCGACTACTCGGTTGAAGTCTCGACCAATCTGGTTTCCAATGTCTGGAATACCAACGGAGTTATTTTAACGGGAGTATCACTTCCAATATCTGGAATCGAGACCGTCACAAATCGGGTGTCTACGGAAGATGCTCCTCAAAAATTTATCCACCTTGAGATTACTGAAAATGAATAGATTACTTGTTATTTTACTGATCTGCGCTACCAGCGCAGGAGCGAAGGAATGGAACGTGAAGTCCGGCGGAACGGAACTGGAACAAGCGCTGAAGGCGGCTAAGCCCGGCGATACCATCCGGCTGGCCGGAGGACGCTATGAAACGTCCATAGAACTGAGGCGGAAAAACGATCTGCGCATCGTTGCCATCGAGGGGGCTGAGGTAATCATCGACGGTTCTCGTGCGCTGCCAAAAAACTGGGTGCCATGGAAAGAGGGCATCTGGAAGCAGGAAATTGGTTTCGATATTTGGCAGCTTTTCAACGACGATCAACTGGTCTATGTAGCGCGTTGGCCGGATGCCACGTTTGAGGATGGAAAAATCTGGCGCATGATGGAAGGCATGCGGCGCACGGATGGCGGCTACAACGAGCGCAAGCATGAATGGCTTGGAAAGTCGCGGCTGGGATTGGCCTACGACGACCGCTTCCACAAGCCCAAAGACATGGGCTTCAGGGAAGGGGACACGCGCTACAAGATCGATCCGTCCATTACGTTCGACAAGCAGACCTATTCATTGGCCGAGACCGGTAAGGATTTTACGGGCGCAATCGCCGTTCTCAATATTGGCCACTGGCTCACCTGGGCGCGGCCGATCACGGAGCACGCGGCCGGATCCGACCATTTTTCGTATGATCCATCCGGGATTGGGATGTCTGATATTCATCAGTTCAGCGCCTATCATATTCTCGGTTTGGCGGCACTCGACCGTCCGAATGAATGGTGGGTCGATGCCAAAACTAAAACGGTCTACTACATGCCTCCGAATGGTATGAACCCCAATCGGATGGCGTTGCGCGGGCGCGTGAACGATTTCGGGTTGGATATGTCAGGATGCAAGAACATCGAAGTTTCCGGTATCCGGTTCCATGGCGCAGGTTTTTTCGTGATGGACAGCTCCGGTGTCGAGGTGAAGGACTGCGCATTCGATTACCCGTCCACTCATAAATTTGTGTTGGGTTCGACCGACTGGTTTGTGCATTTCAATCCGGGAAACAACGCAAACAAGATGTCGAGTTTTCACAAAGGGAAAGACAACCGCTTTATCAACAACAGGGTTCGCCGGAGCAATGCGCCGCTCAGTTTTCAGAGCAAGGGCATGCGGGTTGAAAACTGCCTGTTCTCCGATATTGAGTGGGAGCCCAACTCTAACGGCGCGTCGGGGTCGGTGATGATTGGCGACGACGGCTTTTTTATCCGCAATACGATTACGCGCGCCGGAAACTCGGAGGGGGTGCGTGGAACCGGAACCGGGGCAACGATTGCCCTGAATCACTTGTCTGACATGAGCAACCTCCAGCACGATGGGGCGGCGATTAATGTGGGAACCCGTAATCATTATAAGACCCTGCTTTCACATAACTGGGCGCACGACTGCAACCGGCAGGGCGTCCGTTTTGACTACCATGGCAGTGGTATCTACCGCCCCGACGGTAAAATCCATGGCGACGGCGTCTACATGAATAACGTAACCTGGAACACGCAACCGAACGAGCTGAAGGGCGATCGCCATCTGGTATTGAATAACAGTGTTCTTAACGTGAATCAATATTCTGATCCTTTTAAGGAAGAGGTTTCCATGTCGATTCAAGGATTCAAGATTCTGCATGAAATCAATGGCAATATGAACAGCCTCACGCGCAACAATCTCGGGACGCTCAGAAGCCGCTCGTTCCATCTCGATAAAAAACCGAAAAAATGGTGGAAGCGTTCCGACGGCTGCATGATGCCTGTCGCGACGGTGCTTCCAGGTAAGGCCGACCACAATCTCCGTGAACCAGGGGCTTCCTGGAGATACCTGCGCGATCCAACCAATTTTGATTTTCGTCCAAAGGCGGGAAGCCCGCTCGTCGATGCCGGAGCACCCGTTACGATAAGCGAAATCCCCAGCCCCGTTTCCAAATTCAAAGAGTTGGAATTCGAAGGGGCCGCGCCGGACATTGGCGCCTATGAGTTCGGCGCCAAGCGCTACTGGATTCCCGGACGGAAGGAAGCCATCTCCAGCACGCCGGTTCCCAAAGATGGTGGAACCCACGTGCCGCTTGATGCTGACCTGATGTTCCTGGAGGCCTACGAAAGTGAGCAGCACCGGGTTTATGTTGGCACCTCACCGAATGCATTGAAGCTGGTTCGTTCCTTGAGGGATGCATCAAGCAATATCGTTGATCTGCCGGATCTCCAGCCATCTACCACCTACTATTGGCGCGTGGATGCGGCCGATGATAAGGGGGCTGTACGACAAGGTCATGTCTGGAGTTTTACGACCGGGAAAAAGTGACGGTTTAAAAAAAATGCCCACACCGTGAGAATCGTGCCCGAAGATGACGTTTATAGATTAATGGAAAGAGATCTGTTTCTCGAAACCAGAAATTTCAAAGGCCGGAGAAAAAATGAAAAAAACAGTAATGATTATGGCTATTGCCCTAGTTGGCTCGTTCGCGCATGCGGCGACGATCGAAAATTGGCAGATGAATGATGACCCCGGTACGGACCTCAAAGATCTTAACAATTCCGCCGGAACGGCAAAGTGGTATGTGGCGCGTACCAATCTTCAGACCGACGGAAGCGGAAACCTGCATATAACGCAGGGAGCCAATTTATTCAATGGAGCAAATCTGAGCACAACTGATGTCACCAGCGGAATCTATGAGTTAGCCGTCACGTATAGTGCAGCCGATATGACGGATGGGGATATTGCCGGGGGCTCCGTAGGGTTTAGTTTTCGGCATGACAGTGCCGTGGTCGCTGAAAGACATGACCTGGCTATAATTAAACTTGTGAAGCGCAATGGTGAGTTGAGGCTGGAGGCTCTGGGGTCAGGTCCCGCTGTCACGCTTTATGACTTCAATGCAACCGTTTTGCCGGATACGCTGGCGGTGCGGGCTGTGCTGAATCTTGATACCGACCTGGTCGATGTGTATTACTCGATCGGCGGTGCCGCTGAGGTTTCTACGCTCGGTATTGCAGCAAGTGACGGCGAGCTTGACCAGGTTCGAACGGCCTTCCAGGTCGTCTCCCCCGACTTTGGAGCCACCTCGTATGTAGACGTGGACCAGGTAACACTGTCCGTGATCCCTGAACCGGCTACCCTTGGTTTGATTGCTTTGTCGGGAGTCGGACTGCTTGTGGCTCGTCGCTTCCATATGTAGGCATCCGCTCAAGCGGGATCTCAAATTTATACGGCCCCATCCGATTTGTTCGGGCGGGGCTTTTTTGGTTCAAGTTCCAAGTAAAGAGATCGTAGACGCGACGTCCTCGTCGCGTTCTCTGCGGAAAAGAAAGCGACGAGGGCGTCGGTTGGCTGTCGCCTCGCTTTGTGTCTACAGTGAAATGTTCCCGGAAACGGACCTGACCCTTTCTTTATCCGGCCGGATCGGCGATCCTTTCATTTTAGATTGCTGCTTAAATCAAACTTTCGTTGCAGTCTTTGGGAATATGGCGTCCTAGGGACGTTTCCTATTTATATGCATAAATGGATAATCAGGAGTTTGTTAATGAATATTAAAGTTGTGGGTCTCGCACTGCTATTGCCGTTGACCGGCTTTGCAGAAGTGTTTCCGGCTTTGATTCCGGAAGAAAAGCCGGAAACTCCGGTGAGTGTTGCGGTTGCGCGTTTGTATGAGCAGTGGAATCCGCATGAAGATCGGGCCAATGAACTCTATTCCAACTTTAAATATACGCCGCTCCAAGGGTTGGAAACCGCGCCGAATATCTCACGCCGGGATCCATCCAAGGTCCTGCTGATTGATGGCGTCTATCATGTCTGGTACACGGGCCGGAAATCGGCGGGTATTCCGGCGGGAAAACAAGCAACCGATACGATTCCTTCGTTCGACTGGGATCTGTGCGATCTATGGCATGCGACGAGTTCCAATGGTTGGAACTGGGTTGAGGACGACAAGCCGGCCGTCACGCGGTTGGCTAAGCCGCAATACGGCTGGCGGTCTATTTCCACAACGGATGTTCTGATCTGGAAAGGGAAATATTATCTCTACTATCAGGGCTTTAACGAAATTCCTGGACTGGATTCCGGCGACCGTGCCGCGGTAACTGTGGCCGAAGCCGATTCGCCGTTCGGGCCATGGAAGCCGCTCGGTAAGGTGGTGATCGATTTTGGAGCCGTGGGCGACTGGGATTCCAACGCGATCCACGACCCGTACCCGATCGTCTACAAAGGAAAGATTTATATCTACTACAAAGGCTCCCCGCAAAAGGGAGGGGGTAACGGAACCATCGTCCGCGCACAGGGCGTCGCGATTGCCGAGCATCCGCTCGGGCCGTTCAAAAAGTCGCAGCTCAACCCCGTGCTCAATTCCGGCCATGAAACCTGCATGTTTCCGTTCAAAGGCGGGGTGGCAGCGATCGTCAGCCTGGATGGCGCTGAAAAGAACACCGTGCAGTTTGCGCCCGACGGCATTAACTTTGAAGTGGCCTCGCTGATCCAGCTTCCACCGGTCGCACCGGGGCCGTTCTGCCCGGACGCATTCGCCGGTAACGGTGACGGACGCGGCATAACCTGGGGCCTCTGCCACATCATGGACAAGGAGAGCGGAAACAATAACTCCATTCTGGCCCGCTTCGACTGCGATCTTTCGCTGGAGGTCGACCGCCAATATTTCAAACGCAACAATCTGCGATTCGACGATGGAACTTATTTCCAGAAAAGCACCATGCTACCGGGCAATTTAAAGAAACAGATTCAGGGAGAAGGACAATGACCAAACTTATTTCAGGACTAGTGGCAATTGCCTGCGTTGCCGTCGCCGAGCAGAAACCCTTCCCGGCGGTTATTCCGACGGAGAAGCCGGATCGCCCGCTGAGTGCGGCGATGGAGCGGTTGTACGATGAGTGGAATCCTCACGAAGACCGCGGGAATGAACTCTATTCCAATTTTAAATATTCGAAACTAAACTTTAAACGAGAGGCAAACGTCAGCCGTCGCGATCCGACCAAGGTAATCAAGGTCGATGGCGTCTACCATGTTTGGTACACGGGCCGTCGTTCCGAATGCCCGCCGGTCGGCCTGAAAAACGCAACCGACACCAAACCCGGTACCGACTGGGATCTGGCCGATATCTGGCATGCGACGAGTTCCGATGGATGGAACTGGGTTGAAGATGCGGAGCCCGCCGTACACCGTCCGCCGAAACCGGAGCAGGGCAACCGATCCATCTGCACGCCGGGTGTTCTTGTTTGGAAAGGGAAATATTATCTCTATTTCCAAGCCTACAATAAAATCGGGGGACAGGAGTATTGTCCAGTGCGAGTGGCCTATGCGGATTCGCCGAACGGCCCGTGGACACACCATCCGGAAAATGCACTTGTGCCGAGTCCGGCAGGGAGTTGGGGCAACATCAAGATCAATGATCCTTGTCCGGTGGTCCACAACGGCCGCATTCTAATTTATTACAAGGGTGCGCCGATCGAGCGTGGTTCGGAATATGTGCTGCGCATGCAGGGCGTTGCCTTTTCCGATAATCCGCTTGGGCCGTTTGAAGCCTCTAAGCTGAACCCGGTCATCAACTCCGGACACGAAACCTGCATGTTTGCGTGGAAGGATGGCGTCGCCGCGTTGGTCGCGCTTGACGGCCCGGAAAAAAACACCATCCAGTGGTCGCCCGACGGAGAAAACTTCAAGGTGATGTCGATGATCCAGATACCGCCGGTTGCGCCGGGGCCGTTTTGCCCGACCACCTTCGACGGCAAGGGCGATGGTCGCGGTTTCACATGGGGGCTGTGCCACATCAATCCCGATGGCGGCGGTGCAGCCAACGAATCGATTCTCGCCCGCTTCGACTGTGATCTCTCGCTCGATGTGGATCGCGAATATTTCAAACGCAATAACCTGCGTTTTAATGCCGACACCTATTTCCAGAAGGGCGTTGCGTTGCCTCCATTGGTGAAGAAGCAGATCATACAGTCGCAAAAAAGGTTGGATAAGGAAACGGTGCGTTGATGAATGTAAAAATGCTTTGTAACTTTCAATGCAGAAGCATCTCAGAGGATGGCGGCAAGATGCCCTTTGTTGTCAAAGAAATCGGTGTCTGCGGGGGTTCCTCTATGAAGTTTAAAGGAACGGACTCATGAAGATTTGGATATTAAGCATAGGAGTGTGTCTTGCAGTCGGTTCAGTTTCCGGGAAGGGGTACGAAGCGGATTGGGATTCACTTTCAAACTACGAAGTGCCCGAATGGTATCAGGATGCAAAATTCGGCATCTGGCCGCACTGGGGCGTCTATTCGGTTCCCGCCTTTCGCGGGGATCATGCGGCGGAATGGTATGGCCGCTGGGTTCATGGTGTTGAAAAGGGCGAAACCCGGCTGGATAAAAAAGGGCGTGTGCTTAGCGACTACTACGAAGCGCGCGGCATGAAGACCAAGGACTTCCATGAAAAGAGCTACGGCTCGGTTGCCGACTTTGGCTATCATGATCTGATTCCACTCTGGAAAGCGGAAAAATGGGATGCCGATGCCTGGGCGCAGCTGGCTGTGGATTCCGGAGCAAAATTTTTCTGCATGATGGGAATGCACCATGACGGCTTTGCGCTGTACGACTCGGATCTGACGAAATGGGATTCGGTAGAAATGGGGCCCAAGCGTGATCTCGTGGGCGAAATGAAAGCCGCTTCCCGCAAAAAAGGTCTGAAGTTTGGTGTCTCGAATCACTTTGCCTGGAACTATGAATATTTTGGGTTCTACCACCGCAACGGCATCGGAAAAGCGCAGCCTGAACTGGCCGACTTTTATTCAGAAGGCGTGGTGGATGAAGCCTATCTGGAACGCTGGTGGAAACGCACCACGGAGCTGGTGGATAAGTCCGATTGCGATCTCTACTATTTTGACTGGGGCTGGAATAAACCCGAATGGCGCGAGGAAAATTTCCACGCCCGGTTTGCGGCCTATCTCTACAACAAGGGCATCGAAACCGGTAAGGGAACCTTTGGTTCCCCGGGCATGGTGCTCTGCTCAAAGCGCAACGACATTCCAACGAATGCCGGTGTGCGCGACCTGGAGCGGCGGCAGATGATCGATATTCAGGAAAATGTCTGGCAGACCGATACGTCCATCAGCGTTTATTCCTGGGGCTATTCAACAGAGGATGAATACCGCACCGCCGACCAGCTGCTCGATTCCCTCGTAGACATTGTCTCGAAAAACGGCGTCATGATGCTCAACTTTGGACCGAAGGCTGACGGAACCGTTCCGCCCGAATACAAGCAACCGCTGCTCGGTATGGGCGCATGGTTGAAGGTGTGCGGCGAAGCGATCTACTCAACCCGCCCTTACTCCATCTTCGGTGAAGGCCCGTCGCTGGACGATCAGCGTTCACAGCACGATCATCATACGGTGTACACCGGTGAACATATTCGCTTCACCCGGAATAAGCAGAACGACGTGCTCTACGCAACTGCTCTCGATTGGCCGGGTGAAAAAATACTTATTAAGACGCTGGCAAAGAAGGATCTCGGGAAGATCAAATCTGTTCGGCTCCTTGGAGTTGATGGCGAACTGGGTTGGAAGCAGACCTCTCGGGGTTTGGAAATAATGCTTCCCTCCAAACCCGCATACGGCATGGCCTATCCCGTGAGGATTGGATTTAAAGGCCGCCTCCCATAGGAGGTTCGGTGATCGCGTTGCTGAAGTTATTCTTAAAACACGGCGATAGTATAAATTTTGGGAAAAACACCATTTTAAATCGTTTATAGATTAACCAGTTTAAATCGATTTGAGGGTGTCATGAAAAAAAATGTATATGCTGTTATCACTTGCTCGCTATTGGCTATACCGTCGTTGGCGGAATACAAGGCCGACTGGGATGATCTGGCAAGAGTGAACGAAACGCCGGAGTGGTTCAAGGATGCAAAATTCGGCATCTACTTCCATTGGGCGCCGTATTCGGTTCCTGCCTTTGGTAATGAGCACTATCCGCGCACGATGTATGGCCACCCCAGCGGGAAGAAGCCGGTGGAGAACGAGCAGAAGCGCAACTACAATCTCGGCGTCGGCTTCCAGACCTACCGTGAGCACGAGTTTCACACGCGCACGTTCGGTGAGCCGAAGGATTTTGAATACCACGATCTGTTCCCGATGTTTACCGCCGAGCATTATGATGCGGACGAATGGGCCGATCTTTTCGTGGAGGCAGGGGCAAAGTTTGCCGGCCCCGTGGCAATGCATCACGACGGCTATGCGCTGTGGGATTCCAAAGTCACGCCCTGGAATGCCGCGAAGATTGGCCCGAAGCGTGATCTCCTTGGGGAATTGGTGACCGCCATCCGCAAGCATGATATGAGATTTATTGCAACCTTTCATCACGCCAAGGTGGGGCAGGCTGCTGCCGATGCTCCAGAAAAGGAGCAGCGCCGCTGGCACTACCAAGGCCGCTACAATTATTTGCAGCGCGAGGCGCCGGAACGTATTGGAAAGGATTCGCCCGATCTCCAGAAACTTTATGGCACGATGGGCTGGGAAAATTTCTGTGAATGGTGGAACCAGATACTGGAAGAGGTGATCAATACCTATCAGCCCGACATTATCTGGTTCGACTCGTGGCTCGACCGCCTCCCGCAGGAAAATCGCGCGCGTTTCGCGGCCTACTATTTCAACGCCGCAGAAGAGTGGGGTAAGGAAGTCGTCACGACCTACAAACAGCATGACCTTCCGCAGAATGTCGGTGTGGTCGATTTTGAGAAGGGGCGTCTGGATCAGCTCACCGAATATAACTGGTTGACCGACGACACCATTAGCGCCGGCCAATGGACCAAGACCGGTAGCTGGTCCTACACCGAAGAGCTGGACATCAAGTCAGCCAAGACGATGCTGCACATGCTCATCGATATCGTCAGCAAAAACGGAAATCTGCTGCTCAACATTTCGCCGACCGCCGATGGTGTTATTGATGATGCACAGCGCCGCTCGCTGCTCGATATGGGCGATTGGTTGCGCGCCAACGGGGAGGCGATCTACGGCACCCGTCCATTCGTTACCTATGGTGAAGGTCCCAAGCGCATCGCGTCGTCGGAGCACGGCGGGCACTTCACGCAGATGAGCGGCGACTATACGGCAGAAAACTTCCGCTTCACCACCAAGGGCAACGCCATCTACGCCATTCAGCTCGGCTGGGCGGGAAGTGAGGTGGATGTAACAATCAAGAGCCTGGCCAAGGGCAAGCTCGGAAAGACCACGGTCACCAACGTGTCTGTGCTTACTTCTCCGGAAAAGATTGAATGGAAAGTGACCCACGAAGGGCTTGTAGTGAAAACACCGTTCAAAGCTCCTAATAAAACAGCCATTGTCTTCAAGATCGAAACTCAGGATGGTTGGAGGGCAGTTCAGACCGACGATCCAATAAAGAAAATGGAACCGATTTCTGTAGACGGTTAAGTAAAAGATCCACAAAGGAACGGATCGCGAAAAAGAAAGATGCTCGGAGTCATCAAATCCCAACCGGTGTTTACAAGGTGGCGGGAGCAAACCCCGAACCACCAAGTTTTGGGCCACCGTTCCAACACGGCAGTTTAGATCGATGATGGCGGTGGGCGTTAGTGACATCTTTAGGAGCAGTTTAGGATCACGCTAAGTCGTGCTTTAGGCTTCGGCAGGGACTAGCAGAGAAGCTACCTATCATCCCCTTGGCCTGCCTCCGGGCTAAGTGCGGCACAAGGTAGCGCAACTCCAGGGAATAATGCCTGTAGAAAGCTTGCTGAAATCTTGTAGCGAACTGCTTCTGCACGCTTTGCGCGGTTACGGGACGCGCCCATAAAAACCCTATTTATCTCAAAAATATGAGATATAAAAAGTAGGTTTCTTATGGCGCGGTATTACAGCCGTGCAACGTGTGCACAGCCCAGAAATCTAAGATGGAAAAATGAGAGTTTTCATGTCCCCTGAGTTAACTGTTGACCCTGAATCACCTGTAGATACACTAATGGAATAAGGTATGAGTATGCATGACAGGATGCATTTATCCCGCTCTCTAACTCGTAGTTGGAAAGGGAAGCATGTGCGCCGAGGCATATGGGTATTGGCGGCTCCTCCGCGATATTTTCTAGATCAGGGGGAGTCGCCCTTTTTACCGCCCGCATATCGCATAGGTAAAAAGAATCAATACCGCCCCGGCGGTTATGCCAGAGCGGGTTGAAGAACCTAGATGAACATCATTCACTACTTATATCCCTTTCCGCAGCAGAAGATGCAAACGATGTTGGTGCCGGCGTGGAAGCCGGTGCCTTTGCAGTGCATGCAGCGGAATTTGAACATCGTGCCGGCGCTGCAGGCGAGTGCGGTGACCAGCAGCAGGCGGGTGATAGTTTTTCTTTTCATGGTCGTACTCCTTATGGGTTTCAAGCAGTTTATTTCTGCATCATCTGCCTAGCTTTTTCTGCTGAAAGCTCCCGGCAGTTACCGCTCTTTTAAACAGGTTCTATGTGAGAACGAATTGATTATTGCGAGGCAGGGACGTAACACTTAAATAAGGCATATTTAGCTATCTAATAAAGAACTGACGACCCGGTATTGAGCCGGACGGTCAACCGTTGAGCTGGCGGGATATGCCGATCAGCTCGGAGATGCTCTTTTCGCGCATCTGCTTCTCTATCTTTCGCCGCAAGACTTCTTCCACGGTTGCCTTGGTGGCTACCCCGGAACCGGCGACCACCGCCACGACTCCGGCGGTGGTCAACGCGAATCCGGCCAGGGCGATGCCGGCCCCGGCCACGAGTGTCAGCAATCCGGTGGAGATCCACTTTTCGGCCTGCTCCTTTTCGGTGTACACCACCGACAGCATGCCGGTGGCGATGAGTATCCCGCCGATGGCCATCACGCCCTGTCCCAGCGTCACAAGACCGGGGCCGAGCATGATGCCTCCGACCCCGGCCGCCACTGCCCCTGCTGAGAACCAGAAGGGATGCTTTTTCGCACATTCGCCGAGCTCGTCGAGCAGACCATTGATCTCGACGTTCAGCTTGGGTGGGGGATTATCCGGGTAGGGATGGATGTCGAGCGGCGCGTCGCGTTGCAACCCCCGTTTCAAAGGCTCTCCGCAGGAGCCGCAGAACGACTCTCTTTGGTATGCCTTTTGCTCAAAGCCCCGCCCGCATCCTGTGCAGTGTCTGTAAGACATAGCAACCTCCTTTATCAGTATTCGCTCGGTAATAAGCAACACGTTGAGCTTCGGTCAGCTTCCGTGATGATCCAGATGCGAGTTCCGTCCGGCAGTTTATAGGCAGAGAGAATCCGCAACCCTTGCTCGATGGCTTCCACATTCGCCTGCTTATCTTCTTCGCACAGATCACCCCAGTCACCGGTAACGTGCCGCTCCAAAAACTCGGTGCATGCCTTTCCGTTTTCCTCCAGCGCGGCGATCGCGCCGGGTGTGGCGACAAGTTGGCCGAGGGGGAAGAGGGGCTTCATTACTTCGCACATGACATAGCCTCCTTCCCCTTGGTCTCCCACGGGCATTGGTCGCACAGGGCATATTCGTTCCCGTTCGCCATGTAGCAAGCGGCGCACGGGAACAGGATCTCGCCGCAGGTTGTGCAGGGGAATGGCTGGTTCTCCTTATACGCCACCTCGGTGGAGCAGTTGGGGCACCACTCGCTGTAGGCCTGCGGTTCGGGCTCGACACCATCATTAATTTCGAGGAAGCCGGGCCCGTTGCATTCCGCGTCGGCCATCACAAACACGGTTTTCTCAACCGCCTTGCCGTTCTGCTTGCCCTTGACGGTGAAGCCGAAGTATTCGCCGGAGTCGTCAGCAACGCCCCCGGTGATGGTCAACCCCGTCAGCTGGGGGATGAGCTGGTCGAGGCATGCTTTTACATAGTCATTCTGTTTCACTGTCATCCCATAGAGGACGCTAACGGAGTGTCAGCTCCCGTTTTTGTTAAGGTTTCTGATGTTTAGTTTATTTAGTCGATTCCGATTTTTTGTTGAAGAGTAATGATGATTCCCCGTTTTAAACAGTTGGCTGTCCCACAGCATTTAGATGAACCCCGGCAGATACGCCTGTTCCGGTGCTCCTCGGATGCGACCGGGTGGTTTGGCTGTCCCATAGGATTCCAGCAAGGCGGGCAGGTTCCAGCGACGCCAAAGCGAGACCCTTACGACGGTGAACAGGCGCTTGAAGCTGTGATCCCATCCGTGCATGAATTTGAGACAGCGCATCAGCAGATGGACGAGCAGCCCGGTCCATACCTGCCAGCGTACGGCATTAGCGCTGTAGCCGAGAAAGTCGGAGAGCTGGAGCGTCTGTTTGATTTCCTTAAAGAACACCTCGATATCCCACCGGCAGCGGTAGAGCTCCGCGACCGTCCACGCGCTCCACTCCAGATGGTTGGTCAGGAAGACCATTTCGACATCCTTGCCGTTGATCTCCACGAGGGCTACAACGCGGCGCAACTCGCACGGGTAGGCCTTCTTCGATTTTTCGAGCATCAGCTCGATGACTTCGTCGCGAAGGATGCGCTTGTTTTTAGTCGTTTCGAGGGAGCGCATCACCGTGTACTGCATGTTGTCTTTCGCTCGACCCGCCCAATTAATGCCGCGCTCCGTTAGCTCAAAGAGATGCTTGAATTTGATATAAGCCTTGTCGAATACAACGATTTCTCCGGCTTCAAGGTCGGCACACAAGCTCAAGGTCTTGCGGCTGTCATGGTGTTTTGCCGTGTCGACAATGGCACATCGTGGAAGGAAGCTTTGCAGGTCCAGACGCATGTGGCACTTCGCGGCGGCCTTGCGGCGGCGGTGCTTTGCCCAGTCCATGCTATTGGCCACCAGCTGTATCGTGGTCGAATCGAGCGCATGGATCGCCTTGCTGAAGCGACGGAGGTATCCACTACGCACCTTTCCCTTCGCAAAACCAGGCACCGTGTCCATCAGATGCTTCATCATGCTCCAATAAAGCTCTTCGGCCATGTTCGCGTCGCGCACTTGATTCGCATGGCTCAGGTTGTTGCGGGACGGTGGAACCGCACCGCGGATGGTGGAGAGCGCCGCCGCATTCATCTGGAGCGCGTCGCATACATCGTTAAGCCCGAGCGCATGAGCAAAGTGGGCATAAAGCAGCGAAACCACATGGCTCCATGGCGTGTACGTCCGGCTTCGGGCATCGACGCCATGCTTCTTCGCAAGGTTCGTGACCATGTGTCCGGGAATCAGATTGCACAATTGCTTCAAGGTTGTATACCTATGTCCGGCTGGTTTGTGTTTTTGTCTCTGTTTTTTCATACCCTCCGAGTGGAGGATTTAGAGCTCACAAGCCAGCCTTTTTATTTAAAATCTATGGGATGACAGTGTAATAAATCACTAGTGTCCTAATGTTAGTCGAACAGTTGCTGTTGGTTGCAAAAGCCGTCCCCCTTCCTATCTTCGATCGCTGAAATGGGAAAGTGGATCGATACGCATACCGAGCCCAGATGGTTTGATGCAGATATTCTGCCATGTAATATTGAAGCGCTGCTCAAGGCGGCAAAAGGAGATGTTTAATGAGTGAGGTAAAAACAGCCAGTCCTAGTCTTTATTTATGGTTTATCTGCGTAGTGGCCGGTGCCGGAGGCATTCTCTTCGGATATGATGTGGTTGTTGTGTCGGGGACGACTTCTGCGGTGACGGAGCTTTTTCAGTTTACGCCGGGGCAGACCGGGTTTTTTGTCAGCAGTGTCCTGATTGGCTGCGGGCTTGGCTCGTTTTGTTCCGGATTCATTGCCGATAAATTTGGACGAAAGGCGCTTATTATTCTTTCCTCCATTTTGATCTTCATTTCTGCGATATGGAGCGGGTTGTCCGGTAGCGCGGTTCAGCTGATTGTCGCCCGTTTGATCGGCGGACTCGGGATTGGGGCCGCTACTATGGTTTGCCCGCTTTACATTTCAGAAGTGGCTCCGGAAAAATACCGGGGCGGGTTAGTGACACTCTATCAGTTCACCATTACAGCCGGGATTGTAATCTGCCTGCTTGTTAACTGGAAAATTTTTAGGTTTGCAGAAGCGAATGTAGATGCAAAGTCAATGTCCTCGTTTTGGAAGTGGTTTGCGGTAGACCAGCACTGGCGAGCGATGTTTGCAGCTGAAGCGATTCCGGGCATTCTTCTTTTGTTGTGTACTGCATTTCTTCCGGAAACACCCCGTTGGTTGTCAAAAAAAGGTTTCACAGACAAAGCCCTGAGGGTTTTGCAACGTATTAATGGAGTCGAACGCGGGGCAGCAGTGAGCAATGAGATCCAGACTGCAATCGGCCAGGAAAGCGATGTTCATGTGTGGGACCTCTTTACCGCCAAACTGTGTCGGCCACTGGTTCTTTCCATGCTGGTCTGTTTTTTTGCCGAAGCCTGCGGGATTGCGGCGGTGTTGTATTATGCCCCGAATATTTTTGAAACGGCTGGATTTACTCAGGGGGACGCTTTGGGCAGCTCACTGTCGATTGGAATTGTGAATATGGTTGCGACGGTATTTGCTCTGTTCTTTATGGATATTCTTGGCCGGAAAAAGCTGTTGATTATCGGTTCTGTCGGCGCACTGATTTCGCACATTGTCATTGGCACTCTGTTCCTTCAAAACAGCATGGGGATGCCGATTGTGATTGCCGTGAATGCGTTTATCGCTTTCTTTGCTTGCGCGATTGGTCCGGTGAAGTTTGTGTTTATCTCCGAGGTCTTTCCAAACCGGATTCGCGGTATGGCGATTTCGTTTGCCAGCATTGCCATCTGGGTAACCAGTGCTTCCGTTGCTCAGTTGTTTCCAGTTATGGATGCAACTATGCCGACCGGTTATATCTTCTATGTCTTTGCGGCCATTGTTCTGATTTCCATTCCGTTCTATATCTTCAAGTTGCCGGAAACCAAGGGTTGCACGATCGAGGAGCTGGAGCAGGAGTTTATTAAGCATTAATTCGAAACAGAGAAGGAGCGTTATTGTGAAATTTAAAATGGGAATTATTTTGTCTTCCGTGCTCGCCTGTCTATCAGTGAGCGCATTGTCTCCGTATGAAAATTATCTTCTCTCAGGCAGGCAGACGCACGTCATGTTATTTGCCTCGGCGAAAGATGGGCGGGTCGAGGCCCTGCAATCTGCACTGAAAACGCTGAATGAAAAGAAGGCAATTAAAGCATTCAAGAAAGAGGACATTACCAACCTCAGTTTTTTTCTACAGAAGTTCAGGGGAAGCTCTGTTTTATGGTCTATTTTGACTATGATGGATCGAGCTATCTGGATGCGGTAAAGGCGTTTGAGTTGGTTGAGCAGACAGAGGCGTTGAAGCCGTTGCTTGTTGCCCATCCTCGTGCGGCGCAAGACGGAAACAGCTGGTTGCAGATGGAGTGGATTAAGCATCTGCAACCGGAAGTTCTGATTTCAAATGGCAAACAGATTTCCTAAAAGGTCTCCAGTGGGGGATGCACGGCGATGAAGTTAACAAAATTCTAAGCAACAATGGGTATACCATGACTCTGGTTGATGATCACTGGAGAGGAGCTTGGCACATTCACACCTCTGAAATTCGGGGACAAATTATATATGGAAGGGTTCGTGTCCAGAATATTAAAATTCGCTTTCTTGGTGAAAAGCTTTGGGAGATTAGCTTCCAGTCGATCCATGGTGAAAAAGAAGGATTATACAACTTATCCAAGAACTTATTTGGACCCGCTCTCACACGATCTTACCCTGCTGCCGATGAGGTAAAAAGCCGGGTTTCATCCCCTCGAAACAACTATAAGGCCGAAAGATACTCCAACCCGGGAACCACTAAAATACTCAACCAATTGCAATATTCATGGGATGGGAAAAAAGATAACCGCTCGGACTCCATGATCCTCTCGGATTGGCCTCGCCAAGATAAAGTTTATGGACACAACAGCATCCCGATCAATATGCAGCACTGGTGAAAAACAAATTTTCCGGAGGCGACACTCCCTGTGAAAAATGCAACGGAAGCGGTCGTTGCATAAGTTGTAACGGGAAAGGGAGCTCATATGAAACACGCTGGATAAAATGCTATGGAAAATATTGCCGCGGAAAAGGCAGGTATAAAGTCAACGGCTTTGGTGGCGGCATACGAACCTGTGCCACATACCAAGGGTCGGGAAAGGTGGCCAAAGGTAAAGAAAAAGTCAATTGCTCTAAATGCAAGGGAACTGGTGATTGTGTTTATTGCAGTCCCAAGAAGTAATACTAAAAGCACTGTCACGACAATCATGTGATTGTTGGTGATGTTGCCGAAACCGCAGACGGTGAGGTGGCACAGGAGTATAAGGAGGAGGTTTCACTCCTCCGGGCACCGGAAAGGGTGGCAGAACTCAAACCCCAGTTCTATATCAGGTTTAACGCCCGTTAGCAGCGTTTTCCAGTTGGGGATGTTGAGCCTGTATTTCGGCCTGTCATCAGGCCGATCACTTCCGTTACTGCAAGTCGGAGTCTGTGAACTCTGCAAACTGATGGGGAAGATCCAGGCTGTAGGTGCGAAGTTTTTTCTTCATTTCGGCAAGGACTCCGGCGTATTCCGGTTTCTGGGCCAGATTGGTTTGTTCGTTTGGATCCTCTGTCAGGTTGTAGAGCTGATCGTCGTCGTAGTAGCCCGGAAATTTTTTGTCTGAGTTGTATCGCACCCGGGCAAGATTGCTGTCCCCGACTGAATAGGTGGTTCCTTCCTGATTAAAGTCGCGCCGGTTGTCCGGCGTGATTTTTGCCTGAATCTCTTCCGGGAAGCGGGTGGCGATGTATTTCCACTGTTTTGTGGTAACGGCCCGGGTGTAGGTGATTTCCTGATAAACGGCATCCTGTATTTCTGCGGGATTGCCGTGCAGTGCGGCGGAAAAGCTGCGTCCGTCAAACTGTTCGGGGGCAACTTTTTTTCCGCATAAATCCATGAGGGTCGGGACAATGTCGACTGTGCTGACCAGCGTGTCTACAACGGCCGGCTTAATGCCGGGAGCCCGGATGATCAGCGTGGTTTTCCCCATGTTGCAGGTCATTTTTTCATGTAGCTCATGATCGCTGACCAGCACAACGATCGTGTTGTCGGCCTGTCCGTTTTCCTCCAGTTCCTGAAGAATCCGGCCTACGGCGTCGTCCAGCCAGATGGTAGCCGCATAGCTGCCTTCGGCTTCTTCGTCCTGAAACGGTCCGGCCTGGGCGACCCGTTCTTTGAGGTTGGCGTAAGAGGGCTGGATGTTGAGATGTTCATCGCGATAGCCCAGTAAGGAGGCGCGCGGATCGCAGTTGAGTGCATCCATGGCACTGGGGAGATGCGGCAGGGTGGTGGCCATGTAGAGCAGGAACGGTTTGGACGGGGTTGTGCTTTTCAGATAGGAAACGGCGTGATAGGTCAGCCAGTGCTGATGATGGGTCATCAGTCGTTGTGAAAGCGGAAGCCAGGAGACGTTGGTCAGGTACACTGCGCGGGCCTCGTCGAATCCGGCTGTTTTTTCGACGAAGCGGCAGGCGATTTTCTGGTTTTCGATGTAGTGATCCGCCATTTCCGGATCCTGCGGTTCGGAGACGGCCGGGATATGGCGAAGAACCGGCAGGCCGTTATGCCATTTGCCGACATACCCGGTGTCGTAGTCGTTGAGGAAAGTGGCCAGTGTTTCGTCGCCCGGCTCCAGATTGGTGTTCCAGCGGATGAACGCGTTCGTCGTGTCGGGGCATTCGTTTTCGCGCAACCATTTCGAGCGGGAGGCATACTGACCGGTGAGGAGGTTGTAGCGAGAGGGGGTGCAGACGGCCGAGGTGGCATAGCAGGAGGTAAAGCGGACGCCTTCGCGGGCGAGCTGGTCGATATGAGGAGTCGGAATGGTTCCGCCGTAACAGCCCAGATCGCCCCGGTTCAGATCGTCGACCACCAGATAAAGGATGTTGGGCTGTTCTGCGGCCTGACCGCTGGTGGCAGCCATCGTGAAGCAGAAGAGCGCGGCGAAAAGAGCGGTGGTTTTTGATTTCATTTCGATGATCCTTCTTTGTGTTATCAACGTCTGATGCGAATGGCCCGACCGCTTGCTCCGGCGGCCGGGCTTTCCAGTTTACTTCATGAGTTCGAGATTGCGATCAATGAGTTCCATGCGCTGCTGTACGCAGGCATAGCTGCGCAGGGGGTCGGCCGGTGTGTTTTTGCAGTAGTCGACCAGCTGGGCAACGGTGCTGGTGGCCACGTGGCAGCGGGTGTCGCTGGAAGCATAGTAGATGAAGACCTCGTCGCCGCGCACGACCGCGCCGTTGGTGAAGACCACGTTGGATACATCGCCGACGCGCTCTTCTCCCTCCGGCACAATCAGGGCTCCTCCCGGCGTGTATTTGGGAACCCAGGGGCGTTCCAGCTCGGTCAAAAAGGCATAAATGACATAGCGCAGGCCGGCCGCGCAGCCGCGCACACCATGGACGATATGCAGCCAGCCTTCGTCGGTTTTAATCGGCACACAGCCGGCTCCGTTCTTGACCTCCTTGATGGTGTGATACACTTTTTCATCAATGATGGTCTCTTCGGGGATCACGGCGTGTTCAATGTCATCGGCCAGTCCCCAGCCGATGCCGCCGCCGGATCCGCAGTCGATAAAGCCGTCCTGCGGGCGGGTGTAGAAGGCATATTTCCCGTCCACAAATTCGGGATGCAGGACGCAGTTGCGCTGCTGGGGCGACGGGGTTTTCAGGTCGTCGAGACGTTCCCAGTTGACGAGATCTTTGGTGCGGGCAATGGCGTTCTGCGCCTCGGCTATGGAGGCGTCGTGTTCCGGTGCAGAGGGATCTTTTCGTTCGGCGCAGAACAGGCCGTAGATCCAGCCGTCTTCGTGCTCGATCAGGCGCATATCATATACATTCGTGTCTGGCCGGTCCGTTTCCGGCATGACGACCGGCTTGTCCCAAAAACGGAAGTTGTCTGCGCCGTTTTCGCTCTCCGCCACAGCAAAGAAACTTTTGCGATCCGCTCCTTCGGTGCGCACCATCAGGCAGATCTTACCGTTGAATTCAATGGCTCCGGGGTTGAGTGCCGCATTCACTCCGATTCGTTCCATCAGGAAGGGGTTGGTTTCCGGGTTCAGGTCGTAGCGCCAGTGCAGCGGCGCGTGCGCAGCGGTGACCACCGGATTGGTCCATTTTGTATAAATGCCGTTTCCGGGAAGAACCGGCTCGTTTTTTGCCTGAATCAGGCCTTCGTGCTCCGCCGTCAGTGCGGCCATACGTTCATCAAAGAGATTGCTCATTGTTCTTTTTCCTTTTCTATCGTTTAACTCGTTCAAATAATTCCAGCGCCATGCGCCCGTTATGGTAAGGACCTTTCCAGATTCCGGCTTTGTCCTTGGGAATCGGGGTCCCGTCTTCGAAGCGGCCCCAGATCCATTCTCCGTGTTCGCAGTCGATCAACTGCTCGCGGATATAGCCCCACGCATTGCAGGTGACATCCAGATACTTTTTTTCTCCGGTCATCTGATACAGATTGAAGAATCCGACCACTTGCTCGGCGAGCGCCCACCAGTATTTTTTGGTGTCAACCACGCCGGTGGCGTCGCCTTCCCACTGAACAATATCAGCTTCATCAATGCCCGCGTCATAAATGGTTTTTCCCATCTTCAGGGCAATCGGGGTGACTTGATCGATCAGATCTGAGTCGCCGAGAATGGTGGCGGCTTCTTCGAGCAACCAGCTGCCCTCAATATCGTGGCCATAGGAAATGTGCTCGTTGCTGGCATTCCACTGCGCATCGAAATAGAGCTTGAAGTGGTGTGTCTGTGGATCGACGATTTTTTCGCACATCACTTGAACCAGCTCGCGCTGTTTAGCGCGTAGGCCGTTGTTGTCCCAGGCCAGCAGCAGATTGGAGTAGGCCTCCAGAATATGCAGGTGTGTATTCATCGACTTATGGGTCGGCTCCTCATCTTCGCCGAGAATCATGGGCTCGACGGTTTTCCAGTCTCTGGAAGCCCCCTCAAAGTAGCCTTTGTGCTCCGGGTCGTACGCGTGTATTTCGATCAGTTCGTAGAGTTCGCGCGCCTTATCCAGAGCCGCATCTGACCCGGTTGCGCGGTGCAGCTCGGACAGTCCATAGATGGCGAATGCCTGCACGTAAAACATTTTTTTGGTGTCGAGCGGATTGCCCAGCGCATCCACACTCCAGAAAATGCCGCCGAATGATTCGTCCCAGAGTTTGGTGGTTAGAAAATCGCAGGCGGTCTGCGCCGCGGTCAGATAGTCGGGGTTGCCGAGCAGGCGGTAGGCCCGGGCGAAGGTCCACAGAATCCGGCTGATATAAATCCCGCCCTTTGAGGCGTCCCGGTTCAGTGTGCCGTTAAAGTCTATTTGGCCGTAGAAACCGCCGTTGCTGCGATCGATCATCTTCAGCCAGAACGGCAGGACATTGGTCTGCAGATCCTCCAGTGTTTCGTTGGCGAGGATCCGGCAGATCCGGTCGTGTTCAGTTGTTGTCTCCATGTATGTAAGCTCCCGGAAAGATTATCGTTCAAAGTTGTTTTCAAGAAAAGTGTTCAGGCCATCCAGGGAAAAGTCCGGATAGGGATCTCGATCCATACCGAGCCACGCTTCGGGGCCGATGCCGACATTGCCTTGGGCCAGACTCTGCGCTCCGCGGGAGATGACATCCTGTTCGGTGTAGTAATTCACATTGTTATTGGCCATCAGGTTGACGCGGCAGGATGCATCCTCATCGATACCGGTTTGCATCGGCATTTGGTCGCCCCAGTTAAACAACGCATTGCCGGTCACCTGAACACTGGAGGTACCATTGCGCAGGATAATGCCGTTGCGCAGTGTTTTATCATGTGCCCGCACACCGGTATCGATGATGTTGTTCGCGGAAACCGTTCCCCACTTCACATTATCCAGAATAATTCCATGATCGCGGTGCCAGCAGAAGATGTTGCTCGACAGGTTGATTTCATGAGAATCCTGCACCACAACGCAGTCCATCTCCACCTGCAGTGTGCGGCAGCCGGAGACCAGAACGCTGTTGCTTTCGGAGTGAATGTGAATGCCGATTTTGCCGGGATGAAGAATGAGGCAGGAGGTGATATTCAGCACCAGCGCGTGTTCACATTCGATGCCGTTGCCGCCGCCGTAGATGGTCAGCCCGCTCACCAGTCCGGGCAGAAAATCGCCGCCGCGGCCTCCATCTCGCAGATTTTGCATGAACAGGTTGGATTTTTGATTATCGGCCAGCTGACAGCGTGATATTTCGCAGAGAAAACTGTTTTCACGCATCCATATGCCGTACGAGGCGAACCCTTTGCAGCGAACCTCGCGAATCTGACAGCACCCGCTGCTGTGAAGGACTATTCCCGCCACGCCGGTTCCGCGGGCCGCAGGGCGGAGACTCAAGTTGCAGACAGAGGCATAGTCTTTATCCTCGCAGAGGATGCCGATCCCCTGTTCATTCGCCGGTGTGAGTTTCAGGCAGGTGGCAACGCCTTTTCCGCGGAGCACGCAGCGGCTGTCCAGTTGAATGGGGGCGTTCAGTTCATAGATTCCGCGGTGAAGCAGCACCTCCCCGCCTTCGCCGTTGAACGAATCGATGGCTCGCTGAATTACCAGTCCGGCATCCGGTGAGGAAAACAGATGTGCACCGGAGGCCTGTCCGCGCATAACATATTCAGTCTTATTGTGAAAAATTTCGATATCTTCAATCATAGGGGTGTCTCCTTGTTAGATGTGAACCGGACAGGAACCCTGCAGTGCATGCTTCCATTGTTCTTTTTGGGTTTCTGTCGGAGCATCGATTCCGCGGAGCGGATTCGGCTTGCCGATTTCCTGGTGTTTGTGTGCGGCAAACGGGTGATAGGGCATCAAATCTACTTTCCGGATATGTTGCAGCGAATTCGCCAGCTCTGAGATTTGTGCAAAATGGTCAGGGCGGTCATTGAGGGTCGGTATGATCGGGCAGCGAAGGATGATGTCCGCGCCCCCCAGGGCGTCGAGTCGCTGCAGATTTTCGCGAATCAGCTGACCGTCCACGCCGGTATATGTTTCATGTCGCACTGGATCGGTTTCTTTGAGGTCGAACAGAAACAGATCGGTGAGTTCCACAATGTTTTCCAGCGTTTGGAAACTCACCTGACCGGCGGTTTCCACCGCTGTATGGATGCCCTCGAACCGGGCCGCAGAGAGCAGGGCTTCAGCAAATTCAGGCTGAGCCAGCGGTTCGCCGCCGGAGAGTGTCAGTCCGCCTCCCGAGCGGGTATAATACGCGAGATCTTTAAGCACCTCCGCCATCACGTCGTCCACGTTCATGCGTTTGCCGATGAGTCTGAGCGCATCAAATGCGCACGCTTCGACGCACCGTTCGCAACGGGTGCAGGCGGCGCGGTCGAACCGATGAAGCTGACCCTCTTTGCTGAGCTGATGGCACCCCTCCGGGCAGGCTTCAATGCAGGCACCGCAGCCGGTGCAGCGCTCCGTGTGCCATCCGATCTCGGGTCGAAAATCCATCGACTCCGGATTGTGGCACCAGAGACAGCGCAACGGGCAGCCTTTCAAGAAGACCGTTGTGCGGATACCCGGTCCGTCGTGCAGTGAAAAACGCTGAATATCTAAGACGGTGCCGACACGTTGTGGGTTATTATTCATCAGCAATACAGTGTCCGGTGTAGGATATCAGTTTGGTGTTCCGGCGGGAGGTCCACAAACCGCGCGGTCCAGCCGCCGACACGCACCATGATATGCGAATAGTTTTTTGGATCCTTCATGGCGTTCTTAAGATCGTCGGGGTTGAGCACGGTAACCATCAGCTGCCAGCCGCCCTTTTCGAAGTAGGTGTCGATCAGCGCTCGGAACGCAGCGATGTTTTCCGGAGCAAACAGGCTGTGGCCCACCTTCAGGTTGTGAACGTAGCCGGAGTGCAGTTCATCGTGCTTCGACATGGAGTTGAGAACGGCAGTGATGCCGTTTTGGTCGCGACCGGCGGTCGGCGCGCAGCCGACGGCAAATGCTTCGCCGTACACTCGGCCGTCCGGGGAGGCTTTGGTGTTGACCGCATAACGGATGCCGTCCGGGTTCAGGTTGCAATTAAGCAGATAGTGCAGTCCGGCCGGTTTGGCTTTTTTGTTGGCATTTGTGCAGACCCAGGCGCTGAGCTCTTTATGGAAGGTATCGATCACATCCAGATCGTTGCCGTATTTCGGCGCGCCGAGTAGCATCTTCTGAATCTTCTCGTAGCCTTGGAAGTTCGCGTCGCACGCCGCGACGATCTGCTCCAGCGTCAACAGTTTTTTGTCGTAGACCAGGTCTTTGATGGCGATCAGGCTGTCGCAGACGTTGGTCAGCCCAAAGGTTTCGATGGTGGCGCCGAGGTAGCGAACGCCGCCGTCGAAGCAGGCTTTGTTGCGCTCAATGCAGTCGTCGGTTAGCATGCTGATGAACAGGTAGGCGGCTGATTCGCGGGCCACCTGATATTCCACCATATGGCGGCGGGCGAACAGACCGTTCGTGTAGTCCACCTGAGCCTTAAAGGCACCGACCAGTTTTTCAAACGTGTTGAAGGTTTCAAGTCCGCCCTGCTGCAGGCCGCGCACTTCCTGCGTCTCGGTGCTGAACCCGTCGTGCAGCACGAGGTCGAGGGCCGAGACAAAGTTGATGATGTTGTTGGGCGATCCGATGCTGATATGATCGACCGTCATTTCTCCGCAGCCCTGCGGAAGGTACTGTTCGGCTTCTTCGGAGGTTACGTCGAAGGCCTGTTGCGTCATGGGAATATGGCGTTCGTCGTTATAAAGCGTCGGGTGGACGCAACCTTCTTTGAGGCATTCCATGGCCTTATCCATCAGTTCCGGATTCTGCCCCTTGTAGAAACGCAGCGTTGTCGTCGGTTCGCAGCGTTTCAGTTGCCGTGTCGCCTCAAGGGCCGCAACCGCAAACCGGTCGGCGTTGGCCTCATTGCGGCGACCTTTTCCGCCGACAATGATGCGGGCATTAAAGCGGTAGCTGCCGAAGCCGTCATCGGCCTGCTCGGAGATCAGGCGCCATAACGACATGATCAGCTCAAAGGCACTCGCCTCCGTTTCGGTTCCGTTGTAGAGGTCGCGCGCATAAAAATCGCCGAAATAGATGTCCATACGGCCGTAGTTAACGGTGTCGATAATCATGTCATAGGCCCAGAACAGCTGCATCGCTTCGCGCAGGGTTTCCGGTTTGCGCTTCGTTACGGCGTCCAGCGCCGCGGCCATCTTCTGCAGTTCGCGTTTGCGGGCGGCATCGGTTGCTTCCTCGAACAGGTCGAGGCAATGCTTCCGGTAAAAATCGCAGACATTGACCAGCACATCGAGGCCGAGCAGCATCCCTTCGTACAGATCGGTTGAGTCGCCGTTGAGGGCGGCCGCCTCTTTTTTGCTGCCGATGAGCGTGCGCATGCCGGGAATGCCGTGCTGAAGCAGTTTGTCGTAATCCACGGACGTGCAGCAGACGCGGAAGAAGGTCGACGCATACTGGCACTCCATCGTCACCCGCCCGAAGCCGTCCTTAATATCCTGCGGCAATGCCTGCATATACTTTTGGGCGGAAGCCTCCTCCATCCAGAAATCCATCATCTCCTGAATCGCACGCTGCTCAGCCTCATCATCCGTAAGCGTGAGCAACTGGCGCAACGAAGAATAATCCGACAGATAGCCGCTCTGAGCTGTAGCCAAGGTGTCACGCACCTGCTTCTCTTCTGTCGTCAATGCGGATTCCGGTCGGCGATCGGTCTGCAGCACTTCGATATCGGAGTTGACTACATTCTCCAGCTGGAATCCGACCAAAGGCATATAGAGAAGTCGCCCTGCTATCAGATCGTGATCCCGAACGGTCTGACACGTGGCGGGATACTGTTCGGACAGGCAATGCGCCTCGCGAATCGCAACGGGAGCGTTCTGATACTGCTTGTAGGTCTGGGTGAAACGCCAGGCAACCTGCAGCTTTGTGCGCAGCGCCTCATGATCAAACTCTTCCTGCCCGGCCGCCGTATGCTGCCCCGTCGGGACGCGAAAACCTTCGACATTTACATTCTTAAAATTCATTGCTATTTCCTTTTCTACGCGCAGTCAAATCCGCTTCGATTTCTCTCATTCGTTTTTCCGTCAACGGATAGAACCAGAGGGCAATGGCTGTGAGGATTGCTCCGCCCATTGGCAGCAGGCTGAGCAACAGCCGGATTCCTTCCAGGCCGCGCTCGGTCTGCTCCACATTGGCCTCGAATCCGTAGCCGGCCAGCACCCATCCGGTGATGGCTCCGCCGATGGTCCAGCCCATTTTAAGCGCCATACTGCCCGCAGAAAAGACGAGGCCGGTTGCGCGCCGTCCGTCTTTCCATTCCCCGTAGTCGGCCACATCGGAAAGCATCGACCAAAGCAGGGCAAACGCCGGCTGGGAAATCAGATTGATGACAACCTGAAGCACAAACAGCGCAATGAGATCCGCCGGCTTCATAAAATAGGTCATCCCCATCAGCACCGCGCTCAGCACCATCATGCCGATAAAGGTATTCCGCTTGCCCAACCGCACCGCGACAGGCTTCACCAGCATGGTGCCGACAATGGCCGCCAGCGAACCGGCCACCATAAACGAGGTCGCGAGCGACTCCCGGCCGACATAATATTTAAAATAGTAGATGATCGATCCATTGCGGATGGAGACACTTAAAAGAACCGCCATCCCCACGCCCAGCGTAGCCAACCAGGGGCCGTTGCTCAGCAGGTTCTTTATATCGCGCCTAAAGTTGTCGTCCTGTTCTTTTGGCGGCTTAACCCGTTCCCGCGTGGAGGCAAAGGTCACATAAAAAAGCGCGACGGCCACAACACCGTAAATAATCAGCACCAGCTTAAAACCGAGCGCCTCGTTTCCGCCACCGAGCTTCGCGACCAGCGGAAGCGTCAGGGCCTGCACCACCAGGCAGCCGACGAAGGCCAGTACGAATTTGTAGGAGGCCAGGCTGACGCGGTCGTCGGGATTGGGGCTCATCACCCCCAGCAGTGCGCCGTAGGGCACATTGATCATGGTATAGGCCATTCCCACCAGCGTGTAGGTAATGTAGGCGTAGATCAGTTTCTGCGTTACACCGAGATCGGGGGTGCTGAAGGTCAAATACCCTGTGATCACCAGCGGCAGCGCCGCCCACAGCAGCCAGGGTCTGAATTTTCCCCAGCGGCTTTTCGTTCGGTCGCAGATGACGCCGGCAATCACATCGTTGGCCGTATCCCAGATCCGGGTCACCAGAAACATCGTTCCCACCGCCGCCGCGGAAAGGCCGAATACATCGGTGTAAAAATACATCAGGAACATTCCGAACAATTGCCAGAAGATACTCATGGCCAGGTCGCCGGTTCCATATCCGATTTTTTCCCGGAAAGAAAGGACCGATGCTTTGGGGGAGCGTGCTGTGTTTTGTTTGTGCGTCATAAGCCTGTCTTCGTCGTTATTGTTGTTAATTGATATATTCAAATCTAGCACCGCCCTGAATAGTTAAACAGATTGATTCAGTTGAATTGCAGTGTAAATATGTTGATGGATCGGGATGCATGCAACAAACGCTCTGCCGGAGCAGAGCATCTTCGGTATGACTTCCGGGATTCCTGTTTGAGGAGATGTTGCGGAAGCGGGACGCTAGGGGGCCGTGACAAGGCCGACGGTTGCCGGTTTCGGAATGACCGTCAGGCTGAAGTTGTCCACCGTGGAGTTAAATTGACGGGGTTCTCCAGCACCTCCTCCTTCTGAAAAGCCGAACCCTGCGTGGCTGATGGTCGGGTTTTTAGTGCATGTGTTGGTGTCGCTGGCAATTTCGCCGTTCCAGTATGTGGTGATCGTCCATTCGGGTTTGGTGGTATCAAGTACCACTTTCATGGTGCCGGCTCCCGATGCCGTAACGATGCCGGCGGAGCCTTCGGTCTGAATCGTGTAGTTGCCATCCGCCTTGCGGAACACCCGTGCGGCGGTGGCGGTGCGGGTTGAAAAGGCCGCTTTGCCATTATTGGTATCCCGGAAGCCCAGCCAGATGGTGTCGAAATTTGCGGTGCTGATGTTGTTCAGGTCTGCAGAGAGGGTGTAAACTTTCCCTGCTTCCGGCGTGAATTTAAGCGATGCGTTGGAAGGGGCGGCGCTGCCGTCCACGATTTTGGCTGCGGAACCCGTCGTTTGGATGCTTCTTTTTGAAAACCAGTTGGCGGTCAGGGTTCCCTCCGGAACGGTTCGCCCGTTGAGGTTGGCGCCGTTTACGGTTCCTTCGAAGTCATCATAATAGTTGGTGATGGAACCGGCCTGAGCTGCTGCGCCAATCAGCAGGGGTATTAAAAGGGCCAGAAGGTGCATTTGTTTCTGTTTCATCATTGTCTCCTTTGCTTCACTATCAGCAGTACGCTCCGTTGGCGTTGCACGTACTTCAGTCAAGTGTTGAAAGGTAACAATGGAATGGGGCCGCAAACAGGATCGTTATGTTGAATGTGAGTGTTGATTTGTTCATTCGGGGGGCTCTTTGTAGCCCAGCAGTGTGGTGCCCAGTTCGCTTTTGAATGGATGAGAAAAATGGGTGGTTCGGTGTGCCTGTTGGCTCGGGCGGTAGGTGCCGGGCTTTGGGCAGACGTGCCTGTTTGAGGGCGGCTATTGGGGATTGGTTGAATTCCCGTGTAAAAACGTTGATCGGATCGGGTTGCATACAGCAAACGCTCTGCCGGAGCAGAGCGTCTGTTGATTCGTTTTACTTTCGGTTCCTAGCTGAGACGACGTCGCAGAAGCAGGAGGCCGACCAAGGGACCCGCGAAAAGGCCGATGGCTGCCGGTTCCGGAATGGCTTCCACAACAAGTCCTGAAATACCTGAAACTGAAGCCTCATCTATCCAAAAAGAAATCTCCGTCTTTCCAGATGGATCCGCTGTGAAGTCGATATATTTAGAATAACTTCCGTAAATTTTGCCATTACTATTAGAATCTATGTAGGACTGATCAGCGACCTCTGCACTCTTGCCAGCAGCCTCCATCGTAATATTCCTTCCAGAAACACCTTCTTTTGTCGTAATAAAGCCAGCAGCCTGAATTCGATACTCCTGCCCTTCGACCAGTCCGGCCAGTTCAAAAATTGCAACTCGGTCATCTCCTTTATTAATGTTAAGAAGCTTAAAGCCGTCATTACCAACGGTCGAATTACCCACATCAAGCAATGTATCCGCTCCGGTTTGGCTTACATACCCCTGAGTCATAACATCGAGAAGGTAAATTCCTTGGTAGCCAGCCATTGCTTTCAAGGTATAATTGGCTCCATCGGCAATTACATCGGTGGAGACCGTGCCCGCGCTCAAGTCAGTATCCGCAATTGTCGCCCATCCGGCCACGGACCCGGCATTCGTCGCCTGGTTTGAAAAGTCCCAAGCCGCAATCACACTCGCCTGCAACTGCCCTGCCGCACATACAACTAGCCCCAACAAGGCCGCTTTCATTAATTTTGATCTCATCTCATCTCATCCATTCTTTGTTTGCTGTTTTTGCAGCACACCTCAGTGTGCGCTGCGCGTATCAATCGAGCGTTCAACCTATACTCTGGAATGGGGCTGAAAACAGAAACATTATGTTGAATACGGGTGTTAATTTGTTTATTCGGGGTCACTGGGGCGGCGTAGAAATTCGCAATCACTGGAAAAAACGCCATTTTGCAGGAGGACAAAGCACGCAGCCGCAATCCAACCTTGGCGGGCGCCCTGGCTATGTTGCGCAACATCCTGCTATTCATGCATGAAGATCAGGAAAAGCACGAAACACTACCGGGGTTTGCAGAGGAGATTGCTGCGAATTCCAACAACGCTTTTTCAGTGCTGATGCGTCGATGCTGAGCTCATATAGAGAGACCGTGGGGGCTGAAGATGCTTTTGCCCTTCATCTTGTCTGGCTCCTTTGGTTGAGGTGCTCAGACTAAGGCATTAACCTAAAAAGGGGATTTTTTTCAACGCAAAGCAACTGTGTCATGCGGCAACCTCTAAATTTAGTTTTTTTAATTCCGATTGCATATGGATCAGCATTTTTCTCATGGCCGCAACCATTGCGCATTTATATGGCTTGCCGCGGGAACGTAGCCCTTCCACATATTCTTTTATCACAGGGTTGTGCATAGAGGCTGTATGAGTCGCCATATATAGAGTCGTCCTGACTTTGGCTCGACCGCCAATGATTTTCCGTTTCCCTTTGAATATCCCGCTGTCTCGGTTAAACGGGGCGACCCCCGCTAACGCAACCAGTTGATTGCGAGTCAGCTTATCTATTTCCCCAAGGAAGGCGATGGTGACCCGTGCCGTGACTTCTCCAACACCTTTGATCTGTTTCAAGCACTCAACCTGAGCATAGATTAACGCATGTGAATTAACGGTCTCACGGATCATCTCCTCGATGAGGTCAGTTTCCGTTTTCAATACCTGCAGTATCCGTTTGATTGATGTCGGCTCGTCGCTGATGGCGGCTTCCTGCTCGCTGGTTGATCCGGAACTCACGATCGGGCTTCCGCCCGCAGTAACCGCCGCGACCGGTATGGACGCACTTTGCCATGCCATGGAGGCGCTGGTTACCAAAGGGGCGTCGCCGTTTACGGACGCGCTGGCTTTGAAAGCCATACAGCTTCTGTCGGAAAATCTGGTGACGGCCTATAAGGATGGGCGGAATCTTGAAGCCCGAAGCAAGGTGATGCTGGCCAGCATGACCGCTGGAATGGCCTTCCCGAACGCGGGTTTAGGGGCCGTGCATGGTCTGACCGCGCCGCTCGGCGGACATTTCGGCGTCCCGCACGGGGTGGCCAGTGCCATTCTGCTGCCGGAGGTGATGGACTTTAATCTGGCTGATGAGGGTGCCGCAGCAAAGTATGCTTTGGCCGCGCAGGTGATGGGCTGCGAGTCCGCTGTCGAAAAAGTGCGCGCGATGAACGCGGAGATGGACGTTCCAAGCCTTGGAAGTTTCGGCATCACCGAAGAGTCCCTGGAAATGCTTGCCAGCGATGCATTGGGCGAAAATTCCAACTGCAACAGCAATCCGCGTGCGGTTTCTCATGCAGACGCGGTTGCGCTTCTGCGGGCTGGCCTCTAATCCCGAATAAACAAATCAACACCCGCATTCAACATAACGCAGATGTTTAAGGTCCGTTCCATTGCTACCATTAAACGCTTGATTGAAATGATTCTGGGAGCTGACGTTTTGCGGGCGGGATTTGAAGACGGGTGTCTTCAATTAAGGAAAGTAAAAAAAGGCGGCTTTTTCATGGTGTGCCCAAGGAGTTTGAATTTAATGAATGTAGCAGTATCCAAGTATCTCGGCCTGATTTTATTCTCTGCGTGTTCTCTTTCTTTTGCGAGTCCTTCGGTGGTTGCAAAACACCGAACTTCCTCTTCATTTTCATTGATGATCAGGTGATTGAGCGCGGCGTGGGCCCGGATCAGCTTACGAAAAGGTGTGCAGACGAAGCTATTGCATGGATAGAGAAGGTCTCCAACGAAGGGAAACCCTTCTTTCTTTATCTCCCGCATACGGATTTAAGATAGGTCGTTGTAATTGGACTCGGATAGATAGAGAAACTTAGAGAGGTCTTGTGATGAAGCGAAAATCTGGAAGTAAAAGTGTTAAATTTAACAAGGGTGCTCCGAGCGGTTTTGTGATCAGTTTAATGGTTCACGCCGCGGTATTTATGTTGGCCGGTATGTTGGTTGTGTTCAATGTTGTGAAAAAGGAGGAGAAAAAGTTTGTTCCTCCGCAGCCGGTTGAACGCCCAAAAATGAAGCTCAAGAAGCCTAAAGTGAAGGTGGAAAAGAGTTCCAAACCAAAAGCAATGAACCGTATTGTAACGAAAGTCAAACGAGCCAGTATGCCGGATATCCAGTTGCCGGAAATGAGCGGAATGACCGATGGTCTTGCCGGTGCTATTGGCGGATTTGAAATTATGCCGGATCTGGACGAAGTGACCCTGTATGGCAGCGGGCAGACCATTGGCAACGACTTTGTCGGCACGTTCTATGATTTGAAGCGAAACCGCCAAGGGAATCCGGTATTTCATCATAGGGGAAATGTGCAACCAGGCCACTGTCGGTAGCCAGAACATTCTGCGAAGCAAAACAACATATAATTAAAATATAAACCGCAGTTTTTCTGATTAATTTTATCACGTTGTTCTCCGTTTGTTTGTTTTTCAGTGGTTACTGAAACGGTTTCTGCAAATGTTCAATTAATCCCTAATCTGAAAGTGTCCAAGCGGTTCAAGATCCGGGGGCAAAAAACGATTTCACTGAGCTGGATCCAATTATCAGGTTTTGTGCCATACAGCAGGGGCGTTAAAAGGGCCAGAAGGCGCATTTGTTTCTGTTACATTATTGCCTTCTTTGTTTCTCTGTTTTTGCAGCACGCTCCGCTGGCGCTGCACTTATCCCAGTCAAGAGTCTAAAGGTAACAATGGAATGGGGCTGTAAACAGCAACGTTATGTTGAATGCGGATGTTGATTTGTTTATTCGGGGTGGTTTGGGTTCAGTTCCTCCGGATGCTCTTTGTAGCCCAGCGGTGTGGTGCCCAGTTCACTTTTGAATTGATGGAAAAAGTGGTTGGTGCTGGTGTATCCGCAGGCTCGGGCGATGGCTTCCGTCGGCAGATCGGTTTCGGCCAGCAGGTGCCGGGCTTTGGATAGACGGGCCTGTTTGAGGATAGCAATCGGGGATTGGTTGAATTCCCGTTTGAAATGCAGAAAGAGGCTGGAGCGGGAGAGTTTGAAAAACTGAGCAATCTGGCTGACATTATAACCGCGTTCCAGTTCGTCATGCATAAAGTTTCGAATACGCTGGGCCAGGGATCCGGGGGCCTCATCCATGCCGGTGTGGTTGGAGTCGGGGGAGCACAGTGGGATCATTTGATAGAGCAGTGCAATGGCGGCGGCGTCCGAGACCGCTCCGCAATGTTTTTCCTGCAGGGTAAAGAGTTTCTTCCAGAGGGTCATGAGCTGGGCTGGCTGCCGTATCTGGATGCGCTGGGTTCGGGGTTCCATTCCCATGGTCTGAACCAGTTGCTTTGCGCCGGGGCCGGCCAGACGGATCCACAGCATGAGGGGGTTGTTCTTATCCGCTTCATGGGCGATGTAGGAGTAGTTCTGCCCGGGCAGAATGGCGAATGCGCTGCCGGCTTTGATCAGGCTCTCCGGGTTGCGCCCGAGTTGGTGACGCAGGGTTCCGCGGTGAAGATAGTTGAAGCTGACATATCCGCCGTTGATGTTGGATCGCAGAGTATCTCCGCAGCTTTTGCGGCCGATGGCTTCGGGCCAGACGGCTGCCAGCTGTGCCAGTTCAAGGGTCGGCCAGGAAAAGATGTCATCCATTGATTTCATTCAACAAATCTACACTCAGGTTTCAACGGAATCAATCTTTTTGTCAGCGGTGGCGGGTGTTAGTCTTGAACACATCATCTGAGTGTTCTCCCGCCGCATAGGTGTCTGGCAGGGCAGTAACGTATAGAATGGAGGAAGTGATTTATGGGTAGGTTCGGGTTCATTTTTCTGGCGGTCAGTCTTTTACTGCACACGAATTCGCTTGCACAGTTGAGCACTGGGGTTGTTGCGATTGATCAGGTTCGGCAGGAGATGCGGACGGTGCCGACAAATGATGAGAATTCGATGCATCGCCAGTCGGTGCTGTTTTCCTGGTTTCGACATATGATTAATCGGGGGATGGATATGAGTTCGCTTCATGAGGCGGGACTGGTTCTGTCTCAGTGGGGACCGGTGAAGCCGGAGCACTACCCGGTTCTTGATGAGGCCTATGCCCAAATGGAGGCATTGCTGAAAAATCCGGTTTATATTTCTGAGGTCTCCGGCAGTCCTGACTTGTTTAAGGAAAACACATCCAGCACCGATTGGCCCGTCTTTGGCGGAAGTCGTCACCAGTCCGGATTTTCTCGGGATGCCGGGCCGGTTACCGGCGAGGTTGCCTGGAAGTTTCCCGTCGGTCTGGCGTGGTATGCCACCGCGTCTGTTGAGGATGGGCGTGTTTATATTGCGTCGCCGGGGTTGCGGACATTGCTGTACTGTCTGGATGAACAGACGGGGAATGTGATCTGGAAAACCGAGCAGGACGGGTTGCAGATTTATTCGACCCCCAAGGCGGCGTCCACTCCGGTGATTCGGAAAGACAGCGTGGTGATTCGAGCCACCAGCGGAAGCTGGGAATATGAGAAGCTTCCGAGTGGGGATGTTGAGTTTACGGATGATGCAGAGCATATTTTTCATATTGATAAAGAAAGCGGGGAGGTCGTCGGCCAGACGGCGGCGGACCGTGTTGATTATCGGCGCGGTTATGCCTCTGTTTCCGGGAATGATGAGTTTGTCGCGTTTCCATACGGTCGTTTGGATTTGACGAAGTTTCCCGCCACCGTCGGGATGCAGGATACGGTATCTATTAAAGGGGATTCTTCCGCATGGAGGGTGCGAATCGGAGATTTTTTCGGGGATATTCTGCTGGACGATGATGTTGCATTTGCCGGCACAGAGAATGGAAAGCTTTATGCGCTCAATCTAAACGGGGTTCAGCGAATCAAATGGATTTTTGAAGCCGATGATGCGATTCGCTGCACGCCGGCGGTTTCGCAGGGGATTGTGGTGATGGCGACAACGTCCGGGGAGTTGCTTGGGATTGATCGTTTTTCCGGAATCCGTTTATGGAGCGTGCGCCTGAATAAAGGTAATTCGCGGGCGTTTCATCTGTTTTCGGATCCTGTGATTCAAGGGGGTAACGTTTTTATCGGTTCGGCGACCAAAGAGCTGTATTGCGTGGAGTTGAAGACCGGAAAATTGCTGTGGAAAACAGAAGCGGATGACTGGGTTCGGGCAAAGCCGTTTGTGTTGGGCGACCGGGTGTATGTGGCGACTCTTAGCGGGCGAGTTCATTGTTTTCAGTATAACGAGACGTCTGCTCGCCTTCTGTGGACTAAAGAGGTTGGTGAATATCAGATTTTCGCGGATCTGAGCGGAACCGAAAAAGGGGTTCTGGTGAGTTCTTCGGATCTGTTTTTATATTCACTTAATCCGATCACCGGTCGTCTGCAGTGGAAACATAGCTTGTTGGAATGTTCGTATGAAGACGGGAAGCGGATTATTGCGGATGTTCTTGCCGGCGGCGGTGATTTTCAGAGCCCTCCTACAGTGAGTCGAGGAAAAGTTTTTGTCGGGACGCCGTCACGGTTTGTGTTTGCGTTGGATGCGGAAACGGGCAAAGAAATTTGGCGTTTTGAGACGTCGGGACAGGTTTCCGCTGCGCCAGGGGTTCAAAACGGACGTGTTTACTTTGGGCAACAGGGTGGGAATGATGAAATGTATTGTGTCGACGAAGACACCGGGAAACCGATATGGACATCAAACCCCGGCTGGGTTTGGGTAACCAGCATGCCGGATGACGATAAGGTTTTTACGGGCACGGTTGATGGTCGGATTATTGCCTTGAATGCAAAAAACGGGAAAGAAATCTGGGAGCATTTGGTCGGGGGAGGGGTCTATCCGTCGCCCGCAGTGGATGATGAAAAGGTCTATACCGGTTCGTGGGATGGTGCGTATTATGCGTTGAATAAAAAAACCGGAATTCCAGAATGGATTCATTCGAGCTATTGCCCGGATTCCGCAGCGGGAACCATTTGGAAGAATCGGTTTATTGTCCGAACGCATAAAGCTCTTGCCGCAATGGATATTGATACCGGTGAAACCATTTGGGAATTTAAAGATCCCCGTTCCGCAATAGGACATACCCGGATGAATTCCACCGCGTCACATTCGGGAGACTATACCTTCGTTTCCACGACCATCGATCATGACGGAGTGGCGCTCGGGGCACGGCTTTTCTGTTTGAATACGTTTACTGGCAAAGAACTCTGGCACTACGATTATGCGGGGGGCTGGACGGGGTCGGTGTGTACTCCGAAAACGGTGATCTGCGGTTCATCTACCGACAACGTTGTCACGTGTCTTTCTCTGGAGCCGAATCCGGACGGAACTCCGAAGATTATTTGGCGAACAAAAATTGGCGGGATTTTACAGGAGTCGATTCCAGCGGTTTCGGGGCGGCGGGCGTATGTGTTGTGCACGGACGGCTATCTGTATGCTTTTCAGTAAGTGAATATTTAATGCGTTAATTGTAATAGAGGAAAATAATGATGAGAGATATTAGAGGAAAATTTGCGGTGTGTTTGCTCGCATCTGCGACGGGGATGACCGCTCTGGCGAGCAATGAACAGCATCTTATTTCGCATTATGAGTTTGAATCTCTGGCTGGAGGGAAAACCCCCAGTGCGTCGGGCGGCAGCAAGCTGTCCGTTCCTCGCGGTGGAGAGCTGAAAGGGCTTTTTGATAGCGTGGCGGGACAGTGCCTCTATTTTGAAAACATGACCCAGCCGACTTGTATTAACCTTTCAAATAACGCAGCTCAATCTCTCTTTTTTTGGATAAAAACCCCGTATTCTGATCAGAATGCAGTATTTTGTCAGTCCCAGAATGGCGAGTGGGTGCTACGGAATGGTGCAGAAAAGGGAATCCTTTTAGAGTTTCGTGATGGCACCAAACAAAAACAGCTGAATGTTGACTATTTTATGACGAAAGACAAGTGGTCGCAAATAGGGCTGGTCTTTTCGGGAGGCAAGCTCTCCCTCTACATCAACAGCAAACTGCGGGAAACATTGAAACTCTCTTCCTTTCAGTTCTCTCCCACTCTTAAGCTGGGTTCCTGCGGTGCTAAAGAAATATATTTTGATGAAATACGTCTCTATGACCGTCCGCTTCCGGCAGATGAAGTTGACGAGTTGTATCAATCCGAACGCTACGCAATTGCTGTTCCACAATATAGCCGTTTTGTCTTGCAGAGTTATATGAGCCGCGCACTTTTCACTCAGGGAATTTATGCGCGCCCGTATCAAGAAGACATTTTTCGAATGATCGACAATATACGTCCTCGGATCATGATGGCTGCTGTGGGTATGTGGGGGTACGAGGATCGGCTTGATGAAACGTACCTAAATAATGTGCGCCGATTCTGCGAGCGGATTAACGAAATCGATCCAAGGATTCTGGTGGGAGGTGCTGTCTTTATGGAGAAGGTCTCGCGAACCGTGGTATCTGAGATTACAATTCCAGATTATGTCTATGAGGCGTTTGAGTTGCCAATCCCGGAAACTCCTCGCCCCTTCAGTTTTACAGATATGGTGAAAACAGACAATCCGCACCGGGATCTCGCAGACCCCAACTTCTCAAAGCTGGAGGCCAACATGTGGTTGTTCTATGCCGCATGTGAGCAAATTGATGCCGGTGTAGATATGGTTCATATCGGAATTTTAACGATATCATCCAGTCGTGGTGATTATTACGGGGAAGTCGCTCGAACCGTTCGGTTGATTCGTGAACGAGGTGCCCCCCGATCGCGCCTTGGTAAAGTTTTGATCACTCATGGAGGCTCTATGGATAGGAATGGCAATATCGGTGCAAGCCATGATGGAAACCTGATTTGCGATTTTATGTGGTTTGCTGTCACCCCAAAAGAAATCCCCGACAAAAAATGGAACTGTGAACTTGTTCCCGGTTTTTCACACGCGGCATATGGAAGAACTGTTCGGGGGATTCATCCCAGCGGTTGGGAGACTCGACTTCCTATTGTCTCCCATCTCGACACGAGCCCGGTAAATCCGAAGCACGAGATTGGCGTGTGTTATCATGATAGCTGGGATCCATGGGGACTTCAGGAAATCCGATGGTTCTCGAATGCGCTGAACAAGGAGGAGAGGAATGCGTGGCTGCGCTATATGACCTATCGAATCCCTGAAATTGATCCCGTTGCGACTGCAATGTTGCCTGCTGCACTGGTGCGTCCGGGAGAAGAAACGTCGTATTATGCCAACACGCCGAGTCAGGCAAACGGTTTTGAAGGCTTTGATCAGGAGGAAACGATCAAAACGCTTTTTAACGAGGTTGAGTTTGGTTACAACAGGGAACCGGTTCTTGTTCCGGAAATTGATCCCAATAAAGAATACCCTGTGCGAACGGCAAACCCTGATCCCGTCGTCGCACTCTACGCGGAAACATTTGAGAACAGCCCGGACGGTGACGATCTCCATGGTCAAAACCCGAACGGAAATCTACCCGGAACATGGATGTCCAAGGGAAGCATTGATACAACAGGAAATCACGCGGTGCTTTCTGATACGGATGAGTCGCCTTCTATTGCGACCCTTCCTTTCTCACCTGAGCCGGGGAGAATTTATACGCTGAGCGCCGCCATAAACAACAACAGCACCAATCCGGACGACTCTGTTTGGGTGGGATTTGGAAATACGGATGAAAATACCTTTTTTTCTACAAGTGGTGCTGTCGTCCGGATTTGTCGATCCGCACAAAACAATTATTACAACGTCGACACAGAATCTGGGACGCTTCCCGGTTTGGCGACAGGGGCAGGAACCCTGCGGATGGTTCTTGATACCACGAGCAACATTTGGACGCTGGCCACCTATTGGAATTATTTTGATCGCGTCAGCTTTGACTCTTTTGTCTCTCCGCCGGACATTAGCCAGGTTGGGTTTGGGTTTTCAGATGGAAGCGGAACCGATTCATTGGCTGTATCTGGTGCGACCGTAGATAATTTCATCCTGTCAACGACCACTCCCGTTCCCTCCCTGACCCTCTACGGGGAAACGTTCAACGGGAGTCCAATCAATGCTGATCTCGGCGGGCGGAATCCGGATGGATTGCTTCCCGGCGCTTGGTCATCCAGCGAAAGCATCAACACAACGGGTACGAATGCAGTATTTACAGGTATCGGCAAGAAGTTGCCGTCCTATGCAACTCTCGAGTTTTCACCGGAGCCGGGGAATATCTATACGTTGACCGCAGACCTGAACAACGACAGCACCAATCCGGGCGACTCCGTTTTGTTGGGATTTAGAAATGCGGATGCGGACACCGTCTTTTCCGCCAGTGGTACTGCCGCCCGTATCTGTCGATCAGCAAGTGGCGGTTACGATGTTGTAACAGAAACGCTGGCTTCCGGGAGGCTGAATGGTTTGGCGACAGGTTTAGGGACAATGAAATTAGTACTCAACACCACGGAGGCAAGGTGGACGCTGGCCGTTTACTGGAACGGGATTCTTCTCGGAAAAGACACCTTTCAATCCATTCCGGACATTCGCTATGCAGGGTTTGGGTTTTTGGATGATGCCGAGACCGGGACTCCCAATCGATCTGGATCTACCGTGGACAATTTCAGGTTGACTGTAGAAAACGAAGCCCAATTTGCGTCAGCAATTGTCGTTACCGAAGCTCCGATAACCCCCTCAGAGGAAAGATAGAACGTAAACGCTTCTTCTCCCCGTGCAGACCGGTCAATTTTGCAACCGCCGAAATCGACATTTGGGTGCAAAGGGCCAGAACGAAGCGCGCGGCCCATTTGGTGTAGCGCACGTACGGATCGGGGCAAAACACAATGGGCTCGTGGCTCGATGCACCACATCCGCGCCACTTGATGCGGCGTACAGCCATGCGCATCAGCGTTTTTTAAACCAATGCTCAGCCCCCGAATATCACGGTGCCGCCCGGCATCCGCAAGCGAGGAGTTCCATGATCGGCATTGCGGGCATGGCTGCTGCATGGCGGTAGAGCGAAGGTAATAGATTTCCGTTCCGGCGGTGTGTTCGTTTTTTTCGTAATTGAACCCCACGATGCCTTGGGTATGGTACAGCGAGCTGGTTGTTATCGTTTTCCTTTCTTTTGTGTAGGAGCTTAGAAGGAAACGACAGCCAGCTGTCTATTTCAACTCAAGACGCTCTTCCGAGAAGAGGCAAATTTCAGTTGAATCAAAGTGTAAATTTGCTGAACAGACACCCGTCGAATGCACCGTCCCCGGTGCAACAAACGATATTTCCTCATCAACAAATTCACACCCAAGATCAACAAAATGAATCTTCCAAAAAATATCGGAAATCATACTATTTTAAACATAAAGCAAGCTCGCAGAGGGCAAGCCTCAAGCAACGTTAAGGTTGGGGCAAACAACAAACGAAGAAGGAGAAAGCAATGAAATACTACACGTCATACATTGCGGTTCTGTTGGTTGGTCTTATCCACGGCACCAATTCCACCGCCTACGCAAATGTCGTCACCAACTACCACGACGACTTCGAGGAAAGCACGGTTGATGTCGACCTGAACGGACGGGACCCGGATGGAAATCTGTCAGGAACATGGACGGCCCGGGGGAGCATTGATACAACCGGTACAAACGCGATTATTACGGACGACAGCGAAGCCCTGCCTTCCAACGCAACCCTTCCATTCAGCCCGGAAGCCGGGAAAATTTATGCGCTAAGTGCCGATCTGAATAACAATAGCAGTTTCCGATACGATTCCGTCTGGCTGGGATTCAGAAACTCGGATGCCGACACACTCTTTGCATCACAGGGAGCTGCCGCCCGGATTTATCGCCAGAACGGCACAAATCTATTTACAGTCGTAACCGAAACCCCAACCAAAATGAAGCTACTCGATCAGAGTCCGGGTTCCGGCACAATGAAACTGTTACTTGACACCACAGGTACCAATTGGACCCTAACCACCTATTGGGGGCACGACCGGGTCGGAATCAACGCCTATTCCTCCGCCCCGGATATCAGCCAGATTGGCTTCGGCTTTTCGGATGGCGGTGGAAGAGTTGCACCAGTCGTATTCGGCTCCACGGCAGATAATTTCATGCTGACGGAAACAACGCCCGCTCCGACCCTGACACTTCTCGGCGATCAGTTTGATGGCAGCCCGGACTCCAATATCAATGGACGGACGGCGGATGGAGTTTTGGGCGGTACTTGGTCTGCAAGAGAAAGCATTCAAACAACGGGAACAAGAGCAACGTGCGTCGACGACGGCGTCGACTCGTCTTCCGTCGCAGCCCTTGCCTTCTCGCCGGAAGCAGGAAACATCTATACGTTGAGTGCAGATTTGTACAATTTAAGCTCATGGCAATTCGACTCCGTCTGGCTCGGCTTTACAAGTACGGGCGTGGATTCCGCCTTCTCCGGTTGCGGCACTGCCGCCCGCATCTACCGCGAATCTCAAAACACTGGATATACCGTCGTGAAGCCTGCGCCCCAGAGCAAAATGTTGTTTAAACACTTGCAAAAGAACGAAGGAACTATGAAGCTGGTGCTCGATACCACAGGCACAAACTGGGTCTTGTCTACCTACTGGAATGAGTCCCTCCTCGGAACCGACACCTTTGAGTCCGCCCCGGACATCCAATATGCCAGTTTTGGGTTTTCGGGGGGCGGAGAAACTACGAAGCCTCTCCATCTGAGCTCCTGCTATGTAGATAATTTTTCCTTGACGATGGCTCATGAATCTTTCCCGCCAGCGGAAATTATCGCTATAGAATCTGTCGGAATGAATCAACTGAAACTGATCGTTCATGCCGACCGTCTTGATCTGGACAACCACAGTCTTGTCGGCTGCGACGACCTCGTGATCGGATCGTGGAATGCAGTCCACCACTCCGACGACGGAACAAATGCTTTTGTGATCACCAATCTGTCCTACTCCACGCTGGCACCTGACGGATCAAACGCTGTCATCTATGTGCAAGCAACCAACAATGCCGGGTTCTTCAACGTTGATTAAATGGATGAATGCCACCATTCGTGTGGCACTTCTTCTGTAATTTCGTTTTCGCCCGTTTGGCGGTGGAGCCTAAAGCGGCTATCAAGCCCCCTCTTCGAAGGGGGATTGATAGTGGCGCATCAGTTCAGTACTTGTTAATTTTCGACAAGAAAAGGGGGCAGGTATGAAACGCAAATCCACATGGCGCAACGATGATTGCCCGGAAGTGGCACCTCGCAGCAGAAGAGATTCCTCACCTCAGGGGGATGAAGGGAACAGAGAATTTCAGCCCGCCGGAAGAGCATGGGTTTGATGTGAATGTTTTGGCCGGTGGAAATGGAATGCCCGGTTCCTGTTTTTATCCATGGGATACTTTTAAGCATTGGAATCTGATTCACAATTTAGATTCGATAAAGGCTCCGGAAGGTACTTATCTGACCGATGTGTTGACGGAAACAGCTTTGCTTCGATTGTCCGGAGCGGTGTTTTTCCGGACGTGTTCAACGAGCGTCCTGTTTTCTGGTATTTCGACGATGCGCCGGGCGAATCCACAGGCGGTGAAGACGATAATTATCCAGATCTAAGGTAACAATGGAATGGGGCCACAAACCGCAACGTTATGTTGAATGCGGATGTCGATTTCATTCAACAAATTTACACTTGGGTTTCAACGGAATCAAGCTGTTTGTCGGTGACAGTGGATGTTAGTTTTAAACAGATCATCGAAGTGTGCGCCCGCCGAATCGGTGTCTGGCAGGGCAGCAACGTATAGTATGGAGGAAGTGATTGATGAGTAAATTCGGGTTCATTTTTCTGGCGGGCAGTCTTTTTCTGCATACGCATTCGCTTGCACAGTTGAGCACCGGGGTTGATGCGATTGATCAGGTTCGGCAGGAGATGCGGACGGTGCCGACAAATGATGAGAATTCGATGCATCGCCAGTCGGTGCTGTTTTCCTGGTTTCGGCATATGATCCATCGGGGAATGGATCTGAGTTCGCTTCATGAGGCGGGATTGATTCTGTCTCAGTGGGGACCGGTGAAGCCGGAGCACTACCCGGTTCTTGATGAGGCCTATGCCCAAATGGAGGAGCTGCTGGAGCATCCGAATTTTATTTCCGAAGTAAGGGGCGATCCGAATTCGTTCAGTGAGAATGTATCTGAGACGGATTGGCCTGTTTTTGGCGGAGGGCGGAGCCAGTCTGGATTTTCTCCGGATGCCGGGCCGGTTACCGGCGAGGTGGCCTGGAAGTTTCCCGCCGGTCTGGCGTGGTACGCCGCTGCTGCTGTGGAGGACGGCCGCGTGTATGTGGCATCGCCGGGGCTGCGCACCCTGCTGTACTGCCTGGATGAACAGACGGGGCGGCCGGTCTGGACGACCGAGCAGGACGGATTGCAGATTTATTCCACGCCCAAAGCGGCCTCCCGGCTTGTGATTCAGGATGACCGTGTGGTGATCCGCGCGACAAGCGGCAGCTGGGAGTATGAGAAACAGGCGGACGGCCAGATCGTCTTTACAGATCGGGCAAAGCACATTTTTCATATCGATAAAGCCAGCGGTGAGGTGGTGGAACAGACTGATGCCAACCGCGTTGATTACCGTCGAGGGTACGCGCCGGTTTCGGGCGATGAGGACTGGATTGCGTTTCCGCGCAGTCGCCTGGATTTAACGAAGCGCCCGGCAACGGTCGGCATGCTGGATACCGTTTGTGTGAAAAACACGGCGGACGGAACCGGATGGGAGATGCGGGTCGGCGAGCTGTTCGGCGATATTCTGATGGACGGCGATCTTGCGGTTGCCGGGACGGATGAGGGAAAGCTGTATGCCCTGAACCTGAATGGTCAGCAGCGCGTAAAATGGGTGTATCAGGCTAGCGGCCCGATTCGCTGCACGCCTGCGGTTGCGGAGGACCTGCTGGTTGCTGCAACGGAGACCGGGATGCTGCTGGGAATTGACCGGGAGAGCGGCGCACTGCGCTGGAGCACCCGCCTGAACCAGGGCAATCCGCGCGCGTTTCACCTGTTTTCCAGTCCGGTGATTGAGCAGGGAAAAATCTTTATTGGTTCGGCCACAAAAGAGCTCTATTGCGTGGACCTGCAGAGCGGCCGTCTGTGCTGGAAGGCGGAGACGGATGACTGGGTGCGAGCCAGGCCGTTTGTCCTGGAAGACAAGGTTTATGCGGCTACGCTGAGCGGGCAGGTCCACTGTATGCAATACAACGACTCATCCGTTCGGGCGCTGTGGTCTGTGCAGGCCGGGGAGCATCAGATTTTCGCGGACCTGAGCGGCAGCGAGCGCGGTGTTTTGGTGAGTTCGTCCGAATTGTTTCTCTATTCGCTGAATCCGCAGGACGGGCAACTGCAGTGGAAACACAGCCTGTTGGAGTGTTCGTATGAAGACGGGGAGCGGATGGTGGCCGACGTGGTGGCTGGCGGCGGCGATTTCCAGAGTCCGCCGACGGTGTGCGACGGAATCGTGTATGCAGGGACACCCTCGCGCTTCGTGTTTGCCGTGGATGCGGCCAGCGGGGAGGAGATTTGGCGTTTTGAGACCTCTGGGCAGGTTTCCGGCGCACCTGGGGTGCAGGATGGGCGCGTTTATTTCGGCCAGCAGGGCGGCAATGACGAAATGTTCTGTGTGGATGCCAGGACCGGCGATCCGATTTGGACGAGCCACCCGGGCTGGGTTTGGGTCTCCAGTATGCCGGATGAGGGCCGTGTGTTTGCTGGAACAGTGGATGGCCGGATTATTGCGCTGGATGCCGGAAACGGTCAGGAACTGTGGGAGCATAAAACCAATGGCGGGGTCTATCCGTCACCCGCAGTGGATGCGGATAAGGTGTATACCGGATCTTGGGATGGCGGGTACTATGCACTGAATAAGTTTTCCGGAGTCCTGGAGTGGGTTTATTCCTGCCCGTATCCCGATTCGGCCGCCGGAACGCTCTGGAAGGGACGCTTTATTGCCCGTACCCAAAAGTCGCTGACAGCGATTGATCCGAACACCGGAAAAAAGATCTGGAACTTTGTCGATCCACGCACGAAAACTGGGCACACCCGCATGAACTCCACCCCGTCGCATTCGGGCGATTATACGTTTGCTTCCACAACGATTGATCATGATGGGGTCGCCATGGGCGCCCGGCTGTTTTGTTTGGATACGCATACCGGTAAAGAGCTTTGGCACTATGACGGTGCAGGCGGCTGGACCGGTTCGGTCTGCACGCCTGAGACGGTGATTTGCGGATCTTCGACGGATCATTTTGTGACCTGTCTGGCGCTGGAGCCCAATCCGGATGGGAGCCCTCGAATTCTGTGGCGCACGAAGGTCGGCGGGATTTTTCAGGAGTCGATTCCTGCGGTTTCGGGGCGTCGGGCGTATGTGTTGTGCACGGACGGCTATCTGTATGCCTTTCAGTAAGTGAATGTCTTATTTTTAAATGTCATAAAGGAAAAACGATGAGAGATCTTAGAAGAAAATTTGCGGTGTGTTTGGCCGCATCGGCGGCGGGGCTGACCGCTCTGGCCGGCGGTGAACAGAATCTTGTTGCGCATTACGGGTTTGAGTCTCTTGCTGGAGGGAAAACCCCCGATGCGTTGGGCAGCAGCAAGCTGTCCGTTCCTCGCGATGGGGAGCTGAAAGGGCTTTTCGACAGTGTGGCGGGGCAGTGCATCTCTTTTGGCAAAATGAGTGCGCCGATCACCGTAGAAAATCCGGCGCAGTCCGGGCCGCTGTCGATCGCGTTCTGGGTGAAGACAGATGACCTCGCCGGCGAGGTCGTGATCTGCTCGGATGCCAAGGGCGCGTGGGCGCTGCAACACTCCAATGAAGGCCTCGTTCTGAAGGCGCAGAAGGATGGTGCGGAGAAGCGGCTGAATGCGGATTATTTCTTAACGGCAGGGAAGTGGTCGCATATGGCGATTGTTTTATCCGGAACGCAGGCCGATCTTTATGTCAACAGCAGATTGAGAGGGTCGCTGGATGCGGTCGATCTGCCGTCGCAGATTCAGTTGGGCGCAGCCGGTGCGGCAGCGATTTCTTTTGACGAGTTGCGACTCTATAATCGCGCGATCGGTGCGCCTGTGCTGGCGGAGGTCTATGAACAGGAGCGCTATGACATTTTTGGCGACGAGTACAGTCGGTTTGCGTTGCAAAGTCATTTAGACCGGGCGCTGTTTTGTCAGGCGATTTATATGCGCCCGTTTCAAGATGATATTTTCCGCATGTTCGGCAATGTACAGCCGCGGATGCTACTGGCGGCCGTCGGTATGTGGGGCCACGTCGACCAGTTTGACGAGGCGTACCTGCAGAAGGTGCGTCAGTTCTGTACTCGGATGAATGAGATTAATCCAGATACGCTGGTTGGCGGGGCGACTTTTCTGGATACGGTTTCGCGCAGGGTGCTCCCCACGATCACGATTCCGGATTATGTGTTTGAAGCCTTTGACCTGCCGATTCCGGCGGAACCACGTACCTTTAATTTTTCCGAAGCGGTGCTGGTGGATAATGCACGCAATGATCTGGGCCTGCCCGATATGAGCAAAAAGGAGGCGCAGTTGTGGCTGTTTTACGCCTCTTGTGAGCAGATCAAAGCCGGGGCGGATATGATTCATATCGGGATTCTGTCCGGTTCCACCAAGAAAGATAAAGGTAAAAGGGCTCTGGCGGATACCGTTCGGCGGATTCGGGCGTACTGCGACCCGATTTCCCGCAAAGGAAAAATCCTGATTTCATCCGGCAATTGTGTGAATCGTGATGGAACGAATGGGGCGGTCTCTGACGGCAAGCTGATTTGTGATTTCGCCTGGTTTGCCAGTACCCCGAGAGAGGTTCCGGACTCCAAGTGGCAGTGCGAGTATGTGAAAGGGCATTCTCATGCCGGCTTCGGTCGGATGGCTGCCGGGTTTCATCCGGGCGGCTGGGATAGTCCACATCTTCCGTGGGTGGCCCATCTGGATACAACGCGCGTTCCGAACATGGAAATCGGAGTGCCGCACCTCGACAGCTGGTTCCCATGGGGCCTGACGGAAATCCGCTGGTTTTCCAATACGCTTACTAAAGAGGAACGTAATGCCTGGCTGCGGTATATGACCTATCGGGTGAAAGAGCTCGATCCGTTCTGTTCGGCCATGATGCCGGCGGCGCTGGTTCGTCCCGGCGATCCGGGACCCTACTATATGAATACGCCGAATAAGGCGAATGAATTTAAGGGGTATGATCAAGAGGAGTTCGTGAAGCAGCTCTGGGGCGAGGTGGAGTTCGGGTATAACCGCGAGCCGATCACCGTCCCGTCCATTTCCCCGGATAAAGATTATGGGACCGATATGGGGGCTGAGTATGAGGCCGAGAAGCTCAAGAGCTACCTCGACCGGAAGCGGGAACGCCTTCCAATTCTGACCACACTGGATCTGAATGATGAGCAGGTGCTGGCTTATCTTGAGTTTATGCAACAGGACAACCTGACACCGGAAAAAGTGGACCGGTTTATGGCTGATTTGCTGACTGTTGAGCAGATGAAAGTCTATCAGACGCTGAACGTGAAGAAGGTTATCAATGTCGGTGCAGGGTATTAGGTGCGCATTAATGAGCAGAGCAGTTCATTTTAAATGAATAAGGGATGATGATGAAAAAACTGAGATGTGTACGGCTTTTAAGTGCTACCGCCTTGAGTGCGGTCTTGTTGACCACGGGCTGCCGAGAGAGCGAGGATGTGCTTTCCTACGTTGATCCGGTGATTGGAACCGACGGTCACGGCCATGTGTTTCTGGGAGCGTCTGTCCCCTATGGAATGGCCATGGCAGGGCCGGTTAATGGTACCGATGAGTGGGATTGGTGTTCTGGATACCATTATTCGGATGATTTCATGATTGGGTTCTCTCAAACTCATCTTTCCGGAACAGGTATGGGCGACCTGTTGGATCTATGCATCATGCCGGTGACCGAGGATTATGATCTCGGTGCGCAATGTGACAAAACCCCCGAGGCATGCCCGTGGCTCAACCATTTTTCACATGCGGATGAAACGGCGCGTCCGGGGTATTATGCGGTGGATTTGAAGGATCCCGCTACCCGGGTGGAGATTGCGGCGACCGAACGCACATCCCTTTATCGTATTTCCTATCCAGATGCGGCGGAACGCAAGCTGATACTCGACACACAGTTTCATATCCGTCACGACGTGCCGGTGAAAACCAGGATTGAGCAGCTGGATGATTCGACGTTCGTTGGCTACCGTTTCAGCGGCAAGTGGGCCTCGGATCAGCGGCTGTTTTTTGTGATGAAGTTTTCGGAGCCGGTTAAGAGACACCGCTATTATGATTACGGCGAGCGCACAGAAACCGCGGGCGACACGGTCGAGGCGGTGTCCGTTCGTGCGCAGTTCGATTTTGACGCGGGAGATGAGCCGCTTCACGTGGCATTTGGACTCTCGTCTGTCAGCGTTGAAAACGCGATCTTAAATCTTGAGGCTGAAAATCCCGAGTTTGATTTTGATGGGATTGTGAAGGCTACGGAGGAAAAGTGGCGGAAAAAACTTTCCGTATTCTCTGTAAAAGCAGAGACCGAGGAGGAGAAGAAGGTTTTTTATACCGCACTGTATCACACCATGGTGGCTCCGACGCTTCATTCGGATGTGAACGGAGAGTATCGCGGCGCGGATCTCCAGGTGACGAAGAAGGATTTCAACTACTACACCACCCTGTCAAACTGGGATACGTTTCGGGCGACGACCCCGCTTTATACGATCATTGAACCGAAGCTGACGGAAGATCTGCAGAAAACGATGCTGGAACATTATCGGGTGACCGGAATGCTACCGGTCTGGACGCTTTGGGGACTTGAAAACTGGTGCATGACCGGTGTGCACTCGGTTCCGATTCTGGTGGACAGCTACCTGAAGGGATTTCATGCGATTGATGGAGAAGAGCTGCTCGACGCGGTGGTGAAGTCGATGAATCAAACCGTAAACAACGATAGACGCAGTCTGGTGGAATATCGCAAGTACGGCTTCGTTCCGTATGATATCGGTCATGAGAGCGTGACCCGGACGCTGGAACTTGCCTTCAATGATTATTGCGTAGCCAAGCTGGCGGAACACCTCGGGGAGACCGAGTTGGAAGAATCGTATATGGCCTATTCCAAGGCCTATCGGATGCTTTACGATGAAGAGACCGGTTTTATGCGCGGGCGCTCCTCGGATAATTCCCACTTTCGGGAGCCGTTCGATCCGTTTTTTTCTACCTGGGACCGCGCCGTGGCTGATTACACGGAGGGCAATGCGTATCAGCACAGCTATTTTGTTCCGCACGATCCGCAGGGGTTGATTGCGCTTCACGGTTCGGGCGAAAAGCTGGCGGAGCGTTTGGATCTGGTTTTTTCAACGGAGGTGGAGCTTGAAGAGGGACGAACCATTCCGGATGTGTCCGGAGTGATTGGGCAGTATGCGCACGGCAATGAGCCGTCTCATCACATTGCCTATCTCTACAATGCCGCCGGATTACCCTGGCGGGGACAGAAACTGGTGCGCCAGATTATGAAAGAGCTCTATACGGCGGCCCCCGACGGGGTTTGCGGGAATGAAGACTGCGGACAATTGAGTGCCTGGTATATCTTCAGCGCTATGGGCTTTTATCCAATGAACCCGATTTCGGGGGAGTATGAATTCGGAAGTCCGGCTTTTGATGAGGTGTCGCTTGCACTGCCGAATGGAAAAACCTTTACGGTGAGAGCCATCAATAACAGCGATCACAATGTGTATGTGCAAAAGGTGATGTTGAATGGAACGGATCTGACGCGTTCCCACATCAAGCATCGGGAGATCATGGAGGGTGGGGTGTTGACCTTTGTCATGGGCCCGACTCCAAATAAAGCACTTTTTTCAGTCGGCAAATAGAGATGATGCATCATTAGCAGTGAGCCAAAGGGTTCTGTTAAAATAAAGGATTGTGATGAAAAAGAAAATATTTCAACTGCTGGCCGGATGCGGTTTGATGGCCGTTGCGGGCTGTGTCCATCAGGATCATCAGAGCGTGAAGCGGTCGGCCTCGTTACGGCCGAACATTTTGCTGATTGTTGCGGATGATTTGAACTATGACAGCCCGGGATTCGCCGGCGGTGTGGCACCGGATGTGACCCCCAATCTGGATCGGCTGGCTCAGGAGGGACTCTCCTTTAAGCTGGGCTTTACGCCGGTATCGGTTTGTCAGCCGGCCCGGCAGTCGATGCTGACCGGGGTCTATCCGCATAATTATGGCTCCGGTGGGTTTTTTCCTATGGCCGAGGGGGTTCCAACGCTTCCGGCGACGCTGGCGGAGAACGGGTATCTGACCGCCAATATTCATAAGGTGCACCATATGCAGCCGATGGAGTCTTTCGGATGGACATTTACCAATCAAGAATTGGGGCTGACCGATCCCGATGGTGTCGTTGGCCGGGATCCCGCGGCGTTTGCCGCCGGTTTGCGTCGGCTGATCGACGAGGCAGACCAGCAGAACAAGTCGTTCTTCATGGTCGCCAATTCGGCAGATACGCACCGCCCGTTTCACGGGGACACCATTCCATGGAGCGAGGGCTACTTTTGGGGGGAAAATCCTGTCGACATCCCTGAGCCGTCGCGAATCTATGCTCAGGAAGAGGTGAGGGTTCCGCCGCCGTTGCCGGACCTGCCCGGGATTCGGGAGGACCTGGCAAAGTATGCGTCGTCGTTGCGTCGGCTGGATGACACAGTGGGAGCGTGCCTGAATGTGCTGAAGGAGACGGGCCGGGAGCACTCCACGTTGGTTATTTTTGTGTCCGATAATGGAATGCCGCTGCCGTATGCAAAATTCGACTGTTTCCTCGGCAGCAACCGGATTCCGTTTGTGATGCGCTGGCCGGAGGTGATTCGTCCCGGAATCGATGCGGAGCATATGGTCTCGTTAATTGATTTAACCCCGACCATTCTAGAGCTGGCAGGCTTGCCCTCATTTTCAAAAACAGATGGGTATTCGCTCGTTCAGCTGATGAAAGGGGAGGCGCCGGATGAGTGGCGCCGGGGTATTGTGTCGCTGCGCAATGAAGATATCAATTATGGCGTATTCGTTCGGCTTATGCTGCGGAAACAACCGGATTTTCTGGAGTATCTGGATCAAGCCGGGTTTGTGGAGCGGCCGGATCACAAAGAGGCGGGAACATATACGCGCTCGAAACAGACCCGGTGTTATTTTGATGGCCGTTTCGGATACATTTATAATGATTGGTATGATCCGGATGGGCTCAAAAAAAGCCGTTATGGCGCCGGTGTTCCTGGCGGAGATCCTTCGATGCTTGTGATGAAGGCTGCTGCGAAGACCAATGCCGCAGTGAAGGCTCGTTATGAATCTTTTCTCCTTCGTTCGCTGGAAGAGTTTTATGACTGGGATCGGGATCCAGGAACTTATCATAACCTGATCGATCATCCGGAGGTTCAGAAGCAGGTGATGGCGGCTCGACAGGGGTTGCTGGAGTGGATGAACGTATCGGGAGATCCGCTTCTTCCTGACTATCTGAAGCGACTGGGAGAAGATGGCGTGCGGCTTGAGAATGAGGCAATGGAAGTCAAATCGAAATAAGGAGAGAAATGCTATGAGTATATTGGGAATTGTTTATGCGGTGGTTACGGTTTTTGCATGGGGGACCTGGCTGGCTCCGTCTCAGAATGTGCCGTTCAAGGGGCAGCAGGTGCGAACGTTTTATGTGACGTTGGCCGTGATGCTGCTCGCGCTGATTGCTTCGGCATTTGTCGGGATGGAGGGGCTGAATTCGTCTACATTCTGGTTTCCGGTGCTCGGCGGCCTGATCTGGGCGCTGAGCGGCTGGAGTGCATTTGTCGGGGCAAGTCGGATGGGTATGGCAAAGGCTTTCGGCATCTGGGCTCCGATGAATATTGTCGTGGCCATTGTTTGGGGCGCGGTGCTGTTCGGTGAGTTTATGAGCATGGAGTTTTCCGTTCTCGCAACGGCTGTGATTTCGCTTTTAGTCATCATTGGCGGGATTCTGCTGATTGTGTTTGCCGGATCCGGTGATGAGTCCGCGAAAAATAAAGGCGGGGTTCTGGGGCTTCTCGGAGCCATGGGTGCCGGGGTCGGCTTTGCTACGTTCTTTATTCCGATTCAGATCGGAACGGCAAACAACCCGGATTTTAATATGTGGATTGGAACCTTACCGCTTTCCATCGGAATGTTTGCCGGGGCCTGTGTGCTGATGCTGATTACCAAGTCCTCTCCAAAGCTTGAAAAGGGAAGCGATTATCTGCGGGTGATGAGTTCGGGAGTTCTTTGGGGACTCGGCAACTACGGGGCGCTGGCGATGATGGAGGTGATAGGAACCGGGAAAGGCTTCACGATTGCCCAGCTATGTGTAGTGGTCAATGCGCTGGTGGGTGTGTTTGTTATGAAAGAACCCGATCCAAAATCGAAGGCCGCAAAGCAAACATTATTAGGTGTTCTGATTGCTGTTGTCGGTGCCGTGGTGCTTGGAAACATTAAGTAAAATGATGTCGCTGAATGGTTCACCCAGAATTGGGCGATTAAAGAATGCTATGCTCAATGAGCCGCGCTTTGCATCCATCGAGCAGGCGCGGCTGGTTACGCAGAGCTATAAGCAAACCGAGGGTGACCCGACCATTCTGCGCCGCGCAAAAGCGTTTGCACTGGCGGCGGAACAGCTCGAAATTCGCATCGATCCCGACGAACTGATTGTCGGCAACCGTACCGCCGGCGTGCGCGGCGGTGTGGTCTTTCCGGAGTTCGGCCTCACCTGGGTGAATGACGAATTTGAAACCCTTCCGACCCGCCCGCAGGACAAGTTCAACGTGCGTGAAGAGGACATCCGGGAATTCCGCGAGCAGATCCTCCCGTATTGGGAAGGGCATACGCTCGAGGACGTCGTCAATGAACAGCTCGGGCCGGAGGCAAAAGCCGCCGCGCGCGTTATCAAAATCAACCAGAAGGATCACGCGCAGGGGCACATCTGTCCGGATACCGAAACCTGGCTGCGCGAAGGGTCGTCCGGTGCGCGCCGCCGTGCCGAAGAGGCGTTGGCCGCCTGCACGGATGAAAGCAAGAAACCGTTTTACGAAAGCGTCATTATCACGCTGACCTCCGCCAGCGAATTTATGCGCCGCTACGCCGCACTCGCGGAAGAAATGGAGCTGCCGGAAATTGCGCGCATCTGTGCCAAGCTGGCGGATTCCCCGCCGGACACATTTCACGAAGCGCTGCAGAGCCTTTGGTTTCTCTATGTGCTGCTTCAGCTCGAATCGAATGCGTCCTCCTTTTCGCCGGGCCGCGCTGACCAGTATCTCTATCCGTTTTTCAAAAAGGACGTGGGCGAGGGCCGTCTGACCCATGAGTCGGCGCAGGAGCTGATTGATGCGCTGTGGCTCAAGTTCAACCAGATTGTCTATCTGCGCAACAAGAGTGGCGCGAAGTATTTTGCCGGCTTCCCGATCGGTTTCAACATCGCGATTGGCGGGCAGACCCCGGACGGACAGCCCGCCGAAAACGAACTCTCCTTCATGTTCCTCACCGCGCAGGATCACATTGCTTTGCCGCAGCCCAACTTGTCGGCGCGGCTGTATGAAGGCTCATCACAGAAATTTATCGAAGAGTGCAGCCGGGTGATCGGGCTTGGTTCCGGCATGCCGCAGATTTTCAATGACGAAGCGGTCATTCCCGCGCTCGAAGCGCAAGGCATTTCGCACGAAGATGCGCAGAACTATGCCATCGTCGGCTGCGTCGAATTAACCACCCATGGCAACAACCTCGGCTGGTCCGATGCCGCCATGTTCAATCTCGTAAAGGCGTTGGAGCTCACGCTGAACAACGGGGTCTGCCTGCTGACCGGCGAGCAGACCGGCCTGCCGCTCGGCACGCTGGCCGACTATCCGGATTTCCAAACCTTGGAAAAAGCCTTCACGAAGCAGCTCGACCACTTTATTGATCAGATGATGGGCTACTGCGCAATCGTCGACCGGTTGCACGCCGAGATTGTTCCATCGCCGTTTCTTTCATCCGTCATTCACGACTGTATCGGCAAGGGGGTCGATGTCACCGCAGGTGGCGCGTACTACAATCTTTCCGGCATCCAGGCCATCCAGCCCGCCAATCTGGCCGACTCGTTTGCTGTGCTGAAGACGCTTGTTTTTGACGAAAAGAAACTTTCTGCGGAGGAACTGCTCACGGCACTGCGCGGCGATTTCGAGGGGTTGGAAGTTTTGCGTCAGGAGTGCATCAACAAAGTTCCAAAGTTTGGAAACGATGTGCCGTGGGTGGATGAGCTGGGCGCAAAATGGATTCGGCATTTTGCCAACCGATTAAAGGAATTCACCAATGTGCGCGGCGGGCCGTACCACACCGGCTTGTATACGGTTTCGGCGCATGTGCCGATGGGGCAGAATGTCGGCGCGTCGCCCGATGGGCGCCATGCGCGCGATCCGCTGGCCGATGGTGGAATGTCTGCCATGTACGGGCGCGATATCAACGGCCCGACTGCGTTGCTTAAGTCGGTTTCGCGCATCAGCTCCATGCTCGGCAGCAACGGCACGTTGCTCAATATGAAATTCCTGCCGGAGTTCTTTAAGAGCCGCGCCGATCTACAGAAATTCTCCGCCATGTTGCGTGCTTTTGTGCGCCTGAAAATTTCGCACGTTCAGTTTAATGTGCTGCGGCGCGAGGATCTGCTGGCCGCGCAGGAAAATCCGGAGCTCTACCGCAGTCTCACTGTGCGGGTCGCGGGTTACACGGCTTACTTTACCGAGCTGGCTGGTGACCTGCAGGATGAAATCATCGCCCGCACCACTTATGGAGGTGAGGCATGAACGGAATAATTTTCGATATCAAGCGTTTCGCTGTTCACGACGGCCCCGGCATCCGCACCACGCTCTTTTTGAAAGGCTGTCCGCTACGCTGCGCCTGGTGCCAGAACCCGGAAGGGCTTTGTCTGGAAAAACAGCTTTGGTGGTTTAAAAGCAAATGCATTTTCTGCCGCAAGTGCCTGCCGGTTTGTCCGGAAAGCGTGCGCGCGGCAGTCGATGGCGAAATCCGGATCGACCGTCGTTCCTGCATTAAATGCGGGACGTGTGTCGAGACCTGCCCGACCGGTGCGATGGAATTTGACGGGCGCGAGATTTCGGTTGAAGAGGCTGTGGCCGAACTGCAAAAAGACCAGGTTTTTTATGATGTCTCCGGCGGCGGCATTACGCTCTCGGGCGGTGATCCGCTCTTTCAGCATGAGTTTGCCGAAGCCGTTTTGCGCGGCAGCAAAGAGGCCGGGTTGCACACCGCCGTTGAAACCTCGTTGGCGGCGGAGTGGGGCGTCATCGAAAAAATGAGGCCGCATGTCGATCTGTGGATCTGCGATCTCAAAGAGATTGATTCGAAGAAGCATCAGGAGTTTACCGGTCAGCCCAATGAACGGATTTTTGAAAACTTCAAACAGCTTGCCGCGGCGGGCGCGAAGATTCTGGTCCGCATTCCGGTGATTCCCGGCTTCACTGATCGCGATGATAATGTGCAGGGCATTGCGGAGTTTGTCCGATCCGTGCGCAGTGATATTGAAATTGAATTGATGAATTACAACCCGCTTGCTCCGAACAAGTATCGGCTGATGCAGAAGTCTTGTCCGCTGGATGAGTCGGTTCAGCCGCTTTCGGTGCAGCGCATGGAGGAGCTGGAACAATGGACGACAATGTGAAAAATCCCGTTTGTTTAGGAGTCGATATTGGCGGAACAAAAACCAAGATCGCCTATTTTGATCAGGGCGAGCTGACCGAAGTTGCGCATTTCCCTACGTCGCAGGATCCGCGGAAGCAGTTGGATTTGCTGGTCAGCTATATTGAAAAGGCGGAGCTGCCCGGAACGTTGCACGGCATCGGCATCGGTTGCCCCGGTCCGCTCGATCCGCAAAACGGAATTATTCTTTCGCCGCCTAATCTTCCGCGCTGGGAAAATTTCCACCTGCGCGATGAGCTGGCCGAGCGGATCGGCGTGCATGTGCGGGTCGAAAATGATGCCAATGTCGGTGCGCTGGGCGAAGCCATGCACGGGACCGGACGTGATTTCCGCAACGTGTTTTACATGACGATCAGCACCGGGACCGGGACGGGGATTGTGATTGATAGGAAGATCTATAATTCTACCGTCGGCACTGCCGGCGAAATCTGGGCGTTTGATCCCGCACTATTTCAGGGGAAGCAGGGCGAACGCAATCTGACGGATTTGACGTCCGGCACCGGCATGGTCGACGAGGCCGTCCGTCGCATTCAGGCAGGCTGTGAAACCAGCCTGAAGGCCGAGGGGCTTTCTACTCCCGACCTTGAGCGCGCTGCCGGCTCGGATCCGCTGGCCGATGCGCTGCGTGAGGATGCGTTGACACATCTTTCGGCTACGCTGGTGTTTGTGCTGACGCTGTTGGCTCCGGACATCATCGTGCTCGGTGGCGGGCTTTGTGCGGATCCGGAGTGGCTGGTCGATCCGCTCGTGGAACGGGTTCGCAGGCAGTTGCCGCTCGATTGTCTGAAAAATATTCCGATCCAGCGTGCTGAACTTTGGAATTCCGCCGTGCTCTACGGCGCGGTGGAAATGCGCCCATGTGGACGAGATGAATGTTTGAAAAACTGTATGAAGGAGGAAAAGTAATGGAACCGTGTAATTATTCGTTTTTTACGCCGACACAATTGGTTTTTGGCGAAGGAGTTTCGGCGCAGGCCGGTGAGAAATTGAAGGAACTCGGCGCGTCCAAGGCGCTGGTCGTAACCGATGCCGGACTGATGAGCACCGGCATTCCGCAAAAGCTGATTGAATGTATTGAAGCCGCCGGGGTTGCTACGGTTCTGTATGACCGCGTTCAGGCCAATCCCACCGAAGAGAATGTGCATGAAGGCCGCGATCTGATTTTGAGCGAGGGCTGTGATGCGGTTGTGAATATCGGCGGCGGCTCGCCGATTGATGCTGGTAAAGCCATGTCCATGCTCTCCGCTCATGAAGGCTCTATTCTGGACTATGAATACGGCCACACGCCGATCACAAAAAAGGGGCCGGTCGTTATCAGTATTCCGACCACCGCCGGAACCGGCAGCGAGGCGACCTTCTGGAGTGTGATTACCGATCAGCAGCGGCATCGCAAGTTTGATGTCGGCTCCCCGCTGATGGCGGCTTCCTGTTCGCTGGTTGATCCTGAGCTGACGTATGGCTTGCCGGCCGCGATCACCGCCGCCACCGGAATGGATGCGCTCTGCCACGCCATGGAGGCGCTGGTGACCAAAGGGGCGTCGCCGTTCACGGACGCGCTTGCTTTGAAAGCCATACAGCTTCTGTCGGAAAATCTGGTGACGGCCTATAAGGATGGCCGGAATCTTGAGGCCCGAAGCAAGGTGATGCTGGCCAGTATGACCGCCGGCATGGCCTTTCCGAACGCGGGTTTAGGGGCCGTGCATGGTTTGACCGCGCCGCTCGGCGGACACTTCGGCGTCCCGCACGGGGTGGCCAACGCGATTGTCCTTCCTGAAGTGATGGATTTTAATTTGGGCGATGAAACCGCCGTCAAAAAATATGCAATCGCCGCGCATGTGATGGGCTGCGAATCCGCCGTTGAAAAGGTGCGCGCAATGAATGCGGAGATGGACGTTCCAAACCTTGGAAGTTTCGGCATTGCCGAAGAGTCCCTGGAAATGCTGGCCACCGATGCGCTCGGCGAAAATTCCAACTGCAACAGCAATCCGCGCGAGGTCGCTCAGAGCGATGCGGTTGCGCTTCTTCGGGCTGGCCTCTAATGATAAAACGGGTTCGGCAGGTTTGTTGTGTGCTATTGGCGGGAGCGGCGGTGGCTATGGCCGGTGTGCCGTTGGCGGATCTGCAGGCTCGGCTTGATACCGGAGAGGATTTGCTGTTGGAGCCCGGAAGCGAGTGGGAGCTTTCAGCTCCGCTTCGGTTCCGGGTGCCCGGGCAGCGGATTGAAACCGCGGGCGATGTGCTGCCGTCGCAGTACGCCCGTCTCCGTCTGGCTCCCGGTTTGGCGGGAACCATTATTTCCGGCGAAGGGGTGTCGGGGATTTCAATTCGAAAGTTGGTCCTCGACGGGAATCGCGATCATTTTGACCGGGAGACCGGCACGCTGCCGGCCAGGCCATTTGTGGATTTGGGCGGTTCCGGTGCGGTCGCGCAGACCGTGAGTCGATGCATTTTGTTGAATACGCGCTGTTCCGGCGGGTGGGGAGCTCTTCATGTTCGTGAAGGCGGACGGGATATTCAAGTCACAGACAATGTCGTTGTCGGCTCCGGTCCGGATTTGCGCGGGAATGGAACCGCTCCGCAAGAGCTGCCGTATGGCTGGGGCGACGGGATCTCAACGGCTTCCCCGGACAGCCTGGTCCGCAATAATCTGATTATTGATGCAACCGATCAGGGCATTATGGTTCAAGGCGCCCCGGGAACCTTGGTTCAGAGCAATGTTGTGGCCGCTGTTTCGCGGGAGATGCTGGCGGGCATTGCGCTGTATGAACCTTTTTTCGATTACCGGATGAGTCCGCCTGAGGCTGAACGCTATGATTATTCGGGCGTCGTGGTTGAACGCAATCTAATTGATGCGTTCGGCGGGCGGATTCATGTTGCGATTCCCATGGGACCTGCGGCCTGGAACGGACGTCTTCTTGGCAAGACGCTGGTCGGGGCAACCGTCCGTGAAAATGGTCTGTCGGGTCATGCGATGGGCTACGGCTATGTTGTGAACGGGGTGGATCAATTTACGGTGGTGAGCAATCGTAGCGAGGCGGTTTTTTCCGGGCTGGGCGACGGATTTAAAGGGCGTAAGCCGGAACCGCCTGCCGCTTTTCTTTATGCTCCGTCTTCCGTGGGCTCAAGTGTCCTTCAGTCTGAATTCCGGCCTGCCTCCTCGAATCTGGTCGGTGTGCTGCGTAATGGATGGGAACCGAGAAACGCGCGTGGCTTTCGGTCGGTGGGCTATGGCGATGCTGAGCTCGAGGCCGTGATCCGGGCCGCTTTTCTGGAAATGCTCGGGCGGTATCCGCTGCAGGGTGAATTGACGCACTGGTCGGACTGGCTGATGACCTCGGAGGTGAATGCGGATTTTTTGCGGGTACAGCTGATGGTTTCGCCGGAATTTGTTCAACGTTTTGGGCGGGTTTCGCCGGATGGCCTGCACGCCTGGCGGGGCCGGCGTTGGCTGCCGATGATTGTTGAAGGCATTGAGAAGTTGTCGGATGGTGCTCCTCAAGAGTGGCCGCCGGCCCGGGGACTTCATGCGTATCTTTGGGTGCAGCTCCACGTGCGATGAGCTGTTGGTTTTTTCGTAACTACTCAGGTGCTGCCGACATAGCCGGGTGAGCTTGGAATAAGCCGGAAAGCGCCTCGAAAGCACCGGTCGTATTCTTGCGCGCCGTGCAGATGTAGCTGCGGATCCGGCAGAAGTCTTCGGAATGTCCTGTGTCGCGGAAGCAACCGGAGATCTTTTGCTTCACCTTGTTCATGCGCAGGTCGCGTTCGGCGAGGTTGTTGTCGAAAGGGATATCGAAGTCATGCATGAAGGCGAGGACTTCGCGCCGGCGGTGGTCGAAGCGTTCGACGAGGTTGCGGGCCTTTCCTTTCGCGGGAGGCCCTCGCTTTTTCTTCTTGGGCGGAGGCGGGTCGGGGTTGGCGGCGTAGCCCTGGTCGAGGACTTGCTGCCAGCGTTGTTCGAAATCTCGGAGCGTGTCGGGCGCAAGGGCGGCGGATCCCGCCGCCTTGGCCGCCTCGACGCCTTCCTTGATCGACAGCAGGGTTCCGATGGCTTCTTCCGCCCATGGCTGTTCCATTTGCTCGTGGATGTAGGTTAGATCACGCAGGTGGTGGGCGTTGCAAAGCGCGTGGGAACATTTGTAGTGGTAGTAGGATTTCCAGTAGTCGTGAACGGCGGTGCCCGCGAATCCGGGCAGGACGCCGGCGGCGTCCATCGCCTCCATTCCCCGTCTGTTGTGGAGCGTGAAGAGGCTCATCGTCGGCGTGCTTGCGCAGTGCATCCAGTTGGTTTTCCCGTTCCGCCGCATGCCGGTTTCGTCGAAATGAACCACCGCCGCCGCACCGAGGGCATCGCGGATCCCGTCGACGCTGCCCTGCGCGAGCCGCCCGGCCTGGCGAACCATGTTCGCGAGCGTTCCCTCGGAGAGGGGGGTGTTGAAAAGGTCGCGCAGGGTCTCGCACAGACGGGCGTACGGGAGGAGCTGGTATCCGTTGAGGTAGATGGCCGTTGCCTTGATGCGCGGGCCGTATTGCACCGGTGCGACAACCCCCTCAGGAAAAGCGGCCGTGGTGGTGTGGCCGCAGGCGCATTGCTTCACCTCGGCCTGGTGCTCGGTGACGAGGAGTTCGACGGGCGGGATATCAAACACCTGCCGTTGTTCCATTCCTTGCGCCTTTTCGTTGCGCAGATCGCAACCGCACTTTTCGCAGCGGTTTACGCGGTGGGCTTCCACCACGTCCGGATTCTTGCGGCGTTCAAGCGTGCCGCCCGGGTGCCCCTGCTGCCCGCCCGGCTTGCGCCCGGATTTCTTCCGGAGGCTCTTGGGCGCGGGCTTCGCGAGGCCGTCGGAAGAAGGCGGCTTCGAACTGTTGCGCGAGTTCTTCGCCATCATGCCCTCAAGCTTGGCAATGCGCGCGTCCTGCGCGCGGATCCGCTCATCCATCCCGAGAAGCACGTCGGCGACGGCATCCGGGCCGAGCCGGAAAACCGCCAGCGCGTCTTCGCGCGTCATGGCGGGGGGCTCCGGCTGGCTGGCTGTTGCGTGCGCAGGCTTCTTCATGCCGCATTCATAGAGTATTCGGGGCTTCTAGGCTGCCCTAAAATGCATTTTTCTGGAGGAGGCTGGAAATGAAGACTCAAACTACCTGAGTAGTTACGTTTTTTCCAAGGTTTGGAAGATTCGTTTTTATAACAACGTGCCAGAAAACCCGGTCTTTTAAGGCCGGGATGAATGGCTCCCATTCGACGACCTGCTTGCAGGGAGGAGCTAATATGCATAATCTGCTTTAATGACAGACAGCGCATATTGGACAGGAGCTCATACGAAGCACAAACTGAGATACCACCTTGTGTGGGTGCCTAAATATAGGAAACGAGTTCTGATTGGGAAACTCGCACAACGGTTGAGAGAATTGCTTTATCAGGCTGCGGAGGTCAACGGGTGGCGTATAGAAGAACTCAGTATCGTAAATGACCATATTCATGTTGATTCAAGTGAAGCCTGATAAGTATGCGCCTCTTCCCCGACCCCATAGGCAAGCCAGCCAAAGCCTGATAATTTATCGGGCATGGATACGAATGAAAATAATGGGCTGGGGCGTGCTTCTTATACGGATGAAGAACGCCGGGAGTTGATCGTGGAATATAAAACGTCTGGTTTGACACAGGCGGCGTTCTGTCGGGAATGGAATCTCAATTCCAAAACGCTGGCCCGCTGGCTGCGAATCGAGCGGGAAGATAATGAGGTGTCTTTTTGCGAGGTCGAGCTTAGCCGTGAAGCGGTTCTGGCTGATGAGGTGCGAATTCGCCTTCCGAATCAGATTGAGGTCGTGATTCCGATTGCCTCTTCGGCAGGACTTGGCACCGTGCTTAGGGAGGCTGCCGGATGTTTGGATTAAGTAATTCGATCCGGGTATTCTTGGCGGTGGAGCCAGTGGACTTGCGTAAAAGTTTTAACGGACTGCATGGGGTTGTGCTGGATCGACTGAAGGAGGATCCGTGTTCGGGGGCGCTGTATGTATTTACGAATCGCCGACGGAACCGGATCAAAACGCTCTACTGGGATGGCACGGGCATGTGGGTGGCGATCAAACGACTGGAGCAAGGTTGCTTTACCTGGCCGCAGGGCGTTGGAGAAAGTGGGAAACTCGCACTCGCACCGGAAGCACTGGCCCTCCTGCTCGATGGCGTTGACCTGAAGCAGGGCTCGTTTAAGCCCTGGTACCAACGCTGATTCTTTTGCGTTTTTCGCCAGGTTGGTGCCGCATTTTTTACGAATTTTGATATAATGTGCGGCATGGTTTATACGCGTGAAAATTTCAATCAACTGCTCGCCGAAAATGCGAATCTAAAGAGCGAGGTAAACCTGCTTCAGGAAAAAGTTCAGTGCCTGATGAAGAAGCTATTCGGGCGCAGTTCGGAAAAACTCAGCCCCGATCAGCTGGAACTCGAGCTTGAAGAACTTCGCGAACTGCAAGAGGCTTTGGAGCTGGCCGAAACGAAAGCCGAGTTGGCCGAAGAAGAACAAAAGGAATCAAAACGAGGGAAGCGCAAGGGGCTCGATGCGCGCATTCCCAAAGACCTCCCGACCGAAACCATTATTATTGATCCAGATGAAGTTCTTGCCCATCCGGAGCTGTACAAAAAGATTGCCGAAGTCCGCACCGAAAAACTAGATGTCACGCCGACGCGCTTCTTTCGCACGGTCATCATTCGCAACAAATACAAGAAGCGCGACGACCGTTCCATTGCTCCGCTGATTGCTCCCGCGCCGAAGCAACTGATCGAAAACTCCTACGCTTCCACCGGACTGGTTCTTCATATCATCCTGAGTAAATACTGCGACCACCTCCCGCTTTATCGGCAGGAACAAATTTTTAAGCAACGCTTTGGAGTTGAGATCAGCCGCAAAACGATGGGCGGATGGATGTATCTCGTAGCCCAATGGTTATCTCTGATCTATGAAGCACTTCGAAATGAAATCCGCGCGAGCGGATACATTCAGGCCGACGAGACTTTTATCAAATATCAAGATCCGAAAAAGGACTACTGTCCCAACGGATACCTATGGGCGTATCATTCGCCAGGCAAAGGTGTGCTCTTTGAATGGTATCCGAGTCGTGCCGCCGAATGCCTTGACACCATGCTTGGAGGGTATAAAGGCCTGCTGCAGTCCGATGGCTATGTCGGCTACACCAGCTGGCTCAATAAAAAGAAACACCGCGCCGAAAAAGCCGCGATCATCCATGCCGCCTGCTGGGCGCATGCCCGCCGCAAGTTCGTCGAAGTCCCCGGCCATCCCGTCGCCCAGGCCGTCGTAAAACTCATCGCCAAACTTTACCGGATCGAATCCGCCCTGCACGACAAACCGGAGCTCGACCGCGCCGCCTACCGCCAGGCACATGCCAAGTCCCATCTCGAACAGATAAAGAAAATCCTCGATCAGGAAAAACCGCGCCAGCTCCCGCAAAGCAACTTCGGTAAAGCGATCAATTACACCATCGAACGTTGGGATGCACTCAATCTTTACCTCGAACATAGCACACTCGAAATCGACAACAACCTCGTTGAGAACGCCATCCGGCCCACCGCTATCGGCAAAAATTATGCTGAGTCCGGGATTATGCGGAGTTCTTATCTGATGCAGCTAGATAATGTCGCATAGCCCCTGCGATTTCACGACTTAGGTTTTTGGAAGCTCCGCATAATTTCAAGCTAATATGATAATCTCCCTGAACGAAGGGAGGTTGTTATGTTGGAACAATATTTTCATCACCCGAGAGTGCTCAGGCGTTTGCTCGCCAGCCCGGTTCATGACCAAATTGAACGTTATGTTGTTTATCTGAATGAACGAGGCCACACCTACGAGGGAGTGCAACAGTATGTTCAGGCAATTGAGCACTTTTTCGATTGGGCGTTAAAAGAAAACCAGGGAGCAATTACCCCCATTGATAAAGCGATCGTTTGTCGATTTCTTACTGAGCATATTCCGATATGTGATTGTTCTCCTCCAGCTTCCAGAACCATGATTACCTTGCGGGCTGCGCTTAACCACTTATTGCATATATGCGAATCAGAAGAGGAGTCTGACTTGCCTGAATCTAATAATGATCGCCTCATTGATGCATATTTAACCTACCTCAAAAATAATTGCGGATTGGCTGCACAAACCCTGAACTACCGTGCCCGGTATGCCAGAGAGTTCCTCTCCTATCTAAACCATGCAGGAGAAACTGACGTTGCTGCTTTGATGCCCCAAGATATAATGCAATTCATGGTTAACTGTGCCGGAAGATGTAAACGATCTTCTGCTCAGGTTATAGCCTGTTCTCTCCGCAGTTTTCTTCGATTTTTGCAGATGAACGGGTTGTGTAGCATGCAATTGGTGCGCGCGGTTCCCCGCATCCCTAATTGGAAGATGGAGGGAATACCGGTTACGTTATCCGAAGCGCAACTGAGCTCATTGCTCCATGCTTTTGATAAAACATCTGCGACGGGGCTAAGAGATTATGCAATTACGCTGTGCATGACGGAGATCGGTTTGCGAGTTAGTGAGGTCGTTAATATTGCCCTTGATGATGTCGATTGGCGGCGTGGAATATTAAATATTACTTCCCCGAAAGTTCGTCGATCAAGATGCCTGCCGCTCACCGAGCATGTAGGCGCGGCCATTGCGCAGTATATAAAGTGTGGCCGACCGGAAGTTAAATCGCGGCAACTGTTTTTGCGGCACAGGGCTCCTGTCTGCGAGCCGCTCACCCCGAAAGTTGTCGGGGGCGTAATTTATCGTGCCTATCGGCGTGCAGGTCTGCCGGAGTCAATTAACGGCACGCACATCTTAAGGCATACGATTGCTACTCGCTTGTACCAAAATGGGGCATCTCTTAAAGATTTGGCAGATCTCTTAGGGCATCAATCGCTGGAAACAACCGTGATCTATACCAAAGTGAATTTGCCCCAACTTGCTACTGTTGCATTGCCGTGGCCGGAGGAAAGGTCATGAAAACACATCGCTGTCTGCTGCCTTTGGCGCAACAATATCTGGAATACCGCCGGGTTCTTAGCTTTAAGCTTAAAATCGAAGGACAACAGGTGTTAGCATTTGCAGAGTATGCAGATCATTCAGGACATAAAGGTCCAATATCAACTGATTTGGCACTGGAATGGGCGCGTCTTCCGCAGAATGCATCGCCGTTGTACTACGCTCGACGCCTGGAGGTTGTGCGATGTTTTGCCAGATATGCAGCCATTTTCGATGATGCAACAGAAATTCCACAGAAGGGCTTGCTCGGGAAAGCGCACGAACGAGTACAACCTCATATCTACTCTGAGATAGAGATCGGTCAATTAATGCTGGCTGCATCTAAATTATCACCCAGCGGAGGTCTTCGTCCGCAGTCCTATTTAACGCTCTTTGGGCTTCTCGCCAGCACTGGACTGAGAATTTCCGAAGCACTTAGATTACAACGTGATGATGTTGATATCCACCAACGATTGTTGAGGGTATCGGAAACCAAATTTCACAAATCCCGGCTGGTGCCACTCCATCATTCATGTGCCACCCGACTGGAAAATTATTCGCAGTTTCGGGATGCTTACCATATCAATTCCGCATCGACTGCCTTCCTGTTATCAGAACGGGGAAATGAAATGAATTACTCCACCGTAAAGTATACTTTTCGAAATATTTGCAACGAATTGGGGTTCTTCTCGGAAGAGCGTTTTCAGAGATGCCGTCTTGTCGATAGGTGGGGCAGATCATAGATCTTCAGATGCAGGTATTTTTCATCTCGGTAGCCGTAGGCCTGTCGGGTTAACCATCCGATCTTATTGTTGAAGCCTTCTTGGCTGGCGCTGGTCAGGCAACCGTGGTTCCAGTAGGCCAACAGGCCTTCTATTCGTTGCCGAATCGTTTTGGCCATGGTTTTCAGGCAGGCGATGCCTGATTCGTCGGCCATGACGCACCATTTCTCGAACGCAAGCTTTGCGATGCTTGCGCCCGGGGCGATCCTGTAGATGTTGCGCAGGTATTCCTTCATGGCCGAAGCCAGGCCGAGATCCTCGAAACGTTCGCGCAACTCTTCAAGCTCCTCCTTCGATTCTTCTGAAAGAGATTCCTCGTTGCGCAGCAACAGGAAGCGCTTGCCCTTAAGCTCCTTTTTCTGGTCGTCCTCCAGGCGGTTCATGGTGCTTCGTCGTAGGGTGTTGAGCTTGTCGTTCATGGATTTGATCACATGAAAGTGGTCGTAGACGATGTCGGCGTCCGGCAGCACCTCGGCGACCCATGCGCTGTAGGAGTTGGCCATATCGATGGCGACGGCCTTGATCTGTTTGGCCTTGCGCTTGATGCGTTTGCGGAACTTTTTGAGCGCGTCGCCGCCTTTGCCTTTGCCGATGAAGAGCACGGCGCCGGAGTCGATGTCGCGCACGACGGTGATGTAGCCGAGCCGTTTCCCGAGGTAGACCTCGTCGATGCCCAGATAGGCGACATCATCGAGACGCACCCGCTTGTATTTCTTTTTCAGCCAGGCTTTTTCGATGTTCTTGACGGTCTCCCAGTGCAAGCCGGTGAACTTCGCAGCCGCTGATATCGACATTTCCGTCCGAAGGGCCAGAACGAACCGTGCCGTCCACTTGGTGTAGCGCACGTACGGATCGGGGCAGAACGTGATCGGCTCGTGGCTCGACGCCCCGCAGTCGCGGCAGCGGATGCGGCGGACGGCGACGCGCATCAGCGTTTTTTAAAACCGATGCAAAGGCCTCGGATATCACGCGTCTTCCCCGTTTCTACGATCGAGGTGCTCCATGAGCGGCACTGCGGGCAGACGTGCCGCTTCGCCTTGGAGTGCAGGTAGTAGATTTCGGTGCCCTTGGCGCGTTCCGTCTTTTGATAGTTGTAGCCAATGATTCCCTGAGTATGATGGAGCGAGCTGATTAACATAGGTTTCCTTTTGGGTTTGAGAGCTGGGAAGGAAACGTTAATCAGCGCCTCTTTTCAACCATTCGAGACCGAAAAACCCGAGCGGCGGGCCAGAGCGCTCCACTCTGCTCAAGAACGATCTCGGCATAACGCCGCTTCGCTTCGGCCCTTCGGGCACTTATACGAGATGGTTCTTGATCTGCATTCCCCCCTCCGGCGGAGAGTCCGGATCCTTCCTACGGAAGAAATTGACCATTTCCGACCAGACTCACGAGATCGGTCAGGTCGCTCTTCCGTGAAGAGGCCGAATTGGGGTGGTCAAAAGCTGACACTCAACGGCGTCCACGATTATATGATTTCCGGCATACTTTCGCATGCCATCGACTGCTGCAATGGTATCGCGAGGGAGCAGATTTTGACCATGTCATTGCAGCTCTCTCTACGTATATGGGACACGCCAGGATTGCAGATACCTACTGGTATCTTTGCGGCATTCCAGACCTGATGCAGATTGCCGGAGAGCGGTTCCAGTCTTTCGTTCACAATGAGATAAAGGAGGACCCCTCATGAAAGTTGTTCACGAAGCGAAATTTGCAGAACTCCTGCAGAACTTCTTTACGAAACGTTTAATCCAGCAGCGCAACGTGAGCGCATGCACTGTCGCATCTTATCGTGACACCTTCAGGCTTCTACTGCATTTCCTCAACGATGCTTTCGGAAAACAGCCGTCACAGATCAGTCTTGAGGATTTGAGAGCACCGGTGATCGAGGCATTTCTGCACTACCTTGAGATCGAAAGAGGCAATTCCATTCGAACACGAAACAATCGATTTGCTGCCATTCGAACTTTTCTTGTTTATGCTGCTGCGCAGGAGCCATGTTATCTTTCGACCATTCAGCAGGTGCTGGCAATGCCAATGAAGCGCTTTGATCGCCCAAGAATAGAGTATTTGTCGCGTGATGAAATTGCTGCGATTATTGAAGCAGCAGATGGCTCGACATGGAGTGGACGCCGAGATCAGGTCATGTTCTCAACACTGTACAACACAGGAGCACGAGTTTCGGAGATCGTTGCCGCAACAGTGAAAGACGTGTCGTTAGAGGTTTGTTCATCCATCCAGTTGCATGGAAAGGGAAGAAAAGACCGAAGTATACCGCTTTGGAAAGACACAGCCCGGCAGCTCAGGAGATGGATCAAGGAAACAGATGCCCAAGGTAATTACCCACTCTTTCCTAACTGCTCCGGCGCCCACCTGACCCGATCCGGGGTCGAGTACCGCCTCAGGCGACTCGTAGCAACCGCATCTTCAAGCTTTCCCTCTCTGAAAAACAGAAAAATATCGCCACACACAATACGGCATACGACAGCAATGCACTTGTTACAATCAGATGTTGATATCACAGTCATTGCGCTTTGGCTCGGCCATGAAAGCACGGCAATCACACACATGTACGTTGAGGCCGATATAAAAATGAAAGAGCGTGCACTTGCAAAGGTTCAAGAACCAAAGACTCGGCGCAGCCGTTATAAGCCCACCGACAAGCTTCTTCATTTTCTTGAAACCCTGTAATTATGCAGAGCAATAGTATTGCTTGAATCAAGTTCTATGCGGCCCGCAGCCCTGAACTCCGCATAATCCCGGACTCAGCATAATTTTTGTTATGCGGAGCTCCGCATAACAAAAAGAACTTCCTTTTCTTCGGTAGTCCGGAATCCGGCCAGACTAGCGCCATCATCTATAGCCTCATTGAAACCTGCCGAAAACTCGACATCAATCCAGCCGACTACCTGCGTGAAACCCTCAGCGCCCTGCCGACCATGCAACAGTCCGAAGCTGCCGATTGGACGCCTGCCCGCTGGAAATCAATCCGCGGAACCGCCGGAGAGTAGCCCTGTCAAGGCGGTCGCCGAAGAGACGCATACCCTGATAAAGCTCTGAGCAAGGTTGTACAACTGCTGAAAGGTGGAACGAGTAAGGTGCTCCGGTCGGAGTTTCCCGAGCTGGAGGAGTTTCTGTGGGGAAATAGTCTATGGGCGGCTGGCTACTTCGCGGAGTCAGTTGGTGTTTCGGATGAGCGGATGATACGACGGTATATTAGAGACCAGAACCATGGATAGCAGATTGTGCAAGAGGCCCTGAAGCTCCGGACTTTAGTCCGGGGAGGGGTTCACTTTTTGTCATCCAGCGGGACGGCTCCGTCGGCGTCGCGGATGGCCTGTGCTTTTTTTGTCATATCTTCGGTGTAATAGCGGCGTGTTGTTTTGGTGAGATCCTGCGGAATATTTTCCGGCACGTTGTATTGTTCGCGCAGCTTTTCGAGTTCGCGGTGCATCTGTTTGGCGACTTCGGCATATTCGGGGCGTTGGTAGACGTTGGTCATTTCGTTGGGATCGGTTTTCAGATCGTAGAGCTCCCATTCGCCGAGGTCGTAGAAGTTGAGCAGTTTGTAGCGCCCGTCGTATGCGCCTTCGTGGCGATGCACCATGTGCCAGCCCGGATATTCGTAGTAGTGGTAATAGACGGAGTTGCGCCAGTCTTTGGGCGTGCGGCTTTTGAGGATCGGGACGAGACTCAGCCCCTGCATGTCGGACGGAATGTTAACGCCGGCGATTTCGAGGAAGGTTTCGGCAAAGTCGAGGTTGGACACGAGGTCGGAGTTGACGCTGCCGGGACGGGTTACTCCGGGCCAGCTGATGAGCAGGGGGGTGCGGAACGATTCGTCATACATGAAGCGTTTGTCGAACCAGCCATGTTCGCCCAGATAGAAGCCCTGGTCGGATGAATAGATGAAGACGGTGTTTTCGAGCAGACCGCTTTTTTCCAGGTGTTGCTGAATCTGCCCGACGGAATCATCAACCGATTTAATGCAGCGCAGATAATCTTTCAAATAGCGTTGGTATTTCCAGCGGATCAGATCTTTGCCTTTCAGGTTGGCTTCCATGAATTTTTTGTTTTTCGAGCCGTAAGCGGCGTCCCACTTTGCAAGCTGTTCGGGAGTCAGTCGGCGTTTAATCCGCTTGTTCAGTTCATTGAAAACATCGCGTTCCCAGATTTTAAGGTCTTTCCCCAGCTGCATGGCGATGTCGAGGGATTGGTCCTGTTCTTTGGCGGCGGTGCCGCGCCCTTCGAGGGTGTCGAATAACGTATCGGGTTCCGGGATCTCGACGTCATCAAATTCGGTGAGATATTTCAGGGCCGGCGACCATTCGCGATGCGGTGCCTTGTGCTGCACCATCAGGATAAACGGTTTGTCGGGGTCGCGCGTCTGGTCCAGCCATTGAATGGCTTTGTCGGTGATGACGTCGGTCACGTAGCCCTGTTCCTCGTGGGTTCCGGTCGCGGTCTGGAACTCGGGTTTGTAGTAGACTCCCTGGCCGGGCAGGATTTCCCAGTGATCGAACCCGGTTGGGTCGCTTTCCAGATGCCATTTGCCGATGACGGCGGTTTGGTAGCCGGCCTTGCGGAGCAATTTTGGAAAGGTCTGCTGTGAGCCGTCAAAGGTGTCGGTTTCGTTGCGCATAAATCCGTTCATGTGGCTGTGTTTTCCGGTCAGGACGGTCGCCCGGCTGGGGCCACAGATCGAGTTGCCTACCATGCACCGGTTAAAACGCATGCCGTTTTCCGCGATCCGATCCAGATTGGGAGTGGGGGCGACGGCTGCCAGCCGTCCTCCGTAGGCGCTGATGGCCTGCGTGGCGTGGTCATCGGAAAAGACGAAGACGATGTTGGGCTTTTTGGCATGCGCCGTGGCGGCAAAGGCGAGGGAGAGGAGGGCGATGGTTGCAGAACCCGCTCGATGGATCGTCGGTTTTAAAATTGCATTCTTCATTTAGCGTTCCTTCTTTTCTGTGTGGGTTCTGTCAATTTCACACGACATCCTCTCTGCCTGCTGTTCGTCATTTTACTTAATTTCATACTTCAGCCGTCCCGGCCGATTTAAGAGGTGTTGAACTCCGGTTTGGTAAAGTTCATCCGCCTGCTTCTGTCGCCAGGTTAACTGACCGGCCATGGCTTCGACATACTGCTTATACACGTTCGGCGCCTTTTTCAGCCGGTCTTCATCAGGAATCGGCAGATGCTCCAACCGGGATTCCAATTCCATCCGGGCGTTTCGGCTGGCCTCATTGTCCGTCTCAACTTTTTTGAACGTGAAAGGGTTCCCCGATGGATTGCAGCGCCAAAGCTGTCCCTGAGCATCCAGCGAATAGTCCCGATTACGAATCATCCGATGAAAACCCAATACATAACTGAAGATCCACTCGCGGCTATGTGCGCGATCGCCCTCCAGCAACGGAACCAGGCTTTGTCCATCTAGCACTTGCGATGGCAAGGCCCGATGGCCGGCCAGTTCCAGCAAGGTCGGATACAGATCCACGCAATCGGTCAAACTTCCAGTCTCGCCATGCCATTTAACCCATTTTGATCCCCCGGCCACAATAAACGGGATGTGTGCACCGATCTCCGAAGCGGCGCCTTTCCCGATGCCATAGGTTGGATTATCCGCCATGAAAAAGATGACCGTATTTTCGTATTCACCCATCGCTTTGAGCTCGTTCACCAACCTACCCACTGCCGTATCAAGATATTGTACACTGGACACCATGCCCGGCTCCGTTTTCGTGACCTCATGGTTGCCCGGCGCTTTCATCTCCGTCCAGGGAAAATGGGTCAGGTGGGCAGAATAATAGATAAAAAACGGCTTTTCGGTGTTTTTACTCCGTTGTGCAAAATCAAGGGCAGCATCCCCGAGCATTTCCGGGCCGAAATCATCGGGCCCCGTCGATCGCAGACGGCCATTTTCAATCACCATCGGGTGCCAGGTTGCTGATGGACTGTGCAGTTCTTTATGGGTCGGCGAAAATTGGTTTGCGTTCCACCAATACCACCATGGGCCGGAATACTCCTTGATCCATTCCTGCTTCAGTCCATCACCGCCGATCAGTGAGCCGTACAGAAAATATTCATCCACACCCCAGTCCGAATCCGCCGGAGAGGTAGGCAGATGCCATTTGCCTCCATGAAACGTTTCATATCCGGATTCCTTCATCGCCCGGAAAAGAGTCATTTTTTCCCGAGGCATGGCATCGTACGTTTTGGTTTCAATGTATGAGTTGCCTAAGGCGCCGTTGCGGAAACCATACTGACCGCTCATGATGGCCGCACGGCTACTCACACACAACGGCGTCGCCCAGGCGGTCTTGAATTTAATGCCGCCCTCGGCCAACGCATCGATGTTCGGCGTCGATACCATCGTATTTCCATAACAGCCCAGCTCATGCGTACTGCAATCATCTACCAGAAACAGGATAATGTTCGGTTGCTGGGTTGCCTGCAACCCAACCGGCATAAGGGTGAGCGCCAACGCCGCCAGCATTATTTGATTTTTAATTTTTCTCATTGTGATTTCCTTTATGTGTGCAGGGATTTTGATGCCTGGATGTGAAAACGTATTCATTCGGTTGACGCGGACAGCAATACAAGGCGTTTGTTGATTATGGAGTTTCCCACGTTCCGCGAATGTAGATTGTTTCCGGGAATTCCGGAATGCCGCGTTCGCCGGTATGGATCATGGAGATGATTTTTCGAATGGCACAGGCGCCGATGGCTCGGGAAGGAGGGCGAATGCCGGGGCCTTTGTCTTGCGGCTCTTTCAATGAAAAATCGAAGACCGGCGTATTATCCGGCAGTTGGTTGTCGAACATTTTTTCCAGAGTATGACCGTGGTAGGTGATGATGTGGTCCGGTCTTATTTTTTCGATGGAACGCACCATTCTCTTTATCTGCCTTGAGTCGTCGGGGTCGACAACGAAGTATGGGAACTTTTGGTTTCGGGTGAGTGAATTATAGTGGGTGTATATGCTTTCGAAGGTGCCTCGTATGATTTCCGCCGTGGGCTTGGAGGGTGTGGCCGGGCAAATGAGTGCCGGGCTTTTGAATCCGAGTTCGTGCGCTTTGTGCAGTGTGAACTCCATCGCATATTGCGTGTCGTGCAGGATGCGGTGCACCGGGAATGCGTGCGTTGTAAAATAGTCGAAAGAGACCACCGAAAGGTGCTGAAGGTCGCAGTCGAATTCGTATGTCTCATACGATGGAAGCATGAGGAGGCCCTGCGCGCTGCGATGGCGCAGGATGCTGGCCAGCCGTTTCGGGGTATAGGTTCCCTTCCAGAATTCTTCGAGCTGATAGCCGAGGGTCAAAGCCTGCTTCTTCGCGCCGGCGAAAACTTCCCGGAAGTCATAATTGAGGCGGGTATCGGATTCGGATATCGGATGTTCCATGGGATTCCACACCGCGAGCGTGCGGATCTGTTTAGAGGGATCCTTGGTTTGGATCTGCGCCATGAGCTGCGAAAGGTTGGGATCCAGATGATATCCCAGTTTTTTGGCCAGGTGTTTCACTTTTTGGCGCATGACCGGGCTGATTTGAGGATCATTCTTCAGCGCCCGTGTAATCGTGGACCGGTTGACGCCCAGATGTTGCGCAAGGTCTTTTTGAGTGATGCGTTTTTCAGTCATGGTGTATCGTTGTTTATCCGATCCTGTCGTGGTCAACTGTTCTGATTCATTTGAGGAATAGAACAGAATTGATTCCCGCTCAAGGGATATTTCCGCAAAGATGGCGCACTAGGTGCGTTTGAGATGGGTTGCTGACATGCGCCCTGTTTGAAATGGTGCCTCAGTAGCTGTTTTATGAGCGGAGATCCCGTCGGTGGCTGTAGGGGAAAATGGAGAATAGAATGAAGGGTCTTGCTTGATCAACGCCGGGCTCTCTTATGGCTCTGAACTAAAAGCCCGGCGCAACGGGTGCGCTAGGTTTGGGTTGCGGAATGACATCGCATTTGAATAAATGACTATTCGTTGAAATTAGAAAAGACGGCCAAGGGGCTGCGAACAACATAACAAAAGGAGAATGAGATGAGATCAAAGTTGATTAAAGCGGCCTTGTTGGGGTTGGTTGTTTGTGTAGTGGGTCAATTGCAGGCGGAAGTGATTACGCTCTATACTGATGACTTTACAACCGCTACGGATGCGAACCTCCTCGGTCGGACTCCGGGCGGAACGCTGGGTTCCGGTGCGGGAGCATCAGCAAATACATGGCTTGCACGCGAAGCCGATAATCCGTACACGACACAGGTGGACGCGACAGACGATGTCGTGGAATACTTTCAGAATCCCACCGACGGAAAGACCTCCAACGGATTGCTCGCGTTCGCTCCGGAGGCAGGGAAAGTGTATACTCTCACTGCGGATCTGGATAATAATTTTACGGGTCTGTACGATTCTGTCAGGCTTGGGTTTACATCTGCTTCCGTATCCAACAATTTTGGTGGTGGAACGAGCGCGCGGATCTATACTACTGACACCGGCGGCTATAAGTTGAATTCGAAGCTGGAAGGAGATACCGCCGTCCAAGTGGACGATACATATGGGAATGGGACGATGCAAATGGTGCTTGATACGACAGCTGAACAGTGGACGATTGCTGCCTCGTGGCAGAGTCAGTCGACCGGCGAGTTCGTAGAGTTTAGTAGTCATACATATACGGTTAATCCAACAGATATTACGCATGTGGGTTTCGGGTTTTCGAACGGGAATGGCAACCTCGATCCTAATGGAGACCTTGGAAGTACGGTTGACAACTTCAGTCTGACGGTGGTTCCTGAACCGACGACGTTGGGGCTGCTTTCGATGGTGAGTGGCACCTTGCTCTTTATTCGCCGGCGTCTGGCTTTATAGGCCGCAGCGTATTTGTGTTGAGAAACCTCCGGCATTAAGTGTTCGGAGGTTTTTTATCGCTCGATCCATTCAATAGTGAACTGGGCGCCAACGAGCATCGGGAGATGTCGGGCCAAAACTGACCGTGTAAACATATCAACACACATATTCAACATAACGTTGCTGTTTGCGGCTCAATTTTATTGTTACATTTCCCCACTTTAAGCGGAGATAATTTTAAGGAGTTTGAATTTAATGAATGCAGTAATATCCAGGTGTCTCGGTCTGATTCTATTCTCTGTGTGTTTTCTCTCTCTTGCGACTCCTTTGGCGATTGCAAAACAACCGAACGTCCTCTTCATTTTTGTCGATGATCAGGGGTATTACGACCTCGGTTGCTATGGAGCAACGGAGGTTGAAACCCCGCGGATTGATGCGTTGGCGAAAAGCGGTGTGCGTTTTACAGATTTTTACTCGGCCGCGCCCATTTGCAGTCCTTCTCGCGCCGGGCTCATTACTGGATGCTATCCGCGCCGAACGGGGAATGAGGTTTGGGTTCATCGCCCGGATGCAGAAGGGGGAATTCCCTCTGAGCGTTTGACCATCGCGGAGCTTTTTAAGGGCGCGGGATATACGACCGCCTGCATCGGCAAGTGGCACTTGGGTTTTAAGGAAGAATATCTGCCGCTGAGTCAGGGCTTTGATCATCACTACGGTATTCTTCACAATATGGACAGTTTTGAGGTTTCGCACTTTGATGACAAAGGCGGAATTCCTTTTCTTTGTGATGGCGAGGTGATTGAACGGGGTGTGGGCGCGGATCAGCTCACGAAAAGGTATACCGACGAAGCGATTGCGTGGATGGAGAAGGTCTCCAATGAAGGGAAACCCTTCTTTCTTTATCTCCCGCATACCATGTTGCATCACCCATTGGGCGTGAGTCTGGAGTTTGTCGGAACCTCAAAATGGAAAAATGACCAGGAGTATGGCGACGCTATTCAGGAGATGGATTTTCATACCGGCCGGTTGCTGGATACGCTGAAGCGACTGGGCATTGCGGATAATACGGTGGTGGTTTATACGTCCGATAACGGACGCGGGCCGGGGCGCAATGCCGATCAGCCAATTCGCGGCAATAAGCTGACGACTTTTGAGGGCGGTCTGCGCGTTCCCTTTATTGTGGCCGGCACCGGGGTACGCAAGGGCTGTGAGTCAACCGTCGTGGCGCATATGATGGACTGCTATCCGACATTGGCCTCGCTGGCGGGTATCCGGGTTCCTGAGGATGTCATTCTTGACGGTCGCGATTTGAGTGCTCTATTGGTCGGGAAGACCGATGAGATCCCCGCTTTTGATGCCTCCGTTTCTTTGAATGCGGATGTCCCGCTTCGTCGTCCTTTCCGTCTGGGGTATGAGTGGTCGGAACATTTTACGCAGGAGGAGTATTTGAACGCCTTCTTTTATCATGGCTCTCAGGGGGCGCTTGCCGCAGTTCGTTATGGCCCGTGGAAGTTGTATCTGAATCCCACGCTGCAGTTGTTTAACTTGGATCATGATCCGGGAGAATTGAATGAGGTAAAGGCGAACTGGCCGTCAGAAGCTATGAGGGAGTCGACGGCTCCGGAGGATGTTGAAAAGGTGAAGATTTGGGATGTGAAAACCAAATTGCGTGGAATGGCGATCCGGTTCCAGGAAGAGATGCATTAATAATCTGATTTCTGACGCGATGGATGACGGCATCATGGTTCGGGGCGCTCCCGGAACGAAAGTAAAGGGAGTTTATGACAGGATATTATCGATCAATTCTTTTGGCTGGCCTTTTGGTGGCGTCCCTCGGTTATTCCGAACGTCCAGTGGATCATCTGAATCTCTTTATTGGCACGGGGTATAACGGACACACCTTTCCGTCGGCAACGGTGCCGTTTGGTGCGGTGGTTCCGGGGCCGGATTGCTCGGTGCGGGAGTGGCATGCGGCGGCTGGCTATCATTATGACAAACCGACCATTATGGGTTTTAGTCAGACCCATCTCAGCGGAACCGGACTGACCGATTGGGGGGATTTTCTCCTGATGCCGGTGGTGGGTTCGGTGCCGTTGGTTCCGGGGACTGAAGCCGAGCCGGAAACGGGCTATCGCTCGCGCTTTTCCCACGATGACGAGGCGGCTGAGGCCGGGTATTATCAGGTGCGCCTGCAGGATTATGATATTAATGTGGAGCTGACTGCGACCGAACGGGTAGGCGTTCATCGGTACACGTTTCCGGAGGGCGAGCCCCGCCGGATCCTCATGGATCTGGAGCATGCCATTCAGCGCAACACAACAATCCATTCCTACATGCGCGTTCACGATGCCCAAACCGTGACCGGATACCGCATTACGGGGTCGCGATGGGCTTCCAGCCGCTTCCTCTATTTTGCGATGAAGTTTTCGGAGCCGATGACGGAGCATATGATCCATGATCGTGTGCGGCAGCTTGATTATGACAATATTCCGGAGTTGGCTTCGTCGAAATTGATTGCCTCGTTCCGCTTCGAACCCGGCAGGGAGTTGATGGCTAAGATTGCGATCTCGCCGGTGTCCATGCGCAACGCGTTGGAAAATCTGGAGACCGAAGTTCCGCATTGGAATTTTGAAAAGGTTCGCAGTGCTGCGGAAGCGAAGTGGGCTCGTGAGTTGGGTAAGATTTCTGCGGAGGGCTCGGACAAGGCGCTGGAGGTCTTTTACTCTGCGCTCTATCGCACCATGATTCATCCCGACGTGCATCAGGATGTCAATGGTGAGTACCGCGGGGTTGATAAAGAGATTCACACCGCCGACGGATTTACAAATTATACGGTCTTTTCTCTCTGGGATACGTTCCGAACGTTACACCCGTTGCATACGATTATTCAGCCGGAGCGGACGGCTGACTATGTGAAGTCGATGCTCGCGTATCAATCGCAGAGCGCGCACAACATGCTTCCCTGCTGGTCGATGCACCATAACGATAATTTCTGTATGATTGGTGTGCATGCCTTGCCGGTTGTGATTGATGCATGGATGAAGGGGCTGACTGATGAGCCCGCAGAAAAAATTCTGGATGCGGTCATTGCAACAGCGACGCAGCCGGGGGCTCATAAAATGAAATTTGAGCAGTATCCTCAGTGGTACGGGCAGCAGCACTATTTGAAGCTCGGTTATTTCCCGGATGAGCTTGTCCGCTCGGGGACGTCGTTGACCTTGGAGCATGCGTATGACGACTGGACCGTCGCTCTGATGGCTGAAAAGATGGGGGACAAAAAGGTGGCCGGCGAGTATCAGGCACGCGGGCAGAATTACCATAAGGTCTGGGATGCTGAAAAAGGCTTCTTCCGCGCCAGGATGGGAGACGGCTCCTGGCACCCAACGTTTGCACCGCGGGCGTATCATCGTGAGGATTTCAAGGATCGCGAATTCACGGAGGGCAACGCGTGGCAGTATCTGTTTTTTGCACCGCATGATGTCTACGGCCTGATTGATTTGATGGGGGGCAAGGCGCAGTTTGCCGAGCGCCTCGATACCCTGTTCACATTGCCGCCCAGCGAGGATGGAACGGCGGTCGGCGATGTCTCCGGGTTGATCGGGGACTATGCGCACGGAAACGAGCCGTGCCATCATGTTGCTTATCTTTACAACTATGCCGGGCAACCGTGGAAAACCCAGAAGCTGATCCACCAAATTGCGCGGGAATTTTACCCTGCCGCGCCTGCCGGCTATATCGGCAATGAGGATGCAGGACAAATGTCGGCGTGGTATGTCATGAGTGCGATGGGCTTTTATCCGGTCAATCCCTGCGGGGGGATCTATGTGATCGGATCCCCTCTGCTTCCGAACGTTACGATCAATCTGGAAAACGGGAAGGCTTTCCAGATAAAAGCGCCGCAGGTGTCGGCGGAAAACATCTATATTCAGTCGGCGACATTGAACGGTCGGCCGTTGAATAATGTGTGGATTTCGCATGATGATGTTATGCGTGGCGGTATTCTGGAGTTCGTAATGGATTCCTCGCCAAGTGAGTGGGGTGTCAATTCTAAACCCGTTCCGTTGGCAGATGGTCAGTGAAGGCACGGGGAAATCGGTGGGGGGCGGAGCTTAGATATGTAAGCAATCCCGCGTTTTGGTGAAAAACGGAGTCTGGGATGAAGTGGAAACCGTTATGGCGCGGCTCAAATCAATAAATCGAAGGGTCAGGCCCCGTTTTGGGGGCTTCTGGCCAGGATAATAACAGGGAACATTATGAATATTAAGACGTTACCAATTTTTTTGGCCTTTATCGTTATGTTGGCGCTGAGCGTGGCGGCAAAAGAGCGGCCTAATATTGTGGTGATTCTGGCCGATGATTACGGAGTTGGCAGTGCCAACTGTTACGGAGCGGACATCAAGCACATCCGAACGCCTCATATTGATCGGCTGGCCAAAGAGGGCATGCGGTTTACGGATGCGAATACACCAGCGTCTGTTTGCTCTCCAACACGCTATGCGTTTTTGACCGGGCGTTATGCGTGGCGAGGGAAGCTTCAGTATGGAGTGCTGACTCCTCCTGAAGGGCCGTTGCTGATTGAGCCGGAGCTGACCACGCTGCCTGAATATTTTAAGCAGTTTGACTACCAGACGGCCCATATCGGCAAATGGCATTTGGGGTATACCAATATGGAGGAGGTCAAGGATCTGTCCGCTCAGCCACTGGAGCCCGGGCCGCGCTCGCTGGGGTTTGACTACCATTTCGCCGTGCCGAATCAGATTGACTGGCGGCCTAAGGTCTATATTGAAAATGAATCGATCTGGGGGCTGCGCTCCAAAGGCCAGAGTCCGTATGGCAAGAGTTTTTATGGGGGGAGTAGCTATCATGGGTATGATGCGCCGCAACGCGTCACAACCGAGGTTACCCAGGACCTGTCCGATGCGGCCAGAAACTGGATATTTAAAGCAGTGCGTCAAAATCCGGACAAACCGTTCTTTCTCTACTTTGCGCCGGTTGCCGTGCACCACCCGATTTCGCCGAGCGAGAAATGGCGCGGCAGCAGCGGGGTGGGCCCCTACGGAGATTTCATCCACGATCTGGATCATAGCGTTGGGGAGATCATGGATGCCCTGGCCTACTCCGGGGTGCTGGAAAATACGGTGGTTGTTTTCACTAGTGACAACGGCGGGGATTACTGCCCGGAGGAGCAGCGAGCGCGGACGTTGGGCTTTAAGAATAACGGCGATATTCGCGGGGATAAGCAGACGATTTATGAGGGCGGGTTCAAGGTACCCTTCATTGTGCGCTGGCCCAAAATGATTCAGGAAAGATCTGTTTCCGACCGCATGGTTAATGTGGTTGACCTCTACGCCACCTTTCAGGAGCTGGTGTCTGGAAGTGTTTTGGGGCCGAAGGTTGCCGCCGCAGATAGTTTTAGTTTCTACGATACCTTGCGAGGGACGGAGTCTCAGGAGGCGGTGCGGGAAACGATGGTGGTGAACGATGTCTTTGGTGTGGCTGCCATTCGAATGGGCGATTGGAAGTACATCGAGGGCAAGCCAAAAAAGCCTGCGCATCAAAATAAAGCGAAAAACAGAGGCAGAAAAACGGCGCCGGAGCTCTATAACTTGAGTCAAGATCCCGCCGAATCCGAGGATCTCATTGCCCAGTTTCCGGAGATTGTGAAGAACATGCAGGCCAGACTGGATCTCATTCGGTCGCAGGGGTCGGAACGTATAACTAAGAATGGAGGGGTGAAGTGAAAATGAATCGTCAGGTGATAACGTGGTTTCTTTTTTTTGGGCTCGTCGTATTCGGGGTCTCAACTGTTCAGGCGGCCCCGCTGAATTTTCTGATTATCGTCGCCGATGATTTGAATCATGACAGCCCGGGGTTTTCCGGGGTCGGGGTTGCCCCGGATGTGACTCCGAATCTGGATCGTCTGGCCAGCCAGAGCTACTATATTGAAAATGGGTTTTCTACGGTCGCGGTCTGTCAGCCATCCCGGCAGTCGATGTTAACGGGCCGTTATCCCGGAAAGTATGGCGGCAAGGGGTTCTTTCCGATTGGTAAAGAGGTGGAAACCGTTACGGCGAGGCTCAAAAAGCATGGGTATATAACGGCAACGCTGCACAAAGTCCATCATATGCTGCCTGCGGAAAATTTCGCCTGGGATTATACCGCGCAGCAGTTTGGGATCCAGGAAGAGGATATCATCGTTGGTCGATCGCCCGACTTGTTTTACAAGTCGGTAAGCCAGATCGCGGAGCTGTCCAGAGAGCGAGACGCCCCGTTCATCTTTGTGGCGAATTCCGCCGACCCCCATCGTCCGTTCTCCGGGAACGCGAAGGAGGAAAAGAAGTTTATGCCGACCCGTTATCAGGAGATCCCGTCCCCGTCGCGCACCTATTCACCGGAGGAGATCAACGTGCCGACGGTTCTTCCGGATCTGCCGAGAGTACGCCAAGAGCTGGCTTATTATGCAAATTCGGTGCGGCGGCTCGATGATACGGTGGGTGCCTGCATGAAAGCGCTTCGCGACTCGGATGTGGAGGGGCAGACCGTTGTCATCTTTGTGGCGGATAATGGAATGGCATTTCCGTTCGGGAAGTTTGACTGCTACTTGGACAGCAATAAAACGCCCATTCTTTTTCGGTTTCCCGATGGGTTGGGAGCGGGGAAGAAAAACTCGAACGCCCTCGTTTCGCTGATCGACATAACGCCGACGCTTTTGGAGTTGGCGCAGCTCCCCCCTATGGAAGGGATTGACGGAAACTCTCTGGTTCCAGTTTTTCAGGCCGCTGAAGAAGGCAAGATGTCTAGGTTCAGGGATTACGTTGTTACATTTCGACACGAGGATATCCTCTATGCCAACTATATAAAGATGTTCTCGGAAGGGAATCCTGGCTTTCTCGATGGCGTAAAAGCAAAGGGTTGGCGGTTGCGCCGCGATCACTCGAACCCCGGAACGTATTCGTTGGATCGCAATATGAGAATGATCTTTGATGGGCGTTATTCCTATATCTATAACCATTGGATGATGCATGGCAAGAAGCGGGTAACTCACCCTTCTAATATGACGTTTGGTGCCATGTTGAAGGGCGCAAAGTCCGATCCGGCCCTTGCGGAGCGGGTTGACTCTTACATGCATCGGGCTCCTGAAGAGCTCTACGATTATATGAACGATCGGGTGGCAGAGAACAACCTGATCGGTTCTCCCGAATATCGCGGGATTGCGAAGAAGTTGAAAAAGCAGCTGGAGGGGTGGATGCAGCGCAATGGTGATCCGCAGTGTGATGATTTTGCGAAAGATGTCGGGGCGCGGCATTAGGGTTCAGATTTGTGCCGGGGCTTCGCGACGGTTCCACGGCACGCGGTAGAACCTGTGCGCCACCCGGCAGAAATGAACTGTTTCGGATCGTTTGATCTGCAGACTCCCCGCAGGTGTCCCGGATCGACAATGTTCGGGATGATTAACAAGTAAATAAATCGAAGGACGTGGTCCCACGCGGGGGCGTCCGGACAGAAGAACAACGAGGATCGTTATGAATATTAAGACGTTACCAATTTTTTTGGCCTTTATTGTTATGGGGGTTGCCGATGCGATGGGGCCGATGTCTGATGCGGTTAAGACGCAATATGAGCTGAGCAATGTCATGGCCACGCTGTTGTCATTTTTTGTTTTTATTGCGTTCGCGGCCTTCAGTGTGCCCGGGGGATTGCTCGCGGCGCGCATCGGGATGAAGAAGCTGTTGTTGCTGGGCCTCGGGTTGAATGCGGTGGCCATGTTGGTGCCGAGCCTGATTAATCCGGGGTTTTCGCTGCTGCTTCTCTGTATTTTTGTGTTGGGGATTGGTACGACCTTTCTGCAGGTGGCCGGCAATCCGATTATGCGCGAGGTCAGTGGAGAGGGGGCATACAGCCGTAACCTCAGTTTTGCACAGGGATTTAAAGGTCTGGGCAGTACGGTGGCAACCTATCTCGTCACGGCGATCAGCGCGGTGGCTTTGTTCCAGAACATGGGCTGGCGTGGAACGTTTCCTATCTTTTTTGTCCTCATGGCCGTGGCGTTCGTTTTTGTGGCCTTTGTTAAGGTTGAAGAGAGCAAGCCGGAGACGCCTCCTAGCATTGGGTTCAGCCTTCAGCTGCTGAAAGAGCCCGTCTTCGCTCTGGCGGTGGTTGGCATCTTCCTCTATGTCGGTGCCGAGGTCTGTATGGCGCGATTCCTTTTTCCGGGGCTGAAAGGCATGGGAATGGATGAGGCGACCGCCAGCAAATACGGCCCCACACTCTTTTTTGCCCTGTTAATGGTTGGTCGTATTGCCGGAGGTATTCTGCTGACCAAAGTTAAGCCGCGCCTGGCCTTCAAGGTTTCTTCCCTCTTAGGGGCGGTGGGCGCTGGTCTGCTGATGGTCGGAAATGCCAATGTGGCGATCGCCGGTGTGATTCTCGGCGGCCTCGGGTTTGCCAATATCTGGCCGTTGCTGTTTTCCATCACCGTTGAGGAACGTCCGGATCGCGCCGGGGAGCTGAGCGGTTTGATGTGCATGGCAATCTCCGGGGGGGCATTGGTTCCGCTGCTGATGGGCGGATTGGTCGATGCAGGACTGAACGCAATTTCTTTCGTCGTTCCTTGCCTCAGTTTTGTCTACCTGTTCGTGTTGTCCCTCAAAGGTGCGAAAGCCAGCGCGTAGGAGTTTCCGATGAATTATTTAGATGATAAGCGTATTGTATTGACCCTCGACGCAGGGGGGACGAACTTTGTCTTTTCCGCGATCCAGTCCAATAAGGAAATTGTTGATCCAGTGATTCTTCCGGCCCAAACGAAGGTGCTTGAGAAGAGCCTCGAGACCATCGAGTCCGGCTTTCGGATCGTCATGAAACAGCTGCCTGAAAAGCCGGTCGCGATCAGTTTTGCATTTCCCGGTCCGGCTGATTATCCCAATGGAATCATCGACAATGTCGGCAACCTTCCCGCATTCGCGGGCGGGGTTCCGCTGGGGCCGTGGTTGGAAAAACAGTTTGGCATCCCGGTCTTCATCAATAACGACGGCGACCTGTTTGTCTACGGCGAAGCCATTGCCGGATTGTTGCCGAAAGTTAATAAACTGCTGGAAGATGCGGGCAGTCCGAAGCGCTATCAGACGCTCTTCGGCATCACGCTCGGGACCGGCTTCGGCGCGGGACTGGTTCATAAAAATCAGCTCTTCATCGGCGATAACTCCAACGCGACTGAAATTTGGCTGATGCGAAATAAGGTTCGGCCGAACTGTCTGGCTGAAGATGGGGCCAGCATTCGTGCCGTTCGCAACAGCTATGCTCGCAATGCCGGAATCGATCCGGCGGATGTCCCGGAACCCAAAGAGATCGCGGAGATTGCGCGCGATGAAGCCTCAGGCGACAAATCCGCTGCGATTGAGGCGTTCCGTGAACTGGGCGAAGTGGTTGGTGATGCGCTGGCAAATGCGTCGACTCTGTTCGACGGGCTGGTGGTGATCGGCGGCGGGTTGTCGCGGGCGGACGGGCTGTTTATGCCCGCGGTGCTGGGCGAATTGAACGGCCAGATCGCCAACTATGACGGCGGCAGTTTTGATCGGATTGTTCAGAAGGCCTACAACCTTGAAGATGCAAATCAGGCCGTCGACTTTATTCAGGGGGAGGTGACGCAAATTACGATTCCCGGAACGGATGAGGTGGTGGCTTATGATCCGCTCAAGCGAATTGCAATCGGGACTTCCGTGCTTGGCACCAGTGCCGCCGTCGGGATTGGTGCCTATGCTTATGCATTGAATCAGCTCGATGCGTAACAGCGGATGCTTCTGAAGTGAGCAATCTGAAATGAAGGAAATGAACATGATTAAAAATCGTATTATTGTATGTCTGCTGTGGATGCTGGCTGTCAGCGCCCAGGCCGCGCCGCAGAAGCGGCCCAACATTCTCTGGATCTTTACCGATGACCATTCGCATAAGGCGATCAGCGCGTACGGAAGCCATCTGACCGATTTGGCGCCGACGCCCAATATTGATCGTATAGCAGAGCAGGGCATGCTGTTCCGCAACAGCTTTGTCTGTAACTCGATCTGCGGGCCGAGCCGCGCGGCGATTATGACCGGCAAACATAGCCATATAAACGGCTTTCGCTCGAACGGAGATCGTTTTGACGGGCATCAGCAGACCTTCCCGCGGCTGTTGCAAGACGCCGGGTATCAGACGGCGGTGATCGGCAAGTGGCATCTGGGCACGGATCCGGTTGGCTTTGATCATTGGGAAATCCTGCCGGGACAGGGCCACTATTATCAACCGGACTTCATCACCGCAAAAGGGACCCACCGCGAACAGGGCTATGTAACGGATCTGATTACAGATAAATCACTGAACTGGATGAAAGAGCGGGATCCGGAGCGGCCGTTTATGCTGATGTTGCAGCACAAAGCTCCCCATCGTGAATGGTCGCCGGCTCCGCGCCATCTCCATCTGTTTGACGATGTGACGTTCCCGGAGCCGCCAACACTGTTTGATGACTATGAGGGCCGTGGAACCGCTGCAAAAATGCAAGACATGACCATTGCGAAGACGATGCATCCGGGCGACCTGAAGATCAACGACGTGGTTGATTTCAAGGACAAGAACGGTTGGTATTATAAAGCGACGAAGAACCGCATGGAGCGCATGACGGAGAAGGAGTCCAAAGACTGGTGGGCGGCGTATGGTCCGAAGAATAAAGCAATGATGGAGGCGAACCTGAGCGAGAAGGAAATGGTTCGCTGGAAATACCAACGCTACATCAAGGATTATTTGCGTTGTATCCGGTCGGTCGATGAAAATATCGGGCGCGTGCTGAATTATTTGGAGGAGAGTGGCCTCGCGGATAATACGGTCGTGATGTACTCTTCCGACCAGTCCTTTTACCTGGGAGAGCATGGCTGGTTCGATAAACGGTTTATGTATGAAGAGTCGCTGCGCACTCCGCTGATTGCCTGTTGGCCGGGTCACGGCAAGCCGGGCTCTGAAACGGATCTGATGGTGCAGAACATCGATATGGCGCAGACTTTTCTGGAGATTGCAGGGCTTCCTGTTCCTTCGGATATGCAGGGGAGCAGTCTGGTGCCGCTGCTCAACGGAAAGAATCCTGCGGATTGGCGTGAATCGATCTATTATCAATACCATCAGGACGTAAACACCGTTCATCACGTTTATCCTCACTACGGAATTCGAACGGGACGCTATAAATTAATCTATTTTAATACACTCGACGAGTGGGAGCTCTATGACCTGGAAAAAGATCCGCAGGAAATGACCAGTCAATACGCCAACCCGGAATATGCTGGAAAAGTGGATGAACTGAAACAGCAGCTGACTGAACTTCGAGCAGTCTATCAGGCAACAGAATAATCGAATTTAAAACCACCCGCAAAAAAGGGACTTTATGAAAAAGCATCCTAAAAATAACCTGATCAAACTCTTTATCCTTTGCCAAATGGCTCTTGCGGGGACGGGATGCGTACATACCGGATCGGTTGAAGAAGAGCTGCACGAAAACTGGAGCTTCCGTCACTTCGGAACCGCAAAGTGGTATCCGGCAACGGTTCCGGGCTGCAACCACACGGATCTGCTCGCCAATGGCATCATCAAGGATCCCTTCTGGCGACTCAATGAAGCGGAACTTCAATGGATCGATAAGCTGGATTGGGAGTACAAAACCAGCTTCTCGGTAACACCGGCTCTGTTGAAACACGACCGTGTAGAGCTCGACTTTGAGGGGCTGGATACGTATGCCGACGTCTACTTGAACGGAACAAATATTCTTTCCGCCGATAATATGTTCCGCAACTGGCAGGTGAATGTAAAAAACCAGCTAAAACCCGGAGCAAATGAACTCTACATTCTGTTCCGATCGCCCGTTGTCGAGGGCATTAAAAAACACGACGAGTTAGACTATATCTTGCCCGTTTCCAAAAATGACCTGGCGGAGCACGGACAAGTGCCGGGTGGAAAGCAGGTATCTGTCTTTAATCGAAAAGCGCTCTATCACTTTGGATGGGACTGGGGACCGCGCCTCGTCTCCAGCGGCATTTGGCGCCCGGTAAAACTTAAAGCGTGGAATCAATCACGAATCAAAGACCTGCGCATCATTCAAAACAGTCAGTCCGAAGAACGCGCGCAGCTAACCGCTGTGTTTGAAATTGAAGCCGAAACCGCAACCGAAGCCGATCTGGCCGTCCGCGTGGATGACGGTCAAGTGGCTGAAATATCGGTGCAACTCAACCCCGGTATCAATACCTGTCGTCTCGACTTTGAAATCCAGAACCCGGAACTCTGGTGGTGCGCCGGGCTGGGGGAACCCCACCTCTATGACATTGCCGGAACCCTTACACAAGGGCAACGAGTCGACCGAAAATCCCACCGGACGGGCATTCGAACCGTTAAGCTCGTGCGTGAAAAAGACGACATGGGCACCTCGTTCTTCTTCGAAGTCAACGGCATCCCCGTCTTTATGAAAGGCGCGAACTATATTCCAAACGACATTTTGCCGACCCGTGTATCGGACGCCAAATACCGCAAGGTCATTCAGACGGCAGTCGACTCCAACTTTAACATGTTGCGGGTTTGGGGCGGCGGCTTCTATGAAAACGACATCTTCTACGACCTCTGCGATGAAAACGGTATTCTGGTTTGGCAGGACTTTATGTTCGCCTGCGCCATGTTTCCCGGGGATGAGGCCTTTTTGGAAAATGTACGCCAAGAAGCCATTGATAACGTAAAACGTCTGCGCAACCATCCCTCTATTGCCATGTGGTGTGGCAACAACGAAATGTTAACGGCATTGGGGTGGGCTGAATGGCAACTCACAAAAAATGGCCTGGGCGGTTCGGATCCCGAAGGCGCGTGGGCTGCCGTCTCCAATGGATATGAACGTATCTTTCACGACATCCTTCCGAACGTCATCGAAGCGGAAGATCCCGGACGTTTTTATTGGTCGTCCAGCCCCTCCGCCGGACCGGGAGTTAACGCGCGGAAGGTTGGTTTGGAACATGGCGATGAACATTACTGGGGCGTCTGGCATCAGAAGAAGCCGTATGAAACCTATTCCACCCACATTGCCCGGTTTATGAGCGAGTATGGATTCCAGTCGTTCCCGGAGCTGCGCACCATCAAGGAATTCGCACTTCCGGAGGACTATGGACTGTTGACCGAGGTCATGAAGCATCACCAGCGATCGCCTGTGGGCAACGAAGCCATTGACCACTATCTGCTTCAAAGCTATCGCAAAACCAAAGACTTCGACTCCTTCCTTCACGTCGGTCAGGTTTTGCAGGCGGAGCTGATTAAATATGCCGTCGAGGCGCATCGCCGAGCCATGCCGTTCTGCATGGGAACGCTCTACTGGCAGCTCAACGACTGCTGGCCGGTCGCGTCCTGGAGTTCCATGGACTCTTCGCTGCGCTGGAAAGCACAGCAGTATTTTATGAAAAAGGCCTTCGAGCCCATGTTGATTTCCCCGTTTGAAAAAGAGGGGATTCTCGATATTCACATCGTCTCCGACAAACTCCAGCCGCTCCCCGGAACTCTTCGCCTAAAGGTGATGGACTTCAATGGAAAATTGCTTTGGACAAAAACCCTCGACGCTACCGTCCCGGCGAACACATCAACCGTCATGTACTCCATTCCGCGTGAGGAGATTCTAGAAGGCATTGACGACACCCAGGCTGTGCTTCTTGCCGAATGGGTCGAAGAGGGCGCCGTACAGGCTGACGCGCTCTATTACTTCCGCCGCGTCAAAGATCTGGAGCTTCCCGAAGCGACGGTGACGCATAAAATCAAATCGGTCTCTGACGGGTTTGAAATCACCTTAAAAACGGATCAGTTGGCGAAGAATGTTTATCTGACCATTGGCGACGAAGACGGATTCTTCAGCGATAACTATTTTGATTTGCTGCCCGGAACCGAAGTTTCTGTTCACCTCAAAACTGACTGCAGCGCCGGTGTTTTGAAACAAGTCCTTCAGAGTAACGCCATCGCAGATACATTTTAAAAGTGAGCGGCGGTCAGCCAGTGAAAAACGGGGGACTGTGAATGGTGAATCATAGAACGAACAGCTCCGCGCCGCTTTCGGTGCGTCTGCTGATTTGACCGCCTGAAAGCGTATAGCAAGCGCGATGCGACAGCAGATTTACACAGATGTTCTGTAGGCCGGGAGTCCTCACCCGGCGCCGCTGTGCGACAGCAATTTATTAGCCACGAGAGAGCGCACAGAACGCAAAAGTAGAGCCTGTTATGTTACGTGCAACATAACCGGCTCTACTCTTTGCGTCGTCGCGTCTTCGCGGTTCCTCCTTCGCTGAAGCTACGGCGGACAGGCAAAAATCTGCTCCGCACCGTCTCCGAATAAACAAATCAACACCCGTATTCAACATAACGCAGATGTTTATGGCCGCCTTCTGTTGCTATCTTTGAACACTTGACTGAAATAGGTGCGGCACTGGCGGATCGTGCTGTAAAAACAGTGAAACAGCGGGGCCGGTTTGGTAAGAAGGTTCCTTTGCGTATAACGTCGTTTTTACTTTGATAAATAAAGAGAGCTGAAGGTATGAGAAAACGTTGGTTGCACAGTCTTGTAGCGCTGGGAACATGCGCATTTGTTTGCGGTGTATTTGCGGAACAGCCGAATATAATTTTTATTTTGACGGATGATCTGGGCTACGGGGATTTGGCGGTGATGGGGCATCCCTATGTTCAGTCTCCCAACATCGACCGGCTGGCGCACGAAGGGCTCCTGCTGGAACAGGCGTATTCCGCAGGGGCTTGGTGCTCGCCCAGTCGGGCGGCGTTAATGAACGGGGTCTATCCGGCACGGGAGTTTAACGTGAACAACTGGGAGCTTTCCGCGGATCGGCCCACGCTGACGAGCATGTTGAAAGAGGCGGGCTATGCCACCGCCCACTTCGGGAAGTGGCACATGGGGGAGGACGAGGGGGTGTCGCCGCCTGCCGCATACGGAATTGACGAGAATTTCGGCACGCAGAGCACCGGGCCGGTATGGACGGACGAGGAGATGGCGGAATCGCATCATCGCGAAAGAACGGCGGCCCGCTATGTGGATCTTTCCATCGATTTTATGACGCGCAAAAAGGATCAGCCTTTTTTCATCAACCTCTGGGTGCATAACACCCACGCCATTGTGAATCCAACTGATGAACAATTGGCGGTTTATGACGATCTGCAGGTGTCAATTGCTGATTTTGAGGACCCGCTGCAACGTGATTTTCAGGAGTTTATTGCCGAACACGGAAATGTGACGAATGCCATGCGCGCATTTTGTGCCGATGTGACCGCCGTCGACAACGAGATTGGCCGTCTGCTAAGCAGCCTCGCTGCACTTGGGCTTGAGGACAATACGATCGTGGTTTTTACAAGCGACAACGGTCCGGCGCCGTACTTGAAAGTTGGGGAGCGGGATCTGCTGATCCCGCGGTTTGAGAAAAGTCCGAAGTTGATGAACAGTGTCGGCTCCGCCGGACCCTACCGGGATCGGAAGAGTTCGTTGCATGACGGGGGGATCCACGTTCCATTCTTCGTCCGGTGGCCTGGTAAAGTCCCGTCGGGCATTGATTCGAGTACAGTGTTTTGCGGCGTGGACCTGTTGCCTACGCTGGCCGGTCTGGTCGACGGCGTGGCGGCGCCAGAGGATATTGATGGCGAAGGTCTGAGCGCGGCGTGGCTGGGCACTCCGCAAGAGCGGGTCACTCCCCTTTTCTTCTGCGATAAACCGGGCTGGTCGGCGCTGCGCGACGGCAAGTGGAAGGCGCATCTTCAGAGGGATACGATTCGTCTCTACAACCTGGACGAAGATCTCTCGGAGTCGAACGATCTGGCTGGCGCAATAAGCCCGTTACCGACCGGATTCCGGAACGTGAAGGTCACGATGAAGTCAACAAGCGTACGGCTGAAGCGTATAAAAACATGAAATAGATTTTCGTATTCCCGCCTCGTCCATTCGCTAAACAGGATTCCTCCTCTCTTTCTGTTTGGTGGAGGGGCGGGAATATGATTAACGCGTGGGTTAAAAATGAAACGACAGGTTGGATTGTTCTTATTCGTGTTGGCCGTTTCGGCATGCTTGCCGATATTTTCCGGGAGTGCAAAACCGCTGGAACGTCCCAATGTATTGCTCATCGTCGCAGACGATCTGAATGTGGATCTGGCCTGCTATGGACATTCCGTGGTCAAGACGCCGAACATCGATAAACTGCGCGCGCGCGGCATGGTATTCGATCGCGCCTATTCCCAGTACCCGCTTTGTAATCCCAGTCGAAACTCGTTTATGACCGGACTTCAGCCGGGCACCAGCGGTTGTCTGGACAACGGCATGAACATTAGAGACGCAGTGCCTGACGTGGTGACGTTGCCGCAGGTGTTCAAGAACAACGGATATCGCGCTGTGACAACCGGCAAACTGTTTCATCAGAAAGATCCCGTATCCTGGAGCCGAATCTCGAATGTCCGCACGGGCGGATTGTTGCCGACGGACAAGGATCCGATGTTCTATCTGGAAGGGTGGAACGACGAGAAGAAAACCCGTGGGGAAGGCCGTATGCTGGCCGGCGACACCACGCCCTGGTTCGAGTGGCGTTCGGTCACCAAGGGGGAGGAGTTCTTGAAGGATGGGCGCACCGCGCGCGCCACGATCAATCGGATCGATGAGATCGCGGAGGACGGTGTTCCGTTTTTCCTGTGCGCGGGGTTCAGTCGGCCGCACGATCCCTTCTTCGCTCCAAAACGTTTCTTCGATCTCTATCCGTTGGAGGCGATGAAGTGGCCGGAAGCTCCCGCCGATGCCAGCGCGATTCCGGATCACGCGTTCCACGGCGTCTTCGTCGAGGCGTTCGAGTCGTTGGACGACCGGAAAAAACGCGAAGCGATGCGCTCCTATTACGCGGGGATCTCCTACATGGACGAGCAGCTCGGCGTCGTGCTGGATCACATGAAGGAAAAGGATCTGCTCGATAACACCATCATCGTCTTCATGGGCGATCATGGCTACCAGGTGGGCGAAAAAAACTATTTCAACAAAGGACTTCTTTTCGACCGTTCCTGCCGCGCGCCGCTGATCATTGTCGCTCCCGCTCTGAAAGCGGATGGAAAAACCTGTAAACGGATTGTCGAGTTTGTTGATATTTATCCCACGCTGACCGAGCTGTGCGGACTGGAAAACCCGGAGGGGCTGGATGGAATCAGCCTGGTTCCACTGCTTGGAAACCCTAAAGCGGAGCGGGAGGAAATCGCTTATTCCTATTGTAACGCCGATCGTTCCGTCCGCGATCCGCGCTTTCGCTACATCGTCTGGAAGGGTGGGGGGCATGGGCTGTATGATCACGCCAAGGATCCCGGCGAGCACTACAACCTCGCCGATAACCCGGAATACGCGCCCGTCGTGGAGCGCATGCAAAAGCTCATCGCGGAAATGCCGGAGCACAGGAACTGTCAAAAAACCTATGAAAAGCACTGAGCATATGAAGGCGGGGACATGAACGGAGAAGGATCGGCAGGAAGAGGGCTTTGAATGGGGGATGGTTTCTGGGTGAAGAGTAGGTTTTGAGTGATTTTTAATGTGTTTCGAGGTGCGAGGGCACAACGAAGTTAGGGGCTGGTGCTCCGTAGTTCTTTGACATCTGAGTTTTGATTGATCAGGCGGCTTGGCGCAAGAGCTCAACCCACTGGTCGGGATAGAGCCGTTTGCCTTGGAGGCATTCGAGCTCAACCGGCGGGCGGTGCTTGAGCGATCCGTGAGGCCGCATGAAGTTGTAGTAGCAGACGAACAGCGTGGTCAGCGCGACCGCTCCGTCGAACTCCTTGAAGCCGGCGCGGGGTCGGGTGTGGAACTTATAGGTGCGGTTGAGCCGTTCGACGAGCTGTTTGTATTCGCGGTAGGTTTCGCTCTCGGGATCGAGGTTGCGCAGGCCGATGACGGTGCGTTTGTTAAGCACCGTCATGTGGCCGTGCTTCACCGCTTCGATGTTGTAGGCGACGACGGCACTGTCATAGGACGGTAGCCCGTCGGTGATGAGTTCTGCATTTTCGCAAACGGGATCATCCGGCGGGCCGTAGCAGTTATAGATGAGCCCGAGTGCCGGGGCGCTTTCACGGCTTTCAGAGAGGTTCCAGCCGCAGATGGCCCGGCGGATCTTTGAGACGATGAACCAGGTGTAGCGGGTGATGCCGTTGACCTTGATGTAGGTCTCGTCTGCCGCGCAGGGGCCTTCGGGTTTTGGAGAGTTTTTGTCAACGAAGCCGCTGAGCTGGGCGGCCGCCGCATTGGTGTAGTTGATAACGGTCTGGTGCGAGATGCGTACGCCGAACAGATGCTTCATGGCCTGTGCGCTCATGCGGGCGCTCAGCCCGAAGCTGACGGTCAGTGTGAGAACCTGCCCGACGGTATGCAGGCCGTGGTGGATGCGGTTGAGATCAACCGGAGAGTCTTCTTGCCGGGCCAACGGCAGCTCCTCGGAAGCGAAGTGAAATTCACGGAACAGATAGTGCAGTTTGAACTGGCTGGTTTTTCCTTCCAGCCGCATTTGATTTTCTTCGGGGGTGAGTGCCACGAGGTTGCGCCGGTAACAGCCGCACTTGTTGCTTGGACATTTATAGGCCGTGCTGATGCCGTCCTCTTTCCAGCGAAAGAGCGCGTTGCCGCAGTGCGGACACCAGTATTTGGTTTTGCTTTCTCGGCGGGGCTTGTGAGTTGGCGATGTGCGCTTGCAGATTTTGCACTGAACCTGAGATCCGAGTTTCCCGTTGTTCACATACAGGTAGCGCGCTGGAGCATTGCAGTGGGCGCAGACACATTTTTCGGGCGGAACCGTAGCACCTTTTCTCCGCCGCACGATGCTGATGCGTTTGCCGGTTTTCTTTTCATGTTCTTTTTGAAGCTACTGCCAGTCGGCGACCGGGTCTTGCGGGATCGGCGGTTCGGTCAACGGCAGGGTCGGATCGACACGGAACTGCCGGTAGTGCGGTGGACGATCTTCAACGGGTTTAAGATCGAGATCTTTGTGGCCACCAGCAAGTCGCTCCTGCAAGACAGGAACCACCGAAGCCAGATCGTTGTAAGTGAGCTTTAGGCAAAACCAACGGACAAGCTTCATTAAATCATTTTTCAAAATCGGGTCCTCCAAAGCCTCAGGCTCAGTCGTGGATGGACATAGGCCTGAGGTGACCCGACCTTATCAATCAAAACACAGGTGAAAACGGGGGAGAGCAGTTGAAATGCTCCAACCCGCTTCAGAGAAGGATGTTAGAGAGGAAATAGACGAAAAATTTGGACAGAAACGGAGCACAACCAAGGAGAGTGTTATGAAGAATATGTATTCGGGGTTTAAACGGTGGAGAGTGATTTTCGGGATCGGTGCGATTTGTTGCCTGAGTTCTGGCTTGAGGGCGCAAAGCGCATTTGAACAGGTCAATCCGTTTATCGGAACCGGGGGGCACGGCCATACCTTTCCCGGGGCCACCACGCCCAATGGAATGGTGCAGTTGAGTCCGGATACGCAGGTGATTGGCTGGGATGCCTGTGCCGGTTATCATTATTCCGATGAATCGATCCTTGGGTTTACCCATACTCATCTGAGCGGAACCGGGATCGGCGATATGGGCGATTTTCTGTTTATGCCGTTTGCCGGTGAGGTGAAACTCGACAAAGGAACGCCCGATAATCCGGATGCAGGCTATCGCTCGCGCTTCAGTCACGATCATGAAGAGGCGGAACCCGGCTATTACCGGGTGCATCTGGACGACTATGAGGTGGATGCCGAGCTGACTGCGTCCACTCGGGCAGGCTTTCATCGATATTTATTTGAAGGCGATAAAGAGGCCGGTCTGCTCATTGATATGAGCCATTGTCTCCAAGGGAATCATTGGCAGTATGAACTTGTAGAACTTCGCGTGATCAATGATCGCGAAGTGGAGGGGTACCGCCGCAAGCGGGGCTGGGCTGAAAATTCACATCTCTATTTTCACGCAAAATTCAGCCAGCCCTTTAAGGCCACGCTTTATAAAAAAGGGAAGCCGTTTACTGGAAGGTGGGCGACGGCCGGCCAGGATGTGAAAGCGGTTCTCCGGTTCCCCGGACTCGCCGATCATGTATTGAAAGTGAAAGTCGGTGTTTCGAGCGTCGACTATGCGGGCGCCCGCAACAATGTTGAGTCGGAGATCGCGGGGTGGGATTTCGATGCCGTTCGCGCGGCTGCAAAAAAGCGTTGGGAACAGCAACTGAACCGCATCGCGGTTCAGGGTGGAAGCGCGGACGAACGTGCCATGTTTTATACTGCCCTTTATCACACATCGCTCAGTCCGTACATTTTTACGGATGCGGACGGTCGTTACCGCGGAACGGATCAGCGCATTTATCAGTCGGAGGACGAGCCGATCTATACGATATTTTCCCTGTGGGATACGTTCCGTGCGTTCCATCCGCTGCTCACCATCACGGAGCCGGATACGAACGCGGCGTTCATCCGCTCCCTGCTGGATAAATATGATCAGGCCGGCATCCTGCCGAAGTGGGAACTCAACGCCAACCTGACCGGCACCATGATCGGATCGCATGCGATCAGTGTGATTGTGGATGCGTATATGAAAGGATGCCGCGATTTTGATGTGGAGAAAGCCTATGAGGCGATGAAGGCCTCGATTCACTATCGAGAAAACGACGATTTTCTTTATGCGTCGGAGAGGAGAAGGGAAAAGCTCAATCCACGCGCGAAGTTCTATAACGATACGCTTGGTTTTATCCCCTGCGATCTGGAAAACGAGTCGGTATCCAAGGCGCTGGAATATGCCTACAACGACTGGTGCATGTTGCAGATGGCGACAGCGCTGGGCAAGACGGAGGACATTGCCCTCTACCAAGAGCGGGCGGGGCGCTACAAAACCTATTTTGATGCCGGGACCGGTTTCATGCGCGGAAAAAACAGGGACGGTTCGTGGAAGTCGCCGTTTGATCCCAGGTTTTCCAAGCATCGGAGAGATGAATACTGTGAGGGTAATGCCTGGCAGTGGACCTGGTTTGTTCCCCATGATGTGAACGGCCTGGTCGAACTGATGGGCGGCACCGATGCGTTCACGGCTAAACTTGATGAGCTGTTCAGCACGGACTCCAAGCTGACCGGAGATCATGTCTCCAGTGATATCAGCGGTTTGATCGGCCAATACGCGCACGGCAATGAACCGAGTCATCATATTGCGCATCTGTATAACTTTGTCGGGCAGTCGTGGAAAACGCAGGAGCTGGTGGATCAGGTTCTTTCAACCCTCTATTTTAATGACCCCAACGGGGTCGCCGGAAACGAGGACTGCGGGCAGATGTCGGCCTGGTATATTCTCAATGCCATCGGATTCTATTCCTTCTGCCCGGGCGATCCGGTTTACTCGCTGGGACGGCCGATCTTTGACGCGGTATCCATCGCGCTGCCCGGCGGGAAGACCTTCGAGGTTGTGGCAACGAATAATTCCTCCGAAAATAAATACATCCAGTCGGTGCAGTTGAATGGCGAACCGCTGAAAGAGCCATTTATTTCGCATCGGGATGTTGTCAGCGGAGGGCGGCTGGAATTCATGATGGGTGGAAAGCCCAACCGGGCGCTTTTTAATCAGCGCTAGCCTGAGTTGCCCACGCGCCAAGACTGCTTTGGCAATAAGGCATCAAGTGATTCGCAGTAGTTGCCTGCTGCGAATCGTTTGCAATGCAGTTGATGAAGAGAAGTCGGCGCGACTTCGGAAAATGAATGGAAATATAATGTTAAACGGCCATTTATGTAATCACCGCTACCAAAGAGCTTTCACAATTCCCATTCATTTTTATGAATGATCAGGCCGGGCCATTGGCGCAAGCGAATCTGAGTTGGAACGTGATCACGCCATCATTGCATGGCTTGTCACTGCGTGCATGCAAGGCGGGTTGAAATGCGAAGTAAACGTTTGCATCTATTGATCGGGTCTTATAGTGTGTGGGTTTTGGTCGTGGAGAGTTTGTGTCGTCTGGCTGGATGCCGCGGGGCGGGCGCAACAGCAACGAAATAGGAGTTGTATGAAGATTCGCATAAAAGAAAACTGGGTAACATTTGTCGTTATTGTCGCTTGTTCCATTGCTGCGGGTGCTGTGCCGCAGGAAAAACCTAATGTCGTCATCTTTTTAGCGGATGACTATGGCTATGGAAGCTCTAACTGTTACGGCACCCCTGAGTCGGTTCTTAAAACACCCCATATCGACAGGCTGGCAAAAGAGGGAATGCGCTTTACGCGGGCGTATTCGCCCTCTTCCGTATGCTCTCCAACACGATATGGATTGCTGACCGGGCGGTACTGCTGGCGCACGGGTCTCAAAAGAGGGGTCGTCAACATGTTGGCCCCGCTGCATATCGATGAAGGATGCTTTACGCTGCCGCAGATGTTGAAGGATGCAGGGTACAGCACGGCTGCAATTGGAAAGTGGCACCTGGGTTTCGGAGATAAAAAGGGGGCCTGGATCAGGCCGGATAGGTACTTCAAACCTGTCACACGTGGGCCGCTCTCAATCGGCTTTGACTACTTTTTTGGTATTCCTCACAACCACGGTGATTGTTCTGGAATCTATATGGAAAACCATGATGTCTACGGGCGCCGCTCGAACAACAAGATCAAAATCGAAGGGGTGAATCCGTATGGAAAACCATGGGTGGGAGTCGATGCGCCGCAGCGGGTTGATGAAGAGGTCTCGGATGATCTGACCCAAAAGGCGGCGGAATGGCTTCAACAACAGCCGCAAGATAAACCGGTGTTTCTCTATTTTGCCGCACCTGCGGTGCATGCGCCCATTACCCCGTCGAAACGTTTTAAGGGCACGCTGAAAGCCGGGCCGTATGCTGAGTTCATTCAAGATTTGGACTGGAGCGTCGGGGAGGTATACAAGGCATTTGAAAAATGTGGCCGGCTCGAGAATACGGTGTTCATTTTCACCAGCGACAATGGGGGAGTGTATGGTGATGAGCTTAAATCCTGGGATAAGAAGGTCCCTGATTCGTGGTATCTGAAAACCTATGTCACACAAATGCGCAGGGCCGGAGCGGAAGTCAACGGCATCTATCGTGGCGGTAAACAGGAACCTCTAGAAGGCGGGACAAGAGTTCCCTTTATTGTTTCATGGCCGGGCCAAATCGAAGCGGGAAGCGTCAATAACGATAAAATAAACCTGGTTGATATGACCGCTACTTTGGCGGACCTTCTTCAAATCGATCTTCCGGAAAAAGAGAATGGGGCCGAGGATAGCGTGAGCGTTTTGGATGCGTTTAAAGGTAAACCGATGGATCGCGATGAACTCGCCGCATGCATCACGCACAGCGGGCACGGAACCTTTGCCCTTACGCTTGGTAAATGGAAATACATCGAAGGCATAAACGTGCCGATAAAAGGCAAGAAGGAAGAGCCGCCGGGCACAACGAGTCAGAACACAAGAGCGTTGTATAATCTGGAGGATGATCCGCATGAAGACCAAAACCTCATTGCAGAGAACCCAGAGGTCGCTGAGAGCATGCAAACGCTTCTGGATCAGTCAAGAACCAAGAACTATACACGAAAGCAATAGCGTTGATTCAGAAACGCGAATTTATTTGAAAGGGGTCGTATGAAGATTGGCCGTATGAAAAAACTGATAATTTTGGCTCTCGCTCTGGGAGGTTTATTGTTGCCGACGAGGGGAGAGGCTCCTCGAAAGCCGAACATTGTGTTGATCATGTCGGACGACCATGGTTATGACGATGTCGGCATTCGACATGAAACCGGCGGGCCGTCTACACCGCATCTTGATCGGCTCGCATCGCAATCCGTCGAGTTTACACAGTTCTATGCCCAGCCGCTCTGTGCGCCGTCGCGCGCCTCGCTGCTGACGGGGCGTGAGTTCCTGCGCACCGGGGTCTGGGGGGTTCATTGCGGGCGAACCGAGCTGAATCTGGATGAGGTAACGCTGGCCGATACACTCAAGGCTTCCGGTTATAAAACCGGGATGTTTGGCAAGTGGCACCTGGCTTCGCAATATTATGCCGAAGACTCGCCGCGCGCGCCGTGGAACCGCGGGTTCGATGATGCCTTTTTCCTGGCCAGCCTCTACGACGATGAAGAGCCTTACGGCGTGTTGAACGGCAAGTTTCTCGGATTGGAAAAGGCGGGCGAGCGCAACAGCAGCGAATGGATTTGCGATCTTTCCATCGACTTCATGAAGCGCCACCGGAACGATCCGTTCTTCCTCTACGTCCCGTTCTCCGCGATCCACGCCCCGTGGAATGCGCGCGACCAGTATGTTCAACCCTATTTGGATCGGGGGATATCCCGCCCGCTGGCTACGCTATGGGGCTACATCAGCATGCTCGACGAATATGCCGGCCGAGTGATCGACGCAGTGGATGAGCTGGGGTTGCGCGAAAACACGATTGTGATTTTTCTATCGGACAACGGTGCCATTCCTCAAACCTATGGACGCATTGTTAAAAAGATGGGGCGTAACCGCTTGAACAAGGAAGAAAATCGACTTCGGAATCCGAGCGGATTGCGCGAAAAAAAATCGACCGTGTTTGAAGGCGGCACCCGCGTGCCGGCATTTTTCCGTTTCCCGAAAAAGTGGAGCCCGCGCACGGTCGATACGCCGGCGAGCATCTGCGACATCTATCCGACGCTGCTCGACGCGGCCGATGCAAAAACGCTTCCCACTCAGAGGCCGCTGGATGGCATTTCCCTGCTGCCCGCCCTTGCGGAGTCCGGAGAGTTACCTGCCCGTGATATTTTCCGCTCCGTGCCCGTCCAGCCATGGCCTTGGATGAAGCCTCAGAATTTTCCGTGGAAGATGAAAAACCCAGAGGTGAAGTGGGAATGCAGCGATATCAAAGGCAGTATCGCCTACGAAAACCAGGCGCTTTCCCTCAGACGCGGTGATTTCAAACTCGTTAAGCGCGGCCCCAAGGTGATGTTGTTTAACATGGCGGACGATGCGCGGGAAAAAAATGATATCGCTGCGCAGGAGCCGGAGCGGGTGAAGAGCATGGGAAAGGCTATGCGCAAAACATGGCACGAAATTCATGACGATCCTGGATCGTTTCCCGCCCGCTACCCATTGGTTGGGTTCGACCAAACCGTCAACCTTTATGTGAACGGTTCACTGGATGTGCTCGGGAATACGCGTGGGGAGGGCGACCATGTCCGCGTTAATTTCAATGAAAAAGGGGATGGCGTGATTCTGGGGCTGGATGTGCAGTCTCCTGGAGTGTATCGCGCAACGCTCACTGCGGGCACTAACGCGGACGGCAGTACATCCCCCATCCGGATTACGGCCGGAAGCTCCGAACTGGAGTTAACGCTGAGCCGAACCCGGAAAATAGACCACACGCAAAACCAGCGGGTTTATCTGAAGCATTATGATGAGTTTGAGCTGGGCGAACTGACTTTTCCAAGGTCTGGAAAACAGACTCTTCGTCTTGAAATTACGGGGCCGTCTACCTTGATTAAATCGCTTCACGCTATTCGGCTTACAAGGGGTGAAAAAACAAAATGAAACAGCAGATAATCATTGCAATCATACTGGGGTTCATGAGCTCGCCTGCTGCCCGGGCGGAAGCAAAGCCCAACGTACTTATTTTTCTGGCCGATGATCTCGGTTATGGCGATGTGGGTTTTAATGGCGCGACAAAAATCTTCACGCCGCACCTCGACCGGATCGCGGAAGAGGGCTCCGTTTTTAAGCAGGCCTATACGCCGAACGCGGTCTGCACGCCGACCCGCTATGCGGTGTTGACGGGGCGCTACTGCTGGCGCACCAGCCTGAAGCGTCATGTGGCTGCCGGCGATGATCCGCTATTGATCAGTACCAACCGCCTGACCCTGCCGAAGCTGTTCCAGCAAAACGGGTATGTTACCGCCGGGTTCGGCAAGTGGCATATCGGTTTGGGGGTTGGAGAAAAGACCGACTGGACCCGGCCGCTCAAGCCGGGGCCGTGCGAAGTCGGTTTTGATCTGTTTCAGGGCTTTCCGGCCAACCTCGGCAACCAGCCGAAGGCATTCATGGAAAACCATGAAATCATCAACCGCATTCCCGGCGAGGACATCGAGGAGTTTCCAAATTACCGCTTTGCCGGTATCGATAATTCGCGCACCGACGATGCCGCCTCGCGTTATGTCGAAGACAAGGCCGTCGCATTCATTGCCGAGAACGCAAAGAAGCCCTTCTTCATGGTGGTTAACCCGGCCGAAGTGCACTGGCCGATTGTTCCGCGCAATGGAAACCAAAAAAGTGCCATCGGTCCGTACGGCGATTTTGTCCAGCAGATGGACGGCATGATGGGCAGCATCCTGACCGAACTGGAAAAGCAGGGTATCCTCGACAATACCCTGATTGTTTTTACGTCCGACAACGGGGGGGTAGAAGGGGAGAATCATCGGATGGTCAATGGGCAGCCGACGGCCTATCACCTGGCCGTCAACGCCGGGCACGATACGACCGGCGGATGGCGCGGCCGCAAGCATTCCATTTTCGAAGGCGGTTTTCGTGTCCCCTTTGCGGTGCGCTGGCCCGGCAACGTGCCGGCGGGCGTGGTAAACGATTCGGACCTGGTCAGTGCCGTCGATCTGATGGCAACACTGGCGGCCGCGGCAGGACTGGATGTGCCGAAGGAAGCCGCCGAGGATAGCGTCAACCTCTGGCCGCTCTTCAGCGGAAAGGGGAAGGGCGCGCGCGAGTCGGTCGTGATGGAATCGCACTACGGCATCTTTGCCATCCGGCGCGGCGACTGGAAGCTGATTGAATATACCGGGATCGATGAAGATCCGCCCTTCAACGGCATGCACAAAGGCGAAAACAAAAACCGGCTCTTCAATCTGGCCCAAACCCCCGGCGAAGCCGAGGCTTCCAATGTCTGGAACGACCATCCTGAAAAAGTGGAGCAACTGCTCAAAGAACTTGAAACCATACGCGGCAAAGACTGGATCCGCCCGACAGGGCTGCAGAACTAAGATATCGTGTTTTCAAACCTTGGAAAATATTGAAAGGAGCATTATGAACAAAGGCACAGTAATCAGTTTGATTTTGGCGTTGGCGCTTGGAGCCGTGGCCGAACCGAAGAAACCCAACTTTGTGGTCATTTTCACCGATGATCTGGAGTTTGTGAACCTGGGGTATTACAGGAATACCAAAATGGGGAGCCGCTGGTTGAAGCCGGGGATCACCCCGCCGGTTCATACACCGCACCTGGATAAGCTGTTCCATGAAGGGATGGTTTTTTCTCGGGCCTATGTACCGTCGCCCGTCTGCACGCCCAGCCGTTTCTGTATGTTGACTGGGAAATATGCGTCCCGAAGTGCAGAGTTTAATCGTTCCGAACAGGTACATATCGGTTGGTCGCCCTGGCTGAGAAAAGATGAGCTGACGTTTCCCAAAGTGCTGCAGAAAAATGGCTACACGACGGGGCTTGTCGGCAAATGGATGGTCGGTGGGAGCCATAACGAGCTTTGGCCGAACACGCTCAACCCGAAAGACAATCCGCGCGACCCGGATGTAAAACGAAAACTGTTGGAAAACTATTTGTCCGCCCAAAAAACGGTTAAACGACTCGGCGGATTCGATGTGGTGGATCGCCTCTATGCCTCCAATATTAACTATGTCCGTATTCGCGAGCTGGATGCGCATAATCAGGAGTGGGTCACCGAAGGGGCGCTCGAATTTGTTGAGCAGAATAAAGACAATCCCTTCATGCTCTACCTGGCCACCACCACGCCGCACGGACCCAATTCGCTTGATTCGATTGACGCCGACCCGCGGATTACGCCGCTCGGATACCTGGATGAAGCGCCGAATGTTCAGCCGTCACGGGAGAGCGTCAAGAAACGGGCGCTGAAAGGATGGACCGATAGGGTTGCGAAAAAGGCGAGTTCCACCCATCCCGAGTGGGCCAAAGGCAATGCTGTTGCATCGACATGGATTGATGACTCTGTGGGCGCGGTGCTTGAGAAGCTCGATGAACTGGGGCTCGATGAAAACACGGTGGTCATTTTCACATCCGACCACCAGTGGCGCGGAAAGCTGGCACTCTATGAAAGCGCGCACGTTCCCTTCGCTGTCCGCTGGCCAGGCAAAATTAAATCAGGCGTTGAATGTGATGCACTGGTCTCCACCCTCGATATCGCCCCGACCTTGTTTGAGATGGCTGGCATTCAGCCGCCCGCATCGATGCCGCTCGACGGCATGAGCTTCCTGCCGCTGCTCAAAGGGGAAACGCCGTCCGGCTGGCGCGACTCGCTTTATCTTGAAATCACTACCACCCGCGCGGTGGTGAGCGACGACGGATTTAAGTATATCGCATGGCGTCTTCCGCCCGACCTTCTCAAGCTGAAGGGTGAAGGAAAGGTCTTGAGCCATTTCGGATTGTGGGTGGATGACCCGCAGTATAAAAAGTGGTCGATTGCCGATCGGCCGCCGCGCTACCGGGTTGGCGTCGACTTCCCGTTCTATTACGACGTCGACCAGCTCTACGACCTCAAACGCGACCCGAACGAGCAGGTGAACCTGGCGAAGAATCCGGAATATGCTGCACTGCTGCAAAAAATGAAGAAAAAGCTGAAGGGTTATTCGAACGACTTGCCGCACGCCTTCGGAGAATTCAAGCAGAAAAAATAACGCAACTTTAAGGGAGAATGAGATGAGTAGAATCATAAAAGGAATACGGATTATAATCGCAGCGGGTGCACTGGCTGCGGCGGCATCGACCGCCGCGCAGAAGAAGCCCAATATCGTCATTTTTCTGGCAGACGACTATGGCTATGGCAGTTCCAATTGCTATGGAACCCCTGAGTCAGTGCTTAAGACGCCCCATATTAATACGTTGGCAGAAGAGGGCATGCGGTTTACGCAGGCGTATGCTCCGGCTGCTGTGTGCTCGCCGACCCGCTACGCCATGCTTACTGGTCGGTATTGCTGGCGAACCGGGATGAAACGAGGGGTCGTCAACGTCTGTGACCGGCTGCATATTGAAGAGGGCCGATTTACGCTCCCGCAGATGCTGAAGGATGATGGCTACCGCACCGCTGTAATCGGGAAATGGCATCTGGGCTTTGGTGAGCAAGAGGGGAAACGTGCCGATCCGGAAAGGTATTTTAAACCGATTACGAAAGGGCCGCTTTCGATCGGCTTCGACTACTTCTTCGGCCTTCCGCAGAACCATGGAGATTTCACCGGGATCTATATGGAGAACCATGATGTGTACGGGCGCAGGTCCTTCGATAAAATTGAAATTGAAGGCAAGTCGCCATACGGACAAGAGTGGATGGGCGTGGATGCTCCGCAGCGGGTCGATGACGAGGTCATGGATGTCCTGACGGAAAAGGCGGTCGATTGGCTTAATCAGCAGCCGGACGATCAGCCCGTGTTTTTGTATTTTTCCGCACCGGCGGTACATGCTCCGGTCACCCCGTCCAAGCGCTTTAAGGGCACGTTGGCGGCCGGGCCGTTTGCAGAGTTTATTCAGGATCTGGACTGGAGTCTCGGCGAGATGGTCAAGGCCTTTGAAAAGAGCGGTCGGCTCGAGAACACCCTGTTCATCTTCTCGAGTGATAACGGGGGTGTTTACGGAGACGAAATCAAGACGTGGGATCGTGAGGTCCCAGATACGTGGCAGCTGAAAAGCCAGGTGACCCAGATGCGGCAGGCCGGCGCGGAAGTGAATGGTATTTATCGAGGCGGGAAGCAGGATCCGCTTGAGGGTGGAACCCGCGTGCCTTTCATCGTCTCCTGGCCGGGGCATGTTAAAGCGGGTACGGTGAATGACGACAAAATAAGCCTGGTGGATATGACCGCCACATTGGCCGAGCTGTTGAATATTGAAATCCCCGCGAAAGAGCTTGGCGCAGAGGACAGTGTGAGCGTGCTGGATACCTTTTACGGCAAGCCCGTTGATCGCGATGCGCTCGCAACCTGCATTACGCACAGCGGGTCCGGTACCTTTGCTCTTACGCTCGGGAAATGGAAATATATCGAAGGGGTGGAGGTTGCGATAAAACGTAAAAAAATGGATCCTCCCGGTACAACCTGCCAGAACACCAGAGCTCTGTATGATTTGGAAAAAGATCCGCACGAGGACAATAACCTGATTGAAGCAAATCCCGAAGTCGCAGAGAAAATGCAGGCACTGCTGGATCAAACCAGAACTCGCTCCTTTTCACGCAAGCATTAATCTATATTTTTCACCGGATAGGTTCGAACTGCAGGAAATCCTAAATTCGAAGCATCCAAATCCGAAACAAAAAAATGGGAGAAAGTATGAGAAAACGTTGGTTACAAAGTCTTGTAGCACTGGGAGTGTGCGCATTTGTTTGTGGTGCATTTGCGGAAAAGCCGAATATTATTTTCATTCTGACGGATGATCTGGGTTATGGCGACCTAGGGGTGATGGGGCATCCCTATGTTCAGTCACCCAATATCGACCGGTTGGCGAACGAAGGGATCCGGCTGGAACAGGCGTATGCCGCTGCGGCCTGGTGCATGCCCAGTCGGGCGGCGTTTATGAACGGGGTCTATCCGGCACGGGAGTTTAATAAGACCAGAGTGCTTTCCGCGGATCGGCTCACGCTGGCGAGCATGCTGAAAGAGGCGGGTTATGCTACCGCCCACTTCGGAAAATGGCATATGGGAGAAGGCAAGGGGGCACCGCCTCCCGCTGAGTACGGAATTGACGAGAGTTTTACGAAGTATAGCACCGGGCCGGGATGGACGGACAAGGAGATGAAGGAAAAGCATCACCGCGAAAAAACGGCGGCGCGTTATGTTGATCTCTCTATTGATTTTATGATGCGGAAAAAGGATCAGCCCTTTTTTATCAACCTCTGGGTGCATAACCCCCACGCCGTTGTGAACCCGACCCCGGAACAATTGGCGGTCTATAAGGATTTGGAGGTATCGATCGCTGATTTCGAAAATCCGCTGCAGCGCGAATTTATGGAGTTTGTTTCCAAGTATGGAAATGTGCAGAAGGCCATGCGTGCTTTTTGTGCGGATGTGACCGCCGTCGACAAAGAGATTGGCCGTCTGCTCGACAGCCTCGCTGAACTTGGGCTTGAGGAAAATACGATCGTGGTTTTTTCGAGCGACAATGGCCCGGCTCCGTTGTTGAAAGTTGGGGAATGGGATCAGATTGTCCCGCGGTATAAGAAAGATCCGAACTTGATGAACAGTCTCGGCTCCGCCGGACCCTATCGGGATCGAAAAATCGCATTGCATGACGGGGGGATTCACGTCCCGTTTTTCATTCGCTGGCCCGCGAAAATTAAACCCGGCATCGACCGCAATACGGTGTTTTGCGGAGTGGATCTGGTTCCCACGCTTGCCGGACTGGTCGGTGCGGTTGCTCCGGAGGGAATGGATGGCGAAGATCTCAGCACGGCGTGGCTTGGCGCTCCGCAAGCCCGGGAGAAAGCGCTCTTGTGGAGCGATACTTCCGCATGGCTCGCATTGCGTGATCGGCAGTGGAAGGCGCATCTTCAGGGGGATACGGTTCGCCTCTACAACTTGGATGAAGATCTCTCGGAGTCGAACGATCTGGTTGGCGCTTATCCGGAGATTGCCGCGAAATATTTTAAAACGCTCAATCAATGGGAGGCCTCGATCTATCCGAAAAGGACATCAAAATCCAAAGTAGGCGGCAAGAAAAAGAAGCGTAACGATTAGAACCTGCGTGCCTTTAATGGATTAAGCATCAGGTAGCAGAAAGAACCTCGAGCAGAATCGGTACAACGGACGCCAGATCGTTAAGCGAGAGCTTGGAACAGAACCAGCGCACGAGGTTATTTAAATTATTTTTCATGGGTATTCCCTTGGTTGGATTTACCCACGATTTCATTCACTGATGTTCAGTATTTTGAAGACAAAAGAGGGGGCGAACCCGAACGGGTCGGGTTGCTCCCATAAACATTGATTGAAATAACAAAACAGGGTTCTGGGGTTTTACAGAACCTTTCACCGGCAAGGGAGTGGTTTATGAAAAAAGCAATTTATTTATTCATCGCAGGCGTGTTGGTTTCGTTATCAGCAGGGGCTGGGAATTCCAGACCGAATATTGTTGTGATTGTTTCGGACGATCAGGGCTATGCAGATGTGAGCTATAATCCTCACAGCCCAAAGGAGGTCCAGACGCCGAACATTGACCAGCTGGCAAAATCGGGCGTCGTCTGTTCGGCGGGCTATGCCTCGGGCTATGTCTGCTCGCCGACGCGCGCTGGGCTGATCACCGGCCGCTACCAGCAAAGGTTTGGAATTTATACCGCCCAACAGGGCGGATCGGGAATGCCGCTCGATGAAACCTGGTTTCCGGTGCACTTGAAACAGGGGGGCTACCGCAGCGGTGCATTCGGGAAATGGCACCTTGGTCTGACGATGGACTATCACGCGCTCAATCGTGGGTTCGACTATTTCTACGGCTTTATGGAACGCGGGGCGCATGACTACTTTCATCTGAAGCCGAAGACGGATAAAGGACGGGTGCACCCAATCTATCGGAACCTGGATGCTGCTGAGAATGAGGAGGGCTATCTGACGACTCTCATCACCCAGGAGGCCGTCAATTTTATCAAGCGCGAAAGCGACGGGCCGTTCTTTGCCTACGTGGCCTACAACGCAGTGCATTCGCCCGCGCAAGCACCGGCGGAGGATATCGCACGTTATAACACGGGCGATGAGAAGCGAGATATTCTTATGGCGATGCTTTACCATCTAGACCTCGGCGTTGGCGAAATCGTCAAGGCGCTGAAAGAGGCCGGCGTTTATGAAAACACGCTCATTTTTTACCTGAGCGACAACGGGGGTGACAAAGGGATGAAAGCCAGTAACGCTCCGCTGAGCGGCGCTAAACATCAGGTCCGTGAGGGCGGTATTCGCGTTCCCTTCATTGTTTCGTGGCCAGGCAGGTTACAAGCGGGAACCACGTGCGATGTGCCGGTTTGGTCGACGGATATTCTGCCAACATCGCTGGTTGCTGCGGGGCTGGAAGCGCTGCCCGGCTCCAAACCTTTCGATGGGAAAAACATCCTTCCGGCACTGACCGGAAAAAGCAATAAGATCCACGATGCGCTTTACTGGTGCAGCGGCAGTGATGGCAAGTGGGCGGTCAGGAAGGGGGACTGGAAATTTGTATTCACCCTCGGAAAGGTTGCCCTCTACGATCTATCGAAAGATATTGCTGAGGCCAATAATCTCAAGGATGCGCATCCCGAGAAGCTGCAGGAACTGCAGAAACTATACGATGCCTGGTTCGCGGAAATGGGCGATCCTTCTGAAGGATCAAAACATTGGGTTGCGGGGAAAAATAAGAAAAATAAAAAAGCGAAGAAGTGAGGGGTTGAGATGATGAAGACGAGAAATATGAAATGTGCACTATTGAGTTCCATGGCGGTGATGGTCCTGATTTCTACGGGGCAGGCGGCGGGTGAAAACAGGATTCCGGCCTCTGGTAAAAAACGTACCGACAAACCGAATATTGTCGTATTTCTGGCTGACGATTTCGGGACGGGGTGCATCAACGCCTACGGCGCAGATGAGCAGTTGGTGCGGACGCCGCGCCTTAATCAGCTGGCGAAGGACGGCATGCTCTTCACCGAGGCCTATGCGCCGGGCTCGGTTTGCACGCCGACGCGCTATGCCATGCTGACCGGGCGATACGCCTGGCGCGGGCGGCTCAAGTCCGGAGTCGTCAATCCCGGCGATCCGCTGCTGATCGAAGAGGGCCGACGTACGGTGGCCATGATGTTGCAGGAGCAGGGCTACCGTACGGCGCACATTGGTAAGTGGCATCTGGGCTACACTCGTGAGGTTAAGACGCGTAATTATGCCGCGCTTGAACATGTTTCGCCGGGACCGAACGATATCGGCTTTCACTATCATTTTGGACTGCCTAACAACTTGGACGACCAAACGCGCATCTACATGGAAAACGACGGGATTTATGGATTGCGTTCGCGCCGGGTGAATCCGTATTCCAAGAGTTTTTACGGCAGCCAGTATCACGGCTACGATGCGCCGCAGCGACAGCGGGAAAAGGTGACGCAGGATCTTAACGCTTGCGCCCGTAAATGGGTACGATCCTCTATTGAGGAATATCCTGATCAGCCGATGTTTCTCTATTTTGCCGCCGCTGCAGTGCATCATCCGATTGAGCCTTCTGCCCAGTTCCGCGGCACCAGTCCGGTCGGTGCTTATGGCGACTTTATTCAGGAACTGGACCACTCCGTCGGCGAAGTGATGGATGCGCTGGCTTATGCCGGCGAGATGGATAATACGCTGTTTATCTTTTCGGCCGACAACGGTAGCGATGCCCCCGGTAACGGCCGGCCGGAGGGGTTCGCGATCGATGCCGGGTTGAAGATCAATGGCGAGCGCAGGGGCGATAAACATACCATATGGGAAGGCGGCGTGCGTGTTCCGTTTATCGTACGCTGGCCGGGGCAGGTGCAAGCGGGGCAGGTGTCTGACCGCCTCGTCAGCTTGGCGGATATCTATTCCACGCTACAGCATATCGTGACCGGCAAGCCGGTCAGCGGTTTCGATGATGCGCCCGACAGCTTCAGCTTTGCCGATGAAATTTCGCGTTGCAACCACGCCGGCCCGATGCGTAAGCATGCCGTGTTGAATAACGTGCATGGCATCAAAGCGCTGCGCATGGGCAATTGGAAATATATCGAAGGCATGAATGATGAAATTGGCGAGTGGGCTCGCAAGCGGGTTTCGAAGGCTGAAGCAGAACCCGGCCTCTATCAACTCGATAAGGACCCGATGGAGCAGAACAACGTCATCGACCAGTTCCCCGAAGTGGTTGAGCGGATGAAGGCGCAATTCCAGAGCATTCGGGAAACCGGCTCCGAGCGCAAAGTCTCTCAGTAAGGTTGGAAAATAAGATGGGTGCAGGACAATTTTGTTTTCTGCCTAAACTCCCTTTTCTTCATTGCTTGGAAAAATCCGTCCGCAAAGTTCCAAGGGTTGGGACAGCCTTTCAGGAAAACGTTTGCGTATCATGCTTGAATACGGGGTGTCTATCTCCGTTTTTCGGATCCTTCTTAAGGATCTTACTGCGATTAAAATAGCGTAGATGGCGTTGTTCTTGGCTGAGGATAAAAAAAAGAAAACGTTTGCATTTCGGGGGCGATGGGGCTATGTTGCTTGACAATGGATTGTGGGTCGGTAGGCGAGTTGCCTACATAAATGGTACAGTGCATAAAAGGAGAATGAGATGAGATCGTTATTCAGAAAAGCAACCTTGTTCGGGCTGGTTGTATGTGCGGCGGGGCAGTTGAGTGCGGATACGGTGGGCTATTGGCGTTTTGAGCCGGGCGCTGTAACGAATGATTCCAGCGGAAACGGGTTGGATCTGACGCAACTGATTGCGGGTGCCTCCGGTGGAGGCGGCATCGGCTATCCAACGGGAGTGGCTCGCAATGAATCCGGAGAAGGCTCGTATTTGCCGACCATCCCTCAGAGCGGGGTGACGAACGCCGGGGTTTCTTTTTTTAATACCAAGGGGAATCACTGGTCCGTTGGCGATACGAACCTGTTCGATTTCGGAGCCAACGCCTTTTCGTTCGAAGCGTTTGTGACGCCAGCGACAGGGAATGGGTTTCAAATTGTTGCTTCAAAGGCTGAAGAGTGGCGCGTAACGGTTAATGAACTATATGGCGATCTTGCCCTAGCGGTATGGGATCCTTCCATCAGCAACTGGGCGATTGCGCAGGCCAGGCTGGATGGGACGAACTCTTTTACGGGATCGGTTGATTATTATATTGGAGTCGTCGTGACACCCGGAGCAACAGATACGTCTGTCACGCTCTATTATCAAAACCTGACCGATGGCGGGGATCTGTTGAGCGCGGAGAGAACCATTGCCGGGGTGACTGCCATTCAGAACACAACGAATTCTTTCTTGCTGAATGGCGATGCAAACCAGAGGGCTGTCCGCTACATGGATGAGGTGCGCATTACCAGGCGCGTCCTGGCGCAGTCGGAACTGCTGATCAGCCCTGGCACACCTGAGCCCGATCCGAGCGGGTTTGATCTGTTTGTCGACACGTATGGCCTTTCCGGCGACCCATCCTCCAATGCGGACGGTGATGAACTTACGGACTGGGGCGAGTATGTCTTTGGCGGAAATCCGACCAATTCGGGGGATATCGGAACGCAGCCTTCGTTGGTTTCCGGGGACTACCTGTTCTCGATTGTCGGCGACAACACCCTGCAGTATTATGTACTGACAAACATCAATCTGGTCGTGGGCAGTTGGGGAACCAATATCGGCCCCGTTGCGATCACCGACGAGAGCGGAGAGCTGGGCAGTTACACCAATGTTGTCGGAACCGCGGACGACGAACTGTTCATTAAACTGCTGGTAGAATAAGAATCGTTGTCTCACTTGGATTGCCCCTGTTTGTGCCTGGATGTTCGGGCACAAGCGGGGGTTTGTATGTGACGATATCAGTTGTTGAAATTGAACGGGGTGGATATGAATTGTTTGTTGCGTAAATATAGTGGTTTGGTTTTCGGTCTTCTCCTGATCGCTGCGGTGGTCGCACGGGGCGGTGAGAAGCGTCCGAATATTCTGTTTATCTTGACAGACGACCATCGTTGGGATGCGATGGGGTTTACCGGGGCTTATCCCTTTCTGGAAACCCCGAACATGGATCGGCTGTGCTCCGAAGGCGCGTATATTAAAAACGCATTTGTGACGCTCTCGATGTGCGGTCCCTCGCGGGCATCGTTTTTAACCGGCATGTATCCGCATAGGCATGGGGTCAAGGATAACGAGAGTCATCGCGAATGTGATTGGATGAAGACTCCGTCGTTCGGGCAGTATTTGCACGATGCGGGATACCATACGGGCTATCTCGGTAAGTGGCATATGGGGCACGGCAATGATCCGCGCCCGGGATTCGATTTCTGGGCGATGTTTTCGGGGCAGGGCAACTATGTTGGCAACGACCTGAATGTGAATGGAAAACCGGTGCATGAGCCGGGCTATGTGACCGATGTGCTGAACCGTTACGCGAAAGAGTTCATTCAGATGGATCGCGGCGATGCGCCGTTCATGCTCTACCTCTCACACAAGGCGGTGCACCAGCCGTTCGATCCGGCCGAGCGGCATAAAGAGCTGTACCCTGATGCACATTTCCCCGCGCCGGAAACGTTGAGGGAAAACCGTGAAAATAAGCCGGATTGGCAGGGGAAGATTTCCTGGGAACAGACGGTGATGGTGAATGGGGAGCTCAACTCCGCAGTACCCAACACCAAGCTGCTTGGGTGGGATGAAAAGACGGGATTCATCGGCCGCAACAGGAAATATCTGCAATGCGTTGCGGCGGTCGACGAAGGCATCGGCGAAATTCTTGATTTGCTCGAAAAACGCGGCGAGCTGGATAACACCTTCATCGTTTATGCCGGCGACAATGGGTATATGCTTGGCGAGCATGGGCGCAGCGACAAGCGCGTGGCGTATAATGATTCGATCCGCATTCCGATGCTGGTTCGTTATCCGGAACGGATTGCACCCGGAACGACGATTGAAGAGATGGTGCTGAATATCGATCTGGCCCCGACGCTGCTGGAACTCGCAGGTGCGAAGATTCCCTCCTCGATTCAGGGAAGCTCAATGCTGTCGCTCTTTGCCGGAAACCAGGCCGGATGGCGCGAAGGATTTCTCTATAACTATAACCGGGATCTCCAGCCGCTGCTTCCGACCATTGTGGCGTGGCGCACGCCCGACTTTCTTCTTTCAACAACGCCGCTTCGTAAAGACCTGAACGAGTTGTACGATTTGCGGTCCGACCCGCTGGAAAAAAACAACTTGATCAACCATCCCGAATATGAGCAACGGCGCAAAGCGCTGCTGCGGGATATGGAGAAGGAAAAGAAAAAGCTCGGCTTCACGCTCGATGTGCCCGATCCGCACCCGGACCGCTGGAAGGTGGAACGCGAGATGGATTTTGTGCACGCCCCCGCTTCCGTTGATTTTTCGCCGGAAAAACAGGACGTGCTTTCAAAAAATAGAAATGTGGATCTGCGTTACGGCACCGCCCGGTTTGATCTCGATTTTGTGGCGGAATCCGATGGGATGGTGCTGAGCCAGACCCGGGAAAATAACGGGATCTGGCTTTATGTTCAGGATGGAAAGGTGAACTTCTGTTATCACAACCGGAAGTTTTCATACATCGCTCGGGACGATCTTTCTGTGCTCGGAAAACCTGCCCATGTGGTGGTCCGGTTTGACAATGCCTCCTCATCGTTTTCACTCTCCGTGAATGGCCGTCCCGAGAAATCTGGGTGGTTTGTGAATCACTACAAACCGTTGGGTAAAGTTCCGCCGCCCCTCACGCTCGGTAAGCCGCGGAGCACTTCCCCTAAACCTGTCGCGCTTCAGAAGGGAATCGAGGGCGTGATCAAACAGATTTCTGTGTCTCAAACGAATAAATGATTGCCTATTTCGCGTCCCTCGGTTTTTCTGATCAGCCAACCGATCATCTGAACCTCTTTATTGACACGGGGTATAACGGACACACTTTTCCTTCGGCAACGGTGCCGTTTGGTGCGGTGGTTCCGGGGACTGAAGCCGAGCCGGGAACGGGCTATCGCTCGCGCTTTTCCCACGATGACGAGGCGGTAGAGGTCGGGTATTATCAGGTACGCCTGAAGAATTATAATATTAATGTGGAGCTGACGGCAACCGAACGGGTAGGCATGCATCGGCATACCTTTCCGGGTGGCGCGCCCCGCCAGATCCTCATGGATCAGGAGCGTCGCGCAAAGAGGAAGAAATAATCGAAAACGAAATCGTAATCATGGCAGTTGTCGCGGCACTGCCCCTCGCGCGGCGTGCTGCAAAAACAGCAAAACAGAGGGTCTCGGAGAATAGAATGAAGAAGCAAATTTGGATATTTGGAGTTGTTTCGGTTGTGAGCGCAATCCTGCAGGCAGGCACGGCGCAGGCACGGCCGAATTTTTTGATTATCGTCGCCGATGATTTGAATCATGACAGCCTGGGGTTTTCCGGGGCGGGGATTGCCCCGGATGTGACTCCGAATCTGGATCGTCTGGCCAGCCAGAGCTACTATATTGAAAATGGGTTTTCTACGGTCGCGGTCTGTCAGCCATCCCGGCAGTCGATGTTAACGGGCCGTTATCCTGGAAAGTATGGCAGCGAGGGATTCTTTCCGATTGGTAAAGAGGTGGAAACCGTTACGGCGAGGCTCAAGAAGCATGGGTATATAACAGCAACGCTACACAAGGTCCATCATATGCTGCCTGTGGAAAATTTCGCCTGGGATTATACCGCGCAGCAGTTTGGGATCGAGGAAGAGGATTTCATCGTTGGTCGATCGCCCGACTTGTTTTACAAGTCGGTCAGCCAGCTCGCGGAGCTGTCCAGAGAGCGAGACGCCCCGTTCATCTTTGTGGCGAATTCCGCCGACCCCCATCGTCCGTTCTCCGGGAACGCGAAGGAGGAAAAGAAGTTTATGCCGACCCGTTATCAGGAGATCCCGCCCCCGTCGCGCACCTATTCACCGGAGGAGATCAACGTGCCGGCGGTTCTTCCTGATCTGCCGGGAGTACGCCAAGAGCTGGCTTATTATGCAAATTCGGTACGGCGGCTCGATGATACGGTGGGTGCCTGCATGAAAGCGCTTCGCGACTCGGATGTGGAGGGGCAGACCGTTGTCATCTTTGTGGCGGATAATGGAATGGCACTTCCGTTCGCGAAGTTTGACTGCTACTTGGACAGCAATAAAACGCCCATTCTTTTCCGGCTTCCCGACGGGGTGGGGGCGGGGAAGAAAAACTCGAACGCCCTCGTTTCGCTGATCGACATTACGCCGACGCTTTTGGAGTTGGCGCAGCTCCCCCCGATGGAAGGGATTGACGGAAACTCTCTGGTTCCAGTTTTTCAGGCCGCTGAAGAAGGCAAGATGTCCAGCTTCAGGGATTACGTTGTTACATTTCGGCACGAGGATATCTTCTATGCCAACTATATAAAGATGTTCTCGGAAGGGAATCCTGGATTTCTCGATGGTTTAAAAGCAAAAGGCTGGCGATTGCGCCCCGATCATCCGAGTCCCGGAACCTATTCATTGGATCGCAATATGAGAATGATCTTTGATGGGCGTTATTCCTATATCTATAACCATTGGATGATGCATGGCAAGAAGCGGGTAACTCACCCTTCTAATATGACGTTTGATGCCATGTTGAAGGGCGCAAAGTCCGATCCGATACTTGCGGAGCGGTTGGATTCCTTCATGTATCGGGCTCCTGAAGAGCTCTACGATTATACGAAAGACCGGGACGCACGGAAAAACCTGATGGGTTCTCCTGAATATCGCGGGGTTTCTGAAAGGTTGAAAAAAGAGCTGCTGGATTGGATGCAGCGCAACGATGATCCGCAGATGGATGATTTTTCCTCCGATGCTGGGTTGATTCGTTAGAGAGAGGGCGGGGTAGCTTTAGTTTCGTCATGTTGACCCGTTTGCGTTGCTCTCTGTTGATGGTTTGGAGTTGGATGTAATAAAGAATGGATGGCCGGCTTTTGGTGAGTCGGAGAGAAGACTGTATGTGCTTTGTAAAAAGAGAGGTTGATTATGAGAAAGTTGGGTTTTGTGTTTTTAGCGGGGTGTTTTGTGGCTAATTTAAATCTTTTTGCGCAGGTAAAAACGGGAGTAGAGGAAATTGACGCTGCTTGCCTTAGCGTGAAGAGCGCGCCGACAAACGATCAGAACGCCCAGCATCGCCAATCGGTACTGTTTTCGTGGTTTCGTCACATGATCAATCGGGGTGTCGATCTGCAGAGTATGCACGAATTGGGGTTTACTCTTGCTCATTGGGGGGTTGTTAAGCCAAAGAATTATCATCTGCTGGATGAGGCCTATGCAGTGATGGAAGAATTGCAGGAAAACCCGGTTTATATCGAAGAGATTCGCGGGCCTGGAGCCGCCCCGGACAAGGATGTGACCGATTGGCCATTCTTTGGCGGGAGTCCCCTACAGGCGGGTTTGTCGAAGGATACTGGGCCGACGACCGGCGACATCGCGTGGAAATTCCCGACTGGACACTCCTACTACGCACCGGCCGCCGTCGAGGATGGCCGAGTTTATATTACCTCGCCCGGAATCCGGTCTCTCATGTACTGCCTGGATGAGGGGACCGGCGAGGTCATCTGGAAAACAGAGCAGGACGGCCTGCAGATGTATGCTACCCCGCGAGGGGCCTCCAATGTGGAGATTCTGAAAGACCAGGTGGTCATGCGGGCGACCAGTGGCAGCTGGGAATATGAGGAGCCCGTCAAGCACATCTTTTACATTGATAAAAAAACCGGAGAGATCCGCAATCAGATCGATGCAAACCGTGTGGATTATCGGAGAGGAGCCACGTCCGTTACCGCGACGGAAGAGGTGGTGGCCTATCCCTATGGCCGGGTGGATCTGAAGAACAAGCCGGGCACAACCATTATGCAGGACACCGTCACGGTAAAACTTCGTAATGGTCGCGGTGGGTGGGCCCTCCGCACGGGCCAGTTGTTCGGTGAAATCGTGATCGATGACGATCTGGTCTTTGCTGGAACCGATGGCGGCCTTCTCTATGCCCTCAATCTGTGGGGGGGGAACCGGATGAAATGGAAGTATGATGCGGGCTCTCCTATCCGCACGACGCCTGCGGTCGACAAAAATATCGTCGTGACGACCACGGAAAGCGGATGTCTTATTGGCCTCGACCGTTCCTGCGGAAAGGAACTCTGGCGCACACAACTTAATTCCGGTGAAGCCCGGGCATTCCAGCTGTTTTCCGCCCCGGCCATCAGCGATGGCAAGATCTTTATTGGATCCGCCACCAAGGAACTCTACTGCGCGGATTTGGAGTCGGGCAAGCTCCTGTGGCGGGTGGCGGCGAGTGACTGGATTCGGTCCAAACCTTTGGTCATCAAGGATCGGGTTTACTTTGCGTCTCTGGATGGAACCGTCACAGCCTTAGAGTTTAATGATTCCGGAACCAAGCAACTTTGGAGTGAACAAGCGGGCCGCCACGAGATTTTCTCGGATCTGTCTGGAACCGAAAGCGGAATTCTTGCCAGCACCTCCGAGTTGTATCTGTACTCACTGAACCCTGAAAACGGAGCGGTGCAGTGGAGGCATAGCGTGGTCGAGTCCACCTACGAAGACGGCGAGAGAAGGATGGCCGATATCGTCGCCGGCGGGGGGGATTTCCAAAGTCCCCCAACCGTGAGTAACGGCAAGGTCTACGTCGGCACTCCCTCGCGCTTTGTCTTTGCGGTGGATGCCAAAACCGGCAAAAAGATCTGGCGGTTTGAAACGTCCGGACAGGTTTCCGGAGCCCCCAGCGTCTACAAGGGGCGGGTCTACTTTGGCCAGCAGGGCGGTAATGAGGAGATGTATTGTGTCGATGCGGAAACGGGAGATCCCGTCTGGTCGAGCAAGGTCGGCTGGGTCTGGTGCACCAGTACGCCCGATGATGAGCGGGTCTATACCGGCACCGTGGATGGACGGATCGTCGCCCTTGATGTCGAGACTGGCGAAGAGGTGTGGGAATACCTGACGAATGGAGGCGTCTATCCTGCTCCGGCGGTTGATGACAAACGGGTCTATACCGGGGCGTGGGATGGACACTACTTTGCAATCGACAAGAAGACCGGCTTGCTGGACTGGGCCTATTCCTCCTTTCGGGGGGCCCCGGATTCCGCCGCGGGCGTTCTCTGGAAGGGCATGTACATTTGTCGCTCGTCTGGCGAACTGTGTGCCTTGGACGCAAATACCGGGGGAATGTATTGGACCTTTAAAGACCCGCGCTCTGGGCCGGGACGAATGACCGTCATGAACGCCACGCCCTCGAATTCGGGCGATTACACCTTCGTTTCCGCAACGATCGACCACGACGGGGCCGCCCTGGGGGGAATCTTGTATTGCCTGGATACGTCCACGGGAAAAGAACTCTGGCATTATACCGGTGCCGGTGGCTGGACGGGTTCCTCCTGTACAGAGAATACCGTCATTTGCGGTTCCTCTACGGAATCCTTCGTCACGTGCCTGGATGTTGAACCCAATCCGGATGGTACGCCGAAAATTATCTGGCGCACGAAGATTGGCGGTATCCTGGAGGAGACCATCCCGGCCATCTCTGGAAACAGGGCCTATCTTCTCTGCTCCGATGGCTATTTGTATGCCTTTGATTAGCATTTAAATTCAATACGTCAGAGAGTGCTGAAATAGTTAACGAAGGAGCAGTTCTTAAAACGAATCGGTGGGTGAGAGAGCTGGGATAATGAAAGCGGAAGGCGGCCAGCGATGGCTGTCGAGCCGTGCTAAGGTACATATCTTAAAATGGATTAAATATGACGATGTTGAAATTTCTACTTTCTGGATTTCTAACCATATCCTTGTGTAGTATGGCCGCCTTTGCCGACAGCAAGCAGACGTCCACTACGGTTTCGGCGGATACCAACGCATCCGATCTGTTTCAGTCCGGTCAAGAGCTGGAGGGCATACGCATCCTGTGCGTCAAACGAGCGTGGCCAACGTGGAGCAAAAAAAAGGACAAAGACGTTCTGGATCACCTGGGCTTTCCGGTAAACCACGTCGCCCACTCGTCACTGTCGCGCGATTCCTATCAGAATGAAATTGGCATCTACGATCCGGCAACGGGGAGCTATAAAACGCTTTACAAGCCTGACGGAAACTACTTCGTCGGCCAGATCGACCTGCACTGGCAGGCGGACAAATTCCTGTTCACCGAGTCCAACAGCACCAACTGGAAGATTTTTGAAATGAACATCGATGGTTCGGGGCTGCGGCAGGTCTCCCAGACCCCGGAGGATGTGAGCAGCTTTGATGCGTGTTACCTGCCGGATGGGGGGATCGTCTTTGCCAGCGATGCACCCAAGCAGGGTGTGCCGTGCTGGCATGGCTGGCGAGCCCGCAAGGACCCCAAGAGGTATGTGGCGAACCTGTACAGGATGAATGCCGATGGCAGCGGAATGCGCCGTTTGTGTTACGATCAGGATCACGACCTGCATCCGTTTGTTCGCAATGACGGGCAAGTCATGTTCAGCCGGTGGGATTATACGGGCATCAACCGGATATACATGAGGACCATCATGACGATGAACCCCGATGGAACCGGTCAGAAATCCATCTACGGCAGCAACCGGTGGTTTCCAAGTGGCTTTTACTATCCCCAAGAATTGCCCGGGCAACCGGGAACGTTTTTGGGCATTGTGGCCGGATACCACCAAAGCTGGCGATCCGGCAAGCTTGCTTTGCTGAACTTAAGTGACACGGACAATGCCCACGCCGGCACCACGCAGATCCACGGGCCGTGGGAGCCCTTAGAACCGGCCGTCCGGGATGGCTGGACACACTCGAGCTGGCCGGAATTTATGACGCCGTCCTACATTACGAGTCGACACTATCTCACCTCTGCATGGGAAACGCCTGCAAACAAGAAGATTGGCATCTATCTGGCCGATGCAGACAACAACATCTTGCTCTTGCACGAAGAGGAGGGCGTTGCATTCCTGGAGCCCATTCCCGTTCAACCACGAAAAGTACCACCGGCCGTCCCCCAACGGGTCAACCTGGATAAGGATGGTGCCACCGTTTATATCCAGGATGTGTACATGGGGCCGGGATTAAAGGAGGTGCCCCGCGGAACCGTCAAAAATCTGCGCGTCATCGCCTATGACTTCGGCTATTCGCGTTTGGCCGGGACCGATAAGATCGGGCTGTCGGGGCCCTGGGAAGCCATGCGCATCCTCGGGACTGCGCCAGTGGAGTCAGACGGATCCGCCATGTTTAAGATTCCGGCTAATACGCCGGTGGCCTTTCAGCCGTTGGATGAAAACGGACGCGCGGTTCAGCTCATGCGTTCGTGGGTGACCGCCATGCCTGGCGAAACCATGTCGTGTGTTGGGTGCCACGAGTCGCCGGAGACGGCGCCGCTGTCCAAGCGGTCAATTGCCCTGCTCAAAGAACCCGAACCGCTGGCCGAATGGTATGGCCCCGCCCGCGGGTTTGATTTCGAACGCGAGGTGCAGCCCGTCCTCAATCGCTACTGCGTCAGCTGCCACAACGACGAGCAGCCACTGGATCTGCGCGGGGAAAAGTATTTTCCCGAGTATACCGGGCGCGTGCCGGGCACGTGGGATTTCTTGCGCTTGCATCCGGACCTGAAAGCCAAATATGACAACAAGGTGTTGTACACCCCTGCCTATGAAGCGCTGCTACCCTACATTCGGCGGGTTAATGTGGGTGATGATGTTTCGTTGCTGGAGCCCGGTGAATATCACGCCAACACCAGCGAACTGGTTCAGCTGTTGAAGGAAGGACACAAGGGCATTGAACTCGATCCGGAATCCTGGAGTCGGATCACGACCTGGATTGACATGAATGGCCCCTGTCACGGCACTTGGTACGATGTGTATAATGAGCCGGTTCCGGAAGATGACACGAACCGCAGATGGGAGCTGGCCGCTCTGTATGGCGGGCCGGCGGTGATCCCGGACATCATTCCGGAAGTGGATCCCTACGATGAAACCCCGGTTACGTTTCGTTATGAAGAAACAAAATCGCTCGAAAGAAAGCCGCTGAAGGACCTGCCGAAGCCAACCAGTAAATCGCTCGACCTGGGCAATGGGGAACGCATTGATCTGGTGAATTTTGGCGCCGGATATTGGATGGGCTCTTGTGAGATCAGCAACGCCCAGTTTCGGCAGTTCGACCCGAACCACAGCAGCCGCTATTTTGGCAAGCGCCATGATGAAGAGAGTGATGGCAGTGGAAAGGGGTTGCCGCTGGACGAGGATGAGCAACCGGCAGTGCGGGTTTCGTGGAACCGGGCCATGGCGTTTTGTGCGTGGCTGTCCGAACAGACCGGGACGAATGTAAGCCTGCCAACCGCCGCGCAATGGGAGCAGGCCTGCTTGGCGGGGGGCCGCGGCGAGTTCTATTACCCGGGAGACGATTTCTCTGTATACGAGAATATGGCGGATAACACGTTTGCCTCGTATGGATATAAAGGAGACTCTGCGACCGGACATTTTCAGGTGGCGGGGGATGTGGATTTGGTCATTTCAGAAGGTGTTGACTTCGCGGATAGAACATTTGATGACGGAGCCTGCGTGACCGCCCCCATCGGCAGTTACGCTCCCAACCGATTCGGATTGTACGATATGCACGGAAATGCTGCGGAATGGACGCTTTCTGATTATGGACGTAATGAAAAAACGGTCAAAGGCGGCTCGTACCTGGACCGCCCCGAGCGCTGTTCAGTTTCCGTTTCGCATGGCTATCCTGCATGGCAAAACGTGTATAACGTCGGCTTTCGGATCATTGTCACCGAACGGCAATAACCCAACCCGGCTCTGACGGGCCAGAAAGAGGCACTATGAGAAAAACAGCCGCGCTGTCAGTCATTCTAATCTGTTCCGTAACAGCCGCTTTTGCACAACTGCCGCGGTTGTTGGTCGCCGGCGGAAATAAAGTATTTGTTCTGGAACCGGACAAAACGGTGAGCTGGGTTTACCAGGCAAACGCAGGCGGGTTATACGATGCCTGGCCGCTGGAATCAGGACATGTTCTGTTTTCGACACGGTGTGGTGTTCATGAGGTCACGCCTCAAAAAAAGATTGTGTGGGAATATGTTTTGGAAAAGAAGAGAGGCGTGGAGATCGACGCCTGCCAGCCCTTGGAGAATGGCAATGTCTTAATGATTGATTCCGGTAATAATCGGCTGGTGGAGGTGAACAAGGACAACGACATTGTTGTCGAGGTGCTCCTGCCTTCTACATCCGAAAAAATTCATTGGCGCTATCGACTGGGCCGTAAAAACAGACGTGGGAACTATCTGGTTGCCATGCTTCCTGACAAAATAATCGAAGTGGATGCCGCCGGCAAACTCCACCGGGAGATTGACTTAAAACGGTATGGAAAGCCGCAGGGTCAAGGCATGTTGCACAGTTTCGAAGTTCTTGAACTGGACGATGGAAACCTGCTGGTTTCAACCGGGTTTGATGGCCGGTGGCTTGAAATCGATGCAGACGGCAACGCCGTGTGGGAGTTTTCTAAACAGACTCATCCTGACATTGAGATCTGTTTTGCCGGGGGGGCGCAACAGCTGGAGAATGGCCATTTTATCTTGTGTAATGCGGATTATCATACAACCGATCCCGAACAGCAGAAGGTGCAGCTGCTGGAGGTTACTCCCGATCATAAGATCGTCAACCGCGTGCTGTTTGACGAGTTAGCTCCGCTTATTCAATTAAATAAGGAGAAGGGTAAAAATATGGATTATATCCATTTGATTGGGGCGAAACCTTTTTAACCGCAAGAGCTGTGTCGCCCCGTTCTTGGGGCTGACTCTGGGTGTCGCAAGGTCGAGCCGGGGGCATCCCGCCGTACGCCGCTTTCCTTCAACAAATTCACATCTTGATTCAACATAACGTTGCTATTTGCGGCTCAATTTTATTGTTACGTTCTCCCTCTTTAAGCTGAGATCATTTTAAGGAGTTTGAATTTGCTGAATACAGTAATATTCAGGTGTCTCGGGCTGATTCTATTAGCTGTGTGTTGTCTCTCTCTTGTGACTCCTATTGTGGCGGGGGCCTGAGTGCGCAAGGGCTATGAATCAAATATGATGGACTGCTATCCGACATTGGCCTCGCGCTGGCCGGAATCAGGGTTTCGAAAGACGTGATCCTTGAGGGGCGCGATAAGACACATTTGAAGATCAATCAGCGATTTTCACTGAGTTGGTTTTCGAGAAAAATAACAAGGGTAAAGATTATGAAGAAATTGAGTCTGGCAGCACTTCTAGGTATCGCATTTAATTTAGGTTTGTTTTGCTGTAATAGTGCGGCAGCAGCTGATCAAGCGGGCTCGGAGTTGTCCTCCGAAAAGGCGAAGAAGGTCTTGATCTTTTATGACAGTGCCTATCCGGCCTGGGGCTATTTGCCCTGGTTTTTATATGACCCGTTGATCCGTTCTGAAGTGAATGTTGAGGTGGATAAAGTTTATGCAGGTCAGGGGGAAACTGACCCGTTGAAATATATTAAAGCCGGTGCTGATTTGCAATCAGATGATGCAGGTGCCGCGACCACTCCGATGCTAACCGAGCAAATCATCTCATCGTATGATTTGGTTATTGTTCCGTATCCTCACACCATTAAGAACGAATATATCAATGACCTTTTAAATTATGTAGACAACAACGGTTCGTTATTGCTCGTTCAGCCCACATTTGAGTCCCCGACCCAGGCCGCCCGGTTCTTGAGCAAACAGGGGATTGCATTTAAAGGGATCGCGGATCAAACGCCGGCGTCTTCCTTGCTGACCGATCATCCGTCTGCGAGAATATTAGGTCTTCCCGAAGGGAGCAGTGTTTATCCGCATCGGACGTGGCTGCCGCACGTGAGATTTGACCCGGGCCAGAGTACGGTCCTGACCCAGGTGGGTTTGGGAGGGGACCCCGACCTGTTTGTGAGTGCAAACGGGAGGGTGGGCCTGGCCGCCACTGACATTTTCAGTGATTTGGATGCTCATGTCCGAAACGCGAAGGAGTACGCTCAGTACAAAACGAACATTGGGCATCTCATTGTCAATACATTCAGATCTCTTTTAGGCATGGAATTTTTTGACCAGCCGGTACAAGCGCCGATGCGGAGGTGGAGCGAAATGTTCTACGCGTATGCTTCCAGCAGGGACTATGTATTGCTGGCCCAGCAAGAAGAGCCGTTTTCGGAAAGGTTATCCGCCGAAAAGTTGATGCGGATGCTTGATAAAGCCGACCATGGAATCGGGCAGGCCGCGAGCCTGTTGGTTCAAGGGAAATTTGATGAAGGAAAAGCTGCATATAATTCAAGTGTGAAGCTTTTATCCGAGTGCATGGATCAAATGACCAGCGTAAAGCGCTATATGATCCGGGGCTGGCACTCGAGCGTCCTGACTCCCGATTATTATGGCGGGGGCTTGTTGGGTTTCGCGGAACCCGAGTACCAGGACCACCTGATGCAGTGGATGGAAAAACAATTAGGCTGGTGCGAACGTACGGGCGCAAGACGGCTCATGAACGTATACCCCTGTGACTTGCAGTTGCTGGTCAAATATTACCCCGATGAATTCAAGCGGTTTCGCGACGGAATCAAAGATGGTTATTTGGAATCCGTGCACGGCATTTATTCCGCCGCCTTTCTTCCGATCCTATCAGAAGAAAGTAATGTGCGGCAGTTTGCTTATGGGTTGCCCGTATTTGAAGATACCCTTGGCAAAAAAGTGCAAACGTATGCGACCCCGCGAGATCATTTCGATTACCACCCCCAGCTACCCCAACTATTAAATAACTTCGGATATAAACAGGCGATTTTGCATTCCGGATGGTTAGGGGAGATCAAGCGGATCCGAGCGGATAAGATCATGTGGCGTGGCTTAGATGGCTCGGACATTGAAGCGTGTCCTCAATATGAAGGGATTCGAAAACCGTTATTTTTGGCTCACCCTGAAAACATTGCAAAAGCTGACAAACTTGGCTACAAGACGATTCTCCTGGGAGATACGCTGGATGCGACCTGCCCGCTCTACCCGGTCAAGATCCCAAGTGAAAAGGAATTAACTCTGATCAACCCGATTGCTCCCATTGCAGGGACTTGGGTCACGGCGAAAGAGTTTTTTGAACTAACTCCCAAAGCCGAGCAATCGGTCTTCCTGGGCGTGGATGATTTGTGGGCGTGTCGAATCGATATCTGGTCCAGCTGGGGCTGTCTGAATCAGCACGCGGAATGGAATCGAACGACTGAGAATAAAATCCTGGCAGCAGAGAAATTAAGCGCAATGGCGGCAGTGTTAGGCAAAATGCCGAGCACGGATTTAATGAAAACAAAGGAACAGCTGGATGAATCCTGGCAGACCCTGCTGCGGACCCAGGATCACATGTTTTATGGTCCTGTGAATTACGCAAATCAGGTGCCGCCTGTGTCCGTCAAACCAGGGGAAGAGAAAGCCGGCGGGCACGCTTGGGGATATGATCGCGAAATATTGCCGAGGTCATCTGCAACGCCTGGCGGTATGGAAAATTATACCGAGGACTTAGGACCGAATTACGCCGGCCCAATGATCCCGGTCAATCGGTACAACCGGGTAAAAGAGTTCATCAAAGAGACCCAGGGGACCGCCGATACCATTGCAAGCAAAGCATTCAGCGAGTTGTCCGGAGAAGTGACCGCCCCGCCGCGGGATAAGAGTTCGATTCCCCTTCTGGTGTTCAATCAACTTGGCTGGGACAAAGGCAATTATGTCGAGTTTGAAAAAAGCTTCAGTCAGGGGGAGGTCTTCCACTTTAACTTAAATGATGGAAGCAAGGAGGTCTCGTATCAGGTCGTCTCGGAGGACCGGTACGCGGATGGTTCTGTGAAAAGGGTTAAGGCGCTGTTTTGGGCGGATATTCCATCCCTCGGCTATAAAACCTATTACCTGAAACCCACGACAGAAAAACCGGCCCCCGTGGTGGCGAAATCATTGCAAACGGGCCCAGCTCATTTGGAGAACGATTACTACCGGGTTGAAATTAATTCTGAGAATGGCGGGATAAGCCGTATTTTTGATAAAACACTCGGGAAAGAAATGCTTGATTCAAACCGGGTCGGCAACGAGCTGTTTTCTCCCTGTCTCCCCGCGGTTCGTTCTTCTGACGAATCGGCAACGGTTGAAGTCGTGGAACAGGGCCCGTTGCGGTCGACGATCCGTATTCGGTCAAAGGTTGGGGCCGCCCCGTATGACTGTTTGGTTCGCCTCTATGACAACATGAAACGGATTGATTTTGATTTGACCGTCGATTATGGCAAAGAGGGGATGAATTTTGGCAGGAACGGGATGAAATTTGGCGAGATCGAAGACCGCTATACAGGATTATTTGTTCAGTTCCCGTTAAATTTCAAGGGCAAGCTATACATCAACCAGCCCTTTGGGCTGTACGAGACCCAAAAAGAACGGCAGGTCACGACGGATTTTGCCGATGTATACCAAGGGCAATATGGGCTGTCGCTTATCCACAGGAATTCGCCGTCCTATAGATATCGGAACGGCATTCTGTCGATCTGCTTAACCCGTGCGCGTCCCTATGTCGTTGGAAAACAGAACTATCAGTATTCCATATATACCCACAAAGAGGATCCCTTCCAGGGAGATGCATATACGGTTGCAAAAAGTGTAAATACGCCGTTTATCGTCTACTGGCCTGATACGTTGCCGGTAGAGCAACAGCAGGCATTCTCGTTTCTCTCCGTTAACAAGCCAAATATCGTATTGTCCGCCCTTTATTATGAGGGGGATACCACATATGTCCGGTTTTACGAGAGAAGTGGTAAGAAAACGAAAGCCAGTATCCATCTGCCGTACCTCAAGTCAGGCGAATATAGCAAGGTCAAATTGAATCACGAAAAGGTCCGCGAACTAAAAAGTAGAAACGGAAAAATCAAGCTTGAGTTTGAGCCTTGGGAGATCGTGACTATTGCCATCAGCGGTGCGTTGTAAGGTTCATAGACCAGATAGGATTCAAGAACTTCAGAGAAGATAGAGATACACATATCGGGCCGCGCACCGAGCTTTTAGTTCGTATCGCTTGAGAGCTCGCGCAATAGTCAAAGGAAATCACGATGAGAAAAATGAAAAATAAAATAGTGCTGGCGGCGTTGGCGCTCACCCTTATGCCGGTTGGGTTGCAGGCCACCCAGCAACCGAACATTATCCTGTTTCTAGTAGATGATTGCAGTACGCATGAGCTGGGCTGTTATGGGAATACGATGGTATCGACGCCGAACATCGATGCATTGGCCGAGGGCGGTATTAAATTCAAGTCCGCCTGGGCGACGCCGGTGTGTGTGAGCAGCCGTGCGGCCATCATGAGTGGTCAGTATGGGTTCCGCAATGGTGCCTACGGCAACTCATACAAAGAAAGCGAAACGTACGATGCCATGCCCTGGGGAAAAATGACTCTTTTCCGCGCGATGAAGGAATCCGGATATGCAACGTTTCACGGAGGCAAATGGCATCTGCCTACCTCTCCGGCGGATCCGGACTGGGGTGTGGATGAATATTTTCTGTACGGTTCACTGATGGGCGGGGATGGACTGAATCCGGAATGGACCCGGGAATATTCCGGTTCATGGTGGTCGTGGGGGAACTCAAACAAATTTTCGCCGACCGAGAAACCCCAGCACAGCCCATCAGCAACCTGGCACCCGATGGTGATTAAAAATGGCCAGTTGCGATCGACGGGGCCCGATGATTTCGGCCCGGAAATGCTCGCGGATGCTGCCCTTGATTTTGCACAACGGAACAAACATGCCAAAAAGCCGTTTTTTATCTATTATTCTTCCCACCTGACCCATTTTCCCTGGACGGAGATGAAAGCGCCGGGCAACCATGAGGTCACAAAAACGGAGCCGGGCATGGTGTCCAATGTACAATATCTTGATACGGTAGTGGGCAGGCTGGTGAACGAGCTCAAAGCGATGGGTGAATACGAAAATACGGTCATCGTTTTCATGGCGGATAATCCAACCTATGGGCTCGGGAAAGGCGCCGCGTCGGAGATCGGGGCACACATCCCGTTTATTGTGGCCGGGGGATCCAAATGGGTAAAATGGCATGGCGAGACCGGAAGTTTGACCGATTGCGTGGATCTGTATCCTACCTTGTTGGAGTTGGCCGACCATCGGGCCTTGCCGTCCCAGGTGCTGGATGGACAAAGCCTGGTTCCGTTGCTGGAGGGCGATCGTGCACATAGCCGTGAGTGGCTCTTCAGTTATACATTTGGGTTTCATCGGATGATTCGTAATCGGGACTATTCGCTGGATGCTCAGGGGCAGCTTTGGCGTTGCAATCCATCGGGGAACCCTTTCACGTTCGAAAAAGTTGAGACGGACAATGAGGCCAGCCGAACCGCCCGGATGGTATTGGAATCCCAGCTGGAGCATCTGCCGATTCCTGATGAAGACCAGATGAAAAAGAACCCGAAGGTGTATAAGCAGTATGTCAATGTCATGGCCGGTCAGCTAACCCATCGCCAGAAAAACGCGGAAACATTTTACCAGACCGGAGTTCAATCCCTTTTAAATCGGCCGGGACGACTGAAGTATGACCTTAAATAAACTAACGAATATCCTATTCATACTGAAGATAAAGGCGGAGGAGAACCCAAATGGGTCGGGTTCCTCCCATGAACATTGAGTAGGGGAGTCAGGGGCTGCACATTGAACAAAGACGAACGTGCCAGTCCGTCTAAATCATCGGTCCGGTTTTGAACCACTCGTTCCTCGTTATTTTACTGCGTAAAATTATTTATCGCTGCGCTTTCAGGCTCTACTCTTTGCGTCGTCGCGTCTTCGCGGTCAAAACTTGCCCCGCACCGAATTATTGCCGCTACGCTTCTTTCGGGGAATACCGAAAGCACTTTCGGAGTACCTCAGGTCTGTCCATAATTGTTCTGTTAAAATTGCAGTCGCATCAATCTGAGAGCATCGGCGTAATCTGTGGATTCCTCCTCCGGCGGATCAGCCGTTGGCTGAAAAACCAACTCCGCACCGTCCCATCATTTGTATGCGTCTGTTCGTTCACCCACTTGACAGCATTTATGCTGACTGTGCGCGGGATGAGTTCCATTGAGCCGGAGTCCAGCTGGCAGCTTCGTTCTGTCCCATGGTTGGAAGGGCTTCGAGCACATCCCGCAAATAGTCGGCGGGGTTGATGTCGAGTTTTCGGCAGGTTTCGATGAGACTGTATATGATGGCGCTATCCTGACCGGATCGGGGGCTGCCGAAGAAGAGGAAGTTTTTCTTGCCGATGGCCGTGGGCCTGATGGCATTTTCGACAAGGTTATTGTCGATTTCCAGCTTCCCGTGCTCAAGAAACAGGTTCAGGCTGTCCCAGCGTTTGAGGGTATAGCTGATAGCTTCTCCGAGCTTGCTTTTGGGCAGTTGTTTTTTCTGTTCACGATCCAGAATGGTTTTTATTTCATTAAGCACTGGAGCAGAGTGTTCCTGCCGATAGGTTGCCCGGTCGAGCTCCGGTTGTTTGCGCAACGTGGTTTCGTTGCGATAGAGCTTCGCAATGAGTTTGATAATTTTCCGGCTGATTGAATCCCCGGCCTCATGAAATTTACGCCGGGCATGTGCCCAGCAGCAGGCATGAATAATATTTCCCTTTTCCTGTTCATGAGCCGGGTCGTTCAGCCATGACGGATAAGAACCGTATCCATCGCTTTGCAGAAGACCGGCGTAATCTGTCAGCATCGAATCAAGACATGATGCAGCACGACTCGGAAACCATTCAAAGAGCACTCCAACGCCTGGACTGTGATAGGCCCATAGGTATCCATTGGGACAATGGTCCTTTTTCGGGTCTTGGTATTTGATAAAAGTTTCGTCGGCCTGAATATACTCACTTTGCCGGATTTCATTTCTCAGTGCTTCGTAGATCAACGTTAACCAGTCGGCGATAAGATACATCCAGTTGCCCATGGTTTTGCGGCTGATTTCGATGCCGTGGCGGTATTTTAAAACCTGTTCCTGACGGTAGAGCGGAAGATGGTCGCAATATTTGCTCAGAATGATCTGTAGGAGCAGACCGGCAGAAGCATAGCTGTTTGGAATCAGTCTTGCCGGAGCTGGTGCGATCAGCGGCGGCACTTCACGGTTATCAATCTCAATAAACTTTTCTCGAATGATTTCACGGATAAAATACCGGGTCGGAACAACGTCGAGCTCCCGTACTTTTTCCTCCCCGATTTTTTTATAGCGACCAGGATTTCCCTGAACCTCATCGGGAATGATGATCACCTGCTCAACCGGCAGGTCTTCCGGGACCCGTTCCTTGAGCGGCTTGCGCTTTCCTCGACGGGACTCAACCGGCTCTGAATCATCCTGTTCGGCCTCTTCCGCTATTTCCAGAGCCTCTTGGGCTTCCTGCAGTTCATCGAGCAGTAGTTCCATCTGATCCGGGCTTAACTTTTCGGAACTGCGCCCGAACAGTTTTTTCAGCAGATACTGAACTTTCTCATTAAGCAGTTTAACTTCGGTTTTGAGCTGAGTGTTTTCGGCATTCAGAGACGTCCGCTCCTTTACCATCAGATCAAAATTTTCCCGGTTAAAATTCATGCCGTACATTATACCAAAACACGTTGAAAATGCGGCACCAACCTGATGGAAAATGCAAAAAAAATCAGCGCTGATACCAAGGTTTGAGCGAGCCTTGTTTTAGATCAACTCCATCGAGCAGCAGGGCCAGCGCTTCCGGAGCAAGACTAAGCTTTTCATCTGCGCCAACGCCTTGAGGCCAACTGAAACAGCCCTTTTCAAGCCGCTTGATAGCAACCCACATGCCGGTACCATCCCAGTACAGCGTCTTGATCCGGTTTTTCCGTCGGTTCGTAAACACAAACAATGTGCCCGAACACGGATCTTCATTTAACCTATCCTGCACTACACAGTGCAATCCGTTGAAGCTCTTACGCAGATCCACCGGCTCAACCGCCAGAAATACCCGGATTGAATTACTTAATCCAAACATCCGGCAGCCTCCCGCAGAACCATACCGAGTTCATTCAGTGACGGAATTGGAAGCTGAACCTCAATCCCGTTCGGCAGAAAGATCTTCAGTTCATCTATCTCAGGAGGTCCGGGCTGAACTTCCACCTCGCAAAAAGCAACCTCAGATTCCTGACGTTCAATTCGCAGCCAACGGGCCAGCGTTTTCGGGTTGATGCTCCATTCCCGGCAAAACGCCGCCTGGGTCAGCCCCGCTGAATTAAACTCCTCGATCAGTTCCCGGCGTTCTTCCTCCGTATAGGAAGCCCGCCCCGACACATTGTTTTCATTCGTATCCATGCCTGACAAATTATCAGGCTTTGCCGGAGCTGACTACGGGGTGAAAGAAGAGGCGTTTACCATCATTTTGTCGTCAAATGATTTTGTCATCATCAGTTGCCGCATCGTGCCGAGTGCAACTCGGCGATCCTGTTGTTTCCAATGTCTGGAACCTTTTTTTCCAATGCTTGGAAAACCTGGGGGGCTACTTTGAGTTCTCTGCCCCGATCCGAAGGGTCGGATTCAAGGAAAGTGTCGGGGTAATCACGCTCTCTTCGAGCGTCAGGCTGATTCCCTTCAACAAATTTACATATTGATTCAACGCAATCAAGCTGGGGTCGCGACAGGTGGAATTGTAGTTTCTAGGTTCTAAATAGAGTTTTAGGGTGAACGGTATGAACGCCGTGTTTAATTCGATGAGGAAACAAATGATGCGCTGGAATAGTTCGACACTTCTTTGTGTGGCGATGGTGGTGGGAGCGGGGGCCTTGACGCAGGCAACCGAGGCTGCCTCTCCCCCGGCCGATCATCGCAATTACGCGTTTCTTGATGGGGAGATCTCACAGGAGGTGCTGGAAAATTACCTCTCCCGTGCGATTACCATTGCGGAATGTCTGCATTCAAACGGCTTGTACAATAGTGGGATGCCCTATGAGGATTCGGATGATGATCTCCGCATGATTCTGAATACCGGGGCCAAATTTGTCGGCCGGGCCATTTTTCAGTGGGACAAACCGGCTCTGTTTAATGAGCCCGGCTGGCTCGCCGCCGCTAAGACGAAAATGGAAGCGGTCCATCAGGAGGATCCCACCGTTATTTTTCAGGCCGCAATCTTTGAGAGTGTCACTGACAAAGTAAATGAAGTCCCGATCCCGGACTGGGTGTTTGAAGAATTCGGAATGAGCGTGGAACAACGGAACTTCAACTATGAAGCGATGCTCAATCTCAATGGGAACTATGTGGCCGGGACCCCGGGATGGGACAAGGGCTTTAGTGTTCCGGATATTACTCGCTTGGAAACGCAGCTGTTCTTTTACTTTATGGCCAGGCAGTACATCGATATCGGGATCGAGGCCATTCACTGGGGGCAAATGTCGCTCATGGCCATGGGGGACCACAATAATGATTATACCGCCTGGCAGACGGTGCTGGGCAAAGTTCGGGCGTATGCCCGCGACCACGCCCGGCGAGGCACGGTCCTGTGTGACGCACACATGACCAACTATGGTCTGAAGACGGCAGATGGTCATTTCCTGTGTGACTTTTCCTCATTCCCCTTGCGGGTGAAAGAGGATCTTGCCAACGAGGGCGGCGGGCTGCTGGAAGTGGGGCATATTAGCTCGATTTACGGGAAAACTCCGGGCGGAATCACTCCCAGCGGATGGTTCTGCAAACGCATTCCCTATCTGGTCGAGTTTGATAACTTCGGAGGTGTGCTCAATCCCGGGGTTGCTGATCTCAACAGCCATTGGGTTTGGGGATATGACGAAATAAGCTGGTTTGGGTCACTGGATGAGGCCCGCCGCAACGAATTTCTGCGCTATGCCTTCAGCTGGTTGAAGAAGCATGACAACATGGGATATCTGGAAATGCCGGGGAACCGGCGCCACAAACTCACGGTTGAGGGTAGTTGGTCACGCTTCCGGGCGAACCTGAAACAATACTGCTCGACCGGGACGGATCTGGAGGTTGTAATTAAAGAATTATGGAGTGCGGGTACGGTGGGATTCTGGCGTTTTGAGACGGGTGCCGTTACAAATGATTCCAGCGGGAACGGGTTGGATCTGACGCAACGGATTGCGGGTGCCTCTGGTGGCGGTGCCGGCTATCCAGAGGGAGTCGCCCGTAATGAATCCGGCGCAGGCTCTTTTTTATCGACCATTCCTCAGACCGTGGCGGCGAACACCGGGGTTTCATATTTTAACGCCAAAGGGAACCATTGGGCCGTTGCCGATACGAACCTCTTTGATTTCGGAGGCGGCGGTTTCACATTCGAAACGTTCGTGACGCCATCGGATCAGGGCCTTCAGCAGGTTGCAATAAAGGACGAAGAGTGGAAGGTTACCATTAATAGCGCCAATGGAATTCTGACTGTGTCGCTATGGGATAGCGCAACCAATGACTGGGTGGATGCGAAGAATACATTTGATGGAAATACGACCTTTGCGACGGGGAAAGATTTTTATATTGCCGCGGTTGTGGATCCGGGCGATACCGATACCGCACTGACACTCTATTATCGGAACCTGACCGATGGGGGAGATTTGTTGAGCGTGGATACAACGATTGCCGGATTAAATTCTATCAATAATACAACGAATGATTTCTTGCTGAATGGTTCGCAAAACTTCCAGGCGGTGGACTATATGGATGAGGTTCGTTTGAGCTACGGGGCGCTGAGCCGGTCCGAGTTGCTTGCAACCGTGCCCGAACTCGGCTATTGGCGTTTTGAGCCAGGTGTCGCCACGCATGATTCCAGCGGAAACAGGTTGGATCTGACGCAACTGATTGCGGGTGCGCCTACTGGCGGTGCCGACTATCCAAAGGGTGTGGCTCGTCCTTCCACCGGCGACGGCGTGTATCTGCCGACCATCCCACAGAGTGGCGTGACGAACGCCGGGGTTTCTTTTTTTAATGCCAGGGGGAATCACTGGGCCGTTGGCGATACGAACCTGTTTGATTTCGGAGCCAACGCCTTTTCGTTCGAAGCGTTCGTAACGCCAACGGCGGGGAATGGTTTTCAAATCGTTGCCTCAAAGGCTGAAGAGTGGCGCGTAACTCTTCATGAAGGAACGGGTGACCTTATCTTTGGGATATGGGATACAGCCATCAGCAACTGGGCAACTGCGCAGGCCAAGCTCGATGGAACGAACTCTTTTGCGGGATCGGTTGATTATTACATTGGAGCCGTCGTGACACCGGGTGTGAGCAATACAGCGGTAACGCTCTATTACCAGAACCTGACCGATGGTGGGGATCTGTTGAGCGCTGAGAAAACCATTGCCGGGGTAAACTCTATTCAGAATACAACGAATTCTTTCTTGCTGAATGGTTCTGCAAACAACAAGGCTGTCCGCTACATGGATGAGGTCCGTTTGAGCGCCGGGGCGCTGAGCCGGTCCGAGCTGCTGGTTTACTCCGCGGTCGTGGCCGACCCGAGCGGGTTTGATGCGTTTGTCGATCAGTATGACCTTTCCGGTGATCCGTCCGCCAATGCGGACAACGATGAACTCACCGACTGGGGCGAATATGTCTTTGGCGGAAATCCGACCAATTCGGGGGATATCGGAACGCAGCCTTCGTTTGATTCCGGGGACTACCTGTTCTCGATAGTTGGCGACAGCGCCCTGCAGTATTATGTGCTGACAACCACCAATTTGGTCGAGGGCAGTTGGGGAACCAATACCGGCCCCGTTGCGATTACCGACGAGAGCGGAGAGCTGGGCAGCTACAGCAATGCGGTCGGAACCGCGGCCGACGAGTTGTTCATTAAACTGTTGGTGGAATAAGAACCGATTTTTATATATTTACATTTATATGGAGGTTTTATGAATACGGGTACAGAGTTTATTAAGGTTTCTGCGGACGGCCGCAACTACGGTGACTCGTTTGCGGTCGGCTGCGCCCCGACCGGCAGGCGCGATGTGAACGGTATGACCGCCGTGGTTTATTCGATGAGGAAACAAATGATGCGCTGGAACAGGTCGACACGTCTTTGTATGGCGATGGTGGTGGGAGCGGGGGCCTTGACGCAGGCAACCGAGGCTGCCTCTCCCCCGGCCGATCATCGCAATTACGCGTTTCTTGATGGGGAGATCTCACAGGAGGTGCTGGAAAATTACCTCTCCCGTGCGATTACCATTGAAGAATGCCTGCATTCAGACGGCTATTACAATAATCCTGCAGTCTATCATGATGCGGATGATGACGTCCGCATGATTCTGAATGTCGGGGCCAAGTTTGTCGGCCGCGCCGTCAAGCAGTGGAATAGTCCGCAGTTGTTTAATAAGCCCGGCTGGCTGGTTGCGGCAGAGAACAAAATTGAAGCGGTCCATCGTGAGGATCCAACCGTTATTTTTCAGGCTGGGATCTTTGAATGTATTTCTGAAAAAGTAAATGTAGTCCCGATCCCGGACTGGGTGTTTGAAGAGTTCGGAATGAAGCCGGAACAACGGAACTTCAGCTATGACGCGATGATCAATCCCGATGGCAAGTTATGGGCCGGGGACGTCAATTGGCCCCCAAACTTTACGGTTCCGGATATTGCCCAAACGGAAACCCAGCTCTTCTTCTTCTTTATGGCCAAGCAGTACATCGATATCGGGATCGAGGCCATTCACTGGGGGCAAGCGTCGAAAATCGCCATGGTTGACAAGAAGAATGATTTTGCCGCCTGGCAGACGGTGTTGGGCAAAGTGCGGGCTTATGCCCTCAAGCACGCTCGGCGAGGCACTGTCCTATGTGACGCACACATGGAATCGAACACCTTTGGTCTGAAGACGGCAGATGGTCATTTCCTTTTTGACTTTTCCTCATTCCCCTTGCGGGTGAAAGAGGACCTTGCCAATGAAGGCGGTGGGCTGCTGGAAGTGGGCCATATTAGCTCGATTTACGGGAGAACTCCGGGCGGAATCACTCCCAGTGGATGGTCCTGCAAACGCATCCCCTATCTGGTCGAATTTGATATCTTCGGAGGTGCGCGGAATCCCGGGGTTGCTGACCTCGACAGTCATTGGGTCTGGGGATATGACGAAATGAGCTGGTTTGCGTCATTGGATGAGGCTCAGCGCAATCAATGGCTGCGCTACGCCTTCAACTGGCTGAAGGAACATGACAGCGTCGGATATTTGGAAATGCCGGGGAACCGGATCTATCAGCTCAAGAAGAATGAAATCTTCAGACGCTTTCAGGCGAACCTGAAAGAACATTGCTCGGCCGGTACGGACCTGGAGGTTGTGATTAAAGAATTATGGAGTAATGATTGTCCCTGATTAAAGCGGCCCGGATCCTGGCGGTAGCGCGAGAATTGACCCGCACCGTTTGTGGCGGAGCTGCGCTAGGTTCCTTTGTTGCTGAATGCGGTTGGGGCCTCTTTTCTGCATCTTTGAACTGATGCATGAAATGGCAGAGGTGGGTTTAGCCGGCGGCGCGGGCGATCTCTTCGAGCGTCAGGCCGGTTCCCTTCAACAAATTCACATCTTGATTCAACGCAATCAAGCTGTGGTCGCGACAGGCGAAATTGTAGTTTCTCGGTTCTAAGTAGAGTTTTAGGGTGAACGGTATGAACGCCGTGTTTATGGAATAAGAATCGATTTTTACATATTTGCATTTATATGGAGGTGTTATGAATACGAGAGTAGAGCTTGTTAAGGATTCTGTCATACTGTTCAAGCAGGATGTAGCGAAGAAATTTACTTTAAATGCGGAGGGCCGCAATTACGGTGATTCGTTTGTGGTCGGCTGCGCCCCGACCGGCGGGCGCGCTGTGAACGGTATGACCGCCGTGCTTCATTCGATGAGGAAACAAATGATGCGCTGGAACAGGTCGACACGTCTTTGTATGGCAATAGCTGCGGGAGCGGGGTCCTTGCAGGCGACCGAGGCCGCCTCTCAATCGGGCGACCAGCGCAACTACGCGTTTAGTGATGGGGTCATCTCACAGGAGGTGTTGGAAAATTACCTGTCCCGTGCGATTACCATTGAAGAATGCCTGCATTCAGACGGCTATTATAAAGATACATTCCTCTATCCTGATGCGGATGATGACGCCCGCATGATTCTGAATATCGGGGCCAAGTTTGTCGGCCGCGCCGTCAAGCAGTGGAATAACCCGCAGTTGTTTAATAAGCCCGGCTGGCTGGTTGCGGCAGAGAAAAAAATTGAAGCGGTCCATCGTGAGGATCCAACCGTTATTTTTCAGGCTGGGATCTTTGAATGTATTAGTAAAAAAGTAAATGTAGTCCCGATCCCGGACTGGGTATTTGAAGAGTTCGGAATGAAGCCGGAACAACGGAACTTCAGCTATGAGGCGATGATCAATCCTGATGGCAAGTTTTGGGCCGAGGACGTCAATTGGCCCCCAAACTTTACGGTTCCGGATATTGCCCAAACGGAAACCCAGCTCTTCTTCTTCTTTATGGCCAAGCAGTACATCGATATCGGGATCGAGGCCATTCACTGGGGGCAAGCGTCGAAAATCGCCATGGTTGACAAGAAGAATGATTTTGCCGCCTGGCAGACGGTGTTGGGCAAAGTGCGGGCTTATGCCCTCAAGCACGCTCGGCGAGGCACAGTCCTGTGTGACGCACATATGGATCAGGCAACCTTTGGTCTGAAGACGGCAGATGGTCATTTCCTTTTTGACTTTTCCTCATTCCCCTTGCGGGTAAAAGAGGATCTTAGCAACGAAGGCGGTGGGCTGCTGGAAGTGGGCCATATTAGCTCGATTTACGGGAAAACTCCGGGCGGAATCACTCCCAGTGGATGGTCCTGCAAACGCATCCCCTATCTGGTCGAATTTGATATCTTCGGAGGTGCGCGGAATCCCGGGGTTGCTGACCTCGACAGTTTTTGGGTTTGGGGATATGACGAAATGAGCTGGTTCGCGTCACTGGATGAGGCTCAGCGCAATCAATGGCTGCGCTACGCCTTCAACTGGCTGAAGGAACATGACAGCGTCGGATATTTGGAAATGCCGGGGAACCGGATGTATAAGCTCAAGAAGAATGAAATCTTCAGACGCTTTCAGGCGAACCTGAAAGAACATTGCTCGGCCGGTACGGACCTGGAGGTTGTGATTAAAGAATTATGGAGTAATGATTGTCCCTGATTAAAGCGGTCCGGATCCTGGCGGTAGCGCGGGAATTGCCCGCTCCGCTTGCGGCGGAGACGCACCAGAAAGAAATGATCAGCCGAACTCTCTATTGCTAATGGAGCCTTCTGGAATCCACTGCGCTGTAAAATTCGGAACCTCTAAAAACGGATGTCTTGATGAAAACGAATAGAGTCTCAGTTCTTCTAATAGCCTTGCTATCTCAACTGTTTGCGGTGGCGGAGCCGTTGCCTGCGAGCTTGCCGAACTTTAAAGAGGGGCAGGCGTTCACCATTGCGGTTTTGCCTGACACCCAGTTCTATGCCGACACGCGACACAAGCTGTCGAGCAAGTGGGGCAACGGAGACCTGCGTCGCTACTTTTTCGAGCAAACCCGCTGGGTGCGTGACAATCAGGAGCGGCTCAACATCGCGTTTCTCATTCACGAAGGAGATATCGTGCAGGCGGACGGGCCGGAGGAATGGGAAATCGCGAAAGAGGCCATGTCAGCTCTGGACGGAGTAGTGCCTTACTGCATGTGTCTGGGCAACCATGACATGGGGTATGAAAAGGTGCCTCAGGATAAAAAGTATGGCTTCAAGATTGCCGTTGATCGGACTACGCAATTCAACACCTACTTCCCCCGCGAAAAATTTGCAAAATGGCGCGAGTTCGGCGGCACCTTCGATCCGGATCTTCATGACAATTCCTGGTATCACTTCGAGGCTGCCGGTATGCAGTTCCTGATTGTGAATCTTGAATTTATGCCGCGCGATGCCGTGCTGGACTGGGCGAATAAAATCGTTGCCGAGCATCCAGGCCACCGTGTGATTGTGAATACGCACTCCTACCTGAACCCAAGAAAGATGAGACCCGTCAAGCGGGTGAAACCCGGCGGCAACCCCGGCGAGCTGATCTGGCAAAAGTTTGTCAGCAGGCACAGAAACATCTTCATGGTGCTCTGCGGGCACTACGGCGGAGAGGCGATCCTCACCTCCACCGGTGATCACGGAAATCAGGTTTACCAGATTTTGAGCGACTACCAGGGTCTTGAGAACGGGGGGCAATCATGGCTGCGAACCATGGTCTTTCAGCCGGAGGCGAACAAGATCGGCATCTATACCTACAACCCTGCACTCGATAAATTCAGAAACGGCCCTTCCAGCAGGTTCGACCTAGATTATCCCATGATACCTCCGGGAATGTAACGCGTTTGCATTGTCAATGATTACATAACCTCCGCGGGGATTGAATACCGGCTGGTGTATAAAAACGAGCTCACCTCCACGAACGGATGGCTGCCGGTCACACCGCCGATGCCGGATGGATGGACGAACGGCAGCGGATCAGCGATCCTGATTACAGATCCACAGAGTAGCCCGCAACGCTTCTGCCGCATCGAGGCCCGGGTGCCGGGAGGGAAGTGACCATTGGCGTAGCAGATCTGTGGGAACGCGACTATATCTGCGCCTCCTCCGGCAATCTGACGGCGCCGCCTTCACGGATCCAGAAGAGGCGCTTGCCGGAACCGATGCCGCCAGAGCCGATTCGATCTTTACGCTGCTGCCGACCACATCCGGTGCCATGAAGTGGAACGGCAAAGCAGGGTGCAGTTATACCGTCTCGGAATCGCCTGAATTGGATCCGGCGGATTGGAACGTGGCCACTAACATCGGCGCGCTCGCGACCGATCAGCTCATCGAGCTCTCCCTGCCCACATCATTCTTCTACCGCGTTGAAGTTCAGTATCCCTGAGGTAGGGCTCGGTCGGCGGTCCGTCCCTGCCGACGATGCGGACAGACGGGGATATTCAATATCTCCGCCTGTGTTTGCTATTCTAACCATAATTCTGTCAGGTTGTTACGCCATAATCATTCATTCTGCGATCTTCTGGTGTGTCAGGATAAATCGGACTTATCTATTCCGATTAGGGCACCTGTCCGGTGCCCTTAATCGGAAATAAGGGCAGGTGTACTGCAGGGGGTGGATGTCCTCCCGTTGGCCCCGCATAATGCGGGGTGAAAACCCAACAAACAGAAAGGACATCCACATGATCAAGCGTACGGACAATGCACAGGCGGAACAAGCCCGCCGATTAAGAATAAAGACGCAGGAGCAACGGTTGGCGAAGCTGGCCGTCGAGGGGGCTGGACTAAGCCCCTGGGAGGCTGACGAACTCGTCGAGGTCGTCAAAGAGGTCTTCTTCGCGGAACCGCAGAACCAGCCGCTGAGAAGCGGACAGATGTTTTACGAGTGCGTGGAGACCTCGGAGGGCGCAGGCAAGCCTTTGCGGGAATGCCGCTTGGCCCGCGTGGTGCTGACCCTCCATGATCCCGGGGATATCAATGAGGCCAATAAGTCGGGTGCGGACGGTCTGCGCCGCCACTGCATCCTTCGGTTGACCGAAGAAGCCCGCGAGCAAGGCGGGTTGCTTTCCCAGGAAGACCTGGCGAGATTGCTCCATTGCGATGTGCGCACGATTCGTCGCGATGTGCGGGCTTTTCGCGAAATACAGATCATTGTGGCCACGCGCGGCCAGCAGAAGGACATCGGGCCGGGCGTATCGCACCGGGGCGTGGCGATCCGCCACTGGATCGATGGCGATGACACGCCGGAGGTCGCGCGTAAGATCAACCATAGTCTTGCCGCGGTGGAGCGCTACATCCAGGCTTTCGCACGCGTGGTCTTCCTTGCGCAGCACAAGTTCGATTGTTTCGCAACGGCGTTGACGATGGGCATTTCCGTCGCCGGAGTGAAGACCTATCTCGAAGTGCTCGCCGAACACCGCAACTCCCCGGGGTTCAAGCGAAGGCTCCAGGAGCTTGAGATCATCGGCGGGAAGTTCTTCGAGGCGGAGGACTTCCAAAAAGGGGGACCTTCACCCCGCGCGAATGCAAGAAACGCATGGAGGCAGCCGTGAAAAAACAACAGACCCACCTCCAGGCCACCTACAACCCGATGATGCAGAAAACCTTTGTCGGAGCGCTCGAATCGTTCTTCGCCGACGAATGTCCCCAGCTCGGCGGCCAGCGCACCCGCAAGGTGCTCGTGCAGGCCATCCTGGGCATGGTCAATGAGTTCTATCCGGAAACCTCGCACCTGCGTCAAGGGCAGATCCAATGGGTCACCGTCGACAAGGACGAAACCGCTTCCTACGGCAAAAGCATGCGCAACACCCGGCTCAAAAGCGTCGTGCTCGACCTCGTGCAACCCCAGGACATCGCCGACCGGGCCGATGGCAGGCGTCTGCGCGACATCAAGAAAGAAGCGGCCGTCCGCCTCTTCAAACAGGCCGACGACCAGAACGGCTGCATGACCAACGCCGAAGTGGCCATCCTATTGAAAATCTCGCCGCCTACCGTCGGGCGCTACATCCACGAATACGAGTTCGAGACCGACGAGCTGGTGCCGCGTCGCGGCACCATCCACGACATGGGGCCGACGCTCACCCATAAAAAGCCCATCATTCGCAAGCTGTTCCTCGAGGGAAAAGACGTCGGGCTGGTCAGCCGTGAAACACGGCACTCTCCCGAGGCGATCCACCGCTACATCCGCAACTTCCGGCAAGTGCTGCTTTGCCGCCAGAAAGGGCTCGACGAAAAGGAGACCGCCTTCGCTGTGAAAATATCAGAAAGGCTGGTGCTCGAATACCACGCGCTCATCGATGAGTTCGCCGAAGAGAACATCGTGCTCGAAAGCATCTTGCAATATATCGGGAAGGAATTATAACCAATGAACTTTTACGGGAGGACATCCACCCCCTGCAGGACACCTGCCCTTATTTCATCTGAAAGGAGATGAACTTGTCAATTGAATGTTCAACAGGTAGCCAATGCGGCGGTGAAAGGAGCAATCCCCAAGCCGAAGCCCGCAACGGCGAACCCGCGAGCCGTAACGGTAGAGAACTCGATTCGGCCTCGTTACGCTATTCGGAAGTGGTCAAGCCTTCAGAGATGCTGAAACCTGTAGCCAGCGATGAAGAAACATTCGCATGCGGTCGCTGGACTTCCCGGGGTGGTTGGAGATGGCGCGTGGGGAAAGATAAGTCGCGGAACCTGAGAGACCCTGCTGGTAATCAGGCTTGCAGGGAGTCGGATGGCCTCATAGTAGCGAAGAAGGACTCAACTCGTCTGGAGCGAAGGGGGCTGGCTATAAGTATGCAACTGTGGAGGTGTTATGCATCCGCTTGACCCCTTGGTCGATTACGGAATCTCGGAGCGAGGGTATCTGGACATCGGAGATGTTCAGCTCGAACTGCTACCGGACAAAGTGCACGAACAGAGACAGAAGCTATATCAAAAAGCGAAAGCTGAACCGAAGTTCCGCTTCTATGCGCTGTACGACCGAGTCTATCGGAAGGATGTGCTGGAGGCGGCCTTCAAGCACGTCGGTAAACGCGGCAAGGCCGCCGGAGTCGATGGGGTGACAGCGGAGGAGCTGCTCGACAGGGAAAATGGAGTGAAGGACTTTTTGGAAATGATCCATGAAGAACTATGCGCCAAAACCTATCGGGCAAGTCCGGCTAAACGGGTGAATATACCCAAGGCAGGCGGGGTGATCTCGCCCTTGCTGGCAAACGTCTATCTCCACTGGTTCGACCACATGTTCCACCGTAAGGATGGCCCCCGGCACTGGGCAAATGCCCGGCTGGTACGCTATGCCGATGACTTCGTAATCCTCGCCCGCTATCAAGGCAGCCGCATTGATGAATGGGTCAAAGGAACCATCGAAGAATGGATGGGACTGCGACTGAACCAAGAGAAGACGAAAACCGTAAAGCTGTGGCAGGACGAGCAACTCGACTTCCTCGGGTACACGTTCCAGAACCATCGCGACCTGCATGGGCGCGATAAAATGTACCTGAATGTATATCCTTCAAAGAAATCGATGAAGCGCGCGCGGCAGACCTTGAAAGAGAAAACCAACTCGAAGAAATGCTTCAAGCCCGCAACCGAGGTTGTAAAAGACCTGAATCGGTATCTGCAAGGCTGGGGAAACTAGTTCAACTATGGCTACTCTCGAAAAGACCGCCGTGACATCAGCCACTATGCGCGGGGACGGATGGTTCGCCACCTGAACCGACGGAGCCAGCGAAAGTACGCACGTCCGAAAGGGATGAGCCATTATCGGTATCTTGAAGAATTGGGGTTGGTACGCCTATGATGAACGCTTACAGGAGAGCCGGATGCGGGAAAACCGCACGTCCGGTTCGACGAGGGGGAGCAACGGGAAGGGCATTGCTTGCAACCGCCGCCCGTTGCTCTCTACTCTACCAAAGCTACGCATTCATAAGTTAGTTTTTTGTAATATCCTTGTTGATGACAACGCCTTTGAGGTGGAGGTTTCCGTTTTCGAAAGTGCCGCTTTTTTCGGCGCGCGGCTTTTTGTTGATGTTGAAGCCTTCGGCCATGGAGGAGCCGATCAGGCGGACCGGCTTATTCAGCGTTTCAAAGTTCAGGGTGCTTTCGGTGGGGCGCATCATGTGGTTGTTGATCATGTCGAGTGCACCGCCATTGACGAGGATCCCGTCGCCGGGCCGGACGTAGGTGGCGACCTGCAGGGTGAGTTTTCCGCCATCGACACGTGCCGTGTAGTTTGGCTTGCCCCACATCATGGTGTTGAACATCTGGATGCCGCTCTTTACGTCTTTTCCAACCCAAGCGTAGGATTTGTTGTTGGTTACGTGGTCGGGTTTGATATCACCGCCAAAGTGATCCATGCAGACGAGTTTGGCGTTGATGAGGCTGATCGGCTCTTTGTTGGCAGATTCGACATAGAGGCTGATGCGCGAGCCGTCGGTGCCGTGACCGATGGTGAGGCTGTTGCGCGGCGAGCGTCCATTTTCTTCGCGGTAAAGGAGTCCGTATTTAGATCCGTAGACAAAGTTTTCAAACAGCAGTTCGTTTTCGCAGTCACCGATGGCGAGCGCGTCGAGGTTGCTTTTCTGGTATTTCCAGAGGCCTGCCCATTTTTTATCGGTGTTTTTGACGACCTCCGGCTGGAATTTGGCGTCGTGGTTAGAGCGCAGCCAGTAGTGGGTATTAAATTGGGTGTGGGCAACCACGCCGTCTTTGGATCCTCCGCCGATCTGGATGCCGACCTGGATGCCGGCGCCGCCGATATAATCGGCGAAGTGACGGTCGGAGCGGTAGGTTTTGAAGTCGACAAACTGGTAAGGATTCACGCCGTTGACATAAATGACGTATACATCGCTTCCGCGGCTCTGAATGGTGAAGGGGTAGGGCTTGATGTTGTCCCACTCCTGTTCGGGGTAGTAGAAATGTATCCCCCGGATGCCCGATTTTTCCATGAGGGCGACAGCGGGAGCGGCGTCGGCTTTGCCGCGGTTTCCGACGGGCATGAGCGTGGTGCCTTCGGACATACTGTGGGTGGGGACTTCCGCGCAGCCGCGCAGCTCGACGCCGGTGGGCACGGTCAATTCACCCTTAAGGAGATAGTAGCCGGCGGGAATAAACACAATGCCGCCGCCGTTCGTTCCGGCTTTATCGAGCGTGGCCTGGATTTTTGCGGTGCAGTCGGTTTTCCAGTCGGTCGGCAGATCGACGACGAAGAGGTCGTTCTTTGCCGGTTTGTGGCCGCGCGCCGGCGGACGCTTGAGCACGGGCATTTTTGCGAATTCCATTTGCTCGTGGTCGATGACGATGTTTTCGTTTGCCGAGTCAAACTGGATGTTTGGCTTCCGTCTGTTGAAGCGGTTGCCGAGGATCGTGGCGGCGGTGCAGCCTTTTTCGAGGCGGATGGCGGAGTCTTTGTCTTCCAGTTCGGAGTCAACCATGGCGAGGGTTCCGTTGGAGAAGGTGATGTCGCCTGCTTCAATAGTGCAGTGCTGGAGGGCAACGCGTCCGCGCCCGGCATTGATGATGGCGTGGTCGCCGCCGGAAATGGTGCAGTCGTGCATCAGGATGGGGCCGCCGAGCCGTTTGCCGGTTTTGACGCCGATCTGGTTGCCTTTGAGTTTGCAGTTGGCGAAGGCGTAGCCGATGCCGTTGGCGGCTTCGTTGTAGAAGGCGGTTTCGCAGTTTGAGATGTCGAGGGCATAGAACTGGGAGTTGCCGCCCATGTTATTTATTTCATTAACGAACAGGCCGGTGTTGTAGCCGCGGATGGTGATGAAGGCGGCGTATTCCCAGTCGCTGCGTCCGATATGGATAGCGGTTCCGTTTTTCAGCAGCCATTTGCGGAATTTCTTTGCGAATTTCGGCGCACCCGGCAGGCCGGAGTTGATCCAGGTTTTGGGGGAAAAGTGGACGCTTTCCATGCGGCCGATGTCGGTGCAGTGGTGGATAAATACGCCTTTTTTCAGCGGGGTGCCGTGGACGTTTCGCAGATAGTGCAGGCAGAGGTTTTCAGGACCGGATTTGAAGCCTTGGTATGGATTGACCAGCGTCACATTTTCGAGCGTGACACAATGGTTATTTCCCTGCCACTCCTCGATCGGAACCTGTTCGATGGCCGCCGGGTAGGGGACGATTTTTTCAGTTTTCTGCTCCGGATACCAGATGGAGAGGTTCTTCAGTCCGGTGCCATCGAGCATGGAAATGAACGCCGTACCTTCTTCAAGCCCTTTGTCCGTGTAAACGTTTAGAATGGTACCTTTGATTTCCGGATTTAAGGCCGGATCCGCCCAGTCGCCGCGCAGTGTGACGTTTCGGGGAATGGTGAGGTGTCCGTGAAAGGCATAATGTCCGGCGGGGGCGTAGACCGCGCCGCCGCCCTGTTTCGTCATCGCGTCCAGCGCCTGCTGGAAGGCAACCGTATCATCGGTCTTGCCGTCTCCCTTTGCACCGAAGTCCTGAACGGCAAAGCCGACTACGGAAGGCGATTGTTCCGGTCCGGGGTTGTGTACAACCTTCCAGTTCGGTTTGGCTACGAAGGATGTGATGGTAAGCGATAGAAGGGCGCTGATGGTTTTAGACATAATAGTTACCTTTTTGGATATCGAACAATGAACAAGAAACTCCGAGTTTTGAAGGGAATCTATATTTCAAAATTCGACATTCCTTGTTCGTGATAATGCGGTTCAAGGCGGCGATTTCCCGCCGCCCTCTACTTAGCTGCAGTGTTCGCGCGGCTTTTCGTTGTTGAGGTATTCCATCACGTCATCGATGGTCGTGAAGGCGATGCCCATGTGGGTGTCAGCCGCGCCGTAGTAAACGGCGATGCGCCCGGTTTCGGCATCGGCCAGAGCCGCGCATGGGAAGACGACGTTCGGGACGCGCCCTGAAACTTCATAGTCCATTTCCGGTGCCAGTAGCGCGGTGTAGCTACGCTTGAGGACGATGGTAGGATCTTTGAGGTCGTGCAGGGAGGCTCCGACGGAGTAGATGTTGCCGTTACAGGTGCTGGTAACACCATGGTAGAAGGAGAGCCAGCCTTCGCTGGTTTCAATTGGAATGGAGCCTGCGCCAATTTTAACTCCCTGCCACCAGCCGTGCTTGAAGTCCGCGCCCATCACCCAGCGGTGTTCGCCCCAGTATTTCATGTCCGGGCTGTAGGAGAGGAAAATGTCGCCGAACGGGGTGTGGCCGTTGTCGGATGGACGGCTGAACATGGCAAAGCGGCCGTCAAATTTTTTCGGGAAAAGCACGCCGTTGCGGTTGAAGGGCAGGAAGGCGTTTTCGAGCTGGGTGAAGTTTTTGAAGTCGGTGGTGGCGGCCAGTCCGATGGTCGGGCCGTGCCCGTCTAGCGAGTTGCACCATGAAATATAGTAGACGCCTTCGATCTCGACCAGGCGCGGGTCGTAGGCCCACTGAATGATGCTGGGGGTGCCGTCTTCGCGGACGAAGGGAATCGGCTCGTGTTCAACGTCCCAGTTGACGGCATCTTTACTGTAGCCCAGGTGCAGGAAGGGGACGGTATCCATGTGGTCAACTCGGAAGACACCGATGAAGCCGCCTTCGTAGGGGAGCAGGCCGCTGTTGTAGACGCCCAGTGCGCACGGAATTTCGCGCGGACCCATGATCGGGTTTTGGTCGAAGCGCCACATCACATCGTTGGAATCTTCCGGACGATCCTGCCATGGCATGTTTGCTACAACCGGGCCGGTAATCTTCGGTGCTGTGCCCTGATTGGTGATGGTTTCGATTTCAGTAAAATCAATTACGGGTTGCTCGAGTGTGCTTTCTTTGCTCATCGAATGTCTCCTGATGTTGTATAATCGTTTCTGCACTAAAGTGCGAGGTTTGCGCATTGTTGGATAAAATGCCTCGCAAACGTTTACACCCTGTGCAGAATGAGCGGCTTTACAAGGAAAATATTTGAACAATCTAAGCGGGCACCATCCGCGAGGCAGGTGAAAATGGGACAGGAACACCACAAAACAGCGAAAAAAGATAAAATTCCGTTCGGTAAAAAACTGGCCTACGGCATGGGGGGGATGAACGACACCCTCATGAATAATGCCTTTCACAACATTGCCAACCCGATTCTTAACATGACGTTGCACATGAGCCCGACGCTGATTGCGTGGGCGCTCTTTATTCCAAATTTATGGAACGCTTTTTCCGATCCTATCTGTGGGCATATTTCTGATCAGGCGCGTTTTAAAAGAGGGCGTCGGCTTCCATTTCTTATTCCTGGAGCCCTTGTTGCCGCGCTGGCACTGGTTGGCTTGTGGGGCTTTCTTCCGGAAGGTTTGAGCGGCATGCAGTATTTCTGGATCACCTTAGTGGGTGCCATGGTGTTTTTTACAGGGACAACCATCTTTCTTGTGCCCTACAACGGGCTCGGCTTTGAAATGACGGGCGATTATCACGAGCGGACGCGCCTGATGTTTATTCGCAGCATCATGGCCAATGCCTCCGGCCTGTTGCTGCCCTGGATCGCGGCGGTTCTGTTCTGGGACGGTTTCGCTTCGCCGTTACGCGCTGTGCTCTGGCTCTCGGCCGGAATTTCGGTGGTGTTCCTCCTGGCCGCCTTTTTCCCTTCTAAATTCTGCGAGGAGCGGTTGCATGAACAGGCGCAAAAGCAGGAACGTATATCCATTTGGGTGGCCATCATGGATTCATTCCGGAACAAGCCGTTCCTGTTGGTGCTGCTCACAATTCTGCTGTTGGTGATGAGTTATTTTACGGCCGACCTGTCGGGGCAGTATCTGATCATCTACTACATGTTTGAGGGCGTGAAGGCCGACGGCGCCGCGCTTATCGGTATGAATGGCACGATCAACACCATCGTCAGTCTGGCGGCGATTCCGCTGGCCACGTGGTTGTCGCTCAAGATCGGAAAACGGCACGTAATTATCAGCTTTATGCTGTTGGCGGGGGTCGGTGCCGCACTGCGCTGGTTTTTCTATACCCAGGGCAATCCCTATCTGATCTTCATCACGACCATCATGATCGCGCCGGGGTTTTCCGCGCTTTGGTTGCTGATCCCTTCGCTGCTGGCGGATGTATGCGACTATGAGGAACTCAAGTCCGGTCGCCGCGCCGAAGGTACACTTGGAGCCATGTACAGCTGGGTCAACAAGCTGGCCTTTTCGCTGGCGTTCCTCGTTGCCAACCTGTCGCTCGACTGGGTTGGTTTCAATGTGGAGCTGGATGCCAACCAGACCGATGCCACCTTTCTCAAAATGCGCCTGTTGTTTGTACTGATTCCTGCCATCGGCTTTTCTGTCGGTGCGCTTGCAATGTGGCGCTACTCGCTCACTGAAAAACGAATGTATGAAATCAAGGCCGAGCTCGAACAGCGCCGCGCCGAAAGTAAATAAGGATATCAAATGAGTGCGCCAAGCAAAGCTGTTTTAAACAAGCTGGACAATCCAGCCCATGCAAAGGTTAGCCGCCGGCATGGAATAGACCTACACGGTTGAGGAGGTAACGAGTCAGTCGAAGCTGTAGGAATAGCAGTTCGTCAGCCACAACGGAAGTGAAGGCTATAAGCCCCGAAATTTTCCATTATTGCATAGGGCCAAGGGTTTCATTTCCTGGAAGCCAGTATCGTGCGGCTCGCTAAGGGCGAGAGTTGCACGGCGTGTCGGGGTCTCAGGCCGTGGCGGGCGGATGAATTGTTTAGGACGGAACTTGGGAGAACCGTAGCGTTTCGTAGAAGCTGTTGAGGAAGCCGAAGAGGCGACGAGACGGTATGTCGCTACGGTAGTCGGATCAACTCGTAGTAGGGGAGTAGGCAGGGTAATGCCCGCCGAGGACATAGAGCCACCCGAAGGGGTTGACGGTTTGTCGTAAAGGGAAAAGGCGAAGGATGCCATACACTGAGATGGATACAACTGAGCTCAAGCTTTTCCTTATATCGGAATACGCGAAAGGTGCTCCATAAGCCTTGGCAGGAACAGGGCGGTGGAGCGGGACAGTCCCAGTGCGGGATGTTCGTGTTGCGTGAGATGAATCGAAGAGCCGGATGTGGGAAATCCACAAGTCCGGTTCTGTGAGGGGCATTGACGTTCCTTGCAATATTGAAAGTGAAAGTTAAAAATATTGGAAGGAAGTATATTATGTCTACTCGACAGAAAAAAACTGCTCTGGTTGTCGCGCACACGCACTGGGACCGTGAATGGCGCTATCCGATTTGGAAAACGCGTTCGCTACTACTCGAATTCATGGATTGGCTGATCGATATTCTGGAAAACGACCCGGAATACGAAAGTTTTCTGATGGACGGCCAGACCGTGTGTCTGGACGATTATCTCGAAATCCGCCCTGAAAATCGCGATCGGATCGCTGCGCTGGTGAAGGCGGGAAAGCTCGCGGTGGGGCCGTGGTACACGTTGCCCGATCTTTTTCCAATTGCTGGAGAATGCCTCGTACGCAACCTGCAGACCGGCATTCGTTTTGCCGAGGAGCTGGGCGGCTACAACCCGATTGCCTACCACACCTTTGGCTGGGGGCAGACCGCGCAGTTTCCACAGATCTATCGTGATATCGGCATCGAGCACGCCGTCGCCGCCAAAAAAGTATCGGAAGAGCGCGCGCCAAACTGCGAGTTCATGTGGACCGCGCCCGACGGCTCCGAACTGCTGACTTCGCGCCTCGGCCACTTTACCCGCCAGAACGGCTATTTCTATCTGCACTTCCCGGTTCGTCTGAACAACATCTACGACAACAATGTCTATTCGTGGGATTGGGGAAAAACCGGCGTGGCCTATCACCGCGCCGACGAGGAGAATTTCCAGAACGACTATTTCCGCGTCGATCATGAGGACGGCTACTTCAAGGAAAACGTCAAGGATGCCGCGCAGCGCACCTGGGACAACATGGATAAAACGCTGATCGACGACTGGCGTTTACTCATGTGCGGTTGCGACTTCTCCACGCCGAATCCCTACCTGCCGAAAATGGTAGCGGACTGTAATGAGGCGTTGCCGGATATTGAGTTCAGGATGAGCTCGCTGCAGGAATATTTCGCGGGCGTTGATGAGCGGATCGACCGCTCCACTGTGCCGGTCGTACACGGCGAACTGCGCGACGGTGAGCCGTGTGGTGCTTCGGCCAACGCGCTGGCAACCCGTATCCACATCAAGCAGCTCAACAAGAAGGTTGAAAATTCGCTGATGCGTCGCACCGAACCCCTCGCCGCCGGTCTGAGCCTGCTCGGCGAAACCTATCCGCAGCGCTTCCTGCAAAAGGGCTGGAACTATCTGCTGAAGTCGCACCCGCACGATTCAATCAACGGGGTGACGCAGGATAAGACCGTCGACGACAACATGTATCGCCTCAATCAGGCGCTCGAAATTTCCGAAACGATTTATGAGGACATGCTCGCGAGCTTGCTCAAGCGTCTCGACCTTTCCGCGTTTGGTCAGACCGACACACTGCTGCTGCTGCACAACCCGCAGCCGCGCCCGGTTCGCGAAGTCATAAAAATGGGTGTCGATACCCCGCGCTCTGAAAGTGTCTGGACGCTCGGAATCGCGGATGCCGACGGTTCGCCGCTCGCGATTCAGGAAATCACGCGCGACGAACACAAGCAGCCCGTGCACGATATCGAAGCGCGCCCGTGGCCGTACTATGTTGACCGTCATCAGCTCTATCTCGACACCGGCGAAATTCCGGCGGGCGGATATAAAGTCGTCAAAGTCGTCAATCAGGAGACCTACTGGCGCGAAGAAGAGTGGTGGCCGAGCATGCGCAAGCACACCGGCGGCTTCATCGGGCAAGGCGCAACGCAGCTCGAAAATGAATTCCTCAAGGTCGAAGTCAACACCGATGGCACATTCAACCTGACCGATAAGCAAAACGGCCGCGTGATTGAAAACATGCACCACTTCGAAGACGAAGGGGATACCGGCGACTATTGGGCCTATTACGCTCCATACCGCAACCAGATCATCACCAACCGCGGCTTTGGCTCGCGCATTTGGATGGAAGACAACGGACCGCTCAGCGCCACCATCGGCATTGAAACCGTCATGAAAGTTCCGGCTCATGCCGAATACGGAAACGTCAAGGTGCAGGGCTTCGGTAAGCGTTCCGAGCGTCTGGTTGATCTGAAGATTGTTTCGCGCATCACGCTGAATAAAGACAGCAAGCACGTGAAGGTGAAGACCTCTATCGATAACACCGCCAAAGACCACCGTGTGCGTCTGATGATTCCGACCGATATTAAGACCGACTTCTCCGATGCGGCCGGACATTTCACCGTCGACCGCCGTGGCATCGTCCACGACAAAGATGAAAACGGCGAGTTTTTCCCCGAAATGGCGCTACGCCCGATGAGCGTATTTTGCGACGCGAACGACGGGGCCAACGGACTGGCCGTACTCAACAACTGTCTGACCGAATTCCAATTGCTGGAAGATGATCGTGGCACGCTCGCGCTGACCTTGTTGCGCGCTATCCGTAACCGCATCTGTACTGAGTCGCGTGTTTCCTCCGAGTTCCCGGAAGCACTCGGCAGCCAGATGCTCCAGACGGTAGACTACGAATATGCGATTTATCCGCACGCTGGAAACTGGGATGAAGGCAAGGTCTATGCAGAAGCCGACAAGCTGAACAGCAAGCCGGCCGTTACGCAGATTTCCATGAACCGCGGAGGTGAGCTTCCGACCGTCGCTTCGCACTACGCCATCGACAACGAATCGCTGGTGCTCTCTTCGGTCAAAAAGGCGGAAGACCGCGAAGGAATGGTTCTGCGCCTCTTCAATCCGACCGACGAGATACAGGAGGGCAAAGTCTCAATCGGCCTGCCGGTTTCCAGGGCCTGGAAATTGAACCTCATTGAGAAACGCGGTGAAGAACTGTCCATTGAAGACGGTTCCGTTTCGCTCTCTCTTGAAAAGGGAAAAATCGCAACAATCGAAGTGGAGTAGGCGATGAAAAATAGACGGCAATATTTAAAGATCGGATCCGTGGCTTCCGTGGCCATGTTCAATATTCTTCCAAGCCGCGGCTTGGAAGATGGATCCAAAGGTGCCGCGCCCATGGACAAGCTGAATGTCGCGTGCATAGGCTGCGGGGGGAAGGGCTAATGAAGAGATCAAAAACAGGAAAGGCGTTTTTTACAGCGCACGCTAAGTCGAGCGCAGCGCTGGTGAGTCTGGGTATCCATGCGGTGCTCATTGTCATCGCGTTGTCGTTTGTGGCCGTGACGGTGATCCAGAAGGAAGAGAAAGCCTTCGAGGCCAAGCCGGTCAACCGTCCGAAGATGACGCTTAAAAAACTGCAGGTTCCAGTGAATATCAAAAAGAAGACCACGAAGAAGCCTAAATTGCGCAAGCGGATCGTGGTGCAGCCGAAAATGAACGCTTCCATGCCGGACATCAAGATGCCGGAAATCAGCGGCGTCAAGGGCGGCCTTGGTGGTGGGATGGCCGGTGGCATTGGAAATTCAACTCGAGCGCAGCGCTCGAAGACTCCGGTTCCAATGGGCTGGCGTTGAAGGCAATAGGTGCAGCGACCGTTGCCGGCGGAATGGGGCATACCCCGAAAGGGGCGCGGGCGAAGTTTGAGGTTGAAAACGCGCGGTTCCGTTTTGGCTCTTCCCCGATTACCGTGGAAGCGATTGTGGTGCCGGAGGATAATGGGTTTCAGGATCTGGTGGGGCAGTGGAACGGCTGGTATCTCAATAGCTGGCGACTCTGTTTAAATACCAGTGGCAACGTGATGCTCACCCTTTCCCAGGATGGCCTCGATACGGTGCACCAACCTTTTTTCAATGTGCCGATAATGCCGGGGAACAAATACTATATCGCGGCGGTGGTGGTGGAGCCGGGCGTGTCGAACGAGGGAAAGGATGGGCGGCTTACGCTTCATTACCGCGACCTGACCAATGATGGCCCGCTGAAGTCGATGAAGCATCCGTTGTCCGGGTTTTCCAAGCTCAGGGCGGCCCCGCTTGCATCTGCCCTGACGCTCGGCGGTACGATCCCGCAAAATCAGCCGCGCGCTATCGACGAAGTCCGAATCAGTTGGGGCGCATTAGGTGTACACGAACTGCTTGATTCCGGAATGTAACACGTTTACATTGTAAATGTTTACATGACGATTTCGGGTGTTTTCGGTGAAATTAAGGCAGGGGAATTAATATGAGTGAAATCCACAAGGTGGCTGAACTGGCCGGGGTCTCGACGGCGACCGTGTCGCGCGCGCTGAACTTTGGCACCGGCAAGGTGAAGGAGGATACGCTGAAACGCGTGTTGAAGGCCTGCAAGCAGGTGGGCTATACCACCAATTCGGCCGGGCGCAATCTGCGCCGCAAGACCAGCGATGCCTTTGGGGTGCTGGCCTATCCTTCCTGTCTGCACGTGTTTAACGATCCCTATTATCTCCATATTTTCGAGGGGGTGGAGATGGCGATGGTGGAGCATAACAAAAATCTGCTGATCAGCGGCTACAACGCCAACAAGGAACAGCGCCAACGGCCGAAGTTTGTGGCGGACGGCAGCGTGGCGGGCATGCTGATGCTCGGAATTTTCCCGGAGGATGAACTGCTGTGGGCGATCGAGGGGGCGCTGGTGCCCGCCGTATTGGTGGACACCTATTCGCCGACCCTGGCGTGCGATGCCGTCCTGACCGATGGAGCCGAGGCTTTTGCCAAAACCGTGCGACGGTTCAAGGAATATGGCCATGAACGCATCATGATGGTCAGCCACGCCTACCCGGATTACAACAAAGGCATTCGTCTGGGGGCCTTCATCGAATCGGCGTCGGCCTGCGGTTATCCCGGCAGCAAGGTCTTTACCTATGATCAGGTTGCGACCGACGATGACTCTGTGGCGGCCTATCAGCCCGCTGTTGAGCTCATTAAGAAGAACGGAGTGACGGCGGTGGCGGTCAACCATGACCGCATGGGGCTGCATCTGAAAGCCGCGCTGGAGGCTAACGGGTTGCGGGTTCCCGAGGATGTTAGCCTGGTCGGTTATGACGCCGTGGAGGGATCCCCAAGTTCCGTCTGGCTCTCAACCTACAAAACAGATCTGCGCAAACTCGGTCAGATCGGGGGCGAAATCATCATTGAGCGAACGGAAGATCCCGACCTGCCGGTTCAGAAGCGCCTCCTCCAGCCTGAATTCCTCGACCGCGGAAGTCTGCGCAAACTGAATTAATCCCGATGAATCCATTGTGTTGAGTGGTGTAAATGGGTTTTGGGTGAAAACGTTTGCATTTGGTCGGCGGGTAATGTAATCAATCTCTTTCTTAAGAATTGGAGTTTAATTGGGGTTTCCGTTTCTGGGGCTACGAGGCTCAGTTTCGAGCGGGCTTCAGTAATACGGTGACTATCCAAAAGGCGTTATGGAGAAGGTGAAATGAATTTTAATGAGTTGATTGATTTGAAACAGAGCTGCGACGGCATGTTCAAGAGCGGCGAGAACGGGGTGGTGGATGTAAAAACCACGGCCGACCGCAAGGTCGAGTTTGTAACCTTTGAAAACGGGAAACAGCAGGCGTTGGTGAAATCGGCGATGGGGTATCGGGCCTATTATCCGGTGCACGACGTGAAGATTGAAAAGTCGCTCAAGGCGGTGCTGATGGATCTCGATGGCACGACCGTGCACAGCGAGCATTTCTGGATTTGGATTATCGAGAAAACCGTCGCCAGTCTGCTGGGCGATCCAGCGTTCCAGCTCGAAGCCTGCGACGAGCCGCATGTATCCGGTCACTCCGTCTCCGAGCACCTGCAATACTGCGTCAACAAATACTGCGCCGACAAAACCGTCGAAGAGGCGCGTCAGTGGTATTTCAAACACACCAATTTTGAGATGAACGAGATTATGGAGGGTCGTGGTAAAAAAGGTGCATTTACGCCATCGCCCGGTATCAAAGAGTTTCTTTACGAACTCAAAGATCTCGATGTAAAAATCGGGCTTGTCACCTCCGGGCTCTACGAAAAGGCCTGGCCGGAAATTCTCGATGCCTTTAAGACGCTCGACATGGGCGACCCGAATGAATTCTACGATGCCATCATCACCGCCGGTCACGCCATCCGCAAAGGCGAACCCGGCACACTCGGCGAGCTGTCGCCCAAGCCGCACCCATGGCTCTACGCCGAAACGGCGCGTGTCGGCCTCGGAATTCCGTTTGAAGATCGCAATCAGGTGGTCGGCATCGAAGACAGCGGGGCGGGGGTTGTCTCCATTCTGCTCGCCGGTTTCGCGCCGATTGGTATCGGCGGCGGAAACATCATCGACAGCGGCACGAAATCGCTCTGCACGCACTACGAAGAGAACTTCGAGCAGATCCTGAAGCGGTTGAACTAGCCGTAATGATAATGGGATGCGAACCCCCCGGGCGCGGAGAGTGATCTCCGCGCCCATTTTGTATGGTTGTGCAGAAGGGATGTGACGCTTTGCGCTCTGGACGTGCAAGGGGGCGTTGAAGCTTCTGCGTAGATCGGCCTGTTTTACACCGGAAACAGCCGCAGTGATCCGTTGTCCGAACACTTGAGAGCTTCTTGGAGCACGCATGCCGGTTCGTCCGGTGCCCCGACTGGTGCCGCAATCTCGATGCGGTTTGGCAAACGGATGCGCATCTCATCTGTATACGCCTCTTTATCGACCTCGTAGTCAGCTCCCATAAAGCCTGATAGTTTGTCAGGCATGGATACGAATGAAAACAACGGGTCGGGGCGGGCTTCATATACGGATGAAGAGCGCCGGGAGTTGATCGAAGAATTTAAAACGTCAGGTTTGACGCAGGCGGCGTTCTGTCGGGAATGGAATCTCAATTCCAAAACGCTGACCAGATGGCTGCGAATCGAGCGGGAAGATAATGAGGTGTCTTTTTGCGAGGTAGCGCTTAGCGGTGAAGCGGTTCTGGTTGATGAGGTGCTGATTCGCCTGCCAAACCAGGTTGAGGTTGTGGTGCCGGTTCCTTCTCAGGAAAAACTCGGAAGCCTTTTGCGGGAGGCTGCCGGATGCTTGGATTGAATAATTCTATCCGGGTGTTTCTTGCGGTGGAACCGGTGGATTTGCGTAAAAGCTTTAATGGTCTTCACGGTGTCGTACTTGATCGCTTGAAGGAGGATCCGTGTTCTGGAGCGCTGTATATTTTTACGAATCGGCGACGGAACCGGATCAAAACATTATACTGGGACGGCACCGGAATGTGGGTGGCGATCAAGCGCCTTGAACAGGGCCGATTTATCTGGCCGAAGGGTGTTGGCGAACGTGAAAAGCTTGCACTGGCTCCCGAGGCACTGGCGTTGCTACTGGATGGAGTTGATCTGAAGCAGGGATCGTTCAAGCCGTGGTATCAGCGCTGATTTTTCTGCATTTCCATCATCTTGATACCGCGTTTTGCGGAGCGGTTTTGGTATAATATGCCGCATGGTTTTTTCACGGGAAAATTTTGATCAGCTACTCGGTGAAAATGCGAACCTCAAGAGCGAAGTCAGCCTGCTTCAGGAAAAAGTTCAGTGCCTGATGAAAAAGCTGTTTGGCCGGAGTTCCGAAAAGCTGAGCCCGGACCAGCTCATGCTCGAACTCGAGGAGCTGCGCGAGTTACAGGAAGCTTTGGAGCTGGCCGAAACGAAAGCCGAACTGGCTGAAGAGGAACCGGCAGCATCCAAACGGGGTAAGCGCAAGGGGCTTGATGCGCGCGTCCCCAAGGACCTACCGACCGAAACCGTTATTATTGATCTGGATGAAGTTAAAGCCAATCCAGAGCTGTATAAGAAGATCGGCGAAGTGCGCACAGTTAGACTCGATGTCACACCGACACGCTTCTTTCAGACCGTCACCATTCGCAATAAATACAAGAAACGCGCTGATCGCTCGGTTGCCTCGCTGATCGCACCCGCGCCAAAGCAGCTGATCGAAAACTCCTATGCGTCCGTCGGTCTGGTTCTGCATATCATTCTCAGCAAATACTGCGACCACCTTCCGCTTTATCGTCAGGAACAAATCTTCAAGCAACGCTTCGGCGTTGAAATCAGCCGCAAAACCATGGGTGGCTGGATGTATCTCGTTGCCCAATGGTTGTCGCTTATTTAGAGCCTGTCCCAGCAGAGTGAGTTTTTAAATCGCATAGATCCCGCACTTCTAAAGAACGGCAAAAAGAGTGGCATCATAGGTGGGATCGGCTGGGGTTTCCTGAAAAAGCGGCGTTTTGGCTGAGCCAGGGCGCACGCCTGTCTTTGAGGGAGCTGGTTCCGGATGGATTATGCCGCGGCGGCAAGTTCAGCTTCGAGTTCGGCACGCTTCTGCGCGGCCATGGCGGCGAGCTTCCAGAGGTTGTGGCCGAGGATGCACCATTCGATGCGGGTTTTTCGGTTCTCATACCCTTTGCTTCGCAGGGGCGTTCCGAGGTAGGCGTTCTTAAAGATGCCGATGCGGCCTTCGGTTGATCCCCTTCGTTTTTGAAGCAAGCAGAAGCCTTCGTCTTCAAGCTTCTCCTTGAGCAGGGGCACGGAACGGGGGCAGATGGCATTGATGATGCCGAGTTCTTCGAGGTCGGTTCGAGCGTTTGCGCTGTCGAAGCCGCGGTCGCCTGTGTAGCTGTCGGGCTTGCCGTATGAGCCGGTGATCCGTTCGATGCTGGATTTGACGAGCTTGCTGTCCGAGGGGGGCTGGTCTTGCATGAAGTCCCAGTCCACGATGAGTCCGTCGGCTTGTTCGGCCAGGTAGAGGCCATTGCCGAATTCGACTTCAGCACCGGCCTTGCCGCGCACAAGGACGTGGATGTCGGGATCGTAGAGGCTCAGGATTTTTTCGCTGTTGGCGACGCGGCGTTCGCCGATGATGCGTTCGTGCGCCTGGTGCATGGCTTGCGGAAGCTGGTCGAGGATGCCTTGAATGCGATCGAGTACGATCTGTGCCTCGATTTCGCTCCAGTCGGTTTCGGCCCAGCGTTCTTCGAGCACGGCGTGGTAGTTGCGCGCATGGCCTTCAATGGTTTTCATGAGCGTCTTCATGCGCCGGAGGATTTTTTTGCGGGCTTTCTTTGCATCCTTTTTCGCCTCTTCACGGAAGAGCGACCTGACCGATCTCGTGAGTCTGGTCGGAAATGGTCAATTTCTTCCGAAGGAAGGATACGGACTCTCCGCCGGAGGGGGGAATGCAGATCAAGAACCATCTCGTATAAGTGCCCGAAGGGCCGAAGCGAAGCGGCGTTATGCCGAGATCGTTCTTGAGCAGAGTGGAGCGCTCTGGCCCGCCGCTCGGGTTTTTCGGTCTCGAATGGTTGAAAAGAGGCGCTGATTAACGTTTCCTTCCCAGCTCTCAAACCCAAAAGGAAACCTATGTTAATCAGCTCGCTCCATCATACTCAGGGAATCATTGGCTACAACTATCAAAAGACGGAACGCGCCAAGGGCACCGAAATCTACTACCTGCACTCCAAGGCGAAGCGGCACGTCTGCCCGCAGTGCCGCTCATGGAGCACCTCGATCGTAGAAACGGGGAAGACGCGTGATATCCGAGGCCTTTGCATCGGTTTTAAAAAACGCTGATGCGCGTCGCCGTTCGCCGCATCCGCTGCCGCGACTGCGGGGCGTCGAGCCACGAGCCGATCACGTTCTGCCCCGATCCGTACGTGCGCTACACCAAGTGGACGGCACGGTTCGTTCTGGCCCTTCGGACGGAAATGTCGATATCAGCGGCTGCGAAGTTCACCGGCTTGCACTGGGAGACCGTCAAGAACATCGAAAAAGCCTGGCTGGAAAAGAAATACAAGCGGGTGCGTCTCGATGATGTCGCCTATCTGGGCATCGACGAGGTCTACCTCGGGAAACGACTCGGCTACATCACCGTCGTGCGCGACATCGACTCCGGCGCCGTGCTCTTCATCGGCAAAGGCAAAGGCGGCGACGCGCTCAAAAAGTTCCGCAAACGCATCAAGCGCAAGGCCAAACAGATCAAGGCCGTCGCCATCGATATGGCCAACTCCTACAGCGCATGGGTCGCCGAGGTGCTGCCGGACGCCGACATCGTCTACGACCACTTCCATGTGATCAAATCCATGAACGACAAGCTCAACACCCTACGACGAAGCACCATGAACCGCCTGGAGGACGACCAGAAAAAGGAGCTTAAGGGCAAGCGCTTCCTGTTGCTGCGCAACGAGGAATCTCTTTCAGAAGAATCGAAGGAGGAGCTTGAAGAGTTGCGCGAACGTTTCGAGGATCTCGGCCTGGCTTCGGCCATGAAGGAATACCTGCGCAACATCTACAGGATCGCCCCGGGCGCAAGCATCGCAAAGCTTGCGTTCGAGAAATGGTGCGTCATGGCCGACGAATCAGGCATCGCCTGCCTGAAAACCATGGCCAAAACGATTCGGCAACGAATAGAAGGCCTGTTGGCCTACTGGAACCACGGTTGCCTGACCAGCGCCAGCCAAGAAGGCTTCAACAATAAGATCGGATGGTTAACCCGACAGGCCTACGGCTACCGAGATGAAAAATACCTGCATCTGAAGATCTATGATCTGCCCCACCTATCGACAAGACGGCATCTCTGAAAACGCTCTTCCGTGAAGAACCCCTTTTTCTTGCGGGTATGGGTCATCTCGATGCAGAGCTTATTCATTGCGCGGATGAACGTTTCCGGCGGGCGGATACGGTGCGAGAGGCCGTGCTTGCGAATGAGCACGATGGCGTTGACGAGCGTGAGCGCCCCGTCGCGCAACAACACCCAGTCGACGGGAACGTGAATGTTGGCCTTCACGCAGGTGGAGTCGGCGAAAATGCGGTCGAAGCGCAGGGCCGTTTCGCGATAGAGCAGTTGCTGAGCCGCAAGTGGGTCGGCGACGGCGCTGGTAAGCTCGTGGATGAGCGCGGCGACTTCGCCGTCGGGAAACAGTTTCTCGAAACGCTCAAGCGTGCTTTTGGAGACCGGGCGCACGCCATCGACAAAGGCCGTGTGGGTGAACCATTGGAACAGCAGGCTGTCGGCCGCCTGCCGGGAGAGCTTGCGGAACGAATCCCCGGTGATTCCAATCAGGATGCCGTAGCGCAGCGCCAGCCGGAAGGAGCGGAAGTGCCGTTGCGCCTGCCTGGCGGAGAGGCGCCTGCCTTTCTTTGCAAGTCTCTTTTCGAGATGCTGGATTTGGCGAAGAATGAAGCCGTGCTCGATTTGAGAAACCACAAGGATGCGATCCATTTCAATGAGAATGGCGCGGAATTCGCGGTAGTCTTTCGATGCGAAAACGGGCGGAAGTGCTGGACGCAGCTCGGGCTGAAAGGCGATAGTGATCATGTGTTTTATATCTCTTTGTTTTACTGACGAGAAATATAAAGCATTTCTTTCCGGTAAGAGAGGCAAAAACGCCTCTTTTATCCGGGACTTTCCTAATGTTCACCCCTGAAAATAGGGCTAATACTCACATAGGACTGGGTCTATTTATGAGGCGCTTCGAAATGAAATCCACGCGAGCGGATACATTCAGGCCGACGAAACATTCATACGCTATCAGGATCCGAAAAAGGACCATTGTCCCAATGGATACCTATGGGCTTATCATTCGCCAGGCAAAGGCGTGCTCTTTGAATGGCATGCCAGCCGTGCCGCGACCTGTTTCGACTCCATGCTTCCAGATTACGCCGGGCTGCTGCAGACCGACGGCTACGGCGCGTACCCCGCTTGGCTTAACGACAAAAAGCATGCCGAAGAAAAAGCGGCCATCATCCATGCTGCCTGCTGGGCGCATGCCCGCCGCAAGTTTAAGGAAGTCCCCCCGGCAACCCGACCGCGGAAGATATCGTGAAACGAATCGCAAAACTTTACCGGGTTGAAAGCAAACTGCGTGACAATCCCGAAGTCGATCGAGCCGCTTATCGTCGGGAACACTCAGTCCCCGTTCTGGAAGGGATAAAATCCATTCTCGAAACCGAGCGGTCCCGACAGTTGCCGCAAAGTAACTTCGGCAAAGCCATCCACTACACTCTCGAACGCTGGGATGCACTCAATCTCTACCTTGAACATAGCCGCCTCGAAATCGACAACAATCTGGTTGAGAACGCCATTCGCCCAACCGCCATCGGCAAAAAGAACTTCCTCTTCTTCGGCAGCCCCGATTCAGGCCAGACCAGCGCCGTCATCTACAGCCTCATCGAAACCTGCCGGAAACTCGGCATCAATCCGGCGGACTATCTTCGCGAAATCCTCGAAGCCCTGCCGACCATGCAGCAATCCGAAGCACCCAACTGGACGCCTGCCCGCTGGGCCGCCGCACTTTTCAACCGGCGTTTACACATACGGAGACAAACCCTTCTTTATGGCTTGCGGTATTCATAAACCGCATGTCCCGTTCTGGGCTCCTACCGTTTCGCATGGCTATCCTGCATGGCAAAACGTGTATAACGTAGGCTTTCGGGTTGTTTTAACAGAACGTCAATAACCGCCCCGGAAAATGTCTGGGATAGAAGACGGCCCCATCAGAGCCTTGTTTAAAATACATCCTTAAAGAGACTTTTCTGAAATCTACGAATCAAAACCGGTGAAAAAATCCAGCGCATTGATCCCCATGATCTGCTTCTTTTCATTCCCGGTTAGAAATTGAGCATGCTTCAAAACCACATCGATCATTTGTTGATAGGTATATTTATTAAGGGTTGTTGGCAAATCGCTTCCCCATACTATTTTATTTGCCCCAACAATGGATACGGCTTCTTCAAGGAGACGAAGTGCGCCAGGGCATGGATAATCTTCATCCAGCAAGATTCCTGCCGCGGAGAACCCTAAGAAGACGTTCTCTTTTTGGGCTAGCTCAATCAAATTGAGCCAACGTTTTTTTGCGGTCTCATCTCCTATTAAATCACCTGTAAAATATCCCAAATGCTCAAGCAGGAATTTTATTTGTGGGTATTTTTGAGAGATCGCATCAATCTGAGCAACTTGATATCCAGGGTTGTCAATCCGTCCCGGATCAACAATCACACTCAGCTCCAACTCAGATGCAAGATCCCAAATATCCATAAATTCCGGACTGTCGATTTGCAATCCGGGGTGAATGCCAGACCATCCCCATCCTCTGCTAAGTTCGAACTTTAGTGTTGATTGTTTCGGTGTCGCGATTTTTTTAACAGTTTCCAGCGCATGGTCGGACAATGGATCAACTTGAATGGTTCCAACAAACCGTTCAGGGAACGCGCGAATAGCTTCTGCAACGTCTTCGTTGATGCTCCCGAAAACCGGATTTTGGAGAAGGACTGCTTTGTCCACTCCATTGCAATCCATCATGTGAATCAGCATGTCCACATTGAAGGATGAATCAACAAATGTTGGAGGCAGCATTTGAACTTCATCATTACCGACGTTCACCTTCCCAAACGTACCAGACGAGGTTTTATTCGCCCCTCTTTGTCCTGCTATGTTTGTGAAAATATGTGCATGTGCATCTATGATCATAAGGACTCTCCGGAAAATTATGCCCCCTGCGCGAGGGCCGGTGCATTCTGCATTATACGAAAAACATCCATACGTTTAAAAATCGGCAGGATTGAAATAACAACGCAGGCTTGAGATCACGCCTTCTTTAATTTCAAAGAGGTTGAATCCTTTCGCAAATCGTTCTTCGCCCGAATTGCGGACCAAAACGACGTCATACTCCACTGCGATTTCATCGTTCTGTTCAACCCAGTGGGTGGGAGTCACTTCAATCTTTTTGAAACCATTAACCATTCCCTCATAAAAGGTCTTGATGTTGTTTTTTCCAACCAACTGCATGGTTGGTGAAGAAAATTTAGCATGTTCATCAAAGTGTGACAGGATTTCAGAGAGGTCTTTTTCACCTTCAGATTTCCAATAGCTTCTAACGATATCTATTTTTTTCATTTTTATCCCTTTTCTATTTTTTCAGCTGAAGCCTAATTCATCAACATGCCGCCCGTTATATTTAGAGCCTGACCGGTCATTGCGCTGCTATCGTTTGATGAAAGGAACAAGATAACGTTGGTAACTTCCTGAGGGTCGATAAAACGCTTCATTGGTACGTCTTCCCAGGCTTTATGCATTTGCTCCACAGATTGTCCTTCAACCTCGGCATGCATTTTCACGAGCTCCTCCACGCGGTCACCATCAATCGGTCCCGGGCAAACGGCATTCACTCTGATTTTTTCATCAACCAACTCAAGGGCCAGTGTTTGTGTGAGCCCCAACAGTGCCCATTTGCTGCAGACGTAGTCTGAACGATACGGCAGTCCGCGTTTCCCAACATTACTTGCTACGTTTACTATGGCGCCGCTTTTGTTGTTGATCAGGAATGGGATTATTTCGCGGCTGACCAGCATCGTGCCGGTGAGATTGACGCTTAAGGTATAGTTCCAATCAGAAAGGTTCATATCCTTAATCAGGTTCGCCTTTCCATTAAATCCTGCGTTATTAACGAGGACATCCACTTTCCCGTTGCATTTTTCACCCACGGCGACAGCCATCGCTTTGATTTGATTCTCATCGCTAATGTCGCAGATTACAAAATCAGATTTTCCGTTGGCGTTTTTGATCAGCTCCATCGTTTCCTCTGGTTTACGGAGGTCTACCAGAACCACAAACGCGCCCTCTGTTGCATATTGCAGGGCAATCTGCTGTCCAACCCCCGCTGCGGCCCCTGTGACGATTACATTTTTGTTTTCAAATCTTTTCATTTCGTTCCTCTATGATTTTGTCAGGTATTTTTCCAGAACGGACATATTTATTTCAACTCCAAGCCCTGGCCCGTCCGGGATGTGAACAAAGCCATCATTAACACTAAATGTTTCTGTTAATAAGCTATCGCGAAGAGGATTTACGTTTTTGTCGTATTCAATCATCGGTGAATTCTCTGGAGCACACTCAAAGGCCGTATGTGGCGACGGTGCAATCGTGGCGCAATATTGCAGCGCCGCCGCAAGGGCAATGCCGCTGCCCCAGCAATGTGGAATCACCTGCACATGATAGGCCGAAGCTAATGCTTCAATACGTTTTGCCTCGGTAAAGCCACCGGCGCATCCAATATTGGGCTGGATGATGTCAAGGCACTCATTTTTTAACAGTTCAAGATAACCAAAACGAGTGAACTCATTTTCACCTGCAGCAATGGCAAGGTTCAATGTTTCGCGAAGTGTTTTGTAGCCATGAATGTTTTCGGGCACAACCGGCTCTTCAAAGAAATGAACATTCATTTCCTCGAGGAATTTACCGATTCGTTTTGCCGTATGGAAGTTGTACGCATGATTTGCATCGACCATCAGAATAATGTCGTCGCCGACTGCTTCACGAATGGCAGCAATACGCTCCATCTCTTCCTTAACATGTAATAATCCGACCTTGATTTTTAAAGCGGTAAAACCTGCATCAATATACCCACTCGCTTCATCTTTCAGGTTTTGCAATGATTTTTTGTAATCAAGGACATCTTCGCCGCGGTAGTAGCATCCCGTTGCATAGCCTAGCACTTTTTTCCTGAACGCGCCTCCAAGCAACTCGTAAACAGGCTTGTTGTAAAATTTTCCAGCAATATCCCACAGTGCGATATCAATGCCGCTCATGGCCTCGATGCCTGTTGTTTTGCGTCCAAAATCGCGGATGCCCGTAAACATATCCTCCCACAAAACATTGATATCAAGAGGGTTTTTTCCGATGAGGCGTGGTTTTAATACGGTTTCGATAAACGTTGCCACCGGTTCGCCAGGGCCGTACTGACCACTTTCTCCCCAGCCGCAAATACCTGTGTCGGTCTCAATTCGAACCAGTAATGAATTGCGTTCTGGAAACGCGCATTGTGACGAATAGAAGCGCTGGTCCCCCAGTGGCACTTTTAATAAATATGTTTTTATATCAGTTATTTTCATTCTAGAATTATTTATATAAGTTTAACTAAAAAGGTTTGAAAGGCTTACCAGAACAATGGCAACAATGAGTAAAATAATACCTGAAAAAAGTTTTACGACAGCTCTTTTTGAGACTCCTTTCCACTCTCCGCTCATTAAGCCCAAAAAATTTGCAGCCATAATGGTTGCAGCCATAAACAGGGGCCATCCAACCACAGCACCAATGTCTTTAATGTAAATTGTTAAGGCAACCGTATAAAGGACCATCCCAACCATAAAAAGACCGGACATGCTAACGCCCAATAGCATATTTATAGTTTTTCCTGAATTATAATAATTTTTAAAGGAGTTATTTTTGATAAATAAATAGATGCAATAGATTGTATTAACGATGAATCCTCCTATAAAATAAGGAAGTAGCTGTGCATAACCAACATTGTAAGGTGCAACTGTACCTAATGCCTTTACTGACTCAGAGATTGGCTGACCAAAGAAAACAGCGAAATTAGTAGCGGGACAGAAAATCGAGGCTACAATACAAACTACCAGGCCGACTTTAAACGATACCCTCTTGCTACTTGAGGTTTGACCCTCTTTTTTCTGATCCAATTCCCTCCTTTTACCCGCTGCTGCAACTTGTGCGACACCAATAATAAGAACCAAAAGCCCAAAAATTAGAAACAACAATGCCTTCGTACTGAAACTATCTGAAGGCAAAAAGAGTAATGGGAAAAGTGTTCCAAAAGCAGCATTTAGTGCAGTGATGATTGCAATTCCAAGTGCCATTCCCAGGAATTCAGCCCCTAATCCGAAAAGCACTACACCGATCCCCCACGCGATCCCAGAAATGAATACCAGCCAAATTGTTATCGAATCAGTCTGACGGTAAATATCCATTAAATCAGGAGTCGTTCCGAAGGCCAGTACCATTGGAAAAATAAAACAACACGTTATAGTAAACACGAACCAACCATTTTCCCATTTCCAGTTTTTCATAAATTTAAGTGGATATACAAATGCTCCTTGTATTCCACCGCCCAATGCGGCTAGTAAAAGTCCAATAATTAATTTCATAATATCATTAGTGTCCCAATTTAGTGTCCCAACATTAGTCCCACAGCTACAACTATTTGCAGATATTGCCGCCTTCTTTCGAGTGGCCTGCGCTCTGAAAGGCCTGTAAAAGCGGCATTTTCTCGAAAACGGACACACTCAAAATCTGTAGAATTGTGTAGAGCGACTGCTCGATCTTCAGCCTCTTTTTCGTGATCGCCACGAGCAGGTAAACGCAGATGGCGATCCATATCTGCGTTTTGACAGCATTCGCGCTGGTTCCGTAAAAAGCTTTGATGCGCAGGTGCTGTTTGATCCATTTGAAGAACAGTTCGATCTGCCAGCGGCCTTTGTACAGATCGGTAATCATCAGCGCAGGCAGTGAAAAGTCGTTGGTCAGAAAGACCAAACGCACCTTCTGTTGCATATTGCAGGGCAATTTTCTGTCCAACTCCCGCTGTGGCCCCTGTGACGATTACATTTTTGTTTTCAAATCTTTTCATTTCGTTCCTCTATGATTTTGTCAGGTATTTTTCCAGAACGGACATATTTATTTCAACTCCAAGCCCTGGCCCGTCAGGGATTTGAACAAAGCCATCATTAACATTAAACGTTTCTGTTAATAAGCTGTCACGAAGAGGGTTCACGTTTTTATCGTATTCAATCATCGGTGAATTTTCTGGCGCACACTCAAAGGCCGTATGTGGCGACGGTGCAATCGTGGCGCAATATTGCAGCGCCGCCGCAAGGGCAATGCCGCTGCCCCAGCAATGTGGAATCACCTGCACATGATACGCCGAAGCTAATGCTTCAATACGTTTTGCCTCGGTAAAGCCACCAGCGCATCCAATATTGGGCTGGATGATATCAAGGCACTCATTTTTTAATAATTCAAGATAACCAAAACGAGTGAACTCATTTTCACCTGCAGCAATGGCAAGGTTCAATGTTTCGCGAAGTGTTTTGTAGCCATGAATGTTTTCGGGCACAACCGGCTCTTCAAAGAAATGAACATTCATTTCCTCGAGGAATTTACCGATTCGTTTTGCCGTATGGAAGTTGTACGCATGATTTGCATCGACCATCAGAATAATGTCGTCGCCGACTGCTTCACGGATGGCAGCAATACGCTCCATCTCTTCCTTAACATGTAATAATCCGACCTTGATTTTTAAAGCGGTAAAACCTGCATCAATATACCCACTCGCTTCATCTTTCAGGTTTTGCAATGATTTTTTGTAATCAAGGACATCTTCGCCGCGGTAGTAGCATCCCGTTGCATAGCCTAGCACTTTTTTCCTGAACGCGCCTCCAAGCAACTCGTAAACAGGCTTGTTGTAAAATTTTCCAGCAATATCCCACAGTGCGATATCAATGCCGCTCATGGCCTCGATGCCTGTTGTTTTGCGTCCAAAATCGCGGATGCCCGTAAACATATCCTCCCACAAAACATTGATATCAAGAGGGTTTTTTCCGATGAGGCGTGGTTTTAATACGGTTTCGATAAACGTTGCCACCGGTTCGCCAGGGCCGTACTGACCACTTTCTCCCCAGCCGCAAATACCTGTGTCGGTCTCAATACGAACCAGTAATGAATTGCGTTCTGGAAACGCGCATTGTGACGAATAGAAGCGCTGGTCTCCCAGTGGCACTTTTAATAGAAACGTTGTTATGTTTTTAATTTTCATAAAATATACTCCTTTTCAATTTTTATGAACCGCACAACGCACCGCTGATGGCGATGGTAACAATCTCCCAAGGCTCAAACTTAAGCTCGATTTCCCCGTTTTTATTTTCTATTTCACGGATCTTTTCGTGATTCAATTTGACTTGGTTATATTCGGCTGATTTGAGGTAGGGCAGATTGATGCCGGCGTTAGTTTTTTTACCGCTTCTCTCATAAAACCGGATATATATGGCATCCCCCTCATAATAAAGTGCGGACAATACGATATTTGGCTGGTTAATGGAGAGAAACGAGAATGCCTGCTGTTGCTCTGTTGGCAGCGTATCAGGCCAGTAGACTTCCAGCGGCGTGTTCACACTTTTTGCAACCGTATATGCATCTCCCTGGAAGGGGTCGTCTTTGTGGGTATAGATGGAATACTGATAGTTCTGTTTTCCAACGACAAAGGGACGCGCGCGACTTAAGCAGATGGATAGAGTGCCGTCCTTATAATGATAGGAAGGCGAACTCCTGTGGATCAGCGACAGACCATATTGCCCTTGGTATACATCGGCAAAATCCGTTGTTACCTGCCGTTCTTTTTGTGCCTCGTACAGTCCAAAAGGCTGGTTGATGTATAGCTTGCCCCTGAAATTTAACGGGAACTGGACAAATAATCCTGTGTCGTCTTCCTTGCGCGCGCCAAAGTTCATTCCCTCTTTGCCATAATCGACGGTCAAATCAAAATCAATCCGTTTCATGTTGTCATAGAGGCGAACCGAACATTCATACGGTGCGGCCCCAATCTTTGACCGGATACGGATCGTGGATCTCAACGGACCCTGTTCAATGAGTTCAACCTCTGCCGATTCGTCAGAAGAACGAGCCGCGGGGAGAGCGGGAGAAAACAGCTCGTTGCCGACCCGGTTTGAATCAAGCATTTCAATCCCGAGTGTTTTATCAAAAATACGGCTTATCCCGCCATTCTCAGCATTAACTTCAACCAGGTAGTAATCATTCTCCAAACGTGCAGGGCTTGTTTGCAATGATTTCGCCACCACGGGTACCGGTTTTTCTTTAGTGGGTTTCAGGTAATAGGTTTTATAGCCGAGGGATGGAATATCCGCCCGAAACAGCGCCTTGACCCGTTTCACAGAACCATCTCCGTACCGGTCCTCCGAGATGACCTGATACGAGACATCCTCTTTTCCGTCATTTAAGTTAAAGTGGAAAACCTCCCCCTGACTAAAGCTTTTTTCAAACGCTACGCACTCGCGTTTGTTCCAGCCAAGTTGATTGAACACCAGAAGGGGGATCACACTCTTATCCAGCGGCGCGGCGTTCACTCCTTCTGAAAGATCGCTGAATGCTTTGCCTGCAATGGCATCGGCAATATCCTGGCTCTCTTTGATGAACTCTTGTGCCCTGTTGTACCGATTGACAGGGATCATTGGTCCGGCGTAATTAGGTGTTAAGTCCTCGGTGTAATTTTCCATTCCGCCAACCGTGGCCGCTGCTTTAGGCAATAATTCGCGATCGTACCCCCAGGCGTGTGCGCCTGCTTTCTCTTCCCCCGGTTTTACGGTCACAGGCGGCACCTGATTTGCGTAATTTACTGAACCAAAAAACATGTGATCCTGGGTCCTCAGCAGGCTTTGCCAGGATTCATCCAGCTTTTCCTTTGTTTCCATTAAATCCGTGCCCGGCAGTTTGCGTAACACCGCCGCCATTGCGCTTAGTTTCTCTGCGGCCAGTATTTTATTCTCAGTCGTTCGGTTCCATTCAACGGCTTCATTCATACAGCCCCAGCTGGACCAGATATCGAGTTTGTTCGCCCATAAATCATCCACGCCAAGGAAGCACGTTTGTTCGGCTTCGGGAGTTTTTTCAAAAAACTCTTTTGCCGTGACCCAGGTCCCGGCAATGGGTGCAATCGGGTTGATCAGAGTGAGTTCCTTCTCGCTGGGTATCTTTTCAGGGTAGAGGTGGCAGGTCGCATCCAGCGTATCTCCCAGGAGAATCGTCTTATAGCCCATTTTATCAGCTTTTGCGATATTCTCCGGGTGAGTCAGAAATAATGGTTTTTCAATCCCTTCATATTGAGGGCTCGCTTCAATGTCCGAGCCATCTAGGCCGCGCCACATGATCTTATCCGCTCGGATCTCCTTGATCTCCCCTAAGAATCCGGAATGTAAAATGGCATGTTTATATCCAAAATTATTTAACAGCTGGGGCAGCTGGGGGTGGTAATCGAAATGGTCTCTGCAGGTCGCATACGTTTGCACTTTTTCGTCAAGGGCATTTTCAATTACGGGCAGACCATAAGAAAACTGCCTCACATTACTTTCTTCCGGCAGCAGCGGAAGAAAGGCTTGGGAATAAATGCCGTGCACGTTTTCCAAATAACCATCTTTGATTCCGTCGCGAAACCGCTTGATTTCATCGGGGTAGTATTTGACCAATAACTCCAAGTCACAGGAGGTTATGTTCATGAGCCGTTTTGCGCCCGTACGTTCACACCAGTTTAATTGTTTTTCCATCCACTGTATCAGATGGTCCTGGTATTCGGGTTCTGCGAAACCCATCAAGCCTCCGCCATAATAATCGGGAGTCAGGACGCTCGAGTGCCAGCCCCGGATCATATACCGCTTTACGCTGGTCATTTGATCCATACACTCGGATAAACGTTTCACACTTGAATCATATACCGCTTTTCCTTCATCAAATTTTCCTTGAACCAACAGGGTGGCAGCCTGCCCGATTTCATGGTCGGCTTTATCAAGCATCCGCATTAACTGCTCTGCTGACAACCTTTCTGAAAACGGCTCTTCTTGCTGGGCCAGCAATACATAGTCCCTGCTGGAAGCATATGCATAGAACATTTCGCTCCACTTCCGCATCGGTGTTTGTACCGGTTGGTCAAAAAAACCGAAGCCTAAAAGAGCTCTGACTGTATTGACAAAGAGATGGCCCATGTTCGCTTTGTATTGAGCGTACTCCTTCGCGCCCCTGAGATGAGCCTCCAAATCATTAAAAAGGTCAGTTGCAGCCAGACCCACCCTTCCATTTTCTGTCACAAACAGGTCGGGATCCCCTCCAAAACCCAACCGGGTCAGGACCGTACTCTGGCCCGGGTCAAATCTCATGTGCGGCAGCCACATCCGATGCGGATAAACACTGGTCCCTTCGGGAAGACCCAATATCCTCGAAGACGGATGATCGGTCAGCAAAGAAGACGCCGGCGTTTTATCCTCGGTCCCTTTAAATGTGACACCCAGTTTGTTCATGAACAGGGAAGCCTGGGACGGGGACTCAAATGTGGGCTGAACGAGGAACAACGCACCGTTGTTGTCTACATAGCTTAAAAGATCATTGATATAATCGTTCTTAATAATGTGAGGGCACGGAATAATAACCAAATCATACGATGAGATGTTTTGTTCGGTTAACTCCGGAGTGATTGCTTTGCCTGCATCACCCGTTTCCATATCTTCACCGGCTTGAATATATTTCGACGGGTCAGATCCTGCCCTGTCTCCATAAACTTTTTTCACCTCAATATTCGCTTCAGACCGGATCAGCGGGTCATATAAAAACCATGGCAAATAGCCCCAGTCCGGATAGGCGCAGTCATAAAAGATTAAGACCTTCTTCGCTTTTGCGGAGGACAATTCCGCGCCCGCTTTATCCGTTACAGCAGCTTCCCCACTAAAATTTTTCATCATCGTTACCTTTTTTGCCGTCAAATGGTGGTTTCCTTTATTCAGGCAACGGATCCGTTGCCTTCATTAGAGCAACCAGCGTCTCAAAAAACGGCACCATACCGCAACTTGAGAGGAGCGCACCTGTTGCGCCGAGCGGCAGACAACGTGCGCGGCCCGATATGTGTATCTCTATCTTATCTGATGTTCTTGAGTCCTATCTGGTCTATGAACCTTACAACGCACCGCTGATGGCAATGGTCACGATCTCCCAAGGCTCAAACTCAAGCTTTATTTTTCCGTTTCTACTTTTTAGTTCGCGGACCTTTTCGTGATTCAATTTGACCTTGTTATATTCGGCTGATTTGAGGTAGGGCAGATTGATACTGGCTTTCGTTTTCTTACCACTTCTCTCGTAAAACCGGACATATGTGGTATCACCCTCATAATAAAGGGCGGACAATACGATATTTGGCTTGTTAACGGAGAGAAACGAGAATGCCTGCTGTTGCTCTACCGGCAACGTATCAGGCCAGTAGACGATAAACGGCGTATTTACACTTTTTGCAACCGTATATGCATCTCCCTGGAAGGGATCCTCTTTGTGGGTATATATGGAATACTGATAGTTCTGTTTTCCAACGACATAGGGACGCGCACGGGTTAAGCAGATCGACAGAATGCCGTTCCGATATCTATAGGACGGCGAATTCCTGTGGATAAGCGACAGACCATATTGCCCTTGGTATAAATCGGCAAAATCCGTCGTGACCTGCCGTTCTTTTTGTGTCTCGTACAGCCCAAAGGGCTGGTTGATGTATAGCTTGCCCGTAAAATTTAACGGGAACTGAACAAATAAACCTGTATAGCGGTCTTCGATCTCGCCAAATTTCATCCCGTTCCTGCCAAAGTTCATTCCCTCTTTGCCATAATCGACGGTCAAATCAAAATCAATCCGTTTCATGTTGTCATAGAGGCGAACCAAACATTCATACGGTGCGGCCCCAACCTTTGACCGGATACGGATCGTGGACCTCAACGGGCCCTGTTCAATGAGTTCAACCTTTGCCGCTTCGTCAGAAGAACGAGCCGAGGGCTGAGAGGGAGAAAACAGCTCGTTGCCGACCCGGTTTGAATCAAGCATTTCAATCCCGAGTGTTTTATCAAAAATACGGCTTATCCCGCCATTCTCAGAATTAATTTCAACCAGGTAGTAATCGTTCTCCAAACGAGCTGGGCCCTTTTGTAATGACTTCGCCACCACGGGGGCCGGTTTTTCTTTAGTGGGTTTCAGGTAATAGGTTTTATAGCCGAGGGATGGAATATCCGCCCAAAACAGCGCCTTAACCCGTTTCACAGAACCATCCGCGTACCGGTCCTCCGAGACGACCTGATACGAGACATCCTTGCTTCCATCATTTAAGTTAAAGTGGAAGACCTCCCCCTGACTGAAGCTTTTTTCAAACTCGACATAATTGCGTTTATCCCAGCCAAGTTGATTGAACACCAGAAGGGGAATCGAACTCTTATCCAGCGGCGCGGCGTTCACTCCTTCTGAAAGATCGCTGAATGCTTTGCCTGCAATGGCATCGGCGGTCCCCTGGGTCTCTTTGATGAACTCTTTTACCCGGTTGTACCGATTGACCGGGATCATTGGGCCGGCGTAATTAGGTCCTAAGTCCTCGGTATAATTTTCCATACCGCCAGGCGTTGCAGATGACCTCGGCAATATTTCGCGATCATATCCCCAAGCGTGCCCGCCGGCTTTCTCTTCCCCTGGTTTGACGGACACAGGCGGCACCTGATTTGCGTAATTCACAGGACCATAAAACATGTGATCCTGGGTCCGCAGCAGGGTCTGCCAGGATTCATCCAGCTGTTCCTTTGTTTTCATTAAATCCGTGCTCGGCATTTTGCCTAACACTGCCGCCATTGCGCTTAATTTCTCTGCTGCCAGGATTTTATTCTCAGTCGTTCGATTCCATTCCGCGTGCTGATTCAGACAGCCCCAGCTGGACCAGATATCGATTCGACACGCCCACAAATCATCCACGCCCAGAAAGACCGATTGCTCGGCTTTGGGAGTTAGTTCAAAAAACTCTTTCGCCGTGACCCAAGTCCCTGCAATGGGAGCAATCGGGTTGATCAGAGTTAATTCCTTTTCACTGGGGATCTTGACCGGGTAGAGCGGGCAGGTCGCATCCAGCGTATCTCCCAGGAGAATCGTCTTGTAGCCAAGTTTGTCAGCTTTTGCAATGTTTTCAGGGTGAGCCAAAAATAACGGTTTTTGAATCCCTTCATATTGAGGACACGCTTCAATGGCCGAGCCATCTAAGCCACGCCACATGATCTTATCCGCTCGGATCCGCTTGATCTCCCCTAACCATCCGGAATGCAAAATCGCCTGTTTATATCCGAAGTTATTTAATAGTTGGGGTAGCTGGGGGTGGTAATCGAAATGATCTCGCGGGGTCGCATACGTTTGCACTTTTTTGCCAAGGGTATCTTCAAATACGGGCAACCCATAAGCAAACTGCCGCACATTACTTTCTTCTGATAGGATCGGAAGAAAGGCGGCGGAATAAATGCCGTGCACGGATTCCAAATAACCATCTTTGATTCCGTCGCGAAACCGCTTGAATTCATCGGGGTAATATTTGACCAGCAACTGCAAGTCACAGGGGTATACGTTCATGAGCCGTCTTGCGCCCGTACGTTCGCACCAGCCTAATTGTTTTTCCATCCACTGCATCAGGTGGTCCTGGTACTCGGGTTCCGCGAAACCCAACAAGCCCCCGCCATAATAATCGGGAGTCAGGACGCTCGAGTGCCAGCCCCGGATCATATAGCGCTTTACGCTGGTCATTTGATCCATGCACTCGGATAAAAGCTTCACACTTGAATTATATGCAGCTTTTCCTTCATCAAATTTCCCTTGAACCAACAGGCTCGCGGCCTGCCCGATTCCATGGTCGGCTTTATCAAGCATCCGCATCAACTTTTCGGCGGATAACCTTTCCGAAAACGGCTCTTCTTGCTGGGCCAGCAATACATAGTCCCTGCTGGAAGCATACGCGTAGAACATTTCGCTCCACCTCCGCATCGGCGCTTGTACCGGCTGGTCAAAAAATTCCATGCCTAAAAGAGATCTGAATGTATTGACAATGAGATGCCCAATGTTCGTTTTGTACTGAGCGTACTCCTTCGCGTTTCGGACATGAGCATCCAAATCACTGAAAATGTCAGTGGCGGCCAGGCCCACCCTCCCGTTTGCACTCACAAACAGGTCGGGGTCCCCTCCCAAACCCACCTGGGTCAGGACCGTACTCTGGCCCGGGTCAAATCTCACGTGCGGCAGCCACGTCCGATGCGGATAAACACTGCTCCCTTCGGGAAGACCTAATATTCTCGCAGACGGATGATCGGTCAGCAAGGAAGACGCCGGCGTTTGATCCGCGATCCCTTTAAATGCAATCCCCTGTTTGCTCAAGAACCGGGCGGCCTGGGTCGGGGACTCAAATGTGGGCTGAACGAGCAATAACGAACCGTTGTTGTCTACATAATTTAAAAGGTCATTGATATATTCGTTCTTAATGGTGTGAGGATACGGAACAATAACCAAATCATACGATGAGATGATTTGCTCGGTTAGCATCGGAGTGGTCGCGGCACCTGCATCATCTGATTGCAAATCAGCACCGGCTTTAATATATTTCAACGGGTCAGTTTCCCCCTGACCTGCATAAACTTTATCCACCTCAACATTCACTTCAGAACGGATCAACGGGTCATATAAAAACCAAGGCAAATAGCCCCAGGCCGGATAGGCACTGTCATAAAAGATCAAGACCTTCTTCGCCTTTTCGGAGGACAACTCCGAGCCCGCTTGATCAGCTGCTGCCGCACTATTACAGCAAAACAAACCTAAATTAAATGCGATGCCTAGAAGTGCTGCCAAGCTCAATCGTTTCATAATATTTACCCTTTTTTTGCCGTCAGGTGGCTTCCTTTATTCAGGCAACGGACTTTAAAGCAGCCAACCATCTCAAAAACGGCCACACACCGCAATCCGACAAGAGCGCACCCGTTGCGCCCCTGTCGTGCGAGGTGCGGGCCTTTTGGAGTTGGGGGCGGCTCGCCTAATTCACCATTTGTTTTAAATTCCGGGTTTGCGGTTCAGAGGCTGACGCTCGTTAAAGCGTTAAACCCGTTGAGTCCGGAGGATGCGTGAAGTGAGGCCTGGGTCGTCTGCTGGGCGGTTAGGGGCTCGGTTTTGTCGGCTCCAATCATTGGAATAGATTCTTCCAACCGTTGGAAAATCATCCTATTGATCCTGTTATCCCGTCCAAGAACTTCCAAACCATGGAGGCTGGCGCAACAGGTGCGTCATCCGTGGGTTGCGGTGTGTGGCCGTTTTTGAGACTCTTTTCCCCTCATTGATTGATAAAAGGGTCGAACGCATGAGTAAAGAAAACCACCACTTGACGGCGAAGGAAGATAAAATACCGGTCGGTCGGAAGCTTGCCTACAGTTCCGGCGCGGTCGCCGATTCGATTATCGGTTGTTCGGTGCATAATCTGGCCAACCCGGTTTTGAACATGGGGTTGGGGGTCAGCCCGACGCTGGTGGGCCTTGCCTTGTTTATTCCGCGCCTGTGGGATGCTTTCAGTGATCCGCTGATGGGCGGGATTTCGGACAATACGCATTCGCGCTGGGGCCGTCGTCGTCCGTACATTCTCTGTGGCGCTTTTATACAGGGGCTGGCTTTTGCACTGATGTGGATGATGGGGCGCGGCTGGAGTGAAATGCAATATTTCGCCTATTTCCTTGCGACCTCTTTGCTCTTTTTTACGGGCGTGACCATTTTTCTGGTTCCCTGGACGGCAATGGGACTCGAGATGACGCACGATTACCACGAGCGCACGCGGCTGATGTCGTACCGCAGTCTGGTTGCGACGCTGGCCGGATTTCTGGCGCCTTGGTTATTCAAACTGCTCGAGTTGGATATTTTCTCCGATACCGTTGAGGCGGCGCGTTATGTCGGGGCGGGTTTAGGGGCTCTGTTGCTGATTTTCGGCGTGATTCCCGCGCTCGCCTGCAAGGATCGCTATCCGGCGCCGAAGCAGGAGCGGCTCCCTTTGCTCAAGAGTGCCGGGGCCTGTCTGAAGCACAAGCCATTTCTCAAGTTGTGCGGAACGTTGGTCGCCGCCTTTACCAGTTTCCTGATGGTGGATGTGTTGGGGTTCTATCTGATCATTTATTATATCTACGGCGGCGACAAGGGTGCCGGAGCCGTGCTGCACGGTGCCAATGGAACGCTCAACCTGGCCATTAGTGCTATCAGCATCCCGATCATCACGATGATTGCCACGCGGTTCGGCAAGCGTCGCACGTTGCTGGGGCTGCTGCTGCTGGCTGTTTTTGGGACGGTATTGCGCTGGTTTTGCTATACGCCGTCGATGCCCTATCTGGCGCTGCTGCCGACCGCGATTATGGCTCCGGGATTTGGTGCCGCGCTCTGGCTGTTGATTCCCTCAATGTTGCCGGATGTCTGCGATGATGATGAATGCACGCATGGTGTGCGGCGGGAGGGCATGTTTGGTGCTGTGTCTGGCTGGCTGATGAAACTGGGGGTTTCGCTGGCTCTGTTGATCGGGGGGCTAAGCCTCGATTTTTCAGGCTTTGATATTGATCTGGCCGCGGCGCAGCTCCCGAATACTTTTTTGATGATGCGCCTGCTTTTTGTGGCGATTCCCACGTTGGGATTCGGCATCGCGGCCTATCTGATCTGGGCGTATCCAATCACGGAAAAACGCGCCTATGAAACGCGTGCGATTTTAGAGAAAAAGCGGGCTTCTAAATGATCAAGACGATTGATTTAAATGGGGATTGGCTGCTTTGCGAATCCGGCGAATCGGCAACCTGGCCGGCCCGCGTGCCCGGCTGCGTGCAGACGGATTTGCTGCGGAACGGACAGATCCCCGACCCGTTTGTTGGGACCAACGAAAACGAAGTGCGATGGGTCGCTGAAAAGGATTGGGTCTATACCCGCACCTTTTCGCTGAGCGCTGCGGATCTGGAAGAGGCGATTGTTGAACTGGTCTGCGAAGGCCTGGATACCGTGGCGACGGTCTATGTAAACAGTCAGGTTGTCTTGGAATCCGACAATATGTTTTTGGGGCATCGTGTGGAGATTCGGAACGCGGTTCGTGCGGGAGAAAATGAGCTGCGCATCGTATTCCGGAGCATTCTGGAGGTGGCGCGTGAGCGCGGCCCTCAGCCGCTGGATGTGATGGGTTCTGAATTCGGCGCGGGCCGCGAATATGTGCGTGCGGCGCAGTGTTCGTTTGGCTGGGACTGGGGCCCGGCGTTATTTAATACCGGCATCTACCGTCCGATCCGCCTAGAGCTTCGGTCCGGCAACCGCATTGATTCGGTTTTGGTTGAGCAGGTTTTCGACCCGGCGTGCGTTACGCTCAAGCTGTTGCCTGAACTGGCTGAAGAGGATGCTTCCGCCCGGTATCGCGTGGAGCTGTTTTTTGAGGAAGAATGTGTTGCACAGGCCGAGGCGGACGGGCCGGAGTTCGAGCTCGACGTAAAAGATCCGCAGTTGTGGTGGTGTCATGGCCTCGGCGAGCATCCGCTTTATCAGTTGCGGGTCTCTCTGCTGGATGGAGACACTCCGGTTGATGTCTGGGAACGGCGCATTGCTTTGTGTGATGTCAAACTGGAGCAGAACCCGGATCAGTGGGGAACCAGTTTCCAGTTTGTGGTGAATGGTGTTCCCATTTTTGCCAAGGGGTCCAATTGGATTCCGGCGCACCCTTTTTACAGTGAGGTCACTCCGGAGAAATACAGGGAGTTGATCGGGAGTGCCCGTTCGTCCCATATGAATATGATGCGTAACTGGGGTGGTGGATTGTATGAGGATGATGCGTTTTATGACGCGTGTGCGGAAAACGGCATCATCGTCTGGCAGGATTTCATGTTTGCCAATGCCTATTATCCGACGGAAGAGCTGTATCACTCCATTCAGCGTGAAGCCGACTATCAGGTGAAGCGGCTCCGGCATCATTCTCATATCGGGCTTTGGTGCGGGAACAATGAGATGGAAAACATGGCGTACTGCATGGTCGGCAAAGATGAAGAGCGCGTGAAAAACTATGATACGCTTTTTAACCATTTGCTGCCCGATGCCGTAAAGGAGCACTGCCCGGGCATGGCGTATATTCCGGGATCCGCATTCAATCCGGAAGGGTTTGACCTCGGCGATCCGAACAACCCGGAGAGCGGCGATGTGCACTATTGGGATAATGTGATGTATGGAACCCCGATCGAGAATATCTCGAAACTAGAGACGCGATTCCTGTCGGAATTCGGCATGCAGGCCTATCCGCACCCGGCCATCCTCAAAGGAGTCGTCAATGACCTCAACATAACGGGGCCTGAAATGACGCATCGCCAGAAACGCGGCGAGGCGACCCGGGTCAACTTTAACTATATGATGCAACTTCACCGAATGCCGAAGGATTATGCCGCGACGGCCTATCTGTCCCAGCTGGTGCAGGCGTTTTATGTGCGGATGACGGTTGAGCATACCCGTCGCTGCATGCCGCAAACCATGGGCGCTTTGTATTGGCAGATGAATGATTTCTGGCCCGCCATCTCCTGGTCGGGGATTGAGTTTGATGGGCGCTGGCGTGCGCTTCAGTATGAGGCCAGACGCTTTTTCGCACCGTGTTCGGTTTCGGCCAAGTGGCTGGGCGAAGAGCAGATGCTTGTGACCTCGAACTCGATTATTTCAACGGTTCACGGGGCAGAACTCTGGACGGTTTATGATGCCGGACTCCCCGCGGGGGAAGGAATTCTTGATTGGATCCTGTTCCGGGTCGACGATGGATCGGTCCAGTTGGAGGGGCAGACGGCGGTGGAGCTTGAGCCGGGTGTTTCGCGTTGCCAGCTAAAGCGGGATTTTACGGACATTTTCGATAGCAGCGACCGCAGCCGCTTTGTGTTGCGCACCCGCTTATCCGCCGCGGGGCAGCCGCAGTCCGAACACTCGCTCTATTTCTGCGCTCCGAAGCAGATGGAGTTTAAGCAGGCGGGGATTTGCTCGGAAATCAGCCAGACTGCGGATTGCACGGCGCGTGTTGTAATCTCCGCCGGGCATGTTTCGCCCAAGGTCATGCTCGACTTCGACGATTGCGGGCGATTTACCCTAAGCGATAATTTTATTGATCTGTGGCCGAACGAACCGCGCGAAATTGAGGTGATGTTCGAACAACCGATATCCTTGAAGCAGGCTGAATCCGCACTGCGCGTCTTCAGCTATGCCGAGTCTTATGAATTAAAAAGGAACGAATATGATGAACTCGAAAAAAAATATGATCCGGGCGGTTTTGATCGTCCTCGCTATGAGTGCGCAAAGCCTGTGGGCGTCAAAAGCAGCGTTTGTTGAAACGATGTTTCCGACGGAAGATTATGTGATTGCGAATGTCTCCATGGAGCCGACGCCGTCAAAAACAGACGGAGATTCCGCGCGCATTCAGAAGGTGATTGATCAACTGGCAAAGAAGGGCGGAGGCGTCATTTTTCTTCGCGCCGGGCACTACACCATTGATCAGAGCATTCTTCTGCGCCAGAGCGTGACGATTCGCGGGGACTGGGTTGAGCCGACGGAGAAAAATTGCGAGAAGGGGACGATTTTAAACATTACGGCTGACCACGGGAATGAGAATACGCTGCCGGCGTTTATCATGAAACGGAACAGCGGCCTGCGGGAACTGACGTTTTATTATCCAAATCAGGATCCGCTTAAACCGGTGCCGTATCCCTGGACGGTTGGGAACGATGAAAAGGATTATGATCGAAAGGTGGTCAACCAGGTCGGGATGGAATTGGCACCTATGGTGAAAAACTGCACGTTTGTGAATCCCTACCGCGCCATTACCACCTCCACTTGGAATAATGGGCAGTATTATTTTATTAATCTCTATCTGTCGCCGCTCAAGGTGGGGGTTGCGTGTAACTTTGTGACCGATATTGGTCGGACGGCGTACATTCATGTCAGCCCGCGCTGGTGGGAAGAGTTTAAAGGCGCGAAGACGATGCTCAACAACAGGCAGAAATCGGCGTTGCGGGATTATATGTTGAAGAACGCATCCGGTTTGACAATCGGCCGACATGACTGGACCTATATGTATGACATCAATGTCGAGGGGTGCAAAAACGGTATTTACTGTCACAAAAACCCGAACGGGATCTACGGCCCGAATGGCGTGCTGTTTCGGGCGAATATCCGCGATTGCGAAGTGGCGCTCAATGCGGAGAATGTCATCAGTATGGGAATCGCTTTCACGGGCTGTTCGTTTGAAGGCCGGAAGCATGCGGTGTTGAAATCACAATGTGGCAACAGTGCGTTGCAGTTTAACAGCTGCAGCTTTTCGAGCGAAAGCGATTCGGCGGTGCTGATTGACGGCGGGTATGCGTCGTTTGTGAACTGTACGTTTGAGACATGGGCCGGAGCGGCGGCGGTTTATGCGCCCGCCGGCGCGTTGTCCGTTGTGAATTGTGATTTTGAGCAGCCGAAAACTCATGTTCGTATGGATAAAAAGGTCTATTCGGGAAGTCTCCTGTCCAACCGGTTCAAAGGCGCTCCGCGCATTCAGAATTACGCGAAAAAGGGTGTGGTTGAGATTGACCATGAGCAGCAGAAATTTGCGAAGCCCAACATAGAACCGATGAATTTTCCGCCGGAGCCCCAGCCGGAGCGCCGTGCGCTCTATTCCGTTCTTGATTTCGGTGCGTCGCCGGATCTGGATGATAATACCGAAGCGTTTCAGAAGGCGCTCGACAAGGCGGGCAAAGAGGGCGGCGGAACCGTGTATGTGCCGGCTGGAGACTTTTATTTCGAAAGCGGCCTGACTATTCCATCCGGGGTGGAATTGCGCGGTATTTATGAAGGACCGCATCATACCACCAGTCCAGGATCGTTGCTGTTGCCGCTCGCCGGGCGCGGCTATGAGGAGGGGACGCCTTTCATCCAAATGGAATCTGAATCCGGGATGCGGGGTATTACAATTTATTATCCACAGCAGGATTGGTATCGCTCCACCCCCTATCCCTGGACCATTCGCAACCTGGGCCCCGGCTGCTGGTTAATGTTTGTCACGTTGAGCAATCCCTACCAGGGTGTTGATTTCTGGACCAACCCAAGCGAAGGACACCACATCAAATATCTGGCCGGATCTCCGATTCGTCGCGGGTTGTTTGTGAGCAAGTCCAAAAACAAGGGCTGGATCCAGGATTCGCAGTTTGTTTGCAATTATGCCATTTGGACACCGACCCGGTTGAACAATCTGGATGTACCCGCTAATGATTGGCGCAATGTATCGTTGATGACCACGCAGATGGATAATCTGGAAGCCTATAAGTTCGGAAATCTTGCCGATGAGCAGGTGATGGGAACTTTTGTCTATTGCTCTCATGCCGGCTTAACGACCGCTGCCGATGATTACAACGGGCATATTTTAGGCCCCAATATGCGCGTCGTTCAGCATGGTACGGACCTCGGTGCTTACGGCTTTCGTATTCAGGCGGTCGGTAATAAGGGGGTAGAATTTATCAACTCGGAGCAAACCCCAAATACTTATGTGCAGCATGGCGGGATTGTTGTCGAGGATTCCTGCAAAGGGGAGGTTTCATTCTTTAACTCCGCTTCATGGTCCATCGCGAAGAACTTCGCGTATTTGAAGGGGGATGCAAAGGTGACGATTCAGCAGTTCAACAACCGTACGGGTCCCATCTTTGTTGAAGGATCCAACGTGCAACTTGATGTCGGTCATTATGACCGCCCGGATTATCGGGAGAAGAGAAAGCTGAAGGGCAGGGGCATGCGCGAGCTGCTACCTCATGTCAATTTGACCGAAGAGGCGAAAGATACGCGCCTGATTGGGCATACCGTTTCGCAAAATGATGAAACCGGGTGCTTTGAGGCGCGTGTGGGGCCGATGCGGAAATAGCTGAAGGAAGGTTTTTTAGACGGGGTAACAGGATTAGTATTATCCGGAACATCCTGTTATCCGGTCAAAAAAGGTTGTCTGCCGTGAAGATTAAGAAAATCAATCGAATCAGAATCCTTGTTCTGGGTGCGCTTCTTTTAGGGGCGGTCACGGGCATTGCAAGCGCTTCGACTTCTGAGCAGCCTCCCAATGTTCTGTTCATCCTCGTGGATGATCTGAACGATGCGGTTGCCGGGTGGGATGGACATCCCCAGGCGGTTAGCCCGAACATCGCGCGGTTGCGTTCCGCCGGCGTGAGTTTTGTCAATGCGCATTGTAATTTCCCCCTTTGTGTGGCCTCGCGAGCCAGCCTTTTTACGGGAGTCTATCCCCACAAATCCGGTTATTCAGCTCAACCGAAATCGTTTCGGTCGAATCCTGTTCTCAAAGAGAGTGTCACGCTCATGGAACACTTTCGTGACAATGGCTACACCGTGATGGGAACGGGTAAGCTCTTTCATCACAGCGCCGGCAATCCGGATCCGTCGATCTGGAGCAAGATCGACGGAAAGCCCGCTTACGGTTGGAGTGCCGATGCGGGGCCGTGGTCTGCCAGTGCGAAGCGGCCCGGTGGCGGGTGGGGAACGCCTCATCCTTCATATCCTGAGCATCATAGTGATATTTTAATGGCGCGCCTTTCCGAGGTTCCTATTCACCCCGGGGATGAAAAGGCGCTGCCGAGCAATCACAGCGGGTGGTATCTGCGTGGAAAGCCGTTCCGCTATAACGGCCCGGATGACCGTGATTTGATGGCGGACGAGCAGCATGTGAAATGGGTGACCAAACGTCTTCAGAAAAAACACGACAACCCGTTTTTAATCTGCGTCGGCTTCCATCGCCCGCACAGTCCTCTCATTCTACCTGATGAGTATGTCGACCGCTTTCCGCTGGATTCGATTCAGCTTCCTGAAATCCTCGAAAATGATCTCGATGATTGCGCGAACATCCTGAAAGACATCAATCATAACTATCGCAGGCTGATGGGAATCGGGGGTGAGCGTGAAGTGAAGCGCTGGATTCAGTTCTATTTGGCATCCGTTGCCTTTGTGGACGAGCAGATCGGGGCGCTTCTGGATGAGCTTGAAAAGAGCCCGTATGCTGATAACACGGTGGTGGTTCTGACTTCCGACCATGGGTATCACATGGGGAAAAAAGAGCGGGTTTATAAGAATAGTCTTTGGGAGGAAAGCACCCGCGTTCCGTTTATTATCTCCGCGCCGGGAATCGGGAAGGATGCAACCTGCGACCATCCGGTTTCGCTCATTGATCTTTATCCGACGCTTATCGATTTGTGCAAGCTGCCGCAGCATCCAAATTCAAAAACCGGCCGCACATTGCTGGACGGCTTCAGCCTGCTGCCGCTTCTTGAAGATCCTGAAAACGGACGATGGGACGGACCCGATGTTGCGTTGACCATGGTGCGGGAATGGTACCCTGAAAACCGGAAGCCGAAAGATATGCATTTTGAATTCACAGTTCGCTCCAAAGACTTCCGGTATACGCGTTGTTCGAACGGGGAAGAGGAGCTTTATGACCACCGCAAAGACCGCCATGAGTGGCATAACGTGGCGGATGAATCAAAATACGCTAAAGAGAAAAACGAGCTAAGGCGTCAGCTCACGGAAATGACCGAAGAGAAAAAACAGACCGGATTTTGAGATGGAGAACACTGTGAAAGAAAAATTAATTGCATATCAGGTCGCGGAAAAAGTTGCTGTAATCGGAAACATTTCAAGGGCGGTTTTGTTTGAAGGGAAACTCAGTGAGTGCAGCGGCGTGTTGCAATCGGCACTCGATCGCCTGGCTGCAGAGGGCGGCGGATCCCTGCAGGTTGAGTCCGGCACATTCCCGCTGGAGCGATCTCTTCTGGTCGGCAGTTTTGTTACCGTGAGCGGCAGTGGTCGCAGTACCTGTTTTCAGGTGAATGAAAACAGTCAGGATGGCCGCGGTATCGTGGTTAAGGATTGCTCCGGCGCGCGGGTGGAAAAATTGGCGGTCGTTGGCGAGGGAAGCACTCCTTGCGGTGAAAGCGGCATTGTGTTTGATAATTGCGGCGACTGCGTATTGGATTCTGTGTTTGCTAAGAACTTCGAGAAATACGGCATCCTGCTTGACAACAATTCATTCCTTTTCCGGGTCGTTAACTGCAGCGCAGCGGGCAATGCCGATGCGAACATCATGCTTAAGGATCTTTGCAACACGCATGCCGGCGACTTCCCTCCGCGCCTGGTGAGCAACTGTACGGTGTATGGGGGTGGGGTAGGCATTCGCCTGCTTAACTCGACGGTCGTTAATATCAGCTCCTGCTTGGTGTATCAGGCCGAAAGCCATGGGTTTCTGCTCGAGTGCGGAAAATATAACGCCAACAGCGTTCTGATTACCGGTTGCCGAACCTTCCAGGTCGGGGGGAGTGCGGTCTATGCGAAGGACGCGCATGAACTCAACGTTTCCAGCAACACGTTCTGCTGGCAGCGTGAGCATGGAATTGTGCTCGATAATGTGAACTGGGCGGCCATCAACGCCAACTGCATCATGGACAACGGCGTGCGTCATGATCCACCGCAATGCGGCATTGTTCTCAAACGCGGCACCCGCGGGGCCCAGGTGAGCGGAAATACTGTTTTCAACTGGCCGGAACAGCAACCAATGGATCAAGGCATTGTTGAAGACGAGAGCTGCTATAAAAACATCATTGCGAACAACATCGTCAGCTATTACCTCAACCGCGATGTGGTCAGTGAAGGGAAGCTCTCCGAGAGCCATGGGAATCTCAGCGAAAACATGGCGTATGCTCCCGCGCAAGGCACACCGCTGGATGAACCGCCTTATGACGGATCGCTCGTTCCGATTCATAAAATGTGGAAATGCATGGGGCCGTTTGAAAACGAGCAGTTCGGTTTTACCTATCCCGATTTCAAACGCGACCCGTTGATTAATTATATTCAAAAGGAGGCTTAAAAAAATGAACAAATGGTTAAAATTCATATGTGTTGCCGGGGTGACGGGCTGGACTGCAACCGCATCCGCTGTACAGGTTGTTAATACGGTTTTCCCAACCGACGATGTGGTGATTGCGAATGCCGTCCTCAAACCGAAGGCATCTTCTAAAGGCGACTCGGAGCGAATTCAGGCGGCAATTGATGCGCTTTCCCAAAAGGGCGGGGGCGTTGTGTTCCTCCAGGCGGGACGCTATGTGGTGGATGAGCCGATTGTGGTTCGCTCCGCAGTTACGTTGAGAGGCGACTGGGCTCCTCCCACGGAAACTGACTCGGAAAAAGGGACGGTTCTTGAAGTCATTGCCGGGCACGGCCAGGAAGATGCGTTGCCGACCATTATGCTTCATCGCGACGCGTGTATTCGCGATATGACCGTGTATCACCCGAACCAGAATCCAAAAAATCCGGTTCCTTATCCTTGGACGATTTCTTCCGACCCGAGTCCGAAGAAGTACAAGACGGAACATTCAGTAAACGATATGGTCGAATCGAATCAAAGCGTAATCAACGTCACCTTAATCAATCCCTATCGGGGAATCCGCTTCAGTTCATGGACGAATATTCTGATGTTTGTCGACCGTGTTTTCGGAACTCCGCTCAAAACCGGGTTTGAATGGAACAACTGCTCAGATATCGGACGGGTTTATCGCATCAACTTCAGTCCGAAATGGTGGGAGGAGTCCCGTGTTTCCGGTGCGGCGATGTCGGATAAAAAACGTGCCGCGCTCCGTTCCTACCTTCTGAAGGAAGGCACGGCGTGTGTGTTCTCCCGTAATGATTGGTATTATGTCTATGATCTGAATGTAGAGGGATATCACACCGGCATCTATACCGCCCTACTTCCGGATACAAAGGAAGTGAGCGGCTATGGAATGATGTTCGGCGTGAAGATTCAGGACTGCGAAATCGCCATTCACGCCAAGGAAATCCGTTGTCCGGGCATGTTGATTTCTGCCGGTGAATTGCATGGACGCAAACACGTACTCCTCCGTGAGTCGGTTGACGAATGGATGGATCGGGGGCCTGTGCAGTTTAACTCGTGCCGGTTTTCTTCGGATAACGGTCCGGCGATTAAGACCATTAACGGGAATGTTTCTCTCGTAAACTGCACGTTTGCAAACTGGAAGGATGCCGCCATTGATTTGGGCGCTGGTGCCGGGATGGTGGTGAATTGCGACTTTGAAAAGGCCGGAACCGCTTTGCGTATCGGCCCCGGGAAGGAACATGCCAAGGTCATTTCCTGCCGTTTCAAAGGGAAGCCCGGTATAGATAATCAGCGGACACCATCGCTGGTTGATGTGGATCATAAGCAGCGCAAGTTTGAGACACCGGAAACGGAACTGATGACATTTCCTGCGGATCCGCGTCCGGCAAAGAACGCTGTGTTTGATGTGGTTGATTACGGCGCATCGGAAGAGAAGGAAGATAACACTGCGGCGTTTCAAAAGGCGTTGGATGCGGCGGGTGAAAATGGCGGCGGAGTCGTCTATGTCCCGGCCGGTATTTTCCGGTTTAAAGGCAATTTGATGGTTCCCGCTGGAGTGGAGTTGAGAGGTTGTTTTGAAGCGCCTCATCATAACCTCACTGCGGGATCGGCGTTGATTCCAATGGGTGGCGTGCGCGACCCGGAAGGCACGCCGTTTATTCAGTTGCAGACGCGCTCCGGCATTCGGGGGTTGAAGATCTTTTATTCCACACAGGAGTGGTGGCGCCTGTATCGGTATCCCTGGGCGGTGCGTAGCCTCGGCCCTGAAACGTGGGTGGTTTATCTCACCTGCGGGAATGCGGATCAGGGAGTGGATATGGGAACGCATCCCTCTGATGGGCACTACGTCAAATATCTTGCCGGTTCATTTATGCGCAGCGCACTGTGGGCGAGTAAATCGAAGAGCACGGGTTGGATTCGCGATGTGCATACGAGCAATAACTTTACGATCTGGGCGGACTCCCGTCTTAAACCGAAAGATCCTGAATTCGATTGGGAAACGATGAAGGCCTGGCATGGAAATTCATTGGGGGAAATCCAGCGCCATCATTTGAATACCGTAGCCCTGGGCTCGCTCGCCGATGAGCAGGTGATGGGCACCTTTTCCTTCTACTCGCGCAGAACCCTTTCGTTCCGCGACGATTATATCAAAGGGACTAGTGGAGCAAAACGGGGTGCAAAGGCGCGGGTGGTCAACCATGCGGGTGATGTGTCAACGGAGATGATTGCCGCCGGAGGGGCGCCTGACTTTGAACTGACGAACTTCTTTATGTCGCCGAATACATTCCTCGCCCGTCCGGGCATTGCTTTTTACGACGACTTTAAGGGGAAGGCATCGATCTTCAATGCCAGCTCATGGCATTGGGGGCTCGGACATGCCACCATTCAGGGCGAGGGAGACGTTGTTCTTCAGCAGGTGCTTAACGCGGGCGGCCCAATCCGTGTTGAGGGTGGAAACGTGAGTCTTGAAGCCATTACGTGGCCGATGAGCAGTTCACGGCTTAAGTACGAAAAACCAGCTCCCTATATTTTCGTCGGTAAAAAGGTCGAATCGATCCGCGTTCTTGGGAATATCACCCCGTCCTGGGAAAAAATTCCTTTTGTTTGGCAGTTTGAAAAAGGTGCCCCGAAGCCTGTTATGGCGGGGAATCAAACGCCGGTGATTAATTCAAAGTAAGGATGAAGTGATGAAGCATAGAAAAGGTATCATGATGTGTTGGGTTTTGGCTTGCCTGCTGTTGGGCGGAAGAGCTGGATGGGCTGAGCAGAAAAAACCCAACATTCTGTTTATTCTTACCGATGATCATCGCTGGGATGCGATGGGTTTTACCGGTGTCTATCCGTTTCTTAAAACGCCCAATATGGATCGGTTGGCCCGTGAGGGCGCCCATTTTGAAAATGCGTTCGTAACGCTCTCGATGTGCTCGCCTGCGAGGGCAAGCTTTCTTACGGGGATGTATCCGCATAAGCATGGGGTTTACAACAATGAAGATTTGCGTGAGTGCGACTGGCGCAAAACCCCGTCGTTTGCCGCCTATCTCCAGAAGGCCGGCTATGAAACCGGCTATATTGGCAAATGGCATATGGCCCATAGCACTGACCCGCGTCCCGGCTGGGACTTCTGGGCAATGTTTTCGGGACAGGGGAAATATAACGGCAATGACATCGTCGTGAACGGAGAAAAGGTTTATGAACCGGGATATGTTTCCGATGTGCTCAATCGCTATGCGCGTGAGTTTATTGAGAGAGATCGCGGCGATAAACCGTACATGCTTTACCTTTCCCACAAGGCGGTTCATGCGCCGTTTCTGCCCGCTGAACGACATGAAAATCTCTATGCGAAAGCCAGGATTCCGAAGCCGGCCAGCTATGGCGAAGATATGTCGAATAAGCCCGTTTGGCAGACGGTTCACTGGCGCGGCGCGACGATGCTGAACGGAAAACTGTGGAAGTTTGATGACTATGATTTTTCCAAACCTTGGAATCCAGAAGGACACAGTGCGCCGATGCATAAAAATTATCTGCGTGCTCTCTCTGCGGTGGATGAGGGGATTGGCGGCATTCTTGACCTGCTTGAAAAGCGGGGAGAACTCGATAATACCGTTGTGATTTATGCGGGCGACAACGGCTTTATGCTCGGCGAGCATACTCGGGCCGATAAACGGGTGGCTTACAACGAATCCATTCGCGTCCCGTTCCTGTTACGCTATCCAAAGCTGGTGAAGCCCGGCAGCACGATTGATGAAATGATTCTGAACATCGACCTGGCTCCCACGCTGCTTGAGCTGGCTGGTATCAGCAAGCCGGTAGCCATGCAGGGCGAATCAATTCTACCGCTGTTTAAAGGCGAGACCGACGGTTGGCGTGATGATTTCCTTTACACCTACTATCAGGATCTTCAGCCGCATCTTCCGCGGATTACCGCCGTGTGCAGCAAGGACTATCTGCTCTCCGTCTACCCGGACCGCCCGGAGGATAAAAACGAACTCTATGATCTGAAGCGCGATCCCTATGAGATGAACAACCTCATCGACCATCCCGAAATGGCGCCCGTTCAGAAATCGCTGTTTCGTCGCCTGGACGAGTTGAAAAATGAGTTTGCTTATCGCGCCGATGTTCCGGATCCGCATCCGGGTCGCTGGGACGGCGGGAAAATCGGGAAACTTTACAGCTTATCGAAACCTCGACAGTTCAAGGCCGACACGAAGTTCGATTCCCAGAAAAACAAAGATCTGGATATGCGCTGGGGAACTTATGAAATCGATCTGACTTTCAACGCAACCGCCGATGGCGTGATTGCTTCACAGAAAAGCACGTACTTAGGATATGTCATTTGCATTGAAGGCGGGCGTTTGCAATTGGTGATGGCCCAGGCGTACGGGAAGTATATTCTCGAGTCATCCAAGCCGGTTTTGAACAGAACGGTTAACGCCCGCATCACCTATTGCAATGCGACAAGGGTTTTCACGTTGGAGGTTGACGGGCGCAAAGAGGCGGAAGATAAACGGATTAATACGATTCCCCATTGGGGTTCGGATCTGCAGAAGGTTCGCTTCGGGCGCATTGATTCGGTTTGGCCCAACACGCACTCTACGCCCGATAGTTTCCAGGGAACGCTGGAGCGTTTTGAAGTCAGCCGAAGCAAATAACAGAAGGCATAACACCGTCGCGTTTTAATCGACCGAGCCTAGGGCGGATGAATAGGGGTAAACGTTTGCATGAAAGGTGCCGGTTTGGTAAAAGGTTCCTTTCGTACGAGGTAGTTTGAATTTTGACGGATAGAGCGGAGTAATAAGATGAAAAAACGTTGGTTACATAGTCTTGTAGTACTGGGTGCGTGTGCATTTGTTTGCGGTGCATTTGCGGAAAAGCCGAATATTATTTTCATTCTGACGGATGATTTGGGTTATGGCGATCTGGGGGTGATGGGTCATCCCTATGTTCAGTCACCAAACATCGACCGGTTGGCGAACGAAGGGATCCGGCTGGAACAGGCGTATACCGCAGCGGCCTGGTGCATGCCCAGTCGGGCGGCGTTTATGAACGGGGTCTATCCGGCACGGGAGTTTAACGCGACGAGGGTGCTTTCCGCGGATCGGCCCACGCTGACGAGCATGCTGAAAGAGGCGGGTTATGCCACCGCCCACTTCGGGAAATGGCACATGGGTGAAGGTGAGAGTGCGCCACCGCCTGCCGAGTACGGAATTGAGGAGAGTTTTACGAAGTATAGCAGCGGGCTGGGATGGACGGACAAGGAGATGAAGGAAAAGCATCACCGCGAAAGAACGGCGGCGCGTTATGTTGATCTCTCCATCGATTTTATGACGCGGAAAAAGGATCAGCCCTTTTTCATTAACCTCTGGGTGCATAACACTCATGCCGTTGTGAATCCAACCCCCGAACAATTGGCGGTCTATAAGGATCTGGAGGTGTCGATTGATGATTTTGAAAATCCGCTGCAGCGTGAATTTCTGGAGTTTGTTGGCAAGCATGGAAATGTGCGGAAAGCCATGCGCGCTTTTTGTGCCGATGTGACCGCGCTCGACAAAGAGATTGGCCGTCTGCTCGACAGCCTCGCAGAGCTTGGGCTTGAAGAAAATACGATCGTGGTTTTTTCGAGCGATAATGGCCCGGCTCCGTTGTTGAAAGTTGGGGAATGGGACCAGATTGTTCCGCGGTTTAAGAAAAGTCCGAACTTGATGAACAGTGTCGGCTCCGCCGGACCCTATCGGGATCGAAAAATCGCATTGCATGACGGGGGGATTCACACCCCGTTTTTCATCCGTTGGCCCGCGAAAATTAAACCCGGCATTGACCGCGACACGGTATTTTGCGGCGTTGATTTGATGCCCACGATTGCCGGGCTGGTCGGTGCGGTTGCTCCGGAGGGAATCGATGGTGAAAATCTTGGTGAGGCATGGCTAGGCGCGCCGCAAGCCCGGAAGAAAATGCTCTTGTGGAGCGATGCTTCCTCATGGCTCGCATTACGCGACCGGCAGTGGAAGGCGCATCTTCAGAGGGATACGATTCGCCTCTACAACCTGGACGAAGACCTCTCGGAGTCAAACGATCTGGCCGGTGCCTACCCGGAGATTGCCGCGAAATATTTTAAAACGCTCAAGCAATGGGAGGCCTCGATCTATCCGAAAAGGGCATCAAAATCCAAAGTGGGCGGCAAGAAAAAGAAAAATCCAAAACAGTAAACAGGGGTTTGTTGTGATGAAAAACAAGTTTAAGCGCACACAATTATTAACAAGGTATGCCTTTTTTTTGGGAGCAGCAGTGCTGGCATGTTCTGCGCCAGACTCCGTGGCCGCGGGACACGGGGCATCCCCGAACAAGCCGAATATTATTTTTATTCTGGCGGATGATCTGGGCTGCGGCGACCTAGGGGTGATGGGTCATCCCTATGTTCAGTCACCCAACATCGACCGGTTGGCGAACGAAGGGATCCGGCTGGAACAGGCGTATGCCGCTGCGGCTTGGTGCTCGCCCAGTCGGGCGGCGTTTATGAACGGGGTCTTTCCGGCCCGGGAGTTTAACGCGAACAAGTGGGTGCTTTCCGCGGATCGGCCCACGCTGACGAGCATGCTGAAAAAGGCGGGCTATGCCACCGCCCACTTCGGGAAGTGGCACATGGGGCAGAGTAAGAGTGCGCCGCCGCCCGCCGACTACGGTATCGACGAGAATTTCGGCACGCAGAGCACCGGGCCGGTATGGACGGACAAGGAGATGAAGCAAAAGCATCATCGCGAAAGAACGGCGGCCCGCTATGTGGATCTCTCTATCGATTTTATGACGCGAAAAAAGGATCAGCCCTTTTTTATCAACCTCTGGGTGCATAACACTCACGCCGTTTTGAAGCCCACCCCCGAACAAAAGGCGGTCTATAAGGATCTGGAGGTGTCGATTGATGATTTCGAATATCCGCTGCAGCGCGAATTTCTGGAGTTTATTGCCAAGCATGGAAATGTGCAGAATGCCATGCGCGCTTTTTGTGCCGATGTGACCGCCCTCGACAAAGAGATTGGCCGTCTGCTCGACAGCCTCGCTGAACTTGGGCTTGAGGAAAATACGATCGTGATTTTTACAAGCGACAACGGCCCGGCGCCGGTCTTGAAAGTTGGGGATTGGGACCGGATTATCCCACGGTTTAAGAAAGATCCGAACTTGATGAACAGTGTCGGCTCCGCCGGACCCTATCGGGATCGAAAATTCGCATTGCATGACGGGGGCATTCACGTTCCGTTTTTCATTCGCTGGCCCGCAAAAATTAACCCCGGCATCGACCGTGATACGGTGTTTTGCGGCGTTGATTTGATGCCCACGCTTGCCGAGCTGGTCGGCGCGGATGCTCCTGAAGAGATTGATGGCGAAGATCTTAGTGAGGCATGGCTTGGCGCTCCGCAAGCCCGGGAGAAAACGCTCTTGTGGAGCGATAATCCCAGATGGCTCGCATTGCGCGACCGGCAGTGGAAGGCGCATCTTCAGGGGGATACCGTCCGCCTCTACAGCTTGAACGAAGACCTCTCGGAGTCGAATGATTTGGCCGGTGCCTATCCGGAGGTCGCCGGAAAATATTTTAAAACGCTCAAGCAATGGGAGATCTCAATCTATCCGAAAGGGGCATCGGAACCCAAGGCTGGTGGTAAGAAAAAGAAAAATTTAAACCACTAAAACTGGAAGTTTATAAGATGAAAAACAGGCTGAAATGCGCGAAATCATTAAAGAGGGTTGCTCTGCTCTGCGGGGCGGGCATCGCGGCTTCTTTTGTGCCTGCCGCCATGGCGGCCGGGCAAGGTGCGTTCGGGAATAAGCCGAATGTTGTTCTGCTCTTTATTGATGATTTGGGATATGGCGATATCGGGCCTTACGGCTGCAAAGACATTCCAACACCGAACATTGATAAGCTGGCGGAGACGGGGGTGGTTTGCACCTCGTTCCATGTGGCCAGTGCGCCCTGCAGTCCCAGCCGTCATGTCCTGATGATGGGGGAGTATGCCCAGCGCTCCGGCAAGTTCGGCATGGCACGCGGCCAGCCGCTGCCCTCCGACCGGCCGACCATGGCGCAATTTATGTCGGATGCAGGATATGCGACCGGGCAAATCGGCAAATGGGATCTGGGTGACAGCACTCAGGTCCCCCTGTCCGTAGGATTCGATGAAACCCGAAAAAATGCGCCGATGAAGAAATATTCGCCGGATGAGCTGAAGGCGCTGGAAGAGCGGATGCTTAAGTATGGTGTGAAGAATACGAAGGCCCTGCTTAAAAAATATAAGCAAAGTTCCCGTTTTTTTGTAAAAACTCCGGACGGCAAAGACCAGTGGCTGACGGATTATGATGGCGATATGATGGTTGACTTCGTCAAGCGTCATAAGGATGAACCGTTCTTTCTCTACTTCTCGCCGAACGCGGTTCATTCGCCAAGTATGGAGGCGCCGGAATCCTATATCAACCGCACGACCGCCAAGGGCGTGCGGCGGTTTTTGGCCGGCGCTATTGTGTCGGTGGATGATCAGGTTGGGAAACTGCTCAAGGTGCTGGATGAATATGGATTACGGGAGAACACACTGATCGTGTTTGCCAGCGACAACGGCGCAAATCTGGATGAAGGTGGTTCTTCAACGCCCTATGCCGGAGGTAAACATGGCGGAACGCAGCAGGTTGGCTGGGTGCGGGTTCCCTGTATCTATTCCTATCCCGGAGTGATCCCTGCAGGTAAGCGGTATGACGGACTGAACAGCAGTTTTGACTTCTTTTCCACGTTTGCTGTTGTTTCGGGACACCCCGTGCCCGGGAATCTAGACGGTGTGAATATGATTCCGCACCTGCAGGGAAAAAAGACGGGCGTTGCTCATGAGTTTCTCTTCCAGCTCAACTGCGATCCCTCGGACATGGAGCACCGTAATGTGGTGGCGGTTCGTTGGAAGGACTGGCGCCTGTATCGAAAATCTGAAACGGATCAGTGGCAACTGTTTGACCTGAACGCGGATCCAAAAGAAACCAAAGACGTGTCAGATGCCCATCCTGAAGTTGTAAAACGCATGGACGAGGAGTTTGGCAACTGGAGAAAGACTCTTCCGGAATGGAAACCGATTCCTCCCCGTAAAAAGAGAGACACCCCGTTAATTCCTCAAGGCTATGGGTGGGCTTCTGCCAAGGAACAAGCATCGGGCCGTGTGCCCGCGAAAGAGGCGGGTAACTACCTGACCCTTGAGGCTCCGAAACAGCTGGTTGCCGGAAGTACCGTAACGGTCAAGATTACTCACAGGATTCCATCGAAGCTCGGTGAGCAGAAAATCCATGTAACCCTGAAAAGCGGGCAAAAGAAGGTTAAGCGGCAGGTGCTTAAAGCTAAAGGAACCGGAACGCTTGAGGTGTCGTTTTTGATACCGAAAGAGTATGCCGGGAAATCCCTCAACTTTGCCGCGTTTGCCGGGGAGGAGTACAAGCAGCGCCTTCAGAAATCCCTCCCGCAACTCCTCACCGATCCCGTGATCGTGAAACAGAAATTCTAACAAGGAGATGAAAGAGATGCTGCTGGAGTGGATGGAAATGGTTAATCACTCCAAACTGGAGCAGGCTCGAAAAGCCCCTTTGTTTAGATGAAAGATCTGTAGGAGAAATAAACATGAAGCCAGAGCAAAAATCTAAACAACCGAGAGGAGAGTATCCTGCCTGTCAGGATCTTGATATACCGGCCGACGGCGGCATGTCCGAATGGTCGCGCAGGTCGTTTCTCAATATTATGGCTGCCACGGGGGCACTCACGTGTGTTCCGAGCGGGCTGTTTGCAGCGCCCGGAGGGTCACAGTCTGCCGTGTCGTGGCCGGAAAAAGTTGAGCAGTTTCCAGCGATGGCCTGTGATGCGGCGGGCACGGCATGGATGGCGTTTTTGTCGCGCCCGAAACGCCGCGGTTTTGTGCGGGTCGATCGGGTCGTTAACGGTCGGCACATCAACTGCAGCTCACTGGATACGTCCAGGGCGACGGCCATTGGCATTCCACGTCTGACGGGTGAAGCCTCCGGCTGCACGGTTGTCTTCCCTCTTGAAATCAAGGACAAATGGCAGATTGCGTTTGCGCGCATCGATGGCTCGGGTCAGAAGTCTGAACTGCAGATGATTCCATGCGAGGGCAATGCCAACTTGTCGCCCGTTGTTGCTTCGAACAAGGGCACAACCTGGATTCTCTGGGAATCGAACGCGGGAACGCACCGCGGGATTTATGCATGCTGCGTGACGAACGGGAACGTTGGAATTCCGCAACGTATCACGGCACCGGACGCCAACAGTTACAACCCGACGATCGTTGCATTGCCGGACGGCCGGTTCTTTGCTGCCTGGGATTCCTATCGTGAAGAGCAGTCGAATATCTACGGAGTCTGGTGCATCGACGGCAAATGGCAAACCGAAATGTCGTTGACCCGTGATGCACGCATCGAGCGGCACCCGCATTTGGCGGTGCGCGGAACTGAGGTTTGGATGGCCTGGCAAGCGAACAGCTACCCGAAGATAAATCTGAACGCTCTGGACGAGCAACGGGTTGTTGTGGCACGCCTTGACGGTGAAAAACTTATGATGCCGACAGATATGTTTGAGAGGGTCTCCATCCCCAAGCGCCACCTTATGCGGCCGCGCATCGGGTTCGATGCGTCCGGCGCGCTTTGGTTGTCGGCAACGCTTGGTGCGAAGAAAAAGCAGGCTGGATGGACTCCGGTGCTGTGGTCATACGGCAAAGACGGCTGGTCTGAAATAATCAAGCTTAGCTCGCAGGAAGGGCGTTGGCAGCCTGTGCCGCTGGCATTTCCGAAGAGCGGCAAGGTTGTTGCGAGTTCCCAGTATGATGACTTGCCGAGGACGTGGGACGACACGCTTGGAAAATACCGCGACTGGAAATCCGGCATTGCAGTCAAGACATTGCCGTCGGAGGAACCCGGCAGACCAACCCTCGTTCCGTTGGCCATGCCTGCGACGGAATTTTCGCTGCCCTCGAAGTCGAAATTCTGCAACGCTACATTCCCGCGACAGACGTGGAAGACGCACTCCGGCGAGTTATCCCTGTTCTTTGGCGACTTGCATGAGCACACCGACATATCCGTATGCAACCGGCGTTTTAACCCTCCGGGGCACGACCTGTATGCGAACGTGCGCGACATCGAACAACTTGATTTCTGCGCGATTACCGACCACGGGTATAATTTTGATCCTCAGCAGTGGAGTCTCAACGCTGAACAGACGCGGCAAAACCACGATCCCCAACGGTTCGTCACGTTCCTCGCGCAGGAATGGACATCGAGCAGAGGCCCGACTTCCGGCGGCCACGGCCACCGAAATCTCATCTTCCTGGATCCGTATCAGTCGAAGTTCTACGATTCGTTCGAAAACAAACAGACTCCGCGTCAGGTCTGGGACGATCTCAAAGACACCGACTTTATCTTTATCCCGCATCAGCTTGCCGACGGGCAGCACAAGGGCAGCGGCAATCCTCCCACCGACTGGACGTATACCGACGAACGGCTGCAACCTGTGGCCGAGATCTTTCAGGGTCGTCAATCCTACGAATATCTGGGTTGTCCGCGACAGGCGCCGCATGGCGAACCTGTAAAAGGTAATTACCTGCAGGACGCATGGGCCAAGGGCATCGTGATCGGGGTCATCGCCAGTCCCGATCACGGCGGCGGCACCGGCAAGGCCGGTGTGTGGGCGCAGGACCTGACACGCGAGAGCATCTTCGAAGCGATCCGCGCCCGCCACACCTTCGGCACGTCCCATCCGAAGATGGGACTCCAGTTCAGTGCCGGCAACGCGATCATGGGCGACAAGGTCAAGCGCCCGAATGGCCCGATCAAGTTCCTCGTCAAAGCCGTGGCTCCCGATGCGATCAAAGAGGTCGTCATTTTTCGCAACAACAAGATCGTCCACCGCGCCGCTCCCGGCAAAGCCGAGATCGAGTTGGCGTGGACCGATCAGGCCCCCCTCGACGAGAAGCATGTCTGGTATTACACCCGTATCCAGACGAACGACGAGGAACTCGCTTGGAGCAGTCCAATCTGGTTTGTGGCATAGAGCCCGGGCTTTTGTCTTTGAGTCGTTACGATGGAGGCGTCATTTGTAATACCGAAAGAGTATGCCGGGAAATCCCTCAACTTTGCCGCGTTTGCCGGGGAGGAATACAAGCAACGCCTCCAGAAATCCCTCCCGCAGCTCCTCACCGATCCCGTGACGGCAAAGTAGCAATTCCGATAAGGAGATCGAAGAGACTTTTTGAAAACCGGTGGCCTGATTGATCTGCTTCCTACGCTTCAGGACTATTGTCAAAAAGTTCCAGCGAGCGGTTCAGGAAAGAGAAGATCGATTCAGGCCTTTTAATCCAGCGCAACGGGTGCGCTAGATATCGGTTGCTAAATGACACCGCTTTTGAAAGAAAGTCACTGTCATCCCATAGAGGACGCTAACGGAGTGTCAGCTCCCGTTTTTGTTAAGGTTTCTGATGTTTAGTTTATTTAGTCGATTCCGATTTTTTGTTGAAGAGTAATGATGATTCCCCGTTTTAAACAGTTGGCTGTCCCACAGCATTTAGATGAACCCCGGCAGATACGCCTGTTCCGGTGCTCCTCGGATGCGACCGGGTGGTTTGGCTGTCCCATAGGATTCCAGCAAGGCGGGCAGGTTCCAGCGACGCCAAAGCGAGACCCTTACGACGGTGAACAGGCGCTTGAAGCTGTGATCCCATCCGTGCATGAATTTGAGACAGCGCATCAGCAGATGGACGAGCAGCCCGGTCCATACCTGCCAGCGTACGGCATTAGCGCTGTAGCCGAGAAAGTCGGAGAGCTGGAGCGTCTGTTTGATTTCCTTAAAGAACACCTCGATATCCCACCGGCAGCGGTAGAGCTCCGCGACCGTCCACGCGCTCCACTCCAGATGGTTGGTCAGGAAGACCATTTCGACATCCTTGCCGTTGATCTCCACGAGGGCTACAACGCGGCGCAACTCGCACGGGTAGGCCTTCTTCGATTTTTCGAGCATCAGCTCGATGACTTCGTCGCGAAGGATGCGCTTGTTTTTAGTCGTTTCGAGGGAGCGCATCACCGTGTACTGCATGTTGTCTTTCGCTCGACCCGCCCAATTAATGCCGCGCTCCGTTAGCCCAAATAGACGCTTGAATTGGATATAAGCCTTGTCGAATACAACGATTTCTCCGGCTTCAAGGTCGGCACACAAGCTCAAGGTCTTGCGGCTGTCATGGTGTTTTGCCGTGTCGACAATGGCACATCGTGGAAGGAAGCTTTGCAGGTCCAGACGCATGTGGCACTTCGCGGCGGCCTTGCGGCGGCGGTGCTTTGCCCAGTCCATGCTATTGGCCACCAGCTGTATCGTGGTCGAATCGAGCGCATGGATCGCCTTGCTGAAGCGACGGAGGTATCCACTACGCACCTTTCCCTTCGCAAAACCAGGCACCGTGTCCATCAGATGCTTCATCATGCTCCAATAAAGCTCTTCGGCCATGTTCGCGTCGCGCACTTGATTCGCATGGCTCAGGTTGTTGCGGGACGGTGGAACCGCACCGCGGATGGTGGAGAGCGCCGCCGCATTCATCTGGAGCGCGTCGCATACATCGTTAAGCCCGAGCGCATGAGCAAAGTGGGCATAAAGCAGCGAAACCACATGGCTCCATGGCGTGTACGTCCGGCTTCGGGCATCGACGCCATGCTTCTTCGCAAGGTTCGTGACCATGTGTCCGGGAATCAGATTGCACAATTGCTTCAAGGTTGTATACTTATGTCCGGCTGGTTTGTGTTTTTGTCTCTGTTTTTTCATACCCTCCGAGTGGAGGATTTAGAGCTCACAAGCCAGCCTTTTTATTTAAAATCTATGGGATGACAGTGAAAGAAAGTCATTCTGTGGAAGTAGGATTAGCGGGCAAGGGGTTCGCATATAACCTACACAATATTTCACCTAACAACAGGAGATATGAGATGAAAAGAAGAGTATGGATCATGGCGGCAGCGTTGATCTCGCTGGCTTCGATAGCAAAGGCGGTAGAATACCAATACACCTCAACCTATGGAACCTGGTCGGAAATCAATAACTGGGAATATTGGCCCGTTGACGGTTGGGTGGCCGCGACCACCCTGCCGGGTACCAATGATAATGTCCGGTATACCGTTGCCGGGGACTTGCGGATTGAAACGGTTTCTCCGTCAATCGGGATTCTGGAAATTGGCGCTGGCGGCGCTACGAACAATGCGCTCGTCACGATGGTCAACAGCACTGTGTTGTCGGTAACCGGGCTGGACGTTGCCGATGGCGCTGGTAAAAATGGCCGGATTGGCTTATGGAAAACTTCAACGCTGAACCTGGATGGCCCGGCTATTATCGGAAAAGACGGAGGATACGGTAGGATGGTGATTGGAACTTCCTGGGCAACGGTGGATGGCGACAGGGCGTCGACTCCTCCTGATCCGGCCGAGGCTTTCGTTGTGGGATACTCGACGAATGCCGTCGGTGAGTTGAATGTTAATGGAACGCTTTCGTTGATGAATAACCACCTGTATGTGGGCTATGACGGGGCGACTGGAACGGTTAACCAAACCGACGGTTTTGTTAAAGTAACGCAATTGCGGCTCGGTCATTCGGGCGATGGCGTCGCAACCTATAATCTGACCGGAGGTGAGCTTCGTATGAGCTCCCAATGGGGTGTTTACAATCCCGGTCCCAATGCCGAATTGCACTTTGCCGACTACGGCGTTTTTACCCAGTGGGGTGATCAAACAACCACGATCAGCAATCTGATCGCCGATGGGGTAATCACCTGGACCAACGGGCAACCGATGCTGACGACTGACTGGGAGCTGGCTTGGACCAACAGTGCCGGCAACAGTGCGCTCTATGCCGACACGGATGGATCGGTGAACAGCGGTTTCACTACGGTCTGGGCATCGCCCATAGCTCTCCCGCCACCGGAGGGTGAGGAGCTTTTGGTCAATTTTGACGGGTCTTCGATCACAGCGGACGTGACGATCAACGGCGGTCTGGATTTGGATACCAATATCAACAAGGTTCGCAACCTGAGCCTGACGAGCCTGTTGTTTGATAGTACGCTCGATCAGCACGATGTGTATGGCGGGTGCAAGTTCCAGTATAGTCTGGATCAAGTCAATTATCTGATCGCAGCTGAAAGTGCTGCCAAGCACAACCTGCGGTTCCGCCCCTGGAATACACAAAACCCTCAGGCTTATATCATCGACGCGGTGGTGCTTTGGGATCAAGCGGACTTTATGGACGGGTTTGATACGCAAACCGTTGCCTTTACCTCCCAGTCCTCGTTTACGCTGGAGGTCGACGGCGCATTAACGACAGGAACTGGCTATGATGTGCGCATGGTTGTACGTGACGGTGCATCGCAATACTATGTGTCGGAAACCGTCGCTCCGTCCGGAACCACGATTACCGTGACGAATCCCGACAGCTTGCAGTGGGCAACCTACGACCTGGTGGATGGTTCCAGCAGCTTCGCGTTTGCAGACGGGGGGATCGGAGCATACGGCGCGCACAGCTTTACCGATGTGCAGCAGGTCGGTTTTGCATTTAACCAGAGCTATGGACCTGCTGAGCCGTGGGCGGACTTTTCCATCAGTGAATTCGTGGTGAAACGGGTTGATCCCGCCGTCAGCAACAGCTCTCCCGCCGTGGTATATGCCGACTGGCTGAGTGCGTATCCGGGAGTGGGCAGCGAATCGGAGCTGACCGACAATCCGGACGGTGACGCGCTTGACAATCTGGCGGAATACGCGCTCAACGGCAACCCGGATGACGAGTCCGATACCGGCATTGCTCCGGTTGCAAGCACTGAAGCCGGCTGGTTCTACTATGTCCATGCCCAGCGCGATGATGCGGCTGAGCGCGGACTGATCTATCGCGTGCTGAACGATACCGACCTGGTTTTTGGCGTCTTCACCAATACGGATGCGGAAGTGGTCGGCACCAACACGAGCTATGGCGTAAGCGGTTTCGAGACGGTCACCAATCGTGTTCCAACCGACGTCCTCGGCCAGCAGTTCCTGAAGCTGGAAGTGGAATCAAGTTTCTAATGTGAACAGCGATCGAGCTTCATGTGACGCCCGGTGCGGGCTGGTTCCGACCGGGCGTTATATATGAAATTTTTTGCGGCCATTTTGCTTTACAGCACGGACGGTAAAGAATGCGGATACTTTAATAAATATGCGCGCAAGCCAACAGTTATAAGATGGTTAATGATGAAGTTGTTATTCGTAAGGGTTGTTTTGTTCGGGTTCTTTCTCTGCGCGGTGGGGCCGTTGCGTGCGGATGTGGTGGGCTATTGGCGATTTGAGCAGGGCGCTGTGACAAATGATTCCAGCGGGAACGGGTTCGACCTGGGGCAAACCGGGACTGGGATTTCCGGGGTAAGCCGTCCGGCAAGCGGTTCCGGCTCCATGTTGTCCACCATCCCTCTGACCGGGGCGACGAACAACGGGGTTTCTTTGCTGAACGGGACGGGGGATCAGTGGTCGGTTGCGGATAATGCCCTGCTTGATTTCACTCCGACCGGTTTTACGTTCGAGGCCTTTGTGACCGGCAAAATCACAACGAGTTAAAGGAAATCACGATGAGAAAAAAAATGAAAAAGCAAATGGTGCTAGCGGCGTTGGCGCTCACCCTTATGCCGGTTGGGTTGCAGGCAACCCAGCAACCGAACATTATCCTGTTTCTGGTCGATGATTGCAGTACGCATGAGCTGGGCTGTTATGGAAATACGATGGTGTCGACGCCGAACATTGATGCGTTGGCCGAGGGCGGCATTAAATTCAAGACCGCCTGGGCGACGCCGGTGTGTGTGAGTAGCCGTGCGGCCATCATGAGTGGTCAGTATGGGTTCCGCAACGGCGCCTACGGCAACACATATATTGAATACGAAACGTACAAAGCCATGCCTCTGGAAAAAATGACTCTTTTCCGGGCGATGAAGGAATCCGGATATGCAACGTTTCACGGAGGCAAATGGCATCTGCCTACCTCTCCGGAGGATTCGGAATGGGGTGTGGATGAATATTTTATGTACGGCTCACTGATGGGCGGTGATGGACTGAAGCAGGAATGGATCCAGGAATATTTCGGTCCATGGTGGTTTTGGGGGAACGCAAACATATTTTCGCTGACCTATGAAGAACAGCACAGTCCGTTAGCAACCTGGCATCCGATGGTGATTGAAAATGACCTTCTGCGATCGACGGGACCCGATGATTTCGGCCCGGAAATGCTCGGGGATGCTGTCCTTGATTTTGCACAACGGAGCAAAAACGACGAAAAGCCGTTTTTTATCTATTATTCTTCCCACCTGACCCATTTTCCCTGGACGGAGATGAAAGCGCCGGGCGACCCTGAGGTCACGAAAACGGAGCCGGGCATGGTGTCCAATGTACAATATCTTGATACGGCAGTGGGCAGGCTGGTGAACGCGCTCAAAGCGATGGGTGAATACGAAAATACGGTCATCTTTTTCATGGCGGATAATCCAACCTATGGCATCGGGAAAGGCGCCGCTTCGGAGATCGGTGCGCACGTGCCTTTTATTGTGGCCGGGGGATCAAACTGGGTTAAATGGCATGGCGAGACTGGAAGTTTGACCGATTGCGTGGATCTGTATCCGACCTTGCTGGAACTGGCCGGCCATCGGGTCTTGCCTTCGCAGGTGCTGGATGGACAAAGCCTGGTCCCGTTGCTGGAGGGCGATCATGCACATAGCCGTGAGTGGATCTTCAGTTATGTATTGGGTTTTCATCGGATGATTCGTAATCGGGACTATTCGCTGGATGCCCAGGGACAGCTTTGGCGCTGCAATCCATCGGGGAACCCTTTCACGTTCGAAAAAATTGAGACGTACGATGAGGCCAGCCAAAACGCCCGGATGGAATTGGAATCCCAGTTGGAGCATCTGCCGATTCCTGATGAAGACCGGATGGAAGAGAAGCCGATCATATATGAGCAGTATCTCGAATTCTTGGCCGGTCAGTTAACCTGGCGCCAGGAACAGGCGGAAGACCTTTACCAAACCGGAGTTCAATCCCTTTTAAATCGGCCGGAACGACTGCAGTATGACCTTAAACCTGCGTATATACCGCCGCAAGCGGCAACATACCAATACACCTCAACCCTTGGAACCTGGTCGGAAACCAATAATTGGGAATATTGGCCCGTTGATGGTTGGGTGGCCGCGACCAACCTGCCGGGTACCAATGATAATATCCGATACATAGTTGACGGGAAACTCCGGATTGAAACGGTTTCTCCGTCGATCGGGATTCTGGAAATTGGCGTTGACGGCGATGCGAACAATGCGGAAGTCTTGATGTCCAACTACAGCACTGAGTTGTCGGTGACCGGGCTCTATGTAGCCAACAGTGCGGGTGAACGAGGCTATATTGGATTATGGGATGCAATGCTGAACCTGGATGGCCCGACTATTATCGGAAAAGACGGAGGAAACGGTAGGATGGTGATCGGAAGTAAATGGTCAAGGGCGGATGGCGACAGGGCGTCGACTCCTCCTGATCCGGCCGAGGCTTTCGTTGTGGGATACTCGACGAATGCCGTCGGTGTGTTGGATGTTAATGGAACGCTTTCGTTGGTGAATAACTTCCTGTATGTGGGTTATGACGGGGCGACCGGAACGGTTAACCAAGCCGTCCCCGACTCTTTTGTTAAAGCAACGCAATTACGGCTCGGTCATTCGGGCGATGGCGTCGCAACCTATAATCTGACCGGAGGTGAGCTTCGTATGAGCTCCCAATGGGGTGTTTACAATCCCGGTCCCAATGCCGAATTGCACTTTGCCGACTTCGGCGTTTTTACCCAGTGGGGTGATCAAACAACCTCTATCAGCGACCTGGTCGCCGATGGGGTCATCACCTGGACCAATGGGCAGCCGATGCTGACGACTGACTGGGAGCTGGCATGGACCAACAGTGCCGGCAACAGTGCGCTCTATGCCGACACGGATGGATCGGTGAACAGCGGTTACACTACGGTCTGGGCATCGCCCATAGCTCTCCCGCCACCGGAGGATGATGAGGTCTTAATCAATTTTGATTCGATCCAGGCAACAGTGGACGTAAACATAAACGGCGGTCTGGATGTGGATACCAATACCAACAAGGTTCGCAACCTGAGTCTGACGAGCCTGTTGTTTGATAGTACGCTCGATCAGCACGATATGTATGGCGGGTGCAAGTCCCAGTATAGTCTGGATCAAGTCAATTATCTGATCGCAGCTGAAAGTGCTGCCAAGCACAACCTGCGGTTCCGCCCCTGGACTCGTACTGACCCTCAGGATTATATCATCGATGCGGTGGTGCTTTGGGATCAGGCTGACTTTATGGATGGGTTTGATATGCAAACCGTTGTCTTTACCTCCCAATCCTCATTTACACTGGAGGTCGATGGTGGTTTTACGACAGGAACTGGCTATGACGTGCGTATGGTCGTGCGCGACGGTGCATCGCAATACTATATATCGGAAACCGTCGCTCCGGACGGAACCACGATTACCGTGACGAATCCCGACAGCTTGCAGTGGGCAACCTACGACCTGGTGGACGGGTCAGGCAGCTTCGCATTCGCGGACGGGGGGATCGGGACATACGGTGCGCACACCTTTACCGATGTGCAGCAGGTCGGTTTTGCATTTAACCATAGCTATGGCACGGTGAAGGCGGCGGACTTTTCCATCACCAAATTCGTGGTGAAACGGGTTGATACCACCGTCACCGAAGACACGCCGGCCACGAGATATGCCGACTGGCTGAGTGCGTATCCGGGAGTGGGCAGTGAATCGGAGCTGACTGACAATCCGGACGGTGACGCGCTCGACAATCTGGCGGAATATGCGCTCAACGGCAACCCGGATGACGAGTCCGATATCGGCATTGCGTCCGTGTCAACCACCGAAGCCGGCTGGTTCTACTATGTCCATGCCCAGCGCGATGATGCGGCTGAGCGCGGACTGATCTATCGCGTGCTGAACGATACCGACCTGGTTTTTGGCGTCTTCACCAATACGGATGCGGAAGTGGTCGATACCAACACGAGCTATGGCGTAAGCGGCTTCGAAACGGTCACCAACCGTGTTCCAACCGACATCCTCGGCGAGCAGTTCCTGAAGCTGGAAGTGGAATCAAGTTTCTAAGGCGGCTGCGTAGCCGCCTTGAACCGCAGATAATCGGGAGCGATTAGAGACTGATTTCCGAACAAGGAACCGCAGAATGATGAGGGTCTAACCTTCGAAATTCGACATTTCTTGTTCGGTGTTCGATATTCAAAAAGGGTGGTTCGCTCCGACCGGGGCGGTACGCATGATTTTTTTTGCGGCCATTTCGCTTTAAGGTGCAGGGGTGAAGAATGAGATTTACGGTGGTTCGTGGCGTTCTTGGACGGCTCGGCTTCCGACGTTTAGAATTCTTCCTGTTCAACCAGCGCAACAGGTGCGTTACGTTTGGGTTGTTGAATGACAATGCTTTTGAAAAAGTGCAACAACATCATAGAAAAAGGATCAGCGGGTCGGGAGCCCGCATATAACCTAACAGGAGCAATGAGATGAAAAGAAGAGTATGGATCATGGCGGCAGTGTTGGTCTCGCTAGTCTCGATGACGCAGGCGGCAGAATACCAAAACACTTCAACAAATGGAACCTGGTCGGTCATCGATGACTGGGAATATTGGCCCGTTGACGGTTGGGTGGCCGCGACCAGCCTGCCGGGTACCAATGATGATGTCCGATACATAGTTGACGGGAAACTCCGGATTGAAACGGGTGCTCCGTCGATAGGGAATCTGACAATCGGCATTATCAGCACGAACATTGCGGAAGTCTTGATGTTGAACTACAGCACTGAGTTGTCGGTGACCGGGCTCTATGTAGCCAACAGTGCGGGTGAACGAGGCTATATGGGATTCTGGGATGCAATGCTGAACCTGGATGGCCCGACTATTATCGGAAAAGACGGAGGAAACGGTAGGATGGTGATCGGAAGTAAATGGTCAAGGGCGGATGGCGACAGGGCGTCGACTCCTCCTGATCCGGCCGAGGCTTTCGTTGTGGGATACTCGACGAATGCCGTCGGTGTGTTGGATGTTAATGGAACGCTTTCGTTGGTGAATAACTTCCTGTATGTGGGTTATGACGGGGCGACCGGAACGGTTAACCAAGCCGGCCCCGACTCTTTTGTTAAAGCAACGCAATTACGGCTCGGTCATTCGGGCGATGGCGTCGCAACCTATAATCTGACCGGAGGTGAGCTTCGTATGAGCTCCAAATGGGGTGTTTACAATCCCGGTCCCAATGCCGAATTGCACTTTGCCGACTACGGCGTTTTTACCCAGTGGGGTGATCAAACAACCACGATCAGCAATCTGGTCGCCGATGGGGTAATCACCTGGACCAACGGGCAGCCGATGCTGACGACTGACTGGGAGCTGGCTTGGACCAACAGTGCCGGCAACAGTGCGCTCTATGCCGACACGGATGGATCGGTGAACAGCGGTTACACTACGGTCTGGGCATCGCCCATAGCTCTCCCGCCACCGGAGGATGATGAGGTCTTAATCAATTTTGATTCGATCCAGGCAACAGTGGACGTAAACATAAACGGCGGTCTGGATGTGGATACCAATACCAACAAGGTTCGCAACCTGAGTCTGACGAGCCTGTTGTTTGATAGTACGCTCGATCAGCACGATGTGTATGGCGGGTGCAAGTCCCAGTATAGTCTGGATCAAGTCAATTATCTGATCGCAGCTGAAAGTGCTGCCAAGCACAACCTGCGGTTCCGCCCCTGGACTCGTACTGACCCTCAGGATTATATCATCGATGCGGTGGTGCTTTGGGATCAAGCGGACTTTATGGATGGGTTTGATATGCAAACCGTTGTCTTTACCTCCCAATCCTCATTTACACTGGAGGTCGATGGTGGTTTTACGACAGGAACTGGCTATGACGTGCGTATGGTTGTACGTGACGGGGCATCGCAATACTATGTGTCGGAAACCGTCGCTCCGGACGGAACCACGATTACCGTGACGAATCCCGACAGCTTGCAGTGGGCAACCTACGATTTGACGGAAGGTTCCAGCAACTTCGCATTCGCGGACGGGGGGATCGGGACATACGGTGCGCACACCTTTACCGATGTGCAGCAGGTCGGTTTTGCATTTAACCATAGCTATGGCACGGCGAAGGCGGCGGACTTTTCCATCACCGAATTCGTGGTGAAACGGGTTGATACCGCCGTCACCGAAGACACGCCGGCCACGAGATATGCCGACTGGCTGAGTGCGTATCCGGGAGTGGGCAGCGAATTGGAGCTGACCGACAATCCGGACGGTGACGCGCTCGACAATCTGGCGGAATACGCGCTCAACGGCAACCCGGATGACGAGTCCGATACCGGCATTGCTCCGGTTGCAAGCACTGAAGCCGGCTGGTTCTACTATGTCCATGCCCAGCGCGACGATGCGGCTGAGCGCGGACTGATCTATCGCGTGCTGAACGATACCGACCTGGTTTCCGGCACGTTCGTTAATACAGATGCGGAAGTGGTCGGCACCAACACGAGCTATGGCATAAGCGGCTTCGAAACGGTCACCAACCGTGTTCCAACGGATGTCCTCGGCGAGCAGTTCCTGAAGCTGGAAGTGGAATCAAGTTTCTAATGTGAACAGCGATCGAGCTTCATGTGACGCCCGGTGCGGGCTGGTTCCGACCGGGCGTTATATATGAAATTTTTTGCGGCCATTTTGCTTTACAGCACGGACGGTAAAGAATGTGGATACTTTAATAAATATGCGCGCAAGCCAACAGTTATAAGATGGTTAATGATGAAGTTGTTATTCGTAAGGGTTATTTTGTTCGGGTTCTTTCTCTGCGCGGTGGGGCCGTTGCGTGCGGATACGGTGGGGTATTGGCGGTTCGAGCAGGGTGCCGTTACTGCTGATTCCAGCGGGAACGGGCTCGATCTCGGGCAAACCGGGACTCGGATTTCCGGGGTAAGCCGTCCGGCAAGCGGCCCCGGCTCCATGTTGTCCACCATCCCTCTGGCCGGGGCGACGAACAACGGGGTTTCTTTGCTGAACGGGACGGGGGATCAGTGGTCGGTTGCGGATAATGCCCTGCTTGATTTCAGTGCGTCCGGTTTTACCTTTGAGGCCTTTGTGACCCCGGTTCTGGGTAATGGATACACCTTGGTCGCGATCAAGGCTGAGGAGTGGCTTGCCACGATTAATGAAGGGAACGGGGCATTCAAGTTTTCGTTGAATAACGGTTTAGGGGGGTGGAAGGGCACTAGTTTTACTCCGAATGGAGAAAATTCTTTTGCGGCTGGGAAAGATTATTATGTCGGGGTCTCTGTAAGCCCCGATGGTTTTGTCACCTATTATTACCAGGATTTGACGGAAGGAACGCTGTTCAGCTCGACTGTTGATTTGAATATCAGCATTACGAATTTGACGAGTGATCTTCTGTTGAATGGAGATGCGAACATTAGGGCGCTTCTCTATATGGATGAGGTTCGTTTGAGTTCCGGGGTGGTGAGCGCATCGGATTTGCTGCCGGTCAGGGGTGGGTTAGTGACGGACTTCATGGTCGGGGGGGATAATGCGTCTTCGATGGATCTGACCTGGTTGAATCTGGCCGGTTCCGTCGTGCTGGAGTCCTCGGCGTCACTCCCGCTCATCGATTCCGTGCAAAATTCATTCCGGGATCCCGAGGGCGTTTCGGGTGTCATCAAGCTGAACCTGCAGGCTGTGGATGATGGTTCTTCCAATTTTAATCCGTTCACTTGGAGCGGGGGCGGGCAAAGCGCCGGAAATGTAATCCAAACGTTGGAAACCCAGGGATGGGGGGTGAGGACGAGTGAAAAAACAAATGGCGATATTCAGGGCTCCGAGGCGCTTCTGTTGACGTTTGACCTGAGTGAATTGACCTTGGGGGCTGATCAGACCCTTGCGCTGTCGGCGATTGGTTTATTTAATGATATCGATGTATACAGCGGCGATATCTGGATGCGCAATCATGATGTTCCGGTGGGAGAGCTCGGTGCCGGGAGGATGCTCGCGAACAATGTCGTCACCTTCTCGGATGCGATGCCGATTCGTGATGGGGATCAGATTGCCTTGATGAAAGGGGCGACGGATATTCGGCTGGGAACGTTGAAGTTCGATATTTTGCCGGCAGGGTTCAATGCGCCTAAGATCTCTTCTGTGTTGGATTCCAATCTGACCATCAGCGCAACGAATCTGTCTGCCGATGCGTATGTGACGATTCAGCAGCGCGAAAGCCTGACCTCCGGCGCGTGGTCGGATGTGGCGTTGACCAGCGGAGTTGGCCTGGCCGAGTGGGTGCTTGAAACGACCAATACGTCATCGTTCTTCCGAGTGAAGAGCAACGACACCTATCCCGTGCCCCGGTTCGGATATCTTTTCAAGCCGGTCGACGACTCCTTTGTGTCGGAGGTAAACTCGACGCAGAACTATGGCGCGAATACCAACCTTTCAGTCCGTACCGGTGCATCGAGTCAGAAGCTTTTCTCCTATCTGAAGTTTGACGTCGATGAGGTTCCCTCCTCGATCGAGGAGGTTTGGCTGAAAGTGTATGCCGCTCAAGCCATTTCCAATGCGGTCTGGGTTCGTGTGGTTGATGATAACACGTGGGATGAAAGCACCATCACATGGGCTAATCGTCCGGTTCCGGGCGACATAATCAAGAGCAAACCTTCTCTTTCCAAGGGTTGGAACACCTTCGACCTTTCCGGCCACATCACCTCAACGGGAACCTATTCGCTTGCAATTATGACCAGTGACCCGAGTGAGCAGGTTTTGATGTCCAAAGAGTCGGTATATGATCCGGTGTTGGAGATTCGCGAGACCCCGGATGGCCCCGAAAAGCCGGTGGGGCTTTTTGCCGGTGGCAGCATGTATGGGAGTTACAAAAGCAATGCTGCGGAGGTGAAGTCGTCTGGGTTCGACACCCTTTTGCTATGGAGTACAAAGGTGAGAACGACGGGCGAACTCTACTATAATCTAACCGAAAACCCGCTCGCGGAGTACGGATGGTATGTTGGCGAAAAGGATTGGATCGAGCAGCTGGTGGATCTGAAAAAGGCACCCTCAACGGTCAAGCGGATCGAGTTTTCGGTGAGTGCGTGGGGGGATGCCAGTTTTGCGAATATCGATGCATTGATCGAAGCCGAGGGAACCGGCGAAGACAGCAGGCTCTATCAGTCATTCAAGGTGTTGCGCGATGTGCTGGGCGCCGATGCCATTAACTTTGATGATGAGGAGCACTATGACGTGGAGTCGATGGTTGAGTTCGGCAAAATGCTCAGTGTTTTAGGGTATAAAGTGACGCTTTGTCCGTATATGAGGCCGGAGGGCGTTTGGAACCCCGTATACGAACAGCTCGAAGCCTACCAGCCGGGGCTGGTCGACCGGATTTATGTGCAATGTTATGCGGGTGGACAGTATAATTACCCTGAGGACTGGAATACCAAATTTGACGGCGATCTCAAGGTGATCCCCGGGCTGTCAATCAACCCGGATGATGCTGGAGGGAAAACCCCCGCAGAGGTTGAGGCACAGCTTTCTGAATGGAAGGACCATTGCGGAGGTGGCTTCATTTGGCTGCATCAGGAGATCCTGAATCAGGGATACGGCGTTTCGACCGTTGCGAATGCGGTAATTAATGGCCTCGAATAGAGGCTGGCCGATCCTCTCGCTCGTTCCGGCTGGTGTTACGCATGAAGGTTGTTCGTTTTACAGAAAATCATCCCATTGAGGGAGTTAACTAAACTGGAGAGTATGATGAAGAAATTGAAGCTGTGTAGTTTGATCATGATGGCCGCCGGATTGTCGTTCGCGGTTCAGGCCTCATCCCCTGACGAGGCGAAGAATGCAACGAAGCGCCCAAATGTGCTTTTTGTGATGTGTGACGATCTCGCCAACCGGGTCGGGGTCAATGGCTATCCTCATGTTCAAACCCCGAACATCGATAAATTTGCCAGAAGCGCCCTCAACTTTCATCGGGCGGTTGTTCAGTATCCCATGTGCGGACCGAGCCGCGCATCGATGTTGACCGGACTTTATTGTGAAAAAGTCGGGCAGGACACCGGCGAGGCCCAAATGTTCCAGTACAGCCCGGGCGTTCGGATTATGCCGCAGATTTTCCGCGACAACGGCTATTGGACGGGAGGCCTCGGAAAGATTTCACATAACCCATGGCAAGACCCAGAGCTGGAGGGGTCCTGGGACGAGTTTCATCTGTTTCGCTTGAAGGAGGAGCGAAAAAAAAGCGGCCCGTCGAAATACAGCATGCGTTGTCCCGTGCAAAATGACAAAAAATGGTCCGAAAGAATTATTTATCAATCCCATCCTGCCGATGATAAATACTATCCCGATGCCCAGAGTGCTGAGCAGACCATTTCCTGGATGAAAGAGCGAAAAGAGGATGGCCAGCCATTCTTTATTGCCTGCGGGTTTCTAAAACCGCACAACCCGTACACTTGTCCTGAAAAATATTATGACATGTATGCCGACTCGTCTGCCGCAGTGGTTAACGAAGATGTCTCCGATTGGGACAATCGTCCGATTCATGCAAAAAACTCTTTCTTTAACACCTATGGGTTTAAGTGGAAAGAAAATGATCAGGAACGGGCGGAGGGGATTATTCGTGCGTACCATGCCTGTATTACCTATGTGGATGCGCAGTTCGGAAAAATCATGAATGCACTCGATGAGCTGGGGCTGTCAGACAATACCATTGTGGTTTTCACCAGCGACCATGGATATCATCTCGGCGAACATTTTCTCTGGGCCAAGTTTACCCTGTTTGATGAGAGTCTTCGGGTGCCGACCTTTATCCGTGTTCCCGGCGCAAACGGGAATGGAAAGACCACGAAATCACCTGTTGGTCTGATTGATCTGCTTCCCACGCTTCAGGACTACTGCGGGCTGGATATCGCCCATAAGATGCAGGGGAAAAGCCTTCGGCCGCTCATGGATGACCCGTCGCATTCGGTGAAAGAGTACGAATATAGCATCTGGGGAAAACGGGAGCCTGAACCAAAGGGACGCTCCCTCTTGGGGGAACGCTACCATTTTATACAGTGGCTGGATAATGAGAATGAAGTCGAGCTCTATGACCTAGAAAAAGACCCGGGTGAACATGTCAATCTCGCCCGCCATCCGGAATATGGGGCGATGGTCAAAAATTTTCTGAAAATGGTTCAGGAAAAGAGAGGATCAATTCTGGGTTTGTGATCACCAATCGCAACTGGAGCAAACGAAGAAGGCGCCCCTTTTGGGGTTCTACGATTCGGCAAAAATCACAACTAGTTAAAGGAAGTCACGATGAGAAAAAAAATGAAAAAGAAAATGGTGCTGGCGGGGTTGGCGCTCACCCTTCTGCCGGTTGGGTTGCAGGCAACCCAGCAACCGAACATTATCCTGTTTTTGGTAGATGATTGCAGTTCACATGAGCTGGGCTGTTATGGAAATACGATGGTATCCACGCCGAACATCGATGCATTGGCCGAGGGCGGTATTAAATTCAAGACCGCCTGGGCGACGCCAGTGTGTGTGAGTAGCCGTGCGGCCATCATGAGTGGTCAGTATGGTTTCCGCAACGGTGCCTACGGCAACTCATATATTGAAAAGGAAACGTACGATGCCATGCCCAGTGAAAAAATGACTCTTTTCCGGGCGATGAAGGAATCCGGATATGCAACGTTTCACGGAGGCAAATGGCATCTGCCTACCTCTCCGGCGGATCCGGACTGGGGTGTGGATGAATATTTTCTGTACGGCTCACTGATGGGCGGGGATGGACTGAAGCAGGAATGGATCCAGGAATATTCCGGTTCATGGTGGGGGTGGGGGAACGCAAACAAATTTTCGCCGACCCAGAAAGACCGGCACAGCCCATCAGCAACCTGGCATCCGATGGTGATTGAAAATGACCTTCTGCGATCGACGGGACCCGATGATTTCGGCCCGGAAATGCTCGGGGATGCTGCCCTTGATTTTGCACAACGGAGTAAAAACGACGAAAAGCCGTTTTTTATCTATTATTCTTCCCACCTGACCCATTTTCCCTGGACGGAGATGAAAGTGCCGGGCGACCATGAGGTCACGAAAACGGAGCCGGGCATGGTGTCCAATGTACAATATCTTGATACGGCAGTGGGCAGGCTGGTGAACGCGCTCAAAGCGATGGGTGAATACGAAAATACGGTCATCTTTTTCATGGCGGATAATCCAACCTATGGGCTCGGGAAAGGCGCCGCTTCGGAGATCGGTGCGCACGTGCCTTTTATTGTGGCCGGGGGATCAAACTGGGTTAAATGGCATGGCGAGACCGGAAGTTTGACCGATTGCGTGGATCTGTATCCGACCTTGTTGGAACTGGCCGACCATCGGACCTTGCAATCGCAGGTGCTGGATGGACAAAGCCTGGTTCCGTTGCTGGAGGGCGATCGTACACATAGCCGTGAGTGGATCTTCAGTTATACATTTGGGTTTCATCGGATGATTCGTAATCGGGATTATTCGCTGGATGCTCAGGGTCAGCTTTGGCGCTGTAATCCATCGGGGAACCCTTTCACGTTTGAAAAAATTGAGACGGACAATGAGGCCAGCCGAACCGCCCGGATGGTATTGGAATCCCAGCTGGAGCATCTGCCGATTCCTGATGAAGACCAGATGAAAAAGAACCCGAAGGTGTATAAGCAGTATGTCAACGTCATGGCCGGTCAGTTAACCCATCGCCAGAAAACCGCGGAAACATTTTACCAGACCGGAGTTCAACGCCTTTTAAATCGGCCGGGACGACGGAAGTATGACCTTAAATAAAATGACGAAGAATCCGGAATATGCTACGCAGCTGAAAAAATGCAGAAAAAGATGAAGAGCTATTCGACCGACTTGCCGCACGCCTTCGGGGAATTCAAGCAGAAAAAACAACGCAACTTTAAGGGAGAATGAGATGAGTAGAACCACAAAAGGAATACGGGTTGTAATCGCCGCGGGTGCACTGGCTGCGGTGGCAGCGGGCGCCGCACAAAAGAAACCCAACATCGTCATTTTTCTGGCAGACGACTATGGCTATGGCAGTTCCAATTGCTATGGAACCCCCGAGTCGGTGCTTAAAACGCCCCATATTAATACGTTGGCGGAAAAGGGCATGCGGTTCACGCAGGCGTATGCACCGGCTGCAGTGTGCTCGCCAACCCGCTACGCTCTGCTTACCGGCCAGTATTGCTGGCGCACCGTGCTGAAAAGAGGGGTCATAAATATGTTCGACCCGCTGTATATCGATGAAGGCCGCTTTACGCTTCCGCAGATGCTGAAGGATGATGGATACAACACTGCTGTCATCGGGAAGTGGCATCTGGGCTTTGGTGAAAAAAAGGGGAAATGGAACGATCCGGAAAGGTATTTTAAACCGATTGCGAGGGGGCCGCTTTCCATCGGCTTTGATTACTTTTTCGGCCTTCCGCACAACCATGGAGATTTGTCCGGAATCTATATGGAGAACCATGATGTGTACGGGCGCAGATCCTACGACAAGATTAAAATTGAAGGGAAGACGCCATACGGAAAAGAGTGGATGGGCGTGGATGCCCCGCAACGGGGCGATGAGGAGGTCATGGATGTCCTGACGGAAAAAGCGGTCGCATGGCTCAATCAACAGCCGGAAGACAAGCCCGTGTTTTTGTATTTTGCAGCTCCTGCGGTACACAGTCCGATCACCCCGTCAAAACGTTTTAAGGGCACGCTGGCGGGCGGGGCGTTTGCAGAGTTTATTCAGGATCTGGACTGGAGTGTCGGCGAGGTTTTCAAGGCCTTTGAAAAGAGCGGTCGTCTCAAGGACACCTTGTTCATCTTTACGAGTGATAACGGGGGTGTTTATGCAGATGAAATCAAGACCTGGGATTATGAGGTTCCAGAGTGTTGGCAGTTGAAAGGCCAAGTCACCAGAATGCGTCAGCAAGGAATGGAAGTGAACGGCATCTATCGAGGCGGAAAGCAGGATCCGCTCGAGGGCGGAACCCGCGTTCCTTTCATCGTTTCCTGGCCGGATCATATCAAGGCGGGCGCGGTGAACGACGACAAAATAAGCCTGGTGGATATGACCGCCACATTGGCCGACCTGCTGAATATTGAAATCCCCGCTAAAGAGCTTGGCGCTGAGGACAGTGTGAGCGTTTTGGATACCTTTTACGGCAAGCCTGTTGATCGCGATGAGCTCGCAACCTGCATCACGCACAGCGGAGCCGGAACCTTTGCTCTTACGCTCGGGAATTGGAAATACATCGAAGGAGTAGAGGTTCCGATAAAATATAAAAAAATGGATCCTCCCGGTACAACCAGCCAGAACACGAGAGCTCTGTATGACTTGGAAAAAGATCCGCACGAGGACAACAACCTGGTTGAATCAAATCCCGAAGTCGCTAAGAAAATGCAGAAGCTTTTGGATCAAACCAGAATCCGCACCTATTCACGCAGGCACTAAAGGCGAAATAAACATATCAACACCCGCATTCAACATAACGTTCCTGTTTTCGGCTCCGTTTCATTGTTATCTTGAATGCTTGGATGATAGGCGCAGCGCCATCGGAGCGTGCTGACATAACAGCAAACAAAAGGAGATAGAGATGAGATCGTTATTCATAAAGATATCCTTGTTCGGGCTGGTTGTATGTGCGGCAGGGCAGTTGAGTGCGGGTACGGTGGGATTCTGGCGTTTTGAGCCTGGAGCCACTCGGGCGGATTCCAGCGGGAACGGGCTTACTCTTACGAGAACCTCGACCGATCTTAAGGTGGTAGACCGTCCTTCATCCGGCTCCGGTTCTTATTTGTCGATTATTCCGCAGACCGGAGCGGAGAATGATGGTGTTGCTCACCTGGATGGACTGGGGAAGCGTTTTTACGTTGCTGATACGAACCTATTTGATTTCGGAAGCAACGCCTTCACATTCGAAACGTTTGTGACGCCAACAACCAATGGCTTCCAAACGGTTGTTGAAAAGGTGGATGAGTGGCGCATGGGTATTAATGAAGCCAGTGGAAAATTAACGCTGTCGCTATATGATGGCGTTTCAGAGTGGAAGACCGCGCTGAAAATATTTGATGGAGCGACCTCCTTTACGGCGGGGAACGATTATTATGTTGCCGCGGTTGTGGCACCGGGTGTGAGCAATACCGTCGTGTCGTTCTATTATCAGAACCTGACCGCTGGCGGAGAATTATTGAGCGATGTGAAAACGATAGCCGGAATAAATTCTCTTAACAATTCGGCGGAGCCTTTCAATCTTAATGGAAATATCGCCGGTAGGTCGATGGACTATATGGATGAGGTTCGTTTGAGCTCCGGGGCGCTGAGCCAGTCCGAGTTGTTTGCGACATTTCCCGAACTCGGCTTTGGCGTTTTGAGCCGGGTGCCGTCACGAATGATTCCAGCGGAAACGGGTTGGATCTGACGCAACTGATTGCAGGGGCCTCCGGTGGAGGCGGCATCGACTTTCCAAAGGGAGTGGATCGTAATGAACCCGGAGAAGGCTCTTATTTGCCGACCATTCCCCAGAGCGGGGTGACGAACGCCGGGGTTTCCTATTTCAATGCCAAGGGGAACCATTGGGCCGTTGCTGACACGAACCTGTTCGATTTTGGAACCAGCGCCTTTTCGTTCGAAACGTTCGTAACGCCAACGACTGGGATTGGGTATCAAACGGTTGCCGAAAAGGATGAAGAGTGGCGCGTGAGTATTAATGAAAGCAAAGGGGAGCTTACGCTGGCGGTATGGGACGCTTCGCTTGCATCGAACAACTGGGTGATCGCGCAGGCCAAGCTGGATGGGACGAACTCCTTTACGGGATCGGTTGATTATTACATTGGAGTCGTCGCGACACCGGGTGCGAGCAATACAGCCGTGACGCTCTATTACCAGAACCTGACCGATGGCGGGGACCTGTTGAGCGCGGAGAGAACCATTGCCGGGGTGACTTCCATTCATAACACAACGAATTCTTTCTTGCTGAATGGCGATACAAACCAGAGGGCTGTCCGCTACATGGATGAGGTGCGCATAGTCACCCGGGCCCTGGGTGAGTCCGAGTTGCTGGTTGCAGCCGCGGCCGATCCGAGCGGGTTTGATGCGTTTGTCGATAAGTATGACCTTTCCGGCGACCCATCCGCCAATGCGGACAACGATGAACTCACGGATTGGGGCGAATATGTCTTTGGCGGAAATCCGACCAATTCGGGGGATATTGGAACACAGCCTTCGTTGGTTTCCGGGGGCTACCTGTTCTCGATTGTCGGCGACAACACCCTGCAGTATTATGTGCTGACAAACACCAACCTGGTCGAGGGCGGCTGGGGAACCAATACCGGCCCCGTTGCGATCACCGACGAGAGCGGAGAGCTGGGCAGCTACACCAATGCGGTCGGAACCGCGGACGACGAACTGTTCATTAAACTGCTGGTGGAATAAGAATCGTTGTCTCACTGGGATTGCCCCTGTTTGTGCCTGGTTGTTCGGGCACAAGCGGGGGCACGATATGACACCGCCGAGGCGTTGTTCTCGGCCGCCCCGGCCGTTTTGGTTTGGCTTCCTTTGGTCTGCGCCAGCGATGGTAAGTTTCCGGTTGGACAACCAACATTACGTCAGAGATGTATGCGCCTCTTCCCCGACCCCATAGGCAAGCCAGCCAAAGCCTGATAATTTATCGGGCATGGATACGAATGAAAATAATGGGCTGGGGCGTGCTTCTTATACGGATGAAGAACGCCGGGAGTTGATCGAGGAATATAAAACGTCTGGTTTGACACAGGCGGCGTTCTGTCGGGAATGGAATCTCAATTCCAAAACGCTGGCCCGCTGGCTGCGAATCGAGCGGGAAGATAATGAGGTGTCTTTTTGCGAGGTCGAGCTTAGCCGTGAAGCGGTTCTGGCTGATGAGGTGCGAATTCGCCTTCCGAATCAGATTGAGGTCGTGATTCCGATTGCCTCTTCGGCAGGACTTGGCACCGTGCTTAGGGAGGCTGCCGGATGTTTGGATTAAGTAATTCGATCCGGGTATTCTTGGCGGTGGAGCCAGTGGACTTGCGTAAAAGTTTTAACGGACTGCATGGGGTTGTGCTGGATCGACTGAAGGAGGATCCGTGTTCGGGGGCGCTGTATGTATTTACGAATCGCCGACGGAACCGGATCAAAACGCTCTACTGGGATGGCACGGGCATGTGGGTGGCGATCAAACGACTGGAGCAAGGTTGCTTTACCTGGCCGCAGGGCGTTGGAGAAAGTGGAAAACTCGCACTCGCACCGGAAGCACTGGCCCTCCTGCTCGATGGCGTTGACCTGAAGCAGGGCTTGTTTAAGCCCTGGTAGCAACGCTGATTCTTTTGCGTTTTTCGCCAGGTTGGTGCCGCATTTTTTACGAGTTTTGATATAATGTGCGGCATGGTTTATACGCGTGAAAATTTCAATCAACTGCTCGCCGAAAATGCGAGTCTAAAGAGCGAGGTAAACCTGCTTCAGGAAAAAGTTCAGTGCCTGATGAAGAAGCTATTCGGGCGCAGTTCGGAAAAACTCAGCCCCGATCAGCTGGAACTCGAGCTTGAAGAACTTCGCGAACTGCAAGAGGCTTTGGAGCTGGCCGAAACGAAAGCCGAGTTGGCCGAAGAAGAACAAAAGGAATCAAAACGAGGGAAGCGCAAGGGGCTCGATGCGCGCATTCCCAAAGACCTCCCGACCGAAACCATTATTATTGATCCAGATGAAGTTCTTGCCCATCCGGAGCTGTACAAAAAGATTGCCGAAGTCCGCACCGAAAAACTAGATGTCACGCCGACGCGCTTCTTTCGCACGGTCATCATTCGCAACAAATACAAGAAGCGCGACGACCGTTCCATTGCTCCGCTGATTGCTCCCGCGCCGAAGCAACTGATCGAAAACTCCTACGCTTCCACCGGACTGGTTCTTCATATCATCCTGAGTAAATACTGCGACCACCTCCCGCTTTATCGGCAGGAACAAATTTTTAAGCAACGCTTTGGAGTTGAGATCAGTCGGAAAACGATGGGCGGATGGATGTATCTCGTAGCCCAATGGTTATCTCTGATCTATGAAGCACTTCGAAATGAAATCCGCGCGAGCGGATACATTCAGGCCGACGAGACTTTTATCAAATATCAAGATCCGAAAAAGGACTACTGTCCCAACGGATACCTATGGGCGTATCACACCCCGCAGGTCGGCGTACTCTTTGAATGGTATCCGAGTCGTGCCGCCGAATGCCTTGACACCATGCTTGGAGGGTATAAAGGCCTGCTGCAGTCCGATGGCTATGTCGGCTACACCAGCTGGCTCAATAAAAAGAAACACCGCGCCGAAAAAGCCGCGATCATCCATGCCGCCTGCTGGGCGCATGCCCGCCGCAAGTTCGTCGAAGTCCCCGGCCATCCCGTCGCCCAGACCGTCGTAAAACTCATCGCCAAACTTTACCGGATCGAATCCGCCCTGCGCGACAAACCGGAGCTCGACCGCGCCGCCTACCGCCAGGCACATGCCAAGTCCCATCTCGAACAGATAAAGAAAATCCTCGATCAGGAAAAACCGCGCCAGCTCCCGCAAAGCAACTTCGGTAAAGCGATCAATTACACCATCGAACGTTGGGATGCACTCAATCTTTACCTCGAACATAGCACACTCGAAATCGACAACAACCTCGTTGAGAACGCCATCCGGCCCACCGCTATCGGCAAAAAGAACTTCCTTTTCTTCGGTAGTCCGGAATCCGGCCAGACCAGCGCCATCATCTATAGCCTCATTGAAACCTGCCGAAAACTCGACATCAATCCAGCCGACTACCTGCGTGAAACCCTCAGCGCCCTGCCGACCATGCAACAGTTCGAAGCTGCCGACTGGACGCCTGCCCGCTGGAAATCAATCCGCGGAACCGCCGGAGAGTAGCCCTGTCAAGGCGGTCGCCGAAGAGACGCATACTTTTGACCTGATAACCGTTGGAAAGACGCTCTACGTGAATGTGGAAACCGTCGCCCTTGTGGATGCATTCGAGGCCAAGGCTCCCTATTGCCAACTGACCGGTGAACGGCAGGTGGTGATCGATGCCGAGTGTTTCGAGGTCGGTCTGAAGGAAGGGCAGTTCAATGAACCGCCGGAACTTTGCCGAATTGCAGGGGCGATTGCTCTGAAAATTGCGGAGGAGCAGCCGGACGACATCAACATTTACTGTTGATTGGACAAGTCAGGAATAGCGGAAGCAGGCAGGGGATATCTTGCTCATGTTTTTGAGCAGGGAGCGTCTCATGGGTGTGAGGATCTTTCCCACCTCGGATATTCCTGGGCCTGTCTGCTCCTGGATCGGTGGCGGCCAACCTATGATGTTGTGTCAGGGGATAATCTGGCCGCGGTAACGAATACCATTTTTCAGAAGCTGAAGGGGCTTTAACCGTTTGGGAAATACTTCGTTATGTGACGGGGGCGACACCTTCCGAGTGCTGGGACATTCTTACGGTCAATCTTCTTAACCCCGGCATGCAACCCCATTATTACCAGCGGGAGGCCAATGGGTGGCGGTCTGACTGCGCGCTTTGCGGCCGTGATGGAATGCTGTTGTGCGGAGAGACGGTTCCTTTGCTGGTTCGTCAGAAAGGCTTTACTCACGAGATCACCACAAAGCTAGCGAGGCAAATTCATGGCGCAACAAATTCCTAGAAATCCTAACAGCCCACGGCCGGCAAGGCAGGTAAATCATCAGCCGCCTCCGCATCCGATTAACAATCATCAGCCTATAAGGCCGCCTGCACATCGCAACCGTTATCTGCAAAACAATTTGACGATTCTGATGTGGGTTTGCCTGGTTGTGGTTGAGGTGGTTCTGATTGAATTCTGTTTTGGCATACTGGGGTTTCTTTTTTCTTATTTGCCGCATTTTCTACGCCCGCTTCTTGCTCTGGTTCAGGTCGGACTGTTTGGTTTTCTTAGTTATCATACAATACGTGCCTTGATAGCAGCTTTCCGGGAGTAAGAAGTATGACTATGACTTTTGTGGGCAAACCGGTTTGGCTTTTGTTTGTCGTCGGGTGCATTGCAGGTGTCTTCTGCAGACGGTATATGCCCTGGTTCGGGAGGCTGCCCCATGGTCTTTCTATATGAGCTCAGTATCGGCGCGTCAGCATTGAAAAAGCATTGTTTCCATTCGCAGCGATCGCTTCTACGAACCCGGGGAGGGTTTCGTGTTCTTCCTGTTCTTTGTGCATGAACAGCAGGGTGTTGCGTAGCATGGCGAGGGCACCGACCATCGTTGGGTTGCGGCTGCGTGTTTTGTCTTCGAGCAGGATCGCGTCTTTCTTCCAGTGGTTCCGGATTTCCACGTCGCCCCAGTGTCCCCGGACGAGCTCAAGCCATTGCTCGGGGGTTCGCCGGTCGAAGGGTTCGGAGGAGAGATAGTAGCAAATCTCTTTCTCGTCCGTCTTGTAGGCGGTCGATTCCCTCCAGATTTTCACGACGGTTTGGATGTGCGGGAACCCGACCTGCAAGGGCGTGGCGCTTTGGGCGGCTACCGCGCGTCCGTCGATTCGCCCATGCGCTTTTTCGGTCTGGCTAAAAGGGGGGAGAGCTCTTTCGCGCTGAGCTCGGCTTCCTGGCGGATGGTTTTTTGGTTGTCCTTGACCTGTATGCAGTATTCGCCGCCCCGATCCACAATGATTCGGGCGGTCTCTTTTTGGCAATCAAGCGCATCGGCCGTGATCACCGTGTTCGTTAAGTCGTCGTGCCTGCGAAGCATCTTTTGCGAGGCCTTGAGCTCGCAGCGTTCCCCTTCGCCTTCCTTTTGGGAGGCGTCGATCATCGCAACGGGCGAATTGGTGTCGTGCTCGGCGAGGGTGACGAGGCCGACGGTGTCGCGGATGAACTTGCCGTCCATGGCCAGCGCGACGGGCAGGGTTCCGCGGTGCTGGGCGAGCCATTCGGAAAGTACCTGCGAGAACGCGTCGAGATCGAGCTGGGTCAGCAGGTTGTAGACGGCGGTGTAGGAGGGTATTTTCTTGTAGCGGCTCCCCTTTTCAAAGCCGGGAAGCGCGAGTTTCTTGCGCTGGGGCAACGTCATCCGCTCCGCAAAGCGCATGATCGCCTTGAGATCCTTGTGCCCGCTGAAAACCCCCATGGCGACGATCGAAAGGATGGCCCCGATGTGGTAGACGCAGTTTTTCGCGCGCGGATCGGGAACCTTGCACAGCGCTTCGTGCAGCGACTCGATCTGCCTGGCCTTGATCGGCATGACCCCGTCCGCGTCCGACGCCGCCCCTTTCTTGAATTCGTCCGGAAGATGGATCGAGCGGAGCAATTCGGTTGCGTTCTTGCGCAGCTCGCGCACCCATAGTTTCTTGGGGCGGTCGTTAGGTACATAGAAGTCCGCTGCGTGGCGGGAATACCCCTTCGTCTTGCCCAGCGCAGTCCATCCCGACGCCTTGTAGCACGTCCCCTCGCGCGCCTCGATATCCGAAAAGGTCTCGGCAAGCAAAGGTTCGTATCCGAACCGCTCCAGCCAAAACGCGGGAAGCTCCCGAACGACCTTACCCAAAATGCGCGATGCCAGATTGGGGTGCTCTCCAGGCTCGGTCAGTAAAACAAAACGACGGTTCTGGACAACGAGTTTTTGGCGGGCCGCGCGTTGCTGATCCGTCCAGCCGATCCACTCATCGCGATGCTTAAGACGGTAGCACGCCGAACCCCAAAGGAGCAGGGCGATCCATTCACCATCGGCCACCACGACCATGCGAAGTGTATCTCCCGCCGGACAGCCCTCGCCCATGTAGTGGAACTGTTTGGCGAGTTTCGTGAAGCGCGCGACGTCCTTTTTGGTCTCTATGATTTTGATTTGCAGGGAGTTGCCACTCAGAGAAGATCTCTTCAAGTGCCGATCTGGGTTTGTTTTTGTAGTCTTCATCGAGCGTATAAAAACAAAGGCAGGGGAAATTGTCTACAAAAATCGGCTCCTTATACCAGCATTACCCAAAGTGCCGTTAGATAAAAACACCATGGAAGCTGCCCGGAGATATTGAATTGAAAGTCGGAAATATCTGTTGTTCAATTCCTTTGGTGAGTTCTATGTTGTTTAGCGTAGTGGTTTCGCTTGTGGCATCTGTTTTGCGCCGCTTTTAAGCGGTGTTAATGACTACGCAGTGCGTGTGTGATCAAGTAATCTGCGGTGGTTTGTGAAATAATGCCGTCATTGACCGCCTGTTCCAGCAGGTAGACGGCTTTTTCACGATCCATGGCCCGCAACAGCAGGAAAATTTTGTGGCGGGAGTCGCCATCGTCCTGGAGCTGAAAATCAACGGCAAGGTGGTTGACGCGGTCGCTGATTTCGCCAAGATCGTCATAGGTCATTCCAATGCCGGCCATCTCGGTTCTTGTTCCCGCACGTTGTTTCCTGAACCCGGTTTCCGTCAAGCGATCATCCATTTCCTGGGCGGAAATCTTGCCGCTATCGTAGAGATCTTGGATCTTCCGTTCTTTTTGGTCATAATAATCCAGCTTAGAGCGGTATTCATCAAGGGACTCAACGATCAGTTTGATGCGACCAGCATATACATCCAGTTCCACAAAATCCTTGTATGGGTCTGAATAGGCCTGATCATACTCTTCGAGTATTTTTTCGAGCTGCAGGATTTGCTCGGCAATTCTGTTTTCGCCGGAGGTGCGGTATTCACAATGATCGTCATGCCGTTTGTTTTCCATATGCTCATCCGCTGCCCCCGAAGAGCGGAAGTCGGCGACAATCTCGCGGGCTTTGTCGATTATTTCCTCTGAATCTTCTGAATCAGAACTTTCAGGATCGTAGTTTTCACTGCCCCATTCATCCTGGCTATCATCGTCAAACCACATACTTTTACCTCCAAAAAGGGTGGGATTTGTCCCATTTGTCTTGGTTGGGGGCATTCCGGCTCGGACGGCAGCGAAAAACTTCGGCTCTCCATCAAATACGGGGGCGAGGGCGATCTCCGACTGCTAAGATAGCAGTTGGATAATATAAGGAGATCGCCATGCCCAAAAGAAAGATAGAGTTCATTGGTAAGGGGTTCAATATCCATTCTGTGAGTGGACACGATCCTATCATCATTAAAGCCGAATACGTCGGCCCGGTTGCCTGTCCGGATTGCAATTCAAAGCAGTTACGAGTCAAAGATCGCATTGAGCGGTTGATTCGTCACGAGAGTTTCGGTCGTCAAAAAAGCTGGATTCGTCTGATTGTTCGCAAGTATCACTGCCTGGCCTGTAACCGCTATTTCAGGCCCCGAATGCCTGGCATTCTACCGTACAAGCGCAGCACGGAATATTTCCGTAGAGAAGTCTGCCTGAATCATCGCGACGGGATATCCCAGGCTCAAATCAGGCGCAACTGCAGGATCGGTACAGCGACCGTGGAGCGATGGTTCCACGATCATCTTGAACTTAAAGAACGCATGTTCTCCGGACGCAAATGCTCTGAAGTGCTGGGCATTGATGAACACTTCTTCTCGAAGCGCAAAGGCTACGTCACCACCTTCTGCGACCTGAAAAAGCACCGGGTGTTTGAGCCGGCGATGGGGCGCACGCATGATGCGCTTGAGCCCTTCCTGCGGGGACTTAAAGGCAGAGAACGGGTCAAGGTGGTCTGCATTGATCTGTCCTCTTCCTATCGAGCGATTGTTCGCAAATTCTTTCCGAATGCGCGTATCGTATCCGACCGGTTCCACGTGATCCGAACCGTGCTGCAGCACTTCCTGGCCGGATGGAAACAACTGGATCCAGAAGGACGGCGTAATCGCGGCCTGTTGTCGCTTGTACGCCGCCATGCGGATAAGCTGCGCCCAGATCAAAAGGAACGCCTGGATCGCTACCTGGATGCTCATCCAGCCATTAGTGAGCTCTATCAAGCCAAGGAGTCGCTCTGCAGGCTGCTTAATATCAAACACCGCACAAAGAAACAGAGCCAGCCGCTGATCAGGCGATTGCTGAATTGGATATGGAAGCTACGTTACAGCGGCCTGCCGGCCATGGAAACCCTAGCGAGTACGCTAGAGAACTGGAGCGCAGAGATCGCCTGTATGTGGCGATTTACAAAGAACAACGGAATCACAGAAGGGTTCCATACGAAAATGGAAGTGATCCAACGCAGGGCGTATGGATTTAAGAATTTTGCAAATTATCGTTTGAGAGTCATTGTGCTCTGTGGTTAAAAAAAACCGCCCTCGCCCCCGTATTTGGTGGAGAGCCAAAACTTCCCGCTTTCTTCCCGCCCATGGTCAGTTTTGTGCTCAAAATATCAATGCCTGTCAAATATCGTCCGAAACTTGGGGATCAGTATAATAGGCAATAAAATAGGGGCTGATATTGCTATCAGCCCCTGTCAAAAATGGAGCGGGCGAACAGATTCGAACTGTCGTAACCAGCTTGGAAGGCTGAGGTTCTACCATTGAACTACGCCCGCTCTTTCGTATAAACGAGCGCATAAAGTAGCGGGCATCCCTAGTGGCGTCAAGGCTTCTTGGGCATATTTTTTAAAAGTCTGGCTGTTATGAAAACACCTGCTTCATTACCAAGTTATGGCGAATCGTTATTTGGCGTTTTTCAGGCTCCACAGCCAGAATTTTAACCGCTGGATAATGGAGGGTTTGTTGGCGGCTTTTTTAATATGGGCGCGCGGTTTTTCCGGTTCCAATTGCTCGGCCGGTTTACGCATATAGTCGCGGTCGGATATTCCCATTTGGATTTACTTGCCCTTCGTTGAATAATTCGCACACAGTATGCACCCCATGACCAAAAAAAAGAAGACAACTTTGCGTGTAATGCCTGAAAACTGGCTGGATCCCTATGACTTCAAATCGGAGTTTTTGCATCCGGAGCAACCGCTTGAAGTGGATATCGGTTCGGGGAAGGGTCGTTTTCTCGTTGCGCGGTCGGGCAAGTTTCCGGAAACGAATTTTCTCGGAATCGAGCGGCAGAAACTTCGGATCAACAGCAGCGGGCGCAGGTGCGAGCGTGCCGGGCGGGAAAATGTACGGGTGTTCCGTATGGAGGGCTATTATGCCATCAGCAAAATGATGCCTGCGGAATATGTCGCCAACTATTATTTCTTTTTTCCGGATCCGTGGCCAAAAGCGAGGCACAACGACTACCGCCTTTTTAATCCGGCCTTTATGGGTGCGCTTTTTCAAACCTTGGAAAAGGAGGGTTGTCTGCATGTAGCAACCGATCACCTTCCGTATTTTGATGACATTTATGCGTTGCTCCAGAAAGATGAACGCTTTGAGGAAATCGAAGCCTTTGAGCCGGACGATGAGGAACGTACGGATTTCGAGCTTATTTTTTTGCATAAGCAAATCGGGCGATGCTCCTTTCGCAAGGTGGTCTGATGGCAAAGAGCAAGCCAGAGGTAAGCGTGCACAGCCACGGGCTGTATGATGGCTGGGATCGAGAGAGCAAGGAGCTTCCTAATTTGGTGAAGATCTCGGCGGAAATTCCTGCGGCCCTCGATGTTGAGTTTGGCTACATTCTCCGGATCCGCAATGCCCGCAACAGCAAGATCACCTTTCGCATAGAGCATCCGCCTTTCAAGGACTCCAATGGCGAACTGGCACCGCCTTTTGAAGGGGAGCTTTATGTGAAGACCAACGACTTCCGTTTTTTCCTTGGCGACACCATATGGGCTCCGCTTGAGGACAAGCGCGGCGAATGGCGGTTGATCACTTGGCTGGACGGCGCAAAGGTGGCCGACAAGACGTTGACGATGATCTAAGGCACCTCAAGCTCGACGGACCGGATCAGAAATTCGCGGCCGCCTTTGAGTTCTACATCGTTTGATCCGCATTGACCGCAAAGCAAAAGCGTGGGCTCTGGGTTGGAGAGGGCTGCGCACTGGCGGCACTCCACCTGAACGGGCAATTCTTCTATTTCCAGTTTAGCCCTCTCGGACAATGTGCCTTCGGCGGCAAAGGGGAAGGCAAATTCAAATGCGTCGCGCTCAACGCCTGAATATTTTCCGATCACCACAATAATGCGTTCAACGCGCAATGCGTTTTCCGCAACCGCGGCCTTTTCCAGCTGCTCCACCAGTCCCTGTGCCAATGATAGTTCGTGCATAGAGCGTTACTATAGCCGGTTTTCGATGATGAACCACTCTCTTTGGCCGTTATGTTGCTTCAGCAAAATGATTTCTCGCTTTGATCTAGGGGAAGTCTGCTGGCTTTTTCGGACAAAGTCTAAATTGGCTGATGTGCTTGTCGTCGGGGGATTCGCCGCTATAATGCCTTCGTTCGGAGAATCATTAATCACAACTAACACTAGGAGGTCGTCAATGGGTGCTGTATCGAATTTGCTCGATTCAAAAGGATATGATGTGCTGACCGTAAAGCCGGATCAAGCGGTTTACGAGGCCATCGAACAAATGGAAACAATTTCTGCCGGTACAGCCTTGGTGATGGAGGGGGGCGGCGTAGTTGGAATTATTTCCGAGCGCGATGTTTTCCGAAAGGTGGTTCTCAAGGGGGAGAGCATTGATAATGTCAAGGTGCAGGATATTATGTCCAGCGACTTGACGACGGTTTCGCCCGAAACACCGCTTGACGAGTGCATGAAGCTGATGACCGAAAAGCGCATCCGCCACCTTCCCGTGTTGCGGGACAAGCAGCTCTGCGGGATCGTTTCCATTGGCGATGTCGTCAAGTATCTGGTGGTTGAAAAGGATTTCAAGATCAAGAATCTTGAAACCTACATCAGCGGTGTGATGTAGCCGCCGTTTTCCATGCCATGGCGCAACCCGCCGCCTCGGCGGGTTTTTTTCTATCCATTAAAGCCGGAGGCGCAGCATCGACGTTGAATTTTCTTCCAACCCTTGAAAAAGGCGGTATATTTTACAGTCGAAATTTCAACCTTTGGAAATGCTATGGAACAGACCGATAACAACAGCGAAAACATGATTTACAAGCCCGTCGTTGGCACCGCCCTCGCGGTGGCGTCCGGCCTCTCCTTCTTTTTTCTTTGCATGATTCTTCCGTTGGTTGGACCTGCGGGAAGCCGGGTGGAGCATGCTGGGAAAAACAAGGCCGCTTTTGTTTTTGTGCTGCTCATGACCTTTGGTCTTGCCGCCGTTGCCGCTTATTCGAAAATTGGGCGCCGCAAGATCGACGGAGGCCCGCAGCCGTGGTTTTCGTTTGGCATTTGCGGGGTTTGCGTTCTAACGCTTTTGGTCCTTTTAATGAATGGATTTGCCATCTGATTCGGAATGCCCATGATCCTGTCTTGTAAATCCCGGAAGGCTGTTCAAGCTTCTGGGATTTTTTTGCGTTGCCAATCAGGAGTGGAACTATGATGACGAGCAAAGAGGTCCGCATTGCGGACTATCTGCAACAGGATTGTATTCTATGCCATGTGGATGCCGAATCTCGCGATAAGGCCATTGATCTGCTTGTCGAAACGCTTTGCAGCAAGATTGACGGCGTTGACCGTGGCGCCGCCGTCCAGGCCGTGGTCGAGCGCGAGCGGCAGGCGCCGACTGTGCTGGCCGAGGGGCTGGCGTTGCCTCATGCCCGCCTCGACGGATTGGTGAAGCCGATGCTGGCGCTGGCTACCTCGCATGAGGGAATTGATTTTGAAGCGGTCGGCGAAGAGCCGGTGCATGTTGTCGTGCTGATTCTGACGCCTAAAGATGATCCGGGGGCCTATCTGCGCCTGATGGCTTCGCTTTCCAAGATGCTGGCTGCGCCTCATATGATCACGCGTCTGGCGGCGGCCGGAACTGCCCGGGAAGTCTTCGGCATATTAACCGAGGGGGCGGAGGAGGTTGTCGTCCTTCTCAATGCATCGAGCGTTATGAACTGCAATCCCATCACGCTCGATGAAGGCGATACGTTGGCGTCCGCCATTCATGCGTTTTGCGCCAACCGAGTGCTGGATATCCCCATTGTCGATTCCGACGGCGATTTGCGCGGCGTGATTGCCATCGAAGACCTGCTGGATCAGAGCCTGCCCCGGCACCTGCTATGGATGGAGGATCTGAGCCCGATTGAAAACTTCGAGCCTTTTTCGGAGTTGCTCCGCAAGGATTCCGAAACCAAAGTGGCGGATTTTATGCACGACAAGTTCGTGGCAATTGGCCCCAGCGTACCGGCCATCCAGCTGGCCAAGATGTTTCTGATGCAGCACATCCGCCAAATTCAAGTGGTGGAGGGGCGCCGGTTTCTAGGGGTTGTGAATTTAGACAGTTTCAGCTCGCAGATTTTTTGGGCGTAGGCCGGTGGGATGATAGTTAAAAAATGCAGGGGGTCATATGCATAGCGACGACAATGGTGAAGTGCTCAGTACACGACAGTTGATTCAGCGGTTGATTCTCCTTTTGACAATAAGCACCGGTGTTGGCGTTGCTGGCGCGACCTTTGGCGGGCTGGACATGAATCAATCGGTTGCAACCAGTGTGTTTCTGGCCATCATCCTTGGAACGCTCTTTTTCTGGACGTTCCGTTTGGCGATCGCTTTTCTGGGACTGGGGGTTTTGATTTTTACGAAGTCGCTGAATATTCCGCACTTTGTCGAAGCGGCCGCGCTTCCGGTAATTCTTTTTTTGGTTGGAATGATGATTGTGGTGGGTGCGCTGCGCGACCTCGGTTTCTTCACTTGGGTGGTGCAGGCCTTGATTTCCATTCCCAAGATGACCGGCCGAAAGTTTATCGCCGCCACTTCGGTGGCCTCTGCGCTGCTGGCCTGCGCGGTGGACGAGGTGACATCGATCATCTTCATTGCCACGCTGATTTTCCAAGTGTGCAACCGGCTCAAGCTGAGCCCGACTCCCTATATCATCATTTGCGTGCTGTGCACCAATATTGGCAGCGCCGGCACAATGATGGGCAATCCGGTTGGCATCTTTATCGGCACGCAGGCTGGCCTGACGTTCGGTGATTTTTTCCGGTGGGCGTTCCCGATCATGCTGGTTTCGCTCGCCTCGTGCGTAGCGATCACCATGTATTGGTTCCGCAAGGACCTGAATCTGTTCGACGAACGACTGAAGGACCGGATGGACCGCCAACTGAGTTTGGTGCCCAAGGTGGTCGTTCCATATAAGCGAGGCTTGGCTGTCTTGCTTCTCACGCTGGCGTTCATTGCTTCGCACCATGCCTTGGAGGAGGGGCTCCACCTCGACACGAACAGCGTGCTGCTTGTGGCGCCGCTGGCCTGCGCTGGTTTCATCATGCTCTTCAAGCGCGACCGTGCCCGCTATTATGTCGAGCGCGAGGTTGACTGGTGGACGCTGTTGTTCTTCATGCTGCTCTTCGCCATTGCCGGAACCTTGGAGTATACTGGGGTAACCGAAATTATCGCCCACAGCTTTGTGAGCGTCTGTGGCGACAAGCCGGCCATCCTCATTCCATCGATTATGGCGACAACGGCGATTGGATCCGCGTTTGTCGATAATGTGATTTTTGTGGCGGCGTTTTCTCCGGTGATTACAGAGCTGGGAAAAACCATGTCCGCCATGCCGCTGTGGTGGGCGCTGTTGTTTGGTGCTTGTTTTGGCGGCAATATCACGCTGATTGGAAGTACGGCGAATATTGTAGCGCTGGGCATGCTGGAAAAGCAGTCACACTCGAGCATCGGCTTTTTCCAGTGGCTTAAGATCGGCGCGCTCTCCGCCTTGGCGGCGTGCCTGATTGCTTGGGGCATGCTCACGGTAATGGCGCCCCTTATGCCCCCCCAGTAGGCACAAAAAAGCACTCCTCAAAGGGAGTGCTTTTCTAAACAACGTTTCCGATCAGCTTTTACATGGAAAGTTCTTCGATCGTTGCAGCATCGCGGAGGGTCTTGATGTATTCGGCAACCGCTTCTTGCTTCTTCTGGCCACTCATGAATACCAGAATCTGCTCTTTTGCTTCTTCGTAGGGGACAACGCCGGCGTCCTGACGCTCGGTAACCTTGATGATGTGGTAGCCGAACTGGGTTTCAACCACGTCGCCAACTTCGTCGATTTCCTGAGTGAAGGCTGCCAATTCGAATTCCGGAACCATCTGGCCTTTTCCGAAAGAGCCAAGCGATCCGCCCTGAGCGCTGCTTGGGCATGCTGATTTTTCTTTGGCTGCGTCTTCGAAGGTTTTCGTGCCGGCAATGATTTCGCCGCGGATGGCTTCAAGCTGGGCTTTCTTTTCCGCTTTGGTGGCATCGGTGTCGGTTTCATCAAACTTGATGAGGATGTGGCTGGCCGATACGTTTTCGGGCTTTTTAAAGCGGTCGGGGTTGGTTGAGTAGAACTCTTCCGCTTCAGCTTCGGTGGCCTCCGTTACATTGACGGTCTTTTCTTCAAGGAACTTGCGGGTGGCCATGTCGTTTTTGATATTGGTCTTGAGCTCGTCAATGGTCGTGCCCTGGGTCGTAAGCGCAGCTTCGAGGGTTTGCCCTTCAGGAATGCGGCCACGGAGTTCGGTCAGCGCCGTCTCGATTTCTGCATCGGCAATCTCAACGTTTGCTGCGGTCACTGCGGCATCAATCAGCTTTTTGGTGACCAAGTCGTTTTTGAACTGTTGGTACATTTGCGCCTGAAGCTGCTGCATCTGCTCCGGGGGAACGCGTCCGCCGAGGCGCTGCATGGAGGCATCCACTAATTTAAGGATTTCGCCACGGGTAATTTCTTCTCCGTTCACACGCACAACAACGGCGGCCGGATCGGAAGTAAGGGGGTTGGCTTGAACTGGTTTGGCAAAGAGGTCTGCGGTCTGGGCCAGATCAACCGGCTCCTGTGTTTGTGCGCTTGCGGCTGCTTCGTCTTCCTTGCAACCGCAAAATACGATTGCCGTCGCAACAGGCAGAACCATCAAAATTTTGTTTTTCTTCAAATATTCAAACATGGTACTTGATCCTTTCATCGTTATTCATCTAAACACCGCAACGACTCCGCGCGCATGTAAAACCCAAGACACTGCCCGTTGGGGCACCAAATGTCAACGCATTCAGACGTTTTTAGAGGCAATGTGTTCAATGTTAAATTCAGAAATCTTAGATGAATTCCAGTGCTCCGGCTGCGGCGAATGCTGCCGGTGGACCGGTGCCGTCCTGCTGACGGATGAGGATGTCGCCTCGATGGCTTCCGGTCTGGGCCTGCCGGAGCAGGAATTCATTGAACAGCACACGCGGCTGGCACCGAATCGCCAGCAGCTGGCGTTGCTGGATCAGCCGGACGGCAGCTGCGAGTTTTTGGAGGGTGATCGGTGCCGCGTGTATGCGTCCAGGCCGGTGCAGTGCCGCTCGTTCCCCTATGCGTGGAGCGTGCCGGAGGGTTGTCCCGAGTTGGACCGTCTCAAAGCGGAATCTAAAATACCCTTAAAATAGAAGGGCGGGAATGGCTGAAGCCAATCCCGCCCAATTGAAGGCTGGTGTTCTCAGATGCTAGATGTTGGCAGGGACAGTCATGTCTTCCACTGCTTGCTTCTCCTTCTTCAGCTCTTCTGGCACTTCGGGCAGTTCTTTTGCAGCTTTTTCGGCTTCGGCTTTATTTTTCTCGGCCAAGTGCTTAACCTTTTCGACCGCTTCCTCAAAGGCCTCTGAATTTCCTGCATATTTGCAGGCGGTCGCATAGCTGGCCCATGCAAGCAGGCTGTGGGGCGACATTTCCGTGGCCGTTTTGAGCGTTTTCATGGCGGGTTCGAATTCCTTCAGCAACAGCTGGCTGTTGCCCAAGCCGATCCAAGCCGCCGGAATGCTTGAGTTGCCTTGCAGCAGTAGGGCGAAGATGGCTTTCGATTCAGCAGGGCGGTTGAAGGCCAAGAACACCTTGCCGGAGCCGATCAGCTCGCCCGGGTTGCCGGCACGGCACCCTTTCGTGATTTTTGCGGCATAAGCCACCCGTGCAGCTTCAAGCTGGGCGAGGCCTTGGGCCTGCGCCTTGGCGTTGTTGAGGAGGGGGGCGAACTTTTCCTTGTCCATAAGCAGGATGGCGGTGGTTCCGTCGAAATAGGCCAGCTTCCATACCTGGCGTGCGAGCAACGTTGAAATTCCTTGGGCGGAAGAGGCGGACAGCGTGTTGATGATGATGGCTTCGGGGCGGTAGGTCTCGTATATGCTGTCGTAGGCCTTGCGGTTTCCGAGCATCATGGAGTTGATCTCTTTGAGCAGCTCTTTGTCGTAGCGGCCCGAACGGTAGTCGAGGAAAATTTTGCGTTCCGGGTTTTTCCACGCGAGGTAGCCGCCGTCGGCCGGCATGTTGATGAACTTTTCGGGGAAGGCGGGGTGGTTGAGGATTTCTTCGGCTCCGCTCGGGAAGAGCTCTTCCTGGATGCCGAGGCCGAAGTTGGAGGCGCTGCCGCTTTTAACATAGGCGCAGTTGCTGGTGACCGGGATGAAGGAAAAAACAATCAGCAATGCAAAGATGACGCCGGTGGCAGGACTGAGCAATTTGGCTTGGTCACCGAGTACGTTTTTGAGCGAGTCGTGCACATATTCGCTGATCGAGGTTAGGCTCAGCACAATAAACGGGAAGGCCAGCACGGCAAAAAGCGGGCTTGTCTGAGGGGAGGTCCATACCAGGAAGGCGCCGAAAATCGCCAACGTAGTCAGCACGATGGGGAGCCGTTTTTTCAGCGTGATCAAACCTCCGGCACCCAGCACCAAGGTGAATAGGATCAGTGGTTTCAGCGGGGGCACCTGGAAGTATTCAAGGAATAGCGACGACCAGTAGACCGGAAGCGGCGATTGAATGTTGGCCAGCACTTGGGCATGCAGTTTGAACATGTAGGGGTTGGCCAGTGTAGCGACGGCCAGCGCTGCGGCGAGTATGCCGTAGGTGCCGGCCTGAGCCGTTTGCTTGCTTTTGCGTCCGGAACCCTTTTGAGCTTGCGCCGCTTGAAAGGCCGTCAAACCCGCGAGGATGGGGCCATAGAGGAAGGAGCCGTCCAAATTGGTCCAGAGAATTTGCAAGGGAATCAGGGCTCCGAACAAAATCGCGGGCGACTTGATGGTGGAAAGCAGGTAGAGAAACAGGGCGATGCCCAGCAGCATAACGGTGTCGGGATCCACGTCCAGCGACTGGAACATGAGGTGTCCGCAGATCAGCAGCGCAAAGCCCTGGCTCAACGAACCGCCCCATTTTTTTGAAACTTGAATCAGCAGCAGGAAGGTCGCCAGTAATCCGATAATATTCATGGTGATCAGCAAGGGGGCGCCTCCAATATTCCAAAGGGCGTAGGTCGCTTTGTCGTAAAGGTGGGTGGTGTTGACTGCTGAGTCGGCCTCTAGTACTGAGATCGGAGCATTGGTGCGGCCTTGTGCTAGATGCGTCCAGATTTCCGGAGTACTGATCGTACGGAAGCCGATGACGGCAATGAAAAGAAGTCCAAGGACAATAAAAATAGCGGATGCACCAAACGGCTTCTTACTCATAACTTCTCCCTAGTTAATAATGCAACAGGCTAAAGCGAATCATAATACTAATGCAAGTGGGTATTGACCGAAAATCAGAAGAGATCCAGCTGCGAAACATTCGCTTTTAATTTGTGCGGGCGCTTCTTGGCAATCTTCGGCTGGCCGGCGTCGCCGAACTCGCCTTCTTCGAGGTTGGTGAGGATGTCTGTCGCCCGCTCGATCACCTCGTCCGGCAGGCCGGCCAGTCGGGCGACCTGGATGCCGTAGCTTTTGTCGGCCGAGCCCGGAACGATTTTTCGCAGGAAGGTGATCGTATGGCCCTTTTCCTTCACGAGTACGCAGAAGTTCTGCACGTTGGGCAGGATTAATGCGAGGTCGGTCAGTTCGTGGTAGTGGGTGGCGAACAGGGTCTTGGCCTGCATTGCCGGATTCTTGCAAAGGAATTCCGCGACCGACCATGCAATGCTGATGCCGTCGAACGTGCTGGTGCCGCGTCCGATCTCGTCGAGCACGATTAGGCTCTTGGGCGTGGCATTGTTCAAAATATTGGCCGTCTCCTGCATCTCCACCATAAAGGTTGAGCGACCGCGTGCGAGGTCGTCGCTCGCGCCGACGCGGGTGAAGACGCGGTCGACGAGGCCGATTTCCGCCGAGGCGGCCGGCACGAAACTGCCCATGTGCGCCATGATCGTGATCAGCGCCACCTGCCGGATATAGGTGGATTTACCCGCCATGTTCGGTCCCGTGATGATAATCAGCTGGTGAGTTTCGCGGTCGAGCTTGGTGTCGTTCGGAACAAAGCGTTCGGCATCGGGCATCCGTTCGACCACCGCGTGGCGGCCGTCGTGGATGTCGAGCCGGCCGTCGTCGCTCATGGTTGGGCGGGCATAGTTGTTGGAAAGCGCACGCTCGGCAAAGGTGGCGAGCACATCGACTTGGCCGATCGCCAGAGCGTTGCGCTGGATCGTTTCGAGATGCTCAACGGCTTGCCGGCGGACTTCGGTGAAGATTTCCTGTTCCAGCCCAATCGACCGCTCCTGTGCGCCAAGAATCTTGTTTTCGTATTCCTTGAGCTCCGGCGTAATATAGCGTTCGGCGTTCACCAGCGTCTGCTTGCGCAGATAGGTTTCCGGCACATCGGCCAGATAGCTCTTGCTGATTTCAATATAGTAGCCGAACACCTTGTTGTGCCGCACCTTCAGGCTCTTGATGCCGGTACGCTCGATTTCCGAGGCCTGGAAGTCCGCCAGCCACTTGCGGCCTAGCGTTGCTGCATCGCGCAGTTCGTCGAGCTCGTCGTGGTAGCCTGTGCGGATGACGCCGCCGTCCTTCATGTTCAGCGGGGGCTCGTCGACAATGGCCGTATCGATCAGTGCCACCAGCTCGGGCAGGGCGGTGATTCCGTTGCCGAGCGATTCTAAAATCGTTCCTTTGCCGGAAAGCAGCGCCTTGACCATTGGCATTTGCTGGAGCGATACGCCCATGGCGCGCACGTCGCGCGGATTGCCGCTGGTGGAGCCGATGCGCGAGATCAGGCGCTCCACGTCCTTGATGTCGCCAAGGATGTCGCGCAGGCTGCGCAGATAGGACTGGTTGTTCACCATCAGTTCGACGGCGTCGTGGCGCGCGTTGATTTGCTCGAGGTTGTTCAACGGCCGCAGCAGCCACTCGCGCAGCAGGCGTCCGCCCATGGCAGTAGATGTGGAGTCCAGTACATTTAATAAAGTGGCTTTATAGGCCTGGCGGTTCGAGTTGATCGGCGCGACCAGTTCCAGATTGGTGGCGGTGGTTTCATCCACCAGCATGTAGTCCTGCGGATTTTTTACGCGAATGTTGCGGACGTGGGAAAGGTTGCGGCGCAGCTCGTTCTTGACGTAGTAGAGCACGCCGCCCGCCGCGCCCAGCGCGGCGGTCATCGATGTGCAGCCGAAGCCTTCCAGCGAATGGACGTCGAAATGGCGCTGCAGATAATCGTTGGCGCTCGAATGTTCGAACGTCCAGTCCTCGCAGGCTGTCAGCAGCGTGTTGGTGGCTTCCATCGCCAGTGCGGCAAAGGCCGGTTCGGCCAGCTGCTCTTCGGCAACAACGCACTCTGCTGGGGCGTAGCGCGAAAGGTTGGCCTGCACGCTCGCCACGTCGTTCGATTCCTCGATCCAAAATTCACCGGTCGAAAGGTCGAGCATGGCCATGCCGAACTGATCCTTGCTGCGGAAGAGTCCCGCCAGAAAATTGTTTTGGTTGCCGTCGAGCACCACCTCGTCGAGAATCGTGCCCGGGGTGACGATACGGGTGACGGCGCGCTTCACGCAACCCTTGGCGGTGGCCGGATCTTCGATCTGCTCGCAGATCGCCACCTTTACGCCCGCCTTCACCAGCCGTTCGAGATAGCCCGCTGCCGCGTGGTAGGGAATGCCGCACATCGGCGTGCTGTGCCGCTTCGTCAGGGTGATGCCGAGAATGTCGGTGGCGACTTTGGCGTCGTCGAAAAACATTTCGTAGAAATCGCCCAGCCGGAAAAAGAGGATGGTGTCCTCCGGCAATTCGCGCCGTATCGAACGATACTGCGCCATCATGGGTGTTTCCTTCTTCTCCGCCATTTTCTCTCCCTGAAAACCAAAACACACAGTTTATCCAGACCGCGGTGCGAATCAATCCCCAATCCCTGCCAATGTAGGGTTTCATGACTGATTCATATAGAATCGGCTGACACTTTTGGAAGCCATGATGATTTCTTCGAGGTCACGACCCGGAAGGCCAGTTCCAATCTATTTTTCTTCATCGTCTCGAAAAAACCGTTGGTTGTCGCTAGGCGGGCATTGGGCTGGTGGTCGATCCAATACCGATCCAGCGAAAGGGCTGCCCGGCGGAACAAGCCGAGGTTATGGGCGGCGTTGCGGTTTCGGACGCGGCTTTTGTCTCCCTGGAAGCGGGAGTTGTCGAGGCACTGGTGGGTGCCGTTTCCGATGTCCCAGCAGCCGCGTTTGAGATCGAGCATCTCTTCCGCCGTCAGCCCAGCGCGACTGGAGAGCAGGTAGACGACCAGGTCGTCGATGGATTCGGGATCTTTGCCTTGATCAGTGCATTGCGTGAGCATCGCCGGGCTTTTTGCGTGGGGGAAGCAGACCTGCCCGGAGGTGGTCGCGTAGGATCATGGCTCCATTCTCGGCGCACTTCTTTGCAAGCTTACGGGCGACGGGAATTTCGTTGGATTTTTCTTCAACAGGCCTGGTGCCGAGCCAGCGGCCGGTTTCCCCGCAAAAGGCGCTCACGAGCTGGATCCCGCGCGACCCGCGCAACGCCTTGCCGTCGATGATGACCAGGTTTCCCCGTGCAGGCCCGACCAGGTCGTCCATGCAGTCGAGCAGCGCTAGCCATTCGCCGTCGTATTCGACTACATAGCGGAGCTGTTCGCCCACGAGTTGCGCACTCTTGAAGGCAGTGTTGTTCATCGATCAACTGCTCATAGCAGCCATGCTCATCCCTACGGATGAGGCGAATCGTCAGGCCATCAAGGATCTGTTGTTCGTGTGGATTCGGCATTTGAATGTTCTGTTTCATGCCGGAAGTAAAAAGAAATTCCGCGGAAATGTGCCTCAAAAAATCCCATTCCTTTTATTCGCAGAGTTTTAACTGGCCGGGCGCATCAGTCATGATGCCGTTAACGATTCAGGTTTCCACGCTTTCCAAGGATTGGATCATTTAGCATAGTGCTACCCAGTTATTGGAGGATTTGATGCTTACACCGTTGCTGCTTATTGTCGTGCTTGCCGTTTTGGCGATTGTTCTTGTGCTTCAGTTGACCGCCGCCGCCAAGGTGCACACCCGTATGGACGAAGCTTCCCGGCAAGGCGCAGAGCGCTCCCAGCGGCTGGAAAGCTTTTTTCAGACCATGGAGAAAGAGCTTCGCGAAGATGTGGAGGGCGTTCGCAAGAAGGTCGATGAATCGTTGGAAAGAAACAACCGCCAGCTGGGCGACCGCGTCAAGGAGCTGATTGAAACCAACGAACGGCGTCTGGGCGAAATCAGCGGCAAGGTTGAGGAGCGGCTCGACAAGGGCTTTGAAAAGACCACTTCGGTATTCGCCGACGTGCTCAAGCGGCTGGCGTTGATCGACAAGGCCCAGGAAAACATTGCCAAGCTTTCATCCAATGTCGTCTCGTTGCAGGAAGTATTGTCCGACAAGCGCTCCCGCGGCGCTTTCGGCGAAGTGCAGCTCAATGCGCTGATTTCAAACATGATGCCGGAAAACAGCTTTTCGCTGCAGCATACCTTCGGCAACGGCGTGCGAGCCGACTGCGTTCTTTTTCTTCCCGAACCCACCGGCACCATCTGCATCGACTCCAAATTTCCGCTCGAAAGCTATCAGCGCATGGTCGATTTCGAACTCGGCGACGCCGATCGCAAAACCGCCGAACAGCAGTTCCGGCAGGACATCAAAAAGCACATTAAGGACATTGCTTCGAAATACATCATTACCGGGGAAACTTCCGACGGCGCAATGATGTTTATTCCGGCCGAAGCGGTTTTCGCCGAAATTCACGCCCACTATCCCGATCTCGTCGAGGAGGCCCAACGCGCCCGTGTCTGGCTGGCGTCGCCCACAACCATGATGGCCGTGCTGACCACCGCCCGCGCCGTACTCAAAGATGCCGCCACGCGTCAGCAGGTTCATATTATCCAAGAGCATTTGGGTATGCTGTCGCAGGATTTCGATCGCTTCCAGCAGCGCATGGACAAGCTCGCGCTTCACATCGACCAAGCCAACCGCGATGTCACAGATGTGAATAAATCAGCCAAAAAAATCACCAGCCGCTTCACCAAAATCGAAAAGGTGGAGCTGGAGAACGATGAACTCGTCGTATTGGACGAGCCAGAAGAAGCCTAAATAGGGGTTCCGCCTCCGTCCTTTTCTTTCGCTTGCTCGAATTTAGGGCAAGTGTCCGTTGCCTGCACTTCCTTTTTGTGGAGGGCGCAGAATTGGGTGAAGGGATTGACGATATAGTTGGCGCAATAGCGGCATAGCCTTTGGTTCTCGCCGTCGTCGAACACCTCGACCTTGGCGGATCGGTCGGCCTCTGTGAATATCTGAGGTTCTGTCTCTACGGCTTTGAACGGCACGTCGTCTTCGGAGGCGTATTCAAACCCGCAGCTGGAACAGGCGAGCTTTTCGCCGGTTTTGGTGAAGCCGTCATAGACCGCCTCGCGCTTGAGCAAGGTGTCGGCGCCGCAATTCCTGCAAATTATTTCTACTGCACTCATGGTGCATAATGCGTATTGCGTAATGCGTAAAGAATCAAGACCTTTGTTCCTTTGCGGTGGAATTGGGTCAAAAACTGCTGTATGTTGACAACACTTGCTTAGTGGATTTGGGGTATAAGCCATGCATCCATTAACGAATAACCAATAACTAAACCTCGGAGAGGTTTTCATGCGAAAGATTTCAGATTGGGGGAACTATCCGGTCATCGACGCGGAAGTGGCGGGCTTTGATACGGCCGAGCAGCTCCGCGAAAAGCTGGCGCGTCCGGGCGAGGTGATCGCTTTTGGCAACGGCCGGTCATACGGCGATGCATCGCTGCAGGAAAGCATGCTGCTGACGCGCCGCTTCAACAAATTCCTTTCGTTCGACGAAGCCACTGGCGAACTCTGCTGCCAAGCCGGCACGTTGCTGTCGGAGATCCTCGAGGTCTTTGCGCCGCGCGGCTGGTTTCTTCCAGTGACGCCCGGCACCAAGTTCATTACCATCGGCGGGGCAATTGCTGCCGATGTGCATGGCAAAAACCATCATGTCGATGGCAGCTTCGGCCAGCATGTCCGGTCGATGGACGTTATGCGCAACGACGGCTCGGTCATTACCTGCACGCCGACTGAGAACTCCGATTTTTTCAGCGTTACGGTTGGGGGGATGGGGCTGACCGGCGTCATTCTCAATGCAACCTTCCGGCTCCGCAAGATCGAGACCGCCTATATCCGCGAAGAAACCATTCGCGCGGAAAACCTCGACGACATCATGGACGGTTTCGAGGCGTCCAATGACTGGACCTATTCCGTGGCGTGGATCGACTGTCTAGCGAAGGGCGATGCACTTGGACGCAGCATTATGATGCGTGGCGAGCATGCCACGGCGACGGAGCTAGTAGACGCATCGCACAAGCAGTCTCCCTTGGTGCCCAAGCGGGGCCTGCAACTGGATGTGCCGTTTGTATTTCCGAACTTCGCTCTGAATCCGCTGACGATGAAGGCCTTCAATTTTGTCTATTACAATAAGTGCCGGCCGGGAACGCATAAGCGCATGGTCGACTACAACAGCTTCTTTTATCCGCTCGATGCCATCGGCAACTGGAACCGCATCTACGGCAAGCGTGGTTTTACGCAATACCAGTTCGTGATTCCTAAGGAGGCGGGACGCGAAGGCATGCGCAAAATCCTTACGCGCATTACCGAAAGCGGGTTGGGCTCGTTTCTGGCGGTGCTCAAGCTGTTCGGCGAGCAGGAAAGCTTCATGTCGTTCCCTATGACGGGATACACGCTGGCGCTCGATTTTCCAATCTCGCTCAAGGCGATGGATCTGTTCAAGGAGCTCGACGCAATGGTGGCCGACTATGGCGGCCGGCTGTATCTTGCAAAGGATTCCCGCATGAGTGCGGCCATGTTTGAGAAGACCTATCCCAACGCAGATGCGTTCCGCCAAGCCATTGCCATGTTGAACAAGGGCGAAACTAAATTTGGTTCCCTGCAATCCAAACGAATCGGGATCACGGATTAGGCGACAGCAGGAAAGGGAGCTACGGAATACACTGAAATTTTATGACCGCGAAGACGCAAGGAAACAAAGAACCATTTGCCTTTGCGTCTTAGCGCCTTTGCGGTCGAATCAAGTTGATTGGAGTCTAGGATGAAGAATGTTTTGATATTGGGTGCGACGTCGGACATGGCGCAGGCCATTGCAAAAAAATATGCAGCGGAGGGCTGGAGCCTTTCGCTGGCGGCGCGGAATCTGGAGTTGCTTGAGCCGGTTGCTAGCGATCTGCGTATCCGTTCCAAGGCCGAGGTTCAGGCGCTGGAGTTTGATGCCGTGGACTTTGCCAGCCACTGCGGCTTTTACGATTCGCTCGAACCGAAGCCGGATGCGGTGATCTGCGTCTTTGGCTATATGGGCGACCAGCTGGAGGCCCGCACGGATTTTGACGAAGTGCGCCGGACGATCGACGTCAACTATACCGGCGCCGTTTCCATCCTAAACATTGTGGCCAGCGACTTTGAAAAGCGCGGCAGTGGCGCCATTGCGGGCATTAGCTCGGTGGCGGGCGACCGCGGACGCCAGAGCAATTATATCTACGGAAGCGCCAAGGCGGGCTTCACGGCCTATCTAGCGGGCTTGCGCAACCGGCTCGCGAAAAAGGGCGTGCATGTGATGACCGTCAAGCCGGGATTCTGTCGAACGAAGATGACGGAAAACCTAGAGCTCCCGGCTGCATTGACTGCCGAGCCGGAGCAGGTGGCGGATGCGGTTTTCCAAGGATTGGAAAAAAAGCGCGACACGGTCTACTCCCTGTGGATGTGGCGCTGGGTTATGCTGATTATCCGCCATATTCCTGAGGTGGTTTTTAAGCGCTTGGGGATGTAGGCACGTAACGAGTGAAACGTGAGTCGTGAAAAAAATCACGCCTCAATCGTTACTTTTCAGAACCTATTCCCCCTGCTTCAGCAGGCTGTCGAAATATTCGATCGTCTTGGCCAAGCCTTCGCGCAACGGCACGGTGGGTTCCCACCCGAGTTTTTCTTTGGCCAGCGTGATGTCGGGTTTGCGTTGCTTGGGGTCGTCGGGCGGAAGGTCTTCAAACACCAGCGTGGATTTTGAGTTGGTCAAATCAATCACGTTTTCAGCCAGTTCGATCATGGTGAATTCGCCGGGGTTTCCGATGTTGATCGGGCCGGTCACGTCGTCGCCGGTGGCCATTAGGCGGATCCATCCTTCGATAAGATCGGAGCAGTAGCAGAAGGAACGGGTCTGCAATCCGTCTCCATAGATTGTGATGTTTTCGTTCCGCAGCGCCTGCATAATGAAGTTGGAGACCACGCGTCCGTCGTGCGGGTGCATGCGCGGTCCGTAGGTGTTGAAAATACGGGCTACTTTGATGCGTACGTTGTGTTGGCGGTGATAATCGAAAAATAGGGTTTCGGCGCAACGCTTGCCTTCGTCGTAGCAGGAGCGGATGCCTATCGAGTTGACGTTGCCCCAATAGCTTTCCGGTTGCGGGTGGATGGAGGGGTCGCCGTAGACTTCGGAGGTGGAGGCTTGGAAAACCTTGGCTTTGACCCGCTTGGCCAGCCCGAGCACGTTGATGGCGCCGTGCACGCTGGTTTTGGTGGTCTGCACCGGATCGAACTGGTAGTGCACCGGCGAGGCGGGGCAGGCCAGGTTGTAGATTTCGTCCACTTCAACGTAGAACGGGAACGTGACGTCGTGGCGCATCAATTCAAAGTAGGGGCTGTCCATCAAATGGGCAATGTTGGCTTTGCGTCCGGTGAAAAAGTTATCCATGCAGATGACGTCGCAGTCTTCGGCCAACAACCGCTCGCAAAGGAACGAGCCTAAAAATCCGGCGCCGCCGGTAACCAGAACGCGTTTCTTAATGATATCTTTCATTCAATACTCCTTTTTTAAGGTGAACAATTGGAATGAATATGCCATTTGATGCCGTAGAAATAAATTCCAATCACGGTCTATTTAAGAGATAGTCAATAAAGATTTGAACCCGAGGAAAACCATGTCCAACGAATGGAAAAAAGAAATTGTCGGACGCGAGGATTGGCTGGCGCGTCTGCCCCAGAAGGAAAAGAAGCTTTATGCCATGTATTCGTCGGTGGCCGACTGCATCGTGACGGATCAATCCATTATGACGGTGCCGGTCGATGACCACATGGTGCATCGGGGCGACGGCGTGTTTGAGTCGTTCAAATGCATCGATGGCAACATTTATAATCTGGCTGACCACTTGGTGCGGTTGGAGCACTCATGCGAGGCGCTGGGCATTGCGTTGCCGGCTCCTTGCGACGGTATGGCGGACGTCATCATCCAAACCATCCGCGCCGGCGGGCAGCGCAACGCGTTGGTCCGCCTGCTTGTATCGCGCGGGCAGGGCACGATGGGCGTCAACCCCTATGCCTGTTTTCATTCTGAATTTTATATTGTGGTGTACGAACTGCCGCAGTCGAGTATCGGCCGTTTTCCCGACGGCGTCAGTGTGGCCGTTAGCAAAATTCCGATTAAACCCGGCATCTTTGCACGGGTGAAAACCTGCAACTATCTGCCTAACGTGCTCATGAAAAAGGAAGCCGTCGATCTTGGCGTCGATTTTACGGTTTCGCTGGATGAAAACCGATTTCTGGCAGAAGGTGCCACGGAGAATATAGGCATTGTTACACGTGGCAAAGAGCTCTTCATGCCTCCGCCCGACCGTGTATTGGCCGGCACCACCGCCAAGCGCGCGCTCGAATTCGCCAAGCAGCTGGTCAAGGAGCGCGTACTGACCAACGCCGAGTTCCGGCCGATCAGTCTAGGGCACGTCCGCTCCGCCGCCGAGGTGCATATTTACGGCACCACGCCAAACATTACGCCGGTCACCACATTCGACGGCAAGCCGGTTTTCGACGGCAAGCCGGGGCCGGTCGCAGCTCGGCTCTTTGAAATGCTCAAGCAGGAGATGATTCCCGACAGCAGCAGGTTGACTAAAGTGTTTGAATGATGAACGGCTTCGCCATCCACATCACGGGCATTGTCCAAGGGGTCGGCTTCCGGCCCTGGGTGTGGAAAACCGCTGCGCGGCTGGGGCTGTCCGGCAGCGTTCGGAATAATTTTGACGGCGTGCGAATCGAACTGTTCGGCGACCCTGAATTGTTTTTGACGGCCTTGGAAAACGAACCGCCACCGCTCTCGCGGATCGACTCGGTTGAAGTCGTAGAGATTGCGTTTCGGGTGGCCGACGGCTTTCAGATATTGGAAAGCGAAGATTCCGGGGAAGCGTTGCTGCGCATTTCTCCAGATATTGCGATTTGCGACGATTGCCGGCAGGAACTGTTCGATTCATCCGACCGTCGCTTTCGCTATCCTTTCATCAACTGCGTCAACTGCGGGCCGCGTTTTTCCATCATTGAAAGCCTGCCGTACGACCGCCCGTCCACGAGTATGCGGGAGTTTGATATGTGCCCGGCCTGCTCGGCGGAATATGCCGATCCCTCCAACCGCCGCTACCACGCCCAGCCGATTGCCTGCCCGCAGTGCGGGCCGCAGATGGAGCCCGGAAATTGGGAAACGATTTGGCAGGAATCGATGAAGCAGGGGAAGATCGTGGCGGTTAAAGGCGTCGGCGGTTTCCACTTGGCTTGCGACGCGCTGAATCCCGATGCGGTTTCAACCTTGCGGAAACGCAAGGGGCGGGAAGCCAAGCCGTTCGCTCTAATGGTGCCCGGTCTTGAATGGCTTCGAACGGTTTGTGCTGTATCACCAGAGGAGGAGCGCCTGCTTCTTTCCCGGGAACGGCCGATTGTACTGCTCAAGTTGACGGAACGTTTTCAGACCTTGGAGCACATTGCCCCCGGTCTCGATACGCTGGGCGTGATGCTGCCGTACAGCCCGATGCACGAAATCATGTTCGACCGTTTTCCGCATCCGGTGGTGATGACCAGCGCCAATTATACCTCCGAGCCGATGATCCATACCAACGAAGCTGCGCAGAAGAAGCTGGCCGGTATTGCCGATGTTTTTCTGACGCACAACCGAGTCATCGTCAATCGCTGCGACGATCCCGTCTGCGCGGTGCACGGTGCTCAAACCATCGTAATGCGCCCCGGGCGCGGCATTGCGCCGGTTTCCTTGCCGATCGATTCTAGCCGTTGCATTTTGGCCTTTGGCGCCGACATGAAAAATACCTTTGCCTTGGCGCACCATGGGCAGACGACATTGCATCCCTATATCGGCGATCTGGAAAATCCGGAAACGCAGGCTATCTTGGAACGATCGATTTTCCGGGAGCTCGACTGTTTTCAGCTGGAACCCGAATTCGTGGTGCACGACCTGCATCCCGATTATTTTTCAACCCAAATGGCGCAGCAGTTTGCCAAAGCGCACGATCTTCCAACCCTTGGAATCCAGCATCATCACGCGCACTTGGCCGGAGCGCATCCCGGCAAAGCCATCGGCTTTGCATTCGACGGCACGGGCTATGGAACCGACGGAACTATTTGGGGCGGGGAAGTGCTGCTCTACGATAGCGAAGGTTTTGAACGCGCATTCCACCTGCGGCCGTTTGCGTTGCCGGGGGGCGATGCTGCGGTGAAGGAACCAAGGCGCGTGGCGGATGCGCTGCTCTACCAGCTGGGTGCAGCGAATCAGGCTTCTTCGTCTATGAAAACATTGCTGGAGTCGGGCATCAACTGCCCGATGACGTCGAGCATGGGGCGCTTGTTCGATGCGGTTTCGTGTCTGCTCGGCATTTGCGAGCATCCGACCTTCGACGGCGAGGCGGCCATGCGGTTGGAGGCCGTAGCCGATCCGTTGGAGTGCGGCGACCTCGCTTTCGAAATCAAGGACGGGCAAATCGATTGGCGACCGTTGATCATCGACTTGCTGGACGAACAGGCGAAGGGCTTGTCCGCATCGGTTCTGTCGGCCCGGCTCCACAACACGTTGGCGGAAATTGTCTATTGCTGCGGCAACCAACTGGCGAAAAAGCATGGGCCGTTGCCTTGGGTTTTTTCCGGCGGCGTGCTACAAAACCGTTTGTTGGTTGAGCGCATTAAAAGCGTGGCCGGCGATGAACTTGAACTGGTGTTTTCCAGCTATCCAAACGACAGCGGCATTGCCCTTGGGCAAGCCGTGATAGGAGCAAGACAATGGGCATCGAAATAGAGCGCAAGTTTTTGGTTGAGGATGAATCATGGAAGAGCGAGGCCGGAGAGGGCTTGGTCTGTAAGCAGGGTTACATGGTCTCGGAGAGCGAAAAAACGGTTCGCGTACGGATCATGGGAGAAAACGGCTATCTCACCATCAAGGGCGCAACGAAGGGAATAACGCGTTCCGAATTCGAGTATCCGATTCCGGTTGAAGATGCAGAGGCGATGTTGGGCCTTTGCGGCGGCCTCGTTGAAAAAACGCGTTTTTTGATTCTTCATGCGGGAATGACCTGGGAATTGGATATTTTTGCCGGCGACAATGAAGGCCTGGTAATGGCCGAGATCGAACTGGAATCAGAGGATCAGCTTTTCGAAATTCCCGAATGGGCAGGAAAAGAGGTTTCCGACGATATCCGCTACTTCAACGGCTATCTTTCTAAAGTGCCATTCACTCAATGGTGAGTGCGTAATATTTCCAATAACCATTAAAAAGCGCTATTGGGGTTTGAAAAAGTACCAAAACGGTATCATATTGCGTGCATGAAATTACTGGCAACCACGTTGGTTTTGTTGGCCGTCGTCCTTGGGGGTGGCGAAGCATCGGAAAATCAAAAGGAATTGAAAATGCATAAGTTTACAAACCGCCTGGCGGAAGAGAAGAGCCCTTACCTGCTGCAGCACGCCCACAACCCGGTCGACTGGCATCCGTGGGGGGGCGAAGCATTTGACCTGGCGGCCAAAGAGGACAAACCCGTCTTTCTTTCAATCGGCTATGCCACGTGCCACTGGTGCCACGTCATGGAGCACGAATCGTTTGAAAACGAGGAAATTGCTGCGTTGATGAACGAGGCCTTTGTTTGCATCAAGGTTGACCGCGAGGAGCGCCCGGACATCGATAATATTTACATGACCGTCTGCCAAATGATGACCGGTTCAGGAGGATGGCCGTTGACCATGATTCTGTCCCCCGACAAAAAGCCGTTCCATGCGGCAACCTACATTCCTCCGGATCAGCGTTTTGGCCGGGTCGGGATGAAGCAGCTGATTCCGCGCATTTCCGATGCGTGGAAAAACCAGCGCTCCAAGGTGTTGGAATCGGCGGGGCAGATCACCGATGTGCTGGCGAAGCAGCAAGCGCAGGGTTCCGGCGCGGCGTTGAGCCCCATCCTGCTGGCTGATGGCGCCCATGAGCTGATGAAGCAATATGATCCGGACAAGGGCGGCTTCGGGATGCAACCGAAATTTCCGACGCCGCACCGCCTCGTCTTCCTGTTGAGGCAAGGGGATGCGGACGGCATCCAAGCCGTGGAGCACACGCTGGAAGAAATGCGGATGGGCGGCATCTTCGACCAGGTAGGATTCGGATTCCACCGCTACTCTACAGATAAAGACTGGCTGGTGCCTCATTTTGAAAAAATGCTTTACGACCAAGCGTTGCTGGCGATCGCCTACACCGAAGCCTATGAGCTTACCGGCAAGCCGCTCTACCAGCAGGTGACGGAAGAGATCCTGGCCTATGTGCTGCGTGATATGACCACCGACGGCGGCGGGTTCTATTCCGCCGAGGATGCCGATTCTGAGGGCGAGGAGGGCTTGTTCTATATTTGGGACACCAAGGAGTTGAAGACCCTTCTTGGCGAAGACTATGAATTTGTTGCCCAGACCTGGAAAATTTCAGAGGCCGGAAACTTCCGCGATGAATCAACCGGCCAGATGAACGGAAAAAATATTCCGCATCTCTCGGCCTTGTTGGGCGCAAAGGATGCGGAATGGCTTTCCGCGCCACGGGAAAAACTGTTTGAGGTACGCGAAAAACGAATCCATCCGCTCAAGGACACTAAAGTGCTGGCCGATTGGAACGGGCTGATGATTGCGGCTTTTGCCAAGGCGGGGCGCGCCTTCGGCAATGCCGAATTCACCCAGGCGGCTGTGAAGGCGAACGCCTTCATCGAATTGGAAATGCGACAGGAATCCGGCGCTTTGTGGCATCGCTGGCGCGATGGGCATAAGGCGGTGCCGGGACAGCTTGAAGATTATGCATTCATGAGCTACGGCTTGCTGGAACTCTATGAAACTACGCTCGACTCCAACTATTTAGAGGCCGCGCTTAAATACAACGACATACTGAACAAGTCGTTTGTCGACGAGGCTAAGGGCGGCTATTACATGACGGCCGACGATGCCGAGGAGCTGATTGTGCGCCCGAAGGAGCTTTACGACGGCGCGCTGCCTTCCGGCAACTCGGTGCAGATGTTGAATCTGCTGAAGCTGGCGAGGTTAACCGGCCGGTCGGAGTTGGAGGAGCAGGCGGACGAAACCGGAAAAGCCTTTGGCGGCGTTATCAATCAGGGCCCCGCCAATTTTTCCCAAGCGTTGATTGCCCTGCAGTTTGCTGCGGGTGAAACGCTTGAAATCGTGGTGGTCGGCGATCGCGGCAGCGAAGAAACCAAACGTATGCTGGAATACATCCACTCGGTCTACAAACCGGGAAAGGTGGTTCTTTTCAAGGATCCGTCCGATGCCGGCAAACTGGCTGATCTGGCGCCTTTCTCCAAGGAGCTGGGAATGGTGGGAGGGAAGGCAACCGTCTATATCTGCCGCGGCTTTGCATGTGAGCAACCCGTAAACTCAATAAAAGATCTGAAGTCCAAACTAAATTAAACACGTGTTTCGCTTAAAGCGAAAAGGCCACGAAGTTGGAGCTCTTCGTGGCCTTGGAGATTTGGTGTTTAATTTTTCTACCCGCCCTCGTAGGACATGAGGAAGTTGAACGCGAGGTTGTCTTCGGAGAGGCCGCTGTACATGACATCGACGATCTGGTCTTCGGCGTCCATCATCTGCATTTCAGTGACGACCAGTTCCAGTCCCACCCGGTCCGGGCGCAGCGTGAGGGAGAAGAATCCGAGCCCGATCAACACCGATGCCGCCATGGCCAAGGCGGGTTTCCAGTTCCAGTTGAACAGTTGAACCCGTTTCCGTTCAGGCGCTTGCAGGCGCGCTTCGCGCAATACGTTCTGCAGGGCCTTTGCTCCGGGCTCTTCGGTGGTCGGGAAAAGCTGTTGCGATTCTATCAGGGCGTGCTGGAACTGCCGGCACGGATTGCAGTCATGCAGATGCGCGGCCAATGCGTTTTTTCGTTTCGCGGGTATTTCACCGGAATCCTGTAAAAGAACCCATTTTTCTGCTTCTGTGCATTTCATGACATGGCCTCCTGAAGTTCGTCGTACTCTTCCTTTAATATAGAACGCAGCTTGGTCAGTGCATATTGCATCCGAGCCAAACAAGTATTGATCGAGCACTTTTGAATTTGGGCAATTTCCTTGAAGGAGGTGTTGCCGTACATCCGCAGCATGAAGACCTCTTTTTGGTCGGGCGAAAGCTCTTTTACCGCTTCGTCGATCTGTTCGCCCAGTCCTGCGCCTCCGGCCTCCTCGGCAGGGGAAATGCCCGGTGCGGCGAGGTGGTCTTCCAAGGTGTTGTCTCCGTCTTCGCCCCCCATGCTGCTTTGCATCGATACGTTCTTTTTGTTCCGTCTGGCCCGGTCGATCACTAGGTTGTGCGCAATCCGGAACAGCCAGTTCAGGAAATTCTTGTGTTGGAACTTATGTATGTTTTTCAGCGCGCGGAACCAGGTTTCCTGAAAAATCTCATCGGCGTCCTCGCGCCCTTCAGTCATCTTGAGGATGAAAGAATAGAGCGGACGCTTATACTTTTCCACCATGGGCTCAAGCGCATTGGCGTCGCCGCCTAAATAGGCGTTAATGCAGTCCGTATCCGTTTTGTCCATACCCCGATATCTCTTTCGTTGCGCGAATAACGGATGTCCGTTGCAGTTATTGTGTGAATTCGGAGCGGATTTTTCCAGAGATCGGGTCGTTTTCAAGCGTAACGCCGAGCCCCCGGTTGTCTTCCAACTCGAGGATGAACCACTCGGACTGTCCGTTGGGGAAATAGCGGACGAGGTAAAGATCGTCATATTCCTCGTCTTCTTCTCTAAAGTCCTTCTCGAATTCGCGGACCGACAGGGTGTCGGGCAGAAAGCGGTGAACCTCCTTCTCGATGCCGCCGGTTTCGGACGACGACTCGTCTCCATCTACATAGCCCAGCCGTTTCAGCACGCTTTGATCGAGCTCGCCGTCGGCTTCGGTTGCGGCTGTTTCAGCCTTCGCGCCCAGATAGATTTCCATCGTTTCATGGTTGAGGACCACGGTCAGCGTTTCTTCGCGCAAAATGGCCATGCTGCGCGCATAGCGCGCCATGCGGGTGATGGTGCGCGATGCGGCGCGCAGCTTTGTGCCTTTATAGGCGCCGGCGAAATAGGGGAGCGCGATGCCGGAAATCACCAGCGTCAGCACCAGCACCAGAATGACCTCCATTAGCGTGAAGCCGTGTTTACGACCGCCGAATTCCGAACATCGAGCTTCGAATTTTGAAGTTTTTTTCTTCACGCAGCGTTCCATGTTCGAAGTTCAGTGTTCGATGTTGGTGCGGTAGAGCCGCACCTATTCCCAGTTGTTGACCAGCGTCCCTTTGGGCGAGGTGCAGGAAAGGTCGAAGGTGTGGCTGTTGTGCGAGCCGGGGGCGGCGAAAGTGAAGGGGGCGCCCCAAGGGTCTGTTGGGATGGACTTCTTTTCCATGAAGGGGCCGCCTTTGGATTCGTCGAGCAAGCCTTCCAGGCTCGATGGGTAGTCGCCGTTGACAATCTCGTATTCTTGGATCGCCATGCCTAAAGCCGTAATGTTGGCGCTGGCTTGCGAAAGCTTGGCCTTCTCGGTCTTGCCGCCCATGCGAGGTACGGCAATGCCCGCGAGAATGCCGATAATGACGACGACGAGAATGATTTCAATCATAGTGAAACCTGAGCGTCTGCTCATGTGCTTGCTTTGCTTTTCCTTGTTCATGGGTCTCTCCTTCGGTTGTTTTAAATGTGCAGCGAATCGGTGAGCGTCAGTACCGGCATCAGCAGACTGACCGCAATGCCGCCTACCACGATGGCGACCATGACGATCAGCAGGGGTTCGAGAATGGTCGTGCAAGTTTTCACCATGCGGTCGAGCTCCGTGTCGTAGCGCCGGGTGATGTGCGTCAACGCGCCGGCGAGGTCGCCGGTTTCCTCGCCGACGGCCAGCATGTCGATGAGCAGCCGCGGGAACACCTTGCCCTGCGCCAGCGGCTTGGAAATGCTCGCGCCGTCAGTAACGCGCTCGCGCGCCTTTCCGATTTCGCCGGAAATAATCACGTTGTCGATCGTTTTCTCGACAATGCCCAGGGCCGGCAGCACCGACACCCCGTTTTTGAGCAGCGTGCCGAGCGTCCGGGAAAAGTGGGAATAAGCGTTGGTGGTGATGATCGATCCCGCGATCGGGATGCGCAGCACGGCCGTATGCCAGATTCGCTGGCCGGTGCCATGTTTGATCCATTTTTTAAACAGGATCACCGCACCCGTGCCGAGGGCGGCGACGATGATGCCGTAGCGGGTGATGAAATGGCTGGCCGCCATCAGCGCCAAGGTGGGCTTGGGCAGGGTGGCGCCCATGCTTTCGAAGGTGGCGGCGAATTGCGGCACCACAATAATCATCATCGCCAGTACGGCAGCCCCGCCCATGACCATGACAATGGCAGGATAGATCATGGCGGAGATCACCTTGCTGCGCGCGTCCTGCACGCGTTCATAGTGGATGCAGATGTTTTCCAGCGCTAACGGCAGGTTGCCGCTGGCCTCGCCGGCGCGGACGAGGTTGATGTAGAGCGCGGAAAAGGTTTCCGGGTAGAGCTCCAACGCGTCGGAAAGCGAGGTGCCCTGCACAATTTCATCCCGCAGGGTCACGATGATCCGGCCGACTGCGCTTTCGTCCTTGCGGGCGGAAAGGGTATGCAACGCGCGTCCGATGGTCATGCCCGAGGCGACCAGATCGGAGAGCTCGCGCGAAAACAGCAGCAAATCCTGCAGCTTCATCTTGGCCTTGCGCTGAAAGCCCAAATCAAATTTAAAGCGCTTCTTCTCGCCGTCATCCTGATTCGCCGTCTTGGTGGTTTCGGTGACGGAGACCGGGATGTGGCCAATGTGCTCAATCTGGCGCACTGCGCCGGCACGGTCGTTCGCTTCGACCACGCCGTCGACCTTCTCGCCCTTTTTCGTGCGACCTATGTATTTAAAATGCGCCATATCAACCTATGTTAAACGGACTGGGGGCTCAAATATTTCCGATGAGCTGAAAGAATAGTGATTTGTCGGGAGATTGGAAGCTTGGAAAAAAAGTTTGGAGTGCGGAGGGAGGCGAAGCGCCGCACCGCTCTTCGCTGCAGACAAGTGGTGCCGCCCGTTGGTGAAACATTCGCTTCGCTTCGTTATTTGCTTTGCAAATTATCATTCGCTTCGCGAATTGGGTCTCCGCACTTCAAAACGAAATTTATGCCCGCGGGTGGAACTGCTGGTGGATGGATTTGAGGCGTTCGGGGTTGACGTGGGTGTAGACCTGGGTGGTGGCAATGTCGGCGTGGCCGAGCATTTCTTGGATCACGCGCAAAGGGGCGCCGTTGTCGAGCAGGTGGCTGGCGAAGGAGTGGCGCAGGGTATGCGGCGTCACGTTTTTCATGATGCCTGCTTCTTGGGTGTATTTTTTGATGATCTGCCACAGGCGCTGCCGGCAGAGCGCGGTTTCGCGCTTGGAGACGAAGACATTCTGCAAGTGAGGGTTGTTGCACAGCATGGGGCGGATCTCTTCGAGATAGCACTCCAAAATATTAGCGGAATCCTGCGCAATGGGGATGACGCGTTCTTTGCGCCCTTTCCCAATTACGCGGATATAGCCGTCGTCGATGTGCAGGTCGGGAAGCTGGAGTCCGGATAGTTCGGAAACGCGCAGGCCGGAGGCATAGAACACTTCGAGGATTGCGCGGTCGCGTACACCTAGCGGCTTGCGCATGTCGGGGGCTTTCAGCAACAGATTGACTTCCTGCTCCGAAAGCGTATCCGGCAGAATTTTCCAAAGCCGGGGCGAATCCATCGTGTCGGTGACGTTTTTGTCGAGCAGGCCTTCTTGCTGGAGGTAGCGGAAAAACACCTTGATCGAAACCAGATGGCGCGAAATAGAGTTGGTCGACATGCCCTTGGCTTTCATGGTCATCAGGTGGTCTAGGATCTGCTTCCGGCTGACTTGGCTGAGCGAGGTGACGCCCTTCAGGTTGAGAAAGCTGAGGAACTGGCCGATGTCGTCGGCATATGCCTTGCGCGTGTTGATGCTCAACCCGCGCTCCAGCGAGATATAGTCCAGATAGCTTTCCAGAAGGGCATTCATTGTTTTAACCACAGAGGGCACGGAGGATCACGGAGGAAGTCCTCTGAGTCTCTCTGTGCCCTCTAGCGAAGCGAGTGGTAATTAGCACTCCAGTTCGGTTCCGGTCAGCAGCTTGTATGCTTCCAGATATTTTTCGCGGCTTTTCATGAGGATTTCCTCGGGCAGGGCCGGCGCCGGCGGGGTTTTGTCCCAGTCGAGCGTTTCGAGGTAGTCGCGGACAAACTGCTTGTCGAACGAGAAGGGCGAGGAGCCCGGCTTGTAGGTGTCGGCCGGCCAGAAGCGCGAGCTGTCGGGCGTGAGCACCTCGTCGATCAGAATCAGCTCATCGCCGATCATGCCGAATTCAAACTTGGTGTCGGCAATGATGATGCCCTTGGTCAGGGCATAGTCGGCCGCGGTTTTGTAGAGGTTCATGCTGACATCGATCAGCTTTTGCCCTAGCTCTTCGCCGACGATTTCCTTCATCTGGTCGATGGAAATGTTTTCGTCGTGGCCTTCGTCGGCCTTGGTGGAGGGGGTGAAGATCGGTTCGTCGAGTTTGCCGGCCATTTCATAGCCCGCGCGCAACGGCATGCCGCCGATGGTGCCGGATTTCTGGTATTCCTTCCATCCGGAGCCGATTAGGTAGCCGCGCACGATGCACTCAACGGGCAGCAGTTCGGCTTTTTTCACCAGCATCGAACGGCCTCTGAGCAGTTCGGCATGCTCCTGCAGTTCGGCGGGAAAATCGGCCACATCGGTGGAAATCATGTGGTTTTTGACGACGTCGCCGGTGCGGTCGAACCAGAATTTTGAAATCATGTTGAGCACGCGCCCTTTGTCGGGGATGCCGTTGGGCATGATGCAGTCGAAGGCCGAAATGCGGTCGGACGCCACGAACAAATATTGGTCGCCGAGGTCGTAGACTTCGCGCACTTTGCCGGATTTAAATTTTTCGATGCCTGGAAGTTCAATTTTTACAGCTGCTGGGGTCATTTTTCCTCCGTAAATGTTAAGGGTTTTGAAAACAGTGACACTTTACGAAGCCTTCGCGCCTTGTGCAATTCAAACCGGTGAGGGATTGGAGGATGGTTGGATTTGTGCGGGAACCTTCCTTTCATCCACTCCTAAAGCACCATGTCTTCGAGCGAAAGGCGGGTGACTTTTTCGAGCGAATCGGTGATGGCGTCGGCATCGAGCAGATATTCGTGGTCATAGCTGTTGGTGACGGCCAGCACTTTGAGTCCCGCTTTTTTGGCGGAACGAATTCCTGCGGGGGTGTCTTCGATGGCGATGGCTGATGCTGGATTGTCGATTTTAAGCTGTTCTAGAACCAGTTTGTAGGGCGCTGGGTCGGGTTTGCTCTTTTTGGTGTCTTCCGCAGTAACCATGGCGCGGAAGGTATTTTCGATTCCAAGCGTCTCAAGGATGGGCAGGATGTCCTCTTTCAGTGCGCCGCTGCAAAGGGCCACCGGCAGTTTGCACGGAATGCTCCCGATCAGTTCAACCGCGCCCGGAAGAGGGGAGATCTGGCCTTCGCGGATCAGGGTCTGGAAAATCTCGGCTTTTGCGGTGATCAACCGTTTCAGGTCGCGGGACGATATCTTTTGGCCGGCCGCCTTGAAGGCTTCGCGGAAGCCGTCGCGGTCGTCGAAGCCAATATAGCTTTCGCAGTATTCTTCCCACGAATAGGAAATTTCATGCGGTTCGAGTGCGCGTTGAAAAGCCTGATAGTGCATCGGTTCGCTGTCCACGATGATGCCGTCAAAATCAAATATCACTGCATTGAGCATTACAAAATCTCCAAAAGTTGCGGGAGAGAGGTAACCACAGCATCGGGTTCGATGGCAAGGCAGCGTTCATCGTTTTCTCGCATCCGAAGCGACCGCTTGTCTCCCGCAAACAACACGGTTTGGCATCCGGCTTCCTTTGCGCAATAGATGTCGTTGAGCATGTCGTTGCCCACATAGGCCGTCTCGTGCAACTCGATCCCGTGGTTTTGCTGCAGGAATTTTCCCGCCTTTGGAAAAAGTGCCGTCGAGGGCTTGGCCTTTAGTTCCTTGTACGACCAGATGCAGCATTCCGGATCGAAACCGCAGTTTTCGACGGATCTTTCGAAAAAGGCCGAAAAGAGCAGCGGGGTGTAGAACTGGGCGTTGGAAACAATGCCCAGCGCCATGCCTTTCTCTTTGATGCGGGCGATGGTTTCGCTGCTTCCGGGCATCGGGAATACGGGGTTGACGCGGCATTCGTATTCCAGCCCCAGGCGGCGGATCTGGTCAAAGTCGATTTCAGCGGGCTTGAGCGTTCCGGTGTGGCGCAACGCATCGATGATTTTTTTCCATACCTTGGAGATTTCCACCTCGGGGCAGTCGGCCCCGGCTTCGCGCCCCGCCTTGTGCCATTCCAGAATTTCGGCCTTGAGCATGTCTTTCCCTATCAGGCCGGCCTGTTCCATTTTGCCCTCGAAGCCGGAAACCACCAGCGCCTGGGTCAGCGCCTCTGCGGTATCGGTGGCCGCCGCCGTTCCGACATCGCCTGATCCCGAAACAAACAAGGTGCCGTACACATCGAACAGCACGGCCTTGATTCCGCTGAGCTTGTTCAGCTTGGCCTCGGCATCCGTCGGCAACGGCGCCAGTGGAGGGCAGTTCTTTAGAATAGTGTCTGCAAGTGGATTCATGTGGCCCATCATTTTCTAAACGGTGAAGATTTCCAAGTACTGGATTGTTTTTGTTTGGAGTGCGTAAGCTCGACTGCGCTTTTTAACGGCGGAATGGGCGGTGATGCGCGGGTGTTTGAAAGCGCAGTCGAGCTTGCGCTCTCCAAAGGTTTCTATGTCCTTAAAAGGTTGAAGCGGGCAGGTTGTAGAAATTCGTCGAGCAGGTCGGCGGCGTTGGCTGCAGTGACTTCGCCGGGTTCGGTGGCGGCCAAGTCGCGATAGAGGCCGAGAAGGCGTTTGCCGTAGGCTTCGAGGCTGTAGTGGTCGAGCGCAACCTGTCGGTTGAGTTCAATTAGGGAGGAAGTGGTGGAAGGGTGGAAGGGTGGAAGGGTTTTGCGGTCCTTTAGGTTCTCCGCCAGATGGCGGATGACGTTGCGCTGGAGCGCTTCGTCGAGAATGCCGAAATCAACCTGCCCATCGACGACGAGCGTCGACTTGGCATCTTCAAAATATTCGTTTTTCCATTCCTTGGAATAAGCGACATAACTCTGCTTCATCGCGGTTTCCAAGGATAGGTAAAACTGCGCTTCCCCGGCCCATTCGAGCGGGATGGGGAGGGCGGCGTAGAGCGTGGAAAGATCGAGCCCTTCCTCTTCAAAATCGGGGGTGATTTCGGGGAGCTTTCGGCCAATGAGCATTTTACCTTCGAGCCAGGGTTCGAGGAATGCGAGGCCGAAGCCTTCTGCGATGCTGGTGGAGATTAGCGCCTCGGCATTTTGAACGAGCCCGGAAAAATCGTTCGTGTGCCCGGCATCGAATTCGACGGGCAGGTTGAATTCTTCGGCGAAAGCAACCCATTCGTTATAGACGCCCTGCCATTTGGGATTTTGAGGGGCGAGGGTGCTTTGGAAAAGATATCCTTCGGGGGCGAGCAGGCTCCAGAGCAGGAACTCGCCGATGTTTTTGCGCCGGATGGCGCGGGCAGGGTAGACGATGGTCTTTTGCGCAGAGGCAGGCGGGGTGCCTGCGGTACGGATCTGCGCAGTGACGGCATTCGGCAACTCATGCACGTGGGTAAGGCCAATGCCTTCGAGGAAGGCTTTGTCGCGATAGTTGATCGGCGCGTACCAAACGTGGTCGGCGTTCGGATAGAGGATGCCGTCGAGCTCGACGCCAATCTGTTCTTTCAACAGGCGGTAGTTTTCAGGTCGGCCGTCTTCTGCAAAGTCGTGGGGCTGCAGCAGCACGCGGCACCCGGCGTTGGCGAGGTGCCAAACAAACTGAGGCGTAAAGCTGTTTTTGCCGAGCGAGTGGTTGTGGATGTGCCAAACATCGGGATCGCGCCCGAGCAGGCTTCGGGCGGTGAACCGCAGGTCTTCAGCGACGCGTTCAAAGTTGGACAGCTTGGCGCCCTCGGAATATTCCAAGGCGTAGAAGGGCTCGGTGATCGGCGTAAGCGCATCGTCCGGCGCAGGCGCTTCGCCGGTGAGCACCAGCAAATCCACTTCGTTGCCAATCGATTCAACCGCGCGTTCAACCACCCGGGTCACACCTCCGGGACGGAGGTGATAGTGAAGAATGGCTACTGCTAGTTTTTTGCTCATCTTATTTCTAAACACCCGCTCGTTAACTCGCTTAAGACACAAAGTTCACGAAGAGGGTTTGTTTGTCCTCCTCCTTGGTGTCCTTAGTGCCTTCGTGTTTAACTCCTTTAACTATTTGATCCCGAATTTTTTGCGGTATTCGGGGAGCTCGATCATGGGAGGACGCTCTTCCTCGACAATCTCGTAGCAGACCTGTTCGAAGGTTTCGTCTTTGGCTTGGAACTGGCGGAGCAGGGTGTTGAGCTCGGGCAGCTTGCCGATCACGCCGAGCTTTTCGGCACGGAACAGGAAGGCGCGCAGAATACCGAACGCCATCTTGCCGAGGTCGCGGGTTTCCTGGTTGCGATGCACGCGTTGGTCGAGATCGACCTGGGCGATGGCTTCCATGCCCCATTTTTTGTAGACGTCGATCAGGTGCGAGGTTTCCACGCCGTAGCCGATCGGGAAGGGGATGGCTTCGAGCACTTCGCGCCGGACGGCATATTCGCCGGAGAGCGGCTGAATGAGCCCGGTGAGATCGGGGAAGAAGAGGGAGAAAAGCGGCCTCGTCAGGATTTCCGTAACCCGGCCGCCTCCGGAGGGGCGGACGCCTTGCGAGAAGGCCAGCGGACGGTCGTAGAAGGCTTTCACATAGTGGACTTCCGGCCGGTAGATCAGCGGGGCCACCAAGCCGTAGGCAAAGCGCGGGTGAATGTTTTTAATGTCGGCGTCCACGTAGACGATAATGTCGCCGGTCAGTTCGTAGACGGCCTTCCACAGGTTTTCGCCTTTGCCTTTTTTCTCGCCGTACTGCGGCAGGATGTCGGCGGAAAGATAAACATCTGCACCAAAGGTAGAGGCAATCTCGCGGGTGCTGTCGGACGAGCCGGAATCAATGACGGCAATTTCGTCGATCAACGGGTAGCGGTCCATCAGCTCCGACTTAAACATGACGATCTCTTTGCCGATCGTCTTTTCTTCGTTGAGCGTCGGCAGGCAGAGCGATATTTTCAGGCCTTGCTTTTCCTTCTCTTCCACCAGCTTTTTGATGTCCCAAAACTGGGAGTGGTGGATGGTGTTGTTTTTGATCCAGTCATTCAGGTTCATTGCAAAATCCTCCGTCGATGGCGAACAGCATGGCGATGAGCTGCGCCAATCCGGTGTAGATGGGTTTGATGCGGATGGTTTCGTCTAGGTCGTGCAGGTTGCTGGCTTCGGTGATGCCCAGCGTGACGGCAGGCAGGCCTCGCCCGATCAGCTCGGAGACTTCCGACATGCTCGGGCTGATATTGGGTTCGAGCCCGAGTTTTTCCATAACGCTTCGACAGCTCTTGACTAGCGGGTGGCCGATATCGATGCCGCCCGGTTCGCGGCTGGAGACGATTTCGAAGTGGATGTCGGCATTGTAGACCGAGGCAATGTCGGCAATGATGTCGTTGATGCGTTTTTGGATTTCTTCCACGATTTCGGCGCTGTCGCTGCGGACTTCGAAGCGCAGGCTCGATTGCGTAGCCATGATGTTGTAGCTCTTGCCTCCGCGGATGGCGCCGAGTACGATCGAGGTTTTCGGGCGGCGCGGCACGGGGATTTCGAGGATGCGGTTGATGACGTCGTTCAATGCGATGATGGCACTGTTTTCGCCGACGCGCTGCCATGCAAGCTCCTCGGGGAGCTTGCAGGAGATAAGCCCGCGGAACATGCCTTGCGCGGTATAGCTGAGCCGCCCGAGCTGGGCGCCTTCGATGCATATCCCCGCATCGAACGGCAGGCGGTTGTTTTCCATGAAAAAGCGGAGCCCGTCGAGATTGCCGCGCCCGAGGCCTTTGGTGCTTCCGAGCAGGATCAGGTTGGCATCGAACTCGATGCCCAAGGTTTCAAGCATGCTGGGCAGCGTAGCGAGCACCGCCATGCCCAGGCTGTTGTCCGATACGCCGGGGCCGATGATTTCGTCGGCGCGCACGCTGAGGGTGTGGTCGGCCTTTTCGGAATAGACCGAGTCGGCGTGGGCCACGAGCAGAATATTGCGTTTGGGGTTTTTGCCCCGGATGATGCCGACGCCGTTGCCGGCCTCGTCGGTGGACACATTATGCAGGCCGCATTCGACCATGCGCTGGAGCTGGAGCTTGATGCGCGCGGCTTCTTCGAAGGTGGGGGCGGGAATTTCGCTGAGCATGATTAGGTTGGCGATCAACGTTTCCTGAATGCCGGCGAGCTGGTCTGGAAGTTCGGGAAGCTGATCCAGTATTTCCTCGATGCTGCTGAATTTTGTTTTCATAGGATGTGGGTGGAAGCGTTATTTCCATGGGTTGAGGGTTTGTGCTCCTGAAGATCCGATATCCTTGGTGTTGCGGGTTATGACGGTTAGGCCTTTTGCGAGGGCGGTTGCTGCAAGCAGTCCATCAATGGCGGGGAGTTTTTTTTCTTTGCCCTCTGTCTTGGCCGAAATGCTGCCCCATGTTTCGGCAACTTCGGCATCGATTTCAATGATCCTCCCCTTGAAACGGGCGCACAGGTCGTGGTCGATCCACGCTTGCAGGCGGAGCTTCTTCCGTCCATTGGGCAGCTTGCCGATCTCCTTGTGGATTTCGCCGAGGGTGAGGACGCTGATGAACAGGCCAGTTTCATCCTGTTCGCCGACCCATTCAAGCACGCTAGTTGAAGGCGTTGGCTTGATTAACTCGGAAAGAAGGCAGGTGTCGAGCAGGTATTTCAAAGGACAATCTCGCGCCCGGCGTTTTTGGAACGCTTGGCATCAAGCTTGATGCCGCGAAGGGGGGAGTTTTGAAAAAAGTCGATGACGGAGCCGCTGGGTTCCGCGGCTTTCCGGTATTCCTCCACGGAAACAATCACAACGGTTTCCTTTCCGTGGCGCGTAACGGTTTGCGGCCCGTTTTTCAGCGCGCTGTCCACCACACGGCTAAAACCGTTTTTCGCGTCCTGCAATGCCCATGTGTTCTTAACCATGCCGTTCCCTCCTGTGCGTGCAATCAAACTAGCTAGTCTGGCCAGTATTGCAAGAGGCTTTTCTGCTAAATCAGAGCCGGGGCTTTAGCTGGAACCGGAGGGTGCAGGGATTCGTTCCAATTTTGCGCCCAAATAGTTCTTTCCATGGCAGGGGCGGTCGCTATGCTTTCAGCAATCATTACGAGGTGGCCATGAGCGAAAATATCGGATTTGTTTCAACGCGTTTTGCAGGCACGGACGGCGTTTCCTTGGAGAGCGCAAAATGGGCCAAGGTGCTGTGGGACTACGAACACCGCAGCTTCTGGTATGCCGGCCGGCTCGACCGCTCTCCGGATGTGAGCTTCTGCGTGCCCGAGGCCCACTTCGGGCATCCGGAAAACGTTTGGATCAACGAACGCATCTGGGGCAAATCCTTCCGCGACCCGATTGTGAGCCGGCGCATCCGCGACATGGCGGAATACCTCAAGACCACGCTCTATGAATTTGTGAACCGCTTTGATCTGCGTATCATGGTTTTTCAGAATGCGCTGACCATCCCGATGCATGTGCCGCTGGGGGTGGCGATCACTGAGTTTCTGGCCGAGACACGCATCCCCTCCATCGCCCACCACCACGATTTCTACTGGGAGCGCATCCGCTTTTCCGTGAATGGTGTTCCGGATCTGCTCGACATGGCCTTCCCTCCGCGCGACGACCTGTTGCAGCATGTGGTTATCAACCAGGCGGCTCGCGAAGAGCTTTCCTGGCGCAGGGGGCTGTCGTCGGAGTTGATTCCGAACGTATTTGATTTCCAGACGCCAGCACCGGAACCGGATGATTATACCAAAGGACTTCGTGCGGACCTCGGCTTTGCAGAAGACGACATCCTGATTTTGCAGCCCACCCGCATTGTGCCGCGCAAGGGCATTGAACACTCGATTACGCTGCTGGAAGCGCTGGACGATCCGCGCATGAAACTGGTGATCTCGCATGCGGCCGGTGACGAAGGCTATGAATACCAGCACATGCTGCAGGAGCTGGCGCACGACTCGAATGTTGATATGCGCATCATCGACGACCGCATTGGCGAAATTCGCCAGAAAAATTCAAGCGGTCAGAAAATGTATACGCTCTGGGACCTTTATCCCTTTGTTGATTTTGTAACTTACCCGAGTCTGTATGAAGGGTTCGGCAATGCATTTTTGGAAGCCATTTATTTCCGGCTTCCGATTTTGATCAACCGCTATTCCATCTTTGCGCGCGATATCGAGCCGAAGGGCTTCCGCGTGCCGCTGATGGACGGCTACTTGACGAAGCATGTCATCGACGATGTCCAGCGTCTGCTCGAAGATGAAAACTATCGGCGCGTGACGGTGGAGCACAACTATGCGGTGGCCCACCGGTTCTACAGCTACGACGTCCTGCGCCGCAGCCTGCGCACCCTCATCACCAACATCCAAGGATTGGAAACATGATCAAGAGTCTCGATATCCATGCACTGGAAAGAATGCGCACCCGCTTCAACCGGCTTTATGGGCCGAGCAAAGTCGAGCATCTGCTCGAACGCATCGTCGCCCTGATCGGCCGCTACGGCGTCGGGCTTGAAGGCTACAGTGACGTCGGTTTGTGGGATGAAACCACCTCGGTGCTGATCACCTATGGCGACATGGTGCAGCACGAGGGCGAACCGCCGCTGCAGGTCTTGAAACGTTTCGCTGACCGCCATCTGAGCGGGGCCATCGATACGGTTCATATTCTGCCGTTCTGCCCCTATTCCTCCGACGACGGCTTTTCGGTGATCGACTACCGTGCGGTCGACCTAAACCTTGGAACATGGAACGACGTTCAGGACATCGGAAGCAACTTCCGCTTGATGTATGATCTGGTGCTGAACCACTGTTCGCGCAAGAGCAAATGGTTTGCCGACTATGTGGCCTACATTGCGCCGTACCGCGACTTCTTCATTGAGGCGGATCCCGAGGCCGACTTTTCGGCCGTAACGCGGCCGCGTGCGCTGCCGCTGTTGACGCCGGTGCATACGCAGCATGGCGACACCCATGTTTGGACCACGTTCAGCGACGACCAGATGGATTTGAATTTTGCGAACCCGGACGTGCTGTTTGAATTCCTCGACATCCTGCTCTACTACATTTCAACCGGCTCGACGATCATCCGGCTCGATGCCATTGCCTACCTTTGGAAAAAGATCGGCACCAGCTGCATCCACCTTGAGCAGACGCACGAGGTGGTCAAGCTCATGCGCGACCTGCTCGACATGGTGGCGCCGAACGTCGTGCTGCTCACCGAAACAAATGTGCCGCACGAAGAAAACATTTCCTACTTCGGCCAAGGCGACGAGGCGCATATGGTCTATCAGTTCAGCCTGCCTCCGTTGCTTCTGCACGGTCTGTTGAACGGCAACTCAACCTTCCTTACTAATTGGGCGGCATCGCTGAACGATCTGCCGGAAAAGTGCACCTACTTTAACTTTACCGCCTCGCACGACGGCATCGGAGTGCGGCCGCTGCAGGGCATAGTTCCCAACGAGGAGCTCAACAAGCTGGCCGACCGCGTGAAAGAGCTCGGCGGTCATGTCTCCTCCAAGGCCAATTCCGACGGCACCGAAAGCCCGTACGAACTCAACATCACCTACTTCGATGCACTCGGCGACAATCCGGAAACCGTGACGGATCTGCATCTGGCGCGTTTCCTTTGCTCGCAAACCGTCGCCATGGAACTGCGCGGCGTATCCGCCGTTTATTTCCATAGCCTGACCGCCACGCGGAACAACTATGCCGGCGTCGAGGAAACCGGGCGTGCCCGCACCATCAACCGCCTCAAGTGGAACGAAGACGAGCTGGAGGCGCAGTTGGCCGATCCGCGCTCTCCCGGAGCGCGGGTAATCAAGGAATATACGCGCAGGTTGCAGCAACGCGCCCAGCACAAGGTTTTCCATCCCGACGCCGCCCAGCAGATCGTCAATCTCGGCCCGGAATGGTTTGTGGTGGAACGCGAATGGAACGGCGAGCGAGTCGTCTGCATCAGCAACTTTACCGATCAGTACCAGGAGTTGAAGATCGACGACCGCCTCGACCGTTTGAACCAGGCCGACGCTTGCTCCGACATTCTCACCGGCCGCCGCTATATGGGGCAGGGCAAGGTCATTCCGTTCGATGCCTACCAAACCGTCTGGCTGCAGCTGTAGCTACTCTCCTTGAATATCCTCAAAGCGGTAGATCTTCCAGAAACCGCGGTCGCCGCTCATATCGACCGGCAGGTTGGTGGCGGTGTTTGCGCCTTGGGAGCGGATCCGTTTGATTTCCTGCCAGTTGCAGAGGTTGGAGCTGAAGAGCAAAACATAGGTGCCGCTGGCGAGGGTATAGGGTTGCAGCAGGGTTGAAACGATGGAAGAAATTGATTAGCTGAAGGACGCTCGCAAACGGATACGGGAACTCTAAGCCGCTTTGGCCGATGCGCATATCGACCATTGCTTGGAGCATGCTTTTCTCGAGATTGCGTGTGAGCGGATGGAACCGGCAGGCTTCGAGAGCACGGACTGGGGATCAGCATGACGGAAAAGAACCACTGCTGCGAGAATGCCAAAGCCGAGTGGGTGAACGGGATCCAGAAGCAGGAGTATGGTCAGGGAAGCCCCTTCCGGACAAAGAAGTGGGCCACTGCTTCGGTGGATCAAGCGGTGATGCTTTACAATACCCGCCGCCTAATGGGTGGGAGGTTAAGCATTTTGATGCTGAGTTGCGGCCAACCGCTACGCACCGATAAATGAACGTTGCAACTCCTCTTCTGAAGAGGGAACAGCCTCCTTAACTCGCCATCCTGTCAAGATTTCGCAGAACGCAGGTTGTTTTTTTCTGCGCCGTGTGATATGCGTATACGCATATTCAAAAAAAGGAGCGCGGCGGGGATGGATGAAGTCGAAAAATTGAGGACACGACGCGATGTGCTGTTGAAGGAAATAGGTGAAGCGCCGCTTTGGGTGAACGGGTCGGTTGTTGAAACGACCCGAAAGACCTGCGGCAAGGAGAGCCCGTTCTACTACCTCTCCCATAGCATCAGGGGAAAAAACAAGATTACCTACATCTCGGCGGCGCATCTAAACCAATTCAAGGCGGCAGCGGCCCAGGGGGCAAGGATAAGGCTGCTGCACAACGAACTGAGCACGATAAACATGAAATTGATCAAGAAGGGAGGCCACGATGATTAACACCGACAAGTCCAACCGTCTCCTTGCAAGCTTCGGAGAGCTTGTGTCGAAAGAAACCTTCGATATGACGGCCCTAAAAAAAGGGCGTTTTCCAGATCGCGTGTTTTCCCGCTGGAGGTTGTTCTTTTCTCCCTTGTGCTCGATGCCCAGCAGGGCTTTGGGTGCGGCGTTGCCCGGCTGATCGCCAAACTGTTTGAACTGGGCATTGTCAGGGAGAGAGACGGGATGCTTCCTGCAAGGGAATCGTATGATGAGGCCTGCGCCAAACTGCCTGCCGATATCGTGCGGCAACAGCTCGTGAATAGCCATCGGAATGAATATGGAACGAACGGCCGCACATTCCATGGCCTAAAGGTCCTGATACCTGACGGAACCAAGGTTTCGTTCGCCGATACACAGCCGACAAGGGATAAATACGGAGCGGGGCAGGGTCATTATGTCCAGTCCCAAGCACTCGGCTTCTATGAGTTATCCACCGGTACGTTCGAGGATTTCAGGTTCGAGCACTGCAACACCCCGGAACGAGCCATTGCCATTGGGCATATGGGTTCGAATGCGACCCGATCCCTGTACATGGCCGATGCAGGGTACAACGGCATGGCATTCATCGCGATCAGCATGGATAAGAACCATGAATTGCTGATGCCGCTCAAGAACTGCGCACTTGCAAAGAAGTTCCTCAAGGCAAAAAAGCGCTCCGCTGTCATCGGCATCAAGCTGAGCAAAATCCATTTGGCCAACTATCCAGGCCACCATCATCTTTTGGGGACGTGCATAAAGGTGCGCCTGATCCGAACGCGCGGCACCTCCAAGCTCCGTTCGCAAGTATTGATTACCACCTTGATTGACGAAGTTGTCTTCGGGTGGCGGGAAGTGACGAAGCTATACCTGCAGCGCTATTGCGTCGAACTCGCCTTCCGTCACCTGAAGACAAGGATCGGGATTGAGAGAATCCGCAAACGAAAGCTCCTGCGAATTGAACAGCTTCTGTTTGCTGCGATCGTACTGTTCAATCTGTCGGCGGCACTCAGGAACAGAATCAGACGCCCCAGCCTTCTTCCTGAAAAGGCAGGGATAAAGCTACACTGCTTCACATTATGCATAGAGCTGGTTCATACCTTCCTTCAAGCCGCCCTGGGGCCGCGGCGCGGGATCAGGAAAAAGATGGATTCGAGCCTGAGGGCAATCAGAGGCTGCTGGTTCATCTATAAGCCATGGCGGGCAGAGCCACGGATTTGCCGCACGCCTCCGTCGGAATTTTCCGTTCAAAAAGGAGCTGAAATGCTAACGGAGGTTGAAACAGCGAAATTCCTAAGCGTTGAGTACGAAATACTCGCGCAACAGTACGGCCAAAGGGAGTAAAAAAATGCTTAACCTCCCTCCCATTAACCCGCCGCCCGCATCTGTCGTTAAAATACAAGAACCCTGAAGAGGTGCATCAAGTACTTAAAAAGTGGGCGCAAGAGTTTCTCCCCCTCCCTCCTGGAGGCGAAGCTTCCGAACAACCCGGCTTCCAAGACGGAGCCTAAACCGAACTTCTGAGGAAATACGGCTCCTTCTGCGATGCAATCCTCTCGCACTCAATGAGTTAAACAAAAAGAATGTCCAAGTTTTCAAAATCTGTACCCATGTAAACATAAACTTAGTGCTTGCATGTTTCGCTATGTCGCATATTGTGCGGCCATGTATATAGAACGAGTGCCCAATCGAAACTCTCCGCCCGCCGTCCTCTTGCGGGAGTCGTGGCGGGAAAATGGAAAAGTCCGAAAAAAAACAGTGGCTAATCTGAGCGGATTGCCCGATGAACTCGTCGAGGCGCTTCGGGCGGCCCTCAAGGGCGAATCGATCCCGGCATCGGAAGGGATTGCATCTCTTGAAAAAGCCATATCCATTCATGACGCCCGCCAGCACGGCCATGTTGCAGCCATCCATTCTGTGCTGAAAAAGTCGGGGCTGCTGGGCATGATCGACTCAAAACGTTCCCGTGAAAGGGATGTGGTTGCGGCGATGATTATTGATCGCATTATCAGCGGGGATTCCAAGCTCGCAACGGTTCGCCATTGCGACCCCCAGACCGCTTCAACCTCTCTGGGCGAGCTACTCTCCCTTGAGGATTTGCATGAAAACGAGTGCTATGCGGCAATGGATTGGCTGCTGGAACGACAGGATAAAATCCAAAAGAAACTTGCGAAAAAGCATCTTGCCGACGGCGCCCCCGTACTGTTCGATCTTTCATCCTCCTATTTCGAGGGGCAATGCTGCGAGCTGGCCCAATTCGGGTATTCCCGCGATCATCGGGTGTATCGCAAGCAAGTGAACTACGGAATCTACTGCAACTCCGCTGGTACGCCCGTCGGCGTCGAAGTCCTGGCCGGGAACGAAAGCGACCGCATTGCCTTTCCCATAGCGGTGGAACGGGTGCGAAAGGATTTCAACCACAAGAATGTCATCTTCATTGGCGACCGCGGAATGATCAGCGGAAAAGCCATCGACGAATACCTTCGCGACGAAGAAGGCGCGGACTGGATCACGGCGCTCAATGCCGCCTCCATTGCAAAGCTTGAACGGTGCGGGAGCATCCAGCTCACGTTCTTCGACGAATGCGACCTCGCGAGCATAACCCACCCCGACTACCCGGACGAACGCCTCGTCGTCTGCCGCAACCCCGACCTCGCCAAACGCCGCTCAAAAAGGCGCGAAGCCCTTTTGCAAGCCACCGAAAAACTTCTCGCCGAAATCATCAAAAAGGTCGAACGCAAAAACAAACCCCTGCGCGGCAAGGATGCGATCGGGGTGGAGGTCGGCAAAATCATCAACAAGAAAAAGATGGCGAAACACTTCAACCTCACCATCGAGGACGACACCTTCGCCTTTGACCGCAACGAAGAAAAGATCCGTTCCGAATCCGCCACCGACGGCCTCTATGTCATCCGCAGCAGCGTCGACAAAACCCGTATGACCGACCAGGAACTCGTGGCCAACTATAAAAACCTCGAAATGGTCGAACGCGCCTTCCGCTCCCTCAAATCCATCGACCTAAACGTCCGCCCCATCTATCACCGCCTTGACAACCGAGTCCGCGCGCACATCTTCATCTGCATGCTCGCCTACCACATCGAGCACCAAATGCGCAGCCAGCTAGCGCCCCTGCTTTTCGCCGACGAACAAAAAGAAACCGCGGCCGAACGCGATAGCGTCGTCGACCCCGTCAAACGCTCCGACTCCGCCAAGAAAAAAGACCAAACCCGCCGCACCCCGGACGGGCAGCATCCCATATCGAGCTTTCGCGACATTCTCAACACCCTATCCGCCATCACCCGCTCGCGGGTCAAAGTGGAAGGCCATAAAAAAGGAGACTTCAAAACCACCTCAACCCCGACTCCCTACCAGCAAAAAATACTAGAATGGCTTGGAGCAACGCGAGGAATGTAGCCAGCAGCAAGAAAAGCGTATTTGTGCAACCGACTCACAGTCGGATAGATACGCATATTCATGCCGAGAAGTTCGGCCTAAACCATGAGAGAAAACTGGGGCGTGATGCATACTGGTTCAGATGAAGGCTGTTTTGTATCTTTCCGTGAGCTTGTCCCCGATCGTCAAAACTCCCATTACTCCCAAAACTATGGTGAATCATAGGGAGTATGAATTGTCTTGGCGACAAGACTAGTGAGGAAGTGCTGGCGGGGGATGGATTCGAACTATCGATTCCCACGCCTCTGTATCAGTTTTTACTTAAGTCCTTGTATATGTTGCTCTTAAGATGTTTTTACTTGGCGTTCTCCGCTCTGGTCAAAATGATTTTTAGGAGCAGTTTAGGAGTTTCGAAACTCCCTTCCCCGCTCGAAAAGGTGTACAAGACAGCGTCTTGGTTGCTGTTGTTTAGGAGAAATCTGTTAAAAACTTCCCCTCTGAGTATGTATTTGTCATGGGGGGCTGTAACCTCCTGATTATCAGTCATATATGAGTCATGGTAGCCCCGCCCCCCACGACCCCCTCGAAAGGGGGGTGAATTAAGTTGGTTTTGTTAGTTATCAGAGATGTGGTGGCGTGGAGGTTCAGTATTCGTCTGCTACTTTGATGGTGTTGCTGCCGTAAAACGGGTTGCGCCCATGTCTTCCTTCGTTTGTTGAGGTCGTTAGGGTTCTAGCGAGACAGAAATCCTGTGACATGTTAGGTTGTTTTTAAATGAGTGAAGAGTGGGAAACTAGACAGACGTTGTTGATGCGGGCAAAGAACCAGAACGATCATGCGGCCTGGGAGGAGTTTGTGGCGTACTACCGCGATTTTATCTATATGGTGCTGCATCAAATGAACCTGTACTCGATCGATATTGATGATCTGGCGCAGGAGATTTTAATTAAGATCTGGAAGAGCCTGCCGAACCATATCTACGACAAGGATCGGGCGCGCTTCCGTACATGGCTCAGCCGCCTGATCCGCAACCAGGTGCTTGACTACATTCGTGCAACGCAGCGCCGTACCCGTAAGCATACCGCCGCTGCGGAGGACGATGCGGTGGGTAGCATGTCCGTAATTACGGAGCCGGATGTGGAGAAGATTATCCAACAAGAGTGGGAAGTTTACATCGTACAATTGGCGCTGAAGAATGTTTCCTCCCTGTTTTCCGAACGGGCGATCGAGGCATTCTCGATGAGCATTGACGGGAAGAGCACTGAACAGATTGCCAAGCATCTCGGTGTAAAGCCCAACTCGGTGGTCAAGCTGAAGAACCGGGTAAAGGAACGCCTCGTCAAAGAAATTCATCATTTGCGCAACGAATTGGAGTCGGTGTGAATACGCAGTATTCCAGAGACAACAAATTTGGCGACATGGCGCGTCGGCTTTCTTCGCTCTATAAAGAAGGAGTTGCCGATTTAGAAGAGGCGCAAGGCGCGATCTATTCGGAACTGCGTCGTTCGGGCGATCGCTATACCGATGCGGAAGTGCTGGCACGCGGGGGGATGAAAAAGGTGAGCCGGGTTTTCGACACGAAGACCGGGCGGCAAGTGGCCATGGCGGAGCTTAGGGCGAATGCGCCTGCGGAACTTTATGAACCGTTCCTGCGCGAAGCGCGGCTGACGGCCCTGCTGGATCACCCGAACATTATTTCGGTTCACGATATTGGGCTTTCTCCGGACGGTCTGCCGTTCTTTACAATGGATTTGAAGCGGGGTGATTCGCTGGCGGATGTCCTTAAAAAGAACCGGGTGTCGCAAATCACGCTGCTCGAAATTTTCGTCAAGCTCTGCGACGCGATCTCCTATGCCCATTCGCAGAAGGTGATGCACCTGGATCTGAAGCCGGACAATATCCAGATCGGGCGTTTCGGCGAGGTCTTTATTTGCGATTGGGGTTTGGGCAAGGTTATCGGTTCCGACGAGAGCGAAGGGAAGGAATTCGACGAGATTCTGTTCAATCCTGACCTGCTCAACAATATGACGCTTTCCGGGGAGTTGAAGGGCACGCCCGGCTATATGGCGCCGGAGCAATTCCAGAAGAATGGCGCTAAAACTTTTCAAACCGACATCTATGCTCTGGGGTGCATTCTTTACGCCATTCTAACCCAGCAACCGCCTTTGAAAGGAAGTCCCGAAGAAATTCAAGAGCTGACCCTTACGGGAAAAATCGTATCCCCGACATCTGCATTCCCGAAAAAAAACATTACGAAAGGACTGAACGCGGTGGTTATGAAAGCCCTCGCCTTAAAGCCGGTCAATCGCTACGGATCTGTGGCCGCGCTGCGCGACGATGTGAAAAGCTATCTGTCCGGCTTTTCAACCACTGCTGAAAATGCAGGATTCATCAAGGAAGCGTCTTTGTTCTACAAGCGCAACCGGGCGGCCTGTTTGGTGGCGCTTCTGGCAGTCACCATTATTGTGGTCACGACGGGGCTGTTCATTGGTGAGCTGCAGAACAGCATTGTGGAAATCCGCCGCTCCAACGAGCTTGCCGAAACCAAACGACATGAAGCGGAGGTGGCTTCCAAACAATACCGCGACGAGCTGACGCGCAATATGCGCCTGATGGGCAGTTTGTCGGGCAACCTGAAAGCGGAGTCCTACGAACTTTCCCGCACATTCATTTATTCCGATCCCGTAAAGGCCGTTGAGCTTTCCATTCAACGGTTGGAACTCCTGGCGAGCCGGGATCCCTCTGCCAATGTTGGATCGCAAATCGGCTATGCCCGTTTTATCATGCAGGATTTTGCCACAGCCAATGAATACTTCGATACCGACAAGAAGATTCATGCTGATTTGTATCCAATATCTCTCCGGTTTGAAGCCGTTAAGACCAACGAATGGTTAAGCATCGAGCAACTGGCCGAACTGATGGGGAATCTGAAGAAACAGGAGTTCAGACGAAAGCCGCTGATGGAAAAGATGCTCGTCTTCGATTATGCGGTGCGCGAAGACAAAACGGGATACGAGCAGGTGGTGGAGGCGGTTTTGTCCGGTTGGAACCAGCGGTGGACCCAAGGACGTTTTGAATATGATCCGCGCAAGGCGTCACTGTTGTTGCGCGGCGGCCAGTTGAAAGAGTTTGCGATCATTTCTGAAGACACCTCCGGGGAAAGTCCGCTGCGTTTTCTAAACATTAAGTCGCTGGACGCGCGGGAGACCGGCTTGCATGATCTCAACCAGATTAAAGACCTTCCCCTTGAGACGCTGGATATCCGGCGAACAAAAGTCAGCGACCTGAGGCCCATCAACCATTTTCCATCGTTGAGAACCCTGATCGTCGGTCGCGACCAGTTTGCCTCAGGACGGCTCGCGGGCTTGCCCAAGACGCTAAAGGTTAGCGTTCGCGACTAGGCGGTCTTGCCCGAATTAAAGAAATCAATCCCGAAACCATGCCGAGTGTCGTTATGAGTGGTATGAAAGAGAGATTGTGCAGATGAAGAAACGGGTTGTGGCTTTTGCGGTTTCGATAGCCTTGGCATCCTTGGCGAATCGGATGGGTTTTGACGAGGACTGGAAATTTATCCAGCAGGATGTGCCGGGCGCCGAGCAGGCGGGCTTTGACGATGAGAGCTGGCGGGTGCTTGATGTTCCGCACGACTGGAGCATCGAGGGCGAATACAGCAAGGATAACCCCATGGGGGCCGGTGGCGGCTATCTGCCGGCGGGCATCGGGTGGTACCGCAAGACCATTCCCGTTTCCAACGATTGGAAGGGAAAGCACGTCGAGATTGCGTTCGACGGCATCTACATGAACAGCACCGTCTGGGCAAACGGCCGAAAGCTTGGCACGCGGCCGTATGGCTGGAGTTCGTTCGCATACGACATCAGCGACATCGTCCAAAGCTCGGAAACGATCACCTTTGCCGTGCGCGCCGACAACGAAAAGCAGCCCTCGGCGCGCTGGTACACCGGCAGCGGCATCTATGCCCACACCTGGATCGATGTGAAGCAAAAGGTGCATGTGGCGAACGACGGCATTTTCATCCGCACGAAGGGTGGCACGGTTGAACTCGACGCGGAAATCCGCAACGCCACCGAAAGGATGCAGAACATCGCGGTCGAAGTTTCCATTATTGATCCCAATGGCAGGGAAGTGCTGAAAAAGCGCAATCCAGTCAAAGTCGCATCTGGTGGTCTTCAGGTTTCAAGTTTCAAGTTTCAGGTTTCCTCGCCGCTTTTCTGGGACGTTGATTCCCCGAACCTGTATCAAGCAGTCACAACGCTTAAGGTTGCAGGAACAACGATCGGCGCGGCGACAACCACCCGGTTCGGTATTCGCGATGTGGAATGGAAACCGGAAAGCGGTATGTGGCTGAACGGAAAAAACGTAAAGCTGCAGGGGGTGTGCAATCATCAGGATGCCGGGGCTTTAGGTGTTGCGGTGCCGGACAAGGTGCTGCGGTTCCGCATCGAGCAGTTGAAAAAGATGGGCTGCAATGCCATCCGGACGGCGCACAATCCCCAGACGCCGATCTTTTACGATATTTGCGACGAAGTCGGAATGCTGGTAATGGACGAAATTTTTGACGGCTGGCTGAAGAAAGCGAAGCACGACTATGGCGCACATTTTTTTGACGAGTGGTGGGAGCGCGATCTGACCGATTGGATCAAGCGCGACCGCAACCATCCGTCCGTTGTGATCTACAGCGTGGGTAACGAGACCCATGGCAAGGTCGGCAAGAATCTGGTGGAGCGTTGCCATGAGCTCGATCCAACCCGCCCGGTCACGTCGGGCCACTCCGGATCAGAATTCATGGATGTATTCGGGGTGAACGGGGGCAGCGAAAAAAAAGGCTGGTTTAATCGGCTCAAAAAAGACCGGGTGTTTATCGGCACAGAAAACACGCACACCTGGCAGGTGCGCGGCTTTTACCGCACAAAGACCTGGTATCGCGATGGCTATCCGAACGCCCGGCAGGGGGTTCATGAGACTCCCGATCTGACCGCCGAGGAAGTGTTTTCCAATGATTGGACGGACGAGGCCGGGCGTAGCAACCGCAAGCAGATTTTTAATTCCAGCTATGACAACGCCACGGTGCGTTTGAACTCGCGTCAGAATATCGAGCAGCTCCGGGACATTCCAAACTATGCGGGATCGTTCCGCTGGACGGGCTACGATTATATTGGCGAAGCCAGCTATGTACACGGGGGTTGGCCGTTCAAGGCCTTCATGGGCGGGGCCATCGATCTGGCCAACTTCGAGAAGGATTTGTATTACCTCTACCAAAGCCAGTGGACCAAAGAGCCGATGGTGCACATTCTGCCGCACTGGACGCACCCGAAGGTGAAAGAGGGTACGGAGATTCCGGTGTGGGTCTATTCCAACTGCGAGGCGGTTGAATTGTTTTTCAACGGGCAGTCGCTGGGCAAAAAACGGCCTGGAACCAAGTCGAATGAAATGCAGTGCCAGTGGTTGGTGCCGTGGCAAGCCGGCGAACTAAAGGCCCTTGGATTCAACAAGGGCAGGGTGGTGGTCGAGGAAATCATCCGCACGGCCGCTGCGCCGGCGCGCATTGCGTTGTCGATCGATGGCGAACCGCTCGTGGCCGAAGGCAAGGACATGGTGCAGGTGCGCGTGACAACGACGGATGAAAAGGACGCGTTTTATCCCTATGGCGAAAACCGCACTCATTTCCGTGTGATCGGCCCGGGGCGGATCCGCGCGCTCGATAACGGCAGCCCGATTGATGTTGAAAGGCATTTTGACGCAAAGGACCGGATTGCGTTCTACGGCTTGACGCGCGCCTATATTGAATCGACCGGCGAAGCGGGGGATATCACGCTGCTGGCCAGTTGCATCCTTGGTGAAAAGAAGCAGGTGACCTCGAATAAGGTGAACATTGATGCGCAACTTCTTTCATTGCGCGGGCCGCTTCCAACCCTTGGAATCGAAATTTTCTATACGCTCGATGGCTCCGCGCCCACCATGCAGTCTATTCGCTATGCTGAGGCCTTCGCCGTTGAGTTGGGCACCACCGTAAAAGCATTGGTTGCGGTGGGTGGGAAACCGTTCCAAACACTGGAAGAACGCTTCGCGGCCGACGAAGGCTTTGTATGGAATGAGGTGCAGACCACGGCCGGGCTTGGGGGCGATCAGGCTGAGGACGCAACGCTTAATGGTGCGCGGATTGCTTCCAAAGGAAAAAACTTCAATGGAAGAGGGTTCGTTGATTTTGGCCATACCAAGGGCGCCTATGTGGAATGGTACCAGGAAAACGACGGCGATGCCGGCATGGCGGATCTCACGATCCGCTACAGCGGAAAAGCCGAAGGGCGTCCAGGACGTGCGTTCAAGTTAACCGTGAACGGGAAAACGATTAAGGAAAAACTGCTGCTCCCTAATACGAAGGACTGGGGCTCGGACTGGAAGACCGTCACCGTCAAGATTCCGCTCGGACGCGGTGCTAACACAATTCGGCTCACCACGGTGGAAAGCGGCGGGATGTATATCGACGAAATCACGGTTCGATAAGGGGCAGGTTTATGAATCAGTCTATTCAAACACTAGTGTGCGGAACGTTTCTGTTGGTGACGACGTTCCGGGCAACTGGCGCGGAAGAGTTGGCCAGCCGGGAAGAACTGTATGCCGGAAAGGAGTTCTCGAAGGCATTCGTTAATCCGCCGGATGATCCTGAACGACCCAACGTCTTATTGATCGGGGACTCGATATCCATCGGCTACACGGTCGAAGTTCGGAAACGGCTGAAGGGAAAGGCCGATGTGTACCGAATTCCAACCAATGGAAAATTTGCTGCATATGGCTTGGACAACCTGGACCTGTGGCTTGGAGGTCGGTCCTGGGATGTCATTCATTACAACTGGGGGCTGTGGGATATCTGCTACCGGAATCCGGAATCAACAAACCAGGGACACCGGGATAAGGTGAGCGGAACGCTGACCGCCACCCCGGATCAATACAGGCAGAGCATGGAAAAGATTGTTTCCCGGTTTCGGAAAACGGATGCAAAACTAATCTGGTGCTCGACGACTCCCGTCCCGGAGTGTGAGGCTGGCCGAAAAGCGGGGGATGAAATCAAATGCAATTTGATTGCTGAAAAAATCATGAAGAAGCATGGGATCTCGATCAATGACCTGCATGCGTATGCGCTCTTGCGGTTGTCGGAGATTCAGCAGAAAAAAGGCGATGTCCATTTCTCCGCACAGGGCTACAGTTATTTGGCAGAGAAGGTTGTCCTTGAAGTTTCTACGACACTGTCTGAATAGCGAATAAATAAGGAATAAGTTGATGGTTGAATTATTTGGAATATTGCTCATCACCATGGTGTTTGCATCCACGGGGTTGTCTGCGAACGATGCAACTGGAACCGTTGAAATAACCCATTCCCCTTTGGAGGGTATTGGGCAGGAAAAGGGCGTTATGCGCCGTGACCCGAGCGACATCATCAAGGTCGGCGACCTCTACTATGTCTGGTATTCAAAAGGAAAAATTGCTCCCGGCTATGATGCGACCGTCTGGTACGCGACTTCACCGGATGGCCATGTCTGGACGGAAAAAGGAATGGCCCTCGCGAAAGGCGAGCCCGGAAGTTGGGAAGGGGAAAGCGTGTTTACGCCCAATATTCTTGTTGCCGAGGGGAAATATTGGTTGTTCTACACTGGGGTGTCGCGAAAGTTTGAAAAGGGCTATAATCCGGATTCAAAAATCGGCATCGCGGTATCGGATTCACCCGATGGTCCATGGGAGCGGCTCGCCACCAATCCGGCGTTGAAAAACAGCGATAAGCCGGAGGATTTTGACAGTCACCTCATCGATGATGCCTGCTTGATCGTGCGCGATGGAAAATATTGGTTTTATTACAAAGGACGGCAGTTGGGAAAAGGTCCGGGGCAAACCCAAATGGGTCTGGCGATTGCGGATCATCCGCAGGGCCCTTATGTGAGGCACGAGGCTAATCCGGTGATTTCCGGCAACCACGAAGTGCTGGTTTGGCCGCAGGGCAAAGGCGTTGCCGCCATGATCGGCACGACCGGTCCGAAGCATATCAAGAATACGATCCAGTATGCTGAAGATGGGGTTCATTTTTCAAAAACCCATGATGTTAAAAACGGACCATGGGCCGGCGGTGCCTATCGTCCCGAGGCGTTCACGCAGAGCGGTACCGGCGACCTCCCGAAATGGGGCGTCGAGATTGGAAAAGCAAAAGGACAACTTCCGTTTATTCGGCGGTTTGACCTTGTCGCAGGAGAATAGATGAAGGCTTCGTTTGTCATTGTAATGGCGAGTGCACTGGCCACGGCGAATTTGTTCGCGGAAATGGCCTCGGGCGGCGGTCATGCCATGATCCTTCGGCCCCGCGAAAGCAATCCGTTGAAGTCGTATGACGGCAGTTGGGAGTCGTTGCAGCAGATGCCGGTTCCGGCCTGGTTCGATGACGGGAAGATCGGCATCAGCCCGCAGCGGTCGAAGGGCGTGGCCGGGAGCTGCGATGCGGACGGTCAGGTGCTGACCATCGTTACCTATAACGTGCAGGCGGCGCCCAACGGATTCGTGAATTCCATGTGGGAGCACCAAAAGGAACCCTATAAGGGCGATGTGATCAACTCGTACAACGACGGATCGCCGGAACCGGGCAAGCCGCCGCTGGGGCCGTTCTATGAAATCGAAACCTCATCGCCCGCCACTGCGCTCAAACCCGGCGAAACCATGAAGCACGTCCAGCGAACCCTGCACTTCCAAAGTTCGGAAAAGCTGCTCGACCCCATCGCCCGTCGCATGCTGGGTGTGGGGTTGGAGAAAATCAAAGCGGCAAATCACTAACTACTACTTAAAACGCAACTTAGAAGCAGAAGGGTTAGGCAGAATGATTTTAGGGCAAAATAATTTCAAACTCTGGAGCAGTGAAAATTATTCTGCCGCCCAATTGTGCTGCCCAACTGATTGGAGAAAGCGGGAATAATGAAAATGGAAACACGAATCAAAACCGTCGTCGGTTCAGTGGCTCTGTTAAGCCTGATCGGCAGTTCTTTTGCTAAACAGGAACCCCTTAATATTTCGGGCGTCTATCCGCACTTGACGATGTTCAACAAACATGGCGAATGCGGTTCGGGCGCGGTCGTTCCGTGGGCGGGCAAATTATGGGCGATCACCTATGGTCCGCACATGCCCAATGGCTCTTCCGACAAGCTCTATGAAATTGCCCCCGACCTGAAACAGACCATCCGCCCCGAAAGCATCGGTGGCACCCCCGCCAACCGCATGATTCATAAAGAGTCCAACCAGCTCTTTATTGGGCCGTATGTCATCAGTGGGGAAGGGGACGTTCGAGTCATTCCTGTGAAAAATATGCCCGGCCGCCTCACTGGAAATGCGCGGCACCTAACCGATCCCTCCGGAAAAATCTATTACGCCACAATGGAGGAAGGGCTCTATTCCTTAGACGTCAACACGCTGGCCGTTAAGGAGCTTATTGCGGATGGGAACAGAAAACAGCCTTTGCAAAACGGTGTTGTTTCCCATCTCCCCGGCTATCACGGCAAAGGCCTCTATTCAGGACAAGGCCGCGTGGTCTATGCCAACAACGGCGAAAAGAGCACAGCCGCAAAAGCGAATCCCACAACGCCGTCCGGCGCGCTTGCGCAGTGGTTTGGGGAAGGCGACTGGCAGCTCGTCCGGCGCAACCAGTTCACGGAACTCACGGGCCCGAATGGAATTCATGGCAGTGAAAATCCGAAAACCGACCCCATTTGGGGCATGGGCTGGGACGCCCGCTCGCTGCTGCTCGGGTTGCTTGAAGACGGCGGATGGAGTTTTTACCGCTTGCCGAAGGGCAGCCACTCCTACGACGGCGCACACGGCTGGAACACCGAATGGCCGCGCATTCGCGAGATCGCCGAAGCCGATCTGCTCGCCACCATGCATGGAACCTTCTGGAAGTTCCCGGCCACCTTTTCCAAAGCAAACTCGGCAGGCATCGCGCCGCGCTCCAACTACCTCAAGGTGATCGGCGACTTTTGCCGTTGGAACGACAACGTCGTGATGGGTTGCGACGACTCGGCAAAGGCTGAGTTTCTGAACACGCGATCTTTCAAGGCAAAGCACGGCGCACCGAAACAGTCCAATTCGAACCTCTGGTTCGTCGAACCGGAACAACTCGATGGCTTCGGCCCGGTTATCGGGCGCGGCTCGGTCTGGCTGCGCGACGAGGTCAAAGTCAATACGCCCAGCGATCCCTACCTTTTCTCCGGCTACGACCATCGGCAGCTTTGCCTGACGCATTCGACGCTTTCGCCCGTCACATTCACCCTCGAAGTGGATACAACGGGGACCGGCGCATGGACAACGCTTCGCCGCATTACGCTGAAACCCAACGGCACGGAAATTCTCTTTTTCGATGAAGAGGAAGCCGGTACATGGATTCGGTTGGCGGCGAATAAAAATGCCACGGGCGTCACCGCCCATTTCCAATACCGCACCCGCGACCCGCGCACCGCGCAAAACGATCCGCTGTTCAACGGTATTGCGATCCCGGAGAAAGATGCCGCAACCGCCGGCGTCATGCGCAGCCTTGCGTACAATAGGCTAGGTCTTGCCCTTGCCGACGGCGGGTACTATGAACTGAATCCGAAAATGGAATTCACTAAAGTCAATGACGACAAAAAGGCTGCAGAATTGATCAAAGCAGTCGCCCAGCCTGCCAAGGCGTTCAGCGTCGATGCCGCATCGGCCATCATGGAAGAGGACGGTAAACGTTACCGTTTTCCGAAGAGCGATGCCTTCTCGGAAGACGGCTCACGTGTCTGCCGCGAAGTGGCCACGGAGCGCGATCTGCTCAACCTGCACGGCACCTTCTACGAACTGCCCGCGCGTAACGCGCAGGGCATGGCTAAGATTCGACCTGTCGCCACGCATAACCTGGCCATCCACGATTTTTGCTCCCACAACGGACTGCTTTTGTTCACTGGCCTCAATGACGGCGCAGCAGACGGGCATATCTTCCGCAGCGCCGATGGGAAAGCCGCCGTCTGGGCGGGGGTGGTCGACGACCTTTGGAAGCTCGGCAAGCCACGTGGCGAAGGCGGCCCGTGGAAAGATACCGCCGTCAAGGCCGGCGTCCCGTCCGATCCGTATATCATGACCGCCTACGACAAAAAGAGCGTCAAACTTTCCGCTTCCACTGCAACGCGCATCACGCTGGAAGTCGATATCGACGGAACGGGTCTGTGGGTTCCATACAAGACCTTCGAGGTGAAAGCCGGTGAAATGGTTTTACATGAATTTCCTGAAGCCTTCAGCGCTTACTGGGTACGGGCAACGAGCGACCACGATACCACCGCCATAACATGGTTTGTTTATGAATAAACCTGGGGGTTTGAAGAGAGTAATCCGGTCGCCCGCCGCTTGCGTTGTGTGATGCGTTAACGAACACTTGGAGAATGGATGATGTGTAAAAGACTAATGATTGCAGCCACGGCATTCCTGCTGTCGGTGAGTGCGTTCTCCTCGGTTGGGGCCGGAGAGCCTGTTTCGGTTGAATCGCTCTTGAACGAGATGGTGGACCGCTATGCCGTGGCGCGTTATCCGGAAGCGGATTTCCGACTGAAGCAGCACAGCAGCTACAATCGGGCGTCCAAGACGCCGGATGATCCTGAGGGGTGGTTTAACAACAAGGACAACAATACGAACGACAAGCATGACAGTTTTATTCGCATCGAAGAAAACAACGGACAAAAAGAATGGGTATTGATGGATCATCAGGGGCCGGGCGCGATCGTGCGCACGTGGATGCCTTGGCGAAATCCTAAGAACGGCGGTGCCGGCATTAACATGAAGATCTATCTGGACGGTTCCGATGAGCCGGCGCTTGAGGGCAACATGCTGGGCATGTTTGATGGGACGGGTATAATTCCATATCCTTTTGCCCATCCGTCCCTACGGTCATCTGTAAACTTTTTTCCGATTCCCTATGCGAAAAGCTGCAAGGTCACCACGGATAAAATGCCGTTTTTCTATATTTTCACGTTTCGTGAATATGATGAAAGTACACCGATCAAAACCTTCACGATGGATGATTTTGAGGCGGCCAGGGGTTTGACCGAAACTACGGGCAAGGCACTCTTGAACCCGGTCGCATCCGGTGCGGGTGAGCCGCTTCGTTTCAGTGCCAAGCTGGTAAGTCAGGAAGAGAAATCGATTGAGCTTCCGGCGGGCGGGGCTTCTGTGCGGGAACTTACAGTGAAGCTGGGCAGTTATGAGAATCTAGATGTGACGCGTCAGGTCATTCTCAAGATGGAATTTGACGGAAAGGAAACGGTATGGTGTCCAATTGGGGATTTTTTTGGTTCGGGAATCGGCCTGAATCCGGTGCAGGGCTGGTACCGCACGGTGGCGGAAAACGGAACCATGAGTTGCCGCTGGGTTATGCCCTACCAAAAGGGCGGCAAGGTTTCGCTGCTGAACCTCAGTGGTGCTCCGGTGGATGCTGAACTGGAAGTCAAAACCGGGGAGTGGGCCTGGGATGATCGTTCTATGTATTTCCACGCGGGCTGGCGCGGGCAGTATCCTGTTCCGACACGCCCGTATTCGGATTGGAACTATGTTGCGCTTAAGGGCCGAGGCGTGTATGTCGGCGATACCCTGACCATCATGAATCCGGTTGCGAGATGGTGGGGCGAAGGCGACGAAAAAATCTGGGTCGACGGGGAAGGTTTTCCGTCACTCTTCGGCACGGGAACGGAGGACTACTACGCCTATTCATGGGGAGGGCAGAGCACGGACTTTTATGAGCACCCATTCCACGCACAGCCAATGGCGTATAAATATAACAAGCTGAACCGTAAAACCGCCGAAAATGAACGCAATTCTATGGGCTACAGTGTAGAGACGCGCAGCCGCTCGCTAGATACCATGCCCTTCGGCAGTTCGCTGAAGCTGGATATGGAGGTCTGGTCCTGGACGGATTGCGATATGGGCTACGGCGTCGGGGCTTATTGGTATGGCTTCGTCGATACCACGTCCAACCGGAAACCGGAACCGGAAGAGGTGCTGAATGTTCCGCCGCTTCCGGATATGGATGGTGTTGCGCCGGAAGCTGCGACTACACCGTTTAAGGGTGCGGTCGAGATTGCCCCGAAGCTTGTCGTTTCCAAACCGGATACAATCGTACTCAAACCGCAGGATTTGAAAAAGATGAAGCTCAAGGGGGCATGGAACTCAGGGAATCATCTGCTGTTCAGGAACGCCCGGATTGGCGATGGGATTGAGATTCGCATCCCGGCCGCCAGTCCGGTTGCTGAAAAGTTGACCCTGCATGCCACGAAATCAAAGGACTTCGGTATTTTGCGTATCTCCGTGAACGGCAAACCTGCCGGTGTGGATGTAGATTTGTATGCCGCCAAGCCGGTTCCGTCCGGAGCGATCGAGCTGGGAGCCTTCGATCCGGTCGACAGCGCCTATGTGCTGCGCATCGAATTGGTTGGGGTGAACTCGAAAAGCAAAGGAACGTTCTTCGGTCTCGATTGTGTGACGCTGGTTGAAGCGAAATAGTTGAGAAATCGTATGAAACACGCTGCACTGAAAATACGAGTCTTATTGCATGCCCTCTTGCTGTTGGCGGGAGCCGTGATTGCGGAACAATCTCCCAACATTGTTTTGATTTTTACCGATGATCTCGGTTACGGCGATCTGAGTTGCTATGGAGCAACCAAGTTGAAAACGCCGAATATTGATAAGCTTGCCGTCGAAGGCCGCCGCTTTACCGATGCGCATTCGGCCTCTGCGGTTTGTACGCCTTCGCGCTATGCCCTGCTGACGGGCGACTATCCGCATCGGAGAAATCTTCGCAGTCCCGTCTTCCTGAAAAGCGGCCTGGTGATTGATGCAGAACGGCAGACATTGGCCGATGTCATTAAGGAAGCCGGCTATGCGACCGCCTGTATCGGCAAGTGGCATTTGGGGTTTGGTGAAAAAACGCCCGATTGGAACGGCGAGTTGAAGCCGGGGCCGCTTGAGCTCGGCTTTGATTATTATTTCGGTGTGCCGACGGTAAACAGCCACCCTCCGTTTGTTTATGTTGAAAACCATCGGGTCGTGGGGCTGCTGCCGGAGGATCCTTTTGTCTATGGCAAAAAAGCAAAGACCCAGGAGATTCATGAAAAAATGAGGCTCGACGAGATCGGTGGAGCCGACGCGTCTCACGCGCTTTATGACGATTATTTTGTGGGAACGAAGCTGACCGAAAAAGCGGTCGAGTGGATTAAAGCCCGGAAGAAGAAACCCTTCTTCCTCTATCTGGCCACTACGAATATTCATCACCCCTTTACTCCGGCTCCCCGTTTTCAGGGAACCAGCGAGTGTGGTCTCTATGGCGACTTTGTCCATGAACTCGACTGGATTGTGGGCGAGGTGATGAAGACGCTCGAAGAGCAGGGCGTGGCCGACAATACGCTCGTTATTTTTACCAGCGACAATGGCGGCATGTTTAACGTTACCGCTCAGGATGCCTGGGACGTGGGGCACCACCTCAATGGTGAACTGCTCGGCTTTAAGTTCGGTGCATGGGAAGGGGGACACCGCGTTCCCTTCATTGCTAAATGGCCGGGAAAAATTGAAGCAGGCTCTGTTTCAAAACAGCTCGTATGCAATGTCGACATGGTGGCAACAATTGCCGCGCTGACCGGGGTGGAGATTCAGGAGGGGCAGGCGCGCGATAGTGTGAATATGCTGCCGGCGCTGTTGGGCACTCCGGCGGAATCAGTGCGCAAGGATCTCGTCATTGCACCGAACAAGCTCAACTGTCTCTCTGTTCGCAAAGGCAAATGGATGTATATCGGAGGGAAAGGCAGCGGCGGATTCAACGGCACCAGGCGCGGTGTACATAGTTTTGCGGGACCGGCCGCCATCACGTATGCCGGTTATACAAACAGCGACATTGCTAACGGCAAGATCAAAAAGGGTGCGCCGTCCGCTCAGCTCTATAATCTGGAAAAAGATCCGCAGCAGACGACCAACCTTTATCGTGAGTATCCCGAGGTCGCGAAGGAGTTATCTGCTCTTTTGGCGACATACAAGGGCCCCGAGACGGAAAAGAAAAAATAAGGGAGCACTCGATGGAGATAATGATGAAAATGAAAACACTGCTGATCTGTTTGTTCGTGCTGCCCATACTGGCTTTGGCGCAGCCCGCTGGATTTGATTTTGAGTATGTGGGGCCAGCGGTGCAGACGGAGGGCATGCATGTCTGGGGTTCATCGCCGGTAATCGGTCCTGATGGAAAGGTTCACGTCTATGTGGCGCGGTGGCCGTTTGATTCACAGCCCAATTTTAATGGATGGTATAAAGACTGCGGAATTGCACACTATGTGGGCGATAAGCCGGAAGGGCCGTTCGAGTTTGTTCGTGTGGCCGTAGCGGATCAGGACGGCACCTTCAACGCGCCGCATAACCCGACCATTCAGCACATGGACGGAAAATATGTGCTCTGCTTTATCGTGAATGAAAACGACAAGCTGAAGACCCAGCGCATCATCATGTTAGTGGCCGATGATCTGAACGATACGTGGCAACCCGCTGCGGGGGCGGAAGAGGACGGAACCATTCTGCGCAAGTCAGCGGATTCCAATGATTGGAATCATACCGCAAAGCTGGGGGTCTCGAATCCGTCGCTGATCAAATTCAACGGCAAATACATGCTCTACATAAAATCCGTCATTCCAAAGGGCGGTTACACCTACGGTGTCGCGGTGTCGTCTAAACTTGAAGGACCTTATAAAAATCATCCGAAAAAGGTGACGGACGGAGGGATCGAAGATGCCTATGCGTTTACGATGGACGACACGGTTTACCTGCTTAGTCGCAATTTCGGGCATATAAAGGGGGGCTCTCACGGCGGCGGTCTCCTTTGGAGGTCCGAGGATGGTTTCTGGTTCCCGAAGGGCGATGTGGAGCTGTCCTTTAAACCTTTGTCGCATTATGTCGGCACTGCAGCTCTGAAAAACGGCACGAAATATCGGCCGCCGGCTAAGGTGAAGGACTATTCCGGCCGTCTGGAACGTCCGCAGATCCTGATGATTGATGGAGAGCCCGCCTATGTTTATATGGCGACCGGAATCAGCACCCGGGACGGATACGGCAGTTGCTCACATGTGTTCAGGATGAAGAAGCGTTGATTAATGATATGCATGACGCTTTAAAACATCATTGTTGCATATTCCTGCTCATGGCAACTGTGTTGAATAGTCGTGGAGCTGAAGGTCTGGCCAGTCAGACCGAGCTGTATACAGGGAAGGAATTTTCCAAGGCTTTTGCTAACCCGGAGGATGATCCGGCCCGTCCGGATATCCTGTTGATCGGGGATTCAATATCTATTGGCTACACGGTCGATGTGCGCAAGAAACTAAAGGGAAGGGCCGATGTGTTCCGCATTCCAACCAATGGAAAGTATGCCGCTTTCGGCGTGGAAAACCTGGACCAGTGGTTGGGTAAGCGCAAATGGGATGTCATCCATTTCAACTGGGGCCTTTGGGATATCTGCTACCGGAACCCGGAATCAAAAAACCAGGGGCATCGGGATAAAGAAAAGGGATCGCTGACTGCGACGCCGGAGCAATATCGAAAGAGCATGGACGCGATTGTGGCCCGGTTGAAGCAGACGGATGCCGTGCTGATTTGGTGCACAACAACTCCTGTACCGGAATTTGAAGCGGGTCGTAAGGTCGGAGATGAAATCAGGTACAATGGGATTGTTGAAGAGATTGCGATTAAGCATGGCATCCGGATAAATGATCTTCACTCCCATGCGCTTTTAAAGCTCCCTGAGGTACAGAAGAAAAAAGGGGATGTCCATTTTACGAATGAGGGGTATATCTATCTGGCTGGTAAAGTTGCTCAGGAGATAGCTGCGGTAATTTCAGAATGAGGAAGGGATTTAAAATGAAAGCATATGTTGGGTTCGTTATTTTTTGTTTCATGGCAACCATGTCTGCACGCGCTGCGTTGCCGAACGTGGTGGTCTTTCTGGTTGATGACCTGGGCTACATGGACGTGGGGGCCAACAATCCGAACTGTTTTTATGACACGCCGAATATTGACCGTTTGGCAAAGTCGGGTATGCGCTTTACAGATGGCTATGCGGCCAATCCGGTTTGTTCGCCAACGCGCTACAGCCTGATGACGGGGAAATATCCTACCCGTGCACGTGCGACCCAGTTCTTTGGGGGGAAAAACCGGGCGGAAAAATTCAATCCAGCCCCTTTTAACGACAATATGCCGCTGGATGAAATCACCATCGCACAGGCGTTGAAGGCCAAGGGCTATGCCACCTTCTATGCCGGAAAATGGCATCTGGGGGAATCCGAGGAGTACTATCCCCAGAACCGGGGCTTCGACGTCAACATTGGCGGGTGGAAAAAGGGCGGACCTTATACAGGGGGAAGATATTTCGCACCGTTCAAAAATCCGGAAATCAAGGAAGAGAGCCCGGATGGGGAACATCTTCCTGCTCGGTTGGTGCGGGAAACCGCAGGCTTCATTGAGCAGAATAAAGACAACCCCTTCTTCGCGTATCTCGCATTCTATTCCGTACATACGCCCCTGATGGGGCGCCCCGATCTCGAGGCGAAATATAAAAAGAAAGCCGCAAAAATTTCCGGTGATGGATTTGCTGAAGAAGAGCAGGTATGGCCGACGAACAAGCCTCGCAACGTTCGCGTGCTGCAGAAGCACGCGGTTTATGCCGCCATGGTGGAGGCGATGGACGAAGCGGTCGGAACGGTTCTCCAACAGTTGGAAGATTCGGGCGTGGCAGACCGTACGATCGTTATTTTCACCTCCGATAACGGGGGGCTTTCCACTTCGGAAGGATCGCCGACGAGCAACCTTCCGTTGCGCGGCGGGAAGGGATGGGTCTACGAAGGCGGCATTCGCGAGCCGTGGATCGTACGCTATCCCGGGGTCACTCGCCCCAATTCGATCAGTACCGAACCGATCTGCTCAATCGATCTGTTCCCGACGGTCGCGGCGGTTGCAGGAGCTGACGTGAAACACGAAATTGACGGGATCAATATTCTGCCGGCGCTCAAGGGCGGGACGCTGAACCGGGAATCGCTTTTCTGGCATTATCCGCATTATGCGAATCAGGGCGGTTTTCCCGGCGGGGCCATTCGAGAGGGAGACTATAAGCTGGTGGAACGCTATGAAGACGGGCAGGTGCACCTCTATGATTTGAAACAGGATATCGGCGAGCAGAACGATCTAGCCGCGAAATATCCTGAGAAGGTGGAACAGATGCGCAAGCGCCTGCATGCCTGGTATGAATCGGTCGATGCTCAGTTTCTTCGCGAGAAAGACGGAAACGCGCCTTGGCACCCTTAACCCCGGAAAAGAAGCTAACGGATGCGGACGACGATGAAGAGGATCTGGTTGAGTTGTTTTGTGCTGGTTTCAGTGGTCGCCTATGGCGGAGCCACCTGGGAAAAACAACAGGCAGTTGCCGAAAAAGCTGCCGCTGAATATCAGGCGAAATATCCTGATGTCAGCTCGGATAAAATCGTTTTCAAAACGGTTTCGCTTCCGGATGGCCGTATGTTGGAACTGGATTTTCGGATCGAACGCCCGAAGGAAGGCGGACCGTTCCCGGTGGTCTTCTATGTTCATGGCGGCGGCTGGGTTTCCGGCAGCAAGTCCGTATTTACACATCAGTCGTTTGTCTTGGCAGAACACGGAATGGCCGGGGTGCGTCTGGAATACCGCTGGAAAAGTCAGGGTGCGAAAGTTACAGAGGCCCTCAGCGATGTCATGGATGCCATTGATTATGTCCGACAGCATGCTGCCGAGTTGAACCTCGATTTTTCCAGGGTCGGATTAGCGGGCAGTTCGGCGGGCGGGCACCTTTCGGCCCTTGCGGCCCAGATGACGCCGGAGTGCATCTGCTACGACGGGTATAACGGATTGTTTGATGCCTTCAACCGGGATCGCAGTCGTTTCGGTGGCGGAAACTATACCGGCACGACCGAAAAGGAAAAAAAGGCGGCCTCTGCTCTGTACAATATTAAGACACCGCCGCCGGACACATTTCTCTACCACGGCACAGCTGATACCACGATTGATATCCGGCAGTCATACCGGTTTGCAGAGGCCCTGCGCAAAAAGGGCGGTGCGGCCGAGGTGCTGGTCTATGAAGGGGCCGGACACGCTTTCTGTAATAAAGAACCGTATCTGACAGCGACCACCGAGGCGCTGCTGGCACATACGGCGAACGTCTTTGGACTGACGGATAAAAAGCCAGTGCTTTCCGACGATGTCCTTACGCTGAACAATGACCCAGATAATAGATAGCTAAATCAGAAAATTGACTGTTGCTGATAGGAATGGTCCTCGTCGTGAAAACATAGTCAGTGACCTGCTGCTGTAACCATCTTCCAAAATGACGAACCGAGCCAGTGGCGAGCTGGGCTGGAGGAACGACAGCAACGAAGCGCAAATCATAGAGCCGGCTCGTCGTGGCATGTATTTTTATTCCGCAAGCTCGATTCTGAATGAGGCCATGTCGCAATTTGTCGCGATACTCTGACACGAAATGTCGCAATACTATTTGATGAATTCATAATTCGATTGACGGGCTGAACCCGTGATGCGAATAAGGTTGAGCTCGATCAGGCCGTTCATATCCCGTTGTAAAGTCCGGCGGGTTACGCCGGGACAAAGTTCTTCAACTTTAGAAATATGCACAGAAGTGCTCTTCATTAACAAATCGAGCGCTTTTGTTTGGCGCTCATTCAGTCCGTATTTTTGCACAAGAACATCACGGCGGATGACCTGTTCTCCACGTTCTTTCACTTCGATCATTTGGGTTTCGAGACCGGTGATGAAGTAGTCGAGCCAGTTGGTCATATCCATACTGTTTTCGCGGACGCTCTGGATCTTTTTGTAGAAGGTAGGCCGGTCTCGGTCGTAGTATTCGCTGATGGTGAATAGGCGCTTGAAGTCGTAGCCAGCTTTGTACAGGCAGAGGGTCGACAGCAAACGGGATGCGCGGCCGTTGCCATCCAAAAAAGGATGGATATGTACTAGTTGAAACTGGGCGATGCCGCTTATCAGCACGGGATGGATATCCAGCTCGGCATTCAGCCACTTTACCATTTCCGACATCATGATCGGCACTTCGACGGCCGAAGGCGGGGTATAGATGACTTCGCCAGTTGCAGCGTTGGCAACATAGTTCTGAAGTCGGCGATAATTGCCGGGGTCGGCTTTACCCCCACGAACACCTTCCACTAATTTTCGGTGAATCTCCCGAATCATTCGTTCATGGATCGGGTCTCCACTGTCCAGGCACTCAGAAACATATTCAAAAGCAGAACGGTAATTTAATAGCTCGCGTGTATCATCAGGGTCAGCTTCTGGGACGGCTTCGCCGCGCCATAACCGCTCCGCCTGATCCAACGTCAAATGCGTTCCTTCAATATGGGTCGTGTGATGCGCCTCTTTGATCAACGCCTCAGCGCCCATGTCCCGCACCCAGTCCTCCGACAACCGCGCCGCTTCCAAAAATCCGCGCGCTCGTTCAATCTGCGTAATTGCGGACGTCATTCGGTTGGTGATTGTGAATTTTGGGTTGAATGAGTTCATGATGATTAAACGACCGACTGAGTGGGTATGCCTTCAGAAATCAAACGTTCAGCCAAAAGATTGTTCTGCCCGTCTAGCAACAGGGCAATAAACTGCTCATCGCGCTTTCCTTCAAATTTGGGGTAACAATAGGCTGCAATCGCCTCTGCGGAATCAAACGACATCGGTAGAACATTCAGCCTGCGCACACGTTTCCCGATTTCGATGGCAGCTTTGAGCTGAGCGGTCTTGGCAATGCCCAACCCTTTAATTGCCATGATTTCTTCGGTGTGTGCTCTATCGATTCCTTGAAGTCCGCCCAATTCATCAACGAGTAAGCGTCCCATATCGATGGCTGAAGAACCTTCATTGCCGACTCGAAGGAGAATCGCCACGAGTTCCGCATCAGTCAGGGACTCTGCTCCGCATTGAATCAATTTCTCTCGTGGCCGTTCCCCTTCAGGCCATTTTCGAATGGGAAAGCGTTCAGTCATGAAGTGCTCCCTTTTCGCGTTGTTCTTTGCAGAAGGAGACAAATTGTTTTTTGGCCAATTTAGAAGGTGACGTCTTGCCATTCTCCCAACGATTCACCGTAGCGAAGCTGACACCAAGAGCATGAGCAAAATCTTCCTGACTTAATTTGAGCTGCGAACGGACGGTTTTTACGTGTGCACCAAAATTGTTCTGTTCATCGTTCATGATTTCACTTTCCTCCGCACTTGATAGGTAACAGGAAATATAGCATCCGTTATGTCATCTGCAAATTGAAAATAGTTCCGTGCGATTTTTGTCATACTGTAGGTCGGTTTGGCGTTTACGTATATATATGCTGAATCGTTTTTCGAGAAGGGACTGGATCAGCTTGGTCTCTATGCAAATGAAGTTTTTAGTAATTATATAGGAAAGAAATATGAAGATAAACTTGATGTTATTCGCGGGGCTGCTGGCTACCATCGGTGCACTCACGGTTTCCGGGGAAGAACATCTGGATCGTTCCTGGGCGGATCGCCTGGAATATGTCGGGGTTGCGGTTGAGGAACCGGACTATCATGTTTGGGGGTCGAGCCCGGTTATCGGGCCGGAAGGAAAGACGCATCTCTTTGTTGCACGCTGGCCCCTCAAGGAACAATTCAAGGCCTGGTTAACCCATTGCGAAATTGCCCGCTATGTGAGTGACAGTCCGGAAGGCCCTTTTGTATTCCAGGAGGTGGTGGTGAAGGGGAGCGGGGAAAAAGGAGCCTGGGATTTCCAGTCGCCGCATAATCCCACGATACAGAAAGTGGCCGGCCGCTATGTGCTCACCTACATCGCCAATGCCGGCGGAGTGAAAAGTGAACAGGTTGCATCGCAGCGGATCGGAATGATGATTGCCGATCGTCCCGAAGGCCCCTGGAAAAAGGCGGGGGATAACGGGATGATTCTTGCGCCTCCGACCGACCCTTCCATCTGGAGTTATCAATCAACGGTCGGGGTGAATAATCCCGCGCTCTTAGCACATCCTGACGGTCGTTTTTTGCTGTATTACAAGGCGATGGTAAAAGGTGATGTTCGTCGTATGGGTGTTGCGGTTGCTGATCAGGTTGACGGACCCTATAAATTTATGCCTGAACCGTTGACGAGCAACTCAACGACGATTGAGGATGGGTATGCCTTTTGTGAGAATGGAAAGGTCTATCTTCTGACCACGCACAACAAAGCAGGAACCGGCTATCTCTGGCCATCGGACGATGGAATTCATTTTTCTGAGCCCATGCTGGGTTACGATAAAATGAGTCAGTATCTGGATGCGCCGTTGCTTGCCAAAGCCAAGGTGCTGCGCAGTAAGAAGATGGAGCGTCCGCAGGTGCTTCTGCAGGATGGACACCCGACGTATCTCTATGTTGCATCGGGCGTAAATCTGAATGGTGGAAGGGGCAGTCACTCCTGCCTTTTTCGAATCAAAAGCCCGAATAAGTCCCGCTCCGGTTCAAAGTAGATGCCAATGAAACGACAGCACCTTAGGTTGGAGAATTAGATGCATTTTTTTAATATAGAAACGGGCCGAAAGAGAGCCGTCATGATGTTGATTTTATGGGTTTCATTGCAATCCATTTCTCATGCAAAACATTATAAGGTTTATCTGATCGGAGGGCAGTCCAACGCAACGGGGCGGGGCGATGCCGCCGAGCTGTCGGCCGGACTACAGGCAGCCCAGACCAATGTGCAGTTCTACTATCACAAGACGCTGGCTGGAGCTGATAACAATATGTTGCCTGAAGACGCGTGGATTGATCTGGCGCCGGGATCGGGGCATGGAAAAAATAGTCCGCCGGCGACACCCGGTGTGATTGAGTTTGGGCCGGAGGTAACATTCGGGCATGACCTTGCCTCCGCTTTTCCATCGAAGAATATTGCGATCATTAAATATTCATACGGCGGAAGCAACCTGCACTCGCAGTGGTCCGAGACGGGCGACCTTTATGCGATTTTTTTGACGACAGTCGACGAGGGGCTTGCCGCGCTGACCGCCGCCGGGCACACCTATGAGTTGACCGGCATGATCTGGCAGCAGGGCGAGGCGGACACCGGCGCGAGCTATGCACCTTTATATGAAGCAAACCTAACCGACCTGATTGCCCGCGTCCGCACCGATGTCTTCGGCGGGCTGAACCTCCCATTTGTCATCGGTGGCCTCTCTTTCAACCAGTATTCGGATATTACAAATCCATCCACCGGTGCCTACACGGTGCGGCTTGCGCAGGAAACCGTCGCCGCGAATGTGGATAGTGCCGGGTTTGCCGATGCAGACGACTGCGACACGTACGACGACTATAACATCCATTTGTCCGGGTTGGGGCAGGCGGTGCTCGGATCAGTCCACGCGGCGGAAATGATTGAGCTGGAGGCATTGGATCTGGATTCCGACGGCCTGTCGGCTGATCAGGAAATCGCGTTGGGAACGGATCCTGCAAATCCGGATTCTGACGAAGATGGCCAGAAGGATGGGGTTGAGTTCCGAGCCGGAACCAGCCCGACCGATTCAAATTCATTTTTCCGGGTAACCGGCATCGTTGCATCAACCAATAACGTTACGCTCACATGGCCCAGTAAGTCAGGGAATTCATACCGAGTGGAATACAGTACTAATCTATTGGAGTGGGCCGATACCGTATTGGATTATCCGGCATCGACTGTGGACTCAAATACCGTGTGGTCGAGCGCGGATGTCGGCGCAGAACCCAGCGGCACGAATATTTTAGCGTTATACGATGCCCAGACCGCAAACAACGGCGATTTTAATACCGACGCCTTCGATTCCGTGGATACGGAAAGCGGCACCACGGCAACGCGTCTGGCACAGGGCGGATCGTTATCCGGCGGCGGCTCAGCTGCATTCGTGCTGGCGAATGCGTTGTTTAATACCAGTGCCTCCGGTTCGCCCGGCTTCAATTTGGCGGACGTCAATCTCGCCAGCCAGAGCGCGGCGGCAGCGGCGGGCGACTGGTTCTCCTTTACGCTCCAATCGAACGATGAAACCGTTGACTATGCATCACTCTCGTTCTATGCGGACCAGCATTTAAGCGGCGCCAAGGTGGATGTCAGCTATACCGTAGGTGGAACCGAAACATTTGTTCTCCAGAGCTATGAACCCGTGGGCGCGAATGCCTCCGTCGCTTTGGTGGAGGTTGACTTTGCCAACTTTTCCAGCAGCGAGAATGTCATCTGGACCTTTTATCTGTATGGAGCGCCGACCACCGCCAATGGGACCCGCTTCGACGACATCACGCTGCGCGGCGCAGCAATCGCCCCTCCGAGCAGTGTCATTGCGCTCTACGATGCTCAGACCGGGATCAACGGCGACTTCAACACAACCGCGTTCGACTCCGTCGATGCTGAAGCCAGCACCACGGCAAGCCGGTTGTCGCAGGGCGGGTCATTGACCGGTGGCGGTCAGGATCTGTTTGTATTGTCGCACAGCATTTACGACAATACCGCATCCGGCTCGCACGGGTTCAACCTGGCTGGATCGACCATGGCAAGCCAGAGCGCGGCCTCAACAGCAGGCGATTGGTTCTCCTTTGCCGTCGAACCGAATGGAAACACGGTCGATTACCAAAGGATCACGTTTTATACGGATCAATGGGGAAGCGGCGGAAAGTTGGATATCAGCTATACCATCGGGGCGACCGAGACATTCATCCTCCAGGGGTATGTCATGCTGGAAGGCAATGTTCCCCTGGAGTATGACGAAGTGGACTTTGTTGATTTTTCCAGCGACCAGAATGTGGTCTGGACCTTTTATCTTTATGGAGCAGCGGCTGAGCTTAATGGAAACCGCTTCGACGACATCACGCTCTATGGGGCGTCGGGGGAGATTGAAAATACGGATCGTCCTGCATCTGTCTTCTATCGGGTTAATCTGCAATAGCTGGAAAGTTTTTAGAAAGGGCTTCCTATATTCATTGCCACTAAAGTTTACGAAGAGCCTAAGAGTAAGAATAAAAAATGAATGAACAGATAAGGAGTTTGAGATGAAGCGATTGATGTGCATCATTCTGTTGATCGGTTGCTTGGTGCAGGCAAAGCAGCCGAATGTACTTTGGTTGACGTTTGAAGATACGAGTGCCTATGAGTTCGGGTGCTATGGCAATCCGAACGTTTTAACGCCGACCGTGGATGGCCTCGCGAAAAGGGGTATCCAGTTCATGAATGCCTATTCGTCCGCACCGTATTGTTCTCCGGCCCGGTCGACCCTGATTACGGGCTGCTATGCAACGACGTATGGCATGGATAACCACCGACATCGGTGGGATACGCCGGCCGGCATTTTTTATCCGGAGCTGATGCGCAAGGCCGGTTACTACTGCACCAATAATTCGAAAACGGATTACAACACCACGCGCAATCATAAAGCGATGTGGAACGAGTGTGGAGGCCAGGCGACCTATAACAGCCCGAAGCGCAAGACGGATCAGCCGTTTTTTGCCGTTTTCAACGCCAATATCACGCACATGAGCCGCCTCACGAGTGTGACTCTGGAAGGCCGTCGCGACTTTTCAAAAGAAGGGCTTGATCCGGCAAAATTACAATTGCCGCCGCATATTCCAGACCTGAAAGAAACGCGGTCTGATTATGCCTTCCATCTTGAAGGCGTTCAGGACGTCGATAAATGGGTCGGGCTTTTCCTGAAGGATCTGGAGCAGCGCGGGCTTGCGGACGACACCATTATCTTTGTCTATTCCGATCACGGCGGCTGTCAGCCGCGCGGCAAAGGCTTCCCTTTTGATTCCGGCTTGCACGTTCCGATGGTTGTACACCTGCCGAAAAAATATGAATATTTATCGCACATGAAGCCCGGCATGCAGTCCGATCGACTGGTGGGCTTTGTGGACTTTGCTCCGACCCTATTGAGTCTGGTTGGTGTAGAACCGCCGGAATTCATGCAGGGCAAAGCCTTTATGGGGCCGTACGAAACCGCGCCTCGGACGCTGCAGTTTGCCTTCCGGACGAATCAGGAAAAACACTACGATCCCTGTCGCGCGGTCACGGACGGGCGCTGGAAATATATCCGTTCGTATCTGCCGAATAAGCCGTTTTGCCTGCGCAATGCGTTCCAATGGCAAATGCCTTCAAACCTCGGTTGGGATCAATATGCACTCGATCACCGCACGCCGGAAGCCGGACCGGCTAATCCCGCGTGGATGCAGCCGTATCAGTCAAAGGCTCCGGAAATGCTGTTCGATTTAAAAGTCGATCCGTTCGAATTGAACAACCTGGCTGACGATTCCGACTATTTCCAAACCTTGGAAAAAATGCGCGCGGCCGTTTCAGCACATATCCGCGAAAGCGGGGATCTCGGGTTTTTTCCGCCGACGACCAAGGTGAAACAACCGGGAGTCGCTTTGTATGATTGGGTGCGAGACACGAATTATGATTTAAATCGGTTGCACGAGGCCGCCGAAACCGCATCGGTTCCGGATGCTGGAAATCGAAATATTTTAATTTCCTATTTAGGCGATGTTCACCCGGAAGTTCGTTTCTGGGGGGCTTCTGGTTTGGGCCTGCTGGCCTCGCAGGGCCTGTTGGGTGCGTGTCCGGCAGAACTACGCACGGCTGTTGCTGATCCCGATCCCGCGGTGGCGGCGGCCGCGGCCGAGGCGTGTTGTTGCGCAGGAGCGTTTCCGTTTGGTATCGATCCGTTGATTCAAGGGCTGGAAACCATGAAAGGGGAGCAAAAAGATCCCTTCTACTCCGCCCTGGAAACGCTTTCATGGAACCCATCCATGCGCGAGAGGCTTCGGGATCATCTGGATCGCATTGTGGCCGCCGGAGGGTTCCCCGCAAGATCACTGAGTATTAATCTAAGTAATAAACCTGCTGGCAGCCTGTTTAATCCGCAGGCCCGTAAAAAGGGCATCCAGGTCAACAAGGATCGCCGGAAACTCAACCCCACTCCATAGCACCTGAGCGTTGCCCGATGACGCTGATGTCACTTTGCTTGTCTATTCGGCGTTAATGAGAATGTGCGGGCCACTAGCGCGCGATAATTTTGTATTTAACGACTTGGAGTAGTGGAATGAAATTCAAGATTTTGCTGTTTTTTGGGTGTGCGCTTTCCATGCTTAGCATGGCGGAGCCCTGTGAATTTGAGTTTGAATATGTGGGTAAGGCGGTGGAAACGGAAGGCATGCATGTCTGGGGTTCTTCGCCCGTAATCGGCCCGGAAGGGAAGGTGCATCTCTATGTGGCCCGTTGGCCAACGGCGACGCGGAAGGATTTTAACGGGTGGTATCGGGAGTGCGAGATTGCGCACTATGTGGGCGATAAGCCGGAAGGGCCTTTTGAATTTGTCCGGGTAGCCGTGCCCGATCAAGACGGAAAGTTTAACTCGCCGCATAATCCATCGATCAAAAAAATCGATGGGAAATATGTGCTCTGCTTTATCGTCAATGAAAACAACGACCTGAAAACACAGCGCATTGTTATGTATGTCGCCGACGACCTGAATGATGACTGGAAACCGGCTGCCGGAGCCGAGGCCGACGGAACCATGGCGCGGAAGTCCACCGAGCCTACGGATTGGAATTATACCGCCCGGCTTGGTGTTTCAAATCCTTCGTTGATCAAGCACGACGGGCAATATTTGCTGTACGTTAAATCTGTGGTCTTCCCATGGCCCAATTCAAAAAAACGAAAATATATGTATGGCGTTATGGTCTCCGATAGCCTCGAAGGGCCTTACAAGCATCACCCGAAATATGTTACTCCGGGCACCATGCCACTCGAAGACGCCAATGCGTTCAGCCTGGACGGTTCGGTCTACATGCTCAGCCGCGACTTTGGCGCTTCAAAAGGGTCCAGCGGCGGTGGACTGTTGTGGAAATCGAAGGATGGATTCCATTTTGATAAAAAAGACGTCACGCGCGCCTATGAAGACCTGGCGCACTATGTGGGCGAAGAGTCTTTGCATAATGCCACTGCATACCGGGGAAAGCGCGATGGCCATATGGAACGCGCGCAGGTATTGGCCATTGACGGCGAGCCCGCCTATCTCTATATGGCGACCGGAGTCAACACAACGCCCGACCACGGCAGCTGCTCGCACGTATTCCGGATGAAAACGCGCGGAGAATGATCAAAACGGTCGATATGCGGTAGGTATGTTCCGCATTCCATGTGCGCAAGCGTCTCGAAGGTCCATCCCGACCTTCCAGCCATTGGGATTTTACAACCTCTGGAATTTTCCATGCATTGGAATCTTCCAGACATTGGAAGTGTTGGTGGGATTGTAGACCTGTGGTTGTCTTGCGCAGGCTCAGACTCGCTCCGCGTCGTGTTAATGGCTCCAATTTAGGGTCTTTTGCACAAGAATGCGGCACAATGTACCGCCCGCATCTTGCGGGCTTCATGAAGCCGCCAAGATGGCGGCGATACGGTTTGCCTGCTCCTCGCAGAGAAAATATGGTTTATTCGGGAGCTAGCCTATACGGGACAAGCAATACGTAATACGCAGTACGAAAAAAATAATCATTTTCGTGTCACCATCCTGAATCTTCCGGCGTTAAAGGTGTGTTGAAGGAGGCTCTCTTAGAGGCAAATAATACCTTTTTGCTGGGGTTTCTGGATATTTTATATTCAAAATTGAAACGAATAGGAGAAGAGGATGACTAAAAAAATTATGACACTCGTCGCTGGCTTGCTGGTTTTCGGCATGACGGTAAATGCGCAAACCACCCAAACCTGGGATCCGGACGGTAACGGCACCAGCGATGGCGGTAACGGCACGTGGGCTACCTCCGCGAACAACTGGATTACGGCTTCTCCCTGGGTCAACGGCAACAACGCCATTTTCGGTGATTCCGGTGCAAACTACACCGTCAATATTGCGGATGGTGGTGTGACGGTGGGCGATCTGACCTATTCTGGATCCAACAAGCTACAGCTTAAGTCGGTAACCGACAATCTCGGTAGAATTACCATCAAGTCCGGTGGAGCGACATGGAATACGGGTGGCGGCGAGATCGAATTTCTCAACAACCAGCTCAACGATACTCCGCTTTCGATCAGTAGTGGCGACACATTGACCATTGCCGGCGGCGGTGTATTTGATGCGGGCGAAAAAAATAACGGTGCCGACTGGGTAGCTGCCGGAGCGACCCTTGACTTGACGTCTGCGACAACCGTGCGTGGGAATGCTGTAAACATCGGCAAGTTCGAAGCGGTAAATCTCGCTGGTGGCAGTACCTACATCAACGAGCGCAACGCAAATCAAACATTAGGTGTTAAATGGGGACTGGGTTCGGGTGTGGTATCTTTCGGCTCGCGTTATTCAAGGCAGGCCATATACAACGATGTGGTTAGCGGAGTTGGAACACTGGAAGTGAAATACAATTCCTTTAATGAGACCGCACAGGATTATTCAGTGGCTTTGAATGCGGCCAATACCTTTACCGGCGGTGTGATCGTTGACGGAACCGCCGCGACTACGATTCTTCAGATTAACCAGGAAAACCGTCTGGGTGCGACCCCCGGTTCTTTTGATGCGGACAACATCACACTCCGTAACGGGGGATATCTTAGAATCAACCAGGGTGGAGGCGGAATGACGCTCAATGCCAACCGTGGAATCACCCTTGACGGTGGCGGAGGGATCATCAACGGTAGCGGTCCCCATACCCTCAACGGCGCGATCACAGGTACAGGCGGGCTTGAGATCGGACGCGCTGGCGATAATTTCGGTAATACCATCACGTTTAACTCGGCTGCCAGCGACTACACAGGCGAGACGAAGATCACACGAGGTAAAATCATCCTGGGAACTGATAACGCCCTTTCTTCGGAAACTGTTGTGGCTGTGTCGGGATCAAGTGCCTCAACATCGGCACTTGTGATGAACGGGAAGGACGTGACCATTGCGGGCTTGAGATCTGAAGGCACAAACACTCGACAGCTCGAAAATGACGGTGGTTCGGCTTCCACGCTTACGCTTAATGTCGGCACCGGTGAAAGTTATACGTACGGTGCAAACTTAACGGGTGCCGATGCAATTAACATCGTTAAAACCGGTGATGGAACGCAGACATTCAACCGGGCTGGCGGATTTTCCACCGACGTCGGAACCATTGAGGTTAATGGCGGCTTGCTGGTTTGGAATGTGCTCGGCGGCGGTGCAACCTCCGTCGGAACCGGCGGCACGTTGGGTGGGTCGGGAACATTTGACGGCGCGGTAACGGTGGCCGGCAACCTGAACCCCGGCAACAGCCCGGGAACCCTGACCTTCAACGATGCCCTGACGCTGGAATCCACCGCAACTACAACGCTTGAACTAACCGGACTTCTTGCAGGCGAGTTTGATGTTCTGGCCAACGACGGCGGGGACACCTTGACGCTCGACGGCATCCTTGCCTTCGACACTACGGGGTACACCGCTGTATTGGGCGACAGCTTTCTTGTTTTTGATAACTGGGGCACTATTGCTGGAAGCTTTAGCAGCATTACCGGAACCGATCTGGGTGGCGGATTGAGCCTTGAATTGGCAGGAAGCACGGTCTCGGTCATTCCGGAACCGGCGACGTTGGGTCTGGTGCTTGCCCTTGGCGGAGGACTGCTCTGGATCCGCCGCGTGTTCATGGTTTAAGCTGAACTTGCTTTAAAATACTGGAGGGGCGGTTTTCTGCCCCTCTTTTTTTCTGCCTGCAAATGGATAATGCCAAACTTGAAAACTTATCAGCGAGTAATGTTTTCATAGAACCCACACTACAACAACGCTGCGCATTGTAGAGTCGGCTCTATGAGCCGAAATAAATGCCGGAAGGTTTAGGCTTGGTATAAATAGGAAAGGTCATATGAAAGTTCCACATATTTTGATGATGGCTTTGAGTGGACTGCTCGCCGGGGCGAATGCCGAGTTCGTTGTCAATGGCGATTTCGAGGCGGATGATATCACTGCCAATAATACCGTCACGAACATCACGGGGTGGACGGGGAACGAAACCGGCGGTGCCCTGAGAATGGATTACAATATAAGCGAGATTCCGGAAAATCCGAATCAGGTCGTTCGGATGACCGGCAACAAATGGATACGGCAGGATGTCAGCGGTTCATGGAGCTCCAACGATGTATTCACCTTTTCATTCAATGCCTGTGAGGTGTCGTGGAAATCCGGCGTCGCTGGAAACGCAGTGTGGGCCATGCTTAGAAATCCTGCGAATGACACCAAATATTTTTCCACGAAGGTTGTTCTTGATGGTACGCATGGCGGAAGTGGTGTCACGTACGCGGAGTGGCAGACCAACCAGACCTTCAGCTTCGAAATTCCCGCATATGCACTCATTGACGGAACCGCAACAGGCTCTGAGGGGAATGCCACGGAAGGTCAGGATCTAAGACTCTATTTTTATACAACCACGGATGCTGATTCGATCAACTGGGTTGACCACATTTCGCTGACCGCTGTGTATGGTGGCCCGCCTCCGCCGCTGAAGCTGGCTTCGCCGTTTCAGGATGGCATGGTGTTGCAGCGCGGTAAGCCGGTCAAGGTCTGGGGAACGGCTGATCCGACAAATCTGGTGACCGTTTCGATCAACGGAACGAACGCTGCCGCGATGTCGGATATTGATGGCAACTGGAAGGTTGAGCTGCCTGCCTTGTCTGCTGGCGGGCCGTATGAGCTGATGACGGTCAGCGGCAGCCAGACCAATACCCTGACCGATGTGCTGGTCGGCGATGTCTGGATCGCCTTTGGACAGTCCAACATGATTCGCCCTCTGAGCGAAATGACCAACAAACAGACCTACATCGATGATATTACCACCAACCGCATGATCCGCTGCCTGGAGATTGCCCAGGATGCGGCCCTGACGCCGCAGGAGAGCGGTTCGATGACCTGGCGCGACAATTCCAATCCCGGAGGCTGGAGCTCGGTTGCGGCCGTATTTGCCCATCAGATGCACGAGGGCAGCGGTGTGCCGACTGCGGTTATCTGGGCGGCGTGGGGCAGCTCCTCCATCGAAGGTTGGATGCCGATCCAGATGGCCGATGACTTCCCGCACTTTGATGCGATGATGGATCATTATCAAAGCATCGGTGAGTACAACGATGGCGTCACCACCTCGTCGATGTTGCCGGGTGGCTATGCCACGAATCTGGAAGGGATCGAAGCTATGATAAATGGCTCGGAAGCATGGAATGATGTCTTCATCCGCACGCGCCCGAACATCATCTACAACCAGCGGATTCATCCGCTGCTGAACTTCGGCATTTCCGGGTTTGTCTGGTATCAGGGCGAGGCGAACGCCGGTACTCCGGAGAACGTCGCCCAATACGGTTTCACGCTTCCCGCCTTTGTATCGGAATACCGCGAACTGTTCGACCAAGGCGACCTGCCGTTCCTTGGCGTGCAGCTGCCGTCGTATAACAGTACCTATTGGGCATGGTTCCGCGAGTCACAGAGTCGGGCCACGGCGCTGAGTAACGCCTATGTGGCCGTGACCATCGATACAGGGCTGGTGAACAATATACACCCTTACGACAAGGAGCCGATCGGCCAGCGCCTGGCGTTGCTGGGGCGGAAATATGCGCTTGGCGAGGACCTTGTGGCACACGGCCCAACCTTTGAGTCGATGAGCATCAGCGGCAATGAAGCGACCATCACCTTCAGCCAGGCTGACGGACTGACGACGGATGATTCGGCGGCTCCTGCAGTATTTGAGCTGGCCGGTTCGGACAAGGTCTGGCATGCAGCGACCAGTTCTTCGATTAGCGGTACGAATGTGATTATCAGTTCAAGTTCGGAACCTGCGCCGGTGGCGGTTCGCTATGCTTGGTCGCCCGCACCGGTGAACACGGTAAACCTCGTTAACAGCGATGGCTTGCCCTCCGCGCCGTTCCGTACGGATGACTGGCCTGCGACGGGGCTCGGTGCTCAGGCTCCGATGGCCGTGAAAGATGCCTATGGAATTCTTGAGGGCGAAACGCTGGCGGTGCCGGCGGCGGACGGTGTATTGGAAAACGACATGGACCTGAACTACGATGCGCTCTCGGCTTCGCTGGTTGCCGACGTGGCGTACGGCACGTTGGCTTTGTTGGGCGACGGTTCGTTCACCTACACGCCTGTTACAGGTTTTACCGGTAACGACTATTTTACCTATGCGGCGTCGGATGGCGTCCTCTCCAATGAAGCGGCGGTCACGATTTCGGTAAGCCCAACCAATGAACCGACGAGCTTTGTGGATTCGTTCGACAACGATGGACTCGGCTTGAACCTCGGCGAGGGCGGGGGCATGGTGAATCATACGATTGCCACCTCTTTCTTTTCGGATGACGGGAACTTAACCGCTTCGGGATCCGGTAATGGTACGCACCGGGCATCGGTCTACACGGCCAATGCATTTACGTTCACCAACGGATTCAGTTTAGATGTGACGTATGATATTGGCGTCGTAAATACGGAGATCGCCGATTCAGGCTCGTTTGGCTTGATGCATACCACCTCGCACCTCGACGGCCTGTTTATCGGGGACAATATCCTGGAAGGCATTGGCATGAGCCTGACCACCCGTCCAACCGGTGGCGATGGCTCGCAACAGGGGCTGAACCAGTTTTCCGGATTCGTTGGCTCCAGAACAAATCTAAGCAATGCGCAGATTGTGACCGCCGGAACGAACAAGACCTTTAACCTGACCGTTTTGGCCGATGGAAGTTTTACCTACAGCATCGACGGTGCGCCGGCCACGGCAGGAACGACCACGCTGGATCTGACGAAGGATTATCATTTTGCCGCCTACACGCAGCGGGATGCGCAGTTTGCGATCCAAAGCGTTTCGCTCGTGCCCATTGTGCCGGTCACGGAAATCGGCAATGTCGATTTTGAGATTCAGCCGGGAGGAACCGAGCTGGGCTTCAGCTGGTATGGCCAGATTGGTGCGACCTACGTCCTTGAAGCAACGGAAGATTTGGTGGATGGCCCGTGGCTAATGGTCACTAATATTCCAGGCTCTGGAGCGCCCATTTCAGTTACGGAAGAAATGGACAAGACCAACGCCTTCTACCGGGTCTATCTGGCCGAGTGATGAATGTTGAATGTCGAACAAGGAGAACTATTATGCCGATTCAAAATATAAACCGTCGATCGCTCCTGTGCAGCGGAGCCGCAACCACCGCAGCTTTGGCCGTGTCGCCGTCGGTGTTTGGGGACAGCGCGGTTCCCAGCTATTTGAAGGACTACGCGGCGCTGTATAAAAAAGATCCGCGTGCCGCTGCTCTGCAATATTTCAAAGAAGCAAAATTCGGTCTGTTTATTCATTACGGTCTATATTCACTGCTGGGCCGGGGAGAGTGGGTGCAGTTGCAGGGTAAAATTCCTGTTCGGGAGTATGCAAAACTGGAAAACGACTTCACGGCGAAAAACTTCGATGCCGATTTCATCACCGATATGGCGCTCGAAGCCGGGATGAAATATGTCAACATCACGACCCGGCACCATGACAGCTTCTGTCTCTTCGAATCCAAGTACACGGACTTCACGAGCACCAACTCACCGGCCAAACGGGATCTCGTTGCGGAGCTGGCCGAAGAGTGCCGGAAGAAGGGGCTCGGGTTTTACCTCTACTACTCACACGGTCGCGACTGGCGCCATCCACATGCGCCCAACAACGGGGACTGGGGAGGCAACGCCCGGCCGAAATATGATTCTCCAGAACCGTTCTATAAATACGGCGAGGATCAGGACCTCCAGATTTATGTAGAGTTCATGAAAAACCAGATTACCGAGCTGCTGACCAACTACGGCCCGGTCGGCGGCATCTGGCTTGACGGGGTTGCAACCCCCGCATCCCGCAAAGGAAAGCTGCATCTGTTCGAAACTCAGGAGCTCTACGACCATATCCATTCGTTGCAGCCTCAGGTTCTGGTTTCCTATAAACAGGGTCTGATCGGCACCGAGGACTTCAAAGCCCCCGAACGTCATTTTAAGGGAACATCTGATGTTCCCCTGGAATTCTGCGATACGCTGCAACCTTGGAAATGGGGATACGACAAAAGTTTGGACGGGAAGCATAAGACGGCGGATCAGGTCATGGAAATGCTCAGCAAGGCAAACAAAATGGATGCCAACCTGCTGCTCAATGTCGGCCCGCTGCCGGACGGCTCCATCCATCCGGAAGATGTGAAGACGCTGGCTGAAGTCGGCAGAAAGCTCAAGGCCTAGGCATGCACCTTCGATATCGTGCTGTGCTGACCGTATTGTTCGGCTTATTGGCCCACAGCGGAGTCTGCGCCAAAGCCCGGCCGAATATTCTCTTTCTGTTGGCCGACGACCAACGGGAAGGAACGCTGAGCATCGATGGGCATCCGGTGATCAAAACCCCGAACCTCGACCGTTTGGCCGGGGAGGGGCTTAATGGGAGGGAGGTTAAGCATTTTTTTACTCCCTTTGGCCGTACTGTTGCGCGAGTATTTCGTACTCAACGCTTAGGAATTTCGCTGTTTCAACCTCCGTTAGCATTTCAGCTCCTTTTTGAACGGAAAATTCCGACGGAGGCGTGCGGCAAATCCGTGGCTCTGCCCGCCATGGCTTATAGATGAACCAGCAGCCTCTGATTGCCCTCAGGCTCGAATCCATCTTTTTCCTGATCCCGCGCCGCGGCCCCAGGGCGGCTTGAAGGAAGGTATGAACCAGCTCTATGCATAATGTGAAGCAGTGTAGCTTTATCCCTGCCTTTTCAGGAAGAAGGCTGGGGCGTCTGATTCTGTTCCTGAGTGCCGCCGACAGATTGAACAGTACGATCGCAGCAAACAGAAGCTGTTCAATTCGCAGGAGCTTTCGTTTGCGGATTCTCTCAATCCCGATCCTTGTCTTCAGGTGACGGAAGGCGAGTTCGACGCAATAGCGCTGCAGGTATAGCTTCGTCACTTCCCGCCACCCGAAGACAACTTCGTCAATCAAGGTGGTAATCAATACTTGCGAACGGAGCTTGGAGGTGCCGCGCGTTCGGATCAGGCGCACCTTTATGCACGTCCCCAAAAGATGATGGTGGCCTGGATAGTTGGCCAAATGGATTTTGCTCAGCTTGATGCCGATGACAGCGGAGCGCTTTTTTGCCTTGAGGAACTTCTTTGCAAGTGCGCAGTTCTTGAGCGGCATCAGCAATTCATGGTTCTTATCCATGCTGATCGCGATGAATGCCATGCCGTTGTACCCTGCATCGGCCATGTACAGGGATCGGGTCGCATTCGAACCCATATGCCCAATGGCAATGGCTCGTTCCGGGGTGTTGCAGTGCTCGAACCTGAAATCCTCGAACGTACCGGTGGATAACTCATAGAAGCCGAGTGCTTGGGACTGGACATAATGACCCTGCCCCGCTCCGTATTTATCCCTTGTCGGCTGTGTATCGGCGAACGAAACCTTGGTTCCGTCAGGTATCAGGACCTTTAGGCCATGGAATGTGCGGCCGTTCGTTCCATATTCATTCCGATGGCTATGCACGTGCAGTTGCCGCACGATATCGGCAGGCAGTTTGGCGCATGCCTCATCATTCGCTTCCCTTGCAGGAAGCATCCCGTCTCTCTCCCTGACAATGCCCAGTTCAAACAGTTTGGCGATCAGCCGGGCAACGCCGCACCCAAAGCCCTGCTGGGCATCGAGCACAAGGGAGAAAAGAACAACCTCCAGCGGGAAAACACGCGATCTGGAAAACGCCCTTTTTTTAGGGCCGTCATATCGAAGGTTTCTTTCGACACAAGCTCTCCGAAGCTTGCAAGGAGACGGTTGGACTTGTCGGTGTTAATCATCGTGGCCTCCCTTCTTGATCAATTTCATGTTTATCGTGCTCAGTTCGTTGTGCAGCAGCCTTATCCTTGCCCCCTGGGCCGCTGCCGCCTTGAATTGGTTTAGATGCGCCGCCGAGATGTAGGTAATCTTGTTTTTTCCCCTGATGCTATGGGAGAGGTAGTAGAACGGGCTCTCCTTGCCGCAGGTCTTTCGGGTCGTTTCAACAACCGACCCGTTCACCCAAAGCGGCGCTTCACCTATTTCCTTCAACAGCACATCGCGTCGTGTCCTCAATTTTTCGACTTCATCCATCCCCGCCGCGCTCCTTTTTTTGAATATGCGTATACGCATATCACACGGCGCAGAAAAAAACAACCTGCGTTCTGCGAAATCTTGACAGGATGGCGAGTTAAGGAGGCTGTTCCCTCTTCAGAAGAGGAGTTGCAACGTTCATTTATCGGTGCGTAGCGGTTGGCCGCAACTCAGCATCAAAATGCTTAACCTCCCACCCATTAGGGAGGGGCTGCGGTTTTCCAATGCCTATATTTCCAACCCGATTTGCATGCCCAGCCGTGTGTCGTTTCTGACGGGGCAATACGAACGGGTGCATGGCGTGGGGTTTTCATCCCGCCATGAGCTCTCCATGAAACAGTGGAAGCAAACCTATCCGCAGCTGCTGCGGAAGAACGGATATTTTACCGGCTTTATCGGCAAGCTGGGCGTCGATAAATATCCCTTCAAAAACGGCCGCGGCGGAGAAACCTTCGACTTCTGGTGCGCCCACGACGGGTGGGCCGCATTCTTTCCGAAAGGAAAGAAAAACTGCATTGCGTATGAAGGCCTGAAGGAAGACATCATCACCCCCATGATGGGCGAGGCCTTTGAAAATTTCCTTAATCAGAAGGATGCCGATAAACCCTTCTGCCTATCGGTCAGTTTTTCTGCGCCGCATGGATCGATTACCGGTTCCATGATTCCGTGGGAGCAGGGCAAAGGCCGCATGAAGCATCCGGCCAATGGAAACAAGAGGCTGGCCGGACATCCGATTTATGGCGACCTCTACCGTGATGTGAAGATTGAGCTTCCTGTAGAGACGGCTACAGACGCCGGACAATTTATACCGTCGGAACTGATGAAGCAGGACGGCCGGAAAAACACCTACTCCTTTAGCTATGACCTCAAGACCAGCTTGGAGCAGCATTACCGCTACTACCAGCTGATCACCGGAATCGACCACGTTGTCGGACGAATGATCCAAGGTCTGGAAAAACGCGGCCTGCTCGAAAACACGATCATCATATACTCCAGCGACCATGGGCTGCTGATGGGCGAATACGGAATGGGTGGGAAAGCGCTGGCCTATGACCTGACGGCCAAGGTGCCATTCATTCTGTACGATCCCAGCTTGCCGAAGGACCGTCGTGGCGAGGTACTCGACGCCTTGGTTATGAATGTAGATGTTGCCCCGACCATTCTGGACTATGCCGGCCTTCCTGAACTTGATTTTTGCCAAGGGAGGAGTCTCGTTCCGCTCGTTCAGAATCCCGATATTCCTTGGCGCGATTCCGTATTCATTGAAAACCTGTTTGTCGGACGCGACAACCCGTTCGTCGAAGCCGTTCGTTTCAAGAAGTGGAAATATGTCCGCTACTTCGATCATTCCAAAGGGTGGAACTACGACGATAAAGACGTCGACTTCCGTAATCAAACACCGGTCTTTGAACAACTGTTTGATCTGGAGCGCGATCCGGAAGAACGCGTTAATCTGATGGAAACCGGTGCGTTCCCGGAAACCCTCGAACAACTTCGAAAAAAATGCCGATCAGAATCAAAGGCCATGATCGAGTTCCGCAATGCGTTCCGAAAACGCATATCCTCGTTAAATTTGTCGCATCCTCACGGGATCTGGATGGGAAGGGGTAAGGTAGGGCCTTACCGCCGGGGCGTCCGTCCACACGAGTGGCTTTGCGACTGAGGGGCACATTCGGCGAACGCGCCCTACCATTGCAATGCGTCAAACTAAACCGGAAATGCTTCTAACACCGCAAATGAACGGCCAGAAGGCGTTCCTGTCTACAATTGCAGGGGTAGCTCCATATTTCCCGGTTTTGCGTCACCATTTGCACAAATTCAGCGTCACCTTGGGTTTGCAGTCGGCGTTTAAGGGATTGTGGAAGCTAAAAGAGGAAATGAATGAAATTTTGGAATATTAGAACCAAAATATCCGTAACATTGATCGCCATTGCGTTCTTTGCAATTAATGGCAGGGCGAAGGCTTCCAACCAGATTATCGCCGGGTGGCACGATTTTAATGACGGCTGGCAGTTGTATAGAGACTCAGGTTCTTCCAAATCGGCGGATGAGTTTTTGACCGGTATTTCGGCCACGCTTTACGGCGGGGACGGGACCCGCGATGCGTGGGGTTCAACCGACGGAACCTATGGGATCTCCAATGTGGTGGAAACGTCCGCGACAGACGGTGCAATGTCTCATCGCACAGACAAACCAAACATTTACCTTACGCTGGTGAACAATACAGGTTCAGATGCGGTGCTCGAGCAGGTGGTTTTTGATCTAGCCAGCGTTTCGCTGAATGCCCCCCAGGAGTTGATTCTTTATTACGACAGCGGCGATCTGGCGGTTGCCGATGACACCCAGATAAATTCCGCTGCGGGCGTCAACTCGAACGGGTTGGCCAATGTGAGCGACTATCAGGACTACAACTGGTCATTGTCTGGTCTCGCTGATCAGACGTTGGCGAGCGGTGAAACCGCCGCATTCCGTCTCTTTGTCACGAACGCCAATAACAATTTTCAGGCATTGGCTCTGGATAATATTGCGGTTCTGGGGCAGGGCACGCCGGGCGATCTGCTGCTGGCCGCCATGGCGGCACTGAAAAACCATATTACCGGAGCGAATACCCTGACGACCGCTCAAATCAAAACGCAGGCTGGAATTTTTGCCACGTATGCAGATGAGGTGGGGGACTCTGAAACCAATATTGTGCAGGCCCTCGATCTGGTTGAAACCTATGAGTCCGTTGCCGGGTATCTCTTTAACACCGGTGAATTTTCCCGCACGGATGCTTCAACTCCGGCGAAGGCGCTTCGTCTTGCAATGTTCGACGTTTACCAGGCCATACTTGACGATGTCTATAACGCCTCAAATCTGGTGGCTCACCGCAGCTTGCTGGACAATTACAAGTTTGAGTCTTCTGACTATTTCCCCGGCGCGGTCACCCCGCCCGCCGACTCCAATGCCGTCTATTCCGTGCAGATCAATGCTTCGCAGCCTGAGGCGTGGGGCTATGAGGTGTCGTTCCAGTTTGAAGCTGCGCGCCGTCCGACCGGGGCCTACCTGGCTCCCGGCAGCATCGCCACCGTAACGGTTCCGACCGCGCTCGTCGGCCAAGGATACGAGATCCGCGTCGGCGCTCATGTGGCCGATCTTAAGAACCGCCCGAATAACTACAAGCGGTTGAACCGGGTTTCGCTGACTTATCCGATCAACAGCACCACGGTCGAGATCGCCAGTCCATTTGGCGGGGGTATCTATATTGAAGTGCCGTACGGAATCGAGGAAAGGCTGGCAACAGTTGAGTTCAAGAATACGGTTCGTGCACCGTTTTATTCCAACTCCTCCACCCGCCAGACCACGCTTTCAGAATGGCAGAATGCGGAGCGCAGCCATCCCGGCGCGTGGGCGGACTTCGAGACGGACAAGTTCATGCTCACCGTGCCCACCGACTGGATTTATGCCTATGACGATCCTGTAACGCTGATGGCTGATTGGGACAAGGCGATGGATGCGTGTTCCGATATGCAGGGGCTGCCGCGCGTGCGCCCCAAAACCGTGCTTTACTGCATCATCGATGTTACGCTGGATGCCAACGTCTTTTCGCCTGGTTATCCACAGTCGAACGACAACTACAACCCCACTTCGTCGGCGGGTGGCAACAAGGATCACGACTATCTCAACGGGCCCAAGTTTGCGGGATATCACCACCTGCATGAGTTCGGGCATGCCGCCTATATCACCAAGTTTACCGGAGAATTGGAGTCGGCGGTCAATCTATTCTACGTCCCGGTGCATCATCGTATGTTCAATGTCTCCCTCGATGAAGCTTTCGGCCGTTCCATCGGAGACTATGGAAGCCGCACCATCGGCCGCGACCAGGCCGCTCTTGGGTGGATACTCTCTGAAAACTTCCAGACGGGATATCCGATGGACGGAACATCGACGACCAATAACCAGATGAAATACCAGCATCGCGGTTATGGAAAATATGTCGATATCGCTGGCATTTTCGGATGGGATGCATTGAGCAATTTCTGGCACTCGGTGGCGGTAGACGCTGAGAACGGGAAAACATATCCAAGAAATACCGATCCCGCCGACAGCCGCATCCTGCGTATGTCGAAGGCCGCCGGGGTGGACCTGACTCCTCTGATTCATTTCTGGGGCATTCACCCGGTTAATGCGTCCAACCTCAAGGCCGCCATCAACGCGGAAGGTCTGCCTAAATCTGCACTCATTTACGACCGCCTCGTGCGTTATCAAACGGTTGTTCCAATGGATGCGGCCGGATTTGAGGCTCATTATCAGAAATATAAATCCGGGATTAAGCAGAATACAGAAGGCGACCGCTATGAAGCCATGCGGACAGATTGGAATGCAACGCTCGGCGCATTGACCGTTTCCCGTGTGCAGGAAATCATCGATGAATATTTTCCCAATGGCCGCCCCGCCGCGGGAGAAGTCCAGTCTCTTCCTTATGCCGAAAGTTTTGAAACCGACCTCGGGGCATGGGTGCAATCGGTTGCAGATGATTTTGATTGGACATTGAACGGCGGATATACCGACACGACCAATACCGGCCCTAGCGGAGCCTCGGATGGCGGCCAGTATCTCTATCTGGAGGGACACGATAACGGTGTGCAGTACAAAACGGCTTCGGTGGAATGCCTGTTTGATCTCAGTGCGGTCGATCATGCGGAACTGACCTTTGATTATCACATGTACGGCGAATACATCGATTACCTGTCGGTCGATGTTTTCGATGGAGCCACTTGGACTTTCGATGTCTGGATTCGTACGAACCAACATCACTTCAGCAGCGAAGCTGCATGGTCAAATGCGGTGGTGGATCTGACCGCTTTCGTGGGGAACGACGAGGTAACCCTCCGTTTCCGGGGCAAGCAGAAGCAGTGGCATACCGCCGATACGGCCATTGACAACATTACCGTGACGGGCGCGGTATATACCCCCTTTGAGCAATGGACCGTAACCGCCTTTTCCAATGCCCCGCCCGGAACGGATCTAACCGCATCCGGCAACCCGGACGGCGACCGGTTCAACAACGAACATGAATGGGCCCTGGTCCTTGATCCCATGGTTGGTGATCGTCCTGCAATGAATATGATTTTTGATGATCCCAATTTCATCGTCACATACAACCGCAGATTGAACAGCGGAATTTCTGTTAGTGCAAGCTGGTCAGATTCGTTGGTGGATGCTGACTGGAGCACAGCCGGCATGATCGAAGTCTCCATTGGACAAAATGGAGATGTCGAGACCATGGCGGCTATTGTGTCGTTTTCAGGAACAAACCGGTTTGTCCGGATGGAAGTGCAGTAAGTGCCATCAGACAACCCTATTGATGGGTTTCGCGGGCGAAGAATATTTTTTTCACCTCCGTGTCACCATCCCGCCGTTGCAGGCGTTAGAGCTTATGTAGGTGGGAGTTTCGTTAGCCTTTAGAGCCGGAACTTCCAATAAGAGCGAGAGAATCAACAAACATCAGGAGGAACACGATGAATAGGATTAAATTACTTACAACTTGTGCAGTTATAGCGGTACTGCAGGCGTCGGTAGTTCAGGCGCAATTAACTTGGGACGCAGTGGCTGGTGATGGTGTTGTAACCCATTCGAACGGGGTTTGGGATACCAGCACGGCAAACTGGACGTCGGATGACGGTGTAAACAATACGACATGGGTGAACGGCTCAGACGCAGTTTTTACGAAGAATGCGAGTAATACGGTTGCGACCGTTTCCGTTGATTCAGGGATAACCGTTGGAAATCTTACCGTTTCTCCAACCAATGGAAACGGGCAGGTCACGCTGGCGGGATTGCTCGACAATACTCAATTGACGGTGAAATCGGGTGGCGCAACATGGGCGCTGGGCGGACGAATTCTGGAAATACTTGGAAACCAAGCCAACGACCTCGGTCTTACGATGACCTCGGGAGACACCTTGACGATCACCGAAGGCGGAGGCACCGGCGGAACTTTTGATGCGGGTGAAAAGGCAAACGGCGCGGACTGGGGCGTTGCCGGGTGTACGCTGGACTTTCAGGTTCCGGGCACCCTGAAAGGGCACGTGGCCAACGTTGGAAAGTTTGACCTTGTTAAGATGGTGGGTGGATCAAAATATATTCATGAACGCAATACCGACCAGGGTTACGCCAATAATTGGGAGCTCGGTGCAGGGATTGTGACCTTCGACAACCGTTATTCACGCAATTTAGTAATGAATGGAGTCATCAGCGGCGCGGGCACTCTGAAAGCGCAAAATCTGGGAACGAGGTTGTTGAAGCTGGTCAACACCAACAATACATTCAGTGGCGGTATCGTGGTTGACTCGGCAGCAAACCGTACCGAGATTCAGAACTTTAGCGGCAGCGACGCTGCCTTTGGAGCGGTTCCTGGAACGTTTGATCCCGATAACATCACGCTTATGAATATGGGCGAACTGAAGGTGCAGAACATTACCATCAACCCGAACCGTGGAATCACGCTCGATAACGGCGGAATAATCATCAACAATGGTGGCGCTACCGTCTATGACGGAACCATCACCGGAACCGGACCGCTGCAGGTTGGACGTGCTTCCGGGTCGGACGGCAATACGCTGTTGCTTACCTCGAACACGCACGATTATACTGGTGGAACTCATATCTGGCAGGGATCGATCACAATGGGTATCGATAATGCCATTCCGACCAACAGCTTGCTGACCATTGGCGGTACAGGTAGCTCAAGATTGTATATGAACGGGTATGATCAGACCATCGCCGGATTGAATACTGCAGGGAGCAATACACGGGAGATTAAAAACGATGGTGGCGGAACGAACGCGACGCTGACGATTAATGTTGCGAATGGCAAAAACTATACCTATGGATCCGCTATTTCGGGAACCGACGCGATCCATCTCGTCAAGAATGGCCTCGGCACACAAACGATCAGCACCTCCGGATTTACTACCGACCCTGCCTCGTTGACGATCAACGATGGCTTCATGGCCTGGAATGCGGGCGAAGGACCGAGCGGCTTGACCACCGTGAATTCAGGCGGAACCCTGGGCGGCACCGGTACCTTGTCTTCCGACGCGGCGTTAAACTCAGGCGCACGGATCGCACCGGGAAATAAAGGCGGACATAATAAACTGAAGTTCCTGGCCAACCTGGATCTCAGTGCAATGATCGACGACAATGCCGGAGGGATTGAAATCTCGTTTGGCGGATTGGATGATCAGATCGTCGTAACCAATGCCGCAGCCAATGGAACCATCAACATGAGCAACCCCTCCTTCGATGAGTTTTTCGACTTAGGCTTTGCCGACTTTACCTTCATCGATACGACCGGTATTGCCGATGGCGTTTACACCGTAATGGTGGCCGATGCGGTCTCGGGCACTCTGGACCCGACCGATTTGAGTGGCCCCGTGGGCGCCAAAGGTGCCACAGGCACGCTGTCGATCGATACCGGCGTAGTGTTACTGACCGTCGTAGCGGGTAATTATACCCCATACGGTGAGTGGTTGACTAAGTATGGTCAAGATGATGGCGAAGCCGATCCCGATTTCGATAACTACAACAATCTTCAGGAATATGCCTTTGGCGGCGATCCGACCAATGCGGCTGTACAGGGTCATGTTCCCGTCTCTGAAGTGATTGTGGATGGATCGACGAACTGGTTGACCTACGCCTACGGCTACCGCTCCGATACCAACAGTGGTGTCACTGTAACTGCCGAAACAACAGGTAATCTGGTGATTGGCACTTGGACAACCGCAGGTGTTACCGTGCTGGGAACCAACACGATTGATGGCACCTACGATACAATCACCAACGGGATTCCAATGGACGGAACAACGGACTTCCTCGGAGTATTTGTTGAGCAAACACCCTAATAGAAATTCGTAGTTGAAGATGGGCCGGGGACAGGCGGAACGCTGGTTTCCGGCCCATTGAATTATACAAGACACGAAGGTAAAAGTTCATGTATCGGCTGATCACCTTTCTTATTGCATCCATCTCCCTGTCGGCTTCGTATGGAGGCGTTTTCCAACCCTTGGAAAAATCCCTCGGGGCGGCATCGGTTCGGGCCGGCGACGATGAGATTATTGTTTCGTCGGGTTTGGTCGAGCGGCGCTGGAAATGGACCGGAAGCGGTCTGGCGACCAGCGGCCTGCGCGATCTGCGCTCTGGAAACGAGTGGATTGAACAGGCGGTCGATATCCGTGCTGACTGGAACTTTCCCGGGCTGGCCGAAGGCCGGGCCAAACTACTTTCTTTGACCGCCGAAGAGTCGGACGATGAGGGTTTCACCTCCCGGCATCTGGAAGTGGTGGCGGAGATCGAATATCCAGCCACTGGAACTTTTCTTAAATATGTCATCTGGGCGTATCCGGATGCTCCCGGACTTCGCACTCAGATTTGGTTGAAGGGTGATCCTGAAGGTTGTGACATCACGCAAGCTGCTGGCGATGGCGTATCCATCGGGTTGGCCTCAGGAAAGCCACACCGAATTCCTGCAAACATGCCGGAATGTTCAATTGCTCCCGAATACCACACATCCACTCTCTATCATGGGAAAGAAGTTGAACTGAAGATAGAGGGCATGAAGCGCGACCGGAATTATAAAGCGATGCTGACCTGGTGGGATACCGGCTCGGGGAAAAGGCGTACGCAGTCCGTTAAAGTTTTAAGTATGGATGGCGAAAGTGCGGTGCAGGTTGTTCCGCCAACGGAATTGCCGGCGAGCCGCGATCAGCAAAGGCCTGCGGAAGTGGTTTTCAATATTCCGGATGAAGTCCGAATCGGCGACATGGTCCGAGTTAAGGTGCAGAAAGAAAAGGGCGTGAATGCCCATCTGTTTGAATTCTGGGTCTACGAAGAAGGAAACGCTTCTTCGGAGCCACATTTGAGCGGCAATGAAAAACGGCTGGCGGAACTAAAAAGCAAAGCACCCGCTGGTTACCGTCTTGCGGCCTATCTTGACTGTGGCTGCAAGTCTGCTCCCTCGCCGGCGGCATCGGCGGGCAATGGCAATCGCGTGGACTTTCTTCCGGTGGTTGGAAGTCAATTAACAGCCTTTGGATACTTCAACGATACGCAGCATCGGCACACACCGGATCACCACATGGTTCGCGAAGAAGCGCTTTCCGGAAAATCGGTGGATTGGGCCAGTGTCCTGTTTGTGGAAAAGAAGCAGGGCGGGATTGCCTGGGTCAAGGAATCGCACAAATGCGTCAACCGTTCCGGTGTCGATACCGGCGAATTTATTTCCGATGCTTCGGGACTACATAACACGGGCTCCGCACTTTCGGCAGCTGATCTGATGCCGGACGAATACCGCTGGTGCTGGGCCACCTGGACGGTGTTGTATCCGGAAAACACGGAGTATGCCCGTCAACTCGCGATGAAGCGGTTCGGCCGTGCACGCTTTCCGGTCGATCCCAATCGCGATGTGTTCGTGAAGGCCAATACCTGGGGCAGCGGCAACAGCGGTGAAGAGTCGATGGCCATGGCTTCAGAAAAGGAAGTGCTCAGGGAGATCAAGTCGGTTGCCGACCTGGGGATCGATGTGCTGCAGATTGATGACGGCTGGCAGTGCGGTAGACAGCAACCCTCGAACAAAGCGCAGGCTTGGCATGTCCGCGAGGACTGGTATCCCGCCGGTTGGGAAAATGTGCGCGCCGCAGCGAAAAAGAAAAATCTTAAGCTGGGGCTTTGGACCGCGGCATACGCCGGACTGGATGACCTGAAGCGCAACTATGACGAAGGCGGATTCGTGACGTGGAAATATGACTTCGCCCGCATTGCCAACTACAACGATCTCTACAGCCATTGGAGCAAGCTGCGCGCGTTTCTGCTCTATACGGGTCACAATGCCCGGATGGCGGTGGATGTGACCGAAAATGCGCCGCGATTCGGCTATTTCTGGGCCCGCGATTTCGGCTGCGTCTGGCTTTCGAACCGTAAACCGGAAAATCCGTCGAACACTATTCCGAAGCCGACGCTGATGCTGCGCGAAAATCGCGAGCTTTCAAAATACGTTAACCTCAACAAGTTTGAGCTGCCGATTCAAAATTTTCAGCGGGTGAACCAACAGAAGAGCGACGCGCATTTGTATGGCCACCCCTATGAAGTCGCGTTGGGACTCATGGGCATCCCGACCTTTTTTCAGACAACCTATTATTATGAAGGTCAGGCGCGCAACGAAGTCCGGGGTTTGGTCCAACTCTACAAAAAGTATCAGCAGGAGTTGTACAAGCACTATGTCTTTGCCATTGGTGATGATCCGAATGGAGCGGCATGGAGTGGTTTCCAATGGTTGGAACCCGATTCCACCGAGGGTTTTCTGCTCATCTTCCGCGAACGGGGAAACAAAGAGACCCATAAGTTGATCCCGCTGATGAACGTTGCGGAAGGGCAAAGGGTCGAATGGGTAGACCTGCGCTCCGGCCGGAAAGGGCGCGTTGTCCTTGGTGAAAACGGAAGTGCTCCCCTTCAAATCCAGCAGCCGGCCGATTTTCTTTTTTTGAAATACCGTCTTAAAGAATATGAGATTACCAAAGTAGATGTGATGAAATGAAAAAAGCAATTTTAGTTTGGGCGGTTTGTCTCTTATCCATTCAGGGCATTTGGGCGCAGGAGACGTTTAATCTGGCCAGATACCAGTCGGTCACCACGGACTCCTACGCAACGGACAAGCCGGAGCAGTTTGCCAACGACGGTTTTATCTCGCAGGACAGCCGCTGGGTAAGTACTGGTGTTGGCCCGCACTGGCTCGAAATTGAGCTGGCGGTTCCGATGACGATCGGCAGTGCCCACCTGTTCAGCGGCGGAACCTGGAATGCAGCCATGGCCAACTTTGTGCTGCAGTACGATAATGGCGGAAGCTGGATCGATATTGCCGGCACCGATGTGTCCGGCAACACGCTGCCCGAACTCAATCTGATGTTTACCACTCCGGTGACGGCTCAAAAATTCCGGCTCTACACGACCGATGGAACCGCCCGCGTCATTGATCTTGCGCTCTATCCGCCGACCTCAGACGGTTCGCCGGTTCCCTTCGGCACCGATGTGGATCTAAATCTGGCCAAGCTGCGGCAGGTCGAAGCGTCGTCCATCAGCGGCGTGAATTATCCCAAGCTTGCCATCGACGGCTACGCCGACGACACCTCCTGCTGGGTGGGTGGACCCGGAACACAAGAGCTGGAAATTTCCTGGCTTCAATCGGAAAAAATTCGCGGCATCCATCTCTATTCGGGGTTGGAAGGCCAGACCGGCACGCAGATCCAGAGTTTTAATGTGGATTACTGGGATGGTGCTGCATGGGTCACCTTTTCCGGTGGCTCGGTGACCGGTAATACCGCGCTGGAGCGGGACGTGCGCTTTGATGCCGCAGCGACGACCTCCCGAATCCGCATCCAGACGCTGGATGCCGCTGCACCTCGAATTCGCGAGCTGGCCGTGCTGCCGGAAAACAATACGGGTGGCTATCCGCTTTGGACGGACGTGTTGGATGAAGCACCGCCAACGGAAAGCTTTATCGATTATGGCGATAGCTACTATACCATTGAAAACCGCGATGCGGGACTCAACCTGTCCGTTTCGACGAACGGATCGATTGTGACAGCTGACGAGCCGTTGTTTCAGGTTCTGCTCAATATCGGAACGGACTCCTACCGCTTGCGCAGTAAAGACAGCGGAGAATGTTTCGAGGTTTTACTCGCCGCCACGAACGAAAGTGCGGCGGTTGTGGAGGGCGTCTATTCCAGCATGCCGCACCAGCGCTGGCGGCTGGTCGACTCCGGCAACGGCACACCTTTCCGCATCGTCAATATCTGGAGCGGTAAGGCCCTCGATGTCGAGGGCGGGGCGGTTGTTCAGAAAAGCATCACCTCCGATGCCTCCCAGGAGTGGTCGTTCAATTATCAAACGCACTATCCCAAGAAGGGGCAGGCGGCGTTTTTCCACTACAACTACATGTATCAGCCGAGCTGGTTCTACGGTTGGAATCATAATCAGGAGGATGAGTGTGAATACGGGCAGTATGCGCCCATGCAGTGGGGCGGGATCGCCTCAAGCACGCCCGGCATTCTTCGCAGGCAGCCGGGCTGGTATGCCAAGGCCAACCAGACTTCCGTGCTGGGTTTCAACGAGCCGGACAAGGCGTATCCACAATCGAACATTGCCGAGGAAGCCGCCGCGGATATGTGGCCGCGGCTCGAACGCATGAACCTTCCGCTGGTCGGGCCGTGCCCGGCGCAGCACAACGGGTCGTGGCGCCAGAACTATGAAGCGATTGCCGAGGTTCGTGGCCTGCGCTCTGAATACATGGCGCTGCACTGGTATGCCGGCTGCAACGGCGGCAGCCCCCAGAACATCATCAATGTGATCAACAGCGTCTACAACGCCTATGGCAAACCCATCTGGATCACGGAGTTTGCCGTGAAGGACTGGTATGCAACCGGCTCCTGGAGCCGGAACGACAACTATAATTGGCTGGCCGAATTTCTGTGGCGCGCCGAGGGCATTGCCCATCTGGAAAAATATTCCATCTTCGAATGGGGCACCGAGGACAACAATGCCGACCCGACCGTTGGAGACGGCCCGACCATGGGGCTGCATGTTCGCAATGACAAGACCAACTCGGGTTATGAAGATTTATCGGAGTGCGGCCTGCTGCTGGCGGGGTGGGATGGCGATACCACCATACGCGACGAAAAAGAATACATCATTCATAACAAGGGGCGCAGTCTGCGTTTGATTGACCATCCGGCAAGCAATACGGTTTCCCATGCCAATATCCTGCACCGGGGAGGGACGGATCAGTTCATGTTCCAGTCTGCGCCGAATGGGAATAAATATATCGTTGGCGTCAACGATGGTCGCCGACTCCATTACAACGGTTCGACCGTCGGCCTGTCGCCGGCCGGAACCACTGGATCGACGGTTGAATGGGAGCTTACGGCGGATCAATACGGATGGTTCTTTATCGATCATCCTTCAACCAGTAAGCGACTCCGCATTGCCAGTGATAATGTGATTAATGTCGATGGCAAAAATGCTTACGATAATCTTAAGTTCCGGTTTATCAAGCCGGCGCAGCCCATCGGGATTGCGGAAACACAATCGCTGCCGTATGCCGAAAGCTTTGAAGAAAGCATGGGCGGCTGGGTTCAGTCCGTTGTGGATGACTACGACTGGCGGCGCAACAGTGGCGGAACGGCCTCACCGGCAGCCGGCCCCAGTGGTGCATCGGACGGCGATTTTTATCTGTACGCCGAAGGGCATGATTCGGGCGGGTCCTACAAGGCTACGACGATTCAATGCTCCTTCGACCTCAGCGGGGCAACCTCCGCAGAGATGAACTTCGACTATCATATGTATGGCACGTACATCGACTATTTATCGGTTGATGTTCATGACGGCTCGGCGTGGGCTTCCAATGTCTGGACGCGTTTGGGCCAGCAACACTCCACCAGTACGGTTCCATGGTCCGTTGCAACGGTTGATCTGACGGGCTATAGCGGAAACAGCAACGTAACGATTCGCTTCCGGACGAAACACAAGCAGTGGAACTCAGCGGATCCGGCTATCGACAACATCCGGGTGGGGGATCCAGGGGGCTTAATCGTCACGGTTCCTGTGGCCACGGCGGAGCCGGGCGATGCGTCCGTGACGGTCAGTTGGTCAGCGAGCTCGGGGAATCCCCCGATCACTTATACGCTCCAGCGCAGCACGGTTTCCGGCGGGACCTATACTGAATTGACCAATGGAATGTCTTCAACCAGCTATACCGACAATGCCGTCACCAATGAAATGACCTATTATTACGTGGTTTATGCAACCGATGCGGACAGTATGGATTCTGAGCTTTCAGAGGAAGTGTCAGTCACACCGTCGGTGTTCTACGGTCCCTACGGAACCTGGGCAGCAGAGGCCTTTGCCGGCGCGCCGGGAGGGACCGACGCAACCCCGGCAGGCAATCCGGACGGCGATGCGAATGCCAATGAACTGGAATGGATTCTGGCCACGGATCCGATGGTGGTCGATTCGCCGATTACTTCCATGTCGTTTGATGATCCACATTGGATCATCACCTACACCCGCCGTAAAATCGACGGAGTCAGTGTCTATGCCGAATATTCGCCTGAGCTGACAGACCCCAGCTGGGGAACAGCCGGGATTGTCTATGAAGGGGTTATTGGGACGAGCGGGGATGTAGAAACCGTGGCTGTACTGATTGAATATGACCTGGATTATAAATTTATTCGGCTCCGGGTTGCGCAATAGTTGCGGGGGATGCCCTGGGCAGACAGCCCGTTCCCATGTCACTTCCCGTTAAATACCGGCGTTAAAGCTTATAACCGCCTGATCAGCTATTCCCGGTTTAGTGGTGGTTTGTGCGGTGCTTTAATCCGCTTAACGGGCAAAAAATCTAAGAATGAACAGAGTTGGACGCGGATAGTCGAATAAATGGGATGGTTGTGTCATTCCGTGGATCATTCCTGCATCCGGATTTAAGAGGAGTTTTAATGAGAATGAAAAAAGCAGTTTTAGTACTAGCAGGTGGCCTTTTATCCCTTCAGGGCGCCTTTGCACAAACCGTGGTGTTTGAGGCCGACTTTGAGTCGGGCACGAACGCAACGTCCGGCACGATCACGTACACCGCAGGTTACAACGTCCAGACGGCCGTCACCGCCGGTCCGGATGCAACATTGGGCAGTAATGTACTTTATGCCGATCCGACTGACGGATCGGCTGCGGCCACGGACATTACACTGACGCCGTCGAATGCGGTATCGCTGGCCGGCGGACAGTCAGCGGTGGTATCGTTGGATATGGCGATCCGGCGCACCAACGGAGCCACCAAAAGCCACTACGTGACCGGCTACGATTCAAACGACAGCATCATCTTTCAATTCGTCTTGGGGGAATTAAATGAATTTGGAAACGGCGGCGCTGATCGCCAACGCCCCGGATATGCTGACAGTGGCGGAAGCCATTCCTTCTCTGCGGGCCAGATTGCTTCGGGCACGAACCCTGGAAGCTTTTGGTTTGGCAGTGACGGGAACGCTGCCGACGGACTCAACGCCACTAAAGACGCGCATTTCGAGATCACCGTCTCCTCGGGGGGCTGGTCTCTTTACACGGTAAAGGCGGACGGAACCACCACGGCGCAGACCACCACGCTGCCGACCTACGACAGCGGCACGTTTTCAGAACTCGCCTATGTCAAGGTGACCGGTGAGAGTGCAGCGGCCGGGGGCTTTTTTGACAACCTCACCATTCAGTCTGTCGCCGGACCGGTAATCCTGCCGGATTCGCACGACTTTTATTTTAATCTGGCCAAATACCAGTCGGTGACCGCGGACTCATCCGCATCGGCCAATCCAGTCCAGTTTGCCACCGACGGCTTTGTATCGCAGGACAGTCGCTGGGTCAGCACCGAGAACGGACCGCACTGGCTCGAAATCGAGTTGGCCGCTCCGATGGCGATCGGCAGCGCCCATCTGTTCAGCGGTGGGGCATCGGATTCAGCGATGGCCGATTTTGTGCTGCAGTACGACAATGGCGGAAGCTGGGTCGATATTGCCGGCACGGATGTGTCCGGCAACACACTCCCCAACCTCAACCTGGCGTTCGACGCGCCTGTAACAGCACAGACGTTCCGCCTCTACACAACGGATGCAACGGCCAGTGTGAAGGAGCTGGTGCTCTATCCGCCGACGCTCGTCGGATCGAATGTGATGTTTGGAGTGGATGTGGACCTCAATATCGCTAAACTGCGCCAGTATGAATATTCCTCCGTAGACGGTGTGCATTATCCGCGTTTGGCCATCGATGGCTATGCCGACAACGCTTCCGCCTGGGCCAGCACCAACGTCGCCGGGCCGCATGATTTGGAAATCCATCTTCCGCTAGGGGAGAACATCCGCGGCATCCAGCTTTACTCCGGCTATGAGGGCGCAACGGGCACGCAGATCCAGGATTTTGAGGTGGCCTACGATGATGGTGGCAGCTGGGTTCTTTTTAACGGCGGATCCGTTTCAAACAACACCGAGCTGGATCTGAATCTTTGGTTTGGTGCCGCGGTAACCACCACCAAAATCCGCATCCGGTCGCTCGATTCCAGCCAGGCCGTGATCCGCGAGTTGGTGGTGCTGCCTGAAAACAATGCGGGCGGATATCCGCTCTGGACGGATGTGCTCGACGAAGCCCCGCCGACGGGAAGTTTCATGGAGTATGAGGATGCCTACTATACCATTGAAAACCGTTCCAATGGTTGGAGCCTTTCCTCTTCGACCAACGGGTCGACCACCGTGACCAACGAACCGTGGTTCCAGGTGCTGCTCAATATCGGCACCGACACCTACCGTCTGGTCAGCAAGGACAGCGAGCGCTGCTTCGAGGTGTCGCTGGCTTCCACGACCGGCGGCGCGGCTATTGTTGAAGGTGACTATTCCTCCATGCCGCATCAGCGCTGGCGGCTGGTGGATACCGGCGACGGCACGTATTTCCAAATTAAAAATGTCTGGAGCGGAATGGTGCTCGGTCTCGACGGCACCAATGTGGTGCAGCAGGCGGCCGGTTCGGAGTTTTCCAAACATTGGAAAATCAACTACGAAACCCATTTCCCGAAACAGGGCGAAGCGGCCCATTTCCACTTTAGCTCCATGTTCAAACCCAGCTGGGTCTACGACTGGAGAAATCAACCAAAGGTTCCTGTAGATTTTCCGCATATGCCGATGCAGTGGGGCGGTGCCGGAGCCGCTGCGCTGGATATCCTGAAGTATCAGTCGGAATGGTACGGCCGGGCCAGCCAGACGACGGTGATGGGATTCAATGAGCCGGATCTGCATGATCAGGCGAATATGGCTACGAACGTTGCGGCCTATCAATGGCCGCGCCTAGAACGCATGAAGCAACCGTTGCTGGGCCCTTGTCCGGCCGGCTACAAAAACTACTGGCGAACCGGTTATGAGGCGATTGCCGAAAAGGAAGGCCTGCGCTCCGAATATATGGCGATGCACTGGTATTCGACGGCAGGAGCAAAAGACGGAAGCCCTAGCACGCTCATCAGCAATATGGAGTATCTCTACAACCTCTACGGCAAGCCGATCTGGCTGACGGAGTTTTCGACCCGCAATTTTAACGGCACGATGACAAACTGGAGTCGCAACCACAACTATAACTTCCTAGCCGAATTTGCATGGCGCGCGGAAACCCTGCCGTGGTTAAAAAGATGGTCCCTCTTTGAATGGGGTAATGGCGGAGGGGATCCGGCAACAACGGATGCCGGCAGTGATGACCCGACCGATATGAATTCCCCGAGGCTGGCGCTGCACTTTAACAACGACAGTTCGGATCCCGGCTGGGAAGACCTGACGGAGTGTGGTCTGCTGCTGTCCGGCTGGGACGGCAATGCCAATGTCGTGGATGAGACGTCATACATTATTCACAACAAGGGACGTTTCCTGCGCCTGATCGACCATCCGGCCTCCAACACGGTGAGCACTGCCGATGTCGAAAACCGCGCCGACACCGAACAGTTTATTCTCGAGGCTGCGCCGGGCGGAAATAAATACATCACCGGTCTCAGCGACGGCCGCCGCCTTTCATACAATGGCTCCATCGTCGGGCTCGCGGCGAAAGGCACCACCGGGACGGTGGTTGAATGGGAGCTGAACGAATATCAGTACGGATGGTTCTATATTGATCATCCTTCAACGGGCAAACGACTGCGCATCAGTAACGCCAATGCGATTGATGTCGTGAATGATACCATAACGGACGACAACCTGCACTTCCGTTTCATCAAGCACTATCTGCCGATCACCCTGACGGAAGTGCAGACGCTTCCATACCGGGAAAGTTTTGAAGAGGGCATCGGCGCCTGGCGGCAGTTTGATGAGCAGGACCGGTTCTGGGAAGTGGGTTCCGGCGGAACACCGACTGCGGCATCGGGCCCGAATGGCGCGGCGGATGGCAATTTTTATCTCTTCTCTGAGGGGCATGATGCCGGATCCTATGTAACGAATGTAGTGGAGTGTTCCTTTGATTTTAGCACGGTTTCCTCGGCGCAGCTGGGTTTCGACTATCACATGTATGGCAACTACATCGCGTTCGTGGCGCTGGATGTTTTCGATGGCTCCACCTGGATTTCCAATGTCTGGAAAAAGAACAACCAGCAGCATTCCGGCCGTGATCAGGCCTGGACGAAGGCGGCGGTTGACCTTTCAGCTTATGCGGGCAACAGCAATGTGAAGCTGCGCTTCCGCCCGGCGAACAAGCAGTTCAACGCGGCCGACCCGGCCATTGATAATATTCGCATTGATGAAGACAACTCCAACAGCCCCGTTGCCAACCCGCTGAGCTTCGTAATCGATGAAGACACGGCAGTCGCGACTACGCTGTCCGGCAGTGATGCCGATGGAGACATTCTCAGCTACAAGGTTACAACACAGCCTTCCGGCGGAACGCTGAGCGGCACCGCTCCGGATTTAACCTACACGCCCGGTGGAGATTTTTATGGTTCAGACAGCTTCACCTACACCGTCAATGACGGTTTGGCCGAAAGTCCGGAAGTCACGGTTTCAATCACCGTTAATCCGATCCTGATCTCGCTGCCCTATGCAGAAAGTTTTGAGGCGGGGATGGGTGATTGGCAGCAGGTTGCTGCTGATGACTATGACTGGACGCTCCGCAGCGGCGGAACGCCGAGTGGTGCGGCCGGCCCGAGTGGAGCTTCCGACGGCACATATTATCTCTATGCTGAAGGTCATGATGCCGGAGGTTCCAACAATACAGCTTCCGTGCTGGCCCGTTTCGATTTCAGTGAGGCGAGTACACCCGAATTGACATTCGACTACCACATGTACGGCGGCTACATCGATTATCTTGCTCTGGATGTTTTCAACGGCTCTACCTGGACGCTCAATGTCTGGAAAAAGAACGGCCAGCAGCACGGCAGCAGCGCAGCCGCCTGGTCCTCTGCAATGGTTGATCTTTCCGCCTATGCGGGCACCAGCGTTTTGACGCTTCGTTTCCGCACGGCGAATCTGGAATGGAATTCGGCCGATCCGGCCATCGACAACATTGAGATTGTGGACAACATGCTTTCCCCGTACGAGCAATGGGCCGAGGATGCCTTTGCCGGAGCCCCGGGCGGGTCGGACACCTTTGCAACTGGCAATCCAGACGGGGACTCAAACAACAACAATCTGGAATGGATCCTCGCCACCGATCCGATGGTTGCCGATTCGCCCATCACGGCGATGACGTTCAGTGATCCAAACTGGATCATCACCTACACCCGCCGCAAAATCGACGGGATCAGTGTCTATGCGGAATATTCGCCGGAACTGGAGCCTCCGAATTGGGGGACCACTGGTTTCGTTGAGGTGGTTATCGGCGACGACGGCGAAGTTGAAACCGTGGCGGTTCTGATCGCCTACGATCTGGATTATAAATTTATCCGGCTCCGGGTAGATCAATAGAATTTATCCGGATTGAGGCGGAATGCTGACGGTATGTGTGGTCGGCATTTCGCCTTTCTTTTTCCGTAACTGCTGAATACGAGGAACACTCTGATTTAATCGTGAACGATATGATAGAAGGAAAGAGACAATCGGTTTTTGGGCGTGTTGAGACGCTCCGGGAAGATTCTTTCTCCGGGCTGTCGCTTTCATGCTGTTGCAAGAGCCGAAAAGGAGTCTCATGAGGCGTTCCATATGGGTGGCGGCCTTGTTGATGGGGGCGTCACTGGGCTGGGGGCAGTCGATCACCGTTAACCCAACTAATTACCGGCAAGTCATTGATATGATGGGGGGGGACATGGAGCGAAGCTCCAAGGCCATCCAGAATGCATCGAACAAAGCTGAGATGATTCAGTGGGGATTTGGCGACATTGCCTTTAATACATGTCGCGTACAATATGATAAGAACCAGGAGCTGGAGGAAGGCACTAAAAACTGGGCCTTCTATGACAAGCAAGTGGCGACCATGCAACAGATTAAAGCAGTCAATTCAGACATCCGTTTTTTTGCCACCTTGCGGTCTGATTACGATGGGTATGGCGACAACAACAATCTGCCTGACTGGTTTTGCAACTATTCCACCAAAGTAGTCGATACGGACAAATATGGAATTTTCCTGGCCGACTATGTGGAATACATGAGTCAGCAGGGAGTTCCCGTCGACATGATGTGCATCGCCAAGGAATGGAAAGCTTATTTTCCGGCGGCGGTTGCCAAAGACGTGATTATCAAACTCAACAGTGAACTAAACGCACGCGGCGTTGCCGTGCCCTTAATCAGTGATCAGGGATTCTGGAATCTAAGTGGCTGCATCAGCTATATCGAAGATGTCGCGAGTTTGGGAACGGAAGATCTCTATTGGTCCTTCAGTTGCCATGATTATCAAAACCAGGGTCTTTCATACTGGATGACCGTTGAATCAAAGGCAGCAGCTCTGAGCAAATCGGTCTACAATGATGAAAGCAGCCACGGTGGCGGTGGCCCGACCTATGGCGAAGAACCCGAAATTTCAAAGCCCATAGGTGCCTACGTGGGTAAGTGCGAAATGTATGCCGCCGGGATAAAAGGGGAGATGATGTTCGAAATCTGGTCGCGCGGCATAAACCGGGAAACCCGGCCGATCTACTGCCCCTCAGGAGGAACCGGGGTACGGAAGCGTGGATATTACATCATGAAACTGTTCGCCAATCATGCGGTGGACAGCACCTACATTACGTCCGATGTTGAGTCGATGAGCGATGTTCACACCATGGCCTTTCGAAAGAATGATCAAATTGTCCTCTGGGTTATCAATGAAGGCACAAACTCCTTCAACTCCGTCCCGATCGCATTGGACGCATCAGCGATCAGTGGATCCGTGAACGGGAGCTTTTGGACTGCGGATACGAGTATCACAGGATCGGCAAGTTCGCATCCGGCTTCAGGCAGTAGTTTTGTTGCATCCATTCCTGCGGAAAGCCTGAACTGCTACATCTTTAATATCGGTACTCCCGGGGTGCCGTATGCCGAGAGCTTCGAAAGCGGATTCGGCGCGTGGACGCAGTCCGCGGACGATGATTTCGACTGGACGCGTTGGAGCGGCTACACCCCGACCACCAACACAGGCCCCAGCGCCGCTTCGGATGGAACAGGGTATCTGTACATTGAGGGGAATGATGATTACAACGGCCACCACAAGATTGCGCAGATTGAAAGCATTTTCGATTTCAGCACGGCTACTCATCCGGAACTGATATTCGACTACCACATGTATGGAGTAAACATCGATTATCTGGCCGTCGACGTGTCCGATGGCACCAGCTGGACTTCCAATGTCTGGATGGGTTCGGGGCCGGTGCACACCAATAGCGAAAGCGCTTGGTCGAATGCGGTGGCTGATCTCTCGGCCTATGCCGGAAATGATGAAGTAACCATCCGCTTCCGGGCCAAAGAGGGGTATTGGCATGTTTCCGATGTGGCCATTGACAACATTCTTGTGCAGGAGCATGAATATACCCCTTACGAACTATGGGGGCTCGATATGTTTGCCGGAGCTGCGGGCGGAACGGATGCCTCCGCAGAAGGCAATCCGGATGGCGATGCGAATGCCAACGGGCTGGAATGGATTCTGGCCACCGATCCACTGGTCTCCGATTCGCCGATCACCTCGATGTCGTTTGATGATCCAAACTGGATCATCACCTACACCCGTCGTGTCATCGATGGCGTTAGCGTCTATGCTGAATTTTCGCCCGAACTGCCGGCCCCGAGCTGGGGAACAACCGGGCTCACTGAAGTGGTCATCGGAGGCGAAGGAGAAGTCGAAACCGTAGCTGTGCTCCTTTCCTGTGATCTGGATTATAAATTTATACGTCTACGGGTTGAACAATAAAATTGAACACTGAAACATGGGGAGTCGTGTCGAACGTGATCCCTTAAAGGAACATATGAAACGGATTTATATTATAGGTTTGTTGTTGCTGGCTGTGGGAGCGAGTACCTGGGGCGCTGTTCTCTTCGAAGCGGACTTTGAGTCGGGGACGAACGCGAATACCGGCACGATTACGTATAACGCGGGCTACAATGTCCAGACGGCGGTAACCGCGGGGCCGGATGCGACGCTGGGCAGTCAGGTGCTGCTGGCCGATCCAACCTCAGACGGGGCTGCAGCCACGGATATTACGTGGACGCCGATGTCTGCGGTATCGCTCGCCGGCGGTCAATCGGCGGTGGTGTCGCTGGATGTGGTGTGGTGGCGCAACAATGGAGCGAAAAGCCACTATGTGACCGGCTATGATTCCGGCGACAACATGATCTTTCAATTTGTCATGGCGGATCTGGATGAATTTGGAAACGGCGGTGCCGACCGCCAGCGTCCCGGATATGCCGACCAATACGGGGCCTATGCTTTCACCTCCAACCTGATTGCTGCAGGCGTGAGTCCCGGCAGCTATTGGTTTGGCGCGGACACCAACCCTACCGATGGGCTTCTCTCCACCAAAGACGCGCATTTCGAAATTACCGTCTCCTCATGGGGCTGGTCTCTTTACACGGTCAAGCAGGACGGAACCACTACGGCCCAAACCACCACACTGCCGACCTACGGCGGTGGAATCCATTCGGAACTCGCTTACATTAAGTTAACCGGCGAAAGTTCCGCTTCTGGGGCGTATTTCGACAACCTCACCATTCAGTCTGTCGCCGGGGCGGATCTCCTTCCGGACATCTGGCTGGATGCCAGCCAGGGACTCGGGTTGGTTGATGAACGTGTGGCCGTCTGGACGAATCTGGCCGCACAGGGTACCTTCGATGCAGTGCAAACTACGGTCTCCAAGCGCCCTGCGCTTTTGTATGAAGCCTGGCCGGGCCATCAAGTCATTCATTTCGACGGCGTAGACGATATTCTGACGCTGACCAACACCGCAGGGAATGCGCTTTTTGAGGACGAAGTGACTGTGTTTTATGTGGGTCGGACAACAGGCGGAAGCTTCGCCGGCACCGGTGGTTTTGTCGGCAACTTCCAGACCGGTTCGAGTTACAAGAACGGCTGGAACTTGCGTGCGCAGTCGGACGGCTCGTATCACTTTCTGGTCGGCAATGGAGCCTGGAACGATGTGGCGGGCGGAACAGCCCTGCTTGGCGATGATTTTGTGCTGCTCAACGGTCGCTATTCCAACGAGGGCGACGGAACCGGAACCATGGAACTGTTCAGTAGCCTGCTCGAAAATCCAGCGACGCTCGGAACAAGTCCCTTTACACCGAGCCCGAGCAGCGTTGATATTTCCATTGGCATGTTTTGCGGCTGGCAATCGTTGGCCTTCAATCAGGCGGTTGAGTGCGACGTGGCGGAAATCCGCATTTATGGCCGGGCGCTTTCCGACCTCGAACGGGAGGCGGTTTGGGGCGAGCTATCGGCGAAATATGCCGTAGCCGAAGAGCAGGCGATCACGGTGAACAGCTTTTCGCCCTCCGGTTATGACGTGCCGGCGGACACCTCCGTTGAAGTGACGTTTAATATTGCGATGAACCCCGCAAGCGTCACGAATGTCGTGGTCGGCATAGGAGGTCTTGACGGTCTTCCGGAAAACAGTGACTGGGTGCGTGCCACGGGGCAGTGGACGGCTTCGGCGGGCGATACTGTGTTTGCCTTTACGGCGGACCCGGCGTTTGAACCCGGTGACCTGGTCATGGTTGAGATTCCTAATGCCGTGGTTTCGGCCGGGGGAACCGCCTATGCAACGTCGAGTCGTAAAACCTACGCCTTCATCATCGAAAACGGGGTGACCTATCCGGTTACCACCACGTTGATTGATCCGATGTCGATCGTTTATCACGACAACGGGGATGAGCATATTCTTCCGCTCAAGCTGTTTGTTCCGGCCACCGATGAGCCATGCCCGGTCATGTTCTGGGTCAACGGTGGCGGGTGGTCGGGCGGGAACTCCGGCACATGGGAGCGCTCTGCGGTTGGCGAGGGGATGATGGGTGATTATTTGAGTGAAAAGCTGGGCGTTGCGGTGGCAGACGTTGCATGGCGCAGTTCGAGTAATTCCGAGGGAACCTTCTCAAAGGCCGTTACCGATATCGGTCTGGCCGTTGAGTATGTGATCGCTCATGCAGACACCTATGGCATCGACATCTCCCGGATGGGGCTCTATGGCGGGTCGGCCGGAACACCGACGTCCGCGCTGGTCTCACAGCTCAATACCAACATCAGCTGCTATATCGGCTTTAATGGTCTGTACGACTTTGTGACCCGCACCGGTACGTGGTCATTCGGCGGCGGAACCAGCTTCGAGCAAAATGTGCCGAGCTATACGGCGAATTCCGCAGCGCTTAATATTCGGGCAAATCCGCCCGATACCTTGCTGCTGCACGGGTCCGCCGATACGACGATTGAGCATCAGCAAAGCGAGCGGTATAGGGACAAGATCCAGCTGGCCGGAGGAAACGCATCGGCCCTGATTTATCGTGATGAAGTCCACGCCTTTTTTAACCCGGGTCGTGCGATGCATTTGCCAACCCTGTATGCGTGTACAAAACATCTCAATCGGGTTTTCAACCTTGGGTATGGAAACTGGGCACGGTCGTTTAATCTTTCTGAAGGAGAAGGCGGAAACGATGACAACGATGATTTGAGCAACCTCTATGAGTATGGGTTGGGCGGTAATCCAACCAATTCGCTGGATACCGGAATGCTGCCAACCTTCGGAACAAACGGGGAGGCGATGCAATACATCTATCCCCGCCGTACGGCGGCTGACAGCGGTATTACCTATTCCCTGGAGCTGACCGACAACCTGATTTCCAACGACTGGAAAAGCACCGGCTATACCGAAAGCGGCGCGGGTGCGATCGACGATGTCTTTGAGTCGGTCACCAACGACGTTCCAATCCTTGGAACCACCAACCGGTTCATTCGTCTCAAGATCATAAGGCAATGATGCAAACGTGTATAACAAGGTCTATCTGCATCACCGTAGTTGCCATGGCCGTGAGTTCGTTCGGGTCGATCTACACGAACGATATGGATTATGTGCTGGGTGATGTTAAGCAGGCATTTATTCAAAATAAGATTTCTACGGAGGCGCAGTGTAACAATCTTCTGGTTGGGTTTCAGAAAATGGGGGTGAATGGGATTCGCGTGCCGATCTTTGCAACAGGACTTGATCCTAATAAACCCATGTTCGATTATTTTTATCAACAAGCCGTGGCTCAGGGATTCCTGGTTTTTGCCAATCCGGCCCAATCGAGTGGAGGCCACCGAATCGCCTGTGGCGTTTTAGGCGGTGATCGTTATCCTGTTAAGGATGATCCAGTAGCCACTCAAACGCTGATCAATAGGATTCAGGATTTTGCGGCAGAATATCCATGCAAGTGGATTAATGCATTCAATGAAGATGGACAGGCTGGAGCGGTTTGGAGTGCTGATCAGATGAATACCATTTATTCCACGCTGCATACTAATTTGAATGGGGCAGAGCAGGTCGGGCCTGGTGTGTGGGGGATTCCTGCAAGTATTCAGGTGTTAAACAATACCGACATGAGAGACTATATTGCCGTCGCTACAACCCATAATTTGGGTTTCCATCACAGCTCCTGGTCAACATTCATTGCTTTGGCCGATGCGGCGAATTTGCCCGTTTGGGATTCCGAAGTGAATCATTATGATAAGTACGGAACAGGAACTCGTTTGGAAGCTGCTATCGCAAATGAGGTGGATGGTTTGGTGCTATACGATTCATGGAAAGGCATCAGTTTGACCGATGGTTCTGTAAGTTCGGCTAACCAGACTCAGATGGCTTTATATTTGAAATCAACACCTGGTCTTGTGGCGAATTGGTCGATGAACGAGGAATCGGGTATCACCGTTCCGGATGATTCCGGCAGTGGGTTTGATGGCGTGACGACCAATGCTGCGTGGACTGACGGTATGGATGGAAACGCATTGCTGCTGAATGGAAGCAATGCGCTGGTCACCATTCCCGCAGCGGCTTTCGGAACCATTCGCGATGAGGTCACCGTTGCCATGTGGGTGTTTGGCGGCACGAATCAACCGTCTGACGATTCAGTTTTTTATGCAGAGGATGCCTCGGGGAATCGCATCATCAATATTCACCTGCCATGGAGCGATTCCAAGGTCTATTGGGATGTCGGGAACGGCAATGGATATGATCGCATCAGCAAAACGGCTGCATCGAACCTGTTTATGAATGCATGGAATCATTGGGTGTTTACAAAGAATGCGGCCGTGGGAAGCATGAAGGTTTATGTGAACGGGGAACCCTGGCATTCCGGTACGGGAAAAACGAAAGTTCCGGCAGGGATCATTTCGGCGGCCATTGGAACGGAAATGAATGGGACTTTTTACGACGGCCGTGTGGATGACGTTCGCCTTTATAACTATGCGTTGTCGACGAATGACGTGAGTAACCTGTATCAGAGCTATCCATATGTGGCAGGAACCTATGAACTGGAGATCAGTTCGGGCGGAATAGTAGACGATGGTTTTGGCGGCCAGACCATCACGTTCTCGGTCGTTGATTCTTTCCTTGGGCATAATTATCGGATCCAAGGGGCGGACGATCTGGTTAACTCGGATTGGAAGGACGCATCCAGAATTGTTCCCGGCAACGGGGGGGAGCTGCAAATTGCTATCCCCATGGATTCGGGAAAAACAAACCAGTTTTACAGGCTGGAAGTTTGGAAATAGCAGCGTTTTTTACCCATGCTAGGCGTCACATTAAGGGCTGTCGGGGAGTTTAAATATCGGATGAGCTATCGGCAGTGCCCTGCAAAATACGGAGTGGATTTAAAAATGAAACAATTCGAATGGTTGGCCATTTTCTGTGCCTTGAGCCTTGCGGCCATGGGCAATGCGCATAAGCCGAACATAGTTTATGTTTTGTGCGATGATCTCGGTTGCGGCGAAGTAGGCTACAACGGGCAGGAGATGATCCAGACGCCACAGCTGGATGCTTTGGCTGCCAAAGGCATGCGTTTTACAGCACACTATTGCGGTAGCTCGGTCTGCGCGCCTTCACGCGGTTCATTGATGACCGGAAAGCATCCGGGGCATGGCTATATTCGAGCCAACAGCCCGGGCTATCCCAATGGACAAACCCCCATTCCGGCCGACTCGGAGACACTGGGCAAGCTGATGCAGCGGGCGGGATACAAAACCGCGTGTATCGGAAAATGGGGGCTGGGCGGCGAAAAGCCGGACGGTACGCTGAACTACGGATTCCCGACCAAACAGGGGTTCGATTATTTCTTCGGCTATGCCGACCAGCGCCGGGCACACAACTATTATCCTGCATTCCTCTGGCGCAACGAAGAGAAGGTGCAGCTCGGCGGCAAGGTCTATAGTCACGACCTGATGACAGAGGAAGCGCTCAAGTTTGTCTCCGAAAATAAGACCCGTCCGTTTTTCCTCTATCTGGCTTATACGATACCTCACACCAAATATCAGGTTCCGGATCTCGGTCAGTATGCCGATAAGGATTGGCCGGAAAAAATGAAGATACACGCCGCGATGACTTCGCGCATGGATCGTGATGTGGGCCGCTTGATGCAACAGCTTGAAAAGTTAAAGCTTTCCGAAAACACCTTGGTCATTTTCAACAGCGACAATGGTGCGCACGGCGAACAGGGTTCCGAAAAATTCTTCAACACCTCCGGCGAATTACGCGGCATTAAGCGCAGCATGTACGAGGGCGGGGTGCGGTCGCCGATGTTTGCCTATTGGCCCGGAACCATCCGGGCGGGAACGGTCAGCGACCACATGTCCGCATTCTGGGATATGCTGTCGACGTTTTCCGAGCTGACGGGCGAACCGGTGCGTGGGGATACGGACGGAATCTCCATGCTGCCAAGCTTGCTGGGCAGGCCGCAGCCGCAAAAGCACGACTATCTCTATTGGGAACTTTACGAGCGTGTGCCGAATCAGGGGGTGCGCATGGGCAAGTGGAAAGGCGTGGTCGTGGATCGGCGCAAAGGACAGAAAATCGAGCTTTACGATCTGACCGCCGATGAAGGCGAGCAAAAGGATCTGGCGAACGAATACCCCGAGGTGGTGGAGCGCATCCGTCAGGCTATGAACGATTCGCATGAACCCAGCCCGTTGTGGGATAAATCATTCCCCGACCGTATGTTTAATGTGGACGCCGCCCGTAACGCTTCCGGCATTGCAAATGAGAAGCAGGTTTTTGCTAAGGTGCCGTCCGATTGGAAATGGGTTTCGCGCGACGGCACGGTGTCGCATAGTTCGTTGTCCGCTGAATGGGGTGTGCCGCACAACCATACGCTGCTGACGACGATGGAGGGCAAGCAGTCGTTTCACACCGATGCGGAAAAGGCGCCGTGGGTGATTATTGATCTCAAACAGGCGCAACCTGTGGTGGGACTCGAAATCCTGAACCGACCCGATGGCCATGCCGGGCGAACCCGCAATCTTCATGTCTGGATTTCCACGGATGGGAAAAACTGGCAGCAGGTATTCAAGACCGACAAGGCCGAACGCCAGTGGTTGGTGGATCTTCACCAGCCGAAACAGGCTCGTTATGTGAAAATCGGTTTGGTGAATTCTGAGCCGGAATATTTCCACCTGAAAGGTGTGAAGGTCTTTGCAGAAAAACACTAAGCCTCCGCATCGGGAACAGAAGAGCGTCGCGACCGTGAAAATATACAGATGTGCGCCAGATGGACGTAGTCGCTGACCAAACCCAAGTGGCACTTTGACGGAGACGGAATATCTGAGAGTTCAATCGGATTGAATGGAGATTCGGATACGATTGCGGTGTCGGTTCCGATGGATGCAACAAAATAAGTGTGTTCAGGGTAAAGCGCTCGAACGACGGGGACGGTTAGAATATGAAATGGATTGGTCTTTCAGGTTTATTGTTACTCGGAACTCACTTGATCTATGCCGCAGCACCGGCAGAAACGGTGGAGATCGATCCGGAAATCCGCGGCGTACTGATCACGGATCGGGGTTGCGACATCAAGAGTGCCAGTCAGATCAATGGCTTGACGGCAGCGGGCGAGCCCTATGACGGGAGTTGGGAGTCGTTGCAGAAGATGCCGGTTCCGGCATGGTTTGATGACGGGAAAATCGGCATCTTTATCCATTGGGGGCCTTACAGTGCCATCGGGTATCGCCAGGGAGGACGGGGTTATGCCGAGCACGTCCCCAAGCAAATCTATTCCGGGCGGGACCATTACTACCCCTATTTGAAGGAGCGCTGGGGAGCGACACCGCCGGAGTTCGGCTACAAAGATATTATTCCGGAGTTCAAAGCGGAAAACTGGGATCCCGAGGCGTGGGCGAAGCTCTTTGCGGATGTCGGGTTCAAGTATTGCGTTATGACGGCTGAACATCATGATGGCTGGGCAAACTGGGATTCAGATCTCACTCCTTGGAATGCAATGGACAAGGGCCCGAAGCGGGATCTCGTGGGCGATCTGGGAAAAGCCCTGAAGAAGCAGGGGCTTAAATATGCGCCGTCCTATCATCGTGAACGTCACGCCTCATTCTTCGGAAAGAAACTCTACGTTGTGAATGTGGAGCCTCAGGATGATATTGCCGAAGAGATCAGGCGTGTTCCCGAGGCGGCCTCTCTCTATGGTCCGTTCGGAATCTCCACGGCGTTTGTCGATGATTATGTGGCTCGTTGGAAAGAGATTCAGACGAAGTATCAGCCGGATTTCCTGTGGATAGATGATATCCCGATCTGGACCCGTGATGGAAACAAGGTGCTGGCTGGCCAGGCGAAACCTGAAGTTCAGTATTTCTACGATCAGTGCCGGCTCATGATCACCGATTTCATGAACGACGGTGCGGCGCGGGGGGCGGAAGTTTACGTCAACAACAAGGGCGGCAACCGCAACTGGCCGGATGGAGTGGGTTGTTTGGAGAAAGACAACCTCAAGCTCAAAGTGATCGGCCCAAAATGGGAAAGCTGCACGACCTTTGGAACGTCGTTCGGATATTTGGAGAACGATACGTACAAGTCGATCCCGAGCATCATCCACGAGATGGTCGAGGTGATCAGCCGCAACGGGAACTTTCTCGTGAATATTGGGCCTAAGCCGGACGGGACCATTCCGGAGCCTCAAATGGAACGTTTGCTGGCGATGAAGAGCTGGCTGAAGGTCAACGGCGAAGCCATTTACGGATCCCGCTACTGGAAGGCGAGCGAGCAGAAAAATGCGCGATTGGCTTTCACGACACATGGGAAAAACCTCTATGCGATCAGGTTCAAAAAGCCTGACGCGCCATTCGTCATTACAGGCACGGCAGCGTGGGGTGCGGAGAAGATTAAATCCGTTCGCCTGCTCGGATCAGATGCCAGCGTGGTTTGGCAGATGACGCCCCAAGGTTTAAGAATCACGCCACCTGCGGATCTTGGTCAGAGTGACCATGCCTGGTCTTTCGAGATTGTGACCGATGAGGAACAGCACCACCCGAACGTGATCCAACACAACGCGACCAAGGCCTTGCAAGGCACGAAAGAGGTCGATTTAGAAGGACATGATACAACGAAGATACGCGCCGTTCCGGGCTCAACGGTCGTGGTCGAAACCGCATCGAATGCCGATGGTTTTCAGAAGTTTCTTCCTCCGTCCGCTTCGGGCGCGAAGGTCACCGCGAACCAGAAAACCGGCAACGATCCACTAGCGTCACTAACGGATGGAAAAGTGGCCGCGAAGTTTGGTCCAGTGTTTGGAAACGGTATTCAAAATGGAGCCTATAAAATGGATTTGGGTTCGGTGAAATCGGTTTCGGCCATTACCAGCTGGTCTCATAATATGAAGGGATTCCGCGGGGCTCAAAAGCTGACCCTTTACGGATGCAACGCAACGGCCGATCCGGGGTGGGATCTGAACCGGTTTACACCGCTCGGCCTGATCGATACGACCGGAGAAGCCAAGGCGCCGTTCACGGCAGCCTCTCTGCGGGCCTCTGCCGGAAAGCCGCTTGGTGAGTTCCGCTGGATTATTTGGGCCGTTTCACCGATTACTGAAAAAGGCGGCGGCGAAAACACCGCTTTTCAGGAGCTTTCCGCCGAGTGCATCAAATAGGCATTACGTAGAGGTCTAAACCAGGACATACCTTAAATATGCAAATTAATAGAATCAGCTTAATCGTTGTTTTGGTTTCCGCCTTTGCTTCGGCTCATGCGGAAGAATGGTTATGGACGGGTGCGGACGATGGCACCACGTTTGACAATCCGTTGAACTGGGATCCTGCACCATCTTCCTTCCCCTCTCCGGCGACAAATGATCTTTGGATTGCGGGCGGTGCGCCGGTTGCGGTTTCCAATATTTATCTAGGCGCTCAGCGTCTGCGCATTTCATCCGGCTCGCTGGTTGCGGAAGGGATTTCCGCTGATGGAGATACCTCCGACCGTCGCGCCGGAATGATTCTTGAAGGTGGCTCGGTCGAGGCCGACTATCTCGAAGACGTGATGTGCGGGCTGGAAGGCGATGCCTCGCTGGTGCTGCGTAATACGAACTCCCCGCTGCGCGATGCGTGGATCGATCTCGGCTCGCTGGACTGTTCGGTGGTTTTCCAAGGGTTGGAACCCGCCGCTGTTGAGGCGCTGGCCAACCTGCGCGTTTCGGTGTTTGGAATCCAACCGGTCAGGAACAAAAACTATCGGCTGATCGATACCGGTTCGGACACCATCCTTGAACCCTGTTTCTATGAATGGACGGGCGACGGCGATGGCGTTTCGCTTTATCAGGGCGCAAACTGGGATACGGATCCCGATACAGCGGGCACTCAGTCAACGGATAATTGGAGCAGCACGAAGAAGGCTCCGGCCGGGCTCTATATTCCATCCGGCAACGTGGGGGGCGGCGGATTCGGCGTAAACCTGAATCTCTACCAGTTCCACATCGTTATGACCGGTGGAAAAATGAAGGGGCAGGGCGGGGGCGGCATCGTGGGTGGTGTGAATGCGCGTAATGACCGCAATCCGTTCCATCTTTCCGGCGGTACGCTGGAAATCGATTGGCTACGGCAGCTTGAACTGCATATGAGCGGGACAGGAAAAGCCGTTTTGCGCAGTGTCACTGAGGCGCTCGACAATGCGGTCGTCACCATGAAAGGCGAAGGCGTCTCCATTGAATTTACACAGGCCACATTCAATCAGGTGACCGATTATTACCTGCCTATGATTTCTGCTGACGGTGCGCTGGCGGTATCGCCGACCAACGGTGGTTTTGTCATCAATGTTCATCGCGACGCCGATGACGACGGCATGGACGATATTTGGAAAGCCAACTGGGCAGGTGCCGAGGATGGTGACGGCTTGGGTCTGTTGGGTGAATATTGGGCAGGCACCGACCCTTCGAATCCGGACACCGACGGCGATACGCTCCTGGACGGTGTAGATCCCGATCCGCTCAAGACTGATGCCGATGGCGACGGGCTGGCCGATCCCGACGAACTCGCAGCCGGAACCGATCCTCTCAACCCGAATTCCGATGGCGATCGTTTCCTAGATGGCGGCGAAGTGCTGCGCGGCACCGATCCGCTTAATCCGGAAAGCCAGCCGAGTGCGCCAAATATTATTCTGGTTATGGCGGACGATGCCGGCTGGGGCGAGCTGGGGTGCTATGGCAATACGGCCGTGCAGACGCCCGTACTCGATCAGATGGCGACGGAAGGGCTCCGCTTTACCAGTTTCTATGCCAGTGGCTGCGTCTGCGCGCCGACGCGCTATTCCATTTTGATGGGGCAGCACACGGGGCGCGCCGCGTTGCGCTCGTGGAATGTGCGTCTGCGCCCCGGCGACCAGACTCTCGCCACCATGCTTCGCGATGCCGGATATAATACCGGAGTGTTCGGCAAGTGGGGTGTCGGCGACGCCGGCAACGGGGGCATGCCGACGCAGGGCGGGTTCCATCGCTTTTTCGGCATCGTGGATCATCAGGAAGGCCACCGCCACTATCACCGCTACATGTGGCGCGATCTTGATCCGGTCTTCTATAATCCAGTAACTGCATGGAAGCACTGCGACCAAGCACTGGATTTTCCAGGGTCTGGAAATTCGGGAATCATGAACGGCAGCCTTGAAGCGAACCGTGGGAATCTTCATTCGCACGATCTCATCACACAGGAGCTGTTCTGTTTCATTCAAGATCATACCAACGAGGCGTTTTTTGCCTATTGGAATCCCATTCATCCGCACGGGCCACTGCAGGAAAGCGCACATCCGGACGATCTCGACGATGGCGACGGTCTTCTCGCAGACACCTCGGTGCGCAGCATGATTGACGCCTTCTATTCCGGTTCCGGCCTCGGCGGCGACCAGTCGATCCGCGCTTCTCAAACCACGTCCATCGATCACGACATGGGGCGATTGATCACGATGCTCAATGAAAAGGGTATAGCTGACAACACAATCATTCTGTTCACGTCCGACAACGGGGCGGATGCGGTTTGGGCGGATGATCCATCTCTGATGCTTGTGGGCGACTTAAACGGCAATAAGTGGATTCTGCACGAGGGCGGCATCCGCGTTCCGCTGATCGCATGGTCGCCGGCACTGATTCCGGCCAACGAAACCATCGACCATCCGACCGCGATGGATGATCTGTATCCAACGCTGGCGGAACTTTGCGGCGGTTCCAACCATCGGAACCTCACAGGGCACTCATTTGCCTCGCTGCTGACGGGCTGCGCATCGGCATCGCTCGACCCATGGCCGCTCTATTGGGAATGGGCGAGCGGAAACTATTGGGAGCGCGCACTGCGCTACGGCGATTGGAAACTGCGCCGCCTGCGTTCGAAGACGGATGCAACCGATACCTATGAACTCTACAACCTGACCGCAAACCGCCAGGAATCGATTAATCTGGTATTGACCGAGCCAGAAATGTTCGCGCAGCTCGCCAATATGATGGACGATCCCTACTGCCACGATGTCGGTTTTGAAAACTTCCGGGCGACGGACGAAGTGGCGCTGGCCGATGGCGACCAAAAGCTGGCAAAGGGAACCGTGGGTTTCATTCTCGACGAAGGAATGGCCACCTGGACGCCGCTGGCTGTGGCGCAGTCTAATGCGATCGGCATCACGCTCCGCATGAAACTTGATGCCGGGGAGCAGGGGAGCTTTGCCCTGACGGATGATAGCGCAACTGTTTTCCTGACTTTGGAAATTGATGAAGCAACGGGAACCTTCCGGCTGAACGGCACATCCGGTGCGTTGCCTGTTCCCGACGCCGATGGAGCATGGACGGCTACATTGGTTTGGGAACCGAATGGGCTGAGCCATGTGGATGTTGGCGGGACTATTGTTCAGCTTTCGTCGCCAGCCGGGATGTCGAACGTGGCGCAGGTGCGCTGCCAGTCGCCGGTCGGAACCGCCGAGTTCGGCAGCTTCCGCCTGCACGGAGTGGCCGCGCAAGTGGCGTTGGCGAAACTGGTGGTTGATCCAAAGGTTGGAAGCCAGCAATTGATCCAGACCCGACAAAGCGGTGCGAAGCAAGGCTGGGTCTACAAGCAAACGGACAGTTTAACCAACGGCTGGATCAATGCCCCTGTCTTGAAGGAATCCATACTGCCGGGCTACGGCGGATGGGAAACGGTCGAAACCAGCTTTCCGCTGGAATATCCATTGCCCGACCAGCGCTTCTACTCCTCCGTGTTTGAATAGGAGCATTCATCCCAGAGAGAATAAGTGCTGTGGCATGTCATTCCTAAGCCCTCACGAACGTTAAAGATTATATGAAGAAACTCATGATAATTGCACTATGTCTTACCGTTTCGGGCGTTGCACATGCTGCCACGTCCGGAGATGTAGTCGTATCCCCGGAGAATAAAGGTGTTTTCATTGATAAATTCTTTAAGGATTATAAATCAGGAAACAATCCCAATCCCAGTAACGGCGCGTTGGATGATCTGTTTATCGACGACGGCTTGAACGGTATCCGCACGCCGATCTGGGGCAATATTAACCAGCCTGCACACCCGACCAACGGGGTCGTAATCAGTTCCTATTACACGGGGCATGTGAATACCATCCTGCGGGCAAAAGAGCGAAATCCCGACCTGATTGTTTTCGCCAGCAAAAAACTCAATGGCGACGATTCCTTTCCGGACTGGACGAAGGATGGGAGCGGCGTTCTGGCCACGCCCTACGCCGAAATGCTGGCGGACTATATTGAATACATGGCCACACAAGGCATCGAAATCGATGTGCTAGGCATCGACAACGAACGGCAATACAACGAAGGCAACATCACTCCGAGCCGCCACAAGGATATTGTTGATGAACTCCAGGCGCTTTCTACGGCACGCGGTTTTCCCATGCCGCTGATCATCGGCCACGAAGACTTCCAGCCGAACCGCAACAGCTGGATGGCCAATCTGATGAATAATGGTTGGGGCGACCGGCTCGATCTCTTTGGTACGCACTACTATCCCAATTCCCGCCCGCTGGCCAATCTGCAGTCGGATCTTGGATGGGCGGGGTCCCGCGAAAAGTGGCACACCGAGCTGCATTGGGACACCAAAGCGGAAAATGATGATATGGACGAAGCCGAACAGGCCATCTGCGCTTTGTGGGATTGTATTGACAATGGAATGAACGGGTTCATGTGGTGGAGTTATTCTCGTACAGGATTCCGGGGAAGCCTGATGAAGGCCTGCTCTGTTCCGATCACTCAGGCGCATGCTCTTGCCGTGGACGATTTTGACGGGGCGGGAATTTCAACGCTGGGTAAACTGCAAACCCGCGCTTTTCTGAAGGGCAGCCAATTGACCATCTATGCGTTAAACGTCAATTCCGGTTCTGATTATTCCAATATGGTTTTCCGCATCGACAGTGGCCGCATCCTCGGCCATGTTTCGGCGCAGCAGTGGACGAGCACGAATCAGACGTCGGGAACGGTTTCAGCAATGGTTCCGCTGGATGGCCAATCCTTTGAGTTCACGCTGCCGGACCGCTCTATCAGCTCGTTCACCTTCACGTATGCGCCCGGCGGCTTATTTTCGCATTATCCGTTCGAAGGCGATGCCGATGACATTTCGCCCAATGCATTGCACGGCACAGAAATCGGTGGCGTGTCCTATCCGGCAGGGCGCGCCGGCTTCGCGGCATCCGGCACCATCGGTATTCCTTTTGCCTCGTTCGATGATCTGCTCGCCGCCTTCTGGCTGAAGACTGATGTCTCCAGCGGTGCCCTGATTGCGGGCGATGAGCTGACCGTGGATTTGGCGGCTTCGAACGTGGTCTTTTCCATTGGCACGAATTCGGTCACTTCGTTCAAGCCAATCAACGACGGACGGTGGCATCATGTGGCTGCCGAACGCACGGTGGCCGTCGGCGAAATGCGGCTCTATGTTGATGGCCGTCTCGAAGCCTATGGCAACGGTGCGGGCGCAGCGCTGAGCGAAACCAGCCTCGTGCTGGGTGGTTTTGCGGGGCTGCTGGACGAAGTCAAATTTTATGACCGTGCGCTGCAGTCCAACGATGTCTCCAATCTTTATGCTCCATCTGTTCTGCTGGATGTGGGAGGCAATGCCGAGGAAAGGGGGCCAGTCGAAAGCTTTGTTGCATTGACGCAATGTCCAGCTGGCTCGGACTACCCCTATATAGATCTGGTTGAAGATGACGGATCATGGCTGCCCGGCTATAACGGGACGACAAAACGTAATATGGCCACCGCAACGGCGAGCGATCCGGCATTGCCTCCAAACGCAGGAAGCCAGTATTTCAAGACCACGACCGGAAGCTGGTGGCGCGGCATGAACAAGCCACAACTTGACAACCTGCTGGTCGAGGCGGGCACCTACACCGTGAGCTTCTACGTCGGCGACGCCGATACCAACGTGCTGTTTTGCTCGGCGGGCGATACCAATCTTCCTGTCGCCGGAAACCACGTCGGCCTCACCGCTACCGATCCGGTCAACCCGGTGCTGCCCGACATGAATGCTTCCGTCAACTCGCTGCTGCACTATCTTGATCCAGCGGTGACGGTAAACTTCAATGTGACCGCTGTACCCGGTGATGGCCAGTGGATGCAATGGGGCATCGACTACACCGTACCGACCAATTCCCCTATGATTGGAAGAGAGCTGGGGTTTCTTTTCCGTAAACCGTCCTCCAGCATCCCAGAAACTACGGCCGCTTTCGATGGGCCGCTTATTATTGATTTTATCCCGGCTGAAACGGGTTCTGAACCTTGGCCACTGATTGAGTATGATCTTGCCGGGAGTACTGCGACGCCGACAAATGATTACGATGCACTGCCTTCGCTGCTGGTTATGGGAACGAATGCCATCGTGCCGGTCGCCGACCTTATCGAAGAAGGGACAGAGCACATTGTCCTGGATCTGATCCCATCGACTAATTACTACATCGCCGGATCCGCAAGTGGAATCATTGCCATCATTGATCACCCCATGGATGCGTGGCGCGCCGAGGAGTTTGGGGCCAATGCCGCAAATCCCGCCATTGCGGGTGATGTGGCGAATCCGGATGGGGATGCGCTAAGCAACGAACTCGAGTGGACGTTGGTGACCGATCCTCTTGTGGCAGACCGGCCGGCCATGACCCCGACCATCAGTGACCCTTATTTCATTGCCAGCTATAAACAGCGTTTGAACGGCTTCTATACGGTGGGCGCGAGCTGGAGCTGTTCTTTGACCGATCCTGATTGGCGAACCGATGACATGATAACGTCGAAAATCGGGGAAAGCGGCGATGTCGAAACATGGGCTGTACTCCTGTCGCTCGAAGGGACGAACAAGTTTGTACGAATTGAAGTGAGTGAGTGAGTAAGGTGCCAATTATGTTGAGAGTTGCGATAACAGTTTTAGGTCTGTGTGTTAGTGCGAATGCATACGACGAGGTAGTGGTGTTTCCAAAGGAGAAGGGGGTGAAGATCAACCGCTTCTTTTATGATTTCAAATCACCTTCCGCTCCCAGGAAGTTTTCCCAGAACGGGTTTGCGAAAACGCTGTTGGAGGATTATGGGTTCCATGGCATTCGCACCTCAATCTACGGTACCGGAAAAAAGCCGGCTCATCCGGAACCCGGGGTGGTGTTGGAAGAGTACTACAGAGGGGAGACTGACGGGTTGAAGCTGGCCCAAAAAATCCGCCCGGACCTGATCATTTTTGCCAGTAAAAAACTCGATGGAACCGAATCCTTTCCCGAATGGACCAAGGACGGTAATGGAGTCATCCCCGAAAAATATGCGATTCTCGTCACCGATTATCTGGAATACATGGAAAAGGAGGGACTGAGGGTTGATGTGCTCGCCATTGATAACGAACGCCGCTTCAACGAAGGCGATATTATGCCGGACAAGCATCGTTCGATTGTGGAGGAACTACGCCGACTGATGAAGAAGCGCGGGTTGCACATGCCCAAAATCATCGGGCACGAAGATTTTGCCATGGGGCGCGACGACTGGATGAAACGGTTCGAAAAGGAGGGCGACGACACCATGGATATTTTCGGGGGGCACTACTACCCCGAATGGCGCCATCTCGACCGCCTCAAGTCTGATCTCAAATATGCCGGTAAGCGCGAGAAATGGCACACTGAGCTGCACTGGGATTCCAAACCCGCCGACGATCCGTTTATGGTCGCCACCAAGGCCTATCTGGCGCTCTGGGATTGCACGGATAACGGGATGAATGCATTCATGTGGTGGGATCTGAATCCAAAAAAAGGATTGAGAAACCATCTGATGCATGCGGTCACGGCGCCGCTTGTCAACGCCTGGCCGATTAAGGTGATCGATCCCGACGGCTCGGAAACGGTTGATGAAATGGAACTGCACACCCGGGCATTTCTTCAGGATGACACGCTGACGATTTACGCGGTTAATTTAGATCCGTCCAAAGCGTGGAAGGATCTTCGCTTCAAGTTCGCCTCCGGCCGCATTGTTGGAGAAGTTGAAGGGCGGCAATGGGCGGATGGGGGTCCCGCCGAAGGCAAAGTTAGATCGTTTAGTCCTTTTACTCGGAGCAGTTTTCGTGTTGATCTTGCTCCGCGCACCGTCAATGTGTTTGCCTTTAAGATTAATCGATAAAGACGGCCTGCTGCACAACGAGAATCAGGGTCTGCCCCTCAAAAGGAAGTTTGTTCAATGAACGTAAAGAAATCCATAATCACAGGTCTGTTGTTTCTAGCATTGGGATCGGTCGCTCTCGCTTCAGCGCGACCAAATTTTGTGTTCATTCTTGTAGATGATCTCGGAATTCGCGATATCGGCGTGGAGGGCAGCACTTTTTACGAGACGCCGAATATTGATGTGTTGGCGAATTCGGGCATGCGGTTTGAAAACGGCTATGCGGCCTGCCGGGTTTGCAGCCCATCGCGTGCCAGCATTATGCTGGGTACGGCACCGCCTCGCCATGGCATCACTCAATATATAGGCGCCAAGTCCGGCATGGCCTACAATCGGGGCGATCCTGTCATGCCGACCGAATATGTTCACAACCTGCCTGCTTCCGAGACGACGATGGCGGAAGCGCTGCGCGCCGGAGGCTACGCCACGTTTTTTGCCGGGAAGTGGCATCTGGGCGACGAAGGTTCGTGGCCGGAAGACCACGGCTTCGAAATCAACAAGGGGGGATGGAGCAAGGGTTCGCCCATGGGTGGATTCTTCGCTCCGTGGAAAAATCCTCGCCTCGAAAACGGCCCCGCCGGCGAATCGCTGACCTTGCGTCTGGCCGAAGAAACCGCCTCTTTTATTGAATCCAGCAAGGATAAGCCGTTTCTCGCCTATCTTTCTTTCTACGCTGTGCACGCCCCGGTTCAGACCACTGAAGAGCTGTGCAATAAATATCGTGAGAAGGCGAAGAAGATGGGGCTGGATGATAACGATGAGCGCTTTATGTTCGATCGGCGGCTGCCGGTGCGGCAGGTACAGGACAACCCGATTTATGCCGGTATGATGGAGACGCTCGATGATGCCGTCGGCATTGTGCTCGATAAACTTACGGAAACAGGGCTCGATAAAAACACGGTGGTCATCTTTACCGGCGACAACGGCGGCGTTTCTTCGGGCGATGCTTTTGCGACCAGCCTGTTGCCATACCGAGGGGGCAAGGGCCGCCAGTGGGAAGGGGGCATTCGTGAACCCTATTACATCCGAGTGCCGGGCATGACCAAACCGGGGTCGATTACTCCGGTGCCCGCAATCGGAATGGATTTTTTTCCGACGATGCTCGAACTGGCCGGTCTGCCACTGATGCCGAAGCAGCACGTTGACGGCGTTAGCCTTGTGCCCGTGCTCAAGGGCGGAACCATTGCCGATCGCGATCTGTTCTGGCACTATCCGCACTATGGCAATCAGGGCGGTGAGCCCTCGTCCATCATCCGTTCCAAGGATTGGAAGCTGATTTACTACCACGAGGACGGGCGCTATGAGCTCTACAATCTTTCCGACGATCTTGGAGAGCAAGCTGATGTGGCATCGAAGTATCCTGAAAAGGCGGCTGACCTGAAAAGCAAACTCAATGCCTGGCTGAGCGATGCCGGTGCCGTTATGCCCAAACCCGACCCTCGTTTCTCGACAGAAAAATTCGAAGCAAAAGTCGAAAATGCCCGCACAAAAAAACAACAGGGCCTCGAAAAAGATCATGCCCGGTATCTGGAACCCGGTTGGAAGCCCAATGCCGATTGGTGGGGCAGCTCCGCCGCGGACTAGGCATTCTGCAAACGAAAGATATATGAAGGAATCAGGTGCAGATGCCATGATGCGATTCGGGATAGTTTCAACGGTGAGTCTATTGCTTGTTTTTTCAATGACCGGTGTCGTGCACGCTTTCGAGCCATTGCTTGATAAGACGGTGGAGATGCAGCGGGAGTTGGAACGGTTGGGACGAGATGAGTCTGCCATCGCTGCGGCATTCGAGCTTGTCCATCAATATGAAAGCACGGTCGGTCCGCTTTTCATGACGCCGGAAACCCAACGAGGTTTCCCTCGAAAACCTGCGGGCGGATTGAAATTAGAACGAGCCATTTTTTCCATTCAGCAGGGATTGATGGATTATGCTTACACCCCAGAGAATCTGAAAAAGTTCAAACGCACGCTCGAGGGTGCTAAATTTGAAACCTCCGCTTATTTTCCCGGAGCGGTCGAGCCGCCATCCCGCCCCGATAGGATACAGACGGTGCGCATTAACGCTTCGCAACCGGCGATGGCGGGAAGTCCGGTAGCCTATCAGACTGATCCTGCACGTCGTCCGACGGGATGCTATCTGGCACCGGGCTGTATTGCTGAGGTGGCGGTGCCGCGTTCGATGGTGAACAAGGGCTATTCCGTGCGTGTCGGTGCGCACTCGTGGGATTTGGAAAAGAAGCCCGTGATCAAACGGTTGGATCGTGTGTCGCTGGTGTATCCAATCACGGAGTCCCGGACGCTGATTGCGAATCCTTTGGGCGGGGGAATCTATATCGAGGTGCCGTACGAAGCGGATGCGGGTATCGTGACGATACAGATGAAGAACGTTGTCCGTTCACCGTTTTTCTCGGCGCGAAACTTTGATAAAACGACCTTGGCCGACTGGAGTAAAACGGAGCGGAAGCACCCAGGGCCGTGGACGGACTTTGAGTCTGACAAGTTCATGATGCAGGTGCCGACGAGCTGGATTTGCAATCTTGACGATCCGACGACCCTGATGCAGGACTGGGACAAAGCCATGGACGGGGTTTCCGAGCTGTTCGGTCGCCCGCTCGTGCGGTCTAAAACCGTGCTGTATTTACAGGTGGATGCAACGTTGCGTGGCAATGCCAATTTTCCTGGATACCCGCAGTCCAACTATGCCTACGACCCGAATAATCCCGCGCAGTGCAGACATTCTTGGATGATTAAGGGGCCGCAGTATGCCAACTGGACGGTATTGCACGAGGTGGGTCACTCCCAGCTGTTTTCCAAGTTCAAGGGCGAGGTTGAGGCCGCGGTGAACCTGCCGCATGTTGCCGTTATGAATCGCAAGTTTGACTGGAGCCTGGATCAGGCGTTCGGCGATGCGGTGAACAATATGAAATATCTCGCCATCGATGAGGTGGCGGTGATGTGGATGGTTACTGAAAACTTCCGGCTGGGCAATCCTATGAATATTTCCAACCGTCCGGGCGATGAAACCAAATACCAGCACCGCGGATTCGGGCGGTATGTGGAGATTGCCAACCTGTTCGGGTGGGAGGTGCTCGGCCGCTTCTGGAATGAGGAAAACGAGCGCTATCAACCGGGTGACAAAGTGCCGCAGAACAACGATCCCACTGATGATCGCATACTTCGGCTTTCGAAAGCCGCGGGAGCCGACCTGACGCCGCTGATCCACTTTTGGGGTGTGCAACCGGAGAATCCTGACGCGCTAGCAAAACGGATGCGAAAAGAAGGGTTGAAATCATCGCGCAAAATATATGAGCGTCTGCAATACTATAAAACCATGATTCCGATGGATAATGCCGCCTTTAATAGGCATACGGAAACCATATACCCAAAGGGGCTGGGCAAACCGAAAAATCTGCTTTATGGCGAGGGCTGGTACTCGGTTTGGCTGGATCGGTATAGCGAGGAACACGGCAGGGCGACGCAGATCGCCTTGCAGCAGATTATTGATCAATATTTTGACGAAGGGGTGAGAAAATGAAAAAAATTCTAGTCAACTCCGGACTTGTTGTCCTTATGGGCATGATGTTCGCGCTCGAAACCGATGCTGCCCCAAAGCAGAAAAAGAAGAGCAAGTTTAATTATTCGGAAGCGTCGGAAGTCCAGCCGCTGAATCAAGCGCCGTCCAGCTCTTTGTCATTATGGTATAACCGTCCGGCCACGCATTGGGAAGAAGCGCTGCCGGTCGGCAACGGGCGATTGGGGGCGATGGTCTATGGCGGGGTTTCGCAGGAACTCATCCAGCTGAACGAGGATTCCATCTGGGCAGGCCCGCCGGTTCCAGTGGTTAAGGAAAACATCCGAGGCACCATCGATGACGTTCGGCAGCTTCTCTTCGACGGGAAATATGTAGAGGCGCAGAAAAAGCAGCAGGCGGTTATGGCCGAGCGCATCTCGCCGAGAAGCTACCAGACGATGGGGGAGCTACGCCTCGATTTTGGGCACACCAATACCGCGAGCGGGTACCGCCGAGATCTGGATCTCGACACGGCAATTGCTTCCACGCGTTACAAAGTAGGGGGCACCACCTTTACCCGCGAAGTGACGGCAAGTGCGGTGGATGATGTCATTGCCATCAAAATCACGGCGGATAAACCCGGTTCCGTGTCCTTCCGTGCCCGGGTTGAACGGGATGGGGTTTTTGCGGTTACGGCGGAAGGAAACGATACTCTGATTGCTTCCGGCCAGGCGTCGCAAGGCGACAAGCATATGGGCGTCAAGTTTGCCAGCGTCTATAAGGTGGAGACCGAAAACGGCACCACTCGGATTGAAGACGGGGTGCTATTGATCGAATCGGCGGATTCCGCCATCCTCTATATTGTGGCGGAGACCGATTACAACCGGGAAGATACCGCGCAACCGTTTACGCATGACTTGGTTGAAAAATGCAATAATATCATTTCTGCCGCGCAGAAAAAAGGCTGCGACAAGCTGAAGGCGGATGCCGTTGCTGCGCATCAGGCGCTGTTCCGGCGGGTCGTCTTAAATCTTGGAAAACCCTCAAGCAGGCCGACCCTTGATCGGCTGAAAGGCTATGGCAAAGGCGAGGATGACCCGAATTTTGAGGCGCTGTATTTTCAGTATGGCCGCTATCTGCTGATCACCTCGTCGCGCCCGGGTTGCATGCCGGCCAATTTGCAGGGCATCTGGTGCAAGGATCTGGAGGCGCCCTGGAACAGCGATTACCATATAAACATTAATATGCAGATGAACTATTGGCCTGCCGAAACCTGCAACCTGTCGGAGTGCCATCTGCCGTTTATGGACTATATTGAACAGCTGGTGCCTTCGGGCAAGAAGACCGCACAAGATCTGTATAGCTGTCGGGGATTCTTGGCCGGCCACACCTCCGATGCCTGGCATTTCACTGTGCCGTTCGGCAAGGTCCAGTATGGCCAGTGGGTTGTTGGCGGCGCTTGGTGCACCCAGCACTTTATGGAGCACTACCGCTTTACCGGCGATCAGGAATTCTTGATGGATCGGGCTTATCCGATCCTGAAGGAAACATCGCTCTTTTTTCTGGATTGGCTGGTTAAGGATCCAAAGACAGGCAAGCTGGTGTCTGGGCCGAGCACCTCGCCGGAAAATGTATTTTTCGCGCCCGGAACAAAAACGAAATGCAACCTGACCATGGGGCCATCGATGGATCAGGAAATTATCTGGGATGTGTTTTCAAATACGCTGGAAGCTTCGAAAATTCTCGGCATACGGGATGAATTCACCCGTAACGTTCAGCACGCGCTCGACAATTTGGCGCTTCCGCAAATTGGAGCAGACGGCCGGCTCATGGAGTGGACGGAAGAATTTGAGGAACCTTCGCCCGGTCATCGGCATATTTCCCATCTGTTTGGGCTCCATCCCGGCCGCCAGTACAACGTATACAACAGCCCGGAAATGGTCGCTGCCGCCAGAAAGACTATTGATTACCGCCTGTCAAAAGGCGGCGGGCATACCGGCTGGAGCCGGGCGTGGATCATCAACTTTTGGGCGCGTTTCCGGGACGCTGAAAAGGCGCATGAAAACATGGGCCTGCTACTCAAGAAATCCACCTACAACAACTTGTTCGACAAACATGCGCCTTTCCAGATCGACGGCAACTTTGGCGGCACGGCCGGCATGGCTGAGATGCTGCAGCAATCGCACGCCGGCCTTATTGAACTGCTTCCCGCGCTGCCGAAAGCCTGGGCGGACGGATCGGTCAGCGGCCTTTGCGCCCGAGGCGGGTTTGAGGTGGACATGGCGTGGGAAAACGGAACGCTCGTCACGGCCACGCTGCGTTCGAAACTGGGCAACCCATGCACAGTTCGCTACGGCGACAAAACAGCTGCGTTAAAAACCCAAAAGAACGGCACTTACGACTTAACAACGATTTTACGATAAGGATTGCGAATGAGAAACCATCGGTGACAGTAATTCTTGCCGTTTAGGTCTGATCCTTTCTTCGCCGGCGCGTCACTTTTTGCGATGAGCCGGCGTTTATAGTGTAGGAATGGGTGCCATTGGTTGGCGCCTTGATTTATTTAGCGGAGAAAATGCGATGATGAAGAGATGGAACTATTTGGTGTTGTGCTGTGCCATGGCGACAGGGGCAGCGGCTGCGTCGCGGCCGCTTGTGGCGAGCTCGCCGAAACCAAACATAATTTATATTTTGGCCGATGATCTCGGCTACGGCGATTTGAGCTGTCTGGGGCAGGAACATTTCCAGACGCCGAACATTGATGCGCTGAAAGAGAAGGGCATGTTTTTTGCGAACCATTATTCCGGCAGCACGGTCTGCGCGCCGTCGCGCTCGGCTTTGCTGACCGGCCAGCATACGGGGCACACATTCGTGCGTGGGAACAAGGAAATCATGCCTGAAGGGCAGCATCCGATCCCCGACGAGGTGCTGCTTTTGCCGGAAATGCTGAAGCCCGCCGGCTATGTTAGTGGCGCGTTCGGCAAATGGGGGCTGGGCTATCCCGGCTCTGAGGGCGATCCGCTTAAGCAGGGCTTCGATGTGTTTTACGGTTATAACTGCCAGCGGCTTGGACACCACTATTATCCCTTTCACCTTTGGGATAACGAAGAGAAGGTGGTTCTGGACGCCAATGCTGGAACGGCCAAAGGTGCATATGGGCCGGAGCTGATCCATGAACACACGCTCAAATTTATTGAGGACAACAAAGACCGGCCGTTCTTTTGCTATGTCGCGTCCATCATCCCGCACGCCGAGTTGGCGGCTCCCGAGAAGTACATGAAACAGTTCAGCGGGATAATAGAAGAAGGAGAGCCCTACGAAGGGGTGGATGAAGGGCCGGAGCTGCGCCTTGGCCGTTATCAGTCGCAAGCGGAACCCCATGCGGCATTCGCGGCGATGATTACATTACTTGACGATCAGGTCGGTGAAATTGTTGCGCTGTCGGAGAAATTGGGCATTGCCGACAACACGCTGATTATCTTTACGTCCGACAACGGCGCGCATCAGGAAGGCGGGGCGGATCCGCAGTTTTTCAACAGCAACGGGCCGTACCGCGGTTATAAGCGCGACCTTTTCGAGGGCGGGGTGCATGTGCCGATGATGGCCTATTGGCCGGGCAAGATTGCATCGGGAACGACCTCGGAGCATATTTCTGCTTTCTGGGATATGGTGCCGACGTTCACCGAACTGGCCGGTGTTGAAACGCCAAAGAATACGGATGGCCTTTCCATGGTTCCGACATTGCTAGGAAAGGGCGGCCAGCCGGAGCACAAGTACCTCTATTGGGAGTTTCATGAAAAGGGCGGCCGTATTGCCGTACGCATGGGCAAGTGGAAGGGCGTGCGTTACAACGTACTCAAAAATCCGAATGAACCCATGAAGCTGTTCGACCTTTCGGTTGATCCCGGCGAGCAGAAGAATATCGCCGCCGAGCATCCAGAGACGGTTGAGCAGATCCGGCACATCATGGATGGCGCGCGCACCCACTCCGAAATCTTCACCTTCGGCCAGACGCAGTTTAAAGGAGAATAGTATATTGAAAGCTTCAATCTTTTTTTTATTGGCGGCTTCAGTCGCATCGTCCCATGCCTTTCAAAACGACTGGGAAAACGAGCGGATGATCGAGCAGGGGAAGCTGAGCACCCGTGCAACATCCTATTCCTATGAAACCGAAGCGGATGCGCTGAAGGGGGATCGCGCAAAGTCACGCATGGTTTTGCTTAACGGCGATTGGAAGTTTAAGTTTACGCCTGACTCAAAAGACCGTCCGATGAATTTCTTCAAGACCGGATACGATGCGTCCTCATGGGATACGCTCAAGGTTCCGTCCAGTTGGGAGATGAAGGGGCATGGACAGCCCATCTACACCAATGAAAAATATCCCTTTACTCCAAACGAACCCTTTATTGACCGTACGAATCCTGTGGGCTCCTACGTTCGGGATTTCGAGGTTTCAAAGGATTGGAAAGACCAGCGAATCATTCTCCACTTCGGCGGCGTTTCTTCAGCTTTCTACGTATGGTTGAACGGGGAGCTTGTCGGGTATAGTCAAGGCAGCCGTCTGCCTGCCGAGTTCGACATCACTGAATTTGTGAAGGAAGGCAAAAACCGGTTGGCGGTTCAGGTGTTCCGCTGGTCGGACGGGTCCTATCTGGAAGATCAAGATATGTGGCGGTTGAGCGGTATCCATCGCGAGGTGCTGCTGCTGGCTCAGCCTAAAATCGCCCTCAACGATTTTTTTGTTCGGACGGATCTGGATGAAAATTATGAAAATGCACTGTTGCGCGTTCGCCCCCGGATTCTCTCGGATGCGCTGGATAATTCCAAAGGATGGAACCTGACGGCTCAGCTGTATGGCGCTGAAGGAAATCCCGTGCTTGAAAAACCGATGCACAGCGGGGTGCATAAGATTTTGAATGAATTCTATCCCCAACGAGACAATGTGCCGTTCGGGTTGCTCGAAGCGCAGGTTTCCAATCCCCGGAAATGGTCGGCGGAAGATCCTTACCTCTACACGCTGGTTTTTAAGCTGACGGATAAAGACAACCAATTAATGGAAGCGCGCAGCTGCAAGGTCGGCTTCCGGTCGGTCAAAATCAGCGACAAGGCCGAAGTGCTCGTCAACGGGGTTCCCGTTAAGATGATGGGGGTCAACCGCCACGACCACGACCATCTTGAAGGCAAGGCGCTCACCCGCGAGGATTATCGCCGGGATGTGGAACTCATGAAGCAGTTCAATTTCAACGCCGTTCGCACGTCGCACTATCCCAACGATCCCTATTTTTACGACGTGTGCGATGAATACGGCATCTACGTCATGGACGAAGCCAATGTCGAATCGCATGGAGTACGTGGGCAGCTGGTGAACCGGGCATCCTGGCATTATGCGGTGAACGATCGTGTCATCCGCATGGTGGAGCGCGACAAAAACCACCCGTCTGTTGTTTCCTGGTCGCTTGGTAATGAAACCGGCTACGGGCCGATCCATGCCGCCGCGGCATCGTGGGTCAAAGATTTTGATCCCACTCGATTTGTTCACTATGAAGGCGCACAGGGCGATCCAAACCATCCGGACTACATCCCCAGAGGAGGCTTTGAATCACAGAAGTGGGAGCTTCCTGCAAACCCGGATGATTCTCCGTATGTGGATTGCATCAGCCGCATGTATTCCTCTGTTCCCCAGCTTAAGGCGCTTGCCGAAGCTGAACACATTACGCGGCCGATTGTCATGTGCGAATATGCCCACGCCATGGGCAACTCGCTTGGCAATATGACCGACTATTGGAACCTGATCCGCTCCAAGCCTAATTTGCTGGGCGGTTATATTTGGGACTGGATCGACCAAGGCGTGCTGACCACCAATAAAGACGGCATGGCTTTCTTCGCTTATGGCGGCGACTTCGGCGACCAGCCCAACAGCGGCAACTTCTGCATGAACGGAGTAATCAATTCCGACCGTACGCCCGGTCCGAAAACGTGGGCGTGTAAATATATCTTCCAGCCGGTCGCTTTTGAAGCCGTCGATTTGAAAGCAGGGAAGGTGACGCTGATCAACCGCTTCAATTTTACCAATACGAAAGACTATTCCATTCGTTGGAACCTATCCGAGGAGGGTGCCGTGGTTCAGGAAGGCGTGTTGGGAGCAATCGATATTCCGGCAGGACAAAGCCATGAAATAAAAATCCCATTCCAATCTCTGGAAAGCTCTTCAGGCACAGAGCAGTGGCTTCGTCTGAGTGTCCATGAAACAACCGGCAAACCCTGGTGCAAAGCCGGTTTTGAAATTGCAAAGGAACAGTTCCTTGTTAAAGGCAGGGATGGCTCGCCAAGCCGGCCGGAAACGGACGCCAAGCTCTCTTCAAAAGAGTCGAATAAATTCATCGAGCTCACAGGAAAAGGTTTCTCGGCAAAGGTGAATAAGGCTACTGGCGAACTCAACAGCTATGAGATCGATGGGGACGAATGGATTAAAAGCCCGCTGCGCCCGGCATTCTGGCGCCCTCAGACGGATAACGACAAAAAGGGAGGGAAAACCCATAAGCTGATGAAGTACTGGATGGAACTGGACGGAAAGCTTAAAACCGAATCGGTTGAATTACAGAAGACGGATAAATCATCAGCAATGGTTGTGGTTAAGAAGAGCGCGGATCAAACCGATCTTGTCATAACCTATACCTTCAACGGAAACGGCGAGGTGGAAGTGGCCATGGAACTTGATGCTGACCCTTCTTTGCCGCCGATGCCTCGGTTAGGATTCGCCATGGGGATATCCAGTGATTTTTCGACGACGCGCTATTTCGGCAAAGGACCCTGGGAAAACTATGTCGACCGCAATGCCGGTGCCGAAGTCGGGTTGTATGAACAGCCGACGTCGGAAATGCACTTTGAATATGCCATGCCTCAGGAAAACGGAAACCATACTGAAACACGCTGGGTTGAACTGGCTGGCGGCGAAGGTACACTGCGGGTCGATGGAGCCGAACCATTCGGCTTCTCTATCTGGCCTTGGTCGGCGGAAAATCTGGAAGCCGCGCAGCATACCTATGATCTGGCAGATCAGGGCTTTTACACGCTTAACATTGATCACAAACAGATGGGCGTAGGCGGTACCGACTCCTGGTCAACTAAAGCCCTTCCGCTGGAGCATTACCGCGTGCCAGCAGGAAAGTACAGCTGGGCATTTACTTTGAGTCCTGTTAACCGCTAGTACGATGCTTTCAGTTTTAATCATATGGTGGTGGGGGCAAACTTCAAAACACTAATCTTTGGAGCACTGTTCCAATCAGGATGATAGAGTAGTTTTGGTGGCGGGAGTTTAGGACCCCCCTTAATTATCTCCAGCAATCATATTTTAAATATAGCCCGGTCGGTTCCCCTCCGTCAACCCGGATGTCCCGTGTGGAGTGTCTGGCTGTTGCGGTAGATTTGTAAGTATTTTAAGGCTAGGTGGTTGTGCTGTCTACGGGATGCCTGTCCTCACGGCCCCGCCAAAAGAGTGGTGTAATTAAGTGAATGTCAAAGTCTAGAACGCCTGCCTGACAGCATCTAGTGCGTACTTTTCTTGTTCTTTGCCGAGGCGGCTTTCTTCCAGCTTTCGACGGGGTTGTTATAGTCGAGCGGGTCGCTGAGGTCGGCGCTTAGTGTGAGCAGGGCGGTTTTCAGCTCCTTAACTTTTGATGCGTATTCCGGATTTGTGGCCAGGTCGTTCTGCTCGAACGGGTCGGCCTTCATGTTGTAGAGACGGTTGGCGTCGGCGGTGGGGTAGTGGATGAGCTTCCAGTCGTCTTTGCAGATCATGCGCTGCTGCCCTTTATATGCGCCGTAGATGGAGTCGTAGTGTTTCTTTTCGCCTTTGAGCATGGGCAACAGGCTTTTGAATTCTACATCGTCCGGGATTGGAGCGCCGGCGAGGTCGAGCGCGGTGGGCATGATGTCCTGCAGATAAATCGGCGCATTATTCTTTTCGCCCTTTTTGACGTTGGGGCCAACGACCATGAACGGGACCCGGACACTGTGGTCGTACATATTCTGCTTGCCGATCAAGCCGTGGTGACCGATGGCCAGGCCGTGGTCGGCGGTGAAGACAATGTAGGTGTTATCGGCCTGGCCGGTTTCTTCCAAGGCCTGGAGGATGCGGCCAATCTGGTCGTCCATGTGGGTGATGAGGGCAAAGTATTCCTGCCGGTTGACCTTCACGGAATATTCGGTGCGAGGGAACGGGGCGAGGCGTGCATCGCGCAGTTCTTCGCCGCAGCCGATCTCGTCCTGATATTTATATTTCGGAACAAAGTTTTCTGGCAGCTTGACGCGGTCGAGCGGATAGCGGTCGACGTATTCCTTTGGCGCCTGGCGCGGGTCGTGGGCGGCGTTAAAGGCCAGATACATGAAGAAGGGCTCGTCGTGGGTTTTGGCATCGTTGAGGAAATTGATACTGTCGTCGGCAACGACTTCGCTCCAATGTTTGCCGCCTTTCCAGAAGCCTTCATATTTGGTTTCCCAGGGTTTCCATCCGTTTTTGTAATCTTCTTCATCAACGGGACGGTTGTAGCCTTCCGGCGTCTGGTTGGGCATGCCGGGGCGTTCGTGTACCGCAACATCGAAGATGTCTTCCGGTTTGGCTTTCACGTGCCACTTGCCGGTCATATAGGTGCGGTAGCCGGCTTTATTCATTAGCTGCGACCACATGCGCCTGTCTTGGACTTCCTTTTTCATTTTAGGGCCGGTGTCGTGGGCATAGGTGTTCCAGACAAAGCGCCCGGTGTTGAGCATGGCTCGGCTTGCCACGCAAACGGCGCCGTTGTATGCACCCATGTTGTAGGCGTGGGTAAAGGTTGTTCCGGCTTCGACCATCTTGTCGAGGTGTGGGGTGTCGATATCGAGCAGGCCGTATGCCCCGATGGTTTCGTATGACATGTCGTCCGCGAAGATAAAGAGGATGTTAGGCTTATCGGATTTGGCATGAACCGTTGTCAGTGATCCCAAAATGGCGATTGCGAAGAGATGTTTCAGCATGAGGCGCTCCTTGGTGTTTCGAAAAACTCTCCAATCTCTGGATGTTTCCAGAGATTGGAACTGCCGGAATGGCATGGGGGAGAGGATTATTTTTTAAATCCAATTTTGAGTGCGTATGCATGCTCGCAGGGTTTTTCTTTCGGGAACCAGATCTGGAGCCCGTCCCCACTGCTTTCCCAGTCGAGTTTGCCGTCATGTCCGAGCAGTTCCACGGAAACCACTTCGGCGACGCGGGTGTTCATGGCGGTGATGTTTTCGAGTACAACCGGTTTTTTCTTGGCATTGGGCCAATCCATGACGAAAGCATAAAGGGTGTCGCCTTTGGTTACGTAGCGGATATCGCGTGACGTCAGCGCCGATTCGAGGTCGTGCGCGCCGATCTCTCCTTTGCCTTCGCCGAACATATACCACGGGCGGGTGCCGTAGATGGCTTCGCCGTTGACGTCGAACCATTCGCCGACGTTGTTCAACAGGTCGGTGGCTTCTTTGTCCAGTGTGCCGTCGGCCTTGATCGGAATGTTGAGCAGCATGTTGCCGTTCTTGGAGACAATGTCGATGATCTTGTCGACCACGAGGCCGGGCTTCATGTAGGGCTTGGCCGGGTTGTAGCCCCAGGAGCCGATCGAGTCGTCGGTCTGCCATGGCTTATCAAGAATCGAGGCGGCTTTGCCACGCTCGTAGTCGAGGGTGGCGATGCCGTCGGCGTAGAGGCCCTGCCATGGACGTTCTTTGATGGCCATGACGCCTTCGGGGCGCTGGTTGTAAAAGTGGGCGATGACATCCATGCCGGTTTTTCCTGCGTCGCTGCCGCGGAAGGGCACGGCGCAGTCGAAATAGAGGGTGTCTGGTTCATAATCGTCGATGAGCTGCTTGACGCGCTTGGCCCAGAGGTTGCGCCATTCCGCCGGAGCATCGTAGGGTGCGCGCGGATGCGTGCTTTGTCCGTCGTTGGATGGATAGAGTCCTTTGGCCTTACCTTGCGCTCCATCGTAGGGGACGCCTTTTTTCGGGCCTTTGGTATCGGCCTGGTTTGCGGTGTTCAGCCAGCTGTAGGAACGGGAAAGGTGGGTGGTGACGCCAAAGCGCAGGCCGGCTTTGTGCGTGGCATCCTTCCACATGCGGATAAGGTCTTTTTTCGGCCCCATGTTGACCGCGTTCCATTCCTGGTATTTGGAGTCCCACAGGTCGAAGTTATCGTGGTGCACGGCGCAGGGCGTGAAATATTTGGCGCCGGAGCGCTTGAAGAGTGCGAGCAGGGCATCGGGATCAAAGTTCTCGGCCTTCCACATTGGTATAAAGTCGGCATAGCCGAATTCGGAAGGATGGCCATAGGTTTTTATATGATGGGCATATTCGGGCGTGGTTTCGTCGTACAGCTTGCGGGCATACCATTCCCCCTGTTCAGCGACGGAGTACGCGCCCCAATGCAGGTAGATGCCGAACTTGGCATCGCGGAACCAGTCGGCGCATTCGTATTGCTGCAACGATTCCACGGTGTTTTCGAACATGGGTCTGGCTCTGGCTCCGGCATGCGTACTGAGCGTTGCCATGCAACCAACGATTGCCATTCCAGTGATTATTTTTCTCATCAAATTCCTCCTGTGGATTGCTTTCATAAAGTGCTTTAACCATTCAACCCCGCTACCGGGTGATTGTTTGATCATTCTACGGGAAAATAGCTAATAAACTATAATTCATCAAAGAAAACGGTTCGGCGGAGTTTCCTTGTATGAACAGTTTTATAGGAAAACAGATGAAGAATTTGACGATTATAGCGGGAATGCTCTGCACAGCATCGGCATATGCTGCAGAGTTTTATGTGGCAACTACAGGGAGTGATGTTTCTCCAGGAACCTTAGAACGGCCTTTTGCATCATTGCAGACTGCTGCTCAAAAGATGTCGGCGGGGGACATTTGCTTTGTGCGGGGGGGAACCTATTTCCAACCCTTGGAAATCGAAGAGATGAAAGGGGCAGCCGACCATCCATTCATTTTTCGGGCCTATCAGAATGAAACCGTGGTGTTGGATGGGACTGCTTCCATAACACCGGACTGGGATGAGTGGGAAGACGGCATCGTCAAAACAGCCGTCGAGCAGGATATGTGGCAGCTGTTTGAGGGCAATACACCGGTTGATCTTGCCCGGTGGCCGAATGCGTCGGTCAGTGACGGTTCGATCTGGGACGTACATAAATCCATGCGGTCAACCGACCGGAAATGGGACAACAAACTGGGGCGTTCCGAGAGCGTTACGCAGCCGGGTATTGTTTTTGACCGCAATCATGAGGGCTTCGGGGCACAGACGCTGGCTGAAACCGGGAAAGATTTTTCAGGAGCGATTGCCGTTCTGAATATTGGCCATTGGCTGACCTGGGCGCGGCCGGTGCTGGAGCATAAGGCGGGCAGCAACCAGTTTACGTATGATCCTGAAGGCACGCGCATGTTGAAGTTTCTGGAATATTGCCTCTATGGTCTTCCGGCGCTGGATCATGAAAATGAGTGGTGGTTCGATGCGAAAACAAAGACCCTCTATTTTAAGCCTGCACCGGGGCAGAAGCCGGATCTGCGCGGCAAGGTTCGCGATTTTAACCTGGTTGCCCGCAATTGTGCGCATGTGCAATTTATCGGGATCGATTTTTTTGCAACCACGTTTCTGTTGGATGAGTGTGAGAACATGTTGATCGAAGATAGTCAGCTGCTTTATCCCAGCACGCACAAGTTCGTGTTGGGAGAGTTGGGCTGGTTCAGCAACAAGCCGCCGGCGGATGGCGGCAACGCCATGACGCTCATTTATAATTCGGGCGAGGGCGATTGCGGCAATGTAGTCAGGAATTGTTCTATTGAATATCCAAACTCCCCGGCCATTGGGCTGTTTAGTTCCGGCGCGGTGTTGGAAAACTGCTATGTCCACGATGTTGAATGGGTCGTTAATTCCAGCGGGGGAGCAGGGGCGCTGGCAGGGGGCGATCGGGTTACGGTCAAAAACTGCACCCTACACACCACGGGTGCGTCGGAAGGCATTCGTCTTGGAGCTGGATCAACGATTGAAGGGAACCATATCTACAACACCAGCCTGCTGCAGCACGACGGCTCGGCCATCAACATCGGCACGCCTTCGCAACCCGGCACGGTGGCCAGGCGCAACTGGGTGCACGATACCAAACAGCAGGCGATGCGGTTCGATTCAACCACCAGCACATTCGGCACCGATGCGGCCGTTGTCGAGAACGTCTTTTTCAATGTTCAAGATGGAACTGGCGGCAACAAGTTTAAGGGCGATTATCAGTTGTTCGCGAAAAATACGGCATTTGATTGTTTCGTGGCGATCCCGAAAGGATTTGGCGCAACCGATGTCCACAACGAACATACGCTGGTCTGCAACAATCTGGTGGACCACTTGGTTGAATGGAATATGAAAAGCCGGACGAACGGTATTCCTGCAGAAATGATGGCTAACATGTCTGGCGAAGGATCTGTGCGTCGCCTGCTCCGCGATCCCGACAACTTCGATTTTCGGCCAAAAAAAAATGTGACGGGGCTTATCGATCAGGGCGTGAACATTTGCCGCGCTGATCTTCCCGGAGAGAAAATCCGGTTTCCGGGAATCGAGGCCGTGGGTCAGCCCGATATCGGCGCCTATGAAGCCGGAGCCGCTACCTACTGGATTCCTGGTTGCAGAATGGAAACCGCCGCTACACCAGTACCGAAGAATGGGGCGCAGCATGTTCCTCTCGATACTGACCTGATGTTTCTCCATGCGTACAAGATGGATTCCCACAAGATCTACTTCGGTACGTCCCCGGATGCTTTAAAGCCGATTGCAGAGATCAAAGGCTTCTCCAACATAGTCGATCCCCCCGAACTAGAGCCGGACAAGACCTACTACTGGCGGGTTGGTGCCAATACCGGTGAAAGTGAACGGCTTTCCAATGTCTGGAAGTTTACGACGGGCGAAGGACGATCAGAACTCGCCAAAGCTTCCGGGTTGTCCTTTTAACTGCTCGGAAAGCAGTCGCTTCATCATCGCCAGCTTTGGGGCGTATTCCGGATTCTTGGCGAGGTTGTTCTGTTCGTTGGGATCTTTTTCGAGATCGTAGAGCTGGTCGGCGTCCCAGTAGCAGGCATAGTTTTTGGGAATCTTTTTTTCCAAACTGCGCCCGCCGCGCGTGGAAGCAATGTGGTAGAGCGATTTTGGTTTTCCAGACGTTGGGATATCAAAGTTGGCCTCGCGGTCGGGATGTACACGCCATGCAATATATTTGAAACCGTCCTTCAGCACCGCGCGGCTGGAGCCGATCTGCAGATGGATTGCATCGTGGATCGGCTTGTTTACGCTGTTGAGGATTTCGACAAAGCTTTTGCCGTCCATTTTGGGTTGGCTGGTTGCGGGAATACCGCAGAGGTCGTAGACGGTTGGGGCAAAGTCAATGTTGCCCAGCAGCTGCTCCGTCCGCCATCCGCCCTTGAGGTTTTTTGCCCACACAAACGCAGGGACATGCGCGCCCCCTTCGTACAGCGCCCCTTTGGCTTCCATTCCGTTGTCGACAAAGAAAAAGATGATCGTGTTGTCGAGTTTGCCCATGACTTCGATTTTGGAAACGATGGCATTGATGCCATCGTCAAGCCACAGGGCATCGGCGTGGTCGCCCTTGATGTTATAACCTGCAGCCTTGAGCCGTTTCGGAATAGTGTTGCGTCCAGGCTGGACATTCAGTTCCTCTTTTAAAACGCCGCCGGGCGTGAAAAGGGGATTCGCGGAATACTTGTGCCCGGCAGGGCCGGGACCATGGTTGAGGGTGGAACAAAAGTGGAGATAGAACGGCTTGTCCTGCTTGGCGGCGAGGTCGAGGAAGTCGATTCCTCCCTTGGTGATCCAATCCTGGTTGTGCGCTTCCATCTTGATCGGCATATGGCCGGGGACGTTGCCGGCATAGATGCTGGCGGCATAGTCGAAGCCATTGTTGAGGACGCTCTGAACTTCGGCGGCCTGCTTGCTTTGCAGGAAGGCCTGTGTTTTTGGATCGAACGGATCGGCCTCGCGCCATTTCGTGATGCTCGGAACCTTGATTGCTCCGTCGTTAAGCACGTGGTTCTTTCCCGCGAAACCTGTAAAGTATCCGTTGGCCTTGAGTACGTTGCCCATATTGGGTTTTCCGGGAGTTATGTGCACATTGAAATGCGGGTTGGGCTGGTTGCCGAATTCTGCCATGTCGTTCAAGAAGCCCTTGTCCTGACTGCGGCTGGGATATTCGCCGGTCAGTACGCTGTAGCGGCTCGGGGTGCATACTGTGGACGCGGCATACATCCGGTCGAGAATAATGCCCTCGCTCGAGAGGCGGTCGATGGTCGGAGTCAGATTCAGCGATTTCCCTTCGGCGTCTCGTCCTTCCTGAAGAAAATTAAACTCCGTCCGCCACTGGTCGTCGGTCACGATGAATAGAATGTTGGGGCGTTTAGATGCATTGGCCATGCCGGTGGCCAGTGCGCAGATGGTCAACAGGCTGACCACGGTTTTGCATTGTTTCATGAACAATTCTCCGTTTATTGAGGAAGTCGCTTCTCCTCTATAACACTCTTTAGCGCTGAAGGTTTGATGCTTTTTATCGTTTGGTTCGCAAAATGAATAAAATTTGGAGTCGGTGGCGGGGTTCCATTCTTATACGGTTCACGTACCTTTGACGGAAACTATGAAACACCACCCAACATTTGATAGCAACGGAATGCCGGAAAAGATCGCCGGTTTGGAAAAGCTTTACGACAGCGACTGGTTGGACGCAGACGAGGAGGAGAAAGAGTTTCTCTATCCGATTTCTAAAATGCTGTCGGAGGTGCCAGAGCACTATGGCGAGGAAACTTTCGTCAAGGCCGGCGGGGAAAAGCGGATTTTCAAGGTGCGCGACCTGCGCACGGATCGTGTTGTTGCCTTGGCGCGTCCTATTGAAGGAGCATCGGCCGAACAGAAAGAAGGATTCCTGCGCGAAGCCCGCCTTACGGCCTGCCTGCAGCACCCGAATATTATTTCGGTCCATGACATTGGCTTCGATGCGGACGGCGAAGCCTTTTTTACGATGGAGTTTGTCCACGGCAGCACTTTGAAGGAGATTGTCGATAAACTGGAAACCGGCGATCCTGACTACGAGCGGCGTTTTCCGAGGCTCCGCTTGCTGGAGTTGTTCGTGAAGATTTGCGATGCCGTGGCCTATGCGCATTCGCGCAATGTGGTTCATCTGGATTTAAAACCCTCTAACATCTTCATCGGCCCATTCGGCGAAGTGCTTGTATGCGACTGGGGGTTGGCAAAAATCATACAGTCGGATGAGCCCCATACTCAGCGAATCGAGGGAATCCCGGAAGAAGAGCTGCCCAATGGCGATATCCTTAACGATCTGACTCGCCGGGGAACCATTAAAGGCACCCCCGGTTTCATGGCGCCCGAACAGGTGGGCAAGAGCCAGCAGGTGTCGGCAAAGACCGACATCTATTCGCTTGGTGCCTTGCTGTATTATATTCTCGCGCATCGCCCGACTTTTACGGGCGACTCCATGGCCGATGTCGCGGAGCAAACGCTCAAAGGGGGCATTGTTTCTCCATCGAAGCTGGTGAAGGGCATCCAATTCGGGCTGGAAGCCGTGGTTATGAAGGCCCTGAAACTGGATCCATTTGAACGCTATGCATCGGTCGGTAAGTTTCGCAATGAGCTGGATCGCTATCTGCTCGGCTTTGCCACCGAGGCGCAGCATGCGGGGTGGGTCACGCAATTCAAGCTTTTGATCAAGCGGCGCCGGATAGCATTCCGCGTAGCCATGTTTTCGTTTGTGCTGCTTTGCATGATTGTGGTTTTTGCCTTCGTAAAGGTTGTTGGCGAAAAACAGGTGGCTGAAGATAATCTGCGCCTCTACATTGAAGAGACTGAGCATTCCCGCGCACTCAGCGACAGCATCCGAGCAACGGCAATGGACTTGATTAACGCCGAGGACTTTCTCCACGCCGAGGGCAAGATCAAGGCCATTGAAAGCCACCTCTCTCAAGAAACCGACCCGGAAAAGATTTATGCGCTGACGGAGTATCTGGCGTTGCTGCATTTTGTGATGCAGGACTTTAATAAAGCATCTGAATATTTTGGGCGCATCGAGGTTGTGAAACGGTATCAGGATTGCGAACAACTCGCGAAGAAGTATGCCGTAATCAAGCCGCTTGACCACAAGTGGCTTGAACCGTCCGATATGTGCGACCTGCTGTTCGAGGTGAAGCGGCATATCCGGGCGGTGAACTATTATCTCGCCTATTATTATTTGAATAAATCGATCAAGCGGCCGGCTGATGAAATTTTGCCCGTGGTGGAAACAATGCTCGATATCCTGAACTACGAATCGTATAGGGATGTAGGAGAGCACTCCCTGCACGCAACCGAAGATGCAAGGGGCTGGCACCTTTCGCTTTCGGGTACGCAGTATGCGTTGTTCCAACTCCCCATCGCGGTTCCTCTATATGAATCCAACGTGCTGAAACCCCTGCGGCTCTATTCGCTGGACGTGAGCTATTCGGGATTCAACGATATTGAGCGCCTGCATGGGATATCGGTCAAGGAGCTGAATATTGCCGGGATTAAAAGCATCCCTCCCCATAAATTCTATGCGTTCACTCGGCTGGGCGTGGAGCGGGTTTTCCACACCTTGGAACATTCCGATGAGTATCTGGCCGAGCATGCGCCGGGGGTGGAGTTTGTTCGGGTGGAGGAACAAGGAAGCAGTATGTAGTACCGCCTTTGGAAAGGTTCCGCCTTTGGGCCCCCCGCCAGTTGCGCTGGATTTCATGAACGGGACTGGAGGGCGAGGCTCTGTCCGAGCCAGTGCACGGAATGGCTCCGACGACGCAAAGCGAGTCTGAGGAACGCAAGACAACCGTCGCCCTCCACCATAAGTCATGAAGTCCCAAACAAGGCGGCTCTAGAGGACTGGCCGCCTAAAGGCGGGACTACATGCTATTTTTCCTCACTCCAGCTCTTCCTTGAGTTGCTGCAATTCGATTTTGAACCGGGATTTCACTCTGGATTTCAGCGTGTTGACCGTGCTGAACGTCATATTTTCCTGTTCCGAGATCTGCTGAGCCGTAAGGCCCTGAAGGCTCAGCTTGAAAACAGTGATGGCGTTTTGAGAAAAGAGCTGTTCGATATTCTGCAACGCAAGGTGGGTCAGGTAGACGCGCCACTCTTTTTCGGCGATTTCCTCGATGTCCGGCAGGCGGATGGAATCCAGGTAGCTGATCGTGGAATCGCCTAGCGCTTTTTCTTCACGATCAATCCGGCGTTTGCGCGAGCGGATAAAGTTTAATACAGTATTTTTCGTGACGGTGCTAAGATAGTTGCGGAATCGTAGCTCCTGCACATCGAGCTCCGGCAACCGCTTCCAAATCTTGATCATGATTTCCTGATGCAGCTCATCGGCATCGCTGGCGGAAACATTCATGCTTATGAGGATGCTGTAGACATAGCGCGAATATATGCTGAACAGCTCTGCCCAAGCCTCATCGTTATGCTGGTCCTGGACACGTTGAATAAGTGTTTTCCGGGTGGCATAGATGTCGGTGTTCGACGGCTGTTTGTTCTCGTCCATATCCACTGAACGTAGTCGAAGCGCTATTTTGATCAAGTTTTTTCCAGCGGCTGGAAGTTCACAGGCCTTGAAACCTATAGAAAACAAGGGCTGCAGGCCTTGTTTTGGATTTGGACATATTTTTTTCGTTTTTTCATCAAACCCCATTTTTGGGCGGAGTTAAATGAGTTACATAGGGCGTGTATTAGGAAAACGCGCCGTTTCGTTAACCTTAGTTAATAAACTGAAATACAGGAGGATAAGGATGAAAGTGAATAGATGCTTAGCAATATTGATTGGCGTCGCTGTCAGTGGCAGCGCGATGGCAGCAAACTGGGTTTGGGATGGCGATGCCGCTCCGGACACGAGTTGGGTAAACCCCACGAACTGGAATAATAATACAATGTACACGGACAATCTGCCGATATTGGACACGGGCGATTTTGCGACGGTAGAGCCGGGGACTGACTACTCTACTGCGTCTGCACCGTTGCGCATCGGTCAGAATGGGGCGGCCGAACTGCAGGTTGTCGGCGGCGATCTGACCATACTCAACAACGTTTACATGGGGTACCTTGCTGCGGCAGGACATGGAACTCTGACGGTGAACAGCGGATCGTTCACCACGACGGGCAACATGATTTTCGGCAACAACGGCGCGCCTAGCGGAACGCTTAACCTGAACGGTGGCGCGGTTAATATCGCTGGTGGGTTGCAATTACCCGCAACCGCCGGAACCTATACCATCGGATTGAATGACGGCACGCTTACGTGTGGAGCAATAAATCCCGGGAGCGGCGCCAACATTGATATGACGATTGGTAGCGGAACGTGGCTGATTGAGAGCGACGAACGGAACGATATTGGGCAGATGCTGTTCCAGGGACAGCTGTCGGCGGATCCGGGCCTCAGCATCAATGTCGATTATGACGAAGTTCTGACCAATACAACCGTTACGGCCACAGCAACCCCGACCGGCGACACGCTGCTGATCTCCTCTCCGGGCGCACTGCTTACACTCGAACTTGACGCGCCCTCGACCATCGCCACGGGCGATATCGTCGTCGGCTATCTAGAAGGGGCGTTATTGGCCAACGTCGAGGTCTCCGATATTCTGATTGGCGAGGAATCCAACACGAACGCCTTCACGCTCACCTCTTCAACCGCGTTCTCGCTCACCGACGCCGTTCCGAGCAACGAAACTGTTTCCATTCAGTTCGACAACACCGTCGCGGGCCTGACGCACAGCGAATTCGCGACTGGCACCGTCTTCATCGTATGGAACGAGGTTGGTAATCCGACAAGCCAGACCAACCAGATTAATCTTCGTGCGAACTTTACCGATTCGCCAGCTAGTTTTGATCTTGACCCCGCACTGGTTGACCTGTTGCTGTCCGATCCCTCCACGACCATTACCGGCACCGTGGTTGCTTCCTATGTAGAGGCCCAGACCGACGCGACAAACGTCATCGTTTCCGCCCTGTCCATCAGCAACGCTTCCCACGCGGGATTCACGATTCTGACCGGAACACCGCTCGACCTCGTCAGCCCCGCTCCGAACAGCAGCGACCTGAACGTTATGTATGACAACACCGTTGGAGGTCTCGCAGATGGTGAAACTGCAACAGCAGATCTCGTGGTTACCTGGCAGGAAGCCGGTGGAGTTGAGCAGGAAGAAATCGTCCCGTTCACGGTTACCTATGCGGCAGCCATCCAGAGCGAGCTGATCATCGATCCGGACATGACCTCCTTTGCAGGTAATGTCCGCTGGTTGGAACGTCAGCACGTGGACAATGGATGGTACACACGTAATGCTGCGTGGACCCTCGATGCGAGCGGCGAAGGATTTGTTAAGAATCTTGTGAACGACGACGCGGTGGCGCAGGCAAGCGCGATTACCTTCATGACCGGCGGTGTTTTGACCGTCGAGTTTGACTGGACTCCGGCCACAAATGCCGTGACTGCTGACGATCTCACGCTGCGTTATAACTGCTATGCGTGGTTCGACGACACGGGCAGCGCCGCAGGCGACGATATGATTCTGTTGGACACGGAGAAGAAAGCATATAGTTTGTCAGGAAATTCGGGGTTGATCGACTTCGCGGACAACTTAAAGGTCTATCTTAGTCCGGCTCCGAATAAAAAATATGCGATCGACACAATCGTCGGCGTGGCGGGCGTCACCACTAATGTCGTGATCGAATACGACGTGAGTGGGTTGGCAGAAGCCGTCAATGATGTGGGTGACTGGGATTTCTGGGGCATCCGCTTCGAAACGCCGGCTGCTGCGATTGCCGGCGGTAAAGTCGGAAACGTTTCCGCCTGGACCGTACCCCCTGTAGTTGAAGGGCCGGATTCGGTCAACGATATCACAATGGCGATTGACGGAAGCGATCTGATTACCTGCTTCATCGGTGAAGAATACGGAACCTATGCTCTGCAGAGCTGTGGTGATCTCGTCACTGCAAACTGGACAAATGTTGGCGATACCGTTACCGGCGTTGGCGATATCTGTCTTACCAACAGCATCTCGGCAGAGCAGGCGTTCTTCCGCATTAAACTTGAGGAATAATCAACCTGCCTTAAGTAATGCGATTCCGTAAAGCAACCCGGGAATTCCGGGTTGCTTTAAGCTGAAACAAGAAAGGGAAAATAATGAAAAAAAGCCTGTTAATTATAAGCATGATAGCGGTTGGCGGCTTGTCTGCCCATGCCGCGCTCCTCGTGTATGAGGGAATGGACTATGATACGGGATCCGGCACAATTGATTCCGTCGGTACCGCAAATACAGGTACTGGATTCGGTGGTGCTTGGCAGACTGACGACGGTTCTGCTTCATTCACCGTTGGGGCAGACAGCCAAAGCTGGGGCACTCTCCCTACGAGCGGCAATAAGCTTAACCGGACGGAAACGAGCGATGCAACGGTCAGTCGCAGCGTTAGCGCTGATTTGTCTGGTGCCAGTGAGCTTTGGTTCAGCTTGCTGTTGGATGTGTCCGATATGAATGGATCAATCGGTATCGCTACAGGAGCCTTCGAGGGATATGGGAATGGAATTGGCACCTTTACCAATGCGGCCAGTGGAGGTTTTGCCATTGAAGTTGATAACGGGGGCACATGTAATATAAGTGCGAAAGTTTGGGGTACAAATGCTGGGGATAACGAGGGCGATAAAGTCTCTCTTGCCGGTCAGCATTTTCTCGTCGGTCAGATCACGTTTGATACGGATGGAGAGAAGGATACCTTCAAGCTCTACAATGTGGGGACGGACTTTGCTTTAGGCACTGCTTTCTCAACGGCAACCGCTGCGGTTGACGAATCATTGCTGGATACGTTGTCCATTGCTTCAAAGCGTAGATACGGAGTGGATGAGATCCGCATGGGCACCAGTTATGTGGATGTTATTCCGGAACCGGCTACGCTGGGTCTGGTTACCGCATTTGGGGCCGGGGTTCTGTTTATCCGCCGTCGTTTCATGATATAGTTTCCAAACACTGGAAACGATGAAAACTCCGCCGGGGGGAATACCTTGCGGAGTTTTTGTCTATTCATCATTCTTCGTATCAGTTTTAGGATTAAATGGTTGGGTTATAGAGGAGAAACCATGCGAAAGACGCTCAGTATTCTGTTTTTATGTCTGAGCAGTTCGGCTTTTGCCGCGGACTATTTCGTCGCAACCAACGGTAGCGATCTTGCCAGCGGAAACCTTGCTGCTCCATTCGCAACCATTCAAAAGGCGGCGGATGTTATGGGGGCGGGGGAGGCCTGCTACATTCGTGGTGGCACCTACCATGAAGCGGTGGTGATCGACAACTTGGACGGAATATCGGGGTCTCCCGTCACCTTTACGGCCTACAGCAACGAGGTGGTCACGCTTGATGGTTCGCAGTCGCTCGCGGATCTGGGCTCTACCGGTTGGACGCTGCATAGTGGAAATATCTACAAAACGACGCTGACGACCGACATCTGGCAGCTCTACATCGATGGCGAGCTGATGATTCCCGCCCGTTGGCCTAACGGCAATTTTGACGATGGGTCGATCTGGGACTGGGAAAATAGATGGGCGCAGGGCAATGAAGGCGCTTCTACCAATGGTGTTTTAGTAGATGCTCCACATGCTAATGCCGATCTCGCTGCAACGGGCCTGGATATGACCGGAGCGATGGCTGTTCTGAATGTGGGCAGCTGGAAAACCTGGACCCGGGTGGTTAACAGTCATAGTGCAGGAACCAATACCTTTACCTACAACTCTGCCAGCAGCTACAAGAGTGTGCACCATCGCTACTTCCTGGAGGGAAAGCTTAATCTGCTCGATGTGGAAAAGGAGTGGTTCTACGACACGGCGACCCAAACACTCTACCTGCAGGTTCCCGGTGGAGGAGTTCCTGCGGGCGATATCCGCGGAAAAACCCAGACCTATGCGTTGGATGTAACAGGATCCAGCTACCTTAATTTGAAGAAGTTAAATTTCTTCGGAACCACCTTTAAATTTTATAATTCGGAAAATGTGCTGATCGAGGGGTGCGACCTGCTGTATCCCAGCTGTTCCATGCGCATGCTTGGGCGCATTGCTGCGCCTCTGGCAACAACAATCACTCAGCCAGGCAAGGCTGATGCCTCCAACTGTACGGTGCGAGACTGCTCCTTCTCCTTTGCCGAGAGTTATGCCATTTTTACGGACGGTGATAGTAACCGGGTTGAAAACTGCTCCTTCGATAATATCGACTGGGTGGTGTCCGAGTTGCCCTACCTTCAGGCGGGCATCTATATGCGTGGCCCAAACAGCGTGTTTTCGCGGAATTCGATAAACACGGCGGGTGCTTCGGAATTCATGGAAGTGGGGGAGACGCCGCTGGTCGAAAATTGCGAGTTTATCAACTATGGTCTGGTGCAGAACGATGGCGCCGCGATTCAATACACCATCGGCGCGCAACCGGGCTCGATCACTCGTTACAACTGGTTCCACGACGCGATCAAATACGGAGCCCGATTCGATGCTCCTGTCGGTGCTTCTTACGGAGGAAACAGTGGAACCATGCACAACAATGTGGGGTGGAATGTGCCGGCGGCTCTGATGCTTAAGGGCGAACTTCACCATTGCTATAACAACACCGCCTTTGATACGTCAGCAAATGGAATCATTATTTTGGATAATGATGCCTTGTCAAATGCGGGTACTATCACCCGCAACAACGCGGCGGAAAAATTGTCGGGTCACCGCTCGAACTTTGAAACGATTCCGGGCACGCACGACCACAACTGGAACGGGTATGTCACGTCGCTGGATATCCGCACCCAGTTGCGCGATCCCGACAATCTGGATTTTCGCCTGATCGCGGGCTCCGATATTGTTGATGGGGGAACCAATATTGCAGGCATCACCGTCGGCTATCTAGGAGCTGCTCCGGATATGGGGGCGTATGAGCAGGGAGACTCCTCCTACTGGATTCCCGGACGAAAGCAAGCCTTGGCCTCAGCGCCGGTGCCGCCCGATATGGCCGACGGCGTAAAAACCGATGCCGACCTGATGTGGCGCGAAGGCTATCAAGCGACGTCGCACAATATTTATTTCGGCACCGAAGCCGGAAACCTTTCAATGGTTGGAAACCAGACCAACAATATTTTCAATCCGGGAATACTGGCCGAGGGGCAGACCTATTATTGGCGCGTCGATGCCGTTACCCCGACCGGTACGGTTGCCGGAGCCGAGTGGCAGTTCTGGGTTGAAGCCGGGATTGCCGGAAGCATCGCTGCTTTCACACCGACGGACGACGCCTATGTTCAGGACACCACACCAGACACCAACTATGGCGATTCCGATCAGATCAAGCTCATCACACAAATTGCATACGGCTACAACCGCGAGGGCTATCTTAAATTCAATGTCAATGTACCCGGCATCATTAATTCCGCGTCGTTGGAACTGTATAACTCAGGCGGGAGTCACAATGTCGGTGTGGGCGTTTATTCCATGACCGGAACGGCATGGAGTCAGGATACGATTACCTGGAGTAACCGTCCGCCCATCAATGGTTCCTTGCTTGATGCAGGCAATGTGAATTCGGGTAGCTGGGCTATGTTCGAGGTCTCCGCCGCCGTGGCTTCCAACGGGTTGGTTTCATTCGGCCTGATCCGAAACCCTCTGGATACACAGCGAAGCATCAACACGAGCGAAACGACCAACGCCCCGATCCTTACGGTGTCATACATCCAGCCGTCGCCCGCCTATCACTATGTCCAGTGGGCGGACAATTTCAGCATTTCCAATGCGCCGGGATATTATTCCGATCCCGATGGCGACCAGCTTTCAAACCTTGCTGAATATGGGTTGGGCGGTGATCCCGGCAATTTCAATGACGCACTGTTTCCAACCTTTGGAAACATGAACTATGCCTACCGTCGCCGCACCGATGCCACGGAGCGCGGATTGAGCTACAATCTCGAAGAATGCACCAACCTCGTTTCCAATGATTGGAACATTGTGTACGGTCTGCCAGTAGGCGTGAGCCCGCTCGAACCCGGTTTCGAGGCCGTTACCAATCAGATCCCGGCTACGGAAACGAACCAGTTCATCCGCCTGCGCATTAATATCCAGTAAATCAAGAGGACGATTAAAACGGATGACTATAAAGCGGCAACTTTACCTTCTTTTGGGAATCGCACTCCTGTTCGGTTCGGGGTTGATGGCTGGCGCAGAGGGAAAGGAGCACCCCGCAGAGGTTCTGGATCTGCAACTGTGGAAGCTCACTTTGCCGTATGCACGCGAGAACGGGAAAAAGCCGTTGGAGATTTTTCAGCCCAACCTCGCGGGATTTCAGAATCCGATCTGTTTCTTTGTCAACAAGGAGCGGGATGGGGTGGTCTTTCGGGCGCATTGCAGCGAAGTGACGACGAAGAATTCGAGCTATCCTCGCTGTGAACTGCGCGAGATGGCCGGGCGTAAGGCCAAGCGGGCGGTTCATAAGGAGAAGGCGGCCTGGGCAACGGATGACGGTGTGTTGCACCGGATGACGGTGACGCAGGCCATTACAGCACTCCCTCCTGTAAAGTCGCATGTGGTCTGTGCGCAGATTCACGATGCGGGGGACGACTTGATTATGATCCGGCTGGAAGATCGAAAGCTGTTTGTGGAGCGAAACCGGTTTGGCGACGTACTGTTGGATGCGGACTATGAACTGGGAACCCGGTTTACGGTGAAGATCGAGGCGAGCGATGGCCATGTCCGGGTTTGGTATAACGATGTGCTGAAGATGGATTGGGAACGCTCAAAAAAGAAATGCTATTTCAAGGCCGGTTGCTATACGCAATCAAATACCAGCAAAGGGGATGCTCCGGAATCCTATGGAGAAGTTGTGATTTACCAGCTGAAGGTCGAACATCTAAGTCTTCATGAGTGACTGTTGAGCGCGTTTTGTTTCTAGTCGATGGGCTGTCCCTCATTAGTTAATGGATTGCGGTATCCGTCAAATTTTCATCCGGTGGCGGGGTCAAATATTGTGATCGGGGTGCTCAGCGCCAAAAGAGTAATTTTGATGAAACAAGTATATATTATAGGGGTATTGTTTGCGGTCGGGCAGGCACTTGCCGCGAACTATTATGTGGCGACAAACGGAAACGACCTAACCGCCGGCGCAATCGGCACCCCATTCGCAACCATCCAGCATGCTGCCGATGTGATGGGGGAGGGGGACACCTGCTACATTCGCGGGGGCAACTACCATGAAGAGGTTGTGGTTAACAATCTGAATGGCACCTCGGGATCTCCGATTACCTTTTCGGCTTACAATAACGAAGTGGTTGCGCTGGATGGCTCGCGGTCGGTCGAGGATCTTGGATCAACCGGTTGGACGCAGCACAGCGGAAATATTTACAAAACCACGCTTACCTCTGATATTACTCAGGTATTTGTGGATGGTGAATGGATGATGCTGGCCCGCTGGCCGAACGCTCGATTTGACGACGATACCGCGTGGGATCGCGAAACCCACTGGGCACAGGGCAATGAAGCGCTCTCCTCTGCAGGTTTGGAATACGACGATCCCAACGATGGCAACGACCTCGCAGCGTCCGGTCTCGATATGACCGATGCCATGCTGATTATCAATCTTTGGGGAATCAATGCCTCAATGGTGACTAACCATGTTGCCGGCAGCGATCATTTCCAATATGTGGAAACCGACTGGAACGAGGCACGCCACTACTATTTCATGGACTCGAAACTTAACCTGCTCGACAACGAGACCGAGTGGTATTTTGATCCGTCGGATAACACCCTGTACCTGTGGATGCGGGGCGGCGGTATGCCGACCGGCGATATCCGGGGGAAGACCATGGCGAATGCGTTTACCTTTTCCAACTGCCAATATGTCACCGTTAAGAACCTGGACTTTTTTGCGACGACCTTTCAGGTATCGGATGGCAACCATATCACGGTGGAAGATTGTGATTTGAACTATCCGGTATTTAACCGCCGGACGCTGGGCGATTACGGAACACTTGCCCGCACGCATATCGACGGTTCTCCAAATTTCGCGATGCTTAATTGTTCGATGGGCTATACGGATGGGGTGGCATTGCGCTTTGATGGCAGTGACTTTGCTACGGTTGAGAACTGCGAGTTCCATCACATCGACTACAGTTGCGGACATCAATCCGGACAAAGCTCTTCCATTTGGTTCCGAAATTCCGAGGACAGCGTTTATCGCCGGAATACGATGTATAAGACCGGATCGGGGCATGGCGTTATCGCATCGAGCAGAACCCTGTTTGAACTCAACGATTTTTCGGACCTGGCGCATCTGCAGCATGATGCGGCGGCAATTCATTTGATGCAGGGGCATCGTGATGTGGTGGTAAAAAACAACTGGTTCCACGACCTGCGTCGACCGGCGGTTCGGTTTAGTGATGGGCCGAAGGATTATCTTCCGCTCGCCCCGTTAATGCGAACGGGAATCCTGCATCACAATATTTCGATTAATTCGCAGTCGGATATTCCCATACAGCTTAAGGGCGACGAACGACAGGTCTATAATAACTTATGCGAAGGTAACATGCGTTTTTCTGATGACTCCGGGGATCCGTCAACCAGCGGCATTCACGCCAACACGATCAGCGCAAACAATTCGGTCGGAACCTATATGACCTTGGCACCCAGTGCTTATGTCGCTCCATCGGGTACGCACAGCAACAACTGGGAGGGCGGCCTGCTTTCTTTGAATATTAAGGATCAGGTACGTGACTGGACAAATCGCGACTATCGGCCTCGTCCGGGTTCAGACTGGATTGATGGCGGCATGGTGGTTCCGGGGATCACGGATGGTTATCTGGGCTCAGCTCCGGATATCGGCGCCTACGAATCCGGCGACTCCAGCTACTGGATTCCCGGGCGTAAGCTCGAGCATGCTTCCAAACCTGTTCCGCCGGCGCAGGCCAGCTCCGTAAAACTCGATGCCGACCTGATGTGGCTAGGTGCCTACGAGGCAACCTCGCATACTATTTATTTCGGTCTGCATCCTTCCACGATGGAATGGATGGGGAATTTTACGAACAATATTTTCAATCCCGGTACGCTGGCTTCCAATAGCGTCTATTATTGGCGAGCGGATGCGGTCACACCGACCGGAACGGTCGAAGGGGTAGTTTGGCAATTCGATACGTCTACCCCGTCTCCGCAGTATGTAGAAGTTGGACTGCTGGCCGATCCTGCGAACAGCAGTGTCAGTGGCTATGGCGGCTCCGTGGAAAAAACGCTGAATGATCCGTTTGTTTATGATCCGAGCGCGCCGGAAATACCCCTTCCTTTTCAGACGTTCAGCACCGCAACCGGTCGGTTGGGATTCCATGGAAACGAGGCAGAAGGCGTGGATGTTGTGATTGCTTATTCGCTGGAAGCCGGCGTGCTCTCACTGTCATCAAATCAATTGTTCGCGATAGACCTGTATGGGCGCGACGGCTACTCCGATCGCGATGATAATATTGATGTCGCATTATACGACGGTCTTAATCTCGTCACGAACTCCACCGGCAACGCCATTGCCGGAGCGTATGATCACGCGCGGATAGTATTGCAGGCTCCGGCTTCGTTTGACCGGATTGTCATCACCGGCCATGACTCCGGCGCCACGGGCAACCAGTTTACCTTGATGGAAATGCGCGCAGCTATGGAGGCTCCTCCCTCCGCTGCGGAACTTTATGCGGATTGGGCCAATGAATATGCACTGGGTGTTGATGCCGGTTATGGTTGGGACGCCGACGGGGATCGCTTGGATAACCTGACCGAGTATGGCCTTGGCGGCGTTCCGACCAATGGAAGTGATGCTGCTTTGATTCTTCCAACCTTTGGAACGACAATGGTTGGGAACGCGCTCGAATATGTCTACCGTCGCCGTACGGACGCGGCAGCACGCGGGTTGATCTACACTCTCGAAGAATCCACCAACCTCGTTTCCAATGATTGGAATATTATATCCGTTCTGCCATCAGGCACCGCTCCGCTTGAACCCGGCTTCGAGGCGGTCACCAACCAAATCCCGGCCACCGAAACCAATCAGTTTATCCGCCTGCGCATTTCAATAGACTGAGAATTTTTATTATCGAAGATGATGAAGTAGGGCCAATGAAAATTAGTAAATTGATCGTCTACCTGCTGTTCATGCCGGTGCTGGCCTGTCAGCTGGCGGCCGCGCAGTCATTGGATGACGGGTTTAGGAATGTATCAGGCGAGGCCCGGCCGCAGGTTTGGTGGCACTGGATCTATGGGAATATAACCCGCGAGGGCATTACCTCGGATCTTGAGCTGATGCAACGACTAGGAATTGGCGGTGTGACGCAGTTTCACAACGCCTTTCTAAAGGATACAAGACGCCCCGACTCGCCGCGCGGCCCGGTTCGTTTCATGAGCGATGAATACCGGGAGCTGGTGAATTATTCACTGAAGGAATGCGAACGTCTGGGCATGACGATGGGGCTGCAGATTTGTGATGGCTTTGCCACGGCCGGCGGGCCATGGGTTACTCCGGAGCAGGGAATGCGGGGACTGGACGTTAAGATCAGTAACGCCACCGGTGGAAAGCGGTTCGAAGCGCGCCCGCCGAAAGACACGATAAATATTTTGGCTTATCGCGGTACGGGAAAATCCGTCGTTCCTAAATCGGTGCGGATGATTTCTCCCGGCAGTCCGTATATTGATGATGATAATGATTCCGCGCCGTTTAGCCTAGGCCGCGATGAGTTCATTGACATCACCCCTCATGTGGAACAAGACGGCATGCTCCGGTGGACGCCGCCTGAGGGGAATTGGGCCGTTCTGATGTTCTTTGATCGGTTGCTTCGAAAAACCAACCATCCGGCTTCTCCCGAGGGGCATGGCTTGGAGTGCGATAAGCTGAGTGGCGAGGCGGCGGATGTGGTGTATGACCATGTGGTCGGCCCCTTGATCGAGGATGCCGGAGATCTCGCGGGAAAGACGCTCGATCATGTGCTGATCGATAGCTGGGAGTGTGGCTATCAGTCGTGGACCAAAGATTTCGTTGAAGAGTTCCGCTCGCGGCGCGGGTACGACCCAACCCTATACCTTCCGGTTTTGGCTAAACTCCCTGTGAGCGATAAAGAGATTTCGAATCGATTCCTTGTCGATTACCGAGTGACGCTGGACGACCTGCTGGCCAATGAGTTCTACGGTCACATCCGCGACCGCCTGAATAAAAAAGGCATGAAGCTCGAAGCCGAAGTGATCTATGGGTGGAAGCATATGTTTGGGAACCCGATCCGCCTGTACGGCGTTTGCGACGTTCCGATGAACGAGTTTTGGATACGCGGAAAGAAGCCCCCGGGGTCAGGACGAGTTTACACCGGTTTCGCTGCTGCGGCGGGGCATGTCTACGGGAAACGGATCATCAAGGATGAATCGTTTACGGTGGGCGCGGGCAAAGGAGATTTCTCCCTCACTCCAGCGCACCTGAAGGCTCATGCGGATCGTGTCCTCTGTCGCGGCACCAATAAGTTTGTGCTGCACACCTCCGTTCATCAGCCCGATGACAGCAAGCCGGGATGGACCCATGGTTGGAACGGCGTCAACTTTCACCGTGGCAATACCTGGTGGCTTTACGCGGATGGTTTCGTGAACTATTTGGGGCGCTGTTCCTACATGCTGCAACAAGACCTGTTTGTCGCGGACGTCTGTCATTATGTCGGATACGAGGATACCTATAGCTCCGGGTATGGTGACTTGACACTGAAAGGATTGCCCGAAGGGTATCGTGCGGATCATTGCGACAACTCGGTTTTACTTGAACGGATGGACGTCAAAGACGGACGGATCGTGCTTCCCGATGGCATGTCGTATGCCGTTCTGCTATTGGCGGACAAGAAAACGATGGCTCCCGAGGTTCTGAAAAAAGTGGATGAACTGGTCAGAAAGGGGGCGACGGTAATTGGTCCAAAACCTGAATCCGCTCCGGGACTCGAGAACTATCCGGAATGTGACCGCATCGTCCGCGATCTCGCCGATCAGTTATGGATTGATCACGCTGATAAGACTGTGACTGAAGCTCGCGTGGGCAATGGACGTATGGTGTGGGGAGCATCCTTGGCCGAGTTGCTCAAGCAGATGGAGCTACAACCGGATTTTACGTTTAAGGCGCCACGCGGAACCCAGATCAACTTTATCCACCGCCAAAATTCTGACGTCGATATCTTTTTTGTCGCGAACTCCGGACAGGCCTGTATCGCCGACTGCTGGTTCCGCATTGCCGGAGAGCAACCGGAGCTGTTCGATCCCATGACCGGGGAAATTTCCGATATTGCGATCTATGAAGAGCAAGGTGGCCGAACAAGAATCCCGCTGCGATTCGAGGCGCAAGGCGCTAGGTTTATCGTGTTCCGCAAGCCATCCAAGGATCATATCGTAGAACTTAATCACCGGGGTGCGATTGTCTTTGCTCCCGGAAAACCAATTGGAGAAATGTTCGAGTCCTTGTCGGCCGAGTTCTTTCTTAATTCCGGCAGTGGGGTTTCCGTTACGGTTAAAGATAATGTGGATTCCTTGGAGTGGATCATGGCCTCGGGAAAGAAAGGAACGCTCGCACCCTCGGGCCTTCCGAAAGCGGTCGAGCTGAAAGGCCCGTGGTCGGTCGAATTTGAATCGGATCGCGGCGCGCCTGCTCGAATTCAGATGAATCAGCTATCTTCGTGGACGGAGCATGAGGCGCGCGGGGTCAGGTATTTCAGTGGTGTTGGCACATACAAAAAGTCCTTTGCTGTTCCGAGTGCTTCCTTGGGGAAGAATTCAAAGCTGATACTTGATCTAGGCGATGTTCGGGAGCTGGCGGAGGTCGTTGTGAATGGTCAATCGGCGGGAACGTTATGGCGCCCGCCCTTCGAAGTGGATATCTCACACCTTGTTCGTTCTGGGAAGAACGAGCTTGAGGTCAGGGTGGTCAACACCTGGGCCAATCGGTTGATCGGCGATAAAACCGTTCCCTTGGCAGAGCAGGTATGTCGAATCATTTCTCCCGATCCCAAGTGGTATACTGCCGAGTCAGCATTACCGGAATCCGGACTGCTCGGGCCGGTTGTTCTGCGAGTATCAAGGATCTATAAATCAGAACATTGATGTTGCTGTGTGTTGGAGTGAACAGAATTTACTTAGATGAAGGAGTTATAGGATATGAGGCAGATAGGAATATTAATGCTGGCAGGGATGCTCGTTGCAGCAAACGCTATGGCGGCAAAAGAGATCCTCGTTGCGGTTTCAGGGAATGATAAGAATCCGGGAACGGATAAAAAGCCGTTTGCAACGGTGGCGGCGGCGCGCGACGCACTCCGTGGTTCCGGCGGCTAGGTGGTGATTCATGGCGGAACGTATCGATTTGCGGAACCGTTGCGGCTAGAACCGCGGGACAGCGGTGTAACCTATCGTGCGGCGAAAGGTGAATCGGTAGTTTTCACAGGCGCAGAAAAACTCAGCCTGAAATGGGAGCCTTGGAAGAACAGTATTTACAGGGCAAAGTTGGAGCGCGATCTCTCGATGGATCAGCTGTTCGTGGACGGTGTACGGCAGCACATGGCGCGTTATCCGAATTATCAGGAATCTGAAATCCAATCGACGTCGAAAGATAAGAAGCACCACCGGACGACTCCATATAACGGCGGTGCCGCCAATGCCTGGAGCAAAGATAAGGCTTCGGAGTGGGCGGACCCGACTGGGGCCTACATGCATGCCATGCATAAAGGATTATGGGGTGGCATCCAGTACAAGGTAACGGGCAAGAAGGCGGATGGCAGTCTGGCCTACGAGGGCGGCCTGCAGAACAACCGCATGGCGAGCATGGATATGAGTCCGGTTCATAAAGATTTCCGCATGATCGAAAATGTATTCGAGGAACTAGACACACCCGCCGAATGGTTCTTCAATCAGCGCGAAGGCTGGCTCTATTACAAACCTGCTGCCGGTGTTGATCTGGCGGAAAAGCCGCTGGTGGAAGCCGTATTTGAACTGCGTCATCTGGTGGAGGTGTATGGGCAGATCGTGGAGCCCGTGGCTCAAATGACCGTTGAAGGGGGGAGCAAAGTAAAACTGGCGATCGATCTTCCGGAAGTCATCAAGCCTGTCCAGCATGTTGCATTCAAAGGCATCACCTTCACAGGAACCGCCCGCACCTTTATGGAAACCAAAGAGCCGCTGTTGCGTTCGGATTGGACTATCTACCGCGGTGGGGCAATGCATATCCGCGGTGGCGAAGACGTTCTGATTCAGGACTGCACATTTACCCAGATCGGCGGCAACGCAGTTTTTGTCGATGCTTATAACCGGCGGGTCACGGTGAAAAGCTGCGTGTTCAAGGAAAACGGTGCGACCGATGTTAACTTTGTCGGCTCCCTGGCCGCGGTGCGTTCACCCATGTTCCAGTATGGCGCGCCACCGATGGGCATCGAGGATTTTGACACGGAGCCGGGGCCGAAAACGGATGACTATCCCGCCGACTGCCTGGTGGAGGATTGCGTGATGACGCTTTGCGGGCGCGTAGAGAAACAGACGGCCGGAGTCAATATCTCGATGAGTTCCCGGATTACGGTGCGGCATAATTCCATCTTCATGGTTCCACGCGCAGCCATCAATATTTGCGACGGCACCTGGGGCGGGCATCTGATTGAATGGAACGACTGCTTTGATACCGTGTTGGAGACGGGCGATCATGGTTCGTTCAATTCCTGGGGGCGCGACCGTTTCTGGTGGCCAGCCAGTCCTGCCGGTCCACGCAACCGCGATAAGAACGGCGTGACGGAGATTGAAAAGTTTATGCAGAAGCATCCGGATATGATGCGCTGGGATGCTATTGAACCGGTCGTGATGCGCAACAACCGTATGTTCTGTGTGAACGGGTGGGATATTGATTTGGACGACGGATTGAGCAACTATGAGATCTACGACAATCTCTGTTTGAGTGGCGGACTGAAAACCCGAGAGGGTTACTACCGCAAGGTTTTCAATAACATTATTTTCAAGCACTACACCTGCAATGTTCCTTATCCGGCACCGGTCTATGATGAGTTCTACAGCAATGTAATTCTTGGAGAGCATTATGTGCAAAGCGTGCCCGGACTATGGAAGGGATCGCGCGACCGAATTCTTTTCCATAATCCGGAAATCAAAAATCCGATTCCGGCCACGGCAATCACGGAGTTTTCGCTGGATGACATGAACAGCCTCGTGGGGAATGCTCGGTTTGCCAATGCAGCGAAAGGCGACTTTACGGTTCCGGCGGATTCGCCTGTAGTCAAGCTGGGTTTCAAGAACTTTCCCATGTCCGGGTTCGGCGTGGTTTCTGAACACCTCAAAGCCATGGTTCCGGAGATGAAGTTTGCGTTGCCTGAAACGTATTTCGACAATACACTGAAAAATGCAGCTCCTAAGCAGGTCATATGGGGTGCGAGGATTGAAACGCTGAGTACGGAGTCGCAGATGACTGCTTACGGTTCGCGCGGACTGGGTGGCACCATTATCATGACCTTGCCTGCCAAGTCAAAACTGGCGACTATGGGCTTTGAACTTGATGATGTAGTCTTGGTGGTTAACGGCATGGATATCCGTACCGTTCCTGATTTTAAGCGGGCGATCGTTAACCGTTGTAAACCGGGAAAAACCTATAAAGCCAAGGTGTTGCGCGGTCAGAAAGAGATGGATCTCACATTTGTTCGTTAATGTAGATGTGAAATATTCTATGCACCGGAGATAGGGCGCGGTTAGCACTATCCAGCTGCAGGATGATGGTTTAATGCCTCTCAACAGAGGCAGAATCCAGATAATCGTAGAAATATGGATCTGTTCGTCTAACTTTCCTTTATTTGCGGTGTCAAATGGGTGATTCAAGCGAACTATCGCTAAAAGAGGGAATCTGATGCGACGGGCTATATCTATTTTAATGCTATGTGGGGCGGGGCAGGTTCTGGCCGCCGACTATTATGTGTCGACGAACGGTAGCGATCTTGCAACCGGAAACCTTGCGGCTCCCTTCGCAACCATTCAAAAGGCTGCCGACGTGATGGGGGCGGGAGACACCTGCCATATCCGCGGCGGAAACTACCACGAAGAAGTGGTCATAGATAACCTTGATGGCACAGCGGGGAATCCCGTTGTCTTTACGGCCTACAACAATGAGATTGTGACTCTGGACGGTTCGCAGGATGTTGGCGATCTTGGTTCATCGGGATGGGCGGTGCACAGCGGGAATATCTACAAAACCACGCTCTCCTCCGAAATTTCGCAGGTTTTCGTGAATGACGAGTGGATGATGTTGGCGCGTTGGCCGAACGCGCGCTTCGACGATGAGTCGGCTTGGACGTGGGATAACTGGGCGCAGGGCGATGAGAGTGTGTCGACCAATGGGTGGGAGTTTGATGATTCCGCCAGCGGGCATGACCTGGCCGCTTCAGGGTTGGATATGACCGGCGCCATGGGCGTACTGAACCTCGGCAACTTTTCAACCAAAGCGCTGGTGGTGACAAACCATGCGGCCGGCGTGAACAATTTTATGTACGACTCGTCGTCTCTCGGCATCTACAAGACCGTGAACCACTACTATTTTTTCGACTCAAAGCTCAACCTGCTGGATAACGAGACGGAGTGGTATTTCGATCCAGCCACCCGCAACCTCTACCTCTGGGCGCCGGGCGGCGGCGTTCCCGCAAACGTGCGCGGCAAGAACCAGGACAACGCCTTCTTCTTCACCAACAGCCAGCATATCCAGGTCAAGGGACTCAATTTCTTTGCCACGACGTTTCGGATGGATAATTGCGACAATATGACCGTCGAGGACTGCGACCTTCAATATCCCTGCTTCAACAAGCGGACGCTGAGGGAAACCGGCGAAATTTTCGGAACGCGCATCGAAGACTGCACCTATGTCAAAGTGCTGAACTGCTCGTTTGCGAACACCGATGGCTTGGTGATGAAAATCAGGGCAGGCAACCACAATACCGTCGAAAACTGCGAGCTGCATCATCTTGATTATACGGTGGCACACCACAGCGGCAACTCGGGATTTATTTGGTTCAACAGTTCTGAGTTTGGAGTTTTTCGCAACAACACCGTCTACACGACGGGTGCGTCGGAAGGAGTGATGACCAGCTCCGACATGCTGGTGGAGCTGAACGATATTTCCGGTGGCGGTCAGTTGCAGAGCGATGGCGCGATGGTTCACTTGTTCCAAGGGCAGGAAAATGTCGATGTGGCCCGCAACTGGTTTCATGGCAACCGCAAGCCTGCTCTTCGCATGAGTGACGGCCCGAAGGATTACCTGCCGCCGGCCATGGAGGTGAAAGGCGTTGCCCGCCACAATGTTGTCTTTGGCGCGGATTTTCTATCGTTGCAGTTCAAGGGCGATCTGAAAGAAGGCTATAATAATCTCTGCGAAGGATACATCCGGTATTCCGACGACTCCGGCGATCCGACCAATAGCGGCATCCACGCCAACAGCATTTGCATTAATAACGCAACCGGCGACTACATTGATTTCGTAGCACCTACCCGGACGGAGACCAACAACTGGGAAACGGTGGTTGAAGGCGTGTCCATTACCACACAGGTTCGCGACAGGGCCAACCTTGACTTCCGCCCCGGGGCCGGTTCTGATTTCATTGATGCCGGTTCCGTCGTGCCCGGCATAACGGACGGCTATTTCGGCAGCGCGCCGGATATCGGTGCCTATGAATCGGGCGATTCCAGCTATTGGATTCCTGGACGCAAGCTTGCCCATGCCACCACGCCGGTGCCTCCCGATATGGCCGATGGCGTAAAGACCAATGCCGATCTGATGTGGCTGGAGGGATACCAGGCGACTTCACACAAGGTGTACTTCGGTATCGAGTCGGGAAATCTTCCAATGGTTGGAAACCAAACGAACAATATTTTCAATCCCGACACCCTGGTTTCCGGGGAAACCTACTATTGGCGGGTCGATGCCGTCACCCCAACAGGCACGGTTCCCGGAACGGAATGGCAGTTCCGGGTGGAAACGTCCGTCGATGCGGGAACCATTCCATTTGTCCCAACGGCCGACTCCTATGTGCAGGATACCGCGCCCAATACCAATTATGGCGATGCAGACTTTATCAAACTGATTACTCCAGCAAACTATACCTACACCCGGCACGGCTACATGAAGTTCAATGTCGATGTGCCGGGGAACATCACATCCGCGACGCTGGAGCTGCATAATTCAGGTGGAACCCATAACAAACAGGTTGGTGTCTATTCTATGACCGATGTATCGTGGGAAGAAGACTTAATCACCTGGAGCAACCGTCCGCCTATCGACGGGGTTCAACTGGACTTCGACGATGTTGACTCGGGGGAGTGGGCCGCGTTCGATGTCTCGGCTGCGGTGGTGTCGAACGGGTGGGTTTCGTTCGGGTTGATCCGCGGAGTTGTCGATACCCAGCGCGGGATCGATTCCAGGGAGAGCGCCTATCCGCCCGTACTGAAGGTGTCGTCCATCAATACGTCGCCCGCCCATTCTTTTGTCGAATGGGTGGACGATTATGATGTTGATGCCGCGGGCTATCATGCCGACCCCGACGGCGACCATCTCGATAATCTCACGGAATACGCCATTGGCGGCGCCCCCGATGATTTCGATGATGCTCCGCATCCAATTTTCGAGAATCTGGAATATGTCTATCGTCGGAGAACCGATGCCGCTGCACGTGGCTTGTCTTACGCGTTGGAGGAATGCACAAATCTTATTTCCAATGATTGGAGCACCGTGACTGATCTGCCATTCGGCACAGCTCCGCTCGGCGCCGGTTTTGAAGCCGTCACCAATAAGATCCCAACCACCGAAGAGAACCAGTTCATTCGCCTACATATCTCCCTCGATTAGTTCATCAAACTCTGCCGTGCGGCGGAGTTACATGATTAAACCAATCTAACGAAGGCAGGTAACAATCATGAACTCAATTTTGAAATACTCCCTAGTCTCAATCCTGGGCGTGGCATCGCTGGCGAGCGCTGAAAAGGGTGAAAACGAATATAATGACCTGGTGATTGCGAAACTGGGGCAGGAGGAAGTCGCACAGCTTGAAGCCATTGCCGGAAAATGGAAGCGGCCGGTCTATTCGAAGCCCGATCCAAAATATGCGGCTGACTGGGCGGAAATTACCGGCTACCAGATTCCTGAATGGTTGATCGATGCAAAGTTTGGCATGTACACGCACTGGGGTGTCTATTCCGTGCCGGGTTTCAAGGGCAACACCTACGTTCGCAACATGTACACCCCGAACGGGGTAAAGGGTAAAAAGGTTTCTTTAAGCGAGGATACCTATAACCACCATATCAAGACCTACGGCGACCCCACAGAATTCGGCTACACGGATTTTATTCCCATGTTCAAGGCCGAGAAATACAAGGGCGAAGATTTCGTAAAGCTGATGCAGGACACCGGTGCAAAGTTTGGCGGACTCGGTCTGGTGCACCACGACGGCTTTCTGATGTGGGATTCCAAGGTCAATCGCTGGAACTGCGCGAATATGGGGCCGAAGCGCGACCTATACGGAGAATTCGTGGAAGCCGCCAAGAAAGCGAACTTCAAAACCGTCGCCACGTTCCATCATGCGCGCACCTATAATTTCGCCTATAAGGATTTCGACGAAAGCGTCTACACGGAAGATCAGAAGGCCAAGCTGGACCTGTTCGATCCGGAAAAGGCCGACTTTTTCTGGGGCATGCCCAACGGCGAAAAGACGATTCAGGATTTTGCAGCCGAGTGGCGCGCCAAGATCATGGAAGTCACCGAAAAATACAGCCCCGACCTTCTCTGGTTCGATGGCATTAACCGTACGTTGCCGAACTCGCCGGAAAACTATGTGGTGGAAGTGTTGAAGGATTATCTGAAATCCGGAACGGCCAATGGTCAGGAGCCGGTGCTCTGCAACAAGCTGCCGGGAGGCGATCGCCAGAACTATTGCCACTTTAACTTTCCGGAAAACACGGGCATCCGCTGCTACGAAGGCAATCGCAACATGCCTCCCGATGCCGGAGAATACTGGCTGACGGACCGCGCGATTTCGTATCCATGGAGCTATACGCACGACAAGGCCTATAACCTCGGTGCCGATATCCACGTCCGCGCCATCTGCGACCAGACGGCGCGTGGCGGCATTTACCTGCTTTCGCTCACGCCGATGGCCTCCGGCGAGATCCACCCGAAGGAAAAAGCCATCTGCTATGGCATCGGCGACTGGCTGAAGGTCAACGGCGAGGCCATCTATAACACTCGCCGCTGGATAATTCCCGCCGAAGGTCCAATCACCGCGTGGAAGCTAGTCGAAAGCCGTGAAGGCATCATGTGGGATTATAAGAAGTCGGATAAGGATGGGGCCTACCGTTTCACGCAGTCCAAGGATGGCAAGACCGTCTATGCCATCATGATGGCCTGGCCGAAGAGCGGCAAGACCGTCATTAAGTCGCTTGCAAAAGGCTCGGAATACCGCCCGAGCGCCATCAAGTCGGTCGAGCTGATCGGCTTCGATGGGGAATTAGAATGGAAGCGCACGGATAACGGACTTGAAATCATGCTGCCCAAGAGCAAGCCCTGCGATTTCGCCTTTGCATTCAAGATCAAATAGGAGCTGGCATGAAGAGTATATTCACTTGTTTTGCGTTGGCGTTCGCCACCGTCACCGCCGCCGTCCGGGCGGAGTATGAGCCGAACTGGGATTCGCTGCGGGAACACCAGGTTCCTCAATGGGCGAAGGATGCCAAGTTTGGTGTTTACGCCCACTGGGGCATCTATTCCCAGGTGGGCGGTTGGGATGTGAACAAAAACTGGGCGAATGATGTCATCTGCGCCTACCATGGGGTCTACAACCCGCGGATGACGGATAAGCGGCGCGAATTTGAAAAGTATATCGGAGCCGTTGAAGAGGGCGTTGGGTACAAGGATCTGGCGAATCAGTTTAAGGCCGAAAACTTCGACCCGGCCGCGTGGGCCGATTTAGTGAAACGCTCCGGCGCGCGATATGCAGGCATCTGCGCAGTGCATCATGATGGCTATGCGATGTGGGACAGCGACGTTGTCGATTATTGCGCGGGCAAACTGGGGCCGCGCCGTGATCTTCTGGGAGAGATCATGAAGGAGATTAAAAAACGAGGCATGAAAACCATGACCTCGTTTCATCATGGACGAACCTATAAGCATTTCCAGAGCGTTCGGAAAAACCTCGAGTCCACGCCGGAAATGGCCAAGGCAGACTTGCTGGATCCCTCGCTGCGGAATTATTACTGGTTCATGGGCGACGAGGAATATTTCGCGAAGGTTCGCTACGACATGACCAAGGAAGTGATCGATAAATACAAGCCGGATGTCCTGTGGTTTGACGGCGGTGGCGGTGGTTACGGAACCGAACGCATACTGGCCGACTTTTTCAATATGACTGAAAAGGAAGGCAAGGATGTTTGTGTTCATAACAAGGGCAACTTCGGCAAAAACTTCGGACTCTACTCCTATGAAAACGGGCATAAACGTCCGCTCTATATCGAATGGCCGTGGGAAGATGATACGCCGTCTGCCATAGGGTGGTGCGATTGGTCTTGGCAGAAGGGCATGGAATACAAAAAGCCGCGCGATGTCGTCGTTCGCCTCTGCGATTTAGTGGCTCGTAACGGTGGCCTGCTGCTTTCCATGAACCCGCGTCCGGACGGTACGATGGATCAGGGACAGATTGATCTGCTGGAAGGGATCGGTTCTTGGTTGAGCCAGAATGGCGAGGCGATCTACGACGCCGTGCCATGGAAAATCTTCGCCGAAGGACACACGGAAAAGCTGGAATACTTCCAGTACCACCATGACAGCAAAAAACCTTCGCGCGGCATCCAGCCCGATCCGTCAAAACTGGATCACACCGACGTGCGCTTTACCCGCAACGGCGAAAAACTCTATGCGACTATGCTGGGCGTCCCGCCTTCCGGCGTTGTGAAAATTCAATCCCTCTCTACGGAAACCAGTGTTTCAAATATCAATAAAATCAAATCCATAAAATTACTGGGGCATGGTGCTGTAAAGTGGAAGCGTTCGGACGAATTTCTTGCAATTGAACTTCCTCCAACGTTGCCCAACGAGTGGGCTTTGTCGTTCGAAATTCAGGTCGAGGGCGAACTCGATAAGAGCAAACCGCCTTATGATGAAAAGCTGATGACTTTGCCCAAACAGACGTAAGTTTATTGAGGATTGCAGTCATGAATATGTTTAACCGCACGGGCTACTTATTCGCCATCTCTATTGTTGCAATGACCGCATTCGGTGCGAGTAGCAGGCCGAATGTCATTGTGCTTTATTATGACGATGGAACGGGTGGCGGCGGAAATGGCGCCCGCTGGGATGCGGACAACAACGACCTGAAATCAGCCAAGGGGAAAACTGGAGGAACTCCTTGCCAGTTGTTCAACCTCAAGGACGATGTTGGCGAAAGGAATAATCTTCTTTTATCTCCCGGTGAACATGCCATCACCAAGGAGAAACAATTATTAAAAGTGATGAACGAAATCCGGGGCGAAGATACATAGGGAAAAATGGAAATGTTGCATTAGGGATTTCATGGCTACCCGATGACTGCACAAGAGAAAATCGTCTTTGGCGCAAAGTGGAAGAACTTTCCGTAGCAGTCTTAGGTTGTTGTCATAGTTTCCCGTCAGGTTATAGTTTCGCATCAGGAGGGAGACTCTAATGAGAATTTTGATAACTGGTGCGTCTGGGTTATTGGGGCGAGCATTTGTTCGGCAATTTGAAGGGGATTATGAGTTGTATGCAACGGGTTTCTCCCGTTGTGTTCCCCCGGTGCAGCGTTTGGATCTGCGTCGGCAGGATGAAGTAGTGGCTCTCGTGGAGACTTTTCAGCCGCAGTTGATTATCCACGCTGCTGCGGAACGTCGTCCCGATATCTGTGAAAATGATCGTGATGCAACGGATGCGCTGAATGTTTCTGCTGTTACATTTCTGGCCGCCGCGGCCAGAGAGGCTGGTGCTGTTCTGGTGTGCCTGTCCACTGATTATGTTTTTGATGGAACATCGCCGCCGTATGCGGTTGATGCGAAACCCAACCCGTTGAATTATTACGGGGAAAGCAAACGGGCCGGAGAGATTGCCGCACTGGAGTCCGGAGCGGAGGTTTGTGTACTACGGGTGCCCATTCTTTATGGCCCGGTTAAAAGTCTAGATGAATCTGCAGTTACCATAATTGCCCGCTTTCTGGAGCAGAACGAGGAAACCGCAGTCGATCATTGGGCTGTTCGGTATCCCACGCATGTGGATGATGTTGCGGTAGCGGTGCGGGGGGTGGCTGATCTACTGGAGCAGGGCGAGCGCTTGCCTGAAATTCTTCACTTTTCGGGGAATGAGGCCTATACGAAATTTGAGATGGCGAACATCATCGCGGAAGCTTGCGGGCTCAGCAGCGTGCATCTCCGAGCGGACAGCACTCCTGCGGAGGGCGCTCCGCGCCCAAGCAACTGCCATCTGGACGATTCTCTGCTGGCGAAGCTCGCGCCAGTTCAAAAACGTGTTTTCCGCGAGGAAATTGGCGGCCTCGTCAAGCCATTCCTCAAATGAATGAATGTGGCGGTTTGGGAATAAAAGCATCAAATTGCGGAGCATTGCGGCGTTTAATTTAATACCTGCTTCAATATTTTTATTAAGACGAAACAAAAGGGAATTTGATGAATTTGAGAATTGGTAGATTTGTTTTACTTGGATTAGGGATGGCGGGGAGTGTTTTCGCGGCAGACTTATTTGTGTCGCCCTCCGGCAGTGAACAGAACAATGGGAGCATTGATCAACCGTTCCAAACCTTGGAACAAGCCAAGGCCAAGGCGACAATGCTTATCAAGTCCGGTTGTTCTGAAGATATTATTGTGAACCTGAGGGGTGGTCGTTATCAGCTGGATGAAACGCTGGTTTTAGGGTTGAAACAGTCTCCAGTAAATGGGACGGCGCTGGTTTTTCAGGCCTACAAGGACGAGATTCCGGTTCTTTCTTCGGGTACACCTGTAAATGGGTGGTCCAAGGCTGTCGAATATCCGGAAGGTACTCCCTCCGCGACAAAGGGAAATCTCTGGGTGGCGGATATGCCGGAAGGTGTCGATACGTTCCGCACGCTGTTCGATGGCGATACGCGCCTGACCCGTGCCAAGAGCGAGGAATTCCAGATGCCGCGCAACGACGAGGTCAAGCGCGCCGACAGCCAGAATGTTTTCTACAACAAGGATCGCATCCATCTGCGCATGTTTCCGTTCGAAGACCAGATCAAGGATTGGGCCAACCTGTCCGATGTAGAAGTATTCTTTAATCCGGTTCCGTGGAATTTGAACTTTATCCAGCTTGAATCAGTGGATATGGATAAGAAAATTGCCTATCTGGCCTTCGAGGCAAACGCGCTTCCATTCTCCAGTGGGAAACATCGGTTTGGATGGGTGGAGAATGTGATCGACTATCTGGATGAGCCTGGCGAATGGTGCGTGAATACGCAGACTCGCAAGATTTACTACTGGCCGGCATCGGGAACGCCGTCGAAAAACATTCTGGCACCGCAGCTGATGGAGCTGGTTCGTGTTGAAGGCAAAATCCGATACGATCTGCCAAGCGATATTCCAGCGAAAAATATTCAGTTCAAGGGCCTGACGTTCAGCCATGGCGACCGTACGGTATGGTACAAAAACCGCAAGGGTTGGGGCATCCAGCACGACTGGGATACGTTCGACTATGGCAACGCACTGTTGCGCTTCCGGGGCGCGGAAAACTGCCTGGTCGACGGCTGCCGTTTCACCAACAGTGGCGGAAGCGCTATGCGGCTGGACCTGCACGCGCAGAAAATCGCCATACGCAACAACTATATCAGCCACGTTGGGCACATGGGCATCCTGTTGGCGGGTTATGGTCCGGGCACCAAGGACGTAAATAAAAACAACACCATCGAAAACAACATTATCCACGACTGTGGTGAAATTGTTTGGCATGGCCACTCCATCTTCGTGTGGCAGAGCGGCGAAAACCTGATTCGGAAAAACTATATTCACGATGTTCCGCGCAAAGCGGTCGGCCTATGCGGCGTACGTTGCCAGATTTTGCTGAAGCAGGAGTGCAATTTCGATGAAGCATCGCGCACCATCCGATGGAAGGAGATCGAAGACACGATTGATGAATCCAAGACCATCATCCAACGCTACGCGCCGTATCTGCATGCCCGAAACAATACGGTTTCATTCAACCGCGTGGAGCGCACCATGCTCAAGCTCAGCGATGGTTCGAGCATCAATGTGTCCGGTGCCGGATTGGGGAACAAGGTGCATAACAACTACCTGTACGACATCCCCTATGTTGGTATCCGCACCGACGACTGGCAGGACGGAACGGATATTCGCAACAACATTGTGCACGAAGCCAAGAATATCGGGATCATCCACAAAGGTATCAATACCATTGAAAACAACATCCTGATCAACTGCGGTAAAGGGATCCATTTCCGCGCCTATCCGCAGCAGTTCTTCGAGCCGAAGTCGGACATTCAGCATAATATTTTCTACAGCACCTCTGCAACATACATTCCAAACACGCTGTTCAAGTGGGGCAAGATGTTCCTTCACCAAGAGGGCACGAAAACGGTTCCGTACGAATACAACATGGACTACAACGGCTATTTCTGGCCGGGCGCTGAAGAGGATCTGGCGGAGAAGCGAAAGAATGGAATCGAGGAACACGCTGTCATCATGGATCCACAGTTCCAGGATCTGGACAACTTTGACTACCGGGTAACCAATAAAAAGCTGATCAATGCCATCGGCTTCAAGCCGTTCGATGTATCAATTAAGAATTTTGGTGTGGGCAAGGGCTATCCTGAAAAATATATGGCCATGGATCAAGATGAGTTGTCCCGATGATTTTCGGAGATTAACGTTTGAACTCATTTTATAAAATGGGTTGCGTGCCAACTGCGTTGTGGAGAATGATTATGAGTGGGAAACGAGTGAAGTTGGCGCTGTCAGGTCTTGTCGCGTTGTTTGGAATCAATGTGTTGGCCGCGCAATTTGAGCCGACCTGGGAGTCGCTGGCGGAAGCGCCGGTTCCGGAATGGTGGGACCAAGGGAAATTCGGCATCTTTATTCATTGGGGGCCTTATAGTGTGGCTGGTTACAAGGATGGACATCGCGGCTACGCCGAAGCCATCACCGCCGATATGTACAAGAGGCCGGAGCGCTACACGGACTTCATGATCGAAAAATTCGGCGCAACGATGCCGGAGTTTGGCTACAAGGATATGGTGCCGATGTTCACCGCGAAGAACTGGGATCCGGTCGCGTGGGCCAAGCTGTTTAAGGATGCTGGCGCGACCTATGTGATTCCGACTGGCGAACACCACGACGGCTTCGTGCTGTGGGATTCTGAACTCACTCCCTGGACGGCTACGAAAAAAGGCCCCAAGCGCGACCTGATCGGTGACCTCGGGAAAGCGGTCCGCGCCGAAGGCATGAAATATGGAATTTCATACCACCGCGAACGACATCCCGATCGCTTTACCCGTGAAACCGGTTTGATCGACGAAGAAATTAAGCGCATGCCGGAAGCCGCCTCGCTCTACGGTCCGTTCGAATACGACGACGCTTTTATTGCCGACTATGTTGCCCGATGGAAAGAGGCCGAAACGAAGTATCAGCCTGATTTCCTCTGGATTGATGATGTTCCGTTCCTGCGGGAAGATGGCCCTCAGGTCGCAAAGTTTGAAACGGCATTCAAGGAAATGATTGCGGACTATCTGAACACCGCTCAGAAATGGGGCAAACAGGTTTATTTTAATAACAAGGGTAAAACCATCAACTGGCCGAAGGGCGTGGGCTGTGTTGAAGCCGATAACCTGCAGTTGGATGCCATTGGTCCGCGCTGGCAGAATCCGGCCACGCTCGGCACCTCCTATGCCTACATGGAAAACGAGGAGATCAACGAGCTCTACAAAACGCCCGCGGAACTCATTCATCTGCTGTGCGACGTTGTCAGTAAAAACGGGAACCTGTTGCTGAACATCGGCCCCAAGGCCGACGGCACCATTCCGGAAGGCATGCAGACTCGTCTGCTCGCCATGGGCGAATGGCTCAAGGTGAACGGCGAGGCCATCTATGGTTCCAAACCTTGGAAAACCTACGGCGAATGGAGTGGCGAGCTGATCGAGGACGAGGCAGGTGTGGTACATACCAGCCACAGCATGTACATCCACGAAAAAGAGTTCCGCTTTACAGCCAAAGAAGACGTGATTTTCATTATCGCATTCCAACCTTTGGAACAGGACGTGGTGCTGGTTTCCTTCAAAGGTTTTGACCAAGATATCAAATCGATTTCGTTGCTTGGTTCGGATATAACGGTTGAATGGGACATGACTTCAGCCGGCCTTAAGCTTTCAGCAAACGATGCACCGTTTCGTTTGGCTGCGGTATACAAGTTGGAGTTGTAACAAAATGAATCGCCGGAATTTTATACACACCGGGATTGCTGCCGCGACAGCGGTTCCAATGGCTCGGGCTGCTGATCAGCAACGCCCGAATATTATCCTGCTGCTGACTGATGACCAAAGTTATCGAACCTTAGGGTGCTATGGCAACACGCAGGTAAAGACGCCGAACCTTGACCGTCTGGCAGACGATGGTGTTGTTTTTGACCGGGCGTATGATACGACGGCCATCTGCATGGCGAGCCGGGCTCAGGTTATGACCGGTATGTATGAATATAAAACCGGGTGTAACTTTCAGCGTGGACCATTGGCTGAGGAAAAATGGGCGAGCTCCTATCCCGTTCAGTTACGGGATGCGGGATATCATACCGGCTTTATCGGCAAGTTTGGTTTCGCGGTGAAAGGGGTGGATGGAAATTCCGGCTATCACAGCAATGAAGATTTGCCGATCGATTCGTTTGATGAATGGTACGGCTGGCCGGGGCAGGGCGATTACAATACGGAAAAAAATGAGTTTGTTTCCGATTATGCCGAAAAGTATCCCCATGTAACCCGGGCCTGCGGTGCCGTAGCTCAGGATTTTATCAAGCGTTCAAAAGAGCAGAGCAAACCATTCTGTTTATCGGTCAGCTTCAAGGCGTCGCATGGGCCCATGAAGCCCGACCCGTTTTTTAATGATGTATATGCCGATACCGTCTGGGAAGAACCTCCCAATTTTGATGAGGCGGGAGCGAGCCTTCGCCCGCCGCAGGCCAAAGCCGGAAGGCAGTATCGGCATTACAAGGATTTCAAGCCTGAGCACTATCAGGAAACCATGCGGAAATATAACCAGCTGGTTTACGGCATCGACTATGCCGTCGGAATGATTCGTGAAGAGCTGGAACGACAGGGCATTGCGGAGAATACCGTAATCCTGTTTTTAACGGATAATGGGTACAGTTGCGGTGCAAACGGCATGGGAGGAAAAGTGCTTCCATACGAAGAGCCAAGCCGGACGCCGATGATGATTTATGACCCTCGTCATCCGGTCTCCGGAACGGGTGCGCGCGTTAAAAGCGTTACAGCCAATATCGACATGGCTCCGACCGTGCTCGACCTTGCGGGGCTTCTGGTGCCGGATCATATGGATGGGAAGAGCCTGTTGCCGTTGCTGGATTATCCATCAGGCCGAATTCATGATTCCATCCTGTTGATTAACAGTTTCGGTATTGCGCCAACACATTCACTGGCTGTAGTCATTGAAGACTATAAGTATATCCACTGGCCGTTTGCGGAGGGCATGGATGTCGCAGAGGAACTTTTCATGCTGAAGTCCGACCGGTTTGAAATGAATAATCAGGTGGGTAATCCGGAAAAGCAGGAAGTGCTCCAGCGCATGCGGAAAATATATGATGATTCGCTTTCGATTTGGGAAAAGGAATGCGTAGCGGAATATGGGTATCCACAGCTTGGAAAGATTTATGACCGGAATCTTTCGTGGACAGAAAAAACCGCAAACATGGATAAACGAACAAAAGCACACTATCTGGAATGGCAGGCAGAATTTGAGAAGTCGTATGGCAGTAAAAAACGAAAAAACTCCGGGAAGCAATAAGATGAAATGTGCCGTTATTCTATTTCTGTTTTCAGCCATCGGCATTCATGCCGCTGAAAACAAGCAACCTGAGATACTACGCTTTTCGGTTCAAAAAAAACTGCAGGGCGAGCAGGGCGTTGAACAGATTGTTGTGCGCGGCGTTGCAAAGGATGCCGAAGACGGTCCCCGGTTAGACTACGCCTATCGCATCGTTTCCGGGGGAGGTCGATTGGAGCTGGTCAAACGCTATGCCATCTACCATCCGGAAAGTCCCGGCAATGTGGTTTTTGAACTAGCCGTGACCGATTCTTCCGGTTCCATCACTACCGCCACCACAGAATTCTTTGTGGGCGGAGGAGATTCAAAAAAACTCTATACCGACAAAGCGATCTGGATGGCGGCGCTTGCGCCTGCATCCAGAAAACAATCCGCGTTTCAGTTTGTTGTGCGCGATCCAATGCTACCGAATATTCTGCTGATCGGCGATTCGATTTCCATTGGCTATACGCCCTATGTTCGGGAAGCACTGAAGGGAAAGTGCAATGTCTATCGCATACCTGAAAACGGCGGCGATTCCAAAAAGGCGCTGGCGCAATTTGAGTTCTGGATGGGCGATAACAACTGGGATGTGATTCATTTTAATACCGGCCTCCACGACATGAAGCGCGTGATCAATAATCAGCTCGATGTCAACGGCGAGCATGTAAACAGCCCGGACGCCTATCGCACCAATCTTGAAAATTATTTCCAACGGTTGGAAACGACCGGAGCCAAACTGATCTGGGCCAATACTACCATCGTACCGGATGGGTCAGGCGGTCGCGTTAAAGGTGAAGAAGTTCAGTATAATCGGGTTGCGGAAGAGGTTCGCCGGAAACATCCATCCATTGTGCTGAATGATCTTTATGCGCTGACCGAAGCAAATCCTGCTGATCAGAAGCCGGCAAATGTCCATTTTGAAGAGATCGGAAAGCAGCGGCAGGCCGAACTGGTCGCCACAAAAATTATGGAAATGCCGAAGTGAACTACCGGAAGAATGAAGGAAGACAGGATAAAACGAACTTGGGAAAGAAATGATGGCGAAAAATCATAAGACGAAATACGTACTAATTTTGGTTTTGATGTCACGTTTGAGTTGCTCTTGTTATTCTCAGGAAAAAGAGCTCACTTGGGAAGAGTTGCGGGAACAGTTTGAGTGCCCCGCTTGGTTCGCCGAGGCACGGTTTGGAATCTGGGCCCATTGGGGCGCACAGACCCAGCCGGAAAAGGGGGGCGGATGGTATGCCCGCCACATGTATATGCAGGATGTCGGAAATCAGCTTTGGGGAACAAATGCGTATCCGTATCATTGTGAAACCTATGGCCACCCCTCGGAGATTGGATATAAGGATGTCCTTAACAAATGGAAGGCAGAAAATCTGGATACGGATGCGTTGTTGACCTATTTCAAAAATATCGGCGCTAGGTATTTCATGATTTTGGCAAACCATCATGATCGGTTCGATAATTTTGACTCCACCCACTTCGCATGGAACTCGGTGAATGTCGGCCCGAAGCGTGACATCGTAGGCGAGTTTGAAAAATCAACGAAGAAGGTCGGGCTTAAATTTGGCGTGAGCTCCCACGATGACCGCTTTATGCAGTGGTGGCTTCCCGCGTTCGGCGCCGATAAGGACGGGCCGTATAAAGGTGTTCCCTATGATGGCCACATGACTAAAGAAGATGGCATTGGCAAATGGTGGGAAGGACTGGATCCCGCCGAACTTTATGGTCTGCCCCCTGAAAAACGCACGCCCCAATGGGAAAAGGGCGTGAAGGAAAACTGGGTGCTTCGTCACAAGGAACTGGTCACGAAATATGATGTGGATATGTTCTGGTTCGATGGCAACGGCTTCCCCTACAAGAATTATGGCAAAGAGGTCTGTACGGATTTTTATAACCGTGCTCTCAAAAAAGACGGGAAGATTGATGTGGTTGTGGTGGGTAAATGTAAAAACGAACCCTCCACCATCCAGGACGTGGAGCAGGGCGGAGCAGAAGAAATTAAATCGGCACCGTGGCAGGGTACCCTGACCTTTAATAGTTGGTTCTACAAAAACGAGCGGCCGATCAAACACAGCGCGCGAACCGTGATAGAGATGCTGATCGACATGAACAGCAAGAACGGCAACCTGATGATGAATGTGGAGTTGATGCCTGATGGCACCATTCCGCCGGAGCACAGGAAAATCATGGATGAGCTGGGCGCATGGGTGAACCTGAACAGCGAAGCGATCTATGCGAGCAAGCCATGGAAGATTTACGGCGATAACCTCGACTCCCACCTGCGCGTCGAGAAAGGCGCTATGGGGGAAATAGATTTGAAGGCCTTGAAAAAGCGTAAGAAACAAACGCACTTCAATACCCGCACGCTTGCAAGTCCTGCTTTCGGACATGATGAGGTTCGCTTTGTAACTAAAGGCGACACGTTATATCTTTTTGTGATGAATCCTACGGCGGGTAAAATTAAGGTGCCGTCGTTGGGACTCTCCTCAAAATATAATTCCGAAAAGATTAGTTCCATTTCAATGATTGGAAATGGATCCGCAATTGAGTTTGAGCAAACGCCGGAAGCGCTGATGCTGAATGTGCCGGAGAGCCGACCGAACAAATATGCCGCCGTCTTCAAGGTCGAAGGGGTGCTGTGATCAAGAAGTTTTTGGTGTTCGTTGTTATTATCAATATGTCGAATCTAGGTTGCTCCATGGGTGCGGATAACGATTCCAGATGGAAACTAGTGTGGTTTGATGAGTTCGACGGAAAAAGGTTGGATGATTCCAATTGGATAAGGTGTCATCGAGGGAAATCTGATTGGGCGAATACCATGTCAGATGATCCACGATTGCTTGAGATCGACGATAGTAAGTTACACCTTCATGGGATTGCCAATGACGCGAGAGTGGAAGACCCGGCGCCTTATTTGACAGCTGGAATTACCAGCAAGGGCAAATTTTCGGTTCAGTACGGTAAAGTGCAGATTCGGGCACGCTTCAAGAGTGCCCAGGGGGCCTGGCCGGCGCTTTGGATGCTGGGCGTCGAGGGGCAATGGCCTGCTAACGGCGAGATCGATCTGATGGAACACTTGAATTTCGATCAAAAGATCTACCAAACGGTGCATTCAGAATATACGGTGAAATTCGATAAAACCAATACACCGAAAAGCGGGGGTACCGCCGCGATTAAGCGTGATGACTGGAATACCTACGGTTGTGAATGGGATGCGGATCAGATTGTTTTTACGGTCAATGGAAAGTTAACCCATATTTATCCTCGAGTACCTTCAGCTGGCGACAAACAATGGCCGTTTGACCAACCCTTCTATTTCATTTTTTCCATGCAGATTGGCGGGAAATGGGTGAATGGGTCTGGGGCAACCAATCCCGAACACTATCCCGCTAGCATGAGCGTTGACTGGGTGCGCGTTTACGAGCAACAGGCGTTGCTTGGGCAATAAAAAGCATGGCTGAACGGTGCACTTTAATGAGTGGCCTTCCTTGCTGCGTAAACGCATCCTTTCGGTCTATTTCGTTTAGCGCCTTCCGATAAAGCGGTGTTTTGCCCAGCGTCATTGGCTTTGGAAAAACTGAGATCGGAATTCTTTGTTTTTGATTAACTGCCGCTACATCGTATGCGTCTGTTCGTTCACCCACTTGACAGCATTTATGCTGACTGTGCGCGGGATGAGTTCCATTGAGCCGGAGTCCAGCTGGCAGCTTCGTTCTGTCCCATGGTTGGAAGGGCTTCGAGCACATCCCGCAAATAGTCGGCGGGGTTGATGTCGAGTTTTCGGCAGGTTTCGATGAGACTGTATATGATGGCGCTATCCTGACCGGATCGGGGGCTGCCGAAGAAGAGGAAGTTTTTCTTGCCGATGGCCGTGGGCCTGATGGCATTTTCGACAAGGTTATTGTCGATTTCCAGCTTCCCGTGCTCAAGAAACAGGTTCAGGCTGTCCCAGCGTTTGAGGGTATAGCTGATAGCTTCTCCGAGCTTGCTTTTGGGCAGTTGTTTTTTCTGTTCACGATCCAGAATGGTTTTTATTTCATTAAGCACTGGAGCAGAGTGTTCCTGCCGATAGGTTGCCCGGTCGAGCTCCGGTTGTTTGCGCAACGTGGTTTCGTTGCGATAGAGCTTCGCAATGAGTTTGATAATTTTCCGGCTGATTGAATCCCCGGCCTCATGAAATTTACGCCGGGCATGTGCCCAGCAGCAGGCATGAATAATATTTCCCTTTTCCTGTTCATGAGCCGGGTCGTTCAGCCATGACGGATAAGAACCGTATCCATCGCTTTGCAGAAGACCGGCGTAATCTGTCAGCATCGAATCAAGACATGATGCAGCACGACTCGGAAACCATTCAAAGAGCACTCCAACGCCTGGACTGTGATAGGCCCATAGGTATCCATTGGGACAATGGTCCTTTTTCGGGTCTTGGTATTTGATAAAAGTTTCGTCGGCCTGAATATACTCACTTTGCCGGATTTCATTTCTCAGTGCTTCGTAGATCAACGTTAACCAGTCGGCGATAAGATACATCCAGTTGCCCATGGTTTTGCGGCTGATTTCGATGCCGTGGCGGTATTTTAAAACCTGTTCCTGACGGTAGAGCGGAAGATGGTCGCAATATTTGCTCAGAATGATCTGTAGGAGCAGACCGGCAGAAGCATAGCTGTTTGGAATCAGTCTTGCCGGAGCTGGTGCGATCAGCGGCGGCACTTCACGGTTATCAATCTCAATAAACTTTTCTCGAATGATTTCACGGATAAAATACCGGGTCGGAACAACGTCGAGCTCCCGTACTTTTTCCTCCCCGATTTTTTTATAGCGACCAGGATTTCCCTGAACCTCATCGGGAATGATGATCACCTGCTCAACCGGCAGGTCTTCCGGGACCCGTTCCTTGAGCGGCTTGCGCTTTCCTCGACGGGACTCAACCGGCTCTGAATCATCCTGTTCGGCCTCTTCCGCTATTTCCAGAGCCTCTTGGGCTTCCTGCAGTTCATCGAGCAGTAGTTCCATCTGATCCGGGCTTAACTTTTCGGAACTGCGCCCGAACAGTTTTTTCAGCAGATACTGAACTTTCTCATTAAGCAGTTTAACTTCGGTTTTGAGCTGAGTGTTTTCGGCATTCAGAGACGTCCGCTCCTTTACCATCAGATCAAAATTTTCCCGGTTAAAATTCATGCCGTACATTATACCAAAACACGTTGAAAATGCGGCACCAACCTGATGGAAAATGCAAAAAAAATCAGCGCTGATACCAAGGTTTGAGCGAGCCTTGTTTTTGATCAACTCCATCGAGCAGCAGGGCCAGCGCTTCCGGAGCAAGACTAAGCTTTTCATCTGCGCCAACGCCTTGAGGCCAACTGAAACAGCCCTTTTCAAGCCGCTTGATAGCAACCCACATGCCGGTACCATCCCAGTACAGCGTCTTGATCCGGTTTTTCCGTCGGTTCGTAAACACAAACAATGTGCCCGAACACGGATCTTCATTTAACCTATCCTGCACTACACAGTGCAATCCGTTGAAGCTCTTACGCAGATCCACCGGCTCAACCGCCAGAAATACCCGGATTGAATTACTTAATCCAAACATCCGGCAGCCTCCCGCAGAACCATACCGAGTTCATTCAGTGACGGAATTGGAAGCTGAACCTCAATCCCGTTCGGCAGAAAGATCTTCAGTTCATCTATCTCAGGAGGTCCGGGCTGAACTTCCACCTCGCAAAAAGCAACCTCAGATTCCTGACGTTCAATTCGCAGCCAACGGGCCAGCGTTTTCGGGTTGATGCTCCATTCCCGGCAAAACGCCGCCTGGGTCAGCCCCGCTGAATTAAACTCCTCGATCAGTTCCCGGCGTTCTTCCTCCGTATAGGAAGCCCGCCCCGACACATTGTTTTCATTCGTATCCATGCCTGACAAATTATCAGGCTTTGCCGGAGCTGACTACGGGGTGAAAGAAGAGGCGTTTACGCTACATCATCAAAAAGTTGGTCGGTAGTGGAGTTCCATGGTTGATCACTTGTACAGATTTAAACCTATTTGGAGATTTATTATGGGAAACCTTGGAAAGCAATCAGCGCTCTTAACCGTTATTGCGTTAATAGGAATCAACGCATTGGCTGCGGACTGTGAACCTACCTGGGAGTCGCTGCAGACGGTGGCCATTCCTGAGTGGGTTAAGGATGCCAAATTCGGAATTTATACACACTGGGGACCGTATTCGGTGCCTGGTTATAAGGGAAATACCTACATCGCCGAGATGTATACTACCCCGGAGAAGGATAAAGAAGGCTACCGCAAGTTTCATGAAGAACAATTCGGGCCGATTGAGACGTTTGGCTATAAGGAAATTGTCGATCAGTTCACCGCGCCGAAGTTTGATGCAAAAGAGTGGGTGGATGTCATGGAGTCCGGTGGGGTAAAATTTGCCGGCCTCTGTCTGGCCCACCACGATGGGTTTGCACTCTGGGACAGCGAGTATACCACGTGGGATAGCATGGATCGGGGGCCGAAACGCGATCTGTATGGAGAGATTGCCAAAGAAGTGCGTAAGCGTGACGACATGAAGTTGCTGGCGACCTTTCACCATGCCCGTTCCTACGGATTTTCACAAAAATCGGCGAAGAATGCCGGTTTTACAGACGAAGAAAAGGCGAAGCTGGACATCTTTGATCCGAAGTATGCCGATATCTATTTTAATCCGGATTATATGACCAAGGAGCAATTCGGCCTTGAATGGCAGAATAAGGTGAATGAAGTAATGCGAAAGTATCAACCCGACATGTTCTGGTTCGACGGCCTTTCCGGATCGATTGTTTCGGGGGTGATTAATGAGGATGCATTGCTGAACTGTTTTGCCGATTACTACAACAACGGCACTCCGTATGTAGAACAGACCGTGATCGCCAATAAACTTCCGGGTACAACGCTATGGAATTTTCCAGTCGGTTTCGGGCTGCGCTGCTATGAAAATGGTCGTGATATGGAGCGGGATGTGCGCGGTGACTGGTTGATTGACCGGGCGATCGGTTATCCATGGACGTGGGTTCGCAATAAGACCTATAAGCAGAAGGCGTCCTATCATATCGTCAGCATCGTCGATATTTCCGCACGCGGTGGTGTGATGCTGCTTTCTCTCACGCCGAAAGGCGACGGTTCGATTCCTGATGAGGAAAAGAAAATTATGGCCGGTATCGGCGCATGGCTGCGGGTCAACGGAGAGGGGATTTATAGCACCCGTCCGTGGAAGGTAGTCGAAGAGGGCGTAACGGGTGATGAACTGCGCGTTGTTCGCGAAAACAGAAAAAAGCCGGGCGTGATACAGGCCAAGTGGGGCTTTGATCAACTGGAACAAAGCAAGGGACAAGCGTTTCGTTTTACCCGGAGCAAAGATTATTCATCGCTGTATGTGCATGTGGTTGGTGTTCCTGAAAGCGGGGCGGTTACCATTCAAACCCTGCGTACAGGAAACGTGGCGAAGAACGGTGCCGGCATAGCGTCCGTTTCCATGTTGGGGTCTGATGAAAAGATCGACTGGAAACAGACGGATGAAGGGCTGATGCTCGTATTCCCGGAAGTGCTTCCGTGCGAGGTCTCCTACACCTTCAAGGTCACTCCGAAAGCTGGAAAGATTGATGATGCGCCGCGAGAAAAGCTGGATGACCCCATCAAACGCAAAGGGGACTGGCCGGTATTTAAAGGATCACCACTGGGTTAATTGATAACGGGAAAACGTATGACTTTTATTAGACTGTTCTTATTGTTGTTGGTCGGAACTGCGTCGGTTCAGGCGGCGGGGCGCCCCAACATTTTGTTCATCATGTCGGACGACCACGCGGCACATGCCATCGGCGCGTATGGCGGGCGGTTGGCGCCGCTGAATCCGACGCCGACACTCGACAAACTGGCGGCGGAGGGCATGGTGTTGGAGAATACATTCTGCAACAATTCGGTCTGCAGTCCGTGTCGCGCCTCGATCCTGACGGGGCAATATAGCCATGTTAACGGTGTGCGAAATCTTGGAGGGAAGGTGTGCGAGGAAAATCAGACGTTGCCGTTGGAGATGCGCAAAGCGGGCTATCAGACCGCTGTCATCGGCAAATGGCATCTCGGGATTCAACCACTGGCATTTGACTATTACAAGGTGCTTAAAGGGCAGGGGAAATATCACAACCCGGAATTTGGTCTGCGGGTTTCGCCGGATGCCGATGAGCTGCAGGTTACGGAAGAAGGGTATTGTTCGGATCTAATCGCCCGGTCATCCATTGACTGGCTGAAGAACCGGAACAGAAAACAGCCATTTATGCTGCTCACTCATTTTAAGGCACCACATGGCCCGTGGGATGCGCATGAGCGCTACGACAGCCTCTATGCGGAAATCGAGATTCCTGAGCCGGATAGTTTGTTTGATAATAAGAAAAACGGCTCGATCGCTACCCGTGGTTATAACGATGAACTTCTTTTTAATATCGGAACGTCGGTTGGCCGACGCCATGCATATCGCACGCAGTTGAAAGGGATCGGTCGGGATCAGAAGGCATCGGTTGCCGCGATGACGGATGACGAGGCAAAAAGCGCCAGTTATCAGTACTATCTGAAGACGTATCTGCGCTGTGTGCGCGGGGTGGACGATAATATCAAACGGCTGCTCGATTATCTTGAATCGGAAGGTGAACTGGATAACACGCTGATTATCTATACCTCGGACCAGGGCATGATGCTGGGTGAGCACGACTATGTAGACAAACGCTGGATGTATGAGGAATCAATGCGCATGCCGTTCATCGTTCGTTATCCCAAAACCATTGCGGCGGGTACGCGCTCCGACGCGCTGATTAATAACACCGACTTCGCGCCGATGATTCTGGACTACGCTGGGGTCGCGACCCCCGCCTCCATGCAGGGCCGCAGCTTCCGGTCGATTATGGAGACCGGCAAGGAACCGTCTGACTGGCGCCAGGCCACCTACTACCGCTATTGGATGCATATGATACATCATTACAACCCAGCCCATTTTGGCATCCGCACCAAGGAGTGGAAGCTGATCTTTTTCTACGGCGCGGATGAAAAAAAGGCCAACGGTAATCGTCGTACACCGCCCGGCTGGGAGCTCTACAATATTAAAAATGATCCGTTGGAAATGAACAATCTGCACGGTAATCCTGAATACAAGGAAATCGAGAAAAAGCTGAAAGAACAGCTAAAGGCAACGCGTACCGAGGTGAAAGATTCAGATGCGAACTATCCGCATATTCAGGCGATTGTTGAAAAACACTGGAATGGCGGTGAAGAAGAGGCCATTCAAATTTCCAACCAAGTGGTGAAAACCCCGATTGGCGTGAAAACCAAAGGCCATAAGAAGAAAAAGAAATAACCAGGAGAAATATAATGCAACACCGATTTAAAATAAGCGCCTTATTGTTTGTCGGGCTCTGTGCTTTGGCTCAAGCCGCAGACAAACGACCTCATCGACAAGCTTCCTCCTTCCCTAAAGCTACGGCGGACAGGCAGGATAGGCCCAATATTCTATTCATCATTGCCGATGACCAGTCGCCGTTTGATTTGAAGCTGTATGATCCATCTTCAGAGCTGGATACCCCGGTGATTGACCGCTTGGCGGCCGACGGGATGGTTTTCGACGGGGCGCATCACATGGGCGCGTGGATTGGCGGAGTCTGCACTCCGTCTCGCCACATGATCATGAGTGGGCGGACGGTTTGGCATATTCCGGGAAAGCCCGGGAAGGCGAGTCATCCGAATGCTGATAATCCAGAGCTGGTTCCTCCGAATCTGGCGGACTATACCATGGGGGCCGTATTCAACCGAGCGGGCTACGATACGATGCGCACCTGCAAGCGGGGCAACAGCTATCAGGCGGCGAATGATCTGTTTACCGTGGTTCATGACAAAACCAACCGAGGCGGGACCGACGAAAAGGGCAGCGCCTGGCATGCCGAGCGGGTGTTGGACTATCTTGCAGAACGCGAAAAAACCGGGGACGAAGATCCGTTCCTGATCTATCTTGGATTTTCCCATCCGCATGACACTCGGGATGGAAAGCCCGAACTGCTTCGCAAGTATGGAGCGACGAACCATCGGGATGAAAATTCGCTGCCGAAACCGGATCCGGAAAATCCGGCGCCAGCGCTTCAGCCGAACTATCTTCCGGCTCATCCTTTTCACCCTGGGCATAAGAATCTTCGCGATGAGGTGGCCGTTTCCGGTGTCTGGACAAATCGAGATGAAGCGACCATCCGGAATGAGCTCGGTCGCGAATATGCCTGTGCGGAAAATCTTGATATACAGATCGGCCGGGTGCTTGAGAAACTTGAAGCCATGGGCGAGATAGAGAATACCTATATTTTCTATACCGCAGACCACGGTATCGCGATCGGCCGTCATGGGCTGACTGGAAAACAAAACCTCTATGAGCACACCTGGCGGGTTCCCTTTATTGTGAAAGGGCCGGGCATTGAAGCCGGCACACGTGTGCCGGGCAACATTTACTTGCTCGACACGCTCCGGACCCTGTGTGATCTGGCTTCTGTTGATGTTCCGGAACTCACTGAAGGAGTCAGCTTTAAACCGGTGCTGGAAGGTGAGATGACGCAGGTTCGCGATGTGCTTTACGGGGTTTATTCCGGTGGAACCAAACCGGGAATGCGTTGTGTCAAGAAAGGCGATTGGAAGCTGATCAAATATGATGTGCTCGATGGCACGGTCCGGGAAACCCAGCTTTTTAATTTGTCCGATAACCCAGGTGAGCTGCTTCTGGAACATCATGATCCGGATGTGGTGGCGCTTACCGGAAATCGTCCCCAACCTAACCAGGTTAATTTGGCCGAGGATCCAAAATATGCGGATAAGCTCAGAGAGATGGAAGCGTGTCTGCTATCGGAGCAGCAACGACTGGATGATCCCTATCGGTTATGGGATCAGCCGGCTAATTAGAGGAAATAGGTGACTGAAATGATAAAGCGCATTGTTTTTTTATTGATAGTTATTGCAACGGTAGTCGGCTGGGCAATACCTGTTCGCGCTGCCGACATTTCAAAGCCCAATATTATCTTTGTCCTGCTGGACGATCTGGGCAAGGAGTGGGTCGGCTGTTATGGCGCGGAAGGCATTGAAACGCCACGAATTGACGAGCTGGCCGAAGGCGGCATGCGGTTCAACAATGCCTACTCCATGCCGCAGTGCACGCCGAGCCGCACCTGCTTCCTGACAGGGCAATATCCGTTCCGTAACGGCTGGGTGAACCATTGGGATGTGCCGCGCTGGGGCAAGGGCTACTTTGATTGGCGCAAAAATCCAAGTATTGGGCGAGTGATGAAATCGGCCGGCTATAAAACCGCGGCCGCCGGCAAATGGCAGATCAACGATTTTCGTGAGCAGCCGGATGCGATGGTGAAGCATGGATTTGATGAATACTGTATGTGGACAGGATGGGAAGAAGGTAACGATCCGAGCGGCGAACGCTACTGGAATCCCTACATCCATACCAAGGAAGGCAGTAAAACCTACACGGGCCAATTTGGTCCCGATATTTACAACCAGTTCCTCGTCGATTTCATCACCGAAAATAAGGATGAACCCTTCTTTATCTACTATCCGCTGGCACTGCCGCACGGCCCGCTGACCACCACGCCGCTTGAGCCGGATGTGACGGAAAAGTATGATATGCATAAGGCGATGGTTCGTTATTGCGATCACCTGACCGGCAAGCTGATGGATCACATCGACGAGCTAGGCATCCGTGACAACACCATCATTGTCTGGACCTGTGATAACGGCACCTCAAAAAGTTTGACGAACATAATGAATGACCGAGAGGTGCGGGGAGGAAAAACTCTGACGACCGAGAATGGTGTGAATACACCGTTCATTGTCAACTGTCCCGGCACGATCCCGGCGGGCGTAGTTTCCGATGCGCTGGTTGACTTTTCCGATATGCTGCCTACCTTCGCCGATATGGGCGGCGCGGAACCGGAGTCCAGGTTTGTCTATGACGGGTTTTCTGCCAAGGATGTATTCACCGGAAAGGTGAAAAACTCCGGACGCGAATGGAATATGGCTATGGGCAGTCACGGTGGGGTCAGCACTGACAAGGGCATTGAAAATATCTACTATTTCCGCGACCGGGTCATTCGCGAGGAGCGGTATAAATTGTTTGTCGGCACTGACCGCAAACCGGAAAAGCTGGTGGATGTCATCAACGATCCTGACGAGAAAAAGAACCTGATCGATAACCCCGAGTATGCGGCAGTCGTGAAACGGCTGTACAAGCCGATCGAAGATATGCCTGTAACGGACAGCGATCCGGTTTATACGGTGATCCCGGATTATCCCGTCTACAAGAATGACGGAAAACGCAGCAAGATTCATAAGATTGGACATCCTGATAATCCGAAGGGCGATCATCTGGAACTCAAAAAAAAAGAAATAGAAGAGTACCTTCCACACATCGGGAGACCGTGATATTTTTCAAGATATTGGATCGGCTAACCTATGGAAAAAAACTCACAAACAGGGCGTAATGAGCAGTTTATTACGCGGAAGACGTTGCTCCAGCGCGCGAGCGATCCGGATGATGAGGCCGCTTGGACTGAGTTTGTTTCTTACTATGAGGGATTCATTCGGATTCTGATCTTAAAAATGAATGTAGCACCGGATATGCGCGATGATCTATCGCAGGATATTTTGGTGAAGGTCTGGAAAAAGCTGTCATCCTATGATGCTGATCGGGCCGGTTTCCGAAGTTGGCTGTCTGGAATCATTCGTAACACGGTTTATGCCTATTTTGATACCTATGCGCGCCGTCAGAAAAAGCATACGCTTTATAAAAGTGATCATGAAGTTTCCGGGCTGGGTTCTGTGGAGGAGTTTGATACCCTTTTTCAGCGGGAGTGGAAGGTGTATATCACAAAACTGGCGATCGATAAGGTTCGGGATTCTTTTTCCGGCAAAGCAATGGACGTATTTGAACTGTCGCTCGATGAGGTACCGGCCGAAGAAATTGCCCGGCGGTTGAATATGCAGCGCTTTTCGGTCTACTCGCTGAAAAACCGGGTAAAACGCCGGCTTTTGAAAGAAGTGGAAAAACTCCGTGAGGAGCTGGAGTTCTAATGGCCGACAGGGAAAACAACGAGCTTCCTGGTTCTCGTGAAGAGCGATTGGCCGGCCTTTATGACACCGAATCTTCCGCCGATGATCTCAGCAGTGAATACACCCTGTTTACCCGTATTCGGGATGTTACGGACCGGTACAGTTTTTGTGACACAATTGCCGTTGGCGGAATGAAGACGATCAGTCGGGTGCATGACTGCAAGGCTGATCGTTATGTGGCCATGGCTACCCTTCACGAAACGGCTCCTGAGGAATGGTTCGAGCCTTTTCTGCGTGAAGCGTGTTTGACTGCCCGGCTGGAACATCCAAACATTATTTCCATTTATAATATCGGCATAAACGATGCCGGGCGCCCGTTCTTTACCATGGAGCTGAAGGTAGGGGATTCGCTGGCCGGAATCCTTAAGAAGCTGAACGAGGGAGATGCCGTTCACCGTGACCGCTATCCGCTGGAAGTGTTGCTGGATATCTTTGTCAAGGTGTGTGATGCCGTGGCCTATGCCCATTCGCAGGGGGTGCTGCATCTGGATCTGAAACCGGGCAATATTCAGGTAGCCCCGTTCGGTGAGGTCAAGGTTTGCGACTGGGGATTGGGCTGTATTGTGGATGAAGAGGGAATCGGTGAAGATCCGTTGCGGATGCATCCCGACCTGCTCAATTCGGTGACGGCATTCGGGAAAATCCGCGGAACCCCGGGGTTTATGGCACCGGAACAGATTAAAGGATTGTCTCGGCCGACCGATCAGGCCGACGTTTATGCGCTCGGAGCCATTTTATTTTCGCTGTTGGCCCATGTCGCGCCATTTTCAGGGAGCAGTGAGCAGATTATGTCGATGACCTTGAAGGGGACAACCGGTGCTATCCCGCACTCGGCCCCGAAGAGCCTCGTGGCAGCAGTCCACAAGGCTATGGCGCTTGAACCGGAGCAGCGTTACCGAGGAGTTGAAGAGCTGTGTAGTGATATTCGTAATTATCTGCTAGGATTTCCGACCTCCGCCGAGGGGGCGGGGTTTGGGCGAATGCTTATGTTGCTGTATAAGCGCAATCGCCGGATCTGCCGGACCATAGCCATTGGTTTGGTTTTGGTCATGGCCATTACCGCCTGGTTTATGGTGGCTCTTAGGGAGCGGGAACAGCGCGAGCGCACGGCAAAAGAGCATGCGGAAAACTCCTTCCGGCTGTATCGTGCGGAAAAGGAACGGGCGGAAGAGAGGCAACGGGATCATGCCACCGAACTGCTCGACAGCAGTTTGGCGGCATCCGATATGCTCCCCTATGTTGCTCATCGGGATGAACGAGCCTATCTGGAAATGCTCTATCAGCTGAATCTGGCGATTGAACTCAATCCCAAAGACACCTATATCCGCAGTGAAAAGGGTTATATCCTGTTTATCCAGCAGTGTTTTAACGAGTCCTCTGGCCTTCTTCAATATGCGCAAAAATATGTCCCATTGGAAGCCGTTGCCGCGAAGTATGCTGCAGGCAAAGTGGACGATGAGCTGTTGAAACCTGATGAGTTGGCTGAGCTGTTTCGCTCCGTCAAGCATGGCTCACAAGCCTTCCGACGAACATTGATAGAAAAGATGGCGGCTTATGACCTTAGGCGTCGTCCCGATTTGTCGGATCGCAGTATTGTGGTAGAAGCGGTGTTAGAGTCATTCAACCCTGCTTGGACCAACCGCATTTATGAATTTGATGCCGAGCAGCGTTCGCTCACCATTGGAGGGGCGGGGCTGGAAAACTTAAAGAGCGGTGACCGTGGAACCTCGCATCAGAGTCTGCTTCGATGGCTCAACCTGCATACACTCGAATTACGCGATACCGACTTTTCCAAGTTGGGTACATTACGGGATCTTCCCCTTGCCCGTTTGGACATTCGCAACGCTGAATCCATTGCTGGACTAGGTGCCTTGAAAAGTTTTGATTTACTCGCAGAGGTGGTTGTTGCTCCCGGGCAGTTCAGGGAGAGTCAAATCAAGAATGTCCCCGGATATATCACGGTTATCGAGTTGCCGTTAGCGGAGTGAGCGCAGGATGAAGGATTATTTCTTCCGCTTAACTCTGATGGAAAATTCCTCTTCGTCGAGATAGCCATCCTTGTTTTTATCCTTGCGCTTGAACTGGTTGTCAGCTTCTTTTTTATAGCCTTCCTTGCCTTGTTTCTCAAAACGTTGCCTTATGCTTTCAGTATACTCCGCCTTGGAAATTCTACCGTCCTTGTCGGTGTCGATATTGCGAAATGCCTGTTCGGCAGCCTGAACACTGCTGATCAGCATTCCGCAAAGGAGAACTATTATCCATCTTTTCATTGCGTTTCCTTTTTCCGATATACCCTTCATCTGAATACTTCTTATACCAGAATAAGCGGGATCTACAAGCACGTGTGTACCATGCGTGGCCACACCTTGGCGCTTTGTCTTCGATAAAAAAACTTTTGATTCGACTGTTTAGAACCCTCTGGTCTGGCTGAATGAATAATGAAGTACTCCGCCTGAGATGGGTGGAGTTAAGCCCGCATTAAATGACTAATGTTGTTTTTGGGAATTTTTTGCTGAGAGACAACCAAAACAGGAGAGAAGAGATGAAACGATGGAGATGGTTAAGCTTGGCGGTCGCCATGGCCGGGACGGTTCAGGCGGGTTTGTTAATCGGGTTTTCCGATCCGACTACAGGAGATCCGGTCGGAGGCAGCAGTCTGGACGGATTCGCGAACAGTAGCGGTTGGAGCAGTGTGGCGAATGATGCCCAGGAAGACAACTCCGGTATCTATGGCACCGGAACGGCTGTTTCCGATGCGGCCAATAGTAACGATACATCATGGAAACTGTTTCCGGCGAGTGTCGGGGTTACAGCCTCTATCGATTTTGCGGTAACCAATAATACAGGCAGCGCCGTCGATCTGGCGTGGTTTGTTTTCCGCGGTTGCGCCCGTAAGGCAACGGCGGCGGAAGATTATTCCGTGGAAATTCTGGGTGGCGGATCGCTTACTGCGGGAGTCATCGACAGCGACACGCTGCCCATTGCTCAGGACGGCTATATCGGCTATGATATCGATCTTTCCGGGTTGGCTGACCGTACGCTGGAAGACGGTGGAACCGCCACGTTCCGCCTCTCCGTGTCGGGTAACTCAGGTAACGCATCCACGGATAATACCTATATCGACAACGTGGCGATTGCGGCCGATACATCCTCCTTCGCATTCAACCTGAACCCGAATGACTCATTGACCTTTGAGTCCGATTATCCGGCAACGGTGTCCACCAATGAAATTGTCGCCAGCTTCATCGGGGAGTTTTCCAGTGTGCAGATTGAAAATCTGGTGGTTACAAGCGATTCGAATGAATTCAGTGTTTTAACGAGCACTCCGTTCACCATGAATGATCCCAACCCGTCCAACGCACTACTCAAAATTGAATTTGACGCTACCCTTGCTGGCCCGATTGGTCCTGCCGTTGACGCATGGAGCACCACCGGTTCAGTGGATGTGGTCTGGACGGAAGTTGGCAACGGCACCATGAATACCAACGAAATTGAACTGATTGGCCGTTTCAGGAATCCGGCGGTCGGTTTCGAAATTGACAGTAGTCTGGTCATGTCGTTGGGATACCCCGATACCGCAGTGACGAATGACTTGACGGTTTCCTATGATCAGGGGCGTCCAGGACACACCAATGTCCAGATCACGGCGATCAATATTCTCGATGCATCGACCAATGGGTTCTCAACCACCACCTCACCGTTTACCCTGACGGATCCTGCGCCTTCGAACTCGACCATCTCAATTGTGTTCGACAATTCCGGCGGGCAATTAGGAAGCAAAGACACCGCAACAGCGAATGTTGAGGTAGTCTGGGGTGAACTGGGCGGAAGCACCAACTATACCGAAACCGTTCCGGTTTCCGTGCAGTATGTGAACCTGCCCCAAGGCGTCATGCAGCTGCTCATGGCCAATCCGATCGTCGGCGTGGACGAACCCCATGGCTCGCCTCAGGCACTTAATGATTTCGGACTCCTGACCAATAAATGGTATGGACAGAATATTTCATACAATACCGATGGTTATTTAAAGCAAACCTCCGGCACGGGAAACAACCGTTCTTCATTTAATATCATCGAATCCGGGACCGCCGGGCAGGATAATTTCGGGCCGGTGGATACGGTGGCCTTGACGAACGGCCTCTACCGTTACGACTTCGTTTATGAAGTGATCAGCAACAGCACCCCCGCCGTTTGGTCGATTGATGCCTATGCTTTGGTCGGTCAGGAGGCTTTTTCTGTCTCCAACAATACGGATTATGTGTCGCAGGATCCTACCACCGGAAATGTGGAATACAACGGTCCGGTTGGACACGGCACGGCCTATCCAGAGCAGCATCCCAGTGGAAGCTTGAGAGGTTCGAATGCGGTGAGCAAAACGACCGGATCGGTTTATCTGAATGTTCAGGACGGTATGGATGCTATGTTCCATCTCTCCTCTTCCGGTGCGCCGGAAATTCGTCTCTATGAGCTGACGCTGACGCGTGAAGGCGAATATGACCCCAATGCAGAAGATCCCAATCCGCCGAATTCAGTTATTGCAGCCGATTTCAGTGATCTGAGCGCGACGAATTCGATCTTTGCCGGATTGGATCAGACCGATACCAACACCAATGGTGTCAACAATACCTGGCGGGGAACTCTCACCTCGTGGGAGTCCCAAGCGCTGAAATCAGTGGCCGGCGATCTAAATAGCAAAGCAACCGCGATTATTACGCGGTCCGGTACGAGCGGGTATGACGATGTCGGGGTTCAGGATACGATTCCGCTGACTTCAGGGGAGTATGAACTGACGTTGGATATTGATATCACTGGTGGATTCCCGTCGAACGAATCGGTGGTGCGTGTAGAGTTCTATGCCCTCTCGCAGGATTCGACCGGTAACGTCAATCAGGTGCGCATCAAGCATACCGAGAATGCTCTTCTTAGTGACTATATGATTGCGGATGGAACGGCAGCGTTCACGTTGCTCGGTTCCAAGACCTATACGGCCAATGTCACGGAAAAGATGACGCTGTCCGGCATGCCGGTTCAGGATGGGCAGGATGTGGCGTTGGTATTCTACCATGCGTTTGGGCCGGATCTGAAGATCGACAATGTCCTATTGGTGCGTACCGGCGATGTCGTGCTTTCCGGTTATGATGGCTGGGCTTCAGGGTTCACAGGTTTCTTTGATACGGCGCTGGATTCAGATCCTGATGGAGATGACCTCAGCAACCTGATGGAATATGCCCTGAATGGTGATCCAACGGATAGTGGCGATGCCGCATCGATTAAACCGGTCGTGTCCACAGTAATGGATGGTGGAAGCAACTGGCTCTACCACGTCCATAACGAGCGCACTGACGACGGAACATTGTCCTATGTAGTCGAAGCCGGCAACAATCTCGTGTTCACAAATTGGAACTCGGCGGGAATCGAGTTTGTGGATGAATCAGCTTCAGTCGGAAATTACAAGTCCGTCACCAACCGCACGGACACGGATGCCTCTGCGGAGTTCATTCGCCTGCAGGTTGAGAAATAGAAAGGCTAAAATTCAACAAACGGTTGAAAGAGAAAAGTCCCGTCCGGTGTTTCCGGCCGGGATTTTTGACGGTAAATATTAGATTTAATAAGAGGTATTAATGAAAACAACAGCGTCCATCTTTTTATGTCTAGCCGCCATCGTCTTCAATTCCCAGGCCGTGGATTATTATGTGGCCACGAACGGGAGCGATTCGGCATCGGGAACCTCAACCAGTGAGCCGTTTGCAACGATTCAGAAAGCGGCAGACGTGGTGACGGCGGGCGGTACGGTGTATATCCGCGACGGTACATACCATGAGGCGGTTGTTGTTGATAACGTAAACGGCTCGGCGGGCAATCGGGTGACGTTTAAAAACTATAATGATGAAAAGGTCATATTGGATGGAACCGAATCGCTGTCGGACATCGGCGGTTCATGGACGCCGCATAGCGGCAATATCTACAAAACCACGTTGAGTAAGGATATCTGGCAGCTGTTCATCAACGGTCGTATGCAGGTGACAGCCCGTTGGCCGAATGCCAACACAAACCCTACGGACCCGCTGCAGACCAAGCCCGGAAGTTCGGAAGCCGTTGACGGCACATGGTGGAGCAAGGAAACCACCTGGGCCAATGCGGACATGCCGGGCACGACGGAATACAGTCAGACGGAAAACAATCCCACTTACCACGATTTGGCAGGAACGGGGATCGACTTCACGGGAGGTTCGATCGTCTATTCTTTCCTGTCGCAGGGCGGGGACGGGAATCAGGAGCGATTGATTACGTCACACACCGCAGGCGGCAACATATTGGCCCACGCCAGCTACAGCGGTCCCGGAACGAAGAAAGGCCACTCCAGCACCGACAAGTTTTTCATCTTGGAGCATCTGGATGTACTGGATCAGGCGGAAGAGTGGTATTACACGCCCTCCAACAATACGGTTTATGTCTGGGGCGATCCAACCGGGAGCGAAGTGCGAGGGCGGACGATCAGACGTGCTTTTACCCTGAACAACACCTGCTCCTACATCACGATTAAAGGGCTGGACTTTTTTGCAAACAACTTCCGTTCCGATGCTGCGAATTTTGTGGTGGAAGACTGCACCTTCTCTTTTCCCGATGCATCCCGACGTTTGCTGGGCGAATATCCCGCGGAGAGCAACGATGCCATGACCGATTATGGAACGTACATCGGCGACGGGCCGTTCGCCATGACCAACTGTGTCTATGAATATGCCGAAATGGGCATTCTTTTTGGCTCCGGCGCCACGGATGCGTCTTCGTATCATAACAATCTGTTTCGCCACATCTCCATGCTTGGGCTGGGAAAAAACGGGGCGCTCCAGCAAGTAAATAGTTTTACGCGCAATACCTTTCATACGGCCGGAAACCGTGAGGTGCTTAAGAGCAAAGCCAATCCGGCGGCAACCCGTAAGCAAAAATATAATCACATTCACAACTGGGGGTATCTCCAGGTGCATGACGGAGCGGCCTTTCAGGTTTCCCCCCCCGCACATTGCGGGGACTGACCGCTCCTATAACTGGGTCTACGATGCCAAAAAATATGGCTACCGCTGGGATGCGCACGACGGGTTAAGCGGACTTCATCATCATAATGTCGGCATGAACCTGCACGGGGCGTTCCAGATTAAAGGCGACGACCACGATACCCATAACAACACCGGACTTGGCGGGTTGTCCAAAAACGACTTTATCATTCTGGCCGAATACAGCGATGTGTTAGGGCATGATGAAAATATCAACAGCCGTACCTGGAACAACCTGGGGGATAAGATTGCCGGCCACCGAACTGATTCGGTGCTGGTCGTTCCCATTCCGGGCGACCACACCAATAACTGGAACGGGTATCTCGAATCCGGAAGCGCGAGCGATCAGCTTCGTGATGTGGCCAACCTTGATTTCCGCCCGAAATCCGATTCCGATCTCGTTGATTCAGGAAAGGTGATCGCAGGAATAACCGATGGATATGTTGGGTCGGCTCCCGATATCGGAGCCTATGAATCGGGAGACTCCAATTATTGGATTCCGGGTTGTCAGGCTGCGCAGGCCTGCACGCCCATTCCGCTACACGGTTCCGATAATGTAAAAACCAATGCCGATCTGATGTGGTTGGAAGGCTATCAGGCGACTTCACATAATATTTATTTCGGCACCGAATCCGGCAGCCTTCCAATGATTGGAAACCAGACCAACAATATCTTCAATCCAGGGCCGCTGGCCGAGGGACAGACCTATTATTGGCGTATTGATGCCGTCACACCGACCGGAACAGTGGCTGGAACAGAATGGAAATTTAGTGTGGATACTTATTTTGTCTCGGCAACGATTAGTTTTAACCCGCTACATGATTCGTATGTTCAGGATACGTCACCGAACTCCAATTATGGTTCGGATTCACAACTCAAATTGATTACGCAAATTACGTATGGATATAACCGTGAAGCGTACATGAAGTTTGATGTCGACGTACCGGGGGAAATTGTGTCTGCCACGCTGGAGTTGCATAACTCCGGCGGGAGCCACACCAAAGGGGTGGGTATCTATTCCATGACCGATACATCCTGGGATGAGGCTACGCTCACCTGGAACAATCGCCCCCCGATCGACGGAGTCCATCTTGACGATCAGGATGTGAATTCCGGAAGTTGGGCCTCTTTCGAGGTCTCTTCGGTGGTGGTTTCCAACGGTCTGGTTTCGTTTGGCCTGATTCGTGACCCGCTCGATAGCCAGCGCTCCATCGATTCGAGGGAGAGTGCCTTTGCCCCCGTACTAAAGGTGGAATATGTGCCGGATACTGATTATTTCGCAGATTGGGCCGGGGGATATGCCCTTGGTAGCGAAAGCGGCCTGCTCGATAATCCCGATGGCGATATGTTCAATAACCTAACGGAATATGCCCTCGGCGGATCGCCGACAGATCCAGGTGATGCAGCGGCAATTGTTCCGATTTTTGACGGTATGCATTATATTTATCGCCGTCGCACCGATGCAACCGAGCGCGAGCTGACCTACACCCTCGAGGCACGTACCAACCTGGTTGCCGGAAGTTGGAGTGTTATCGCCGCCGCCCCGAGCGGAGTTGCTCCGCTGGAAGTCGGCTTTGAGGCGGTAACCAATCAGATCGTTACGACGAATGACAGTCGCTTTGTCCGCTTGCGTATCAGTGCTCCGGCCAACCTGCCACCTTTGTTTGCTGCGGACCCATTGACTAAGGCCAGCGGCATTGAAAATGTGGCCTACAGCGGTTCTGTCGCTGGTGACGCTTCCGAACCTGAACATAATTCGATGACCTTCTCGAGAGTTTCCGGACCGGCGTGGTTGAGTATGGCTTCCGATGGGACACTTTCCGGCACTCCGGGGGTAGGTGACCTTGGTCTAAACACCTTTATGGTGCAGGTGAATGCTGCAGGCGGAAGCGATACCGCAATGCTGAACATTACGGTGCTTGCCAATCAACCTCCTGCATTCACTGCTGACCCGTTCAGCAAGGGCAACGCCGCGACAAACTCGGCCTATGGTGGTTCTGTCGCGGGTGCCGCCTCCGATCCTGAAAACGATGCAATGACCTTCTCGAAGGTTTCCGGGCCGGCGTGGTTGAGTGTGGCTTCCGATGGTACACTTTCCGGTACTCCGGGTGCAGGTGACCTTGGTCTGAATACCTTTACGGTGCAGGTTGATGCCACGGGCGGAAGTGATGCCGCGACGGTAAATATTACGGTAAGTTCTGTCGGAGCAATGCCAAGCGGTTATCCAGCAGGTGTCGGAACCAATGTAGGTGACGAATGGATCAGTCGCGTTCAGTTTAGTACAATCGACCAGAGTTCCGGCGCCGATGGCGGCTACGTGGATCGGACCACGGTTTCCGCCAGTGTCACTGCGGGTTCCAGCCACACCATGACGGTGACGTACGGGTATTCGGGCACGGCTTTCAGCGAAAATCTGAGCATTTGGATCGATTTCAATCGAGACGGCGACTTCACGGATGCTGGTGAGCAATGCCTAACGGTAAGCAACCAGCAATACAGTGGAAGCGGTAGCATTACGATTCCATCGGGAGCTTCATTAGGTGAAACCCGCATGCGTGTGGCCATGAGCTATTCATCGCAGGCGGGCCTCAGCGCCGATGGCAGCGGCAGTTTTACCTATGGTGAAGTAGAAGATTATAAACTGGTTGTTGAGTAGCCTGTAAGAGGCGCATTCTGCGGGCGGCAGAGTGCGCCGGCAGGTTACAATGAGTGGGCGGCTATCAAGAGGTAAGGCCCCTGCGGTGAGCGAAACGCAGGGGCCGTACCCATCATCCACGGGTTGGGTTATTTCTAATCGGATTACTAAGAGCGGAAATAAACTTCTCGTTCAAGACTGTTTCGAAGATCATAAATCTCGTTGGTTAGAGTCGATTTGACGCGCGATTTCAACGAATGGACTGTGTTGGCGGTCAAGCCAAGTTCTTTCGCAATTTGTAGCACCGATATCCCGTTCATACTTTTTCGAAATACTTCGATCGCATTTTTGGAGAACAGGGACTGAATTTTTTCTATAGCCAAAGTGGCCAGATGCAAGCGCCATTCATTCTCGGCAATGTGGTCGGTTTTCGGGAGGAAGGTCGCAGCGTAATAATCCAGGGAGGTGTCTGATACCGCATTGGTTTCCCTGCTTAGTCGGCGTCTCTCGGAACGAATAAAGTCCAGCACCTCATTTCTTGTAGTAACCCTCAGGTAGGAATTAAAGTTGTTCATTTTATCAATATTTACCTCAGGCAGCCGTTTCCATAGCCTGAGGATGACCTGTTGGTGAATATCTGCCGCATCGGCTTCGGAGATATTCATGCCCCGAATGACGGAATAGATGAAATGTGTGTAGAACTTCATGAAGTCCGCCCACGCCTCTTCGTTGTCCTGCTTCTGTACACGGCGGAGTAGGCTTATTCCTGTTTCATGCTGATCAGTTTTGTTGATATGGCTCATGAACTATACACGCCGTTTTCGCTTTCCGGATTTTCTCATCCGGGTAAGCGGGATACATAGTATATTTGCGGGGGAATTTTCGCTTCCCTTGTCTGTAACTTTTGCATTAAAAAAAACACCGCCTTGCGATAGATAGCGCAGGACGGTATTTATTTGCATCTAGACCTGTGAGATCAGAGCATGAACTTACGACGAACTAAGAGAAGAGCGAATCCGGTTGTAGCAACCAGGCCAAGTGTTGCCGGTTCCGGAATTACGCTGACGTTGTCGATAACGAATTCCTCATTGCCATTAGCGGTGAAGAGCACTACAAGCGTATCATGGCCCGTAGAATCAAACGCTGCACTGGTAATGGTTGCACCATGCGTGAATACGGTGTCCGCGATTAGCTGATCCTGAGCTCCAGCACCGACTACCGAGACAAACCCATCGGTCGCCTTTCCGAGATCGATCTTGACCGGATCGGTGGAGTTGACTCCCCAAACGGAATAATAAGCGTTTGTGCCCGCAGTGACCAGTAGGCTGTCAAAGTTAAGGCTCAAACCGCTACCGGTGAATGCGGTGGCATCAATGATCAGACCGCACGCGCGGGCGTTGCCTCCTGAATCAACCGTAAAGCCATTGGATGCGTCGAGTGACGTGGCAATAACGCCCATATTAGCCTGGTCCGCGTGGATGAGGTCGCCGATGGCGTAGTCAATACCAAGTACTAGGGCGCCGTTTCCAGCGTTCGTAATGTTTAGGCCACCGCCTTCAAAGTCCTCGGTGAATAACGCAGCCGAAGCGCTGCTGACGAAGCCCGTCATAATTATTGCATATAGCAATGTAACTGGTTTTTTTTGTTTCATCTGTTATTTCCTTTTTTCGTTTTTCCCCTTCTGCCATGGAGACACAGCGGGGTTATGTTTCCTAGTTAAGCTGGCGAGGGGGAATCTAAACAGAAACCGAGTTGTTTATTTTTCGGGTTTCTGACGACATGGCTAAAGCAGTTGATTTTATGATTTTTCTGTTTAGATTTTCGGAGGCCAACTGAATGAATATACAGATGGCTTTGTCAAAAAAATCCGTGGCTGGGGTGTTCAAACTATTGAAGGTTTAATGAAAAGGATAAAAATGATTCGGAATTTTATATTGGGTTTAGTGGTTGGGGCAGGGTTGGTGCATGGGACTTCGGCTGCGAGCCAGCCAAATATTGTATTAGTCATGGCGGACGATGTGAGTCCGGACATGTTTTCGTGCTACGCACCGCTGACGCCATATGGTATGGAACTGGCGGCCAATACGCCGAATATCGATAAGCTCGCCGAAACAGGTGTGGCGTTTAAAACCGCTTATGCATCAGCCATGTGCGGGCCATCGCGTGCGCAGATCATGACGGGGAAATATGGCTCCACCACCGGGGCGTTGCAGAATGGGTTGTGGCTGAATGGTTCTCGCGAAACCATCTACAGCAATCATCTGGCATTCGGGAAAATGATGTCGGAGGCCGGTTACGCTACCGCGATTGCCGGCAAATGGCATGCGGGCTCGCAAATGCCCTACGAAGCGGATGTGGGCTTTCAGGAATATTGCCTGTGGGAAGGAGCCAAGGAAGTGCTGCTCGCCACCGGACAGGAATTGAAAAAGAGCGATTGTGCGTGGGAGGATGAATCAACGCCTTCCAGATATTGGAAACCCTGCTTGGTTCAAAACGGTGAGCTGCTGAAGGTGACGGACGATGATTTCTGCCCTGACCTCTGCTGTGATTTTATCTGCGACTTCATGGAACGTCAGAGCAAGGCGGGCAAACCGTTCCTGGCTTATTGGCCGACCGTATCGCCGCATGGTACCCGTAGCGGGCAACCGACCAATCCGCTACGCGGCAACCCCGGCGATCTCGGTACTAAAGGTGATAAAGACAACGGCCCTCGCTTTAAGTCACTGATTGAACACATGGACTCCACCATCGGTCGAATTCAGGCCAAAGTGAAGGAACTGGGCATAGAGAACAATACGGTCATCATTTTCTGCTCCGACAACGGCACCGCGGTTACCGCCAAAACGCGTGGCGTTGAACGGGGATGCCACGTGGTCTTTATGGCTGCCGGAGCAAGGATTAAACAACGCGGCCTGACGGATGAGCTTATGGACTTTTCTGATATTGCCCCGACGTTGGCCGACTATGCCGGTATTGAGGCAAAGCAGACCGTTCCTTATGACGGAATAAGCCTTAAACCGTTTTTAACGGGCAAGGTAGATCAGACCAAACCGCTGATCCACGGTTTCATTTCCACCTCGCAGCTTGTGCGTTCGAAGGATCATTTGCTGGAGGTCTACAACCCCATGCTCGGTATGCCCGACGGTCGATTCTACTACACCGGCGAAAACCGTTTCTGCAAAGGCTATGGGCGTGTTGACTCAAATCCCGAGCATGCTGCCGCCAAAAATCAGTTTTTCCAGTATTTGGAACAATATCCGGCCATGACCGCCGATCACCCGCATTGGCAGACGAAGGCCGGCAAGAAATTCTACAAGTCCTATACCTCTCCGAAGGAAAAGGAGAAACACCTCCACAACCACAAGGACTATACGTTTTACGACGAGAATTAAGATAGGCGTCAAAACTTCCTCTGAATGCGGTGTTTTATTATCGAGTGCACGGACTTTTTTTAGAGTCTGAAAACATCATATTCGAGGAAATGGATGAAAATACGATTTTACGGCTTAGTTATGCTCGTACTGACCTGCTTGGGTTGCGGGTTGTCTTATGCAAATAGTGTAACGTACGAGAAGGCGCTTCAGGATTGGAGCGCCATGAAGTTTGGGCTGTTTATCCACTGGGGCATCTATTCTATCCCGGCGGGAGTATGGGACGGCAAGCAAATCGAAAAGCTGGGCGAGCAAATCCAGCGTCACGCAGCTATTCCGCACGATGACTATGCAGCGCTGGCGGGGCAGTTTAATCCGGTGAAGTTTGATGCCGACGCGATCGTTGGTCTGGCGAAGAAGGCCGGCATGCGCTACATCGTGCTGACGGCCAAGCATCACGACGGCTTTTGCATGTTCGAGTCCGCCCATACCGATTTCGACATCATGGATGCCACACCCTACAAGAAGGACATCCTGAAGCAGTTGGCTGAAGCCTGCAAAAAACACGGACTGAAACTGGGCGTCTACTATTCCACGCCCGACTGGCGCTTCAATGGCCCGCACCCGGAAATCAATCCACACGACGGTAAGATTTCCGTGTTCAGCAAGGTGTCGAAGGCAAACGAGGACTATCAGGTGGCGCAGCTTAAAGAACTGATGACCAACTATGGCGATATCGTGGAGCTCTTCTTCGACATGGGTGAACCGACTCCGGCGCAGAGCAAGCGGTTTGCCGACGCCGTGCGGGATATTCAGCCAGACTGCATGATCAATGGCCGCATCATGAACAATCAGGGCGATTTTATCACGATGCCCGACAACCACATGCCGGATATTCCGCTTACCGAGCTGCCGTGGGAATCGCCGGGCACCTTCTATCATACGTGGGGCTATAAATCGTGGGTCAAGGGCGATCCGCTTGAGAAACAGATTCCCGCACAGATTCGCAAGCTCGTTACCATCGCGGCGCGCGGCGGAAACTTTTTGCTGAACATTGGGCCGATGTCCGACGGAACCGTTGTGCAATATGAGCAGGATGTACTCAACGGCATTGCGGAGTGGACGGCGAAATATGGCGAGTCCGTTTTTGGCACGGGCGTCACGCCGTTCGCGAAGTTGCCGTGGGGTGAATGCACCACCGGTGACGAAAAGCTCTACCTGCATGTTTTCAATTGGCCGGAAGATGGAAAAATTAAAGTGCCGGGCTTGCAGAATCCGGTGATCGCGGTTTATCCGTTGTCGAACCCCAATAAAAGCCTGCGCTATTCCAATGGTGTTATTTCCCTCAATGGGGTAGAGCAAGACCCGTGCGACACGGTTATTGTGATTGAATATGAAGAGCCGCTCAACGTGGAGCCGGTCCGCACTGAACCAAAGCCTAACGGCACGCTGGTTCTGTCCGATGCCACCGCAATCCATCACGGAAAATATGGCCGCGAAAGCTATCGTTCCATTTTGCCCGACTACTACCGAACGTGGAATGTCGGCGATCTCGAAGCGGGGAAATACGATGTGTCGCTGGTCTATAAACTCAAATCCGCGCAGAAGGATTTTAAACTCGAAGTAGTAGGTGCAACGCTCGACTTTTCCCTGAAAGGAAAGGCCGGCAAAGAAGAGTCGTTCATTATGGATGGCAATGAAGAGGTTTCGGATATCGTGAAAGGTGCTGACGGGAAATGGCAGAAAGTCACCGTCGGAACCATCAAAGTGCCCAGTTCTGGGAAAGCCGTTCTCACGCTTCGCCAGGGGCAGGAGTTCGAATTCAAGGCCACACTCGACGAATTTAAGAAACAGGACGCGAACTATCGCTCCATGAAGCTGGATATCAAGGCACTTGTGCTCAGTAAAAAGAAATAGATTAGGATAAAAAATGAAACCATTTTTATATGTATCTGCTTTGCTGGCCGTTCAGGCTGTTGCGGGAGAGTTTTATGTGTCGCCAACGGGTAACGATGATGCGGCGGGTTCGTTGGCGACGCCGTTTAAAACTATTGACCGGGCGCGTGATATGGCGAGGAGTACAAAAGATCATGTAACCGTCTATCTGCGGGGAGGAACCTATCGGATTAATCAATCTGTAGTCTTCGGCGTTGCGGACGGCAATACGAGTTATATGGCCTATAAGAATGAAAAGCCCGTCATCTCATCCGCTGTTCCGGTAATGGGATGGGAAAAACATAAGGGCGGCCTCTGGGTGGCCGATATTCCGGAGGGTGTGACGGATTTCAAGGTGATGTTCGATGGCAACCGCATGCTCGAACGCGCCCGCAGCCGGGGTTTTCAGAGTCCGCAGCAAAATTTCAAGAAGTTTGCCACCCGCAATGTAGCGTTGCCGGAAGACCGGCCGCTGCTGCGCCGGTTGGAGTTTCCTGAAGGCGAGATCGAGGCCTGGGATAACATTGAAGATGTGGAAGCCTTTTTCTGCGGGGTGCCATGGACGTTTAATTTTTCGTCGATCGAAAAGGTGGATGAGGAAAAGAATATTGCCTGGTTGAAATACGAGGGCAACACGCCGCCGTCCACCACGCCGAAGCCGTACAACCCTTCCTACATTGAAAACCACATCAGTGTGCTGGATCAACCGGGCGAATGGTGCGTGAACACCCGAACCCGCAAAATTCATTACTGGCCGGTTAACGGAACTCCGGGCGATGAAATCTGCGTGCCGACGCTGGTTGAGTTCTTTCGTGTCGAAGGCGATATCGATTATGACGGTCCGAAGGACACCCCCGTTAAAAATATTACGTTCAAGGGGTTAACATTTACACAGGGCGATCGTTATTCCTGGTGGGACGACCACAAGGGCTGGGGCATCCAGCACGATTGGGACAAGTTTGATTGCGGCAATGCGCTATTACGCTTTCGCGGTGCTGAAGATTGCGTGGTGGACCAATGCCGTTTCATTAATTCCGGCAATTCGGCGGTTCGCCTCGATTTGCATGCACAAAATATTACGGTTAAAAACAGTCTGATCGATCGCGTTGGCCACATGGGCATCCTGCTGTGCGGATATGGTCCCGGCACCAAGGACGTCAATAAGAACAACAAGATTGTGAACAACCTGATCCGCCGCACCGGTGAGCTTGTTTTGCATGGACATGCGATTTTTATCTGGCAAAGCGGGGAAAACTTTGTGGCCAACAACCACATTCGCGAGGTGCCGCGCAAAGCCATCGGCATTTGCGGCGTACGGGGCGCGATTTTCATGGAAGGCAAAAAGGTCGACTGGGACGAGGCCAGCAAGGCGATGCGCTGGCACGAATTGGGCGCTGATATTTTTGAAGATAAAGACGGCACGCTCCAACAGCGTATTCTTCCGTTCCTGCATGCGCGCAACAACCTGATTCAAGACAACTATGTTTATCGGGCCCGCACCAAGATTGGTGACGGAGCGGCATTGAATGTATCTGGCGCGGGGACTGGAAACGTGATGCGTCGCAACATGCTCTACATGAGCCTCGGCAACGGCATGCGTTGCGATGATTGGCAGCAAGGCACTACCTTCGACAGCAACCTGATTCTTTCGGGCGGTGTTGTACACAAAGGACGTAACAACCTGATCAACAACATTTTCATGAACAGCAATATTCGTTTCAGCCTCTTTCCTGGGCAGCAACCGGATCCGGGGTCTGAGGTAAAGAACAACCTGTTCTATTTCTCGCGCGAGATCGCGCCCTACACCGGCCGTCAATCCAATTCCATCAACACGCCCGAATCGTGCGATCTGGAAAACAATCTCTATTTTTGTGAAGCCGGTAACGGCTATCTGGAAAAGTTTGTTGCGGAAAAGCACGCGGCGGGTATGGATAAAGGGTCGGTCGTCGCCGATCCGAAATTTGCGAAAAAGATCAACTGGTCAGCGGATGCGCAACCGGAAGATTATCGGTTGGCCAATGATTCTCCGGCGGTAAAAATGGGCTTTAAACCAATCGATGTTTCGAAAATTGGACTCACGGATGATTATCCTTCCGAATTCCTTGGGGAAGTTTTCCCTTCAAAGCGGGGTCAACTCGTTTCAGGAAAAGCCATCGCCAGCAGCACAGGCAAAGGCGATATAAATAAAATTTTCCAATCTTCGGAAAGCATGACAACGGTATTTGAAACTAAGCCTGAGAATGCGCCTTATGTGGAAATCGAGCTCGATAAAAAGGTTCCAGTCGATGGCCTTGAAATTATTGCGGATGTAAAGGATCGCCAGAACGCCCTGCGCAGTCTGACCGTCTGGACTTCCAATGACCGTAAAAACTGGGTCGAAATCTGGCGTGCCGATCCCTACCACATTGCGATGGGGCGCGACTGGATGGTGAATCCCTACGATGTGCTTCCGGCTAAGTATGTAAAAATTGGCCTGCGCCCGCAGGCGGAGCTCCAGATGACGCCGGAAGACGAACGGATGAAGATGGGCAGGAATGTGTTGCGGTTAAATCGAATCCGAATTTATTCAAAATAGCGTAACCTATACAGCAAGGAACTAACCTATGAATAATAGATGATCATTCATCAAAATCTCTGCAGTGAATGGAGCCTCGCGACCTCTCTTTAATATTGGAACCGCAGGAGACTCGCCTGACCAAATGGTGAACCATGCGAGTTTTTGGGCGAATGGCATGGCCTTTGCCGACATCAGTCGCTTCGCCCGTGATGATAATTTCAACCTCGTAGCGGTTGCGGAAGTGGATGGTGCGCGGCTAGATCGGGTTTTCAACTCTCTTCAGGAGCCTACGAGCGGCTCGCAGTTCGAATGATTCAAGATGGTTTTATCGGCAAGGTGAAAGAGGTCTTTATATTTTGTCATAAAATCTGGGGCGATTCTTCGCCGCGAATACCGCAAGGGCTGGGATGTTCAAGGATTATAAGAACTGCATAGGATTTATGGAGAGAAGGTTTTGCTTATCACTCGACTTTGAAACTCCACGGTTCGCCTTCGATTACGGAGCCGTCAGGCATGACGGCATCGACCCGCCATGTGTAGTTCTGGGCACTCCTCAACTCGCCGGGGTCGATGATGTTGCCGCCGTGCAGTTCAATCCTGCCCTTATGATCTTTTGCGGCGTTCATGAAGTTAACGATGTGCTTTTCAGCTTTGTAGGCGGGCAGGAACATCAGATCCGCATCCTGCTTTACAGCGATGGCTCCGTTCGGAGGGATCGGTGTGGAGGCGGTTTGTTTCTTGCGACCGGGGATCCAATAGTTGGAATCACCAGCTTCGTATGCGCCGATGTCCGGGCGGTTTCCAATAAATGGAGGAAGCTCAACTTGGATTTTGTCCGAGGGGAGTTCTTTCACTGCGTACCCAGCGTCTATGATGGTCGAACCAGGCTTTGGGCGAAAGTCGAGGTTTGAAGGGTCTCGTAGAAACTCTGCCACCACTCCTGTGCCGGTGATGTTCTTTTCTTGACGGGCGTTTAGTTCCTCATCAGGTTTTTTAGTGCTCCAGGCCACCATGACATCGGCGAGCGTATTGCAGACGAGTGTGTTTTGATTGTGGGGCGGTGTATTTCCGTAGCCATTGGGAACGGCAAAAATGCTGTCATAGAACGTGTTGTTAAACAGAAGGTGGTAATCTCCTTTAAACTTGCTGCCGCCCTGGCCAAGGTTGAATACCACATTGTTGTGCACACAGCCCTCGGATCCCATGCCGCTGGTTGTGGAGTCGAATCGGATGCCCTGCCGGTTGGTGTCGTGAACCCAATTGTAGCGAATCAGGGTTCCGGTCTGGGCCCCGGTGCCAATGTTAATGGCGGAGCCGTCGTGCTGAAGATTGCCCATGTTCCAGAGGCGGTTGTACTCAACCACGGAACCTTTGCCCGGACGAATGCCTTCGGAGTTGCCACCCGAATGAACCGTATTGCAACGGATGATGGCTCCCGGTCCTGCCGGTACCGAGCCGCTCCCTCCTCCGGAGTTCACATCCCATTCGATGTCGTGAATGTAGCAGTTCTCAAGAATGCTGCCCGGGCTGTCGATGTTGATGGCCGGAGAGTTGGCGTAGGCGATTTCGCAGTTGCGTACCATGTTTCCAAACGGTCCTTCGCCGTCGTTCACAACATGGGTCATGACATTGGCCGAAGATTTGTATTTATGATTCTTCTGCTTGTTTGAATCGGAACTCGTTTCATGGCACCAACCGAACTCTCCCAGCATAAATTTATGAGTAGAGGGATAGAGCAGGCTGCCGTCTTCTATGGTTACGTACTCGCATCCATTCATCGAAAAGGTGCTGGCGAAAAATTCCAAACCCTGGAAAACAAGGTGGGAGCAGTCATACAGTTTAAGGCTGAAGTCGCGGACTTTTCCAGAGATTGGAAGCTTATTGGGATTCCGGTCATCGGATGTGCGTAGGTAGGCGGTTTTAGATTTGGCGTCGTACCACCATTCATTCGGTCGGTCCAGTGCGGGAAGTCCGAGAATATAGTAGGCGACATATTTCGACATCCGCGTTCCGGTCCTGTCGTATTCAAACCAGTCCTGTCCGGCCTTGTGTTCTGTGATCGGCCGTGACCAAGTCAGCCAGTGGCCGATGTTCAGCACGGCAATGGCTCCGGTGAAATCAACGCCGGTTTCTTCAAGCGTGGTCTGGTTGATGTTTCCGCGAACGTCCAGCTTAACATCACCTTCGTCGTCGGAATCGTTTGTGTGTGGAGTTGGATTCCGATCGCAGATCACGCCGTCGGTGGTTTTGCCCAGATATTCACCTTTTTTAAACGTCCGATCGGTAAAGCGCATGCATTCTTCCATTTTCCAGATCGATCCGTCTTCAAATGAAGCATTCGGCCATCGTGCCACATAAACCAGTTTGCTTCCGCAAAAAAGTTGCCAAACGGGTTCGTTCAGCTTCATTTTATAAATGCGGTTTTTCCAGGGAGACCACCGCGGCTCGAGTTTAACGGTGCCATCCATGATTGCTCGTTCACCGGAGCAGGGCTTAAACGTTATTGGTTCGTTCGCTGTGCCATGAATGCCCTCCATCAGGGTTTCGCATTGATAGCGACCGTTGCGTAGCCAGCAGGTATCTCCCGGCTTCAGGGCCTGAGCTGCGCGATCAATGGTTTTAAACGGGCTCGCTTCGCTTCCATTGTTACGGTCATTTCCTTCAGAGGGTGAGACAAAAACATCGGCTCCGTGCACGGATGCCGTAAGCAGGAAGATCAATATGCTGAGCAAAAAGGATGTGTAGTTCATTATGATTATTTAACACCAGTATTGGTCTGGAGTTTGACCTAAACATGTATTTATTCCGTTTTCCAAAACGGCTCTTTCGAACTATGAGCACGGGGAATCCTCAGAAATAAGGTCAACGACGCACATCCATTGAGTTTCCGGCAATCTCAAGACCTGGATCAATGGTACGTATCATGGGGTTGATCCGAAATACCTCCAGACTTATTTCGACGAATTTACATTTCGATTCAATCGCCGAAAAACACCCATGGCCGCTTTTCAAACACTTTTGGGGATCGCTACTCAAAAAGCTCCGCAAACATTGACCGATTTGAAGAATTCTTAGTCAAATGCATAGGCATGATCATTTGTTACCTACTCGAATTTATGTGAGAGAGAATGGATTATTTGGGGTAGGTTCAGATCAATCCCTTGCGGATGGCCGCAGCGACGGCGGCTGTTGTGTTGGGAACCTGAAGTTTTTTATAAATGATTTCAGAATATTGGGTGATGGTTCTGTAGCTCAGGTTGAGTTTGTCTGCGACCTCCTTTTTGATGTAACCCATTGCCAAAAGCTCCAGAACTTGGCGTTCCCGTTTTGTCAATGGATTCTTTTTCGGGAAATCTGTTGAATCGAGGGCGTTCAGTACAAGCCGCGAAAGCTGAGGGTCAATAACGCAACCGCCTTCGTAGACTTCCCTGATGGCATTTCGGATATCTGCGATAGATGATCGTTTTAAGATATAGCCGGCTGCTCCAAGCCGAATGGCTTCCAGAGTCGCGAGATAGTCATCGTTTTGGGTCAGGACCAGGATGCCTGTGTCCGGGTAGTTTTGTCGCAGGATCGGAGCAAGCATAAGGCCGCTCTTCCCCGGCAATTGCAGGTCGAGCAGAATGATGTCTGTTCGGATCAGCTCATCGCCGTACATATTGTCCATGCACTCTTCCGCGCTGCGATATATTACCGAGCAGGACAAGCCTTCGCTGATGAGCAACATTTTTTCCAACGATACAGCATAATTTTTATTATCTTCTATTATAGCTATGCGGATTGTTTCGGCCATCTCAGTACTCTTTTAGGTATGGTTAGTATGATTCGGGAGCCTTGCTCCGGTTTTGTCTCAACAATCATGGTTGCATTCAGACGTTCGGCCCGGCTTTCAAGGTGCCGTAACGGGAGGCGGTTTTCAGGAATACCCTGGCCGTTGTCGGAAACTGTAAGTATGATTTTTGAATCGATCAGCTGGGTTTCGATTTCCACCCGGTCTGCTTCTGCATGTTTGATGACATTGTTAAGCGCTTCTTTGACAAAGAACAATAAGTCCCATTTTTGTGTGGGATTGAGTTTGTTCAATGGACGGTGGGAATCGTCGAATATGCATTCGAAATCCATGGTTCCCAGAATCTGAAGTGCGGCGGCTTTTATGTGACCGCGAATTTTGATGCCGTTTTGTCGTTCTTCCAGAAAGCGGATAAATTGCTGGGTCTGGGCTGCTGTTTGCTGGGATGTCTGTGTGATGTCGTCCAGCAGACTGCTAAGCATTTCGTCATCTGTTGGGGCAAGTTCCTTTACCAGTTCTGACGAATGCGAAATACTGCTGAGGTTTGCACCGACCTCATCGTGCAGGTCGCAGGCAATCTGTTCGCGCATGTGTGCAGCGCGTCGCAGTGTCAACAGGCGAACCAGCCAAATCATGAGTATCAGAAACACAATAAATACAATCGTAGCGGCGGCAATCACTTTCCGATGGATTCGCTCCCGTGCCAGTGCACCATTAAGTTCGGCCTGCAATGTCGTGTGCAGGCGTTGTAATTCAATTTTTAGAGGGTACTGTTCCACCCATTGGCGGAGCGGAATAATGGTTCCTTCGGTAACCAATCCATCGGTTAGAAAAATCGGATGGCTTGGCCTTTCCTTCCATTGATTAAGAAGCGTCTGTTGCGGTATGAGGCCGTGCGTTAATGGTTGCCCCTTATGCAGAAGTTCGAACTCATCTAAGCCGATCGGAATAGTTTTCTGGTTCGAGAATCCGGGGATCGGGTCTGACAACGTTAAACGAAAATATCGCCCTTTTGCGGGGGGGAGCGTGTGCATGAACGGGCCGGCACGCGGAACCCGGTTTTTTCCCGTTGTTTGAAAGAGAGTGCGCGGAGATGGGTCGTGGGGGGTTCCCAGTAGTTCAAGATGAATTTTTGAGGGGAACCCGAAGCCTTTGAATGGAGGAAGGGTATAGGAAATGGCTGAACTGGTCGGCCAAAGCCTGAGTTCATCAACCTGCTGTACAGTTCCCAGATCGTACAAAAGGGTGACCTTTTTCGCCGTGGCAATGAAGTCGCGAGTTTGATTCTCTAGCTTTTGGTCGGTGGGGGAAAATAACGAAAATCCATCCACCAGATATTCCGGGCTCCAAATGTTTTTATTAAATTTAAATTTAGGGGCGGTCACTTTTGCGTTCAGCGCAATATTTTTATTGTTCTCGAAAATAAACACTTCGCTGAATGCAATCTCATAGTTGACCCACGTTCTCTCTTTGTTCAGCGGTGCACGGGTCGTGGTGATCCGAATGGCTGTGGTTGGTTTTGCGTTATGCACAGGGAAAATCTGAGGCTCAATGCCTTTCAATAGATAGTCTGCATTACGGTGGTCTATAATGATTTCTGAAGAACCATCTGGAAGTATTCGTTCAATGAAAAACTGTAGAGGGAACCCCAGTGGATAGAGTTTGTTGCCATCCTCTGTGTGAGCTGCAGGCATTAGAGCGATCATGTCCACCTGATTTGTCCCAGGGAATTCTATGTCGATCGTTACCTGCTCATCTTCGGATGAAAGAGATGTGGTGAGAAATCCCATCGTCCAGGGAGTGACACTGGGAAATGAGGTCGGGAGCTGGTCAATTTCCAGATTAATTTCCGCGATTTGATTTTTGATCTCGCTGGAGGATTCGCTGTTCGATGCGTAGACGCTTCCGTGTGGCAACAGGAATGCGATTCCTATCGCAAAGAATACTCCCTTGCTCCGATATTTTATTACTGAAACTGACAGATCACTATTCATGTTGAACCACTCATCGGTTACCTGAAGAAAGTATCTTTTTTATGGGATTCTGTAAAACGTTCCATCCCCTGTTTTTTTACCGTATTGCGGAATTTAGCATTTTGAATGATAAATTGAACTTATGCGCATCTAAAGGCGATTCTTCTTGGAGGATCATCTCGGAACACCCGCATATAAATAGAAGGCAGGGGCCGATTCCGGTCCCGGAAAAAAGGTATGTGCCTGTTTGTGATGAAACGATCTGAAAGGGACCCATGTTTTATAAAATTCTGAGTGTGTTACTTTTTGCTGCAACCGTTGTTGCGGGAGCGGATCGTCCGAATGTGATTCTTATTTTTGCGGATGATTTAGGGCCAGGGATGCTGGGGTGTTACGGACAGAAGATTGTTCAAACACCGCATATTGACCGTTTAGCCGCCGAAGGCATGAAGTTTAACAACTATTACGGCGGTGTTTTTTGTGCACCATCCCGCTGGACGCTGTTAACGGGTATGCACGACGGACGTATTGGCGGGTGGGGCCATAACCGTGGCGGATTGCCGATTTTACGAGATGCCGGAAAAATTTCAGAGGAAGAATATCAGAGACAGCTTACCGAGCTTAAATCCAAGACGCATCCCATTGCTCCAAACGAGGTGTTTCTCGCGCAGTTGGTACAAAAGGCGGGGTATAAAACTGCGCAGTTCGGAAAGTTGGATCGAGGTTTTTTGACCTGGCATGAACGCGTGAAACGCTTGGGTTGGGATTTTTATGAAGGGTATTATGACCATACCCGTTGCCATGGTTTTTATCCGCCATATCTCTGGCGTAACGGGGAACGTTTTGAGCTTGAGGGCAATACAATGCCGGACTGTGGAAAAACAAGTGAAGCAGGAGATGAACCAATCGGTTATGGCGGTAAGACCTATTCTCAAAATGTGTTTATTGATGGAATTCTGAACTATCTTCGTGAGCATAAGGATGAGCCGTTTTTCCTGTATCATCCAACTCAGCTTCCCCATGGCCCTGTTGCTATTCCGGAGTTGCATCCGGATTTTGCGGATGACCCCGGACTTTCATTGGCAGAGAAAAAATATGCATCGATGGTAAAGATGCTCGACGATCACGTGGGACTGATCATGGCTGAGTTAAAGGCTTTGGGTATCGATCAGAATACATTGGTTGTCTTCACCTCCGACAACGGACATGAGCTCTATTACGGCCCCAAAAAGGAGTACAGCAAACAGCTGCTTCCGAACGGAGAGAAGGCAAACCTGACTGATCGAAAATGGCGCACGTCGGAATGTGGCGATGTTTTTGACGGAGCCGGTGGACGAGCCGGGCTGAAACGCAGTGGTTATCAAGGCGGTATGCAGTGTCCTTTGATTGCCCGTTGGCCGGGCCGCGTTGTGCAGGGAAAAGAAACCAGTCTGCTTTCAGCGCATTATGATTTTATGGCCACGCTGGCTGACGTGGTTGGCGTAGAGCTTCCTGAGGGGAAGGATGGGGTATCCTATCTGCCGACACTGCTGGGGCTGCCGCAGAAAGAGACCCATGACTATGTAATCGTGAATAACCAAAGGACCACGATGGGCAGCAGTGCTGTGATTGATCGCGATGGCTGGAAGCTGGTTGAGATTGGTAAGAAGCGCGACGGGTATCAGCTATACAACATTTTGAATGACAATGCGGAACGCCATAATCTGGAAAGTCAGTATCCCGAAAAAGTCAAATACCTGACGGGTATACTAACGCGGGAATTGGATTCGGAACGGCCGGATCTCTGATTGAATACATGGGAAAATTTAGATGTATATAAAGAATGTTAGCATGGCGATGAGTGTTGTCGTCGCTTGTACAATCCTTCCTGAGGGGTTCGGCCAGGTTGTGGCGCGGAGCCGACCGGCGGAATGGGACGGATTGGTGTATGGCGGGCAGTTTAAGGATCTGTTTGAACCGATGCCTGTTCGACAGACGCTGACCAGTCATACCTGGGGAGGGGAAAATGTAACGCCTCGTGACGTCAGCAACGGTATTGAAGATCCGGATTGGGCCTATTGGTGCGGAGATCCTTACCGAGATGAGAATGGGCTTTCCCATCTCTATACGGCGCGCTGGCCGGAATCACATAAGAATGGCCATATGGGTTATTTTGATTCGCGGGTTGTTCATGCGGTCGCAGAAGATCCTTTGGGGCCTTATCGAGTCGTCGGGGATGTGGGCTGGGGGCATAATCCAGACCTGTATCAAAGCCGCCCGGGCGAGTATGTGATCTATTGCACTCGTTCCGCCTTCTACCGTTCGAAAAGTCTCTTTGGTCCGTGGAAACCCGATGCCTATAATTTTGACAACCGCGAACGCTATTACTTTCCGCGTTATGTCAATTTTTCACCCATTTCACGGGATGATGGTTCCATGATTGCTGTTTCGCGCCACGGGTACATGTGGGTGAGTCGGGATGGGTTGCGTGACTGGTACGAAGTTAGTGAGGAGTCGGTCTATCCAAAGGTGGACGGGAATTTCGAGGATCCGGTCATGTGGAAAGACGATGTTCAGTATCACATCATCGTTAACGATTGGAAGGGCCGTATCGCCTATTATCTGCGCTCGCTGGACGGGTTCCGATGGGTGGCAGAACCTGGTGAGGCTTATGGCCCCGGCATTTCCCGTTATGAGGACGGCACCGTGAATGACTGGTATAAATACGAGCGCTTACGCTTTCTTCAAGACGAACATGGCCGTCCAACACATGCGCACTTTGCCGTCATTGATTGCGATAAACATTCCGATAAAGCGAATGATAACCACAACTCCAAGATGATTATCATGCCGATGACGGTTGCGCGCCTGCTTGAGATTCAGAACGCTGATTCGGTCTCTACCGGTACGAATGATATTCGCGTTAAAATTAAGGCGGAAGACGACTTTGATCCGCATACGGACATTGACCTTGCATCCCTGCGTTTTGGTGCTTCGTCGGAGGTCAACTATGGTCGTGGTGCCCAACTCTTGAAGACGGAGAAGGCCGGTAAGGATTTGATGCTGGTTTTCGCTGGCAGGGACTGTGGCTTTTCTGCTGAAAACTTTGCGTGCAAACTGATGGGTAGAAGCAAGGGCGACAAGCTTCTTTTCGGGTGGGCCCGGTTGCCGGGCAAGGAGCATCTGGTTGCGCACTTATCGGCCCTTTCGCCTACATTTGAATACACCGACCGAGGCATGGATGCCTTTGTGGAGGTTAAAAACTTCGGCGAAGTTTTTTCTGACCCTTCAGTCGCGAAAATCATCGTTAGAGAAAACGGTAAAGAGGTTGAGATCGGCACCCAGCAAATTCGTCCGCTCGATCCTTTTGAAAAGACTGTTATCCGGATTGACTGCAACGAGAAATTCGCTCCTGACAGTCAGCATGATATCACTGTGTTGCTCGTATCTCCTGATGTAAAGCCGGTTGCATTTACGAAAAACTTCAGGTTCTGAAGCCGCCGACAGGCATTGAACCTAAAAGGAATATTAATGATTCATTTTACAAAACAAATTTGGTGGTCGTTGCTGGTGTTTGCTATGAGCATCATAACGGCAGAGGCCGTTTACAAAGAGACCATGGATCCGAAAGGCATTCAGCTGAATGTTCAGACTGATTGTGGTCTCAGTGGCAAGGGAGAGGCCATTGATAGTGAAAAACTGCAACAGGCTATTGATGAGCTGGCAGGGAAGGGCGGAGGTGTCCTGATTTTTCCTGAGGGGATTTATCTGCTGGGTCGTGTCCGGTGTCGGTCAAATGTCCATCTGGTTTTTGATGCCAAAGCAGTTCTTAAGGCTGATTTGAGCAGGAGTCAGGGAAAGGGCATAAATTTGTTTAGCCTTGGGCTTCCTGGAGAGCGAATAACTAATGTCAGTCTACGAAGCAAGGGAGGAAGAGTCCGGGTTGAACTCGCCACTTCTGAAAAAGTGATCAAAGCCAGCTTTGTGGTGTGCTTTGGTGTGGAGAATTTTCTGATCGAAGGTTTTGATATTTATGACGAGCAGAGCGACGGTGCTTGTGTCAGTTTTGGTTTTGATTCTGATGGGAATGTGTCGGCCATGCCTGTTAACGGAACCGTTCGCAACCTAACGGCATACAACTGTAGGTATGGTTACGGTTTGGTTCAAACCAGCGCTGCAAGATTCGTTCACTTTGAGAATCTGCATGGAGTGGGCGGGTGCACTCTGAGACTGGAAGTTCCGCATGGCCCCACGGATAACATGGAATACAGAGGTGTGTGGGATATTACCGCCAGGAATATCAGCTGCCAGGATGGGCACTGCGCCGTTATTCTTGGGCCTCATTTTACGAAGAATGGAGTTGTCAAAATTTATGATGTGCGATCTGAAAGCTGCGCATTTGCCGTGAAGGTAGGTCATGGATATGTTGGATCCAGGCATGAAGGAAACCCGAATTTAAAGCCCGGATCTTTTGCGCCCGGCACATGGGTGAAAAACATACATGCAGTTTATGGGGTGAATGCACAGCTTCATACGAAAGATGCGGTTTTACTTCCTGAAGAGCGTCTTCATTTATTTCAACCCAAAACCGAAAAGGGTGGCTTGGTTGGGCGCGGGCCTTCCGTTTCCGCAGTTTTGAATATGGGAGGGTATGCCAAAATTGAAAATGTGACCTGCGAGGGGTTTGGCAACAAAGTCGATCCAGTAATCACGAAAGAGAATACCGTTACCCAGAAACCCTACAGATTGTTTTCTGGAAAAAATAAAAAGGTAAATGGATGAGAAAAATATTTTTTTTGGTAACCATGGGAATGGTGGCTGCAACCCTGGCTTCAAGCTACGAACCGACTTGGGAGTCGTTGAAGAACTATGAAGCTCCTGAATGGTATGAAGATGCCAAATTGGGCTTCTGGGTTCATTGGGGCGTTTATTCGGTGCCGGCTTTCATGGGGGATCATGCAGGGGAATGGTACGGACGCTGGATGTACTGCAAAGAAGGACAAAGCAGTCGCCACGATCAAGCATTAGCCACACACCAGCATCATCTTGAAACCTATGGAGATCCTGCAGTCTTCGGCTACAAGGATTTTATCCCGATGTTTAAGGCGGAAAACTTTAATGCCGACGAATGGGCTGATTTATGTGTGATGGGCGGTGCCAAATTTTTTACGATGATGGGAGCGCACCATGATTCTTTTTGCCTGTGGGATACGAAACTTTCGAAATGGAATTCAGTTAATATGGGTCCTAAGCGCGACCTCGTTGGAGAGATCGAAAAGGCGGTTCGAAGAAAAGGACTGAAGTTTGGGGTGTCTAATCATACGGCTTGGAACTACTGTTTTTTTCAATGGAATCACATTAACGGCTATGACGCCAAAGATCCGGCCTATGAAGATCTGTACGGAACGCCGATCGTTCCTGACGGACTGGATGAAGTAAGAGTACGTCCGGAAGAACAGGAAGGGAAGGGGCGGGGTCAATGGTTCGACCGTTCGCGTAACCTGATCCAGCCGAGTGAGCGCGATCTGAACCGATGGCTGGCACGCACCAAAGAGCTCGCCGACATGTATCAACCGGATCTTTACTATTTTGACTGGGGGTTCCGTCCTTCTGTATGGGAATCCCGTCGGTTGGAATTCGGTGCGCATTATTACAATAAAGCGATGGAGTGGGGCAAAGGAACCTTCGGAGCTCCTGACGTGGTCATCAATGCTAAAGGAACGCAGTTTAAGCCGGGAACAGCCGTGCGCGATTTTGAGCGCGGCGGCATGGATAAGATCGCCGATATGGTCTGGCAGACGGATGACTGTGTATATAACGATCATAACTGGGGCTATGTGCCGGGGGTTGCCATCAAGCCAACCAATCAAATCATTGATCAGTTGATGGATATTATCAGCAAACGGGGGGTGCTGATGCTTTCCTTCGCACCTAAAGCCGACGGAATCTTTCCGGATGATCAGAAAGCGATGATGCGCGAACTGGGGGAATGGCTTAAAATTAACGGAGAAGCGGTCTATGCAACCCGACCGTATGAGGTATTCGGAGAGCTCGGTTCGCAGTGGATGGAGAAGGATGAACACGGCCGAAAGAAGATGATCGCCACTGCGGATGATATTCGTTTTACACGGAACAAATCCAATACAGTACTGTATGCAACGATGCTCAAATGGCCGGGCGAAAAGGTGGTTCTGAAAACATTCAAGGAAGTGGATTTGTCGGGAGTGAGCTCTGTCCGCCTTCTGGGTGCCGAAGGCGACCTTTCATGGCAGCCGACCGAAGCCGGCCTGGAGATACAGCTGGCCAGAAAGCCTTCCTATGGAATGGCCTTTCCGATTCGCATTGAATTTGAACAACAGATTGCCGCTCCGGCGGGGAAATAAAGATTAAGGGAAATAATATGATTAATAAAATAACGGCTCTCATTCTTGTCGCTGGGTCCATTTCCGGGCTCGCTTTTGCTGATGGATCCAATGAGCAGGAACCTTATAAATTTGAAAATAATGTTGAATCACTCAAACATTATAAATGCCCGGAATGGTTTCGGGATGCCAAGTTCGGCATCTATTTGCATTGGGGGGTTTATTCCGTGCCGGAACGCGGAGAGTGGTATCCACGATATCTCTATATAGAGACGGGAAGTCAGTATAGATATCACGTGAAAACCTATGGACATCCTTCCGAATTCGGCTATAAGGATTTTATTCCGATGTGGCATGCTGAAAACTTCGATCCGGATGCTCTGGTTGGTCTCTTTAAGCAGGCTGGCGCAAAATATTTCACGCCCTGTGCGGTTCATCACGATAACTTCGATTTGTGGGATTCCAAATATCATGAATGGAATTCGGTCAAAATGGGTCCCAAAAAAGACCTCACCAAAATGTGGCGGGATGCAACCCTGAAGGCCGGGCTGCGCTTTGGCGTAACGACCCATCTTTCGCGTAGTTACAGTTGGTTTAATACTTCGAATCAGGCGGACACCAAAGGCCCTATGAAGGGGATCCCCTATGATGCAGCACAGGGAAAAGGAAGCGGTTTCTACCCAGCGAACGATGGCCAGAGTATTTCTCAAAGTGCTCCGAAAAACCCGCCGGTTGAATGGCGCGAAAACTGGAAAAAGCGAATGACCCAGCTTATCGATGATTACGAGCCGGATCATTTTTACTTTGATTGCGCGGTTCCATTTCTTGGAGATGATGAGAGTAGAACCGGAATGGACGTTATTGCTCATTATTATAATAAGCGACCTGAGGGCGTGATGTGTATTAAAGCCCGCAAAGGACAAGGGCTCTACGTTGACGGTATTGCCACCCTTGATTTCGAGCGCCATAAATCCGATGACGTGCTGGTGGATGCCTGGCAGACCGATGACTCTATTGGCCCTTGGGGGTATAAAGCCGGAGCCAAATATGTGGAGTCTGGTTTGGTGATTGATAAAATCGTCGATATTGTCAGCAAAAACGGGAATATGCTGCTGAATATTCCCATCAAAGCGGATGGATCGTTGGATGACCAAGCTACCCAATTATTGAAAGATGTCGGACATTGGTTCGATGTGAATGGTGAGGCCATTTACGCAACTCGTCCGTGGGTTATCAGTGGTGTAGGTGATACCGATATGGATCATAAAGCACAAATATCTCCCATGACCTGCGAAGACATCCGCTTTACCCGAAACAAGGAAAACACGGTTTTATATGCCACGGTGTTGGATTGGCCGGGCAGCAAGCTCGTGCTTAAAACATTGGAGGGAACCGATCTAAGTGATGTGAGGTCCATTCGGCTGCTTGGTGTGGACGGCGAATTGAAATGGACTCAGAGCGCCAATGGTCTGCAAATCAACATGCCGTCAGAGCCAGCCTGTGAATATGCTTATTCCGTTCGCATTGAGTTTAACAAGAGCATTGTTGCTCCAAACGCAAGGTAGGTTTTGTTATGTATGTAGGACGCATTTTAAAGGCAGTGTCGCTGGGAGTGCTGTTGGCCGGAGGGGTATATGGAGCAGCGTCTCAATCGAAGCCGAACATTGTATTGTTTTTTGTCGATGATCTGGGCTGGGCGGATTGCAACTATCGAAATTCGACGATATTTGAAACGCCCAATATAGATGCGCTTGCAAGAGGCGGTATCGATTTTGAACAGGCTTATATTGCCAGCCCGTGCTGCAGTGCGAGTCGTGCAACGCTTCTGACCGGTAAACATCCGGCGCGTCTGAAGATGGTGCGCCACACCTATGGGAGTTCTAAGGTGGCTAAACCGATCTACGATGAAAATGGACGGGCAAGCCATCATCTTTGGCTGTCGGATCCTGCACAGTTCCCGAGCAAGAACTGGGTCGATCTGGACCAGGTAACATATGCGGAAGCATTGAAAGAACTGGGTTATTATAATCTCTTCCTGGGGAAGTGGCATGTTGGCCATGAAGAACATCATCCGGTTAAGCAGGGATTCGACCGCCAGATCGGCACGACGAATCAAGGCAATCCATCGAACTATTATCCGGATTATTTTAACACTTCCGATGTGTTTTCGAATGAAAAGGAACAATACCTGACGGATAAGCTGACTGATGAGGCGGTGGACTTTATTAAGGGGTATGATAAATCGCAACCCTTCATGATGTCGTTTTGGTATTATAACGTGCACACCCCGCACATTGGACGAAAAGATTTAGTTAAGCATTTTAAGGCAAAGGGGCTGGCCGGAAAACAGGCGGAGTATGCTGCGATGGTGGCTTCGGTGGATGAGTCGATTGGTCGTGTTCGTGAAGCTTTGCAGGAAAAGGAGATTGATCAGGAGACGATCGTTATCCTTCTTTCTGATCAAGGGGGGTATTTTGAAAACCCTCCATTTCATGGAAACAAGCACAACGATACGCTGTATGAAGGCGGGGCCCGAGTCCCTTTCTTTTTCAACTGGCCCGGTGTAACTAAGGTTGGAGCGGTGAACTCCAGTGTTGTGCAGTCGACGGATCTGTTCCCGACGCTGGTTGAGATTGCAGGTGGCGATATTTCAAAATATGCAGAACTGGATGGCGTTTCATTGGTTTCGACGATACGCGGAAACTGTGAACTCAATCGCGGTGCGCCTGTGTACGGTTATCGTGCTTATGAGGATCTCTATCTCTCTGTACGCGAAGGCGATTGGAAGCTGTTGGCGTACCGCAGTGGAATCGTGAAGCTTTATAACATTGCCGAGGATATCCGAGAACAGAACGACCTTGCATCTTCGCGGTCTGACATAGTGAATAAGCTGAAGAAGAAAGCCGTTCTATGGGAACATGAGATGGGCGTTCAGCAATATTCCGGGTTGAAGTGAACGGGGCTGTGCCTGTTAGCAATTTATGAGAGATTCTGGAGAGCCGTTTTTCCAAACAACAGGGCCTGGCAGTTCAAAGCTAAGTGCAAAAAACATTAACGATGAGTAATGTATGAATAAGTTTGGTTTTTTAACGGGGTTTTTGGTGTCGGCATCGATTTGTCTCGGAGCAGAGCTGGCCCCGGAGTTGTTGCAGCGTGTGAGTGAAGATCCGCACGTCGTTGCCTGTCGCGAAAACCGGGAAAAGATCGCGGATGATTTGCACCGGCCACTTTACCATTATTCTTCCCCGTTAGGGAGAATTCATGATCCGAATGGATTTTGTCAGTGGCAGGGGCGCTACCATCTCTTCTATCAGTACATGGATGCTGATCCCAAAACCAAGGGCATCTGCTGGGGACACACCTACAGCGATGATCTACTGCACTGGAAAGATCTTCCTGTCGCTTTGAAACCGACGATTGAGAGCAGTGTGTACAGTGGACAGACTTTGGTTGAAGAAGACCGTGTGATTGCTATTTGGCATGGAAAGGGAGTCGGGAGCATGATTGCTACTTCAACGGATCCCCTGCTGCTGAACTGGGAGTACAATTCGAACAATCCGGTTATCCCCAGTAAGAAAGAACTAAGGCAAGGGCCTTATCAGGTTTTCGACCCTTGTATCTGGAAGCAGGATGACGGTTATTACTATGCGCTTAGCGGATCCTATAAAGACGGGAGAGTTGGGAAGGACTGTACGGGTGAAGTTCATGCGTTCCGGTCAAAAGATCTCTCCGAGTGGAAATGGCTCGGGGATATGTTTACAGACAGCGAATTGTCGGAACCCGGTGAAGATATGGTGGTGCCGAATTTTTGGCCGATCGGCAACGGTAAGCACATGCTGCTCTGTTTCAGTCATAAAAGGGCGGGACACGGCTACGTGGGCACCTACGATCCCCAAGCGGTAAAATTCAAGCCGGATTATCTCTTTCGGGCCAACCACGGGGCGAAAGCAACCCGGAAGGGGGGATTACGATCGATAAATTCAAGCGTGCACGCTCCGTCGGCAACCGTAGACAGCCTGGGTCGATATATTGCGTTTTTCAACATGTGTGATTACAAGGGGGAAGAGGGCTGGTCAGGCATAATGACGCTGCCCCGTATCTATTCTCTGGCCGAAGACAATTCCCTGCGTATTCGTCCGGTTGAGGAATTGGAAAAACTGCGTTTTGACCATAAGCAAGAGAACGCCATGAAGATTACGGCGGATAAAGAAGTAAAGCTCTCGGGCATTGCTGGCCAGGCGATGGAAATCGCTGCCGTTATTCGTCCGGGGGAGGCGAAAGAAGTTGGTCTGAAGGTGTTGCAGTCTGCGGACGGCAGCGAGTATACGCTTATTCGTTTCGCAGACAGCACGCTTACGGTAGAGAACAAACATCCGCTCATGGACAAAAGGCTTAACCCCCAGCCGGAACCGGGACCGCTCACGCTGGATGAAAACGAACCCCTGAAACTTCGGATTTTCATCGATCACAGTGTAGTGGAAGTATTTGCCAATGAACGTCAGTGTTGCAGTCTACGGGTCTATCCGACTCAGGAGAATGCACGCAACGTATCACTTTACAGCAAGGGAGGGGATGCCGAGCTGACCCGCCTCGATGCTTGGCAGATGCGTTCCGTCTGGCCGGAACTGAAATTCAAGGAAGGAAAGTGATCATGAAAATGAAGATGTTTAACCGAATGACAGTTGTTCTTGCCTTTTGCCTCTGCGGAGGAGCGACCATAGGGGCTCAGCCCAATATTGTGCTGATTCTTGCGGATGATCAGGGATGGAACGGCCTGTCGATACCGATGGACCCGAAGGTGCCTGAGTCTGCGAGTGATTATTATCAGACACCGAATCTGGCACGGATGGCCGAGGATGGCATGCGTTTCAGTCAGGGGTATGCTGCGGCTCCTGTTTGCTCCCCGTCGCGTCATAGTATTCAGTTTGGCATGAGCCCCGCCAAAACGCGGGTTACTTGCAATAAACCGAACTACATTCAGTTGTGTGATCCCAAACAGGCGTTGCCTAACTTGATTAAACAGGCTGATGGACAGTATGCGACCGCACATTTCGGGAAATGGCATGTTTCCATTGATCCCGGCGAGTGCGGGTATGATGAATCCGACGGCCCGACGGATAACAAGGAGGGGAATTCAAAGAACATCGATGATCCGAAATGCACCTTCGAGGTAACGGATCGTGCTGTGGCTTTCATGAAGAAACAGGCTGAATCTAATCAGCCGTTTTTTGTGCAGGTTTCCTACTATGCCGATCATCTGCCTTTTCGTCCGTCTCTGGAGATGAAGGAAAAATATAAGGCGCTGCCACCGGGCGAACGGCACAGCGATTCGGTCTTCGCGGGCATGAACGAGGATCTGGATCGGGGCGTTGGGCGTCTGCTCGACTCCATTGACCAACTGGGGATTTCAGACAATACCTATATTGTCTACACGGCGGATAACGGCTTTGCCGAATCCAACAGTAAACTGCACGGCATTGCCAAACGCAAGGCATGGCCGCTTAGTTACAGTAAGGGATATGTTCGCGAGGGCGGTATCCGGGTTCCGTTTATTGTGCGGGGGCCGGGCATCAAGGCGGGCGTTTGTTCCGATGCTCCGGTCGTGGGATACGACCTGATGCCAACCTTCCTGGAATGGATCAATCCGGAGTTCAAGCTGCCGGAAGTCACGGAAGGCGGAAGTCTGGTGCCCGTTCTTCAGCATGCCGGCGAGGGAAGGGTTAAACGGAAAAATGATTTCTTGGTTTTCCATTATCCCATGGGCGAATGGCCTTCGTTGTCTTCTATGATTGTGGGCGACTATAAGCTGATGAAGATCTGGGCGCGGGATCGTGTAGAGCTGTACAATCTTCGCGATGATATCAGCGAATCCAAGGACATCAGCACCGCCTATCCCGAAAAAGCGGAGCAGATGGATGAGGTCATGATGAAATATCTCGATAGCATCAATGCCATGCCTCCCACGCAGAAGGATCTGGAGATCGACCGCATGGGTGAGCTGATGATGAAGTGCAAAACTCTCAAGGGGAAAAAATCTGCCGCCGGCAAGGGAAAGAAGAAAGAGTAATTGAGATGAGTGCGCCATATTTATTAAAACAAACAGTGCTGGTGGTTCTGATGTCGGTGGTTGGGACGGCCACCGTACATTCAGCGCAGACGAGCGGCACAAAAAAGACGTTGCCCAATATTGTGCTGATTCTGGCCGATGATCAGGGGTGGAATGCCCTGTCTGTTCCAGCTGATCCCGATATCCCCGATTCAGGCAGCCGTTACTTCCATACGCCCAATCTGGAACAATTAGCTATGGAAGGCTCGAGGTTTTCATGGGCCTACTCCGGTGGGCCGACCTGCTCGCCCAGCCGCCATTCGATACAGTTTGGCCGCACGCCAGCCAGTCTGGGGATTGTTGGATATTCGTCGAAAGCCAAAACCGTTAAGGCCGACAATCGCAATTCGTTGGCCAATGTTTTGAAGCGGGCTCGTCCGGACTATATCACCGCCCATTTTGGAAAATGGCATATGATTCCATCTCCGGAGGATTTGGGGTTTGATGTCAATGACGGTCCCAACGGAAACAAGGAGGGGGATTCAAAGAATCCCGATGACCCCAAGCTGATCTATACGCTGACTCGCAAGGTCGAGGGATTCATCGCGGATCAGGTGAAGGCAGGGAAACCTTTTTTCCTGCAGGTCTCGCATTATGCCAATCATTTGACGTATCAGGCCCTGCCGCAGACGGCGGGAAAATATGAAAATGAGCGAGCTGGGCTTAAAACAAAATATCACCACGATGCCCTGTGGGCGGCGATGAATGAAAATTTGGATGATTCGGTAGGGACTATTCTGGCCAAGTTGAAAGAACTCGGGATAGAGGACAACACCTACGTCATCTATACTGCCGATAACGGGTATGAGAATAAGGCATCTGCCAAATTGCCAGCCCACGAGCGCGGTTACTATAAAGCCTTTCCGCAACGGGCGCACAAATACACCCTTAATGAAGGGGGGATTCGGGTGCCGATGATTATCCGCGGTCCCGGCATCGAACCGAACACGGTTTGCCGAACGCCGGTTGCGGGGTTGGATCTGCTGCCGACCATTCTTGATTTTACGGGTGTTGGTGATCAGGTCCCTGAATCGGTGGAAGGGGGCAGTCTGCTGCCGATGCTGAAGGGGAGAACTCAGGTTAAACGCAACATACCTGGTTTTGTCTTTCGATATTCAAAACTCTGGCAGCGCGATGTCGCCATTGTTCAGGGCCAATACAAACTCTTGATGAATGCGGATACCCGGATGATGTATCTGTGGGATCTGTCCAATGATATTGGGGAAGAGCGTAATCTTATAAAAGAGTATCCAGAAGTGGCGGAGAGGATGCGGCGGACGATGGTTGATTATTTTCATGGGGTCGATTGCGATGCAATGGATGCAAAAAATAAATCGAAGAAAAAGAAATAGAAGGAAAAATGAAAATACACAAAATGATTTTGACGGTTTGCGTTGTTGGAGTGCTTCCGATGGTTGGGGTTGCGGCGGCTCGGGAGAAACCGGATGTGCTGTTTATTGCGGTTGATGATATGAATGACTGGACGACTCTGTTCGACAAGGACAACCCGATCCAGACGCCGAATCTGGTGCGGTTAGCTGAGCGCGGCTGTTTCTTCAGCCGTGCGTATTGCACGACGCCGTGTTGCAATCCCTCGCGAACTGCCGTCATGATTGGCCAGAGGCCGACGACCAGCGGGGTTTACGGTAATCGGCAGGACTGGCGGAAATATCTGCCTGATGTCGTTTCTCTTCCGCAGTATTTTAAGCAGAACGGTTACCGTGCAAACGGGGCCGGAAAAATATTTCACCGCGGCAACACCGTGGGCGAAGGGAACGACACGGCTTTCCATGAATATTATAAACCAAAAAAATCCGATATCAGCCGGTTTAAAAGCAAGACGGCCGGAACTGGACCCTGGACGCCCTCTCGCAAGGAGAGGGGTAACCTTAACGGGTATACCAAAGCGGAAAACAAGCACCTTGCCGGCGCGGCTTTCGACTGGGGTGAGTTGAATGTCGAAATCCAGCAGGACGAATACACGGTGGGCTATGTTGGCGATGTGCTGGAAAATTTTCCGAAGGATAAACCCCTGTTTCTAGGGGCCGGGATTCATCGGCCGCATTTACCGTTTTATGCCCCGCCGGAAACATTTAAGCGGTATCCGTTTGAGAGCGTTGTGTTGCCGCCCATGCCTGAAGGCGATCTGGACGATGTGCCCGCCATTGGAAAGGTTATGGCTGCATCGCAGGATTTTGTCTTTAAGCACACGTCGAATAAGCCGGATGACGACGCGGGAAGTTTGAAGAAGATGGTGCAGTGTTATCAGGCGGCCTCCGATTATGCCGACGAGATGGTGGGTCGCATACTCGATAAGCTGGATGAAACCGGCCGGGCGGATAACACCATCATTGTCCTATGGTCAGATCACGGTTACCACCTCGGGGACAAAAGCTCCTGTGTGAAATTTTCGCTGTGGGAGAAATCCGACCATGTTCCGTTCGTCATTGTTGCTCCGGGGGTTGCAACACCGGGAACACGTTGTGACAAACCGGTCAGCCTGGTCGATATTTACCCAACGCTGGTTGAACTGGCCGGTCTGCCTGCAAAGAGTGATATTGACGGAACAAGCGTGGTGCCTTTGCTGAAAAATCCGACGCAAAAGTGGAACCCGGCCATCACGACGATGGGGCCGGGCAACCACGCGATCCGGTCGGACCGGTGGCGCTACATTCGCTACAAGGACGGCACCGAGGAACTCTACGACCATGAAAACGATTCCTGGGAATTGAACAACGTCGCGGCGGCATATCCGGAAGTGATCGAGGAACACAAAAAATGGTTGCCCGAAAAAGAAGCGCCGATGCCGGAAAAATACCTGAATGCATGGATATACGGCCCCTGGGATAGATAATCATACCGCAATTCCTATTGTTTATAATCCTGTAGACGGTCGTTTTGTATAACTCCTAAGCATAAGCAATGATCCGTCAGAATTAATGTAGAAAAAGCGATGTTCCCCGGAACTTTTCCGAGGCTGGAAAATTAATATTTAAGGAGAGAATACGTTATGAAGAAAACCTGTTGTCTGATGTTGGCTGCCTTAGTCTCAATGGCGTATGGAGCCGAGGTGCGGAAACCTAATTTTTTGTTTGTCCTAGCGGACGATCAATCACCGTTTGATCTAAAGATCTATGATCCGAAGTCTCCATTGGATACGCCGAATCTTGATCGGATTGCGGCTAGTGGGCTGGTATTCGATGGGGCATATCATATGGGCTCCTGGTCGGGGGCGGTCTGCATGCCTTCGCGTCACATGATTATGTCCGGACGTACGGTTTGGAATATTCCTAATGCAAAAGCTAAAGGCGTCAATGGATGGTCGCGGGATTGCCCGTCCGATATTGTGGAGCAGACCATGGGAGCCATTTTTAACCGTGCAGGTTATGATACTATGCGCACTTGCAAGAAGGGCAATAGCTACCAGGCGGCTAATGATCAGTTTACGGTGTGCCATGATGCGACCAAGCGAGGTGGTGATGCCGAGAGCGGCAGCGCGTGGCACGGTAATCGTGTGCTGGAATATCTGGAAACTCGCGAAAAGAGTGGGGATGACGATCCTTTCCTGATTTATTACGGATTTTCCCATCCGCACGATCCGCGCAATGGAACTCCGGACCTGCTGCGGAAATACGGAGCTACCAATCATAAGGATAAGAAAACCCATCCAGTACTCAATCCGGAGCGTCCTGCGCCGAAGCTGCAGGTTAACTATCTCCCCAGCCACCCATTCCACCACGGGCATCTGAATCTCCGAGACGAGGAAAAGGTTTCTGGGGTTTGGACGAATCGCGATGAAGCAACGATCCGGAATGAGCTCGGGCGGGAATACGCTTGTTCGGAATATATGGATATTCAAATTGGGAAAGTGCTCGATAAGCTCGAAGCCATGGGGGAACTGGATAATACCTATGTAATCTATACCGCCGACCATGGCATTTCGATTGGACGACATGGGTTGACCGGTAAGCAGAACCTATATCAGCAGACCTGGCGCGTTCCCTATCTTGTAATGGGGCCGACCGTGAAAAAGGGGGTACATGTTGAGGGCAATATTTATCTGCTCGACACCTTGCGCACGTTGCTCGATCTGGCGGGTATCGAAGTGCCTGAAGCAACAGAGGGTAAAAGTTTTAAGCCTGTACTCGAAGGAGAGTGTGATCAGGTGCGAGAGGTGATGTACGGGGTCTATTGCGGCGGAACCAAGCCCGGCATCCGATGCGTGAAAAAGGGTGATTGGAAGTTGATTAAGTATGACGTGCTCGATGGAAAGGTCCGCAAAACCCAGCTCTTCAATCTGGCAGAGAATCCGAATGAATTGTTGCTGGAACACCATGACCCTTCTGTGATTGCGCTGACGGGAAATACGCCGAAACCAAACCAAAAAAATCTGGCAGACGATCCCGAATATGCAACGAAACGGAAGGAACTGGAAGCGCTGCTTTTAGCTGAGCAGAAGCGACTGAATGATCCATATCGGCTGTGGGATCAGCCGAAGGATTAAGTCGGAACATGTTGTGGAACAACAACCTGAACGGGTGCAGCGAATGCGCGAAGAGGCTCATACCCGATTTGAAGAAATGATGAGCCAATCACCGTACGACAATTAACCGGATTATAAATAGGAGAAAACTGTTTTGAGAACCTTTAGAATAATGATTAGATATGTGCTGTTGATCAGTTTGTTGGGCATGGGCATCCAAATCAAAGCAGCAGACCGCCCCAATGTGTTGCTGATTTTTTTCGATGATATGGGCTATGGCGACATGGGTGCGAACGGGGCGAGCGGAGCTCGAATCCCGAATGACTCAGCGTTCCTTAATGCCAAGACACCAACTCTTACCCCGAACCTTGACCGGTTTGCGGAAGGGGCGATGCGATTCACGAACGGGCATTCGTCCGATGGGGTTTGTTCCCCGTCGCGCTATTCATTGATGACGGGACACTATTCCTGGCGGACGACGCTGAAGAAAGGGGTAACGGGCGGCTACAGCAAAACGTTTATGGATGCCGATCGTTTCACCATCGGGAAACTGTTCCAGAAGAATGGGTACAAGACCGCTATGGTGGGCAAATGGCATATTGGGATGCAGTTTTACAGTCCTTCCGGAGATCCCGTAGATTTAGGGAATGATGCGAAGGTGCTTCAGAAAAATAAAATTGATTTTTCGAAACCGGTGATGGACACGCCATATCATCGCGGCGGGTTTGACTATTATTTCGGGACGCCGGCATCGCTTGATATGCCTCCTTATGCCTGGCTCGAATCTAAAGATGGTGAAGTCCACATGCTTACCAGGGGCGGTATTGTGAACAACGACCAAGAAGTCGATTTCAGTCTGGCAAAGGTTGCGACCAATAAGGATCTTGCTGAAGGCAAGCGCTTCGGTCGTCCGGGCGTTAATGATCCTGATTTCGTTTATGCAGATTACCTGCAGGTGCAGGCTGCGAAAGTTACGCAGATTATTGCCGAGCGTGGAAAGGACGGTGCGCCGTTTTTTATCTACGTTCCAATGCCAGCGCCGCACACGCCGCACACGGTGCAAAAGAAATTCGAAGGCAGCGCCGGATGGACGTACGGCGATTACGTGGCGCAGACTGATTTCTATACCGGCGAAATTCTGAAGGCGTTGGGCGACCCCAATGACCTGAAAAGTCTGGCTGCCAATACCGTGGTGTTCATTACCAGCGATAATGGGCCGGAAAGCGGTGCTTACAAATCCAGTCTGAAAGCGAATCACGATGCCAACGGCCCTTGGGCTGGACGCAAGCGTGATAACTACGAAGGCGGAACGCGCGTGCCCTTTATGGTTCGCTGGCCCGGCAAAGTTAAATCCGGCTCGACGGATCATCCCTGCTGGCAGGGTGATTTTGTGGCAACGATGGCCGATGTGCTTGGGTATCCACTAGGCGAGGAAGAGGCTCCTGATGCCGAGAGTTTCCTCCCCGTATTGGTAGGCAAGAAGATGCCGGAGAAACGCCGGGCGGCTTTCATTCAGCATTCGTCCAGCGGTCAGTTCGCCATTGTCGATGCTGCCGGCGAATGGAAATTAATCGATGGAACAGGTGGAGGAGGAAACAAAACAACCTGCGATGCTGATAATGGAGAAACCCTGAAAAAAGGAACGACCTGTGGAACTCCTCGTCAATTGTTTAACCTGAAAAAAGATCCAGGTGAACGCGTAAATCTGCTGAGAGATCCATCACCTGACATTCTCGATAAAGAGCAGGAACTCTACAATATGCTGAATGCCATTCGCGGGAACTCCGATTGGGGAACAGATGGTTCAAGCAATGTCCCTCGCTGAAAATCAAACGCTGATAATGATGAGTGAAATATAAAATAATGAAATATACGATTACATTTTTTACTGTAGCAATGGTCGCTTTCTGTTTTGCGGTGGATGCGAAACCAGAGGAGAAGCCGAATGTCATCCTGATGATGTGCGATGATCTGGGGTGGGGGGACACGGGCTTTAACGGCAATAAAATTATTAAAACACCGCATCTGGATCGGATGGCTGAAGAGGGGGCGGTGTTGAGTCACTTCTATTCGGTCGGGCCGGTCTGTTCGCCGACGCGTGCTTCGTTTTTGACGGGGCGCCATTATTACCGTCTTGGCGTTTGGACGGCTAATGTCGGGCACCTGCCCAAAGAGGAATATACGATTGCCCGCATGATGAAGGCGAATGGATATACGACCGGCCATTTTGGGAAGTGGCATGTGGGAACACTCAGCAAAACCATGTCTCCCAAGGGGGAAAAGCGCAAGCCGGCGGTTAATTATGCCCCTCCGTGGGAACGCGATTATGATTCATCGTTTGTTACGGAGTCAGCTGTACGGACTTGGGATCCGGCGGAAGGAAAGCGGGCAAAAAACAATCCGTATTATGAAAATGGCATAGTGGCTGCCGATAACCTGAAGGGATGTGATTCGCGTGTGCTGATGGATCGGGCCATCCCGTTTGTTCAAAATGCGGTAAAAGAGGACAAACCCTTTGTTGCAGTGATTTGGTTCCATGCGCCACACGAGGATATTCAGGCAGGTCCGGAATATTTAAAGATGTATGAAGGGCATGGAGAAGCGGCGCATTATTATGGTTGCATTACTGCTGTGGATGATCAGGTCGGACGTCTACGGGCCGAATTGGAAAAACTGGGTATCGCCGATAACACGGCACTTTTTTTCTGTAGCGATAACGGGCCGGAGGGCAAGGAGCCAAAGGATCGCTCGAAAACGCGCAGGGCCGGTAGTGCAGGCGACTTCAGTGGACGCAAGCGCAGCCTGCTCGATGGTGGTGTACGTGTGCCCGCTTTGGCGCTCTGGCCCAATCATGTTGCACCGGGTTCTATGGTTGATACGCCGATGTCGGTGCTCGATTATCTGCCTACGGTAAGTGCCATGACCGGGGCAAAACTGTTGGATCAGCGGGTGTTGGATGGCGAAAATATCCTGCCGATTCTCGTGGGCGATAAACAGTTGCACTCCAAATCGATTCCGTTTCGATATGGCAAATACGCCGGTTTAGTTCATGGCAAATTTAAGTTGATTATCGAATCGCCCACGGATCCGTCTAATGATCGCCTGTTCAATTTGGCTGAGGATAAGACCGAATCCAAAAATGTGATTCAGGAACACCCTGAAAAGGTCCAGAAAATGCGCGCAGAGATTCTGGCTTTTCTTACATCCGCCCAAAAAAGTCACAGTGGCGGGGAATATCAGGGGAATGGATTCCTCCCGGTAGATTCTTGGAAGGCGTTGGGGGCTGAAACAGGCAGGGGAAAGAAGAAGTCAGCTCAATAGTCAAGGAATGAAGGCGGGAGCTCAGTGATGGTTAAATTCGAATAGAGGGTGAAATTTACTTTTGACTGAGTGCTGGTGTTGGGAGCTTTAGCTGTACCCCGGCCCAATATTATTCTGGCTCTGGCGGATGTGTCACTTCCTGATTTTTAGTTGTCACTTTTAGTTCTGTTTCTCTCATGGTTTAGGCTCCGTCCTGGAAGCCGGGGTGTTCGGAAGTTGCGCCTCCCTGAGGGAGGGGCAACTCTCGCCCTCCTCCGGAGGAGGGCGAGAAGCTCTTGCGCCACCTTTTTAAGTGCTTGGTATCCGATGCGTGAAACTCCTGCATCAACTCCCGGCGTTCTTCCTCGCTGTACGAAGCCCGCCCCTGCGTATTATTTCATTCGTATCCATGCCCAGCAAGTTATCAGGCTTCAGCGCGGCTGCCTACGGGGTTGCGGAAGAGACGCATACGCTTTATCAGTTGTTGGGCAGTTTCACTTTTACGCGGTACATGCCTGTGCCGGCGGCATTGGTTCTGAGAAGATCCATTTCGTCGTCGATGCCGCGCACATAGCCGCTGATATTGTTCCAGGACGCCGATTGCACCAGATTGGTGGTTTCTTCTAGGGCATAGTCGCGGGAGCGGAGCGATTCAAATTCGGCCTCCACTGCTGTAAAACTTCCGGTGGGGGTGAATTCGGCGGTGAATACGAAGACCGAGTTGCTGTCGGTCGGGATGGTGTAGGCCGTGTATTCACTCAGGTTATCGGGGCCGTCGCCGTCGCTGTCCATCGATGCAACCGCGTTGGTGCTTCCTCCAAAGTAGAGTTGCTCCCAGTAGGCGGGGATGCCGTCGCCGTCGAGGTCCGATACGTCGAGCTGTACAAGGGTGTTGGTCATCAGCACCGGCGCTGCGCCGGGGACGTCCTTGTTGTGGTCCCACAGCTGCCAGATGGTGTCGCCCCATGCCTTCATGCCGCTGAAGAAGGGGTCGGTCTGGGCGAGGTAGGGCAGGTCGCCTCCTGCACCAACCGTGTTCGGAAGCGTGCCGTTTGTGCCATTGATTTCATCGCGCAGGAATTCGATGAATTCGCGACTGGTGGTTTGGTAGTAGAGCGCGGCTTCGATCCTCTCCGTGCCTTCAGGCAGCTCGATTTCGATTTCGTCGTAGCCACCCTCGTATTCGGCCTGTGTGTAGAAGTTTTCCGAATCGTGGAAGTTGGTGTCGGAATGGCCGTCCCAAACCGGTTCGCATAGCCGCATTGCCGCCTCGGCAATGCGGAAGCCGCGCGGCAGGATGCGGTTGTCTTTGTAGCGATGGGTGGCTAGCGCCATGTGGAAGGTTTCATCAACGTTCAGGATGGAACTGCCTTGGTGAACCTCGTAGACCAGCTCGTCTTCATATTCTTCCCATTCGCTCAGCTCGGGGCTGCTTTGCGAGTTTTCCAATCCCTTGAGGGTGCCGATGCCAGAGTCGTATGGGTTGATTTCATAGATGAGCTGGTCGTTGGCATACGCTTTGACGTTCAGGAACATGCGCCGCCCTTCGGGATAGCCGGAGATCAGCTTGTGTCCGGTATGGTTTTGCAGTCGCAACGTAAACTCGCTGTCGTTGAGATCGTAGTTGGCATTGGTCATGGAGATGGAGTCCTGCAGCATTTGGCCGGAATACGTCACGGTTTCGAGCAGCAGGTTGGGATCAAGCAGTTCGCCCTGCGAGAAGTCGAGGGTCAGGGCTGCGGGGCCTTGCTTGAGCAACGCCTCGTTGGCGGCGTCGTAGTTGGGCGATGTCGGCTCAATGCTGGCCAGTACATAGGGCACCCAGAGATTTCCTCCGATCATCCGGTGTTCCGGCACCCCGCTCAGCGGATGCGCCGTCGATCCACTTGGTCGGACCTGTCCCTGGTTTGCGGCTTTCGTCCCGGACAGATCTCGGAAGTGGCAGTCCTGGCAGGTAGCGATCTTGTTTCCGGCATGGGAGGTTTCAAACAAGTCGGGGCTGTAGGGGCCGGTTCCCTCCATGCCGCCTTGGGCGCCAAATCCGGAGAGCATGAATTCCGAGAAGGTGCGTTCGACGTGGGCATAGCTGTAGGCCGGTTGCGATTCGGATGGCAGGATCACGCCATGGCTGGCATTGGTGCCTATATAGGCCAGGTTTGCCAGCGCGGGGTTGGAAATGTCGTGGCAGGTGCTGCACATGTATTTGCTTTTGTGGTAGCGGCTGTAGAGCCATTCATGCTTGGCCGGTGCATCGGAAAAGGGGCCGCGTTTTGCATCGGCCTTGCCGGTAGCGAGATTGTCGGTAATCAGAAATATATGGCCGCCTCCGTTTTCCGTGTAGGTTGCGCTGGCCGGAGCGTTGTTAGAGAAAAAGGGGTTTCCGTTGAAATAGTCAATTTGAGCAGCCGCCAAAGCATCAGCGTTTCGGGTAGCGTCGGCCGCTGCTTGGGGAGCCGTTCCGGATTCGTCCCAATAGCCACTCCAGTCGCTGCCCTCGCGGGTTCCATCATAGGTGGCTTGGTAGAAGGGGTCGTACATGTAGTGGCAAATCTTGCAACTGACCCCATTGAAATCCTCGCCCTGCATCAACGACGCATTCACCGGATCGGAGCGGCCATCCAGCCAGCCCATCGGGAAATGGCACTTCACGCAGATATCGGCGGCGTTCGGGGTGCCCAGCGTCCAGATGGCATCTTGGGCGGCAACAGTCAATCCGGCCCAAAAGATGGGGTCTCGGCTGGCTTGCGCCATGAGCGAGCCCTTCCAATTTTCCATCTCAAAGGTGCTTCCTCCGTGGCAGCTCAGGCATTGCTTGTCCGAATCCAGGCCGGTCACCTGTCCGGGCTGGGTGCCTGGCATGCGAACCAGCGGATCGTCTTCAACCGGTTTGGGGGTCCACGCGAGTACTAGACAGGCCAGTATTCCGGCGATGATCGGCTTGAGCCAGAGTGAACCAGAGCGATGCGTCTTCATGGTGGGTGCCTCCTGAGTTTAGACTTTAGATCTGTATTTTACCGAGAAATTGATGGCTGATAAAGATATAAAGCACGTTAAATGAAGAATATACGCAAAAGACGATTATTCTTGTCACCTATTTGTTTTTCCGGATGCAAATCAAAAATAACCAATTCTAAACGTCGGGAAAACCGCTTCTAGCACTAATTCGGTATTTAAATACCAATTTAGGGTTGAAATCGGATCGGCGCGGTGCAATAAATCCACTTCATTAAAGACGTGATTAAACCGCACATGTTTGTTAGGGTTTCACTCTGTTTAGGAGGCAAGTACCGTTATGGCAATGGAAAAGATCAAGGTTGAGCTTCCAACCGACGACTACTATGAAGCCGAGGTTGTATGCCGGAACTCGTGTCCTGTAAGCACGGACGCGCGTGGCTATTTGATGGCTACGGTGGCTGGAAAGTATAAAGAAGCGTACGCCATTTCCCGTGCCACCAACCCCTTTGCCTCGATTTGCGGGAAGGTTTGCGGCGCCCCGTGCGAAAAAGGCTGTCGCCGTTCCGACGTCGATGAAGCCGTTGTGATCCGTAACATCAAGGGCTATTTGACGGAGAAACACGGCCCCGAAGCGGGCGACCTCGCAACGCCGCTGACTTATTCCATTGCTCCCGGCTCGGTAAAGCCTGAGTTGAACGGAAAATCCATCGGCATCATCGGCGGCGGCTGCGCGGGATACACCTGCGCACACGATCTGGCCCGCCTCGGCTACAGCGTGACCGTTTACGAACGTTGGGAAACGTCCGGAGGACAGCTGGTGCAGGGTGTTCCGATCAACCGTTTGTCCCGCAAAGTGGTGGCCGACGAGCTCGCTTCCATTGAGCTGTTCGACAACATCGAGGTCAAAAACGGCATCGATGTCGGTAAAGACATCACTTTCGAGGAATTGGAAAAACAGCACGACGCGGTTTATATCGCGGTCGGGCTGGCGCGCGGCCGCAAGATTCCAATTGCGAATTCGGATCATGAAGATACCCATATCGGCCTCGAATTCCTGTTTGATTTTAATATGCGCGAGGCATGGGACCTCACCACCACCCGTTCTATCGTTATCGGCGGAGGTGATGTGGCGTTCGACGTGGCCCGCTCGGCCTTGCGTTGCGGTTCGCCGGAAGTGCAGCTCGCCTGTCTGGAACGCGAACTCCTTGACGAAATGACCGGCTCGGTCGATGAGCGCGACGGCGGCCGACGTGAAGGCGTCGTGATCAACGACGGTTGGGGCCCTCGTGAAATCGTGGTTGAAAACGGTAAGATCAAAGGGTTGACCGTCAGCAAGGTGATCCGCGTTTTTGATGAGGACGGAAAGTTTTCCCCGCAGATGGAAGAGGAAACGCGCCTGATTGAAGGCGACGCGGTATTTTTTGCGGTCGGGCAGGGTTCCGATCTGGATTTTCTGGAAAACTCCGGCGTTGAACTGACGCCGCAAGGTTGGGTGAAGGTTTCCGACGAAGAGACGTTGGCAACGAACAAGCCGAATGTTTTTGTGGGCGGCGACATTGCCCACGGCCCGAAACTGTTCATTGATGCCGTGGCGTCGGGCAGCAAGGCGGCGCAAGGCATCCATGCCTACATTTCTGGCGGGAAGCCCCAGTCGCTCAAACGCAAGCTCACGTTCACAGATCTGCCCGAATACGGCCGCAAATCGGGCTATGTCGACGAAGAGCGCGATGAACGCGAAGAGCTTCCGGTCAAGCCGGCCGAAGAGCCGCACGTTAACTCAACAGTGGAATATCCAGAAAAGGAAGCCAAAGAGCAGGCCGGCCGTTGTCTGGAATGCCACATCCACCCGACTTTTGAGGGCGACATCTGCATTCTTTGCGGCGGTTGCGTGGATGTCTGCCCCTCGTATTGCCTTTCGATGGTGACGGTCGACCGCGTGGACGGCGGCGAGGAACTGAAGGTTTTGGCCGAAATGGAATTCGGCAGCATGGAAGTGGCGGAGGCCGAAGGATCGGTCATGCTGTTTGATCCGCTCAAATGCATCCGTTGCGGCATGTGCGCGCAAAAGTGCCCGACCGGCGCCTGCCAAATGACGGAAAACAGTTTTGAGGACTGCTATGCGTGATATAGGCAGAATAATTTAGTGGCAGAATAATTTTTAGAATCAGAAAATACGCAATACGCAATAGAAATTACGAATTACTCATTACGGATTATAAACGATGCTAACACTGACGATCATACTTTTAATAACGACCACGTTGTTGGGCGGCATCTTTTTCGTCCTTTTCCGCTGGGCGGTGAAGGACGGGCAGTTTGACGATCCGGAAGAAGCAAAATATGTAATTTTCCGCGAAGAGGAAAAGCACGCGAACGGTGCTGTTGATGGAGGAAGTAAATAATGGCTAAGACAGAAAAGGACGGGAAAAGCCGGCGCGAGTTGATTACGTTGGGCTCGGCATTCGGTTTGATGGGCTTGGCGGCGGCAGGCACCGGCGGGGCGCTTTTTAAATATATGTTTCCGGTGGTTTCCTACGGAACCCCTCAAAAGTTTTTGATTCCGCTCGACGATCTTCCAGATGTGGGTGACGAATTGATCTTTGACGATATGAAGGTGGTTTTGCGTCGTCAGACCGAAACCGAAGTGGCGGCCATTTCGCTGGTCTGCACCCACCTCGGTTGCACGGTCAACCGCGTTGAAACCGGCTTCCAGTGCCCGTGCCACGGTTCGCAGTATGATTCCGACGGCCTCGTGGTTGGCGGCCCCGCGCCGAAGACCCTGCCTTGGCTGGAAATCAAGAATGTGCCGGGCGGCCAGATCGAAGTCGATACAGGAACGTCGATGCCGGAAGGCACCTTCTACGCTGTTGTTTAGTTTGTTTTAAGGGGAGAACCAATGAATGAATTAATTGAGATGGCCAAGGAGTTCGGAACGAAGCTCTACTACTCCTTCTTCCGTCATCGTTTAGACAATACCGGACTCACTAAGTCGAAGATCATGTTCAGCAACGTGCTGCTGCATATCCAGCCGGTGAAGATCCACAAGCGCTCGGTCAAATTCAAAACCACGATGGGGCTGGGGCTGATCACCTTCTACCTCTTTCTCATTTTGTCGGTGACTGGCATTCTGCTGATGTTCCACTATGTTCCATCGACCGCCATCGGCCCCGACGGGCTGCCGGATGCCTACAGTCGCATGCTTAACCTGCGCAGCAACGTGTTCTGGGGTGGATTCCTCCGCAATATGCACCGCTGGGCGGCGCACGGAATGGTGGCCTTTGTGGCGTTGCACATGTTGCGCGTCTATCTCGCTGGCGCGCACCGGGGCGGTCGCGAATTCAACTGGGTCATCGGCTGCATCCTCGGTCTGCTGACCGTATTCCTTTCCTACACCGGCTATCTGCTCCCATGGGACCAGCTGGCCTTCTGGGGCGTTAAGGTCGGCACGGAGATCGCGAAGATTGCACCGGGCGGCGCGCTCATCCGCGGCATTCTGCTCGGCGATACCGATGTGGGGTCCGAGGCGCTCATCCGCTTCTACGTCCTCCACGTTGCCGTGCTTCCGGCGGTTATGGGCTTCCTGATTGCCGTTCATTTTTTCCGCATCCGCAAGGATGGCGGGCTGGCCAAACCGGCCGACACCTCGAAGGAAAAGCAGATTCCCGACGAAGAGTTCGGCGAAGTGAAAAACAACTCGGTCTTCAAATCCGCTCGCAGCTACAAGCTGGTGGAAATCGTCAAAGGCAAGGAGCCCAAGGTGAACGAAGAGGTTGACCAGATGATGTTTGCCTGGCCGAAGCTGATTGTGCGCGAGCTGATCGTGCTGCTCGGCGTCGTGGCCTTCCTGAGTTTGATCTCGGTCTTGTTCGACGCGCCGCTCGAAGGGCCGGCCGATCCGAACCACCCGACCAACCCGTCCAAGGCGCCGTGGTATTTCCTCGGTCTGCAGGAGCTGGTTTCCTACCACGGCTTCATCGGCGGCATCGTGATCCCCGGTATTCTAGCCGCCGGCGTGATGGTGCTTCCCTACATCGAAATCTTTTTCGAATCGTTCACCAAAACCTACCGGAAAAACATTCCCGGCGTTTGGTTTGCCAAGGAACGCAACCTGGAGAACGCGCTGTTCATCGGCATGTATCTCTTCATGCTGTCGCTGATTATTATCGGGGTCTACTTCCGTGGCCAAAACTGGGACACGATTTATCCATGGGTGCACGAAGTGACCGGGGGAGGGCACTAACATGATTAAGGATTATCGCATATTGTTTATCTTGGCGCTGGCTGGGTTTGTGTTGCTGGGCGCTTCGCTCTTCAAGGCATTCGACCAGGACTTCACGAAGCACCAGAAGAACTACTACAAGCAGCTCGACGTGGAAGACTACACGGTTGAGATCAAGCAGGTGAACGTCAAGACGCCGGGCAAGGTCTTGATCGACCGTTGCCAGTCGTGCCACATCGGCGCGTCCAATCCCGACGCCGCCGGATTCGAGCCGCCGCTGGCCGCCCACCCGCCGATTGTTCCGGGCGTTGAAAAAGACCCGCACGACTTTGCGAAAATCGGCTGCGTGGTCTGCCACGATGGAAGCGGCCGTGATCTGGACATTCATGCTGCGCACGGCGAGCTCCACGGCTGGCCGGCACCGTTGCTGAAGGGAGAAATCGCCCAGGCCAACTGCGTCCGGTGCCATGCCATGGAGGACGGAACCTTGGCCGGAGCGGAGCACTACGTTAAAGGGCAGGAGCTCTTTCTTGAAAAGGCCTGCTGGGGCTGCCATACGATCGCGGGGATTTCCTCCTCGTCGCAGGCGCCCGAGCTAACCGATGCGGGCGGCAAGTTCAGCTTTGACTACCTGGTTGAATCCATGGTCGATCCGTCGGCCAATATCGCCAACTCGAAGATGCCCACGTTCGGCTGGGTGCACGACGAAGAAACCGTTGCGGCTATTGCCACCTATCTCAAAGGCCAGCAGAAGGACCGCCTTCGCTCGGCCGACAGCGCACCGATCGGCTACATCAAGCCCAAGTCGGATCTCGCCCGCATTGATTCGCCCAGCGTGGCGGCCGGGCGCAGCCTGTTTGCCGGCGCTCCGTACGAAGGTTCCGTGGCCAAGGGCGGCTGCGTCAACTGCCATGCCATCCGCAACAGCGACGGCGATCTGGCCGGCGGCAACATCGGCCCCGAGCTGACATGGACGATCCGTTCGCGCGGCAGCAAGTACGTGAAGGAGCACATTGTCAATTCGCGCTCCCATGTGGCCGATTCCATTATGCCGACCTTCAAGGACTACAACGATGCCGAGCTGGAAAGCCTGGTTTCCTACCTCTCCACGTTGGACTATAAACTCGGCAGCAAGACGGACGGCCCAAAGCTCTACGACACCTATTGCGTCTCCTGCCACGGAGAGGATTTGAATGGAGAGGGCAAGATTGCCGCCATGCTGGATCCGCTGCCGCGCGACTTCAGCAAATACCAGTTTGTGGCTTCGTACGACAAGCGGTTCAAAGATTCCATCCGCGATGGCGTGAAGGGCACGGCGATGCCGGCCTGGAAAGACATCATGTCCGACCAGCAAATTGAAACCTTGGTCGGATTTATCAAGGATAAGAGTCTCAGCGGGCATGACGGCTTCAGACGCATGGAAGTAACGCTTCCTGCCATTGGAGACAAGGAACGTCAGGACTATCGTAACAAGGGATTGGTTGTTGAAGCCGGCAATCCGGAAGACGGCCACGAAGCCTTCCAGAAATTCTGCACCTCCTGCCACGGCAAGCTGGCCAACGGCAAGGGGCCGAACGCCTACGATCTGGAGCATCCGCTGCCGCGCAACCTGATTAACGCAGCGTTCATGAACCAGGCTGCCGTGAACGACGCGCGTCTTTACGAATCCATTCTGCTGGGTGTTGCGGGAACGCCGATGCCGGCGCATGACCACCTGAGCGACCAAACCATTCTGGACATCATCGCCTTTATCCGGGCGAACACCACCGAGGAAGCGAAATAATGAAACAAGATACTGCTGCAAAAACGATGATCATTTCGTCGTGCATCTTCTTTGGATTCGCACTGACCATGGGGATTCTGACGGCGCTGAAATTTGTGGTGCCGACGGTTGGGGATATTGAATACCTCTCCATGCCGCGCCTGCGCATGCTGCACACGAACATCAACCTGTTCGGCTGGCTGCTGCAAGCCAACATGGGAATCCTCTTTTGGATTCTTCCCCGCATCCTGCACACCAAGCTCTTTTCTGAAAAGCTGGGCGTGGCCATGGGCGTGCTCTACAACCTGACCATAATCGGCGGACTGGTTTGCATTGCGCTGGGCAAGGTTAAGAACGTTGAATACGGTGAAATCCCGCCTCCGTTCGACTACCTCGTCGCGGTCTGCTGGGTCATGTTCTTAATCAATGTGGTCGGCACCGTAGCCATCCGGAAGGTGAAATACCTTTATGTAACGGTATGGTACACGCTGGGTGCCGTCATCTGGACCACCTTTGTCTACATCACCGGCAACATGCTGAGCCAGATGCCGGTGATGGCGGGTTCAAACCAGGCCAACCTGATTTGGTTCTATGTCCATAACGCCGTGGGCCTGATCTTTACCCCGCTCGGCGTCGCGATTGCCTACTACCTGATTCCGAAGCAGCTCGATACGCCAATCTACTCGCACAAGTTGAGCATGATTGGTTTCTGGGTGATCTCCTTCGTCTATGTTTGGACGGGCGCCCACCATATGCTCCACGGGCCGAGTCCGCACTGGCTGCAGACGGTATCGATCATCTTCTCGTTCAGCCTGATCATTCCGGTGATGGCGGTGATCACCAACTTCTTCGGAACGTTTGCAACCGCGCCGCGCGGGAAACGCATGCTTGGGCCGATACCGAAGCTGCTGATGATGGGCACGGTCTACTATGTCTTCACCTGCCTGCAGGGACCTTTCCAGGCGATCCGCTCGGTGAACGAAATCACCAGCAAGACCGACTGGGTTGTCGGCCATGCCCACATGGCGTTGTTCGGCGCATTTTCCTATTATGCGATGGCGGGCATCTACTACGTTGCCCCGAAGCTGGCAGGTCGCAAGCTCTATTCTGAAAAGATGGGCGATCTGCACTTCTGGCTGATGACGCTGGCAAGCATCCCGTTCTTTGCCGTTCTGTGGATCGGCGGAGTCATCCAGGGCTTTGCTTGGCTGAATCCGGAAAACACCTTTGTGGAAACGTTGGCTGCGCTTAAGCACGCCCATTGGATGCGCTTTAGTACGGGAGCGGTAATCTTCGGATCCTACTTCCTGTTCTTCTATAACATCATGCAGACGTTCTTCGGGAAATATAGCGAAGATGCGGAAGTGGAAGCAGAAACCGTTGCGGCCGAGTAGGGGGAATAGGAATCATGAAAATCGATGTTGAAAAAAGCTTGCTTTGGACCGCTACCGGCGCCTTCCTTTTGTTTGCCGTTGGAGCGGCGCTGACGACCATCGTGCCGCCGATGGTCAGCCCGGAAATGTGGAAGTCGGACTATCCGGTCCACGAATACACCGAGCAGGAGCAGCGCGGCATTCAAATCTATTTGAGCGAAGGGTGCGTCTATTGCCACACCCAGCAGATTCGCCATCTGGATTCCGACAAGCGCCGCTATGGCTGGCGCTTGGTGGATGCGCCTGAATCCGAGTCGTGGGAATATGTCAACGACCGGATCAACTTCCTCGGCACCAAACGCACCGGGCCCGACCTGGCGCGCGTCGGCGGAAAATATTCCTCGGAATGGCATTGGGCGCATTTCAAGGATCCGCGCAACATGGGTGAAAAGTTCCCGAACCGGAAAGGGGTCTACGAAAAGGTTTCCATCATGCCTTCGTTCGACTATTTGACCGACGAAGAGATCAAGGATCTGACCGCCTACATCCAAACGCTCGGCCGCAATAAAAACTGGCGTGTTGACAAAGACGGCAATCCGCTCAACGACTACGAAAAATAAACAGGCGCGTGTATGAAGCCGCGAAAGAACGCAAGGAACGCGAAGGGATCATCGAAAACGGTTCGCCGTGTTGTTTTGCGTTCTGTGCGTTGTTTCGCGGGTAATTAAATTTGGAGATTTTCAATGGAAGAGAAGCAATACGAACTCGAAACCACGACCGAGATCAAGCAGGGGCACGCCGATGTCGGCAAGTTCAATATCGCTGTTGAGATTGTTCTGACCATTGTCTGCATCGTCTATCTCATCCTGCACTTCAATCCGTAGTGGTTTTGGCAACGAATGAATGTAAAGCAGCGAGTGCGCTCGACATTATATTCGTTGCTTTACATTCATTCGTTGCGATTTAAATGACGATGTCAAAGTATTCGAAACGCAGACGGGCCATTCAGGGAATTAGCATCGCGCTTCTCCTGAGCATTCCGTTGCGCTTTTTCTGCTTCGATCTGGAACAGGAATGCCTGCGGGTCTTCGGAATGGATTTTGGACTAGCCACCATGTTCTATCCGCTCTTTGCCATTGTTGGCTTGCTGCTGGTGGTCATCGTTCTCTCGATGAAAAAAGGGCGGATCTTCTGCTCGCACATGTGCCCGATGCACATGTTCCTCGAAACCGTCAACAGCCCGAAAAACAAAGAGTCGGATTCCCGCCCGGTCAAGGTTTGGATTTGGTCGGTCGTGCTTTCGCTTTTCCTGACCGAAGTCATCCTTTCGTTTTTCCAGCCGCTGGATCACCAGGTCAAGATGATCGCCTCCGGCCATCTTCCAATCATTGGAATTTCCGTCGCGCTCCTGTTCGGTTTCATGGGGCTCTTCGTACACTACCAGGAGCACTTCTGTAAAAAGGGCTGCCCCTATGCGTTGATCCAAATGCTGCTGCAGTCCGACAACACCCGTTTTATGGAATTTGCCAACCCGGAAAAGACCTGCACCAACTGCCGGGGCTGCGACGACATTTGCCCCTTCAACCTCCGCGCCCGCTTCGAAAGCAAAGGCACCGACTGCACCAACTGCAACCTCTGCGCCGAGGCCTGCACCACCGAACTAGGCGAGGACAAAACCCTCTTCCACCTCATCGACCCTCAACCGGCTGAGGGTGCGGCAGAAACGAAGTGAGAGGCTGGCGCGGAGCGCCGGCAGTGAAACGGTAAATTTTTGGTGGTAGAACAGTTTTATCTAGCCGTCCGGGTCTTGGCGTTTCAATGGATTCGCATTTTGTATCGATGCAGGAACGAGCGGAAGCCCTACGCCCCCAAAGCAACGGAGTTGATCAGCAGCCTAAGGCGCCCCGCGCGGGGCGCCTGCGTTGCTGTTAATGTTGATTTGGAACTATGGCGTCCACGGCGCGATTACGCGGTAGAACTTCGACGTTTCCGCCGCCATGTTGTTGGTTTGCCAGTTGACTGGGCCGATGATCGAGGGGCCTGCGGGCACCCACGGGCCGGTCACGAGGTTGGTGCTCGATTCCATCTGGTAGGTGATGCCGCTTTCAACCGTCCACTCGTTGGTCGAAACCGCGTGCGACGCATTGAATGTTTGGTTGGTGATGACGATGTTGTTGGTCGGCGCGGGCTGGTACAGTTCCACATAGTAGTCTTCCACTTCGCCGTCGGCGGCGCTTCCACTCGGAAGCGGTGTTCCCGCAGAGGAAATACGGAAGCGGGCGAAGGTTGGCCCCAGCGCCGAAGGTTGCGGAACGGTAAAGCTAAGGTTGTTCAGCCCGGGCGCTACCGTCAAGCCAAGAACCTTTTCGCCCGCCGACCATGAGCCGTCGGCGTTGAAGTCGATCCAGGCATCAAGCGTCCCGCCCGAGACCCCGGCCACCACGTTCACCGTGGCGTTCGATCCGGCCACGATCTTCGAGGTAAAGGTGACGCCATCCTCGTCGTCAAGACCCACGTTGTCATCCAATACCGCCGGAGAGGGTTGGCCGTCCGGTTCCGGATCGATCGTCGCTCCAAGCATGACCCCGGCCGTGATGGTGTGGCGGGCCCCTGTCGGCAGCAGGGTTGGGTATGAATTCGTAGCATCGCCAAAGTCGGTTCCGCTTACGAGTCTGGAAATGAGGAATTCATAATCCTCGACCTCGCCATCGAGCGCCAATCCGGTGTAGGACGGCACGCCGCCGCTGGTGAAACGGAAGCGGCTGTAGCCGGGGCCCCAGGCGGCAGTGAGCGGAACCGGGAAGAGCAACGAATTCACGCCGGCGCTCAGCGGCTGGCCACTGAAGATTTGATCGCCGGTCTGCGCCCAGCTGCCGTCCGCATTGAAGTCCATCCACGCATCCAGCACGCCGGGTTGCGACGCGATCACATCGACGGATGCATAGCCGCCAGGCATGAGCGTCGCGCAGGTCAGGAATACGCCATCCTCATCGTCGCCCAGCGACGGATAGAGGAGGTCATTGTCATCGCCGTCCGCATTGATGCTTGGCTGGCCGTCGGGTTCGGAATCCACTTGGTTGCCGAGGAACATGCCGGACATGATAACATGGTGGGCGCCGTTATTGGCCGCCAGGGTGGGGTAGCCGGTGGGCGAATCGCCCCAGTCGATATCCGAATTCGGGTAGACATCCACCATGTAATCCTCCACCTCGCCATCCTGTGCCGGGCCGGTGAAGGTCAGGCCGCGGGCGCTGCTGTAGCGGAAGCGGATGCCTGCATAGACGTAACCACTCGTGCCGTTCGGCGGAACAACGAACGTCAGCGAATTGTTGCCGGGCGTCAGCGGCACATCCGTGAGCACCTGCTCGCCTGGATCAGTCCAGAGGCCGTTGCCATTGGCATCGACCCAGCATTGGAGGTAGCCGGCCGGGCCGCTGGCCATCACATTGATCTGGGCTACCGTACCGGGAATGAACGGCGTCGCGAAGGTAACGCCGTCCTCGTCATCGCCCAGCGATGGATAGAAGGCGTCGAGGTCGTCACCGTCGGCTATTGGGGTTGGCTGGCCGTCTGGCTCTGGGTCCACAAGCGCGCCGAGCGTCGGGTTGAGTCCGCCACCAAGGATGATGTGGCTGGCGCCGCCGTTGATGGACAGCGTCGGGTAGGGACCATCTGGCGCATCGCCCCAGTCGATCGGATCTTCTATCACAACCATGTAGTCTTCGACTTCGCCGTCGGAGGCGTAGCCCGTGGCAGGCAACCCGCCGGCCGTGCTGAGACGGAAGCGGGCATAGCTGGTTCCGGGAACCGCAGTGTTAGGCACCGGGAAACTCAAAATGTTGGCGCCAGGATTCAGTACATAGGAGGTGAATATTTGGTCGCCTGAAGTCCAGGTTCCGCTTCCGTCGAGGTCCATCCATGCATCCAGATACGCCTGCGCAGTCGATGTCAAGGTCACCTGCAACGTAGCTTGAAGTCCGGGAACGATGAGGGAGGTGAAGACCACACCTTCTTCGTCGCCCGGCGGGTAGGGAACGGCACCATTGATGTCGTCGCCGTCGGCTAATCCTGTGGGCTGTCCGTTCGGTTCGTTGTCGATCAGGGTACCCAGCATGAAGTTGGGAATAATGGCATGGTTTGCGCCGCTGTTGCCGGCCAAGGTGTTGAAGCCGACCGCACCGGCGGCGTCGGGGGCGTCGCCCCAGTCCAGCTCCTGCCCTTCTTCAATGAAGACCTCGTGGTCTTCGACTTCGCCGTCGGGCATGCTTCCTGTTGGCCATACGCCGACGGACGGGAGGCCTGCGGCCAGGCTGTTGATGCGGAAGCGGCCGAAGGTTTGACCCAGCGTGGCGCTGGCCGGAACGCTGACGGTCATTGGGTTTGGACCTTGGATCATCCAGCCGCTGAAGATTTGCTCCAACGGCCCCCAAATGCCGTCGGCGTTGTAGTCGATCCAGGCATCTACATAGGCGCCGCCCGCGCCGGAGCCTGCTGCGCCGTCATCGACGGTAATGGTTATGGTTGCGGTTTGGCCTGCGGCTAGGAAGGGAATGATGATGCCGTCTTCGTCGTCGGGCTTCGCTCCGTTCATGTCGTCGCCCAGAGCGTTCGGGTCGGGTTGCCCGTCGGGTTCGCCGTCGGGCTGGTCGGTCTGCGGCATCGAGACGTCGTCGAAATAGGGCGCGCCTTGAACAATCTGATGTACCGCTCCGTTGTCGGCCGCGAGAGTCTGGTAGTTGCCCGGGCCGGTGCCAACAAGCGGGTCGGGGGCGTCGCCCCAGTCATACTCGTCTTCCTGCGGTTCGCCGCCGTCGATGACGAAGGCGAGGTCGAGCGACTCGCCGGTGATAGGGTCGACCAGTTCCTGCCATTGCATCTGGTTGGTGACGGGCCGATCAGTCCAGACGGCATCGTCCATGAAGTGCTCAGAGACGGAGGTTTTCCAGCCCCAGGTCTGCCAAAGGGTTTCGACGGCTAGGTCGAGCCAATAGATTTCACCGGCGGTCTGCACGAAGGCTTCATCGGAGGGAAGGGTGACCTCGTAGCGAAAGTATTGCCAGTGGTTTTCGGGTTCGACCTCCTGGGTGTTGGGGTCGTACCAGCCTTGCAGCGACGGGATCTCGGGCACCACCTCGACGATCCAGCCGACAGGGGGGTTGGCGGGGTCGATGTCTCGCTGCCATTCGGGGGGCTCCTGCGGCATGCTCCATGGGGCGAGCTCGCCTGCGGGAATATCTTTATGGATGCTGAGGTGGAGGTTGGTGATGCCGCCGAAGAGGTCGCCCTGTTCATCTTCATAGTCATCGTTCTTATACGACCCCCAGAAGGTGATCTTGGTGATGGGGCCGTTGGAGGTGCAGCGGAAATCGTCGGCCAGGATTTTGCGGAGGCCGTCGTCGGGATTGTAGTTGCCGTTGCAGGCGCGCACGTCCCAGCCGTTGGGGTCGGGCAGCTGCGGCCAGTGCATCTTGTGGGTCGGGTCGTAGGGCGGCTCTTCGTTGTGGAAGACGGAGACGTCGGAACCTCGGAGCGGTTCTTCGGGGTAGGGCATCCAGTTGTCGCCCGCGAGGCTTTCAATCCATGTGCTGATTTTCAGCGAAGTTGTGCGATTGGCAAACAGATCGGTGCCGTCCTGTTCGGAAGCATAGATGGTTCCATATCTCGGATCGGAAGAATCCATGGGCGGGTCGATGGAGAACGAGAGGGTGCGCGAGACTGACTGGCCGATATTAATATCACCGAAATCCCAAGTGGGTACGTAGTAGTCCCCCGCGCCGCCGATACCTTGTGTTTCCTGCGGATTCCAGCAATACCAGCCTAATTGATCTTCGTTATCGGCAATAATCCAGCTGGGATACTGCGGGACCAGATAGGGACCGGCAAAGACTGCTGGAAGGGTGTTGATATCGGCAATTGCGAACTCTGCCGACAGTTTGGCGTCTTCCAGTGTGCCGACATAGCGATCTGTTCCAGCCGGACGCGACTCGCCGTGCTGGTTGCTCGACAGGGAGTCATCGCCGATGGACGAGGGGGTGTCATTGAAGACGGTGGCTTCCATCTTGAATCCGATGATGGGGTCGCCGTAGACTCCGGCGGCACCGGTGGAATACTGAAGAGAGCCGTAGATCACATAGCCGTAGATGGCATCGACTTCCCTTGCGCCGCCAGCGAAGTCGAGCCGGTTGTCGTGGAACTCGTACGGACGGTATTCCTCGTTGCCTTCGAGATCGATAAACCATTGGCCGTTGGTGGAGCCGGGGTCGACGGGCGGACCATCGAGGTAGGTGGAGGTAATCGGAGGTTCGGTGATGGGCAGCGACGGCGCTGCCTGCAGCGAAACGGCTGCAATGGAAAGGGCTGCGATGAGCAGCGTGGTGCGGAATGCTCGTGCTTTCATGGTCTCTCCCCAGTTAAGCCCCTGCGGGCGGTTAATTTGATTACAATGTTATCTCTCCTTGCTTCCGAATAAATCGGGTTTAGCGCTGATTTTAAAAAGTGTCGAGAATTAATGCTTATTATTCTGTAGGTATATAAGGGGATCATTAAAGGCATATTTTCAGGACGTGATGCACCTCCGAAAAAGGAGCTTGCATTCGGACGGCGTATTTAGATTTCATCTTGATTTCTTGCCAACAGGCGGGCGCTTTGCCACACTGCTAAAAATCCGTAGGATATGCCTCCTGCATGAAAGGGAAACAGTGGAAGCACTGCAGCAAATAATTGATTCAATCTTGCACACCGAGCACCTAAGCCCGTTTCTGGTGGTCGGCATTCTGATTCTAGCCGGCTTTGCCGGCGGATGGGTGGCCAAGCTGTTGAAGCTGCCGCACGTGACCGGCAATATTTTCGGCGGTGTGGTGGTGGGCCCTGCCTGCCTCGGGCTGATCGGCACGCACGAGCAGCTGCACGATCTGCAGCCCCTCTCCACCTTTGCCATGAGTTTGGTGGCGGTCAGCATCGGCGGCCATTTGTCTTACCGCCGCATCCACAATTCGCTGCGTCGCATCATCAGCATTTCCCTGCTCGAAGTCGGGTGCTCGGTCGTCACGGTAATGACGGCGGCGCGGCTGTTCGGGATGGACTGGCCGACCAGCTGCCTGCTCGGCGCCATATCCGCTTCCACCGCGCCGGCCACGACGATTGCGCTCATCCGCGAATCGCGCGCCAAAGGGCCGTTTGTAAAAACGCTGATCTCGGCCGTGGCGCTCAACAACATTCTTTGCATCCTGCTGTTTGTAATGATGCGCACGTTTGTGACGTCGTATTTCGAAAGCGGCGAAACCGCCGGCAAGATCGACGACGCGCTCATTCTTTCCGGTTACCACCTGGTCGGCGCCTTGGCGCTTGGTTTGGCCGCCGGCTGGATCTGCAAGGTATTGGTCAGCAAGCCGAAGTTCCACGACTTCACCACCATCCTGCTGGCCATCATGCTGCTCGACGGACTCGCTGCCTATCTCCAGCTCAGTCCGCTGCTGGTCAACCTTTTCTTCGGCGTCTTTCTGGGCAACAGCTCCGAGGTGGCCGAACGGCAGCTGACCACGCTGGTGCCGCTCGAACCGATTCTCTATGTCTGCTTCTTTACGCTGGCCGGCGTTTCGCTGCACATCGACGCCATGCTGGCGGTCGGTGTGCTGGCGCTGATCTATTTCTTCGCGCGCGTGCTGGGCAAGAGCATCGGCGCCGCGCTCGGCGGGCTGCTCGGAAAGTGCTCGCGCCGCATTTGGCAAAACATGTCGTTTGCGCTCTATCCGCAGTCCGGCATCGCGATCGGCTTGGTGATTCTGCTCAGCAATGACGCCTACATTCCCGCAGAGATCATACAGGCGGTGAGCGCGATTATTCTGGCGGGCGTCACCTTGGCCGAAATTGCCGGCCCGTTCTGCACCAAGGCGGCGCTGGCGCGCTCCGGCGAGGCCGGGCGCGACCGCGAGCGCCTCGTTGAGTTTTTGGCCGAGGAGTTTATTGTGGTCAACCTCAAGGCGGCCGACAAGTGGGACGCCATCCGCCAGCTGGTGGCCTTCATGATGCGCACGCACCGTGTTGAGCACATCACCCAGGAAGAGCTCTACCAATCCGTTGTGAACCGCGAAAAGGATATGTCCACCGGCATGGGGCGGAATATTGCCATTCCGCACGGCCATATTGAAAAAGGGCCGGAGATCCAAGGGGTGATGGCCATCTGCCGCGACGGCATCGATTTTGATTCGCCCGACGGCGAGCCCGTTAAAATCATTATGCTCATCATCACGCCGGAGGATAAGAAGGACATGCACCTCAAAGTGCTCTCCAGCCTCTCCTCCATGGTCCGTGACGACGCCATCCGCTCCCGCCTCATCGCCGCCATCAGTCCGGAGGATGCGATGGAGGTCATCGAAAGCAAGGAAGCGCGCGACTACAACTATTTTCTCGATTAGCGGGGAATTAGGAAATGACGCATCCTTTTTCGTGGCGGTGGATTCCAATCCGGTGTCTTGCGGATGGAGGCGCCGGATTGGACGCGCTTGAGCGAAGCGAAAATAATTTGTGTAGCAAATAGTGAGCAACGGGAGCGTTTCACCGAGGCTTGAGGAACGAAAGCAATGAAATGGCAATCCGGTCCCACGCCTTTAAAGCTCGGTCGCCCAGACGTTGCGGTAGACGACGGGGTTGCCGTGGTTCTGGAAAAAGACCGGCCCTTTGGCGAGCTGCGGTTTTTTTGCGCCGTTTCCTGTGCCGGTTTTCAGCTCGAAATCATCGTGGACCTTTACGCCGTTGTGGAAAAGGGTGATGCGGGCGTTCTTAACCTTCTTGCCACCCTCGAACTCGGGGGCTTGGAAGTCGATGTCGTAAGTCTGCCAGCGCAGAGGCGGGTAGGTCATGTTGACGTCGGGAAGCTTTTGTTTGTAGAGTGATCCGCACCATTGCTTGTTGAGCGACTCAGTTTTAATGGCATTGTTGTCAGGATTCTCGTAGTCGAGTGCAAAGGTATCGATCACTTGAATCTCATAGTTGTTGAAGATGTAGATGCCGCTGTTCCCCCGATCCTGACTGGAAGGGTTTTTTCCCGGCTTGAGCGGCTGCATAAACTCAAGGTGCATCGAAAACGAACTCAAATCCTTCAGCGTCTTCCCCCCCGCCATAAGCAGGCCGTCTTTGATGTTGGAAAAGTCGTCCGGAAAAACCAGCACGGCGCCGTCGGGGGCGCGCATGCCGAGGGTCGGGCTGGAGCGTTCCGCTTTCGCATAACCGGCAATCAAGGTTTTTAAGGCTTCCGGTGCCAGCTTTTCCGATTTGATGGGGGATTGGTCCCAGCCGTCGCCCGGTAGTCCGCCTTGATAGGTGGCGACCAAAAAATCGCCGTCCTTGAGCAGATTGGCTTGCACAGCCGTGCCACCCGACTTGGCGAGGTATTCGCCAATCAGTTTAAAATTTGGAACCACGCCGGCCGCCTCCGCTTCGCTCATGTAAACGGGAGTAGGCCCGGGTTTCGCGGCGGAAGTCATTAAGACAGAGCAGATGGAGAGGGTAAGGATCAATGATTTCATTAGAGCTCCTTTATGCGGATATTGCGGAAGCGGTAGAGTTGGCCGTCTTCGCCGTGGTGCTGGATGGCGATGTAGCCTGAGGCGTCGAGGTCGTCGGTATAGTCGGTGCAGAGCACGCCGTTAACCCAGATGCGCAGGCGGGGGCCTTCGCATTGAATCGTATATTTGTTCCAGTCGTGGCGCTTGAAGGAGCCTTTGGTTTTTTCGCGGAAGGCGTTGCCGGAGGGGGAATCGTTGGGTTTGCGCGGGTTGAGCCATTTACGGCGGCCTTCATCGTAGAGGCCGCCCGACCAGGCGCGTTCGGAGGTGTCGCACTCGGCTTGGTAGCCATAGACTTTGTTGGGCTCGACATGGCAGCGAAACATAATGCCGGAGTTGGATTTGCTTTCGGGCATCAGTATTTCGGCTTCGAAGATAAAGTCGGAGTAGGTTTTTTCGGTGCAGAGAAAAAACTTTTTATTGGCCATCAGCTGGATTTCGCTGTCCACGACCTTGGATTCTCCCCATTCATAAGGGTTGTTCCAACCGGTCAGAGTTTCTCCGTCAAACAAATCAACCCAGCCGCCCGTTTCGGCCTGCAACGTTAAACCACCGGTCAATGCGGTCAGAATGAGTACGCGTGCGATTGTTTTCATTACAGTTCCTTCACTTTGATGTTGCGCCATAGGATGGTGCCTTCTTTGCCGGCATGAACCTGCAGGCTGAAGAATCCCTGTTTGTATTCTTCGTTTTTCCAGTTTGCCGCAGGTATGCCGTTGATCCAGGTTTTGAACGTGTCGCCTTGTGCTTTAATGGTTACTCGGTTCCATTCTCCTTCGTTTAGAGCTTTGCGGACCGTGGCATGAGCTTCGAGCCAGAGCGGGTAGTACCATCCGCCGCAGGCCTGCCCGTAAATGCCGCCGGACCAGCCGCGGTCCTGCGAAAACCCTTCCATTTCGCACTGCGGGCCGAAAACGGTTTCACCTTTTTCACCGGGCTTGGATTGTGCGCGCATCATGACGCCGGAGTTGCTGGTAACTTCCCACTTCATATCGCAAGTGAAAATAAAGTCAGTGTAGTCGGCTTTGTCGGTGGAGAGGTAGGTGCTTGGCGAGCCTTTGATGCAGGTTCCTTTGATTGTTCCGTCAATCGCTTCGAACGTGCATTTCCCGCCCTTTGGAGTCCAGCCGGTCAAATCTTTTCCATTGAACAGGGGGGTGAACCCTCTCTTCAGCTTGGGCTCTTTTTCGGTGTTCAGCAGCATGTCTTCCGGTTTTGGGACAACCTTCTGTTTTTCATATTTCTTGATGTATTGCTGCTGGCTTTCCGAAATCGTATTGGCCTGCTGATCTACTTGTTGCGTGGTGCACCCAGCAAGTAATAGAAGGGCGCTTGATGCCGTAATAAAAAGGGTCTTCTTCATGGAATGATTCTCCTGGTTTGTATCGTTCCTTTTGTAACTGATATACCGCTTCTGACGCATCCCACAAGTGATAATGGACAGTGCGACCAATATTTGTCACTGAAGATTACAAATAGGGGTTGCTTTTGCAAGCGCCAATCGTTAGATTGTTTTCACTTATTGGAAAACCATGTTCTAACGGCCACTAAAGGAGACGACGGAATGAAAATTTCTAGAAGACAAACACTAATGACCGCCAGTGCGGCCGCAACCTACTCTCTCATCCCCGGAAAAGTGCTAGGCGCGAACAATCAGATAAATCTTGCAGCCATCGGCATTGGCCAGCAGGGCGGAAACATTCTACGTGCGATTGGCGGACAACCGGGGGTGAACGTTGTTGCACTGTGCGATGTGGATATCGACAGTGATTCTCCGGTAGTTCCTAAAGGTGTGGAAAAATATTCGGTGCAAGGCTGGATGAGTGAAGGGGCAACACCTGCCACCGCGGCCTCGAAGTTCCCCAATGCGAAGAAGTATCGCGATTTCCGTAAAATGTTTGACGAAATGGGGGATGAAATCGATGCTGTATGCATCGGGGTTCCCGACCATTCTCATTTTCCGATCGCTATGGCGGCGATGATGCTGGGCAAGCCCGTTTATGTGGAAAAGCCACTGGCGCGTACGTTTCAGGAATGTCAGCTACTCATGGATGCCGAGCAGAAGTACGGTGTCGTTACACAGATGGGGAATCAGGGGCATTCGGGCGATAACTATCATCAGTTTAAACTCTGGAAAGAGACCGGCATCATTAAGAACGTTACGCATGTTGACGCGCAGATGAACTCGTCGCGCCGCTGGCACCCTTGGGGCGAGATCGCCGGTTTCCCGGCGTCCGAAACCATTCCGCCCGGAATGAACTGGCCGGTCTGGCAGGGAACAACCCCGATGCACGTTGATTTCAACAAGCGCCTGCACTACGGAAACTGGCGCGGCTGGCATCAGTTCGGAACCGGATGTTTCGGCGACTGGGGTGCGCACATTCTAGACACCATTCACGAGTTTCTGGATCTGGGCCTGCCGGAAAAATTCTCAGCAAAGAAACTGGTCGGGCGCAACGACTATGTTTTCCCGCTCCAGTCCACCATTAATTTTGCGTTCCCGGAACGAAACGGAATGCCGGCCATGGATATCGATTGGTACGACGGTCAAGGCAATTATGCGCCGACCCCCAAGGAAATGGGCAACAAGAAATTCAGAGGGAACGGAAAAGTTATTTATTCTGAGGATCTCGTTTTCCAGGGGAGCACCCATGGGCGCCCGCTGCAGATTGTTCCATACGACAAATTCAAGCAGATGCTGATCGACGGAAAGGTTTCCAAGGACTATGGCAAGCATTCCGACCATCACGCCAACTTCATTAACGCGGTCCGTGGTGATGAAAAGACGCGTTCGCCGTTCTCCGTGTCCGGCCCGCTCTGCCAGATGTTCGCGCTTGGCTGCATTGCGCAGCGCCTCGGCGGAGAATATGAATTCGACCGAAAAACCAAGCGGATCACGAATGACCAACTGGCTAACAGCTATCTGATGGACGACGTCCGCCAAGGTTGGGAACAATACTACAAAATCTAATCGAGGAATATTTAATGACACGTTCTATCTCAAGAAGAAATCTTACGTTGGCGGCTGGAGCCACGGCCTCCATATCCCTCATTCCCGGACGGGTGCTCGGCGCCAACGGGAAGGTGAACGTGGCCGCCATCGGTATCGGTGGTCGGGGCGGCGGTGTCATTAAGTCGATGAACCAAACCGGGATCGCTAATTTTGTCGCGCTTTGTGATGTGGCCTTGGGCAGCAAGCATACCGCGGCATCCGAAGGAATGTTTCCGGACGCGAAAAAGTTCACGGATTACCGCGTCATGTTCGACCAAATGGCGAACGAGATCGATGCGGTCCTCGTCTGCATTCCGGACTTTTCCCATTTTCCGGCCAGCATGACGGTGATGTCGTTGGGCAAGCACGTTTATGTTGAAAAGCCGATGGCTCGCACGTTCCAGGAAGTGGAGCTGATGATGCGCGCCGAAAAAAAATACGGCGTTGTCACGCAAATGGGCAACCAGGGCCATTCCGACAACAACTACTATCAGTTCAAGGCATGGAAAGAGGCCGGCATCATTAAGGACGTCACCCATGTTGACGCCTACATGAACAAAGGCCGCCGTTGGCATCCGTGGGGCGATGTGCAGGGATTCCCGACCGGCGAAATCAAGCCGGAAAACCTCGATTGGAATTTATGGAAGGGTACTACCCCGAAGGCGATTGACTACAGCAATAAGCTGCACCCGGGGAACTGGCGCGGCTGGCACCAATTCGGCACCGGATGTTTTGGCGACTGGGGCGCGCACATTCTCGACACCATCCATCAGTTTTTGGACTTGGGGCTGCCTGAAACCATTTCTGCAAAAAAACTAGAAGGTCGAAACGACTTCATCTTTCCGATGGAATCAACCATCAACTTTGCCTTCCCTGCGCGCAACGGCATGCCGTCGATGGACATCGATTGGTACGACGGCAAGAACAACAAGCCACCGGTGCCCGAGGAGTTTGCCGGGCGGCAGCTGAAAGGGCCGGGCAAGTTTATCTACAGCAAGGAATACATTTTCCAAGGAGGCAGCCATGGCTCAACCTTGCAGGTTATCCCGTACGAAAAGATGCGCGAGTTGTTGGTTGCCGGAAAACTGCCGAAGGATTTTGGCAAGAACTCCAACCACTACATGAATTTCTTGAAAGCTTGCCGGGGCGAGGAACAAACCAATTCACCGTTCTCCGTGGCCGGTCCATTGACGCAGGTGCTCAATCTCGGCTGCATTGCCCAACATCTCGGAGGCACGCTCGAGTTTGACCGAAAGACCAAACAGATCACCAACAATGAACTGGCCAACAGCCTGTTGCAGGACGATGTCCGCAAGGGTTGGGAGCAATATTACAAGCTCTGACAAGCTTGTGAATTTTGATTGCTGAATTTTGATTTTTGATTTGAGGGTTTGCGACAGCTTTTCTTTAGAGAGGCCAATGCCGATTGAGTTCCACAAATCAAAACCCGGCAATCAAAAATCAAAATTCCTGTCCATCCGCCAGCGCCTGCGCTTTGAGCGACAGCTCGGCGGCTTTGAAGGCGTGGGCCTGGGTCATAGCGTGTTCGGTGCGGTTGAGGCTGTCGAGAATCAGCTCGCCAAAGAAGGGGAACCCAACGCTTTCGAAGCATTCGATTTCCTGCTGCGTCTCGCCGTTGGTCAGGAAAATGCGACTGTCGGGGGCCTGCCGGCACGGGTCCATGTATTTGCGGACTTCCAGCGTGCCTTCGGTTCCAACCACAAAGGTGCGGCCGTCGCCCCAGACGGGCGACCCGTCGGGCGTGAACCAGTCCATTCGGCAGTAGAATGATGCGCCGTTGTCGGCCGTCAGCGAAACTTCGCCGAAATCTTCCAGCCCGGGCTTGTCGGGATTGTTAAAGTTTTCAACGCGGGCAAAGTTGACCTCCGCATCCGTTGCACCGGTGTAGGCAAGGAACTGTTCAAGCTGGTGCGAGCCGATGTCGGTGATGATGCCACCGTATTGCTCTTTGTCGAAAAACCAGTCGGGACGGATGTCTTTGCTCAGCCGGTGCGGCGCCAGGTTGACGACTTGAAGCACGCGTCCTACGGCGCCGTCGGCAATCAGCTCGCCGGCTTTCATTCCTGCTTCGTTGTGCAGGCGCTCGCTGTAGTAGACCATGTAGCGACGACCGGTTTCGGTCGTTTTTCTCCGCGCGGCTTCAAGCTGCAACAGGTTGGTGAAGGGCGACTTGTCAGTAAAGTAGTCCTTGCCGGCTTCCAGTGCCTGGAAGCCGATTTCGGCCCGCTTGTTCGGAATCGCGGCGGCAGTGACCATTTTGACTTCGGAATCACCTAGCAGTTGCGCATACGAATCTGCGACTTGTGCCTCGGGGTTCTTTTCGAGAAAGGCGGCCACCTTTTCGGGGTCGGGATCGTAGACCCATTTCAGCGTGCCGCCGGCGTCGCGCAGGCCGTTGACCTGCCCGTAGATGTGGCCGTGGTCGAGATAGGCCGAGGCAAAGGCGAACTCGCCGGGCTTCACCACTTTTTCAGCTTCTGCGGTCGGGGCATAAGTTGCGCCGTTGGCAATATTTGGTTTGCTCATATTTCAGTTCCACTTTTCTAAACAGAAGGACGCAAAGTCCGCAAAGGGGGATGAATGAATTTCTTTGCGCTCTTTGCGGGCTTCTGTAGAAGATCGTTGTTTATTTTAGTTCTGCAGGTTGTTCGACTGGCGCTTTGCGGGCGTTGCGGACCTTGTCGATTACGCCACCCTTGATTTTGATGGCCGCGCCGATGGTGGCCATGGCAATGGCGACCAGCAGGATAATGTTCACGAGAGCGTGCTTCCAGCCGGTGCCGACGGCGTCGCCGATGTAGCTGCGCTTGTTGTTCATGATGAAGAAGATCACGTAGGCGATCGGCAGCATGGTCAAGCAAACGGCCGAGGCGGCAACGGGCATCCACATCGGGGTGTTGGTGATGACGCCCAGAATGCCGATGGCTGGAACGAGGGCAAACATGCGGAAGCGCTTGGTAGTGTATTCAAGGCCGAACATTTCGCAGATGGTGAATCCGCAAACGACCATGTGCGTGCTGATGGCGCCGCAGGTCATGGCAATGAATCCGAGGTCGAAGATGACGCGGCCAATCGGGCCCATGGTCTGAACCAGCGCCTGCGCCGCGTCCAGCGGCTTGAGCGGCGTGGACGGATCCAGCGGATAGACGGTGTTGGCCATGGCGATAATGATTAGCGACGTCACGAGAATGAAAGGCAGGAACATGGAGAGCGCCAAATCCCAGCGCATCAGTTTCCGGTGCGATTTTCCCCAGCCCTTGGCGAGCAGGGTGTAGGGGTAGAGGAACGTCATGTTGATTCCGACTGCCGCGCCGATGGCGCCGAGCACGGTGGTGACGCCTTTGGCGGTGGTCGGCATTCCGAAGCCCCAATTGCACTCCTTGAGCACATCCACTTTGATGCCGGTCTTCACCACCACGGCGCCGAACATCAGGACCACAATGGCGATCGTGCCGCGCAGGAACCATTCGTAGATTTTGATGCCTTTGGCGTCTTTCCCATAGTTCCAAGTAGTGGAAATATTGATGCCGAGGATGAGCAGTCCAATGCCCCAGCTGGTGGCCAAGCCGACGCCGGTAAAGCCGTCCGCGTTTTCAGTGATGCCACCCATTTGGATCGCCAAATCGCGCGCGGCTCCGGCAGCCAGTCCATATTGCGGAAAGTGCCAAATGACCGACGCCATTACGGTGCCCAATGCCCAGAGGAAAATAAGCGGTTTGTTGATTTCGCGGCCAAACGCTTTGTAGGGGCGCTCGCCGGAGGTGAGCACCACTTTGCCGAGCGCGCCGAGCATCATGATGCCGAGGAACATGGCAAGCGGCTGAACCCACAGAAGGGAGTAGCCGTAGTAGGCGCCGGCAACAATCGAGGCCGCCGCGCTGCCCGCTCCGAGGGTCATCGCGCTTTGGAGCAGGCCGGGGCCGGTGCGTTTTAGATATCCTTTAACCTTGGTTCCAAACGGCGCGGTTTCCAGCGCATCCAGTTCGGCAACTTCTTTGGCCAGAATGGCAGGATCCCATTTCCCGGTCATCGGGAGCCCTTTTTGACTTTTATCTTCGCTCATAATTTTCCCCTAGTTGTTCAACACCAATATGTGTCACACCTGCGCAGGTGTGACAGGGTTCTTATCTATACGATTTCGACATATCCACTTTGGCCGTCGTCTGCACCACTTCGCGCGGTTTGGACTGTGCAATCTTTTCGTTTATCGCCGCTTCGTAGGCCTCGCTGTCGAGCGGCAGTTCAACGGCATCGTTGATCCACGAGGAATAAATCATCGCGCCGGCAAGCTCCAGCGAACGGAGGCCTTCAACGGCCGGGGCGATTAGTTCGGCTTCGCCACGGGTGGCTTTTACAAAGTTGTTCAGGATGGCGGCGTGCTGGTTGACGGCTTCCAATGGTTGGAAAACCTTTTCGCTGGTTTCAGGGCAGCCAAACATTTCATCGGTGCTGCGGCTAAAGGCGGATACTGATTCGCTGTTGCAGATCAGTTTGGCTTCGTTGCCGTCGGTAATGACGGTTCCAAGGTCGCCGACAATTTCGAGCCGGTTGCTGCCGGGGGCTTCGCCGGTGCTGGCGCAAAATTGGCCGGTCGCGCCGTTGGGGAATTCAAAGTAGGCGTTCACTTCGTCCTCCACTTCAATGTCGTGGTATTTCCCGAAGGAGCAGTGGGCGCGGATTTTCGAAGGCATGCCGACGAGCCACTGGAGCACGTCAATGTTGTGCGGGCACTGGTTCATCAAAACCCCGCCGCCTTCGCCCTTCCACGTGGCGCGCCATGCGCTGGACTGGTAGTAGATTTCCGGGCGGAACCAGTTGGTCATCGTCCACGAAACGCGCTGCAGCTCGCCGAGCGCGCCGTCGTCGATCCACTGCTTAATCTTGACGTAGCAGGGATGGGTGCGCTGGTTCATCATCAGCGAAACAATTTGGTCGTCGCGCTGCTGGGCGGCCAGGATGCGTTCGCCCTCGGCTTTATGGCAGGCGAGGGGCTTTTCCATCATTAAGTGAAGGCCGGCTTCCAACGCCTGGATGCCGAGCGGGGCGTGAAGCGCCGTGGGCAGGGCAATCAGTACGGCGTCCACCAAACCGGATTTAATCAGCGCCGATCCGTCGTCAAAACAGGCAATGCCCTGGGCTTTAAAGTCATCCATCGACTCGATGGGCTGGTTCGCGACGGCGACGATTTCGCAGTTTTCGACCAAGCCGTCCTGAATGTTTTTTGCATGTACCCGGCCAATGTTTCCGAGTCCGATGATGCCTATTTTCATAAGAGGTCCTTAATTTGTCATTTAAAGTAACAATTAAGGGGCGACTATGTCAACCGTGGGGTGGTTGAAACTTTGAACTGCATTGCATCTTGCAGGTTTCTTCTCAGCTGATTCAGCCTAAAGGCTGGACTACATGCCTTCTCCACCTATCGTACGTAGTCCAAGCTTCAGCGTGCCCGAGCGATTTTCTGCTGCCCGCAGATCACGCGGACAGACGCTGATGCAGGGCAGGGCATTCAGTGGAGCATTACATCGCATCTGGGGATGAGCGGGAAGCACGTCCTCTTGGGCGACGACGAAGCGTCGCGCTCCATTTTTTGCGTTGCACGGGGCAGGCGGAGCGCCTGTTGAATTGTCATGCATTCGACTTCCACAGAAAGATCGCTTTCCGCCCTTCGGCCGGTGAACCGATACTACACCTTCGTTTGGTGTAGAGACGTTTCACCTGAGCTTGCGAAGGAAAACGTCCTATTTGACTGTGAGGTCTCAAGCAAGAGCGCCTTAAGCATAGTAGCGTTAAAGTCTGTGTCAAGCCACGTATGCAATGTTTCTAAACGCGGAACAGACACGAAGCGAGACTGGAGCGACGTAAGCAATAAAAGAAATCCCACCTTATTGGCTGACCGTATTAGTTGTTGGCTTCGTTCGTCGCGATAGAAGGCGGGACGCTTCGGCTGACGGCATCGGCCAGCGTGACTTCCGGTCGATAGTTCGGGTGTTCTGCAAATTTGGCGTTTTTGCGCCCCCAGTAGGACGGGTGGAATTGGCCATTGGCGTCGATCCAATTGGCGATGCGGATGAATTCCTCGTCGGAAAGTGCGACGCCCCGGTGCCGCATGGCCTGCCGGCGAGCCAAGGCGGCTTGATCAGGGTCGCGGAGCTTGAAGCGGCCGTTTGCATGGATGGCCAGCAGGAGGCTGGTGGGGGATCCGGAGGAATAGGGCGGCAGATATTCAATGCCGGCAGAGCCGACGTTTTCGTTGAGCAATTCGCGGCTGCCGAGCAGGCCGGGGCGCCCTTTGGGGCGGCGGACGAGGTTGTTGTAGGAGACGCTGTAGGTTCCCGCGGGATTTCCGGTCAGGTTCAGTTCGGCTTTGGGATCTATGTTTCCATGGCATTCGATGCAGTGCGCGTCCCATATCGGCTGGATTTGGCGGGGATAGTCGAACACCTTTTGGGCGGTTTCTTCACCGGGCTGCGGTTGGGGCGTGGACGGGGCGCGTGTCAGGGCCTGAACTTTTCCGCGATGAGCAGGAGCGCTGTTCGGCAGTTCGTGGCACCCGACACAACTGCGGGTTTCGCCGGGCATGTAGTTCACATAGGTGCGTTCCGTTTGGATCGCCATATAGTTTTTGTCCAAGGCTTGGAAATATATGTTTCGTTCGGAGGGAACGGTAAAGTGGGCGGAACCGTCGGCCTCAACCGGAACGATGCCGTGCTGAACCTTTAGGCCGAGAATGCCGTGCCCGAGCGCCGTATGCGCCATGCCGTCGCGGTCGCTCTTGAACCAAGTGTTGCGCGCCGCCCAGGGGCGCGGCACCTGCTCCATGATGCGCAGGTGTTTAATGGTTCCGGGCTCTACTTGCTCCATGCCTTCATAGACGTCGGTAACCACGCAGGTGGCATGCTCGCTCTCGGACAGGTCGCTTCCGGGTACGGGTGGCTTTTTGCGAGGCATAAGGGGGAAGGGGTGCCAGCAGGAGATGGCCGGATCGCGATAGAGCAGCGTGTCGGCTCCGTTTTCGTTGAGGAGGGAAAGATCGTATCCCGCCGGCTCGTTCCACTTCAGTCCTTTTGGCTTATGCGAAACGATGAACAGCTTTTCGGAAAGCGGGTAGGGATCTTTAAAGAGCCGCCCGAGCGTACCGGTCTTGTCCATGAACCATTTTCCGTTTTCATCCTTGAAGTAGAAGCCGGCGTGGCCGAGCGCGTTGACATCCTTGGTGACGAACTCCATGGCTTCGGTGGAGCGGATGTTCTTGCTGGTATCGACGACAATGACCGTGCCCATGGCATTGTTGGGGCCCCAATGGGTGGTGCCGAGCATGGCGATCTTGTTTTCCGCTCCGGGGACGGGGCGCGGATAAATCATGGTTTCCGGGTGGCTGATGGTGTTGCCGTAGATTTCGACCGATGCCGAGCCGTCGGGCTTCATGGCCCACAGGCACTTTAGGTTTCCGGCGGCTTTGTCGACATATTCCCAACGGTGGTAGAGAATCCGACCGTCCGGCATCACCACTGGCGACGCCTCGGAAACCGAGCTGTTGCTGAGCGCCCGCATATGGTTCCCGTCGCCGTCCATCCGATAGAGGTTTTTGGTGGTGAAAACGTCTGAAGAATTGCAGAGAATGGAATATTGGCAGCGGGTGGTGGCGAATACGATGCCGCCGTCGGGCAGGCAGCACGGATGCAGATCGTCCGTGCCATGATGGTAGCCCTTGCTGCTGTACTTTTCGATCAGCTCCTGTTCGTTGGGCTCGGGGAAGGTCAGTTGTTTGAGGCCGGAGCCGTCAATGTTCACTTCATAGATGCGGTAGCCCTCGCCATTGCTTTTCTTATAGTCGAACACGACTTTTTTTGCGTCGAACGAAAGATCGAACCGGTTAAACACACCGCCCGCCAATGATGGGACGAGTTCGCGCTCATTTCCCGTTTCGAGGTTCAGGACGAAAATGTTGCCGCCCGGCTTCCATTTGCTGTTTACGTATTCCGTGTAGACATGATTGGCGTCGAGCGTGAAGCGTTTGGTGAACAGCAGTTCCCTGACTCCGGCATCCAGCAGCGTTTGCGCGGCTTGCGGTTGGAATTCCGCATGGCTGATTCCTGCGAGCAGCAAGGTGGCCCCGGTGAGTTTTCGGATGGTTGAGGGAATAAGCATGTTAAATCATTGATCTCACAAGTGGAATGGGATCGTTCATGATGGAGTCAAGCACCAGGCAGGCGGCGCCGAAGACGCTGTCGTCGTCGCGCCCGGAAACTTTGATGCGCACGTTGGCGCGCGGGTGCTTCAGTGCGCGCTGATCGACGACGGACCGGGCTTTTTCAAGCATGAACGGGAGAATCGGACGCATGGCGCCACCCAAAATAACGGTATCGAAGTTGAACAGGTTAATGAAATTAACAATGCCGATGCCGAGCATTTCGGCCATTTCAGCCACCACGGCGGTGAGTTGCGCGTCGCCGTCGCGCAGGGCCTGCGCGGTTTCGTCGGGCTTGACCGGTTGGCCTCCCGTTTTGCGGGAGAGGGCGGTCAGGCCGACTTCCGTGATCCAGCAACCGTGGTCGCCGCAGCTGCACGGTTCGCCGTCGGGGCGGATTTTCATGTGCCCCGCTTGACCGGCAAAGCCGCCTGTGCCGCCGAAGAGGTGGCCTTCGAGCATGAGCCCGGCGGCCATGCCGACGCCAATGCTGAGGTAGGCCAGATTCTGGGCCTTGGAGCGGTCGGCATAGTTATAGTAGCCCAGCGCCGCGGTGTTGGCTTCGTTGCTGAGATAGACGGGGACGGAAAACTGCTTTTCCCACATTTGCTTGAGCGGCAGGTTTTTCCATCCGAGGGTGGGGGCGTAGACCAGCGTGCCGCCTTCGGCGTCGACGAGCCCGGCAAGGCCGACCCCGATGCCGAGCGGCTTGAGGTTTTCGCCGTTGCCCCAGTCGAGGGCGTCGCGCACCAGCTTTTCAGCGGTGGCGATGATTTCGGTCTGCGCCTGCTTGGGATTGATCTGCGCGGACTCCCGCCAGAGGGTCTTGCCTTTAAAATCGACCGCCACGACAATGATTCGGCTGATGTCGATTTCCGCGCCGATGGCAAAACCGCCGTTGTGGGCGAGCTCAAGCAGCAGGCCCGGGCGGCCCGCGCCGACGCGCCGGAACTCGGTTTCCACCACGAGGCCGGCAGTCAGCAGATCGGTGACAATGTTCGAGGCGGTGTTGCGCGTCATGCCCAGCTCTTTGGCCAGATCGGCGCGCGCCAGCGTGCCGCGTTCGCGCAGCAGTTTCAGGATGGCTGCCATGTTGAGGCGACGGACGGTGACCTGATCGGCCTTCTTATCGGTAAAGCGTTGCATGCAGTATCTCCAGATTTGTATCTATTGTGAACAAATCAACCGCGCGATAAAAGGCCGGATGCCGTTTTTCTTAGAAATTGTTAAACCGGCGCGGTTATCAATCCGCGGGTTGCTCTTGTTTCGCAGGCCTCGATAATCTATATTTTACCATCGTTATTGCTGGATGTTTTCCCCGAAGGGATGGATGAAAAAACTTTTTCTCATATATGCGTTGCTGTTGTCGGTCTGCGTCTTTGGCGCCGAGCCGATGGATTCGTTGCGCCAAGTGGCTGTTCCGAGTGAGGAGTTTGTCCGGATTCCGGCGTCATACATTCTGCACAAGTTGGAAAACTATGCCCGGCAAAGCGGGCTTCCTGCGCTGGCTTCCTTTTCGGTTGAATGCCAACTGGAGGGGGTTGAAAGCCAGCGGGCGAGTTTCAATATGGAGGGGATGAACCTCCTGCAGGCGATCGACGCGGCGGCGGAAGCGGTTGGCGCCGGCGTGGAATATATAGACGGCGGAGCGGTGCTTAAGAATCCGGCGGCGGTGGTGGTTCGTGAACCCGAGCCGGTCAAAGCGCCGGAACGTGTCGCGGTGGACGGCAGCGAATATTACGGCAAATACCGCCAGGGCTATGAGCAACGCATGGCGGAGGCGAGGAATGCCAATGCCGTTTCCCATTTGACCAAGTTGTACGACGGCGCGCTTCGTAAAATCTATGACGAGCTGGTGATGTCGGGCAATGTCGTTGGCGCTTTGGCGGTGAAGGCCGAGCGGGACCGGATCCGTACGCTTTCGGCGGTGGTCGCTTCTGGAACCTTCGGACCAAAGCCCGCACCGAAAATGCGCGTGATGGAAAAGAAGCCGCCGGTGGTGAAGCCGCAGGCTTCGACCGATTCCATCATCAAACTTTTCGGAATCAAACAAACCTGCACCCGCCCGGTGTTCCTGCTGATGGCCGGCCCGGCTATGGTGGCGGACCGCGATCAGCCTGGGTTTGGGCGGATGAAGTTTCATGTGATCCGGAACCGGTTGCTCGACGTGGTGGGTGGCTTGTCCGAGGGCTCGCAGTTTAATGCATCGTTGTTCTGGGCTGCGAATACCTCACCGTTCGATGCTGAAATGCAGCCGGCAACGGAGCGGCACAAGGCTCTGTTTGCGGAGTGGCTGGCGCCGGTCAACCCGCTCAAATCGAACGATATTTACGGCACTGGACTGCAGGCACTCAATATGAAACTGAGCAATCTTCCATGGCCGAAGCGGCTGAAAGCGACCGTCCCTTCCGGCGGGCCAAAATGGTTGTACGACTATAAACCGAGCAAGTCGGTTGCCGCATGTTATACAGGCAAATCCCGAGGCTTCATGCATTGGGCGGAGGCGCTGTGCTTTGCCATGGAGCAACGGGCTGATGCCATTTTTGTCATTACCTCGAACTATGTGGTCTCCCGCGAGGACTCTCCGGATGACCTGAGGGATTCATTGCGGGAAGCAGCCAAACAAATCTATGGGCCGGACAAGAAAAAATATCCCACGGTAAACGTGATTGTCATATCCAACAACAGTGCGTCTACTTTGGGCAAATTCAAGTCGGTATTGAAGGTTTTCGACGGCGAGGTGGTCGCGGTAGACGATGTTAAGAAATATATGATCCGCGACGAAAAGAAGCTGCTCGACTCGCTCTGATTGCCGCCGTTGCGGCAGTGCTTTTTTTATGGAGAACGAATGAAGATTAGATTGATGATTTTAATGTGCACGGCGGCTTCCTGCACTTGGGGCGGCGAGCCGGCTGATTCGCTGGCACGGGTGGCGGCGCCGGATGAAGAGTTTGTTCGCATCCCCGCAAAATATGTTTTCCAGAAGATGGAAAAGACCGCCCGTCGCAGCGGCGAGCCTGCGTTGGCGGCATTTAAGGTGGACTGTCAGCTTCCCGGATTTGAAGATCTGCGCATCAGTGTGAACATGGAAAACCTCAACCTGCTCGACGCGATCGAAGCCGTGGCTGCATTGGCTGGCGGAAGGGTGGAGTATGTAACCGGCAGCGCCGTATTCAAAGCATCGGACGGTTCCGTGGCTCCTGCGCCGGAACCCGTGAAGGCGGAACCGGTCGCCGCGCCGGCTTCCCGCAGCAAAGAGAAGGAGGCGGTGGTCTCTTTTTCGGATGTCGACCAGGCCTTGGTGTTTATCGATACGGGCGTTGGGCGCGGTTCCGGCTTTGTGCTCAACATTGGCGGCAAGGCCTATCTCGTGAGCAACCAGCACAATTTCATGGGCGCCGCAAAAATCCGCCTGAACACCATGGGCGGCGATTTGCTCGAGCCGGTTTCATTCGAGTTCTGTGAGGATCGCGACCTCGTCCGGCTAGAGCTTTCTTCCGAGGACGCTGCGCGGGTCAAAGTGCTCTCGCTGGCCTCCGGGAATCCAGCAATCAACCAAGACATCGTGGTGTACGGCAACAGCGCGGGCGGCAATGTGGCAACCGAGCTCAAGGGCAAGGTGCTGGGCGTCGGCCCGGCTGATATTGAGGTGGATGCCGATATTGTATCCGGCAACAGCGGCAGTCCGGTGCTTGACTCGAGCGGCAGCGTGCTGGCGGTGGCCACCTACATTACCTTTGAGCTGGAATTCAATGATGACGACCAGCGCAAGCAGATCTACAAGGGCACCCGCTTCGACAAGGCGCGGCGCTATGGCGTGCGCATTCCGGATGATGGTTGGAAAAAGGCGGACTTGCGCAACTTCTTGAACCAAACCTATCGACTGGTCGACGCAAAGCACTTTCTTGAAGCGACGCATATTCTCATCGAATATTGGAATGCCAACGAAGATTATGAAGTGCAGGCGCGACAGCTCCTGGCGGCCTATTCGACACGCAGCAACCGGGTGCGGCGACCCTATGAATTCCACTATACGGAAACCGAGCAGCAGCTTTCCATGTTGGTTTCTTTGTTTAAGCGCAACCATGAGGAATTTACCGCCGCTGTGGGCGACATGGATTTGTCCAAGCAGGAGCTGGCGGAAATCAAGCGCGACTACGGGAAAAAATCAACCAGCAAAGTCGAGACGCTGGACAACTACATTCGGACTTCGATGCTTTCCCGGATGAGACGCATGCAGGACGGCATCGCGGATTACGATTGGATGACCCGCTACATGGCGGATGCCGCGGAACCCCTCGTCGAAATGGCCGGGGAGCTGATACGGTTGCTGGAGTCGAGCGAAAACCCCTATGAGCGGATCAAGGAGCGGCTCTAATGCGCTGCTGCTTGAACCATGCAGCGATCGGTCTGGCTCTTCTGTTGTTTGCCGGTTGCACGACGTATTCAACCGAACCCGACGGCCCGGTGGTGGACGACTCGAAGTCGCTCGCCTACCTTGAAGCCGGCATTCGCCCGGAAGTGCTGCTCTTCCCTGACTACCTCCTGCTGGAGGACTATGAACTCAGCCAGCACGGACGCATTCCCGAAACCACCTTGGTGGGAGGGCATTTGCAGGCGCCGTTCCCGCTCAGCACGGTGCGTGGGAGCTACAACGACATGCTGGCCACCATGGAATGGACCACCGACAAGGCCGAGATCGGCAAGCAGTCCTTCCGTCTGATGGCCTCGAAAAATTTGGAAAGCGTGGAGATTCGGGGCGTGCAAGGCACGGGACCGACCCATGTGTTTATCCTCTACACCCCCGCGCCACTGGCCGGCAACTAGGAGTTTGAAATGAATGAAATAGCTTTTATCCCAGGCATGCAGGGCGGTACGGAAATTCTGATTGTTTTGTTTGTGATCCTGCTTCTTTTTGGATCGAAAAAACTGCCGGAACTTTCGCGCTCGCTCGGTCGCAGCCTCGGCGAATTCAAGAAAGGCAAGGAAGACCTCGAGCGCGAAATCCGCGGCGCGCAGGATGATTTTCAGAAACAGGCGGCCCAGCCCGAGCCGGTGGCCGAACCCAAACCTGCCGCCGACCCTGCTCCTGAATCCGACCCTGCTGGCGAAGAGGAATCAACAGAAGAGCGCAAAGTGAGCGAAGCTGAAATTAAACAGTAAGTGCGTTTTTTGCAGCCTGTCTTTGCGCGTTTAGCGACCTTCTGTAAAAAATTAAGCTATTGTTCCTGCATCCGACGATGAATCCGGTCGGTGCGGTCGGCCAAGGCCGGGTGCGAGGAAAAATAGGCGCCCGTGAAACCTGGTTCGTTGGAGTGCTCGGCGAGCATGGAAAACAGCCGGCAACCGCCGCTCGGGTCAAAACCCGCCGCCTGGGTTAGCGCAACGGCAAAGCGGTCTGCGCGGAATTCCTGCTCCCGCGAATAGCCCTGCTGCACCAGGCGGGCGAGCAGCTGCTGCACCGGCGGACTTACGCCGCGTGTACGCAGACGCAGCAACCCGTTGATCGCCGTCTTGGTCAAAAAACGCTTGTTGGCATCGCCGTGGATTCCATGGGCGATCTCGTGTGCCAGAACAAATGCAACGGCATCGACATCCTCGCCGCACTGGTCAAACAGATTTTCGGACATATAGATGAAGCCGCCGGGAATGGCCAGCGCGTTGAGCTCGCCTGACCGGTCGAGTCTGAAGCGGTATTGCCGCTCTTTGTTCCGCAGTTTGGAGAGCAGTTTTTCGGCAATTTCCGCTAGGCGATTGTTTTCGAAGACGGACACTTTCTCTTCATAAACCTGCGCCAGCAGATAGCCCATCTGAAATTCCGCTTCGATCTTTTCCGTCTCCGTTCCTGCCAGCGACTGCATGATCCAGTTGGCCTTGAAAAAAATCGGCGCGCTTTTGCGCCCCAGCATGTAGGCCAGGCTTCGGTTGGTAGAGTCTTGTTGCATTGGAGGTTTTTAGAGGACAGGATCACTTAATGACAGGATTATTTATTCCGTTGAAATGTGATGATCCTGTCATTCAATCATCCTGTCTCTTCTGAAGACGTCGTCCTAGCGTCGAAAAGGCGATGCGGTCTAGCAGGGGGGAGAGTAGGTTGCCGAGCAGAACGGTGTAGACGATGGCTTCGGTGTAGAAGGTGAAGTTGCGGATCAACGCGTTGCTGACGCCGATGATGACGCCGCAGGCGAGCTTTCCGCTTTTGCTCATTGGGGTTGAAACGGGATCGGAGACGATGAAGACGGCGCTAAAGAGGGTGGCGGCGGAAAAGAGGTTGAACAGCGGCGAGTTGCCGCACAGCGCCGTGGTGATGGAAAAGGAAAGCAGGAAGGCCACCGGTGTGCGCCAGCTGGAAATGCCTTTCCAGCATAGCAGTATGCCGAGCAACAGGATGATAAGCGGGAAGGTTTCGCCGGGGCTGCCGGGCACGAGTAGAAACAGGTCTTCCCAAATGCCTCTTATTCTGCCGAACAGGAGCTGGGGCCATTCGAGCGGGAATCTTTCCCAGCAATAGAGCTCTTGGGGTGTTGCGCAGGAGATCACGTCGGCCGTCGGCGTGCCCCAATTGACCACGTGGCTTGGATAGACCAGCATCAGGAAGAGCCGACCGGCCATGGCGGCGTTGAAGCGAAGCGGCAACCCAGACATTGGAAGCTTTGCAACCCAAACCGCAATCAGGATGGCAAACAGCATGGGCAGGAACGGCATGCTGGGCGGCACGCTGGCGGCAATCAATGCGGCCGAGAGTCCGGAGCCGGTGCAGGCGAGACGCAGCTTCCGCTTTGCGACGAGCGTGAAAAGCGTTTCGGCGATCATGCCGAGCATGGTGTAGCCGATCAGCTGGAAAATGAAGGGTGAGCGGTAGAGAATGCTATAGAGGGTGGCGGGAACCGCCAATGCAGCCAGCACCCATGCGGCCATGTTGGTGCTGCGCACGCCGGTTCGGAGGAATGGACTCATCAGAGGCATCTTTTGCCCTCCGCCAGAGATTGGACGAGCGGAATGTCGGAGGGGCAGACGGCGGAGCAGACGCCGCAGAGGAAGCATTCCGTCATTTGCATCTTAAATGCCGCTGACTTGGTTTTGCCTTTCTGAATCCTGTCGACGAGCGTGAAGGGATGCAGGCCAAGCGGGCAGGCGTTGTTGCACGCGCCGCACCGGATGCAGGGGCGCTCTTTCCGCTCTGCTTTTTTGCGTTCAAGTATGATCAACGACAGCGTTGTTTTTTCAATGCAGTCGTCGAGACCCACCTCGCTGCCCATCATTAAACCGGAATCGACGATGAACTGGGTTTGGAGATCGAACGGGAGGTCAACGGTTTCGAGCACTTCACGAATCGAAAGGCCGACGGGTGCGATAATGTTTTTGTAAAATCCGGTCGAGGGCATGGAGAGCGTCAGCGGGCGTTCGACCACGGGGATGCCGTCGATGATGGCCCGGCCGATGGCGCGGAGGGACGCGACGTTTTGGACGAGGTGGCCCATTTGGTAGGGGCGCACGCCGGGCGGCGGCGTTTTTCCGATCAGCTGGGTGAGGATCAGTTTTTCCGCCCCGGCCGGATAGCGGTCGGGGAAGGAAATGATATCGAACTCGCCGTAGTGTTTCTGAAGTTCGGCGATGAAGGCATCGTCCTTCTTGACGGCCAAAATTATGCGCTTCGCACCGATCGCCTTGGCGCTGGCGTTGGCGCCGGCGGCCACCCACAGCGATTCATGCAACAGCACGGATTGGTCGATGGTGATGCCGGGTTCGCATTCAACGCCGTTGATGACCAGCGTATGGGCGCCGATGCCGGACCGGATTTTTTCCGCGGCCGGAAAACCGCTGCCGCCCATTCCGACAAGGCCAATTTCATCGAGGAAGGCGGGAAAGGTTTCTGGGCTGATTTCGTCGATCCCCGGGAAAATGCGCTCCGGTTCAGGGTAGGGCGTTTCCATCGGCCGTATTGCGTATTGCATACTGCGTATTTTATTGGACGAGAGCATGCGGGCTATTTTTTCTTCGGCTTCGTCCAAGCGGGCAGCGTTTCCATTTCGAGGGCGATGCGGCGGGCCATGTAGTTGAGATAGCCCGAGGTCTTGATGCCGTAGCGCGTGGCTCCGGTGAGGCCGTCGACGGCCGATTTTTCGGCATGAGGATCGAAGGGGACATCCTGAAATGATTTAAGCACGGTGAGCACCATGTTCCGGTCTTTGGCGTTTTTGATTTTGGAAATGTCTGGGAATAGGGCTTCATGCAGAACAAAGCCTTCGGGGGTTTTGTGGACGATCACAACGCCGGTGATGGGCTTGTAGGATTCGATTGTCCGGTATACGACGCCGACTTTGGCCTCGCCGTTGGCGTCCCAGCCAATATACATGCGTTTGATGGTTCGGGAGTAGGGGGCGTCCGAAGATGCGACTTCAAGGCCGGCCATGGCTTGATCGACTGCGGTTTGAATCGGATCGGCTTGGGCGGTTGAGACCCATGCCGTGATTAAGCCTATGCTTAATACCCTAAATAGCATCATTGAACTCCACATTGAACAGAACGGCGCAAGATACGGGTTTCGGACGAAGGAACGCAAGCGAATAGCGGTTTAGCGCAAATTCAAGGAGGTATTTTATTGGCATGGTTTTATGGAAAAAAGCCGTGCATGGTGGTTGACGGCATAAATGCGGTTGGGTAGTGTTCCGGCTCATTTTTAACAGAAACGGCAGTTTCTAAACCTAAAAGGAAAGGTGCTAAACATGGCTACTAAAGTTGGTATTAACGGTTTCGGCCGTATCGGACGTATGGTTTTCCGCGCAGCAGCAACCCGCGAAGACATCGAAATCGTAGGCATCAACGACCTGCTGGACGTTGACTACCTCGCATACATGCTCAAGTACGACTCTGTACACGGTCGTTTCGCAGGCACTGTTGAAGTAAAAGACGGTTCCCTTGTTGTAAACGGTTCTGAAATCCGCATCACCGCTGAGCGTGATCCGGCCAACCTCAAGTGGGGCGACGTCGGTGCTGAAGTCGTTGTCGAGTCCACAGGTTTCTTCCTGACCGACGAAACCGCACGCAAGCACATCGCTGCCGGCGCTAAGAAAGTGGTTCTTTCCGCTCCTTCCAAGGATGCTACCCCAATGTTCGTATGCGGTGTAAACACCGATTCCTACGCTGGACAGGACATCGTTTCCAATGCGTCCTGCACCACCAACTGCCTGGCGCCGGTGGCCAAGGTCCTGAACGACAAGTTCGGCATCGATAAAGGTCTGATGACCACGATCCACGCCGCCACTGCAACTCAGAAAACCGTTGACGGCCCGTCCATGAAAGACTGGCGCGGCGGACGCGGCATCTTGGAAAACATCATCCCGTCTTCCACCGGTGCGGCTAAAGCAGTAGGCAAGGTTATCCCGGAACTCAACGGCAAGCTGACCGGCATGGCCTTCCGCATTCCGACCTCCGACGTTTCCGTCGTCGACCTGACCGTCTGCCTCAAGAACGAAGCTTCCTACGAAGACATCTGCGCAGCATTGAAAGAAGCTTCTGAAGGTTCTATGAAGGGCATCCTCGGCTACACTGAGGAAATGGTTGTTTCCACTGACTTCCGCAACGAAGAATGCACTTCTGTATTTGACGCGAAAGCCGGCATCCAGCTTGACGGAACTTTCGTCAAAGTTGTTTCCTGGTACGACAACGAGTGGGGTTACTCCTGCAAGGTTCTCGACCTGATCAACGTTATCGTTGGCTAAGCCCTCGATTAACTTCGATTCAAAAAAGCGTCCCTTCCGGGGCGCTTTTTTTATTCATTAAACACTAAGGAACGAAGGGCTCTAAGGGAGGCAGGTACCTTTTAATCAAACTTGGTGCTCTTCGTGTCTTAGTGTTAACTTCAATTGTATGGAACTTGTTCACGAAATCATCTCATCCCTCGGCGCGTTTGCGCCGTATGCCTGCATTGCCTTGTTCCTGCTGGCGAGCCTGCTGGTGGTTTGGCGCTTGGAGGTGTTGTCGGGGCAGGGGGTGGAAGGAACGGTGCTCGGAACCATCTTCATGCCGTTCTGTTCGGGTATGGGCAACATTGTCTTTGCGGTGGTGCTGGCCAGGAACAAGGGAGACGGCGACGACGTGCTCGTCAACTGCCTGTTCAACAACGTGACCAACTTGACGCTGCTGATCGGCCTGCCGGTACTCATCTGGAGCATGGCGAGCATTCCGCGGCGCAAAAGCCAGGCGGCGATGCGCGAGCATAAGGTCGGTCGGCTGTCGCTGGCGCTCAATTTGGTGGCCGCGTTGTTCTTTTCCCTCTTCGTCTGGCTCTTGGCGGCCGATGGCGAGCTGTCGCGCATGGACGGATTTGTGCTGATCGCCTTGTTTGTGTTTTGGCAATGTTTCCACATCTACGACGTCAAAAAGACCAACCTGCTCAAAAAGACGAGCTATCCCAAAACGCTGGTCATTGACGTGGCTTTGCTCTTGGTGGGGGCTTTCGCCGTTTTCATCAGCACGGACTGGCTGGTGCAGTGGTTCCAAACCTTGGAAAGCGATGCGATTCCTCCACGTATGCTGGGTTGGGCGAGCGGGGTGCTGATGGTGCTGCCGAATGCGTTGCTGGCCTTTTACTATGGGGCAAAAAACCGCATGGACGTGGTATACACCTCGCAATCCGGCGACGCCCATATCTGCATTCCGCTCTGCATCGGGCTGTTCGCCGCCTTCCGCGCCATCCCAACCGGGGCGTTCCTGCAGCAGTCGCTGCTGATTCTTATGGGCTTGAGCGCCGCCCACCTGTTGTTCGTGGCCGTGCTCGGCCGGCTTCCCCGCCTGTTTGGCGCGGTGTTCATTGTCGCGTTCGGCTATTTCCTCTGGGTGGGAATGGGAAGAGGTTTGTAGTTCCGCCTTCAGGCGGCTCTGCGGACTGGCCGCCTTCCACCTACGCCAAGGCTACGGCGGACAAGAAAGGCGGAACTACGAACCTCTTTGCCGTTTTCGAATCTCGAACTTCGGGCTGGCGTTTGGATTTTCCCGCAATCAAAGTCAGGGTCGATATGAAAACAATACTACGAGTCTTAATTCTGTTGATTTGTATGTGCACTGCGGAAGCCACGCCCCGTGAGGTCGTTGCCTATGAGGCGTTCGGGGCGGTGGGGGATGGCGTCGCCGATGACCTGCCTGCAATCCGTGCCGCCCACATCCACGCCAATGAGCATGGCTTGTTGGTTCGCTCGAATCCCGATGCGACCTATCACCTCGGGCGCCGGGCATTGACCGTGATTATTGCGACCGACACCGACTGGAGCACCTCGCGCTTCACAATTGATGACACCGATGTGGAGAATCATAAAAAACCGCTCTTCGAAGTTCGCTCCCTGCTGAAGCCGGAGACGTTGGAAATCGACCGGCTTACGCGCGATCAGAAGCGGGTGAACGCGCGGCCGGAACGCGATTGCTTCGTGACCGTGGAGAATAAAAACAAGCGGATCTTCATCCGGCGCGGCCTCAATCAGAACAGCGGAAGCCCCTTGCACGACTGCTTTATTCTGCGCAAGGATGGTTCGATTGAATCGCCCATCGATTGGGATTACGAAGAGGTCACGTGGATCATTGCCCGCCCGATCGACGAAAACACGTTAACATTGCGCGGCGGCGTATTCACAACGATCGCCAACCGCACGAAGCAGAAGAAGGGGTATAATTATTGGTCGCGCAACATTGTTGTCAAACGTTCCAATACCGTTGTCGAGAACCTGACGCACTATGTAGAGGGCGAGACCGATATCGGGCATCCGTATTCCGGTTTCATCAATGTGCGGGACTGTGCGGAAATAACCCTGCGCGATTGCTTCGCCACGGGGCATAAAAGATACACAACCATTGGTTCTGCGGGAAAGCCGGTCAGCATGGGTTCGTATGACTACAGCATGAACAACGTCGTGAATCTCCGCATGATCCGATGCCGGATGGATCATATCCTCGATCGATCAAAATGGGGTGTGATCGGATCGAATTTCTGTAAAAACATCCTACTCGAAGATTGCGAACTGTCGCGCATGGACGCACATCAGGGCGTCTCCGGTTCCTACACCATTCGTGGCTGTACGCTGGGGCACATGGGGCTTAACGCGATTGGGCGCGGCTTGCTGACGGTGGAAGATTCAACGCTGTACGGCTGGAATTTGGTGAATTTCCGGAGCGACTACGGCAGCACTTGGGAAGGGGATCTGGTTATCCGGAACTGCCGGTGGATCCCCGCGCGGGGAGCGGTGGTTGTTCCGTATATGATCGGCGCGAGCAATGATGGAACGCACGATTTCGGCTATCCCTGTTCCATGCCGCGCCATATCACCATTGATAATCTGACGGTCGAGGACACGAATGTCCCGAAAGATTATGAAGGCATGTATTTCTTTGCCAATCATGATCCGGGCGGCAAGAGCAATGCCGCGCGCCCGTTCCCGTATCAACTGACCAAAACCATAACGGTTCGCGGGCTAAAAACCGCCAGCGGGAAGAAGCCGCGAATCTCGCCTAATGCGACGGTTCGAAAAAGCGTGGTCGTAACGGAGAAAAACTGAACTGCACAGACGTTGAAGCAAGAAGCCGGGAGTATGGGGGCGACTTGCTTTGCGTGAAGCAGGCGGGACGCCTGCGGTACATTTTCCGTATCGCAGGCGTCCCGCCTGCCCCGTCGAACGGGATGCGGGTGCGTGCCCGTCCCCTCGGTTCTCTTGCTAAGAAATCGGATCGGCAATAAACGCTTCGAGCAGTTCGGTGAAATGAATCTGGGCGCTGGTCCACTTTGGGTTGCTGGTGATTTCGCCGGTGCTCTTGGCCGTGTTGTTAAACAGCACAAAGAGGTTCTCGCCAACGCACATATGGGCGTCGAAGCCGGTTCCGTGCCCCTCGTGCGAAAAGGCAAAGTCGCCAATGCCCGTATTGGCGGGGTCGAGCGTGCCGCGCAGCGCCGCGATGTCGTCGTTAAAGTCGGCGAGGAAGTCGTCTTTTCGGGAACCGCCGTATTCGACCAGCTTCCAGCCCCCTTCGTTCTTCTCCACCAGCGCCCATTCGTCGAACACGGGTTCGCCGATGGCGTTTTCTAGGCTGATGAGTGCGGTTTCAATACGGTCTGCGGCGGCGGCTTGGTTCATTTTAAAATCCTCGGAAGTTGTTTGCGGTTCAGAATATAGAATTTAGGGGAAGGGGCAATAAAACAAAGTTCTGGAGTGCGGCGGCAACCAACGGGCGACACCGCTTTTCTGACGAAAAGAGCGGTGTGGCGCTCCGCTTCCCACCGCACTCCAAACCTTTACCCCAACCTTTGCAATGCTGCTCCTTTCGTTTGACTCGCTTTTGGATATGCTTATAGTCAACGGCTTATTTTTACGAACGTTTAACCATAAAGGGAATTATTATGAATAAGCTGACGATCAAAGATCTCGATGTCCAGGGCAAGCGCGTGCTGATGCGCGTTGACTTCAATGTGCCGGTAAAAGACGGCGTTGTGGGCGATGACACCCGCATTACCGCGGCGCTTCCGTCCATCAACTATGTGCTCGAAAACGGCGGTTCGCTCGTGTTGATGAGCCACTGTGGCCGCCCGAAGGGCGAAAAGAACATGGAGTTCACCCTCAAGCCGGCGGCCGACCGCCTGGCCGAGCTGGTCTCCGCCAAGGTTACCCTTGCTCCCGACGTAATCGGGCCGGAAGTCAAAGCGCTGGTTGAAGCGCTGCCCGCCGGCGAAATTCTCGTGCTCGAAAACGTACGCTTCTACAAGGAAGAAGAAGGCAAAGGCTGCACGGCTGAAGAGCAGGACGCCTTCGCAAAAGAACTCGCTTCCTTCGGCGATGTCTATGTTTCCGACGCCTTCGGCACTGCGCACCGCGCGCACGCCTCGATGGCCGTCGTTACCAAATACATCGACCAATGCGCCGCCGGCTTCCTGCTTTCCAAGGAAATCGAATATCTCGGCAAGGCGCTCGAAGCGCCGGTCAAGCCGTTTGTTGCCATCATCGGCGGCGCGAAGATCTCCGGCAAGATCGACGTGGTCACCAACTTTTTGGACAAATGCGACGCCATTCTGATCGGCGGCGGCATGGCCTACACCTTCTACAAAGCGCAAGGCAAAGCCATTGGCGGATCGTTGGTCGAGGACGATAAAGTCGAGCTCGCCGGTCAAATTCTCCAGCAAGCCGAGGCCAAGGGTGTCAAGCTTATGCTGCCGGTCGACAACATGGTGGCTGACGCCTTCTCGGCCGACGCGAACACCAAGGTTGTGGGCGACAGCATCGAAGATGGCTGGATGGCGCTGGACATTGGTCCGAAGACCATCGAACTCTACTGCAACGAAGTGGCTTCCGCCAAGACCGTCGTTTGGAACGGCCCGATGGGCTGCTTCGAAATGAAGCCGTTTGCGGCTGGAACCTTCTCCGTCTGCGAAGCGGTCGCCAAGTCCGACAGCATCAGCATCATCGGCGGCGGCGACAGCGTTGCGGCGGTCAACCTGTCCGGCGTTGCGGATCAGATGAGCCACGTTTCCACCGGCGGCGGCGCTTCCCTCGAATTCATGGAAGGCAAGCAGCTCCCCGGCATCGTTGCCCTGACCGACAAGTAGAGGCGTGACGCGTAATGCGTGAAAAAGCCCGGCCTGTGCCGGGCTTTTTTTATGATCGCGCGCGGATGAAGAGGTAGCAGGCCATGCCTGCAAAGACGAGAACGACGGATGCCAGTTTGAGCTGGAAGCTTCGTTTGGCCGTTTTGTGGCGGAAGGCGAGCATGCCGGCGACGATGCCGATGATGCCTCCTAGAAAAGCAGGGGCAATCAGCTGGGCTTCGGGGATGCGTTGCTTGCCCTTAACGGCCAGCCGCTTGTCGATGCCCATTTGAATGAATCCGATGAGGTTGACGGCTAATACAATGTAGACGATCGGGTTCATTTTTTACCTGCTAGTTTGATGGCCAGCGCAACGGCTTCTTTCGCTGTGTGCGCAAGGTGGATGCCGGGGTCGGCCTTGCCGTCGCGATGCACCTCCCAAGTGTGGAGTCCGACGATTGGAACCTTCAGGCGCAGGGCGAATGCGAGTTCGGAGAGGGTCCCGTAGGCGCCGTGGACGGCGATGACGACATCGCACGAGCGGACGAGCAGGGCGTTTCGGTAGGCGCCGAGGTCGGTGGGGATGGCGATGTCGATGAATTCGTTGGCGGCGGTTTTATCGGTGCCGGGCAGGATGCCGACGGTTTGGCCTCCGGCTGATTTTGCGCCTTCGGCGGCGGCGCGCATCATGCCGCCGAGTCCGCCGCAAAAGAGGATGGCGTTCGCTTCGGCAATGCAGCGGCCGACTTCGCATCCCAGCTGATACTGTTCGCCCGTTGTGGTATTCGGCCCCAAAACTCCAATGTGCGTTTTCATGTGGAGAGCTTAGGGGGTTGGTCTGCGGGTTTCAAGCGTTGGGTCGGTTGCGGCTACTCCGCTTTTTTGACTTTTTGCTGGCGGAGGTTGGTCCAGAACTCAAGCAGTTCCTGATTGCGGTTGTGGACCTTGGCGGAAAACTTAAAGTAGAGGAAGGCGTCGAGAAACCCTTTGGTTTGCATGAAGCGTTGCGGCCGTTTGCCTTGGGTTTTCTGGAACCGCGACTGGTTGGCCATGATATCACAGACTTGATAAATTACCTGCTTGGGCACGCGGACATTCTCGCACATGCCGCGCAAATGGCCCTGAACGGCGTTGCGTGTGGCGTCGTGCGGCGAGGAGCCCTTGTCGATCAGCTGCTGGATGAGGAATTCGTGGTATTCGCCGAACGGCAAGGCAAAGAGGACGCCCGGATGAACGCGCAGGTTCGCCTTCCGCCAGCGGTCCATTTGCTCCAGCGTTTGAATGACCCAGCCTTGGCGAGCCTTGTCCTCGTCGAGCCAGTGCGAAAAGTCGTGGAACATCGGGTGCAGCAGGCCGGTTCTTTCCAGCCATTGGAAAACCGCTTTGGCATGTCCGCAGAAAAAGAGCTTCTGCACTTCCTCGTACATGCGCGAGGAGGCGGCGGAGGCAAGCTTGTCTTTGTTGCGGCAGATGGAGTCGTAGGCTTCTTTTTCGATCTCAAAGCCGAGGGTGCCGGCAAAACGCGCCGCGCGGATCATGCGTACGGGGTCTTCGGCAAACCGCGTGTCGGGGTCGCCGATGACGCGGATGATCTTTTTCTTCAGATCATCGAGCCCGCCGGCATAGTCGATGATGGAAAAATCGGCAATGTTGTAGAAGAGGGCGTTGACCGTGAAATCCCGGCGCAGCGCGTCCTCTTCCGGCGTGCCGAAGACGTTGTCGCGCATGACCATGCCTTCTTCTCCGGTGCGGAAGGTGTTGTCGCTGTGGATGGTTTCATCCTCGGGCACGGGGGCGCGAAAGGTCGCGGTTTCGATGATTTCGCCGCGGAAAAGGATGTGCGCCAGCCGGAAGCGGCGACCTACCAGCCGGCAGTTCTTGAACATTTTGCGGAGTTGCTCGGGCGTGGCGTCGGTAGCCACGTCGAAATCCTTGGGGTTGCGGTTCAGCAACAGATCGCGGACGCCGCCTCCGGCAATATAAGCGGTGCAGCCCTCGTCTTTGAGGCGGTACAGCACTTTGATGGCGGCCGAGCTGATGTTCTTGCGGCTGACGTTGTGGTCTGGTCTTTTAAGAATGGTTGGTTCCATAAGCGGTGCAGAGTATTCCAATGGGTTTGCAGAAAAAAGAAAAACCGCCCCTAGCAGAACGGTTTTGCATATCTATAGAAACAGGAAATTAACTGTCAAGATGCTCTTCGATCCAGCGCAGGATGACATTCACAACGAGGGCGGCCTCGTCTGCGGTCAGCTCTCGGCCCATTTCAATGCCGAAAAATTCTTCAAGGCTGGCGCGGTCGTTGCATCCGCAAGCGTGTTGCGCAATAAAAACGGGGTGCCCCTTGGTGGGTGTCTGGCGCCCGTCGTTCTTCGGGTTGGCGGGGGCAAGGCGTTTGTTCACGAAGTCAGCGGCGTGCAGGCGCAGGATATCGATTCCGCGAGACGTCACATATTCCTGTTCCGGTTCGCCGAGTATGAATTTGTCGATGCGTCCGTCGTCGCTCAGTTTTTTCTTGAGTGCGTTCCAATCTTTGTCTGATAGTTTTACCACGGTTAAACCCTCTTGTCTTGAATTTCGATGTAACTGCAACAGCATAAATAATCGTTGGCTTGGGCGCAAGCCTCCACTAGCATGAAATACTATTCAGGGAGAAGGGGGCCGAGCCGATCTTGCACGAAGTTCTCTGGATGTTGCTTCCCCTCGACTATGGAGGCAAATGGCGCACCCGGCAGGATTCGAACCTGCAACCCTCTGATTCGAAGTCAGATGCGCTATCCAATTGCGCCACGGGTGCCGTGGAAAGGCATAAATAGGTAGCGCTTTTTCGGGGGAGGGTAAAGCGGATTCGAACAAACAGCGCGCAAATGTAAATTATTTGCAATCAGGTGTTGGACGGCCGTCTTTGTTCCTTTATATTCCGCGCTTTCCCAAACCAACCGAAGGAAAAGGATTTATGAACAAACTGGTTATTGGATTGCCTAAAGGAAGCTTGCAGGAAACGACCTACGCCCTGTTTAAAAAAGCTGGATTCAGCATCAAGGGCGGATCGCGCTCTTATTTTCCGTCGATCGACGACGACGAGATTGAAATCCGCGTCATGCGTGCTCAGGAAATGAGCCGCTATGTCGAGCACGGCATGCTCGACGCCGGCATTGCCGGACTGGACTGGATCGAGGCCAACGGCTCCGATGTGGTCAATTTGTGCGATATGGTGTATTCCAAGCAAAGCAAGCGCCCAGTGCGCTGGGTGCTGGCCGTTCCGAACGATTCCCCCATCAGCTCCGTAAAGGATCTTGAAGGCAAGAAAATTGCCACTGAGGGTGTCGGCATTGTCGAACGCTGGCTCGAAAAGAACGGCGTTAAGGCCGAAGTCGAGTTTTCATGGGGCGCAACTGAAGTGAAGGTGCCCGATTTCGTGGATGCCATCGTGGACATCACCGAAACAGGAAGCTCGCTCAAAGCCAACAACTTGAAGATCGTTGAAACGCTGATGGAATCCTACACCAAGTTTTTCTGCTCCCAGGATGCCTGGGCGGATGAATGGAAAAAGGAGAAACTTCAAAAGATCGCTCTGTTGCTGAAAGCGGCGCTGGACGCGGATGACAAGGTGCTTCTGAAGCTCAACGTGGAAGCTTTCAATCTTGAGAAAGTCAAGGGACTGCTGCCGGCTCTGCATTCGCCGACCATCAACTCGCTCACCGACGAGGGCTGGTATGCCATCGAAACGGTGGTCGATGAATCAGTTGTCCGCGAAATCATTCCGGACCTGAAGGCCAACGGCGCAGAAGGAATTATTGAAATTAGCTTGAATAAAGTCGTGGCGTAACTACTGTACTAGCCCTTTTAGGACACAATTAGGAGAAAACATGGGTACCATCAAAAAATGGCGCAAGACCAAAATGTCGAACCACAAACGGCGCAAGCGTCGTCGCGCGGATCGTCATAAAAAGAAATAGGCCCTAAAAGCCTGATCAATTTCAAGGCTGGAGCCTTCGGTTCCGGCCTTGCTTTTTTTTCAAACCCTTGGAAATCCGTAGAGGACGCGATTTCCAAGGGTTGTTTCTTGAAACCTGAAAAGAGAAACTTGAAACCTGAAATTGCATCGGCTTCCGCCGGATTGATCTTTTCAGGTTTGTCCTTTCAAGTTTCAGGCTTCCTCTTCATCTTCCAGCAGCAGCTGGCGGGCGCTGATGCAGGGGCCGGGAAACATTTCGATGAACTCGGAGGGATCCTCGTCAAAGAGCTCGTTCATTGAGTCGTAGGCCTTTCTGCCGTAGCGAAGCACTTGTCCGAGCTTCTGCTCTTTCACATCTTGCACGACAAAGCACATCTCATCATCGGTTGAATCCTGTACGTTGAGCAGGATGCGGGATTTGCGTGGGTGGATCTTTTCCATATTGCGCGTGTAGATGCTGTATTTTACATATTCCACCACGCGCTGGTTCAGGCCCGCCTCAATCAGGAAGATCAACTCCACCAGTTCCACCCGGGAGAGCACCAGGCGCACGCGTGGCGCCTCGACGTCCGGCGGGAGCATTTCATTCATCTGTTCGAGCGATTGCTCGAACTCCTCTAGAATATCTTCCTGCGACATTTCCCCGGTTTCCGGCACCCAGTGGATCAAAATATTATTTTCCGGATCGTTGTAGAGTAACGGGAGATCGACCCGGAAGCTGGTGTCGCAGTCCGTGCACTCAATGCGGTTGAGCTGGTTCTGCATCAGAGATTGCTTCAGCTCTGGATCTGTGGCGACATTGACGGCGTCGTATAAGCGGACGTCCTGCAGTGTGCCGCAGGACGGGCAAGTAATGTTTACGGTTCGGCTAATACTCATTGGAAATCTTCTCCATTCAATCGTTCGTCGTTTAAAATTGCGTGATACTGGTGCTCGAGATCGGCCACTTCGCGCTGCCAGAATATTTCGCTTCCCCAGTCCGGAAAATTGGACTGGAACTTAAAGTCATCCACCTGCGTGCTGCACCACGAAAGAAAGTAAATAATGCGCATGGCCCGCAGGATTTCCACTAGGCGAAGCTGGCGGTCGTCGAACTCCATGAATTGCTCATAGCCCTCGATCATTAAGCTAATTTCGCGACGGGTGGTGTTTGCATGGCCCGGAAGCAGCAGCCAAATATCCTGCACCGCCGGGCCCGTTACCATATCGTCGAAATCAATCACCATCAGCCCCTCGTCGGGGCGCTCCAAAATATTGGCGCGGTGGCAGTCGCCGTGTATGCGCTGCAGTTCGACGCCCTCGAACTCGCGCAAGGCGATCTCTATAATGCGGTTTGTTACGTCCTTGAAGCGGCCGGTTTGATGCGCCGACATAAAGCCGCCGTCGAGGAGCATTTTCACCTCGGGAATCGTGGTCGTTTCCGGATGCATCACGAGCCGGTTTTCCGCCTCATAGTGGCTTCCGGCCAAGTGGATGCGGCCAATCAGGCTTCCGAGGCGCCTCCATCCCTCGTCATCGCGCAGCTCCATCTCGCGTCCCGATTTCTTTGGGAAGACAGAAAACAGGATGCCGTCGTATTCGCCAATAGTGCCGCCATCGGCAAGCGCCAGCGGCGCAACTACGGGGATTTCGGCTTCTGCACAATCGAGCACAAAATCGTGTTCATCCTGCAGGGCGTCCCGGTTCCAGCGTCCGGGGCGGTAGAACTTGGCAATCAAGCGGTCGCCCGTGGCGGATTGAAGCTCGTAGACCCGGTTGATGTAGCTCGGAAGCGGAGCGGTCAGCCCGGTAAAGTCGTAGCGCAGGCCGCTTTCTACCGCATTCAGGATGCGGTCGGGTGTTAGGTTGTTGAAATCAGCGCTCATACGTCCAAGGCTTGAAAAAGGTGCTCCGCATCCTCGAACGAGTCCACGATGATGTCCGGGCTCTCGGCTTCGAGGGTGGCGCGGTCGAACTGTCCGTTGCAGACGGCCACTGAAACCATGCTGTTGGTGCGCGCCGCCTCGATGTCGGATGGCGTATCGCCCAGCAGGAATGATCCTTCAGGGTTTCCTGCGCGTTCCAGCGCCAAAGCGGCCATGCGGTTGCGGTCGCCGTCATCGTCGCCAAAACCGCCGATGTCAGAGAAATAGGAGGCAAGGCCGCCGTGCTTGAGCTTCAGGTAGGCGCACGTCCGGATGTTGCCGGTAACCAGAGCAAGGTTCCAATGTGTTGAAACCCGCTCCAGAAACGCTCCCACCCCAGGAAATACCGTGGGAGGGAATTTGGCCATGTTTTCATCGAGCAGGCCGGGGAGCAGTTCAAAAAACCGCGCCGTGTGCATGGGGTCAGGTTCAAGGCCCTGTTCCCGAAGCAGCTGCTCCACCACCCGGATATCCGTGGCGCCGGCAAAATTTATGTGCGCCATATCAACCGCAACGCCGTAGGCGGACTCGAACGCATCGCCAAAAGCAATGCGCCCGGAACCCTTGGCATGCAGCAGCGTTCCGTCGATATCGCAAAAGATATAGCGACTGTGCGCCGTCATGGTTCGATCTAATCGACGAGGTCGATCAACTCGTTGATGGCATCGGCTTCGGAATTCGCCGTCTTTTCCGGGCGGCGTTCCTTCGGCTTGTTGTCGCCACTACCGGACTTTTGGGGACGCCGGCGAGGCGGACGGTTGCTGCGGGGGGCGCCGTTTTTGTTTCCGCGCTCTGGGGCTTCCGGATCACCGCCCACATCGAATGCCTTGCGGAATGTACTGACGCGCATGGCTTTTACACTGCTTCCTGCTAGTTTTTCAGCCGCGGCATTGCCCGAAAGCAGTATGGCGCCCGGGCCCTTAGATGCGGCGGTTTTGGCCAAAAACTTTGCGTGTACATCCGCTGACTTGCTGTAGAGGACTGTAATGTCTTCGAATTTTTTTCCGGCCGGGGCCTTGTTTAGGGGCGCACCGCAAAGCACAGCCACCACTTCAATTTTTTCACGCTGCGAGAACCGCGTCAAACGACGAAGCGTCTGCAGCTGGTTTCGCGGGGGCACTTTTCCCTTCATTCCCATTGAATCGTTGAGGGATAGGCAGTCTACAACCAGCACGGTTTTGGCTGGCTTGAACAGGTTGAATAAACCCATGATATGTTCCTTTATGTTCGTGTTTCATTGTTCCATGCACATACACCGTCGTTCCGATCGCAACCATCCATAGTGTGTCCGCGACGAGGGGCGGTGTGTTAGCCGTGCAGTAAAAGCCAATGAACCTAACTGATCCCGCTCGTATGCGCAAGTCTTGAATATCAGCAGGAATGAAGCGCGAGTTGCCTCAAATTAATTGAAGCCTCCGCGTCCGAGAGGAGGTCGTCGAGGCGTCGCGGGAACTATAGGCCTCCTTTCATGGGTGGCGAGGCTGTTGAGTTCCAAGCGCTTAAGTGGATGGGTAGGTTCTTAAGCTGCGCCAATATCTATAGATAGGTAAATGATATATTTATAATGATTATTGAATGGGGCAATATAGAAGGTGTTGAGATAAAAAACAACATGATAAGTTGACATCGATCTATAAGTGATATATTGATGTTTTGTTTTAAGCAGGGGAGCCTATCAGATGCAGTATGGATATTTTGACGACGAAGCCCGCGAGTATGTAATTACGGAACCGAAAACGCCGTTTCCGTGGATCAACTATCTGGGCAATGAAGAATTTTTCGGGCTGGTTTCGAACACCGGCGGTGGCTACAGCTTTTATAAGGATGCCAAGTTCCGGCGGCTGACCCGCTACCGCTATAACAACGTGCCGATCGATACCGGCGGGCGCTACTATTACATTAAGGATGGCGACACCGTCTGGAACCCCGGGTGGAAGCCGACGCAGACGGAGCTCGATTCCTACGAATGCCGCCATGGCCTAAGCTATTCCAAATTCACCGGCGTGAAAAACGGGGTGAAATCGGAGCTGACCTGCTTCGTGCCGCTGGGCGTCAATGCCGAGGTGCACAAGCTTTCCATCGAGAACAATTCCACCGTACAGAAAAGTTTAAAGCTCTTCTCGCTGGCGGAATGGTGCCTATGGAACGCGCAGACCGACATGGAAAACTTTCAGCGCAACCTTTCGACCGGTGAAGTGGAGATCGACGGATCCGTGCTCTACCACAAAACGGAATACAAAGAGCGTCGCAACCACTATGCGTTCTTCTCGGTAAACGCGCCGATTCAGGGCTGCGACACCGACCGCGAAACCTTTACCGGCCTCTACAACGGCTTCGACGCACCGCAGACCGTGCTCGCCGGCGCTCCGCAAAACACCGAAGCGCACGGCTGGTCGCCGATTGCGTCGCACTATCTTGAAATCGATCTGGCTCCGGGCGAAAAGCGCGAGCTGGTCTTTGTGCTGGGCTACGTCGAAAACGCCGAGGAGGACAAGTGGGAATCCAAGGGCGTCATCAATAAGGCCAAAGCAAAAGAGATGATTTCCCTGTTCGATACGGTTGGAAAAGTGGATGCCGCGCTGGCTGACCTTTCCAACTATTGGAAAAAACTGCTCAGCGTCTATCAGGTGGAGAGCGGCGACGAAAAGCTCGACCGCATGGTCAACATTTGGAACCAGTACCAGTGCATGGTGACGTTCAACATGTCGCGCAGCGCCTCGTTCTTTGAGTCGGGCATCGGCCGCGGCATGGGTTTCCGCGACTCCAACCAGGACCTGATCGGCTTTGTGCATCAGATTCCGGAGCGCGCCAAGGAGCGTATTATCGACATTGCCTCGACGCAGTTTGAAGACGGCTCGGCCTATCACCAGTACCAGCCGCTCACCAAGCGGGGGAACGCCGAGATCGGCGGCAACTTTAACGACGATCCGCTGTGGCTGATCCTTTCCGTTACGGCCTATATCAAAGAGACCGGCGACTGGAGCATTCTCGACGAGTCGGTCCCGTACGACAACGACGAGAGCAAGGCCACCGATCTGTTCGGGCATCTTTCGCGTTCCTTCAATTTTACGGTGAACACCCTCGGTCCGCACGGACTTCCACTCATTGGAAGAGCCGACTGGAACGACTGCCTCAACCTCAACTGCTTTTCCAAAGATCCGAACGAATCGTTCCAGACCACGGAAAACGCGTCGGGCGGTCAGGCGGAGTCGCTGATGATTGCCGGCGAGTTTGTGCTCTACGGCCGCGAATACATCCGCCTCTGCAAAATCCGCGGACTCGACGCCGAGGCCGAAGCCGCCCAGATCCACGTTGACGCGATGGTTGAATCGGTGAAGACGCACGGCTGGGACGGCGACTGGTTCCTACGCGCCTACGATTTTTACGGCAAGAAGGTCGGAAGCCACGAAAACGAGGAAGCGCAAATCTTCATCGAATCGCAGGGTTTCTGCACCATGGCCGAGATCGGCAAGGAAGAGGGGCTTTGCGAAAAGGCGCTCGACTCCGTCAACGAACGCCTCGCCACCGAGCACGGCATCGTGCTGAACAATCCGGCCTTCACGAAATATGTGATTGAGTACGGCGAAATCTCAACCTACCCGCCGGGCTACAAGGAAAACGCCGGCATCTTCTGCCACAACAACCCTTGGGTGTGCATTGGCGAAACCAAGGCCGGCAACGGCGACCGTGCGTTCGACTACTGGAAGCGCATTGCACCGGCCTACCGCGAGGATATCTCCGAGCTTCACAAGATGGAGCCCTATGTCTATTCGCAAATGATCGCCGGCAAGGATGCGTTCAAGCCGGGCGAAGCCAAAAACTCCTGGCTCACTGGAACGGCCGCTTGGAACTGGGCAGCGATCTCGCACTATATTCTCGGCATCCAGCCCGACTATGATGGCCTGGTGATTGATCCGTGCATTCCGAAGGCTTGGAAACAATACTCCGTCACCCGTCGCTTCCGCGACGCAGAATACTGTATTACGATCAAGAATCCGGACGGCGTCAACAAAGGCGTCGTCCTGTTGCTGGTCGATGGCGTGCTCACCAAAGGGAATATGATTCCGATCTTTGGCGACCACGGCGTTCATGAAGTTGAAGTCATCCTTGGAGAAGCTCATGTCTGATCAAGCACAACCCATAGTGGCCGCAGAAGACCGCGTGCCGATGGGGACGAAGCTGGCCTATGCGCTGGGCGGTCCTGTGGACATTCTGGCGGTATGGATACTGGTGAGCATTGCTTATCCGTTCTTCAATATGGAGCTGCATATGCGGCCGCTCTATGTGTCGATCATTCTGATGTCGCTTCGGTTGTGGGATGGCATCATCGACCCCATCATGGGCTGCATTTCCGATAACTTCCGTTCCAAGTGGGGAAGGCGCCGGCCCTTTATTCTAGTCGGTTCCATTCTGGCCGGCCTGGCCTATCCGCTGATCTGGTGGTTCCCGATGGATTGGAGCCAGGAAATGATCATGCTGTGGGTGATCGGTTTCGGCATTCTCTTTTATACCTGCTTTACCGTTTGGGCGATGCCGTATCAAAGCCTGATTATGGAGATGACCCCGGACTATAACGAGCGGACCCGCGTCACGGAAGTGCGTGGCTATTTCCAGACGATGGCCGGTTTTCTGAACGGTTGGATGTGGTGGATTTCGCTGCTGCCGATTTTCTTCCTTAATGGAGAAGCCAGTACCGTAAACGGCATGCGTTATCTCAGTTTGGGCATCGGAGCCATTATCATTGTGCTGGGCATCGTACCTGCCATCTTTGTGAAGGAGCGCTATTACGAAAGCGTTAACAAGCATCAGGAAAAGGTGAGCGTAATCAAGAGTTTGGGCGAAACGCTCAAAAACGTGCCTTTTCGGATCCTATGCCTCTTCACTGTATTCTTCCTGCTCGGCACGGCGATTTTCGACAGCTACGGCCGCTATGTCGGAACGTACTATGTGTTGAATGCCGACTGGACGGTTGCTGCAAAATTTGCCGGTTATGGAACCGTGGTCTACACGGTCTTCAGCCTGCTCTTTATTCCGATTTTCCGCTGGCTGTCCGAGCGGATCGGCAAGCCCAAGTGTCTTGGCATATCCGTCTGTCTGGTTCTGTTTTCAGCGGCAACCACCTGGTGGACCTTTAATCCGGCCTATCCCTATCTGATGCTGGTGAACACGATTTTTATCGGTGCGGGATATGCCGGCCTTTGGCTCATGCTTTCGTCGATGCAGGCGGATGTGGTCGATTATGACGAACTGAAAACCGGAGAGCGTCGCGAAGGCAGCTTCGCCTCCATCTTTTCGTGGATCCTGAAGTTTGCGTTCTGCATCGGCTTCCTCATCTCCGGCCCTTTGCTGGAGCTCACCGGATTTGATGCGGCGCTGGAAGCCGCGCAGCCGGAAGCTGTTTTGCGCAACATGCGCATCGGCTACATCGTCATCCCGGTTGCGGCCTTGGCGGTGGCGCTTGTTTTATTGAAAATTTTCCCGATCACGCCGGCTAAGGCGGCAGAAATCCGCGAACAGCTCGAAGAGCGGCGCGGTAAAGTGTAAACGAAATTTGAAACTTGAAACCTGAAATTTGAAATATGCAGTACGTAATACGAAATACGTGAGGTGAAATTATGAAATACGGATTTTTTGAAGACGCTAAACGCGAATATGTAATCACCAACCCGAAGACGCCGGTGAAGTGGACAAACTATGTCGGCACGCTGGCGTTCGGCGGCATTGTGGACCACACCGGCGGCTCGCTAATCTGCAAGGGCGATCCGGCGCTGAACCGCATTGTGAAATACATGCCGCAGCTGCCCAGCTCGGAGTTCAAGGGCGAGGGGATGTATATCCGCATCAAGCAACCCGACGGCTATAAAATCTTTTCACCGTTCTTCGTGCCGACGCTGGATCACTACGACAAGTATGAATGCCACGTCGGCCTTGGCTACCAGCGCATCGTTTCCGAATTCTATGGCATCCGCACCGACGTCACCATCTTTGTGCCGCCCGGCGAAAACGTGGTGGTGCGCGACATCAAGGTGACGAACCTCGGCGACGAGCTGGTCGAACTGGACGTGGTGCCGGTGGTGGAGTTCACCCACTTTGATGCGCTCAAGCAATACACCAATGCCGACTGGGTGCCCCAGACCATGACGGTCGATGCGGAAAAGAACGCCGACGGCACCGTGCTGTTGCGCCAATACGCCTTCATGAAGAAGCAGTATGAAAACAACTTTTTCACCTCCAACGTGCCGGTGGATTCGTTCGAGACCGACCGCAAGGTGTTCCTCGGCGACAACGAATACGGCACTTGGGCCAACCCGCTTGAGCTGCAGGAAGACCACCTGTCGAACATCGAAGCGCGCCGGGGCGACACCATTGCCGCGCTGCTGCACAAGCTCGGCGAAGTGGCTCCGGGCGAAACAAAGCGCATTGTTACCCAGCTTGGGCAGGACGAGCCGGCCAAGGTGACGGAGACTTCAAAAAAGTTCCGGTCTTTGGAAGCCGTTGATGCCGCCTTTGCCGAACTCGGTGCCTTCTGGGACGAATACCTTTCCAAAAACTGGATCGAAACACCGGACGCTGCATTCAACTCGATGGTCAACATCCACAACCCGCGCCAGTGCCACACGACGATGAACTGGTCGCGCTATCTTTCGCTCTACCAGCTCGGCCTGGGCGCGCGCGGCATTGGATTCCGCGACAGCTCGCAGGATGTGATGGGCGTGCTCGCCGGCGCGCCGGACGAGGCCAAGGCGCTGATGCGCCGCCTGATCAGCGTGCAGCTGCCGAACGGTTCGGCGATGCACCAGTTTTTCCCGCTGACGATGGAAGCCAACGAGGGCGACTCGCGGGAAGAGGGCGACAAACAGTGGTATGGCGACGACCACCTCTGGATTGTTCAGGCGGTTTCCGCCTATGTGAAGGAAACCGGCGACTATGCTTTCCTCGATGAGGAAATCACGTTCTACAGCAAGGAACTGCCGCTGGCGGAACGCGAAAAGGGCACCGTGCTCGAGCACCTCCGCCGTGCGCTGGAGTTCACGCGAACGCATACCGGAAAGCAGGGGCTTCCGCTGCTTGGTTTTGCCGACTGGAACGATACAGTCAACCTCCACGGCGATGCGGAAAGCGTTATGATAGCCAGCCTCTACGGCCGGGCGCTGCTGGAAATGATCGATCTGATGGAATTTCTTGGAGACAAGACGTCTGCACGAGCATACCGTGCTAATCATGCGCATATGAAAAAGGTCGTGAACGAAGTGGCCTGGGACGGCGAATGGTACGCCCGCTACTTTGAAGAAGACGGCACGCCGATCGGTTCGAAGGAAAACAGCGAAGGGCAGATTTACACCAACGCCCAGTCGTGGACCGTGTTCTCCGGCTTTGCCGACGAGGACCGCGCGCTCCAGGCGCTGGAGTCGGTCAACAGCAAGCTGAACACGCCTTGCGGGATCAAGCTCAGCTGGCCGGGCTACGATGGATTTGATCCGGCCAAGGGCGGCGTGACCACCTATCCGCCGGGCGCCAAGGAAAACGGCGGCATCTTTCTGCACTCCAACCCGTGGGTGATGATTGCAGAAACGATGGTCGGCAACGGCGACCGTGCGTTCCAGTATTACAACCAGATCAATCCCGCGGCGCAGAACGACACGATCGAGCGCTTTGAATGCGAGCCCTACTGCTACCCGCAGAACATTCTTGGCGACGAACATCCGCAGTTCGGGCTCGCCCGCAACAGCTGGCTTTCCGGAACCTCGTCCTGGACCTATCAGGCGGCGGTCAAGCATATCCTCGGCCTCATGCCGTGCCACCAGGGGCTGGAAGTCAATCCCTGCATTCCGGCGGAATGGGACGGCTTCAAAGCGACCCGAAAGTTCCGTGGCACGACCTATAACATTGAGGTGAAAAATCCCGACCATGTTTCCAAAGGCGTTGTATCGGTCACCATCGACGGCGAGGCCATCGAAGGCAACGTGCTTCCGGTCTTTACCGACGGAAAGGCGCATTCGACCGAAGTTGTGATGGGCGTCATGGTGGAAGAGGAGCAGTCGCAGGAATCTCAAAAAATGGTTTTGGCGGAAGGCTAGGTCGCATTTCTATGAAAGTTGCTATTCCATCCGGTTTGATTCTTTCGGCGGCATTGCTCTCGAGTTTGTGCGGCTATGCCGAAGGTGCCGGCGAATGGGATTTTGTTTCGCGGGTGCGGAATGAAAATGCACAGCCGCAGCGTCAGGCGCTTCCGGTCCGGTTGGAGCCGCGTTCCAGCGGCATCATGGAGTACGGGCCTCGATGGGAACGTCCCTGCGCTGAAGCATTCAAGGCGAACGAAGTCTACATGCTATCGGTGCGTGCACGCGCCATTGATCCGCAAGCCGTTGGTTCTGTTGCGCTGAAACTTGCCGTAAGCTCTCCCGGCAAGATCAGGGGAAAGGTTCGGCCGGTGTTCCGCTGCGGGCCGGTGCTGAGCGCTGAATGGGAAACCTTCTCTGCGCCTTTTTCCGTGCCGGAAGATGCCGCGCCCGGAAGCCTTTCCCTATTCCTTGTGCATGGCTGGGGCGATGCCGCGGTCGAGGTGGCCGATGTCCAGATTGAAAACCTCGGTTCGGAAAAGCCGCTGCAGGCTTATGCCCGGAAGGGCCGGTGGTATGCCGGCCAGGAAGCGGATGCCGCTTGGCGCCTAGAAGCGCAGTCCATGATTGCCTCCAACCGCATGGGCACCTTTTCGGTGCAGGTGCTTGATGCGCAGGGCGAGCCGGTAAAGAACGCCCGGGTTGTGATCGAGCAGCAGCGTCATGCCTATCGTTTTGGTACGGCAGTCAACAGCCTCTTGTGGCGGTGGATCGCCCCGGATGCGGCATCCAATCCGCAGCTGCAGGCGGAATTCAAAGCCTATCGTGCCGAATCCGGACGCAAGGGGCTGACCTTTGCCCAGCGCCAGGCGGAGATTCAGAAATACTTTGAGGTTTTGAAGGCGGACTTTAACTATGCCGTGTTCGAGAATGCGCTGAAGTGGGAGGCGTGGTCGGGCGCGTGGGACGGCTTTCGGCAGGAAGACACATTTGCCTTGACCGATTGGCTGCATGCGAGCGGTCTTGATGTGAAGGGGCACGCACTGGTTTGGCCGGGGTGGGGCCATGCGCCGGCCTGGACGAAAAAAATGGCGGACCGTCCAGAGGCGCTGAACCGGCTCGTCCATGCCCACATCACCGATATCGGTGCGGCCATGAATGGCCGGGTGGCGGCTTTTGATGTACTTAATGAAGCTTTTAATAACCATGACTACATGGATGTGATGGGCAGCGAAGTGGTCGGGGACTGGTTCAGACAGGCGGATGCGGTATTGCCGGATGCGCAATTAAACGTAAATGATTTTTTATTGATGGCCAATGGCGGGTACTGGACAGAAAAACTCGATTTCTACGATGCGCTTGTGGGCCGGTTGCTGGACGAGCAGGCGCCGTTGGAGGGGATCGGTTTTCAGAGCCATTTCCGCCACAGCTTCCTGACCGGCCCGCAACGGATATGGGTCTTATGCGACCGTTTCGGCCGCTACGGGCTTCCGCTGGTTTGCAGCGAATTTGATGTTGATCTGGCCGATGAAGAACTGCAGGCCGCCTATACGCGCGATTTTCTGACTGCTTGGTTTGCGCATCCGGATACGCAGGCCTTTCTCCAATGGGGGTTCTGGCAGGATTCGCACTGGCTTCCCTATGCCGGGCTTTACGATCGCGACTGGCGGATGAAGCCCAATGCAAAAATCTACCGCGACCTGGTTTACAACCAATGGTGGACCGGACGGGAAGAGGCGCGGTCCTCTGACGACGGACGGGTGGAGTTGCGGGGCTTTCTAGGGAACTATCGGATCACGGCACACGCCAGCGGTCGTAAAGTTGTGCTTGAAAACATTGAGCTTAAAAAGGATGGGGCATCCTTGAGCATGAAGCTCTAGCAGGCTGTTTTTGGCAAAACCGTATGAACCGCAGTAACGATGACTTGAGGATTTATTCATGCAGCATTTATACAGGACCATCATCATGACCGCAGCAGCACTTAGCGTTGTTGCCTGCGAGGGCGCCACGCTTAAAGTCGATTCGTCTACCGTAATTCGCGAAGTGGATCGCCATCGTTTTTTGGGTACGAACGCTGGGCTGTGGCATGAGGCGCGGCAACTGTTCGATACCGATGTGCAGTACTATTTGCGGGAGCTGAATCCGTCGTTCATCCGCATTCCCGGCGGCTCTTGGTCGGACGAGTATGTCTGGAACGGCAACGGCGTGTGGGACGGCAACACGTTTGATATGTCGAAGCTCAAGGACGGCCAGTGGGACGTCGACTATTCCGCCTATGCGCCCGGCTTCCACCTGCTCGCTCCCGGCAAACCGGACGAGTGGCACGGCAATGTGGACGCCTATGCGCTGCACGAGTTCGCCAAAGACAAAGGCTCGCATTCAATCGTGACGGTCAACGTCGGTTCCGGCACGCCGGAAATGGCGGCGGAGTGGGTGCGTTGGGCCAACCTTGAAATGGACTACGGCGTTGAATATTGGGAAATCGGCAACGAGCTTGAAGGCCGTTGGGAAATGGGCAGCACGCTGCCCGACGGTTCACGGATGACCGGCGAAGTCTACGCGAAAAAATTCATTGAATATGCCAAGGCCATGAAGGCGGTTGATCCGTCCATCAAGGTGGGCGGCCCGACGGCGGCGAACACGCGCGCGGTCTTTATGGAAGACCTGATGCGCATTGCCGGCGACTATGTGGACTTTCTTTCCTTCCATACCTATCCGGTGGAGCGGCACCTTGATTCCGAGCGCGACATCATTGATCAGGCCTTCTCGCTGCACGAGCCGATGAAGCGCTATCGCGGCTACATCGAAAAATACCAACCGGACCGCAAGGACGAGATTGAACTCGCGATTACGGAATGGAATTCCAAGGTTCTCGAAGACCGATATACCGGCGATCTGCTGAACGGGCTTTGGAGCGCGATTTTTGTGGGCGAAATGTTCCGCGAGGGCGTTGGCTTTGCGACGCAGTGGGATCTGCTGACGGTTACGCCCGAGGGCGGGCACGGCCTGTTTCATTTTGCGGGGCGCTGCGTGCCGAAGAGCCAGTATTGGGGGCTCTATCTCTGGAGCAAATACATGGGCAACCGGCTACTTGCTTCGGAGCTGCAGGGGAACGGGAACGTCTATGCGGTCGTCACGCGCGATGACGAGCGGCTTTATGTGATGGTGGTGAATGTTTCGCGCGATGAATTTGCGCAGATCAAGCTAGATGTGCCGGGGGTCGCTTTTGCATCCGAAGGCCGGGCGGCAACGCTCTCGCATCGCGAATATTTTTGGGACATCTACAAGCATGAGCCACGTTGGAGCCGCAAGCCCAACGAAAGCCGGTTTGCTATTGGCGACAAGCTTGAATTTGATGTGCCACCCTACACCGCAAAGGTGTTCGAGTTGCCGCTGAAAGGCTTTGGACTTCGTTCGAGCGAAGCGGTTGAAAACTCGGAAATCCAGCCCTTGGAAATTTTGCTGCCCGAATCGTCGCCGGCCGACCTGCCGGTGGAAGGGTGGGTGTTCCTCCAGAACGATCCGGAAGATCCGAAGGTAGGAAAACAATTTGATGCGGCAAAGCTTTCGGTCAGCGGCCCCGCCACGGCGGACGTTGCCACGGTTTGGCTGGGCGAGGCGGCCGGACGCTTTTCGCTCACCCCGACAGGCGCTGGAACCGTTACGGTTCGGGCCACGGCGGCCGATGTTTCGGTGGAACGCGTCATCGAGATTCTGCCGGTGCAGGAGCGCAAGGAGATCGTTTGGCAGTTTGAAGACGCCCCCGAAAAGTGGGGTGCAGCAAGCTCGTACAAACTGGTGGCCGACGATGCGGTGCGCCCGAACCAGCAGGTGGTGGCAGTGGTGCTCGATGGTGATCGTCCAACCTCAGGAAACGATCAGTTGGCGGTGTTTGCGATCGCTCCGGAAACGGTGGAGCGCGAGCGCATTGCCGGCGTAGTGATGGATGTCAGAGCGTCGGCCGACTTGCAATGCGCGGACAAGGATATTGGCGTGCGCATCGTGCTGCAAAGCGAGAGCGCGCATTGGGTCGACCTCGGCTCGCTGCCGTTGGAGCAGGTGCGCGGAAAATGGAAGACGTTGGAGCTGAAACTGCCCGACACCAAGTATTATTCGGTGATGGGCAACACCTATGCGCTGTTCATTCAGCTTTACCAAAACGGTGAGAAGAAGGTTCCAGTGTCTGGAAAAATCTATTTGGATAATATCGGGTTTATTTTGAGGTAGAATCGTGACGAGTGAGCCGTGAAGCGTGATGTGGAAAAACAGTCACGCCTCAATTGTCGCTTATCACGAACGCCGAGTGGAAAAGGAGATACTATGAAATTAGGAAGACGAAGTTTTATTGGAACAGGTGCTGCATTGCTGGCGGGTTGCGCTTTAGCGAAAAAAGAACGCAAGCCGAACGTGGTGTTCTTTATTGCCGATGACATGCTGCCCAAGCATTTCAACTGCCTCCCGCAGGGCAAGGGCAAAAACCTGACGCCGAACATCGACCGCCTGGCAAACGAGGGCACGGTGATGACGGAGCAGCATGTCTGCTCGCCGATCTGTACGCCGAGCCGCTACAACGTGCTGACCGGCACCTACGCCAGCCGCGCGAACAATGACTTTTTTACGGGCCGCACCAAGAACGAGGGACAGTCTGTTGTTGAGTTCAACACGCATATCCTCAGTTCCGACACCACGCTGCCTCGTCTCATGCAAAAGGCCGGCTACAACACCGGCATGGCCGGCAAGAACCATGTGGTAGAGGTGGAGTCCCGTAAACGCTTCAAGGATTTCGACGCCAGCGCAAAGGATCCTGAAAACGTATCGAAGCTCAAGGCCAACCACGATCATGTCTGCCAGGCCATCCGCGAGATTGGCTTCGACTATGCCGACCACGTCTACGACAACAACCCCGACTTCCTCGGACTGCACGAAGTCGCCGTCCAGAACATGGACTGGATCACGGAAGCCGGCGTCGAGTTTGTCGGCCAGCCCCGCGAGAACCCCTTCTTTCTCTATTTCGCCACCACAGTGCCTCATGGACCGACCCAAGAGGAACGCTCTTGGAACGCCAATCCCCTGATTTCTGCGGTCGGCTATCTGGACAAGGCGCCCAATGTGCAGCCGGCGCGCGACACCATTCCGAAGCGGTTGAAGAAGGCCGGTTTGCCGGTGAACGACGACACGGCCAACATGCTATGGCTGGACGATGCGGTGGGTGCGCTGCTGGACAAGATCGAAGAAACCGGACAACTCGACAATACGGTCTTCTTTTTCTTCAGCGACCATGGCCAGAGCTCCAAAGGAACGGTCTACCAAGGCGGCGTGCACGATCCTTCCATCGTCTGGAAAAAAGGCGGCTTCCCAGTAGGGTCGGAATGCGATGCCTTCGTGTCGATCGTCGACTTTGCGCCGACCATTCTCGATATTTCGGGATATAACTATTCGAAGGTAAAGTTTGATGGCGAGAGTTTCCTTCCATACCTCAACGGCAAGCCGCAGAAGCCGGGGCGCGTGCTCTATTTCGAGCTCGGCTATGCCCGCGGCATCCGCAAGGGCAACTGGAAATACATGGCCATCCGCTATCCGGAAGATCTGGAAAATATGAGCATGGATGAGCGCAAGCGGGTGCTCGACGAATGGAATGCCGAGCGGGTGCGCAAGCATTTGCGGACGGTTACGGACGATCCTTCCGCACCGTTCAGCCACCTGACGCCGATTCCCGGCGGTGGCGACGCGGAACGCAAGTCGACCGGTTCCTATCCGGGTTATTTCGACCGCGACCAGCTCTATGATCTTTCCAAAGATCCGCGTGAGCAGAAGAACCTTGCGAAGGATCCGGAATACAAACAAAAGCTCGAAGAGATGCAGCGCGAGATGAAAAAGATTCTCGGCGGGCTCCCCGGCGACTTTGAGCTGTAGTTGAAGATCGGACGGGAACCCATGAAAAGATTGAGCTTGTTCGCCGTTGCATGGCTTCTTGTTGCTTCGGCATGGTCTGCACAGATTGCACCCGATCATCCGACGATCCGCTATGTCGGCCGCTTTACGGAAGACCATCGCTTTGGCTGGACGGGCAGCACGATAGAGGTGGACTTCCAAGGTTCGGAACTTTTCGCTGAGCTGGAATTGGCAGATGGGGCTGCTGCGGGAATGACCGTCGTGGTGGATGGCGAGCCGCGTTTTTTGAAGGTTTCCAAGGGCCGGAACTCCTACAAGCTGGCCGATGGACTGGATGCCGGAACCCATCGAATCACTTTATTCAAACGAAGCGAGGGCGCGATTGGGACGGTGCGTTTTCACGGATTCGACATTTCCGATGAAGGGAAACTATTGCGCCCTGAAACACCTCGTATGAGAATGTTGGTGATTGGCGACTCGATTACCTGCGGCTACGGCAACGAGGCGAAGACGCTGGACGAAGGCAATACCGTCGAAAATGAAAACGGCTATATGTCCTATGCGCCAATTGCCGCCCGCGAGTTAGGCGCCGACATCATGATGTTTTGCTGGTCCGGACGCGGGATATTCCGCAACCGCCAGCTGAAGTATGATCAGGCGACGACCATTCCGAAAATCTTTGACCAGACGCTTCCGCTGGATGCGAACATCAAATGGGATCACACCCGCTTCGTACCCGATGTGGTTGTGATCAATTTGGGCACCAACGATATGGCGGAGCAAAACGGAAAAAAAGAGCCGTTGCCTAAAGAGGGTTATATTGCCGTCTACAAACAGTTCATCACCCGCATCCGCTCCTATGCGCCGGAATCCAAAGTTATCATCAGCATTGGCCCGATGGGGGATGAGCCCGTAAGCGAATGGTTGCCGGAAATTGCCGGTGCGTTCGACGATGTTTCTGTTTTGGTTTATGCGCCCTTTGCCGGCGCGGATGACACGGGCGGGCATCATCATCCCAGCGTGAAAAAGGACAAGGCCATGGCCGCTGAACTCGTGGTTGCGGTTGAAAGTATGTTGAAAGGCAACAACTGATTTAGAAATAAATGAGGCAAGGGTGAAATGAAAAGAATGCGTTTTATAGTGGGATGTTTGGTCCTGTGCGGTCTGGCCGCGCAGGCCAATACGATTCGCGTGGATGCCGGTAAAGCAATCGGTGCGGCTCAACGGGCTCATTTGATGGGCATCAACATTGCCGTCTACAATTCGCCTTCTGATTATTCCAAGGCGATTGACGGCCCGATCAGTGAGCTGGCGACAGGGTTGATCCGGATGCCGGGCGGTTCGGTTTCCGATAAATATTATTGGAATGGCAACGGTGTGGTTTCGAACGGCGTGGTGGATCAGTCAAAATACAAGGATGGCTATTGGCAGATCGACTATTCCGACTATCGTCCGGGTTTCGCGGTGGACAATCAGGATTGGAGCAAGGCCAATCCCGACTTTATCAACATGGATGCCAAAACCATGCACGAGATCACGCGCAAGCATTCGACGGCGCGCAATCTGGTGACGGTGAATATGGGAAGCGGCACGCCGGAGATGGCGGCGGAATGGGTGCGCTGGGCCAATATGCAAAATGATTACGACGTTGAGTATTGGGAACTCGGCAACGAGCTGAACGGCGAGTGGGAGACCGGGCATGTGATGCTTGATGGTTCGAAGATGACCGCCGACAAATATGTGGCGCGCTACATTGAATTCGTCAAGGCCATGAAGGCGGTTGACCCCAGCATTAAAGTAGGCGGGCCGTCGTGCGATGTGGAACACCACGACGACTATTTCGAACCGCTGCTTCGGGATGCCGGCGAGTATGTTGATTTTATAACCCTGCATTACTATTCGCTCCGGAACAGTTTGGCGCCGGAAAAGGAACTGTTTGACGGGCTGCAAAATCTGGCGCCGGTGATGGAGCACCTCAACAAACTGGTGGAGCAATACCAACCTGCCCGCAAAGACGAAATTGAGTACAGCATCACGGAATGGAACTCCAAGCTGCCCAAAGATCAGGATGCGTACCGGTTGTTCAATGGGCTTTGGTTCTCCGCCTGGATTGGCGAGATGATGGCCGAGGGCGTCGATTCGGCCACCGTGTGGGACATGTTCAGCGGCGCCGACAACGGCCATGGGCTGCTGGTCCGCAAGGGGGCCGGCTATGTGCCGACCGGACGCTATTGGGCATTCTGGCTGTGGTCGAACTATATGGCCGATACGCTGGTGGAAACCAAGGTGGCTGATAATGAAAACCTCCATGTGTACTCCACCCGCGATGAGGACGCGCTCTATGTGATGGTGATGAATGAATCACGGACGGAACCGGCTCCGGTTTCGCTCGATATCAGGGGATTCGTTCCGGCGCGGATCGGCAGTGAAATCACGCTTTCATCCAGTGAATATTTTTGGAATCCCTACCTCGGAGCAGCCGATTGGAATAACGGGCCGTCGGTCAAGTCCATCGTGGTCTCCGACGGCATGGAGGCGACGATCCCGCCATATTGCGTGAAGGTGTTTAAGTTCAATGCGCAGGGAGTGAAGGGAACGCTTTCCAAACCGGAGGATGCGGGTTCGCTTGAACTTCGCGTATTGCTGCCGGAGTCCGGCCTGGGCGATATGACGGTAGAAGGATGGGTTCGCGCATTTCAGGCGGGGACAGATCTTCCCTATGCCGGTGAGCTCGGAAAGGTGCGCCTTTCGGTGGACGGGGCCGCCAAGCTTTCAACTGCAGAGGTGGTGTTGGCGGGGGCGGCCGGACGCTTTGTTCTCGAACCTGCAGGGCCTGGGGCGGTAACGGTCACGGCCGATAGCTGCGGGCAGACGGCGAAAAGCGTGGTCGATTTTAAGCCGGTTGATTTTGAAGAGCGGGTGGTCTGGGATTTTGAAAGCGGAAAAATAGAAGAACCGACCGCTTCGGCCTACAGTTATTCGGTGGCCGAACTTCCAGACACTGGAAACCATGCGGTGCGTATCGATTTTTCAGGCGTGGCCGTTCGGCAGCCGGACAACCACATCTTCGATATCACAAAATATCCCAAGGGCATTCCAACGGAGCGGATCGGCGGCGTGGTCTTCGATATTTTCGTACCCGATGAATTTGAACTGGATGAGCACGGCGGCAACCTGCAGGCGGTCTTGCAGAGCACCGGCGCCTACTGGATTCCCTGCGGGCAGGTTCAGCTTGCCGAGTCGCGGGGGGAATGGCGCACCGTCCGGATGGAGATCCCGAACAAACAGTTCCTAAAAGTGATGGACGATGCCTTTTCGCTGCTGTTCGTGATGCACACCGAAGGTCCGGTTTCCGGCCCCATCTATCTGGACAACATTGGCTTTATGCTGCGTCCGGAATAGGGAGTGTGCGGCGAAAAAATATTAACCGAGAATTTTTTATTATGAACAATCAGTTTCCGGAAAACTTTGTATGGGGGGCGGCGACGGCCAGCTATCAGGTTGAAGGCGCTGTTCGCGAGGGTGGCCGCGCTCCGTCGATCTGGGATGCCATGTGCCAAACCCCGGGCAAGATCATGAACGGCGATACGGGCGATGTGGCGTGCGATCATTATCACCGGATTGAAGAGGACGTGAAGCTGATGAAGGACATCGGGTTGACCGCCTATCGTTTTTCCATCGCCTGGCCGCGCATCCAGCCGGATGGCCAGGGCGAAGCCAACCCGGCAGGCATCGCATTCTACAACCGCCTGATTGATTGTCTGCTGGAAAACGGCATTCAGCCGTGGGTGACGCTCTATCATTGGGATTTGCCTCTGGCCTTGCAGATTGAGCATGACGGTTGGTTGAATCGCGACATCGTTGATCGCTTTTCCGTCTATGCCCGCATCTGTTTTGAGAATTTTGGAGACCGCGTCAAGAATTGGATTACGCTGAACGAACCGTGGTGTTCTGCCGTGCTGGGGCATGGTTGCGGGGTGCATGCGCCGGGCCGGGTCAGCAATACGGAGCCGTATATTGCGGCGCATCATTTAATCCTGTCTCACGCGAAAGCGGTTGAAATCTACCGCAGCGAGTTTTCCGGGCAGCACGGAATGATCGGGTTGGTCAATAACTGCGACTACCGCTATCCGTTGACGGAGAGCGACGCCGACAAGGCGGCCGCGGAGCGGAGCATGGAATTTTTCCTGGCCTGGTTCGCCGATCCGGTTTGGAAAGGCGACTATCCCGCGGTGATGCGCGAGCGGGTCGGTGATCGGCTCCCCATATTTTCGGATGAAGAGCGCACGATGGTTTTGGGTTCGAGCGATTTTTTCGGGCTGAACCACTACACAACCATGCTGGCTTCGGAACCTAATGAAAAACCGCATGATGCGAGCGTGGCGGGCAATGGAGGAATCTTCGACGACCAGCATGTTCGGCTGGACGTGGATCCAACCTGGGAGCAAACGCATATGGGCTGGAGCATTGTTCCGGAGGGATGCCGCGAACTGCTGAAGTGGATCGATGCTCGCTACGGCCATCCGATTATTTACATTACGGAAAACGGATGTGCGCTGGATGAACCCGATCATGACACGGGCATTAACGACACGGCCCGCGTGGACTTTCACGACCGGTATCTGCGCGAGTGCCGCAACGCCATTGGGCAGGGCGTGGATCTTCGTGGGTATTTCACCTGGTCGCTGATGGATAACTTTGAGTGGTCCTTCGGCTACGGACGTCGCTTCGGTCTTGTTCGTATTGACTATGAAACGCTGGAACGAACGCCGAAGCTGTCCGCCCGCTGGTATCACGATGCCATTGCTTTAAATGGGGAAAGCATTTCCCTGAAATAAATTCGAAATATGTAAGTTCAAAGGGGCGCAATGAAAAAGAACACGCTGTCGTTTAAGGAAAAGTTCGGATATGCCAGCGGCGATTTTGCGTCGTGTTTGTATTTCGGCATATTCATGAATTTCATGAGTTATTTCTACACGGACGTGTTCGGCATCAGCGCCGCCGCTCTGGCAACCATGATTTTCATCACCCGCACCTGGGACTGGATCAACGACCCCATTATGGGCGTCATCGCGGACCGCACCGACACGAAGATGGGCAAGTTCCGCCCGTGGCTTTTGTGGATGATTGCCCCGTATGCCGTGGTCGGCATCCTAACCTTCACCACCTTTGATCTGGGGGCGACCGGTAAGTTGGTCTACGCCTATGTGACCTATACGCTGCTGACGATGATCTATACGGCGATCAATATTCCGTACTCCGCATTGATGGGTGTGATGACCGCGAAGTCATCGGATCGAACGGTGCTGGCTTCCTATCGGTTTGTGGGTGCCTTTGCGGGTACGTTTTTTGTGAATGGAACCATGCTCTATCTCGTCAGCGCGTTCGGGCGCGGCAACGAAAAGGTCGGCTTTACGCTGACCGTGGCGCTCTACGCGCTGATGGCGGCTGGGTTTTTCTTCCTAACCTTCATCTCAACGCACGAACGCGTTAAGCCTCCCGAGGGGCAGAAGCCGTCTATCGTAAAGGATCTGCAGGCCCTTCGTCACAACGGTCCGTGGATCACGATGATCTTTGTCAGCGTCTTGACCATTCTCTGGATTGCCATCCGGGGCGGGGCGACGATTCACTATTTCAAGTATGTTTCCGGCAACGCGAACTGGGGCAGCCTGTTTCTGAGCATCAGCACCGTGGTGCAAATCGTCGGCGTTCTGCTGACCAGGCAGATTGTTGCGTTGCTTGGCGGCAAGAAGCGCACCTTCATTATCGTTAATTTCGTATCGGGAATCTTAATTGCCTTGTTCTATTTTATTGATCCGAAAAACATCCCGCTAATCATGGCGCACCAAGTGGTCAGTTCATTCATTATGGCGCCGCTCATGCCGCTGTTCTGGTCGATGATTGCCGACACGGCCGACTATGGTGCGTGGAAGCTGGGGCAGCGCTCGACCGGCCTCCTTTTTTCCGCTGGAACCTTCTCTCAGAAAATCGGCTGGTCGATCGGCCCCGCTTTATCGATGGCCTTGCTGGGCTCCTTCGGTTTCGTGGCGAATCAGGATCAATCGCCCGAAACGATTCACGGCCTGCGCCTGATCATGAGTCTGATTCCGGCGGTGTTCGCCTTTCTTGCCGGAGCTGCGGTTTTCTTTTACAAGATTGATGCAACGATGGAGAAGGAAATGGAAACCGCCATGGCGGCAGAAGAGCTATAGTTCCGGTCATCCGTGCGCATTCCAAAATACTCACCGAGGAGTGCCGTTAGGGTTGAATAGAACGAGCTGTCAGCGTTCCTGCTGTTTGGCCTTTTTCCGGAGTTTATTCATGGTTGTGTTGTTCATGTCGGGATTTTTTCCGGTCTTGAAGCGTTCTGTATGATAGTAGTGGCGTTCGAGCCGCCAGAAGACGCCTTCGTCATAAGGTGGTTCTATTTTGTCGGCCTCCCAGTTTTCAAGAAGCGTATTTAGTTTTTGAACCTTTTCGGGCATTGTTTTGACGAGATCTTTGGTTTCGGCGAGATCGTCATCCAGATTGTAGAGGGCCAGCCCATAGTCATCGACGCGGATGAGTTTCCACGGGCCGTCGCGGAGCGCGGCGCAGTCGAGTTTGCGCCAGTAGAGCTTTTCGTGCGGGATGCTTAAGTCCTTCCCATTGATGTAGGGCAGCAGGTTTTTGCCGTCAAGGGGGCGGGGCTGCTCCAGCGAACCGCCGGCGGCTGCAACGCTGGTCGGATAGATGTCGAGCGCGGAAACCATCGGTTCATAAACCTGGCCGGCCTGCACCTTGCCTTTCCAGTAGAGGACAAACGGCACGCGGTGGCCACCTTCGAATTTATATCCCTTCATGCCGCCTAGCGGGGCGTTGGATGATTGTTTGACCGTGCCTCCGTTGTCGCTCAGGAACCAGATCACCGTATTGTCGAGCTGGCCGGTTTTTTCCAAGGATTGGAAAACGCGGCCAATATTGCGGTCCATGCCGTAGACCAATCCGGCATAGTTGTCGTCGGAGCCGAGGGCTTCCATATCCTCGGGCTTTGATTGGAGCGGACCATGGGGTGCGGTGTAGGACAGGAAGGCAAAGAAGGGTTTGTCGGAATCGGCTTCGATAAATTTCAGGGCCTGGTCGGTCAGCCGGTCGGTCAGATGTCCCTTAAACTCAACTTGCTTGCCGTTGTGCTCAATGTTGTGGGGATCGCCGGGTTTGTCGTGCGCATGTGCTGCATCGAACCAATAGGTGCGCGACCCTTCGCGCAGGCCCCAGAATTCGTTGAAGCCGCGTGCGGTGGGATAATGCTGCGTTTCATCGCCAAGATGCCATTTTCCGAAGAGGGCCGTCCGGTAGCCGCAATCCTGCAGCGCTTGTCCCAGCGTCCGCTCCTGCGTGTCCATGCCGAAAGGCCGGGGCGGGCAGTTGCCCTCGTGGCCAAAGCGCTGCTGGTAGCGCCCGGTCATCATGCCGGCGCGCGACGGACTGCAGACCGATGCAGAAACGTGGGCGTCGGAAAACCGAACGCCGTTTTCAGCCAACCAGTCGAGGTGCGGCGTTTTGATATGTTCCGAACCTTGGAAACCGACATCGTGGTAGCCCAAATCATCGGCGAGAATCAGCAGTATGTTGGGCTGGTTCGCCCATGTGCTTGCAGAGGCTAAGCAGAGCAGGATGGTTATAATATTTTTTTTCATGTAGTTGCTTCCTTCATGGTTGTTTTGAGGGGCAGAATAGGGTTTTTAAAATTATTCTGCCACCGAATCATTCTGCCTAATGTTTTCCGGACGTTCCTTCTGGTAGACGCGAACATAGTCGATTTCGTATCGGGAGGGGAATTGTGTTTCAGCGGGATCACCGCCGTTGATTCCGCCGATGGCGAGATTGAGCAGGATATAGTGGGGTTGGTGGAACGGATTTTTGATAGGGTGGCCTTCGGGATTGTTCGTGGTGGACAGCAGGGTTTCGTTCAACAGACGATCATCGACATACAGCCGGATATATTTTTCGGTCCAATCCATGCGCCACACATGAAACGCGTCGTCCCAGTTCGCTCCCAATTCAGCGACCGGTGTTTTTGTCGTGTCCCATTTCGGAGACCATCGCCGCTTGGTTCCCGATGCAACGTTGGCCAGAATGTCGCCCTTATAATATTCCATGATGTCGATTTCGCCGTTGTTCGGCCAATCGCCCTTAACGCCCAGCGTCCAGATGGCGGGCCATAATCCATCGCGGGCCTCGATCTTTGCCCGGATTTCAAAACGGCCGTATTGCCAGCTATGGAGCCCCTTGGTGGTTAGGCAGGACGATGTATAGGCCGCCCCCTTGCGTTTGGTTTTCCAGTTATTGGAATTCGGTTTGTGGTTGGGGTTTGGTTTCCATTCCTTTCGTCCTTCAATAATCAGCAGTCCGTTCGAGCAAAATGCGTTGTCCGGCTGGTACCATTGCAGTTCGTTGTTGCGGACAAAGCCGTGCTCAAGGTTCCAGTTTCCAGCCTTTGGGTCCCCGTCTTGGTTAAACTCGTCCGCCCAGACCAGCTGGTAGTTGTTGGCCAACGCCGTGGCAGAGAGTGCGAGCAGGATGAAGAGTAGCATAGGTTTGATTTTCATATGGTGCCTTTACTGCGTGGCTGCGGCCTGCAGTTCTGAGACGGTGCAGAAAACGAATCCGGCACCTTTCAGCTTGGCGACCACTTCGTCGAGATAATTCAGGGTGATCTCGCGCTCGTGCATGAGGATGATGGCGCCGCTTATGACCTTGGCAACGACTGCGTCGGCATGGGCTGATGCAACGGCGGGATCGTTCAGGTCTTCTTTCCCTTTATAGTCGGCATAGACGCTGGCGTTGAAGGCGGGCAGGTTCAACTCGTCGAGTATGGACCATACCCGGTCGTCAAACTTCAGGAACGGTGCGCGAAAAACGGTTGGTCCAACACCGGTGGTTTTTTTTGCCAGTTTCTGGAAACCAAGAATTTCTTCGCGAATGTCTTCTGAGGTTTTGAGTTCGGTCAGTTTCGGATGGGTCATGGAATGGTTGCCGATTTCGTGGCCTTTACGGGTGACGAGTTTTGAAAGTTGCGGTTCGGCTTTCACTTTTTTGCCGATCTGGAAGAACGTGGCTTTCACCTGATGCTTTTCGAGGATGTCCAGAATGGGTGCGGTATACGCGCTGGGTCCATCGTCAAAGGTCAACGCGATCATTTTTTGACTATTGGGAATTGTGCTGATGGCGCTGCGACCGGCTGAGGCCGAGAGGGCACCCAGCAAAAGCAGGCAGGTTAGAATATTTTTGAACATATTTGACTCCGAGTGTTCTACAGGTGATGTAGTTTCTTTATTTTTAAATATAACATAGATATAACAAAAACAAGGTGTTTTCGATGTGTTTCTTGTTTGGGGGGGAGCAATCGTTGGTGTGGCAAAAATCGCATTAATCGTTAGTTATTTGATTTTATTGGGTTTTTTCCGCGAAACCGATGAGTGGTGGTAGTGAGTGGAACATAAAAACCGGGATTCCCATGTTGACATAGATATAGGAACGATATATAAGCAATCCAACCTGAAGCGATAGGTGTGTATTATTTATATGTGGAGGCGGGTGCCTTCCATGGAGAGTAAAGAGAGATACTACGGAGGTAGAGAGATGAAAAAGTGGCTAGCCATATTAATGGCAGTGGCTTTTGCGAGTGTTTCGCAAGGGCAGAACGTTATAGACAGTTGGGATTTTGATGTTCTGGATGGAGCGATCGATACGGCAGGTAGTTACTCAGATCTGGGTGTCGGTGGAAAAACCTGGGGGGCATCTGATGTTGCGTCGATTGTCAGCAGCAATGCGGTTCTTGAGGGGCTCGGCAATCAGGAGCCGTCACCTTATGTGAATTTTTTCCGATCCGTCACCCCTTCGGTGAGAGCGGGTGAAACCAGCGGAAAATATCAGCTGAGTGTTGATATTGTCTCGGCGAACTTTGCCAATACTTCGGTATCAAACCAGAGTGCCACCTTCGGGATCGGTATCCGCAAAACCGGTGGCGGCGGCGGTGACGATCAGCTGATGCGTTTTATGTATCAAGGTCAGCTCAACGTTACCAACGTAAACAGTTCCGGCGTAACCAATATTATTGCCGATGCAGACCAGATTCAGATCACGGTCGATTCCAAGGACATCACCCTAGGGATTGTTGACTTTTCGATTCCGGGAAGTTCGGTTTCGAATCTGAACTTCAGACAGGTCTATGACCTGAATGCAGGAACCTATGAAGCGTATTACACACTGGGTGCGGCCTCTGAAGTGCTTCTTCACTCGGGAGCCATCAAAGACGGTTGGGACCTCGGCGCTCTGCGAATTAATTCTCAGCAGTATAACGGGGGTCAAATCTGGGAGCCCGGCGACCTGTTTAAGTTCGACAACATCGAGTTCACACAGCTGGTGGCACCTGCCACAACGCTCTATGAGGGAAATCTCAGTATTGTAGACTCCCAAACAGGAACTTTCAACAAGCTCCTGACGAACTTAACGTATAAGACATTCGCCGATGCGCAGGTGGGCGACGTGGTGGTGGTGCTGACTGCTTCAAACAAGGGCGGTGAACCGGACGCAACGGATTCCACCGGCGTGATCACCTTTGGCGGAACCGCATCGCTCACGGAGACAAACTTGAAGAACAGAGTCGCTATCGGCGGGGCACCTTCCGCCAACTGGTGCGCCACGGTAACAGCGGCCGGATCTGTTGATGTAAATTTGAGTCATGTCTCGGACGGGTACTTATCTATTGGAACCTATCTGGTGCGGTCGGACAGCGATGAAATTGAAGTGGTCGCAATGGCCGCCAACTCAGCGACTGATCCCGCTGCTGTTACGAATCTCTATGACTTCGGCGGAATGGTCGACGGACAGGGCCTGTTTTTCGAGGCAACTTCCGGTAACGACGCCGCCGGTTGGGTTGCTTCAAATACCGGTACGATCCTTGATGTGGGGCCGGGTAGTCGCCAGATCGCGCGCGGGACATTCTCAGAAGTGTCTGCGATAACAAATATCTGGACCACGGCTACTGCAGGAAAACGAAGCGGTGTCGCCGGTATTGTTCTCGCGGGTCTCGGCACCTCGCCGACGGTTACTGTTGACGAGTGGGATATGAACAGCAATGGGCAGTATCAGCGTTCAAACAACGATCTGGTTTTACCGGGTACGGACACGAACGCTCATCAGTTTGCCCAGACTACGGATGATGGCACCTTCATTTATGCTACGACGAACGTAGCACCTGCGAATGGGTTTTCAGACAAGACCACCCTGTCGCAACCGGTTGTTCTGACGAATGCAGTGGCGAAGATGACCCTGAAGTTCTCAGAAATCGACTGGTCTTCAGCTACCAATCTGGTCTCGAACTTTGGAATTCGCCTTTACGACGATTCCGAAGCAAATTACGTTGGTTTGAAAATTGCAGATCAGGGAGCTACCAGCGATGCCATTCGTATCAGCGCGGAAGGAAATGCAGCTTTCACCGCTCATGGGCGCCTAAGTTCGGTCAATGCCGTAACCGGCGACTTCTTCGTGACCATTGAACTGGACTATGCGAACAGCGAAATCCGCCTGTTGAGCAGCGGAGAATGGTTCCCCGGCGGAGTTGCCGTGCAGACCAACAGCTTCGATTTTGCAGCTCTAGGCATCACCGAGTTGACAAAAATCCAGACGCGTTCGGCCAACTGGAGTACAGGCGATTATATTGTTCTGGATAATCTGGAGATTAACTACACGCCGCTGGACACTCCGGAACCGCCGGACACCCCCGATTCGTTCTACAGCGAATGGCTGGCGGAAAATGGATACACCTCCGACACCGGCCTGCTCGAAGATGCCAATGGAAACGGCGTTAACAACCTGACCGAATATGCTATTGGCGGAGCGGCGAACCTGCCGGTTGAGTCGGTTGATGGTGCATATCTTGTATACGTCCACGTGCAGTGGGATGATGCAGAAGCTTCTGCCCGCGGCCTGAGCTATGCCGTGCTGGCAGATGATAACCTTGTTTTCGGTGATGGCTTCAGCACGAACGATGTTGAGTTTGTCGGCAGTGTTGACGGTGTCCCGGAAGCGGGGCACATGACGGTCACCAATCAGGTTCCGACCGATATTGGTGCACGGTTTATGAAGCTGGATATTACATTTACCCCGTAGACTGTCGTTTAACAGGTAACCAGAAAAGCCCCGTTTAGCGGGGCTTTTTTTGGTGAAGAGCTTTGTTTTTTTTACCCGGGAAAAGGGTCCTTCGTATATTTTAGTGGCAACGAATGAATGAAAAGCAACGAATGTTTCGGCGGCAGAAGCGATTCCCGCTCATTCTGCGGTAGGGTAGCTGTTTCCCGATAATACTGCAGCTAACGGTCAGCTACAAGGGGCAGGACTATGCTTCGACGCTGACCCTCACCAATGATGAATCCATTGTGGTTATGCTTTCCTCAAGTGTTGCCGACGATGCCTGCACATCGGAGGTGATCGATGCATGGCATTACAATGGTCTGACTAATGGCGCAGAGCTGGCCGAAGGAATCAGCACCGGTTTGGTGGGCGGCGTGTTCTTTAATAATGATCCGTTGGCCTCAATCCAGAACGAAACCGTCCGTTGGCAGGCCGACGGTGCTGATCCCAGCCTGTTCCAAGGCAAGGACCCTTCAAGCTATGACGGCGCAAGCAACGGGCTGTTCCAGCTGTCGGTCGACTATCTTGACGGCGACTTTTCGGGAACCGCGGCGCTGACCAACGGCATTGGCCGCGTCGGCTTCGGTCTGCGCGGCGATCCAGGTGGGGCAGACATCGATGCGACATTCCGTTTGGTGTTCAATAGCGGAGGTGGGTCGAATGCGCACTATCGTTTGGAGGTGACGGATGACGGCGGCGTGAATCAATTGGTTGGTACGTTCCCCGAAGCCACGCTGGATCATTTGAATGTCCGCTCGGTCTACGATCTCGACAGCAGGGGGGCGATCGGTTCGTTTAAGGTGTATTATCGACTCGACGGTGCTGCTGAGGTACTTGCACATGCTGGGCAGCTAGCATCCGGTTTTGCACTGGATCAACTGCGCGCCGTGGTGCAAACCTCCAACGGCGGCGCCAACTGGGAGGTGGGCGATCAGGTCTCGACCGACAACTTGGTTCTCCGCACGCTCGGCGGTCCACCGCCGCCACCGACCAAGACGGTGCTCGAGGAATGGACCTATGCTAGTGTGACCAACGGCGCGGGGCTGTCGGAAGGGTTTAGCACGACGGGTACCGGGCTTGCATGGGCCGACTCCCCGTTGGCGGTGGTGTCCAATCAAATGCAACGCTGGACCTACAATGGAACGACGGAGTCAGCGTTCCAAAATAAAGTCACTTCCGGAAGCAGTTATGAAAATGCAACGTCCGGAGTCTATCAATTGAGCTTCGACGTTGTTTCGGCCGGCTTCTCGGGCACAGCGGCCGCAGATGGGAAAGCACAATTCGGCTACGGCATCCGGGACAACTCCCTTGCAGGAACCGATCGTAACGGCATGTTGCTGGTCCGTTATGAAGGCGGCGGAGCAACGGATGAGTTCCGCATAAGTCTCAGCGCCGGTTCAACGATCCAGCAGGTGGTGCAGAATGGCCGCGTAATGTCCAACCTGCATGTTCGTGCCGTATACGATCTGGACAATGCAGGCGCGGTCGGCTCGTTCAAGGCCTATTACAGCTTCGACGGCGGGACCGAGACGGAAGTGGTTAATCAGCTGGCGGCGGGATTCACGCTCGAGACCCTGCGCATGCAGGTGCAGACCATCAACGGCGGGAACAGCTGGGCCGTTGGGGATGTCGCATTGCTCGATAATATCCAGTTTTGTGAACTGCTTGAAGGTGTTGAGACTCCGTCATCGCTGCTGGCCGACTGGCTGGCGGACTATCTTGGCCTTGGAAGCCAGACCAATCTGACGGATAATCCAGATTCGGATATTGCCAAAAACTTGCTCGAATATGCCTTTGGCGGCGATCCGACCAACGGACTGGATGTCGGCCACTGGCCAACCGCCCAAGCCATGGAGAACGGCGGAACGAACTATATTGAGTATGTCTACGCCAAACGCACTGACGCCGCGACACGCGGATTGGGCTATCAGCTCGAAACCAATCCCGACTTGATTGGCGGAACCTGGACCAACAGCTGTTTTGTTTTGATCGGATCCGGCGAGCTTCCCGGCGGAGCGTTCGATGCCGTCACGAATCAGGTTCCTATGGTTGGAAACACCGGCTTTATCCGGTTGAAGGTGGAATACACGCCTTAATTGGACAGGCTGGATAGCCGGTTCCGTGCCGGCGATCTGGGCTGGAAGCGTTGATTATGTGATCGTTCGCTTTTGAAATTTCATTGTTATATATCTTCCGGTTTCCTTGGGTTTTGTTATTATATCAATAATCAATTGATAGGTTGGTTGTAGATGTCTTATAACAGTTGGGTGGAAAAATGAAAGAAATCGATAGTTCGTTGGAAACATCATTGGAAAGCACGCCTCATAAATATCAGGGTATTTGCGACGATATTTTGGCTCGGATCGAAAGCGGTGAACTACCGCCGGGCACACGGCTTCCTGGCGTGAGAGCGCTGGGCGAGCAGTATGGCTGCAACTACCACACCGTACGACACGCCTTCGAAACGCTGGCCGAGCGGGGGTATGTTGAGCTCAAGCGCGGCAGCGGCACCTTTGTTACGGAGCGTGCAGTGGATTTCAAGATGCGCAAGGTGGCAACCGAAAAGGTGCTGCGCACCACCGACAAGATCGGCGTTCTGCTTCCGCTCAAGCAGTGGGGGTACTATGTAACCAGTCTGATCGACCAGCTGCACCACATGGCTGAGGATATGGGCATCAAGCTCAATATCCGCACCGTAACCGAAATTGATATCCATTCCGCCTCATTGGCGCGCGAATTTTTGGATCAGGATTGTTGCGCCATCATTCTTCCGTGGATCGGGGAGGATCAGCATGCGGCCGGGCTGCACGATTTTATTCGGGCCAGCGAACTTCCGGTGGTGCTGGCCAACCCCGCACACGGACTGGAGGCCAACTGTTATTGGGATCCGAGCGTTGAGCCCGATGCCTCCCACTCCGACACCTACTTGCAGTGCAGTTATTTAAGAAAGCTCGGCTACAATAAAATTGCGCTTCTAGGTCCTGATACAGAGGGGGCGGAATATTTCCAGCGTAAGCTGCTTCAGTACAGCCGTTGGTGCGACCGCGAGGATCTGCCAAACCTGATCGGCATGGTGGACCGCTCGGAGAAGGACTATAAACGGATCATCAAACGCTGGGCGCCCATGAAGGGCGAACTGGCGGTCATCGCGTACCACGATGAGATTGCGTTCGAATTTATGAGTGCGGCGGCCAGCAAGGGCTTCTCCATTCCGGACGATTTTGCCGTTCTCGGACATAACAACAACCCGAACGGGCTGCGGTCGAATCCGCCGCTGAGCACCATGTTGCTTCCCTATGAGTATGTGGCCAAAGGAATGATTGGCCATGCATTGGCGCTCAGCCAAGGCAAGTCGGCGCAACTGGTTCAGCACGAGCCCCAGGCGTTTTATATCCGCGAATCCTGCGGCGGCCGCGCCCGCCTTGGCGTGGATGGCGTTGAGAAGGTGGTTAAAGAACTTATGGATGACTTCGGAAAAAGATAGGAACGTCTCTTCCTGAACGGCGTTTGAACAAAAGCCGGTTCCATCATGTGGAGTCGGTTTTTTTCATGTATGAGTTATAACGGCGAAGCAAAAGGGGGCGATGCCTAATGAACAAAGAACTCTATTCTGCTGAATTCCTGCTTAAAAGACTCATGGAGAAGATGACGGACAGCATCTACTTCAAGGATTTGCAGTCCCGGTTCGTCATGGTGAATAAAAACTTGGCCAATGCTTGGGGCTATTCCTCTCCCGATGAGCTGATTGGTAAGAGCGATTTCGACAGCTTTCGCGAGGACGATGCCCGTCACATGTTTGAAGACGAGCAGGCCATTATCAAGAGTGGCGAACCGTTGGAAGGCATCGAGGAAGAGACCACCTGGAAGAATGGTCATGTGGCGTGGTCTTCCACGTCGAAGATGCCGCTGATTGACGACGCGGGCAAGGTGGTCGGAACCTTTGGCATCTCCCGGAATATTACCGAACATAAGCTCGCGGAATTGCAGGTGGCCCGCTATGCGGAGGAAATCCGCAGGATTAAGGAGGGCATGGAGGAAGATTTGCGCATGGCCGCGGAGTTGCAGAAATCCTTTTTTCCTACGACCTATCCCATTTTCCCTGAAGGCGTATCTCGCGAAGAAAGTGCGGTGCAGTTCCTTCATCATTACAATGCCAGCGGCATGGTCAGCGGTGATATTTGCGCCATCCGTCGCCTGTCGGGCACGGAGTGCTGCGTGCTGCTGTGCGATGTGATGGGCCACGGCGTGCGTGCGGCGCTGGGCACGGCGCTCATTTGCGCCATGGTTCAGGAGCTGGCGGAGCAGGAGCGCGACCCGGGCAGATTCCTCGGACGGATGAACGAACGGCTGCTGCCGATTCTGCGGCAGCAGGACGTGTTTCTTTATGCCACGGCCTGCTATGCGGTCTACGATGCCGCCTCCGGCCGGATGCGGGTGGCCAATGCCGGGCATCCAGTGCCGCTCCTCTTGAAGGGGGGCGAAAAAACCGCCGGCTGGCTCATGGATGATGGATCCATGCGGGGTCCCGCACTGGCAGTTTGTGAAGATGTCGTTTACCAAACCTTTGAAAAACAGTTGCGGGCTGGCGATTCCGTGGTCATGTATACGGACGGCCTCTACGAAGCGCTGGGCACGGATGACGAGGAGTTTGGCGAGGAGCGCCTGCTGCAGGCGGCCAAACGGAATGGAGGGCTTCCGCTCCAAGAACTATTCCCGGCTTTTGTCAAAGAGGTGTGTGATTATTCGGCGGACGGCGAGTTCGACGACGACATTTGTCTGGTGGGTTTCACATGCCGCTCGTTGCGGGCTCAAAGTTGAATCTCGAGAGCCGCTAGGTTCGGAAGTGTTTGGTCGGGCGCTTCTACTGAAACGCCGCGGACTCGCTTTATGGAATCTTCCCCGATGTGTTCCTCCATAGCCTTCATCAACAGCTCGTCCGTGTGAAATGCCCCGGTCTTTGACCTGAACTTAATTGGCGTTTATCGGTCAAAACCGCATGAATCATATTGGCGGCAGGAATCCGGTTTAATATTTTGACAGACAAGAGGCGCACTAATACTTGCAGGTAGTAGTTGACAATGACCCAGTACAGATATATGAGTGATATAGATAATGGGGGGCATCGCGAGATGGATGCCATTTACGGCATGCAAGTGGGTCATTTGCAGTAGGTAAATTAGAAAAAGAGGTTATGATGAAATTTTCAGCATCCATACAAAGTGCAGTATGTGCACTCGCGTTATTGGCATTGGGTACAAGTGCGGCGTTGGCGGGCACGTTGACCATCCAGGAAATCAATCAGATCGAAAGCGCCTTCGGCATCACGCTCACCGCGCAGGAAAGAACGGATCTCGGCAATATTGTAAAGCCGGATGGGATCGAAGCCTGGCGATCCGAGGCGCAGGCGCGCATCGATGCCCACCGCAAGGCAAATCTCGACATTCAGGTGGTGGATTCCCTTGGCAACCCGGTTCAGGGAGCGCAGGTGGAAGTCAAATTGAACAAGAATGCCTTTAAATTCGGCGGCGTGGCGACCGCAGCAGATTTGACCGACGGGGATGGAAACCTTTCCGCTGAGAGCCAGACCGCCGCCTACTGGCAAAACTTTACCTCCAATATGTTCAACTCGGTCGGGTGCAATAATGCATTCAAACCCAAAATCACCAGCCAGCACAGCGATCTTCCTGCCTTTACGAATTGGGCAGCGAATAATAACATCGATGTGCGCGCCCACCTTTTGATGTGGCCGGGCGGTGGAACCACGAACGATCTCGGCGGTGTGGCCGGCACGGATTACGGCGACCACCTGTCGACGGACAGCACCTCCGACTATGCATCGTATGATATTCGGGGCGCGATTGAAACCTATGCAGGAAATCAAAGCGTTGCTAACAGGAATGCGCTCAAGTCGGACGTTGATGGTGAAATTGCGGAATGGGCCGGGCGGTGGAATGTCTACGAATGGGACGTCATCAACGAAACGCGAGGCAACTATCTGCTTCAGCAAATCCTCGGCTATGGCCAGGAAACGGAGTGGTTCAATATTGCCTCGAACAATATGGCCGATCCGGACACCAAACTCTTTATCAATGAAAATCAAATCATCTCTGCCAAATCGGCAGCGCTGAATTCCACTTATTACACGGATCGCCGTGACATCTATTTCACCACCATCGACCGTTTGGTGGCTAGCAATGCGCCGATCCATGGCGTTGGCTTCCAGAACCGCTACAAGTGGGAGCATATCGATCCTGCGGATGTATACAGCCGTTTGGATGATTTTGGCTCCCGCTATGGCTTGCAGCTGGCCGGAACCGAGTTTGAGATCAAACACGTTGACGGAACGTTCACTCCCTCTGATTACACCCGTGCGCAGATGACTGAAGAAACCATGACGGTCTATTACAGCCATGCACTCGCCACTGGGCTGAACGCCTGGGATTATATGGGGGAATCGCCCTCCGTTGCTCCTGTCACGGCTGACGGCACAAACGAATGGAAATCGGCCATGGCCTGGTATGATGGCACCGTCAAGCTCAATGCCTTGGCCTGGTACTATGTCCACCGCATCCGCTACAACTCCGACGCTGAGCTGGCCTCCGGCCTCGATGGCCAAACCGGACTCCGCGCCTTCAAGGGCGACTACGACATTACCGTCAGCTACAACGGGCAGGAAACCACCTCCTCTCTGAGCCTGACCAACAGCGAATCCGTGGTCATCACGCTCGGTTCTGAGATTTCAGACTCCACCGCCTCCACGGTTGTGGACGCATGGAGCTATGACGGATTGACCAACGGCGCGGGTCTGGCCGAAGGCGTCAGCACCGGCCTGGTCGGCGGCGTAAACTTCGGAAATGATGCGTTGGCCTCCATTCAGAACGAGGCTGTTCGATGGCAGTCCGACGGGGTAGATCCGAGCGTGTTCCAAGGAAGGAATCCTTCAAGCTATGACGGGGCAAGCAATGGCTTGTTCCAGCTTTCCGTCGATTATCTCGCCGGCGATTTTTCCGCCACGGCCGCGCTGACCAACGGCATCGGCCGGGTCGGTTTTGGTGTGCGCAGCGACCCCGGCGGCGCCGACCTCGATGCGACGTTCCGGGTGGTGTTCACCAGCGGTGGCGGCTCCAATGCGCTGTACCGTCTGGAGACCACCGATGACCTCGGCAACAATCAAAATATCGGGACTTTCTCAGGATCGACCCTTAATCACCTAGGCGTTCGTGCGGTTTACAATTTGGACAATGCCGGCACTGCCGGATCCTTCAAGGTCTATTACCGCCATGACGGCGGCAGTGAGGTGGAAGCGCACGTTGGCCAACTGCCGGCCGGCTTCAACCTCGATCAGCTGCGCGCTGTCGTGCAGACCTACAACGGCGGCGCCAACTGGGCCGTCGGCGACCAAATTTTTACAGACAACCTAATTCTGGAAAAACTAGGCGAAGCGCCGGCACCGTTCTTTACGGTTGACCCGATCAATAAACCGGATGCGGCTCAGGATACAGCCTACACCGGCCAGACCATCGCCGGCACCGCCTCCAATGCGGTAACTTATGCCAAGGTGGCAGGGCCGGACTGGCTGTCCATCGCTTCCGACGGCACGCTCTCCGGAACCCCGGCGGGAACCGATGTGGGCCAGAACAGCTGGATCGTACAGGTTTCCAACGGGTTTGATGCCGACACCGCCGTACTGAAAATCAACGTCACCGGAGCAGGTGGCGGTGGCCCCGGTGGAAATATTGGTATCATTGCTGGATACCCGATCACTAAAACCGATGATGCAGCCTCGGATACTATTTTCGCGGGAGTGGAAGTGGACGCCGGCGATGTGGTTTGCATCGCAACGGCTCCGAATAAGACAACCTCCGCGAACCTGCTTTCGCTGACATGGAGCGGAACGGAAGGCGTGGACGGTCACTCAACGACCATCAACCCGGGGGATAACGACGGTCGTTCCTGCTATGTTTTCTATACGGAAATCATCAACTCGAACTCCTACACCTTTACCGTTGATGCCGCTGTAGTCGGCCTGACCGCCCAGAGTTCGCTCTTTGTGCTGCGCGCAGGTTCGGGGCTCATTGAAGTGGGCGATGAGGCGACGCTTAATGCGAACACGGCATCACCCGGATTGTCCTACGACTTCTCACCGGAAACACTCCCGGAGTTTGCAATAACCATTGAGTCGTATGCTGCTAAGAACGGCGCAGCGCTTTCGAAGGCTTCGGGCTATGCTGAAACCCAGAATGCGAATGGACGCCACATAGTTTATAGCACCAATGTGACGGGCTCGGTATGGAACAAGGCACACGGCAGTGATGCGGGTGCTCTCAACTATGTGGGGGCAGGCGCAGTCTTCTACGAGAAGACCAGCGGCGCGGCAAACACGCCTCCAACATTTGGAAGCGATCCGATCGAAGAAGCGGGTGCCTATGTCGATACCGCCTACACCGGCAGTACGCTGGCCAGTCACGCTTCCGACGGTGATCTTGATGCGATGACCTTCAGTATTGTTTCCGGTCCGTCGTGGTTGACGGTAGCGCCGTCCACCGGTGCGCTCGCCGGCACGCCGCTGGCGACCGATCTGGGAAGCAACAGCTGGAAGGTATCGGTGTCCGATGGCACGGCTACCAACTTTGCCACGCTGCATATTTCGGTCGGCACCTTGGTAACCCCTTATACCGGAACCAATGTCCTGTTCATTGCCATCGACGACATCAATCCGATTTTGGGCTGCTACGGTAACACATTGATCGAGACCCCGAACATTGATTCGCTGGCGGCGCGGGGCATGCTCTTTGAGAATGCGCATTGCCAATGGTCGGTCTGCGGACCGTCGCGCGCCAGCCTGATGACCGGGCTCATGCCGGAACAGGGCGGCGTGATGGGATTCGTGAAAATGCGGGGCGATGCCGTAAACAATGATCGCGACAACGATAAAGGAGTAACCAATCTGGTGACCATCCCGCAACACTTCATCAACCACGGCTATGCAACGGCTGCGAGCGGAAAAATCAACGACTATCGCTGCGTCGGCACCATCAATCCGGACGGCACCATCAGCGAAGATGGCGGCAGCGTAGATGATCCGCCGTCGTGGTCAAATGGCTTTTCCAGCCCCAGCGGGGTGGGCAGCACGACCGCGGTGCGGACAACCGACGCGAAAATTGTAAAACTGGCAGCCGAAAGCGTCGCTCAGCCGGGTGCCGACTTTACAGACGGACTGATTGCCACTGCTGGGTTGGCTCAGTTGAATGCTCTTGCGACCGGCAACAAACCGTTCTTTCTCGGGGTAGGCTTCAAGAAGCCGCACCTGCCGTTTCTCGCGCCGGCATCCAGCTGGAGTCTCTATGATGACAGCGCTTTCAGCCCGGCCGCATTCCCAGACAAAATGCTGAACGCGACAACGTATACCTTCAACAACATCCACGAATTGCGGGATAACTACTATCTGGAATTAAGCGGCACGAATGCGCTGCCGATTACCGACGGCATTCTGCCGGACGATCAGCAGCGGACATTGCAGCACGGATATTATGCCTGCATCTCCCACGTCGATGAACAGGTCGGTCGTGTGCTCGACGAGCTGGATGCCCTCGGGTTGGCCGACAACACCATCATTGTGCTGTGGGGCGACCATGGGTTCCACCTAGGCGACCACAACGAATGGGGCAAGCACAGCAATCTAGAGCAGGCCACCCGCGTTCCGTTTATCATCAGCGCGCCGGGATATCCTGCCGGGCAAAAAACAGACGCGCCCGTCGGGTTGTTGGATATCTATCCGACCTTGTGTGAACTCGCCGGGCTGCCGGTTCCCGAACAGCCGCCGAATGCAGCGGTTGCAACCAACCGCCCGCTGGCCGGCCTCAGCCTCGTTCCGGTTCTTGCAGATCCCGATGCACGGGTTCAGACCGGAGTCGTGAACCACTACGGCAGCGGAACCTATGGTTATGCCTATCGCACCGACCGTTACCGCTATACCGAGTGGATAGATGAATCCGGAACCGTCCAGGCTCGTGAACTCTACGACTATGAACAGGATCCTTTGGAAACCATCAATCTGGCCGGCGAAACGGGTTATGAAGGATTGGTCTATCAGTTCTCCCGTTCCATGCGCTACCCGACTGAATCCGGTGGTTGTGATCGTCTCAAGGCCAGCACGGCTCCGACGGCTCCAGCCAATAAATCGCTGGCAGGACTGGTGCTGGATGGCGATCAGGTCTCGTGGCCGGATGCTGCGGGTGTAACCTATAATGTCATGACGACCACCAATCTGGTGGACGGCATCTGGACGACCAACCAGACGACCGAAGCCGACAGCTATATCTGGCCGATGGCAAAGCCGGAAGAATTCATCCGGGTGGATGTTTCCGAGTAGCACAAATTAGGATCAAACTTTTCAAGCCGTTAGCGGCTTAAGGTTTGTATGGATGCTTTCGTCCGACTTGTGGAGCAGAAGCCGGGCGTTTCCCATAGCGGGATTGGACAGGAGATCAGAATGAAAAAATATTTTATAGCGGCCGTCATGGCAACAGGTCTAAGCATGGCTGCACAGGCCAAGCAGCAACCCAATGTGTTGTTCATTGCGATCGACGACTGCAAACCGGTCTTCGGCTGCTACGGCGACGAGTTTGCCCAGACGCCGAACATCGATAAACTGGCCGATCGGGGAACGGTCTTTCTGAACAACCACTGCCAGTGGTCGGTTTGCGGGCCGTCGCGCGCCAGCCTGATGACCAGCCTGATGCCGGAGACCACCGGCGTGATGGGCTTCAAGCAAATGCGGGCCATCCTGCCGGATCTGGTCACCCTGCCTCAGTATTTCAGAAGCAAGGGGTATGAAACCGCCGCCACCGGGAAAATTAATGACAACCGCTGCGTCGAAGGCGGCCGCAGCGACGACGACCCGCTCTCGTGGTCGGTTCCTTACTCGTGGGGCGTTGGAAAAGGATACAATCCCAAGGGAAAGGTTTCGTGCGAAGCCTCGACCAACGACGAGGCGGCACACGATGACCGCCAGATTTGCGAGACCGGGATCGAACGGATGAACCAGCTCGCTAAGGGCGGCAAGCCGTTCTTTCTCGGCGTGGGCTTCAAGAAGCCGCACCTTCCGTTCATTGCACCCAAAGCCTATTGGGATCTATACAATCGGGCGGATGTGAAGCTGGCCAGCTTTCAGATGAAGCCGAAGGGCGGAACCCCGAATGCGTGGGACGATTCCGCCGAACTGCGCGGCCATTCGGACATCCCGAACAAGGGTGATATACCGGAAGAAAAACAGGCCGAACTGATTCATGGCTACTATGCCTGCGTTTCCTTTGTCGACACGCTGATCGGCCGTTTGACGGCAAACCTTGAGTGCCTCGGGTTGGCCGACAACACCATCATTGTTATTTGGGGCGACCACGGTTTCCATCTCGGCGACCATGGCAAGTGGGCCAAGCACACCAACATGGAGCAGGCGACTCGTTCGCCGTTAATCATAATTCCTCCAAAGGTTGGAAAAGGCACAAAGACGGCGCTGCCGTCCGGATTCATTGATGTTTACCCGACGCTGTGCGAACTGGCCGGCCTCGAAATTCCGGGTCAGGTGCAGGGCAGAAGTCTGGTGCCGATGCTGAAAAATCCGAAGACCTCGGTGCGTAACGGAAGCATAAACCTGATTCGCCGCGGCGGTATGACGGGGTATGCCTACCGCACGGAGCGCTACCGTTACATTGAGTGGGTTAAAAAAGGTGAAGTGGTCAGCCGCGATCTTTACGACTACGAAACCGATCCGCTCGAAACCGTGAACCTCGCCGTCGATGAACGCTCGAAGCCGCTCATGAAAAAACTGGCCCGGCAGATGCGCGAAGAGGGCGTCGGCTGCACCATGCTGCTGAAGAGCAAGTAGAGGTTGATCATGAAGAGGCTTAGATTACTGCTGGTGGCTTTTGTCGCATGTGCGTGGGTCCATGCCGATCTATCGCATACCGTTCAAAGCCTGAATAATCTAAGCAAGACTACATTCGCCTCCACCGGTACGTTGTCGGTGGTGAAGGGCGATGTCGTGGTCATGGCCGTGAGTTCGAACAAAAGGGGCGGCGTAGTGCCGCTGACGTTTAGCTCCACCGCCGGAACATTTGTCGAAGCGGATGCCCGTTCGCAGTTGGGTACAGACCCGAACCCGAATTCCTATGTGAGCTATTTGACCATTGATTCCCCTGGAACCTTCGACTTTGTGGTCTCTCATGCCGTCTCTATTACGGCGAGCGTTTGGCTTTACAAGCTGACGGCGGACAGCGGAAACCTTGCCTTTCTGGATAGCGATGCCGTTGAGTTTAATTCAGATGCAAACATAAGCTTGCCGATGAGCTATGGCTGGGATGGAACCACCTATGATAACATCGTTGTCATCGAGTCGGGCTCGGCTCTTAAAGGGGTTCTGGACAATACCGTAACAGGTGTTTCCGGCTCGCGTATCACCAGCCTTTCCGAAACCAATGGAACGACCGCGGCGAGCGCATGGAGTTTTACGTACGACCCTGCGAATCTCGGCAAAAATTCGGGTTCGATTGCGGGAGTGGCTTTTGCCGAAATCAGCAGTGAACCCCTGCCTCCTATATTTATCACTGATCCATTGATTGGAACATCTGCTGTAACAAACCAACCCTATACCGGTTCGATCGCCGACCAGGCATCTGATCCCAACGGCGATCCCATGTTCTTTTCAGTTTCACCTTCCAACACCTGGCTGTCTGTAGCCGCCAACGGCGAGATTTCCGGCACACCGCAGGCCGGCGACCTCGGAACGAATCACTGGACGGTTTCGGTGACCGACGGCATCAGCGGCACCAATAGCGCGACGCTTAAAATTTTCGTGACGGCTCCGCAGACGAGCCGGACCAATATTGTGATGATCGTAGTCGATGATCTTGGCTGGATGGATCTTTCCATCCAAGGGTCGGAATTTTATGAAACACCGCGCATCGACGAGTTGGCCACCTCCGGCATGCGCTTCACGCAAGGCTACGCCGCGCACCCGCGCTGTCTGCCGTCGCGCTACGGCCTGATGAGCGGCCGTTTCCCCGGCGCCAACGGCGTGCCGGGAGGCCCTGAGAGCAACCTGCGTCCTTGGGACACGACCGTCGCCGAAGCGCTTAAAGCGGGCGGCTATGCCACCTGCTTCGCGGGCAAGTGGCATCTGATCGGGACGCACGGCGCCGACAACCTTCCGCAGAATCAGGGCTTCGATGTCAATTTTTCTGGAGGCAAGCCCGGTGCTCCTCCGACCTATTTTTATCCGTACCGAATGCCGGGCGTTGCTGCGCCGACCAGCGAGCTGGCCACCGACGCGCTTTATTTTGAAGAGGAGGGCGTGCCCGGTGAGTATGTGACGGATCGCCTGACCGACGAGGCGCTTGATTGGATGTCGTCAAATGCCGACCAACCGATGTTCCTTTGCATGTGGCACTACGGCGTGCATACGCCTTACGAAGCACCAGCTGGGCTGGTGGCAAAGTATGAGGCCAAGCTGGCAACGATGGACTACGGCGATCAGCCGGAATACATCAACGTCGGCGTAGGCCAGCAAAAGATGCGGCAGGATCATCCAATCTACGCGGCGATGATTGAAAGTGTCGATACCAACATTGGCCGGCTGATGGACAAGGTGGCCGAGCTGGGTATCGCCGGAAACACGGTCTTTATTTTTACGGCCGACAACGGCGGGCTTTCCAATCGCGGCGGCTACAACGGTCGCGAGCTGGCGACGGCCAACCTTCCACTGCGCACGGGCAAGGGTTGGCTCTACGAGGGCGGCATGCGTGAAGCGTTCATTGTGTCCGGTGCAGGCGTGGCAACGATGGTTAATTCAAATGCGGTCGTCAATGGAACTGATATTTATCCGACCTGTCTGGAACTGGCCGGCCTGCCACTGCAACCAAGCAATCATCTCGATGGCGTCAGCTTTGCTTCTGCTCTCGATGGATCGACCTATGACCGCGGCGAACCGATCTTCTGGCACTGCCCGCTCGCGCGGCCCTATTCGACGGGCGATTTTGATTCAAGCGCCATCCGTGACGGCGACTATAAATTGATCTGGTGGTACACCACGCCCGGCAAAAACTACGAGCTTTACAACGTCAAACTCGACAAAGAAGAAGCCTTCGACCTCTCGGAATCGATGCCGGAGAAAGCGGCCGAGCTGCTGGGAAAACTTCAGGCGTGGCACGCCGGTGACAACACAGGCTCGGGCGTCATCACCAAATCGGATGCCGATGATGTCTCCAAGCCGCCGCAGGCCTGGCTCGACGATCCAACCGCCCCGGCTACGCTTCTTCCAATGTCTGGAAACCTAAGCTTGTCGTGGGGCGATTATCTGGGCTTCGACTACGACCTCTATAGCCGAACCAATCTCACCGCCGGCACGTGGATGCCGGAAGGAACCGGAATCACGACCAACGAAGCTGTACTCCCAATGGTTGGAAATGAAGGGTTCTATAAAGTTGATCTGGTGCTCCAGCCGGAAAGTTGAAGTGGACAAAGTATAGATGAGGCATCCTGCCTCGTTGTGCGCGCAAAGAGCGGTTGCTCTGTCACAATGAGGCAGGGCGCCTCGTCTATTTCAGCAGGAAGGAAAATGGGCGAAAGGAAAGGTCGGTTGGTTTGAGCTGGTCAAAGAGTGTCAAGAATACGTTCTCGCGTGGTGGATTTATGATCCGCCACGCAGCGCAGTATGCTGTTCAGGGTTCCGATTTTAAGGCTCTTGTGTGCAGGGATGGCAATCCGCTGATGGGAAGGATCTTCGGTTTCAAGAATGATGTGGCTTCCGGTTTGGTGTATTTCCTTATAGCCCCATTTCCGGCAAAGGGTTCGGGCAAGCTTGGTTCCGCCGAGATCACGAGGCAGCTTCATGCAACCGCCATCACCTCGTCCCGTACCATGCGCAGGTGGATCGAATCCGGTTTCGGGCTGTCAAAGAAGAATCCCTGGACGGCATCCTTGACCTGCTCGCGCAGTTCCTGCCATGAATCGCCCTGGGTAAAGATAGCCTCGGTCAGGCATTCTGCGGAATACCCGCCATCGGCATCTTGTGTGACCTCGAATATTAACTCTTTCATGAATAGGAATATATATGCACGGGTGTAGTTTCTGCAAGTTGATAAATAGAGCGGCTGTACATGGCCTGAGCGGCATGGTCTTGGCCCCCCTGTTTCTCGGAGCGCTGACGGTTCAGGCTGAAAGGATTCCGATGGGGGGCGAGGAGCTGTCCTTTGAACAGGAATTCCTTGAGTGGGGTGTTTCGGGCGGCAAGCGCCAGTCCGTTGAAAAAAAAGTTCGATCCGCTTCCGGGATTTCGGCGAAAAAATGCGTTGAACTAAAAATGACGGAACGTACGGACCGAATCTTCGACATTCAGTACAATAACCGCATTGCCGGTCGGATTGAAAAAGACGATGTGCTCCTGTGTTCTTTTTTTGCGCGTTGCCTGGAGTCGTCCGATGAATCGGCACTTGGAAAAATCCTGGTTACGTCCTCTATCCGTTACAAGGAACGGCCCAGCAACTTGTTCACTAAAACCTATACGGTCGGCAAACGATGGAAACATTTTCTGATTCCGCATACGGCTCCGGTGCCGGGTGATGCCGGTTGTGCAATTGGCTTCCGGTTGGGCGGGTTGAAGCCCCAGACCATCCAGATCGGCGGGTTCGAGATTATAAACTACAAGAACAAGCGGATGATGGATGAACTGCCGATTACGGAAACGCGCTATGAAGGAATGGAGCCCGATGCTCCTTGGCGCAAAGCCGCACAGGAACGAATCCGCGAGCACCGCATGGAAAACATGCTGGTGGAGGTGGTCGACCGGCAGGGGCGGCCGATTCCCGGAGCCCGGGTGCAGATGGAGCTGAAGAACCATGCCTTCGGCTTTGGGGCGGCATTGTCGGTTAATGCCATGTTTAATCCTAAAAAGCCGGAGGAATCAAAGCGGCATCAGGATGCGGTGGAAGATTTGTTTAACAAGGCTGTTTTTGAAAACCGGATGAAGTGGCGGTTTTATCGGGATAATGACGAGCAGCTTGAAGAAGCGATGGCCTGGTGCGCGGCTCGGAATATTTCGATGCGCGGGCATGTGATGGTTTGGCCGGCGTGGAAAAGGCTGCCCAGCGGCATGGAGGAAAAGTGGGCCGACAAACCGGACGAGTTCAGGCGGGTCATTGAGGAACACGTAGCAAAAATGGCCACCCAGTATCCTGACACCTTTGCGGAATGGGACGTGGTGAATGAACTCTATTCGCAGCATGAGTTTGTGGATATGTACGACAAAGACGTGGTGGCGGACTGGTTCCGCATTGCCAAAGAAGCCAATCCCAGCTTTAAGCGTTATGTCAACGACTACGGCATCCTGTCTGGAAGCGATGAGGCTCATCAGAACAACTATCATGAGTGGATTGGATATCTGCTGGAGCAGGGCGCGCCGGTCGACGGCATCGGTCTGCAGGGGCACTTCCGCGCGCCCGTTCCGCCGGAGGAAATCCTGCGCCGTCTTGACCGCTTTGGCGAATACGGGCTGGAGATGCAGATTACGGAATTTGATTTCGAGGAAACCGACGAGCTGCTGCAGGCGCGGTATGCGCGCGATTTCATGACGGCCGTTTTCAGCCATCCGCAAACAACCGGCATCATGACCTGGTGTGTGGGGGAGCTGTCTTCTTCAAAGCCGGCCGCGGCATTTTTTACCGCGGACTGGAAAAAGAAGCGCATCGCCCTAGCTTGGGAACACATGATCGAAAAGGAATGGCACACCGAGAGAATCAGCCGGACCAATGCTGAGGGTTTAGCCGGCGTTCGCGGTTTTCTGGGCGACTATGAAATCACGGTTTTGTTTAACGGGAAGACCAAGGTCGTTAAGCACGAGCTGCTCAAGGGTTCCGACAAGGTTGTTGTTAAATTTTAAAGCGGAGTTCCAATGTTCAAGATACAGTTGTTGTTTCTGGTGTGCCTGACGGCCGTTGCTTCTGCCGATGACGTTGTGGTGCTCGACAACGGGGTGATGCGGATGGAGATCAACCGGATGGGCGGTGCGGTTTCCAGCTGCGTGCTGGCCGGGAGCGAGTTGAACCCTTTCAGCTGGCGGGCCAAACGCTGGAACAAGAATGACCGCTCCGTCAAAGAAGGACTCTTCACCTGTTTTGATCGGCTTGGCCAGCCCTCCCCGGAGGACAAGGCGCGGGGTATTCCGTTCCATGGGGAGGCGGCTTCGGTTGAGTGGAAGGTGCTGGGGCGAGAGACGTCCGTTGCGGGACACCTTCTTTTACGGATGCAGTGCATACTTCCAATCGCTGGAATGACGCTGGCGCGGGAATATTGCCTGTTCAAGGATTCATCGGTCTGCCGGGTGCGCGATCGCATTCGAAATGATAATCCGTTCCCCAAAACCTACAACCTGTTGATTCATCCGTCGCATGCGCAGCCGTTTTTGAGTCGCTCGGTCCTGGTGGACTGCAACGGAGCAACGGGCTTCGTGAATTCGAAAGAACCTTCCGAGATCCCCGGCGATCCGATCTGTTGGCCGGAAATCGAATATCAATCGCAGCGCCTCAACTTGAGAACTATGACCAACGGCGTTCCGCTTGTGGTGAACTATCTGTGCGCCAAGGATGTCACCGAAGGGTGGGGATGCCTCTCCAATCCGGACCTTGGATTAATGACCGGATTCATCTGGCCGGTATCGGACTATCCCTGGACGCGCATCTGGCAGGAGTGGAAGGATGGCGCACCGTCGGCGCTGGGCATTGAATTCAGTACGACGCCGTTGGGCTTCCCGCTGGAGGAGATCGAGCGGATAGGCCCGCTTCTTGGCCATCCGACCATCGAAACGCTGTCCCCCGGCGGAGAGGTCACGAAGACGTTCCATTTTTTCCTGTTGGAAATCCCCCGTGAATTTTCGGGGGTCGGCGTGGTACGGATCGCCGACGGCAGCTTGATCGTCGAGGAACACTCGGGAGCCGACAATCGGTGCTGGGTGGTGCCCTTCGCCGAGTGATTCGGTTTTATCTATTTCGATTAGGGCACCGGACAGGTGCCCTAATCGGAAGTATGCGAATATTGCAAATGAGATTCGTGGGCAGATTGAGTCAGGGCGCTTAGCGCCCGGAGCACGATTGCTGCCGGCGAAAGAGCTGGGTGACCACATGGGTTGCCATCAGCATACGGTTCGGCATGCGTTGAAAATGCTCATGTGCGAAGGGTTTCTTAAGTGCGTCAGCGGTACTTACGTGACTGACATGCCCAGCAGGCTCAACGAGATGACGACTCTGAATCGATAATCTCAATCTTGCTTCGCAGCTCATCGACAATATCGTCGGGGTAGTCACCAGTTGTCATAATAACGCGTTGAACACCCATTTCCTCCAGCTGCTTGATCAATATCCGTCTGCGGCTTGTTTTTACCCCGGTCATGTTCAGTTCTTTGACATGAAGTCCCTTGAATTCGGCGAGGGTCAGTAGCGGTAGATTGCTGATATCCATAGAGTATGGCTCCAACGGCTCCAGTATGTTGATTCTTAATAGCCCGATCCCGCTTAAGGAGAAGATTTGGTAGGACGATCCTGTCAGATCGAGGTGGTGGCCATTGGGGCGCTTCTCCAGCTTCATGGGGTGTTTGGATGTCGTTGGGTTTATCCGGTTCACTTTGTCGAGCATGGCCATGGCCAGCGGGAGATAGGCTTCCGGAGTTGGAGAGGGTTTGCGCATTATGTAATAATAGTAGAAATAATTTATGGCCTTGTTTAGGCTCATGGTTTCTTCTACCAGTTCGGTTGCTTGTTGCAGGGAAAGCATGCGCCGATCATTGGGCTTGAGCGTTGCATATTTTTTACTCAGTTGCCAGGAGTCGAGGTCAATCGGTTTGCTCGGTTTGCTCTCTTCAAAGCACTCGGATGCGGCATTAAATTCCTGCAGCACAAAATGTGCTGTCCCTTTTTTCACTAAAAGGTCATTCCGTTTTTGGGGCTCGGGATTTTTATCCAGCGCAATTTCAAGTGCACGGATCATTTCACGTGCCTTTGAGTAGTCACCGCTTTGTGCGGTGAAATGGGTAGTGTCGGATAGCTCGATTCCCAGTTTAGCCACTTCATCCTGCTGTTCACGGTAGAGCCGGAAGTTTTTTTCTGCCTGTACGCGAGCAGACACCGCGGCTGCCTTTTGGCGATTGAGTTTGACCATGTTTACGCTGATGACCGCAGCGAGAAGGAGAAGGGAAAAGATAAGCAGCGCGGCATATTGGTTATGGCGCTTGATTAGCAGAGAAAGGCGGGTGCCGATTCCTGCACGTTCTGCCTGGGTAGGAAGGCCGTTGAGGTAACGTGTGATTTCAGCGCGTAGTTCTACGACAGAAGGATATCGATCCGAAGGATCCAAAGCCATGGCCTTGATCGACACAGTTGCAAGCCCTCGCGGAATCTTCGCTCCCTTGCGGCGGGAATGGGGCGGGATGATTTTCCCGGCCTTGGTATTTTCGATCAGTTCGTTTGCAGAGTTTCCAGACACCGGAAGTTCATACGTCAGGATGTTGTACAGCAGGGCACCCATGGCATAAATGTCCGTTTGAAATATTTTGTCCCCTTGCGAGCGGGTCTGCTCCGGAGCCATGAAGCCGGGTGTTCCTTTGAGCATGCCGGTCTGGGTCATGTCATTAAGGATATCGCCATCCAGCGTGCCCGTATCGGTGGTGGTCATATCGGAGTAGAGAATCCGGGCCAGCCCCCAATCGCAGATGAACACCTCCCCGAATTCGCCAACACGAATGTTGTCTGGTTTGATGTCAAGGTGCAGCACGTTGCGTGAGTGGGCGTAGGCAATGGCATCGCATATTTTCAGAAATAGGTGCAGCAGAACGCTCAAGGGATAGCGGCGTACATACTCCTCGTTTCCCTCTCGCAGTTCTTTGATGACGGTTTTGAGGCTGTCGCCAGGTATTAATTCCATCGTAAAGAAGGGCACGCCCTCGGGATCGATACCCATGTTATGCACCGGCACAATGTTCGGATGGGCGAGGTTGGCCTCGAGCTGGGCTTCTCGCAGAAACTGCTCCTGGTCTTGCCGGTTCTTTGCTTTGATCGCGCGCGCCATGGCAATCTGGCGGTTCAGGCGGTGGTCATGCACGCGCGTTACCCGTTTTTCGCCGCCTTCTGCAATCAGATCGATTTCCTTGTAGCGCTCTTCACTTTCTTCGAGTGAATTCAGGATGGGCAGAAGGGATTCTTCCTCTTCGTCGGGCAGGTCTGAGGATTTCGCGTCGTAAAGGTCGAGCACCCGTTCGTTTCGCGTAAGGAGTTGATCCTCCATATTCGGATGCTTTTCGTCGCCCACGTCTTTTACTCCAGTTCTTCGCGCAATTGCTCAATCTCAATAATTAGACGTTTCTTAACGCGGTTCTTCAACCGGTAGACCGAATTTTCCTGTAGGTCGAGCTGCTTCGCAATGGCCTTGATGTCCATGCCATCCAGGCTGCGTTGGAACACTTCGATCGCATGTCCGGAGAAGAGCGGCTTAATGTTTTCGAGCGCGAGGTTGGTGAGGTGAAGCTTCCACTCTTTATCCGCAATCTTTTCGATGTCCGGCAGGCTGATGGTTTTGAGATAAGTGAGGTCGTCTTCCTTTTCCGCCTTATGCACACGCTCGGTGTCGCGGGTTCTCTTCCTGATAAAATCGAGTACGGCATTTTTTGTTATGGTCGAGAGCCAGCTCCGGAAGCGTCGGATATTTTCAACATCGGTGTTCGGCAGTTTGTTCCACATGCCGAGCAGTACCGTCTGGGCAATATCGTTGGCGTCATGTTCGGAAATGTTCATGCCACGGATGATGGCGTAGATATATCGCCGGTAGATGCGGTCGAAGTCCTCCCACGACGCATCATCGTGCTGGTTCTTGACCCGCCGGATGAGTGTCGCCCGCGTGCGGTTGGGATCTTCGGTCTCGGTTGTTGGCTTCTCGTTCATAATTTTTGATATCTGAACCATACACGGAAATGAGTGAGCTGTCAGGTGGTTGTAGTCCCAAATGAAAGCAGGAGTATCAAAAAACATACGGGAAGTATAACAAATATATAACAAAAGCGGGGTTTTAGACTGAATGAGTCCATAAAACAAAAAAAACCATGCTTAGCGTGTCCATTATATCACTTCCACCCACGTCAATAAATTGTCACTAGGAAAGTATGGCATAACTAGATAATCCTAACAGGAGGAGAGAACATGAAGCGGTTGTTACCAATTATACTATGTGCGGGAATGATATCCGGAGCATCAGGTTTGATTAATACAGACTTCTCTGACTATACAGAGGGAAATATTACATTGAACTCGGCTTGGACATCGATGCCGGAAACCGGCGCAGAGGCCTTCTATATGAGCGGCGGGGTGGCGGATACCGCGCCTTATGCCGGCAGTTTCGATATGACCAATGGGAATTATGTCTATCATCCTGCAACCCTTGGAAATGCGGAAGATGACGAATGGGTAGGCGTGATGGATTTTTCATTGTCCACAACCGCAAGTCCCGGAACCAATATCGCCCTTTTGGGGGGTGCCCATGACTTTTTTGATATCGGATTGACCGCTGCAGCAACCAATGCGTTGGATTCTGGCGATGACGAAGATATCACCATTCACTTGCGCTATAAAAATAATGGGAATACGCAGGTGACGCTCAGCAAAAGAGGAAACTATCAGACTCTCGGAGAGCTAAGCGACGAAGCAATTGGATGGGATCCTCAGCTTCTGGATACGAATAATGTTACCGCAGATTTTGAAACCGATCCATTAAGCCTCACTTGGACGTTGCGTAAAACACGTATTGCCGATACCTATTCCGCGGTTGCCGTCTTGTCCAACAAGAATACCGGTGCGTTCTCCGTATTTGATCCGTCCATAAACATTAACACGATGGTGAAAAGCAATGCCTATGATGCTGTGAGTATGACACTGGCCATGGGGCATGATCGCGATGCGGATGACGGGGGAACCGCCCCTTTGATCGATATCGCCATTGACTCTATGAGCGTCGATCAAACCAGCGGCAATGCGCCGGTTCTCGAATCTCCGGTGCTGACCGCCAATGGCGGCAATAATCTGGTTGATCTCAGCTGGACCGCCTCTTTAGAGGCCACAAGCTATCAGGTTTTCCGCTCAACAACGTCTGGAAGCTTTCTGGATCCAGCGATTGGAACCACGAACGGCACCTCCTTCGTGGATACAACTGCTCTTAACAACACGACCTATTATTATTTCGTGCGGGCCAGCGCAACGGGAGCAACCGATGCGGATTCTGCGGAAGTCTCTGCTGAGCCGCAGTCAGCAGCAACCGGATTGATTGTAGATACGGACTTCTCCGCTTCCGATGCCCCTGCCTATGCCGATGGAAATATCGACGGTCAGAACCGTTGGAAGGATGCCTCTCTAGGAACTTCTCCGGTATTCGCGATCACCGATGCTGCTGGTTCCGGATTCGCGGATTCCGAAGCCTATACCAACAACTTCGACAATACGTTGGCCAATGACGTGTACTACAACACCATCATGTCCAACAACGTGGGCGATGAGTGGACGGGATCGATCACCTTCCAGCTCAAGGCTCCGGCAACACCCGGGCAGGAAGTGATCAGCACTTTTGATGTCTATGATGAATCAGGCACCAATGTGGTGGGTTCGTTTACGGGAACCAATGATGTCGCGGGTCTTTCCGGTGGCGAACTGTTTAAATTCGGCCTGACCGCCGATCCAGATTCGGGATTGGATAATGCCGATAAAAATGACATTTTCTTCTATGTTCGAACGCAGGCTTCCGGGCGCATCGATCTGACCTTTAATCAGTCTAACAATACTCGTATTCTTGAAGCGGCGCGTGACGTTGCAGGCTGGGATCCAAACTGGGAGAATGACGGAAACGATGCCACCAACGGTCCGGATGCTGTGACCGATCCGATTACGATTAACTGGACCATTCGTAAATCATCGATCACCAATACCTACACGGCCGTGGCGGAGATGATCATAGGATCCTACACCAACGCGACTACCGTACAGGATGCCTATAACGGATCCACGGATGCCTACGGTGCTGATTTCATGTATTTCGGCATGGGTATTGGCGAAGATGCTGATCAAGGTAAATCGGATCAGGGAACTGGCACCGCGATTCCTACCAGCGTCAAGAGTGTTGCCATCGATTCATTCAGTCTGATCAAGGCAGATGACGTTCAGCCGACTCCGGTTGCACCGATTGTATTTGGAGAAGGCGGAAACTTTTCAGCGATCCTTACCTGGCAAGCCGCTTTGGAAGCCAGCAGCTATAACGTATATAAAGCGTTGGATATTGACGGGCCATACGGACTGCTGACCAACATAGCCGAGCTGGACTACACGGATTCCGATGGACTGTCTAACGGAACCACCTATTTCTACAAAGTGGCTTCGGTATATCCGACCGTTCCGGCGGAAGCGTTGTCTGACATCGTTCCGGTTCGTCCTTTGGCGGTTATTGTCAAAGGCTGGGGCCCAACAGGACTGGCCGTGACTGCTGATGTGAACGGGGATGAAGCCACAGATATATCTATTCCGGTATCTAGCGATGCGATTCTTTTCCGTGAAGCAAGCTGGTATCATGGACTCTTGACGTATGACACGAATGCGGTACCCCCGTTGGCGTCTATTTCGCAGATATTTAAACAGTCTACGGATTTGGATGTTGATTATCAAAACTGGCGAATCGACCAGACCGCCCCGTTAGATTACATTCGACTCCGTACCAAAAAAGCCGATGCGGGTTCAACGCTGTCTGTACTCTGCTGGTTCGAGGAAATCCAGGACTTCAGTGGCGTTGTGGCTTCCTATTCCGCTGAAGTTGAAGATTCTACCGGGTGGGGCGGAGGCGCATTGCATGCCGCAATCCGGAATGGTTCGATCTGGTATATCAGTCAGACCTCTATCAGTGATAAGGTGCCGCTTGTCATTTCTGATATTTCGGAGGAGTTGTGGACCACACTCACGCTGGCCACAGCTACGACGACAAATATGATGACGGTAGTGGGCAACTCATTTGGGACCGCACCGGCATTCAATGATATACAGGCGGTAGGATATTTCTCAGAGCTGGGTATCTATGTTCATGTTGAATCGTTTGGCGTCAGCGCCGGCGAGCAACCTACGTCGCTCCAGCTATGGACCGATGGATTCAATATCTACAATGCCGATGCCGAAGCCAATGCCGACCCGGATAACGACGGTGTCGTTAACGTACATGAGTGGGGAACCATGGGTGATCCGAGTGATCCCGCGGACAACGGTAAGCAGGATCTAATGTTGGGAGTGGATGAAACCGGAACCAATCTGGTCTATGTCTATCCGCGACTGGATAGCGAACCTCGTCCGGTCTACACGGTATTGGACACCGACAATCTGGTCTATATTCCCTTCTCTGAAGCCACGGATGCCGTGGAAGATGGAGCAGGCCCATGGAATCCGAACAACCCCGGTCTGGGATTGGATGCGGTAACCAACCTGATTCCTATCGACTTGGACGTGAAGTTCATCGGCCTGCAAATCACCGAGTAGGTCCAAACGGCGAAAGTTCCAATCACTGGAACTTTCGTCGTACACTTTTTTTAAATATAGGGTCGGATCGGCAGATCGGAGAGATAGGTTTTCTCGGTTGGTTCGATGAAAAAACAAGGAAAATAAAATGAATAAAATAACAGGCGCGGTTCTGGCAATCGCGGTGCTCGGCCTGGCCGACACGTCGGTGGCTAACGTTGATTGGGCTGCGGGGGCTACTGGAAATTGGACGAACGGGGCGAACTGGGTTGGAGGCAGCATTCCCGCTGCCGGCGATTTGGTTGAATTTAATGGCGGCAACGCGGTCGCCACGATCGATTCGGATGTCGGCACCTTTGCCAAGACGCAAACGGGCGATGTGGCAGGGAGTGGAACCGACACGATTAATGTGGCGACCGGCGGGTCAATCGGTTTCAGTCAATTGCGCCTGGCGAATGCAGCAAGCACCACTTCCATCCTGAATATTGATGGCGGGGCGGTTTCCTATGCGTCGGGAAATGCCGCAATTGGCTATTCAGGAACGGGCATCATCAATCTGGATTCAGGCAGTTTTACCTCGAGCATCGATCTGGATCTTGGAAGAAACTCGGGCTCGCGGGGGGAACTCAATATGAGTGGCGGAAATATGAGTGTCGCCGCCGATTTCATGATCGCTTCCTTCTCAGCGCCGGACAATTCCGGGCACTTCGGTATCACCGCGGGCACAGCAATTATTGGCGGCGATTTATCTGTCGGCATGTATGGAACCGGCACCGCAGTTCTTTCCGGCGGTTCCGTGACGGCAGACCGGGCACGGGTTGGTGGAATGAACACCGGCAGCGGAACCTTGACGGTCGATGCGGATGGACTGCTTACGGTCGGGCAACTCAACGTGGGTGGTTCGGCAGGACTAACGGGTGCCGCGAATCTTAACGGCGGTACCGTGAACGCCGACAACATCTCAATCGGCGCGTCGGGAACCCTGTCGCTGCTGTCTGCTGCTTCGCTTTCGGGCTTCACCAATATGAGCTTCTCGGCCGACGGGCTGCTGGTATGGGAAGGCGACCACACGGCCGATGTAGCGACTCTTGTCGCTGCGGGGACGTTAACCGGGAGTGGTGGGATTGTGGACATCAATACGCTTGATTTAGGAACGGACTACGATCAGGTATTTGGTACCGGTGACAATTTGCTGGTCTCAAAATTTGATGGAAGCAATACCTCGGTTTACACCGTTATTCCGGAACCCGCCACGTTGGGGCTGGTCGCTGCGATGGGCGCGACCCTGCTGTTCGTTCGCAGGGCATTCAGGATGTAGGGCAAGCCATAGCAAGGTATCGCATATTTGGGCCGAGGCTGGAGAAACCCAGCCAAGGCCCATGTTTTTATTAAGCAACGGGAATTTTGATATGTCATTTAGATATAGGATTGCGGGAAGCTTTGTTTTTTTATTGATGGGGATGATGTTGGCACAAGCCGCGCCTAATATTGTATTCATTCTGGCGGACGACATGGGCGTGGGGGATGTCGCCTCCCTCAACCCGGAAGCAAAAGTTAAAACACCCAATCTGGACGCCCTTGTTTCTGCCGGCATGAATTTTACCGATGCGCATACCTCGTCGGCGGTTTGCACGCCCACCCGCTATGGACTGATGACGGGCCGCTACAGCTGGCGTAGCCGCCTTAAAGAACGGGTGCTGAGCGGTTACAGCCCGTGCCTGGTTTCCAGGGATCGGAAAACCGTGGCCTCGCTGCTCAAAGAGAAAGGCTACAATACGGCGATGTTCGGCAAGTGGCATTTAGGCATCACCTGGACCAAAAAGGACGGATCCGTATTCACGGAACTCAAACCGGACGAGGATGAAGCCGAATTGAAAATCGATTTCGCTGCGCCGATCCAGTTGGGGCCGACTCATCTTGGATTTGATTATTTCTTCGGAACGGCCGCGTCATGGGATATGGCACCGTATGCGTTCATTGAAAATGATCGCCTGCACTATACGGAATTGATCAAGCACAGCGGTAAACTGGTTCCCGAGCCGGCGGAAGTCGTGGAGGCGCGCAGCAACAAGGTGCCTGCCGAAGAACTGAAGAAAATCAGCAATAAATATCCTAAAGCCTCGTGGCGCCCCGGACTGGCCGGCACAGGGGTTAAGCCCACTGACGCCTTGCCGGAAATTGCACGCCATGCCGCCCGGTACATCGATGACTACACGAGCGAAAAGCCGTTTTTCGTCTACATGCCGCTTACGGCGCCGCATACGCCTGTGGTTCCCAATGAACAGTTCAAAGGAAAAAGTCAGGCAGGTACCTATGGCGACTTTGTGCAGGAGGTCGACTGGGCCGTCGGCGAGGTGGTCAAGGCGCTGAAAGCCAGCGGACAGTTGGAAAATACCCTGCTGATTTTCACCACCGACAACGGCTATTCGCCGAAAGCCTTTCCCGATGCGCAAAAAGAACAATACGGGCATAATCCGAGCTATATCTACAACGGCTGCAAGGGTCGTTTGCTTGAAGGCGGCCACCGTGTTCCGTTCATTGCCACGTGGCCCGGCGTGGTAGACGCGGGAAGCCGAAGTGATGTGATGATTTGCCTGAACGATTTCTTTGCCACCTGCGCGGAAATTACAGGTTCGGAAATCCCTGACAACACGGCCGAAGACAGCTTTAGTTTTCTCTCCGCTCTGAAGGGCAGTACCACTCCGGTACGCGACACACTGGTCAGCCGCGACTTTGGCGGTTATCTCGCCATCCGTCAGGGCGGCTGGAAGCTCTGCTTTTCCAAAAATGCCAACGCCTACAAGCTCTACAATCTGGCGGACGATATCGGTGAACAGAAAAACCTGTTCAAATCCAATCCCGAAAAGGTCGAGCAGCTGACGGCAACGATCACGAAACTCGTGCAGGATGGCCGCAGCACCCCCGGTGCAAAACAGAAAAACGATGGTGAAGAATGGTGGAAACAGTTATGCTGGATCGTTCCAAACATTGGAAAATAAAGACCGTAGCTGTATTTCTTTTGTTTCCATCCCTTGTCTGGGCAGAGAAAATTCAGTTTGGCGGCCTGACGACAGACCTTCCCTATGCAGGAGCCTCCCGCGTGGTTGAATGGAATGGGGATTATACCAATCTGGTCAGCGCCACCGGCTCTTCAGGGAACGGCACGTTTGACGGGGCGGGCGCGGGCGCCAGCCTGACCTGTCCGGATGACGGGCTGGTAATGACCGCGATACAGATTACACAAGCGGACGGAGCGACCCCGGGAGTCATGAATGCCGGATCCCGGATCGGCATCGACGGCGGCCGTTCCGACTCCATCAATCCAAGCGAATCGCTTGCGCTGAGCTTTGATGCGGATGTCGAACTGATTGCCTTTGATTTTCAGGCGATCACCGCCTTGGATTTGTACGAGATTTCATGGAACGGAACGTCTGTTACAAATTCCGGCGATTACACCTTTTCTGCCGGCGTGGTGCTGACGGCCGGATCCCCGCTGACATTGCGCGGCCTGGTTTCCGGGGGTGACCTTGCTGATGCTAGAACAGATTCGTTTAACTTCGAAAGCCTGACTGTTGAAAGCGTCTCTTCGCCCGCCGTCTCGAACCTGATGCTGACCGTAACCGACCGGGCGGGAACCAACCGGACGGGCACCTTGCTGGTCGACTCCGACCACATCCATCTCGAAGTTTCATCTCCGACGAATATCACGACCTGCAACTACAAGCTTCTCTTTCAAACAGTCGAACCCTCCGCCGGGGAATGGAGTGCAGCAACCGCCTATGGATTCCTCGAGGATCTCTGGTTTTATCGCACGCCCACCAACCAGTGGGTGCAGATTTCGGTTTCCGATGCCTCTAGCGATGCCATCACCGAAGTGGTCGGTCTACAGGGCGGAACGCTGACTGCGCCTCCGGACGATCCGATCACCAATTTCGACTATGTTGATGCCATGGGAATCGGTCTGATTGTCGAGGCTGATTCGGACAAGGATCCGATCCCCGAGCTGGACGTTATTGAAATTAAAAAGGCCGGCTTCGGCCACGTGCGCATGCACATCGGCCGCTTTCTTCAGGACAAGATGACGCCGAATACACCGCAGAACAATCCGGAGTATTTCCAGTTGCTTGATCGGTGGGTTGAGCAGATCAGCCGTCACGGTATGTACTGCCACATCGGCAACAAGGGCAACGCCGAGTGGGAGCTGGCCAATGAGGACGATGGTTCCAATGTTTGGAAAGAAGGCTATGCCGCCGAGCACTTTGCCTGGTGGACCAACGTGCTCGACCACTGCAAGTTTGATTCACACCGGCTGGCCTACCATCTGTTCCTCGAAACCGGCGGCAACAGTTTCATGGGGGATGCCGCGTCACTCGATGCATTTCACGACAGTGTGACGAAAGAAGTCCGGCTGGTTGATCAGGGCCGGATGCTTATTTGTCCGCCGCCGAGCCTCAACAATGTCTTCCGGTTGGTGGAAATGACGTTCCCCTATGAAGACCACGATGCCGGCGACGGCATTGACACCAGCTCCGGCAATTACTGGTTCTCCGACTTCCACAAGAACTTTGCCGGCGGGCGCGGCTGGGTGCTCGATGAAGATAAGCAGATCGTTATCGACAACTTGAATGAAGCCAAGGACTGGATTGCGGCCAACAATGTGCCCCTCATTATGAGTGCCGTGCGCCCCACCGATTCCAACGCACGCCACGATGAATACATTCCGCACCGCATCCGTTTCGTCGAAAATCTCTACAGCCTTTGTGATTCCGCTGATATCCCGATCCGGATCACTTGGCTGAGCTACAACAACTACAACTTTACCCAGGGCCTCGGTTGGCGTCCCGGAATGCTGCCCGTGCTTGAAGCGATGAACCGCAGTGGAACCGCGGTTGCCTCCGATCCCGATGGCGACCAGATTTCCACCGACGATGAAATCAATCTCTACGGAACCAATCCGTACCTGGCCGACACCGATCAGGACAACATTCTCGACACGTACGAATGCACCATGGCCGCTTTCGATCCGCTCGATCCCTCGGACGGCGACCCGATGGCCGATCTGGGCATTATGGCCGATTTCGATGGTGACGGCATGGATAACGCGTGGGAACTGCTCATGGCTGTCAAGTGGGGCGACGACCCGCTCACGACAACCCATCTCTTCGATCCGCTCGACCCCGCGGATGCCCTGCAGGATGCGGAGAACGACGGGGTCACGAATATCTGGGAGCGTATTCTGCGCATTAATGCCCGCGACGACATTTCCTACAAGGATAACGATGCCACCTACGACTGGGACAAGGATGGCACAGATAACCTGACGGAAATCATCGCGCAAACCTGGCCGATGGAGGACGACAAACTCGAATTCGATTCCGACTACGATACCGTAGGCGGCGATGTGGACACCATGCCCTATATCCATGACCAGGGCCATGTGGTCGGCTATACCTATGGTACCGGCCTGTCCGACATTTCCAGTCAGGGATCCGACAATGATGGCGTGCTCACCGGCGGTGCAACGGTTTCCAATGGAATCGCCTTGTTGGACGGGGTCGATGACTTCATCGATATCCCAACCACCGATTTGGGCTCAAGCACCAACCGCTCGGTCAGCCTGCACTTCTGGTCGGCGCAATCCCACGGAACGCAGGTGCTCTACAAAGAGGGCGGTGCAGACAGCGGAATGTCCATTTATCTCAGCGGCATCACGCTCTGGGCGGGCGTCTGGAACCAGCCGCAGGAAACGTTTGTCCAGCTCGGAACCATTTTGCCACAGCAGTGGTATAGTGTTGCAGCCTCTTTTGAGTCCGGCAGCCTTTCGTGTTACTTCTATAATGGAAACAGCCGGCTTGTCTCAACCAATCTTACGACGTCGGTTTTGTCTATCGGCGACGCCGCGTTTCGTGCCGCGCTCGGCGGATCGGCCGATGCCACCCGTATCTGGAGCGGTTCTGAATCAACAATCGTATCCGATGCCTGTTTCAGCGGTCATCTGGATGATTCGCACATCTACAACCGTGTATTAGCCGAAGGTGAAGCCTCCCTGCTGGCGAGAAACGACCTTTATCCTGCGCGCCAGCCTGTTCTACCCGCCACGCTGCCCTATTTCACGGTTGATTCAATCGAGGCAGACGCGGTTGTCGGCGAAGCATTCAGCAGCGCATTGACCGCATATGCCATGGATCCGAATGACGATCCGTTGACCTTCTTGAAGCTCTCCGGTTCGGCCTGGTTGAATGTTTCTTCGAACGGAGTGCTGTCGGGGACGCCGGGGACAACCAACGTCGGCGTGAACCGCTTTATAGTGCAGGTTGCTGACAGCGTGCATGGCAGCGATACGGCTACGCTTGAGATCGAAGTGCTCAATCTTGCTGCGCCGATTCCCTTTAATGCCAACGACCGCGACACCTATGTGCAGGCCAATAAACCGGGCGACAACTTCGGTGATGATACCGGTCTTACGATGCGCAATTCCTCCAGCGGTTTTGCACGCGTTCCTTATCTGCAGTTCGTTGTTTCCGGCTTGACCAACCCGGTTGGAAAAGCTGTTCTCAAGCTACGATCCGATGATTCTTCAGCTCCGGTCAAAGTCTATGCGGTCGTCGATAACAACTGGACGGAGTCGAGTCTGGTTTGGAGCAACCGTCCGACCTTCGGAGTCGAAATAGGCGAGGGGACGGCAGTGGCCGGAAGTTGGTTCGAAATTGATATCACTGGCTACGTCTCGTCCAACGGCACGTGGAGCGTGGCGTTGGATGAGCAAGACAATCTGGTTACTAAGCTGATCAGCAGCGAAGGCGGCAGCGCGCCGGTTCTTGAAATCCGAACCGTTCTTCCAATGCTTGGAAACTTTTATGAGCAATGGGGCGCTGAAAACGGCCTGGTCTCCAGCAATTCCTCATATGATATCGATGCGGACGGCGACGGTCTGGTCAACCTTTTGGAGTACGCCTTCGGTGGCAACCCAACCACCGGAGCGGAAATGCCGCCGATTATTCCGACGGGCAAATTGGTGGCAAACGGCGGCTCCAACGTGGTCGACTATATCTATCGCCGCCGCGCGGATGCGGTCGCCCGTGGATTGAGTTACAGAGTCGAAACCGCAACAGATCTTGTTTCCAATGTCTGGAACACAAACGGGTATATCGAGCTGCCCGCCGCTTGGCTTGAACCCGGATTCGAATCGGTAACGAACCGAATGGATACCATTTCCGATATGCGGTTTATCCGCCTGAAAATTGAAGCAACGGAGTAGATAAAAATGATAAAAAAACGGATGATATGGGCGACTGCGTGTGGGCTGCTGGCTACGTTGGCAATTGCGAAGCAGCCGAATGTAATATTGATTCTGGCGGATGATCTGGGCATCGGCGGTTTGCATTGTTACGGCACGGAATATATCGAGACACCCAACATCGACAGGCTTTGCCAGGAAGGCATGCACTTTTCTAACGGGCTGGCGGCCTATCCGACCTGCCGTCCGTCGCGCGCCGCGCTCCTCTCCGGTCAGTACGGTCCTCGAACCGGAATCTACCGGGTAAAAGACAGCTATGGCGACGAGGACAAGGCGAAATACGTGATTCCGAAAAACCAGCAGCTCGCCACGGATAAAATTACTCTGGGAACTGTTTTTCAGAATGCGGGCTATGCCACCGCCATGTATGGCAAGTGGCATGTCTCAAACGAGAGGCAGACCCATCCGCAGGAATATTTTGGATTCGACGAGGCTTTTGCGAGTGCCGGAGCCCATTACAAGGCAAAATCAACCCCCCCGGTCGACTTGCCGGACGGGATGATGATTGAAGAGCTGTTCAGTCAAAAAGCGTCGGCCTTTATGGAAAAATCGGTGAAGGCCGATAAGCCGTTCTTTATTTACATGCCCTATTTCCTCGTGCATGGCCCGGCAGAAGCCCGGCAGGACTATATCGACCACTTCAAGAAAAAGTTGAGCGGCCTCGATCTGGAGAAAGGGGGGAAGGATTTAGACGTCACCGTTGCGATGACCAAAATGCTCGATGACTTTTCCGGTGTGTTGCTGGATAAAATTAAGGAGCTGGGGGTCGAGGAAGAAACGATTGTGGTGTTCACCTCCGACAACGGGTCGTATGACCGCAATCTGGTGGGTGAATACCGCGGGCGCAAGGGCGACACCTACGACGGCGGCATGCGGGTCCCCTACATCTTCAAGTGGCCTGGAAAAATTAAGCCGGACAGTGTTTCCTATGAAAGGATTATCGGTGTGGATATGTATCCGACCCTGCTCGGACTGGCCGGTATTGAACCTCCCGCCGACTATGCATTGGATGGGAAAGATTTAACTCCGATTTTAACAGGAAAGAGCAACCGCATGCAGAGTCGACAAGTATTCTGCTTCTATCCCAAATATGCCCAGTTCAATGCCAAGAAGGGCCGTTGGAGCTTCTCGTGGCGCAACGTGATTTACGATGGCGAATTCAAGCTTATCGAATATCCTGAATACGGAGAATACGAACTTTTCAATCTTGCTGACGATCCGAAGGAACAACAAAACCTCGCCATGAGGAATCCTGAAAAATGTGAGGCCCAAACTGTAAAGCTGCATCAGTGGCTGAAGTCGATCCATGCGCCTCAACTGGAGCCGAATCCGGACTATTCACTGAAGTAATTGGAGACAATCGAATGTGTGTGAAACGAATGATATTGAGTGTTGTACTGATGGCCGGTGCTGTATTGGCCGCAGACGATAATTTTGAGATACAGGAATTCAAGGTCGATAAGTCAATCAAACTGCCGACCGCGTCGAAAGCGGCGCAGGAGGCGTGGAAGGATCAGCGCTTCGGCATGTTTATTCACTGGGGGCCGATCAGCCAGTTGGGCCAGCAATTGGGGCATTCCCGCAACAGCCCCAGTCATCGTAAAGGCGGGAAGCCGTACAAAACGGCGCAGCTGGAACCGGAGGTGTACGACGCTCAGTACAAAACCTTCAACCCGGTAAAATTCGACGCCGATGAAATGATGAAAATGGCGAAGGCCGCGGGCGTGAGCTACATCGTGTTCACCACCAAGCACCACGCCGGATTTTCCATGTTTGATTCGGCTTATACCGAATACGACATGATGAGCACGCCGTATAAAAAGGACATCGCAAAAATGCTGTCCGACGCAGCGCGAGCGAACGGCATGGAATATGGCTTCTACTATTCGCCGCGCGATTGGCATCACCCGGACTGCGACTCCGACAAAAATCATCCGCGCTACATCGAGTTCTATAAAAACCAGATGGATGAGCTGCTTAATAACTATGGCCCGATCTACTCCGTTTTCTTTGATGGACTCGGGCCGGGCGACTGGGGTAATACCGCTGAAGAAATAATGGGAACCATTCGTAAGCTGCATCCCAACTGCATGGTCAACGATCGCGGTGGCGCCGGAGCCGACTATTACACGCCGGAACATAACATCAGCTATTTTAATCGCGATCAAAACTGGGAAGCCTGTCATACCACAACCGGGCAATGGGGCTACAACCCGAAAGTCGGTCCGAAGAAAATCGAGCAGTTGATGGAAGTCCTGCTCTACACGTGGGGCGGGGACGGCAATATATTGCTGAACATCGGCCCGATGGGTGACGGCCAGGTGAATCCGGCAGAGCGCGCAAGCTTTGAAAAACTCGCCGAATGGTGGACGGTGCACGGTGAAGAAAGCATTCGCGGCTCGCGCGGCGGACCCTATATCCCCGGCCCGTGGGGCGTGGCCACTTGCAAAGACAACCGCGCATTTCTGCATATCTTCCGTTGGCCGGAGCAGGGCGCACTGGAGTTTCCTAAACTCACAGGCCTGAAACTGCAATCTGCACGGGTACTCTCCGGCGGCGATGTGGAGTGTTTCCAAGCATTAGAAAAAATATCAGTCAATGTTCCAAAGGCTGGAAGAGGAAAAATCCTCACGACGATCGAACTGACGTTTGACAAGCCGGTTTATCCGGTTAAGCCGCTCCAACGGGTTCCCTCGCTGACCAAGACCGCCACGTTGACCTGTTCGGATACCACGTCGGATATCGAGGCATTGCGGGATCAGAATGTGCATACGCTTTGGGAAGGCTACTTGAATAAAGGGGAAAAAGAAATCCTGATTGAAGCGGCCTGGGATTCGCCTCAGACCATCGGCAGTTTCAGTATTGCGCGTGGCGAAGAGTGGGTGCCGAAGAATGAGGTGCACATAGAGATTCACGACGGTTCCAATGGGTGGAAAGATGTCACTCCCAAGGGTTTTAAACTGAAGTGGGAAACCATGAAGTTTTTCGACAAACCCCTCACCACGGATCGAATCCGCCTCCGCATCAGCAAGGTGAAAAAATTCCTGATTGCAGAATATGAACTGTTCCCCCCGGTGAAATAATATGAAAAAAATTCTTTTTATGTTGGTCTGTTTGTTGGGATCGCACGTTGTTGCGGTGGGGCGCCCGAATTTTGTGTTTTTGTTTACCGATGACCAGTCGTACAAAGCGATGGGCTGCATGGGAAACACGGAGATTCATACGCCGAACATGGATCAGCTCGGGGCGCAGGGCGTTATCTTTGACCGGCATTACAATACGACGGCCATCTGCATGGCGAGCCGAGCGTCAGTGATGACCGGGTTGCTGGAATATAAACACGGCTGTAATTTTCAGCATGGGTCAATGACTCGCGCGATCTTTTCAAAATCCTATCCGGTACTACTTCAGCAGGCTGGATATTATACTGGATTCGCCGGAAAGTTCGGGTTTGCTGTAACCGATGAGGTCAGTAAAAACAGCGGGCATAATTCCTACGATCAATTGCCCGTGGATTCCTTTGACGATTGGGCTGGCGGAGTGGGGCAGACGGACTATCAGACGTCTAAAAATGAATATATTAAGCAGTATGCAGATACGTATCCCCATAGCACGCGAGCCTATGGCGCATGGGCGATAGATTTTATTGAAAAAGCAAAGGGTAGTGGAAAGCCATTTTGTATGTCCCTGTTTTTTAAGGCATCTCATTTACCGTTTAATCCAGATCCATTTTTTGATGACTTATATGAGGGGAAGACGTTTTCCAAACCAGCCAATTTCGGGCCGGAAAATGGGGAGCATCTGGCGGAGCAGCCAAAGCAGGGGCGTCAGTATCTTTCGTATCATAAGAAAAACGGTTATTTCACTAAATACGATGAGGTCAAGCGCGGGTACTACCAGCTGATCAGCGGAGTCGACTATGCCATCGGAATGGTTCGTGCGGAGTTGGAGAAGCAAGGCCTTGCAGAAAATACCGTGATCATTTTCAGCTCGGATAACGGATATTCTGAAGGCGTGCATGGCTTTTCTGGAAAATGTCTGCCCTACGAGGAGCCCTCGCGATCCCCGATGATTATTTATGATCCGCGTCGACCGGGTAACGGAGCCCGAACCCCCGCCGTGACAGCCGGAATTGATGTGGCCCCGACTCTGTTGGACTTGGCCGGATTGCCGATTCCTGCAAATATGGATGGGAAAAGTCTCCTGCCATTATTGGAGAACAAAGAGCCTCGAGTGCGCGAGTTCCTGCCGTTGATGCAGCTGTTTGGCAGTGCGCCCACGCTTTCGCTCGCGGTGGTTTCCGAGGATTGGAAATACATCTACTGGGCTTATGAGGACGATGGCATGGAGGCCGTGGAAGAGTTGTTCCTGAATAGTAAGGATCCGCGGGAAATGACGAATTTAGCCGCAGATCCGGAGTCACGCCAACAGTTGGAAGAAATGCGTAGCGCCTACGATGCTCAACTGGTTCATTGGAAAGGAAACGCACTGAATTATAATGACTATGCTCAGTATGCGGATGTTTTTAATCGTGAGATCGAATGGGATGCGAAGAAGGATCTGTATCACAAATCTGCGATATCGAATTATAAAAAAGAACTGAAGAGTAAAAAGGAGCAATGAGTGATGGGTAAAATACGGAATAGGGTGAAGACTTGTTTATTGATCTTTGCTGTTTGTGCCTTGGGTTTTGGGGTTGAGGCAGAGACGCAGACTCCGAATATCATTTTAATGATGGCCGATGATCTGGGGTATGGGGATACCGGTTTTAACGGAAACAAGATTATTAAAACCCCGCATATGGACGCACTGGCGAAGCGAGGCATCACCTTGACGCACTTTTATTCAGGGAATTCAGTCTGTTCGCCGACCCGTGCCACCTGTCTGACCGGGCGCCACCATGATCGTTTTGGAATCTACGGTGCAAATCAGGCACACCTTCCCGCACAGGAAATTACGCTGGCCCGTATGTTGAAATCCAAAGGCTACACGACTGGTCATTTCGGGAAGTGGCACTTGGGAACGCTCAGCAAAACCATGTCTGCTAAGGGAGAGAAACGAAAGCCGGAGCTGAACTTTGCCCCGCCGTGGGAGCGCGACTACGATGCGTCCTTTGTCGTGGAATCTGCGATTTGCACCTGGAATCCCGGCCTTGGGAAACGGGCAAAAAACAATCCCTTCTATGAAAATGGCGTGGCGCTTGACGGGAGCGATGAAAGCTTGTTGGGCGGCGCAGCCCGTGTGGTGGTCGACCGCGCCGTGCCGTTTATCGAACAGGCGGTTGCCGACAAAAAGCCGTTTTTGGCCGTGGTTTGGTTCAATGCCCCGCACGAAGATATTGAAGCCGGACCGGAATATCTAAAAATGTATGAAGGACATGGCGAGGCCGCGCATTTCTACGGATGCATTACTGAACTCGACGAGCAGGTCGGCCGTATTTTCCAAACATTGGAAAAAAGCGGGGCCGCCGAAAATACGCTGATCTTTTTCTGCAGCGATAACGGGCCTGAGGGCAAGCAGGCCGCCGGACGGCGCATGGGGACGACCGATGGATTGCGCGGCCGTAAGCGTGCTCTGTATGACGGTGGGGTTCGCGTTCCGGCCTTCGCGGTTTGGCCTGGAAAAATTGAAGCCGGCATCGAATCAGGCGCCATTCTCTCCACTCTCGATTATTTTCCAACCATTGGAAAACTCGTCGATTATCAAATGCCCGACGCCCGTCCGCTCGATGGACAGGATATTCTGCCGGTCCTGATCGGGAAATCCGAAGCCCGCGAACGGGCGATTCCATTCCGTTACGCGAATGGAACGTCATCGCTCGTTAAAGATGGCTATAAATTGTTGATGCCTGCCGGTGAGCTGTACGATCTGTCCAAGGATCGAGCTGAGGAAAACGATGTGGCCGCGCAGTTCCCAGAACGCGTTGACAATATGAAGCGCGAACTGATCGCCTTTTTTCAAAGTGTGGAAAAAAGTCATTCAGGCGCGGACTATAAGGATCCTGCGTATCAGCCCGTCAATAAATGGAAATCCCTGAAGCTGAACAAAGGTAAGAAATGAAACGAATCATAACACTGTTAATCGGCTTGGCTTCTATCTCCGCCGTGGCCACGGAAAAGCCACCTGTGGTGAGCCAGTCGAAACCAAACATCCTGTTCATCATGTCGGACGATCACACGACTCAGGCATTCGGGGTTTATGGCAGTCGGCTGGCCGAGCTTAACCCGACGCCGAATCTTGATAAACTCGCCAGCGAGGGGATGGTGCTCGACAATGTGTTCTGTAATAATTCGATCTGCGTTCCGAGCCGCGCATCCATCATGACCGGCCAGTACAGCGCCGTGAATGAACAGTACACACTGGGCGGTTCACTGAAACACGATCAGCAGTACCTCGCGCATGAAATGCGCAAAGCGGGCTACCAGACCGCGGTCGTGGGGAAGTGGCACCTCGGGTCGCGCCCCTCGGCGTTTGACTACTACAAGGTGCTCGAGGGTCAGGGACGGTATACGGATCCTGAATTCGCAGAAGGAACCTTAGGTGATACCGTGGGGACCCTGATTGAGGAAAAAGGTCACTGCTCCGATATCGTGACCGATACCGTGCTGGACTGGTTCAAAACCAAGCGAGATCCGGCGAAGCCTTTCTTTGTGAAGTTCCATTTCAAGGCGCCGCATGGCCCATTCCGGCCAGCCCCGCGCTACAAGGATTACCTCAAGGACGTCTTTATCCCCGAACCGGAAACCCTCTACACGGACGGCAACCACGGTTCGCTGGCTACCAAGGGAAAGAATGGCGAATTGTATCCCTACATCGGAACCTCGGTCGGTCGCCGCAGCCACTTCCGCCGCTTTTCGGATAAGATCGATAAAAAGGGAAAGCTGAATCCGGAATACACTGACGATCAGGCCAAAAGCATCGGCTACCAGAATTACCTGAAGTCCTATTTGGGCTGTGTGAAGGGCGTGGATGATAACATCCAGCGCGTGATCGACTACCTCAAGGCCGAAGGGCTCTATGACAATACGGTGATTGTCTATACCGGCGACCAGGGGTTCTACCTCGGAGAACACGACTACACCGATAAGCGCTGGCCCTACGACGAGTCGATCCGCATGCCGCTGATCGTTCGCTATCCGGAATCCATCAAGGCCGGATCCCGCAATGGGTCAATCATTGAGAATGTCGACTTTGCGCCGATGCTGCTCGACTACGCTGGTGTGGCAACCCCCGACTATATGCAGGGCAAAAGCTTCCGCTCGATTCTCGAAACGGGTGAAGAGCCGGAAGGATGGAAACAGGCGGCGTACTACCACTACTGGCTGCACCTCGTGCACCATCGGATTCCGGCCAACATCGCGATCCGGACAGCGGAATATAAGCTGATCTTCTATTACAGCACCCACTGGCAGAAAGATGAGCCGGATATGGCCTTCTCGTGGGAACTCTACGACATGGTCAACGATCCCAAGGAGATGAACAACATCTACGACGATCCGAAATATGCCGTTGTCGTCAAGGATCTCAAGGTGCAGCTGAAAGCCCTGCGTGCGGAATACAAAGAGGACACCGACAAATATCCCTTCAATAAGGTGATCGATCAATACTGGAACGACACGGAAGAGGACCGGAAGGTGGCGGAATCGCTGATCGGGCCGTATCTCGAAGCCTGTGAGGCCACACCCAAGAGTATGAAGGATCGAAAGGAATATCTGGAAAACCTGAACCCAAAACTAAAATGGGATTTGAAGTAATTAAAAAAGTATCTTTAACGATGGCGGCTGTGGCCGCTTCCATGGTGGCTTTTGGTGGTTCGTTGACCGGTAGCGAGATTAAGACCGGCCCGTATACCCCGGATTGGGACTCCATCCGGCAGCATCCCGGGGCACCCGAATGGTTCCTGGATGGAAAGCTCGGCATTTACACCCACTGGGGGCCCATCAGCAAAGCGAATGAATTTCGTCCTGATCATGCCTATGGTCGCGATATGTACGATCCGAAGCAGGATGAGTTTGAGTACCATGTAAAAACCCATGGCAGCCAGCATGAAGTCGGCTACAAGGATCTGGTTTCCATGTTCCAGCCGGTTGAGTTCGACGCCGAGGTGTGGGCCGATCTCTTTGCCGAAGCGGGCGCTCGTTTTGCGGGACCAGTGGCCATGCATCACGACAACTTTGCCATGTGGGGCAGCGAGGTCACACCCTGGAACATCGAGCGGACCTTTGGGCGCGACACGTGCGCAGAACTGGAAAAAGCCATTCGTGCACGCGGGATGAAGTTTGTGACCTCTTTTCACCATGCCTACAGCTGGCACTACTATCGGCATGCCTATGCCTATGATGCAGGGAAGCCCGGGAATGAATCGCTCTATTGCAAACCCCATGCGGAAGATGTTGGCCAGAAATCTCCCGAGGCGGCGGAATTCTGCAGGGAGTGGCTGGCGAAGTTGGTTGAGGTGATCAATAAATACGAACCGGACTTTATCTGGTTTGATTGGGGCATTGCCGCCATGCCCGAAGAGCCGGTGCTGGACTTCTTTACGCACTATCTGAACAGCGCTGCGGAGTGGGACAAAGAGGTGATTGTCACCTTTAAGCAAAACCCGAAGAAGGCGTTCCCCGGAGACTTCACGGTGATGGACCATGAGCGGGGCGGGCATTTGGAACTGTCGGACAAACCCTGGGTGAATGACACCTCGGTCGGCCCCTGGTTTTACAACGCGAAATTCGCGGAGAAGGGCGTGGTTGAAACCGACACGCTGGTTGAGTTGTTTGTCGACCTAGTTAGTAAGAACGGCTGCCTGTTGCTGAACATACCTCCGGATCCGCTCGGCCGCATTCCGGCATCTGCTGTTCGGGCCCTTAAAGAACTCGGCCAATGGAACAAGGTGAACGGCGAAGCAATCTTTGAAACGCGCCCCTGGGTGAAGGCCGAGGAAGGCGACGGTAAAATTGAGGGAAAAATGCGCATCAAGTCGGCCATGACGTCCTCCGACATCCGCTTTACCCGCAACAAATCCGGCGACACCTTGTATGTCATCACGATGGACTGGCCGGAAGGCGGAAACATGCAGGTGAAAACTCTCGCCAAAGGTCGTCTGGATCTGGGCTCTGTCAAATCCATTAGCCGTGTTGATAACGGGCTGGATCTGGCCTGGGAGCAGAATCAGGATGGGCTGAACATTGCGCTGGGCGAGCAGCCGGAGACGAATTTTGCGCATGCCGTTAAAATCGTATTTGAAGAAAAAATTCCTAAACTCAAGTAAATGGAAAACACGATGAAGAGAATCATTCTATTATTGACCGTTGCCATGGCCTCTGTTGCCGTTCATGCGGGTAAACCCAATATCGTATTCATTCTTGCGGATGATATGGGGGTAGGGGATGTGTCCGGGTTGAACCCCGACGCGAAGCTCAGCACGCCAAACCTGGATTCATTGATTCAAAAAGGAATGCATTTTACCGACGCCCATACTTCGTCGGCCGTCTGCACGCCGACCCGCTATGGTTTGATGACGGGGCGCTATAACTGGCGCAGCGAACTCAAATTCAAGGTGGTCAACGGCTATGGTCGCGCGGTGATCGCTCCCGATCGCGACACGGTGGCTGACCTGCTTAAACGCAACGGGTATAAAACCGCGATGATCGGGAAATGGCATCTGGGTCTCAACTGGAAGCTGAAGGATGGCTCGGGGATTTCCGACTGGCGGCCAGAAGGCATTGAGGATCAGGTTGATTTTACCCAGCCGTTTTCCGGCGGCCCCATCGATTGCGGATTCGACTGGTACTACGGAATCAATGCCTCGCTCGATTTTCCGCCGTATACATTCCTCGAAAATGACCATGTCACGAAGGTTCCGACTGAACTGCGCCCGAAACAGGGTAGCAAAGAGAATAAGCAAATCATGATGCGTTCCGGTCTGCAGGTGGAAGGGTTTCGTCCCGAACTGGTGCTGAAGCACTTTACCGAAAAGGCGGTTGCGTTCATTGCAGAACAGAAGGCGGACAACCCTTTCTTTCTCTATCTTCCGCTCAACGCCCCGCACACCCCCGTGCTGCCGCGCGATGAGTTCAAGGGATCCAGCGAGTGCGGTATCTATGGCGATTTTATTCAGGAAATCGACTGGGCGGTGGGGCAGGTTTTACAAGCATTGGAAAAACAGGGTCTGCTGGAAAATACGTTGCTGGTATTCACGGCCGACAATGGCGCATCGAATGCCTCTTTTTCCCCGAATCAGGAAAAGGAGTTTAACCACAAACCCAGCTACATTTACAAAGGTCGGAAGGGCTCGCTCGACGAAGGCGGGCATCGTGTTCCGTACATCGTCCATTGGCCGGCAGCAGTAAAACCTGACTCCCGTTGCGATATGGCCTGTTGCCTGAACGACCTCTATGCCACCTGCGCCGAACTCGTTGGCGAAACTGTGGCTGAAAATGCGGGAGAGGATAGCTTCAGCATGATGCCATTGCTCAAAGGGCAATCACGGGGCTATGAACGCAACGGTCTGGTCCACCATGATCTGGCTGGCCGTTTTGCCTTGCGTGATGGACGATGGAAACTGCAGTTCCATCGCTTTGAAAGAAAGTACGGGCTTTACGACATGGAAAATGATCCCGAACAGGAAAACAATCTCTATGCGGCGCACCCGGAGATTGTGAAGCAACTTGAGACGAAGCTCACACAGCTTGTGATGAAGGGTCGGAGCTCACTGGGTACGCCGCAAAAGAATGACGGTCCGGAGTGGTGGGAACAGCTGACTTGGATGGACCAGAAATAATTGGAACTGTAAAATTTTCTATGAAAGAGCCGATGGCAGAGAAGCAAGGTGAGATGGGTTCCCGGAACGGGCCGAAAGAGGGCTTTTGATGGGGATGGTTTCTGTGTCGGCGATGATTTGATTGTTGTTTTTTAGCCCTGATGAGGGCGGCGGCGCACAGCGGGGCTGTGGGTAGCTGAGGCGAAGGCCTCGTGTTCTTTGACATCCGAGTTTTGATTGTTTATGCGGCTTGCCGAAGCAGCTCGACCCACATGTCGGGGTAGAGCCGTTTGCCTTTGAGGCAGGCGAGCGCGACGGGCGCATGCCCGCCGAGGCTGCCGTGCGGTCGCATGAAGTTGTAGTAGGTGACGAAGAGCGTGGTTAGTGCCGCGGCTCCATCGAACTCCTTGACCCCGGCCCGTGGTCGTGTGTGGTATTTGTAAGTGCGGTTGAGCCGTTCGATGAGTTGCTTGTAGACGCGGTAGGCTTCGCTTTCGGGATCGAGGTTCTTGAGTCCGATGACGGTGCGTTTGTTCAAGATCGCTTCTCCGCCTTCTTTGATGGCGGCGGTGTTGTAGGCGATGGTGGCGCTGTCGTAGGAGGGCAGGCCGTCGGTGACGAGTTCGAAGGCTTTTGCTCTGGGCGCGTCCGGCGGGCCGCACATGCTTTGGATCAGTCCGAGCGCAGGTTCGGCCCCTCGTGTTTCAGAGAGGTTGTAGCCGCAGATGGCGCGGCGCGTTTCGGTGATGACGAGCCAGGTGTAGCGGGTCTTTCCGCCGACCTTGATATAGGTTTCGTCCGCCGCGCAGGTTCCTTCGGGAACGGGGCTGTTTTCATCGGTGAAGTCGGCGAGCTGGCAGGCCGCGGCTTTGATATAGTTGATGACGGTTTGGTGTGAGATGCAGATGCCGAAGACGCGCTCGAGTGCCTGGGCGGTGAGCCGGGCACTGAGTCCGAGACTAATGGAGAAGGTGAGGCAGAGCCCGAGGGTATGCAGGCTGTGGTGGATGCGGTTGAGGTCGACCGGGGCGTCTTCGGGGCGCTTGAGCGGAAGCTTTTCCGACGCGAAGTGATATTCCCTGAAGAGGTATCGCAGTTTGAACTGGCTGGTGCTTCCGGCCTTGCGCATGGCGCGCTCTTCGGGCGTGAGTTCGGCGAGGTTGCGCTCGTAGACAGGGCAATGGTCGTTCGGGCACTTGAAGGCGGTGCACAGGCCATCCTCTTTCCATTTGAAGAGAGCGTAGCCGCAGTGCGGACACCAGTAGCGCGCCTTGCTTTCGCGTCGGGGCTTGTCGGTTGGCGAGGTTCCTTTGCAGATTTTACATTTCACCTGCGACCCTAGTTTTCCGTTGTTGAGGTAGAGATATCGCACGGGGGCATGGCAGTGCTGGCAACGGCATTTCTCAGGCGGTGTTGGCGCTCCCTTTTTCCGTTTCACAATGGCGATTGTTTTTCCCGTTGCCCGGAGGTGATCGCCCCGTATTTCTTCCCAGTCCTTTTGTGGTTCGGGCGCTGGCCGGGGATCGCATAGCGGAGGGGTCGGATCGACCCGGAACTGCCGGTAGTGCGGAGGCCGCACCTCCTGTGGTTTGAGTTCGATGTCTTGCCTTGATCCGTTGAGTACTTCAAGCAGTACTGGCACCACCGAAGCCAGATCGTTGTACGTGAGCCTGCGGCATACCCAGCGAAGCAGTTTCCATAGATCATTTTTCATGGGGTCCTCCGATGCATTTTTTGCGTGTGGCAAAAGGGCTTTGGAACGACCCCATCTTACCCAATCAAAACTCGGAATAAAATGGGGGAGAAGATGCCGGATGCATCAACTCCCGTAAGAGAAGTAGTTTAGAGCAGAAAACGAACAGAAGATTTGACAGAAACAAATAATTGATAAGGAGAAAATGATGAAACGCACAATCCTTTTGGTCGCTTGTTTGGCGACAGGTTTGGCTCAGGCCAATCCGAGCGATGTGAAATACGATGAGATGCCAGAGGAATACAAGCCAACCATTTATGCCGAGCCAGACGCGATTGATTGGATGATGGAAGCACGGTACGGTGTATTCATGCATTGGGGCCCGTATTGTCTGGCCAAAGTTCCGGCCAGTTGGGGCCGGAACGGTCCTCGGCCCGGTGCAGGCAAACAGGCGAATTCCGGTGTGCCGGAGGAGGAATACAACAACCTCTATAAAACATTCAATCCGGTTGATTTCGATGCCGACGAATGGATTCGCATGGTGAAGGATACGGGGGCAAAATATTTTATTTTCACCACTAAGCACCACGACGGCTTCTGCATGTTTGATGCAAAGAATACGGAGTATAAAATCACCAATACGCCCTTTGGTCGCGATGTTGCCAAAGAGCTTGCCGGTGCCTGTCATAAGTATGGCATCAAGATTGTCTGGTACTATTCGCAACCGGACTGGGTTCATCCTGATTGCCTGACAGACAACAACGACCGCTATCGCAAATATATGTTCGAGCAGTTGGAACAGCTACTCACGGAATACGGCCCGATTGCCGGACTGTTCTTTGACGGCCTCGGCACAAAATACTACCAGTGGGATACGCCGCGCATGCTCAAGATGTGCCGCACGCTGCAGCCGGGTATTGTCATCAATCGCCGCTGGGGCGGGGGCATGCCGGGTGAATTTTCGGTGAACGGCGATTATGACAATCCGGAACAGGAAATCGGTCACTTTGAAATCAATCGTCCGTGGGAAACCAATTTAACGATGAGCGAAGCCTGGTCGTGGACCGGTGGAAAGCGCGTGAAAACCTATCAGACCTGCCTGCGTCTTTTGATTCAGTGCATTGGCTCCGGCGGTAATCTTGCGCTGAATACCGGGCCGACTCCAGAGGGAACCATCAATTCGCCCGAAAAAGAAAACTACCGCTTTATTGGCGAATGGATGCGAAAAAACAGCGAGAGCGTTTACGGAACCACCGGTGGACCCTACAAGCCCGCTCCATGGGGCGTCACCTGTCGCAAGGACAACAAGATCTACCTGCACATTCTGCCGAAGTTTTCGGGCAAACCTGAAATCACCATTCCCGCGCTGCCTGTGAAGGTGACTAGTTGCGAAGTATTGGGCGGTGGAAAGGTTGAACTGGAGCAGTCTGGCAATACCATGACCATCAAACTTGATCCGGCCAACGTTGATCCGATCGATAATATCGTTGTGCTGACCGTGGAAGGACGCGCGACTAATATTCCCGTAATTGAGCCCGTACCGGATGGCGCCAGGGTTGAGATAGCATCCGCGACCGCCTCGTCGGCTCAGACCGGACGCAACAGCGTGGAGACCTTAATGGGCCGTGCACAGGGCAACTTTGTGGAAGGTAAGAAACACAAAGGCTGGTGGTCCGCCCAAGGGAACGATAAGGATCTATGGCTGGAATTTGATTTCGGTAAGCAGGCCGAGTTCAACTACATCACCATGGCTGAGCAGATTCGGAACTGTTCCACCCGTAAATTCGTCATCGAGTACGATGCGAACGGAGAATGGAAATCACTCTTTGAAGGCGGGCAAATTGGTATGGACTTCAGTCTGAAAGCACCGAAAACAACCACCTCGAAGCTACGCATTCGTTTCCTCGAAAACGCTTTTGGGCAAAAGCCGAACCTCCTGAAGTTAGAAGCCTTCCGTTTGTAGACGTTGGCAGAAAAGTATAGGGTGCTGTCTATGGTGGTGCAACGTCCGGTTTGAACCGGCCTCTTTTTTCATTTAATTGAAAAATGGGGCTGTTATCATTTAGTGTTTAATTTGACATATAACAAAAATATAACAAAAATGGATTGTTAGCGGGTTTAATGTCCAAAAAAATTGACACAATACGTTTATAGATATATATGTGTTGTATTATAAAAATTTGGAGGAGAACGTGCATAGACAACTCGGTATGTGGATAGTGGGACTGGCTTTGGCGATGCCTGCGGTGCTGTGGGCGCAACCTAATGTGGTTTTTATTCTGGCGGATGATCTCGGCTATGGCGGATTGCATTGCTACGGCACGGATTGGCTGGAAACGCCGAACATTGACCGGCTTAGATCTGAGGGCATGAAGTTTACGAATGGATATGCTGATCATCCGACCTGCCAACCCTCGCGCATTGCGATTCTCAGCGGGCAGTATGCCCCGCGCACCGGCGGCTACCGGGTGATGGAGCATCACCGGGGAAAAGAACACCTGATTAAATATATTGTTCCGAAACTGACTGGGTTGCAGTTGGATAAAGTTACCTTTGCCGAGCAGTTCAAGGCCAACGGCTACGCGACGGCGATGTATGGCAAGTGGCACGCAGGGAACTATAAGAATGAGCTGCACCCGCGCTATCATGGTTTCGACGAGGCGTACGTTTGCCGAGGGCATTATGACGACAGCCGTACCGATCCGCCGTTGAAACTGCCGGAAGGCATGGACTCCAATGAATACTTCACCGGCGAGGCGATTAAATTCATGAAGGCATCCGTTAAAAAAGAGCAGCCTTTCTTTCTCTATATGCCGTACTACCTCGTCCACGCCCCGTTCGAAACCCGGCAGGATTATATCGACCACTTTGAAAAGAAGCTCAAGGGACAGGAGTTCATCAGCCGCAAGCCGGAGAACGTTCCGGTAGTTGCTGCGATGACCAAGCATCTCGACGACTGTGTGGGTCGGCTGATGGCGGCATTGAAAGAAATGAATCTCGAAGAGGATACGATCGTTATCTTCACCTCCGACAACGGATCATACTGCGCAGATCTCGTCGGCGGCTATCGCGGGCAGAAGGGCGATGTCTACGACGGCGGCCTGCGGGTTCCCTACATCTTTAAGTGGCCGGGAAAGATCGGTGCAGGGAGCGAGTGCGCTGAACGGATCACCCACGTTGACCTCTATCCCACCTTCCTCGATTTGGCCGGAGTGGAGCGCCCTCAAAACCATCCGCTCGACGGCGAAGTGCTGACGCCGTTGCTGACCGGGAAAAGCAAGACGCTGCCAGCTCGTTCCATTGTCTGCTACTATCCGAAATACGGAGCCTACAACGAAAAAACCAAGCTTTGGAAATATCCCTGGCGCAACGTCATTTTTGATGGCGATTTCAAGCTGCGGGAAAACGTCGAGTACAGCACCTTCGAACTCTACAACCTGAAGGATGATCCGAAGGAAGAGCACGATCTTTCCAAAAGCCATCCTGAAAAAATGCAGCAGTTGACGCAAAAGCTGCGCCGGTGGGAAAAAGAGGTTGGAGCCCCCGAACTCACGTTAAATCCTGACTATGCTTTAGATTGATAATACTGGGGTGAAAATGAAAGCAATGATGCTAATGGTCGCTATGACCGTGTTGATTTTGTTGAGTGGTGAGGCTAGAGAACGGGAAACGGTTCCGGGGGGCTTCACTCCGGAGATGGAGTGGTTTAAGGATGCGAAGTTCGGTATTTTTATCCATTGGGGCATCTATTCGGTGAATGGCGACGGAGCGTCCTGGCCCATCTTCAACAACAAGATCACTTTTGAAGACTACATGAAGCAGGGCGATTCGTTCACTGCGAAAAATTATGACCCGGAGGCCTGGGCGAAGTTGTTCAAAGAGGCGGGGGCCCGCTACGCGGTTTTGACCACCAAGCATCACGACGGCATGGCGCTGTGGGACACCCAGGCAGGTGATCTGGATGTGATCGGAAAAACCCCGGCGGGACGTGATTTGGTGAAACCGTATGCTGAAGCCCTCCGCGAGCAGGGGTTAAAAGTGGGTCTCTATTTTTCATGGCTGGATTGGGCCAACAAGGATTACGGCACGATCGGTAAAATGAGAAAAACGGATGCCAAAAAGAAAACACCTGACTCTACGGAGGCCTGGCAGCGGTTTCGCACGTTTAACGACACGCAGTTGAAAGAGCTGTGCGGGTATCAGCCTGATCTGCTTTGGTTTGATGGCGATTGGGATGTTTCCGAAGAATACTGGGACATGAAAGGCATGCGCGAAAAACTCAAAGCGTGGGCTCCCAATGTGATACTGAATGCCCGGATGGGCGAGTATGGAGATTATGATACGCCGGAGCAGGGGATTCCATTTGCCCAGTTGAACGGACCGTGGGAACTGTGCATGACCATGTGTCCGGGCTGGGGATATAGCGAACGGATGCAAGCTTCGGTTAATAACCACATCGATACGCCATACCTTATTCAACTGTTGAGCGAAACGGTAGCGATGGGTGGTAATCTGTTGCTCAACGTCAGCCCCAAACCGGACGGCACGATACCTCAATGGCAACAGGACAGTCTTCGCCAGATCGGTGCGTGGCTGAAGCTAAACGGTGAAGCGGTTTATGGCAGCACCGCCGGAATCCATAAAAACCACTATGCGGGGTGCAGCACGATTTCCAAGGATCGGAAAACGCTCTACCTGTTTGTTTCGAGTGACCCGGTGAACGGCCTGATGCTCAAAGGGCTTCAGAACACGCCGAAGAAAATTTCCGTACTCGGTGCACCCGATGCAGAAGTGAATATAAAAAATGCCGGCGGCGCGCCATGGAACAACGTTCCGCCTTCGCGCTTTCTCGATGTGCCTGATGACTTGGATATTGGCCTGGGCCGAGTAATCAAAGTTGAACTGGATGAAGCGATTGATCTCTACACAGGCAAGTCCGGAAAAATTTCACAGAATTAGCAGAGTAAATAATAATGATGTCTAGGTTGATATGCATATTGCTGGCAGGTGTTTTCTCGGGAATGGGTTCCCGTGTTGACGCGCGTGACCTAAATGCACTGCAAGACGAGTTTCTGAGCTGGAAGTTTGGCATGTTTATGCATTTTAACATGTCGACGTTTGTGCCGGGCGGTTGGTCCAGCGGTCAGGAGGATCCGCTGCTGTTTAATCCGGATAACCTCGATTTCGGCCAGTGGGCCGATGCGGCGGTTGCAGCAAAAATGAAATATGCTGTATTGACGGTTAAGCATACCGGCGGCTGGTGCCTGTGGGATACCGCCACATCCGATCGTGATGTGACCTGGTTCAAGAACTATAAAGATGGAAAAGCAGATGTCGTTCAGGAATATGTTGATGCATTCCGTTCCCGCGGCCTGAAGGTCGGTTTCTACTATTGCTTCCCGCTGTGGGGTGGGGATCAGTGGAAAAACTATCAGACGCTGCCGCATGAAGATTACGCAACCGGAACCATTGATGCCGAAGGGATGGTTAAAACTCATTTCTCGGAACTGCTTACAAACTATGGTGATGTCGACTTGGTTTGGATCGATCAGAGTGGTACCGACAAAGGCGGGATGACGCCAGGTGCATGGCGCCGGATTAAAGCGCATATTCATTCCTTACAGCCGAACTGCCTGGTTATCGCTAATAATTCCAGCAGCATGGAAGACTCAGATCTGTTCGGGTACGAGTATCCGTATTCGCTTGAGCTGCCTGCTCCTGATAACACTGTGGCGACCGAAGTATGCGATAAGCTGAACAACGGCTGGTTTGCCAATCCGGAAGCGCCCTGTGTTCCGGTGCGGAATGCGGACTATATCGTAAACAAACTGCTGCGTCCGCTGAACGATCGCAATGCCAACCTGCTACTGAACTGTGCGCCGGAAAAAACCGGGGTATTGCATCCTGAAACCGTTGCGGTGCTGAAGCAGGTAGGCGAAATGTGGGATCCGGCCGAAGTGTCGCATGCCGACAGCGAGCTGTACGATATTACACGGGGACCAGTATCGAAGGTTGCCGTTGAAGGCAATCAGGTCTCCCTTATCTTTGCGCCAGACTGGAGTCCTGACAATCTGAAAACTGCGGCAGCGCGTCTGGAAGCTGCGCAATGTCGAGGAACCTTTTTCGTAAATGAAGCGTCTGCCAAAAAAGAGAAAGCATTGCTTCGTGAACTCGTAACGGCTGGTCATGAACTCGGAAACGGTTCAAAAGAATCCTCCGTTATCACCGGAAAAACCAATGCCCGTCTGGTACGCAATGAGGTCGATTCCGTTCAGAAGCAACTGCGCACCACCCAATCACCGGTCGTATTCCGGGCACCCGAATATGAATACGATGACTTTACCTGGCCGGTACTCAATTATCTGGGGCTCACGGCAGTAGAACCTTCGGACGCATTGGCTCCGGGAGCCATTCTTGAAGTAAAAACATTGGCTGAACTCGATGCTGTCCTGGCTGAGCTGAAAACGAAGAAGTTTACATCCGTCACGGTGCGGGAACTATTTGCAACCTCATCGTCCAAGCGACTGCGCGGTGCGGTCAACGTGGCGGATGTGGTAACCGGCCGGGAGTAAGTTTTTGAGTATATGAGATAAATCAGTATTTGTTGATGAATTGTTGTTCTGCAGTGGACTGCGGGATGGTGTGAGTGAAAGACATATAACATGAGGTTAGCTATGAAGAAGTTTATTGGGATTACAATGGCGCTCATGACGGCGGCGATAAGTGCATCCGCGCAGACATCGGTCGTCAATGACATTACGTTTAATGAGACAGCAGGCACGACGCTCGATGGGGTTAGCGATGGCGCTGGCGGAACCGGGACGTTTAGTCCCAACTCCGTAATGGAAGCCTATGGCGCAACGGATGGGAGTTCACTGGTCTGGAGCAATATGGCGCCGGCGAATACCTCGGCCTATGCTGCGTTAGGGTCTACGTTTTACGCGGGGACGTCCAATACAATCCTGCGGTCCACGGTTCGGTTTAATGATTTTAACTTTGATGCAGAGACGACCTATAACTCAGGCATCGGCGTTGGAATCGGGGACGGTTCCAAGATGGCCTTCCTCTACCTGAAGGTGGGGGGCCCGGGGAATCAAGTGCAGATGAAAGCGGATACCGTGTATGGAGATGATTTGCAGACGACGATTGAAATCAGCTCAGACACCAATCTGAATATGACCGCGCTCGGTTGGACGGGGATTCAATTGCGAATGGACATTGATCTGGAGACCGACACCTATTCAACCTATTACCTGCGCGAAGGCGTGGATACAATTTGGCAGCTTGGCGCCGTGGATGGTGCGTTTGGATTGACCAACACTAATCAGACGAATTTTGTTGAGCTGGATAAAATCCGGATTGGCATGATGTACAAAGACTTCGAGCCTGAATGTACTGTGGAAATCGACCAGTGGACGATTGAAACCTTCCAGCCGGGCCCACCGGCGCCACCGCCAGAAGTTGAACTGCTCGAGAGCTGGGACCTCACCGGGGGAGTGGACGGCGCTGCTGTGGGTACCGTGCCTAGTTCCACAGGAACCGGGTCTACACTGGGTGGTGCCGTGGCAAAAGGTGTCGATATCCAAGGTGAAACCGTCAACTTGTTCGCTGCGGGAACCGGAGCGGCTTTTAAGGGCTTCACGCATGCTTCCTATGCGGGTGCTACGACGGGTGTCTATCAAGTGTCCTTTGACATGACGACGTGGGACATGGTGAATACCGCGGCGAGTAACACGTCGGCTCAGGCAGGTTTCGGATTCCGTTTTAATGACGGATCTGACCACGACCTGAGCACACTGGCTCGTTATTCTGGTGCTACTGACCAATTTGTGCTGACGGTCACAGGTACAGGTGGCAACACAACGGTTGTGTTGGAAGATGGAACCGTTGCGAGTGATGTCATTAATGTTCGTCAGGTTTTGGACATGGATCTTGGAACCTATAGTGTCTTTTACACCATTGGTGCAGGAGCAGAACAAACCGCAGCGGTCGAAGGCGTATATGCAGGACAGACGATCGGTGAGTTCCGTCAGCAGTTCCAAACCATCAATGGAGGAAACTATCTGCAGGCGGGCGACACGATGCAGATGGATAACATAACGCTTGCTAAGTTGAATCCTGCGACGGGTGATCAAACACCGGAAGAAGCCTATGAATCCTGGCTGGCTGATTACACGGTGGGGGCAGACACTAATTTGACCGATGATGCGGATGGTGATCTGCTCGATAACCTGAGCGAGTATGCTTTCGGTGGTGCACCGGATAATCCTGCTGACCAGGGTAATACCCCGGTAGAATCGCAGATGAGCGAGGGCGGAACCAACTACCTCGAGTATGTCTATTTCGAGCGTGATGATGCGGCGGATCGTGGACTGTCCTCTATCCTTAACGTGGGAACGGATTTGGTGAACACGAACTGGACCACAACGGGTATCGAGTTTGTTGGAAGCGGTGCATCGGCCGTATCTGGTTATAACGCGGTAACGAATCGGGTTGAAACAGATGTTGATGTGAAGTTTCTTTGTCTGAACATTACATTTACCCCGTAAGCGTGCGGTAAATCATTACGAAAGCCTCGGCGGAAACGCCGGGGCTTTTTCGGTGAAAACTGGGATTTGAACTATATTGCGCCATTCGTGTCAAAGCGTATCAAGTTAAAGAGGTAGAACATGAACATCGTCCGGTATCTTATCGTAACACTATCTATTTTGGGTTCTCTTGCGGTTCAGGCGGCAACGCTTACACCGGAAGAAGTGCAGCAGTATGCGGATGATCTGGGTGTGGTGCTGACGCCCGCCGAGCAACAGCAAATTGCCGACCTGGTCAAGCCGGATGTCGTGCCGCAATGGCGTGTCGACGCGGAGGCTCGGATTGAACAACACCGTAAAGCCGATCTCGATATCCAGGTGGTCGATGTCAACGGGGTCTCGATCGAGGGCGCGCAGGTTGACGTGAAACTCAAGGACCACGACTTTCACTTTTCGGGGGTGTTGCGGGTAAGAGACTTGACCGATTCCGACAATAATCTCCAAGGAATCAGCACCAACCGCTATCAGGAAATATTTCAAAAACTCTACAATGGCGTGGGGTTGAACAACGGACTGAAGCAGAAACTCCGAAGCGGGTTTGAGGCCTATTTGCCGGGATTCTTTGATTGGGCGCAACGCATCAATATGCCGGTTCGCGGGCATTTGCTCATGTGGCCGGGCGGAACCCATATGACCCCCGCTGTGACGGAAAAAGTGGTGGCCCTTGAAACGCTTTGGGATCATGTCTATTTATCTAAGCAGTACGGTACGGCAGCTGTTACCAATGAAGTGATTGCAACCGTTGATGCGCTCGCCGGGGATACGGTGGTGGTACTTTGGAGCTCCAATGTCGGGACGGAACCGCTTGAAACCAATGTGACCTTCAGTGGGACGGCATCTGTTTCGTCGATCCTATTTGATCGCGCCAAGGGAACCGGGCCGAGTGTCGGCTATTGGATTTCCGATGTGCTGGCGGATGGAACGGTTCAGGTGGATATTTCAAGGGAGGCCGCTTATTCAAGCGTGGTGGTCTATCACCTTCGTCCCGACGGCGGAGCCATCAGTTTGCTGGATATTGTTACATCGAGTCAGTCCGATGTGTCCGGGTTGACCAATTCGTATAGCTTTGCCGGAACTTCCTCGGGTATTTTGCTGGAGGGGGTTTCCACCTATGTAGCCGGAATCTATCCCGCATCGGCCGAATGGGTGCTGGTGAACTCGAAGAGAAAGTCGGCTCACTCTTATTTTAATAATGTGTCCGCACTCGAAAGCATCTGGACGCACGATAGTTCTGGAAATACGGCGGTATGCGGCCTGGCTTTTGCGAATGCCCGCGTGGTGGGTGAGCAAGAAGCCAAGTTGGCCGAGCCGGCACTGCAACAAGAACTGAAAGACCAGATCCAAGCCGACATCTCAGAATGGGCCTCGCTATGGCCGGTCTACGAGTGGGACGTCATTAACGAAACTCGCGATAATCACCGCATTCAGGATCTGATTGGCTGGGACCAGATGGCCGAATGGTTCAAAATTGGGGCCAATAATGCCGTCCTGCCGGAATGCCGATATTTATTGAACGAATATGGCATAATCTCTGCGGAACCGGTTTCCATAAACCCAACGGGATATACCAGCCGCCGCGACACGATGATGAGTCATCTCGATATCCTTCAAGCCAACGACGCTCCGCTCTCCCGGATCGGATTCCAGAGTCGCATGACGCGTGGCTATCTCGATCCGGATGTGATTTATGACCGTCTGGATGACTTTGGAGACCGGTATGGTCTTCCAATGGTTGGAACGGAGTTTGAGATTCGCGCGAAAGACACGTTCCCTGTAGATGAAACGTTGCGTGCGCAGATTACGGAAGAGACGTTGACTACTTATTTCAGTCATCCGCTGGTCGCGGGGTTGACGGCCTGGACCTACATGACCGTGGAAGACTGGGCCATGTGTAGCTATGATGGAACCATCAAGTTGAACGGGCTGGTCTGGTACTACCTCCATCGCATTCGTTACGTTACCGAGGAGTCTGCCACAGCCGACGCCGCTGGCGAAACATCGGTTCGCGGCTTCAAGGGCGACTACGACATCACCGTCCATTATGACGGCAAAGATTATCCCGTCGAATACACACTACTCAGCAACCAGACCACGGTGGTGATGCTCGATGATGTTGATCTGAACCCACTCGCCGTCGAAGAGTTGGATACATGGGCCTTCACCGGAGCAGCCGATGGCGTCGCCCTGGACACCGCTGGTACGGAAAGTTCCGTGAATGGGGACACTCTGGGCGGGGGGGCAATGGGCTCTGTGATCAATGAAATGGCTCGTTTCGCCGCGACAGGAGTGGCCGATGAGGGGTTCTTTGTTGGGAAAACGGGTGCATCTTATCTTGGCATCAGCAACGGCATGATCCAAGTGAGTTGGGATGTGGTGGCCGCTGATTTCAGTAACAGCTATGCGTTTACCAACACGGCGTTCGCCCAAGGTGGATTCGGGATCCGTGACGTGACTCTCGGCGACAAGGACAACCGGGCTCTTCTGCGCTATCAGAACCAGGTGTTCAACCTAAGTCTCACCGCCGGCACAGGAACCGGTGGTGCTACAAGTAGCTTGGTTGTCAACGGTACGACTTCTCTAAGCAATCTGCATATTCGTTTGGTCTACGATTTTGATAACACGGGTGCGCTCGGTTCTTTCCGGGCCTACACCACGCTGGGGGGCGGAGCGGAAGTCGAACATCTGCCCGGTGAGATGGCGCTGCATGCCGGATTCAGCTTTGAGCAGTTTCGTGTGCAGTTCCAGGCCCTGAACGGCGGCAATCTCTGGCAACCTGGCGATTACATGGATATCGACAATATCCAGATTGCCCGGCTTAATCCAATTTCGGACAACCCCTCATCGCTATACAGCGATTGGCTGGCGGATCAGGGACACGGTTCAAATACCAACCTGCTCGAAGATGCCAATGGGGACGGCGTGAACAATCTCGTTACATATGCCATCGGCGGGGCGGCCAATCTTCCGGTTGAGTCGATCGAGGGAAGTTATCTGCAGTATATCCATGTTGAATGGGGTGTTACGGAAGCTGCGGCCCGCGGCCTGAGCTATGCGGTTGAGTCGAACTCCAACCTGGTCAGTGGTGTGTGGAGCACCAACGACGTTGAGGTTGTCGGACGGGGGGCTGGCCCGGTGACGGGATTTGAGTCGGCAACGAACCGGGTGCCGCTGACGGAAACGGAAGCGTTTATTCGCTTGAACATCACCTTCACACCGTAATTGGCATAGACGTATTTTTTGCTTATTAAAGAAATCTGAATGTAAAAAGGAATTACAGGATCGGGTAGAGGAGAAAAGTATGAAACGCGGAATTGTATTACTCACTATTGGTTAAATGATGTGTCCTAGTAGCCAGGCAGAGATTTACAGGATGGTCATGGGAGGTAGCCGATACTGTGATCAGCGAGTTTGTGGTAGAGTTTAATCAAAAATTAAGCTGCGCTATGGCCTCTGGAAGTCTCTCCTTTATAGATATAAAAAGTTATATATATAGATATCGAAAAAGAATGGTGGAGAAAGATAAATGATACGTAATGCATTAAGTACCCTGATGGTATTATTATTTTCGGTAAGCACGCTTCATGCGGATGTTTTGGTTGTGGATTCCGCGACGTACAGCACTTATAGTCCCGCCAACAACAATATCGCCACATTTTCTGTGGGAATTGGCGATGTGATTGCCGTCATGGGATCGGGCAATAATAGTGAAATCCGCACCTCCTCCAATTTGGAGCTGAGCGGCACAGCAGGGCTCGCGTGGACAGACGAGGGAAACGCGTCTGCCGGTGCCGCAGTCCAGTATTGGTATGGAACCGCAATGTCCAGCGGGACCGTGACGCTGGACTATGGGCATGATGCGAGTGGGCACATCGCCATCGGGGTTTATCAGCTGAGGTCTGACGCGGCTAAAAGTATTAAACTGCTGACGGATCCTGTCTTGCTGGAATCTGCTAATGATGCCGCCATTTCATCGCTGGATCTGGTCTACAATTTCGGCACCGTGATTGCGCAAGGTGTCTATGTGGAGGGGTACGCTTCCTATAATGTATTCTCCACGAAGGCCATCGCGAATGACATTGAAAGAGTCGGCAAGTTCGGAGTGGGAGACGGGGTTTTTACCAGCACCTCCGGTTTTACCAGCAGTTACGTCATTCCCGATGATGATTCGAATCAGATCGTTTTGGGAGGAATGGCTTTTACGGAGGATGCTCCCGTCGGTAATCGTGCTTCAGAGTTCGATTCTGATCCGGTGGCGGCTCCTTCTGTTTCACCCGACACGAGCTGCAATGCGTCATTGACGGATTATGCCACCGATCTGGATGACGACACGATGACGTTTTGGGCAGAAGGCGGCCCTGTCTGGTTGAATGTTGCAAGTAACGGTGCCCTGACCGGAACCTCGCCGTCGACAGAGGGACTGAACAGTTGGACGGTCTATGTGACCGACGGCAAGGGCGTAACCAATTCGGCCACGCTGGAGATCAATGTGGCTATCCCGCAGTTTGTTGAGGTGCCGCTGACTTCTGCCAATCTCTATGTTCAGGGGGCGAAATATTTAGATATCGATGCAAACGGAATGAATTTCCATCGGTTTGATTTTGATAATACGTATTCGAATGTGAGCCCAGTCAAAGCTAAAACCACCTCCGGGGTCAAGCTCACCCTCTACACTCGCAGTGATACCGTAAAGTTGACATTTGATTATGGGGTGGGGGATGAATATCGGAACTCGTCTAAATTCACGACGTACCAGAATGGGACGTATGTTTCGACTCCGGCGCATGTCTCATTAGAGAACCCGGTTTCCAGTGCGATTCCGTTTGTTGTGGAGCTCGTGAGTGCAAGTGCTCCGGGGGAATTAGTTCGTCATGATGTCGTTTTTCCCAATTGGGCAAATCCGATCCTTTCCAAAGTGGAGGTGAAGGCCGGCGAGGTGCTCGAAGCGGGGAACCCGTTTGAAAACAAACAGGTCGTGTTCCTGGGCGATTCCATTTCGCATGGGACCGGGCAGAGCACGACCGCTGCAGGCTATCCCTATCAAGTGGCTGAGGCGCTGGATATGGAACTGTTCAATCTGGCGGTTGGCGGGGGTAAAATGGCTCCGGATGTGGCTGATTTGCTAGAGGATTTCGATCCAGTCGAAGCCATCTGGATTTTGATTGGATATAACGACTGGCAGGGAGGGAAGACGGTTTCTGAGCTGACGGCTGACTATGAAGCGCTACTTTCAACGGTGCGGTTGCGGCAGCCGGACGCGGAGATTTTCTGTTGTACGCTCGTTGCCACAACGGTTGTGGATGATCCTGGAAGCGGGGTCACCGCAGGAGACGTTCGGCAGGCTGTGAGCGATGTGGTGAATGCACGAATTGCCGCCGGCGATGAGCAGCTTTACCTGGTGGACGGCGACTCGATTTCCTCGTCTGATGCTTCGTATACGATGAACACAACGGTGCATTTTACGGAGCTGGGAGCTGCTGATTTTGCGACTAATGTGGTTGCCATTATGGAGCCGGTTGTTAGCGATCCAAAACCGAATGTCCTGTTTATCGCCATTGACGATATGAACCCGATCGTCAGCGCGTATGGGAACGATCTGATTCAGACCCCCAATATGGATCGGTTGGCAACCCGGGGAACCACCTTCCTGAACGCTCATTGCCAATGGGCGGTCTGCGGCCCGAGCCGTGCCAGTCTGATGACCGGCCTGATGCCGGAGCAGACCGGCGTGATGGGCTTTAATAAAATGCGCGGCCTCAGCGCAAATGGGGAGCGCGACAATACCCGTGGTGTCACCAATGTTGTCACCATTCCCCAGCATTTTATTGACTATGGCTACACTACGGCCGCCACTGGAAAAATCAACGACTACCGCTGTGTCGGCTCCATGAATCCGGACGGCACCATCAACGAAGACGGCGGTTCTGTGGACGATCCGCTATCCTGGTCGCATCAATTCCAAAACTCAGGCGGCAGCGTCAGCAGCAGCAAAGCCTATAATGCGGTTCTTGATAAAGACCTGACACTGGCTTCGGAAAGTGTCAATCAGCCCGCCAGCAACTTTACGGACGGCGTTGCGGCGACGAAGGGAATCGAAATGATGAATGCCCTGGCAACCAATCAGCCGTTCTTCCTCGGAGTCGGCTTCAAAAAACCGCATCTGCCGTTCCTTTCGCCGAAATCCAGCTGGGACCTGTATGACCGGAATGATTTTATCCCGCACCCTTTCCCGTACGAAATGGCCAATGCCACCGGCTATTCTTTAAACAGCATAACCGAGATGCGCAGCAACTATTATCTGGAAACTGATGGTGGAGGCGATGCCCTGAAAATCACCTCCGGAATTCTTCCGGAGGATCAGCAGAAACTTCTGCTGCACGGTTATTATGCCTGCATTTCACACGTTGATGAGCAGGTCGGTCGCATACTCGACGAGCTGGATATTCTAGGGCTCTCCAGCAACACCGTCATCGTGCTGTGGGGCGACCACGGATTCCATCTGGGCGACCATAACGAGTGGGGAAAACACACCAATCTCGAACAGGCGACCCGCGTTCCGTTCATCATCAGCGCGCCGGGATATGCTCAGGGTAAAACATCGACGACACCGGTCGGTCTGCTGGATATATTCCCGACCTTGTGCGATCTCGCGGGGCTTCCAGAACCGGTACAGCCGCCGAACTCCGTGGATCCGCTTCCACGGCCACTGTCCGGGCGCAGTTTGGTTCCGGTTATTACGGATGATTCCGCGGAAGTCCAGACCGGCATCGTCAGCCATTACGGAAGCGGTAATTATGGTTATGCCTACCGTACGGATCGTTATCGCTACATGGAGTGGATTGGCTCCTCAGGTAACGTTATCACCAATGAACTTTACGATTATCAGCAGGACCCAATGGAGACGATCAATCTGGCTGGTGAACCCGGATTTGAAGGATTGGCCTATCAGTTCTCGATTTCGATGCGAGACTCGAGCGAAGCCCGCGGGTGTGACCGATTAAAAGCGTCGACACCTCCGGCGGCACCGGCCAATAAAACGCTGGGTGGATTGGAACTCGATAACGGACAGATTGCGTGGCCGGAAGCGGTCGGGGTTACTTATAGCCTTCTCTCGTCCTCTAATCTGACCGACAGCGTCTGGACAATCCGTCAGACCGGCATTACAGCACCGGTACCGATGCCGACCGAAAAATGGCAGGAATTCTTTAAGATTGAGGTCGCGGAATAGTTTTGTCTGGCAACGTCAATAGATGTGCACAAGGAGAGGTAAGATGAAAAAGTTTGGAGCATTTTTTTTAGTCAGTGCATTGGTCGGAGTGTCACAGGCCGCCCATTATCACACCGACGGGATTGAACCCTATTATAATCCAAAAGAGCTGACCCAATGGATCGAAACGGTGCCGGCAGAAAACCGCTCGTTCCTGTTTGCCAGCGAAGGGGCCATGGACTGGTGGTTGGATGCCCGCTTCGGGATCTTCGTGCACTGGGGGCCGAGTTCGATGCTCGAGTGTTCCATGAGCTGGGGGCGGCTCGGCCCGCGCCCGCAGCATTCGACCGATGGGAAAGTAACCAAAGGGATTCCGCAGGACGTTTACGATAACCAGTACAAACTGCTGGAAGCCGCAGATTTTAATGCCGATGAATGGATTAAACTGGTTAAAGAGTCCGGCGCTAAATATTTTCTGTTCACCACCAAACATCACGATGGATTCAGCACCTTCGATACGGCTTATTCTGATTACGACATCATGAACACCCCGTTCGGGCGCGACATCACTAAAGAGATTGTCGATGCCTGTCATAAATACGGTATCAAGATCGGTTTCTACTATTCCCAACCCGACTGGAACCATCCGCTGTATGCTGAAGGGAAGAATGAACAGTATTGTGAAGAATTCTTGTTCCCGCAAATCCGCGAGCTGATGACCAATTATGGCATGATCGATATCATGTGGTTCGACGGATTGGGGCGAAATGCCGACACATGGAATAGTGGTGAACTGTTGAAAATGATTAGGGAGCTACAACCTGATATCATCACCAATCACCGATTTCACCATCCGCCATATCATGCCGGCGATTTCGATGGACCGGAACGCTCGATCGGGCGTTTCCAGACCAACCGTCCATGGGAAACCTGTACGGTGATCGGCGGCGGTTGGGCCTGGATGGGCGATGCGCCTGCCATGCCGTTGTCGCAGGCGATCAGTCTGCTCGTTCGCTGTGCCGGTGGCGGTGGAAATCTGGCGCTCGGCGTTGGGCCGACCGGCGACGGCGTTTTCCTGCCGGACCACGCTAAACGCATGCGCGAAATGGGGCAGTGGCTTGGGCAGTATGGCGAGTCGATCTACGGCACGCAGGGCGGCCCGTACATCCCTGGCATCTGGGGAGCATCGACCCACAAAGACAACACGGTCTATCTGCACGTACTCGCTTCGTGGAATGGCGTACTGGAACTGCCTGCACTTCCTTCAAAAATACAGACCTTGGACGTGTTGACCGGTGGGACGGCCGAATTTTTCCAAACTTCGGAAAAACTGATCATCAAGATGGCCCCGGAAAACATCAACCCGATCAACACACTGATTAAGCTGGCACTGGAAAAATCCGCCTCTGAAATGGCCCCGATTAAAACACTCGAAATACCGGTCTCCATTGGTGCAGCCGCAACGGCATCCAGTGAGCGCAGCCCGAATAAGAGTGCAAGCAATGTAGTGGCGGCCGATGCGACAGAATTTTCTGAAGGTATCTTTGTGAAAAATACCTGGGGTCCGGCGTCCAAGGATAAAGAGCCGTGGTTGGCGCTTAAATTGATCGAACCGAAATCGGTCAGCCAAATCAAACTGATGGAGGGTAAGTTCGGCAGCGGAAGCCGTGTGCAGGAATATGTGATTCAGGCCAAAAGTTCCAAGGGTTGGAAAACGGTTCATGCCGGAACCTCCATCGGCGGCGATTGTAATATTCTGCTCAAGGAGCCGGTGGAGTCGGATGCCTTCCGCCTGCAGATCCTCAAATGGGACGGCTACATGGATCTTAACTCATTTGAATTGTACGAGTAGAGAAACCGCGTTTGTATATTCTGTTCCGGGCCTTGAACGGCCACGGTGCAATGAAGGAAGGTCTGTTTGTTTTTCAGGAATCAGATTTCAACGGATTGAATCAGGATGATGAATAGAATCGGTCAAATGATATGCACTGCGTGTGCAGCAGGTCTGATTGCCGCTACAATGGCCTCAGAAACGCTGGTACCTTCGGTCAGGTTTTTTGATGCCCCGGTGAAGCCATTGGTCATGCCTGATTCAGATCAGAGTGTACTTCTAGGAACCTCCGGCCATCAGGCGTCAAACGAGACTGAATTGCGGTATCAGCCGGTCGAAGACGGGGGCTTCCAAATCATAAATGGGAAAAAGTCGTATAACCGATCCATTACGATTGGAAGAAACAATCTGGCCAACGGTGATATTCCGTTGTTTAAAATGCATACGACTACGGGTTCTGGCGTTTACTCCTCTGCCGTGGATAGTTGCTTTCCGCTGTTTTCCCGAGAGGATGGAGCAAAAGCAAAAGTTGCCCCGGCGCTCGGAACACTTCGGTTGGCGGTTCCTTCTGCTGCGGGGTTGCAGAAGATGGATACCTATCCTTCCAAAACGGTATTCCGACCGGGGTATACACAATACGAGGTGAGCGGACCGAAGAAGGAATGGAATGCGGCGATCACCATCGCGCCGACCCTGGAGCAGCATGGCTTTGTCTGCAAAGTAGAGTTTGATCGCCCAATGCTTCTTGAGTGGACCTATGGGGATCTCTACTGGAGCGCAAAGGAAACTAACAGTAATGATGTTGGAATCAGCGGGTGCACCGCTGAGTTGACGGAAAAGAACCTGCCGAACGGAGTGGTGTTGGTCGGTTGGGATGGCAACGGTACAGGGACCTCATTTGAATCGAAATACGGGCAGTCGGTTCGCTTTAGCAGTACGCATAAAAAAAAGGTTTATTACATCACCGCAACCTGGGGCGTAACGCAGCATAATCAGGCTCTGGCAGATGAAATGATGGCGCGGCTGGATACACCAGCCGCTAACGCGTGGTCCGTCGAACGGGATGTGCTGAAAAAGGCCTGGTTCGATTGCTATATCGAACCGGCGCTGAATCCGGGAAAAAAGTTTACGACGCTACAGAACAATCCATCGGTCCAACTTACGCAGGCGCTTGAGTATTGGGATGAGCGCCGCAGCCGGTTCCAGATTAAAACACCCGACCCGTATTTAAATGCCTTGGTCAATTTTGAGCGCTGCATCAGTGAGTACCATCAGATGGGGCCGGGGATGGTGTTGAGTAGTTTCAAGTGGCTCATGTATTCACATATCTCCGTTGGTTGGTATGGAAAAATGTGGGCAGGGGATCTGGCGGAAGTAAAAAATCATATGCGCTTCCTTGCGGCTATGCAGGCAGAAGATGGATTTATCAACTGGGTCTCTCCCTCGTTGGCGGCTTATCACGCAGAAAATAACACGCCGTACTGGGTGGACCATGTGTGGTGGCTCTATTGCTGGACCGGTGATGAAAAGTTTATCCGCGATCTTTGGCCAGCCCTTAAGAAGGCGGTTGAATGGGAATGCACAAATAACGATCCCGATGGCGATGGTCTGTTTCAGGCGAAATATGAATATTGGAATTGCGACTCCAATGGTAAAGGTCCCAAGGCGGCGACCCCCACGTCCACGGCCTGGGCGATGCATGATCGGGCGGCAAAAATGGCGGTTGTGGTTGGTGATACTGACGCAGCGGATCAGTACCGTGCCATGGCAGACCGAATTAAAACAAAAACGTTTGAGGAACTGTGGAGTGAAGAGCAGGGCATTCTCGGATCCATTGGCGCAAACGGAGTCTGGAGAGGGCATCCGCAAACCTGGGAGCAGTATAAAGGAATTAACAATGGCTCGATTGCTGCCGACAAGGGGCGTCGAGCCATGCGCTGGATCGAATCCCATTATGGCTTTGAAGGGGATTCCGGCGTGAACATGCTGATGAACTGCGATTGGTGGCCGATTCGCTGGAGCGTGCATTGGGTTCCGACCGGCGATACGTGTCTGGCTGTACTTGCCGGCATGAAGTGCGGTGATACTGATTTGTGGTGGCCCTACATGGAAACGGCTACGCTCTCTTCTTTCCGTAGCAAAACTCCGGGGGTTCATTTTTCGATTGGGAATACCAGTGGCGGCGGAGGGGGCGGTGTTGAATACATCGATTCCGATGATCCGTTTATGCATACCACGGTTCGGGGATTGTTTGGCATTGAACCGGAAATCCAAAACGACCGGCTGTACATAACGCCCGCGTTCCCGTCCGGCTGGGAAACGGCTGAAATTACCACTCCGCAAGTCAGCTATTCCTATCAGCGGAAGGGGGAGCGGGTGGTACTGAAAATCAAGACCCCGCAACCGTTGGTTAAAGTGGTTTCCTTGCGGTCGGGGGGAGCAACGGTGACGACCCCGAAAGAGATGGTTTCCACAGTAGAGTTGAAGAGGGTTCAGTCCAAAGAGGATTCGATGCCTTCGTCAACGCATGAACCTATTCTTACATTGAATAATCCGCCCGAAAAAGAGCCGGTTCTTTCGGTGGCGGATAAGACGCGCCTGGTCCTGATGGACCTCTCTTCAGTTTATAATACGACCTTGTGGGAGTTGGTCACAAAAACTCCGTTTCAAACTGACTATGGGAGTCCTACAACGATCAAGGGGTGGTGGCATACGGTGCCTGGAAAAATGAATGACGGTCCGGAAGTCATCAGCGCGGATAATGGGATCGATTTTCTACTTAAGGGCCGGCCTGATTCGGTTGCCGGAAACGCTGGTAATCTGCTGGCGCTCTCCAGCTGGGGGCAACCCTATCCATTGCCTGCTGCCGCTCGGGTTGGAGTTGGCCGCAAGGTGGAAAAGGTTTGGTTACTGATGCAGAACTATGTCAGCCCCATTAAAAATTATATTCCCAACGGGGAGGTGATTCTTCATTACGATTCCGGCAAGCCGGATCTGATTTCGTTGATTCCTCCATACAACATGGATGGTTATTTCCAATCATTCAGCCGGGAAGGAACATCGGTTCCGCTGGGCGAATTGGTATGGAGTCCTGGTTGGGGCACTTGCAATAAATCGAATTGTGAAGCGCAGGCTAAGTCGTTGGCGATTCCCAGCGATCCGGCACGCGTGCTGAAAGAGATCGAAATACGTGCAACGGTCAGCGAGGGAGTGGTGGGCATTTCCGCCATCACTCTGCTACCGGCAAACGGAGAGTAAATGAAAAATGGTATCTATATTTTAACTTTAATCACATGGGCGGCATCCTGCCTGAGTCCTTTTGCGATGCCGACGCATACCGACGGGATTGAGCCGTATTACCATCCTGAAGAATTGGTTCAATGGATGGAAACGGTGCCGGAAGAAAACCGCCCGTTTTTATTCGCTTCCGAAGAGGATATGGCCTGGTGGAACGAGGCTCGCTTCGGACTCTTCTACTGTTGGGGGCCGGCATCGATGCTGGAGTGCTCACTCGGCTGGGGGCGCATGGGGCCGCGGCCGGGGCATTCGACAGACGACAAGGTAACCAAGGGGATCCCGCAGGAAATCTACGACAACCAATATAAGCAGCTTGAAGCGCCGAACTTTGATGCCGACGAGTTGGTACGCACCGTGAAAAAGTCCGGTGCAAAATATTTAATCTGGTTGACCAAGCACCACGACGGGTTCTGCGTGTTCGACACCGAGCTCACCGACTACAACATCATGAATACCCCGTTCGGCCGCGATGCGACGAAGGAGATTGTCGATGCCTGTCATAAATACGGGATCAAGGTCGCGCTCTATTATTCACAACCCGATTGGTACAACCCGATCTATGCCTCCGCAGACTATGAAAAATATGCAAAAGAGTTTCTATTTCCGCAAATCCGCGAGCTGATGACCAACTACGGAAAGATCGATGTCATGTGGTTCGATGGCCTTGGCCTGCCGGCCGATCGATGGGATGGCGACGCACTTGTGCGCATGATCCGCGAACTGCAGCCGGGCATTATCCTTAACCATCGATGGAACTCCCCTCAGCTTCATGGCGGCGATTTTGATGGGCCGGAGCGCTCGATCGGCCGCTTCCAAACCAACCGCCCATGGGAAACCTGTAGCGTGATCGGCGGCGGCTGGGCCTGGATGGGTGAGAAGCCGGCTATGCCGTTGACGCAGGCCATCAGTCTGTTGGTTCGCTGTGCGGGCGGTAACGGTAACCTGGCGCTCGGAGTCGGGCCGCGCGGTACCGGCGAATTTATTCCGGATCATCAAAAGCGCCTGCTCGAAGTGGGCGTTTGGATGAAGACGTACGGGGAATCGATTTATGGTACGCAGGGCGGTCCGTATATCCCCGGCATCTGGGGGGCATCGACCTATAAGGACCGCACGATGTATCTGCATATATTGGCCTCATGGAACGGCGTGCTGGAGCTTCCGGCACTGCCGGTCGGTATCCAATCGATGGAAGTCCTCTCGGGCGGAACTGCTCAATTTGTTCAGACTCCGGAAAAACTGATCATCAAAATGGATGCAGTAAATATTAATCCGATCAATACCTTGATTAAGCTCACACTTGATCAGCCGGCATCGGAAATCACTCCAATTAATACACTCGAAATACCGGTTTCTATTGGAGCGGCTGCGACGGCTTCGAGCGAACACAATCCCAAAAAAGGTGCGCGGAACGTGGTCGCTGCTGATGCAACGGAATTTTCCGAAGGGATCTTTGTGAAAAACACCTGGGGCCCGGATTCGAAAGATGCACAGCCCTGGATTCAGCTTGAACTGAAAGTCCCGATGTCAGTCAGTCAAATCAAACTGATGGAGGGTAAGTTCGGCAGCGGAAGCCGGGTGCAGAAGTACGAAATCCAGGCCAAAAGTTCCAAGGGTTGGAAAACGGTTCATGCCGGAACCTCCATTGGCGGCGACTGTAATATTCTGCTGGCTGAGCCGGTGGTATCCGATGCCTTCCGTCTGCAGATCCTCAAGTGGGACGGCTACATGGATCTCAATTCGTTGGAGCTCTATGAATAGTGAAATGAAAAAATGAGTGCGCCAAGCAAAGCAGTCTTAAACAAGCTGGACAATCCAGCCCATGTAAAGGTTAGTCGCCGGCATGGAATAGACCTACACGGTTGAGGAGGCAACGAGTCAGTCGAAGCTGTAGGAATAGCAGCTCGTCAGCCACAACGGAAGTGAAGGCTATAAGCCCCGAAATTTTCCATTGTTGCGCAGGGCCAAGGGTTTCATCTCCTGGAAGCCAGTATCGTGTAGCCCGTGAAAGGCGAGGGTTGCACGGCGTGCCGGGGTCTCAGGCCGTGGCGGGCGAATGAATTGTTTAAGGCGGAACTTGGGAGAACCGGGGCATTCCGCGAAAGCCGCTGAGGAAGCCGAAGAGGTGACGAGGCGGTACGATGCTCCGGTAGTCGGATCGACCCGTAATAGAGGGGTAGGCGGGGCAATGCCCGCCGAGGACATAGAGCCGCCCGAAGGGGTTGACGGTTTGTCGTAAAGGGAAAAGGCGAAGGATGCCATACACTGAGATGGATACAACTGAGCTCAAACTTTTCCTTATATCGGAATACGCGAAAGGTGCTCCATAAGCCTTGGCAGGAACAGGGCGGTGGAGCGGGACAGTCCCAGTGCGGGATGTTCGTGTTGCGTGAGATGAATCGAAGAGCCGGATGTGGGAAATCCACAAGTCCGGTTCTGTGAGGGGCATTGACGTTCCTTGCAATATTGAAAGTGAAAGTTAAAAATATTGAAAGGAAGTATATTATGTCTACTCGACAATTAAAAAGTTTGTTGTGTTTCGTCCTTTTGAGCGGATGTTCGATGGCGTTTCCGGCCGACCTGAAAACGGATGATGCGTATAATCGGGGGATCAAGGCGAACAACGCCTTCGTGAAGGCAGATAAAACGCGCGACTACAAGCTGTCTGAAACGGATGGCGCGGCTTGGCAGAAATACGGGAATCTGGATGCCGACCAGGATGGCTTTGTGTCGTTTGACGAATTTGTGGTCGGGGCTGACCTGCCTGATCCGAAATGGGATGGCACCGTCACCCGTAATGTGGTCTACAAACGGGCGGGTAATGAAACGCTGCTCATGGATATTTATGCCCCGCGCAAGCCGGTCGATGGTAAAGCACCGGTCTTTTACTATACCCACGGCGGTGGATGGGTCGGCGGGAACAAAGAGATCGGCGGCGATATCCAACCGCTGTTCGATCAGCTTTCCGATCAGGGTTTTGTCTGCGTCAGCGTGATGTATCGTCTGGTAAAAATGTGGAATCCAAAAGATGATGTGCTGATGCGCGACTGTGTCGTCGATTGTCGCGATGGCCTGCGCTTCCTCAAACAGCATGAAGAGGAACTCGATGTCGATATGAATCGCGTCGTGGTGTTCGGCTCCTCGGCCGGCGGGCATTTGGCTCAGTTATTGACTTTTTCGGGAGCGGATGATTTTGCGGGGGATCCTGCGCTGGCGAAATATAAGGTTGAACTGGCCGCCGGAGTTTCCTGGTTCGGGCCTTCCGATTTCCGGGACAATAACTTATTTGATTACCAAGGGCCGGATAGAAAATTTGCGCCCGACCACTGGTCGCGGTACATCAATAAGTCACAGCATTTTAACTATGGGAAGGAAGATGCTGCGGTCCGTAAAATGACCGAGGAACTCAGCCCCGTCTGGTGGCTGAAGAATGACAATGCTCCGTTGCTGCATATCCACGGCGACCAGGATTTTGTGATCCCACCGCAGCACGCGGCGCATTTGAAGGAAAAGGCCGCCGACTGCGGGGCCGATGTGACCGTCCAGATGGTGAGGGGGGCGGCCCACGGTTGGTGGAATGCCGGGATCGAGCCAAGCCAGGATGAGGTTGTTCAAATGACCGTCGATTTCGCCATGGAAAATACAAAGGTTAAATGATGATGAAAGGAACCGGCTACACAACCTGTATGATCGGCAAATGGCATGTGCCGGGCGAGGCGTGGTAACTACCCGTAATGTTGTTGCAGGAGATTGAACTATGAATATCAAAGGAAGTTGGCGGATTGTATTGGGTGTATGGATGTGTTTTGGGTTTTTGATGGTCGAATCTATTGCAGATGAGCCTTCCATTTTTCCTCCCGGTTCCAAGTTGGAAGTATTGTTTGATGGGGCCGATTCCTTTACGGAAGGGCCTGCCGTTTCTCCCGACGGGGATCTCTATTTCTCGGATATAACCTGGAGCCATACCGGACTCGATATGGCCGGTCATATCTGGCGCTATGATGTTGAAAAGAAAGAAGCTCGCATCTTTCGTTCGCCGAGCGGACAGGCCAACGGGATGGCTTTTGATGCGGATGGAAATCTGGTGATTGCCCAAGGGGCTGATTTCGGGGGGCGTCGAATCATTCGAACCGATATGAAAACGGGGAAAAGCGTCATTCTGGCGGCGACCTATAAAGAGTTGCCTTTCAATGCGCCCAATGATCTGGCGATTGATAAAAAAGGACGCATCTATTTTTCTGATCCCTCCTATGGGCGTCAGATGGCATTTGAACCGATATATCAATCGGTTCAAGGGGTTTATCGAATTGACCCGGACGGAAAGGTCTCCCTGATTATTATCAATGCGGTCAAGCCTAACGGTGTGATGGTATCCCCGGATCAACGCACCCTCTATGTTGCTTCAGTAGATAATGGAGCGGTGGGCGGAGGAGTTGGGCAGTTGGAAAAAAGAACTGTACCTCATGCGATTCTTGCCTACGATTTAGATGAAAATGGTGAGGTCGAATATCGTGGCGAATTTGCCGCTTGCAAAGCCGATGGTATGGCGGTTGATATCAAGGGCAATGTCTATGCTGCTTTGCATGGAGATCGGAAAGTGGCGGTGTTTTCGCCGTCGGGAGATGAACTGGCTTCAATAGCAGTGCCGGAGAAACCGACGAATGTCACCTTTGGAAGAGGGCCTACATCCAAGATATTATACGTTACAGCAGGCAAGAGTGTGTACCAAATTGAGTTGAGCAATCCGGGCTTTTCACTGTGACCTTGGTGCTGTGCAGGATTTGGCTTCGCGGGATCTAGTGAATGGTAGGGGGTATGGAACATGACGTCTGATATGAGCTTGATGCGGATGCTGGGAGTAGGTTCTTTGCTTATACTGCTTTGCGGATGCTCGAGTATGCAGCAGGTGAAACCTGATCGATGTCAGCTTCCGAAACAAGCGGACCCTGCCGATGCCCGACACGCCTACGCCCACTGGAAGACGACATTGGTGACCGGGGATGGAGCGAATGGATTTCGCCGGGTGGTGAGGCTCGACACGCCGGATGGAATTGCTAATTCGACCGTTTCCGAGGGCATTGCCTACGGCATGATCCTCTCCGTCTATTTTGATGATCAGGAACTTTTCGACGACCTGTTTCGCTACAGCCTTCATTGGGTGGACAGCACCGGACTGATGGCATGGTATATCAATCCGGAAGGAACGAAGGCCTGTCCGGGAGCGGACTCGCCGACCGCTGCGACCGATTCGGATGAAGACATTGCTTTTGCCCTGATCATGGCGGACTCCAAGTGGGGTGGATCCGGCGCGTTGGCGCAGCGTTACCGCGACTATGCTCTACGCCAGGTTGCTCTCGTGAAGAAGCACGAGATTGAGCACGAGACCGGTATTGTGAAGCCGGGCAATCAATGGGGCGGGGCGGACCTGTTGAATCTTTCTTATTTCGCACCGGCGTTCTTCGAAGTTTTCGGGCGCTATACCGATGACGTTGCGTTTTGGGATCATGTGATTGACGTCAACTACACGGCGCTGTTCAACAGCCTGAACAAGGCGAACGGCAATGCTGAAAACGGACTGGTTCCCGCGTGGAGCAACGCGAAGGGCGAGCCCGTGACGGCTTTCGAGGGGGCACCCACACATTATCAGACGGATTCCGCCCGCACCCCGTTTCGTATTGCTCAGCACTATTGCTGGACGGGCGACCCGCGCGCCAAAGCCTATCTCGAAAAAGTAAATGCCTTTTTTGGTGCTCAGGGGGCCGGGAAGCTGACCGACGAATATGAACTGGATGGAACGCCTCGTCCGGCCGCTGCTCCGATCGCCAGCTCTCGTTCGGCGGTGATCGTCGGGTGTGCCGGTGTAGCGGCCATGACGGATTCGGCATATCATGATTTTGCCTTAGAAGCCTACGACCTGCTCAAAACACTTAAACTGACCGCTCGCAGCACCTATTATCAACTTTCATGGACGGCAATGTCGTTGGCATTTATGAGCGGGGAATATGTGGATCTGACGCAGAATGTTAAAAAGAAATAGGTCATGGCGACTGGGGTGAATGGGCGTTTGTGCTGTTTCGGGTCGGTCGGTATAACATACATATAACAATATCTATTTTTGTGTTAAATACTGTCCGTTTTCATTGCTTTGATTCGTCTTACGCTATATACGTGTTATACCAGTAGATTGGAGATTAGGATGAGAAGAAGACATTTCCTGCAAACCACCGCGATTGCTTCGGCCGCTACCAGTTTCGGCGCGGCGAAGGCAAAGAGTCGGAACAAAGTGGAGACCGCCGAAGGCCACCCCAATATTATTCTGTTTTACGTCGATGATCTCGGCTGGATGGATCTGGGCGTTCAGGGCTCCAAATTTTATGAAACACCGAACATTGACCGTCTGGCGAAGGAAGGTGTGCGATATATGCAGGGCTACACGCCCCATCCGCGTTGCTTGCCGGCGCGTTACGGCGTCATCACCGGTCGGTTCCCCGCGCGAGGAGGCGTGCCGGGAGGCAAGGGCCATCTGCAGCCCGAAGACCGCACCATGGCTCAGGCGCTCGGCGCCGGCGGATACAAAACTTGCTTTGCCGGCAAGTGGCATCTGGCCCACGAGGCCGAAACGCTGCCTCAGAATATGGGCTTTGATGTCAATATTGCCGCCGGCGCCGCCGGTGCTCCCACCACCTATTTTTATCCGTACCGGAAGAAGGAGACCGACAAGCTGAAGAAGGGTTGGGAGATCGGTCTGGATAAGGAATATATCGCCGGCATGGAAGACGGAAAGGACGGTGACTACATCACGGAAACCATGACGACGAAGTGTCTGGATTTTATTGAGGACAATTCATCTAACCCGTTCTTCCTGTATCTCTCGCACTACGGCGTACACACACCGCTCGAAGCGCCTGCGCGGTTGGTGAAGAAATATGAGGCCAAGCTCAAGACCATGAAGTTTGACGGGCCGGAATATGCGCTGGTCGACCAGGCAACGGGGCGGGGCGATCAAAAGATGCGGCAGGATAATGCCGTCTACGCCGCTATGATTGAAAGCGTCGATGAAAGTCTCGGCCGTGTTTTCCAGACCCTGGAAAAACTTGGCATTGCCGACAACACGATCATTGCCTTCACGGCCGATAACGGCGGGCTTTCAAATCGCGGCGAAACCAACGGCAAGATCAGCGGGCGTCCGCTGGCCACCAGCAACCTGCCGTTAAAAACCGGCAAGGGCTGGCTCTACGAAGGCGGCATCCGCGAGGCGTTCATCGTCAAGTGGCCGGGCGTCACCAAACCGGGCTTTGTGAATGAACGGGATGTGGTGGTCGGCTCCGACCTGTTCCCGACGTTTCTCGAAATGGCCGGGCTGCCGCTGCAACCGAAAAACCACATCGACGGCATCAGCATTGTGCCTTCGCTGAAAGGGGAGATGTTCAAGCGCGGCAAGCCGGTGTTCTGGCATTCGCCAACGAGCCGGCCGTACAGCACCGGCGACACCGACAGCAGTGCGGTGCGTATCGGCGACTATAAGTTGTTGGAATGGTACAACGCCGACCACGTCGAGCTCTACGACCTGTCTAAGGACATCGGGGAGCAGAACGATTTGTCCAAAAAGAGGCCGGAAAAGACGGCGGAAATGCTCGCCGTGCTGCAAGACTGGCGCAAGGAAATCAACGCGCATACGCGCGATCAAAGCTGGGGTAAATAATGAAACGGATTTTAGCAACAGTTCTACTGTCAGTGGTTGTGGTGCAGGCTTCCAGTCAGCGCAGCGCAGGCAAGGATGCCCGCGCCACGAGGCCGAACATCTTGTTCATCGCGGTGGACGACCTCAAGCCGATGCTCGGATGCTACGGCGATACGGATGTCCTGACGCCAAACATCGATACGCTGGCGGAGCGGGGGACGGTGTTCCTGAACAATGCCTGCCAGCAGTCGGTCTGCGGGCCGTCGCGCGCCAGCCTGATGACCGGAACCTATACGGACACGACAAAGGTTTACGACCTGAAGACCAAAATGCGTGAAGCGAATCCCGATACGCTCTCACTGCCGGAGTACCTGCGGGCTAAAGGCTATGAGACGACCGGAACAGGAAAAATTTATGATCCACGTTGTGTCGATAAAACCTTTGATGAGCCATCATGGTCGCAACCGTTCCAGCAGCACCCTCAACAGCGCTACTTTGCCGAGGGTATTCTCAAGCCAACCAGCGGTTTCCACAATCCGGAGGTGGCGAAGCAGAACAAGGAACTCAAGGCTTATCTGAAGAAGAACAACATCAAGAAAATCGATAAGAAGGCCTATGTCCAGGCGTTGTTGGAATATCCGATGGTCAAGCCGCTGACCGAATGCATAGATCTCCCGGATGATGCCTATGACGATGGGTCTTTCGCCAACTGCGCAATCGATCAGATGGAAAAGTTAGCCAAGGGTGGAAAGCCCTTCTTTCTTGCGGTCGGTTTTAAAAAGCCCCACCTGCCTTTTGTGGCACCAAAAAAATACTGGGACATGTACGACCGGTCAAAAATTAAACTCGCGCCGTTCCAGCAGATGCCTGAAGGCGCCCCGGATTATGCGGGGCAGGACTGCTGGGAACTACGCGGCAGTTATTCGGGGGTTGCGCCGGGGCCGATCCCGGCAGCACAGCAGTTGGAAATGATCCATGGCTACCGCGCCTGCGTCAGTTATACCGACTCCCAGATCGGCAAGGTGCTCGCCAAACTCGACGAGCTGGGTTTGGCCGACAACACCATCATCGTGCTTTGGGGAGATCATGGCTGGCACCTCGGAGATCATGGCATGTTTTGTAAGCACACCAATTATGAGCAGGCCGTGAGGTCGCCGTTGATTTTTGCCGCACCAACTCAAAAGGCGAAAGGCACCAAGACTGAATCACCTTCGGAGTTTGTGGATATTTTCCCGACGCTGTGCGAACTGGCGGGGCTGCCGATCCCCAAGAGTGTCGAAGGCAAATCGCTGTTGCCGATCCTCGAAGATCCGAAGGCGATGGTGCACGAGGCAGCGCTGGAGCAATATCCGCGGAATAACAGTCTGATGGGGTACACCCTGCGCGACAAACGCTACCGCTATGTGAAGTGGGTGAAAATGGATTATTACGGTGGCGAGCGTTCGGGGCCGATGGTGGCGAACGAACTCTACGACTATGAAAAAGATCCGCTCGAAACCGCCAACCTGGCAGGCAATCCCGAATATAAGGATGTGATCGCCGGTTTCGAACGCATCTTTAAAAAGCGCGGCATTGCGCAGGATAAATAAGCGATCAAAACGGCTATCAATATTTTAACAGGAGTCCTTCTTATGGGGTTTTTACAGTCGGCAACGTCGGCGGATTGCGCGCGTGATGCGTTCTATTGGAACAGCAGAATCGGGCGGGGGATCAATTTTGGAAACACCTTTGAAAGCCCCAAAGAAAAAGAGGGTTTCCGTCGCCTCAAGCTTGAGCATTTTGATCTGATCAAATCAGCGGGGTTTGACTCGGTGCGCATTCCGGTGCGGTGGTCGGATCATGCTGGAACCAAGCCGCCTTACCGGATCGATCCGGAGTTTCAGGATCGGGTAGACCGGGCGATCAAGGAGGCGTTGTCGCGTGATCTGACGGTTATAGTGAATATGCATCATTACCGTGAACTCATGGATGATCCTGAGAAGCACGAAGAGCGCTTTCTTTCCATTTGGAAACAGTTGGCCGAGCACTATCGAGACTATCCGCTGGCTCTGTATTTTGAGCCGTTGAACGAGCCGGTCGGAAAACTGAACGCGGCGCGCTGGAATGGTCTCCAGAATAAAGCGGTTCAACTGATCCGGAAAACCAATCCGGAGCGGGCGGTTCTGATTGCGCCGATCGGCTGGAACCGTATTGATGAACTCGGGAATCTGGAAGTTCCAGATGCAAACAACCTGATTGTTTCGGTTCATTACTATGAGCCGCACGAATTCACGCATCAGGGGGCCCGTTGGGTGGATGCCCCGCGTCCACTAGGCATTCGGTGGACGGGCAGTGCCGAAGAGCGCCGGATGGTGGAAGAGGAGATGAAGGCGGCCGTGTCTTGGTCGAAGACGCATTCCATTCCTGTGAATATCGGAGAGTTCGGTGCGTACAGTAAAGCGGACATGGAGTCGCGCCGGCAGTGGACCACATTTATCCGCGAGCAGGCGGAAGCCAACGGCATATCCTGGAACTATTGGGAACTCTACAGTGTTTTCGGAATATATGATTCGGAAAATAATTTTTGGCGGAAGGAGCTGCTGGATGCGCTGCTTCCGGATAATAAGATTGATGAAAGCCAGAAACGCTCTAACTCACGAACCATTACGGAAGAATAAGGTATAGACATGAATAGAAAACGATTAATGCTGATGGCTGTTGCTGTAACCGCAACAGCGATTGTAAACGCTGCCACCCAACCCAATATTCTTTTCCTTTCCGTGGATGATCTGAAACCCGAACTGGGCTGTTATGGATCGACGCAGATCAAAACGCCGAACATCGATCGCCTCGCGGAGGGTGGCATGGTGATGCTCAACAACTATTGCCAGCAGGCGCTATGCGCCCCGTCGCGCATGAGCACGTTCACCGGACTGCGCCCGGACAGCACTAAGGTGTGGGATCTAAAAACCAACCTGCGCGAGGTCTGCCCGGAGGCGGTCACCATGCAGCAATATTTCAAGGAAAACGGGTATGCCTCCGCCGGTTGCGGCAAGGTGATGCACGGTTCGAAGGACGAAGATCCTCCCTCCTGGTCGATTCCCTTTCGCCATGATGCCGACCTTTCCTACCATAAGGACTATGCCGTTCCAGCTGATTTGCAGTATCAGGCCAAATCGATCCATCAGGCGTTTAAACAACTGGAAACCATGGGAATCAAGGGCTACAAGCCGCGCAAGGATTGGCTGAAAGCGCAGGACGCGCGCCCCGCCACTGAATGCCTCGATGTGCCGGACGACGCCTACGCCGATGGCGCCATCGCCAATTATGGCATCGAACTGCTGGATGGGTTTTCGAAAACCAAGCAGCCGTTTTTTCTGACGCTGGGCATCCATAAGCCGCACCTGCCCTTTGTTGCCCCAAAAAAATACTGGGATTTGTACGATCGCGAAAAAATCGATCTCGCTCCGTTCCGGGAGCAGGCGAAGGGTTCGCCGGACTATGCCTACCACTCCTGGGGCGAGTTGCGGAACTATTCCGGTACGCCGAAAAAGGGCGACGTGACGGACGATCAGCAACGCGAACTTATCCACGCCTACTATGCCTGCATTTCATATGTCGATGCGCAGATCGGGCGGGTGCTCGATAAGCTCAAAGCTACCGGGCTCGATAAAAATACCGTCGTGGTGCTGTGGGGCGACCACGGTTGGCATCTCGGCGACCACGGGCTCTGGTGCAAGCATTCCAACTTTGAGCAGGCCACCCATGCGCCACTGATCATCTCTGCTCCCGGATTTCCAACGGCTGAAAAGTCCAAGTCGATGACCGAGTTCGTCGATATCTATCCCACCCTCTGCGAGCTGGCCGGACTTCCAGTCCCTGAAACCCTGGAGGGAAGCAGCCTCGTGCCGATCCTTAAAAACCCCAAGGCCAAGGTGAAGGATTTTGCGATGAGCCAATACCCGCGCGAGCACGTCAAACTGATGGGCTACGCCCTGCGCACCGAACGCTACCGCATGGTCGCGTGGGTGGACGAAGCGGTCAGTCGTACCGGAAAGTTTGATCCGTCCAAAATCGATTCCATCGAGTTGTACGACTATCAGAACGATCCGCTTGAAACCGTCAACCTCGCCAAAAATCCGGAATATAAAAGCATCGTTGCCGAGCTCTCAAAAAAGCTGGAAGGATTCTTTAAGCAATAGATTATTACCTCGGAAGTTAAATGCTGAGACTCCCTATAAACGAAAGGCAGCCTCGAAAAGGCACATAATTGGAAGCGGTTAGCGACCAATTTAGCACAAAGATCCGGACAGCTTGGTTCTTATGCCTCTTCGTGGCCATAACTCTGCATGATTTAAAGCTAGAAGCCTTTGGGCGGAATGACGGGGCCGGTTTTGCTTAACCATTCATCTACAGCCTTGGCCAGCTCAGCGGTTTTTTCAGGATGTTGCTCCGAGATCTCGGTCAGGTTGTCGGGATCGTTGAGGTCGTCGAACAGCAGGTTGTGGCCTTCGCCGCGGATCAGGCGGTAGCGGCCGTCGGAAACGGCCACGTAGCTTTCCACCTCGCCGAACGCCAGCTTGCGTTCGTAGGTTCCCTTGCCGGTCAGCAGGGGAAGCAGGCTTTCGCCAAGATTGATTTTACGTTCGTCGAATTGCGATCCGTCGGCCAGCTCCAGCGCGGTGGGAATTACATCCATCAATTCGACCGGAGTTTTTACGACCGTGTTTTGTTTAAATCCCTTGGGCCACGAAACCAGCAGCGAGGGGGTGGTGATCTGGCGGAAGAGGGTGCCTTTGTGGATGCGTTCGTGGTCGCCCATCATGATGCCGTGGTCGGAGAAGAAAACCACCACGGTATTTTCGAGCATGTTGTTTTTCTTGAGGTTTTCCAGAACGCGGCCGACCTGCCGGTCCATGAAGGTGGTGGCCGCGCAGTAGTCCGCCTGGGTTTCCTTCATGTCTGTCTTAACGCGTTTTGTGTCCTTAACCAGTTTTTCGGGGGGCGTGAAATTTGCTTTCTGGACGCCCGGCATGTCGTCGGCTGAAAAGGTGTGGTATTTATCGGCGACGTCATGCGGCCCGTGGGGCAGGGAATAGTTGATCCACAGGAAGAATGGTTTTTTCGCCTTGTAGCCATCAAGGAAATCCAGCGTGGCTTTGGTGAAGAACCCGTCCAGATAGGCGTCTTCCGCCAAGGTGGAGTTTCGTTTGTTCTCACTATCGGCGACTAAGGTTTCGAACAGGCCTTCTTCCTGCAGGAAATTGAAATACCAGTCGTCAATCGCGCCGCCTTTCTTGGCTTTTCCAAGCAGCACGGCGCGGCCGGCGGTGTGCTGCGAATGATCAAACCCCAAATCGGGGCCGAGCCCCCCCTTTGTGCCGGCATAGCCCTTGATATGGCTCTTGCCGATATAGGATGTGAAATAGCCGGCTTTCTGCAAGGCTTGAGGGAACATCCAGGTTCCCTTTGGAAAAGAACCCATTTGGCCGTTGCGGTAGAAGCCCATGCTGTGGGGATACAGTCCGGAAATCAGGGAGTTGCGCGACGGCCCGCACATCATGCCTTGGCACATGGCGTTTTTAAAATAGGTGCCCGACTGTGCAATACGGTCGATGTTGGGCGTTTCCAGCAGTTTTTTTTCTGCAAGACCGGAATATTTGTAGTTGAGGTCGTCGACTTCGATAAAAACAATATTGGGCTTTTGATGCGCTGGTCTGGCGACTGAGTATGAGGTTGTTCCTCCGAGGCATACGCATGCCGTCGCTATGAGCTGTAGTATTTTCATGTGGGTTGCCTTATGGTTATTGGTAGAACAGAGATATATCAAAAAGACAAAATATGGCAAGGTGATATCATGGGCATATTTGGCGACGAACCGGTATTGCGTTGGTGTTGATATATGTGAGATATATGGTGTTGTTTTTGTGAGGCAAAAGTGTTGTTGGAGTGTAGGAGCGGAGTGGTACGGATGAAATTTATGAGAATAATGTGCGTGGCTGTTGTGCTGGGAGCGGCATGCGCGAGCGGTGCGACGCGGGAGGTTCTGGAGTTTAATGCGGGATGGCGGTTTCATCTGGGCGATGCCGCGGGGTTTGAGGCCTCCGGTTTTAACGATTCCAAGTGGACTTCCGTGCGCTTGCCTCACGACTTCAGTATTGGACTCCCCCGCGATTTCGATGACAGCAGCCTGAAGGATGGCGCTTATTTCCAGACGGGCATCGGCTGCTACCGAAAGGAGTTCAAGGTTCCGGAAGCCTGGCTTTCCAAGGCGGTAACCATCGATTTTGACGGAATCTATGAAAACGGCGAGATTTGGATCAACGGCCATTCATTGGGAAAGCGGCCCTACGGCTATGTCCCGGTGTGGCACGAGATTTCAGGTTTTTTGAAGGCGGGCAAAAACGTCGTTGCCGTACGCGCCGATAATTCGAACCAACCCAATTCGCGCTGGTACACCGGTTCGGGTATTTACCGCAAGGCGACGCTGACCGTGGCGAACAAAACCCACGTGGCCTATCACGGGGTTCGGATCGAAACCAAGCCCGAGGGGGCGAACGGCTGCAGGCTGGATGTTGCAGTCGAGGTGCAGCATGGCGTGCCGGGCATGGCTTTGGAGTTCAGCGTGGCGGCCCAGGATGGAACTGTTGTTGCCACGGAGATTGCCGCTGCGGATGGAACGGCTTCTGTGCTGTTGAAGAACCCGGTGCGCTGGTCGCCGGAAACGCCGCACCTCTACACGTTGGAAACGCGTTTGAAGGTTGCAGGAAAGGTGGTGGATGAGCACATGGAAATCTTTGGCGTGCGCGACTTCCGCATGGATCCAAAAGAGGGCCTTTTTCTAAACGGGAAATCGATCAAGCTAAAGGGTGTCTGCCTGCATCACGACGCCGGATCGGTTGGGTCGGCGTTTTACCGCCCCATATGGAAGCGCCGCCTGCGGCTGCTCAAGGAGGCGGGGTGCAACGCCATCCGCACCTCGCACAATATTGCGGCGCGCGAGCTGATCGAACTGTGCGATGAAATGGGAATGATCGTGCTCGAAGAGGCGTTTGATGGGTTGCGCATGCAGAAGCGCGAACAGGACTATCACCTCTATTTCGACGAATGGTGGCGCGAAGACCTGAAGAACATGATCCTGCGCGACCGTAACAGCCCGTCCGTTGTGATGTGGAGCATCGGCAACGAAATCAAGGAGAAGGGCGATGCCGAAAACGGCCCGCCGCTGGTTCGGGCGATGGTGGAGGAAGTCCATCGGCTCGATCCCACGCGCCCGGCGACGTGCGGCAACAACTTTATTTTTGCGGCCAACAAGGCTGGCGTTTCGCAGGAGCTGGACGTGGTGGGCTACAACGACGGCGGCGGGAGCGTTTGGGAATATGCCAACGACAAGGCCGCCTATCCGGATCGTTTGATCTATGGCTCGGAGGTGCCGCATACCTTTGCCACGCGGGGCATGTACAAGACGACGACCCGCGTGAAAAAGGCAAAGAAGGACGCGGAGCTTTCGGGCAGCACCAAGGACAAGGGCGAGTGGGTGCCCAACCTGGCGAAAAAGGAGCTGTGGCCGGAAAACAAGAAGTATGCGAGTTCCTACGACAACGACTATACGCGGATCAGCGTCCGGGGTTCGTGGAAGCTGACGCGGGACCTGCCTTTCATGATCGGGGAATTCCGCTGGACGGGGATCGACTATATCGGCGAATCGGGCAACCGCACCAACAACGACTTTGGCGTGCTCGATCTGTGCGGCTTCAAGAAGGATCCCTACTATTTGCTGCAGAGCCTTTGGACGACGGAACCCATGGTGCATTTGCTGCCGCATTGGACGCACACGTTCAAAAAGGGCACGGTTATTCCGGTCTGGGCCTATTCCAACTGCGACGAAGTGGAGCTGTTCCTGAATGGCAAGTCGCTAGGGCGGCAGACGATGGATCCGGATGTGCTCCGCATCGAATGGAAGGTTCCCTATGCGCCCGGCAAGCTGGAGGCGCGGGCCTATCGCGCAGGCAAACCGGAGGCAGCGACCGTGCGGGTAACCGCGGGCAGGCCCGCCTGCGTGGTTCTGACCGCCGACAAAACCGCGATGACGGCCAGCGGATCGGATGTCGTGCATATCCGTGCTGAGATTCAAGACGGGCAAGGCAACATTTGCCCAACGGCGATGAATCTTGTTGAATTTAAGGTGAAAGGTGTTGGAACCATGTTGGGCGTCGATAATGGCGATCCGTATCTGGAGCACTCTTTTGTCGGAGAACACATGCCGGCTTTCAACGGGCTTTGCCAATTGTTGGTAAAGTCGACGGATGAGGCCGGACGCATTGAAATCACGGCAACGGCGGATGGCTTGAAGTCCGGCAGCATGATTATTCTTTCAGCGCCATCGGCGGATTAGGAGCAGGAGATTATGAATCGAAAAAACTTTATGGCATCATTGGGGCTCGGCAGCGGCATGTTGGCGTTGCCAGCGGCATGGGCGAAAAAACCGGCGAAGCAACCCAACGTCGTGATTCTGCTTACGGATGACCAGGGCTTCGGGGATCTTTCGGCGCACGGCAACCCGGTGATTAAAACGCCGAACATGGACCGGCTCCACGACAGCTCGGTGCGGTTCAACAGCTTTCATGTGGATCCGACCTGTGCGCCGACGCGCAGCGCGCTGATGACGGGAAAATATTCGCATCACGTTCGGGTGTGGCACACCATTGCCGGCGGAAACAGTCTGCGCGAAACGGAACTGACGATGGCCGATGTGTTCAAGTCGTCGGGCTACAAGACCGCGATCTTCGGTAAGTGGCACCTGGGCGCCAACTTTCCCTATCGTCCGATGGACCGCGGCTTTGACGAATGGCAAGGGTCGGGAAATGGCGGGCCGGGAACCACGGACGACTATTTTACCAACGACCGCGTGAACGATCATTACTGGCGCAATGGCGAGCGCGAGTTTATTCCGGGCTACAACCCCTCCGTTTTCTACGACACCGCGGTGGAGTATGTGAAGCAACAAGCAAAAAGCCCCCAGCCGTTTTTCCTGTATGTCCCGACCTATGCGCCGCACGGGCCGCATTCGATTCCGGATCCTGAGCGAACAAAAAAATATCTGGATGCGGGGTATGGCAAGGCCGTGGCTTTTCATTATGCCATGATCGAACACATTGATCTGGGCATGGGGCGTCTGCTGGATACGTTGGAGCAAATGGGTGTGGCGAACGACACGATCGTGATCTTCATGACGGACAATGGCGCAACGGCAGGCCGTACGGTATTCAATGCCGGCATGCGCGCAGGAAAGGGCAGCGAATATGATGGCGGACACCGGGTGCCGTTCTTTTTCCGCTGGCCGAACGGCGGACTGGCGCATGGCCGCGATGTGCCCGACCTCAATGCCCATATCGATGTGCTCCCAACCTTGATCGACCTATGCGGACTCACCCCGTCTCGGAAGGTTGATTTTGATGGGCGCAGTTTTAAGGACCAGCTTTTTGCACCGGATAAGCTGCTTCCATCGCGCGTGGTTTGTGTGGAGAAGCAGCGAACGCTCGAGCCTGAAAAATGGAAGCGAGCCACTGCGATGCAGGGTCCGTGGCGCTTGGTGAACGACAAGGAACTCTACAATGTTGACAGCGATCCAGGGCAGCAAAACAACGTGATCGATCAACGCCCGGAGATGGCCGCGCAGCTCAAGCAGGGCTTTGAAAAATATTGGGAAACGGTGAGTCCGAATGATCGTGAATATGCCTATACCGTAATCGGTGCGCCACAGGATCCTGAAACGTTTTTGACGTCAGACGATTGGCGCGATCCTTTGTGGAATCATGGCACGGTCGCGCAGGGTAAAAAGAAAACAGGCGAATGGCATCTGACGGCAAACCAGGCCGGAACCTACCGGTTCGAGGTGCGCCGCTGGCCGCGCGAGGCGCATACGCCCATGTGCGGTACGCCGGTATTTGATGCGCCGGTGGATGCCTGGACAGAAAAGGGGCCCGTGAAAGGACCTCTATATGGCAACCAGTGCAAGGCGCTTCCGGTGGCTTCGGTGGAGGTCAAGGTCAACGACAAGGTGGTGGCCACGAGGAAGGTGTTGAAAACGGACGAGTGCGCAATCGTTAACATTCCGTTGTCAGCGGGGAAGGTAACAATGACGGCAACGCTGTTGGACTCCGGTGGAAAGCCGCTGAGTACCGCCTATTATGTGTATGTCCGCAAGGGCTGATCTTTGGGTTGTGCAGACCTGCGGCCTAAAATGACAGGAGACGTGAGATGATGAAACATATGGTTTTAGGGTTGGTCTTGGCCGCTGTGATGGCCGGATGCCAGAGCGTAGAGGCGAAGTTGACGCTTGATGAGGCACGGGCAAAGTTTGCGGCGGCTTCGTCTGAAGAGGCGACGAGTCCGTATCATCCCACGACCGATCCGGGGGCGCAGTGGTTTCCGGAAGCCGGGTTTGGTTTGTTCATGCATTGGGGCATGTATAGCGTCAATGAAAACCGCCCGTCCTGGGGCGTGCTGCACAACCGGTTTAAACAAAAAACGCCGCGCGATATCGGGCTGGATGAATACTATGCGCTGGCGAAAAAGTTTAATCCGCAGCGGTACAATCCGGACGAGTGGATGAAGCTCGCGAAGTCGCTGGGAATGACGTATGTCGTGCTGACCACCAAACATCACGACGGCTATTGCCTGTGGCCGAGCGCCTACGGGGATTATAACACCAAAAGCGGCGCAAACGGCCGCGACCTGCTGCGGGAATATGTCGATGCGGCCCGTCGGCATGGCCTGAAGGTCGGGTTTTATTATTCGCCGCGCGACTGGGGCTATAACAACCATCAGAGCGGATTTTTGGTTCCGATGCAGAAATTCGACCGCGATATCCCGGCGGAATTTCCCTATCCGGAATCGCAGAACAAAGAAGAATATTTGAAGTGGATCGACTTTACAGTGGGCCAGCTGAGCGAGCTGTTGACGCAATACGGGCCGATCGATGTGCTTTGGTTCGACGGGGCCACCTGGCAGGGGAAAGGCATCCCGAACAATGAATATGGAAATAAGATCCGCAACTGGATCTATTCCATCCAGCCCCAGATTCTGCTCAACCCGCGTTGGGGGGAAATCACGAATCCCGACTATGCCGTGAATGCCGGCGCTGAGGTGAAAAAAATTGCGCGGTCGGCAGGGGATTTCTATACCTTCGAATCAAACTGGAAACATATTACCGATCCACATCAGAATGCCGGGGTCTACGAGCCGATCTGGTTTGAATTCTGCGATATCTGGAAGGGGTGGAACTGGGGCTATGAAAAGGCGCAATCGGATCAGCCGGATTGGGCCAACATGCATCGGATTCTCGACCACCTCAGCACGCTGCGCGCGCTGGGCGGTAACTATTTGCTGAATATTGGCCCCAGCGGGGATGGCGAGTATCGGCCGGATGTGAAGGCCGAAGCCGCGGTTCTCAGCGCGTGGATCCAGCCGCGCAAGGCGGCGTTTTTCGGAATAACGCCGGTGAAGCAATGGGAAAAGATCAGCCCCGCTCCGCTGACCTGTTCGGAAAAGACCCTCTACGTCCATCTGACCGGTGAAAAGCTTGCCGTGCAGGAGGAGGTTCGCCTCGCCGTGGCGCAGGAGCCGGTGGCGGTTCGTGTGCTGGCCAAGCCGGATGCAAAAGTTGCATTCAAGAGTGACAACGGCGAGTTGCGCCTGACCCTTCCCGTGGCCACCCGCGACCCGCTCGGGGAAATCATTGAAATTCAGTTTAAAAATGACTGTTCCTTATGAAAAAATATGCGTGTTGATGGCCTTGTTGACCGGAGCGGCCTGTGCCGCAGTTCCGCCGTCGGGGATGGAATGGAATAATCCGGCCATTATTCAAGTCGGGGCCGAAGCCCCTCGTGCCACCTTCACACCGTATCCCGATCGCGCGGCGGCGCTGCGCGGCGGGCCGTCGGATCGGGTGTACAGCTTGAATGGCGACTGGAAGTTTGCCTGGGCACCGAATCCGAATGAGCGGCCGCTGGATTTCCAGGGGATGGAATTCGACGACTCCTGTTGGGGCACGCTGCCTGTTCCATCGAACTGGCAGCTGCACGGCCATGGCATTGCGTATAACATCAACACCGGGTTCGGTTTTGATTTTTCCGAACTGAAGGCGCCGGTCGAAGGAAATGAAATCGGCAGCTATCGGCATCGCTTTGATCTTCCGAAGGATTGGGACGGGAAAGAGGTTTCCCTCCACTTTGGCGGCGTGGGCTCGGCGTTCTATCTTTGGGTCAACGGGGAATACGTTGGCTACAGCCAGGGCAGCAAAACCCCGGCGGAATTCAATGTTTCAAGCCATCTGAAAGCGGGGGGCAACCTGATCGCCGCGCAGGTTTTCCGCTGGTCGGATGCCTCCCTGTTCGAAGATCAGGATACGTGGCGGCTCTCGGGTATTTTCCGGGGCGTCTATTTGTGGGCCGCCGATGCGACGCGCATAAAAACCTATGAGGTGAAGGCCTCGTTGTCCGATGATTTTAAAACCGGGTTGCTCGAGGTTGATGCAACCCTTTCCGGCCCCAAGGGGAAGGTGGCTTTTGAGCTGCTGGATGCGGACGATCAGGTGGTGGCCCGTTCGGATGGATCGTCCAATGTGTTTTCCTGCGAAATCCCCGGCATCAAACCGTGGTCGGCCGAACAACCCTATCTCTATCGCCTGTTGATCAGCCGGCTGGATGACACCGGAACGGTGCGCGAGGTCATTCCGCAAAACGTCGGCTTCCGTCGGGTCGAGATCAAGAATGGCCGCTTTTTGGTGAATGGCCGCGATGTGCTGATCAAGGGCGTGAACCGCCCCGAGCATGATCCGCGGACGGGGCAGGTGATAAGCCGGGAACTGCAGCTGAGCGATATGGCGCTCATGAAAAACCACAACATCAACGCCATCCGTACCGCGCATTATCCAAACACCCCGCTCTTCTATGATCTGTGCGATCAATATGGATTCTACGTCATGGACGAAGCCAATCTCGAAAATCATGGCATGCTTAAAGACCGGGAGCATTTTCGTCCCATCGCGGAGGATCCCCTGTGGCTGGAGCCGCAGCTCGACCGCGTTCGCTGCATGGTCGAGCGCGACATCAACCACCCGAGCATTGTGATCTGGTCGGTCGGCAACGAGTTTTTCTATGGCCCGCATACCATGGCGGTGTATGACTGGATCCACGCGCGCGATCCGTCGCGCCCGATCAACAGCGAGCCGGGGCAGTACCGAATCCGCGACGGCAAGGCCGACTTTGCTTCGCGGATGTATATGGAAATGCCGGAGCTGCAATCGCGCCTGGCGAGCAAGTCTGAACAACACGTTCCGATTATCCTGATTGAATATTGCCATGCTCAGGGGAACTCCTGCGGCGGACTGAAGGAATACTGGGATGTGTTCTATGCAGACAATCGGGCGCAGGGCGCCTTTGTCTGGGACTGGCGCGACCAGGGCATTATGCAGCCCGTTCCGGAAAAAGACCGCGCGGCGTATGGCCAGGATGAGTTTGCGGCCTACGGCCCCTATTTCGGCTCGCCGTCAGTCCCCGTCGGCAATGCCGCAAACATGGATGGCCTGGTGCTTTCGAGCGGCGCGGCCACGCCCGGGCTTCAGGCGCTGAAATATGTCCAGCGGTATATCCATGTCGCCCCCGTGGATTTGAGCAAGGGCGAATTCGCCATCAAGAACTGGTACGATTTTTCCCGCGCGGATGACAAGCAAAGCGGGTCTTGGAAAATTACCTGCAATGGAGAAGTCGTGGCCAACGGCGAGCTGGGCCCGCTTGATCTGGGACCCCGCGAAGAAAAGACCGTTGCGCTGGAGCTCCCCGCCATCCGTCCTGAGCCGGGCGCGGTTTATCATATTCTGTTCGAGTTCCGGGCAAAAGCGGATGCCATCCCCTTCGTTGAGGAAGGCACGGTGCTCGGATGGGATCAGTTTGAACTGCCCAACTCGGCGGAAGCTCCCCGGAAGGATCCCGCGGCGATGCCCAAGCTGGAAGCGCAGTTGAACGGCGATGCGCTTCAAATCCAGGCGGCGGGTGTTGCGCTCGTTTTTAACAAAACAAACGGAAAACTGACCTCCTATAAACTGGCCGGGAAAGAGCTCCTCAAAGCCGGGCCGCAACCCGACTTCTGGCGAGCACTTACCGATAACGACAGCGGCTGCGGTCTCGGCGGATGGGGGGAGCACAAAAAGCTGTACGCTTCCCATGTCTGGAAAGATGTCGCGGCCTCCTGGAAGGTGGATACAGTGGATATCGACCGGTCCGACCCGAAGCGCGTGGTGATTGCGGTGAAGGGATCGCTTTCGGTGGGCGCGCAGTATGCCATGCAATACACCGTCTATGGAAACGGCGAGATGGTCGTTGCATGCGATTTCGAATCCCAAAAGGAACTCCCGGCCTTGCCGCGGTTTGGAACCGAGTGGCAATTGGACGAATCGTTCGGCGAGATCAAATGGTTCGGGCGCGGGCCGTGGCCGACCTATGCCGACCGCCGGTTCGAACCGGTTGGCCGCTATCAATCCACGGTTGTGGACAATCGGGTTGATTATCACCGTCCGCAGGAAAACGGAAACAAGGTGGATGTAAAGTGGTTCGCGGTGCTGGACAAAAAATCCACCGGACTGGCCTTTGTCGGCGAGGCGCTGAGCGTGAACGCACAGGCCTATTCCAAGGCCGTCATGCAAAAGGCGCAGTTCCCCTGGCAGCTGAAACGCGACGGCCGAAACTATATCAATGTGGACCTGGCCCAGATGGGCGTCGGCGGCGACAACAGCTGGGGTGCGATCCCGCACGAGGAATACCTGCTGAAAGACAAGAGCTATCATTTGGAATATCGCGTGGTGCCGATCAGGGAACGAAGCGACCTGAATACTTTATTGTAAAGCCTGTCTTCCTTTTGGTCGGCTTGTTCCGTTGTCGTCGCTGCGCGCCAGCTTCTCTCGACAAGTTCTCGGGCGAAAGGATGACCGGATCAACAGGATTTCTTGGGAGGGAAAGAGGGCCGAGGATTTATTTCATCCCGCTCTTTCTGATATTCAAAAAACGGCTATAAACGACGCTTTAAATGGCGCGCCCGACGGTTTTGCTTAGGTGTTTTAAAAATGCCACGTCATTTTGTGAGCCCTCTTTCGCCTGTTGGCTCAGATTGTCGTCGGATCCAGTTTCTAAAAGGAGAATAGATATGCCATTTAAATCCTTAAAGGATAGGACTTGCACGGGGGAAGGGCGTCCATATAATTCCGCGTTCGTTAAATTAGGTGAAAATTATGGGAAAAACACTGTTTGAAAAAATCTGGGACAAGCATGTCGTCAAGGAACTTCCTGGCGGCGAGGTCCTGCTCTACATCGACCGTCATCTCGTTCATGAAGTAACGAGCCCGCAGGCGTTCGAAGGCCTTCGTCTGCAGAACCGCCCGGTTCGGCATCCGGAACTGACCTTCGCGACGACCGACCACAACGTACCGACCGACAGCCGCACCGAGATCACCGATCCGATTGCCAAGGCGCAGGTCGATGCGCTGGAGAAAAACTGCGCGGACTACGACATTACATTCTACGGCATGAAGTCGGAGAAGCAGGGCGTTGTACACATTATCGGCCCGGAACAGGGCATCACGCTGCCGGGTACCACGATTGTATGCGGCGACTCGCATACCGCGACCCACGGCGCCTTTGGTGCCATCTCCTTCGGGATCGGCACCTCGGAAGTGGAACACGTGCTCGCCACGCAGACGCTTCGTTCGACAAAACCGAAGCAGTACAAAGTGGAATACAAGGGCAAGATTCCGGCCGGCGTAACCGCCAAGGACCTCGTGCTTGAACTTTGCGGCCAAATCGGAACGGCGGGCGGCACGGGATGCGCGTTTGAATTCTGCGGCGAAGCCCTCGCGGACATCTCGATGGAAGGCCGTCTGACGATCTGCAACATGGCGATCGAAGCCGGCGCGCGCGCCGGACTGATTGCTCCGGACCAGGTCACCATCGACTATGTTACGGCCGAAGACCGCCCGTTTGCGCCGAAAGGCGAGCAACTGGCCGAATCGATTGAATATTGGAAAACGCTCTATACCGACGACGACGCCGTGTTCGACAAGGTGCTCGTGATCGACGTTGAAAAGCTTGAGCCGCAGGTGACCTGGGGCACCAGCCCCGGAATGGTGACCGGCATCAACGGTACCGTGCCGCAACTCGATGCTGTGGCGGAATACAGCCCCGAAGACGTGCGCGCCGCGCTCGACTACATGGGCCTTGAGCCGGGCATGAAGATGACCGATATCAAGATTGATACCGTCTTCATCGGCAGCTGCACCAACGGCCGGATCGAAGACCTCCGCGCCGCCGCCAAGATTATGGAAGGCAAGCAGGTGGCCGACGGATTGCGCGTGCTGGTGGTTCCGGGCTCTGAAAAGGTCCGCTACCAAGCTGAGGCCGAGCGCCTCGACCGCGTGTTCCACGACGCCGGCGCCGAGTGGCGCTATGCCGGATGCAGCATGTGCCTGGCGATGAACCCGGACAAGCTGAAGGACAAGGAGCGTTGCGCTTCGACCTCCAACCGAAACTTTGAAGGACGCCAAGGCCGTGGAGGCCGCACGCATCTCGTCAGCCCGGCCATGGCCGCCGCCGCCGCGATTGCCGGACATTTTGTTGATGTAAGGGAGCTGGACTAATGGATAAATTCGAAACATTTAAAGGCGTGGTTTGTGCGGTTGACCGCGCGAACATCGACACGGACGCATTGATCCCGAAAGAGCACTTGAAGTCGATCAAACGCACGGGCTTTGGCTCGGCGCTGTTTTCCGACTGGCGCTACAACGACGATGGATCGGACAATGCCGACTTCATTCTGAACCAGCCGAAGACGCAGGGCGCTTCCATTCTGGTTGGCCGCAACAACTTTGGCTGCGGCTCCAGCCGTGAGCACGCCGTGTGGGCGGTTGCCCAGCAAGGCTTCAGGGTTGTGATTGCGCCGCTCGAAGGCGACATCCCCGGCTTTGCCGACATCTTCCGCAACAACTGCGCGAAGAACGGCATCCTGACGGTTCAACTGAGCAGCACAGACGTTGACCGGATCTTTGAAATGAGCGAGGCCGACGAGGCGCTTGAGGCAACGGTCAACCTCGAGGAGCAAACGATATCCTTCAAGGATGTGGAGTTTGCTTTTGAAGTCGATCCGGCCGTGAAAGACAAACTGCTGCGGGGCTTGGACGATATTGCCGAGTCGCTCATGTTCGAAGGCGAAATTACGACCTTCGAGACAGAGCATAAAACACAGTTGCCGACGGCTTAGCCTTTCCTTTCCGAGGAAGAACGGCTACAAAGGAAAGCTTCCAGAGTCTGGAAGCTTTTTTTGTGTTTGAGCGAATGAAAAATTATCTGACAGCATCCATTTCTGCCTCCGCCATCCGGCATAATGTCGGCGTCTTGCGCAAGCACGTCGGCGACGGCGTCGAGCTGTGCCTGGTGGTCAAGGACGACTGCTACGGCCACGGCATGAACGTGCTGTATCCGTTGCTGGCCGAACTGGTGGACGGCTTTGCGGTGGCATCGCCCGTCGAGGCGCTGGAGCTTCGCCAGAAGGGCTATCACGGCTTTGTGCTCTGCTTCCTTTCGGCCTACTTCGACGATTTCGAGGTGCAGGACGAGCTGGTTTGGCAGGAGATCACGCAGACCGTAATGTCCAAGTCGGCGCTCGCTTCAATTCAGGAGGCGGCCCGGCGGGTGGGGAAGACTGCGCCGGTGCATTTAAAGGTGGACACCGGCATGGGGCGCATGGGCATCCCTGCCAAACAGGCGCCGGATCTGATCGAAGCAATCCGGGCATGCCCGGATGTTAGGTTGACGGGAATCTATACTCACTTTGCAACTGCCGACGAACAGGACCGGTCAGAAGTTTTTGAGCAGTTAACGCTGTTCAAGTCGATCCTGCCGCCGGACGGCAATCTGGTCTGCCACGCCGCCAATTCGGCGGCCATCATCGATTTTCCGGAAACGCATTTTAACATGGTGCGTCCCGGGCTGGCGGTCTACGGGTGCCATCCTTCCGAGTTTTTGAGCAACGACATTGGCTTGAAGCCGTGCATGTCGGTCAAGGCCAAGCTGATTGCGGTGAAGCATGTCCGGGAGGGGAGTCACTGCGGCTATGGGCTGTCGCACACATTTGACCGCGACAGCCGGGTCGGCATTGTGCCCATTGGCTACGGCGACGGCTATTTCCGCTGCCTTTCCGGCAAGGCCATCGTTCGGGTCAACGGGCAAGACGCGCCAGTATGTGGCCGCGTTTCGATGGATCAGATGACGGTGGACGTCACCGATATCCCGGATGTGCAGGTTGGCGACGATGTGGAAATTATTTCATCCGATTCAAGCGCGCCCAACAGCGTTGAAAACCTTGCGCGCTTGGCGGGAACCATTCCCTACGAAATCACCTGCCACCTCGGCCACAACATTATCCGCCACGTTTTGGTGGATTAGCCAAATGAGCTTTTGAACGTATCGAACGCATTTTTGAGGGCGTCGAGGTCTTGGCGCAGGTCAGCCACTTCCAGTTCCAATATTTCGATGCGCTCGCCTCGGGTCTGTCCCGTGGGCAGTTCGGTTGACGTATGCTCTTCCGGCAGCATTTCCTGCTCTTCCGGCGCACCGCCGAAGAGGTGCGCCCAGCGACGCTCGCGCTTGCCGGGTTCGCGGGGCAGCTGAACCACAAAGGGTCCGTCTTCTTCAGTTATCAATTCATGAAGGAGATCTTCCACCTCTTTGGAGTCGGCCAGCGAATGCAGGCGCGAGCAGTGGGCGCGCAGGTCGCCCGGGGTTTGCGGGCCGCGCACAAACAGTTCGCAGAGAATGGCTATTTGGGAGAGGGAGAAACTCCATTGGTCGGCCATATTGTGTTTGTATTTGGCAACCCGGCTTCCGGTGGAGGTCACCTCGATGGCGAGCTTGTGCTCCATGCGCAGTTCGTAGAGCGTATGCTCAACGGTGCTTTGTTCCAACTCCATTACGGGGAAGCGGTTCGACTTTTGGTTGCAGGCGCTTACCAAGGAGTTGAGCGTGAGCGGGTAGTGGTCCGGTGTGGCCATCTCCTTTTCGATGAGGCAGCCTAGCACGCGCAGTTCGACAGGGTTCAGTTCAATATCCATTGCAATTCTCCACGTTTAACAGGCTCATAACATAGCGGATCATGTAAAAAAAGTGAAGCGGAAGCCGTTGTTTAATGGACGCACTTTACTGATCAGCGGAATTTGCTAATCTCGGAGACTCTGTTTTATTACGCATTAAACAAGGAGCAGGCATGCAGGCACCGGAATGGAACCGACAGGACAAAGAGGGATCGTTGGAACAGTGGATCGGAATGCTGAACACCGAAGCGCGTCGGCAGTTTTTGGAGGACGGAACGCACGTTGAGATTTTCTTCATCTTTGGCGACGAGGGGCTGCTGGAGGTGGTTCCCATTGCCGGCATGGAAAAGGATGAGATTGTGCGGGAGTTGAAGAAGATGCTGGCCGAACGCAACGGCTACGCGTTCATCCACATCTCCGAGGGCACCATGCGGCACATGGACTCCGCCGATAAGGCCGACATGCTGCTGGTGCATGCTGAGAGCCGGAACGGGCTTGGCGTGGCCTATTGCAGCACCGTCGCCCTGCGCGGCGAGGAAAAGCTGCTGCTCGATGCCGTAAAGGTGGACGGCCAGAAACTGGAAGGCCGCTTTACCAATATTTTTCAGGACCTGTAGGTTGCCCTGTCGAGCGCCTTGACGCCGAGTTGCACCAACGAAGTGCCCAGCGGGAATCCACCTTCCTCGTTTTGGGCGAGGTAGTTTGCATCCAGCAGGGTTTCCGTGATGAGCAACGCGGTGGTGTGCGGGATCGAGAGCTGCGTCGCAATCTCCTTCAGTGGGCATCCGCCCTGCGTGTTGGAAACCAGCTCGAGCAACTCGCACGCTTTTTCGCGGTTTGGAATGTGGTATTTGTTTATTCGCCCATCGGGTTCATGTTTGGACAAAAAGTAAAATGTTTTGAATGCCCGGTTCGCAGTGGATGGTTGGGCGTGGGTTACAGGGATGTGCGGTAGGAGCCGGGCGACATGCCGGTGATTTGCTTGAATACGCGGCTGAAATAGGCGCGGTTGGGGAAGCCCGTAAGTTCGGCGATTTCGTCGATGCCGTATTCGTTTTGTTTCAGTAGATGGCTGGCTTTGCGGATGCGGATCTGGCTGATGTAGTTTGTTGGGCTGGCGCCGAGATGGTTGCGGAACATCCGGTAAATGCCTTCAACACTGATGCCTGCCAGCTTCGCCAGTTCTTCGTTTGGGATTTTCCGGCCGGCGTTTTCATCGATGTGGCGGATGAGCATGGTCAGCTGAACCGGCAGCGCCGGTCGCCAGCGGATCTCGGGGCGGGAAACGAGGACGTTTAGCAGAGCCAGGCTAAGGCGGCGAATCCGTTCGGCGGGGACTGAGTTTTCTTGCATCAACGGGCGGATGGAGTTTATCAGGCCAAGTTCGGCTTTCCCCGGCTTCAACAGAATGGGGATGGGCTGGTCGGAGGCGGGTTTCTGGTCGAAGCTGAAGTGGACCCAGAACGCCGGTGTGGGGCGCTGCCCCAGGCAGTGGAACAGCTGGTGGTCGGGGATCAGCACAATATGGTCGGGGCCCAGCTCATAAAAGGCATCTCCGAAAACAATGCAGTGCGAGCGCTCAGCATTATAGTAGACCCGCCAGAACGGGCTAAGCACGCTCGGAAAGTTCCAGTGGCTGTTGGCCCGGTCGTAACCGGTTTCGTGCAGCACCAGCCCTGTGCGGTCAGCCTGTACGCCCAGCGGATCAAATTCCAGCCCCAGCCCGGAGAAGGGATGCTCGTAGGCTCCTGGCCTCGGAATGATTTTGACAGAATTAGACATAAGTTTTCCAGAACCGGATATAGACATATCTTCCCCGTTTCGTGAAGCTGAATCACCGTCTTATCCAGGGCTCACTATGCCGTCAGATGAAAGAATATGAATTAGGAGATGAAATGAGGTCCATCTTAGCTCTACTGTTTGCCACGGCCTGCAGCGTCCATGCATTGGAAAAAGAAAAAGGGCCGTTTACGGCCGATTGGGAATCACTGAAGCAGTATCGTTGCCCGGAATGGTTCCAAGATGCCAAGTTTGGAATCTATGCCCACTGGGGCGTTTATTCCGTGGCGAAGGCGCCCGGAAACACCGACTGGTATGGCCGCAACATGTACCGTGAAGGCCATCCCAACAATGTGTTCCACCAAAAAAACTACGGCGCGTTGGATCAGTTTGGCTATAAAGATTTTGTGCCGATGTTCACGGCGGCAAAGTTTAATGCCGACGAATGGGCGGACTTGTTCGTGGAAGCCGGGGTGCAGTTTGCCGGACCCGTCGGCGAGCACGCCGACGGCTTTTCGATGTGGGACTCGAACGTGAATTCGTGGAACGCGGCCGACATGGGGCCGAAGCGCGATATTGTTGCCGAGCTGGAAGCGGCGGTTCGCAAGCGCGGGTTGAAATTCATGGTCAGCATGCACCACTCGTGGCTGTGGGGTTGGTTCCCGACTTGGCAGGAAGGAACCGATTGCGCGGATCCGGCCAATGCATCCCTCTATGGCCCCAAGCTGCCGGCCACTTCCCGAGGGATAAAGGCGGCGAACAGACCAAAGGCTTGCAACCCGATGCCGAGCGCCGAATTTGAGCAGGTGTGGCTGGAAAAGGTAAAGGAAGTGGTCGATGGATATTCCCCCGATTTGCTTTGGTTCGACAACCGCGTGGAGATTCTATCCGAGAATGTCCGGCAGCAGATGGTGGCGCATTATTACAACCACGCCGCTTCCAAAAACAAGGAAGCCGTTCTAACCTTTAAGAGGCCGGATCTGCCGCTGGGCGTCGGCACCATCGACCTGGAACGGGCTCGCATGCCGGATATCTATCCCGATCCGTGGCTGACCGACACTTCGGTCTCGTGTGCATCGTGGTCGTGGGCATCCGACCTCGAATGCTACACCACCGACCGGCTCGTCGATGATCTGGTGGATATTGTCAGCAAGAATGGCTGCCTGCTTTTAAACATTGCGCCGCATCCCGACGGCTCCATTCCTGAAGAGCAACAGGAGCGGTTGCGGGGCATTGGAAAATGGCTGAAGCTCAATGGCGACGCCATCTATGGAAGCCGCCCGTGGCTGGTTTACGGCGAAGGCCCTACAGAAACCAAGGTGGGCCATATGGCCGATAAGGACTTTGATGGCTTTGGGGATGAGGATATCCGCTTCACAACCTGCAACGGGCAGCTTTATGCCATTGCATTGGGATGGCCGGGGTCGGGCGTTCTGCCGATTCAATCGTTGAGTCTCTCCTGCTACAACGGGGATGTGAAAGGCGTTGAGCTGGTCGGCTATAAAGGCAAGTTGAAGTGGGAGCAGACTGAAACGGCGTTGGAGATCAAACTGCCAAGAAAGAAGCCCTGCGAACACGCATTTGTTTTCAAAATAAACCGATAGAGAAGGGGAATAAGATGAACCACATTGAACGTTTCATTGCGACGATTGAGCGCAGGCCGGTGGATCGGCCGGCAACTTGGCTGGGGCTTCCAACCACAGCGGCGTATGAAGGCTTGTTTAGTTATTTCGGGGTCAGCAATGTTCTGGAGTTGAGCCTGAAGCTCGACGATGACGTGCTGCCGATTGAAATGCCATATCACTCGCCTTCGGCCGACGCGATCCACATGGCGCTCGATTTTTCCAGCCATGGGAAACTGGAGAACGAAGAGCGCACGCTCGGGGAAACCGGGTTTTTCCAAGGGGTGGAAGATCCCGCGCGCATCAATGATTTTGATTGGCCGGGCCCAGCAAAATATGTCGATAAGGACGAGTGCCGGAAACTGGTGAACGAGCTTCCGGACGACCGCGCGATTATGGGAATTCTCTGGTCGTCGCATTTTCAGGACACGTGCGCCGCCTTCGGCATGGAGGAGGCGATGATGATGATGTACGACGCGCCGGACATGTTTAAGGCCGTCATCAACCGTTGCACCGATTTTTACTACGAGGCCAACAAGATTTTTTACGAAGCGGTGGGCGACCGGATTCATGCAGTGCTGATCGGCAACGACATGGGCAGTCAGAATGGCCTGATGGTATCGCCGGAGCTGCTGCGCGAATTCGTGGCGCCGTGCAACCGGCGGCTGGTCGAGCAGGCAAAGTCGTACGGGCTGAAAGTGGTTTACCACTCGTGCGGCGCCGTGGCGGACATTATCCCGGATTTGATCGACTGCGGGGTGGATGTGGTTCATCCGATTCAAGCGTTGGCTGCCGGGATGGAGCCGCAGGGTTTGAAGGACAAGTATGGCGATGGGGTTTCCTTCTGCGGCGGCGTGGATGCGCAGCATTTGCTGGTGAATGGATCGCCGGAAGAGGTGGAGGCCAAGGTGAAGGAACTGCGGGAAATCTTCCCGACAGGGCTCATCATTTCACCAAGCCACGAGGCGATTCTTCCGGATATCCCGCCGGCCAACATTGAAGCGATGCTTCGTGCCGCCAAATAGTGCTGCTGATCTCTATTCCGTTCTACATCTTCCAAATGCCGGAACCGGCATGCCTCAGTTTGGAAAGAAGGCGAAGTTCCAACTCGGTTTTGAGCGCTTCCCAGTTTGGGAGTTTGGACTTCTGCAGGGCGTAAAGCGGCCCTCTCTGTTTCGAACCAGCCTCGTTTCGTATGTCGAACGTATTACTGTAGAGTTGATGTAACCATGCCTGTCCGGTTGACACAGGTTGATGTTTCAGCACAAAATATCACATGTCAAATTACCCACGAACATTGCTTGAATCCCAAACCCTTTTCCCAGATGAGGCAGCCTGCTTACGCTATTTAGAACATACCAGGTGGCCAGAAGGATTCGAATGCCCTTCTTGTAATCAGAAGGAAATCCCATGGCGCCACAAGACTCGACCTCGTATTTTAGAATGTCGAAAGTGCAGTCATCAGGTAAGTCTCACTGCTGGAACAATTATGCACCGAACACGGCAACCCCTCCAGGTTTGGTTTTGGGCTGCATATTTGACGACAACACAAACACCTGGACTGAGTGCCTTGCAGTTCCAGCGGCAACTTGGCATCAAACGATATGAAACTGCACTCCTCATTCTCCACAAAATACGGGCTGCCATGGTGCGCCCCGATCGAGATCAAATTGGTGTCGAATGGCCAGTTGAAGTGGACGAAACGTATGTCGGAGGTAAAACACAGGGAGAGGGAAAAGGTCGACACCATAAATCGCTTGTTCTTGGAATGGTGGAGGTTATACCTCGAAATAAAGTGACCGAGCCTGATTCCAATATCCCATCAGGGCAACGTCCACAACATCAGGGAGGGCATGGGCACGGATTTATTGCGGGAAGATTGCGCCTTGAGCTTATACCTAACCGAAAACAGGAAACATTGGAGGCGATAGTTTCAGCCAATGTTAGCAAAAAAGCCGAAGTAAGAACCGATGGGTGGGTTGGCTATAATGGTCTGAATAAACTGAAATATAACCATAAGGCGGTAGCTATCTGTAGTGATCAAGTGAAGACAGATCAGCATCTGCCCATGAACCATATTGTGTTTGGAAATCTTGATGCGTGGCTTTTGGGAACCCACCATGGCGTGAGTTCAGCACACTTGCAGGGCTATCTCAATGAATACGTGTTCCGGTTCAACCGAAGATACTGGCCCATGGTGGGTTTTGAGAGTGTGTTAAAAATTGCCGTCCAAGCGAAACCGGAAACCGAACAAAAATTTTATGAAAATGCGCGCATACGTTCGCATTCATCAAACATGTTTTAACCGGATAGGCATGGACTGTAGATTAAAGTTGCCCGGCCGTTGTCTAACGATGCCACCGGCGGCGATTGTTTTGCCGAATGCATTTTTCGACGGTGCGGTTATGCAGCGCACGCCGAGGACATATTCCTCCTCGTCCATAACATAGCCGAGCTTGCGGGTTTGCTCGATGCTGGTCAGCACCTCCGCGACGGAGGAGTCGGTGTTTTTAGTGTGCGGGGTGCATTCGAGCGCTTTGCAGAATTCGGACGGCTCGGGAATGCTGAAGGCGAGGAACACCTTTCCGGTTGAGGAGCAGTGTAGTTCGACCAAGGTCGCCCTGCGTGTAGGAAACCAGCTCCAGTACCTCGCACGCTTTTCCAAGGATTGGAATGTGGTATTTGTTTATTGGTCCAGTGTTCATATTTGGATAATGGCGATTTATATGAATGTGTTAATTGATGATTTGCTGATTTGCGGGCACAGTTGCTGACTATGAAAAAGTGCCTCCAGATTATGTGTTTGTGTTTCCTGCTGGCCATTACGGCTTCCGCTAGGGACAACGCGCGGATTCGCAAGCAGTTCATTGAATATTTTACACAGTATTCGACAAGCGAATCTGCGGTTGAGCGGGATCTGAAAACGATGCGGCCGGATGGAACGTGGCCGGATGTGAACTATACCAGTACGCGGCGGGGCGGCTGGCCGACGCTGAATCATCTTAAGCGGGTTGTGGCATTGGCGACGGCGTACGCCAATCCGGAATCTGCGCTGTATCAGGATCCGCGATTGAAGGCGGTACTTCTGGGTGCGCTGAATCATTGGATTGAGGCAGATTACCGGAATTCGAACTGGTGGCAGTGGAGGATCGGCATTCCCGAGAATATGCTGACCGCCTTTATTCTGCTGGGTGATGATCTGCCGGAATCCATGCTGAAAGATGCGCAACCGATTCTGAATCGGAGCAAGATGGGCATGACTGGGCAGAACAAAGTTTGGTGCGCCGGTATTGCGTTGATGAAAGGGCTGTTGGCAGATAATAGCGAAATGATGAAAACGGCCAGCGATGCCATCTGGTCGGAGCTGCGTATTACGACCGAAGAGGGCATTCAGCCGGATTGGAGTTTTCATCAGCACGGCCCGCAACAGCAGTTCGGCAACTATGGCGGTTCTTTTGGCGCGAGCATGGTGATGTGGGGCAGTATTCTGCGCGGTTCGAATTATGCCTTGGGCGGAGGGCTGCTGGCGATTCTGCGCAATTATCTCTTGGAAGGCCCCTCATGGATTCTATGGAAAGGACGGATGGATCTGAGTGGTTGCGGACGTCAGGTGGACGAAGGCTGCCAAACCGCTAAGGCGCGAGGTATTCAACGTCAGCTTAAACAAATGGGATCGATCGATCCGGACTATCGGAGCCGCTACGAAACAGTGAATGGATTGACGGGGCACAAGTCCTATTGGCGCTCCGATATGGCGGTGCACCGTCGTCCGGAATGGTATGCTTCCGTCAAAATGTCGTCCACCAGGGTGATCGGGGCCGAAACCTGCAACGATGAAAACATGCTGGGGCTCCATCTCGGCGACGGTGTGCTGCTGACGTACCAGACCGGCGCGGAATATGAAGACATCGTCCCTTTGTGGGATTGGAAGCGCCTGCCCGGAACCACGTGTGACCAAGGTTTAGAAAATCTCACCCCGAAGAGTTGGAACGGTGGCTATGGCGGTAGCGATTTTTCAGGCGTGCTGGGCGACGGTGAAACCGGCATGGCTTCGATGATTTACAAACGCGATAACCTGAGTGCTCAGAAATCATATTTCTTTCTGACTGACCATATGGTTTGTTTGGGTTCCGGTATCAGTGGTGAAACCCTAGGCGACGTTTACACGTCGGTAGAGCAGTCGTGGTTGACGGGTGACGTGAAACGGGGCAAGGGATGGATGAAACATTCCGGCGTTGCTTATCAGTTCATTGATAGTGAGCCGGTGTTAAAGACGGACAGGATTGAGGGTAACTGGCTTCCCGTCTTTCCGACCCGTGGTGATCAGCCTGTAGAGGGTAACGTTCTCAGCCTGTGGATTAATCACGGGAAGTCTCCGAAAGGCGCAACCTATGCCTATCGCGTTGTTCCCTGTGCAGGGAGTGAAGAGGTTAAGTCGACCGTCCTCAGCAATACGGAAGCGGTTCAGGCGGTTGCCTGTGAAGGGATGATCTATGCAGTGTTTTATGAAGCGGCTAAATTAAAGGCCGCTAAAAACCGGATTATTGAAACTGACGGCCCATGTCTGATGCAATTCTCGGAGGGCTTGATTATGGTTGCGGACCCAACGCACAACCTCCAGACCTTGGAAGTTAAAGTGAATGGGAAAAGCATGATAGTGGATCTACCGCAAGGGGCGGAACGAGGGAAACAGGTGACGGTGAAATGAAAATTGAACATTTTGCATATCAGGTTGAGGATGTTGCGGCAGTGGCCGATTGGTACTGCGAGCATTTGGGCTTTCAGGTCAAGCGCGGAGCGGATGATCCGTTTCCTGTTCGCTTCCTTGCGGACGGGTCAGGCGATGTGATGATTGAGATCTACAACAACCCAAAGGTAAATACGCCGGACTATGCTTCCATGGATCCATTGATCCTGCATCTGGCTTTTGTCTGCAATGAAATCGAAGCCACCATCGAACGCCTGTCGGCAGCTGGCGCTGAACTGCTTCTAACCGAAACCACGCCGGCCGGCGACACCGTTGCCATGCTTCGCGACCCGTGGGGGCTGGCCATTCAACTTTGCCATCGTGCCCAGCCTATGATTTAATCTTGCCATGCGATCCGAGCCCCATATTTTAATGATGATTGAGTCCTCCCGGGAATCGGGGCGGCAGTTGATTTCCGGGATTGCGGATTATGCCCGGCATTTCGGGCCGTGGCACTTTCATTGGGAAACCCAGGGGCTTGCACATGTTGACACCCTGCTTGAGGAAACGCGGTACGACGGCGTTCTGATGCGCGATATGGCCGAAGTGCAGGCCTTTCTGGATGTCGGGATTCCGGTCGTGGCTTTTGCGTACAGCAAGCGGCACATTGTGGATACGTGCTGGGTGAAAACCGATGACCGCGGGGTGGGCGAGGTGGTTGCTAACCATTTCCTGCAACGCGGCTTCAGGCACTTTGCCTTTTGCGGCTACGACGGATTGCCTTGGGCGGTTGACCGCGGAGACAGCTTTGCCGCGGTGCTCGGAGAGGCGGGCTTCCAAGTTGACTCCTTCTTGATTCCTCCTCCGGTGGCCGGGGAGCTGGACGATGCGGCGATCGTTCGCTGGCTGGCGGCGCTGCCATGTCCGGCGGCCTTGATGGCCGCCAACGATGACCTCGGGCAAAAAATCGTGCATCTATGCCGGGAATCGGGGCTGCGCGTGCCCGACGACTGCGCGGTGGTTGGAGTTGATAACGATCCCGTTGTTTGCGGCATGAGCAATCCGCCTTTGTCGAGCGTGCGGCTGGATCAATATCAGTCCGGCTATGGCGCCGCGGCCATGCTCGACAAGATGATGAAGGGGAAGGCGCCCGAAAACAAAATCATCACCGCGCGTGCGGGCGAACTGGTGGTGCGGCAATCGTCCGACCTCATTGCCGTTGACGATGCGGCGGTGGCCAAGGCGCTGCGGTTCATCCAAGAGAACGCCCACCGCCCGCTAAAAGTCGATGAGGTTGCACGCGCAAGCGGCTTGTACCGACGCGGTCTGGAAAAGCGTTTTCGGGAGCACTTGGCGCATTCCATTCAGGAATACTGCCGCAAGGCCCGGGCGGAACACGTTGCTAAAATTCTGCGCGAATGCCGTCTGAGCCTCGAAGAAATTGCCGCCCAGTGCGGCTTCTCCCATGCACCGCATCTAACGCGCTTCTTCACCTCCATGCGGGGTGAAACCCCTTCTGCATACCGAAAGCGGGTCTCGGTTCCCTAGCGGGGGGTGCCGCTTTCCAGAAGATCAAGGTTTGGATCAAGTATCGCAAAATGGTAAGAAACAGCACTTGAAGTGGTATGGTTAAAAATGGCTGAACATGCTTTCATACAGCAATTGTTTTAAGCTCATACGTTGTCGGTTGAGCGGTATTGGCGGAACGGGATAAGGGTGAACATGATGAAAATACATAAGCAATACGTAGCCGCGGCAATGGCGTGCGGTTTTTTGACTCTTGGCGCAGTGGCGGCTGAATCGGGGAAACCTTCGACCTTCTGCCGGTTTGTGCCGGAGCGGGTCGACGACTTTGCGTGGGAGAACGACAAGATTGCGTTCCGCGCCTACGGTCCTGCGATGCGCAAGGGCAAGGAAGACAGCGGCATCGACTGCTGGCTGAAGCGGGTCGATTATCCGATCATCAACAAATGGTATGGCGGGATGAAGAAAAAGACCTATCACAAGGACTGGGGCGAGGGGTACGATCCATACCACGTTGGCGGTTCAGCCGGCTGCGGCGGAACCGGCATCTGGCTGGATGGCAAGCGCGAGCCGCTGGAAGCCTATGCGAAACAGGAAGTGATTGAATGCTCGCCGGCGAAATCGGTCTTTAAACTCACCTACGAACGGGAAATCGGCGGCGTGGTTTACGGCGAAGAAAAAACCATCACCATCGAGCTGGGCCAGCGCCTGTTTCATGCGTCGTGCCTTTTTACCATGGATGGAAAACCTGCCGCTAATCTGCCGGTTTGCATCGGCCTCACAACGCACGACGGCAAAGCGGCGGCATCAAAAGATATTTCCAAAGGCTGGATGGCCTGCTGGGAAACGATAGACAAATTCGGAATTGGAACCGGCGTGGTCATGGCGCCTGCGAAGATCGCGGAGTACCGGTTGATCGAGTCGCCGAAGAAGGATGAAAGCCACGCGCAGCTCATCACCCAAACCGATGCCAGTGGGCAGGTGGAATATTATGCCGGCTACGGCTGGGAAAAGGCCGGCGAAATCAAAACTTCCAAGGAATGGAACGCCTATCTCGACGAGTTTCAGCAACGAATGTAGGAAACGAATGATTAAAAACGGATTTTATATGACCGCAAAGCCGCGAAGAAACAAAGCATTCAAATGCCGTTCCTTTGCGTCTTTGCGTCTTAGCGGTCTAATAATTGCAACGGCGATTGTTTCAGTTGCAGCTGCGCCGTATTCGAAGCTGGATGAATATGCGTTCCGTCAGGATACGATCAAGTCAACGATCCGTTCGGCGGCGGAATATCAGCTAAAACTGTATGGCCCGAATATCCCGACGAAGGATTGGCTGGTGGGTACGTTCTTTTCGTCGTTCGTTGCGGCCTATGGGCAGACGGGTGACGAATGGTATCTGCAACAGGCCTTGAAATGGGGCGAAGATTCGGAGTGGGATATCGTCCGTCCGCTGCACGCGGATGATGTCTGCCCGGGGCAGGCCTATCTGGATCTCTACTTCGCCAAGGGCGGCGATGAAAAGATCGCCAAGCTGGTTGAAAAGCTGTCCGCTTATCTGGAGCGCGATACCCTTTTGCCGGGCGAGGTCAACACGTGGGAGAAAAAGGAGCGGCCGTTCATTGGCCGCAAGCTTTGGAGCTGGTGCGATTCGCTCTACATGGCGCCGCCGGTCTACGCACGGATGGGCAAGGCCACCGGCGACAAGCGCTACTATGATCAGCTGCACAAACTCTATTGGGATTCGGTGGATTTTCTTTATGACGGGGATGAACAGCTTTTTTATCGCAACAGCAAGGCCCAGACCGAAAAGCTCAAGACGCCCAACGGCAAACAGGTGTTCTGGGGGCGCGGCAACGGCTGGGTGATTGGCGGCTTGGCGCGGTTGATCCCGTATCTGGAGAAGGATGATCCGATGCGTCAGAAATACATCGACCTGTTTGTGGATCTGTCGTTCAGCTTGGCGAAATACCAAGGCGAAGACGGGCTGTGGCGTCCGTGCGTCAACGATCCCGAATGGTACGCCATGAAGGAGACCACGGGATCCTCATTCTTTGTTTATGCGCTCGCCACGGGCGTCAACGAGGGCTGGCTTCCGCGCGAATATTTTGAGCCGGTGGTGATGCGTGGCTGGCGCGGACTGGTGGATTGCGTTTCGCCGGAAGGGCGGTTGGGCTGGTGCCAGCTCGTCGCCGGTTCGCCGCACGAGGCGCGCGCCGAGGACACCAAAGACTACGGCGTCGGTGCTTTTATTCTGGCCGGGGTGGAAATGCTGAAGCTCCAGCCGCTGGAAAAAATGAAGGCGGAAATCGCAACACCGTTCAAGCCGCGCTCGGTGGCGGATGACGGCGCGTGGACGTGGTACAACGATGAGCGCGTGATTTTTCACAACAATGTTTTTTATGCGAGCTATGTGAAGAGCGATGGCAAAACCGCTCTAACCGCATTTGGTTTGGAAAAGATGTCCAGTGCACATGCCCGAAAGGAAATGGTGCTTAGCACTTGGGAGCAAAAGGACGACCACAACAACGCCGCTTTTCTTCCGCTGAAGGACGGCAAGTTGTTGGTTTGCTATGCAACGCACGGCAGCCATAAAAACTTTTATCAGCGCAAGCTGACCCTGTCGCAATGGAAGGAAGCCCGGGCGTCTGATGAGCAGCGCTTTAAAATGAGTTTTGGAAAACGCGGCGTGACCTATCAAAACCTGCATCGTGTGGAAGATGAAGGCGGGCGCATCTACAACTTTTTCCGCGGCAATAATTATAATCCGCATTTCACCTATTCCGACGATGAGGCGGAAACGTGGAGCGAGCCGGTTCAGTTGGTTCTGGTCGGGCAGGGGAGCGCGCGGCCTTACATCAAGTATGTTTCCAACGGGAAAGACCGCATTGACCTGTTCTATACGGACGGCCATCCACGCGACTGCAAGCAGAACAACGTGTATCACATGTATTATAAAGACGGCGCGTTCCGGAAATCCGACGGTACAGAGATCCGCAATCTGCATGAACTGCAGGACAAGCCGATGGAGCCACAGGACGGAACCCTCGTCTTTGACGGCTCCACTCCGAACGGCCGCGGCTGGGTCTGGGATCTTGAATATGATCAGACCGGCCAGCCATTCGGCGCTTTCATCTCGTCGCCCAGCGGCGACATGGGAACCGACATGCGCTACTGGACGGCACGCTTAGAGAACGGCCAGTGGGCGTGCGAGCAGATTGCATTTGCGGGGAGCAATCTGTACCCGAAAGAACAGCACTATGCCGGCGGCGTTGCGCTGCATCCGCAGAACGACCAGCAGGTGGTGATTTCTGCGGATGTGAACCCGAAAACCGGCAAGCCGCTGCCGAAGCGGATTTATCAACTCTTCAAAGGAACGCGAAGCAATGGGGTGTGGAAGTGGGAGCAGCTGACGCACGATCCGGTCAACAACCACCTGCGTCCGGTCATTGTGCGGGGCAAGGAAAACGCGCTGTTCTGGTTCGCTGGGGACTACACGCGTTATCAGGAATACGACTGCCAAATTATGGCGTCATTCGAATTTTAACACATAAAGGAAATCATTATGAACGTACGTTATACAGTTGGAAAAAATGAATACAAACGCATGACGACCGACGAGCTGCGCGACGCGTTTCTCGTTGAACTATTCAAAGCTGGAACACTGAACCTTCTTTATTGCGAAGTGGAGCGTGCCATTGTCGGCGCGGCGGTTCCGACCGTTGGGAGCTTGAAGCTCGAAGCGGGCGCAGAGCTGGCGGCGGACTATTTTTGCCAGCGTCGCGAAGTTGGCGTGCTGAACATTGGCGGCAACGGAACGGTTGCGGTCGACGGCACCGAATACCAAATGGAAAATCTCGACGGCCTCTACATCGGTCGCGGTTCGAAGGAGATTGTTTTCGACAGTGTGAGCGGCGAAGAGCCGGCGCGCTTTTATCTGATTTCGTATCCGGCCCACGCCGAATATCCGACCACGCAGGCAAAGAAGGCTGACGCGAACGCCATTCAGTTGGGAACGGTTGAAGATGCCAACAAGCGCACGATCTACCAGTACATCCACGAAAATGGCATCAAGAGTTGCCAGCTGGTGATGGGCTTCACGGCGCTGGAGCCGGGCAGCGTTTGGAATACGATGCCGTGCCATACGCATGAACGCCGCACCGAAGTCTACATGTATTTCGGCCTCGACGAAGCGTCGAAGGTCTTCCACATGATGGGGCCGGGCGATGAAACACGGCACATTGTGATCGGCAACGAGCAGGCGGTCATCTCTCCGATGTGGTCCATCCACTCCGGCTGCGGCACGAAGGCCTATACGTTCTGCTGGGGCATGGGTGGTGAAAACCAGCGCTTCGACGATATGGACCACATTGCTGTTAGTGACTTGAAATAGGGGAAGCGAATGAGGCTGTTTAGTTTACTGATGTCGTTGGGTATTGCGGTCGGAACTTTTGCCGCGACTCCTTCGCCGGAGGAGGTGAAGGCTGTCACGGACAAAGTGGCCGATTGGCAGATCAAGACCTTTGATGATCAGCAACTATACCGCGGGATACCGCTTTCCCTCCAGACCGTGCTGGAGGAGATGGGGGATAGGAAGCCTGAAACCGGTTATGAAAAATATGCGGTGACCTTTAAGAAAAAGTGGCACGACAGGCAATGGCACAATGCGGCTTTATACGCTGGCATGAATGAATGGCGCCAAGTGGCCGACGATGGCGGTATCTATACCCAATGGTTGCATTCGATTGCGGAACGAAACGACTGGAAGCTGCACTGGTCGAAATACCATGCCGACGACCATGCCGTTGGGCATTATTACCTGGCACTCTATGAAGAGTCCCGAGATCCAAGGATGATTGCCGATACGGTCAAGCGTTTCGACTGGATTATGGCTAACCCGAAAACCGGGTCATTGGAATGGAAGGAAGGGGGCGACTGCCATAAACGATGGGGTTGGTGCGATGCGCTGTTCATGGCGCCACCGGTCTGGGCGCGATTGGCCAAGGTGACGGGGGAGCGGAAATACCTCGATTTCATGGATCAGGAATACCACGCCACCTACGACCTGCTCTGGAGCCAGGAGGATCAACTGTTTTTCCGCGATTCCACCTATTTTGACAGAAGGGAAAACAACGGGGCAAAGATTTTCTGGTCTCGTGGTAACGGGTGGGTTTTCAGCGGGCTCGCATTGATGATTCCCGATTTGCCGCAGGACTGGGATGGGCGGCAGTTTTACATCGATATGTTCAAGCAGATGGCTGAATCGCTGAAAAAGACGCAGCGCGAGGATGGTACCTGGTCGATGGGGTTGCTGGGCGACCCGAAAGACTATCCGATTCCTGAAGCCAGCGGTACGGCGTTCTTCACGCATGGACTTGCATGGGGCATCAACAACGGCTTGCTGGATCGCGCCGCCTACGAATCGGTCGTACTCAAGGCCTGGGTGGCACTCACGGCGTGCGTCACTGAAGAAGGGCTGCTCGGTCACGTGCAGCCGGTCGGTGCCTCGCCGGGCGAATCCTATCCTGACAAGACCGAGGTCTACGGAGTCGGGGCATTCCTTTCCGCAGGTTCGGAAGTATATCGGTTGGTTGGCGGCATTCCCGGAGCCACCCGTTCACCCGAACAAGTTAAAGCGGAAGTGAAAAAAGTTGCCGATTGGCAGATCGAACATTTTCACGGCGACTATCAGCGAAAGCATAAGCACAACAATGTGTATACCGCCTGGACATATGGTGCGTGCTATGTCGGCCTCGATAAATGGGCGGCCATGACGGGGGCTGATGAAGGCTATGAATTCCTTAAGTCGATTGCAGAAGGGCTGGACTGGAGGCTTGGCAAGCGAACATACCACGCCGATGACCAATTAATCGGTCGGCTCTACCTGCAACTCGCGGAGCACTACAACGACCCGGAAATGTACGCCAGCATTAAGGCGAGACTGGATTTTATCCTAGCCAATCCGAGCAAGCAGTCGGTCATCATCAAAGGCAAGCAGCAGGAGCGCTGGACGTGGTGCGACGCACTCTTTATGGCACCGCCGGTCTGGGCGCAGATGGCGCGAATCACCGGCGACGAGAAATACCTCGACTTTATGGTCAAGGAATACAAAGCCACCTACGACCACCTCTACGACCCGGAAGAGCATCTGTTTTTCCGTGATTCGAACTATTTCAAGAAGCGCGATAATGGGCGGAAGATTTTCTGGTCGCGCGGCAATGGTTGGGTGTTCGGTGGACTTGCGCTTATCATCGACGAGCTGCCCGAGGGCAAGGACAAAGAGTGGTTTGTGGGGCTCTACAAGGATATGGCTCCAGCCATTGCGAAACTCCAGACTCCGCAAGGGCATTGGGCGATGAGCCTGCTGTGCGCTGATGCGTATCCAACACCTGAAACCAGTGGGTCATCCTTCTTCACCTACGGATTGGCATGGGGAATCAACCAAGGATATCTGGATCGGGCGGCCTATGCGCCTGTGGTTTTGAAGGGCTGGGATGCGCTGGTGAGTCATGTGACTGCCGACGGCATGCTGGGCTATGTCCAACCCGTGGGCGCGGCGCCGGGCCAAGCCTGGCCTGACCAGACCGAGGTCTATGGCATTGGCGCATTTCTTTCAGCAGGTTCCGAGGTCTATAAGCTGGTGGGTGGCAGGGCGCTCTGTCCCCAGAGCGCCTCGGACAGCCGTCCCTTCCAAACGTTCATGAAAGACACGGGCTGGTGCTGGTACGAAGATCCGCGCGTGATCATCAACAATGGGAAGCTGATCATCGGCGGGATCAGCGGAAAAAGCGGCGATGCAAAAGTGGGCGTCTATGATCTGAAGGCAGACAAGCTTCTTGGCGCCGCGGTTCTTTATGAAAAGTTCGAGCGCGACGACCATGACTCGCCGGTCTTCCATGTTCGCCCCGATGGCAGCCTGCTGACCGTCTACGCCAAACATGGGAAGGAAAAGATTCATCACTATCATATTTCCGACCCTCAGGATTATCTGAAGTGGGGACCGCGCAAGGAATATCATCATACCTACGAAGATAAGCGTGGATCCACCTACATGAATCTATTCACCATGAAGGATGAGGAATTGCTCTATTGCTTCTTTCGGGACGGACAGCATTTTAACCCGGCTTTCATCACCTCTTCGGACGACGGGGGATCCTGGGGGAATTATAAGCACTTCATCACACACGATGTCGGCGGCCGCCAGCGTCCGTATGCGCGCTATCTGCAGCGCGATGAAAACACGGTGGGCATTTCCTTCACCGACGCCCATCCGCGTCAGTTTGGAAACAGCCTCTATTATGCCGACTTTCGCAAAGGCTCGTTCTTTAAAGCGGACGGCACCAAGATTAAGGATCTGTCGGAAGGGCCGCTCATTACTTCTGAAGCTGAAATCGTCTATCAGGGCAGCGGGGTTAAGCGCAAGGGCGGACACGGCGGCAGTGCCGCCAACAGCGCGTGGTCGTGTGCGGCGGGAATGGATGCCGAGCGCAATCCGCATCTAGGCTACACGGTGTATTTCACCAACGACGACCATCGTTTCCGCATTGCCTCCTGGACAGGGAGCGCGTGGAACGACCGCGAAATTGCGTATGCTGGGAAATGCCTCTACGAGAAAGAAAGCAGCTACACCGGCCTGATGGCGTTTGATCCGGAAAACCCGCAACGGGTTTATATTTCCACGGATGTCGATCCGGCGACGGGTAAGGATTCCGGCGGCGTGCATGAAATCTATACCGCGCTGATTGGTGCGAAAGATAATGTTTCCACCATCAAATGGGAAGCGGTCACATCCGGTTCGAAGTATAAGAACATCCGCCCGATTGTGGTGGCAGGCGATGGCTACAAGGTACTGACTTGGTTGGGCAATGGGCCGTGGAGCCACTTTTGCGACTATGCGACCGATGCCATCGGAATGATTCTGGAGCGACCTTGACCGGAATGGAGATCATGTATTTGGAGGATGAGGTTTGTCTTGATCTCAAACGTTTGAAATAGTAGTTATATCGGTTTTCAAGGGGTGAATATGAATAAGGCGTCATCAATGTTTGTGGGTGGAATTCTGGTGGGAGCCATGCTGGCATCCGCAGGTTTTTCGTTGTATTTGCGCGGGCAGAAGGCGGGGGCCGGCCGGCAGGGCCAGCTGGTGCTGAAGCTCGGGCATGGTTTGGATACCGGCCACCCGGTGCATAAAGCCATGGAATTCATGAAGCAACGGCTTGAGGCGCTTTCCGGAGGCAACGTTACGATCGATATCTATCCCAGTTCCGTGCTCGGCTCGGAAAAGCAGTGCATCGAGCAGCTGCAAAGCGGTGCGCTCGCCATGACCAAAACCTCGGCCGCCGCCATGGAAAGTTTCATTCCCGCGATGTCCGTCTATGGGCTGCCCTATATATTCCGTGACGGGACGCATTATTGGAGCGTGCTCAATGGCGAAATTGGCCGGGGAATGCTGCGGCAGGGCGAATCCAAGTTCCTTCGGGGCCTGTGCTACTACGATGGCGGAAGCCGCAACTTCTACACCAAAGAAAAGCCGATCCGCACGCCCGACGATCTCAAGGGGCTGAAGATCCGCGTTATGGAATCCAAGACCGCGATGGACATGGTCGAGGCCATGGGCGGGGCGCCCACGCCGATTGCGTGGGGCGAGCTCTATTCCGCGCTCGCGCAGGGCACCGTTGACGGTGCGGAAAACAATCCGCCCAGCTTCACCTCCAACAAGCACTACGAAGTGTGCAAGCACTTCACGCTCGATGGGCACACCCGCATCCCCGACATGCTGCTGATCAGTTCCAAGGTTTGGAAAAAACTGGATCCGCAGGTGCAGGCCTGGGTGCAGCAGGCCGCCGATGAATCCTCGGTTTTTCAGCGCGAGCTCTGGGCAAAAGAAACCGTCCTTGCGCTCGCAAAAGCAAAGGAAGAGGGGGTTGAGGTCTACGAAGTGGACACCGCCGCCTTCGCGGCCAAGGTGGCACCCATGCTGGCCGAGGTTGAAGATCCAGAAGTGCGCGAACTGCTGAAGCAGATTTCTGAGGTCAAGTGATGCTGGACGGTCTGCTTAAGTTCAAGAAGGGGATGACTTCCGCACTCAACGTTGTACTCATTGTTGTGGTCGCGCTGTTGGTCATCGATGTGGTGTGGGGGGTCTTTTCGCGCCACGTGCTGGGTGCGCAGACCAAGTGGACCGAAGAGCTTGCCCGCTTTCTGCTCGTCTGGGTTTCGCTGCTGGGCGGCGCCGTCGCCTTCGGCACCAAAGGGCATCTTGGCGTCGATTATTTCGTCGGCAAGTTTCATCCCGAAACGCAACGCCTGATGGCGATCGTTTCGCATGGGGTCGTCCTCTTTTTCGCCTCGGCCATATTTGTGTACGGCGGGGCCCGTGTCGTTTCCGATGCTCTGACGATGGAGCAGACCACGCCCGCGCTCGGTTGGAAAATGGGCTATGTTTATCTGGCGCTTCCAATCGCTGGAATTTTCATGGTGATCTATACGATCGAAAATCTCATTGAGACGATAAGCCTGAAACTGGAAAACGGAAACCTGAAACCTGAAAAGGACGGACCAAGCACGATGGACGCCGGCGGAGAGGTGGAGTCATGAACCTTTCACGTTTCACGTTTCACGTTTCAAGTTTCGAAGTTGCGAACGCAACTCAGGAGGCACTCTAATGGGTACCGTCGCGCTCGTCCTGGTTGTTGTTTTTGTGCTCCTGCTCGTCATGAATGTGCCGATCGCCGTGTCGATTGCATTGGCGACCTTTTTTGCGATCCTGGCCGATGGCACCGACCCGACGGTCATGGTGGCGGCCAAAATGGCCAATGGCGTAAACAGCTTTGCGCTGTTGGCGATTCCTTTCTTTATTCTCTCTGGCCATTTGATGGGCAAGGGCGGGCTGGCCCGCCGCCTGATTGATTTTGCAGCCACGCTCGTCGGCCGGCTTCCTGGCGGACTCGGCTATGTGAACACACTCACCTGCATGCTGTTCGGATCCATTTCCGGTTCGGCGGCCGCCGCGGTTTCGTCGGTCGGCGGTTTCATGATTCCCGAAATGAACCGCAAGGGCTATGGCCGCGAATTCAACGTGGCCGTAACGACCACGGCTGCGACCACCGGCTTGCTGATTCCTCCGAGCAATATCATGATCGTCTATTCCGTAGCCGCCGGCTCGGTCTCCATTGCGGCCATGTTCATGGCGGGTTTCCTGCCCGGTCTGATTACCGGCCTGTTTATCATGCTGGTCGGCGGGGTTATTTCGGTGATCAAGGGCTATAAGGGCGAAGCGCTCGAAATGCCCCGATGGAAACCCATTGCGGCAACGTCCATCGTTGCCTTGATGATCGTCTTCGTTTTTGCATCGCAAAAGGGCTGGGTCGATCTAGGGTTCAAGATCGGAAAACTGGTGGTTTCGAATGGGATCGTATGGTTCTTGATTTGGTCGGCCGTTTGCTGTGGCTTCTTCAAGACCTTCCGTCGGGCCTACTTCACGCTGCTGCTGATCGTGATCGTGATCGGCGGCATCCTCGGCGGCGTTTTCACCGCCACCGAAGCGGCGGCCATTGCCGTGGTGTATTCCTATCTGCTTTCCGTGGTCATCTACCGCGAAATCAAGACGAAGGAACTGCCTCGGATTCTGCTGGATACCGGCATCACAACCGCGGTCGTCATGCTGCTTATCGGCGCGAGTTCCGGCATGAGCTGGATCATGACGATGGCCAATATTCCGCAGACGGTCAGCGCCGCCCTCCTGGGGCTCTCCGAAAACCCAATCGTCATTCTGCTGACGATCAACATGCTGCTGATTGTGGTCGGCACCTTCATGGACATGACCCCGGCCGTGCTGATTTTTACGCCGATCTTCCTGCCGGTCGTCTCCGCGTTGGGCATGCATCCGGTTCACTTTGGAATCATGATGATCGCGAACCTCTGCATCGGCCTCTGCACGCCGCCCGTCGGCACTTGCCTTTTCATCGGGTGCGGGGTCGGCAAGACGACCATCGCGAAAGTGACGCCCACGCTGCTGCCGTTCTTTGCTGCGATGATCGCCGCGCTGCTGGTCATCACCTACGTGCCGGCCGTGTCGCTCTGGATGCCGCTGCAGACCAAACAGGTGAAGCAGGAAGACGTTGATAAAGCCTATTTTATGAATCCTCAGGAAGCCCCCGTTGCCGAAAACACGCAATAAGCGTTAAAAAAAACGGCAGGACTGCCTCTTTGGCGACGTCTCCTTGTGTAAGGTTCTAAATACAAGAAAAGGAGAACGGACAATGAAGAGAGTGACTTGTGGATTATTTGTGGCGGCGGCATTGATGCTGGCCGGTCATGCGGCGGGCGCGAAGCCCAACATTGTCTGGATTTTTTCGGACGACCATTCGTACCAAACCATCGGAGCCTACGGCGGACGGCTGCAGCCGTTGAATCCTTCACCGAACATTGACAGCCTTGCCCGCGACGGGATGCGGTTTGACCGCGTTTATGTAGGCAATTCGATCTGCGCGCCGAGCCGTGCGACGCTGCTGACCGGCAAGCACAGCCACATGAACGGGAAATACGATAACCGAGATGCGTTCAACCATGACCAGCAGCAGTTCCAGAAAATCCTGCAAAAGAACGGATATCAGACCGTTATGGTCGGCAAGATTCATCTGGATGGCGCCATGCAGGGCTTCGACTATTGGGAAGTGCTGCCCGGCCAAGGGAAATACTACAGCCCGGATTTCATCACCGAAGAGGGGAAGACCAAGTACGAGGGCGAATATGTCACGGATGTCATCACCGACCGCGCCCTCAACTGGCTCGAAAACAAGCGCGACAAAAACAAGCCGTTCATGCTGATGGTCCACCACAAGGCGCCGCACCGCAACTGGGATCCGGCGGACCGCCACATGAGCAAGTACGAGGATGTCGAGATTCCCGAACCGGCCAACCTGTTCGACGACTATGCCTCCCGTGGCGTGGCCGCACACGGGCAGGAGATGGAGATTGATCGCTATATGAAATTAGACTCCGATCTTAAGGCGGAAGGCAAACGCTATCAAAACAATCCTCGCTTTGCCGCCCGTCAAAAGTGGTTTGCCGAAAACAAACCGGAGGGCAAGGCGCTGGTGAAGTGGAAATACCAGACCTACATGAAAGATTATATGCGTTGTACCTGGGCGGTCGATGAAAGCGTCGGGCGCATTCTCCAATCCTTGGAAGAGCAGGGGCTGGCCGATAACACCATCGTGATGTATTCGTCCGATCAAGGCTTCTACATGGGCGAGCACGGCTGGTTCGACAAGCGCTTCATGTATGAAGAATCGTTCCGCACGCCGCTCATCGCCCGCTGGCCCGGCAAAATCAAGCCGGGCTCCGTCAACGATGACCTAGTGCAGAACATTGACTTTGCCGAAACTTTCCTCGATCTGGCCGGTGCGCCGATTCCCGCCGACATGCAGGGCAAGAGCATTGTCCCGTTGCTGGAAGGCCAAACGCCGCGGGATTGGCGCGAGTCGCTCTACTACCATTACTATGAATATCCTGGCGCCCACAGTGTTCGCCGCCACGAGGGCGTCTTTGACAGCCGCTGGAAGCTGATCCGTTTCTATGGCGTGGATGTGCCCGGCGAAGAGGAGTGGGAGCTGTTTGATCTGCAGAACGATCCCACCGAAATGAAGAACGTCTACGGAAACCCCGAAAATGAGGCGAAAATACAGGCGCTTAAAAAAGAGCTGTCGCGCCTGAAAAAGCAGTATCAGGTGCCCGACGAACCGCCTCCGCAAAAGCGGGCCGGCAAGAAGAATTAAGCCGCTTGATTTTTTCCTAGGAAATATGATCTGTGTTGTTATGTTTCTTGTGGATGGTTTTAATTGCGGGTGAAAAATGGGAAAGCAAAGATCGTTGGATGCGCAGATGCTGTTGGGGGCGCTCGCCCATATTGCAGAAAAGCTGACTACCGATTCGGGCGATGATGCGCTCTACGAAATTCTAAGCACACTCGGAATGGCCGTAGGCGTGGACCGGACCTATCTGTTTGACTTCAAACTCCTGCCTGCCGGCAATCTGATTGCGAGCCAGCGCGCGGAATGGGTGGAGGTCGGGCAGGACCGCCAAATCGCCAATCCAGAACTGCAAAGCTTTGACATGGCGGAGAGCGGTTTTGCTGACTGGAACGAAAAAATGCACAACGGCGAGGTGGTCGCCTGCCGCGCCTCCGAACTGAGCGCCGCTCAGCAAGAGGTGCTGCTGGAAATGCAGGGCATCCTGTCGATCGCTTTTGTCCCCGTCTTTGCGAACGGCACGCTGCGTTGGCTATGACGACTGCACGAACGAACGCGAGTGGCAGGTTGAAGAGATCACCGCGTTGCGCATCGCCTCCTGCATCGTCGGCGTGCTCTGCTACAAGGGCTGAAGTCTTTTAGGTAGTTCTACGGCCGCGGATAAGCACCGCTGAACGCTCATTTAGAACCGTCCATGTTTATGGGGGCGGGTCAGCGGGAATTGGACAGTCCGCTTCATGATAACGTTATGATGCCCACTTGAGGGAGAGTTTTTTGTGGTTTAGAGCACAGTCTCTCAAATAGAGATTGATTAAGCTTTGATAGGGCATGCCCAGTTCGTTTGCGAGTGACTTGAAGTAGGCAACCGTTGATTTGTCTAGGCGCATAGTCACAGGTTGTTTGAGTTCCTTAACGTAGGGATTCTTCTCTCCCTTCATGTTTTCGAAGTCGTAATGGTCTCTCATTGGTTTATCTCCAGTAATACGATTGTTCTTTTTTATCGGCCTTGCGTGCAGAGATGATTCGTATGACCGAATCATTATCTCTGTAGCAATGACTAACGATCAGGACACGAAGCTTAAAGCTCATGCCAAGCATCAAGAAACGATCCTCGTCTTCGGAATGGTCTGGGTCGAAAAACCGAATGGCATTTTCATCTAGGAAAGCAGTCTGGGCTTCCTCAAATGACACCTTGTGCTTACGTTTGTTTTCTAGGGATTTATTTTCATCCCATGTAAACTGGATCCCACTCATGCGTACAATGTACGTACCGACTGTTGTTTGGTCAATATATTTGATTTGTCGAACGACCAAGCGAGTTGCCTCAAATTAAATGACTCCGAAGCAATCGCGCTGCAGGGAGTAACCCGTGCCCGATTCGTTTGATTGGCCCCCTCGCGCTCTAGAAACGGGTTTCCTATGGCCGAACCCGCTTGATACGGGCGGGGCTATTGCCGGAAATCGGCCGCGCTGTATCCGATGCAGGCTACCACACACCGTCACCGATTCAGGAGCAGGCGATCCCGCCGTTGCTGAAAGGGCGCGACATGATTGGTTGCGCGCAGACCGGAACCGGAAAGACGGCGGCGTTTACGCTGCCGATCCTTCAGTACCTTGCAATAAAGAACAAACCCCCAGTCTCGAAACGGCCGGAAGTGCTGATTATTGCGCCGACCCGCGAGCTGGCCGCACAGATTGGCGACAGCGTGGCCAAATTTGTGTGATTCCTCTAAATTTGTAGAGCTTCATTTATCTTGTCGCCTAACGATTAGGATTTTATCCCTCCTGTTTCCCCAAACTCCAAAGTCCATCGCAGGAGCTGAATGGCAGGAGGATATGAGGGTACCCAAAAGGTGCCATCTTGATGTTGGACTGAGCCTCTCGGCACGTGCCAACTAACTGTGGGGATTGTATGGATGCCCGGGTGCTTCCGCCATGGTTTTCTTTATGTTTCTTTCCGGCGAAGTGGCAGACGATGAGGGGGTTGAAGGTTTTTGCGAAGGAGCGCTGTGGATTTTCAAGGGATTGAAGGGTGCTGCCACGCCTTTTTTCCGGGGTCGGAGCGTGCGGAAGGGCGGTGCAGCGGATTTCCTGTGGATTTCCTGTGGCCGAACCCGCTTGACACCGGCGGGGGTTGTCTATATGAACGCCGCTCAATTCATGGACGGCCGTTTGGGCTGCTCCTCTTTTTCTTCACTCCACCGGCGGCGAGCAGAAAAATATTTATTCGCCGGTAGGACAAAACATATGAAGAAAGAAAACGACCTCAACGGGGTCTTCGGATTGCTATTGCCGGAAATCGGCCGCGGAGTATCCGAAGCAGGCTATCACACACCGTCACCGATTCAGGAGCAGGCGATTCCGTTGCTGCTGAAAGGGCGCGATATGATTGGCTGTGCGCAGACCGGAACCGGAAAGACGGCGGCGTTCACGTTGCCGATTCTCCAGTATCTAGCCATAAAGAACAAACCCCCGGTCTCTAAACGGCCGGAAGTGCTGATTCTTGCGCCGACCCGCGAGTTGGCGGCGCAGATTGGCGACAGCGTTGCCAAGTATGGCAAGCATACTAAAACCTCGCAAACCGTCATCTTCGGCGGCGTGGGGCAAAACCCGCAGGTGAAGGCGATCCGCCGCGGCGTGAATGTGTTGGTTGCAACACCCGGCCGGTTGATCGATCTGGTGAACCAGGGCTTGATTGATCTCGGCGGGGTGGAAATCTTTGTCCTCGACGAAGCGGACCGCATGCTGGACATGGGCTTTATTCACGATATCAAGAAGGTGATTGCGAAGCTGCCGAAAAAGCGCCAGTCGCTCTTCTTTTCGGCCACAATGGAGCCGAAGGTGAAACAACTGGCAGAGTCGCTGGTGAACAATCCGGTGCAGGTGGCGATCGAACCGGACAAGCCGGCGGTCGACCGCATTATTCAGAAGATGATGTTTGTGGATAAGAAGAACAAGGACGAGCTGATCATGGCGCTGATGGCGAGCAAGAAGCTCGACCGCGTGATTGTCTTTGTGCAGATGAAGCACGTGGCCAACAAAGTGGCGCGCAAGCTTGAGGGCATTGGCATCGCGACGGCGGCGATCCACGGCAATAAGAGCCAGAGCGCCCGCACCCAGGCCTTGGCCGACTTTAAGTCCGGCAAGCTTCGCGCGCTGGTCGCAACCGACATCGCCGCCCGCGGGATCGACGTGGACGGCATTTCGCACGTGATCAACTATGACATTCCCGTTGAGCCGGAAACCTATGTTCACCGCATTGGCCGTACGGCTCGTGCCGGCGCCGATGGCGATGCGATCTCGCTGTGCAGCGCACAGGAGCGCGACTATCTCCGCGCCATTGAAAAACTGATCAAAATTCAAATCCCCGTCGACCTGAAGCATGGGTTGCATTGCGAGAAATCGATGAATGCCACGGGCGCCGACGCCAAGCCGGGGCCGAAGGTCCGCCAGCAACGCGGCAAGGTGACCGTGAATGCCAGCGGCCGCGCAAAGCATACCGCCAGCGACAAGCGTCCGGGCAAGGTGCATAGCCGCCGTGCTTCGAATTCGCGGAGAAGAAGCCATGGTTGAAGTGGGGAAGGTGAACACCCTTGAGGTGTCGCGCAATTCCGATTTTGGGCTGCTGCTCGACGGCGGCGACCTGGGCGAAATCCTGATGCCGAAACGTTATGTTTCCAAGGAGTGGAAGCCGGGCGACAAGATTGTTGCTTTTGTGTATCTCGATTCCGAAGACCGTCTGACGGCGTCGACGGATCGGCCCAAGGCGATGGTCGGCGAATTTGCGCTGCTGCGCGCGGTGGATGTGAATGCCGTGGGCGCATTCCTTGACTGGGGCATGCCCAAGGATTTGTTTGTGCCGTTCCGCGAACAGCGGGTGAAGATGCGCCAAGGCGAGTCGTATATTGTTCATCTCTACTACGACCGCGCCAGCGGCCGCATTGCGGCTTCGTCCAAGCTCGATAAATATCTGGAGTCGTCCCGCAAGTTCTATAAGAGCGGCGAAGAGGTCGATCTGATGATTTGGCAGAAGAGCGACTTGGGCTATAAGGCGATCATCAACAACGAGCGCTGGGGCATGGTGTTTTTTAACGAGGTGTTCCAGACGCTTCGCCGCGGCCAGCGCGTGAAGGGCTTCATCAAGCAGGTGCGTCCCGATGGGCGCATCGACCTCTGTCTCGACAAGCCGGGCTATGAGAAAGTCACCTTGCTGACCGACAAGATTCTCAACTACATCAAAGAACAGGGCGGTTTCATGCCGATCACCGACAAGAATCCGCCGGAAGAAATCTACGGCGTGTTCGGCGTCAGCAAGAAAACCTACAAGAAGGCCATTGGCGCGCTCTACAAGCAGCGGATGATCACGATTGAAGCGGCGGGAACGCGTCTGGTTGGGAAATAGGCTCTGCGTATTGCGTACTACGTATTGCTTGACCCGTTTCCAGCGGCCGGTACACCATACGCAATACGCAAAGGAGTCTTATGAACAAACAAACCAAGCAGTTTCTCGCCGATCTCGTCAACAGCATCAGCCCGTCGGGCTATGAAGCGCCGGTGGCCAAAGTCTGGAAGACTGAAGCCGCCACGTTCGCTTCGAAAGTCTGGACGGATACGCACGGCAACTCGCACGCCATCGTTAACCCGGGCGGTTCGCCGCGCGTAATGTTTGCTGGGCACTACGACGAAATCGGCTTCCAGATTTCATACATCGACGACAAGGGTTTTCTTTGGATCCAGGCGCTGGGTGGCTGGGATCCGCAGATTGCCCAAGGACAGCGCGTTCAGATCATGACCAAGAAGGGCGTCGTGCGCGGCGTGATGGGCAAGGTCGCGATCCACATGCAGACGCCGGAGCAACGCAAGCAGGTTACGGAGATCAAGGATCTCTGGGTGGATATCGGCGCGAAGGATAAAAAGGATGCCGAGAAAATGGTCGAGGTGGGCGATCCGCTCGTCGTGGCCTATGGCTTTGAAGAGCTGGCCAACGGGCTGGCGGCGGGGCGCGCGTTCGACGACCGCGCCGGCGCATTCGTAGTGCTTGAAGCGGCCCGCCAGTTGACAAAGCTTAATCCCAAGGCCGAAATCCACGCCGTTGCGACGGTGCAGGAGGAGATCGGCCTGCGCGGCGCACAGACGGCCGCCTACGGCATTGATCCAGACATTGGAATTGCCGTTGATGTAACCTTTGCCACGGACCACCCGAACATGGATGAGGCGAAGAAGCGCGAAAACCTGATTGAGCTCGGCAAGGGCCCCGTGCTGACGCGCGGTCCAAACATTAACTCAAAGCTGTTCGATCTCTTGGTGAAGACGGCGAAAGCCGAAAAAATCCCGTACCAGGTCAATGCCGAGCCGCGCGGCACCGGCACCGACGCCAACGCGATCCAGCTCAATCGGGCAGGGGTGGTCTCCGGATTGGTCAGCATTCCGCTGCGCTACATGCACAGCCCCTGCGAACTGATTTGCCTGAAGGATTTGGAACTCTGTGCCGCATTGCTCGCCAAGACCGTGGTCAAAATTACGTCGCGCACCAACTTTGTGCCGTTTTAATTGCGAGCTGCGCAAAGCGCTCTGGAGTGCGGAGACCGCGTCTCCGCTTTCCGTGCGCCGGAGCCGTTCATCCGCGAAGAGCGCCGACGTTGTCGGCGCACTCCAGGGCGTCGCTCCCGCGTCGCACTTTGCACCCGGGAAGAACAGTTCTATTATTGCCGGAAAATCTTGAGCGAGTTGAGGCCTCCGGTGAAGCCGTCGAGGGAGATGTTCGGCTTGAATTTCAGTGCAACCGGCAAGGTGCGATGCTGGCCGATGCGGATGTACATGTTTTCCCCGGCCAGAGGGGTGCTGAGCTGCGAAAGCGCTATTCGGGTCCGGTTTAGGAGCAGGGTGGCGGAGTCGGGTCTGATGCGCAGTTCGACGGTGACCCATTTATTGCGGTAGTCGGTTATGGCGGTGTTCGGATTTCTTTGGAGGGTGACGGCGGAGTGTCCGGCTTTTACGGATGCGTAGACCTCGCCGTCTTTGAGGTAGATGGCGTATCCGGTTCCCTCGTTGCCTTGTGAAAGGACGATGCCGTCGGTCAGTGCAAAAATCCGCGTTGAAACGATCCATTCGCTTCCGTCGGGATCGAGCAGCGAACTATGGGGGATGTCGAGCCCCTGTCCGTGTTGGATCCCCAGCATGCTGCGGTTGTTCACGGTTTCCGTAGCGAGCCCCGCGAGCGGGACGTGAAGCGGGAAGAGTGTTTTGCTCGGAATGATCCCTTTTTGTACGTTTTGAAAGTCGAGGTTGAGCATTAGTCCTGTAGGTTGGCGCTGCTCTGCAAGACCGGTTCCGGCGAGGGCGAGGAAAATAATTGCGATGGATGCTGTTTTTCTGCTGTTGTAATTCATCCGTATAGCTAACCTTTGCAAGCATACGGTTATCAAGGAGAAAAGGATGGCGTTTAGCATAGCGGAAATGATTCTGCTGGGATTATTGGCCGATTGGCTGTTCCGCAAGCTGCGGATGCCGGGGCTGCTGGGCATGTTGCTGCTGGGTGTTTTGTGCGGGCCGTTCGTTTTTGGGGTGCTGGACAAGGGGTTCCTTGATGTGTCGGCGGACCTGCGCATGATTGCGCTGATCATCATCCTGCTGCGGGCTGGTTTCGAGCTAAGCCGGGAGGTGCTCAACCGCGTGGGGCTGCAGGCGTTGCTGCTTTCATTCATTCCGGGCATGATGGAGGGTGGAACCATTGCGTTGCTCGGGCCGTTCTTTTTGCCGCTGACCCATCTGGAGTCGGCCATGCTCGGATTCATTATTGCCGCGGTTTCGCCGGCGGTGGTGGTTCCAATGATGATTAACTTCATTGAACGGCGCATGGGGGCCAAGAAGGGAATCCCCACCATGATTCTGGCGGCGGCTTCGCTGGACGATGTCGTGGCGATTGTGATTTTTTCCGTGTTCCTCGGCTTCTACACGGGCGCCTCGGAAAACGTGTTGCTGAAGGTTGGTGGAATTCCGGTTTCGATTCTGGCCGGCATCGGCGCCGGCTTGCTGGCGGGCTGGATTTTGCTGAAGATTTTCGAGCGGTTCAACCCGCGCGCAACGAAGCGGACGATGGTGGTGATCGGCGTCGCGCTTCTGTTGGTCCGGTGCGAGCACCTACTGGGCGGCTGGGGCATTCCTTTTGCCGCGTTGCTGGCGGTGATGGCCATCGGCTACCAGATTTTGGAAAAGCGGGAGCGCATGGCGCATGAGATTTCCTCCAAGCTGGGGAAGCTTTGGGTGTTCGCTTCGATCATGCTTTTTACGCTGGTGGGTGCGCAGGTGGATGTCGGGCTGGCTTGGGATACCGGTTTGGCGGGGCTGGGCTTGATTGCTTGCGGTTTGACCGCGCGCAGCGCCGGCGTGATGATTTCTCTTATAGGGAGCCCGTTGAACGCGGGTGAGCGCTTCTTTTCGGTAGTGTCCTATTGGCCGAAGGCCACGGTGCAGGCGGCGATGGGCGCTGTTCCCTTAATGGCCATGCAGGCGGCGGGAATGGAAACCGCCCCCGGTAACGTCATTTTGGCGGTTGCGGTAATGAGCATCGTCTTTACCGCCCCTCTGGGTGCGGTAGCCATCAAGCTCGCGGGTGAACGGATCCTGAGCCCCGAGCCCGAGTCGGGCCGGGCGGCGTTGAATGCCCTGTCCGAAAGCCGGTAGCCTAATAATAGGTTCCGTACGGCATCGGGACGCTGTATCTTGGAAGAACCGCATTGTTTCCAAGCAGCACGATGGCTGTAAACAGTCCGGCTAGAAGCGCAGCGATCAGCACAATTCCCCAAAATGCTTTTTCGTGAAACATGTGTCCAGTGGCGTGCGCCGCTTTAACGGTTCCGTCGTGCATCTGGTGCATCCAGATCCTGACTGTATCATTAGCATGCATTGTACTCTCCTTTCCTATTTGTTTGGACACAAGAGGGATGCGAATGCTCAATTTTTATTCCGCAGGACAGGGCGGTTGCCCCGTATGGCCGGCGGGAGAGCTCTGAGGCAAGCCCTGATTGCAATAAGAGGGCTTTCTAAACGCATTTTTGGCCGTTATTGGCTTGAATTGTTTCCTATGCCAGATACCTTGGTACGAATCGCAACTGCTAAGTGTCGAGCATGACCGGGCAGTGCAAACAGGGTGGGCAATGTTCGTGTTGCCACCTAAGGTCTTTTTTTAGCTGTAGCGAGGGGTACATATAATGAGTTTTTTCCACCGTTGTTGCGGATGTTCTGTTCAAGCTGTGCTGTTGGCGTCCGTTTTTGCGACTGGCGTCTGCACTGCGCAAGACTACAGTACGCTGGGCATTTCCGATGTTGTGGGCGGCGCCGACCGATTGCTTCAGCGCGGCGACTACCGCGGCGCCATTCCCGCTCTTGAAGAGGTGGTCCGCCGTACGCAGGACCTAACCGACCCCGCAGGCCGGGAAACACTTCAAACCTGCCGCTTCCAGCTGGCTCGTTCTCACTATCAGGTCGGTGACGTCGCCGCCGGGATGGCCGTGCTTCAGAACTATTTGGATGCTGAGCCCCGCAAGAAAGAGCGTCTGGCGCTTCGCATGATGGCCCAGGGGTTTTTTGAGGTTGAGGATTGGGACAAGATTCAAGAGGTGGCCAATCGCTTGCTCGCAATGCCTGACCTTGAAAAAGAGGATCGCTACAATGCCAACCTGCTGCTGGGCCAGGCGCTGTTCCGGCAGGAAAAATGGGCGGAGTGCGTTGGCCCTTTAAGTTATGCTGCAGACCATGCCACGGATGAGCGCACCGGCGGTCTCTGTCAGATCATGGCGGTTCGTGCACTGGTGGAGTCCGAAAGCTGGAAAGAGCTGTTTGGCTGGATCCCGCGCCTGTACCGCACAGATTCGAAGTATGACATTACCCTTAACCTCACTTTGATGAAGGCCGGAAAGGCCCGTTTCGAAGAGGACGACTACCTTAACGCCCTCCTGCTTTATCGCATGGTGCTCCCGCGCCAGGAGATGCTCGACTTTTCTGGAAAAAAAGTGCGCCGCCTCTCCAAGAAGCTAGTAGCTGACAGGAAGGTCGGCATCAGCGATGCTGTGGTTGCCGAGCGCGAAAAAGAGATTGGTGAGATCAAAGAGTCGATGACCATTCTTTCGGAGCTTCCTCCCTACGAAGACGAGGTCACGCTGCGCATCGGCCAGATTTATGCCGAGGTGAAGCGCTATTGGGAAGCCTATGTGCTGTTTGATCGGCTTTACGCCAACGACCGCAGCAGCGAAATCGGCGAAGCCGCCATGCTGCAGTCGGTGCTGATTCTTTATGATGTTGGCCAGGTGGATCGCGCAGAAGAACGCATTTTGCGCTATTTGGATGAAACCCCCGATGGAAAATTTGCGCGCACGTTGCTTACCATGATGTCGCGCGACAACCTGATGAAAAAGAACTTCGATAAGGTCATCAGCCTCAAAGCGAACGTGGAGCGGTTGTCGGCCACTGATGTTGAGGACGAGAAGAACCTTGAGGCCGACGTTCATTACATGACGGCGTTCGGCTATTTTCAGAAGTTCGATTATGCCAGTGCGGGCGAACAGTTCACCTCGATCGTCGAGAACTATCCCAACAGCCCTCAGGCCGGAGATGCGCGCTATTTCCGCGGCATGACCTTTATGATGCGCGCCGACTATGCTCACGCCTTGGAAGATTTCCTTGCCTACCAGAAATCAAACCAGAACGGCGAGCACTATGCCGCTTCGATGTTCCGTGAAGCGGTCTGCTTGTTTGGTCTGGCTGGGGAAATCCGGGATGCGGAAGAGTCCGCGGCAAAACTCAAGGAATCTGAAGTGGTGTTCACCCGGTTCATCGAAACCAACCCCAACGATGTGCTGGTGTCGGAAGCTTACAGCATGCGCGGCGACATCGAGGCGGCCAAGGAGGCCACCAACGAAGATCCATACACGCTGGACCGCGCTCTGGCCGACTACCGCCAGGGGATCGATACGGCCACGACGGCCATGCAGGCCTCTTATCCGGCATTCCAAGCGGCCAAGGTCTACAAGCTGGAGTTCAAATGGCAGGACATCATTGATTTGATGAACTATTACATGGATCGCTGGGAAGAGATGGCGAATGTGTCTGAAGCGGTGTATTGGATCGGGCAGTCGCAGATCGAACTCGGCGAGGTCAATGAGGCGATCGAAGCCTATCTTGAAGCCATTGAACGGTTTGGAAACGATCCGGAAAAGCAGGGGGTGGACAAGATTATCTCCGAGCTGGTCAAAGTATCGAACCAGCAGCTCGCCGACGAAGAGCGTGAAGCGCTTTCGGTTAAGCTTAAGTTTAAACTCACCTCGGTTGATGATCGGATGGATGTGCTCAAGCTGCGGCTGCAGGTGGCTCAGGCGTTGCTGGCCGGCGAAGAGGCCGCCTCGGCGCTCGGCGACCGGTTGATCAGCGAAAACCAGGATCTCAAAAAAACTACGCCGGCTTCGCTGGCGCTGATGTGCGACTCGGCCGTGACCGCCACCGACACCGAGCAGATGCAGCGGCTCTACGATTATTTCTTTGATAAGTACGAGGAGTCGGACGAGCTTTGGCATGCCTGCCGCGCCAAGACCTATATGATGCTTGCGAACGACGACGATTGGGGCGTGCTGAAATCCATTGACGAGGCGCAGGGCATGTTCGGCGCAGAAGAATTCATGGGCTGGGCACAGCTCATCAAGGCCCAAACGCTGTTGAAAATGAAAAAGTACGAAGAAGCGGAAGAGGCCTTCAACATGGTCATGGGCGTGCCGGAATGGCGCGGTCCGATCTTTGCCGAATCGATGTACGGCATGGGCATGTGCCGCATGGGGCGGGAGGATTTGACCAATGCGCATGCCTTCTTCCAGCGCACCTACCTGCTCTTTAAGAGCTATTCCGACGGCGAGTGGGCCGCCAAGGGCTATTTGGCCGCTGCCGACTGCCTGCAGAAGCTGGGTAAGGAAGAGGATGCTGTGAAGACCTTGAAAGCTATGCTCGAAGATGTATACACGAACACAACCCCGCAGGCCGAACTGGTCCGGGAACAGCTTAAGAAACTGGGAGTTCAATAATGAACAAGGCGATTTTTGTTTTGGCGCTGGCGGGAGCGCTGCTGGTGCAGGACGGGGCTGAAGCCGCGTCGCTCAAGGCGGAACTGGTGATGCCCGGCGGGCGTTCATGGAAAGGCCACGTGGTCGGGCGCGACGGCGACTGGGTTGAATTTGCCACTGCGAATTCGGCCAAGCCTATCCGCGTGGGAGCCAGTACCATTCAGGAGCTTAATTTTGAGATTGATCTGGATGCGGAAGAGGTTATGGAAATGAAGCGCAACCGCGAATTTGAGCGGGTCATTGGCGCGCTGGAGCGGGCGATGAAGCCTTTTCTTGACTACAGCGACATTCCTTCCAATCTGACCAAATACAATGCGTTGCTGATGGAGATTAACTATCAGATCGGAAACTTTGACAAGGCCATGGCCATTGCTTCTAAAATTTCCGAGGACGGCCGCGATCCCGTAATGCAGGAAAAGAGCCGCATCTTTCAGGCATTGGCATTGATTGATGCCGGACGCACGGCCGAAGCGGAAGAGTTGCTGTCCAAATATGGCTGGGACAAAGGTGTTTCCGATGATTCTCCGCCTGAAAAGCTGTACATCACCGCCAAGTTGCTGGCCCTGAAAAAAGAATACAGCAAGGCGATGGAACTTGTGGCCAAGGTGATTGCCTTCAACAGCCAGAATACAGAATGGATGCAGCCGGCTGAATTGCTGTGCGCTGAGCTCTACATGGAATTGGGTGCAACCAATCCGCTGATGTATGATTCAGCGGAGGAAGTGGTTCGAGAGATCTCGTTATTATACAAGAATACGGTGGAATACGACAAGGCGCAGCTGCTGAAGGTGAAGATCCAGGAGTTGCGTGCAGTGCAGGAAGTTGAGAAGAGTTTAGAGTCCGAAGAAGCTTAACCGAAGGAGAAATACGATGACTAAAAAAATGATTAAACTGGCATTTTGCTTGAGTCTGATGATGGTCGGCCCTGCCGCCTTTGCTCAGGAAGCAACCGAAGAAGCTGCGCCGAAGGTTCAGCAGACCACATTGTGGCAGATGATTCAACAAGGTGGATGGGCGATGATTCCGTTGGGGCTGATGTCCACGGGCATGGTCTATTTCATTGTGCAAAACGGTTTGGCCACACGTGAAAAAGTGTTGCTCCGCCCCGACATGATGCCGGAATTCATCATGTTGATGAAGGATAAGAAGGTGCTGGAAGCACACGCCCTCTGCAAAGAGAATGAAACCTTGTTCACCTATGTATTCGCTGCGGGACTGGAGCGTTGCTCCACCAAGGGCGACATCAACTTCAGTAAAGTGAAGGAAGCCATCGACGAAGCCAGTACGGAAGAGGTTACTTCCTACATGAAGCCGATCGACTATCTCTCTATTATCGGCGCTACGTCTCCGATGTTGGGACTGCTCGGTACGGTATCCGGCATGATCAAGGCTTTCCAGACCATCGGTGCCCAGGGCATGGGCAAGCCGGAAGCACTGGCCGGCAACATTGGTGAGGCTCTCGTAACGACCGCTACCGGCTTGATCATCGCGATCCCGGCCATGTTGTTCTACTACTACTTCCGCAATAACTTCATCAAATCCTGCGCCACGCTGGGCCGCAATATCGGCGCGCTGCTTGACACGCTTGAAAGCGGCGAGCTGCCTCTCGGATTCGAAGACAAGGGCGAGTAGTTGGTGCTAATGGCGCCGCGTGGTTCAACCCGCACGGACGAGGTTTAAAATGAAAATAAAAACGCCTTCCAGGGACGATGCCTCAGTCGATATGGCTCCCATGATCGACTTGGTGTTCCTGTTGCTCATTTTCTTCATGGTGGCTTCCGTCGTGACCGAATTGGACAAGGTCGAAGTGGCAATTCCCTCTTCAGACCATGCCAAGGTTCCGGACGACACCAAGGGAAGAATGATGCTGTCGGTGGATGCGAACGGCCAGGTCTACTCCGGTACGCTTCCGGTTACGTTGGAGGAGCTCAAGGTGCTCATCAACTCGGAACTGGACCTGAATCCGGACCTGCGCATTCTTATTCGTGCCGACAAGCTTGTTGAGTACAAGACCTGTAAAGAACTGATGATTGCATGCGGCGAGGTCGGAGCGACCGACCTTATCTATGCAACCTTCGAGGAGTAGCGATGAAACTGCTTGACGACTTAATGAACACAAAGGCGGAATTGCAGATTGCGCCGCTCATCGACGTGGTATTCCTGTTGCTTATTTACTTTATGGTTACGGCTTCGTTGATCAAGAAAGAGGCGGATCTTTCCTTTATGCTTCCAGCTAAAGTGGAATCGTCCGAACCTCTTCAGCTTCCGCTGGAGGTTTTGATTGAAGTGTCGGAACTGGGCGACATCATCATTGAAGGAATGATCTTCGACAAAGATGAAGGTAATCTTGATGAGTTGATCGGGCACCTGCTTTCCTGCAAGGAAGCGGCCGAGTCAACGCAAAGCGATTTGATCATTAACATCATGCCGGCGGACAAAGCATTGCATGGTCGCATCATTAATGTGATGGATGCCTGTGCCGCTGCAGACGTGAAGAACATGTCGTTCAGCATGTCGATGTAGAAAGATGAATTCAAGGAAAGGCGCTGGGGGAATTCGGCGCCTTTCTTTCAGCTTTGCCGATGGCGCGGGCGATTAATAATCGATGTTGAATGTAAACGTGCGGCATAGACAAAGTTCCTTTTTAAACAGTAGATGTAAATGAGGTGGTTGAAATGGCTGAAAAGCGAAAAAAACGATGGTTTTCCAAGCACGCGAAATCAAGTGCAATGGTCGTCAGCCTCGCAATTCATGGGGTCTTGATTTTGATTGCGTTGTCCTTTGTGGCCGTCACGGTTATTCAGAAGGAAGATCAAAAGTTTGAAAATAAAACGGTCAAACGGCCGAAAAAGCCGCTGAAGAGGCTCCAGGTTCCGGTTAAGGTTAAGAAGAACAAGCCGAAACCCAAGCTGCGCAAGCGGATGGTCGCAAAAAACCTGAACCGCAAAACCCCCGATTTCAAGATGCCGGAAATTACAGGCATTAAAGGGGGCATGGGGGCTATGGGGGATGCGGCCGGCGGTATGGAGAGCATCGGATTTACCATGCCCGAAATCGACTTCTTTGGCGCCAAAGCCAAGGGGGAAAAGGTCGTGTTCGTCGTCCACTTTGGTCCGGCAACCATCAGCGCAGGCGGTGGAAAGGACGGGGGGACAAAATACACACCGTTTTCCCGCATGACCGGCCTGACCATAAGAAACCGTCTTGAAGACCTTGTGGACTCCCTGCCTGAGTACACGCTGTTTAACGTCATGGCCTATTATGCGGGTGACGCCTGGGCTATGGAGCCGAAAATGCAGTTGGCGACTCCTGCCAACAAGCAAAAGGTGAAGGATTGGATGGAGCCGGTCAATCCGCTGGAGGGCGATTACCAATACTGCTTTTCCATTCCAAAGGAGCCTAGAGACCGAATCAAGAAGGGTTATGCCAATTATCCTAAACGGGTGGATAACCTGCCTTTTTACTCAACAAAATGGGCCTACCCCTATTATGTGCCCAAAGCCATGGAGCAGAAATATGCACCGGATGCTGAGGGGGGCTTTATGCACTGGGGCCGTGGTGTTGCGTGGGCCATTTTGGAGCAGAAGCCCGATACGATCTTTGTTTTGACCACCAACTATATTGATGGCTGGCACCGAACCAAGAAAGAGGGCGGGGAAAATGTTCAATCAAAAGCCAACAATCCCATTAAAATGGCGGCGGCATTGAAGAAAATGTGCCTCGATGTTTATGGACCGGACAAAAAGCAATGGCCCACCATCAATGTCGTGGTGCTCGCCAAGGCCGGCAAGGATTCAACGGGTGCAAACAATACCCTCAGCGGTCAATTCGGTCCCATTTGGAAGGGGTTCAAAAGCGAAGGGTCAGTCATCGATGACATCAAGAAATACATGAATGACGAGGAACAGGTTTTATATCGCAAATACCAGTCGGAATATGGAAACAAGGAAAGCAATAATTAATCCTCTCGCAATACGATCGTGAGAAAAACGTCCAGATTGCTCTGGGCGTTTTTTTTGCTTTCAAGGCTTTCGCGTGGCGCTTATGGCGTATTTTTCCGATGATCTGCCGGAGGGACAAGCGTCCCCGCTGTCCGTATCCTTTTAAAGGCTCTAGCTTCGGGAGGGCAATGAGGACCATTGTCCCTCCAAAAGACCAATTTCAGTGTGATGCTGATATTAAAGCACCTTAGTCTTGGTCTGAAGTCCGGCTTTCTCGGCGGATTCAGGCGAGCAGAGCACCGACACGGCGCCGTTTTTAAAGGCCCTGTTCAGGGTGTTGCCGAATGCGTTGAAATGCTCCTGCGTGGTGGCAAGCACTTCGTCGCGGAGCTGCTGGCGTTCTTCATCGGTATAATCGAGGAGGAAGCGCGCGGTGCTGGAATAGCCCTTTGAGTCGGGAAGCTGGTAGGAATCAAGCTGGCCGATCGCACCGATTAACGCCCGGGTCAGCTCATCCTCGCTCAAAACCAGATTTTTGAGGTAGTCGCCGGTGGCCTTGTAGACCTCCAGCGAGCTTTCCAAATTAGGATCGCGGTACGAGGCGAAGGTGAATACGCCGGAGCGTTGGTCGAAGCCGCACATGCCTCCATAGGCGCCGCCTTGTACGCGGATTTTTTCCCAGAGCCATGCCGTTTGCAGGTAGCGGGAAATCACCATCGCCGAGCCGTGCATTTTGTAGCCGGCGTTGAAGAGGTTGGCTGCGCATCCGACATAGTTGACCTGCGTCGGGGCCGTTAACGCTTCAGGATTCGGGAACTTGCCGGGATTCCAGGTTTTAGCGGAGAACGCTGTTGCCTCTGGAAGGTGTGCCGTAAATCCATCCAATGAGTTAAGCACGCCGGGGAGCGCATCTTCGCTGACGGTTACGTTGATGACCATGTGTTTGCGGTCGAGCAGCGACAGGCGGATTTTTTCCAGGCGTTGGGAAACCGCGTCCCAGTCCTTGTCCATGTCTTCGGCCAACTGGCGGATGAAGAAGAGGGCGTCCACGCCGCCCAGCTGCTCCGCCGCCCAGTGCGCTTCGTTGTAGCGCGCCTTGAGGCGGGTCATGACGGCTGAGTGGCCTCGTGGAACAATGGCGGTTTCGAGCTCGGATTTGTGCTCCAGCACAATCTGCTTGAAGCGCTCCTTGTTTCCCAGATCGGGTTCGGTCAGGACATCGTACAGGATGGCCAGCAGTTCATCGGTTTGACTGATCATGCATTTGCTGCGCAGGAAAAAACGGGTTACGCCGGTTTTTGAGCCTTTCTGTGCAGATAGGAACGGCGCGCCGTAGATGCCTCCGGTTTTCTTGGCGATGCGCTGGGAGAGCGAAACATAGTCTTCGCTTTGGGTCCCCATTTCCAAGAGGACGCTGGCTAGCAGCGAGGCATAGGGCAGGTTGTCCTGCTCAATTCCATGGAGGTCGAGTCCGATGTCGAGGTAGAGAATTCCGTTGGTGAACAGATCGTGCGTCAAGACCGTCGTGCCGTTGATCGTGTTGACGTTACGCTCAATTTTACGGATGTTTTTTTCGAGGTCTTCGCGATGGAGCAGGGGAACGGTGGCGAGCGCTTCGGGCGAATCGGGCGTGGCCTGCAAGTCGAGCAGACGCTGGGTGTTGGCGGTGATCTCCAGCAGCTGGTCGGCGCTCATCGAGGCTTTGATGGCCGCCAGCCGGCCCTTCTCCTCCATTTCGACGCGGGCGGCTTCGCCGGGGTCGGGAAGCAGCACGACGGTGGAGCGGTGGGTGTTGTCGATGAACAGCTTTTGGATGAGCGCCTCGAAATAGCCGCCTTGAGCGGCGTTTTTCTTGATGGTGGCCAGCGGCGTTTCGAAGGCGACCAGTTCCAGCGGGTCGGCGTCGTAGTTCCAAGCGTTGAGCGACCGCAGCATCAGCGCCAGTCCGCGTGGGAAGCCCCCGCTGTTGTTTTCGCGCAGGTCGAATTCAAAGGTGTTGAGTGCGCCGTCGATATCTTTCCGCTCGATGCCGTTTTGGGCCAAATTCTGGAGCGTTTGTAAAATCAGCGCTTCGGCCTTGGGGATGTCCGCCGCATCGATGCCCTTGAGGCCGATAGAGAACAGCATTTGGATCATGTGGGTTTCGGTGCCGCCTCCCGTAATATCTTCGCCCAGCCCGGATTCGATCAGCGCCTTGCGCAACGGGGAGGCGGGGGTGCCCAGCAGGATGTGGTCGAGCAGCATCACGGAAAAGACCTGTTCGGCATCCGTCGGCGAGGGCAGCATCCAGTTGCTGGCGAACATGGGTGTCGGGTTTTCGTCGTCGGCCGATACGGCATAGGGCTTTTCGATGCGCACGGGCTTGGCCAGCGGGCCTTGCAGGTCGATGCCCGACTTCGGATCAATCTTTTTAAAGTCCTTCAGATATTCCTCAAGCACGGCGAAGCGCTCGGCTTCCGGATCGTCGCCGTAGAAGAAGATCCGGGCGTTGGACGGATGGTAGTAGGATTCATGGAACGCTTTGAACTGCTTGTAGGTCAAATCCGGGATATGGCGCGGGTTGCCGCCGGAATCGAGCCCGTAGGTGGTGTCGGGGAAGAGCGACTGCTGCGAGGCTTCCATCAGCAGGGAATCGGGCGACGAATAGACGCCCTTCATTTCGTTGTAGACTACGCCCTTGATGGTGAGTTCAGCTTCCGGCGATTCGAGCTCGTAGTGCCAGCCTTCCTGCATGAAAAAGTCCGGCGTAATGCGCGGGTGGAAGACGGCGTCGAGGTAGACGTCCACCAGGTTGTAGAAATCCTTCAGATTTTGGCTGGCGACGGGATAGCAGGTTTTGTCGGGATAGGTGAAGGCGTTGAGGTAGGTCTGCAGCGAACCTTTGAGCATCTGAACGAACGGATCCTTGACCGGATATTTCCGCGAGCCGCACAGCACCGTGTGCTCCAGAATGTGCGCCACGCCGGTCGAATCCGACGGCGGCGTGCGGAACGAGATGCCGAAACACTTGTTCTCGTCCTCGTTCTGCATCGAAAGAATCTCCGCTCCCGTCGGGATGTGGCGATAGATCTTTGCCTGCGTATTCAGTTCCTTGACTTCTTCCGTGCGCACCAACTCAAAATTATTCAAACCAAACCTCCGTGAAATGGCAGACATCTTTATCGGAACTCCGTTCAAATATCCACTCAATTGCAGAGCAAACGGCTCACCCGCATTTGCCAAGCCGAGTGGGGAGGGGGCACTGTAGATGGAACAAGCGGCTGAGCTTGAGTCTTGTAGTGTTTCGTTGACTTTAACCATTGCTTGTTTTGTTTTCAGATGAATAAGATGTTTCAGCTTGTTTTTTTGAGGTTTTAGATGTTTAGGAAGGAACAACTCAGGCGCATTGTTTTGATGGTAGGCGGATTGCTTTTCCTGGCCGTAGGACTGAATGCCCTACGTATTGGGAAGTGGCTGGAAAAGCGTGCGGATACGCCGTCTTTGGACGCGGCGCACAAGGAATACACCCATAACGTTGCGGAGGGGCTGGCCGTTCGGAACGGGGCCTATCCGGAAATCGACCTCCTTCGCTTTGAATCATGCAAAATCCAGAAGCAAACCAAGGGCGGGTTTTCCTTCGGTGCCTTTAATGTGCTGGTGATTGATGGGTTGGAAGTTGCGGCTCCCCCGCAGACGAGCCGGTCTTCCAATGGAAAGTCGGGTGGCTCGCGTGGAAACGACGGATTAGTGAGCAGTTTGGTCGAAAAGGAATTGCGCTCCCTGTTGGCTCAATATCCCCGATTCTCGGCGGTTCGGATCAATGGCTTGTCTGTCGGCGTCATTGACCCTGATACGGGCGGCGGGGCGCTTCGGAATGTCTTAACGGCGAAAAAGGCAACTGCAGGTGGCAAGCGCCAGCTCGATCTGACCGGTTGCAGTTTTTTGACGGATGCGGGGGAACGGATCGAATGCAAAAGCGCCTCGCTGGCGCTGGAATGGCCCTTGCGCATTTCCACTGAGCGCGGCTCTTTTCAAGTCGCAGGATTTTCAAACGGATTTGCCGGCGCAGTTGCCGGATTGAATAGAAAACGAACGGAGATGTTCAAATGAAGAAAGCATGGATTGTTGTCAGCTTGTTTGCATGGGCCATTGCGCCTATCTCATCAATGGCGGTTGGAATTGCCACATCGATGCTGCCCGAGGGCGATGTGGGCTTACCGTATTCGGCGACGTTGTCGGCAACAAATGGAACGCCTCCCTACAGCTGGGAATGGCGTACTTATGATATGGAGGCTCCCTACATAGAAACCTCGCAACCCAACAGCTTTGCTGAAACGGGAGTGGCTCGCGGCTGGCAGGGGTATTCTTATAATTCGTGGACGCTGGCTATCCCCTTTGACTTTCCCTGTTTTGGAGGAAGCTATTCCTCTTGCCAGGTAGACAACTATGGAAGGATTGGTTTCGATCCTGATCCCTATGACGATGTTGACAGCTATTACTACCCCAAAGTGACGGCGCTTGGTGATAGTCTGATTACGATGGATGGGGATATCTATGTGGATGCTCAAGCGACATATGTAACGATTCGATGGGAAGGGGTGTATGAATATTATACGGATGAGTATGGCAACCCTTACCCTGTGGCATTTTCTGTAACGCTGGCGGACGACGGAACCATCACAATGAAATATGGCAACGGCAATGCTCGAGGCGTTAGAATCTATATTAGAGAAGGAAATAGGCCTCTGGCATATTATGTCAGAAGTCCATTTAGCTATAGTGGAAGCATGGACAATGTGCCTGATATAGTGTTCTCGCCTATTGCCCGAGACGCAAGGGTGGCGGGGCTGTCGTTGACTTCCAGTGGGTTGATTTCGGGTGTTCCGACTGTGGGGTTTAGCAACGAAGTTTGGGTAGGCGTAACGGATGCTTCTGGGGAGACAGACTATCGCCCGATTGAGCTGGTCGTGTTCGATGACCGCGATGCCGATGGAATGCTTGACGTATGGGAGGAACGAATTTTTTCCCGTAATTTTGAAGATGCCATTGCTTCCATTTATGATGTGCAGCGGGAGGATAATTTTGATGGAGATGAATTCTCCAATATTGAGGAGTTTTTGCTCGGACTTGATCCCGTGACGCCCGACGGCGATCCACTTGACACAGTTCAGGAAGGGGTGGAATTAATTTCTAAAGCTTTAACCAATGATGTCGACTCGGTTTATTTCTCTTTAATCGACCGTTGCTTTATGGTCGCGGTTGATGCTGATCCTGCGAATTATGAGGCTCGGATTTATCGCGCCTTCAGCCGGTTGATGAATCTGGTTAATGATGATGAGTTGAGGGCTTGGCTGGGGGAGTTTGGTGGCGCTTTGAGCTTTGATTTCAAGCTGTCTGGTGAGTTTGATATAAACAATATTCCTTTGGCAGACGACGTGGTTGATCGGATTTGCTCCAATGCGCTTCCGGCCATCGACGCCTCTTATGCTGATCTTGCTTTCATCCCTGCCGATTGGACCGGCACCGCTGAGATCTCTACTAATTATTTCCCGGTAGATGAGACGGTTTATGTGGATGCCGCCGACGTGGCGGCGGCGATGTCGATGCTGCGTCTGGCCCGTGCGGCGGCGCTCATGGCGCGGTCGCAGTCGGCCAATGTGGATTTTGAAAAGTTGGTGCTGCCCATGGACGGCCCGCTTGCTTCGGTCACTGTCGATGGCTCCACCAACGATTGGAATGGTGTTCCGGTGCAGTTGATTGGGAAGATTGGTTCGAGCATTGAGTATGTGAAGGGCGCGCGCAGTGCCTCGTCGGTTTATATCCTTGCGACGCTGAATACCGAAGAATTTGATTCTCTGAGGATAGAGGCCAAGGTTCGTCTGGGATTGGATTCTTCCGTTAGCGCCAAGCAGGGGTATTCTTCTAAAAATGGTTGGGGTTATACAAATGTTTCATTTTCAGCAAATGGAACCAATACAGAGGATATGGCGTGGGTGTACACGAACGGAATGCTGGAAATTGAAATCCCCGTTCCGCCTGGCATCGCCATTTCGAATGCCTGCGTTGCCGATCTGCATCTCGTATTCAAGGGGTTTATTGAAGGGGAGTGGTATGATGAATATGCGGGTGTGACGAATTATTATTCGTATTATGGCTCGCTTGATGACGACAGCCTTTCCGCGCCCTCTGCATCACCGGTGGAGACCCTGCTTCAAAGTCATCCCGAGCTATTGGCGTCTGTCCGCTCGGAACTGGATTTGAGCAATGCCAAAATCCACCTGCATGAAGCCATCGACCTGATGCAGGTGGCCGATGATCGGATGAAGGCGCGTGCCGATACGTTGATGCATTTCATCGAATACGATCCCACCAACGAATTAGTGCGGACGGAGTTTTTCAACCGGTTGCTAGAGGTGGAGGCCAGTCTGGATGCGCCGCTTCTGGTGACGGAAACCAACAACTTTGGTGAAACCGTTGTTGATGAGCTGGTTCATTTGGGCGCGATATTCCAACCTCCGTATCTGTCGCGCGCTATGCTCCCCGAGTTTTGGCAGACTTCGGCATATCCGATGAACGGGACCTTTCCTGACCCCACTTTTGGCGGGTTGCTTCCCGGCATGTCCCAGGGCAAGGTCGATGAATACCTGAGCCTAGGCGCGATGCCGGATGCTGATTTCGACGGTCTTCCAGACGGATGGGAATATTTGTATTCCGGCCACCCAACGAATTTGGTTGCTCTATCGGATGACGATGGAGACGGACAGTCGAACTTTGATGAATTTGTCAGCGGGATGAACCCGACCAATCCTTTGTCCTGTTTCAAGGCAGCATTTGCCCCGCAGGAGGCCGGCGCGGCGCCGGGCATCATCATTAATTGGGATGCCGCCGAAGGGCGCGTTTACGACATTCTCCGGTGCGACCAGCTAGGGCAGACCTTCCTGTTGCTGGAGTCCGGCATCCACTATCCGCAGAACAGCTATACGGACACCCTCCATCGGGCTTCGTCTTCGGGGTTCTACCGGGTGGTGGTCCGCAAGCCAACTGTAGATGACTCTGACGCCGACGGGCTGCCCGATGAGTGGGAGCGGGATTATCTCGGGGGAACGCACCTCGCTGGTTCCGGCATGGATTCCGATGGCGACGGGCAGGACGATGTCCACGAATACCTCGCCGGAACTGATCCGACGAATGCGGCGTCGGTCTTTGCGGTTTTTGACGCTCGGCAGGCAACAGAAGGCTTTGTCATCGAGTGGGTGTCGATGCCAGAGCGCACGTACACGGTTAAATGGGCGCCGGAAGTGGGCGCCATGTTTAAAACTCTGGAAACGGGTATCATTGCTCCGGGCAGCTACACCGATACGGTTCACAGCGTCGAATCAGAGGGATTCTACAAGGTGGATGTTGAAATGACGCCGCCGACGTTGTAGCGGCGTGCTTCCTCCTGCCTCATCGCTCTTCCATCGGGCAGGCGATGGGGCGGGCGGAAAGGATGCTTTCTTATGGCATGCGAATTGCTTCTTTGTTTTGGGTTGAAATGGCCGTGCCGGCCGGCCCAGTGGAGTGCGACATGCTTATGAAGAAACAAAGCGGATTCACTTTGGTTGAAATTATGATTACCGTAAGCGTGATTGGCCTGCTTGCCTCGCTGGGCGCTTATGCGGTTCGACGAGGGATCTCCAACGCGCGTATAAAGGAAGCGAGCACTGAGCTCGAAATGCTTTCTGCCTCAACGCTTCAGCTGGCGTGGGACACCGGGCGCTGGCCCAACAAAACGATCCGGACCAAGCCGGGCAGCATTGAAATCTGGGATATTTCCAGCCGGGTTTGCGGTTTGATGGCCTCCGATGCAATTTATGAAAACTGGAAGGGGCCCTACTACGACGGTGCTACGGTTGATCCGTGGGGGAATCCCTATTTCTTTGATCCCGACTACCGGGTGGACGGAAAAAACCGGATCGTGGTTGGTTCGTTCGGCCCCAATGGCGTTGGAAAAAACCGCTACGACAAAGACGACATCTATATTTTCTTGGATGACTGAGGTTTGTCTTCCGCAAATCATCTTTTTCAAGTGGCAGGGGCGTCTCCTGCATAGAACACCGGATTGGAACCGGTGCCACACCGCTAAACCGACATGCGGAACCGCATCACCTGACAGGAAACAGGCTGAAGCCTGAACTACAAACTCTTGAAACAACCTTGAGCGATAGCTTTGAGTGTTCGTAGTCCACCCTTTAGAGTGTTCCATCTATTGCGCCTCCGGACAAGCGTCGTTCCCCGGAAATGGCCATGACAAAAAAACCCCGGTTCCTGAGAGAAAGGAATCGGGGCCGGGTGTTTGTTGGGGAGATTTATTTTTGCCAGGCGGTGATGACAATGTTGTCGGTGGAGGTGATGCCGCCGGGCGGTGCAGGAATGCTTTGGGCGTATCCGGTCATGATGTCGGAGTTGCCGGCCTTTTTGATGTCTCCGTTGACAATGATCTGCCCTACGATTTCCCCGTTGGCCGTATGTTGCAGTCCGCCGGTTTTTGCATAGATAAGCCCGTTGATCGTCCCGCTTGAGGTTACCTGGATTTCACCATCGCGCGAAACCAGTCCGAATTCGCAGGTGGTGGGGTTGATGTCGATCTGTCCCGACATGTTGATGTCGCCGGTGGCGATGATGGAACCGGAGACTACCGCGTGCGCTGAAATATGAACATCGCCTTCCACCCAAAGAATCCCTCCATCGGGAGTGATGTCCGTCGTCGTTGTGAATCCACTATGAACCTCGCCGTGGTCCAGTGCCCAGTTATAGTAGGGGGTCAGGTCGATGTCGGGAATGGGAACCGTTGCCACTTCGCCTTGGGTTTTTACGCCGGAAACGGAGACCTTGTTCCATTTCGTCTTGCCAAAGTCAGGAGCCGCGACATCGCCGCCGACCGTCACATTATTGTTAATGACAATGGATTGAGACGAAGACAGGTCGATGAGCGCGTCGGTGTTGCCCCGCAGGAACATGTCGCCATTGGCATGGAACAGCGATTGGTCGCCCGGGGAGGAAATGGTGCCGCATCCGCTGAAGTCGAAGTCGCCGCCGCAGAGGATGGCATAGCTGAAGGCCTCGTCGTCGAGCACGCTGCCGTCTTCGCTGCTGCCTCCAATATTCTGGACACTGACCACGGAAACCGCGCTGACCGATCCGCAGGTTCCGGTGGAGGAAACAAGCATGGCCGTGGAGTTCACCGCCTTAACCTTCAGTTGGTAGGATGCGGTCTCCTCAACCGCATTGATGCTTTTTGCGGATTGCACCGAAGCGAGTGCGGAGCCGTCATCGGTGAGCATCTGGTAGCGTCCATCCCAGTCGGCGGCGAGCATAGAATAGGCGTATTCGCATCCGGCTTCCGCGATGGCTTTGGCTTTGATGTTGCTCGTCAACCGTCTGGCAGTGAATGCCCGCTGCGAAGAGGAAACGGCCAACATGGCCAGCATGGTGGACATGGTTGCCAGAAACAACAGTATCACAACCAGCGAGAACGCTTCCTTGTGGGCGTGTGCGGCTTTAGTTTTCATGACGTACTCCTTCTGCTTATTTTCCTGTATTGCGCGGCCGGATATCGGCCAGCAATGAAGATGTGATCCGTTTTTTTTCGCCTTTGATGCTGCGGATGTCTTTATAGATCATGAGATCGACGGTGAGCGCCGATTGGAGGGGCACCCCATCGACGAGCACTTCGACCACGCCGTATCCAGGCCCCTTGGTGAATGTGCCGCCAATGTTCACCAGCTGCAGTTCGCCCGTCCAGTCAATGGTGACGTCCTGAAGTTTCGGCGTGAACGTACCATCGATTTTCGGCGTGTTTAAATCGCCGGTATTGGTTTGCATCAGGGCTTGGAATTGAATGTAGCGTTTGCTGTCTACGGTCAGGGTGCGCGCCGAGGAAAACGGGGTGATGGCGCTCCAGTCCGGAGCATCCACGAGATCGGGGGAATTTCCCGTTCTGACCTTGAACTCCAATCCCGTTCCATAGGGGAGGTCGGCGTTCCAGCTCATCTCTCCATAGGACGGTGCGGCCAAATGCGTGTCGAAGATCTGCGATGTAAACGTGCCGGTTTCCGGATAGCTGGCGGTGATGGATTCGAGGCCGAACACCCGGTTGGTGGCATAGACGGGCAGGCCGCTTATAGAGCTCCATGAAGGGTTCTGCGCAACATCGTAGCTGGCATTTTCAACGATCATGGTGGTCAAGGGGGAGGGGAATGCCGGATCGGTGGCTTCGTAGTCAGTCCATTGTTTGGGGCCGTCTTTGGCGACATTGTTGGCGATGCGGAACGACACCAGATAGTTTTTGTTTCGGTCGATTGGCAGATCAATCCAGTCGGACGTTCTTTTTTGGCCGATGGGAATTTCCACCACCGTCGCGCCGTTGTTGAACGTCACCGGTTTCATGGGGGCATCGATGGTGTTCATGTAGTCCATGGCGGCATCGGTGGATGATGAGCTTTCGCCAATCCAGATGTTGCGAATCCTGAATGTTTCAAGGGAGGATGCGGCAAAGGTCAGTTGGCACTGTTTGCCGTTGTAGGCGAGCCAGTTGCCGTTGTCGGTGATATCGGCGCCTTTTTGCATGATGCGCACGGCCATGTTTTTAAGATTGCCGGTCGAGTTTGTGCCGACAAGGTCCCCGGTCTGGTCGGCCGCCGACCAAGTTACGTCCATGCCGTCGAGTTGTGCAATGAAATCGCGGGGGGAAAGCGTTTCGTCAAATTCGACGGTGGTGTCTTCTTCCACGCAGTTTTCATCTTTGAAGTTGGTTTCCTCCCAGCGGTCGTTGTTCATCGAAAGCGTAAAGCTTGCGCCGGGTGAAGCCGCTGGGAAGTAGAGTTGGTGGTTGCCTTGCCAGGAGCCGGCAGTCATGTACTGGGAGACGGCTGCGGCGCCCGACTGCGAAGCCGCCGGCAATTGAGCCTCGGCTTCCCGGTCGCTGTAGGACGGCGAAACAACCAGCTGGTCGATGCCGATGTCATAGCCCGTGGCCATTGAATTTTTTCCCGCGGCTTTGAATGTGAACTGATGGTCGCCTGCATCAAGAAGGGCGAATCCCAGACTAACCCTTTCCCTCTCGTTGATGGGCGAGTAGGCATCGTAGATCCCCTGTTTCGGGCGAAGCGACCATTCGAGCAGGTTTTCAAAGAGGACGGCTGAAGAGGCGTTGTCGTTGTTTGGAATGCCGAAGGCAGTTCCGCCGCCGGTTTCAACCACTTTGTCGAGCTGATACTGGCGGAAAGTGTCGCTAAGATCGTTGTTTCGGTTCTTGAAGGTGGTAACCCGCAGCTGGTGCGGTGAGCTCGGCCAAACGTGGTAGACCACGGTCTTGTTCCAAATGATGAAGCCGTCGGCATCCAGCTCGAAGAGCCCGTCGTCGTCGTCGTCTTCGGCCAAAGGGAAGCTCATCGCCGTGTAGGGGCCGGCGCCGGCGGGATAGTAAAAGATTTGATCCAGCGAAGAGAGGCGCAGGTCCGACTTCAGCCGCTCCATCGCCTGCTGCACATTAATGTCGAGCTCGCTCTGGATATCGCTCTCGTTGGTGTTTTTGAGCGTATATATGTAGCCGGTCATGCCCAGTCCAAGCGCAATGACCACCATGAGGAAGGCCCCTAGCGCTTCAATGAGGGTAAAGCCCTGTTTGTTTTTGTGCTTTGTCATGCCTGCCTGTTATAGGTGCTTTGCAATATAGGTGCTGATGCTTTGGCCATCGCCGCTGAACTCAAGCGTTTTGCGGTTCCTGACCCGGACGGTTACCGCAAACTCATAAAGGTTGGTCCCAATCGTGCCGATTGTGGTGGTGCGGCTAAAGGCGCCACGTACTGCCGGAAATCCGTTTTTATCCACAGAAAGGGCGGTTTCGTTCAGCCCCTGGATTTGATCGAAATCAAAAGTTCGCGCCAGTTCCATACGGTTTTTTGCAATATTGGCGGCGGTATAATAATCACGCGCGAGATCAAGGGTCATGCGCTGGGTAACGATCAATTTGCAGGCACCCGTTGTAAAGAAGGCAAAAAGGGCCAAGGCAATCAGCGCCTCGACCAGCGTTGTTCCGGAACGGCTCTTGTGTTTTTTTCCGCCTCGGATCGGTTGGGGGGTATGTTTTGTTTTGTGTTTCTTGTTTTTCATATTTCATCGCCATTGAAGCAATACACACTAAAGCATGAAACATGCCCACCTTCTGGGCTGTTCCTGTGAATAGGTGGTGGCAGTGCTATGCTTGACTAAGCGGCCTTATTTTTTCCACCGTCATTGCCATATGGTTCTCACGCATGAGAGGTTTTTGGCGATATTCCCAAATTGTGTAATTTTTTGAACAGGTTAACAGTGCGATGTGTCATACGGGGCGTTCTGTAAGCGACTGTGTTTGCCCCAAATCGTTGAGTTATTTCTCGCGGACTGTGGTGATCGGTGGCGGACTCAGGAAATGCTTAGTTTTTTGGGAGGCTAGCAAAAGGTGCAAAAATAAAGGCCGAAACGTTAGTTCCGGCCTTCAAAGTTGGTAGCGGGGCTTGAAGCAAGGAGCAAGGGGTCAGCAAGGGGTCAGACCGCAAGGGGTCAGACCTATGAAATGATGTTTTTTGCTTCTGGCCCCGTTGCCCCCTTATTGAAATGCCGTCTAAATTTCTCCCCCAAAAGTGCCTGTATTTTTCCCCATAGGTAGAGGTGTATTGTTTTTTCACCCCTTCTAGGGAATGACCATCATGGATTGGTTTAACACGAGCAAGGCCAGCAAATGGCGGGCGGTGGCGTATTATCGCCATTCCGCCCAGGACCGGCAGGAAAACTCCGTTGAGATCCAGCAGGATCAGGTGCGCCAGTTTGCCAGCGAGCACGAAATCGAGATCATCCGCGAGTTTGCCGACCGGGGGAAGTCCGGTCTTTCAACCGAAGGTCGCGACGGCTTCAACGAAATGATCAGCGACTATGTGGAAGGCGGAAAGGAAGCCTTTGACTTTATTCTGGTGCTCGATGTCAGCCGATGGGGTCGCTATCAAGATACCGACCTCTCCGCCTATTATACCGGGCTGTGCGCAAAACATGGAAAGCAGGTGGTATTCACCTCAATCGGTTTCGGCGAGCAAAACGATCTGCTTCACGGTCTTCATCTAAGCATTGAGCGCTACCGAGCCGCCAGCTACAGCCGAGAGCTGAGCACCAAGGTTTTTAAAGGCTGCGCGAAGATTGCCAGCCAAGGCTTCCGCGCCGGAGGCATGCCCCCCTATGGATTCCATCGCTTATTGTTGGATGAGCAGCGCAATCCCGTTCAGATATTGGAAAGAGGCCAGCGCAAGAGCATTCAGAACCAAAGGGTCACGCTCACGCATGGCGCGCCGGATGAAGTCGCTGTAGTCCAGCGCATCTTCAAGGAGTTCGTTGAATGGGGTTATTCCCCCAAGCAGATTGCGTTGACCCTGAACAAACAGAACATCCCGTCACCCGGGGGGTGCCAGTGGTCGCATGCCTCGGTTCGCTCTGTACTGGAAAATGAGCTGTACGCCGGCACGATGGTCTACAACAGAACCACCCAGCGCCTCAAATCCGCCAGCCACCACAATCCAAAGGAGGAGTGGATACGTGCTGAAAACGCATTTCCGGCCATTGTGGATCCCGGACTGTTCAGCAAAGCCCAGGCGGTGATCGCGGTGGCCGAGGAAGCCCGGCGCATCAAATATTCCGCCGAGGACATGCTCGAACGCCTGCGCCATATCTATGAACAATACGGCACCGTTCGCACTTCGCTGGTCGCGGCCGACAAGGAAATGGTCTCCGCCGCCACCTACGCCAAACGCTTCAAAACCTTCACGGGAGCCTATCAGCACCTCTTTTCAGAAGTCATCGATTCTCGCCGGGCCGAAGTCACCCAGACCATAAAGCAGCTCGTGCGCGAGACGGAGGAATACGGCGATTTCATCGTATTGCGGAACTATGTGAGCATCCGCATCCAGCCCGTCATTCCATATCCCCATGGCTATGAGGAGGAGTGGACATTCATGCCCGATGTCAGCCCCGAGATCGACATCACCATTGGCGTCCCGCTTTCCAATGGCGGGAAATACGACGTATTGGGCTATCTCTTCTTTCCCCGGCTGATGACGGGTGGGCACAAAATTAAGGTTTCGACCACGACGTCGGAAAAGCTCGACCTGCACGCCTACACCCTTTCCCAGGCATTGGAAAAACTCATAGGACTGGAGGGCATTGTAAGTTGCTGAAGATTTCCGGTTCCAAGTTTGATGCAGATATAAGGTATGCGTTCCGACGGTGTAGCAACCTACTCCGAGGAGCTCAAACCGCAGTAGATGGGGTAAAATCGGAACTCCGGAGGAGGGGAATGGAGAAAATAAAAAGTACTTCCGACCCGCGCAGTATCGATTTTAAAAAGAACCTTTTTCTACATTTCCACGGAGGATTCTAGATGAAAAAGAAGAAGCAGATTACATTGATGGCGGATCGCACGTATCAGTTGATCCCCATCGACACCATCGTGGTGCTCAACTCCCGCAACCGGAACCGGCAAAAGTTTGCCGAGAATATCCGTAGCATCGAGGAGGTCGGACTGCGCAAGCCGATCGTGGTCAACGGTCGGGGCTTCTCTCGTAACGGAAAATACGAGCTGGTCTGCGGCGAAGGCCGTTTCCTTGCCCACCAAGAGCTGGGCCGGGACGAAATCGCCGCCGAGGTGATCGACTGCGACCGCAAAACCGCGTTGCTCTATTCGCTCGTTGAAAACATTGCGCGCGTGCCGCCCGGTACCATGTGGTTTGCCCAAGAAATGAAGCGGATGCATGACGGCGGATTCAATTTCTCTGAGATTGGCCGGATCGTCGGCAAGAGCGACTCCTACGTCGGCGACTATGTCCGGCTTGTCGAGCAGGGGGAGGGCCGTCTGATCACAGGTGTGGAACAGGGTCTCTTTCCCATGTCGTTCGCCATGCAGGTGGCGAAGTCCGACAACACCACCATTCAGAACGTGCTGATGGACGCCTTCGACGGCGGCGTGGTCAGCAGCTCGTCCGTGGCACGCGTGCGCCGTTTGCTTCAGCTTCGATTCAGGCATGGCAAAAGCAACAAAAGCCGAGGCCAACGGTCTGAAGGCTACTCCCTCGCAGATTTGAAACGCGAGATCGCCAAAAGCACGAAGGATAAAGAGGATTTCGTGCGCGAAACCCAACAGAAGGAAAACCGCCTGCTTCAACTGCTGATGAACCTCTCTTCGCTGATGGAGGATTCGGAGCTAATCATTCTGATGCAGACCCATGGTCTGGCGACTCCTCCAGCGCTCGAAGGAAAATACGGCGTCGAGCTGCCCGTGCCGTCTTCACCAGGCACTTAAAACCTACTTGTCCGCCGTTGCCATTGGCGGAGGAGGAAAACTTTCCTTTGGAGGAAGAGCAATGAACAAACCATCTTTAGTGTATTTCGTGTCTTTAGTGGTTCAAAATTCAGTCCACACCGCTCGCACATTTTATCTTCGTGTACGTTGCCGCTTCGCTGCCGTCACTTCATGCCAGCCTCACTGCGTGTGCGCCTTCTCGTGGCCAACAAAACCCGTCCGCCCCGTTTCGTGTATTCTGTATATTTCGTGGTTATCTCTTCCGCCCCGGCACAGCCCGCGTTTGCGCAGCATCACGCCGCACCGTTTCGTCCGCAGGGCCATCATTCTGCCTCCAAATCATTTTGCCTAAATCCCTTTCCAGTTTCAGGTTTCAAGTTTCCAGTTTCTAACCCCCCTGGAGGACTAGCAATGAATAAACCCTACCACGTGGAAGGCATCGACGTACCGCTCTCCGCCCTCAAGCCTTTGCGGGAGCGGACAAACATCAACACCGCCAAACATCGCGGCTACCTCAAGATTCTGGCGAGCATCCGCTCGCTCGGGCTCATCGAGCCATTCTGCGTCTTCCACGAAAACGGGCAATACATCATCCTCGACGGCTATCTTCGGTGGCTCGCGTTTCAGGAGCTGGAGCTCGAAACCGCCCCGTGCGTCGTCTTCAAAGACAAGGAAGCCTACACCTTCAACCGCATGGTCAACAACCTCTCCAGCTTTCAGGAGATGCGAATGCTCCGCAAATCCATGGAATCCGTTGACGAAAAAACCATCGCCGAGACCTTCGGCATGAAAACGATCCGGCACCGGCTTGCCCCGAAGCTTGTCGAACGGTTGCATCCGCAGGTGGCCCAGGCCTTCAAGAACGATCTCATCGGAAAAACCGCCGCCAGCGAAATGTCGTGCGTTAAGCCGGCGCGACAGCTCGAAATGCTCCGGGAGATGAATCGGGTTGGCGATCACACCCCGGCGTTCATCCGGGCGCTGGTTCTCAAAACGCCGCCCGAGCTTCGGCTCAACACCCCTGGCACCCGATATGGCCGGAAGAAAAACGAGCGCGAACAGCGCCTTGTCCTGGTAGAACGGTTGGAGCAGGCCGAAAAGCAGCACGACTTTTATACCAAGCTCTACCGCACCTATTCCGCCGACCTGCTCAAAATCTCCCTCTACGTCCGCAAAGTCATCACCACCCCCGAAATCCGTGAATTCATGGAGCAACGGCATCCCTCAGTGCTTGGTGAAATGAGGGCCATCGTCATGGATTCGAAATGATATACGGGGTACTGTAACGGCCATCGTATAAATCAAAGATTCAGGCCTTGATATTGGCATCGTCAGCTATGGCTCTTCAAACCGGCAGATCCGAGAGCTCGTCACGCAATAGCCGCACCTGCGCTTCATGCAAAAAAAACAGGGATGAGTTTCCATCCTGTAATTCGCACTTTCCCCTTATACCTTGCACTTGCGCTCTCCCCGTGCGCACGGGACTAGTAAATTATACCACTAAACACTGGTAAACCGATGAGTATTATAAGCGTTATAGCTTGCTGTGCGGCACTGTTTGCGATATTTTCCTTACATTTACGGTCTGGGGGGATTGGAACAGGGTGGTATGGGATTGGATTATAAGACTCTGAAGAGTCGGCGCAAAGAAATCCGGGCGACCGGAGGCCACGCGCCTACGGATTCACTACGTATTGAGCTGGCTGAAGGTTGCTGGCCCCTGTTTTCCTCCGTTGGAGCAGGGTGGAATGAATTTTTTGAAATGGTTTCATAGGTGGGGAAAATGCGGAAAACATCATTTCATAGGACTGACCCCTTTTCCCTGCTGCATTTCCGGACTGCGGGTCGAAACCTCCGTCAATGCCTCGCTGATTGATGCCTGCCACATTGTGCCCTTCAGCCAGTCGCACGACGACACCATCTCCAACGGCCTCGCCCTCTGCCCAACGCTGCACCGGGCATTTGACCGTGGCCTGGTCGCCATCGATCCCGAAAGCTTCACCGTGCTCGTTTCAAAACGTTTGTCCGAGCCGGTTACATCGACCTATTCCATCGGCCAATTCGACGGACAGCAGATACAACTTCCCGCTGATAGGCGTTATTTTCCAGGCCAGAAGAACCTGCAGGAGCATCTGTTGCGATTTGCCGAGAATTTCCAGTAGAAAAACATGGCTAGTACGCTTCCAGAGGCATCCAGTAACGACTGTGTCAACATGGAGCTGCTAATGAAACCTTTACTATGCCATGCCGAAACCGGTGTTTGTCCACCCATTGTCCATAACCTCATTGCCAAATGCTTCTCGCTCGTGCTCGTCCTGCTGTATGTTCCAAAATGGAAGCTGTCGCAGACCCGCTCGAAGCGAAGCGCAGATAATTTCCGTTCAGGAAATAGTAACGAAGTAACGGTTTATCTGAAATCAAAAATGCGGATACCTCCGGGGGAGGCTATCCATGTTTGAATGTATCGATAAGGATCTCGGAAAAAGCACGACACTTAATCAATGGCACCATATTTTTGATTCCGACTACGATCTTTTGAGTCCCTATTTGCGCCCAACCGGGGATCAGTCCCCCGTGTCCTTCTGTCCGGCCTATGCTCAGCCAACGCGGCAGTTTGACGGCAGTGCCGGAAACGAGCCGGAATGCTCTTCGTGCTGTTGCCGTGAGTCGTGTGACTTTGCTCAGAATACGTTTGGGCTTTGGAAATTCAGTCCAACCCGTCTGGCTTCACGTCTGGGCAGTGTTTTCCGTCTGACCCCGGAGCCCGAAACGCTCAAGGATGAAAGTGTGCGCATAGGCACGGTGCGTTCTAAAGCCGAGGGCTATCCGGCTTTTTTGTTGAAAGGCGGAAGCGGCGACTACGTGAAAACGGCCCAGAACGTTTTACAAAACCAACAGTGCCCCTGTTTTTTCATTACCCCCATGCACTGCCCTGAAACGGATCAGTGGTCGGCTCGGTACAAAATGGGCTATTCTTCTCTCGAAGAACAGTTCGAGCCCCATTCGTTTTCCCTTAAAAGGGGCTGCCCGGATCCGCTTCTGAAATTCAAAGCATTGAATCACAGCCCTGCCGACGTGGCCGGTGCAATAACGCACTTGGTCGAAGATGTCCGTCCCGGCGTTTTCATTGAGCATTCATTTAAGTATATTAAGTTTCCTGACGGATATCGGGTCAATCTGGTCAGAGCCCCCATACGCCGTGCCGTGGTTCGGTTTATCCATCAGCAGCTTGCTCATACAGGTTGCAGGGAGTTCGATGTGGAGGTCATGCGCGAGTCCTACAATGACGCCCACCCGAAGCACGAATGGAGGAGTGTTCGCATTCGTGAAGACCTCTTTAAGCGCCATCCCGATGATTTCGACCGTCTCTTTGACGCGGTCGATAAGGCTAATGGCCGCTACTTTATGCTCGTCTAGATCATGTAGCCGGGCTCAGGGATCGACTGAGCTCGCCGAAGTTTGATCCCGGCGCTGGAGGGGCGTGCTCTGTCACGCCCGCCCCTGCGCAGCCCGCGTTTGCACCAGCACCGCTCTGTCTCCCTCTGTCTCTCCTCTAGCGCAGCGGTTGTAAAAATCCCCTATCCCGGCGCAGCCCGCGTTTGCAAAGCATCCCGCGGCACAGTCTTCGAAATTGGAGATTCTTTGTTCAATATGAAACGTGCTAACGCACTATTTGCATTCGCAAATTATTTATCGCGTTGCTTTCAGCTGCGGTTCACCCTCTGTCCCCGCACTGTCTCCGTATTGTCCCCGTATTGTCCATAGCCCGTGTCGATGCGGGCTTTTTCATTTTCTGTCAGCTTGTTCTTCATCAACAGGAGATACTGCATGACAGCAACCAACGACGAAATTATCCAAGCCGTCTTTACGGCCGCCGACGAAGCTAAAACCCGTGCCCTCGCCATCCTTAAAGGCGAAGCCGATCCGTCATCCCTCCGGGGCGAAGGCCCCTCTGGGCCGGAAGCCGACCTCCGACCTCCGTCCTCTGAAATCGGCCCCTTGCTCATGGGCATGGGCGAAGCCGCCCGTTTCCTTGGCGTCTCCCGCGCTACGCTCTGGCGCATGATCCGCGACCAACGCTTGTCCAAGGTCGAGATCTACCACAACGCCTTCCGCCTCCGCCGCTCCGACATTCTCGAACTCGTGAACCGTCGGGAGGTCAAGCGTGATAAATACCGCTTCAGGCAGCTGTATCAGCTTGCTCACGGGGGAGACATGGTCGCAAAGGCCAACCTTTGGTTGGAATTCGAATTTGCCTACGACCACGACCCGCTTCCCGATTTCATGAAACCGCCGGCACTCCCCGTATCGCAGGCATCCTGCCTGCCTTGCCAAGAGAATGCTGTCGCAGACCCGGCAACTAATAACCCCCAACCATCAACACCAAACCGCAACGCCGAAGGCGGTGCCCAATGATCATCCGTTGCGACACTCGGGAACAAAATCCCCTCATCTTCGAGCCGTGCCGGGCCGTGCGTGGCACCATCACTACGTTCGACTATGCCGTTGAGGGTGACCACCACGCCTTTGCCGTCGAACGCAAATCGCTGTCCGACCTCATCCAGTCGCTGGCTATGTCACGCAACTTTGCCCGGGAGCTGAAAAAGATCCGCCGGGCCCGGTCAGTGCACCACATGTCCCGCATCTTCTACGTGGTCGAAGCCAATCGAGAAGATATTGAGCACTACGATTTTTCTTGTTTCAAGCGGGGCAGGGTAACGCCCCAGTTCATTTATCGGCAGCTCTCTATTCTCGAATACATCCACGACGTACACGTCATCTTTTCCGGTGACGCACTCGGGGCGGCCCGCGATGTCCACCGCATCCTCAAGCGCCGCGCCGAAGACCTTAAAGCTCAGGAGGCCTCCTCATGATTCGCTCATGTCTTTGTGCTTCCTTGCGCCTTTTCGTGGCCAACCAAATCATCCCGCACCGCAATCATTCTGCCTCAAAATTATTCTGCCTGAACTCCAACCGCACTGCCCTTTGTTTCTTCGCATCTTTGTGGTCAATACCCAGCCCGCACCGCCCTCCGTAGCCCGGTACTAAGCACCACGCACTAAGAACTAAAAACCAAGCCCTACGCACCTTTCCCTAAAACCTAACACTTAAAACTTAAATCAGGAGGCACCATGCCGACCACTCACGCAAAACATGGCCCATCATCCCTCAAAAACAAGGAAATCTGCCCCCACTGGCAGAACCGTCCCGGCTCATCCGCGGCGGCCGACGAAGGCACCCGTATGCACGAGGCCGCCGAGACGAACAACCTCGAAGACCTGAATCCCGAACAATGCGCCCAGGTGGAATCCTGCATCGACGAAGTCGCGCGTCGCCAGCAGGCGCTTAAGCCTTGCATTCGCCGCAACGAGCTGAAGCTCGAGATCGGCGGGCTTACCTTCGGCACGGCGGACGTCGTGTTGGTCGGTTCCTCTAAGGCCTGCCTGATCGACTACAAGATGGGGCGCGTCCCCGTCGATCCCGCCGAGACCAACCTGCAAGGCTGGGCCTATGCAATCGGTGTGTTCGAAGCCTTCCCCGTTGATTCGGTGACGGTTGTATTCCTGCAGCCGCGGTGCGACATCATTTCGGAACACACCTTCCACCGTACCCATGACTACGACCGCATGCGGGCACGGGTGGCCGATGTGATACGCCAGGCGGAGGATGAAAACAGTCCCTTCTGCCCGCATCCGGAAAACTGCGAATATTGCGGACGCAAGGCCGAATGCCCGGCGCTGGCATCCAAAGCGCTCGCCATCGCCGCCCAGTATGCCGATGCATTGGAGCTGCCGGATGAAATGCATCCGTCCAACATCACCGATCCGAAGCAGATGGCTCTGGCTTTGAAGCTGGCACCGGTCTTGACCGACTGGGCGCAGAGCGTCCGCAAGCATGCACTGGATATGGTGCAGGGTGGGGTGGAGGTTCCCGGCTATGGCCTGAAGTTTCGTTCTGGCCAGCGAACGATCAAGGACATCCCGCTCGTATGGGAAGTCATCCATTCCGAATTTTGCGTGTCCCTTTCCGACTTCCTTCCCGCCTGTTCCATTTCGGTAACGGCGTTGGAAAAGGCCGTCAAGAATCAGCAGGAGCACGGCAAAGGTGCATCGGCCATTCGCCGCATGAACCAGCTCCTCGCATCCGAGGGACTCTGCACCACCGGCAACGAAGTCACCTACCTGGCCAAGGAGCGGTAACCCAGTTGTAGCCGGGGGCGTTGACCCCGGTCTGTACCGCGGGCGTCCCGCCTGCCCTGTTTTGTATCGCGGGCGTCCCGCCTGCCTTGCACTAGGCACTAAGCACTAGGAACTAAGAACCAGTAACCACAACCCAAAAGGAAACAAAAACATGACCACAAAAAAAACAACCAAGAAAACATCGTTCAAAAAATCCGCATCCAAAGTTGTAGCCGGGGGCGGCGACCCCGGACAGTCCGCACCTGTGGTAAATAATACAGCAGTCGCAACGGTCCCGCCCTCTGACCTCTGTCTTCCGCACTCCGACAACCTCCCCGCCATCGGCGGTCTGCAGGGCGACTTTGCCGAAGAGGACTTTCGCCTGCCTCGCATCAACATTGTGCAGGCCGTCGGCCCTCTGTCCGAGGACTTTGAGCCCGGCTCCATCGTCTACAACAAGGATTTGATCCTGCTCGATCCCGGCTCCGACCCCAAAGTCTGGTCCGATCCGCTTAACGTCACGGTGCTCAACGCCAAGAAGCAGTTCCAGGAAAACCTCGACTATGGCGTGGAGGAAATGCCCGAAACCGTCGACACCCTTGACGAGGTTCAGGAACGAGGCGGGTGGATCGACTGGCGGGGCGACGAAAAGCCGCCGTGGCGTCCGATGCTCACCGTGCTGCTGCTCATCGAAGCCCCGTCCGATGCGTTGGCCGAAGAGTTCTCTATCCAGGGCATCGATGGCAAGGCCTACGAGCTGGCGCTCTGGACACTCAAGGGTTCGGCCTACAGCCGGGCAGGCAAAGCGATCAACACCGCCGCCCGTTTCGCCCTCCGCAATAAGGAGACCGGGCAACCGGAGCTGCACAAGGGTAAGTGGACGCTGCAGGTTCGCCGGGAAAAGCTCGGCACCAACCTCGTCTATGTCCCGCGCCTGCGCCAGCACGGCAAGCACCCGGACGAGTTCGTAGAATTCGTCACCACCCTGCTGTAGCGGTTTTTCGTAGACGATGCTTCCAGCTTCGTTACCGAGGCTGGGGGCATTCGCTTCAACCTTCAACGTTTTAAACGGTTTTCCTATGTCTGCTCCAAACTCCAAACTGCCAACCCCAAACTGCACCGCGATTCTCGCGGTGGACTTCGAAACCTACTACGACCGCGACTACTCGCTAAGAAAGATGGATGCGCGGACCTACGTCCACCACCCAAAATTCGACTGCTACCTCATGTCTATCTATGGCTATGTACCGCAGGCGTCCCGCCTGCCTTGCCCATCCTCACCGTCTTCTGATCTCTGTCTTCCGTCCTCTGAACTCTTCTCTTGGTGCGGCCATCCAAAAGACTTCTCCCAGTGGCACCTCCTCTCTGGCGCCACCCTAGTTGCCCACAACGCGGCTTTCGACTCCCTCGTGTTCAAGCGCCTTCAGGCATTGGGTGTTATTCCTGATTTCAAGTCTCAGGTTTCAGGTTTCCAGTTTCCTGTCTGGCGATGCACTGCGTCTCTCGCAGTGTATTTATCGGCGCCAAGGTCGCTCAAGGGAGCCTGTAAACAGCTCCTCGGTATTGCCGTCGATAAGACCCAGCGCGACAAAGCCAAAGGCCAGGCCAGCGGCGATCTGTTCGGTAACGAAGCAATGGCCGCCTATGCCCTGGAAGATGCCCGTCTATGTTATCTTCTTTGGGACAAGTTCAACCACCTTTGGTCTGCAGAAGAGCAGGAACTGGCCACCCTTACTTTTGAATGGGGGCAGCACGGCATAGCCGTCGATTCCCAACGGTTGGCAGCGTCTATCCGCACGTTGGAAACCCAGCGCTTCAACGCGGCGCAAGCGCTGCCATGGGTTGACGACCTTGATGAAGACACGCCGCTTTCCCACCGCAAACTGGCGGAAGAATGCCGCAAGGCCGACATCCCTTGTCCGGCATCGCTGGCTATGGACGATCCCGAATGCGCGGCATGGGAAGACAAGTATGGTGCTGACTATGCCTGGGTAGATGCCATGCGGATATTCCGTCGCACCAACATGCTGCTCAAACGCTTCCACACCGTCCGCTCCCGTTCCTTTCCTGTACCGCTGGCGTCTCGCCTGCCCTGCCGTACCGCTGGCGTCTCGCCTGCCCAGTCCGCACCGTCCCCTAATGCCCAGTGCCTAGTGCCTAATGCCTGCACTTACCACTTTCCCTACAGTCTGAAATATTTCGGTGCGGTACCAGGCCGCTGGTCCGGCGATGCTGGGTTTAACGTACAGAACATGCCGCGCGGCGAACTATTCGACGTCGATCTTCGCCGCTGCTTTATTCCGTCACCCGGTAACGTATTTATCATTGCCGACCTCTGCCAGATTGAGCCGCGCATTCTGGCATGGTTGATTGGCGACGCAGCCTTTCTCGACTTGGTACGAAGCGGCATTGATATCTACGAAGCTCATGCGCGTTCCACTATGGGCTACACCGATCCACGCCCATTAAAGGAAGTGGATTCGGATATGCGTTCCCTGGCCAAAGCGAGAACGCTTGGACTCGGCTACGGTTGCGGCCCGAAGAAGTTCGTGGCGGTGGCCAAGAATCTGGGCGGCATTGACATTACCTTTTCTGAGGCCAAGCAGACCGTGCAGGACTTCCGCTCAAAGAACCCGAAGATCACCCGCTTATGGCAGCGGTTGGATCGCGACTTCAAACGCAGCGCCGGTTCCGACTACCACATCGAACTGCCATCCGGTCGGGAGCTGCGCTACCTATCCGTCTGCAAAAATCCACGCGGCTACTATACAGCGGAGACGGAAAGGGGAGGGCGGAAGCGTATACTCTACGGCGGCCTGCTTACGGAAAACCTCGTACAGGCCACGGCTCGCGATGTCTTTGCCGAGCAGCTTCTCAATATCCACCGCTACTTATGTAGCACGGGCATCTCTGCCCGTGATCCCGCATCGCCATGTACCGCAGGCGTCCCGCCTGCCCAATCCGCACCGCAATCCCTTCAGAATTCGACATTCCCTGTTCATCATTCTGCGGTTCCCACCCCTTTCGGCCGCATCGTCTTCCATGTACACGACGAAGTAATCGTCGAGGTGCCTTTATCGATTGCAGAGCAAGCACGAGAGCAGCTCCTCGCCATCATGTCCACCACACCCGACTGGCTTTCCGGCTGTCCGGTCGAAGCCGAAGCCACCATTCACAACCATTATACAAAGTAGGGTTTTAAGTTTTATGACAACCAGTTTTCAGCCGCATCCGTCCGCACCGTCTTTGCTTTCTATGCGTTCTTTCGCGGCCAACAAACCCGTCCGCACCGCTTCTGTGTCTTCTGCGTATTCCGTTGTTCAAACCCCCGTCCGCATCGACTTTTCACATTTCAAGCTTCACGTCTCAAGTTTCAATTGAACCGGAGGTTCTATTCATGCTGCTCGCCATCCCCAATCTCGCCTCATCCCGTACCGTCGAATGCTCGCCGTGGGAGACCGAAACCACCGCGCCGCCCAAGACACGCTGGAACCGTCCGGATGTGGAACATACATTCTATTCCGGCTACGAAGGTCTCATTGCATCGGGCCGCATTGATTCCAAAAACAATCCAGCGGTCTTGCTCCATTGGCTGGTGGCCGACTACGACGGCAACATCGACCAGCACATGCGCGATACCGTGCTCGAACGGTGCACCGACTTCAGGCCGCAATATATTTGTCGTACCGCTTCCGGCGGCGCCCGTCTGCTATGGAAACTCGCAGAGCCGTTTCCACTGCACCGGAACGACCTCACTGCAAAGCTCATGCGGCACATCAAAAAGAAACTCAAGCTCTCCAAGCTGCTGGTCGGCCTAGATACCGATGCCTTCGAAGATCCCTGTAAATATTACGAGGCTGGTACCGATTGGCAGCCACTATCTTGCGATGAGATATCTTCGGCCTTCATCATGCAGTGGGCCATCGAATCCACGCATAACTATGCCTGGGGCAAGCTCGGTACGGTTATTCCGATGGATATTGTCGCCGCGGAAGTAGAGCGGCAGTTTCCCGGTCGCTGGCAGGGCGAATTCTACGTCGGTGCGCGCGGCGTACGTTTCTGGGATGCAGAGTCCGACAACCAGACTGCCGCTGTTGTACGCGATTCGGGTATGCAATGTTTTACCGGTGGAACCGCATTCGTTCCATGGTCGGTCATTCTTGGCCGTCAGTTTGTCAGCCAATTTGAAGCGGATCGTATTGGCGGCAGCGTTACCGATGTCTATTTTGACGGCCGTGACTACTGGACGCAGCTGCCCAGCGGTCAATGGCAATCGTATGGGAAAGCTGACATTGCACTTCACCTGAAGGTGGAGCGTGGTCTACGCGGACAACCCGCTCGTGGGGAAAACTTCAGCGAGGTGGACCAGGCTATCCATCGTATCCAGAAGCAACAGTATATTGCCTGTGCCGCTCCGTTGGTACATCGACCCAAAGGCATTGTCCTGATCGACGGCAATCGCGTACTCAATACCTCCACCGTCACCGTCCTCCAGCCCGCCACGGACGAAGAATACTACCAAGCCGTTGTTGTATCGCAGGCTTCCAGCCTGCCTTGCCCATCCGCACCGCCATGTACCGCCGGCGTCTCGCCGGCCCCATCCGCACCGCCTTCAGAGTTCGATGTTCCATGTTCGGAGTTCTGCGGTTCGTCTGCCTTCCCCTGGCTGCACGATTATTTCTCCAACTTCTTCGACCCGTCCGAGCAGCTTGATTTTTTCTATGCCTGGTTGCAACGTTGGTATGTTTCCGCCCTTGAAGGCCGAATGCTGCCCGGTCAGGCCTCTTTCTTTGCCGGCGTCCCAAATACCGGAAAGACACTGCTCTCCAATGTTATTCTATCCCGTATCTTCGGCGGCCACATCGATGCCAGCTCTTTTCTTTCCGGCGAGGATGGTTTCAACAGCCACCTATTCAACAGCGCCGTCTGGGCGGTCGACGATGTCGTGCCGCTGACCGACAACAAATCGCACCTAAAGTTCTCGGCGCTCATCAAGAAGATGGCGGCCAACCGCACCTTTTCCGTGCGTGAGAAATACCGGGTCGACAAGTTGATTGAGTGGAATGGCCGCGTAGTCGTTACCTGCAATACCGATCCCGAATCTATCCGTATTCTACCCGACGTCGATTTATCCAACCGGGACAAAATCAATCTCTTCCGGGTTGCCGAGCGCGATACCTTTACCTTCCCGCGCGATGTCGAATCCATCATAGCCGCTGAGTTGCCGTACTTCCTGCGCTGGCTGCTCGACTGGCAACCACCGGACAACGTGGTCGGTGATACGCGTTATGGCGTGAAAACGTATTGTGAGGATTCCCTGTTCGAAGCGGCGCGCCATTCATCCAGCGCCTATTCATTTCTCGAAGTGCTGCTCAAGTTTTTCGAGGGGCAGGTGGAGGACACCTGGGATGGTTCCGCCACCGAGCTGCTATCGGCCATGCTCAACGACACCGACGGCCTGGCCGGCATCGCCTCCAAGTACACCACGCGTCAGGTCGGCCGCGAACTCTCCAAGCTCGCCTCCCAGAACTATCCCATCACCCAGCAGCGTACCGGGGCCAAACGCATTTGGATTATCGACATCAACGAAATCATTACCGGAGACACCGCCGATGGAACGCCGTTTTAATAATCGTACCGCGCGCGTCTCGCGTGCCCTGGAGGGACGACCTCCGTGTCGTCCTGCCGTACCGCGGGCGTCTCGCCTGCCCACACCTGCACACCCCGTTTCAAAACGTTTACTTCGTGTCGTTATGACGTGTGACATCATAAGAAAAAAAGTCTCTAGAGCCCTCTCTGAGTATTTTCACGGGGGCGTCCGCACGGCGTTCTGTCCTTCTCTCCCTATATTACTATATATATGTCATAGAATGTCATTATGTCATAAGCCCCGCGGGGCAGTGCTTTCCTCGGTGACATCCCCCGTGCCGTTTCCGCTGCCGCTGTTTCTACGTCACTTTCCGTGTCTTCGGTTTATTGCTTCTCCGTGTCCCTCTGTGCCCTCTGTGGTGAACCTTTCCCAATCCGCACAGTCGCTGCCATCCCGCCTGCCCCTCCGCGCTCTTTCCGTACCGCGGGCGTCTCGCCTGCTCCGCCGCCAAGCATACGCAATACGCATTACTCGTTACGCCTCTCCATCCGTGTTTGTCCGTGTTGATCCGTGGCTACACCAAACTTCCAACATCCAACCCCAAACCGGTTCCCGCTATGCTCTGTCATAAATGCCCACACTACGATTCCATCCAGCGCGGCGACTATGCTTCCAAACCCTGGAAAGACACGCCCTGTGCTAAATGCAAAATGGGGGAGGATACCTTTTACTCCGTGCCCTTCGACGAAGAGCAGCCCGTTGTAGCCGGGGGCGGTGACCCCGGACCCGCCATGTCCGCCTATACTGTAGCTGAGGGCCGTGATCCCGGATCCGCCGACCGCTGTTCACTCCCCGGCGACACCATGCTCCCAGCCTCAACCCTCGCCACCTGCCTCCAAGGGTTGCTTACCCTTGACCCCGAGCTTCGTGAAATCGTTGCCTTGCGTTTTCTCGGTTTGTCCTACCGCGAAATCGCGGAACGCCAAGGCACCTCCGTCCAGCTCGCCGAGATGCGCCACAAGCGCGCCCTCCGCGACTGGCCTGCCCTCGAATCCCTTTTCCCTGAAAAGGTCGCCAAGCAGTCCCGCCGTAAATCTCGGTAGTAGTATTATGTACTACGCCGTGTTCGTCGGCTCTTGTCCGTGGTTCAAGTTTCAAGTTTCCAGTTTCAAATTTCAAGTTTCACCTACTTCCCGCCCGCCATCCCTTACGCAGCAAACGCGCTCAGAACCTGCTACGCAGAACGCTGTCACGTTTCCTGCTCTACCTACGCCGCAGCGCCAGGCGCCCTTTGTGCCTTCCGGTTCGCGACGGGAGCAGGCCAACTCATCTACGATGGCCGGCCTGCATCCCTTTGCTCACCGTCTGTCCCAAAGTTCACCTCGCGCTGCTTCGTGTTACCCCCCAAGCCCCCCGCAACGGGGGGATGTACGCCGCGCCTTGAGCCAAAGAAGAAATTGTTCATCCAGCTTCATTCCGCCATCCTTCCGCATCCAGCGGCCAGCTACGCAGTACGCTGTCCGTTCCCGGTCTCCTCATTCAGCTTCCTTCACAAATTCTCCTTTGTCAGGCGCAGTATGGGTGTCGGCTGCTCCCGCCACCAGCGGCACAGCGCCAGGCGGCATTTGCTCGCTCCCTTCCGCCCCGGCTCCACTCGTACCTCATTCCGCCAGGCGGAAGTCCGTTCCCAAACGCCACCTCGCGCTGCTTCGTATGACCCCCAAGCCCCCGCAACGGGGGATGTCCGCCGCGCTTTGAGCCAAGAAAGAAATTGTGCTGTCTGTACGCTGCGCAAGCTCCGCGTCCATCCATCACAAATTCTCCCTTGTCTGCGCGGTATGGGAGGCGGCTATTACCGCCACGTCAGCGCATCAGCCGTCTTTGCGTTCCGCTCGCCGGCCAACCAAGGCGGGGGCGCTGATGTTATTTTCGCAGCACTCAAAAACATCATCGCCTGATCCCGCCCGCTTGCCCGGCCTTCGCCCTACGGGGAGCTCCACACAAATTCGGCTCAAGCGCTTCAACTACACTCCGGAAGCCCGGCTGATCCGAACGGCTCATGCTTCTCCGGTCGCAGACTCCCTCCGCAGCATCAGCCGCCCGGGACGGTCTTCCTTCGGGGGCCTACGGCCTACCCTGCGGGGCAATGTAGGCGAAGCATCCTGCTTCGTTTTCCCTCTTTGTATGAAGCAATGAGCGGTTCGTTCCTCACACGCTCCTTGCTTCCCTGCTGCCACCGGCATCGCTCCAGGCATTCGCGCAGGCGTTGGCAAACTCGCAAACCCGCATAATGCATGATTATGTTCAGTGGTTTTTGGAAATCAAAATTTCAACCACCCAACATAACAAGTCATTATGCGAGCTTGCTTCTTAGGGGAGGGCGACTCCGCCCTCACAGGGGGCAGCCCCCGGCGGGGCGCCCGCTTCCCCCTCGGCCTTCGGCCTCACTCCCTTGCCCCATAGCGGTCACGGTTTCGGCTTACGCCCAACCCGCGCCAGCCCCGGCCCCTTCCTCCTGGTCCTTCAACTTAGCCAACGCTATGGCGGTCGGGCGGGGCGGCCGTGGTCGCGTGGTTTCGGCTATCGCCTTCACCCACCGCATCCCCCGCCCACCCGGCCATGGCGCGTCCATCTCGCAGGCTCGCTGTCCGCGCCCTAGGCCCCCGCCCGGGAACCGGGGCTCCTCGCGCTCGGGTTTTTAAAGTATCGCGCTCCGGAACGGCCGCCCAGCGGCTGCCCTGCGGGGCAAGTGGAACGTCGCCGGAACATCCGGTCTTTTTGGTTGTTTTCAATCTGTTCCATCAGCGTTATCTGCGGGCCAATTTTCGCGCCGAGCGGGCGAGGCCAGAGCAGCGCGACGGAAAAACGGGCGAGCTTGCGAGGCCGGAGCGGGAGCGACGGAAGCGAAGCGCCCCGCAGGGGCACCCCCCTAATTTTCCCGCGGGTGAGCGGCGCGAGCCTGTTTTTCTCTGCTCTAAGCAGATTCATGAAACAGCCTGAAGCACACGTCGGCATGTCTGTTTGATTCCCGCTCTTTAAGTGAGGAATCACTATGCAGTTTCAACCCGGACAATCAGGAAATCCAGCCGGACGCCCCAAAGGGCAGAAGAGCGGGCGCATGCAGGCGCTCGGCGAGCTCGACGCCATTCTCAAAGACGCAGGCACTCTGGAGACGCTTCGCGAAGGTCTCCAGAAGTCGCTGGAACGCGACCCGGTCTGGTTCTTCCGCCGAATCATCATGCCCCTTCTTCCCAAGGAGGCTTCCCTTCAAATTGAAAACGATGGAGTCGTTCAATGGCTTTCACTCTCAACTACTGTCCCCACGGAGGTCAGCAGCGAATCCACGACGCCCGCGACACGCGATTCCGCGTTGTCTGTACCGGACGCCGTTTCGGCAAAACCCTCTGCCTTGCCGGAGAACTCCTCGACCGAGGTGCCTTAGCTCCCGGCGATTACGGTTGGATTGCTCCGACTTACAACGTCGCCGACCGTGGGAAAGAAGCCCTGCGCGATATTGCCGGGGGCTTTGTCCGCTTCATTGGCCGCACTCCGTCGCGTGCTGAATTCGATGGCCCCTTCGGCACGACCCGCATCTGGTTTCTTTCTGCCGACAACCCCGAAAACATCCGGGGCTACGGCTTCCGCGGCTTGGTCATCGACGAGGCAGCGCTTGTGCCGCTTGATGTCTGGAACTACATCCTGCGACCCACCATTGCCCAGACCCAGGGATGGGCCGTGTTCATTTCCACCCCCAAGGGGCGCAACTGGTTCTACGACATGTTTACGCGCGGGCAGGACCCGCATGAGTCCGACTATGAATCGTTCAGCTTCCCCAGTGTCGAGAGTCCATATTTTCCGGCGTCTGAATGGGAGGATGCCAGGCGGACACTTCCCTCCGATGTTTTCAAGCAGGAATACGAAGCGCAGTTCCTCGAAGATTCCGCCGGGGTATTCCGCAAGGTATCATCCTGCCTGTTTCCTGAATCGGCTATTTCCCGCGATGACCGCGCGGGGCCGGTGGTGATCGGATGCGATGTCGCCAAGCATACAGACTTCACCGTTTTGATCGCCATGAACTCCCGCAACGGGCGCTGCCTGGAGATGGAGCGCTTTAATCAACTCGACTGGCCGGTGCAGAAGGATCGCATCCTTACTTTTTCGCGCAAATGGCGCGGCCGCCTGATCCTAGATGCAACCGGCGTAGGCGATCCCATCTACGACGACCTCGCCCGACGCTACAGCAACATCGAGCCGTTTAAATTTACATCGGTTTCAAAGACCGCATTGATCCAGCGTTTGATTGTAGCCATCGAGCAGAAAAAAGTGGGCTGGCCCGAGGAATGGAAGGTGCTCACCAACGAACTGCAGCGGTACGAATATGAAATATCCGCGCGCGGCCATCTGTCGTACAATGCACCATCCGGCTTCCACGACGACTGCGTCATTGCGCTCGCCCTGGCAAACCACCGCCGCTGGCAGACCGAATCCTGCGGCCCGTTAATTCCAATTCCACCGATCCACGGCATCCGCTCCCGATGGTTCCCGCGCCCGCGTTCTTTGGATTAGTCTTGTTCGAAGTTCGTTTTCATAACGATTCCTGCAATCTTGGCAATCTTCACCTTTCCATTCTCGATCCTCAACGTTACCTTCTCAGAAACGGTCACCCTGATGACTGAACCATCTCCACGCGAGATGCATTCCTGAACGACGGTGTTCTCGACATCCGCTTGCTGCGCACCTGGGGAGATGTCGACCTTGCCAATGCTGGTCTTGCAGAGGCGATTGCTGTAGAAACAGTGCGATTCTCTCATCATCGCCAAATACTCCTCCCGGTCGTACTCTTGCGGCAGTTCATCGGGATCAGGCGACATGGCATAGGTCACCGTGAGATCTTTGGATAGCAATTGTGAAAACGTATAGATGTCGCCAGCAACCGCCAACCGATCGGTCTGCGCAGCAAGGTTCGTTACCGCCTTTGGGGTCAATACGGTAACTTCCGGCTCATCTGCCAAAGAGCCATTTGCAGGCTTCTCTTCTTCAATCCGGACATCATCTATCCATAGTGTTCCCGCTTCTATGACATTAAGTTGGAATCGAATAGTGCCGTCTGTTTCCGGGACGACATAAATGTATTCAAATTGACGCCATGTGTCGGTGCCCGTTTCTTCTTCACCAAAGGTTTTCGTAATTGGAGGATGTGCAGCACGATCTTTTTTTTCAGCTTCAGTAAGGCCTCGGTGGGAATGTCCTCGTTCGTTCTTAATTATTACTCGAACCGTACATCCCTGATTCTTCAACCAGAAACTAACTTTATAAGGTTTGCCTGTTTTTACAGGGTAAAGAACCTGAAATAGTCCCGCGGACCGGTTTCCGCCTACAGGATCTGCCTTATGCGCTATAAGCTTCAGCGACTGCTTTCCCTCAGCGAAATCTTCAGTATCTAATTCACTGTCATCCCATAGATTTTAAATAAAAAGGCTGGCTTGTGAGCTCTAAATCCTCCACTCGGAGGGTATGAAAAAACAGAGACAAAAACACAAACCAGCCGGACATAGGTATACAACCTTGAAGCAATTGTGCAATCTGATTCCCGGACACATGGTCACGAACCTTGCGAAGAAGCATGGCGTCGATGCCCGAAGCCGGACGTACACGCCATGGAGCCATGTGGTTTCGCTGCTTTATGCCCACTTTGCTCATGCGCTCGGGCTTAACGATGTATGCGACGCGCTCCAGATGAATGCGGCGGCGCTCTCCACCATCCGCGGTGCGGTTCCACCGTCCCGCAACAACCTGAGCCATGCGAATCAAGTGCGCGACGCGAACATGGCCGAAGAGCTTTATTGGAGCATGATGAAGCATCTGATGGACACGGTGCCTGGTTTTGCGAAGGGAAAGGTGCGTAGTGGATACCTCCGTCGCTTCAGCAAGGCGATCCATGCGCTCGATTCGACCACGATACAGCTGGTGGCCAATAGCATGGACTGGGCAAAGCACCGCCGCCGCAAGGCCGCCGCGAAGTGCCACATGCGTCTGGACCTGCAAAGCTTCCTTCCACGATGTGCCATTGTCGACACTGCAAAACACCATGACAGCCGCAAGACCTTGAGCTTGTGTGCCGACCTTGAAGCCGGAGAAATCGTTGTATTCGACAAGGCTTATATCAAATTCAAGCATCTCTTTGAGCTAACGGAGCGCGGCATTAATTGGGCGGGTCGAGCGAAAGACAACATGCAGTACACGGTGATGCGCTCCCTCGAAACGACTAAAAACAAGCGCATCCTTCGCGACGAAGTCATCGAGCTGATGCTCGAAAAATCGAAGAAGGCCTACCCGTGCGAGTTGCGCCGCGTTGTAGCCCTCGTGGAGATCAACGGCAAGGATGTCGAAATGGTCTTCCTGACCAACCATCTGGAGTGGAGCGCGTGGACGGTCGCGGAGCTCTACCGCTGCCGGTGGGATATCGAGGTGTTCTTTAAGGAAATCAAACAGACGCTCCAGCTCTCCGACTTTCTCGGCTACAGCGCTAATGCCGTACGCTGGCAGGTATGGACCGGGCTGCTCGTCCATCTGCTGATGCGCTGTCTCAAATTCATGCACGGATGGGATCACAGCTTCAAGCGCCTGTTCACCGTCGTAAGGGTCTCGCTTTGGCGTCGCTGGAACCTGCCCGCCTTGCTGGAATCCTATGGGACAGCCAAACCACCCGGTCGCATCCGAGGAGCACCGGAACAGGCGTATCTGCCGGGGTTCATCTAAATGCTGTGGGACAGCCAACTGTTTAAAACGGGGAATCATCATTACTCTTCAACAAAAAATCGGAATCGACTAAATAAACTAAACATCAGAAACCTTAACAAAAACGGGAGCTGACACTCCGTTATCGACCTTTGTCGAGCTGATCACCACTATGAGTCCGTCCGAGGGTAAAGTAACCGTCAATGCATACATATACAGACAGGAGCACTTGATTAAACCTGTGCCTGTTGAACTGCTTGCTCTTTTCGGTATGAGCCCTATACAAGAACGATTGTTAGGGAGCGAGGTGTTATCCCCAGGCAAGAGCTTTGGTGGCCAGTGTGCTGAGGATGCTGACGCATCGCCTCCTGATGAGATTTCCTCCAATTCAAGCGCTTTTCTGGGATTACTTGCCAAGGGGATTTCATTGCTTCCGGATATAGGCCCGTTTGGATTTGAACTGTCAGGCGTCAACCTGTCCGCAGCATCAAGCTCCGATGTCGGAATAGATGTTTCCGGCTTTTCCGCGGACACGCCGATTTTCGCAGCCATGTTGTCTGCCGCGCTGGACATTCCCTTGGCCCAGGATGTCGTGTTGACGGGGCACATGGCATCGGTTTCCGGCGATATCCGCCTGGTGCGGCATATTCCGGCAAAGCTGCAGGCTGCGATCGAAGATTCTGAAATCGAAGAGTTTCTCTGTCCTGAAATTGATGCGGACAACTCCAATCGATTTCTTCCGGAAGATGAGCGCGAAATCCTGGCTGCGGCAATCCAAAAAGCGCGGCGGTACATACGCATTACGGCGGTACGCACGATTGAAGACATCATCCCTGCGGTGTTTCAGGAAGAGGACATCGTACGGTCGGCCTTGCGAACTGGGTTTGGGCAGTCGGAAGACACCGCTTCCTGCGGGGAAGGTCCAGTCGAGTGCACAATCCAGCGATTAGGTGGCCGGATTGAGGATCGGTTCTATGCGATTCTTAAAGCCGTGGTAGCCACGGGGCATCCCAAAGAGATAAAACCCTTCCTTTCCGAGTGGGCGGATGCACACCTGCGGCGCAACCATTATCCCCAGGGATTCGGAACCCGCCTGAGGGAGTTGTTGAGTGCGATCCCTCTTGAGACCCAGCGAGGACTTGAATATCCCCTGGTTCCGGTCAGCACGTGCATACGCCTAAGCCAATATGCCGCCGCTTCCGATGGCAACGATGTCGTTGCGCTCTACGATGCGGCAACGCGACGCCGACCAATACATTACGCCCACCTCCATCCGTCTTCGGTCGATGGTCCGGTGTCCAGTACGCTTGCAATCGTCACAGCCGAGTTGCAGCCGGAAAACCTGGCAGAGAGAATAGGCCTTCCTATCGACCGGGCGCGTGCCGGATACGCTCTTTACAGTGTCACATCGGAATCCCAGGCCGAAACATTGGGTGTGGCGGCGGCCTTTTACCTTCATATGGCCCAGGCTACAGGCCGCACCGGTGAGCATGTTACTGCTGAGGAAGTCATGCCGGAGGCTCACGCGCTGATGGGGGAAGCCTTCGCCCGGGAAGGCGGGGAACCTGCGGCCTACGCAGAGGCAAGGGATGCCACGCGGGGTGGACTGAGGCACGTATTGGACCGAATGGCTGATGAGTATAAACGGCGAAGACAGGAGGAATATATCCAACTTGTCCTCGCTACGGCTTTTGACCGCGAAGACTACCGGGCTCGAGTTGCATTTATGGGCGACTTTCTGAAGCTGCACCCGGAGTCGCTGCCGCCGCACCTTGCCTCCGAGCCGCCGGAACGGTTCGCTGACCGGTATGATGTGATCGTGCGGTCCTTTGTGGATTCGATGGAGCAAGTAAAACGAGTGGTTGGCACTCTATAAGATAAGGAGACAAAACAATGACGGCAATTCAACAGATAATGGATGCTCTGGAAGAGCGGAGCATTGCTCGTAATATCGGTATTCCGCATGACGAGGCTCGTATGCGGTATCCTTTGTCGAGCAATACGGTAGGTTCGTTCGAGGCGTTCGCCTCGGTAACAGGCGATTACCTCAATCATCACACGGCAACCTGCATTACAAACGGCGGTCGTATGTCGGCCGGGCAGGCCCAAGGCAGGGCGAAAGAAATGATCGAACGGGAATATCGCCGGAACAACGGCGACATCGTCTCGGCCTACAATGATGCCCATGACGGAACGAATGGCGGTATGCGAAAAATCCTCGATATCATTGCCGACGCCTGCAAGACAGAGGCGGTTCAGCACTACGTACGTTCCATATTCGACAGCTATGTCGCTCCTAATTCATGGGAGGACAAGGTGGAAATTATCCGGCAGTTCATGCGGCACTTCGATGCCAGCATCCCTTCAAACGTACGCAGGGACCAGCCGGAGCGATATGCACAAAACTACCGGGATCTCATCGACGCTTTTGTCCAGGGGCTGCGCCAGACATCATCGATGTTCCGGCGACTCTAAAATGAGGAAGGGGGTTATGACAGCAAGCAGACTCCAGCGCCTGCTGGCCAATATCGAGGGTATTCCCAGCTGCATCGATCAAAAAGTCGATGCGGCCCTGAATGGCTTTGCAGTAAAGACGGCCATTCTCACGGACTGGGATTCGTACTGCGAATGCCTCGCCCGGTGCTTGTCCCATGTGGAGGCAACCTTGCTGGGAATCAATCCCGGCCCTGTCGATATTCAGTTTTGCTCAAACCGATGTTGGCATCTGTTGAAGCGGAAATATGGGGACAGCGCGGCACAGGCGGCCTTTGAAGAGGTGAGGACCGGAAGCGGCGGAGGGCTGCGCGGCGTATTGCGCATCCTGGCATTGGAGTACGGTGCGGAATACTCGCGCAATCTGATCTCCGTCACGGTGGAATCGTATTTTTCACACCGAAGCGTCGAACAGTTGATGGCCGATGCAAAAGAATACATGGCGACATACCATCAGATTCTTCCACCGGAGATCACCGAGGGAACCGGGGCGCGCATCCATTCCGGTTTTCGCAAGGCTCTCAAGCAACATCCATATCTGATGCGGCGTCTTCGCAGAACGTCTATGCACTAAAGGTCTGCGCAGGCTGCAACACTGCCACCTGCGCTGCCACTATCTGAGTAGAGATATGCAGATTGCTACGATAGATCAGGTGAGACTGGAGCGCGCCGCTCCGAGGATGGCGGCGAAAAAGCTCATGGCCCTCTTGTCGATGGAAATAGCCAAAGGCTGTTCGCCCAGGATAGAGAGGGAACCCGTGCGGTTGGAGCCACGCTACGCGCTGTTCGGTGTGGAGGATGATGCTGAACAGGCAGCGGCGATTCCAGAAGTGCCCACTGAACCCGGTGAGTGGCTTCGGTTGCGCATCTGGGTGTCGCCTGACCAGAAATGCGACTGGACCCGGTCTGAGACTCTGTTGAAATCCATGGCCGGCCTGTCCCACCGTGTCGCATTTGAAATTTCCGGAAATATCCAGTCCATCACCATTGGCCTGCTTGTGCATCGAGCAGATGCCTATGTGCTTACTACCATATTTCGTGGGCTGTTTGAATGCTCTGAGGTCACGGTCGATCGTGAGCCGCGACTGGAACGTGTCGATTGGGGGCGGGATACGCGCGTCTATCTGGCAGACTACTATCCTGATCCGCCGTACTCCCATTTGCTGACATCGTACGAGGAACTGAATTCACCGGCGTTTATGTCCCTTGTCCAAGCGTTGTCGCAAGTTCCCGACGCCGACATAGGCTTCTACCAGTGTGTATTCCAGCCGGTCGCAGCGACCAACGACTGGCATCGAAATGTGAAGCGCTTGCTGGATCTGGAATATGAAATCAATCTTCATGGACTCTACAGCCTAGGACGGCGCTACATGCAGCAGGCTCCTTCAGGCGATCTCCGGAACATGGCAAGCGATGTCGAACTGAAAGCCCACAATGACCGCCCTTTCTTCAATGCGGCGGCAAGAGTTGGTATGATTACCGAAAAGCCTCATCCACCGCCATCGTTGCAAGCCTTGACGGCCTTCATGAACCTTTATCAACACGGAGGACGGCCGTTGCGCCAAATAGGAGATGGGGAGTACCGGAAAATGTTCAGAGACTCGGACTTGATTCGGATGATTCAGCGGGGAACGGTTTACCGGCCAGGCTTTCTTGTGAATTCCCGCGAGCTTGTCGGGCTGGCCCATCCGTTTCACGCAAAGCTCGTCGAGCAGCGCCGACTCCCCCTTGCCGCGCTGGAGACGTTGCCGGTCAGGGATAAATCTCTCCACAACGGGACGCATATCGGCGACAGTCCTTATGCTGGTGAGATCCAGCCTGTTTGCATCCCTGAAGATGTCCGCTCCCGCAGCACCCATATTCTTTCCTCAGCAGGGATGGGGAAGAGCACGGTCTTGCTAAACATGTTCCGCCAGGACATTGAAGAGGGTAGCGGGGCCGTGTTCATCGATATTCACGGGGATGCTGTTAAGCAGGCCCTGACCATCATTCCGGAAGGGCTACGCTCTCGTACCATCTATTTAAATCCCGGTGATCCAAATTTTGTTCCACTGTGGAATCCGTTGACTCTGGATCCGGGAGAAAATATCTACAGAAGGGCAGACGACATAGTTGGAGCCCTCCGGCGGGTGTTTTCGGATTGGGGTGATCGGTTGGAGCATGTCATAAGGAACGGGCTCATTGGGCTGTCATATCTGAAGCACGCATCGCTTCTTGATCTCTACAGCCTCGTTCGGCAGGGAAGTCCGGAAAGCGAAGAGTTGAGGCAGATGATCGTGGAGGCCGCCTTGGACGAACCCGTCAAAAAATTCTGGCAGCAGGATTTCCTGAAGGACTATCGCAAATCGGATCTGCAGGCCCCCAAGCACAAGCTGTCGAAGCTGGTGGCCGCCGGAAATGTGTCGCTCATGCTTTCACAGCCCGAGAACCGTATCAGTTTCCGACGGATTATGGATGAGGGCATGATTCTTCTCGTCGACCTGTCGTCCGTGGGCAATGACGCGGGGGAGATTCTCGGAGCCCTCATTCTTTCCCTGTTTCTTAACGCGGCCATGGGCCGCAGCGATACTCCAATAGATCAACGAAAACGGTTTTCGATCTTTGCGGATGAGGCACATCGGTTTGTTGCCGCGAATGCCATAGAAAACATCATTGTCCAGGCGCGCAAGTTCGGGATCAACCTTTGTCTGGCTCACCAGTATCTGTCCCAGTTCGGCACGCGCCAGGTGGACGCTTTGTCTACCGCAGGGACTACAATCCTGGGGAAAGTCGATAAGCGAGATAGCCAATTCTTTGCAAAAGACATGCAGGATCTTGTTGATCCGAAGGAAATCATGAAGCTGGAAAAGTATGAGATGATTGCAAGGATCGGAAAGGAGGTCGTGCGAATGGTAACCAGGCCACCCCCTGAAGTCGAGGGAGGGGATGTAGGGTCGATTCTGGAAAATACACATCGGAACTACTGTTTGCCGGTCGATGCCGTTCGGAAAGGCCTGGCCCGGCGCTCCGAGCGATGGAACTCTCCGTTCAGGGATTTATCCGCCGATGAGATGGGGTGGAGCTTCAGTGAGGAGGATCTGGCCTATGAAGAATGCTAACGCAAGTCCTGCCTCAATTTTGCACCGTCTGGAAATTGATCTGGCCGGAGCGGCTTGCGTGTGTGGATTTGATGATGCCGCCGCCGACTACGTGCCGGCCGCAGATGCCCCGGCATCATTGGCTGAATTTGAATCCGAGATCATCCGCTTCACACGCCACCTGTTCCAGAACGGAATGATACCTTCCCAACGCATTTCGGATTCTGAGGCTTACGCATTAAGTGTTGATGTTCTGGAGAGCGCCTATTCCCAGAAATCCATGGGAGGATATGCATTGGCGATCATTGAAGTCCTTGAAGACGGTGCCACCGAAATCAGTACAATTCTTCAATGGCTCGCGGAAGCACTGAAGGAGCAAGTGCTGGCCCGACATACGTCGTGTGTTCTGGATAGCTTTCTCCATGGACTCGATTGGAATTCCAGAATGCAGCTCGCAGAGGAAATCCAATCCCGATATGAGTTCGGCGACGTTGCGGTGTTTTCGGGACTGGAACTGCATGCCCTCGCGAATCATGTTGCCGCTTTACTACAAAGTCATTGGGCGGCTGAAGAAATGCCGGGGGCTTTGACTCTATCTGAAATGACCTGATCGCATCTGCCGCTATCCTTGTGAAGAGATTCATCTTCTGAACATCGTTTGCATCGAAAGGATAGTTGCTGGAATGCACTTTACGCAGAAACAAGTTGAGCTTTTTGGCAGCCGCTTCGCCGGTCGTACGGACGTGTACGGAACGTATGACTCCGAAAGCGGACGAAGCTGGCAGGTGAAGAAGCCGGTGACCATTGATGTTGCCAACCGTCATCTTTCCGGTGTTCAGCCGTTAGGCGTTTATCCGCTTGTCGGCGAGAAAGTTTTTTTTGCTGTGGTGGACTTCGACTCGCACGACAAAGGTATGCCGACGGCTTTCCGTTCAGTTTCCCTGGATGCTGGCATTAGCACCTATATTGAGCGCAGCAAGTCCAAGGGATATCATTGCTGGTGGTTTGCCGAAGATGGCGGTGTAGAGGCCCGGCTGATGCGCATCGCCATGCGGGTCTTGCTGCAAAAGATCGGCGCGCCATCGACGGAGATATTTCCTAAGCAGGATCGTCTTCTTACGCGGAAACAGTATGGCAATTTCATCAACCTGCCTCTTTTTGGGCGGCATGTTTTGCAGGGGCGTACGGCGTTCCTGAACGAACACATGAAGCCTTTTGAGGATCAATGGGCTGTGCTGGCAAGTATTCAGCCAGTGTCCCGAAATGCTCTGCTCCATATCGCGAGGAAGGAGCCGTCCTATTCCACTCGCACTGCATCTGTCAACCTGCGGACAGTTGCCGATGGTAGGAAGTATGGGCTGAAGCCCTGTGCGGAAAGGATGCTCGCCGAGGGAGTCACCGACTACCAACGCGTTGCCTGCTTCCGTCTGGCGGTGCAGTTGAAGCTGGCCGGCTATGCTTATGGCCAAGCACTTGGAATCCTGAATGCCTGGGCCCGCCGAAATCGCCCTAATTCGGGTAAGCCTATTATCCGGGATTCTGAAATCCATGCCCAGGCACATTGTGCGTATAAGGGGAGCTATCGCGGCATGGGATGCGAGGATCCTGCTGTTATGCCGTTCTGTGATTCGTCGTGCCCGCTCAAGGTGAGTCATTCCGTAGGAGTGCCACAGTGAAAGCCGACGCGATGGATATTCAGATATTGGACGACCCGAACCTGTCGGCAGCGCGAACACTCTTGCGTGCGGCTGGACATGACGACGAAGCAATAGATCGGGCGTTCTATGCACTGCAAGAGTGGGAACGATGCGCTGAGGTTTCTTTGGATAATCTGCTGAGCGCCCGCGAGGTATGCGACTGGCTTGGTATCTCGCTGAGCACGCTTTGGCGGTGGGAGATCCCTCACATCCGGGTTGGGGGGCTACGTCGCTTCTACCGCAGCGACATCGAGAAGTTCCTCAACCGGCGCTACGTACGGGCCAAGAAATAGCGCCTGCTTGTTCCGCCATTCCCGTGTTTGCCGGCAAACAAATCCATGCCTTTCCCTCCGGAAGCTCTTCAGGTTATGAGAATGTCTGAGCAGATTTGAATCAAATTGCACGGGATTCAAAATCCCGCGACTTCGGTCATGTGGGTTCGAGTCCCACCTCCGGCACCATTACCTTTTATGGCATTATGATTGAGCACTATGTCTTCGGACTGTTTGAAAATGTTTTTATCAGTTCTCTTCAGATCCAACTGTGAAAGCCGAGTTAATACCACAATAACCCACGGGTGCTTGTCGAACCGTTTTGTTTGGCTTGCGGTCGGATCTCGGTAGGGCGCCCTCCATATTCCCTTTGGGCCCTATATTTGTGGCTTATTCTAGCATCGTTCCGATGCGGAGTTCCTTGATCAGAGTCTACTCTCTGTTTCCGTCGGTAAGATCCCCTGAGAAGGAATAATACGTTAGAAAGAGTCCGGGGTTGGGAAGTTCTTCAAAGTCGTAGCTTCTAACCATGGCGCATGGATAGTAACCCATGCGATCCATATCCTTACCGTAGCGGTTATCTTCTTCAACCATTCGGTTGTCCTCGTGGTCGGGTTCGAGCTGGTTCCCTTTCCAAACTTCAAATTGATTGGTGTCAAGATTGGTAATGTAGGCCCATTCACAATGCTGACTGTCTCGAATGAAATCGGATGCGTCCGGCATGAAGCTGAGCTTACCGTCGAGGTAGGGGGCCAGTGTGCCCTGCAACGGCGCAAATAATTCATGGTAGTCGGTCGGTGCGCTGTCGTATTCCAGATGAGGAAAATGCCTTCGTATTTCGGCGACAGGATAGCCGTCGAAATAGTCAATTCTATGCGTCTCAGCCACCGGAGTGAGTTCTGCTATTCGCTTTTTGAAAGGATCCCAGTCATCGACTGCCCGTAGTTCGTGAAGGATCTGGAGGCCGAGTTTATTCGGCGCAGAACCGGAACGGTTGTAGTCGAGTTTATCAATGTCGCGGTATCGGAACCCGATCAAACCTTGATCGCTCATGGTCTGTCCTCTGGTCGCGATGAGGTAAGATCCCTGAAGAAAAAGTAGTCCGACAGGTAGGTTCCTTGCTCGGGAAGTTTTTCCAAATCATAGGATCTCAACATGGTGCAGAGATAATATCCGGTGCGGGCAGCTTCTTGAGGATAGCGCTCATTTTCTGAGTCCGGTTCGCTCTGGAGTCCTTTCCATACCTCAAATTTTTTGTCATCTAGGTTGGCGATGTACGCCCGCTCGCAATGGAGGCTGTTGTGTATGAAATCCGATGCGTCCGGCATGAACATTAGTTTTCCGTCCAAGTAGGGTTTCAATGTGCCCTGCAGCGGTTGATAGAGATCATAAAAATTCTGAGGAGAACCCCTGTACTCAAGATCGGGAAACGCTCTTCGAATCTCTGCTTCCGCCATGCTTGAATGTTCGCCCAGTTTTCGCTGTTCAGGAATTGGAACGAGACTTTCTATGCGGTCCAAAATTACGTTCCAGTTATCAACTTCTCTTAGTTCCCGCAGAACCTTTAGCCCGAGTGTATCCGGATGAGAGTCTGCGTGGTTGTAAATGAGCTTGTCGGTGTCGTTGCACCTGAATCCGATTAATCCTCTAGTTGACATTTGTTATCACCACTATAGAGGGAGGACTGCCGATTTAAATGGCTGACTCCCTATCGGTGGGATAGCAGGGGGCAACGCCCGTCAGCGGCGTTGGTTGAAAGCAAACGTGGGGCATAATGATACCTGTTTTGATATTGATGGCCGCGCATGGCGGTACCCTGAAGCGATAGCCATATCTTGGGCCGTTGCTTATTTGGGTTTTCCGACTTCTTCCATCGCGATTGCGGACCATTCCCAGAGGCGCTCAGGTTTGTAGCGCACGGTGGAGATGTCTTTCATGATGAATTCCAGATGCGCACCTTGGGCGATGTCCAGCACACGGCGGATTTCGGCGCGGGCGCGTTCGGGATGCCAGTCGTCCCCCGCGAGAATGGCCGGGCTGGGTTTGATGCTGTAGACCATGTCTTGACCTAGGCCCTCGGTGATTTTTTCGACATCGCACCAGGCACTGGTGGAGACCTTTCGAAGATTGGGGATCTTCTTTAGGATCTCGGTCTTGTTGTGCAGCGGTTCGCAGCAGCCGTAGTAGTTCATGCCCCAGCGCTCCATCCAGCGCAGCTCATGCTCGATCGCAAATTCCCAGTGCATGTCGGGAGAAACTTCCGAGAATATCTGCGCGTTGGAACAGCCCCACATGTCTTTGGGCGTCACGTGTGTTTGTGCATTCCCAAGGCTTGGAAGTTTGGAGATATATCCATAGCCGCCGGAGCCGACGCGTACGTTGGAATTGTCGAGTTCTAGCACGTTGAGTTCATCAAACTGGTCGAGCTCCACCATCCAGGCACCGACAAGGCGGTTGACGATGGCGTGGTAGAGATCGGGATCGTCATAAAGGCCGATCAGCGCATTTTCGATACCCGTCCAGCGGATCAGGAAGTCCCAAGGCGTAAACCAAATGTGGCTTTGCCCAACCACCCTCACCGGAAGGATGCCGCCGAACACGTCGTTGAAGATCTGCTCGCGCAGTGCGGTCTGCTCCTCATTGTGGGTAACAACCGGCATCTGGATCTTTTCAATATCGGCCAGTTCTTCAATCTGGATGTTGAAGTGGCGGGAAACCACATCGTTGGAATGATCGGTTTCAGAGATATTGGTATCTTCAACAATGCCGAAGTCGGTGCTGTGAACCGCCTTCGGGCACTCGATCCATGGGCTCACGACCATGTCGGCAGGCAGGTGGTTCCACTGGTAGAGTTCCTTGCGCAGCAGCACTTCCTGCTCACGCGCCCACCCACCCTCACACTGGAGCTTCAGCTCGTCATTGACGTCCATTTCATTCCAGGGGATCTCATTGATCCAAACCATGGGACGCTCGGACTTTAAGTCGTTGAGAGCCGTCCACAGGCGAGCCTTTTCCTTTTGCGAGGATTCGGTTCCGGCAGCGGCCTTCTGTTCCGCGAGGCCGCGCAGGGTATCGCGGTCGGTTGAGGAAACCTCGATCTTCTCGTCGGTTGCCATGGGGGTGTAGTGGCTGGGATCGTGCAGCATGGTCTAGTCCTCGTGTTTGAGCCAGGAACGCTCGATTTCTTCAATGGTGCGTCCTTTGGTTTCGGGCATAAGGAACTTAATGACAAACAGGGAGAGAGCCAGCACGCCGGCAAAGCAGTAGAAAATAAAACCGGTCGGCATGGCGTCCTGCATGATTGGGAAAAGCTGGGCCACTCCAGCACTGGTCAGCCAGATGCAGACCGTGGCGATGGAAATCGCCTTCCCGCGGATGCGGTTCGGAAAGACTTCCGAAATCAGTATAAACTTGACCGGGCCGATGGCGCAGGCAAAGAAAGCCACAAAGGCATTGATCGCGACTACGATGGCCCATCCGGTAGCACCCTTAAGGAAGAGGCTGCCGATAACAAGATGGGCAATGACTCCTCCGATGGTGCCGACGGCGAGTAGTTTTCGGCGGCCGGCGGTATCAACAAACATTAAGGCAAAGATGGTGGCGACCATGTTTACCAGAGCAATGGTGCCGAAGCCTCCGAGCGATCCGGCCAGACTGAAGCCTGCCGCTTCGAAGATCTGCGGACCGTAGTAGAAAACCACCGAAACTCCGCAGGCTTCGGCAAAGAAGCAAAGCAACAGGCAGAGAATCAGTGGCCTGCTCAGCTTGCGGGTAAAGAGATCAAAGAAACGGACGTCGCTTTCTTCGTTTACCGCGGTTTCGATTTCCGCGCAGACCGCCGCAGCCTTTTTATCCCCGTTGATGCGTTTTAGAATTTTTTTCGCTTCGTCCGTCCGCTGATTTTTAACCAGCCAGCGAGGGCTTTCAGGAATGAAGAAAGCGCAGACGAGGAAAAGAATGCCTGGCAGGGCTTCGGCGAAATACATGGCACGCCAGCTTTGATCGACTGCAAACCATTTCCAGAAGGGGGCGAGCGTTTCAGAGGCGGCATTGGCTTCGGCAAATTTAATAATCCCAAAGTTGGAAAAGACACACATCACGATTCCGATGGTGATGGTGAACTGGAACAGTGTCACCATACGACCGCGGTGTTTTTCGGGGGAGATTTCGGAGATATAGAGCGGGCAGACCATCGTGGAGGCACCAATCCCAAAACCGCCCAACAGGCGTGCCATGATCAGATGCGCCGGACCGTCGGAAAGTCCACTCCAGGTGGCGGAAATAAAGATCATGATCGCAGCGATCATTAGTGTTTTCTTACGACCGAAGGCGTCGGAGATCGGTCCGGCAAAGGCCGATCCGATGGCGCAACCCCAAAGAACACAACTGACATAGAAGCCCAGTTGCCTCGGGCTGAAATCAAACAGAGCTGTAACTTGCGAGTTCGTCCCGGACACCACCACAGCGTCGTAGCCAAACAGTAATCCGCCACAGGCTGCCACGAGGCAGATAAACCACAAATATCCCATTGAACCGCTTTCCGTCTTACTTTCCATAGATTTGCCTTCTTTCAGTTAATCATTATATTTAATACATATTTACCGGGTTTTGGACATGGACGAAGAAGTGAAAAAGATGGATTATATCCTACGCTTTTCATTCCCTTTCCGGTCTTTACACAATCAGGCCAGGTTTTTGGAAATCCCGACCAAAAAAATACCGACAACGGCGAGGCCATAGCCGATTGATTCAAGCACCGGAAGCCCTGCGGGCGACAACAGCTCTAACCGTCCGGAAGGCACCTGCACATTCACCAGTACAGCGGACAGCATCACCAGAACAATGATGAAGGACATAACGAATCCCAACGACGCCCCCCACACATCCGCCCAGCACATCAGATATTGAGTCGTCACAATGGTCAGAGCAATCCCGGCCAGCCAGCCCGTTGCGGGACAACCGCTAACCAAGGCAAACTTGGCCTTTTTTAAACAGAGAACGGTTCCGATGTTCGAAATCGCCGCCACCAACACAATCAAAAAAATCTTCATATCATACGTCCTTTTAAATAAACCCGGTCGTATTTTTCCGGTCCGAGGGCTCCGATAGCGGTTTGGAGCAACTCTTCTCCATGCTTCCGTTCCATGAGCGGTGTTTCAGCAAATTCCCACTCCATATTCATTTTTTGGTATTTTTCAACGGCCAGATTATTAAAGGCACAGAGATCCCAGCGCTCGATCTGATCCGTCCAATGATTGGAAAGAAAATGCCCAATCGCCTCAATATTTTCTGTACCATCGGTGGCACCGGGAATCAGCGGCGTTCGGATCCATATCTTTAATTCTGGATGTTCTGTGGCGTAGGCCATGGTTTTGCAAAAATTATCCAGAATCTGCTCATTCCCCTGCCCGGTCCACTTCCTATGATTGGAAGAATTCATGATCTTGAGGTCAAACAGCACGAGGTCGCAAAGCGGCAACAGTACATCGAGTGCTTCAGCCGGAGCGGCGCCACAGGTATCAAGCGCCGTATGCCACTCCCGCTCCCGACAGCCTTTCAGCAACTCAGCCACAAACGGCCACTGCATTGCGGGTTCACCGCCACTAACCGTGATGCCTCCGTTTTTAGTAAAAAACGCGGCATCGCGTTCCAGATCGGCCAGCAATGCTTCCACCGACCAATCCTTCCGCAACGGCTCCAGTGCCTTGGCGGGACAGTTTTCAATGACGGCCGGATCGCCGTTCCAATTATCATGATCCGTAAGCGAGCCATCATCCAGCGCACAGATGCCGCAACCAATGCAGCGCGGTTCATTACGCCAAAGCTCCGCCTTGCCGGAAAGGCTTTCCGGATTGTGGCACCAGGCACAGCGCAGTGAACAGCCTTTCATAAAGACCGTGGTGCGCAGCCCCGGCCCATCATGCGTCTGCATCCGTTTTACGCTAAATGTATGGCCCTGTTTACTCATAATTGATTAACCACAAACTACACGAACGCTTCAATTCTATTTTTGCGTAATTCGTGGTTCTATTTTTTTACAATGACTTGTAGTTCACGCGGGTGATGAATTCCTTCTGGAACTGACGATCCATCTTGGTGAAGTGGGCAGAATAGCCAGTAACTTTCACAACGATATCGTCGTATTCATCTTTCTCCGGATGGTCATAGGCATCCTTTAGATCTTCCAGATCGAAAACGTTCAGATTGATCTGCACGCCGCCTTTTTCAAAGAACGTCTGAGCAAACTGATCGACCAGCTCACCACGGTCGGCATCTTCCGCGAAATAGCTCGGATGCAACTCTATTTGGAACGAACCGCCCTGATACTTGGCAAAGTCCAGCTTGCAGAAGGAATTTGCCGTGGCGGTCATGCCGGCACGATTGCGGCCATGCATCGGGTTCATGCCGTGTGCGAGTGGTTCCTTGCGTTTACGGCCATCCGGTGTTGCGCCAAGGTATGGCCCCGCGACCGTGTGTCCCTGATATTGGAAAAGCGATGTACGGAAGTGGCCGCCCTTAATGCTGCGCTTCGCTTCCATAACTTCACGGACCTGTTCAGAGATCTGTATGGCCATGGCATCGACGCCATCCTCGTCATTTCCAAACTTTGGAAGATTCAACAACACCTGGCGTATAATTTCCTCGCCTTCGCCAGTCCAGTCGCATTCGCAGGCATCGCGAACCTGCTTGAGCGAAAACTTCCTGTCTTCGAACACGGCCTTTTTCAGCGCATACATGGAATCCACCACGTTCGGAACGCCCAGAACATTTACAGACGGATAGTTATAGTCCACGGAATCAAAGTCGGTAATGTCGCGCCCTTTTTCAATTGGGCCATAAGAAACCAACGAGGTGATCATTTCCGGCCACAGTTGAGCGTGATATTTGTACGCTTCGTTTTTAAAATTCACTAAGGCTTCGCCGCTTTTATCCACCTCTTCACAGTAGAGGTTCCAGAAGCCGTCCCACCCTTCAATGCCCTGTTCAATGGCCATATCGATAGCGCGTTGCATCGGAGAGATGAGGACAATACAGTTTACATCCTGATCCTGATATTCGCGGCCCGGAATACAGTACCACTGGCATCCGCTGTACGACGTGTTCATCGCATGCTTTTCATCGAAACCGGTACGCAACTGGCTGGCAACGAGGACATCGGAGTTGACGAGCGCTGGCACCCCGCAGCCATGACGGCCGACGACATCACATGAATATTTAAAAAAGTCTGGATCCATATCCTTGTGCCATTGTACGCCAAATTGGTTGTATCCGCCGACCAAATCGTAGGCTTCCAGCCCGATCCAACTCATTTCGTTGGTGGCATCGGAACCATCTTCGTTCCGTCCGCCATACGAAAGATGAGGGCCATATTTTAAATACCATTCTCCCAGCAGTTCGCGAGCGCGTTCGCGGTCGATACGTCCTGCGGCTTTGTCGGCCTTATAGAACGGTATCAGCAACTGGTCAAAACGGCCATAGCCGTTTCCGTGCCCATTGACGCGCTCTACAATCATGTAGAGCATAATCCACTGCAACGCCTCGTGGTACGTCTTCGGCGGTTCATAGGAAATGTTTGCGCAATTTTTCGCGACGAGTTCGTAGGACTCTTTTTTTACCGGATCCATTTCGGTTTCGGCCAGCTTAGCGGCCTTTTCGCCATGGCGCTGCACAAAGTCGATGACAGACAGAACGACCTGTTCACTGGCATCCAGATAGGTCACAGATTTTTCGTTACCATACGTCGCATGCTTATTGCGGTTTTTACGAATTTTTTCCAGCAGTCCACCCCAGCCGAGTTTAAGACCGATGGAAAGATCCGGACAGCAATGCGCTAGACTAAATCCACCGGCGCCCAATTCGCGGGCAACCAGCCCCAAGTCGGCGTGGGATTTCGGATATTTGTAGTAGCGCGCTTCGTCTAACTGCCAGTGAAATTCACCGACGATCTGCTCGTATGGATGCACCTCCGCTTCGGAGTGACGAAGGAAGAAGGCATAATCGTCCGCCCAGTTGGTGACGGTCGGCTCATAGCCATTGACCTTGGAAGGCATCTGCGCCGCATACGGGAACGGACCGCCGACATCGACACGCGCGGTGTGGTCGCCGATATTGATGCGCTCGTCTTCGGAAGCGGCCTGCTCACCGGTTGCCGCCGCAAAGGTTTCCGCTTTCCCGGACCAGTGATAGATCAGGAACTCCGCGTTGTCGCAGTAGATATCTTTTTTATGGTTTTTAGCCAGCCAGTCGCGGCGATCAATCAGTCGCTTGATGCGATTATTGGGTTTAAAGTTGCTGTTGTGCAGATCTGCCGCATAGATGCGCTCGGTGTCTGTATAGTCAAAGGTTTTCATAATTTTATCCTCGTGAATTGGTGTCTTAGTTATTCCGCTTTTCCTCATATTTTTCCATGGACAGGATTTTGGAAATAATGGACAATATCCCGATGTATCAGAGCTCAATGCAACAGAGGAGTGAAACAGAAGTAAGCAAACTGCTCAAACAAGCAGGGCTTAAGTTTTCGGATTTTTCGGATATCCCTCTTCCTGACATCCGCCGTGCCCAGCGCGGCGCGTTCCCGGATATGCGTATGGCGCATCTTGCGTCAGCTTTGCGCGATGAGTTTCTGCAAAAGCCGATTACGGGCGATCTGCTCTGCACGCGCGTCGGTTTTCAGGGAGCGTCGCCAGCGCACTACATACCCCGACCGATCGGAAGCTATGACTATATCCTGATCTATTGCGACGACGGACAAGGCTGGCTCGAACTCGATGGTAATGAATGGACGGTGGAAAAACACAGCGCCTTTCTCGTGCCCGCACACGTTCCGCATAAATACGGTGCCAATCCGGGGCAACCATGGTCCAACCATTGGGTGCACTTCCAGGGGAAACAGGCCGCGGAATTCTGTGAGCTGGTTTTTCCCTCTACAGGAAGCCCGGTCATACATCTGCCACAGCATCAGGAAATGGCTGCCTGCATTGAACAGCTCTATCAGTTCATGAGCAAGGTACATACCTACTCCACGCTAGTTGCCGCGACCGGCGCACTGAGCCAGCTGCTTGGTGTCATCCAGCTGCGCATGAGGTCATCCGAACAGCGTAGCCGCACCGCTGATGAAAACATCGACAAGACCGTCGAGTTCATGCACCGCAATCTTGCGCGCAAATTGCCCCTGAAGGAACTGGCCAACATTGCCGGCATGAGCCTGAACCACTACGGCGTGCTTTTCAGCAAGCGCTACTACAGCACGCCGATCGACTATTTCAATCGACTCAAGATTCAGCGTGCCTGCGAGCTGTTGACCACAACGGGAATGCGCATCAGTGAAGTGGGTGAGCAACTCGGCTTCCCCGATCCATACTACTTTTCCCGGATCTTCAAAAAGATCATGGGCATCTCGCCGCGCGACTATCGATAGCGCTTGCGCAATAGATGCATCATATAAATATTGATGTCCCACTGGCTGGAAATCGCTTGCTGCGTAAGGGGCAGTGAAGCGGTATAGGGCCAAGGGCCGAACTCGGTCGTTATGGTTAGGGTTTCTGAATCCTTGGCTTGGTGTATTTCAACAATTCGGTCCCACCAACTAAGAAAGCGTTCAACAATATATGCGTTTTCAGGCGCACGAGGATCGTTGATTTGCGGCCCCTGATCATAGCCAACGCGGGAATGGATGTGATCCGCCCTTTCTATGGCCATATCGACGAATGCTTCCTGTCCTTCCAACAGTGATTCAGAAACACAACACCAATGGGAGAAATCCGCGGTGAGCCGAAGTTCCGTCCGCGCTTCCAGATATTGGAAAGTCAGAGCGGCGTGATACGGAAAGCGACCCCTATGCGTTTCATGCACAATCGGAACACCACAGGATGCGCCGACCTCCAGTGCAATGTCGACGATCTCCAGATTTTGCTCAAATGTGAAGAAATCAATTCCCGTATGGCAATTCAGTTTCTGTGGTTTGAGTGCCGTGATGCGTTCAAGATTTTCGCGGTAATGCGCTTTGTGTTCCTCAAAGTCATGCGCGCATGTGCCGGAATGCTGAGCCACGTATTCGAGTCCATTTTCTTTAAGCAGGTCCAATTGCACTACTGTCTCAGCTGGATCGGTGCTGAGGTTGAGCTCAATGCCGTCAAAGCCGGCTTTTGCGACATCGTGACAATACGTTTTGAAATCCCGATGTTCATAACCCCAGTGCGGGGTGAAGAATTTAATTTCCATTACGCCTTCTCCGGGATGGTGGGAGTGAAGCAATAGTTCGGATCTTTCTGCTGCTTAAGGACGGTCGGAATAATTTCGCGATAGGCCGCGAACCAGCTGGGATGGGTTTCCGGAAGCTGATCTTTGATTTTTTCATGCAGCTTTGGCAGGGCATGGAACGGGATGGCCGGGAACATGTGGTGCTCGATGTGGTAATTCATGTTCCAGTACAGGAAACGCGTGAACGGATTAAGGTAGATGGTGCGTGAGCAGAGTCGGTGATCGCGCACATTTACTTCCATGCCGGTATGCTGAATAAGATCAAGCGAGCGGCCCAGCGGTGCGCCGTAAAAACGCGCGAACAGGGTGTAAACCACCGGCAGCCATGTGTTGAACACAAAACAGGATGCAATGACACATCCGTGGCCAATCAACCAAAGCCGGGAGCTCCAGATCATTTTATTCCACTCATTTTTAGGAACGATCTGTTTGGCATCATCGCTGATATTGCCCAGCGCATGCCGGATAATGGGGAGCGGATTAAAAAGGCCGACAGCAAAAAACTTAGGAATCATTTTCCAGATGGAAACGGGGCGTTGGATTTCAATTTCCGGATCATCCTCTTCATAATAGGTGAAATTGTGGTGCTGCATGTGTCCGTAGCGGTTGTGCACCATTTCCACCCCGTTAAAGAATGATGCGACCCAGCACCAGAACCCGTTCAGGTTTTTATTTTTGAAGGGCGTACCGTGAAATGTTTCGTGCATCATGTGGTTGAAAAAACAGTAGACGGTGCCATACGCAAAGAATGCCGGAATCACCCAGGGAGTGCCGATGGCGCGGTAGGCGAGCACTCCCAACCCGATCAGCAGGGTCAAATAAAGCGCGGTGTGCGTAATACCGACGGCATCGCTCTTTTGCATGAGTGCTTTCATTTCGTTTTTCGGTACGTCGCATTTGTACCATCTAGGCTTATCTGTCGCTTTCATATTAAATCTCCTGATTAAGTTCTTAATGGGACTCAATCTACGTAGTGGCAGGCGCAATTGCCATGGATGGTATCCCGAACTAAATGGACAATAGCACCGTGATGGTACTAGATCTTATTGGCATGTACCCCCTTGCTAAGTTTCTTCCCGGTTCAACTCGTCTAGAACTTTGCATTTCTCCTTGTGTAGGTGGCTTGGAGTGGTTTTGAGGGTCTCATCTTCGAACCATGGACCCATGCGGGCTGCGAAGTCCTCGGTACGGGCGGCGGGGTAATGGGTTGGAGGTTAAGCCCCTAATTGTCGGTGAAAACAGGTTTGTCGCTCGCAGAATATAATTTTATAGCACCATAAAATCTCTTCTCAAACCGTAGGCTTAACTCACGAACGAAGTGAACCTCTAATGACCGAGTGAATGGTTGTAGAACATTGAATCCATTTCGTACGGGCCAGCCGGGCCCACGCTCGTTTCTCGCTGAGGCCAGGCGCTACTTCCTACTATCCCAAAAATTATTCTGCCGCCTAATTATTCTGCCCAAATGTCCTGAACCACGGGTTTTTACCTCGGAATGCAGAGAGATGAGGTCAGGCTAAAAAGGCTTAACCTCCGCCCCATTACTAGGGGGGTGAACGACGAGTTCAATGCGATCACCAACCGCATCAATGTGGACGCTGCAGAGCAGCAGTTCATTCGCCTAAAAATTGAACAACCATCATGCGGATATAGGATCCGATTCAGAGCGAGCTTCGGCACGCTGTCGTATTTTTTCAGGTGAGTGCGGTTCCGGAGAGCCGTTCGCAAACTGGACCCTTTCCTGGTCGCAAAACGAATCACACATCCTCCGTATGAAGGTGATATAAATTAAATCTCAAGAGTCTGTAGTATAGATCGACTCCGAGAGATAAGAAGTATCTGGAAGCAACGAGGCGACTGGATGCATAACGGAAAAGGAAAGGTAATTATGAAATATACAAAAGGAAAACGGATAATGATGGCCGTGGCGTTGTTGGCGGTCTCCAGCATGAGCGCGCAGGCCACGTTGCTGGCCTATGAAGGATTCGACGCGGTTGGGAATATCCGGGTCAGGGCTATGCCGGGCGGCATGGGCTTCACCAACAATGCGACGCTCACCAACTATCGGATGAGAACCTACGACTCAGCGGGGCTATCCTACACCGACGGCCAGGGAAACTCGTTGGAGGTAGAGGGGCAGTATGGGGGGATGGATGTACTGATCGCCGGCACCAAAAACCTGCAATTGGAACTGACCGACGGTGCGATCAGTAGTGGAACCGTTTATATGAGTTACCTGTTCGATGCCGATAACGCCACAACCGGCTTCACCGCAGGGCTTTTGAGCGGGGCGGTGGGAGCCTCCAGCACCATGGGTCCGGTTATGCAGGCCATGGTTCGCGCGACGTCCACAGGATGGGGCAACTTTGGAGTCCCGAGCGGTATTGACGATGTTGACGGCCCCACGACCGCCGGGCTTCATTTCGTCGTTTCCGAGGTAAATCTCGATGCCGGCACGATGACGACTTACTTTGATCCAACCGATCTGACCGATGTGGCTGGGAGCGCCTCCCATACGATCGCCTCGACGGGAGCCACCTTTTCGCCGATTACGCATTTCGGGCTCACCCTAGGCGCTAATATTGGCTATGTGGACGAAATCCGGATCGGTGAGACGATCGGTGATGTTACGCCCATCCCGGAACCGGCGACTTTGGGTTTAATCAGTGCATTTGGCGGTGCGATTCTTTTCATTCGCAGATGCTTTATGATCTAAATTCCCATCACACATCGATAGAAATAAAACGTCCCGCCCTTGCGGGATGTTTTTTTTACACCGTTTCGGAATGCGCACATTGAAAAAACCTTTCAATGCGCTCAAGCAACACGGTTTCTATGGCGTCCGGGATGCGGGTGGCATCTTGATAAATCGCTATAAACATAAACTCTCAGGGGAATATCATGAATTCAGTAATCACAAGTCTATGGTGGATCGCGCCGATCGCATCCATCTTCGCGCTGTTGTTCGCGATCTTCTTTTATAAAAAGATGATGTCTGCGAACGAGGGCAACGCAACCATGATCGAAATCGCGGGGCACGTCCGTGAAGGCGCGATGGCCTATCTGATGCGCCAATACAAGGTGGTCTTCATCGTCTTCATTGTCTTGCTGATTATCCTGCAAGCGCTGGCCTTTGCCGGCATTCAGAATCCATTTGTTCCGATTGCCTTTTTGACCGGTGGCTTTTTCTCCGGCCTCTGCGGGTTCATTGGAATGAAGACCGCGACCGCGGCTTCCTCGCGCACGGCACAGGGTTGCTCGGAAGGGCTCAACCGCGGCCTGCAGGTCGCGTTCCGTTCGGGCGCGGTGATGGGCTTGGTCGTGGTTGGTTTCGGTCTGCTCGATATCTGCATTTGGTATTTTGCACTGGATAAAATTTATTCGCCGGAAAACATGATCAACGGCGTACATTTCCTTGGCATGGAAATTGTGCCGGCAGGGTGTACCGTTACAGAAAAACTGGTTCACATGACCACCACCATGATCACCTTCGGCATGGGCGCGTCGACGCAGGCGCTGTTTGCGCGTGTTGGCGGCGGCATCTACACCAAGGCGGCCGACGTGGGCGCCGATCTCGTGGGTAAAGTCGAGGCCGGCATTCCGGAAGACGACCCGCGCAACCCGGCGACCATCGCGGACAACGTCGGCGATAACGTGGGCGACGTCGCTGGCATGGGCGCCGACCTCTACGAATCCTATTGCGGATCCATTCTCGCCACCGCCGCACTCGGTGCGGCGGTTGGCGCGCACCATGTCATGAACGGCACTGGAACCGAAGCCGACGCCATTGGCCTTGTGACCGCGCCGATGATTGTTGCCGGTGTGGGCACCATCCTTTCCATCGTCGGAATGTTCATGGTGAAGTGCAAAGACGGCGCCACGCAGAAGGGGCTGCTGAAAGCCCTGCTCACCGGAACGCTCGGCAGCTCGGCTCTCATCGTCCTCGCACTGGCCGGCATGTGGCAGCTCGACATGATTTCCGGCGGAATCGTTCTTTCCGTAATCTCGGGTCTTGCGGCGGGCGTCATTATTGGCCAAGCGACCGAATATTACACCTCCGCTGAATTCAAACCGACCAAGGGCATCGCCGAACAGGCCGTCATGGGGCCGGCGACCACCATCATTGATGGTCTCGCTACAGGGATGTATTCCACCGGGATCCCGGTGCTCACCATCGTCGTCGGCATCATCTGCGCCTTTGGCTTCGCGGGCGGATTCAGTGATATGTCGATGGGCCTCTACGGCATCGGATTCGCCGCGGTCGGCATGCTGGCCACGCTGGGCATCACCCTCGCGACCGACGCCTATGGCCCGATCGCCGACAACGCTGGCGGCAACGCCGAAATGGCAGGCCTTCCGCCGGAAGTACGCGAACGCACCGACGCGCTCGACTCGCTCGGTAATACCACCGCCGCGACCGGAAAAGGTTTCGCGATTGGTTCCGCGGCCCTCACCGCGATGGCACTGCTCGCCGCCTATATTGAAGAAGTTAAGATCTGGATTGCCAAGCTTGCGGGCGAAGGCATGTTTGCAGGATTCACCGCCGAACAGGCCGAACATGCGGGCATTATGGATTTTGTGAACAGGTTCGAACTGCACATCATGAATCCCCTGTTGCTCTGCGGTCTGTTTCTCGGCGGCATGATGGCGTTTGTCTTCTGCGCTATGACCATGAAAGCCGTCGGCCGCGCCGCCGGCGCGATGGTCGAAGAAGTGCGCCGTCAGTTCCGCGAAATCCCGGGCATCATGGAAGGCACCGGCAAGCCGGACTATGCTTCCTGCGTTGCCATTTCCACCAAGGGAGCACAGCGCGAAATGCTCGTCCCCTCCCTGCTCGCCATCATTGTCCCGGTTGTAACAGGTCTGATCCTCGGCGTTCCGGGCGTGATGGGGCTGCTTGCCGGGGGCCTGACCACCGGCTTTGTGCTGGCCACCATGCTGAACAATGCGGGCGGCGCGTGGGACAATGCCAAGAAGCACGTTGAAAATGGTGCGCACGGCGGCAAGGGCTCCGATGCCCACCACGCCGCTGTCGTTGGCGACACCGTCGGCGATCCGTGCAAAGACACCTCCGGCCCATCGCTCAACATTCTCATCAAGCTGATGACCATGGTCAGCATCGTCTTCACCCCGGTTGTGATCAAGTTCTCCCCTGTGATTCAGGAGTGGTTGCACATCGTCACCAAATAGTTCTAATGGTCGGAGGGGCGAACGTTGTGTTTTACCCTCCAATCTGATAGTCTCATCGACCTGCTCAAGGGAATATTGACCCCGTTGGGAGCGCAATATGCGAACGAAAGGAATGCAGAGAAGTATCGAAGATTTCAGTAGAGCGCTTGAGCAGGGATATGCGGCTGTGTATCGCCGGAACTTTGTTTCGGTGACTTATGAATACATGGGCGGCTATATTGAAGAGATTACGGGTTATGCTCCTGAAGAACTCACTCCGGAGATGTGGGATAGCCTCGTCCTTCATGTTGAACAGAAAGGCGAGCTCTCTGGATTGTCGAAGGAGGAGTGCTTCCGTATGAATCGCTCTGGGCAGGTGGACCGCTGGCAGGCGGATATGCAAATCCGAACCCGCTCAGGGCAAACGCGCTGGGTGAGCGATATGTCAACGGTTCTGCGCGACGAGTCGGGGGACTGCTTTGGTACTCTCGGCGTCCTTCAGGATATTACGGAACGTAAAGATGCAGAAAAAAAGATGGCAGATTTGGCAGAGACGCTGTGCTTGAGGAATCGGGAGATAGAAGCTGACCTGGCCTTGGCTCGCGAGGTTCAGCATGCCCTTGTTTCCGGGCAGCTGAAGCAATTTCCTCTGGATGTTATGAACGAAAAGGTACGTGCGAATTTTTCGCATCGTTATATCCCTGCCTCGACTCTGGCCGGTGATTTTTTTGAGATTCTGCCTTTGTCCGAACATGAAGTCGGGATCTTTTTCTGTGATGTTATTGGGCATGGTGTGCGAGCCGCACTGCTGACTACCTTTTTGCGAGGCTTGATTGAGGAACTTGTGCCGCAGGGCGACGACCCCGGGGCCTTGCTTGGAAAAATAAACCGAAGTCTCAAAGAGGTTTTCGGTCAGTCCGATTCTCTGCTTTTTGCCACGGCGTGTTATTTGGTGCTCGATGTGTCTACTGGCATGATACAGTTTTCCAATGCTGGGCATCCTGCTCCGTTATGTCTTCAACCGGCAAATCAAGTGGTTGCGAAACTGGAGTCTCCTGATCAGACCCCCGAGCCTGCACTGGGCATTGTGGAGGGGTATGCATACACAACGCAAAAATATTGCCTGACCGCCGGCGAAGCTTTGCTGCTTTATACCGATGGCGTGTTTGAAGCGTACGATGCCAATAACGAAATCTACGGTGAAGAACGGCTGATGGCTTTCATTAAGCAGCACCTTGATCTGGCCTCCGAGCTTCTGATGGACGAACTCCTCCATGATGTCCGGTGCTTTTCCACCTCTGAAGATTTTGAGGACGACGTCTGCTTGCTGGCTGTTGTGCCTACGGCAGTCGCATAGGTATTCTTAGTTGACGCTACTGTTAGAAGCCCGCGCGGATAAGGTGGCAATGAAGTCGTAAATAGGGACGTTTGTTGACGCAATCTGGACGTTCCAATTTTACGAGTAGAAAAGGTAAATTGGGAATCCTGAAATGTTCACAGGTTCGGGCAACGGCCTCTTCGTCCTGAATGGATACACATTGATTGGAATCAATGGAAATGATGAGAACTATAGTAAATCTGATTTGTACTTTTATTTGCTCGGCACAAGTGCTGCAAGCGTCAACCCTGACGTCGGGCGAATCGATTCGTGCGCTGTTGCTTGGCGATCCCAAGGGCTCAGACAAGGCGGAGCTCTTTCATGCCGAACCTGTCAGCGGTGCGCAGTCGTCACTTCTTGGAGGGGAGATTTCTCTGCGCAGGAATTTTATGGCGGAGTTTGATCTAAAGCCGAGCGAGTTGGATGCCGCATTGGAAATTCGCATGTCATCTCGAAAAGCGGGAGCTGAGGGGGCGGGATATATTCTCTCCACGTATAATCTCCATAGCGGGATTTCATCCTTGGAGAAGATGCCCGGTGGAGCCGTCTTGAAGCAGATGCAGGATTTCGCGGTGCTGGCTCCAGATCGATTGTACCGCTACCGTCTGTTGAAATGGGCGAACCGGTTTCAGCTGTATTTGGATGGACAGCTCCAGATGGATTATACGGAGGCGGATGACGAGGCTCAGGTGTTGTCGAACGACCTCTATGTGACGATGGGTGCCGAATCACTCCGATCAAATGTTAAGGTGTCCAGTTTGGTGCGGAATCCGTTTTTGGTGCCTGCTTTAAAACGGACCGTGGAGGTACGGGATCTTAACGGTCTGCTACGTGCCGTGGGTCAGGCCAAGGCCGGGGATGAAATCCTGCTGGCGGATGGCCGATATGAAGATGTGCAATTGGAGATATCCAATTCCGGTGCCGCTAACAGCCGCGTCATTATACGTGCAAAAAATCCCGGGCAGGTGGTTTTTTGCGGGACCCCGGCGATTGGAATTAAAGGGTCCTACATTACGGTGAAGGATATTGTTTTCACGGAGGGGATCGCCCCGGACGGTGATTCGGTTCCGCCGTTGGTTACTCTTGATGGGGCCTATAACCGTTTGACGGGTTGCGTGGTTGATAATTTTGACCGTGATTCCGCGTTTAAGAAAAAAGAGTTCAAGTGGGTGAGAATGCCCGGAGAACATAACCGGGTGGATCATTGTTCATTTATTGGGAAGCGATCGGGGAATAACCTCCTTCCAACCGGCGGGCTTCCTGAATCATGGGATCGCATTGACAACAACTACTTTAATCTTTACCCGGGCAAAACGCATCCCATCATGGTCGGAAGCGGCTGGGTGGCAACAAACGAATCGCACACTCTCATCGAATATAATGTTTTCGAGAACTGTGTGGGTGAGATTATTTCGGATAAGACCACAGGCAATGTAACGCGCTACAACGCTTTCTTTAATTCAGCGGGCGCGATGTCGTTACGCCAAGGACGTCGTGCCCACGTGTATGGGAATTATTTTGTGCAGGACAGAGAAAATCATGATTTCTGGCCCGAAGAGCGAAAAGGCCATGCCCTCACGTGTGGCATCAGCATCCGTGAGTCGGGACATCTGGTAGAACATAATTATTTTGAGGGTTATGCATCAGCCATCAGGCTGAGAAGCGGCTCTCCGGAAGGCTTCCAAGAGCCGGGGCGCCCTGCAGTACTGCCGCGGCATTATGCGCCGGCCAGTGATACGCTGATCCGGCGGAACACGATTGTGGCGCGGCAGACCGTTGTCGTGGTGGAAGACGTTTTTCCTGAAACGGATATTAAAAAGCGAACTGTTCTAGCGTATGATATTCGAGCCGAAAACAATGTGATGATGGGGACGGATGAAGCGTTGCTGGTTACCCTGGAGTATAAGGAACCGGTGCGCTTTAAAGGCAACTGTTTTGAGCACCTTCCGGAGTTGAATGAAGATGTGACGAACGATGAATTGATCAGAGATGATATGAAAGATAAGTGTGCTGAAGGGCGCGGCTCTTCACTGGTTTTAATGCCCATGTTAACAGGGGATTCGGTCGGGCCGGTCTGGCTGAGGAATTAAAGGAGAAATGATGAACTATTTACAGATTGGGTTAGTCGGGTTAATGGCATGGCCTTCCATCATGAATGCGGAGCTTGACCCTCATGCGGTCTATACCCCCTTAACATGCGAAGGGCGGGCCGTTGATACCCGTCGCGGGGATGAAATGGTCCGCGAGTATATGCACGGCCAGATTGAGTCGATCGAAAAAGAAACCTTTGCGGGGATGGACGAATTGGCCGACTGGGAAAAGGCCCGCCCGGAAATTCGCCGGCAAGTGCTGGACTCGCTGGGGCTGGATCCGCTACCTGAAAAGACGGATCTAAATGTCCGCGTGGTTAGCCGGATTGACCACGGCGATTTTATCGTGGAAAAGATACTGTTTGAATCGATGCCTAAATTGTATGTGACGGCTAATTTCTATCTGCCGAAGTCGGTTGAAAAGCCCTTGCCGACGATCCTGTATTTATGCGGACATGCCGGATCTTACAGGGATGGTGTGACGCATGGGGCGAAAACAAGATATCACTATCATGGGGTTTGGTATGCGCGCAACGGATATGCCTGCCTGATTATCGATACATTGGATGAGGGCGAAATTTCCGGTATCCATCGCGGAACCAGCAAGGCGCAGCGGTTTTGGTGGCATAACCGGGGCTACACGCCTGCCGGGGTCGAGACCTGGAACGGAATCCGGGCGTTGGATTATTTGGAGACGCGGAACGAAGTCGATGCCGCCCGTATTGGTGTGACGGGCCGAAGCGGTGGGGGGATCGACAGTGTTTGGCTCGCTGCGGTGGATGAGCGTATCGCCGCTGCAGTTCCTATTGCCGGAAAAACATCAGATATAAGAATGCTGATTGAAGAAAATACGATGGATCTTAGCTGCGATTGTGCCCATGCCATCAACATGTACCAGCACGATACGGCAAAAACCATGGCGCTTATTGCGCCCCGACCGGTATTATTAGGGGGTTCCGATAAGGATGACTATTATCCGCTGGATGGGATTGTTCGCGTTTATCAAAAAACCTTGGAGATCTATAAGCTATATGATGCGGAAGATTCCCTTAGTCTGAACATTGTTCCGGGGGGACATAAAAGCACGCAGGAAATGCGCATTCCTACATTTCATTGGTTTAATAAATACCTGAAAAATGACAATTCGTTGATCACGATTGCGGCCGAAAAAGTTTTCGATATCGAGGAGCTTTCTCTGTTTGGGGATATTCCGGAAAGTGAAAAAACGGATTGGATGATCAATCCGGGGCCGCAACGCTCCGATAAACCGCCGTATAAAATGACCGGACGGGTGCCCGGGGATCAGATCAATACCCAAATCGATGAATTGTTTGTTCCGCGATATGTCCCGCTATCCCCAGATGCAACGGCGAGTGAAATCCAGGGTCGGTATGACCGGAACATGGAATTGCTTAAGCAGAAAACGTTTCGCTCTTGGCCGAACGATCCCTCCGACTTGAATGTTAAGGAAGGGCTCTCGGTCGTCAGGGATGGAGTTCGTTTTTCATCGTATCGCTTCACTTCGCAGGAAAACATTGATTTGACGATGTACTTGATCCGGGCAGCGGATGCAAAAACCATGGATCACGTCGTGCTGGATGTGGTGGACGAGCAAGGTTGGGACGGCTTTCTTGCAAAGATGAAGCCTCGTTTCCCCGGGGTTCTTGCCGAGGAGCGGGATCCGGTTGCGGATGACGTTGCTGGGTTTGCCGATCTTATGAATCAAGTTCGGGGAGGTCATCGTGCCGTTGCCGTTTTTGCCCCGCGTGGGGTCGGTCCAACGGCGTGGAATCCCTATCAGCATCATTTGATTGGATTTTTGGCACGTGAAAACGGAAACAATCCGTACGAGTGGGAGGTCGATCTAAAATACACCCGTCGCATTTATCGGCAATTTGTTGAACTGGGACAAACCGTTGATGGCATGCGGGTGTGGGATGTGCGTCGGGCCATTCAAGTTCTGAAAGAGGTCGGAACGCAGGCGACGACGGTTGATCTCCGAGCTCGGGGAACGAGCGCGGGCGTGGCACTTTATGCCTCTTTGTTTGAAGACGGCATCGAAGCGCTACATTTATGCGATCTCCCCGCAACGCATCGGCAGGGCCCTTATTTTCTGGCTGTAAACCGCTATATGGGCATGCCGGATGCAGTCGTTATGGCCGCCTTGAAGGCGAGGGTCTATCTGAATGGTGGAACCCGTGGTGAGTGGGCAGATGCGTTGAAGAGGGCTGAAAAACTAGGCCGAGGAAGCGTTATTGAGCTTACCTCAAAGGGAGTAGAGGATTAGTGACTTTGGTTGTTCTGCTGACGGGCATGGTTTCGTTGGCGGAACGGGGACTTCTTCGGCGCCTTTTCATACGAATGATTGGCCGATCGAAGAAGGACCGCCGGGGCGTTAACGCGGATTCACAAATCGAATATGAAAATGAAGGAGAGTCGCTATGAATCGTAAATGGGGTTTGAGTCTTTTTTTTGCATTGGGCTGTATCGCGTTTGTTTGCCAGGGAGGTTCTTCGAAGAATCTCCCCGCATCCGTAGAAACAGATCCCGCTCTTCAGCGTTTTCAGCAGATGAAATTCGGTATGTTCATCCATTGGGGGCTCTACGCCGTTCCGGCGGGCGAGTGGAAGGGAAAAGAGGTTCCGGGCATCGGCGAATGGATCATGAATCGAGAAAAGATTCCTGTATCCGAATATGAACCACTGGCCGCTACATTCAATCCGGTAGAGTTCAATGCCAATGAGTGGGCCGATTTGGCGAAGGATGCGGGGATGAAATACATGGTCATCACCGCGAAGCACCACGATGGCTTCGCCATGTATGGTTCGAAGGCCAGCACATATAATATTGTGGATGCAACTCCGTATGGGAAAGATCCGATGACGGCGCTTTCGGCGGCCTGTGCGGAGCGTGATCTCAAGTTTGGGTTCTATTATTCCCAGGCACATGATTGGCATGAACCAAATGCTTTCGGGAATACATGGGATTTTTCGGGGAAACGCGATCCTGAAATCTACATCCAAAATAAGGTATTACCGCAGGTAGAAGAATTGTTGGAGGGCTATGGTGATCTATCCATGATCTGGTTCGACACCCCAAGATTAATGAACAAGGATCAAGTGATCGAGTTGCGTAATCTAGTGAAAGAAAAACAACCAAGTTGTCTAGTGAACAGCCGCATTGGCCACGATCAAGGCGATTATGATCAAACAGAAGACAATACCATCCCGACCCAGGTTTATACATCCAATGTGTGGGAGGTTCCGGCCACATTGAACCGTACCTGGGGATACAAAAAGAATGACCACAATTGGAAGAGTCCGAAAGATCTCATCTGCAAGCTGGTTGATATTGTTAGCAAGGGCGGGAATTATCTGTTGAATGTGGGTCCCGATGCCACCGGTGTTATCCCGGAGGACAGTCAACGGATTTTAAGGGAGGTTGGGCGATGGATGGCCGTGAACGGCGAATCCATTTATGACACCTCGCACAGCCCGTTCAACATCAATGGCATCACATGGCGCTGTACGGCGAAGCCGGGTAAGCTCTATCTGCACATACTGAACTGGCCGGGCGAATCACTCGATCTCGATGGACTGAGCAGCCGTGTGAAGACCGCCCGTTTTTTGGATGGAGGACCATCCATTCAATTCAACCAAACTAAGAAACGTCTTTCTTTAGTACTTCCCCAGACTGCACCTGATCAGATTAATACGGTTATTGTGCTGGATATTGAGGATGAGCAAGCGGTGGTTATACCCGACTTTGGCTATGAGACTATTCCTGCCGTCTGGAACCTGTATGCATGGGAAGCAAGACTGCGGGGGCCAGATTTAGTTTATGATTGGGAAACTCAGTCCGTTGATAATTTTATTTTGGCGCATAATCTCAATCAACTGAGTTGGATTAACCTTCCGAATGAAGAAGGAGAATATTTGGTGGATATTGAATATGCCTGCGAAAATGATAAGGCTGGGAGCCGTTATGTTGTATCTAGCCGCCGCAGTGAGTGGGACAACCAAAATACCGAGACCTCCGAACTGATTCGTGTGGTTGAAGGAACGGATGGGAAATTTGTTACTAAACGTCTAGGTAGCGTAAAAGTTTTTTCACCGAATTGTGCAATCCACTTTGCGCTGCAAAAAGATTTGACATCGGAGTCGGTCAAGGTTCGAAAATTAGTTCTGACCCGGGTTGAATAACGGAAGAGCGGATTCACAAAGAGATCTTGAACTAGGAGACGAGTCGTTATGAGTGGTAAATTGGTTTTTAAGTTGGGTTTGGTCTGCATGTTGGCTTCGGGTGCGTTTGCACAATATGACATGTCGGTTTATCCGCCTGAATTTCCTGAGGCGAAAGAGATCGTTTACAAGACGATTGATGACGTTGAACTCAAGCTCTACCTGCTCGCTCCCAAGGGGCATAAGAAAACGGATAAGGTGCCAGCCATCGTATTTTTCTTTGGGGGTGGATTTTCTAAAGGTACGCCTGCCCAGTTTCAGCCGCAGTGCAACTATTTGGCTGAGCGGGGGATGGTCGCCATCACGGCCGACTATCGGGTGTCTTCTCGCCACAACTCCACTCGGGTCGATTGTGTGAATGATGGGATATCGGCCATGCGCTATATTCGGACGCATGCCGTCGAGCTGGGAATTGATCCCGCCCGAATTGTGGCGTCCGGGGCTTCTGCCGGGGGGACCGTCGCTGCTTGTGTCGGGGTTATTCCCGGCATTGATAATGGGGATGCAGACCAGTCGATCCCTTATTTAGCCAACGCCATGGTGCTGTTCAACCCCGTGAGTCTAGGAAAGAAGCCGTGGGAAGGCTTCTCGCTGGACTATTCACCGTATGCCCATGTGAGCGAACGCACGGTTCCGAGCATCCTGTTTTTCGGGGAGCAGGATGCGCATGCCAAAAAGGCCAAACCCTTCCAGAAATTGGTTAAGTCCAAGGGCGGGCGGTGCGAGATTCGGGTTTGGGACGGTGTTGGGCATGGCTTTTTCAACCAAGGGAAAGATGACGACAAATATTTTAATGAAACGAACCAGGCGATGGATAATTTCCTCGTCTCGCTGGGGTATTTGAAATAGTTAAAAATGAATTCAAAATGATAGGAGCAAGGATGAAAAATGGGATTATAGCATTACTCACAAGTGTATGGGTTGTTGGCTCGGCGGTTGCCGTTCCTTCCGCACCCCGCCTGCTGGAAAAGTATCCGACGGAAGCGGACTTTCTGGCGGCCTATGCCGATGAAGATCTGGAGGCCCGGATTACAAAAGAGACTCCTCGGCTCTTCTTGACGAAAAGTAGGGTTGATGAATTTAAGAAGGACCCCGAGAAGTGCGCACTCATTGCTTCATACAAAGAACATATTGAAGCGCAAATGGAGGAGTATAATTATCCGGCGATCAGCCCGGTCGAGTATTGGGCGCAGTTTAAGGAGATACTAAGTGAGGATAGCAGATTAGTAAGCCGAGGGAGATCACGGTTTGATCCGACCGATGATGCGCTTAAAGCCGCATGGGTCTATTTATGGACCGGCGATCAACGATTTTCTGAGTACGCGGAATGGCTGTTGTCGGTTTCGCTGCTAACCTATGAGTTGCGTGCAGAGCTATACTATACGATCGACTGGTATGGTTGGTCCCGCTTGAAATGGGTTATGACCTATGACTGGATTTATAATGATATGCCGGAAAGTAGCCGCTCTGATTTGCTTCCGCGCTATGTCAATGCCATGGCGCCTTATGTGACCGGCAAGAAAAAGATGGGTTCGTATAATGAAGCAGGAAATGGTAAGGAGATGGGGGCGTACGGACCGGGGTTCCTTAAGTTTTATATTCCGATTGTTGCCTTGGATAAGCCCTTTATTCCTGAAGAGATGAAAGCAAACCTGTTGCGGCCTTGGCTGCAGAAGGGATACCACGAGCTGTTGGAATTATTGTATTATCGCACGCAAAGTCGCGGGGAATTCGGCGGGTGCAGCAGCACGACCTTGACGTATTCAATCGGGGCCTATCCGAAAACAATATTTAATTTTTTATATGTTTCTAGATCGGCTCTCAATTTGGATTTCGCCGCCATCAGTCCAGATCTGCTCGGCCTTCCATATTATCTGATCTGGAACATGATTTTGGGAGAAAACGAGGTGTTGTATCAATATGGATCGGGCGATCTGCAGAAGCGCGAAAGCAAATTCCCTGGTCAAAACCTCGATCACTATATGGAAGCTTTCATTTCGCTCTACCCCAACGCCGACCCTAATTCTACCGATCTTATGCGATTCATAAGGGATAAGTTTCCGGCGGAAGAGGATCATCTCTATTATTCGCTTCTACGTGAGAGTCAAGATGAGACGAGAGCGGAATTTGATGAAAGCATATTGCCAAAGGCTTTTTATTTCCCGGTAATGGGGCAGACCTTTTCCCGTAATGCTTTTGCCACCAATGGCACGTATGCCATGTTCCAGTGCGGTGGAAAAATGATTGCCCACCGCCATGCGGACAATCTTCATTTTACCCTATATAAAAATGGATTCCAGGCCCTTGATTCCGGTAATCGGCCCAGATATTCCGATGGCGACCACTCGAAGTATTATTATCAGCAAAGTGTTGCGCACAATGTGGTTTTGATTCATGGAGATGGCGATAAGAAAAGGGGCAATAGAAATGATTCATTCTATGGCGGACAGATTTTTAATCAGCGGTTGAATTCCGAGGTGAAATCATTCCTGTCGAATGAAGATTTTGCGTATATTGCTGGCGATGCGACGGGGAGTTATTCATCGAATCATGTCAATGAAGTGACCCGACAGTTTTTTCATATTTATCCGGACCTATTCTTGGTCTTCGACCGGATTGAGAGTAAAAAGGCCGCCTTTCGTAAAGATTGGCTTTTGCATTTTGCGGACGAGCCGCTCGTGCTTCCGGATAATAGTTTTGTCAGCGCAAATGGAAGCGGTCGATTGCTCGGAAAAACCTTGTTGCCAAAAAACGTAAAAACCAAAATCGTTAACGGATTTAAGTGGGATGAAGATACCGAATTCCCGATTCATTACTGGGATAAGTTTTCGGCCGCCGAGCAGGCCAATCAAGGCAAGTGGCGAGTGGAAGTGACGCCTGGGAAAGCGCAAGAAAAAGATGTTTTCCTGCATCTGCTTCAGGTGGGTGATGCGTCGCTTGCAAAAATAGTTCCTCATAAAGTGGTTGAAAAAGAGGGTACTGCTGCGGTTCGCATTTCGTATAACGACAAGCTGTATACCATTCTTCTGAATAAAACCGGAGAACTTGGCGGCAGCATTGAAATCCTTGATGTGGAGAGTAACACGACATCCAAGGTTAAACTGAAAAATATCGTTCAGGATCAGGTCCCGTTTCTTGACTAAATATGGGGTTTTCCCTGAAAAAACCGCGCGTTGCGAATCGCCCAGATAAATATTTAATGAAATGAATAAGGCGATGGACGATTTCCTCGTTTCGCTTGGGTATTTGAAAAAGTAAAAAATAAATTCTGAGAAGGACGGGAGCAAGGATGAAAAAGAGGGTTATAGCATTACTCACAAGTGTATGGGTTGTTGGCTCGGCGGTTGCCGTTCCTTCCGCACCCCGTTTGCTGGAAAAGTATCCGACGGAAGCGGATTTTCTGGCGGCCTATGCCAATGAAGATCTGGAGGCCCGGATTACAAAAGAGACTCCTCGGCTCTTCTTGACGAAGAGTTTGATCGCTGAAATTAAAGAGGACCCCGAGAAGTGCGCAATCCTGGCTTCATACAAGGAACAAGTGGAAGCGCAAATGGAGCGGGTCAATTATACGACGATTAGCCCTGCGGAGCGTTGGAAGCCGTTTAAGGAGAAGCTAAGTGAGGATAGTAGATTAGAAAGCCGTGGGAGATCGCGGTTTGATCCGACCAATGATGCACTTAAATCCGCATGGGTCTATCTCTGGACCGGCGATCAACGGTTTTGTGAATACGCGGAATGGTTGTTGTCGGTTTCGCTGCTAACCTATGAGTTGCGTGCGGAGCTGTACTATACGATCGACTGGTATGGATTTTCCCGCTTGCAGTGGATTATGGCCTATGACTGGATTTATAATGGAATGTCGGAAAGTAGCCGCTCTGATTTGCTTCCGCGCTATGTCACTGCCATGGCGCCTTATGTGACCGGCAAGAAAAAGATGGGTTCGTATAATGAAGCAGGAAACGGGAAGGAACTGGGGGCGTACGGGCCGGGGTTCCTTAAGTTTTATATCCCGATTGTTGCCTTGGATAAGCCCTTTATTCCTGAAGAGATGAAAGCAAACCTGTTGCGGCCTTGGCTGAAGAAGGGATATCACGAGCTGTTGGAATTATTGTATTATCGAACGCAAAGTCGCGGGGAATTCGGCGGGTGCAGCAGCACGACCTTGACGTATTCAATCGGGGCCTATCCGAAAACAATATTTAATTTTTTATATGTTTCCAAATCGGCTCTCAATTTGGATTTTGCAGCCATCAGTCCGGATCTGCTCGGCCTTCCCTATTATCTGATCTGGAACATGATTCTGGGAGAAAACGAGGTGTTGTATCAATATGGATCGGGCGATCTTCAGCGGCGTGAAAGCAAATTCCCTGGCGGAAACCTCAATCAACATGTGGGAAATTTCATTGCGCTTTATCCCAACGCCGATCCTAATTCTATGGATCTTATGCGATTCATGCGGGATAAGTTTCCGGTGAAAGGGGGACATCTCTATTATTCGCTTCTACGTGATCGTCAAGGTGAGGCGAGCGCCGAATTTGATGTAAGCATACTGCCCAAGGCTTTTTATTTCCCGGTAATGGGGCAGATTTTTTCCCGCAGTGCTTTTTCCACCAATGCTACGTATGCCATGTTCCAGTGTGGTGGGAAAATGGGTGCCCACCGCCATGCGGATAATCTTCATTTTACCCTATATAAAAATGGATTCCAGGCCCTGGACTCGGGGAACCGGCCCGGGTTATCCGATAACGACCACTGGAAGTACTATAGTCAGCAAAGTGTTGCACACAATGTGGTGCTGATTCATGGAGATGAGGGCATCCAAAAGGGCGGCAGGGGTGCTTCACTCTATGGCGGACAAATTTCTAATCAGCGGTTGAATTCCGAAGTAAAATCATACCTGTCGAATGAAGATTTTACATATACTGCTGGCGATGCGACGGGGAGTTATTCCGAAGATTCGGCGCGTGAGGTGACCCGACAGTTTGTGCATATTTATCCGGATCTATTTTTGGTCTTCGACCGGATTGAGAGCCAGAAGGCTGGCTATCGCAAAGATTGGCTTTTGCATTTTGCGGACGAGCCGCTCGTGCTTCCGGATAATAGTTTTGTCAGCGCAAATGGAAGCGGTCGATTGCTCGGAAAAACCTTGTTGCCAAAAAACGTAAAAACCAAAATCGTTAACGGATTTAAGTGGGATGAAGATACCGAATTCCCGATTAAATCCTGGGATAAGTTTTCGGCAGCCGAGCAGGCCAATCAAGGCAAGTGGCGAGTGGAAGTGACGCCTGAGACAGCGCAAGAAAAAGATGTTTTCCTGCATCTGCTTCAGGTGGGTGATGCGTCGCTTGCAAAAATAGTTCCTCATAAAGTGGTTGAAAAAGAGGGTACTGCTGCGGTTCGCATTTCGTATAACGACAAGCTGTATACCATTCTTCTGAATAAAACCGGAGAACTTGGCGGCAGCATTGAAATCCTTGATGTGGAGAGTAACACGACATCCAAGGTTGAACTGAAAAACATGATTCAGGATCAGGCCCAGTTTTTGAATTAAAAGGAAAACTAGTAGCTCCCGAGAGTGGCGTACATCCCGTGTGTAGGTATTTGAAGTGGAGCTCTTCTCTATCCAAAAACAAGTCAATCAAGTTAGAGGCTACTCATGATGAAGGACGCTAGAGGGGCACAAAAAACAGCACGTAACATTGGAGCAAGGAATCTTATGAGGAAACAGTTCGTAACTGCAGTGGTCTTGATAACGGGTTTGATTGGCGGTTTGAGCATCGGGAGTACGGTCTGCGCGCAGACCTATTCCGAGCTGTGGGGCAAGGCGGGGGAGACGTGGTCTCCGGCCGGGCGACTCCCTGATTTTTCCTATGCGGGCTATCATTGTGGTGGGGCCCCTATACCCCGTGTGCCTCAGGTTTCCAATGTTAAATCTTTTGGGGCCAAAGGGGACGGCGTGCACGATGACTTGCAGGCCTTTATGGATGCCATTTCCGCCAACAAAAACGGAGCGATCTATGTGCCTCCCGGACGATATAAAATTACGAATATCCTTAATATTCAGAAAAGCAATGTGGTGCTCCGGGGGGGCGGGCCCGAAAAAAGCATCCTGTTCTTTCCGGTGCCGCTGAATGAGATCAATCCAGTTTGGTTTACGACGCCCAAGGGAAAGAAAATCAGTAGGTATTCTTGGTCTGGTGGGTTGCTACAAATTAATGGGGACTTTCAAACCGTTAAACTTGCCGAGGTGACCGCCCGTGCGAAACGTGGCGACAAGACATTAACGGTTTCATCAACGATGGGTTTAAAGGTCGGCCAGCGCGTCGAAGTCTTTGTGCAGGATGACGCTCAGAAGACCTTGACGTCTCACCTTTATTCCGAAGATTCTGGAGATCTTCAAAATTTCAAAGGATCCACGGGGTCGTTTGTCGTTACACTTACCGCATTAACCAGCAATCAGATTGTCTTCGACCGCCCGCTGCGGTTCGACATCAAGCTTGGCTGGAAGCCTCAGATCAGGAGCTTCAACCCAACCGTCAGCGAGGTGGGTATTGAGGATCTGGGGGTTGAGTTTCCTCGGGGCCAATATGACGGACACTTTACCGAGCACGGCTACAATGCAATTTCCATGTCTGCCGTGGCGGACTGCTGGGTGCGTAATGTACGCATTATAAACGCCGATAGCGGAATATTTATTGGTGCCAAGTTCTGTACCATTACCGATGTGACGTTCGAATCGGAACGAGAGTCCAAAAACGGTATCCTTGGGCACCATGGTATTCTCCTTGGCGGAACCGACAATCTCTTCACCGCGTTCAATTTTAATATGCGCTTCGTCCACGATCTAGGCGTTTCAGTCAACTTTGCGGGCAGTGTATTCTCGAATGGAAGGGGCGAGGACCTAAACTTTGACCATCATAAACGCGCGCCATACGAAAATCTATTCACCCATATTGATGTTGGACAAGGGACTCGGATGTGGCATTGCGGCGGCGGAGGATTGCTGGGAAAGCAATGCGGCGCGCGCGAGACCTTCTGGAATATCCGAGCCGAGCAGCCGCAATGCTACCCCGACAGCCAATTCGGTCCCTCGTCCATGAATCTGGTAGCGATCAAGACCGAACAACCCTCGGTTAAAAAACGCGATGGAAAATGGTTTGAAGCGATCGATCCGTTGAAGCTGGAGCCGCAGAACCTGCATGAGGCCCAGCTTGCGCGAAGACTCGCCGTCGAAGGGCTATTGCAATGATGTCTGGTTTTTGGAGAAAACGAGGAGCTGTATCCATATGGCATTCTTCTTAAAAAAATCGCGCGTTGCGAATCGCCCAGATAAGCCTGTTGGAGCAGGGCGCTATCGACTTTTCCTCGTGGTGGTGACGATGGGCCTATCTACAGGGTCCGTCGGTGCGGAACAAAGCATCGCGGAGCGCGAAGGCCTGGAGGTGGATGAGCGTCGCGCGATCTTTGTTTTTATCAATATCCGGGACAAAGCGGACCATCACTACACGAAGCAGCATGTGCAGGAATTGCGCGAGCATCTTTTTTCCGAAGGGATGTCAGTCGATGCAATCTATAACCAATCATCGTTTGGGCAGACTCGGTTCCTTGAGGAGAACGTACGGACTCCGGAACCGATTACAGTCGAACCCTATGAGGGGTGCCCAAAGAAGGATTACCGTATTCGGGCCATGGAGGTACTTCGGTCGGAGCTCGGTATCGAGGCCTATGATTACCAACACCGTTTTTTCATCTTTCCGAGTGGAAAAACGACAAAGTCGGAGTGCTTGTTTACTGCGGCCGGGCAGGTTGGGTCTCATGGTGTGGAGTCATCGAAAGCAGCATGGGCTAAAGTCCATTCGGTATTTACTATTGCTCACGAGATGGGACATAACGTGGGATTTAACCATGCAAAGTCCGATCGTAACAACAACGGCTTCAACGAAGACGAACCCTCGGATCGTCGCTATGGGGATGGATCGTGTATTATGGGGTCGACCACCGGACCCAAGGGGTTTAATTCAGTTCATGCGGATCAGGCCGGCTGGTATGACCACCTTCCCGCCGGAACCTTGGTCCTTTTAAATAAGCCGCTTGTGACTGAAAGGGTGCTGTTGCCGCTCGGTCGCGATCCCTATCGGGAGCCGGGGACTCAAGTGATCAAACTTCCGAGGAAGTCAGCAGATGGAGAGTTCTATTATCTTTCGTTTCGTGAATCGGCAGGAGTTGACACGAACCTGAAGAGTGCGTTCGTTGGAGGCGTGAGCATTCACCGAGGCCGGAAAAAGGGCAAGGCGTCGTATCTGATTTGCACCCTGAAGGATCAGGAGATATTTAGAGATGCTGAACGCGGGCTCGTTATTCGCCAACTATCCCATTCGAGAAACGGGGTCCGCATCCATGTGGAGTTTCGCCATCTCTGATCGATTCTTCCAGCAATCTGCTGGCGGTTGTTTGGGGACCCCAGAGAGCCCGTCACCGATCTGAACTCCCTGCTTGATGCAGATCGTGGTTGGATCCTTGAGCAGGCTGAACCCATCGCTGATGATGGCGCCATCACTGGTCGGGGCTTGTTTGTTTTCAACGTATGAGAATGAGGTTTCGAATTTCATTCGTAAATCGGATCCAAGTTGGTCGCAAAGCGTACCTGTTAAAAATCTGTGAATGGGGTTATAAATAGCGTCACTCTGAGCTTGCCGGTTGAAATGAGCTTAGATGGGTCGATGTGTGTTCGATCAACAAAATCAAGGGAACTATGAAAAATGCAATGGCAAAGGTGATCGGGCTGGCTTTCGTGGTTTCCTGCCTAAGTACGCAGGCCGCGCTGCTGGCCTATGAAGGATTCGATACGATTAATCCGATCGGAACCGATGTTACCGCGGCGGGGCTTACCGGAACTGGATTCAGCGGCTATACCGAAACCCACGCCGATATGGATCTTCAGGCGGGGCTTAGCTATACCGATTCGCAAGGCAACCAGCTGGTAAATATGGGCCGGTCCGCTGGACTCAGTTCTGCGGCGGCGTCCCATCGGAACCTCCAGCTCGTGTTGGCGAATCCAATTGCCGATACCGACACCTACTACATGAGTTTTCTCATCGATTACGTCGTGCTGGATGCCTGGACGTCAATGGGGTTTGGCCAGGCTGTCGCTGGCTCTGACGTGAGTTATGGAAATGCTCATGCCGGGGCGGTCAGCCGGTTAGACACTTCTTTTAAACGACAGATCTATGCACCCAATGGCGTGAAGATTGCGGGGGCGACTGAAACAACGGGCCCGACGTTGGTGATTCTGAAGGTTGACCGATCGGCCCACTCATTGAGCGTTTACTGGAACCCTTCGGATCTGACCGACGTAGTCGGCACAGCCGAAGGGAGTTTGTCTGCTGTCGGGACCGCCGCTTTTCCGGATTTTATCGCGGTTGCGCTCGGTGTACTAACGGGTGGCGAGGCCCTCGTAGACGAAATCCGAATCGGAGACTCGCTTGGCGATGTTGTTCCGTTATCGACCGTGAAAACCATTCTTGAATATACCGAACAGGAGTTTTTGGACACCTTCTTGAATCTGGATATCGAAGGATCCTTGATCGCGGGACATCCGCGTCTGTTTCTTACCCCGGACCGATTTGACGAGATCATGCTGGATGCCGCCAAGGCGGGTATGATCACCAATGATTTTAAAGCCGACATCGAGGCCCGCATGCTGGCCGATGATTGGACCAATGTGACCGCTTCGAATTATTGGATGCAGTATGAGACGGCCTTGGAGGCAGATAAATTAGTGGCAGGTGGAGCGAACTCTTTTGAACCCAACCAGCATGCCATTAAGTCGGCCGTGGTCTACCTGGCGACCGGCGACCAGCAGTTTGCCGACTATGCGGAATGGCTCATGAACGTATCGTTGCTGAGTTATGAGAAACGGGTCAATTTGGGCTATGCTTTTGCCTGGGCCGGGTTTACCCGGCTGGAGTGGCTCATAGCCTATGATTTGGTCTATAACGGGCTCTCTGCCGGGGCACAGGAGGATTTGCTCAATCGCTATATTTCCGCCATGGACTTCTTCATGGCCAATAGTTTTACTTCGACCGAAGTACCACGTGAGTCCAGAACCAATGTTGAACTAGGGAACTATGGAGCCGGATTTCTGCGGTATTATATTCCGCTGATGGCTCTCGATAAATCGTTTATCACCGAGACGTTTAAAAGCGATACACTTCGTCCCTGGCTGGACGTAGAATATGAAAATTATCTAAAATTCATCTATTACCGGGCGCAAAGCCGCGGAGAATTCGGCGGGGCGAGTGCAACCACGCTATCATATTCATTTTCGGCTTATCCCTATAGCCTGATTAATTTTATGCATGCTTCTCGCTCGGCCTGGGGTCAGGATTTTGTATCGATCACCCCCGAGCTTCTGGGGCTATCGTACTATGTGATATGGAATATGATCATGGGGGTTGATGAAGAAATTTACCAATATGGATCCGGCGATCTCCAGCGAAGTGAAAACGAGTTTCCCGGAGGTCAGATGGCTCTGCACATGAAAAACTATCTCGCCCTCTACGGTGCGGTGGCCAGTCCGGAGCAAAAGGATTCCATGAACTATGTTCGGGGAATTTTTGAGGACCATATCAACCATCCCTACTATTCCCTATTCGGCAATACCAATGATATTTTTGAGTCGACTTCGGATTCCGATACACTTCCCAAGGCGTTTTATTTCAAAACCATGGGGCAGCTCTTTTCCAAAAGCGCTTATGCCTCCAATGGCACGTATGCCATGTTCATGTGCGGCGGAGAAATGACGGCCCACCGGCACCGGGATAGCCTGCACTTCACCTTGTATAAAGAAGGGTTTCAGGCGCTTGATTCGGGGAATCGACCGGGTTATTCCGACACCTACCATTGGACTCGGTATGCCCAGAGAAGCGTGGCGCACAATATGGTGCTGGTGCATACTCTCCCGAGCGGGAATGAATATGGCGGACAACTTGCGGGAACCCATGGGGATTCCACGCTGGAGTCGTTTGTGTGGAACGATAACTTTAGCTATATGGCGGGCAATGGAACGGATTGCTACGATAGCAACCGGGTCAATGAGGTGAGCCGTCAGTTCCTGCATATCTATCCGAGCCTGTTCCTGGTGTTCGATCGGGTCGAGGCCGATGAAGCCAGCTTCCGCAAGGACTGGTTGCTGCATTTCGGTCAACCACCGACCGTGTCGACCGATGACAATAGTTTTTCCGGATGGAATGGTGGAGGTCGCTTGTATGGTAAGACCCTGTTACCTGCAGCCGTTGATACCACGATCATAGAAGGATTTAAACGGAATGATGCAACGGAATATCCCTTGTTGGATTGGGATGGACTTACCGATGCCCAGAAAGCGGTTCAGGGAAAATGGCGGATCGATGTCACCCCTAAGGTGGCCACGGAGCGCGACTATTTCCTGCACCTGCTGCAGCTCGGGGATGAGCATTTGGAAGAATTGATTCCTTATGCCTTATCAGAAGATGCGGGCTCTGCAACGGTGAGCCTGGACTACGCTGGGAACCACTATACGATCCAGCTGGATAAAACCGGTGCGCTGGGCGGATCCATCGAGGTGGTTGATGCCGCCGGACAGACGAATACGGTGGCGCTGCTGAACACGATTCAGAGCCAGACCGAGTTCCTGCCCGCTAGCGTCTCCAACCGTCCCCCTGTATTTACCGTCGATCCCTTCACGATGGCCGAGACCTCTGGGTTTCAGTTTTACAGCGGAAGCATCCGCGACACGGCAATGGACGCCGATCTGGATGCGCTCGTCTATTCAAAGACCAGCGGCCCGGCCTGGTTGACCATCGCTCCCGACGGCACGCTTGGCGGCATGCCAGCCTCCGTCGATGCCGGCCTGAACAGTTTTACCGTTCAGGTCTCCGACGGGCAGGGAGGGACGGATAACGCTGAAATGACAATCACGGTGAATGCCGGTGTAAACTCAGATCCTGTCTTTGTCGAAGATCCCATGAGCCGGATATTCGCGATTCCAGGCAAAGCCTACGTAGCAACCCTCGCAGGCAGTGCCGTGGATACCGATGCGGGGCATCTGCTCACTTACAGCAAGGTGGCGGGCCCCTCATGGCTTAGCGTGGCATCGGATGGAACTCTTGGCGGAATACCCGCGAGTTTGGATGACGGATTGAATTTGTTCAGGGTGCAGGTTTCTGATGCCTTTGGCGGCACCGCCACCGCTGGACTGACGATTAGGGTCTACGACGGGTTATTGGCCTACGAAGGGTTCGATGCGGTTGGGAATGTCCGGCTCCAGAAGATGCCCGGCGGCGTGGGCTTTACCAACAATCCAACCCTCACCAACTATAGGATGAGAACCTACGACTCCGCGGGTCTTTCCTATCTGGATGGCAACGGAAACACCTTGGATGTGGAAGGCCAATACGGGGGGCTGGACGCGGTGATAGGTGGCACCAAAAACCTGCAACTGGAACTCACAGGCGGTCCGATCAGTACTGGAACCGTTTATATGAGCTTCCTGTTCGATGCAAATAACGCCACAAACGGCTTTTATGTAGGGCTTTTAAGCGGGGCGGTAGGGGCCTCCAGCAGCATGGGTTCAGTGATGCAAGCCATGGTTCGCGCGACGTCCAGTGGATGGGGCAACTATGGAAACCCGAGCGGTATTAACGACGTTGGCGGTCCCACGACCGCCGGGCTTCATTTTGTCGTTTCCGCGATTAATCTCGATACCGGTACGATGACGACCTATTTCGATCCGACCAACTTGTCCGACGTGGCGGGCAGCGCCTCCCATACGATCGACTCGACAGGCGCCACCTTTTCGCCGATTACGCATTTCGGATTCGGCCTAGGCGCGAATATTGGTTATGTGGATGAAATCCGTATTGGAAACAACATGAGTATTGTTGTTCCCATCGTTGGAGTGCCCGTCACTCCTTACGAGTTTTGGAGTGTTGAGAATGGGTTGGCCAATGGGGTAAACGACGCGCTAACCGCCGATCCGGACGGGGACGGAAACGATAACCTGATGGAGTATGCCGTGGATGGCGATCCTTTGGATGCCGCCGCCGGAGCATTGATGTTCATCGGCTCCGATGGAAATGCAAGCCACTGGTTTTACCATGTCCATAATCAACGCACGGATGATGGAAGCCTGACCTATAGGGTCGAAACAGGCACCGACCTTGCGTCTTCTTCAAACTGGACCGTCGGTGGCGTTGAGTTCGTAGGCGAGTCCCCTTCGGCCGGCAACTATAAATCGGTGACCAATCGTACGGATATTGAAAATCAGGAATTCATCCGTCTGAAGATTGAGCGCCAATAAACAGGGTTTATGGTGAGTCGTAATACGACCCCTGCCTCCCTCGGGGAAAGATGATATAAAAGGATCTCCTGCAGGGGATGCGAACTTACTCGATGGCCGCCGCTTTTCTTTTTTAAGAATAAGTTGAGGAGCTGGAATCCCAGACGCAAATGGGGTTCATAATGAGTCGCAAAGTGGGCTCTAGTACTTTCAGTCGATGGTGCTATTAATTGTATTGTACAGTTAGTATTTAGGACGCTGGTTGCGCTTCGGTGGTCAGGTTGCTTGGACAAAAATAAAAGAAGGAGATACATGAAAAGATTAAAAGGGATGTTGCTCGTTATGGTCGCTACGGCGGCTTTGAGCATGAGCGCGCAGGCGTTTGACATTGGGCTCACGGGAGATGTCGCAAATACGTCCAACCCCGGATGGGGAAGTGTTCTTTTAACGGTGGATGATCCCTTCGCGTACGATAGCGATACTCCGACGAGTCCGATGCCCGATATTACCAGTAGAGTCGTGGAGGTTATGTACGCTTATAATACCGTTGGAGACGCCATCCTGAGTTATACACTCACCGATGGCGTATATACCGCCGCTACGGGCGGGGAGACCATCAATCTCGACTTCTATGGTCGAGAACTTACCCCGATCCGTGATGATGATTTTGATGTGGTGCTCTACAACGGAGATTATAGTACGCCGGTGGCAACGAATGCGGCGCTGGGGATTGACGATGTAACCTTCCATACACGAGGTAGCTTTACCTTGGCTGAAGGAACGCAGTTTGACCGCATTCAAATCATAGGCCATCACTCCAATCCTGACCCCCTTATTACAAAAAACGGTTTTACCCTCGCAGAAATCAGGGTGAACACTGCGGTTGCGCCGCCGCCGCCGCCGCCGCCGCCGGCTCCACTAGTGATCGCCTACGAAGGATTCGACGCGGTTGGGAATATCCGGGTCAGGGATATGGTGCCCGGTTATGGCTTTACCAACAATGCGGATCTCACCAACTATAGGTATAGAACCTACGACTCCGCCGGTCTTTCCTATACGGATGGCAACGGAAACTCGTTGGAGGTAGAGGGGCAGTATGGGGGGATGGATTTACAGGTCTCCGGCACCAAAAACATGCAACTGGAACTCACCGGTGGTGCGATCAGTACTGGAACCGTTTATATGAGTTACCTGCTCGATGTCGATAACGGCACAAGCGGCTTCACCGCAGGGCTTTTGAGCGGGGCGGTGGGAGCCTCCAGCAGCATGGGTTCGGTTATGCAGGCCATGGTTCGCACGACGTCCTCAGGATGGGGCAACTTTGGAATCCCGAGCGGTATTGACGATGTTGGCGGCCCCACGACCGCCGGGCTTCATTTCGTCGTTTCCGAGGTAAATATCGATGCGGGTACGATGACGACTTACTTTGATCCAACCGATCTGACCGATGTGGCTGGGAGCGCCTCCCATACGATCGCCTCGACGGGAGCCACCTTTTCTCCGATTACGCATTTCGGGCTCACCCTAGGGAGCAATTTTGGCTATGTGGACGAAATCCGCATTGGTAATACACTGGAATCTGTAACGCCATTTGTTCCAACGCCTGCTCCGAATATGCACTGGAACTTTAACGATGCCAGCAATTCTACGATTACGGAAGTGACCAGCGGGTATGACGGGCTTGCATCTGGCGGCACCTGGAGCGAGTTTACTCCGTTGGGTGCGGGGACTTCTCTGCAGTTTGATGGGATCGATGATGCGGTTACTGTTAGCAACTATCCCGGTGAAATCAATCAGGATTTTGCCATCTCGGCGTTGCTTCGTGTGGAAGGTGCTCCGGGAACACAGCGGATGATCTATTCTAACTACGGAACAACGGGCGGATTCCGCTTCTACGTTTCGGCGGACAATAAATGGGAATTCGCGACGGTGGACAGCGCGGGAACCAGCCATGTGCTGACGGGCTGGGATGCCCTTGAGAACAAATGGATGCTGGTGACGGCCAGTTTTGAGATTACCAGCGGCCCCGATGACAATGGCGACTATACCGGTACCGGCCGTTTCTTTATCGATAATTACGCGGTGGATGGAAAGGTTTTGACGGGTATGAAATTCCATCCGGCGCCCCAGACGACCACGATGTCCATTGGATTTGATGCCACGGCTTCGACCGCTTGGTTTAATGGCCGGATGAAGGATGTTTATTTCAGCGCGAACAGGGCGGGTTCCAGCGCGGCTTCCGACATTTTGGCGGAGGTTCTGGCCACTCAACCGGCGAACAGCCTTGGCGACCGCAAGTCCCCTTGGGATCATGGCGAAACGGAACTGGATGTTTCGGCTCCCTTGCTGATTCCTGGAACCGCACCCTATAAGTTTGATTGGGATGTTTCCCCCGTCGTCTATAACTTTGATCGGGAACGCGAGCAGATGGGGTATAACCCCCGCTATTTCCCCAGCAAGGTCACCTTCGATAGTGCCAATCGCCCATATATGCTGGGACGGGTCCAGCCTGATATCTCTGGTTCGAAAAACAAGGATGAATATTTCTATAACCATGCGGTGTCTTCCTTCACGGTTGTGAACCAGCATACCGAGATCCAGACCTTGGATGACACGGGGGCTTGGCGCACCATTTCCGTGGATGCTATTCTTGCAGACCATGGTATTACCACGCGTCTACAAAGTGGGCACCACTCCGGTGGCGGCGACCAGCGTGTGCAGTTTGATGCGGAAGGCGATGCCTATCTTTTGGTTCATGATTACTCGACTACCTACCTGCTTTATTCGGCAGATGATCTAGCGAATTGGCAGGTGTATGACCTCAATACGCTGGCCGGGGTCATTAATACGACCGCCAGTCGGCTTGTCCCGGTGCGCGATCCGGCGAACCCTTCCCAGCTTTTGGCCAACCGGGCTCCCGTCATTATGGTGGATGCCAAGCTCGTGGTTCCTGTAAAGAGTGGTGGGGTTCTGTCGATCCCAGCAGCCACTGAGCTGTGGACATCTGGCTCGCGCCTCGTGAGTCTGAGTATTCACTCCGGCGACACGGCCGGTTTGGTGGCCATGGGTGATAAGGTACATTTGGTTTATGCTGATATGACCGATTACAATGACGACCGGACGCATCAGTTTGCGGTGACCTGGGATACGACAACCCAAACCCTGTCGACACCGGTCTATCTGGGCGGAACAGGGTATTATGCTGGACCGGATTCTCATTGCATGTCCGGAATCGTTGTGGATAGCCAAGGGTATCTTCATGTGATCCTGGGGACGCATATCTCTCCGACCCTATATTATAAATCCACAAACCCGAATGACACGAGTTCTTGGGGGCCTTGGAAAACCCTGAATAAAGTCTCTTCGAGTCAATTTAACGTACATCTGCCGGACGGAAGCACTTCCGGCGGTGATCTGGTGACCTATATCGGGATGGTGGTGGATTCTTCGGATACCGTGCATCTTGTGGTTCGGCAAGACTCTAACGTGAAATACCTCCATTACTACCGTAAGAAAGCAACGGATTCGGAATTCGTGGATATGGGAAGAATGGTCTACTCGCTAAGGCAAGACTACTATTACACGACTTTTTATCACAAAGTGAGTATTGATAAGAATGATAACTTGATGGTTGTTTGCAACTTCTTCGTTTATGGGAGCAAAAGCGGAACCTTGGATGGGGCCGGAGATGACCTGGTTGATGCCTATGTCGAAAAGTGGCCTGCAAGTTATGACCCGGCCGAGCCTAAAATCTATGACAACGCTCATGATCCGGTTCTGTACCGCAGCGGCGATGGAGGGGACAGCTGGACGTTGGCTCAAACATCGGATTTCCTGCAGGAAATGAGTCTCACCTATCCCGGTTGGAGTAGCCTTTATTTCAATCAGGCGGAAAAGGATGCCGGGTTGGCCGACACGACTAATAATCCCGATGGAGACTTGCTCAACAACCTATATGAATACGGACTAGGTGGCGATCCAACCGATCCGGCGAATCAAGGTATTCCGGGGGGCTATGGCACGATGGAGGAGGACGGAACCAACTGGTTTACCTATGTCCACGCCCAACGGTCGGCTCCTAACAGCGGCTTGGTCTACTATCTGGAAACTTGCGAAAACCTAACTTCTGAATCCTGGACCAATGCGGGCTACGAAGTGGTTGGCGAGGGTTTCATGAACAATAAGTTCAACTCGGTCACTAACCGAGTTAATGTGGAGCTTTCCAATCAGCAGTTTATTCGCCTGAAGATCGAAGAACAGTAACCTGGAAATGGCCGTGATCGGGTATAGATCACGGCTGATTACAGGCAATTTATTGCGAAGCTTGTAGGTATAATACCCCGTCTGCTTGCAGCGGGGAGGTTCATTTTAAGTATACATTGCGGTTCTGGAGTCTCATTCGCAAAATAGCCTCTTGCCGATACACAAAATGGACTCTAGCGCTTTTTGACGACGAGTTTATAATTTGGGTGTTAATAAAAAAAGAATCTTTGAAACGGGTTACACTTCGGTAGTCAAGTTTGACGAGATGGAAAGGCAGAAGGAGAAACATTAAATGAAAAGGCTTAAAGTAAAATTTATCATCCTCGTCATGGCGTCCATGTCGGGATTGAGCATGAGTGCACAGGCCGCATTGCTGGCCTACGAAGGATTCGACGCGGTTGGGAATATCCGGGTCAGGGATATGGTGCCCGGTTATGGCTTTACCAACAATGCGGATCTCACCAACTATAGGTATAGAACCTACGACTCCGCCGGTCTTTCCTATACGGATGGCAACGGAAACTCGTTGGAGGTAGAGGGGCAGTATGGGGGGATGGATTTACAGGTCTCCGGCACCAAAAACATGCAACTGGAACTCACCGGTGGTGCGATCAGTACTGGAACCGTTTATATGAGTTACCTGCTCGATGTCGATAACGGCACAAGCGGCTTCACCGCAGGGCTTTTGAGCGGGGCGGTGGGAGCCTCCAGCAGCATGGGTTCGGTTATGCAGGCCATGGTTCGCACGACGTCCACAGGATGGGGCAACTTTGGAGTCCCGAGCGGTATTGACGATGTTGGCGGCCCCACGACCGCCGGGCTTCATTTCGTCGTTGTCGCGCTCGATCTCGATGCCGGCACGATGACGACCTACTTTGATCCGGGCGATCTGTCGGATGTGCCCGGGAGCGCCACTCATACGATCGCCTCTACGGGAACCTTTTCTCCGATTACGCATTTCGGGCTCACCCTAGGGAGCAATTTTGGCTATGTGGACGAAATCCGCATTGGTACGACAATGGCCGACGCGGTTCCGTTCACCGCACCGCCAACTCCCACACTGTATGCCTATGAAGGATTCGACGCGGTTGGGAATATCCGGGTCAGGGCTATGCCGGGTGGCATGGGCTTCACGAATAATTTGGATCTCACCAATTACCGGATGAGAACCTACGATTCCGCCGGTCTTTCCTATACGGATGGCAACGGAAACTCGTTGGAGGTAGAGGGGCAGTTTGGGGGGATGGATGTACTGATCTTCGGCACCAAAAACCTGCAATTGGAACTGACCGACGGTGCGATCAGTAGTGGAACCGTTTATATGAGTTACCTGTTCGATGCCGATAACGCCACAAACGGCTTCACCGCAGGGCTTTTGAGCGGGGCGGTGGGAGCCTCCAGCAGCATGGGTTCGGTTATGCAGGCCATGGTTCGCGCGACGTCCACAGGATGGGGCAACTTTGGAGTCCCGAGCGGTATTGACGATGTTGGCGGCCCCACGAATGCCGGGCTTCATTTCGTCGTTGCCGAGGTTAATCTCGATGCCGGCACGATGACCACCTACTTTGATCCGACCAATCTGACCGATGTGGTCGGCAGTGCCTCTCATACAGTAGTCTCGGCGGGCGCCACTTTTTCGCCAATCACGCATTTCGGGTTCAGCTTGGGCGCTAATATTGGCTACGTGGACGAAGTCCGGATCGGGAATACGATAGAAGTTGTAACGCCATATTCTGTTACTCCTGTTTTCTATGATGCCTGGGCGTTGGACAAGGGCCTAACCAGCGGGGTGAACGATGCGCTCACTGACGATCCAGATGTCGATGGCAATGACAATCTGATGGAATATTCCGTGAATGGCGATCCTTTGGTTGCTGATAGCGCTACAGAGTCATTTGCCGGTCTCGATGGCGAAACCAACTGGTTCTATCATGTCCATAACCAGCGTACGGATGATGGCAGCCTGACCTATACGCTTGAACTTGGTGTGGATCTGGTGGATGAGTCGGGATGGGGTACCACCGGCGTTGAGTTTGTAGGCGAGTCCGCCTCGGTCGATAACTATAAATCGATGACCAACCGCACGGATGTTTCCAATAAGGAGTTTATCAAACTCACGGTTGAAAAGAACTAAACGCGTTTAAGCGTTGAAAGTCCAAGCCCCGGTGTTTCGCCGGGGCTTTTCTTGTTTTTAGCACTCGTTGCGGTCCTGGAGTGCCATTCGCAAAATAGACCCTTGCCGAGGCGCAAACTGGACTCTAGACCTTGTGCGAGATGGGTATATATTTATTGGATCATGAAATAGTCCACTAGGGAACTCGTTGCACTTCGGTAGCCAGAGGGCTTGGATGGTAAAGCAAAAGGAGATGTATTAAATGAAAAGGCTAAAAATAAAATTCATGCTACTCGTCATGGCAGTCCTGTCGGGCTTGAGCATGAGCGTGCAGGCGTGGGACATTGGGCTCACGGCAGATACCGCAAATACGCCCGCCCCCGGGTTTGGAAATATTGGTTTTACGCTGGATGATCCCTTCGCGTACGATAGCGATACTCCGATGAGTCCGATGCCCGATATTACCAGTAGAGTCCTGGAGGTTATGTACTCTTGGGCTAAAGAAGGAGACGCCATCCTGAGTTATATACTCACCGATGGCGTATTTACCGTCGCTTCGGGCGGGGAGACCATCAATCTCGACTTTTATGGCCGAGAACTTACCCCGATCCGTGATGATGATTTTGATGTGGTGCTCTACAACGGAGATTACAGTACGCCGGTGGCAACGTTGACGGGGCTGGGGATTGACGATGGAACCTTCTATACACGAGGTAGCTTCACCCTGGCTGAAGGAACGCAGTTTGACCGCATTCAAATCACAGGCCATAACTCCGATCCTGCCACCCCTACCGTAAACAATTTTACCCTCGCAGAAATCAGGATGAACACTCGGTTTGCGCCGCCATTGGTATTTTTGCCCGCTGACGGAATTGTCCTGAACCTGGCATATCCGGAGACTCTATCCTCGGGTACGGTGGACGTGACTTTCTCTCCGTCCTCTATCGGGGGCAATGTACAAATCACGGCGGTAGATGTGATCAGGCAGACGCATCCGGGGGCCTTCCGTGTGTCGGGCTTTTCGTCGCCAATGGTGCTCTCAGGTTCGACACCATCCACCGTTGTTCTGGCAGATGTCGAGTTCGATCTTTCCGTGGCAGGGTTGTCTCACGGGCAAACCTCGACGGGGCTGTTTGAGGTGGTTTGGAATGAAATCGGCGGGGCAACCTACACCAATACGCAGCCAGCTTCCGCGACCTATTCCGCGCCGCCGGCAAGTCTCATTCTGCCCGGTTCACTCGCGATGAGCCTTGACGATCCCGCCACATCGGTTTCGAGCAATCTTACCGTTAGCTTTACTGCCGATACCATAGCTCCGGCGAACGTTGAAATCACGGCGGTACTCTTTGCTGACGCATCGCATGCGGGCTTTTCCTGTTCGTCGGTTCCTCTGACCCTCACCGATGCTGTGCCCTCAAATACGCTTGCCATTGCGTTCGACAACGCTTCGGACAGCCTGCCCGCAAAGGAAACGGCAACCGCCACGGCACAGGTAATTTGGAACGAAACCGGAAAAGTTGACAGTCAGACCAACGCCGTATCGGTTTCGGTTTTTCGTCAACCTGTAGCTGCCAATGTCACGGTCGATAAGATCACGACTCCGGTTGACACCGATGTTCTTACCAACAATGTGGTGGCGGCCGTCAACTGGGGGGAAGTTGGAATAGACGGTGCTGGTTTAGCGGTACCGGTCACCGTAAACGGCGTGGATTTTGCCGTGGAACCGGTCCTTACAACTAGCTCGAAGGCTTTGGATGTGACCTATGGAGCGGCAGCAATCGGTCAGCTTCAAATCACGGGAACTGGTGTTAAAGGCTATAATAAATTTGACGCATCGGTTCCCGATGTTGGCGGGAACATTAATACCTTATTTTCTTCGATGGCCGTCAGTGCGAACGACGACTACAACTTATCCTTCACGGATTTGCAGGAGGGGGAGGCCTACTATCTCCAGTTGTTTTTCTCTGGGGGAACGCAGGGCCGAGCGGTAGATATATTCCAGGCTGGCAATCCCACTGCCATCGCATCTTGGTCTAACGTAGCTGATGTGCAAACCATCATCACGCTTAGCTGGGTGGCGAACGCTACCGGGACGGAGTCCTTCAGCTTGCCGACCGCCGTATCAGGAGACGCGTGTTTTAATGGATTCGCCTTTACGACGGAAGCCGACGTTATTGTGACGCCGCCTTATATAGAATTGGGTGGAGGTTCAGGAGAAAATTTCAGCATGTCGAGCAGCAATATGACCCCTCTTGCCACGTACATTTTGCAGAGCACGACCGACATGGCATACAACAACTGGTTGGATATCGCAACCACAACAGGCGTGAGCGAAGTTAACTGGGACAGCGTCATTGTGCCGACGAACAACGCGGAGTTCTTCCGGGTGATTTCCGAGTAAAAAGGTAACCCCATGCGGTTTGCCGGATAACCGGCAAGCCGCAGACAGCGCACGAGGGCTCTTAAAATCGGCAGTACCCGATGGCTGCAGCCTGACCTATACGGTCGAGCTCGATGGCAACTTGGTGAGTGCCCCGGTTTGGGCCACCACCGGCGTTGAGTTTGTAGGCGAGTCCGCCTCGGTCAATAACTATAAATCGATGACCAACCGCACGGATATTTCCAGTCAGGAGTTTGTCAAGCTCACGGTTGTCAAACTCGCGGATGAAAAGAACTAAACGCGTCTAAGCGTTGGAAGTCCAAGCCCCGGTATTTCGCCGGGGCTTTTCTTGTTTTTAGCATTTGTTTCGGTGCTGGAGTCTCAGACGTAAACGGGGTTCATAATGAGTCGCAAATTGGACTCTAGCGCTTTGGGGCGACGACTCTATCATGCTGATACTAATGAACAAAGGAACTCAGCAATTGGGTATACTTCGATAGTCATCTTGCTGGGATGGTAAAGCAAATGGAGATGTGTTAAATGAAAAGGCTAAAAATAAAATTTATGCTACTCGTCATGGCGGCCATGGCGGGATTGGGCATGAGCGCGCAGGCCACGTTGCTGGCCTATGAAGGATTCGACGCGGTTGGGAATATCCGGGTCAGGGATATGCCGGGCGGCATGGGCTTCACCAACAATGCGACGCTCACCAACTATCGGATGAGAACCTACGACTCCGCCGGTCTTTTCTATATGGATGGCCGGGGAAACACCTTGGATGTGATGGGCCAGTACGGGGGGATGAGCGGGATCGTGGCCGGCACCAAGAACCTTCAGCTGGAACTCACCGACGGTGCGATCAGTAGTGGAACCATCTATATGAGTTTCCTGTTCGATGCCGATAACGCCACAGGCGGCTTCAACGCAGGGCTTTTGAGCGGGGCGGTGGGAGCCTCCAGCAACATGGGTCCGGTTATGCAGGCCATGGTTCGCGCGACTGCCACTGGCTGGGGCACCTATGGAAACCCCAGCGGTATTAACGACATGGGTGGCCCCACGAACGCCGGGCTTCATTTTGTCGTTTCCGCGATTAATCTCGATGCGGGCACGATGACGACTTATTTTGATCCGACCGATCTGACCGATGTAGCCGGGAGCGCCTCCCATACGATTTCCTCTACGGGTGCCACCTTTTCTCCGATTACGCATTTCGGGTTCAGTTTAGGTGCGAATTTGGGTTACGTCGATGAAATCCGGATTGGTACGACGATGGCCGACGCGGTTCCGTTTACAGAGGCTCCTGTATCCATGCATTGGGATTTTAACGATGCCAGCAATTCCACGATCACGGAGGTGAACAGTGGCTTCGACGGTCTTTCCTCCGGTGGAATATGGAGCGCTTTTACACCCTTGGGCGCCGGAACCTCCCTGCAATTTGACGGAATCAATGATTCCGTGGTTGTTGATCCAAAGCCCGGAACCATCACCAATAGTTTTTCCATTTCGGCGTTGGTGCGGCTGGAAGGCGGTCAGGGTACGCAACGGATGATCTACTCCGACTATGATGGAACCGGCGGATTTCGTTTTTCTGCTTCAGCGGACAATAAATGGGCATTCACGACCGTGGACAGCACGGGAACCAGCTATACGCTGACAGGATGGGATGCGCTGCTGAACAAATGGGTCTTGGTTACCGCTGGGTTTGAGATTACGAGCGGTCCGGATGCGAATGGCGACTACACTGGAACCGGCACAATTTTTGCCGATAATAAGGAGGTCGATTCTCTGGCGAACATGAAATTCCACCAGCCACCGGTCTCGAGCACCCTGTCCATTGGGTTTGATGCAACGGTCTCGAGTGCCTATTTTAATGGGCGAATCAAGGATATCTATTTCCGGGAATCAACCGCTGCTGCGTCAGCATCTGCAGTGCTCGCGGAAATCTTGGCCACGCTGCCCGCCGATAGCCTCGTTGCGGGTAAATCCGCATGGGATCACGGGGAATCCGAACTCGACGGCGGAGCACCGACAATGGTTCCAGGCAGCACGCCCTACAAATATGATTGGGATGTGTCTCCCACAGTATACAACTATGACCGCGCACGTGAAACGGTGGGTTACAATCCGCGTTATTTCCCGTCCAAAGTCAGCTTTGATAGCGCGAATGCGCCGTACATGCTCGGTCGCGTCGCTCCTGTAGGCATTGGTGAGTATTTCTACAACCATGCTGTGAGCTTGGATAACAACGAGCATCGGGCGCTTGAACTCCAGAGGCTGAACGATTCGGGGGCGTGGGAAACCATCTCATTGGATTCGATTCTTCGGGCCAACGGATATAGCCAAAGTCCAAGGACCGGATACCGTGCTGATGCGGGAGATGAACGCGTCTTCTTCGATGCCGAGGGGGTTGTTTATGTGCCGGTTTATACCGACTCGAAAAATCTGATACTGTATTCTTCAGACGAAATGGCGACTTGGTCTGTCCTCGACATCACAACGGAAGCGGGTACGACTCCAGAAAATAGAAGCCGCATCATTCCGGTCCGCGATCCGGCCAACCCAAGCAAGTTGCTGGCCAATCGTGCGCCCATCATGATGATTCAGAATCAGCTTGTCGTGCTCTCTAAGAGTGGCGGGGTGCTCTCGGCCTCTGCGACTGACCTATGGCCTGGGCTGACCCGCAGACTGACCCTCAGTACTCATTCTGGCGATTCCTCCAGTGTGGTGGCTATTGGCGATGACGTCCATCTCGCCTATTCCGACGATGATGTTGCTGACGATGGTAAAGAAACTCACCAGTATGCCGTAACCTGGAACACGCAGACGCAGACCTTCTCGTCTGAGGTGCATCTGGGTTCGAGCGGTGGGGGGAATGCGGTCTACGTTTCGCCAGCCATGGTTATGGATAGCCAGGGCTACCTGCATGTTATTCTGCCCGGTCAATTCACTGCATCAGTTTACGTGAAATCGACCAACCCGAGCGATACCAGTGCTTGGGATACCGGTGTGGCATTGCAGGCCCTCAATGTCGATATGAGTGATCCAGATGACGATGTGTCCAATAATACTGAGGCTTGGTTGGCCGATGGTACCTCGGTGCTTGGCGCCCCCACGGTGTTTGTGGCTCTGGAGATCGACAATGCGGACACGCTGCATGTGGTAACTGCTCAGAATGAATCCACACAGCCAGGAGCCAGCCTCGGCCTGCGTTATTATCGCAAAAAGACTTCTGATGCTGCTTTTGTGGATCAAGGTATCATTGCCTATCCGCAGCACAGCTTGGATCTATTCAGCCTGTGGTATCATAAGCTGACCGTGGACCATAAGGGCAACCTGACCCTCCTGTTGCATTACTACAACAACCTCGGGAACGGTGGTGTGGCGAACGGCGCTGGCGACGATTTGAACGATGCCTATGCCGAAAAATGGCCCCAGTTGAACGGTGCTAAGAAAGCCACCGATCCGGTATTGTGGCGTAGCGCCGATGGCGGCGACAGCTGGAATCTGGCTCAGACCGCGGATTTCCTCCAGGAAATGAGTCTCACTTATTCTGGCTGGATCAATGCGTTCTTCACTAAGGCGGAAAAGGATGCCGGTCTGGCGGATCAGGATGCCAATCCGGATGGGGATAAGATCAACAACCTGCATGAGTATGCATTGGGCGGAGATCCTACCGATTCCGATAATCAGGGGCTTCCTCAGGCGCTAGGCACCATGGAAGCCGATGGAACCAACTGGTTTACCTATGTGTATCCCCAGCGTTCCGATTCGAACAGTGGTCTTCAGTATTATCTGGAAGCGTGTGATGACCTTGTGTTTGGACAGTGGACCAACGTCGGGTACGAGGTGATGGGTACGGGCATGATTGATGACGAGTTCAATGCCGTCACCAACCGGGTGTCCACGGATGCCGCTGAAAAACAATTCATCCGACTGATCATTAAATAGCAGTCATTCGAAGATTAGTTGACTCAGAGAATATCCCGGCTCACTACCGGGATGTTTTTTTTTGGTTTGGGTTTGGGATTTTTAGTTTTTGAGCTGTTTGACGGATTATTCTGTCAGATTATCCATTCGCAAACAGGGTTCTGTGTAGTCGCAAAACAGCTCTATATTTTATAGAGCGTTCGGTTTATAAGTATCGTGTTAAATGCGGGGTGAGCTCGGTTTAAATGTCATTAATGCAGGGTAATTAAGGATTAAAATGTATTCTATCTTCATGAAAATAAGTGTGGTTCTCATTGGTTTGGTTTGTTGGGGTTCGACCGCGGCGAGTGCCGCCAGCGGTCAAAAACCTAATGTGATTCTCATCCTGACTGACGACCAAGGGTATGGGGATTTGTCGGCTCATGGTAATCATGTTCTGGAAACACCCCAGATGGATAAATTGCATGGCAAAAGCATTCGGCTTACTGATTTTCATGTAGCCCCGGTCTGCACCCCGACGCGTGGGCAATTGCTGACCGGACAAGATGCGCTGAGTAACGGAGCAAGTTCCTTTGGCTACAGCCGGGAACTCATGCATCGGGATATCCCCACCCTCGCGAATGTTTTTTCCGCGAATGGGTACCGCACCGGGCTCTTTGGAAAATGGCATCTGGGCGATTCGTACCCTCACCGTCCGCATGATAGAGGATTTCAGGAATCCATCTGCCACGGAGGGGCTAGCATTTCCCAGACTACGGATTATTGGAATAACGACTACTTCGACGATTATTTTTCCCATAACGGGGTAATGAAGCAATACAAGGGCTATTGCACCGATGTGTTTTTTAATGAAAGCATGAAGTTCATGCGGCAGAGCAAAGCCCGGAAAAAGCCTTTCTTTTTATTCCTCCCGACCAATGCCCCGCATGGCCCTCTTTTAGTTCCGCAGCGTTATCGCCAATATTATTTGGATAAAGGATTAAATAATGCTACCGCGAGCTTTTATGGCATGATCGCGAATATCGATGAAAACATAGGCCGGTTGGATCAGTTTTTGGTGGATGAAAATCTACTGGAAAACACAATATTGATTTTTGCAACCGACAACGGCGGAACCAAAGGACGGGGCATTTATAATGCCGGCATGAGGGGCGGTAAAGGCAAGCCCTACGAAGGTGGTCACCGTGTTCCTTTCTTTATCAGTTGGCCCGATGGGCATCTTGGCATGCCACGTGATATCGATGAGTTGACCCAAATTCAGGATGTTTTTCCGACCCTCATTTCATTGTGTAATCTGCAGAATACCGAAGCACTCCAGTTAGACGGGGTTGATTTGAGCGAATTGCTGACCGGCAAAAAATTAAAATTAGAAGATCGCATGCTGGTCGTACGGTGGGCCAGACAACTGGATGCGCCAATGTGGGATGGGTGCGTACTGTGGAACAAATGGCGGTTGGTTAAAGGACATGAGTTGTATGATGTGGCGGCTGATCCCGGACAGGAAAAGGACATTGCAGCGCAACACCCGGAGATTATGGAACAGATGCTGAATCACTATGAAAAATGGTGGACGGATATACAGCCGGAGTTCCAGACAGAAGAATGCTTTGTCATCGGCTCCGATCACGAAAACCCGCTCACTTTAACCTGTTTCGATTGGTTTAACCACAAAGGGGCAACCAAGGAATCTAATGTTACGGTTCAATATAGTATTCGTAATGGGATGAATACCAATGGCGTATGGAAGGTCGATGTGGCGCAAGATGGTGACTACGAGATTGAGCTGCGTCGCTGGCCCAAGGAAGCAGATGCCGAAATTTCAGCTAGCATCCCGGTGTTTGAGCCGGTGGACCTAATACCGAACTACTACGGGGAACCACCATACCCAGTTGGGAAAGCATTCCCCATTGCCCAAGCCCGACTGCAGATCGCTGGTTTCGACGAGATGAAAAACGTCTCTTCAAGCGATAAATCTATCGTGTTCAACGTTTCTCTAAAAAAAGGCCGGGTCGAAATAAAAACCTCATTCCTGGATAAAAATGGGGATGAGTTATGTGGCGCATATTATGCCTACGTTAAACGCATTTAGTTTGGGAGTACGGATGAACTACATGTATTTGAGTCCGTTGTTGGGGGGGTTGTTTATCTTGTCTAGTCCTGTTTTGGCAGACGAGGCCTTATCGAAGCGGCATGATTTTGAGCAACGTTCCTGCTTAGATCATTATCGTGTAGCGGGCGGTGGAGAGGCAACAATCACGTCCTCGAAAAGCAAGTTTGGTTCTCATGCCTTGCGGTGGGATTGGGGCGATGGAAGTGTTTTATCCGTAACAGGACTCAACCCCATGGCATTGGAAGAAAGCGGTTTGAAATATATGGATAGTTTTCCGGCCAGCCCGACCTTTATTACCTGGATTTATAACGAGAACATCTCGGATCAGTCGCTGCGTTTTGAGTTTGGCGATAATGGGGCGAAGCTGGGGTTTTCCTTTCCGCTTGATTTTGAAGGGTGGTCGTTGATCAAGATGCCGTATTTTGCGATGGAAGCGCGTGCTCGGGTGCCCGCAATGGGAGAGCCCATTGAGTTTTCAGGTTTCAGGGTGATCAGTCCGAAAGGGAATCGGCGCGGCCGGGTGTTTCTCGATAATCTAGCGCTGGCATGCTACGAAGATAATCGAAGCTTGAAGGTTCATCTAAGAATATTGAATGGGGAAAGAAAAGCTTTTGAGCGTATGCAACAGCTACCGGCGAGTCCGTTTTTCGGTAAGGAGAATAGTAAGCAGATTGCACGCATAGAGTCGGAGTATGTTCAAAAATATTATCCGAACAGAAAATTAGGCCGCGAAGGGTTGGAGCGGGTATTGCAGAAGCTTGAGGCGCAGTTTGGTCAGGATTTTCATATCGAACGTCGGGCCGATGATTCTATTTCCGGCATCGCCTTGGTGGATGATGAACGAGCCTATTATTTAGAGTCCTGCTGGGGATTAAAAACCGGAACGGATTTTTGCGGAATTAAAACGTTTGGAGTTTTTTTCCTCGAACTGACAAAAACCTATACCAGTCGGAAGGAGGTCTTAACCGAGGAGGAGAAAAGTCGGTTGGAAGAGATGATGGTGAATTCGCTGACCTATCTGCTGGACCAAGGGTGGTCTGGGAAGTCCACCCATTTTATGCGGGTATCGTACCGCCTTCGAGAGTTGTCCCAAGGTATGTTCCTTTGCCGTGATTTTTTGAAGAATAAGCATCCGAAATTATTGATCCCGGTTCGGGATTCGTTGTGCTGGGCGCAAAAAGTGCAGAATATGTTTTTCCAGAAACAAGAACGGTCTGCCAACTTTGATTTTTTCAGGTTGCACATGGGGAATATCCCGGCGGGCATTTTCCTCTTTGCCGAGGATAGCAAGAAAGATGCGCTACTGAGGCGGTATTCTGAGTTTTTATCAACCGCCATTGATTCCCAAGACGAGCGAGAGGATGCTCATTATGATCGATGGGGCTTTCGCATGGACGGAACCACGTTTCATCATTGGGGGCATTATCCAGCTTATGCCAACGCCTCGTTCTCGAAGATTCCTCCCCTGATCAAGTTGCTCAATGAGAGCGACTATCGTGTTTCGGACCGCGCGCTGGAAAACTTTAGAAAGGCGTTGTTGTCGGTACGACTGTATACGCAAAATCAGCAGACGGGATTCGGCATGACGGGGCGTCATCCCTTGACGGCATCCTATACCCTTAAGGAATCATATAGAACCATGGCATTGCTTCCAGGAAACCCTCTGGATCGTGAAATGGCGTCGGCATACGTGCGGCAGTGGGACTATCCGCAGGATTCATCCTCCTTTCTGGATGCAGGGATTGAGGCGGAAGAGTTATCGGGTTTCTGGACCTTCCCTTATGGCGGCTTTTCGATCCACCGTCGGAACGGTTGGATGATGACCTTCAAGGGCTATAACCGCTACACGTGGGGCAGTGAAACCTATATCGATGCAAATCGTTTCTCCCGTTACATTGCCGCAGGAACAGCGCAGGTGGTGTATGGGCAGGGGGCCCGGGCCAGCGGATACCACAACGACGGATGGGATTGGAACCGGATGCCCGGCGCAACCATCGTCCCGTTGCCTTGGGAAAGGCTGGAGTCGAAAGAGGAGATCGTTGCATTGAAGTCGTTGCAAATCTTCATGGGCGGGGTGCATCTCGAAAATCAGGATGGCGTGTTCGCCATGGATCTGGATGAAAGTACTGCGTTCAATTTTGATCCCGCATACAAGGAGTTGAATTTATTTGCCCCGGTTCAGGCCCAGAAGTCGTATTTTTGCCTTGGAGATCGTGTGATATGCCTTGGCTCTGGGGTGTCGGCTAAAAGTGGGGATTACCCCGTTGAAACCATCTTATTCCAAAATAAACTGCCCGCAGTGGATTCCGCCTTATGGGTGGATCGAGATCAGGCGGTCACCGAGTTCCCATATGAAAAAGAACTTTCCGGGCCGGAGTCGCACTGGGTTTTAGACTCTTATGGAACGGGGTATATTTTATATTCGGGTGGAGAACTGAAGGTTAAAAAAGCGCATCAAACCTCGCCCAAATATGATTATTCCTATCGCTTCAATGAGCGCACGAAGAAAGTCAAAGGCGATCCCTATACGCAGGGCGACTTTGCCTCGGCCTGGATCAATCATGGGAGTTCGCCCAATAACCAGTCCTATGAATATGTGGTGATTCCCCAAACGTCGGTAGAGGAGTTAAAGGGGCGATTCAATCAGCCGGCGAAGGATTATGAAGTCTTGAGGCAGGATCAGATCGCTCATATCGTAAAAGATAAAAAGTCTGCAACGACGGGCTATGCCGTCTTTGATGCGGATGCGCCGTTGGGTTTCGGCCCGATCCGTCAAGTGAGTCATGAGAGTCTGGTCATGCTGAAGGAAGACGGTGGCGAGCTGGTTCTGAGTGTGGCCGTCCCGGATCTGAATGCAACGGATTTCACGCATAAGTCCCATATTCGAGGACAATCCAAGCCTTATGCCGAAGGGTATCAAGAGCCGGGTCCTAGTCGGGATGTGGAGCTTGTGATTACGCTGAATGAAGCCTTTAAATTGATCCGCACAGATGCGGAATATGGCCATCAGGTTGCTATAGATGGCGGAAGCACCTCGATCACCCTCAATTGCCGCCACGGAAAAACAACCCACTTTTATTTGGAGAAATAATGAGGTGTGTAAAATTAATGCCGCTATTAAGTTTAGCCCTGTTGCTGTGTAGTTGTTCTGCCGAGTCGGAAAACCCGCCGGAGCCGATCAATCCACCTTCCGTGACAGCGGGGGATCAGCCGGAAGAGAGCAAACAATCGGTAAAGGCTTCGCAGAAGCAGGTGGACTCTCCCGATGTTTTGTCTTTTGTAATGTCATACGACCTTCTCGCGAAAATGAGCATCCCGCAATTAAAGGAACATTATGACGCCTTGTTGTCCGATATCGGCGGGTGGGAAAAAGTCAAAGAGATTCAGGCGATTGAGGTCTGGCCGTATGGGTATCAAGGAAAAGGAGGAAATTGTCCGAATTGCCAACCTAAATTCACCAAGAATATCTATCCCCTGGATTTGAAGGAAGGGAAGCTAGTCTGCACTCATTGCAAGGAAATCATCTATCCCTCTAAAAAGTTTAAGGCCAATCATACGGTTCGTTTAACGATGCACGGGGAGGCGATGGATTTCGATGTGTATCAATCTGAAGTAGGAATGAATTATTGTCTTGAAAGCGTGATGCAGCAGGAACAACTCGAACGTTTGTATGGCACGGTTCCGGTGGGTAAACAGGGGCATCGGGATATCGGATTGGTCTCCACGCTGTTTTTCCTCTATGAGCGAACGCAAGACGAGATTTATGCTGAACGGTGCATTGAGATCCTGCTGTCTCTTTCCGAAAACAAAAAAGGCGTACACATAAACAAACTCACTTTTCCTGAAAATGACATTCCCGATATTGAAAAAGGGACGTCCATCCAGCGTATTGCCGGAATGGATATGCATGGTATGCCGGGCGTCGAAAATGTGTGGATGTTGGCTTTTCATTCGGTTGGGAAAGCCACGTCGGCCTGGGAAAAGTTTGGCGATCCCCAACGCTTGAAAAATAAGGTTCGGCAAGCCTTGATTGATCGGCATGAAAATTATGTCGCGTATATGATCAGCGGAATGAATGGAGGGGAGGATGGCTATTCCAATCCCGGGAACGTATTCGGCCGTAACCTTCGAAGCATGGTGCTGACGGGAGCGTGTTGCGACTATCCAAAGGCCCTGTTGGACTGTGCCCATTTTATCGATGCCATCGTTCGGCAATATGCAACCTTCAACGGAGTGGAAGCGGAAGGGGGCTCCTATCAGAATCAGGTTGTCGGGAGCTTGAGAAATACGATGCGGAGCCTTCGTATCGCGATGAAGTATGCCTTGGAAAAAGGATTGATCGAGAAAGATTCATTACTGGATCAGTATATACAAGATGTCATGACGTCCGCTGGCCGGGTTAAAGTAGGCAGCTTTACATATCCGAACGGAGAGCGTGTCCGGCTGGCGGATACCACGATTCCAAAGACGCTTACGGAAAATCGGGTGTTTGAAACGAATGAGATCCATCCAGATGCCGCCTGGGGCTATTTCCCGATGTGTAGTGAAAACCGGACCTATCTCGGACTCAGCCTGTCCTCGCGGAAATTCTATCACCATCATAATGACGATCTGTCCATTGTGCTGTGGGGCAGCGGCAAGGAATTGCTACCGAAAATCGGGTATTGCAAGTCCTGGTATCGCTATTATATCACGAGCGCACAGAATGGGTCTTCGGTTCATTGGCGGAACGGGCCGGTTCTGGATGAAGCCAGCCGGACGCTCCGGGATGAATACGAGCAATTTAGAGTCGATTATCCCGCACCAATACCCCCCGCGTTGACCTATACCCCGGAAGCCGCGAAAACAGTTCCGGAGCTGATTGAGACCAGAAAGGTCGGATTGCGGAGCTATTCGGTTCGAAAGCCGGAGTTGGATTATAAAGAGTGGCGCCGCACGGCGGTGTATGAATATACCCCCGAAGGGTTAGTCACCTCGGTAGATGCCGCCTCCCCGGGAACGGTCGAGCAAGGGGTTCAATTCCGCAACCGAATGTTAATGTTGATTCCGGTGCATGGGACGTCGTCTTATCTGGCGGATTTCCATCGTATTGCGGGGGGCGACATGCACCAGATTGGGGTGAAAGCGCCTCTGGGTGAAGATGCAACCACCACCTGTTCCGCCAAAAAAGCGCAACAAGAAATTGCCGATGCGACGAGGGGATATTGGAGTGGGAAGATGAGGGGAGCCTATCTCAAAGCCTTCAAAAATGTGGAGGTTCTGGACGGCTCGAAGCCATGGGATATCGAGTGGGTGACCGAGTCAACCGGAGTGCGCTTGAAAGTCTGGGGGACAGGTAGCGAAAACACCGTGTTGCTAAGCGGCGAATCACTCGATCCAATACGGGATCCGTATCGAAAACTATGGGTTTCCCCGGCTGATGCGCCCCCCATGGAATTTACGCCCCACTTGTATATTCGCCGGGAAGGTTCTGACGACTCGACCGGAACCCTGCAGACCATTACGCCGCTCATTTATGAACATGATCGTGCGGACCAGAAAAATGGGGATCCAATTAAAGAGGTCAAGACGGTTTATTTTGAACAGGGGACAGAACGTTTAGAGGAACACAAGAAGCCGTTTGTGGTGAGAGTACTTTTTGCCTCGGGAAGAATCGATTATCTGTATTCCAGCTATGATCGCGAAATACGAACCGTGGATGGCTTGGAGTTCATGGGACGCGGGGCGTGGGTATCGAAAGCGAAGCGCCAAAGCAAACCCTGGGCGGCAGTCACCCTTCGGAACTCGTCGGTTAAAGGGCCGGGGCTGGAGCTGGCATCGATACCCCTTCAAAAGCAGCCGATCCTCGAGGCTGGCTATCGACAGGATGCCGGAGTGGAATCTGGATACTTTCGCTTGAAGGGGATTGTGAAGAATCCGGAGCACTATATCGGAATGTGGGGCCGGGCGGATTTTGGTGCTGACGTAAGTAATGTTTATAAAATAACCGCCATCGAACTTCAGCAGGATATGAATGAAACGCTAGTGAAAATCGACGGACGCCCCGGGTTGGAGAAACGGGCGGAGGGATGGTCCTATATCGGGTATCCCTTTAAAACCGGCTCCCAGCAGGCCTCTTTTGAATTCGAGGACCGCGCCGAGTTTTATTCAGATGAGTTTTTGTCGGCCATCGAATAATAAGTGCCGAAGGAGTCTTCAATTAGGCGAGTTTAGAATCTTTGAATGCTGCGTCTGGAAGATGCCATGCGCTTGTTTTGGATTGAATAGGAAGCAAGTAAACAGGACGGTACAATGAAAATTAGTGCATTAGTGGCAGGGTTAGCTTTGATGGTGTCGGTTTCGGTAATGGCGAACACGGCACAGAACAAGCCCAATATTCTTTTTGTCATGTCGGACGATCATACCTCGCAGGCGATTGGGGCCTACGGGGGGCGGCTGGCCTCGCTAAATCCGACCCCGACGATCGATTCGATCGCCAAAGAGGGGGTGGTGATGGAAAACGCCTTCTGCCATAATGGGATCTGCACGCCAAGCCGTGCATGCATTATGACCGGGCAATATAGCGCGATCAATGGTTGCCCGGTATTGATCGATCATCTTCCTGCTGAACGGCAATACCTTTCAACCGAAATGAACAAGGCGGGCTATCAGACCGCGGTCATTGGCAAGTGGCATCTTCATGACCGCCCCTCGACCTTCGACTATTACAAGGTGCTCCCAGGGCAAGGGTACTACTTTAATCCGATCTTCTTTGAGAAAGGAAAAACGGGAACTATTGAACGTCAAGTACGGAAGGATCTGACGCGCGTTTTTGGCCCTGATGCCGTGGAAATGGAGGGGCACTCCACGGATTGCATTGCTGATTCCGCGCTCGAATGGTTCAAGACCAAGCGCGATCCCGACCAACCCTTCTTTCTTAAACTACACTTTAAGGCTCCACACGATTATTTCGAGTCAGCACCACGCTATGAATCCTATCTCGCGGATACATTTATCCCCGAGCCGGAAAATATGCATGATCGAAAAAAGCATGGTTCGATCGCCACACAAGGGCATAATGGCGAGTTGATTCCGCACATTGGATCCTCGATCGGACGTCGTAATACACAGCGCAACTACACGCAAAAATGGGCAAAAGATCCCTCCTTGTCCGATGACGAGGCCATGAGTCAGGCCTATCAGATCTATCTTAAAAGATATCTGCGTTGCGTGAAAGGGGTCGACGATAATTTGAAGCGGGTGGTTGACTACCTGAAGGCGGAGGGGCTCTACGATAATACCGTAATCATGTACACCGGAGACCAGGGCATGTATCTGGGGGAGCATGACTATCAGGACAAGCGCTGGGGTTATGAGGAAGGGATGCGCATGCCGTTCATCGTCCGTTATCCTAAAAGTATCCAAGCCGGTAGCCGCACGGATGCCATTGTCGAGAACGTTGACTTTGCTCCGACGATGCTCGATTTCGCGGGTGTGCCGACGCCCGATTATATGCAGGGCCGTAGCTTTAAATCCGTTCTTGAGACCGGCGTCGAGCCCGCGGATTGGAAAAAAGCAGCCTACTACCACTACCAGATGAACATGATGCACCACGACAACCCGGCGCATATTGCGATCCGCACCAAGCGCTATAAGCTGATTATGTTCTACGGTACCGGCTGGCAGGGCGAGGATTCGCCGGACACGCCGCCGGGATGGGAACTCTATGACCTTAAGAACGACCTCGGCGAAGACCATAATCTCTACGACCATCCTGAATATGGGGACATCATTTCCGAGCTGAAGGACGAGCTCAAAGGGTTGCGAAAAAAATACAAGGTCGATGGCTCTGAATTTGCCTATAACAAAGTGATTGAGGAATATTGGGACTATGATGCCGAAGCCCGCGCCAAGGCCATCGAGATTTCCCATCAGGTTATTGAGCGGATCAAAAATGGAACTTGGCCGTACGATTGGAAGCAGCAGCAGAAGCGAGTGCGTGAGAGAACTAGAAAAGCGGAGTTGGAAAAAAAGAAAGCGCACTAAACCGGCAGGATGTAATTGCGCCGATAAAAAAAACGGGTGTTGGTCACGTAAAATAGAAAATAGAATACTATGGAAAAAACAAGTGCACATGTAGTTCCCTCGATGGTCCGGCGCAATTTTTGTCAACTCATGACGGCGGCTACAGCGGCACCTTTTATGGGCGGAGCATTGTCCGCGCATGCCGCGGCGGGTCATTCAGCCGCCTTCCTGAAGATGGATCGAAGCGAAGAGCCTTCCTTGCTGCTTCGCTACGATCGATCCGCGGCCAATTGGAACGAAGCGTTGCCGATTGGAAATGGCCGAATCGGCGGCATGGTTTGGGGGAACGTCTCGGAAGAAATCATCGATCTGAATGAAGAAACCCTCTGGTCGGGGCACCCGCGGGAGACGGATAATCCCAATGCGAAACAACACCTTCCTCAAATCCGAAAAGCGGTTTTTGATAAGAATTACGAGCGGGCCAATGATCTGGCCTATAAGATTCAAGGGACCTACAACGAGAACTATCAACCGCTGGGGCAACTGCATCTTTCGATGTCGCATGCCGGGGAATCAACGAACTATGCGCGCGCGCTGGATATTGGCAATGCGGTGTCCACGGTAGATTATGAAGTGGATGGCGTGAAGTATCACCGGGACTACTTTGTGTCCGCGCCGGATAATTCGATGTGTATTCGTTTGACGGCGAGTGAGCCGGGAAAGATCAGTTGCCGCCTGAAAATGGATTCGCCATTGAAGCACGTGTCTTTTTCCCGGGGGAATTCCTGTATTATGCAAGGGCAGGCGCCGTCCCATGCCGACCGCGCGAGTATAAAGGCGGATCAGGTGATCTTTTATGATCCGAAAGAAGAGGGCCTTTCATTTTATTCGCAACTTCAGGTGGTGCCCGAGGGCGGTCGTTTTTGGAAATATGAGAATGGGATGCGTGTCGAGCACGCCGATTCTTTGGTTCTGGTCTTTTCCGCGGCAACCAATTTTGACGGGTTTGATGTTTTTCCGCGCAAGAGCCGGATTGATCCCTGCAAAGTGGTGAAAGAAACCTTCCGTAAAATCGGTCCGGTGGATTTTAAAGAACTTCAAAAGCGGCATATTGCGGACTATAGAACGTTGTTTGATCGGGTTGGTATCCAGCTAGGGAAGGGGGCCTCCATATCCAAGACAACCGACCAGCGGATTAAGGATTATGCCCGGGATGAAGATCCGGATTTGGTGGCCTTAACCTTCCAGTATGGCCGTTACATGCTGATTTCGAGTTCCCGACCGGGAACCTTGCCCGCCAACTTGCAAGGAATTTGGAATCCCTTGATGCGCCCGCCATGGATGTCGAATTGGACCAATGACTTGAATACTCAGATGAACTATTGGCTGAGTTGGACGACCAATTTGCCGGAGTGCGAGAAGGCGCTGATCGATTGGGTTGATAATTTGCGGCCCAATGGCCGGAAAACGGCACGTACGAATTATGGCGCCAAGGGCTGGCTGTGCCACAACACAACCGATTTATGGATGCAAACCGCACCCGCGGGTATTGAGCGTCCGCGTTGGTGCATTTTGCCGCTGGGCGGGGTATGGCTATGCCAGCACCTATGGATGCATTATGTCTTTCATGGAGATCGGGAATTCCTTGAAAAACGATCCTATCCCATTATGCGGGAGGCCGCAGAATTTTGCCTAGATTGGCTGATCAAGGATTCGGATGGCTACTACGTTACCTGCCCCTCGGTCTCTCCAGAAAATTGGTTTGCAACCGCAGGGGATAAGCAATTGTCGATCTCTAAGGCCAGCACCTATGACATGCAGTTGATTCGAGATTTGTTTACGAACTGTATTCAAGCCGCGAAGGTTTTGAATACAGACAAAGAGTTCTCTGCTAAATTACAAGAGAGAATGGATCACCTTTATCCCCAGAAAATAGGTCAGTATGGTCAGTTGCAGGAATGGAGTGAGGACTGGGACAAGCCTGAAGACCAACACCGCCATATTTCGCACTTGTTTGGTTTGTTTCCCGGGGATCAGTTGACCCCGAACAAAAATCCCGAGGGATGGAAGGGCGCCCGTCAATCGCTCCTGATGCGAAGTGGAGAAATGGCCAAAGGGGGGAAAGGCAAAAATGATGCGGATACGGGTTGGTCTATCAACTGGAAAATTGGTTGGTGGGCCCGTTTACATGATGCTGAACAGGCGCAAAATATGCTACGTAAAATTTTCCGCTTTGCGCCATCTGGTAACACCCTTTCGTCACAGAAAGGCGGACGTTATGCCAATCTGTTAAATGCAGGCCCACCGTTTCAAATTGATGGGGTTTTGGGCTTTACGGCTGGCGTGGTTGAACTCCTGTTGCAAAGCCACGATGGCTTTATCCATCTGCTCCCTGCATTGCCGAAGAACTGGCCGGATGGACGGGTGACTGGGCTGAAAGCCAGAGGCGGATTTATTGTGGATATCGAATGGAAGGATGGGAAATTGCTGGAAGCGGTCATCCACCCCGGACATGAAAAAGAGGTCCGTGTGCACTACCAAGACGATGTGCATGTTTTTGCGAAGATAGAAAAACCAGTAAGGATTACACGACATGATTAGGTTTTTTTTGATGTCCATGCTTCTGGCGTTTGTAGGGGATTCCCCCACGTGTAAGGTGCGGGAATTAATCCACTACGACAATCGCTGAAAATAGTGAGTGAAGTTGAATTAAATCGATAGAATTTAATATAAAATTTGTCGAAGCGTCTCGACGCGATATGGAGCTAATAATCATGAAACTAAAAATAACCGGTCTGTTCGTGGCGATCGCCGCATCCTGTTTTGCGGGCAACATGGATTCCGCCAAACCCAACGTGGTGGTGATCTATTACGACGACATGGGCTATGGCGACATGGGCGTGAATTTTCCGTCGAATCCGAAAAGCCTGACGCCCAACCTGGATGGGTTCGCGGAGGGCGCGCTACGCTTCACGAACGGACACTCCTCGGATGGCGTCTGCTCGCCGTCGCGCTATTCGCTGATGACGGGCCACTATTCCTGGCGCACGAGTCTCAAGAAAGGCGTGATCGGCGGATACAGTGAAACTTTCATGGATGCAGACCGCTTCACGATCGGCAAGATGTTCCAAAAGCAGGGCTATGAAACCGCGATGGTGGGCAAGTGGCATATTGGCATGAGTTTCCAAAGCCCCGCGGGCAAGTCGGTTGATTTGGGCAACAATTCCAAGGTGCTGAAGGCAAATAAAATCGACTTTTCCAAGGCTGTGACGGCCACGCCGTATCATCGCGCCGGGTTCGACTATTATTTCGGCACGGCCGCGTCGTTGGATATGCCTCCCTACGTCTGGCTCGAGTCGAAGGACGGCGAGGTGCACGCGCTGTACAAAGGCGGCATCGTGAAAGACGACACGGTGGACTTTAGTCAGGCGCGGATCGCGAAGAATTCCGACCTCGCGGAAGGTCAGCGTTTTGGCCGGCCCGGCGTCAACGATCCGACCTTTATCTTCGCGGACTATTTGCAGGTTCAGGCCGCGAAGGTCAGCGATATCATGGCGAAACGCGACCAGGACGGTAAGCCGTTTTTCCTCTATGTTCCCATGCCTGCGCCGCACGCGCCGCACACCGTGCAGAAAAAATTCGAAGGTTCCGCGGGCTGGACCTATGGCGACTATATTGTTCAGACCGATCACTATACCGGCGAAATTCTCAACGCGTTGGGTGATCCGAAGGATCCGACAAGCCTCGCGGCGAACACCGTGGTTTTTATCACGAGTGACAATGGTCCGGAGAAAAACGCTTTTAAGAGAAGCATCAAGGACGGGCATGACGCAAATGGTCCGTGGGCGGGAATCAAACGCGACAGCTATGAAGGGGGAACCCGCGTTCCTTTCATGGTGCGCTGGCCCGGTGCTGTGACGCCGGGCGTGACGGATCACGCCTGTTGGCAGGGCGATTTCCTCGCGACGATGGCCGAGTATATCGGGCATGAACTGGCCGCGGATGAAGCGCCGGACGCGGAGAGCTTTCTTCCCGTACTTGAAGGACGGCCGATGCCGAAGAAGCGTCGCGCGGGATTCATTCAACACTCCGCCGCCGGGCAGTTCGCGGTGGTTGACTATACGGGCGAATGGAAGTTGATTGATGGTTCGGGCGGCGGGGGCAATAAAGAAACATGGGACGCCGACAACGAGATAACGCTCGTCCAGGGCGAGATCCGTTCGACGTCGCGGCAGCTTTTTAACCTGAAAAAAGATCCGGGCGAGCGCGTTAATCTATTAAGCGACCCGTCGTCCGAGGCTAGGGCGAAGGAACAGGAGCTCTACGAATTGCTCAACCGAATTCGCGGCGATAAGGAATGGGGCGTTGAAGGTTCTAGCAACGTGCCGCGCTAACTAATTTTTTGAATGGTCCCTTCTGCGCTTGAGCGGATGGGGCGCTCACTTATAAAAATACGGAGATAGATATGAGGACGAAAAAAACAACGGCGATTTTGTTGATGATTGGCGCGGGGATTTGTCTCGCGGACCAACCCAATATTTTATTCATCATGTCTGACGACCACGCGTCGCAGGCGGTGGGTGTTTACAATAGTCGGCTCGCGAAGCTGAACCCGACGCCGACGATCGATTCGATCGCGAACGAGGGTATGGTGATGGAAAATGCGTTTTGCCAAAATGCGATTTGCACGCCGAGCCGCGCTGCGATCATGACCGGACAGAGCGCGGCGGTGAATGGCTGCATTACGTTGCTCGAAACCCTTCCGCCGGAAAAACAATATCTTTCCATGGAGATGAAGAAGGCGGGCTATCAAACCGCAGTCATCGGCAAGTGGCACCTGAAGGCGCGGCCCTCGACATTCGACTACTACAAAGTGCTGCCCGCGCAAGGCTTATACTTTGATCCGATTTTCTTTGAGACGGGAAAAGTCGGGACGATTCGCGGAAAAAATAACAAGAAACGTGGTCCTGATGCGGTTCGAATGAAAGGCCATTCGTCGGACTGTATTGCTGACTCGGCGCTCGAGTGGTTTAAGACGAAGCGTGATCCGAAACAACCGTTTTTCCTGAAGCTTCACTTCAAAGCGCCGCACGACATGTTTGAATATGCGCCGCGTTATGAATCCTACTTGGCGGATGTTGAAATTCCAGAGCCGGACAATATGCGTGACCGCAAGAACCATGGATCGATTGCCACGCGCGGCCATAACGACGAACTGGTTCCCTACATTGGAACGTCGATTGGTCGCCGCAATCCGCGCCGCAACTATACGAAGAGCGGGGCGTGGTCTAGGGTTCGGGATACGAAGAGCGGGGCGTGGTCTCGGGTTCTGGATCAGTCGAAGTCCGACGAGGAAATCTTCGGCGATGCGTATCAGGGTTATTTGAAAGCGTATCTGCGCTGCGTGAAAGGGGTCGATGACAATTTGAAGCGGGTGGTTGACTACCTGAAGGCGGAGGGGCTCTACGATAATACCGTAATCATGTACACCGGAGACCAGGGCATGTATCTGGGGGAGCATGACTATCAGGACAAGCGCTGGGCGTATGAGGAGTCGATGCGGATGCCATTTATTGTGCGTTATCCAAAGTCGGTAAAAACGGGGCGCTCTAAAGCGATCGTGGAGAATATTGATTACGCGCCGACCATGCTGGATTTTGCGGGCGTCGCGACGCCGGACTATATGCACGGACAAAGCTTTAAACGCATTCTAGAAACCGGTGTGGAATCTGCGGATTCCAAGCAAGCGGCCTATTATCACTATTGGATGCACATGGCGCACCACGATAATCCGGCGCACATCGCGATCCGTACCAAGCGGTACAAACTCATTATGTTCTATGGCACCGGATACAAAGGTCAAACCGAGCCCACCACGCCTCCCGGCTGGGAACTTTACGACCTCAAGCTCGATCCGACCGAAGATAACAACGTTTACGATAATCCGGAATATGCGGGGGAGATTGAAAAGTTGAAAAAGCAGTTGAAAGCCCGCCGCGCCGAGCTGGGCGAGGACGATCCCAAGTTCGCGCTCAACCAAGTGATCGACGAGTTCTGGGACTACGACGAAGCGAATCGCGCCAAAGCGATTGAAATCTCCCACGCCATGCGTTCTAAAAAGGAATCAAAGAAATAATTCAAGCGCCGGAACTGAAGAATGGAATGATGAGGGCGATAGAAAAATGACGCGAAAATGACACTGTTTATTTTGAGTCTGAGTATGGATCTGACGGAGACCACGGGCGAATGGAAGTTGATTGATGGCACGGGCGGAGGCGGGAATAAAGAAACCTGGGACGCCGATAACAAGAGGTCGCTGACGATCAGACAGATTTGCGGAACGCCGCAGCAGCTTTTCAACCTGAAAAAAGATCCGGGCGAGCGCGTTAATCTATTAAGCGACCCGTCGTCCGAGGCTAGGGCGAAGGAACAGGAGCTCTACGAATTGCTCAACCGAATTCGCGGCGATAAGGCATGGGGCGTCGAAGGCTCCAGCAGCGTGCCGCGCTAAAGGATATTTTGAATGGCCCCATCCGCTCTTGAGCGGATGGGCGCTCATTTTTAAAAACAAGGAGGTGGATATGATACTGAAAAAAACAACGGCGATTTTACTGATGATTGGCGCGGGAATTTGTTTCGCGGACAAACCTAATATTGTAGTCATTCTGACCGATGATCAGGGCTACGGCCAAACGCCACTGTTTTCTCCGGAGTTGTATGAAAAACCCTTTGCGAGACAACAAAACACAGCACGATATGAGTGTCCTCCCGGTGCGGCGGAACAGGCGGCAAAAATCTCGATGCCGCATCTTCAGCGCTTGGCTGCCGATGGGGTGCGTTTTACAAATGCGCATGTGGCCTCCCCGATTTGCGGGCCGTCGCGCGCCGCGATTATGACCGCCCGCTATCCGCAACGGTTTGGTATCTATTGGAATGACGACATGCATAAAGGCGTGCCTTTGGATGAAGTTTTTATTCCTGAGTTATTCCAACAATCAGGCTATCGAACGGCCGTGATTGGAAAATGGCATGTTGGAGCACTTGTAAAGGAAAAGATCATGTCCGCCACGTCCCGGGATTATCATGACCAACGCATTGATCAGTGCGTGGCGGGTTATCATCCCTATGATCGCGGCTTTGACTATTTCTTCGGATATTACGGGGCTGGAGCGAGTCTCTATGATTCGCCGAGCTTGTTCCGCGGGAAGGATCTCGCCGAGGCGAAGGGGTGCCTGGTAGATCAGTTGACTGAAGAAGCCCTGAGCTTTGCGAGGACAGGGCGTGAAGCGCCATTCCTCCTGTATCTGGCTTACAATGTGCCGCATATCCCGCTGGAAGCTCGCATGCCGGAAAAATACCTAAAACGCTTCAACACCGGAAATGCGGAGGTGGATAACTACTATGCTTCTTTGGCGGCGGTGGATGACGGGATCGGACGACTGGTCGGCACCTTGGAAAAACAGGGGCGATTGGATAATACGTTGATTGTTTTCATGAGCGACAATGGGGCCGTAGTGGATTCCCCGCAGCCACTGAATGGCCGGTTTCGTGGGTACAAGAGTTTGTGTTCGGCCGGGGGAACACAGATCCCGATGGTGATGTGTTGGAAGAATAAACTGGAAGGCGGAACGGTATTTGACGGGCTGGCCTCGTCAATGGATGCTTTTGCTACGGCTTTGGATATCGCGAATATTCCAATTCCAACAACACTGCAACTGGATGGGAAGAGTCTGATCCCCATATTAACGAAGCAGACAGAACAGCTACCGCATGAAGTATTGTTTTGGGCGGGACCCGATTCCCCTTATTGGGGCGACTCCAATACTAATTTTTGGACGGGCTATTGGAACTATATTACGAGCAAACAGGATGAAATGCCTGTAAGCGGACGGAATACCGATGGCAGTTGGACGGTTCGGAAAGGGCCTTGGTCCTTGCAGTATACCCATCGCGATACGCGTCTTGCGCTATACCACATGGAAACAGATCCGGGGGAATCTATGGATGTAAGTCGGGCGCACCCGGAGACGGTTCAAGAGCTTAAATTAGCAGTCAAGAAATGGTATACCCCAATGAAGGAGCCCCTTTCATCTGTCAGCTGGAATACGAACCAATGGGAAAAACTTAGGGATAGCATGTGATTTCTTGTTCTCTAAAATAGAGTTTCCAAGGGGTCTTTTTTAATAAGTGGGTAAATAAAGGAATCGGATGATAAAAAATACGCTTACATTGCTCGTTGTATTATTAACCTTAACAACGGCTTTAACATTTGCCGGTGGCGGAGGAAAATACCACCCGGAACTTAAAACGAATCCTGACACACTGAAAGAATTTCAGGATTGGCGTTTTGGGATGTTTATACACTGGGGGCCCGTCACTTTAAAAGGCACCGAAATTGGATGGTCGCGTGGCCGAGAGGTTCCAACTGAAGAGTACGACGAACTCTATAAACAGTTTAATCCTGCACAATTCAATGCCGAGGAGTGGGTCTCAATCGTAAAAAATGCAGGGATGAAATACCTGGTGATTACGACGAAACATCATGATGGGTTTTGTCTTTGGCCTACCCAGCAGCGCCCGTGGATCAGTGCCGACAAGCAGTTGGATACACCCTACAGCATTGCACAGACCCCGTTTAAGCGCGATATCCTGCGCGAACTGGCCGATGCCTGCAAAAAAGAGGGCATTGCCTTTTGCACATATTATAGCGTTCCCGACTGGTATCATTATGATTGGACTCCCCGACGAGCCACCCGAGTATGGGAACCGACCGCCAGTGGAAAATCAGAAATCCTCGATTTCCGCCCGACGACCAACGCACAAATCATGCGCTATAACGACTTCATGAAACAACAGTGCAAAGAACTGATCGAAAGTTATCAGCCCCGCCTGATGTGGTTCGACAACGTTTGGCCTTATCCGCACGAAAACCAAGCTTGGACAGAAAAAGATGGCGCGGATATCTATGCCTACTTAAAAGGACTGGATGACAAATTAGTTATCAACAACCGACTCAATCGTCATACGCAAGGAAAGCTAAGTTGGGAAGAGAGAACTGGAGACTGGGACACTCCAGAAAAGAAGATGGGGAACTACTCTGAAACGCCTTGGGAGACGTGTGATACGATCTGCAATCAGTGGGCTTGGAAGGCAGATGACAACATGAAGTCATTTAAAACCAGCATGCAGATTCTGATAAATGCGGCCGGTGGAAATGGAAACTTTCTGTACAATGTTGGCCCCACTGCGGCAGGTATTATTGAACCCCGTCAGGCTTCGCGCTTGCGGGAAATGGGGGATTGGCTCAAGCAATACGGCGAAAGCATTTATGAGACCCACGGGGGTCCTTTCAAACCCCAGGGCAACGTGCTCTCTACCCGTAAAGGCCGGACGATCTATATCCACCTGCTGAATAGTGAAAAGCAGGCGCTCCTTCCGCTTTTAAGAAGTGAAATTCTGGAGTACGAAGTCCTGACGGGAGGAAATGTTGAACTAGGCACAGCAAAGGCAGGGAATACCAAAATCACGCTGGATGACAATGCGACTCGCGAAATTGATGCCATTGTTTGCTTAAAACTAAAGCAGTCCGCCATGGAAATTGAGGCCACGGAGTTTCTGACGTTTTAGACCGTATGACTGATCCCGGGGTTTCAATTCAGTAACGCCTGTTCCAGTCTACGGATTACTGACCGCCTGTGTTCTCTGTGAATTGGAATGCTCGGCAATGGGAAAAGCGTCGGGATAGCATGTGATTTCCTGTTCGGTCAAACAGAGTTGCCCAAGAAATGTATGCTTTTAATAGGCGGCGTGATTTGGACTGGGGCTCTTTTGCGGAACATGGGAACCTGTCGTTACGATGATAGGCGCACACTGTATTAAGTATGGAGGAATTACAAAATGGATTATGTTAAGCCTCGCGGGGCAATGAAAACGGGATGGACGATCCTTTTAGGTATGGGTCTAAGTGCATGGGGGGCCTTGGGGGGGCAGGACGTCCGCACGTTCGCGCAAGATGTCAAACTGTTGGCGCAACAGACGGATGTGATTGTGCTCGGACGTGAGGAACGGCAGATTGCGGTGGTGCCGCAGTATCAGGGCCGGGTGATGACGAGTACGCTCGCGGGGGGCGCGGGGATTGGGTTTGGTTGGATTAATCACGCGTTGGTGGCGCGGGGAATTCAACCCGAATCGGCGCGGGGTGGTTTGGAGCAGCATATTCACGTGTTCGGCGGAGAAGAACGTTTTTGGATCGGCCCGGAGGGCGGTCAATATTCCGTGTTTTTTAGCCCGAAAACTCTAGCGTATGACTTTGAATCTTGGAAGACGCCTTCGCTGATTGATACCGAGCCGTTCGAGGTGTCTTCCCATAGTCCCGATTCCGTCAGCTTTACAAAAAAGGGTCAATTGACGAATAAGGCGGGGTTCTGTTTTGAACTCAGAATCGAGCGAACGGTTTCATTGTTAAATCAGGAGATGTTGGGGAAAATTCTGCCGGTGCTGGAATCCAAGGTGATGCAGTTTGTTGCGTTTAAAACGGAAAACAAGCTGACCAATATTGGGCAGGCTCCCTGGGTTCAGGATACCGGTCTCCCGTCTATTTGGTTGTTGGGTATGCTGAAGCACAGTCCAGACAGTGTGGTGGTTATCCCTTTTCAAGCCGATGCCTCCGGGCCGGTGGTGCGTAGCGATTATTTTGGAGCGGTCGATGAAACCCGCCTTAAGCAGGTGGGCCAGACCATTTTTTTCAAGGCGGACGGGGCGTATCGATCTAAGATTGGAATTCCGCCCAATCGGGCAACACCCATTGCGGGATCTTATGATGCGACGCAGGGTGTGCTGACGCTGATTCACTATGCCCTGCCAGAGAATGCGGCGTCACAACCGTATGTGAAGTCGCAATGGGAGGATCATGAACGTCCATATGATGGGGATGTAATCAATGCATATAATGATGGAGCTCCCGCTCCGGATGTGGCTCCGCTTGGGCCATTTTATGAGTTGGAATCATCGAGTCCGGCCTTGGCTCTTGCGCCGGGACAGTCGTATACCCACGCGCAGACCACACTCCATATAAAGGCATCCCCAGAGGTGCTTGATACGATTATGCGAGAACTGTTGGGATGCACTTTAGCGCAGGCTAAAACCGTTTTTACGAAGTGAGATAAAAAATAGAATATGAGGAGAAGGAGAGTATGAAAAAACGAATGATTCTTGGAGTTATTTTATTAAGTGGGGTTTTTGCCTGCGCGGCGGATACGGTTACGTTTGAAACGCTTTTGCAGGAAATGGCCGATCCTCAGGCGCAGGCCACTTGGCCGGAACATGAATATAAATCGTTGCAGGCGAGCAGTTATAACCGGGCATCGGTGACACCGGATGATCCGCGCGGTTGGTTTGCCAACCGTGATAATGGGTTTGATCTCGGGAAAGAAATGGTTGGGGATCGTACGGAAGCCATCATGATGCAGCATGAGGGTCCGGGGGTGATTACTCGTATTTGGACTCCATTTTTTTATAAAAGTTTTAAAAACCGGGTCGGTCAGACCGTTCGGATTTATCTGGATGGAGAAGCGGAGCCCACGATTACTGCAAACCTGATTGAGCTGGTTTCAGGCACAGGAGATATCAAGGCTCCGTTTTCCCAGTTTACGTGTCGTGCTGGGGATCTGTACTTACCTATCCCTTTTGAGAAGGGCTGCAAGATTACCATTGAGGATAAGGCCTTCTATTACATTGTGAATTATCGCGCCTATACGGATTCATCGTTGACCGTGGAGACCTATCGGCCGGAGTTTCTGGAAAAATATGCGTCGATTTTAAAAACACTGGGCCATAAAATTCAGAATCCACAGCCCGGCGTCTCGTCTGCCCCGGCGGAGTTCGAGACAAAAATTGCACCGGGAGCAGAGAAGAATTTGAACCTTCCGTCCGGAGCGAATGCAATTACACAACTGACCTTTTCTCTGGAAGCGGAGGATCTTGTCCAAGCCTTACGTTCTACCGTGGTGGAAGCCTCGTTCGACGGGGAGACCACCATCTGGTGCCCGTTAGGCGATTTCTTTGCCAACGTGAACAGCATTCGCCCCTACAAGATGCGGGACCGAGAGGTGCTGGAAGACGGAACCATGATTTGCCGCTGGGTGATGCCGTATCAAACCTCCGCCCAGATTAAGTTGCATAATCTAGGTGCACAGCCTGTGTCTGCGAAGGTATCTGTATGCGTTCAGCCTAAAGCGTGGAGTGCTGATTCGATGTATTTTCATGCGAACTGGTGGACGGGAGAACCGCTTCCGCCGCGTCCGGTTCAGGATATGAATTTCATTGAGATTCAAGGGAGGGGAGTTCATGTCGGCGATAATCTGATTGTACTCAACCCGCATTGGCGTTGGTGGGGAGAAGGCGATGAGAAGATCTATGTCGATGAAGATTTGGACCGGAGGTTTCCCTCGCAGTATGGAACGGGTACTGAAGATTATTATGGATGGGCCGGTGGTTGCCTGCCGACTCGGGCCGATGAGTTTTCTTCGCCTTTTCTGGCTAACGTTCGGGTCGGCGGCGAGAAACATCCGGACAAGAAGGAGCTCGGGACGCATGGATATAATATTTGTACCCGTGCCCGGGCTTTAGACGCCACGCCGTTTAAAGAACAGTTCCGGTTCGATATGGAAGCATTTAATATGATCAGCAGCCCAGAGGCCTTCTTGCAGTATGCGCTCGTCACCTTCTGGTATGGTTCGCCGGGAGCGACGCACAACCGGCCGCCGCTGCCGGAAGCCGCCCGCGCACCGGTTCCCCAGGCAAAAGATGTTGCCGCGTTTGCGGAAAAGAACATGGGGCGAAGCGTCGGAGTTCATCGGATCGCTAATGCCATTGAGTTTGAGGGCATCAACGAATACCAGAAACCAGCAACGATCACGCCTGCGGTCCATAAGATTAAGGAGCAATATGCGCCGAGTCGCTTCAACAACGACACGTTCTTTTTCCTCAAAGGCGCGAAGAGGGGGGACGAAATGACCTTCATCCTGAATGAACAATATAAAAACCGGTCAATCGTCCTGTATCCGGTTACGTCTTGGGATTTCGGAATTCTGGATATTTATGTAAACGACCAGCTCGTGGTCGCCAGCTGGGATGGCTACAGCGCCAAGCCTGCAGCGGGGAATCCAATTGATCTCGGAGAGCAAGCTCCAGATGAGACTCTTTTTCGGATTAAATTCAAAGTTACGGGTCAGAACCCTGCCTCGAAGAATAGTTTTTTTGGAATGGATTGCCTTACGCTTCGTGAGGTGAAGAACTAGTACTCCGTCATTAAATGAATGGGGTATATGCGGAAACAAATGCGCGGCGGGAAATCAGTATAAATGGCATGATCCGATCTCGGGTTGGCTGCCTGCGGAATCCTGTCGCGCCTACCGCATATGACCAACCATGCCAGCCCTACAATTTCCCAAATGGAGCCCGCCTGTGAGTTGCAGAATAGGCAGTTGATTTATTGCTGAATGGTACCGGTCCAATGACCTGACACCCAAAACCCCGCCCTCCGCGGAGAGCGGCGGAGGCTCTCCGCCCGGGCGCGCGGCGCGCGCCCTTCCAAAAAACCGAAGGGTTAACCCTTCGGATTCAAATAAGCGGTATGCTGGTCTGCTCGCTCTTCTGTGTTTTTAAGCCCCCGAATTTTTCGATTTTGAATAAGGACCGAGACCGGAATAGCCCGGGTTGCAATATGTCGTACATTCTATAGATAGAGGAGGGGTGTGAGCGCGGGAAATAGACCCAAAATCGGGCCGTTGTTGAAGGTGGAGCGGCGGAAGACGGGGATTGCGCAGGCTACGATTAGCCGTATGGGAAGTGGCGATCTAAACTTTCGGGTCGGCACGTTAGAAAGTTATTGAAGGGGTGCGTCATTGGAAAATAGGCGGCTCAGTGATCGATTGGATCGTTTTTATAGCGGCCGCTCCCTTCTCTTCAGAAAAGCGCATCACGGGCCAGGCCACCGCAATCATGGGCTCTGTTGGGGCTTCGGAAAAGCCGTAGCAGGCGAGAGCGATCATTCCAGGAACGGATTCTTCCCGGTTCCACGCCACGCCTGTACGACGGATTGATTCAAGCTCTTTTGCAAAATCAGGACATTCCCTGCTCCATTCTTCCGCTAGATCTGGCCGCTTGCTGAGCACCAGCTTCCCAAGGGCATTATGGCGTAGATTGTGGCGTGTGACGGGGGCGGGGGCTACTCGAATCTGGTGGTCGGATTCAATATAGTCTACGTGAACCACGCCATTTCCTTCCTGAATACCTATTAATACTAGCTCGCCAATTTCACAGTGAAGTGTTTCCAGTGTTTTGCGATAACGGGTTTTGAAGTGGCCATACCGATTGATCTGTGCCCAGTCATTAAAGGCAGGAGTACAACAAAGCTGCTTGTCCTTTTTTTCCACCAGACCGTATTCGATCAGGGTGTTGAGAACACGAACCACGGTCGATCGCGGTAAATTCATGGTTTCTATAAGTGCGGGAAGCGTTGTTCTTTCCGTTTGTCTTGCAAGAACGGAGAGAATATCCAGTGCTTTAATCAATGATGTCGATCGATCCATGTAAACCTCACGTTATGACAGGAATAGCGTTAAGTACGACGCCAATATATTCTTTTTATCCCGAGCGTCAATGATATCCTGCTTGCGAAATTTAGACGGAGACGTGGGATGATTTGGAAAGATGATGATCAGTTGTTTGAGTTGTGCAGAAGCGAACTGTATTCCGCGGTGATTGGCGATGTAATGGATATCATGGGGTATACGCACCAGTTTCTTCCGCAACAGATTCAGCCTTTGCGGGATGATATGATCGTGGCCGGCCGGGCCATGCCGGTGTTGGAAGCGGATGATGATGGTGGCGAAGGACCCGGGAGAGTCAGTGAGATGCTTAATCAGCCATTTGGCCTGATGCTGCGGGCGTTGGATGATCTGAAGAAAAATGAGGTATATATTTGTTCCGGGGCCTCGCTGGACTATGCGCTATGGGGAGAACTTATGAGCACCTGTGCAATGAACCGAGGAGCGGCAGGCGCGGTGGTGGACGGCTATTCCCGGGATACACGTGGTATTCTGAATTTGAATTTTCCGGTCTTTTCGCAGGGCCGTTACGCACAGGATCAGCGGCCACGCGGAAAAGTGATTGATCTGCGATGCACCATTAAAATGGGGGCGGTAGCGGTTGCTCCCGGAGATATTATTTTCGGGGATATGGATGGGGTTTGTGTGATCCCGAAGGCCATCGAAAAAGAAGTGCTGGAGGCCGCTTGGGAAAAAGCGCATGGCGAGAAACGTGTTTTTGAAGCCATTAAAGGGGGACTGGGCGCGCAAGCCGCCTGGGATGAGTTCGGTATTCTATAGGAACCGACTTGATCGGTGTAAAAAGGTGGAATGCAGAACGGTTTGTTTGGTTTTAAGACTAGAGGGAAGGGCGTGATATGAAAATTACTAAAGTGAAAGTTTGGCTGGTTGAGGGGGTTAAATACAACTGGACCATGCTCAAGGTTTATACCGACGAAGGGCATACCGGCGTAGGCGAGGCGACCAACTGGCCGGGCAGCCCGATCATCGAGGCCGCCGCTCGGCATGTCGGCGAGCGTGTGGTTGGGTTGGATCCGATGCAGACGGATTTTATCTGGACGAAGCTATATAGAGATTTGAATTGGATCGGCCCGTTCGGCGCAAGTATGTGCGCGATTAGTGGGCTTGATATGGCGTTGCTTGACCTGAAAGGTAAAGTGCTCGGTGTGCCGTGCTACGAGCTGCTGGGAGGAAAGTTCCGTGATCGCATCCGGCTTTATGCCAACTATTGGTTTACCGGGGGAGGCCACAATGAATCGGACTATGCTGCGCAGGCATTGAAAGTAAAAGAGACCGGTTTTAAGGGGCTAAAATTTGATCCCTTCGCCCACACGAACTATCTCTACGGCGAAGATCTTTCGGGCAACCTTGAGTTGACGCTGGAGGAGCAGGATCGAGCATTCGACGTCACGCGAGCGGTTCGTGATGCCATTGGTCCCGAGATGGATATGATGATTGAAACCCATGCCATGCTGAATACCCAGACAGCGCTCACCATGGCTAAGCGGCTCCTGCCGCTGGGAGTGACTTGGTATGAAGAACCGGTCGGACCCGAAAATGTAAATACCCTTAAGGCCATGCGAGATCGGTTGCCGCCTGAGATACCGATTTGTGTCGGAGAACGCCACTATACCCGCCATGGCTTTCGCCCCGTGCTCGAAAATCATTTGTGCGACGTCATCATGCCAGACATCACCCGCTGTGGCGGCCCGTCCGAGATGAAGCGTATCGCCACGATGGCCGAGGCCTATGGAACTCCGATTGCTCCGCATAATCCCAACGGGCCATTGAGTACGCTGGCGAGCGCGCATGTGTGTGCATCGATTCCGAACTTTTTCCGCTGCGAGTTCATGTTTAACGATGTTCCCTGGCGCGACGAGGTCATTACCCATCCGCTGGATGTTCGTGATGGATTCTTGCATCTTTCAGATCGACCCGGGCTCGGCGTGGATCTGGTGGAGGAAGAACTGGAAACCCACTCTGGAATCAATGCGTTGGATGAAAGAGAAAACTTTTATGTTTAGGAACGGCGGTTCTCTTATCAACCTGTTTTGGCAGGGTTTGCGCCGGGTAAGGTCTAAATTTAAGGGTTTGGGTACATCAAAATGCCGTCTGCGCACAGAAATTATGATCCTTGGTTAGACGGATTTAGGCAGTTGTGTCTCTGTGTGTAGTTGAATTAACTATTCAATTAGGCAGGTCACCTGTGGGCACCTGGGTTCGATGTGATTTTAAAGTAGAGTGATGATGAATAAGTTAAAAGGAGCATGAAACGAATGAATATAAAAGGAATGAGATTACTTGTTGGGGCGTGCCTGATGGGATTGATTGTAAACTCGCATGCTATGAGCGACAAGCGGCCGGGGAGTCCTGATGTGCCGGTGAAAACCATTCTGGACTACACCGAGCAAGAGTTCTTGGATGCGTATTTGCCTCTGGATATCGAAGGATCCTTGACTGCGGGACATCCCCGTCTTTTTCTCACGCCGGACCTGTTTGACGAGATCATGCTGGACGCCACCAAGGCGGGCATGATCACCAATGATTTTAGAGCTGAAATCGAGGCCCGCATGCTGGCCGATGACTGGATCAATCTATCGGCGGCGAAGTACTGGAAACAGTATGAGGCCACTCTGGATCAGGATGTTCGGCTGGGAAGCGGAAATAACTCTTATGAGCCCAACCATTATGCGATTAAATCGGCCCTGGTCTACATGGCGACCGGCGATCAGCAATTTGCCGACTATGCGGAATGGCTCCTGAACGTAGCGTTGCTGAGTTATGAAAAACGGGCCGGGATGGGCTATGACTTTGCCTGGACCGGTTTTGCCCGGTTGGATTGGTTACTGGCCTACGACTGGGTCTATAACGGGCTCTCTTCCGGGGCACAGGACGACCTGCTCAATCGCTATATCGCTGCCATGGACTTTTTCATGAAAAGAAATTTCAAGGGAGGCGGTCGTGAGGCAAGCTACAATGTTCTCGCGGGAAACTATGGCGCCCGGTTTTTACGGTATTTCATTCCGCTTATGGCTCTCGACAAATCGTTTGTCGACGAGGAGCTAAAAAGCGGCACACTCCGGCCCTGGCTGGACGAAGCCTATGAAATTCATCTGAAATTAATCCACTACCGGGCGCGAAACAGCGGAGAATTCGGCGGGGCGAGTTCGGTCACGCTAAAGTATTCATTTCTCGCCTATCCCTATAGCTTGATCAATTTTATGTATGCCTCCAAATCGGCCTGGGGTCAGGACTTTGCATCGATCGCCCCCGAACTTATGGGGCTTCCATACTATGCGTTATGGAACATGATTTTGGGGGTCGATGAAGAGCTCTACCAATATGGATCCGGTGACTCCCAGCGGCGCGAAAACCAGTTTCCCGGCAGCGAGCTGGCCTTGCATATGAAAAACTATCTCGCGCTCTTCAGCGAGGTGGCCAGTCCGGAGCAAAAGGATGCCATGAACTTTGTTCGGGGAACCTTCGAGAAGGATAGAGTCCATCCCTACTATTCGCTGTTTGGTAATGCGAACGATATTTTTGATTCGACTTGGGATATCCAGGCCCTTCCAAAAGCCTTTTATTTTAAAACCATGGGGCAGCTTTTTTCCAGGAGCGCTTATGATGCCCACGGCACGTATGCCCTGTTCCAGTGCGGCGGGGAGATGTTTGCCCACCGGCATATGGATAACCTGCACTTCACCTTGTACAAGGAAGGATTCCAGGCCCTTGATTCCGGGAATCGGACGAAGTTTTCCAACACGGCCCATTGGTTCGGTCATACTCGGAAAAGCGTGGCGCACAACGTTGTCCTGGTGCACGACCCCCTGAATCCGGGTGAATATGGAGGGCAACTGGCGGACAAGCGGCTGGCTGCCACGCTCAAATCATTTGTGTGGAACGATCATTTCAGCTACATGGCGGGCGATGCGACGGATTGCTACGTGAGTAATAGCGTGGAAGAGGTCAGTCGGCAGTTCTTGCATATTTATCCCAGCCTGTTCTTGGTATTCGACCGGGTTGAAGCGGGTGATGCCGGCTTCCGCAAGGATTGGTTGCTCCATTTCGGTCACCCGCCTACCGTATCGGCCGATGATAATAGTTTTTCCGGATGGAATGGTGGAGGTCGCTTGTATGGCAAGACCCTTGTAAACGCCGGTTGAAAAGTGCGGCGGGCGGCGGGGCGGTCTAAAAGTGCAGCACTCCAACTAAAACTTCCGGATTCCGAGTCGGATCGGGCAACGTGTTTGCCTATGTGATTCGGAACCGGGAGGTAAAGGAGTGTACACAGACATGAAGTGGTGGACCGATATCAGACGGAAGGTGCTCGTTGAGCAGGTAAGCAAGCGCAAGGTCATGGCGGAGTACTCGATTCACGCCAAGACGCTGGAGAAGATCCTGTCTAATCCCGAACCGCCGGGATACCGGATGAGCAGGCCTCGGCCCAAGCCGGTGGTCGGGCCCTTCCTTGGACGGATTGAGGAGATCCTCAAGCAGGACCGGGAACTGCCGAGGAAGCAGCGGCATACGGCCAAGCGGATCTTCGACCGGCTTAAGGAGGAGGGATATTCCGGCGGCTATACCCAGATCAAGGAGGCGGTGCGGGAGCTGAAGGGCCGACTTAAGGAGGTTTATATCCCGCTATCCCACCGCCCCGGGGAAGCCCAGATGGACTTTGGCTACGCACTGGTCAAGGAGAACGGCGTACTGCGGAAGGTGGCCTTCTTCGTTATGAGCCTGCCGTATTCGGATGCGGTCTATGTACAGGTTTACGAAAAGATCTGTACGGAGGTTTTCTGGGACGGGCATGTAAGGGCCTTCCGCTTCTTTGGCGGTGTTCCGTGCAGGATCAGCTACGACAACGAAAAGGTGATGGTGGCCCAAGTGCTCCAGAACCACGAGCGCAAGCTGACCAACGGGTTTTTACAGCTCCAAAGCCACTATCTGTTCAAGGAGCATTTCTGCAACGTGGCCCGGGGCAACGAAAAGGGCGTAGTTGAATCGATGGTGCGCTACACCCGATCCAACTTTATGGTTCCGGTGCCCGAGGTGCGCAGCCTTGAAGAGCTAAACCGAGAGCTTGAGGAGCGGTGCAGGGATGAACTGAGCCGCACACTCCGGGGCAAGGGCCGGACGAAGGGCCAGTTGCTTGAAGAGGAGCGCAGCTGCTTCATCGACCTGCCGGATGCCCCGTTCGATGCCTGCCGGATAAGATCCACCACCGCCAGCTCCCTATCGCTGGTGCGCTTTGATCGCAACGACTATTCGGTGCCCGTGCGTTTCGCCCACTACCAGATGGTGATCAAGGGCTACATCAATCGGGTGGAGGTCTGCCGGGGGGATGAGTGCATCGCCTCCCATCCCCGGCTCTGGAGCCAGGAAGGCGTTCACTTCGATCCCGTGCATTATCTCGCCCTGCTCGAACGAAAGCCCGGCGGATTCGATCATGCCCGTCCGCTGGAGGACTGGAAGCTTCCTTCCTGTTTCCGGGATCTGCGGCGCAGGCTCGAAGCCGAGCTTGCCGGCGAAGGAACCCGGGAGTACATCAAGGTGCTGCGCCTGCTCGAAAAGCATTCGCCCAAAGAGCTCGCCCGGGCAGTCGAACATGCATTGCGCTGCGGAGCCTCGTCCCGGGACGCCATCGCCCAGTTCCTCGTGCCTCGCATGGAATGGCGCTACACACGGTTCAGCCTCGATGGGCACGAGCATCTACGCCACGTGCAGGTGGCTTGTGTAGACGTGGCCGAGTACAACCGACTGCTCGGGCAGGAGGTGGGCGCATGAGCGGGGCATCCTCCAAGGTGCTTTTGGAGCATTATCTCAAAACCCTCAAGCTGCCGAGCATCCTGCGGGAGCATCGTAAGATGGCGGCGGTCTGCCAGGCGGAAGGAGCGGACTATTCAACCTATCTGCTTCGCCTGATCGAGCAGGAGATCCACGACCGGGAACAACGGGCGGCCGAACGTCGGCTCAAGTCCGCCCGGTTCCCTGTGGTTAAGACGCTCGACAGCTTCCGCTTCGAGGATCAGCCCTCGATCAACCAGCCGCTCGTGCGGGAACTCGCCCACGGTGAGTTTATTAAGGAGCGGGAGAACGTGCTGCTCATCGGCAACAGCGGAACGGGCAAGACCCACCTGGCAACGGCCCTGTCCTTTGCCGCCTGTCAGATGGGCTTCAGGATTCGGTTCTTCGGCGTGACCGGCCTGGTTACCCAGTTGCTCGAACGGCGGGAGGAGCGGCAGCTTGAACGGTTCTTCAAACAGCTCGACCGACTCGACCTGCTTGTTCTTGATGAACTCGGATATGTGCCGTTCTCCAAAATGGGGTCTGAACTGCTCTTCGAGGTCGTCAGCCGGGCCTACGAGCGCACCAGTTTGATTGTGACAACCAATCTGCCCTTTGAGTCATGGACAGAGGTGCTCGGCTCCCAGCGCCTGACAGGGGCGCTGTTGGATCGTCTGACCCACCGGGTTCATATCCTCGAAGCCAACGGCGAAAGCTTCAGGCTGCAGGATTCAATACGCCGCCGAAAACAGCGGCAATCCAAGAAGAAATCGTAGGAGAAATTGACACTCGCAAGGATGCGGGGTAATTAACGGGAAAGTGTTGCACTTTTGGGCCGTCGCCCGCCGCACTTTTCAACCGGCGTTTACAGGATTACGACGCCAGTTTTTGCTGTATTGTTTGCCCTGATCTTCATTTCAGGGAGTGTGCACGGAAATGAATCTTCTAAGCTAATCGAGTTGGAACTGCGAACCCGAGAGGGGGGGCAGCCTATTCAAAAGGTGCGGTCGGTTGCGGCCGATGAGATCGGCGTCGTCGTAATCGATATGTGGAACCATCATTGGTGCAATACCGCCTGCAACCGGGTGGGTGCCATGGTGCCGAGGATGAACGATACCTTTGAAACCGCCCGAGCACTCGGTCTAAAAATATTTTGGGCACCGACCGGTGCGGTGGGCGGCTATTCGGGAACCATACCTAGAGAAAAGGCGGCGGCGGTAAAGCGTCACGATGCCATCAAGCTCAGGGAGTTCCATTTGGCGAAATCCTCTGGGGGACTTCCGGTGCATTGTATGTGCGGTTCTGGCATCCAATGTAAAAGGAATTATGGATGGGATAGCATGCATCCAGATTTAATTGTGAGAGAGGATGATTATGTGGTGTGCGGTGCCGAGGAGCTATTTTCTCTATGCAAGGAAAACAACGTTACGACATTAATTTATGCCGGGGTGCATGCAAACGCTTGTGTTTTAGGGAAGCCTGCGGCCATACGTAGCCTGTATGAACTCGGTATTGATTGTCTCGTTGCCCGTGATTTGGTTGATGCATTTACCGATCCCAATTCAGTTGAAAATATATTACATGAAGCGGGTACGGCAAATATTGTAGCTGATATCGAGCGGTTGAATGTTCCTTCCATCAACATGGGAGAATTGATGCAGAATCAGAATTCGGCAGAAGCTAAATCGCTGACAGAATTTGTTCGCATGGCGCCTTGGGGCGTTAAGGAACGGCCCTATTCTTTTCGGGGCGAATCGGCGGTTGTTTTGTCATCCCCTTGGTTGAAGAACGCTGAGTTTTTCTACACGTTGGATGGAAGCGAGCCCTCGCCGCACTCAATGCGGTATGACCAACCGATTGTGCTTTCCGATACTGTCGAGTTAAAGGCGGTCGCCTACCGGAACGGGAAACCAGTTTCCCTCATCAGCGAGGGGTATTATGTATCCCTTTCAGAAACTCCGTCGGTGCCGGATATCCATCTTTCCGAGGTAGAGCGGGAGATTAAAGGAAGGGCCGTCTTTAACTATGAGGTGATCAATGATTTATCGTTCAGTGGTACGCCTTTAACCCTGCGGTCGGACGTCTACGAACGAGGAATTGGAATGCGTTCTCCGACCAGTGCCTATTATCCATTAAAACCTGAATATAAACGGTTTGTTGCGTCGGTTGGTATAGATGACAGATTCTTATTTGAAGAAACAGAAATTAGCCCGAGCGAAAGGGGGCGTCGCGTGGCGATGTACCCGAGTTTGCGCTTTTTGGTACTAATCGACGGAGTTGAGCATGCAAGTAGCCCGATAATGAGAGTGGGGAGCGCTCCATGGGGATTTGATGTTGAGATCCCTCTCGGTAGCAGACAAATTACCCTGTCGGTTATCAGCACCGGCACGCCGTATCCGTTGGAATACGGGGATTGGGTGAATGCCGGTTTTATTATTCAGTAGACCTGGTTTCATTCAACGAATTACGGACCGCCCTTGCCTCGGAAAATTGGAGAATAGTCGCAAATCGGACGTTTTAATACCGCATTATGTCTGTTGCCTCGTTCATGTCTATAAATGAATATCACACTATTAAGAAGGTGGCTTGTCGGTCAGGTAGGATTGGCAAGGCTCTTCTGCTTTTTTAGAAAATAGAGTGATGTTTACTTAATGGAGATTGAATTGTGGCTTATGAATTAAAGAATCCAGATTTTGAGAAAAGTCCGTTCACGGGTATGACACGGGATCATTGGGTGGAATGTGCGAAGTTTCTGGTGGATGGGGTCTTTCAGCACATCAAGGGAATGGACGATCCGATTGTTATTCCCAAGCAAAGTAAAGTTTCCTATCCGCAGGCGGATGATCCGAAGCACCGTTTCCAGGCGGCGGAATTAGAAGGGTTGGCGCGTACCTTCATGGCCGCCGCTCCCGTGATTTCCGATCTGCCGGATGCCGTGAGCAACGGGCTGAACCTCCGCGATTATTATGCGCACCAGATCCTGCAGGCCACGGATCCGGAGTCGCCCCGTTATGCGGGTTCCATTGTCCAGTTCAACGAAGAATATGGCAAAATGCAGTATCAGCAGACCGTGGAGGGCGGAGCGCTGGTGGTCGGATTGATGCAATGTCGCGAGCAGATCTGGGAGCGCTATTCAACTGAAGAAAAGCAACAGGTGGCAACACTGCTTTCTGATTATGCGCATAGCCAGACCATTGGGCACAATTGGCGCTTTTTCAATGTGTTAATGCTCACCTTCCTGAAGGTCACGGGCTTTGAGATTGATGAAGTGATCTTGAAGGATCACCTGCAACATCTGATGGCACAGTATTCCGGTGATGGTTGGTACAATGATGATCCGTGCTATGATTTGTATAACCCATGGGGCTACCATTTTTATGGGCCGCTTTGGTGTCGCTGGTATGGCTATGAACATGAGCCGGAAATCGCCGCGGTTATCGAAAAACGTAATCGGGAATTCATCGAAAACTGGCCCCGTTTTTATTCAAGGGAAGGACACCAGTTGATGTGGGGACGCAGCCTCAATTATCGGTTCGGAAATTCGGCGGCACTGGGGGGGCACTTTTTGATGAATGATCCGGTCTTGAATCCTGGATTTGCCCGGCGTATTGCTTCGGCGAATATGCTGCAGTTTGTTACTCGAGACGATCTGTATGTAAACGGCGTGCCGTGTCTGGGGTATTACGGCCCATTTGAACCGTTGATTCAATTTTACAGTTGTGCCGCCAGTCCGTTCTGGGTGGCCAAAATTTTTGTGGCGTTATCGTTGCCGAAGGACTCCCCGTTCTGGACGGCTGAAGAAAACGAAGGGTTCTGGCCAGAGCTGGGGGATCGTACGGAAACGGTCGAGCTGGAAGGTCCCGGTATTCAGGTGATCAACCGCGGGGATACCGGAGCTAGTGAGATCTTGACCGGTAAGGTGCCTCAGCATTCGCCTTATTATAATCAGTTATCTTTTAACGCAGATTATTGCTACGAGGATGAGTCCGAACGAGGCAGTAATCCGATCAATTATTCGGTGCGTGACCTCGGTGGCGGTGGATTCCGCATTCCGCTGACGATTGGTTTCAACCGCTTTGAGGATGGCGTCATGTATCGTACGCTGAACATGAAGGCGGGCATGGGAGCCAATTCTCTTCTGACATATGTGGTGAATAAGGGCATGGAGCGAATTGATCTCGCCGATCTCATTATTCCGGGAGGTGTCATTCGGGTGGATCGCATTCGGTTGCCCTACAGCAACCAGCTCCACCTCGGCCATTATGCTTTGCCGCATTTCGATGGGAAATCCGCCAACGTTGAGCCGGGAACTGCGGATGGGTGCAAAACGCTTACGGGATCGATCAAGGGGCGCAAGCTAGCGATGACCTCCGTCCACGGATGGGAAAACCTTCAGGCCGCCAAGCACCAAGGCAAGAATTCGGAAGCGGAAGAAAGTACGGTGATCTACGCAAATCGCACCGTCGAGACCGACTACTCCGGGATGGAACTGTTGATCACCGTGATGCTGCATCGCCAGGACAACGGAAATTGGTCGAACGATGAATTGATGCCGATCCGTTCCTATGAGTTGCTTCCCTGGGCACCTTCCGGTCAACCATGCGGCGTGAAGTTGGAGCTTAAGGATGGACGTACCATTACAGTCGATTTTGGAAACGTCGAAGGCAATCTAACATAAAGCAGAGCGAGGATCGGTCTGTGCCTAAAGCCTTTATTGATTAGCAAATATATTTAAAAAACTTGACCCATTTTGAATGGAGATGATGTGGAGTCAAGAATGAAAACCAAAGGACTAACGATTACCGCGCCTGCCGTTGAGGGGCAATCGGCCCTGGTTTTTAAAGTGTCTATATAGGTGAACTTAAGGAATGAATGATGAATAAAAATAATAGATCAACCGCTCGATTCGTGCGGTGTAAGGTTGTTGTTATAGCGGCGTTGTTTTCGATGCCATTCACGGGGCATGCCGCTGGTGGTTTGTTGGCGGATCTTCAGCCCCAGCCCAATTTTAAAACTTATACATTTGATCAGGCGATAGAGCAGGATTTTACCGCCCATGAGGACTCCGTCCTTTCACGTAATGGAAAGGTACTTCACGGGGCGTCGGGTAAATCGTTGCAGTGGGACTGGTCGAAATCCGGTGCGAGTTTTCAGTATCGGAATAATCAGGCGTTTAAAAATCTAAAAGGCGAACATGAGCGGAACATTACGAAATGGGATGTTTCTCATTGGCTGAGCACCTTCTCCCTTTGGGTATACAACGAAACGGTGTCCGACGAAAAGCTGTGGTTTTCCATTGGTGATGGAACGAGTGAAGATGCGCGATTCTACATGTTGCTTAATTTTACAGGATGGCGCGAATTAAAGGCGTTGTACGGACGGGATATACCTGGGTTCCCTAATCAGGAAACCGCAGATACCTTGACGGTCTTTTCGCCCGAAGGAAATCATTCGGGCACGCTCTATTTTGACGACTTTTGTCCTCGGATGGAAGTGGAGGAGCGCTTTGTGGGACCTGCTGACTATGTTCCCTGGGTAGCCACGGAGTACATCACGAGACGCGCACAGCGGGACCCTCTGCCGGTGCCGGAGTCCATTACCGACGCCCAGATGGCGGATATGAAAATGATCACGGGGCGGCTGGAGTCATTGTATACCCGTAAGATCAAACCCCGTAAGATTAGTACGGAAAAGATGGATGAACTTCGAGCCTTATATACTCGTTGGAATATTTCCCGGAATGGAACGCAGATCGACGGACTTGATATTGTGTATGCCGCAATGGCGCAGTTTGAAACCTTGCCGGTAAAGTATTATCCTGTAGCTTTTTGGAAGAAGAATGTCACCCCGATCATGGAAGCCTATCAGGCGGTTTCGGATGAGGACATGAAGGCCGAGCTCAAGGGCATGCTGGATGGGTTGGTCGATTTGTGGCTTCAGCAAAGCCAGGCATTCAAGGATCGGGGGGTGGCTAAGGATAATTTTGTGTGGCCCATCTTGGCCTATCAGGATGAACTGAAGGCCTCTGGACGATACGGAGAATTGGTCGCCAGTGTGCAAAAGGTTGCTGTCGATGTTTCTTTTCTGGATGTTTACCCTTATGCCCAGGGAAGCGTGTACACCGCGTCCATCGCCGCTTCGTTATATCCTGTATTGCTGAAAGAAAATTCGCCGGAAAAATGGGTCGAACTTTTGGAGTTTAAGCGGTGGGCTGAGCATGTTGTCCACCATGCGGAATTCAAGCCGGACGGGACCTTGCATCATCATCGGCAACACTATTCGGGCTATAGCATTCCTTCTCTTGGGGCCGCCACGCGTCTTGTGCAATTATTCAGCAACACCTCGCTGGCCTTGGATGAAACGCATAAACAGGTTAGACGTGCGCTGGAGGTCGTTCATTTTTATGTCATTAACAACCATGGCCCACGTGCGTTTGCAGGGCGCCATCCCCGACAGGGTGCTAATCTTTCTCCTTCTTTTCTTAATTTGGCGGAATTGAAAAATCCCTTTACGGGGGAATCCATTGATCGAGAAATGGCCGCGAATTTTCTCTATCACGCACAACGCAATAAACCGCGAACGGCCTACGCGCCGTTCATTAAAAAGTATACTGAAATGGGGATCACCGCCGCCGCGACTCCTTCCGGCCATTTAACATTGAACCATTCAGTTGCGGCGTTGCATCGTCGTGATGATTGGATGGCGGTCGTGCGAGGGGCCAACCAGTATTATGTGGGTACGGAAATCTACGGTTACGGGCAAAATAATAGCATGGGTCGTAATGTCTTTAACGGCATGTTGAATATTATTTCCTCTGGAAACCCGGTCAATCCGGATGACAGTGGGTTTATTCTCGATCAGGGCTGGAACTGGAACTATTGGCCAGGAACCACGGTGCGGGATTTGCCATTTGATGCGCTGACGGCCCATTTCTTGGTCGAGGAATATTATGCGGATGAATATTTCGCGGGGGGGACCTCGTTGGGCGCAAACGGGGTTTTTGCCCTGAAATTCCATGAGATTCCTCCCACGAGAGCCGCGCCTCCGAAACGCTGGTTCGAGCCGAAGGACTATCAGAAGAGAATCAAGGATGCCATGTTTGATGAAAGTCATCATGCCCGCAAGTCCTATGCCTTTTTCGACGATCTGATTGTGGCGCTGGGATCGGGGATTAAGAACCGAGACAAAGACCATCGTACGGTTACCGTGTTGTTTCAGAATCATTTGAACGACGACGTCGTGAATGATTTTGTTCTGGCGGACACCTCAAAAACCTTCCCTTTGGATAAAACGCTGGGGGCGGAGAATGCATGGTTTGTCGATAGTCAGAGAATTGGTTATTACGTGCCGTCTGACAACGATGAGGTTCAGCTGTCTCGCGGCGAAAAATCATCGCCGTTTTATCCTTCGAAAAATGCGAATACGATTGTGGAGGGTCGGGGCCCCATGGAATGGGGAGTTATTGATCATGGCAAGGCCCCCAAAGAGAGCGGCTATGAATATGCAATGCTAATCAATGCCGATGAATCGAAGATGAAGGATTTTTCGGCGAAACCGCCCTACGAGGTATTGCAGAACGATCAGGATGCACATGTTGTACGGCATGCGGAAAGTCGAACCACCTCGTATGTATTGTTCGAAAATGCAGACAAGGTGGATGCGGGTCCTCTTTATGGAGCCAGCAAACCCTGCATTCTGATGATTCAGGAAGTTGGAGAGGATCGGATAAAAATCAGCCTGGTAGACCCCGATCTAGGAGAATCGATCGGCAAGGGCGACGATACGTATGTGGCCAACAAGCACTATGTGATCGGAACCAAAGTCACGTTGAGCCTCAACGGTCGGTGGTGGAGCAATAATTTCCATCCGCAGGCTGGTGCAGCGTATACGGATATCGTTGAAGAAGAGCGTTCCGTGACGAAAGTGGAGTTCCATTGCAAGCAAGGTTTGCCGGTTGAAATTGAGTTGAAGCGCAGGGCGAAACTTTGATGAGCGTATCTTTTCGGATGATGGTGGTTTTATAGCCGCATCACATTTAAGTGTTCTTTGGTGCTGGCGGGTTGTCGGATGATCCGAGAATCCGTACCGCTGAAATCATGGGTAGGGTGAAAGCGGGGATATCAGCCTGCCGCATCCTAGCCGTGTGAATTCAGTGAGGCTGGACCTTTGCAGTAAATTAACTCGCGAATTCAGGGTAAATGTAAGGAATAAATGATGAATAAAAATAATAGATCAACCGCACGATTCGTGCGGTGTAAGGTTGTTGTTATATCGGCGTTGTTTTCGATGCCGTTCACGGGGCATGCTATTGATGGAGTATTGACTGATCTTCAGCCCCAGCCCAATTTTAAAACTTATACATTTGATCAGGCGATAGAGCCGGACTTTACCGCCCATGAGGACTCCGTCCTTTCACGTAATGGAAAGGTACTTCACGGGGCGTCGGGTAAATCGTTGCAGTGGGACTGGTCGAAATCCGGTGCGAGTTTTCAGTATCGGAATAATCAGGCGTTTAAAAATCTAAAAGGCGAACAGGAGCGGAACGTTGCGAAATGGGATGTTTCACATTGGCTGAGCACCTTCTCCCTTTGGGTATACAACGAAACGGCGTCCGACGAAAAGCTGTGGTTTTCCATTGGTGATGGAACGAGTGAAGATGCGCGATTCTACATGTTGCTTAATTTTACAGGATGGCGCGAATTAAAGGCGTTGTACGGACGGGATATCCCCGGGTTCCCTAATCAGAAAACCGCAGATACCTTGACGGTCTTTTCGCCCGAAGGAAATCATTCGGGCACGCTCTATTTTGACGACTTTTGTCCTCGGATGGAAGTGGAGGAGCGCTTTGTGGGACCTACGGACTATAGTCCCTGGGTAGCGACGGAGTATATCACGAGACGCGCGCAGCGGGACCCCCTGCCGGTGCCGGAGTCCATTACCGATGCCCAGATGGCGGATATGAAAATGATCACGGGGCGGCTGGAGTCATTGTATACCCGTAAGATCAAACCCCGTAAGATCAGTACGGAAAAGATGGATGAACTTCGAGCCTTGTATACTCGTTGGAATATTTCCCGGAATGGAACGCAGATCGACGGCCTTGATATTGTGTATGCTGCAATGGCGCAGTTTGAAAATGGTTTGGCGGTAAAGTATTATCCCGCCTCTTTCTGGAAGAAGAATGTCACCCCGATCATGGAAGCCTATCAGGCGGCCTCGGATGAGGACATGAAGGCCGAGCTCAAGGGCATGCTGGATGGGTTGGTCGATTTGTGGCTGCAGCAAAGCAAGGGATTCAAGGATCGGGGAGTGGCCCGGGATAATTTTGTGTGGCCCATCTTGGCCTATCAGGATGAACTAAAGGCCTCTGGACGATACGGAGAATTGGTCGCCAGTGTGCAAAAGGTTGCTGTCGATGTTTCTTTTCTGGATGTTTACCCTTATGCGCAGGGAAGCGTGTACACCGCGTCCATTGCGGCTTCGTTATATCCTGTATTACTGAAAGAAAATTCGCCGGAAAAATGGATCGAACTTTTGGAGTTTAAGCGGTGGGCTGAGCATGTTGTCCACCATGCGGAATTCAAGCCGGACGGGACCTTGCATCATCATCGGCAACACTATTCGGGCTATAGCATTCCTTCTCTGGGGGCCGCCACGCGTCTTGTGCAATTATTCAGCAACACCTCGCTGGCCTTGGAGGAAACGCATAAACAGGTTAGACGTGCGCTGGAGGTCGTTCATTTTTATATCATTAACAACCATGGCCCACGTGCGTTTGCAGGGCGCCATCCCCGACAGCGCACTAATCTTTCTCCTTCTTTTCTTAATATGGCAAAATCGGGAGATCCCTATACGGGGGAATCCATTGATCGGGAAATGGCCGCGAATTTTCTCTATCACGCACAACGCAATAAACCGCGAAAGGCCTACGCGCCGTTCGTTAAAAAGTATACTGAAATGGGGGTCACCGCCGCCGAGACTCCTTCCGGCCATTTAACATTGAACCATTCGGTTGCGGCGCTGCATCGTCGTGATGATTGGATGGCGGTCGTGCGAGGGGCCAACCAGTATTATGTGGGCACGGAAATCTATGGTTTCCAGCAAAACAATAGCATGGGTCGGAATGTCTTTAACGGCATGTTGAATGTTATTTCCTCTGGAAACCCGGTCAATCCGGATGACAGTGGGTTTATTCTCGATCGGGGCTGGAACTGGAACTATTGGCCAGGAACCACGGTACGGGATTTGCCGTTTGATGCGCTGGCGGCCCATTTCTTGGTCGAGGAATATTATGCGGATGAATATTTCGCGGGGGGGACCTCGTTGGGCGCCAATGGGGTTTTTGCCCTGAAATTCCATGAGATTCCTCCCACGAGAGTCGCGCCGCCGAAACGGTGGTTCGAGCCGAAGGACTATCAGCAGAGAATCAAGGATGCCATGTTTGATGAAAGTCATCATGCCCGCAAGTCCTATGCCTTTTTTGACGATCTGATTGTGGCGCTGGGATCGGGGATTAAGAACCAAGACAAAGACCATCGTACGGTTACAGTCTTGTTTCAGAATCATTTGAACGACGACGTCGTGAATGATTTTGTGCTGGCGGACACCTCAAAAACCTTCCCTTTGGATAAAACCTTGGGGGCGGAGAATGCATGGTTTGTCGATAGTCAGAGAATTGGTTATTACGTGCCGTCTGACAACGATGAGGTTCAGCTGTCTCGCGGCGAAAAATCATCGCCGTTTTATCCTTCGCCAAGGGTTAATACAATTGTGGAGGGTCGTGGCCCCATGGAATGGGGCGTTATTGATCATGGCAAGGCCCCCAAAGAGAGCGGCTATGAATATGCAATGCTGATCAATGCCGATGAATCTAAGATGAAGGATTTTTCGGTGAGACCGCCCTACGAGGTGTTGCAGAACGATCAGGATGCACATGTTGTACGGCATGCGGAAAGTCGAACTACCTCGTATGTATTATTCGAAAATGCAGACAAGGTGGATGCGGGTCCTCTTTATGGAGCCAGCAAGCCTTGCATTCTGATGATTCAGGAAGTTGGAGAGGATCGGATAAAAATCAGCCTGGTAGACCCCGATCTGGGAGAATCGATCGGCAAGGGCGACGATACGTATGTGGCCAACAAGCACTATGTGATCGGTACCAAAGTCACGTTGAGCCTCAACGGTCGGTGGTGGAGCAATATTTTCCATCCGCAGGCTGGAGAAGCGTATGCGGATATGGTTGACGAAGAGTGTTACGTGACGAAAGTGGAGTTCCATTGCAAGCAAGGCTTGCCGGTTGAAATAGAGTTAAAACGCAAGGAGAAAATCTAATGAATTTGTATTTTAAGATTATGGTAGTTTTGTTCGTTTCTGGTTTTTTTGTAACGATGGCGGAATCAGGGGCAGCGGGCAATCTGACTGCGGAAAATCAGGATGGTGTCTTTTTGCCGAATGTAGAATCACTCCAGAATTATCAATGTCCGGAATGGTTTCGAGATGCAAAATTTGGAATTTATTCCCATTGGAATGCGCAAAGCTCAGTACTAAGCACAAGAAACGGATGGTATGCACGAAATATGTATGAGGAAGGAAACACTTCCTATAAACAGCATCTTAAACACTATGGGCATCCTTCGGAATATGGCTACAAGGATGTCATTAAGGCGTGGAATGCGGATCAGTTCGACGCGAATACTTGGGTAAAACTGTTCAAGAAAGCAGGTGCGAAGTACATCATCGTCATGGCGACTCACCATGATAACTTTGACATGTGGAATTCAAAACATCAACCCAAGTGGAATTCAATGAATTATGGTCCCAAAACCGATGTCGTTGGGGAGATTCGCGAGGCAACAATTAAAGAAGGCCTTCGCTTTGGTGTAACAACCCATTTAGAACGGACATGGAGCTGGTTTCAAGTTAATAAAAAATCGGACATATCCGGGCCCTATGCAGGTGTTCCGTACGATGGTAACGATCCGGATTACCGCGATCTTTATCTTGATCCGGATCCAAATGGCGACACCCGTATGGGGCATCCAGTTAATGCCCCCGAATCCTGGAGGAATCATTGGGCAGACCGTATGAAGGATTTGATTGATAATTATGCGCCTGATCATTTGTATGTGGATGGAGGTATTCCATTCTACGGAGATGATAAAGGACAAACGGGGTTGGATGTCATCGCGCATTATTATAATCAGAATGCCAGTAACCACGATGGAATCAATGAAGGTGTTATGTGCGTGAAAGACTGGCTTCATCGGTGGCCCAATGGAAACAACGGCTACTACTGGGATGGGGTTGCAACGTTGGATATGGAACGAAAAAGATCCGACAAACTTTTGTCGGAACCGTGGCAGACCGATAGCTCGATCGGGCCTTGGTTTTATTCAGCAAAAGCCAAATATCGTTCCGTGGAGGCATTGATTCATGAACTGGTTGATATTGTTTCTAAAAACGGGAACTTATTACTCAATGTCGGAGCAAAAGGGGATGGTTCTTTTGATGATGAATCGGTCCGGATTCTTGAAGAGATTGGTCGATGGCTATCCGTCAATGGGCAGGCAATTTACAATACCCGTCCTTGGAAAATATTTGGTGAAGGAGATTTGCGCTTTACGACAAATGACCATGTTCTTTATGCAACAGCACTAAAGTGGCCGGAAGATCGGTTGATTATACAAGCTACGGAAATGTGGAGTCCAAAGGACATTGAATCTGTTGAGCTTCTTGGTTCCGGTGATGTGAAGTGGGTTCTCGGTAAAGAAGGATTAACGATAATTCCAAATCAAAAACCTAAAACAGACCATGCATTTGTTTTTAAGATTAGTTGCACCAAACCTTTGTCCCTGATGCCAGCCAAAAAAGGAGAACAAAAGGTATCGAATGATCATGATAAGGAAGCGTCTAAATATGGACTTGATGGTCAGGGGGGTGGGGGAAAGTTATAATATCGGCAGAATATAGAACGATTGAAATTCGGTATGCGGTCGATAACACAAGAGGTGATCGGCGCTTAGGTTATAACGGGTATCAAAAATGGTCATGGGTGGAGTGGTAGCTATCATCGGCAGGCCGGAGAAGCGTATACAGACGTCGTTGAAGAAGATCGCTATGTGACGAAAGTGGAGTTCCATTGCAAGCAAGGCTTGCCGGTTGAAATTGAGTTGAAGCGCAAGGCGAAACTTTGATGAACGTATCTTTTCGGGCCGTGGGCTCCACCTTTGCTTTTCCGCATGTGGAGATTCCTAGGAAGACCGGTTTGAATCCATAGAATCTTTAAGCTATTTGTATGCAGATAGGGCTATGTCCAGTTTGCGGCTTGCGTCCGTGGCCCACGCATTTTTACGATAGTCCCTCGTATTTATGGTGAGTTGATCTGGGGTTATGCGGATTACCATGAATTCCGCATCTCTGGATGCGGGCGAGGGGAGTTGGACGCAATGGATTCCTTTATAGACCCGCGTAGATGACTGGTGGCCGTGCCCTCCCATCCAGAGCACGACATTGGCATCGCCAAAGGCACCGATGACCTCATCAAGGTTGGTGGCCATCTGATGGGAAAGATGCGTGGCCACGACAATGGGTGCTCCATCAGGAATCGCGGCAATGCGAGCGGAGATTTCGTCGAGTGCGCTTTGGGGGATGGGTTGTTTGTGTCCGGCCCCGATGGTGAAGGGGGCGGAGACCGCGATAAAATAAATTCCACCGTTATTGAACGAGTAGCTTTCGGCCCCATGCTTGCCAATGATCCAGTCGCTTACAATATCGGTGACTTGGTCGTGGTTCCCTCCGATTTCATACGAAGGGTATTTTAACTGCTGATCGATCAGCTTTTCATAGCTATCCATGGAGGCCTGAGCTCCATTTACCGTGATGTCGCCGCAATTAAAGACAAAGCTGGGAGTTTTTACAAATCCCTCCATTCCCGCTGGAAAGGCCGTGCCGGGCAGTTGATTCATGGCGATGATGGTAGGTTCGATCCTCTGGATATTTCCATCTGCTGGAATGTGCGTGTCGGACCAGCCAAAGAATGTGATTTCTGAACCCGTGGACGATGTATGTTTTAATATCCCGGCATCGTATCCCGCACGTCCTCCGGTCAGCGTCAGCACCGACTGGAGATCTTTAATTTGATCGGCAGGAATCGTCATGTAGTCGTTATCGAGCACAACGAGGTCCGCGTACTTTCCAGGTTCGATACTCCCCAGTAGATCTTCCATAAAGAGATACCAGGCGTTGGAGCGGGTATGGGCGATGAGAGCCTGTTCCCGGGTTACGGTTTCATTCTGGAGGATCACATCGCCGTGAATATTTTTGCCGGTGACGGCGAAGTAAAGGGTGAAGAAGGCGGGGTAGGGGGAAACAATTTTTGCATCGGAACCGAGTCCCCACATAATGCCGCTTTCCTGTGCCGTTCTAAAAGGAGGGGAATCTTGACCGAAGCGTCTGCCCATGGCCCCGCCCGGCATAGCCGGGCTGTTTTGTAACGCAAGAAACATTCCGAGCTCGGCGGCCTGTCCGATTTGTGCTTTGGTCATCCCATAGCAATGGTGGAATGCCCAGCGAAGGGGGGCTATATCCTGTTTTTGATCGATCTCTCGCAGTAGAGGGAAAATGTCGTCAAACTTTTCCTCCAGCATCGCGTGTTCTGAAACCGTCCAGCCTTTGGCTGCTGCCGCCGCCATGACCGTCTGATAGATCTCTAGCGCATTTGCTTTCGGATTCCATCCCTTGGTGGGGAGATCGTAGGTGTGTATGTAGGGGATTTCACCCAGTCCCTGCATGCGGAAATAGTCGCCTTTTTCAAGGGCTTTCCAGTCCTGTATGCTTTGCACCATTTCCTCGGCGGAAGCGGGGTTTTTGGCCTCGGACTTAATGTGGTGGAACATGCGGACGCCTGACCAGTTGCCGTTATCCTCCACATAGGATTTCGACCATTCCGTGAATTGGTTGTCATAATGAATGGCACCGGCATTCCAGACGGTTGTGATTCCTCCCTTGTTATAGTCCATATTCATCTGGGCCAGATATTGCGTTTTCCATTGCTCTTCATCATAGGAGGGCAGGGCTAGGCGTAGCACGTTGGGAACCCCGGCAAAACGGCCGTCGGGCGCCGATGAAATAAAGCCGGTGTCGGCCGTGACGCCGGCGGCATCGCGACCGACGAGATCCAATGCGGCGCTGTTGGCCACGCCTCCAGAAAACCCTTGTTGAATAAAGACGGGATTATTCGGCGCCAGTTCGTCCAGCTCCTGGCGAGTGAAGGATGCTTGGGAATCTATAAATTGTCTCTTATTCCACCCTCCGATGGATAACACCCATTCGCCTTGTGCGGAGGACGCGATCTTTTCTTTAAGTAATTCCACCGCCTTCTGGCGTGTATTCACCCCATCGAAAAGCGCTTCATACTTCCAGTAGGGTGAACTTCGCAAATAATGGACGTGATTGTCGATCAGGCCGGGGATTACCGTTCGGCCTTCGAGATCGGTGATCACGGTGTCGGCGTCTTTGAGTTGCATAATTTCCGTGTCGGTACCGACTGCAACGATGCGGTCGCCCTGAATGGCCACCGCTTGGGCAATCGAGAAGTTTTTGTCGGCGGTCAGAATTTTTCCATTAAACAAAATCCTATTCGAAACGGCTTCTGGTACTTTCAATCCACTCTGTTTTTTAGGGGGTTCCAGCTTCTCTGGATTCAGAAGTGAATTAATTGCCTGGATAATCTCATCAGAATTGGTTCCCTGTGGGCCACGGACGCCCTTGTATAAAACGGTTCCATTCTGGCCAATGAGGTAGGTTCGATTGGGTGCGCCGGCGTACAGTTTTTCAACGGCATTATCGAGCGTGTCTACCAGAATCGGCATACTCAGATCGACCTGCCGTTGGCAGGTTGTGGCAATGTCCGTTCGTTCTTTATAGGTGGTCGGCTGCGTGAAGTTGATGTCTTTCATCTCATTTACAGGAGCCGGGCGTTCGTCCGTAGCGTGGGCCTCTTTGATATACACAAAGCAAAAATGAAACTTGTCTTTATATTGCTGATAGATCTGTTCAATACCTTCTATCGCTTCACGAAAGGGAGGGCAGGTGTAGCTACCCAGCGTAAGGATGACCGGCTTGTCGTGATAGACGTCGGAGAGCGTTACTGTTTTTTTGGAATTAAGCATTTTTAGTGTAAAATCGGGGGCAATCTCCCCGACGTCAGGACTATGGTCCGCTCCATGACGCTGGGTGAGCCCATCTTGGCCTCCATTTCCACCCGTGTTGTTTGGAGACCGTTTTGCGCGATCTTTCGCATCGGCTCCATCAAGTTGCCCATCCCTATTTTTATCCATTTCATCAAAGCGGGAATCACTTCCTCTAAATTCGTCTTTGGAGACCAATCCGTTTTTATCGGTATCAAACCGATCAATCATGGTTTGCCAACGACTGGTTGATCCCTCGCGATATTTTTGTGCCATAACTCCGGTTGTCAGCAGTATCAATGCAAGGCCGACTACAATGGGACTCTGTTTTTTTGTCATGGTTTTCTCCTTGGTTTCATTTTTTAATGGTTACGTTCTGCCCGACTTCAATCTTCATCATGTCTTCGCCGATGACCAATGAGCCCTTGTATGTCTTTTTTGTTTCCGCGATGATTTTTTCCAGCGAGCCGCGCGGCCCTACGATTAAATGCGTGTAGACCACCAGTTGGGGTCGAACTTGCTCGAAAACCTTTCCCGCATCGGTGGCATTGGTATGATGCCATCGCGACAGCAAACCTTTGCGTGATGATTCTCTGGTGGATTCCCGCTGACTTTCAGAGATGGCACCCGGCATTACTTCATGAATCAGTAAATCTGTACCTTTCGCGTATTTAATCAGGTTCTCGGAATACATGGTATCGCCGGAAATTACCACGGAGCATTCTTTGTAGTTAATACGATAGCCGAGCGCCGGATACAGGTTCTTTTGCTCGGAAGAGATGCTTGCTGGATGATGCGGTACGTCGAATGCGATTACTCGTACGCCCTCTTTCTCATAAACGATTCCTTCTCCGATATTCTGGGGAATTATCTCGGGTTTTCGTTTCCCCCCCATTGCCATGTAGTCAATGTCATACCGATAGGTCGCCTTAATATTCGCTACTAGCTCTTCCGTTCCCTCCGGTCCAAAAACATATAACGCCCCCTTTCGTTGCATGCTTCTTCCGCTTAAAAAAAGAACGTCGAGATCGCAGATATGGTCAAAATGGTGGTGCGTGAGAAATACGTTGGTTGTCTCTTTGATATAGGATGGACCAAGTTTTACCAATTGTTCCACCATGCCTCGGCCCGCATCAAAGAGCAATTTTTGCCCTCCAGCTTCTATCAGCGTAACTGCATGCTTACGCCCGTACAGCGCATTGTCCTGAAGTCCACCATGAGCACCGCCTGCGGTGCCCAATAGGGTTACCAGTATCTTGGGTTCCATGGTGTTCGGTGTGGCGGATAGACTCCACATCGTCACGGCCATTAACAAGGTTCGGCGGAACAGTCGTGCTATCATTATTTTTTGATCCTCTCTATGGATTGGTTGTTTCATCTTAAACAAACGTAGCGGTATCGGATGAATTGTTGCCTTTTTTTGAATTTTGGACGGAAAATGGGCGCACGTTATGTCGCATTATGACCCTGTGGTTATGAGCGAAATTGTGGGAAACTGATTCGTCATTTCTTCACCGCACAGATTCAACCCGAAGGCAATAGAGCTATGGAAAACACAAAGTTAACATTGATCCGTCTGATTGCGGCCGTTTTAGTGGTTGGCAGCCTGAGTACGCAGGCTGCGCTATTGGCCTATGAAGGGTTCGACTCCACGGGAGATGTCCAGGTCCAGAATGTGATAAGTAGTGTGGGCTTCACCAACAATTCGGATCTGACCAGTTATAGGATGAGAACCTACAACTCCGCCGGTCTTTCTTATGAGGATGGCAATGGGAATACCTTGGATGTGATGGGCCAGTACGGGGGGATGAATTCGCTGGTGGGCGGCACCAAAAACCTGCAAATGGAACTCACCGGCGGTGCGATTAGTAGTGGAACCGTTTATATGAGCTTCCTGTTTGATGCCGATAACGCCACAGGCGGCTTCAACGCAGGGCTTTTGAGCGGGGCGGTGGGAACCGCCAGCAGCATGGGTTCGGTTATGCAAGCTATGGTTCGCGCGACGTCCACAGGATGGGGCAACTTTGGAGTCCCGAGCGGTATTGACGATGTTGGCGGCCCCACGAATGCAGGGCTTCATTTCGTCGTTTCTGAGGTCGATCTGGATGCGGGTACGATGACTACTTACTTTGATCCGAGCGATCTGACCGATGTGGTCGGCAATGCCTCTCATACAGTAGTCTCGGCGGGCGCCACTTTTTCGCCAATCACGCATTTCGGGTTCAGCTTGGGCGCTAATATTGGCTACGTGGACGAAGTCCGGATCGGTACGACACTTGCGGACGTAGCGCCTGTTGCCCCAGTTCTTTATGCTTATGAAGGATTCGACGCGGTTGGGAATATCCGGATCCGGGATATGATCAGCGGCGAGGGCTTTACGAACAATTATGATCTCACCAGCTATCGGATGAGAACCTACGACTCCACGGGGCTATCCTACACCGACGGCCTGGGAAACACTTTGGATGTGATGGGCCAGTACGGGGGGATGGACGGGTTGGTGAGCGGTACCAAGAACCTGCAACTGGAACTCACCGGCGGTGCGATCAGTAGTGGAACCGTTTATATGAGCTTCCTGTTCGATGCCGATAACGCCACGGGCGGCTTCAACGCAGGGCTTTTGAGCGGGGCGGTGGGAGTCTCCAGCAGCATGGGCTCGGTTATGCAAGCTATGGTTCGTGCGACGTCCACAGGATGGGGCAACTATGGAAACACGAGCGGTATTAACGACATGGGCGGCCCCACGACCGCCGGGCTTCATTTCGTCGTTTCCGAGGTGAATCTAGATGCGGGTACGATGACGACCTATTTCGATCCGACCGATTTGTCCGACGTGGCCGGGAGTGCTTCCCATACGGTAGCCTCGTCGGGGGCTACCTTTTCGCCGATAACGCATTTCGGGTTCAGCCTGGGCGCGAATATTGGTTATGTAGACGAAATTCGTATCGGCGACGCAATGGAAGCGGTGATCCCCTATAATCAACTTTCTGGAATCCTCGGCATAAGTGACGATTTCGATACAGATGCCCAGACCTATTCCAACTGGGTGAGCGTGGGATCCGTCGTTACCCGGGTTCAATATGACGGGGGGCTGAAGCTGAACACGCAGGATGCGACCCCGCAGAACGAAGCGATCGGCCTGACGCTTGTCGGCACGATGGTGCCCGGCGAGGAAATCGTTTTTTCCGGCAGCGTCTACAACGATGGTGATCGCGAAGGTTCCTATATCGTTCAACTATGGAACCTGACGGAAGATACCCTGCTGGAGGAATCTGAATATATAATTAAGGCTTCTGATGACGTGGCCTATGTGCCTGTGGATTTTAATGTGCGTTTTGTTGCCCGGTACCGCGACCTTGGGGATGCGGTGCAGGTTCGTCTTGTTGAAATGGCCGACCAACCTTCACGGGATATTTTCCTCGACCATTTTTCCGTGACAGGCGGGAACTTCGACGCCACCCCCAGCGACCTTTCGGCGCCGCCCGGCGCCACCTTTCCCTGGGGGGATCAGTTTCCATTTGGCTTCTATTCTACCTCGGAGGCCGACTCGGACTATGTGCTTGCACATGGGGCAACCGTGCTTGGCCCCTACTATGGGAGTGCCCAGCCTGCTAGCTTGACGCTGGCGGCGAGCAAGGATGCCAACTATTTTTATAAGGTGACTCCCGAATGCATGCAGGGGGTTAATGCTGCCGTGTTTGATACGCCAGGTTATGTCTTACCCAGTGATGCCACCATTGTCGCGGATACGTTGGAAGCCATCAAAGACGTAAAATACAGCAAGAAGGTCGTCATGTGGGACCTGGGCCCCGAGGAGCTGCGCCCCTGGAGAGTGGCTGAAATGCACTACCTCAATGTTGCCTCGTCGGCCTTGCGGGCCAACGACCCCTACGGCCGGCCGATCTTTATGTATGAGCCCGGTAACCGCACGGTTGACTCTTTATCGAAAACGCTTCCCTTTTTGGATCTCTGCGGTAAAGGAACCTACCTGCCGACCGATGGGAACGATAGAAAGTATAACCGTATCTGGGTGCGGTGGTCGATGGAGCAGGAGATCAATGCCATTGCTGCAGTAAAAACGAATGCGGTTCCATTGATAGTGCTTTGGATGGCCGCAGATGCACTCCCCGGGGAGGAACATCTGATTGAAACCTGGTGCCGGCATGATACCTACATGGGGCTCATTATGGGAGGAAAAGGGGTCAGCATTTGGTCGGGATTCAGAAATAGGACCGGATTCCAAAATGATTTCCAGGCTTACCTTGATGGCTACCTCACGGTTGCGGACGATCTGAATAACGATCGCAATCTTGCACCGGTCTTTCTGTACGGTGTAACGGTAGCCGGGGTTTCCTCGGCGGTTACGTCCGGCCCCACTGAGCTATATGAGCCGGAGCAAGGGATGACCTACCCGTCGATCACCTATACCATGCGCGACTATTTCGGCCAGCAATATCTCTTCATGGTCAACTCCGCCACGCAGAACGTATCCGTCACGTTTAGCGGGGTGCCCGATACCCCTCGAACTGACCTTTTCGAGGAGATGGAGTATGCCGCTTCCGGCGGGTCGTTCTCCATTGACCTGGCTCCCTTGCAGGTTGCGGGCTTTCGGTTCGATGGCTATGAGGCGTGGCGCGATCAGCATTTTACGCAGCCGGAGATCGGCGCGGGGCTGGCCGACCCCGGAGCCGACCCCGATGGCGACGGTCACGACAATCGCGATGAGTTCGACGCCGGAACCGACCCGAACAATGGAGACGACTATTTCCATGCCACTATCGAACCTTTAAGTGCAGGAATGGATCTTGTTTTTTCTACGTCGAGCAATCGGTTCTACGACGTCGATTACTCTACGAATCTGATCGGTGGCAACTGGCTGTCCATGCTTGGAAACGAGCAGGGCACCGGGGATGATCTGTCGGTTGAGGACACCCGCCAGTTCCCTGCCGCATACTACCGCGTTCGCGTCAGTCGCCCTTGACGACTCGTGGCTTTTTAAGCGGGTATTGATGCAGTACACATGAGAATGACTCGAGATAAATTTCAGCGATTCCATGTGATGGGAGTGATACAAAATTTTACCGATTGAAAAGAATGCATATGAGGACGAGAGCTATTTTGACGATGGGGTTTGTTGCGGCATTATTTACAGGGTGCGTGCCTGAAAATCCGGTCGAACCTGCTGAAAATATAATTCAAGGAGACTCTTCGCAAGCAGAGGGCACTCCTGCGGGAAAGAAAGCAGTTGATCCAGCATTCTCTCTGCAAACGGATGATGCCTTCGAAAAAGAGAACGTCGTTCTTCAGGTGCTTCCGTGGGTTCATGCGGCGCCTGCACCCATTAAGCTCGGTGCTCCTTTGCCGATTGAGCCCGACTCCGATGGCCTTTTTCTGCTTGAATTTGAAGGCAGTGGACTGCCCAAGGGATTGGACGCCAGTAATTCAAAGGTCTCGATCGATACCGCCCGCCGGATCCGTGGCGATCAGGCGTTGCGCTGGGATTGGAACGCCGGTGCGGAGCTAAAATTCCAGCTGCCTATTGCTTGTGCCCCGAAATGGGATATCAGGGATCAAAATAATTTTCCCGCAACCCGTGTGTTTAAGTTCTGGATCTACAACGAAGAGCCGTTGCCCGAAAAACAACTAAAAATTGTTTTTGGCGATGAGCAGGGCGAGCCCTGTTCTTTTCCTGTTAATCTCGACTTTTCCGGTTGGCGAACGGCGTGGGTTTCCTATCAGCGCGATATGCAGGGAAAGCCTGACCGCGACCTGGCCTATGTCCGTTTTATTGCGCCGGAAGATGTGGAATCCGGGACCTTCTGGATCGATGATATTTCCCCGTCGCTCTTGATCGACAAGCGCCACCAGACCGCCGATTGGCAAGTACCTTTCCTTAGCAAGCACAAGCAGTCCGTGTATGCGTTCGGGGCAGGCGATGTTAACCTGATGTTAGATCGATCGGTCGACAAAGCGTCCTTCGAGGGGAAACTGAGCGCTGCCGACCGTGCTGCTTTCAGCCTGATTGAAGAAAAACTAAGCGCGTTCTATGATCCGAAGGCAGGCGATGTCGATGCCCTTGAACGCAGATTTCTGAACTATGGAATCGTCAAAGATGCCACGGGCGTAATTCGGGGTGCATACCTCCCGTACATTCCCTGTCATAGCGTTGGCTACCCCAAGAGGTTGAAAGCGCAACTCAATGCCATGAAAAAAAATAAATCCGATATGTACGGGTACAGCTCACTCATGCTTGACATCGCGCGAAACTATCTTTACTGGAAGGACGAGCCCTCTGGCAACCGCAACGCAGAGCGGCTCAAGACCCTGTTTGTGCTCATGAGCGAGCACCTACTCGACCAAGGCTGGCAGGCGGGTAGTTCTCAGGGCACCACACACCATTTCGGCTATGCCTCGCGTAATTGGTCTGCAGCTGTTTTCCTGATGCGCAACGAATTGGAACAGGCTGGATTGTTAGAATCCATGACCGATTCTATGGTCTGGTATTTCAGCACAAAGAGGCATTTTCTGGATCCACCGTCCAAAGTGGTTTACAACATGGATTATTTAAATACCTTCGCCTTTTCCGATCTGCTGACGTTGGCCTCGCTGCCAGATTCCCCGTGGAAAGCCCACTTTTTGGGCACATTTTCAAAATCGTTGAGTACTGGCCTTTGCGTGCCATCGCCAGGGAATCAAGGCGGGATTAAGAGCGACGGAAGTTTGTTCCACCATCATATGCACTATACGGGTTACGGATTGCCTGCGATGGGCGGAGTAGTCAAGTTGGTGGATATTTTCGATGGTACGCCCTACGAGTTTTCAACGGAAGTCTATGGGGTTCTCAAGCTGGCCTTTCTTCGTGCACAACTTTGGGGGTACCCGTGGTCGGGTTTAAATGCTTGTGGCCGTCATCCTTTGGTAGCGGAAAATGAGCTAATCAGTTCAATCACGAAGCAGCTGGCTCTGAGTAAGCCGGGAACGGACGGGTGCGACATCGAGCTTGCCGCGGCATATCTCAGCATGGAAGGGGGCGAGGCTCAGAAAATATTTGGGCAAACGATAGAAGCAGAAGACCTTCCCCTAGGAGCTTGGAGTATGAATTATCACGGAGGAGGGATCTACAAGTATGGGAATTCCTCGGTGCAACTTAAAGGGTATGGGAATGGCGTGCGCTCCCACGAAACCTACAAAGACGATAACCGCTACGGTCGCTACGGAAGCCACGGCACCATTATGGTGTTTAAAAACACCCGCAAGCACCCATCGGGGTTTCTCCAACCCGGTTGGGCTTGGTCGCAACCGCCTGGAGCAACCACACTCATGCTTAATCCCGATCAGCTTGAAGGGCACAAAGGCAATAGTGGATTGAGGGTGCCGCAAAATACCCCATTTGGGGGCAGTGCCCATCTCGACAACGAAATTGGCTTATTTGGCTTCCAGCTGGATCGAGTTGATGGGAAGCCCCACGAACAATCCATCCAGATGCGCAAGTCCGTGCTGTCCATCGACGGCAAGCTTATCTGCCTCGGAAGCGACCTTTCCGGTAGTTCGAAATATCCACTCGCCACGACACTTTTCCAGAGTGGTTTGCGCAAGGGCAACGATATCGTGATCGTTGAGGGCTCGAAAATGCCGCTGAAACAACCGATCTCGAAAGGTTGGAAGACGGGCGGAATCTTGCCCTCATGGCTCATTGATCCCTATGGCACTGGCCACTATATTGCTCCAGGTAGCCAGTTTAAGCTAACGATCGGTAAACAGGTTTCAAAGCACAACAAGACGAGAAAACTGACCGAGGGCGAGTTTTCCCTAGCTTGGCTAGAGCATGGTATTTTTGCCAAAAATGCGAGCTACGAATATGTCAGCCTGCTTGATGCTGATGTCGGAATGATGCAGCGGTTCGACAAGCAGATGGCGTCGTCGAAACCGTTCTATTATGTAAAACGTAAAAACGCCGCCACCCATGCGATCCACGTGCCGGAACACAAGGTGTGGGCGCTCGTTAACTTTGAGCCGCTGGCCGATCCGGTCGGCCCGATTCTTGAGGTAAGCCAGCCCTGCTTCGTTTTAATGAAGCAGCTGCCGGATGAATCCATTCGCTTAAGCGTTACGGATCCCCGACTCGAATTGACCGAAACAACGACCGCTGCGCCGGTGGATGTGGTGCTCAGAATCAAAGGGCGCTACAGGCTGACAGGGTCGGAGGAAGGGGTTCTTGCCACGGTGGTTTCAGGGAATACCGAGCTCACCGTTCGCTGTGCCGAAGGCCAGTCTACCGCATTCACGATTGAGTCCATGTAGGTGGGTCGGAAGTCGCAGGCATCATAAAAATGGGTGCCTCCGGCGCCGATCTGCATGTTTCCCTGATTCGATGAAGATCAGCATCCAACGGCTGCTGTAGAACGGAATCGCACCCTCTGATCACGTCCCTATAATCAGCGATATTATCCAATCTTTATCCGCATGCTAGTATCTCGCGAAAACAACGTTGAAACCAAAGGTTAATCTACGACATGCAGCAGATATTTATCACATTTGTTTTTCTTGGACTGGTTGCAGGAACCGGATTTGGCTTCGCCGACTTCGAGTCGGCCCGTTCGTTGAAAAAACGGACGCAGGGATCGATGGAGGACGCGACAATTGAACCGGTATGGGCACCGGACGACTCCGCTCTCTATTACCAGCAGCAGGGCAGTATTGTCCGGATCGATACACAAACCGGAACCAAAGAGTCAGTACTGGATGCCAAGCAACTCAACGGCCGATTCGACGGGAAACAACCGGTAATTCAGCGTTTCAAGATTACCGAAGACGGATCGATCACCTGTCTCGCCGATGTCGGCGGCGTGATCAGGGTGCTCCGAGTGGAGGAGGGCGGCATCCGTCCCGTCGCACCGGAGAAAGACCCGTTCGCCCTCCTGGCACACAAGTCGGCGAAAAATTTAAAGAGCGGCAAGGGCAGCGGCGCGTCTAAAATCTATTTTGTGAACAACTCCAGCGAACCCGGGGAAATCGTCTGGGTTTCCGGAACAGGGGAGCACAAAACCTACGTCACGCTCGAACCCGGGGAAACCTACGTCCAGAATACCCATGCAGGACATCTATTCTCCTGCGGAGAAGTTGCCTTCCGCGCCGAAAAAAAACCGGGCGTCGCCTATCTGGGCTCGGAACCGGAAAAACAGACCGGAAGCACGACGGATCCCCGTCAATGGAAGGCGGAGTTCAAGGATTACAACCTGCACGTCACCAATAGGAAAACCGGCAAAACCATGCAGTTAACGTCCGACGGTTCCGAAGGTTGGAAATATCGAGGTCCTGGACATTGGTCGCCGGATGGAAAATATGTCGTGGTCTTTCGCGAAAAAAAGGGAACCGACCGGCACATTGATATCATCGAATCAGCACCCAAAGGCCAGCTTCAGCCTAGGACCAAATCCATCCGCTACCTCAAACCCGGCGACGAGCTGGACGTGGCCACGCCCTGTCTTTTCGATCTCCGGACCGGAACTGAAATTACGTTGGATAATTCGTTGTTTTCCAACCCCTGGAACATTACGCGCCTGCATTGGGCTCCCGATCGTTTCTTCTTTCTCTACAACGAGCGTGGGCACCAGACCCTGCGACTGGTCGCCGTCCAGGCCGCGACCGGAAAAACTGCCACTTTGATCGAAGAGACAAGCCCCACCTTCATCGATTATTCCCAGAAAACTTTTCTTCATCAGCTCGACGAAACCGACGAAGCCATCTGGATGTCGGAGCGCAGCGGGTGGAACCATCTCTATCTGGTTAACCGCAAAACCGGAAAGACCAAGCCCATCACCGCCGGCGAATGGGTGGTTCGCGAAGTCGAACATGTCGACCCGGAAAAACGGCAGCTCTGGCTCAGGGTTTTCGGGGTTTATAAAGATCAGGATTCCTGCTATTCCCACTTCGCCCGCGTCAATTTCGACGGATCGGACTTTACCATTCTCACCGAAGGAAACGGTGAGCACGAGGTTGCGTTCTCCGGCAACCGGAAGTTCCTGGTCGATACATGGTCACGCGTCGATCACCCGCCCGCCCAGGAACTGCGGAGATCGGCTGACGGACAAAAAGTTACCGACCTTGGAACAGCCGACACCTCAAAACTTCTCGCCATCCACCCGCACTTGCCGGAACCCTTTGTGACCAAAGGCCGCGACGGAAAAACCGACATCCACGGCGTTATTTTCCGCCCGTCCCATTTCGATTCCAAAAAGAAATATCCCGTCATAGAGTCCATCTACGCGGGACCCCACGGCTTTTTTGTGCCCAAAAAGTTTTCCGCCTACCACGGCCCGCAGCAGATGGCTGAGCTGGGGTTCATCGTCGTGAAGATCGATGGCATGGGCACCAATTGGCGCTCCAGGACCTTCCACGACGTCTGCTGGAAAAACCTGAAGGATTCCGGATTCCCCGACCGGATCGCCTGGCTGAAAGCCGCCGCAAAGAAATATCCGTATATGGATTTGTCCCGCGTCGGCATCTATGGCGGCTCCGCCGGCGGCCAGAGCGCCATGCGCGCCGTGCTCGACTATTCGGATTTCTACAAGGCGGCCGCAGCCGACTGCGGATGCCACGACAACCGCATGGACAAAATCTGGTGGAACGAGGCGTGGATGGGCTGGCCGGTCGACGAGAGCTACGAAAAAAGCTCGAACCTCGCCGATGCCTATAAGCTCGGCGGCAAGCTCCTGCTGACCGTCGGCATGATGGACACCAACGTCGATCCTTCCTCAACGATGCAAGTGGTCGAAGCGCTCATCAAGGCCGGCAAGGAGTTCGAGTTCATTCCCTTCCCCTCCCGCGGCCACGGGGCGGGCGGCAGTAACTACGGAGTGCAACAGCGCGCAGAGTTTTTCATTCGACACCTCGGCACGTGCGACCTTCCGCCCGGGGAAAGTTAAAAAATCGACGTGAATAGCGCGAGGTTTAAGAGGGGGTTCTCGGATTATGTCCAGGGCATACTTGATGAGTATTCATTCTTTGGAGGCGCTGGACTCATTCATGCATCTGGAATACGACGGATCGCATATTAGTTTAACCGGCCCGGTATCTGACTCGCTCTGATTCGGCGCCACGTCCCGAAGTCTCTTTTGCCAACAAACCGCTCCTCTGGCTGGAACGGTTTATTGGTTCGGTCTACTTGGACCGGATCGTTATGAATGCGCTTTTCAGCGTTGGAACCTGAAGGTCGAATAGAATTTCCGCCACGCCATCGGACACCGTTACTTTCGGTGTGGTCGTTTCCCATTCAGCCTTTTCATTCAGGACGCGGAAGGTTTTATTCGCGATATCCCGTTCAGGCAGTTTTAGGCATATTTGTTCCGCTGTGTCGTACACCACATTGCTGGCCGCACAGAAGATTCCGTCTTCGATGTCGAGGGCGTGGACGTGCATCGGGTGTCCCGTTGCAATTGTTTGGTCGGAATCCTCGTTGCCCATGGTGAAGAGCAATTTGGTCCAGTATTCCTGACGTACGCGGTTGAAATAGGCCATGTAGAATTGAGCGGTTCCTAACGGATAGCAGCAGGTGTAGATGCTGCCGCCCAGTTCGTTTTTAAACAGGCCGGAGGCGGGGAAGAGTTCTTCGAGACTGGCATTCTTGATGGTCGACAGCACGCGGGTTTCCGGTGCGTAGGCTAGAACGCCGATCGGATCGGTGCATCGCTGAGCACACATACGTGCGTTGACTCCGCCTTCGAGTTCGCCAAAGAAGTCGGGCTCGATTTCTTCGAGGGAATAGGCCGAGTCGTCGAGTTTTGTCCGGTCAATGTCTTTTACTCCGATCAGGGCACCAAAACCGCGTTCCACCAGAATCTCGATGCTTTGCAGGTCCAGGATCAACGGATAGCTGAGCAGCTTTTTGATTTCCTCATCATTGAAGCAGCGCAGGGTCTGGTCGGACACGGCAAAGATGGTTCCGGGGGCGGCATCGATGCTTTTTGTGAATCCATGGCTGATGCCGAGGATGTAGAAGACTTTGCTCCAGTCTACCGAATGTCCTTCGAGTTCGTTGAGCGAGGCCGACGAGGATCCTGAAAGATCTTCGCCGGTGTTGAGTTTTGCGGCAGCCTGTGCAATTCCGTTGCCGGTCTGTTTGTGAGCAGCAATGTCAGGGGAAAAGAGGATTTTTACGCCGCGCGCTTTACGATCGTTCAGTTTCAATGGCATGAGGGCATCGAACAGCGGGCGTTGCTTGGCGAGGGCTTTGCCCATGCCGCGGTCATAGTAGGTGTTCATCCCCATGTTATCAAAGTGGTTGATCGTAATGCCTCGTGATCCGAAACAGATGGCATTGAACATTTCCCATGCGGTATAGGCATGCGTTCCGCTGTACGCACCGCAGCGAGGGGAGTTTTCCAGTTCGGGATAGATGTCGGCATCGCGATCCAGATTGGCAATGGTGTGCCGTGAATACCCCGGGGTGGTAATAAGGGGCAGCTCCTCGGTGTAGGGCGGCATGTGCGGGCGGATGAGATAGCGTTCATCGTCTTGGGTCCAAATATCCATTAGGCCATTCCAGTCGCGACCTTCGATGCTCTGCACATCCGGGATGCTCGACATCAAGCCGATGCGCATTTCGGGCGAAGCGGCTTTGAGGGCCTTAGTCAGCTTTTCGGCCGGCTCGCTCAAGCCCTGTCGCGCCACCTCGAGCCACTGGGCGCGCCAAGGGTGTGGTTTGCCCGGCTGTGTTATTGCGGCAACGGCCTGTTCGCGCGTCACGTCTTCGCCGACCCGCTTGGAAAAGCGGTCAAGGCAGTGATCGCAAAAGCAGCCTCCATAGCCCATTTCGCCGCCATGATTGTGCAATCGCCAGTCGTCTTCGATCCACATGGCCACGGGATTGATTTCCTGGGTCAGGTAGACGAAGTATTCGTTCAGATAGGTCTGCCAGTTCTCGCAGAGCGGGCAAGCGGTCATGCCGTTTGCCACACCGGTTTCGCCGACCATTGGACGGAAGTCCTGTCCTTTGTGAAGCGTCCGGCCGCGAGAGCAGTGGTAAGTGGTGGTCCAGGGGTTCAGGCTCACTTCCACGCCGCGTTCGTTGAGCAGAACTTTGGCCCGTTTGATGGCCTCGACCCAGGGTTTGATCAGTTCGATGGTTGGGTGTCCTGAACTGCGTTCTTCCGGCATGAGCAGGAACATAACTTCGTTGGTGGTGGATTCTTCCACAAAGTTTGTTAGCTGCTTGAGGTTTTGTTCCAGCACATTGAACGGGTCGAGTCCGTAGCGCAGGATAATTTTAAAAGGTTTTGTAGTTCTATTCTCGTCCCGGCTAATCGCACTCATTCTAAATCTCCATATCGATATCTATATTAAAGTTGAGAGATAGATAGTATATGGTCAACCGGGAAGCGCAACGGGGATTTTGCGTACTTATATGGGTCCGAATTGCGTCGGGTTCCTATTCTGGTTATACTGCTTATTGATCCGTATTGATGGGGGACGTTTTACTCTTTGGGGCGGACTGCGCCACCCTTTCGATATGCCGTCGCGGAAAGGCCTGTTATTTTTCGAAACATATCTTTAAATCGGTTGATGGTGTTAAATCCAGACTCCTGCGCAATCCGCGAAATAGGCCAATTGGTCTGCTTGAGTAGTTCCTTGGCCCGCTCGACATGGCAACGACCAATTTCCTGATAGATGCCGTGTCCGACGATATCCTGAAAACGCCGTTCTAGGACTCGCCGGGAAGGAGGCACAGCGTTCACCACGTTCGATACGTCAATAAAGCCCCCGGCATGATTACGGATATATCGCAGCGCATCGGCGACATTTGTGTCTTCAATATTGAGGAAGTCTGAAGAGTTTCGTAAAATAATGCCTTCCGGTGGAATTATAATCACACTCTCTTTCGGTTGTTTCCCCCGCATTTGGGCATCCAGCATTTGGGCGGCTTTATATCCAAATTTTTTCCCCGACAGAGCAATGCTGGACAGGTTGGGGTAGGCGAACTTGCAAAGAATATGGTCATTATCTGCGCCGATGAGGCAGATATCTTCGGGAATCCTGAGCCCCAAGCGTCGGCAGGCGCGTATAATCCCGTACCCCACCCGGTCGTTGGATGCAAAGACTCCAATGGGGGGCTGTAGCTGGCGTACGGCATCAAGATAGTAGTTGGTCTCTATCCAGCTGTCGTCGAGTTGTTTGGAGGGGGATAATGGGCGGATCCATAGCTTTGTGCAGGGTGCATTATTCTGGGCAAGGGTGTCGGCAAAACTATTGCAACGCAGAACGCTGTAATGCCAATCCTTCGGCCCGATAAAGGCGAAACGATCCAGATTGTGGTGCAACAGATGTTCTGCCGCCATTCTGCCGATGGCTGCATTGTCGAACGAGATGGTCGGGAAGGGCATTTCTTGCAATGCGGCTGCAACATTAACGACGGGGATTCCCTTTTCCTGCAGCATGCGAACCTGCTCTTTGTTGTAGACGGGAGCCATAATGCCGTCTCCGTCCCACTGTTTTAGCTCTGCCCAAGAGGTGAGGGAAATGGGTTCCTCGCAATGAATATCAATCTCCCATGGCCCATGTTTTTCCGTATACAAAATAACCCCATCAATGATATCCCGCATAATCTCGGAACTTAGGGAGAACCGTAACGCCACCTTTTTTACTTCTAACATGCCAAACCTCTCATATTTCTTAAATATTTAGCACAGCAGTCGATATTGTCAATCGCATGTTTGAAGTGGATGATGGGGCCGGCGTGCATTTTTTGGCGTGAGTGGAATGGACGGCTTTGGGTCTGGGAGAGTGAATTTAGCTTCCGTCGCAAATAGGGACCAGTTTAGGTCGTGTTTCGAGCACTGTTCCGGCGCGGTGATTTTTGACAACATGTTTGGCAGTTATGGAAACGATGAAACAGAAGAGGGCCGTGAGCGTGAGTAAAAAACCAAATGTCATGGTTGTTCTCACTGTTGATGAACGCAGAAGCCCGCTCAGCAAAAGAGAACTAGAGGTGATATAATGCAGAACACACACGGCCTTGCTTGGGGAATTATATTTTGTTTGCTAGGAAGTCTGGAGGCGAGATCATCGTCGTCCCCAGTGGATTTTTTACGGGCAACTTCGTTCGAGCGCGCTGCCGATCTCGATCATTTTCGGTCGGCGGTTCCGGACGCGATTGAAATGAGCGCCAAGCGTTGTCAGTTTGGACAGCAATCTCTTCATTGGAGGTGCGATGTTGAAAAAGTGCTCGTTGCCGAGCGATTGCAGACGGTGGGGATTGATGAAAGCGGCACCGCATATGGGGGGCACTTTTCGGCCAGTCCTACCTTTATCTTATCGATCTATAATCCATCGAAACAGGACGAGCCGTTGCGGATTGAATTTGGTGCGGGAAATACATTTAACCTGCATTTCGATTTGAGTTTGGACTTTGTCGGCTGGCGTACTTTTTGGGTTCCGTTTTTCGAGATGCAGGGCCTAGCCCCGGAGCCGAAAGCTGCGGTTCAGTTTGATGCCGTGCGGTTTGTCGCACCCGCTTCAGCGAAAGAGTTGTTTTTGGACGACATTGTATTTTCGCAATATGTAGATGACCGTCATGTGTACACGGACCTGCAGGTTCCCTTCATTAAGAAGGGGGGGGAGGGGTCGACGGATCACTGGATGCCCAAGTTGAAGAACTGGCGATTGCTGAAAGAACCCCGCTCAAGTTCGTTTGCCCCAGAAGCGCACGATGAGATGAGCCGAATCTATAATCAGCTGCGCAGTCAATTTTTCGGGCGAGCCTCCGGGAAGCTGTCACCTGCCTATTTTCAGAAGAAGTTTGCGGAATTGGGTGTGGGCGACAAGGGCAAGCCGTTGCGATTCGGTTTTCAGGTTGATCCCATTCGGTATGATTTGGGAGTGGTGGATGAACCGGTGTATCTGAGCATCAAGGAGCTGGGTTCGGAACTTATGAAATTGGTTCAAGCCCATCATGCCTGTGAGACAGCCGATCAGAAGGCGTTGCTGGAAAAGCTGTTTGTCGATGCCGTACAGTATAGTCTGGATCAGGGGTGGCAGAGCGGGAGTTCAATGGGAACCCTTCATCACATCGGGTATTGGATGCGGGACTTCAATACGTCGCTGTTTCTGATGCGCGATGTATTGGAAAGAAATCAGCTTTTGACCGCAGTGGCGGATTCGATGCAATGGCGCCTGAATTTGGGCGAGGTGTTTTTGCCAGCGGAAGAACTCCATGCCGATATTGATTATTACATGACTGAGGCGACCTATCGTCTCATGTCTGTATTTATGACGAAGGATGCTGAACGCAGAGCGATGCTGTTGGAGGCGTTTTCAAGAAATCTCACCACGACATTGGCGATGACCGGCGAGTCGGGGCGGTTGAAGGCGGATGGCACCGCCTGGCATCATCATGGGCATTATCCAGCCTACGCCGTAGGGGCCTTTAATAGATTGCCGAATATTCTGCAGTTACTCAGTGGCACCTCGTTCCGCATTGGAGAAGCCGGGCATGCCAATTTGAAGCGCGCCATGATGGCGGCCACGATTTACAGCAATCCAACCTACTGGGGATTGGGTCAGGCAGGGCGTCATCCGTTGGGCGGGAATATGGATGGGTTAAGTAGAGCCTACCTTCAGCTGGCGCGGAGTGGTTCGCCGGATGGAACGGAAAGGTTGGATCGGGACGTTGCCGCTGCTTATCTTCGAATCTGGGGGGAACCAAAAGATTCCGAAATACGGCAGTTGTTTGCGCAGCAGGCAATCGCTAAACCCGCGGCTCCATCGGGGCATTGGACGTTTCCGTATGCCGCCATGTCCGTGCATCGGCGCGATGATTGGTCGGTCAACTTAAAGGGCTACAACCGCTATGTATGGGCATCTGAAATCTATGTCTTGAACAACCGCTACGGGCGCTACCAATCCAATGGACTGGTGCAGATCTTGCCGAATAAGAGCAAACGCGATAGCGGCTATGAGGAACAAGGCTGGGATTGGAATCATCCGCCGGGAGCCACCACTATTGAGTTGCCGTATGAAGAGTTGGAACCGAAAAAAGAGTTGGTAATGTTCAATTCGTACGAAACGTTTGCTGGTGGCAGCTCGCTGGATGGCAACGGGGTGTGGGCGATGAAGATAAACGAAGCCGATGGATTTACGGTGGATCCGGTCAAGGAAGAGATGAGTTTTCCTGGAAAGCTCAAGGCCCGTAAATCAGTCCATTGCTTTGGGGGTCGCCTGCTCTGTCTCGGATCCGGCATTGAAAGTGTGGATCGTGAACATCCGGTGCATACCACGCTATTTCAAGCCTTTTTGGAAAGCCCTGCGAATGAAATCCAAATCAGTGGCGCACCTACGATTAGCGAGTTCCCGTATCGTACGGAAATCAAGAACGGCAAGAGTACATGGATCATCGATCCGATCGGCAACGCCTATCGGATGTTGGAACCGTCCAGGTTGTTGGTGGCGAAGCGAGAACAGACGGCACCACATAACCGGTATTCAATTTGGACGGGAAAGGACAAAAACCTGAACGGCGATCGGATACAGTCTGGTGATTTCGCTGTAGCGTGGATCGATCACGGAGTGGCTCCGAAAGGAGCCGGATACGCGTATTTGGTTTATCCACAGGTTGGGTCGGTGGATATCGAGACCTTGGAAGAGCGCTTTGCTTCCGATCCGAGGCTGCAGATTGAACGGAAGGATGATCGGGCTCACATTGTTTCCGATCCGGCGCTGAAACTGACAAGCTATGCCTGCTTCGAGGCCGGAACGGTGGGGGATTCTCTGGTGAAATCGGTTTCCACCCCCTGCTTTATCATGGCGAAAGAAGACGGCAGTCAGCTGAGTCTTGCGGTGAGCAATCCCGACCTGAATGCGCCGTTGAGTAAAAAGACAGGACGCTTCGCGGGCGATGCTGAAATGTCAACCGTCGTGTTGGTTCTGGAAGGTGCATGGGGGGGGCTGGCGGGGGATGGAATAAAATCCGTTCAGCGAGGAACCCAAACGGAAGTCACGTTAGATTGCACGCATGGCCTGCCAACCACGGTTACGCTTGCAAGGCATGAAATTAACAACAAGAAGTAGACGAGGAACAGATGAAAAATAAATTTATATTTGTAATTGTACTATTGACCATGCTGGGACTGAAGGCTTCGGCTGCTGAGTCTCCCGCTCCCTCATTCGAGAGGATCTATGAAAACCGGGAAATTCCTTCGTGGTTCAATGAGGATAAGTTTGGAATCTTCGTGGTCTGGGGCGTCTATTCCGTTCCCTCTTTTTATGAAGGGGGTTATTCCGAATGGTACTGGCATTTGCTTGGAACCTCTCCCGCGAATCGGGAGTTTCACGAACGCGTGTATGGCCCGGACTTTACATACGAGCAATTTGCCCCTCAATTTAAGGCGGAATTATGGGATCCCGATTTCTGGTGCAAGCTCTTTAAGGAATCCGGAGCCAAATATGTGGTTACGACCGCGAACTACCACGATGGATTTGCCATGTATCCGACCGCCTATTCTAAAACACAAAATGCAGGGGCTTGGAATAGTATGGAAGTGGGGCCCAAACGGGACCTTATTGGTGAACTGAATGTTGCGGGCGAAAAACTGGGATTAAAGATGGGTCTCTATTACTCCCTGTATGAATGGTATCACCCAAAGTGGTTAAGTGATCCCGCTGATTTTGCTACGAATTGGTTCCACCCAAAATTCAAGGAAGTCGTTTCCCGCTACAAGCCCTGGCATATTTTTCTGGATGGAGACTGGGAGAAAGGGAAGGAAGTTTGGCAGACGGAGGAGCTCGCCCGGTGGCTGTATGATGAATCGCCGGTGAAAGATACGGTCGTCGTTAATGATCGGTGGGCCGGTGGCGATAGCCGCGGCTATTTTGGCGATGTATTTGAAAGTGAATATGGTAATGGGAAATACACGACTCCAGCACACCCATGGCAGGAGGACCGGGGCATCGGAAAGAGCTATGCGTATAACCGGGCGGAAAGTGTCTATGACTATGAATCGCGGGATGAACTGTTGCAGACCTTTAGCAGTATCGTGGGCGGTGGCGGGAATTTCTTGTTAAGCATCGGCCCGCGAGCGGATGGAATCATCCCCTCGTTAATGCAGGAACGCTTGCTGCAAATTGGTGCCTGGCTGAAGATAAACGGCGAGGCCATCTATGGCACAACCGCGAGCCCGTTTTGGCCCCGGACATACGGATGGGGAACCATGTCGCAGAAACCCGGAAAACTTTATCTGCACATTTATAAGGATGACTTAGGTCAACTCCTTCTCCACGACTTTGGCGGAACAGTAAAAAAGGCGGAGTTGCTGCATAAAAAAGGAAGAGTTCCTGTTGAATTTGAAAAAAATGGGGAGCAGCTCTCATTAAGCTGGCCGAATTATTTAAATGACAGCGGGGTGACCATCATCGCTCTTGATGTGCAAGGCGAAATCGCTCGGAATACAATTCCGGTACAGCATGAAAATGGGCAACTTGAATTTAATTGCCAAGCGATGCAAATACATGGGGAAAAAGCCTATGTAAATTATCGGGGATACAGAAACCAACTGGGAATTCAGGATTGGAACGACTCCATGGAGTTTGTCACCGCTGAATACATAATAACAAAACCCGGAAAATATAAGCTCAGCATCATCTATGCATGCGGGGACAAAAGACGAGATTCTGGCGCTGCGCATATTAATGGGGCTGGTAGCGAGTATGTTCTTTCTACGGCAGGATCGACCTTTACAGAAACCGTTGTGGGTACAAAATACTCCAATGACTATCAGCTTTTTGAACTTGGAGAGGTTGAGTTTACAGCTGCTGGAAAATATCACTTGGAAGTTAAGCCTAAAGAAAATGGCGTATGGAAGAATTTTGCATTCCAAGGAATCAAACTGGATCCCATTAAATAAAATAATGGGAAGGACAGAAGTGTGGCGCGGGGAATGATCGGGGCAGTGAAGTCTTTCGCGTTGTTAAGACATAATCCAATAGAAGGGGTATATGTTATGTTTGAAAGTAGAACTATGCGGCATGCTAAAATGAAGCTCAGTTTTTTGAGTTTTTTGCTTATTTGCTGCACGACGATAACCATCTCAGCAACTGCAGAGCAAGCATCGGAGCCGTTTGTTGGCACGGTGGAATCTCTCGAACGCTATGAATGCCCGGAGTGGTTTGGCGATGCCAAATTCGGTATTTGGTCCTGTTGGAATGCCTACACGGTTCCGGGCGTTGGGGACTGGTATGCGCGTCTCATGTATATAGAAGGCTCCTCTCATTACAAATATCATGTAGCTAACTATGGCCATCCCTCCGAATTTGGCTACAAAGACATCATCCCTCTGTGGAAGGGGGAAAAGTTCAACCCCGAAGAACAAATCGAGCTCTTCAAAAAAGCCGGTGCAAAATATTTCGTGGCGATGGCGAATCACCATGACAATTTTGATTTATGGGACTCCAAGCATCAGAAGTGGAATAGCGTAAATTATGGACCCAAGATCGATATTATCGGTGCATGGCGGAAAGCAACTCTCAGATCAGGACTTCGATTTGGACTCACGAGCCATCTGGAACGCACGTGGAGCTGGTTTCAGACGAATAAAGGAGCGGATAAAAACGGCCCTTACGCTGGGATTCCCTACGATGGTAACGATCCGAAATACCAGGATTTGTACCTGAAGCCGGATCTGAATGGTGATGATAACGCAGCGCACCCTGTCAATGCCCCCGTCGAGTGGCGGGAACACTGGCTCGAACGCTGCCAGGATGTGATCCAGCAGCACGATCCGGATATGTTTTATGTCGATGGGGGGGTACCCTTCTATGGAGACGACGAAGGCCGTACGGGTCTCGAAATGATCGCTTATCTATACAACAACAGCCTACGCACGAATGAGGGCAAAAACGAAGCGGTTATGTGTATCAAGAACTGGGCGGCCAAAAAAGGAAGATGGGGCTACTACTGGCCCGGCATTGCAACGCTGGACGTTGAACGGGGTCGCCTGGAGAAGATCAATCCGGATCCGTGGCAAACAGACACGTCGATCGGCGACTGGACCTGGAACCGGAATACCACCTACCGCTCGGCTCGTGAGATCATTCACGAGCTCGTCGATATCGTCTCCAAAAACGGGAACCTCTTGCTCAACGTTTCGCCTCGCGATGATGGTTCTCTCGACGCCGATGCCGTGCAACTCCTAGAAGACATTGGCGACTGGATGGCGGTGAACAGCGAATCGATCTATGAAAGTCGCTATTGGAAAATTTGGGGAATCGACGATTTTCGTATCGTGCAAAAAGAAGGCGCGCTTTATGTCACTACATTTGATTGGCCAACGAGTCGTTCTTTGACGGTTCCTTTTCTGGCTCTTCACGATAGCCCGGCAAAAATAGCTAAGGTTGAGTTGCTCGGGCATAACGGGGCCTTACGTTTTGAAAATCAAGAGAAGGGGCTCGTCATAAGGCTTCCCGAGTGCAAACCATGTGACCATGCGTGGGTCTTTAAAATCAGTGGGGAACGATTTGACGAAATGGATCTGACAGAATTTAATAAAACCCATGTCAATAAAGCCGATAAGACTAAAATCTGGTTTCAGGTTTCTAAAAAACAGACGGTCAAACCTGGAAATAAGGCGGTAAGTTTTGGGAAAGATGACGCCCTCTGGGGCATCAATGCCGAGGGGTTTATCTTCACTAAGATGGGCGACTCAATCGAGATCAGTAAACAACGCGGCATCGATATTGGCGCGGGCTTGGACGGCACTGTCGCAGCAGTTGGAATCGATGGATTGGTCTACTCGCTTAGCCATGATGGGTGGCAACGGGTTGAAGGTATTACGGGGGCAACACGTATTGATGTGGATAAAAAAGGAAAGATTTGGGTATTACACCGTGAGGGCAAAATTGCCTATTACGACGGCAGTTGGCATACGATTACTGGCACCGGAAAAGATATCGGGTGTGGCCCGGACGGCCTGATCGCAATTGTCGCTGGCAACGGTCGTATTCATACCTACGCTGAAGGAGTGTGGACGAAGCACCAAGGGGGGAAATTCGCCCGAATAGACGTTTCTCCGAAGACGGGTCACATGGTAATGGTTGATGTTTCAGGGAAGGTATTTGTTAATAGAATTGGTAATGCCGACGGCACATGGAAAGATTTGCCGATTAGAAAATGGCAACGTATTCAAGAGCAAGCTACAGACGTTTCCTGCGGACAAGTCAACGACGATGAAATTATCGGATGGATCAATCCCGAATAGCAGCAGGGTACAGAAATAAATCCTAGCGGGAATGGATTGGAAAGATAATCGTCCGGAGCAAGTACGTTATGGAAAGTCTATAGAGAACAACGGAGAGTAAAGTTAAAATAGATTGTTAAAACTGAACGCTCCGAAAACTAATCCACGGAAAAAATAATGCACCCCGACCTACAGGTCGGGGGCTGAGCACGAAGCACGTCAACGAGATTGAAGAATATGAAAAATAATTTTAGGTTAACAATTAAAACCATCAGTAAATCCGCTTTGGTGGTTGTGATAGGGGCTTTGGCTGCTACATCCCACGGGGGTGCTAATAAGCTTTCGGGGAATGCGATGGATAGGCCGAATGTCTTGATTGTGATGACCGATGACCAAGGATATGGCGATATGTCCTGCCACGGGAATCCCGTATTGAAGACGCCACATCTGGATCGACTCCATGAGCAGTCGATCCGCTTTACAGATTTTCACAGTGCGCCAGTCTGCACGCCTTCCAGAGGGCAGTTATTGACCGGAATGGACGCGATGCGAAACGGGGCCTGGGCGTGGGCCTTCGGGCATGAAATGATTCGGAGGGATGTGGTAACCATGCCGCAGGTATTTAAGAAGAACGGATATCGCACCGGACATTTTGGGAAGTGGCATTTGGGCGATAACTATCCATACCGCCCGAAGGAGAAGGGTTTTGATGAGTCCATTACCCATGGAGGCGCCGCCACGCACCAGACCCCTGATTATTGGCAAAATGATAATTTCGATGATTTCTATCGTCATAACGACGGGTCGTTCCAGCAGCATAAAGGCTACTGCACCGATGTCTGGTTTGATCTGAGCATGGATTTTATGAAGCGCTGCCAAAAAGCAGGGACGCCTTTTTTCTGCTACCTGCCGACCAATGCGCCGCACACCCCGTATTATGTTGAAAAGAAATACAGCAAGCCTTTTCTGGCTGCAGGGATGGACGAGGAAGTCGCTAAGTATTTAGGAATGGTGGTCAACTTGGATGAAAACATGGGGCGGCTCAACGCCTTTCTTGATGCGAATGATCTAGCCGATAATACGATTGTGATCTTCATGACGGATAACGGGGGAACGACTGGAACCAAAGTCTTTACGGCCGGAATGCGCGGCAGAAAGCAACAGTATTACGAAGGCGGTCATCGCGTTCCGTGTTTTATCCGTTGGCCCCGGGGGGCGTTTGGATCGCCGCGTGATGCTGAGGATCCAGCACAAATGCAGGATTTGTTGCCGACACTTATCGACCTATGCGACTTAAAAGTTGGGAACGCTGCACGTCAGCAGTTTGATGGCATAAGCCTTGCGGATTTACTGTGCGGAGAAACGGAACACTTATCGGATCGCAAGTTGGTTGTGCAATGGTCGAAGCTTGATTTCCCCGCCTATGGCGATGCCGCTGTGATATGGAAAGAATGGCGGCTGGTCCATGACCGAGAACTCTACAACATCGCGTCTGATCCGGGGCAGCAAAACGATGTGGCCAGTCAGCACCCGGAAATAGTTGAGACCCTCAAAGCCCATTATGCCGATTGGTGGAAAGGGGTTGAACCGCTGGTGGCGGACTACGGACGCCCCATACTAGGGGGTGCGGAAAATCCCGTTCGCCTCACGTGTTTTGAATGGCGGAAAAAAACCACTAAAGCTAATGTGACGGTTCAGTATTCTGTGTGGGACGGGCTCAAGGCAAATGGCGAGTGGATGCTTGAAGTAGAGACCCCGGGAAAATACCGGATTGAGTTACGACGCTATCCGCTGGAAGCAAATGCCGCCATCTGCGCTGCGTATCCAGCTAGACAGCGCGAGTTCGTTCACTTTAACGAGTGCAAGGCGTTGCCCATTCTATCCGCGCGACTACGCATCGGGGATTTCGACCAGACGCTTGCGGTTAAGCCGACAGATAAAGCGGTGCCTTTTGAGGTCAATCTTCCTGCCGGGGAGATTCCCCTTAAAACCTGGTTCATGGATGAGACCGGGGAAGAACTCTGCGGCGCTTATTATGTGGATGTAACAAAGCGTTAGGCGGGAATTGCGGAAATTAATTCAAGAACACGGAATGGTAAGCCGCTTGTTTGGAGCCGTGAATAATACGACCTGTTGATGAAGTAAAAATAATCGGCACGGGAACAGCTCCCCGCCAAAAGGAAAATCAATATGAAACTAACGAACACCCTTTATCTTGCCGTACTGATCGGCCTTTTGGGCCGTCAGGATGCGGGGGCGTCGTCGCGTCCAATGGATCTCTTGCGGGCAACCTCGTTCGAGCGAGCGGCCGATCTTGATCACTTCCAAGCGGAGGAGCCTTCAGCGGTTGAGATGAGCCGCCTGCATTCGCAATTCGGTATGCAGTCGCTTTGTTGGAAGTGCGATTCAGCAAACGTGTTGGTTGCAAAGAATATACGACCCTTGTCCGGGAGTGATGGCCAGGCCGGGGAGGCCAAGAGTCATTTTTTATCCAGTCCCACGTTTGTTTTTTCGATTTATAATCCAGAGGCGCAGGTAGAACCGTTGCGGGTTGAGTTTGGTGATGGCGATGGATTCCCCATACATTTTGATTTCCAACTCAATTTCACTGGATGGAGGACGGCCTGGGTTCCTTTTTATGAAATGGAAGGTGCGGTTCCGGAAGCGGGGGCTGGAGTTCAGTTCAGCACCATGCGGTTCATCGCACCGGCCTCGACCTCCAAATTGTTCTTAGACGATATTATCTTTGCTAGCTATTTGGATAACCGACTTGCCTATCCAGATTTTCAGGTCCCGTTCATCAAAAAGAATCGGATTACAAAACTAAGTGGCGGAATGTGGGTCCCAAAACAGGTGAACTTGGACTTGCTGGCGCAAGCTGCCTCGAAAAGAGTTGCTCCGGAAATCCAGGCGGAAATGGATCTGATCTACGACAGATTGTTCAACAATTCGATGGGTGGAAAAGTAAAATCACGGTCGCCGAGTTATTTCCAGGAAAAGTTTTCTGATCTGGGGATTGGTGATCGTGGAATGCCTTTGCGCTACGTTAAACAGGTCTCCGATGTTTGCTATGACCTGATCTTTGACGGTACGCCGGAGTATTTGGATATGCGCTCCTTTGGCACGCTTCTTCTTGAACTAGCGCGAAGTTATCATTCCTGTGATCAATCCGCGGATAAGGCTTTGCTGGAAAAACTATTCATCACAGCGATGCAGTACAGTCTGGAGCAGGGATGGCAGACCGGCAGTGTTCACGGAACCTTTCATCATATTGGATACTGGATGAAGAATTTTGATACCGCCCTCTTTTTGATGCGCGATGTCCTGATGGAAAACAACCTTTTAGAGTCGGTGGGCGATGCCATGCAGTGGCGCCTGAATCTGGGAGAGGTTTTTGTGTCTGCGGAGAAACTTCGGGCAAACATTGACTACTACAATACTCAGGCTACGTTTTGTCTTATGTCTGTATTTATGGAAAGCGATACAGGTCGCCAAGCAACGCTATTAGAGGCCTATGCCAGAAGTTTGACTTCCACGTTGGCCATGACTGGCGAATCCGGCATGTTTAAGGAGGATGGTACGGTCTGGCATCATAAAGGACATTATCCCGCCTATGGCAATGGGGCCTTCGCGAAATTGCCGGATATTCTGCAGGCCTTCTCGGGGACGTCGTTCAGAATCGGCACGGCGGGACATGCCAATTTAAAGAAAGCCATGATGGCGGCCACAATTTACAGCAATCCAACCTGCTGGGGATTGGGTCAGGCAGGGCGTCATCCGTTAGGCGGAAATATTGATGGTTTAAGTAAAGCCTACCTTCAGCTGGCGCGGAGTGGTTCGCCGGATGGAACGGAAAGGTTGGATCGGGAAGTTGCCGCTGCTTATCTTCGAATCTGGGGGGAACCCAAAGATGCCAAAACCCGGCAGTTGTTTGCGCAACAGGCGATCACCAAAGTCGATGCGCCTTCGGGGCACTGGACGTTCCCGTATGCCGCCATGTCCGTGCATCGGCGCGCGGATTGGTCGGTCAACTTAAAGGGCTACAATCAATATGTCTGGGCATCTGAAATTTATGTCTTGAACAACCGCTACGGGCGCTACCAATCCAATGGCCTGGTGCAGATCATGCCGAATAAGAGCAAGCGCGAAAGTGGCTATGTGGAACAAGGCTGGGATTGGAATCATCCGCCCGGAGCCACTACTATTGAATTGCCGTATGAAGAATTAGAGCCGAAAAAAGATTTGGTAATGTTTAAATCCGCCGAAACTTTTGCGGGAGGATGCGCACTGGATGGAGACGGCGTGTGGGCCATGAAGCTGAATGAAGCCGATGGGTTTACGGTTGATCCGGTCAAGGAAGAGATGAGTTTTCCCGGAAAGTTAAAGGCCCGGAAGTCGGTGCATTGCTTTAGGGATCGACTGCTCTGTCTTGGATCCAATATTGAAAGCGTGGATCGTGAACATCCGGTACATACCACATTATTTCAGGCCTTTTTGGAAAGCCCTGCGAATGAACTCCAAATCAGTGGCGAACCTTCGATTAGCGAGTTTCCGTATCGTACGGAAATTAAGAACGGCAAGAGTACATGGATTATCGATCCGATCGGCAACGCCTATCGGATGTTGGAACCGTCCAGGTTGTTGGTGGCGAAGCGAGAACAGACTGCGCCACATAACCGGTATTCAATATGGACGGGAAAGGACAATAACCTGAAGGGCGATCGGATACAGTCGGGTGATTTCGCTATAGCGTGGATTGATCACGGAGTTGCTCCGCAAGGAGAGGGATATGCGTATCTGGTTTATCCACAAGTCGGGTCGGTGAATATCGAGACCTTGGAAGAGCGCTTTGGTTCCGATGCGGCGTTGCAGATTGAACGGAAGGATGATCGGGGTCACATTGTTTCCGATCCGGCCTTGAAGCTTACAAGCTATGCCTGTTTCGAGGGTGGAATTCTGGATGATGCACTACTGAAATCGGTTTCCATCCCTTGCTTTGTCATGGCGAAAGAAGACGGCAATCAGCTGAGTCTCGCGGTGAGCAATCCCGACCTGAATGCACCGTTAGGTGACAAGACGGGGTGGTTTTCGGGCGATCTAGAAATGTCAACCGTCGTGTTGGTTCTGGAAGGTTCATGGGGAGGGCTGGCGAGTGATAAAGTAAAATTCGTTCAGCAAGGAACCCAAACGGAACTCACGGTGGATTGCATGCACGGCCTACCAACCACGGTTGCGCTTGCAAGGCATGAAATTAACAACAAGAAGTAGAGGAGGAACATATGAAGAGAAAATGTATATTAATAATTGTACTATTGACCATGCTGGGACTGAAGGCTTCGGCTACTGAGTCTCCCGCTCCCACATTCGAGACGATCTATGAAAACCGGGAGATTCCTTCGTGGTTCAATGAGGATAAGTTTGGGATTTTCGTGGTGTGGGGTCTCTATTCCATTCCGTCTTTTTATCTAGATGGATACGCGGAATGGTACTGGTATAAGCTTGGACTGAAACCCGAGCTTAAAGATTTTCATGATAGAGTTTATGGTGCGGACTTTCAGTATGAACAATTTGCCCCTCAATTTAAGGCGGAATTGTGGGATCCCGATTTTTGGTGCAAGCTCTTTAAGGACTCTGGAGCAAAATATGTGGTTACGACCGCGAACTACCACGATGGCTTTGCCATGTATCCGACCGCCTATTCAAAAACACAAAACGCAGGCGCTTGGAATAGTATGGAAGTGGGTCCCAAACGGGACATCATTGGCGAAATGAATGTGGCCGGGGAAAAACAAGGATTGAAGATGGGGATCTATTATTCCTTGTACGAATGGTATCACCCCGAATGGATGTCCGATCCCGCAGGTTTTGCCACGAATTGGTTCCATCCAAAATTCAAGGAAGTCGTTTCCCGCTACAAGCCCTGGCATATTTTTCTGGATGGAGACTGGGAGAAGGGGAAAGACGTTTGGCAGACCGAGGATCTTGCTCAATGGCTGTACTCGGAATCGTCGGTGAAAGATACGGTCGTCGTCAATGATCGCTGGGCCGGAGAAGATAGCCGGGAACATTTTGGCGATGTGTTTGAGAGTGAATATGGTCAAACAAAATATATGTCGCCAGAGCACCCATGGCAGGAAGATCGTGGCATGGGAAAAAGCTATGGATATAATCGGACTGAGACTGTCTATGATTATGCGTCGCGGGATGAACTACTGGGAACCTTCAGTAGTGTTGTCGGCGGGGGTGGAAATTTTCTGCTGTGTGTCGGACCGAGGGCAGACGGAATTATCCCGTCCTTAATGCAGGAGCGTTTGCTGCAAATTGGCGATTGGTTGAAGATAAACGGCGAGGCGATCTATGGCACAACAGCCAACCCATTTTGGCCCCGGACATACGAATGGGGAACGATGTCTAAAAAAGAGGGTAAATTATACCTTCATATCCACGACGATGATGTGAGTCAGTTAACCCTTCGCGACTTTGGCGGAAAAATCAAAAAGGCCGAGTTGTTGCATAAAAAAGGAAGAATTCCTGTTGAATTTGAAAAAAAGGGGGAGCAACTCTCATTAAGCTGGCCTAATTATTTAAATGACACTGCGGTGACCATCATTGCTCTTGATGTGCAAGGCAAAATGGCTCGGGAGACGATTCCCCTTCAGTATGAAAACGGCCAGCTTGAATTCAATTGCCTCGCCATGCAGATACATGGAGAAAAAGCCTATATCAGAAATCGTCGATACAAAAAGGAACTGGGCATTCAGGACTGGCACGATTCCACGGAGTTTGTCTCGGGGGAGTATAGGATAACCCAACCTGGTAAATATAAGATCAGCATCATTTACGCATGCGGGATAAGAACAGACCTGCTTAAGGATTCCCATATTATTGGAGAAGGTAGCGAATTTGTTGTCTCTACCGCAGGACAGACCTTTGCGGGAACGGTTGAGAGTACAGACGGATTCAAAAAATATACACCTTTTGAGCTCGGAGAGGTTGTCTTTGATAAGGCTGGAAAATATCACATAGAAGTTAAGTCCAAAGAAAATGGTATGTGGAAAAACTTTGGATTTCAAGGAATCAAACTGGATCCCGTTAAATAAAATAATGGGGAGGACACTTCCGGAGAAACCTCCCTTAAAACCTGGTTCATGGATGAGGCCGGGGAAGAACTCTGCGGCGCTTATTATGTGGATGTAACAAAACGGTAGGTGGGAATTGTGGAAATTAATTCAAGAATACTGAAATGGTGAGACGCTAAAAATGAAATCAAAGTATTGAACGATGAATGACCATCCGATTATTAAGGCGGTTTATGTGCCTGAGTGTCCCGAGATCACCGGAAGCCCCGATGAAGGCATCTGGAGCTCCGCAACCGGCTATCCGCTGTCTAACAGTAAAGATAAAGCCGGTTGTCCTCAGGAGGGGGGCCTGGTGAAGTTTGCGTGGAACCAGCATGGATTGTATGTGGCTGCCAAGTTGGAAGACTCTTGTGTGGTGGCGAAAAACAAACGAGATGAGCAGTTTCATTATATGTTCGGAGATGTATTCGAGCTTTTTTTGAAACCTCGTAATGATGAGTATTACTGGGAAATGTATGCCACTCCACGAGGAAACAAGACGACCTTGTTTTTTCCCGCAGAGCGATCCGGCGTCACCCTCGATAGATGTCTGAACGATCATGACTTTCATGGCTTGGAAACGGCTGCAATCATCCACCGATCAGAGCATGAAAGCGGGTCGAGTGAGCAGGGGTGGAGTGCTGAAATGTGGATTCCGGCGAGTCAGCTTTCACATTACGGTGAACCTTGGGGCGAAACCTCCAACTGGTCGATTTTATGTGGCCGCTACAACTATAGCAATGAAGCGCTGACTGATCCCGAACTGAGTATGCTGCCATCGCTCTCAAAGACAAATTTTCATCTAACGAATGAGTATGCGTCTCTTTATTTTTCGAGGAGTTGAGAGGCGGACTTGAGAATCTGGACCACCGGTTAAGTTAGGTTTTGGCGCATGGCGCCATAAATGAGAAGGATAGGAGCTATGACGAATCAAAGACGAAAACATACGGCAGAGTTCAATGCCTAGGTCGCACTTGAAGCCTTGAGAGGGATCAATACGGTCAGCGAGATCACGGCTAAATATGAAGTGCACCCGGTGCAGGCCGTCGTTGGCATTAAAGAGATTGGGAATTAAAAAGGAATGAATATTTGGTTGGCCTGATGAGTACGGGCTTCGAATTCATCCCGGCGAATTAGGAGAAGGTCATGCGTAAAGAAGGGTTGTTTATCGGATGTTTATTGGTTTCGTTTTCGGCGTTGGCCGATGTTCGGCTCGGGTCGCTTTTTTCTGATGGCATGGTGATTCAGCGTGAAACTTTAGCGCCCATATGGGGGTGGGCGGATCCGGGCGAAAAAATAGAGGTATCCGCGACCTGGGGCGCGAAGGCGATGACCAAGGCGGGGAAGGATGGTTCCTGGCAGGTGGTTCTAAAAACGCCGAAGGCTGGCGTTGGACATGTCATCTCGGTGGTTGGAGATAACAAGGTGGTTATCAAGGATGTGGCGTCGGGCGAGGTGTGGTTCTGTGGCGGGCAGTCGAACATGGATGCGCCCATGAAGGGCTTCGCCGCGAATGCCAAGGAGGAAAAATATCAACCGATTTCTGAGTACACCAAAAAAGAAATTGCCACGGCCAATGATCCGCTGCTTCGACATATAGAAGTGCCAAACATGCCTTCGCCCTACGAAAAAAAGTATAATTTTAAAGGATCATGGAAGGCGGTTGCTCCGGCGAATACATCGGACATGACTGCCACCGGATATTTCTTTGGTCGGGAACTTCGTAAACACCTGAAAGATGTGCCCATCGGGTTGCTGGAATGTGCATGGAGCGGCACCCGCATACAACCGTGGATTTCAACGGGAACCTATCTATCCAACCCAGAAACGGCCGCGTACTATAAACGAGAAATGGCGGATCTGAAGAAACGTTCCTCGGTCTGGACCCTGGAAGATGCCAAAGCAAACCATCAAGTCGCGCTCGAAAAATGGAACGCCAATGGAAAGAAGGGGTATCGTCCAAAGATGCAAGGTGATCCGGTCGAGGATAAGAAGTGTCCTGCCTCGTTGCACAATGGAATGGTTTCCGTCGTTGTGCCCTACGCCATCAAGGGGGTCATTTGGTATCAGGGTGAATCGAATGCGGGCTACATGACCGAATGCTACGAGGACTACTTCAGCACGTTGATCCGCAGCTGGCGCTCGGAGTGGAATCGCGGTGATGTGCCGTTTTACTGGGTGCAGCTTGCCTCATACCGTAATCCGAAGCCTGGGCCGATCGAAAACGATGAATGGGCGAGCATATGCGATCAGCAGCGGCGCTGCCTTAAGCTGCCAAACACGGGAATGGCGGTGGCTATCGATATTGGTGAGGCAAAGGATGTTCATCCACGCAATAAGATCGATATCGGCAAACGCCTCGCTCTTTGGGCTTTGGCAAAAGATTATGATGTGAAGGTCCCTGCCTATAGCGGACCGCTTTACCAAGGATATGAGATTAGTGGACGTAACGTGTTGATCAAATTCAGTCATGTCGGTTCGGGCCTGATGGCGGGGCATAAAAATCTGTTGGAAGACCCCATCGAAGTCGACGCGCCGCTCAAGCGTTTTCAGGTTTGCGGAAAGGATCGGGTTTGGAAATGGGCCGATGTCAAAATTATTTCCAAGGATGCCATCGAAGTATCGCATCCCGAGATTGGGAATCCGATGGTGGTGCGTTATGCATGGTCATCGAATCCCGAAGGCGCCAACCTTTACAACAAGGAAGGTCTGCCTGCATCGATGTTTACAACGGAGTGAAGGCCTGCCTGACATCTTTACCGAGAATGATTGTATGGTTAACTGCTCTACCTGAAGGAATGTATAAGCCAACGAGCTCAGACGGACAGGTTCGCGCAAAAATAACGTTTGCCAGAGAGGGCCAAGGTTATGGATATGAGGAGTTCTATGCCTGGGGACAACCTGTTTTTACCAACTGAGTGGTTTTTCACGACGTGCATTTTAAAAGCCCTCTGATCATTTTAATAGCCGCCGTTTTTTTCTGCCACATTGAATAGATTTCGTGAGCGGCCTCGATGGAGGGGGCCGTAGTTTCAATAACCAACCCGCGTCCATTTTTACGCGCCACATTGCGAATGGGCTCCCACGTCAGGAAGTTGTCCATTTTTTCTTCGGTGGTTAGGTCAACATCAAAGAGCAACGCGGTTTTTGATTGTAATCTCACGTTGATGTCATCCCCAATAAAGGCATCGGGCCCTTGCCAGGTGTCAACGGCTTTAACCGCGGCGCATTCACACAAGACGGGCAGGATATGTCCGGAAGGCGCGGGCTTGGAACAGTAGTGAATCATCAGGTTGCCGTAGCGGTCGGAATAACGGTTGAGAATCGGCAGCACGAAGGCGCGAATGAGGTCGGGCGATAGGTTGACGATTGAATCGCTCGGCAAACGATGGCCATGAAAGGAGGTACCGCGGTTGGTGATGTGTTCGCTTGTGGTTCCCGCAAGTTGACTGCGAACCTGATCGGTCAGTTCCAGGCAAAGGTCGGTCAGGTTGTTGAGAAACTGCATGGTGGCATCGGGCTCATAGATGAGGGACACCATGAATTCGTCGGCAGGGAGCAGCAGCTGGGCGAGGTCGAACGGCGACGCGGAGGGCGGGAAGGAGAGGGCAAATCCTGCGGGAAGATGCTTCAGTGCGGTTTGCAGCGAGTTAAACATTTGGTCGATGATCGGCCCGGCGAGTTCCGGGGTTCCCGCCGCGACGGCGCCTTCCATGCTGGAGAAGATGGGTTCGATGATCGGCTCCGAACCTGCGGGATAGAATGGTTCGGCTCCAAAAAGGCTCGGGACGGCAATACATTGATACCATCCAAAATTCACGGTTGGAATCCAGTCGGATTTCGCCTCCACCTTGGGCTGACGTGCTGCGGCAACCTGCGCCATCGCGGCTTCCGTATGGAGTACCAACTCTTTCTTGTCGGGCTCCGCCCCGCAAGGCGGTGTGATAATGAGAGGAATACGGCCGGTTATGCCTTGAAACACTTCGGCGTAGAGCTTTTTACATCCATTGATTTGTTCTGTTTCGATATCCATTCTATTACCCCTGTAGGTGTCATTTTTCGACAGTTATGAACAAATTATTGCATGTTATGCGCGGAGTGTGAATGGAGTCGAAGAGCATATTTTTGCACTATACAATCAAGTTGTTAAATTGGCTCTTTTCTACTTTGCGTGGATCAATGGAGAGTTTCCGATCGGATAACAGGATTGAGAGGATGTCTTTGAGTGGGCGGTTCATCCGGTTGATCGGCATATTCCCCTTATTCAAAATCTCTCTTTCTCCATCTGGAATCCTTGCTTCGGTACACTAAATGGGATTCGCTTTAGTTAATAATAGAGCCTTCTCTTAGATTAATCGTCTCCACCCCGCCCGGTTTCAGCATTACTTTGGCGACCGGTGTTTTCTTGAAATGTGATTAACAAGATCTAGATCCTTAATATCCAGTTATCCGGTCAAAAAATTGTTCCGGCCTATTTCTATCCATTCAAAGTGACGAAGAGCCCCCACTTGGTCATGCGTAGTAAATGGATTTGCCAATCAATGGTTTGCATTATAAATTTACCAAATGAAATCATTGTTGTTTCTCCATGGGGCTCATGTTCCGCATTGTCATGCGACCGTGGACAAGGCATTGGACTACTACTCGCTGCAGTTGATGCTCGGCGGAGGAGTGGAGCTGTTTTACGATAATGACCGCTATGAGCTGAATTCCCCCTCAATCTGGCCAGGATTTCCTGGGCCACGCATGCGCTTTCACCCGCGAGCATCCAGCGATTCCTGGGATCACCGCTACATTGCCTTTACGGGGCCGCTTTCAATGCAATGGGCGGCAGAGGGCATTATTCCGCGCCTACCCGTAACCCTGGAACAAAAGGATGCCCAGTGGCTGGCGCATCGCTTCGACCAGTTGTTTGTGGAACTGGAGCGTCCGGGCCGCTGGGGACAGGCGTGGGCCGTGCACCATCTGGAAGCCATAATGCTTTATTTGGGCGAGCGAACAGTTACGGCAGGCAAACAAGATCCCCCGTGGCTAGAGTCGGTAATGGAGGAGCTTGGGGCGCTGAATAATAAGATAGATTATGCCGTGCTGGCGCTGAAATATCATATGTCGATGGCCACTTTGCGCCGCCACTTTCGCAGTGAAACCGGGGTTTCTCCGCATCAATACCGGCTCGAGTGTCGAATCGCGGAAGCTCGCCGGTTGCTGGTGGAAACGGAATTGCGGATCCAGGAAATTGCCGATAAATTGGGATATCAGGATGTTTATTATTTCTCCCGGCAGTTTTCAAGCTTCGTGGGCGTGTCCCCTATGTGTTATCGCAAGAGTCGTCAGATTTAGCCATTTGCGCGACTCTATGGGTACTGGTGGCATTCGTCTTTATTTTGAATCTCCTGAACCCAGGCTTTGAGGGTTTTTGCATCTTGCAGAAACTGTACGGGATCATCGTTTCGTACAGACTCAAGCAGTGCAAAATGATCACCTGGGGGAAGGGACACTCCCAGGTGTTTTTTTCAGCAGGCCGCCCCGTCGCATATCCAGCCCGGCATCGCGGGTGCGCCGTTCGGTAATGTTCACGTGGCGTTTCTCGCCAAAGGATTCCACTTAAGCCGATGGTCCTAAAATCGGGGTTAAGCGGAAGAGCCCTGATGTAATTACTTGCTTAATACCGGACTCGACTCCGGGAAGTTTGAAGTCATTACCTTTAGATTGCGGAACAGCATACTCGTGCGAATCATGCATCGTATGGCAATGTAACCCGCTTGCAGAATGCCTCCGGTCCCGGCTGTGGGACTATCGGTTGCTTCGATCACAATTTCCCCGTCGATGGCGCCTGTGATTTTTCCGCCTATCTGCAAGTATTCCAGTCGATGCCATTGATTCTTCTCAATGGGTTTCTGCGTACATCCGTAGGCGACTCCGCGCCAAAACGGATTTTTCAGCATGGCATGGGAGGCAACGTCGTTTCGTGTGTCATTCATTTCTCGGTAATACTCCCAGTGGTAGTCCCGAATGGCGTCGGAGTGTACCGAGTCCATGCTGCCGGTTGTTTTGGGTTCATAGTCATCCATGAATCGTTCGCGGTTCATTCCGCTAGCCTGGGTCACGAGGAGACTGAGTCCGCTTTCTTTCAAGGGGTTGAATTCATATGATACATAGAGGTCCCCTTCAAAAAACTGACGGGTCCAGAGATAGACCTGTTTTTCAAGCGTTGCCGATTGCTGGGGGAGGTTTGGGGTTTCAACCAGCAGGCCATCTTCGGTGATGCTCGGGGCGTCGGTGAATCCCTGGATGTAGAAGGAGTCGAGATCTTTCGGTTTGGTCAGGCTGAGATCTTCGCGTGTTACCCATGTTTCGTCGGGCTTCCAGTCCAGTGTTTTTCGCCCCTCTCCGGCATGCTCCAAACGCAATTCCTTTTGAAATTCTTCGTCGCAATCCGTCGCCTGATCCCGATAGAGTTTCTCGGTTTCGGCCGGCGAAAGAACATGGTCGTAGAATTCGATGCCCGAGTAGCACAGGGTTGGGTTTCCGGTATATAAAGATTCTCCGCAAGGATCTCTGTGGAATGCATCGTGGTATACATCTTCCCGGGCGGCAAGAACCCCGTTGATATAGAGGAAGGCCTGCTCTTGATCAAAATCCCATGCCAAAGTAAGCATGTGCCATTGATTTTTTTTGAAGATGAAGTCTCCGACGCCCACCAGTGCTTTCTGAGGGGATTCCACCAGATCCGGCCAGAAGTTTCCCTTGTAGAATTTGGCATAGAGTTGGACGCTCCATTGGAGTCGATAGTGTAGTGAAAAGTTGGCTTTTTCGTAGTCGGCGGGATTGGGGTTGTCGCTCAGAAAGGGATAGACATCGAAATCCGGATTATCAATCGACATGCATTCCCGGGAGTTATAATAGCTCAGGTCTTCCAGCGACAGGACCCACATGGAGAGTGTTCCACGTTTGTCGTTGAGGTTGTGCTTCGGCAACACGAGCCGGGAGTGAATGCTGGTAGGGTTTAGGCCTTGTCTTCCGCTCAGGGAGAGGGTGCGCCAAGGGCCATTCATGCCCAGGTTCTTCTCGGGTTGGCTCGGATCTTTCAGGTAGTTTATTATGGGTGTTTTCATTTTCTCCTTCGGTTGTTTTTGTTGGAAGTTAATGGCTCTCCACCAAAGACGGGGGCGAGGGCGGATTTTCTTTAACCACACATTACGATTACTCTCAACCGGTAATTCGTAAAATTCTTGAACCCATACGCCCGGCGCTGGATCACTTCCATCTTCGTATGGAACCCTTCCGTGATTCCATTGTTTTTCGTGAACCGCCACATGCAGGCGATTTCTGAACTCCAGTTGTCGAGGGTCTCAGCCAACGTCTCCATGGCCGGGAAGCCGGAGTAGCGTAGCTTCCATATCCAGTTGACCAGCCGCCTGATCAGCGGTTGGCATTGTTTCTTTGTGCGATGCTTGATGTTCAGCAATGCGCAGAGCGATTCCTTGGCCTCGTAGAGGATCCGGACGGCTGGATGGGCATCGAGGTAGCGGTTGAGCCGGAGCTTCTGGTCAGGACGAAGCTTCGAGGCATGCCGGCGCATCAGCGAGAGCAGGCCGCGGTTCGCACGGCCGTCGGGGTCAAGCTGCTTCCATGTCGCCAGAAAGTGGCGAAGCACGGTGCGCACTACATGGAAGCGGTCCGCCACGATGCGGGCATTGGGGAAGTATTTACGGACGATGGCGCGGTAGGAGCCCGACAGATCGATGCAGACCACCTTGACGCGCTCTCGGCCTTTAAGCCCTTTAAGAAAGGGCTCCAACGCCTTTTCCGACCGTCCTAAGGCGAGCTCGAACACCCGATGCTTCTTAAGGTCGCAGAAGGTGGTGACATAGCCGTTCTTCTTCGAAAAGAAGTGTTCGTCGATGCCCAGCACCTCCGGGCATTCCCGGCCGGAGAACATACGCTCCTTGAGCTCAAGGTGGTCGTGGAACCAGCGTTCAACCGTGGCCGTTCCAATCCTGCAGTTGCGGCGCAGCTGCTCCCTGGATATGCCGTCGCGGTGATCCAGATAGACCTGTCGGCGGAACTGTTCCGTGCTTCGGCGGTACGGCAGGATGCCGGGCATCCTGGGACGGAAGTAGCGACCGCAACGCCGGCAATGGTACTTGCGCACGGTCAGGTGCAGTCGGGTTGCGGAACGTCCCAGGCTGGCATGATGCAGCCGTCGGAGGATGCGGTCCTTCGTTCTGAGTTCAGTCCCCTCACAGCCGGGACAGGCCACCGGGCCGACATATTCGGCCTCAATGATCTTCGGGTTGCTGCCGGTCACGGAATGAATCTTGAACCCCGGACCAATGAGCTCTATCTTTCTTTCGGGCATGGCGATCTCCTTTGTTTATCCAACTGCTATGATAGCAGTCAGGGATCGCCCTCGCCCCCGTCTTTGATGGAGAGCCAAGTTAATATCTTAATTTGATAATGAGTATTTCGGCTGTGGAAAAAGGGGTTATCCCATTAGCAACGGCAATTTGGATGTCTTTTCTGAAAATCCCATAGACTACCCATAAATTCAGCTCCTGCTGTAAGTGCCGTGCACCAAACTATCCGCTTTACTTTTCTTGCGGTAGATGGAGAGCAGGATTCCGCCGATGCTGGTCACGACTCCGCCGCAATAGATGAAGACCATGCGCTCGCTAAAGCTATTGGGGATCAGGCATCCGACCATCAAAAGACATCCGAGGATCAAGTTTAACATTCCGACGATGTGATACTGAGTGGCATCATTGTTTTCGGAGTGCTCGGCCACATGGTCGATGGGCGTGCGCATATCCTTGAACAGGGCGTCGATCGATTCCTTGTGCTCGGGCGTTACACGTTTGTAGAAGAGCGACGTGAAGAAGAACCACGAGATGCTGCAAACGAGCGTTACAGCTGTAATGACCATGAAGGTGACGTCCCCGCTCTCGAGCGAATTCATCGGTTGGTCGCCGAATCCGAAAATATATTTTCCGGCGGCATCGGTCGAAATAAACGTCTTGGTGAAAAACGCGGCCGAGAAACCAACGATGACGGTACTCCATCCCGTCCAGACAGGGGTCTTCTTATAAACAAAACCAAACACGGCGGGCACCACCATTGGGGGAATGACCAGCGAGAAGACCAGGTTGGAAAACTCGAACAGCCCAATCGTGCGATTGTTCGCGAGTGTGGTTGCAAGCGTAATGAGCGCAACCGCCAGAATCACGGTAAAGACTCGTCCCATCAGCAGCTGTTCCTTTTCATCGGCTTCGGGCCGGATAAATTCCTTATAGAAATTTTTCACGCAGAAACCGGCGTTGCGATTCAGGGCGGTATCCATGCTCGAAATTGACGCGGCAAACATGGCGCAGACGATCAGGCCCACCATCCCGGTCGGCAGGACGTGCGCCGCAATCGCCATATAGGCGCCCTCGGTCGGGTTCTCCATATTGGGAAAGATCTCCGATAAATCCGGGTAGATGAAGGAGCAGATCATGACCGGAACAAACGCAATGATGGGAACGAGTAAATAGCCCAGGGTGAGCATGGCCGCCGACTTTTTGGCCTCCCGCCCGTCTTTGACTGAAAGAAACTTGGCCCCTTCCTGTGAAAGGTCGGAAGCCTGCATAATGCGCATGATCATGCTCAACAATAAGAACGCGATCCAGATGCTGGGCGATTCGACCACCGAGAAGTTGGTGAATCCTTCAGGGATCTGTTCCATGAAACCATCCACGCCGCCCACGGCCGGCAGGGTGACGGCGCGGATCAACACCGTGGTTGCCCCGACAATAATAATGGTCATCTGCACAAAGTCGCTGGCAATGACCGACCAGGCCCCGGCCCCGAGCGAAACGCACGTGACCACGATGCCGAGGATCAGAATACACCAGTTGAGCGGAACACCGACGGCGGCGCTCATGAAAATGGAAACCGTCATTAGCCACATCGCACCAATCATCATGTTGGCGGGAATCTGCACCCAGATCCAGAACTGCTCCGTAAAGCGGCCGTAACGGCGTTTGATGCCATCGGCTACGGTAATGATTCGCATCTGGCGGTAGCGCTGGGCCAGATAGAAGAAGATGATCAGATAAGCAGGCACCCACAACCAATAGAGATAGATCATGAAAAAGCCCATGTCGTAGACCCGCGTGGCCGCCGCCGTGAAGGTCCACGCCGAAAGCCCCGAAGCCAGCCCGGACATCCCTGTCATCCACCACATCATATTTCCGCCGCCACGGAAAAAGTCGGACGAGTTTTTCGCTACCTTGCGGCACACCATCCCGATCGACATGGTAAAGAGAAGATACAATCCTATCACTAAATAATCCCAATTTCCTAACATGACATTCGCCTGCCTTTTCTCTTACGTTATGTTAAATTCGCTTTGCTGTTCGCCAACAGCATCCAAACGTCCTGCGACGCTCCGTGGTTTCATATTCGAAACCCGCTGAGCCCGTTCATCTGTGGAGAGAGTCGCCTCCTCACTGAACAGCAATCGATGCATAGAGTTTACAGTCTGCCCCGTCATAAAAACCAATTAGCCCGTAATCCCATCCTGATAACATCAAAGACCGCTCTATTTTTCAAATCACACGAATAATGACAGTAACTCTATCTCATATACCAACCGTGAATAGGCTGTATGATGCGAGAGTTCAGGGGTCCGATTTGCGTCAGTTATTTAACATTCTCGACCAAGCAGGGATATGATATGTGCAGGCATTGGGGGTTTCTGGATCAATCGGGGGGCGTGTGAAGGTTTTCTTCGCGAAATCGAAATCAAACTTAGGCGGTGAAAGGCGGTCTTCCGCGCAGAGCTCGGTTGGCGGAGGAGGCCAGCATGCTGGAGCAGGGTGGCGCTTCCTTGACCACGCCATCTTCCCCCAATCTCTTTTTCATGGTGGAAACTAGTCCTTCCCGGTGTAGTCCTGAATTTCTTCAAGGCCGGCGATGGTCTGATAATCTCCTTTACACAAACTCGTCAACTTACCGAAATTCTCCGAAGACCGTCCACTGGGCTGTCCGTTGGACTTCACGAACTGAATCACATTAAATGAAAAATCAACTTTACCCTTTTTTTTCTTCAGACCGCTTTGGAGCTGGATACTGGAAGGTTCATGTTTTCCCCGAGTCAAAAGGAATGCTTCCACAAAATCCTTCGGTTCAAAATAGTGCCATTCCGGACCCGGCATACCTGGGGTATTCGGGAAATAGGTGTGAACTAATGACCAACGACCGGTAAGCACTTTGGGCGGTTGCCCTGCCGCAATACGTTTTTTATTTTCTTCAGCATACAGTTTTTTTGCTTTAACCAGATTTTCAGCCCATTTCCGTCCAGCGGATGTGTTTTTAATCCAATCCTCGGAATCCATTGTCTTCGACAGAGCAACACGCTGATAACGCCAGTCGTTAGTCAATAGAAAGATCGTGTCCGCCTGCTGCTGCATGGCAATCATGGTTGACCGGAACCATTTTTCACCTTGTTTGTAGTGGTTGCCGTAAATATTTCCGCCCTTCTTAATCGGTTCGGCAAATTTACCAATGCGCATATCTTCACTATGATTAGCTCCTCCGGCACCCAAGGTTTTAATCCCATAAGCATTCGATTTTGACCAATCATCCGAGGTGTTCAACGGCTCTAACCAGGCTTTTATCTTTTGCTTATTGATCTGCGTTCCGGTAACCAAGTTAGGAAAGGCAGTCTGTACTCCTCCCGCGAATACACACACATTAAAAAGTGCAGTTGGCCGGACGACCGCGTCGTCGTCATCGATACCGATCTCGGTAAGTCCGGCGCGTCCACCGACCGCGAAGGGTTTCAGCGTCTGGTAGGTGATGTGGGGATGGGCAAGGCGGGAATTGTACTGGGGCTTGAGGTGTCGCGTCTGGCGCGTAACTCCAGCGATTGGCACCGCCTGCTGGAAATCTGCGCGCTCACCGATACGCTGATCCTTGACGAAGACGGCCTGTACAACCCCGCCGATTTCAACGACCGCCTGCTGTTGGGCATGAAGGGCACGATGAGCGAGGCGGAGCTGCATGTGCTGCGTGCGCGTTTGCAGGGAGGGCTTATGAACAAAGCGCGACGCGGAGAGCTGCGCATGCCCCTGCCTGTCGGTTTTTGTTGCGACGCGCGCGACCAGGTCGTCCTGCATCCGGATCGGCAGGTACAGGAGGTGATTGGCGTGTTCTTCAAAACCTATCGGCGCACCGGATCAGCCATGGGGGTGGTGAAATGGTTTCGCGAACAAAAGATTCTGTTTCCCCGAGCCCTTAAAAACGGGCCGAACCGCGGCCAGATCGATTGGACGCCCCTTTCGCATTCACGGGCGGTGCATACCCTGCGCAATCCGCGTTATGCTGGAGTCTATGTGTTTGGCCGTACCAAAACACGAAAGCAGATAAACGGCCCTGCGCAAACCAAACCCAAGCCGATGGAGGAATGGGATGTGGTCATCCCCGATGCCCATGCCGGTTATATCACTTGGCAGGAATACAACGACAACCTTAAAACCCTGCAGGCCTGCGCCAAGGCCCACGGCAGCGACCGGCGCGACCATCCGCCGGGAGAAGGTCCTGCGCTTCTGCAGGGAATGGTCGGTTGCGGAGTATGTGGAAAACGGATGACTGTCAAGTACCACTCAGGGCACGGGAAAACCGTCCCGGACTACCTTTGCCAGAGCAAATCCACCCAATACGGAGCCGATAAATGCCAGGCCATGAACGGGGGCGGGATCGACCGCGCCGTCGGCGAACTCCTGCTCGAACTTGTCGAGCCTATGACGCTCGATCTCTCCATGCACGTACAGCATGAAGTGCAGGCCAGGCTTGAGGAGGCCGACTCCATTCGCCGCCAAGGTGTCGATCGAGCCCGTTACCAGGCCGACCTGGCCCGCGAACGCTTCATGAATGTCGATCCGCGCAACCGCCTGGTTGCCGACCAGCTCGAAGCGGACTGGAACGAGAAGCTCCGTGAGGCAACCCGCATGCAACAGGATTACGAAGAGCAACGGGAAAAGGACCGTCTGAACCTGGATGAGGCAGCCCGTCGGAAGATACGCGCGCTTGCCAAGGACTTCCCACGCATATGGAACGATCCATCAACCTCCGACAAGCAGCGCAAGCGCATGGCCCGCCTGCTCATCGAAGACGTAACACTTACGCGTTTTCCCGAATATGCCCGTGTTCAGATACGGTTCAGGGGAGGGCAGACCCGGTCATTGGACGTCCCGCACCCGCCGACCGCATGGCAGATGCGCAAGACCCCGCCAGAGATGATCACTGAAATCGACCGCCTACTGGATCATTACACCGAGTCCGAAATCGTTCAAATCTTCGTCCAGCGCGGCCGGAAATCCGCTGCGGGATGCGAGTTTAACCGCAGAATCATATTCAAGATATGCAACACCCACGGACTTGCCAACCGCAAAGACCGGCTCCTCGCCAAGGGGTGGAAAACCGCCAAAGAGCTTGCAATAGAGCACCGGGTCGCTCAAACAACAATTAGAAAATGTTCAGACCAATTTGAGAGACGCGCGTGCGGAGGAGAGAGGTATTTATACAAACTAAAGGAAGACCACCATCCAGAAAAATGAAAGGTTGAAGCAATGCGAAACAATGCCGCCAAACAAAACCGTAGATTCCAATGTTCCAATGAGGTGCAGTATGAAGCATAATCGTTCGCTTGGGGGGTGCGTGGCGGAGTTTTCACGATCTCCGTACCCGAACATTCCCAGAAGGCATCGAAGCTCGCAGCGAACTTTCCGTCCCGATCCCTGATCAAATGCTTCGCTTCCACCCCGATCTCACCCATCCATATGGATGCGTTCCGAGCTTGTTGAAGTACCCATTTTTCATCGGGATGGAACGTGGCTGGACTCATAAAAACGCGACGACTTCCAAGGTGAATAAACACCAGCACGTATGCGTCGAATTTCCCTTTCAGCGTATAAACCGGCTTGGTGAAAAAATCAATCGCGACCAAAGTTTCAATGTGAGAAGAAATGAACTTCGACCAAGTACTGTCGGGATTCTTGTACGCCTTATCCGGCACCGGATTTATGCCGTTGCGCTTCATGATATCCCTAATCGTTGTTCGTCCGATTTTAATACCCAGCTTTTTAAGCTCCCCGTGAATTCTTTTGTATCCCCATCCAAGGTTTTCTTTAGCGAATCGAAGGATCAATTGGATGATTCCCTCATTCGTTTCCGGGCGGCCACCTTTTCGCTTAGGTTTCTTGCCCGCCTTCTTCCGCAGCCAACTGCGATAGGTACCCGGCTTAACCACCAGTATGACATCGGAGATTTGATGGTCGATCAGCCCACCCAGCCGCATCAACTCTGTACGTTCTTCGGACGTTGTGATTATTCGCGGATCATCAATTCGATCACGAAGCATTTTTACCTGATGTTTCAGTATCTGAATTCGCGCATCATATCTCGGCATGAAAAATCGCGATATGAGAATGAAAACCACCTGCAGAAACCAAGAATTCTCTTTCAAATTATCCAAATCGTAAATCCCCTAAAACCTCTATCAGTCAATTATTTGCGGGAGGTGATACCTTTCCGCACCCCTATGAAATCAACAAAGTGCAAAAGTATACTGACAAGGAATGAATCGAGCCATCGAAAAGCTGGATTTGTCGGTGGGTTTGTGGGATTCTCCGGATCGTTGATTTATTTGAGAGGTTAGGATTATGCCGACAATTTCCATATTTTACGGGATTCTGATTAAGATGTTTTTCTATGACACGGAAAAACATCATATGCCGCATATTCATGCAGAGTACCAAGGTGATATGGCCGTGTATTCCATCGAGAACGGAGACGTGCTGGCCGGAAAACTTCCGCCTAAAAAGAACAAACTGGTTGTCGCGTGGATCGAAATTCATGAAGAAGATCTTATGGCCGATTGGGAACTTGCTGTTAATGGCCAAAATCCTTTACCAATCCGGGGGTTGGATCAATGATTATTCAGGAAGTAAAACCTCTGGAGGCTGGAGTGCTCCAAGTCGTAGCTGAAGATGGCCGTTCGGGAACAGTCGATGTCAGCCCGTATCTTGATTCTCCTGCGTTTGCTCCTTTGAAGAACTGGGATGCCTTTGTTCAGATTAGGAATGGGAAGTATTACGTTGAATGGACCTGTGGGGCAGATCTGTCTGCCGACACACTTGAGGCCAAAATGAAATGGTCGTGAATGGTTCGAAATGCTGTTCGGGAAACTGGGGTTTCGGAAGGGCCTAAGTTCGCATTGTTATCCAGTCAGGAGTACCGGCATGGATGGTCTTTCAAAAAGCGAAAACTGGGTCGATCTGACCCGGTTTTGCGCTTTTTTATTGCAACGTGTTGCCATCACGAAGCTTAACTGTTCGGAGAACAGGTTCGCATTGCCATCCACATCGTAGCGACCCGGATGGAGAGTCGTTTTTAGAAGGTTCGCATTGCTGTCCAACCGGGCCGACCAATCTTTCTAACGGCGAACTCTACTCGGGTTAGCCTTTTTCATTTCTACGCGTGTTTTCGCCAGTAAATGCGGTATTTTCGGATTCTCCAATGTCGGTATTGTCAATTACCTATGCGGCGGAAGGTGGAACGACATATCCGAGGCGACTGCGCAGGTTTTGGTCAATGAAGGTCCGTTGGCGGAACAGTTTGTGGGCCAGCATCTGGCCTATTTGGATCGCGGGAAGCCGCAGCTCAGTTACTGGTTGAGGGAAGGGCGAGCCAACAATGCCGAGGTTGACTATGTTATCTCGAGGGGAACGCAGATTCTTCCTATAGAAGTGAAGGCTGGGGCCAGCGGATCGCTGAAGTCGCTTCAGCAGTTTGTGTTGGAGAAAGGGAGTGCTCAGGCCATCCGCTTTGACTTGAATCCTCCATCGAAAATGATGGTTGATGTCAAAGCGCGATCTGGAGACTCGGTAGAGGATGTCAGGTTCGAACTGTTGTCACTTCCTCTTTATGCCGTGGAAGCATTGCCATTGCTGTAGCATGCTACGTGAAGAACTGAATATCGCACCACACAGCAATCGGGGTGTGGAGGTTGCAGTTCGTTATCCAGCCAGGTCGACCACGGTTGGGATATGTGGGAGGGCCCCTATGGCGACTTCGGCAGCCGGAAATATCTGATCGCCTCCCTCGATCAGTCGCTGCAGCGCATGGGGCTGGACTATGTCGACATCTATTACCTGGTCCCTACGAAAACTAATCCGTAGCGAAAATGCCTGCAAACATTGAATGAAACCGGAGGATTGGGCTAGAAAGATATCCGTTAGGAGCGGGTAAACAGCTAATAAAGGGTGGTTTCTCTGTGGGACGTGAAATGTGGAAGGCAGGATGCTTGCCGAGAGCGGTACGTGTGTCTCATTGCAGGTCGAGGATCATCTGTTTAATGGTCGCGTGCAGTGGCGGAAGATGAGTTTCGCAGATATCGAAAATTTCTTCTGCATCCAGATCAAAGTAGTGGTGAGAAATGATGTCTCTTACTCCTTTGACACCTTTCCAGTCGATATCCGGATAGTCGGCAAGTAATCGGTTGTCGGTGTGCTTATCGATGTTTTTAACGCTTTCCCCGATTGCGATCAGCTTCATGCAGATGCTGTCCAGCTTTTCCAATCCCTCGGGGGTACTCAAAAAGTCATCGATGGAGTGAATGACAGAAAAGCGGGTGCGAACGACTTCAATCGCATCATCGATTTGGGACAGGATTTCAATAACCAGTTCCTGATCAAACATACACCGCATCCTGTTCAATTCGTTTTTTCAGGAAGGGGTTCATGGTTGGTCTTTTTCTGACGATATCTATCTCGGTATTCAACAGGTTTTTCAGCTCGTCCTTTAAATGGACCATTTGAAATGCATCTACATTCAGCGTTTCAACCACCACATCCACATCGCTGTTTTCTGATGCCTGATTTCGGGCTAAGGAACCAAATACACCGAGCGAGACAATTCCGTATTTGGAACCGTTGGTCTCTTTAAATCCCTGAAGTCGGATCAGTGCCTGTTTCTTACTAATCATGCGGTTCAAATTAGGTCAAAATACGTTATTTGCCAACAGAAATGCTGTTTCAAATGAAAGGAAATGATTCTTTGACCGGAAAACCGAATAAGGTGGTCCACCTGTACGGAAAGTCGTCCGGGGCGAATAGGTCTGAAAATAAAGGACGAAGTGAGTGAATTCGGTGGAAAAGATATCCGGATAGCGTGAGCAAAGTGATAGAAATGAACGATGGAGCCCCGAATAACAGTCGAAGATTTGAAATCAGGGTATAATGGAGCACCACCTTCTGCGACCTTAAGAAGCATCGGGTGTTCGAGCTCGCCTTAGGACGGTCGGAAAAGGCGTTGGAGCCCTTTCTTAAAGGGCTTAAAGGCCGAGAGCGCGTCAAGGTGGTCTGCATCGATCTGTCGGGCTCCTACCGCGCCATCGTCCGTAAATACTTCCCCAATGCCCGCATCGTGGCGGACCGCTTCCATGTAGTGCGCACCGTGCTTCGCCACTTTCTGGCGACATGGAAGCAGCTTGACCCCGACGGCCGTGCGAACCGCGGCCTGCTCTCGCTGATGCGGCGGCATGCCTCGAAGCTTCGTCCTGATCAGAAGCTCCGGCTCGACCGCTACCTCGATGCCCACCCAGCCGTCCGGATCCTCTACGAGGCCAAAGAATCGCTCTGTGCGCTGTTGAATATAAAGCATCGAACCAAGAAGCAATGCCAGCCGCTGATCCAGCGCTTAATGGACTGGATATGGAAATTGCGCTACTCCGGCCTTCCGGCCATGGAGACGTTGGCTGAGACCCTCGACAACTGGAGTTCAGAGATCGCCTGCATGTGGCGGTTCACGAAAAACAACGGCATCACAGAAGGGTTCCATACGAAGATGGAAGTGATCCAGCGTCGTGCGTATGGATTTAAGAATTTTACGAATTACCGGTTGAGAGTAATCGTAATGTGTGGTTAAAGAAAATCCGCCCTCGCCCCCGTCTTTGGTGGAGAGCCCAGAATTTCGGCTAGGGGGGAGAGCCGAGAGCCAGAATCTCGGGCGCTTACCACCATTCGCGTGTTTGCCGGAAATCAAATGCCTGCCTTTCACGATCCGGTAGCTCTTCAGGCTTAGATCCTGACGAGCTACCGATCTGGTCGCTCTCAAAATGTTTGCCTGATTGTTTGCATGACGAGGCAAATGATCGCAGGTCATGTCAATCGATGTCATATTTCGGGGAGAGTAGCGCATCAGGCGTTAGGACTAACAAAAACGGGCCTGAAATGAATTTCAGACCCGTTCAAATTGGTAGCGGGGCTCGGATTTGAACCGAGGACCTTCAGGTTATGAGCCTGACGAGCTACCGGACTGCTCTACCCCGCAATTTTTTGTGTTACAAGGCGAGTGAAAGTATCGGATTTCCGTTTTGATGCAAGGGGTATTTTTATTTTTTTTCGTTTGTTTTAGGCGGGGGGTTGAGGGGCAGGGAAATAATGAATGTGCTGCCTTCGCCTACCTGGCTTTCAACCCGGATGGAGCCGTCGTGGGCTTGGATGATGTGTTTGACGATGGAGAGGCCTAGCCCGGTTCCCCCGAGCTTGCGGCTTCGGGCGGTATCGACGCGGTAGAAGCGTTCGAACAGGCGGTCAAGGTGCTTGCGCTCGATGCCGAATCCTTCGTCTTTGACGTAGATTACGGCGAGTTCTTTTTGTTTTTCGGCGAAGAGCATCACCTTTTTATCGGGGTCGGAATATTTGATGCTGTTAATGATGAGGTTCACCAGGGCTTGCTCGAGCAGGGGCGCGTTGATGGATAGGGTCAGATCATCGGGGCAGGTCAGTTCGATGCAGATGTTTTTCTTGGAGGCCTGCAGCTGGCAGAGGTAAATGGCGTTTTCTAAAACCCCTGCAAGCTGGCTGTCCTCTTTCATGACGCGGCCTTCTTTCTGCTCTAGGCGGGAAAGGGTGAGCAGGTCGTCGATGATGGCGTTCAGACGGCTGGACTGCTGGTTGATGATTTCGAGGAAGCGAAGTATATCGGGCTGATGGTTCCATTCGTCGGAAAGAAGGGTTTCAACAAAGCCTTTGATAGACGTGATGGGAGTCTTTAGTTCGTGCGAAACGTTGGCCACGAAGTCGGAGCGGACGGTTTCGAGATGACGCAGCTGGGTGACGTCCCGCAGGACGATCAGTGCGCCAATGGAGTGGCCGTCGTCATTGAGCAGGACGCGGCCGCTGGCGAGGATCTGTTTTTCGGAGTCGGCGATGAGAGTCATGTCGCGCGAAAGCGGTTTTTGCGAACCGAGTACGGCTTTGATGAATTCTTGAAGGTTGGCAAAGCGAACGGCCTGCTGAATCAATTCCCGGTTGGTTTCTTTGTGGTTCACGCCCAGTATTTCACCCGCCACGCGGTTCATCTGGATGATCCGCTCGCGTTTGTCGATGGCCAGTACGCCTTCGTCCATGCTGGAGAGCACGGCGTTTTGTTCGTTGCGCTGCTCACTGATGGTGGAAAGGGTCTTGTTGAGTTGTTCCGACATGCTGTTGAGCGATTCCGCCAACTGATTGAATTCAACGGTCTGCTGTGCAGGAATGCGGTGGTGGAAGTCGCCTTCGGCAAATCGCCGGGCGGCGCGTTCCATGCCGCGTAAGGGATTGGTGATGCGGCGGACGACGACAATACAAACGGCCATTGAAAGAATGCCGGTCAAAATCGAGGCCACAATGACCCGCTGCGTCATCGTGTTGAGTTCGGCTTTGATCGCTGTCATTGGAAGCGAGGCGCGAACAGCGCAGAGCGTTTCGTGGTTGGCGTCGAGCAACGGGGCCGCAATATACATCATCTCCTGTTTAACCGTTCGGCTGTAGCGCCGATCGAGGCCAACGCTTCCTCCGAGAGCTTGCCGGATTTCCGGCCGGTCGCCATGATATTCCATCATGGCGGGGTTTTCGTCGGAGTCGCCAACGACCTTTCCGTCGGGCATGATGATGGTGAATCGGGTTTCGGCGACCTGCCCGAGTTTTTTACAAAGCGCATGAATAGCGGCTTCGTTGGAGGTTTCAACGAGGGGGGCTATTTGTTCCGCAAACAGGACGGTGCGGGTGTGGATGTCTTTTTCGAGCGCTTGAAAATACAGCTCCGACATCGAGTGGAAGGCATAAAAGGCCACTACGAGGATCGCCAACGCAGTCAGAACCCAATAGGAGGGCAACAGCAACCAGAAGAGGTGCTTCTTTTTCATTCCTCTTCCTTAAAACGGTAGCCTATGCCTCGGACGGTTTCAATGCAGGTGCCGGCTTCGCCCAGTTTCTTGCGCAGTCCGACGATCTGGACATCGACGGAGCGGTCGGTGACGGGGTAGTCGTCGCCGTGAACAGCGTCAACGATTTGATAGCGGGTGAATACGCGACCCGGCTGACTGGCCATGAGCTGTAGCACCTTGAATTCGGTGAAGGTCAGGGTCACATCCGCTCCGCCGACCGCCACTTTATGCCTCGCGACATCGATTGAAATGTCATGCATGCGGATCAAGTCGTCGTTGGCGGCTGGGGCAGAGGACTCAATGCGTCGCAGCGCCGCCTTTACGCGGGCGAGGAGTACGCGGGGGCTGAAGGGCTTGGTTACATAGTCGTCAGCGCCAAGCTCCAGACCCGTAACAATGTCGGCTTCTTCGCAGAGGGCCGTCAGCATGATGATTGGGATGCGCGCGGTTTTGGGGTCGGCTTTGATGCGTTTGCAGACCTCCAGCCCGTCGGCGCCGGGAAGCATGATGTCGAGCAGGATCAGGTCCGGCTGGTACTGGCTCGCCATCGACAGCGCCTCCTCGCCGGAATCGACCACTTTGACGCGGTACTTTTTCCGTTCCAGATTAAACTGCAGCAGCTCCTGAATCGGGGCTTCGTCCTCGACCACTAAAATTTTAATCTTTTCCATGCGCCCAATCTTCCCTATTTACCGAAGGCTAACAAACCTTTAAATGTTAGAATCCTATGAGCCATCTCCGCTTCGCTGCGATGGAACTACGAAGGGGAATTCCTTTGTAGTGTTCCCGAAGTGAAGCGTTGGGAATATCCACGCGGAGAGTGAATTTGACAATGAGGCAAGTTCACCCACATACTCTTTTTCTTTATCAGGAGTAGTAAATGAGTGAATTTGCGCAAATTCCAATGAAGCTGGTCGGGCCGGTTCGTCTTTCCGGCCCCGTGATGGAGGGTGAGTACGAGGTGCCGCTGGCGACCTATGAGGCGCCGTTGTGGCCGTCAGTCAATCGCGGTGCCCGCGTTTCGATGAACTGCGAGGAAGGCATCCAATGCACCGTTGTCGATGAGCGCATGACCCGCTCCGTCCTGTTCGAAGCTGCCGATGCCTCCGCCGCTTTTCAGGCCCTGGAAAAAATCAAGGCGGTGTTCCCGGCGCTTCAAACGGTAGTCGAGGGCACCAGCCGCTTTGCCAAGCTGATCAACCTAAATTCCCAGATTGCCGGGAACCTGCTCTTTCTGCGTTTTGAATTCACCACCGGCGACGCCGCCGGCCACAACATGTGCACCCAGGCGGCTGAAGCGTTGATGAACCAGATCCTCGAACTCCATCCCGAACTAAAATACGGTTCGATCTCCGGCAACTATTGCTCCGACAAAAAGGCCACCGCCGTCAACGGCATTCTCGGCCGCGGCAAATATGTGATCGCAGAACTGACCATCCCCGAAAAAATCTGCCGACGCTACCTCAAGACCACACCCGCCCAGTTGGTGCAACTCAATATTCGCAAAAACCTGATCGGCACGATGCTCGCCGGCGGCTTGCGCAGCGCCAACGCGCATTTTGCCAACATGCTGCTTGGCTTCTACCTTGCCACCGGGCAAGACGCCGCCAACATTGTCGAAGGTTCGCAGGGCCTCACCATGGCCGAGGTGCGCGATGGCGATCTCTACTTTTCCGTCACGCTGCCCAATCTCATTGTTGGCACTGTCGGCAATGGCAAGGGGCTGGACTTTGTTCTGGAAAACATGAAGCGCATGGGATTGACCGAAGACCGCGAGCCCGGCGAAAACTCTCGCCGCCTCGCCTGCCTCTGCGCCGCCACGGTCCTTTGCGGCGAACTCTCCCTGCTCGCCGCCCAGACCAACTCCGGCGAACTCATGGACGCCCATCGCCGCATCGAGCGCGGGCAAAAGGATTGAGCTTGTTTCCGAACTCTTGCGGGGCTAAATTCAGTCCGAATTAAACCGGAGGTTGTTATGTTGCTTTCAGAGTCGGTCAAACCCATCAGCTACATCAAGGCGCACGCATCAGAGATGCTGGCGGACATCGCGAAAACCCGCAATCCGGTGATCATCACCCAAAACGGCCACGCCAAGGCGATCATCCAGGATCTGAAAACGTATGAGCAGACGCAGGAAACGCTTGCGATGCTCAAAATTGTTGCCGCCGGCGAAAAAGCGGTGGCTGAAGGCCGGGTTAAGCCTCTCGACGAGGCCTTCGCGGAAATTCATCGACGCACCCGAGCGGAATGAAGGCTCTCTTTACAGAAGAGGCCATCGACGATCTGGTCGATTTGCATGGTTTTTTGACTTTTGCAGAAAGCCCGGGCCGTGCGACCGAGATTCTCGCCGGCATCCGGGGCGCTTGTCAAAAACTCGCGGAATTCCCTGAGCAAGGGCATGTCTCTCCAGAACTCGAAGGCTACAAGGCGAAGTATCGCGAAATACGGTTCAAAGCATGGCGAATCATCTGCCGCACCGAAGAGAAAAAACTGCATGTTTTCGCCATCGTCGACAGCCGCCGCGACGTGCAGTCCTTTTTGCAGCACCGCCTGTTGAGGTAGCGGCCATTGCCTTGGGAAGAGTTTTTACATGGTTTTTCGCAATGATTTATCCAGCTTTAGTCCAAACGAATCCTTATGAACAGGACATATAATGATGTTTCAATTTAAGCAGGCCGGCTGCGTTGCCGGCGTTCTCCTTGGCATTCTGATTTCGCAGGCGTCCGGTGAGCCGGATGATCCTTGGGAGCGGTTTGTGCCACCGCCGGACAAAAAATTCGATTGGCTGCAGCTAACGTCGGGGGAATGGCTGAAGGGCGATTTTAAGGTGATGTATGCTCATGAGTTGGAGTTCGACAGCGATGAGATGGATCTGCAGACCTTCGACTTCGAGGATGTTAAGCGGCTGCGTACGAGAAACCGGCAGAACGTATTGGTTGAACGGAAAGGCGGTCAGGGAACGATCGTCAGGCGGGGGTTGCTTGAAATCACGGATGGCCAAGTGGTGGTTCTTGACACGGAGGAAAGATTCGAAGTCGAGCGCAAGCGGGTGGTTGCCATTGCATCCGGACGCCGGAGATGGTGGGACATGTGGTCGGGCTCGTTGTCGTATGGACTCAACAAGCGCAGCGGCAATACGGAAACCACCGATCAGACGGTTATGGTTGGTTTGAAGCGGCGTACCGCTCGGAGCCAGCTGCTTATTGACTATTTGGCAAACTACAGCGAGAGCAACGGCGATAAGACCACCGACAATCAGCGGTTGACGAGCAGCTACAGCTGGTTTTTGACCTCCCGGTTTTACTGGCGGATTTTGCAGGGCGAATACTATAGCGATGAGTTTACCAATATTGACAATGAATATTCGATTGGCAGCGGGCCGGGCTATGATTTGATCCGAACCTCGAGAACGGAGTGGTCCATTTACTCTGGATTGGGCTACCAGAAAAAGGAGTTTGAATCCGTCGAGGCCGGGGAAGACACTTCGTCCACTTCTGCGTTTTTTGCGTCTGGGCTGTACTTTGACCAGGACATCACGAGCCGGGTTGATTTTTTGGTGGATTACAGCATGCGCTGGCTCAACGATGAAAACGGACGGTACACCCATCATACGGTTGCCACGCTTTCGATTGATCTCATCAACGACTTTGATATTGACCTGTCTTATATTTGGGATCGTGTTGAGAGTCCTCAGCGCTCCTCGGGCGGCGATCTTCCCGATAAAGACGACTTCCAGTATGTGGTCAGCATTACGTATGAATTCTGACTTCAACGCTCTGCTTTTAGGGTTTCCATCACTTAGATAAACGGTATAAGGTCCTCCGCATTATGGAACCTATTAACCAGCGTAAGCTCGACCACATTAATATTGTTTCGGAAGGCGGGGCGATTGATCGTCGGCAAACCTATTTTGACCGCATCCACCTGACCCATCGAGCGCTGCCCGAGCTCAATCTGGCCGACGTCGATTCGTCCTGCCAATTCCTCGGCAAGGATTTGTCGTTCCCCTTGCTGATCTCCTCTATGACCGGTGGCGCGGACAAGGAACTGGTGAAGATCAACCGCAACCTGGCCATCGCAGCCGAGGCGGAGGGCGTCGCGCTGGCGATCGGCTCGCAGCGCGTCTTCCTGTCCGACGATGCGGCGCGGGCGAGCTTCGAGCTCCGGGAGCATGCGCCGAATGCGTTGCTGCTGGGCAACCTCGGCGCTGTGCAGCTCAACTATGATCTGGGCCTCGCCGACTGCAAAGCGGCCGTGAAGGTGCTGGACGCCGACGGCCTGTATCTGCACCTGAATCCGTTGCAGGAGGCGGTGCAACCCGAGGGCGATACGGATTTTTCCAGCCTTCTGAACAAGATTGCCGAGATTGTGCGATCCTTGAAAAAACCGGTTATCATCAAAGAGGTTGGCGCCGGCATTTCGTCGCGGGATGTCGAACATCTGTTGGCGGCGGGCATAAAGTATATCGATGTGGCGGGGAGTGGCGGGACGTCGTGGAGCATGGTGGAAAGCAAGCGCTCCGACAATCCATCGCTAGGCGAACTGTTCAAGGACTGGGGCATCCCGACACCGGTGGCGCTACGGCAGATGAAGCCCTATCGCCATGAGGTGGAACTGATTGCCTCCGGCGGCATTCGCAATGGAATCGACATGGTCAAGAGCATTATTTTTGGCGCATCGCTGTGCGGTGTGGCGCGGCCGTTCCTGAACCCGGCACGCGAGTCGGCCGAGGCCGTTCAGGTTGCGATCCGTCGCCTGAAGCGCGAGTTCACAACAGCCATGTTCCTGCTGGGCGCAGGGTGCATCAACGATATTAAAGGCAGGGAGGAGCTAGTTCTTAATGAATATTGGAATTGATAGAATCAGCTTCCACACTTCGCACTATTATGTGGATTTAAAGACCCTTGCGGAAGTACGCTCGGTCGAGGTTAACAAATACTATGTCGGGATCGGACAGGAAAAAATGGGCATTCCTTCGCCCGACGAAGACGTAGTGACGCTGGCTGCCAGCGCGGCTTATCCTTTGATGCAGGCCGGCGAACTCGATGAAGTTGAACTGCTGCTCTTCGCCACCGAAAGCGGGATCGATCAGTCGAAGTCGGCTGGAGTTTATGTGCACGGCCTGTTGGAGATGCCTGCGCGCTGCCGGACGGTTGAGTTGAAGCAGGCGTGTTACAGCGGTACTGCCGGCCTGCAGCTGGCGATCGCCTTTGTGGCCCGCAACCCCGGCAAGAAAGCGCTGGTGATTGCCTCCGACATTGCCCGCTACGAGCTGGGCAGCCCCGGCGAAGCCACGCAGGGCTGCGGTTCGGTCGCGATGCTGGTTTCAGCTAACCCGCGGTTGCTGGCCATAGAGCCGGAGAGCGGCTACGTTACGGAAGACGTGATGGATTTCTGGCGGCCGAACTACCGTTCAGAAGCTTTCGTCGACGGCAAGTATTCCACGATGGTCTATATCCATACGCTGGTCGAATCGTGGAAACAGTATGCCGAACTGACCGGCCGGTTGCTCAGCGATTTCGACCGTTTCTGCTACCATATCCCGTTTACAAAAATGGCTGAAAAGGCGCACCAGAAGCTGTGCCGCAAGTTTAAGGTCGAAGCTGACAACGCGACGATGTACACCTTGCTCGACGAGTCGCTGCGCTACAGCCGGGTCACGGGAAACTGCTATTCCGGTTCGATGTATGTTGGCCTAGCTTCGCTGCTTGAGACGGCGGCGGAGGATCTTTCCGGCAAGCGTGTCGGATTCTACAGCTACGGCTCCGGCTGCGTGGGCGAATTTTTCAGTGGCGTGGTTCAACCCGGATACGGCGACTTCCTCTTTGCTGATCAGCATCGGAATTTGCTGGAGAACCGCACCGAGCTGACGTATCAACAATACGAAGACATCTTTAATTACGGCGTGCCGACCGACGGAGGGGAATATGTGTTCCCCCAATACAAGACCGGACCCTTCCGGTTCTCGGGCATCAGCCAGCACAAGCGTGAATATGAATCGTTGGTGGATTAGCGAATGAAAGCAGTGGCGCCAGGCAAAATAATCTTGAGCGGCGAGCATGCCGTGGTCTACGGCAAGCCGGCCATTGCCATGGCGATCGACCGCAGCGCGGTTTTTGAGCTGACGCCCCAGACCGGCGACAAAATTTCGTTTGATCTGCCCGGCGACACCGACAATGGATCGCACACGCTGCTGGCCTTGCGCGACTTCAAGCGTCGCGCAGAAAGGAAATACCGGGAATTCCTGAACGGCGAAATCGGCATCGGCTACGTACTGGCGGCACCGGCCGATCTATTCCGCTTCGCCTTTATTCATACGCTGGACGGGCTGCACCGCAAACTCGATTCCGGGCTCGTGCTCAAACTGCGCTCCAGCATTCCGGTGGGATGCGGGATGGGCTCATCCGCCGCCACGGTGCTGAGCGAAATTCGGGCGATCGGGCACTACTTGCGCACGGATTTCAAGCCGGACTGGTATTATGAATACAGTCTGGAAGCCGAAAAGATGCAGCACGGAAAACCGAGCGGCGTCGATTCCTACATTTCTCTATACGGCGGTTGCGCGCGGTTTCAGCAAGGCGAGGCCGTTTCTATTTCGCTTCCCCGCATGAAGATGTTCATGGTGCAGACCGGTATTCCGGAATCGACGACAGGCGAGTGCGTGATGGAGGTCGAGCGCCGTTTCCGCAACAGCGAAATCTGGAGTGAGTTCGAGAGCGTCACCAATGCCTTTGAGGAGGCGCTTCGCCATAACGACGAGCAGAAACTCCATTGGCTTGTTCGGGAAAACAACCGCTTGCTGGCCACCATAGGCGTGGTGCCGCAGCGCGTACAGTGCTTCATCGCCGAGATTGAGGCGTGGGGCGGTTCCGCCAAGGTGTGTGGCGCGGGTTCAGTGAGTGGAGACCAAGGCGGCATCGTTCTGGTGTTCGGCGATGTTGCTCCTGTTGTGCTCTGTCAAAAATACGGTTATACGGTTTCGCCCGTTCGTGGGGACCCGCTTGGCACCCGCATGGTCTAGCCGATGGCCGATGCGCCCACCATTACAACTTCAGCGCCCGGCAGCCTGATGCTGCTGGGCGAACATGCCGTGCTTCACGGGCGCCATGCTTTGGTTGGCGCCATCAATCGGCGTATCACCGTTCGGTTGCTTCCGAGCAAGGACGATTCCTTCCGCATTATGTCCAGCCTAGGGGAGTATGAAAGCCCGCTCGAGGACCTTGCCGACCACCCCTCGTTCCGCTTTGTGCTGCAGGCGATCCGGCAGCACTTCGGGCAATTCCCATCCGGTTTTGAGTTGCGTATCGACTCCGAATTCTCCGCCGACATTGGCTTCGGTTCGTCGGCCGCGGTAACGGTTGCAACGCACGTCGCCATACTGAATTGGCTCCTCGGCGAGCCACCGGAAAAGGAGTTGTTGTTTTCCGAATCGTTGAAGACGGTTCATGCCGTTCAGGGGCGGGGATCCGGTGCTGATGTAGCGGCGAGCGTGTATGGCGGCATGGTCGGCTATACCACCGCACCGGAGTTCCTGCCCGTGGCGGTTTCGGTGCCGCTGACGGCGGTCTATTGCGGCTACAAGACCCCGACGCCGGAAGTGATTCTGAAGGTCGAACAGCTGCGCGCCGTGAACCTCATAAAATATGAGCGCATCTATTCCGAGATCGACGCCGGCGTGCAAGAGGCGGTGGCCTGCCTTCAGCGCCGCGACCTCGCCGCCTTCGGAAAAATCCTCAACCGCAACCAGCAGCTGATGGCCGAGATGGGCGTCAACACGCCGGAGCTGCAGGAGATTGTCTGGACACTGCAAAGCGATCCCGAAGTGTTTGGCGCCAAGATTTCGGGCTCGGGTCTGGGCGACTGTGCCATCGGAATCGGCAATGCGGAGCTGCCGGGCTTAAACTATCCCGTCCACCATTTGGAAATCACCCCTGTCGGATGCGAATGCCATGAGTGACCAATCCCTTAAAGAGCGGCTCTACACCATTATTTTCGAGGCCGACACACCGGCCGGCAAGCTGTTCGACGTACTGCTGTTTGTTGCCATCATGGCCAGCGTTGTCCTCACCATGCTGAGCAGCGTTTCGGAGATCCGCGCCGCGCACGGGGTTTGGCTGTTTCCGCTGAATGCACTGTTTACAGGATTGTTCACGGTTGAGTATGCCCTGCGCCTGTATTGCACCCGCAAGCCGTTGCGCTATGCCCGCAGTTTTTTCGGCGTGGTCGACCTCTTGGCGATTCTTCCGTTCTACATCGGCATTTTTATCCCGGGGACGCGTTTTCTCGATGTCGTCAAGGTGCTGCGGATGCTGCGCATTTTCCGGGTGCTTAAGATGGCGCAGTATGTGGGCGAGGCGGATCTGCTTAAAAATGCACTGGTGTCGAGCCGTCGCAAAATCGGCATCTTTTTGGTGGTTGTAATGACCATCGTTGTGATCATCGGCTCCTTGATGTATGTTATTGAGGGCGAAGCCAACGGCTTCTCCAGCATTCCGCAATCGGTCTATTGGGCCATTGTTACGCTCACCACGGTGGGGTATGGCGACGTCTCGCCGCACACCCCGCTGGGGCAGACCTTGGCGGCGTGCATCATGATCATCGGCTACAGTATTATCGCCGTCCCGTCGGGCATCATCACCGCCGAACTCGGGCTTTCCGCCGCACAGCATAAAAACGGCCGGAAATGCGGAGCATGCGGCCACGCCGAGCACGACATCGATGCAAAGTTCTGCAAAAGCTGCGGCGAAAAACTGTAGTTCAGTTCCTTATAAAATTGAGCGGAACGCCGGTTTCACTGTCTAACTGAACGCATTGCATGGGAGGGAAACGTTCCCGACCGGAATGCGGTTAATAGTGGAAAGGAGTGTTCAAGATGAGGGCTAACAGGCATGTGCTTGCAATCCTGCTCGGCGGCTTGTTCCTAGCGGGATCCGGTTGTCAATCATGGAGAACGGATGAGGTTGAAGTTCGGAAAAACAACTTTGATTTTGACGGCATCCCCGGACGCGAATATCTGGTAGGCGGTGGATATACGATTATCTACAGAGCTCCGGTTGAAGGCGACCTGTACCTTGCCGATGAGAGCAGCGAACGGCTTTTAGCGACTGTTTCCCTTCAAGCAGGTGAAGAGCATGAAATGGAGTTTGATATCCAAGACGAAAAGCTGTCGGCAAATCTGGATGCGATAGGCATTGATCCCCAAAAGGCGCAGTTCAAGCTGTATTTCGTGCCGCGCTAGGGAAGCTTCACTCGATCTCGGCTGTTCCGATGTGGGGCCGGATTCCGATCCGGCGCCCGTCGTTCGGGAGACGCCGGATCGGAATCCGGCCCCACCATTAACGTGCTAGCAAGTCGAGGCTATTGAACCAGGTTTGACCAAGCTTCTTCCAGCCTCTGGGCGGAAACTTTCTGAGGGGTCTTGATTTCCGGAGCGAAGCGGTTGACGCGGAACTCTTCGAGCATCATTGCAAATTCGATCAGACCGTGCGCCTCGGCAATGTTGTCGTTTTTGAGCAGCGTTTCGTTGAGTCGGTTCTGGAACGGCTCCACTTCAGCCAGTTTGCGGGTGTCGGTCTGGGCGTTGTTGCGGATGCGCTGGATGCGGATCTGCATGGCTTTCAGATAGCGCGGGTAGCGACTGAATACATCGAGGGTCTTCAGGAAGCCGGGGCGGAATAAAAACTCCAGCTGCATTTTCAGATCATGCATCGTGTCAAATTCGGCGCTGAGGCTTCCGATCGCCACCACAATTGTTTCTCGTTGTTCGAGCATGTTTTCGAGAATTGCCGCCGCCTCTGCCGCGGTTTCGTAGAGTGTAGAGCGGGCAGCCAGCGACCGTTCTTTGAAGAGGGTTGCATCCCGTATTTCAATTCGCCCATCCTTTGTTAGCGCATCGACAATCGCGACATCAAAAAGATCGGTCAGGAAATCGCTGTCGATGGACGACAGGGTCAGCTGCATCATCGGGGTGAGCGGGGGACGCTTTTCCACATACTTCACTTGGTCGGCCTGCTGGATGCGGAACAGCTGGGCCAGTCCGGCCCGGTGCGAATGGTCCGCATCGATCGGGCTCAAGAAAACGCAGCGCCCAACACCGGCGGCTTCGGCAGTCAGAGCCGGATAGCCGCGTGTTTTTTTGCTGTCGTCGCTGGTAATGAATTCCGGCAGCGCATCGCCCGGCCATGATTTTTGCGGGGGGAGCGTCCACTTGGCGAACGTCAGCTCGGTGCTGCTGCGGTACGCATTCAGGCGGTGGTCGGCGGAGATGGAGGTATGCACCCGGACAATCTCGTCGTTCTGCGTTTCAATCACCTTCATGCGCAGGAATTCAGGGAAACCCGATTCATCAAAGTCGGATGCATCGACCGGCAGCTTGAATTCGCTCTGAAGGAAATTCGAAAGCGCGGTGAGCAGCGGGCGGTCTGTCACACCTGCGCAGGTGTGACAAAAAGCGCGTGCCGTCTGGTCGATCGGGGCAATGGTGGTCCGCAGGTTTCTCGGCAGGGTGCGCAGCAGGCGGTTGACCTTTTCCTCCAGCCAGCCCGGAACGAGCCAGTCGGGCGCCCAGTCGGGCAGGAAGGCCAGCTTGTCCGTCGGGCAGACGATCGCCATGCCGTCGAGCTCTGTGCCGGGATCGAAGGTGTAGATGAGGTGGAATTCCTCGTGATGGAACGTCAGCTTGTCGGGAAAGTTTTCCAGCGTGATCGGTGTGGCTTGCGGATACATCGCATCCTGTAGGCGCATCGCAATCCGGGCCTTTGATTTGCGAATCCACTGTTCCAGGGTTTGAACGGAATAGACGTCCGGCGGAAGCAAGGCGTCGAAATGCTCGGAGATTGCGTCGAAGTCAAGCAGGGCGCCGGGGCGGCGAATCTTTTCCTCCAGCCCGTGGATGTCGTCGAGCATGCGTTGGTGCAGCTTAAGCCATCCGCCGTGCGTGCTCAGGTTGCCGGGAACCATGCCTTCGCGGATGAACATCTTCCGCGCTTCTTCGGGGTTGATCGGGCCAAAGTGTACGTTGCGTCCGGATAGCAGGGTGAGGCCGCCCGAAACAATGGATTCTTTCGCATAGACAAAGCCCTTGTCTGCATCCCATGCAGGATTTTTGTAGACCGCTTTGCAGAGGTGCGGCGCAACGGACTCCAGCCATTCCGGTTGGACTTCCGCCACGACGCGCGCATAGAGCCGAGTGGTTTCCACCAGCGCAAAGGTCATCACCCATTCAGGCGGTTTTTTAAACAGGCCGGAGCCGGGAAAGATAAAAAACTTGCGGTTGCGCGCGGCGGTAAACTCGCTGCCTTCGCCCTTCAATCCAATATTGGCCGGCAAGCCTGCCAGCAGGCTGCGGTGGACGAGGTCGTAAGTTTGTGGAGCAGGCTTCCCAGCCTGCTCAGGGCAGGCAGAGATGCCTTCCCCACATTTCCAGCCTAGGTCCCGCACGGTCTGTTTCAAGTCGCGCCAGAGGTTGGTCCACTCCATGATGCGGCGATAGTTGATGAAGTTCTTCTTGCAGTATTTGCGCAGCTTGCCGTGCGAGCCGCCTGCGCCCCGCTCGTCCTCGATGGCGTTCCAGAGGTTGAGGATCGTAATGAAGTCGGATTTCGGCTCAACCCACTGCTTGTGCGCCAAGTCGGCGGCATCGGCCTTTTCCGTCGGGCGCTCGCGCACATCCTGAATGGAGAGGAACGCGACGAGCACGAGGGTTTCCGGCAGTGCGCCTTCGTTGTGCGCCTGCACAATCATGCGGGCCAGATGCGGGTCGGTCGGGAAGGCCGAGATGTCGCGCCCGAGCTTGGTGAGCTTGCGGTCCTCGTCGATTGCGCCGATGTCCTGCAACGCCTTGTAGCCCTCTCGCACCAGCGCAGGCGAGGGTGGATCGATCAGCGGAAACTGTTCGATGGGGGGCAGGGCGAGCAGGTTCATTTGCAGGATCACGCCCGCGAGCGACGTGCGCCGGATTTCGGGGTCGGTGTATTGTGCGCAGTCTTCGAGCGTGTCCTTGTCGTAGAGATAAATGCAGATGCCGTCGGTCACGCGGCCGCACCGGCCGCGCCGCTGGCGGGCGCTGGCCTGCGACACCTGTTCGACCTGCAGGCCCTGCACCTGCGTGCGCGGATTGTAGCGGCTCAGCCGCACCTGCCCGGAATCGATCACATAATGGATGCCCGGAATGGTGATGGAGGTTTCGGCCACGTTGGTCGCCAGAATAATGCGCCGCCGTCCGCCGGTCTTAAAAACGCGCTGCTGTTCGCCCATGCTCAGCCGTCCGAAAAGGGGGAGCACTTCCGTGTTTTTAAAATGCTGGCCGTCGAGCTTTTTGGTGGCGTCTTTGATTTCGCGCTCGCCCGGCAGGAAGATCAGCACGTCGCCTTCGTCGTCCACATCCGAGATCCAACGCATGGCGCGCAGAATATGGTTCGAAAGCTCCTCGTCCTTGCCCGGCGGGAGGAAAAAGTCTTCTACCGGATAGGTGCGGCCTTCCACTTCGATGACCGGCGCGTTGTTGAAAAAGGCCGAAAAGCTTTTGGCGTCGAGCGTGGCCGAGCTGATCACCACTTTCAGATCCGGCCGGACCTTGAGCAGGTTTTTAATGTAGCCGAGCAGGAAGTCAATGTTGAGGCTGCGCTCGTGAGCCTCGTCGATAATGATGCAGTCGTATTGCTGCAGATGGCGGTCGCGCTGGGTTTCGGCCAGCAGGATGCCGTCGGTCATGAATTTGATGATCGTCTCGTCGCAGGTCTGGTCGTCGAAGCGCACTTGGCAGCCGACGCCTTTGCCGTAGTTGGTGTCCATCTCTTCGGCCACGCGCCGCGCCATGCCCGTTGCCGCCAAACGGCGCGGTTGGGTGACGCCGATGCGTCCGGTCTTGCCGGCACCGGCTTCGAGCACAATCTTCGGAAGCTGGGTCGTCTTGCCCGATCCCGTCGTCCCGCAGACAATCACGACCTGGTGGTCTTCGATCAGCTTTTGGATGTCCGCGCGTTTTCCGGAGATGGGAAGATTTTCAGGATAGTCCAGTTTAAGCTGCACCGCCGCCCGCTTTTGCGCGCGTTCCAAGGATTGGACATGCACCTCCTGCAGTTTGGCCACCAGCTTGTCGGCCGGCTTGCTATCGTGGATGCACTGGCGCACCCGCCGCATCAGCGCATTCAGGTGCCCGCGGTCGCGCAGCAGCAAGCCGTCGAGCGACTGTTTCACCGTATTGAGAACTTTCTTTGTTTCCGACTGATCCATAAGAGCCGGACATAAGGACACAGGGGGCAGGGCAGTTCAAGGAAGAAGAGGCAGGATAATCGTTGTTATGAGATTGAGACTTCGAGGTGCTCGGCCGCTTGGCGCAGGCGTTTGTCGCGGGTGAAAAGCTGTGCATTGCCAAGTTTACACGATGCCAGCAGGTGGATGTCGATCAAGCCGATCCCAAGACCCATCAGTTTATGTTTCTCAATGAAAAACAGGATTTCATCGTCATCGGCTTTATCAATATGTGGCAAGGCGTGTAGGAGCGATAAGATCTCTTTACGGTTTTTAAGGTTTCCACACGCCAGTTCACCGATGATGAAGGGGTGGATCGCTGCTTCACCGTCGTTAAGCAATGTGGTGAGTGTTGTGTTGCTGGATCGCAGGTGGTCGATCCAAACGGAAGTATCGACCAACACCATTAGGCGGCGCTCCGTCGGCGCGGAACAGGTTTCAGCTCCTTTTCCGTTCCGCCAAGGCTGGCGAGCCTCCGGCTGCTTTCCATAGCGATGAGCGCCTCAAGTCCACGCCGAACCAACGTCGTCTTTTCCTTGATGCCTGTTAAACGCCCCGCCTCGGCCAGAATGTCATCATCAATGTTTAATGTCGTTTTCATGCATATTCATATGGGCTAAAAGTATGGCTTTGTCAAGTCGGAGGAATATTCCGGTACGGCTTCTCCGCCGTTAGGACGACACGGAGGTCGTCCCTCCAAAAAGACAATTATAACATTGCAGGGAGCAGGCGGGACGCCTGCGACACATTTTAACGGGCTGAGGCCTCGGCGGGGACGTCGAATTCCTCGGGGATCTGAAATTAAGGGGTCGATCCTATGAAATGCCGTTTAGTGCAACGAGGGGTGCCGCGTCAGAATAAACGGGCTTGCTTTGTCAGTAAAAGGGTGTAGTTTGTGACAAATAAAGATCATTATTTGTCTCAATATATGTATGAGTAAAAAGGCCCAACAGATTGGTAAAAGGATTCTTGCGCGGATAAAGTCCCGTGGAAGGGGGTGGGTTTTTACACCGTCCAATTTCGAGGATATGTGTGGGCGCTCAACCGTCTCAACCAATCTTCAGCGGTTGCGCGAAGCGGGCCAAATCCGGCAGTTGGCCCGGGGGCTTTACGACTATCCGGAGACTCATTCCAAACTTGGGGTTCTTGCCCCTTCTGCGGATGCCATTGCAAAGGCTTTGGCGGGACGGGAGGCGATTCGGCTTCAGCCGTCTGGGGCGTATGCCGCTAATTTGCTGGGATTGTCGACACAGGTTCCCGCAAGGATGGTCTATCTGACGGATGGAGCATCGCGCATCGTTCAGGTTGGCAACCGTCAAATCATTTTGAAACGCACAACCCCGCGCAACATGGCCCCCGCCGGAAGAATCAGCGGGCTGGTCATTCAGGCTCTGCGCCATCTCGGGAAAGAGCATGTGGATGACGAAATTATTGCGCAGCTGAACCGCCGTTTGGATAGGGCGGCCTGTGACCAGCTGATGAAGGATATCTGCTATGCCCCGGGCTGGATTGCGGAAATTTTTCGCAAGCTGGCGAATGGAAAGGCGGGTGGCGCATGAATCGGTTTGTGAAGCTACCCCTGTCTGAGCAGGCCCTGTATTTCAGGCAGGCATCCGAACGGATGAGTCTTTCGGCGGAAGCCATCGAAAAGGACTTCTGGGTGGTCTGGGTGTTGGGTCGTCTTTTTTCTTCTGAGCTTCTGGCTCCAAAAATCCTGTTTAAAGGCGGCACATCGCTCTCGAAAGTATTTGGGCTGATCGATCGCTTTTCGGAGGATATCGATCTGATTTTAGATTGGGAGGAAGTGGTTTCAGAGGATCCTATGGCCGACCGTTCCAAAACGAAGCAGGATGAGTTTAACAAATTGGTTCCGGTGCTGTGCCGTGAATATATTGTGCACACGTTTTTGCCAGAGGTGATTCGTCTTGTGGGCGGAGTCTGCGTCGCAACGATCGAGGAGCATGCGCCGGATGTGATTAATATCCGGTATCCCTCCAGTTTTTCGAGCGAATATCTTAGACCGGAAGTGAGATTGGAAATCGGCCCGTTGGCGCAGTGGATTCCGAATGCGCGCTATGAGGTGAGCTCATATGCCGCCGAAGCTTTTCCGGATCTGTTTGAATGCCCTCGATGTTCTGTGAATGCGATTAAGGCTGAGCGCACTTTTTGGGAAAAAGCAACGATCCTTCACCATGAAGCTCATCGGCCGGAAAATTCTCCGGTGCCGGTGCGCTATTCTCGGCATTATTACGACCTGTACCTGATGGCAAAGTCAGAGGTGAAGCAGCGGGCATTAGGTGATCTGCATTTATTGAATGATGTTGTAAAATTTAAGCAACAGTTTTATCCGCGTGGCTGGGCGCAATATGAGCTGGCCAAGCCGGGGTCGCTGAGGCTTCTTCCTCCGGAGCGGATTTTGAATGCCATGCGCAAAGATTATGATGCTATGCAGGAAATGATTTTCGGCCGTCGTCCTTCTTTCGATGAGATGATTGTCGGCCTGCGTGAGCTGGAAACCGTAATCAATGCTTTGGAGCCTAAGAAATGAAGTTTGCCGCAGCCCATCTTAAAGCAGTGGCTGATGGGGCGGCAGGGTGGGGGCAGAGTGGAGGGGCCTCTGTCCCGTCCTAGGACGACACGGAGGTCGTCCCTCCAACTCGGAGGAGATATTTATGGGCGTATCAATTCATTTTAGTGGGACGATTCGGGCGGATATGATTGAACCGCTGTGTGCGGAGCTGGCGGATATTGCGACGTCGTTGGAATTCGAAGAATCGGTTCCGGTGAATGACGACGAGAAGGGGCTGCGGGGGATCATTCTGTGTCCGGCGTCGGAGATGGAGTCGATCCCATTTCTTTTCGATTCCAAGGGGCGGATGCACGCGCTGGGCGATTTGATTGCAGGGTGGACGCGGGAAAATGCGATTTTTAGTGTTGCGGTGAAGACGCAGTATGCAGGGGAGGCCTCCCATATCTGGCTGGTGGGTTTGTTGCGTTATATTCAGCGGAAATATATTCCCAACCTGAAGGTGACGGACGAAGGCGGCTATTGGGAGAGTGACGATCCCGAGGAGTTAAAACGCCGAATCGAGTCGCTGGGTGCAATCATCAAGAGCTTTGGTTCTGAGTTAGAAAGCGCTTTCATGGATGCGGTAGTCGATAAGAACGATCCCAATGCACTGGCTGATTTTATTGAGCGGGTGGTTTGTAATTTTCGTGCCAAGGAACAAAACTAATCGTGCTTCATGCTGAAGTTTGGCTCTGCGAGGAGTTACAGGCCAACTTTTCACCATTTGAGACACTTCGTTATTGAACCGTGCCTGCGACACTATTCCCTGCTGGAATTATACTTCGCGGTTTTACAAATCATGCTTCGAAGCATTCCTCATCAGCTGAAGCGCTGGCAGAAGGTGCAGTTTTGGCAGAAGGGTTCGACTAGGTTCCGCTGATCAAATCCCTTGCGCATGGCGCGGGCTCGGGGGCTGTCGAGTGCGGCTCTAATGCCGTCCTTCAGTACATGCCCCAGTTCTAGGTCTCCCTGATAATCCAGGCAGCAGGCCACTATCCGTCCGTCGGCCAGGATGGCGCAATGTGTTTTCAGTGCCTGGCAGGTTCCGCGGGTCCGGGATGATTCCTTTTCCGAATCCGCCGGCCATTCAAAGCGGGAATCCATATGCAGGCTGATTCGTCCGTTAAGCCGTTGTCTTTTTTTGCGGGGATCGAATGCCGGCGGTAAAGTTGATGATCCGTTAATAGCTGCCGAAATGCGCTGCCATGTTTCCGCATTCCAATGGTGCAGTGCCGGTTCACTGCGGGAATCTTCATTCCACAGCCTGAGATTTATGTAGAGGTCGGGACGCTGCTCCATGGCCTGCGTTGAAAAGCTGAGAATAGCCGTCAGCGCTTGCGATGCTTCTTTTGTCGAAGTCATTTCGTGGAGTGCGTGAACCGAAAAGTTAATCTGCCTCAAGTTGGCTGATTCCAGCAAAACCGATGTGCATGTTTCAATCAGCAACCCGTTGGTTGTGATGTTTACTTTCAGGTTCCGGTCGTTGCAGGCTTTTAGAAAGAATTCAAGGCGGGGATGCAGCAGCGGTTCGCCCAGTACGTGTAGATAAACCTCTTCAACCACACCCTGCAGTCCGTCCAGTGTGGTTTGGAATAACTCGTCCGACATCCACTGCCGCTGTCCGGTGATTCCCGGACTTGGACAAAAGCTGCAACTCAGATTGCAGGCGTTGCTGATTTCGATGTAAGCACGTTTCATGGTTTTTAAAGGCCGGGCAGTCTGGGCAGGCTGAACCCGGCCACGATTACCTTTGGGCAGAGGCTTCTGCCGGGGTATCGAATTCTTCTGGGATCTGAATGAGCTTGAGCGCGTTGCGCGCGTCTTCAGTCAGGGTGCCGTCGCGGTAGAAGGTGCGGATGATATCCAATGCCTGCAAACTTTCCGCCATCTGACTTTCCAATTGTTGGAAGTCCAGCAGGTCGAGATCCTCTTCCTGCATGATGTCTTCGAGCGGAAGGTCGCTTTTGGCGTCTTTCGTTGCGTGGTGCAGCAATGCGCCCAAGGTCTGCAGGATTTCGGCGTGGAGGTCGTCGGGCTGGAAATAAAACTGGTTGTCGCAGAAATATTCATAGCAGACGGAGGGGCGCCCCTGTTTAAGCGAGCAACCGGTTGCGGATAGGAACCCGTTCTGCTCATCGAACTGATCGGCTTGCTGATGCACCAATTTGAGGAAAGGGCTTTTAATGGCTTCGACGCACATGACGATGTCGCAGCAAACGGATGTACATTGCGCGCAAAGCGAACTGCATTTCTTGAGCACCAGCTCCTGCATGCCGGATTCCAACTCGATGTATTGTTTAATATAGGTTTTTAGGGCGTCGTTCATAGGAACTGGAAATTTGGGCACAGGGGGCGGGAGAGTTCAAGGTTGAAGGAGCGATGATTGCAGATATTTGATCTCCGGCGTGTCCAGATGGCGGGTTGGATATCGTTCATGTTTTAATAACCTAGGGAAAAGAAAACGCTATGAAGAAAATGAATCGCAGATCATTTCAGAAAACGGCCGTTGCGGCTTCAACCACCATTCCGTTATTCAGTATCGGGAAACCCGGCCTATCGGCCAACAGCAAGGTCAATGTGGCCATGATTGGCACCGGCAATATTGCGGGGCAGGCGTATGGCGGGACGCAGACAGAAAATATTGTGGCGTTGTGCGATGTCGACTCGAGCATGATTGACAAAAACCTGAAAAAACATCCGAGCAACCCCTCCGCCGCCCGATTCAGCGACTTCCGGGTGATGCTCGATAAGATGGGCAAGGAAATCGACATGGTCTGCGTGAATACGCCCGACCACACGCATTTTGCAGCAACCATGGCCTCCATGGAACACGGGATCAATGTCTTTACGCAGAAGCCGCTGACGCACAATATTTGGCAGGCGCGCACCCTGAAAAAGGCGAAGGATGAATACAAAGTGCTCACGAACATGGGCAATCAAGGGCATACCTACAACGGTATCCGCCAGCTGCGGGAATGGTATGAGGCCGGCATTTTTGGACAGATCTCAGAAGCGCATAGCTACATTAAAGGGCCCAACTGGAGCGGTCCCTATTTTAGGCGTCCCGGCGCGCTTCCTCCGTCAAACGATCCTGTGCCGGAAAACCTGAACTGGGAGCTGTGGCAAGGTCCGACGGGCCCGACAACGTTCAATTCGCTCTATCACCCAAAAACCTGGCGCGGATTCAACCGTTATGGAACCGGCACCTTCGGCGACTGGTTTTGCCATGTGGCCGATGCGCCCATCTGGCTGCTGGATCTCTATGAGCCGGTATCGATTGAAGCTGAAAAAGTGGCCGGCGGCGACAAATGGATGGTGGCCGACGGCTGCCGCGTCCGTTTCGATTTTGAAAAACGCGGCACCAAGGAACCCTGCACCTTCTATTGGTACAACGGCGACTCGAAGATTTTCCGTCCGAGCGCCCCCGACGACTGGACTTGGCCGGGCAACATACCCGGTGCCGGCACCTTCTATTATGGCGACAAGAACAATGGGTTCACCGACAACCGCTCCAACAACCCGCGCCTCACCAATAAGGAAGCAGCCATTGAGTTCAAGGCCGCGGGCTATCCCGACGAAAAATATCCGCGCATCAAGGGTGGCCCGATCCTCGAGTTGGTCAACGCCATCAAAGGCGGGCCGGAGCCGGGCGCTAATTTTGACTACGCCGCTCCGTTCACCGAAATCATGCTGCTCGGCATCATTGCCGTGAACCACGGCGGCAAGATCGAGTGGGACTCCAAGAAGATGAGAATCACCAACCGTCCCGAGCTCAACCAATACCTCAAGGATCCGGTGCGCAAGGGTTGGGAATACGGGGATAGCCTTTGGCGCAGCTAAAAAGAAACGGCGCCTGCTTTCTGAGGAAAGCAAGCGCCGTAAATGGGCCGAGGGTCAGTTGGGCTTATTTCACGCCGAACTTATAGACCGATATCGATTTGAATTGCTCTCCAGGGCGCAGAATTGTGGTCGGGAATTGAGAGTGGTTCGGGCTGTCTGGGAAATGCCGGGGCTCTAGGCAGAAACCGCCGTTCAGGGAATAGCGCTTGCCGGATTTCCCTTTAAGGCGTCCGTCCAGACCATTGCCGCTGTAGAACCGCAGGCCCGGTTCCATTGTGGATACTTGGAGCGTGCGACCGCTTCCCGGTTCGTAGATTGATGCCGCCAAAGTGACGCCGCCTTCACCCTTGCTCAGCACCCAGTTTTGGTCATATCCATCGACCAGCAGAAGTTGTTCGTCTTCGTTGCCGATATCCCGGCCGATCGGTTTCGGAATGCGGAAATCGAAAGGGGTGCCTTTTACGGAGCGTATTTCACCGGTCGGAACCCGCTTCTCATTCACCGGGGTGAACGCTTCCGAGTTGATCATCAGTTCATGGCTGAGAATGGTTCCGTTTCCTTCTCCGGCCAAGTTGATGTAGGTGCGGTTCGACAGGTTCACCGGCGTGGCCTTGTCGGTTTCTGCATAGTATTCAATCTGGAGCGTGTTGTCTGCGTACAGGGTGTAAATCACCTTAACCGACAGATTGCCTTGGTATCCCTCTTCCAAGTCTTTCGACAAATACTTGAATTCTATTGAGTTGCCATACACGCGGGACTGCCAGACCACTTTGTCGAAGCCCATGCTTCCGCCGTTTTCATGGTTTCCGCTCTTGTTGACCGGCAGTTGGAACTGTTTGCCGTCGAGTTGGAATTTTCCGTCGGCGATGGTGCCGCTGTAACGGCCGATGACGCTGCCGAAATAGGGGCGGTCAACTGCGTTGATGTAGCCTTCGGCCATGTTGTAGCCTAGCGCAACATCGGCCATGTTGCCGACCCGGTCAGGCACGACAATCGATGTGATCGTTGCCCCATAGTTGCTGACGCGGACTTCCATGCCGCTCTTGTTGCGCAACGTGTATTCACGGATGGTGCTGAAATTGCTCACCGTGGTTCCGCTGGTGCTGCATCCAGCCACGGTAATGCAAACCGCTGCCGACAGAGTGTTGATTATCAAGTTCTTCATCTTTTTGTCCTTATGTTGTTTCGTTTAATTCGACAGAACGAAAAGCAATGGCTGCGCCAGGTCGCAGGCCGCTTTTCTTCGTGAAACAACGCATTTTTAATGCCACATGCAGGACAATTATTGCGGCGCGGTACTAGGGGGTACTAGGCGTTAGCCGTTTTCCGCTGCCGGACAATTTCGAAGAGGCAGACGCCGGTGGCGACGGAGACGTTGAGGCAGTCCACAAACCCCGCCATTTTGAATGAGACCAGGTAATCGCATTTGTCCCGCGTCAGTTGGCGCATGCCTTTGGCCTCCGAGCCCATCACCAGCGCCAGCGGTCCAGTCAGGTCTGTTTCATAAAGATCCTGGGTGCCCAGGTGATCCGAGGTTCCGGCGATCCAGATGCCGCGTTTTTTGAGGGATTCCATGGTGCGCGCCAGGTTGGTGACGCGGAAGATTGGGGTGTGGCTGGCGCCGCCGCAGCTGACGGAAACGGCGGTCGCGGTCACCGGCGCCGCTTTGTCGCGCGGAATAATCACGGCATCCACGCCGGCGCCGTTGGCGGACCGCAGGCAGGCGCCGAGGTTGTGCGGATCTTGAATGCAGTCGAGAATCAAGACCAGCGGTGTTTTCGTTTGGTCCAGCAATGCTTCGAGTTCGGATTCATCTTTGATCAGCGCCTTGGAGCTGGAGCCATGCTTGTTGGTCCGCGACACGTTGTCGCTGCGTCCGAAGTTTGATCCGCGTTTCTGAAACTGGTTGCCGCCACTTGCCATAACTAGATTACCTTTGATTTAAAGGGCCGGATTATATGAAACCCCCGGATTTATGCGACCGGGATCTTCAAAAAATAAAGGGTCGTCTTTTGGGGCGGCGAGCCGCATTGCATCCAGTTGATTGCAATTTACAGTAGGTTCTCACGCCGTATCCTGCTATAGAAGCGCGCTTCTTTATCAAAATTTATACACAAACTAGGTAGTTTCATATGATCGCGACATCCAAAATCACCATGCGCTTCGGCAAGACCGCCCTTTTCGAGGACGTTTCAGTTAAGTTTACACCCGGCAACCGCTACGGCCTGATCGGGGCCAACGGTTCCGGGAAATCGACATTCATGAAGATCCTGACCGGCCAGCAGGATCAGAGCGAGGGGGATGTGGCTATCGGCCATGGCTGCACGCTCGGGTATCTCCGCCAAGATCATTCGGACTTTGATGAACATACCATTATCGATACTGTTTACATGGGCAACCCCGCGCTTTGGAAGCTGCACTGCGAGCGCGAATACCTCTATTCTAAAGACGAGTTAACGGATGAAGAGAGCGACCGCTGCGGTCATATCGAGGAGGAGTTCGGCGACGCCGGCGGCTATACCATGGAGGCTGAGGCGGCCACGCTGCTGGTTGGCCTGGGCTTTACCGAGGATCTGTTTGAACAAAATATGACCGTGCTGCAGGGGGGCTTCAAGTTGCGGGTGCTGCTGGCGCAGGTGCTGTTTGGCCAGCCCGACATCCTGCTGCTGGACGAACCGACCAACCATCTGGACATGGAGTCGATTGAATGGCTGGTTGAACTGCTCAAGCGCTATACCGGCACCCTTATCACGATTTCGCACGACCGCTTCTTCCTCAACCAGGTGTGCACGCACATTGCCGATTTGGACTATCATGAAATCCGCATGTTCCCCGGCAACTACGACGACTTTACCATTGCCAGCCTCGACGCGCGCGAGCTGCAGGAAAAGGCCAACAAGAAGGTCGAAAAGCAGGCGCACGACTTGAAGGCGTTCATTTCCCGTTTCAGCTCCAATGCCTCGAAGGCCAAGCAGGCCACCTCGCGGAAAAAAACGCTGGATAAGCTGGAAATGACCAAGTTCAAACCCAGCAGCCGCGTCTCGCCCTTTATTCGCTTCGCTCCCAAGACCCGTCTGGGGAATAAAGTGATTGAGGCGTCGTCGGTTTCCAAGTCCTATGACGAGGAGCTGTTCAGCGGTTTTTCCTGCACGATCGGGCCGGAAGAGCGCGTGGCCATTATCGGCAAGAACGGCATTGGGAAAACAACGCTGCTGAACATTCTTTGCAACCAGCTGAAAAGCGACGCCGGAGAGATTGAATTCGGCGAAACCGTTGAGGTGGGCATGTTCCCGCAGGATGCGGCCTCCATTTTAGATCCTGAAGTTAGCGCGCTGGACTGGCTCAGCCGCTTTGCCGAAACCGGCACCTCCGAGGTTGAGCTGCGCTCGTTCATGGGCCGGATGCTTTTCCGCGGCGATGACTGTTGGAAAAAAGTGGGCGTCCTCAGCGGAGGCGAGAAAGCCCGTCTGATCATTTCTAAAATCACGATGGAAGGCGGCAATGTACTTGCCCTTGACGAGCCGACCAACCACCTCGATCTGGAATCCATCGAAGCGCTCAACTTTGGCCTTTCGCTTTTCCCCAATACGCTGCTCTTTGTTTCGCACGACCACCGTTTCATCGCCACGCTGGCCACACGCATTCTTGAGGTAACCGAGGAGGGCATTGTCGACTATCCCGGCACGCTGGATGAATACGAAGCGCTGAAAAAGAGCAAAAAAGGCAAAGGATAGCCTTCCGCTTGTCCCTCCATCAAAAGGTTGCTCATTTTGGGTTTTGGCCGTACTCTTCCGTTGTCGAAAGGAGGCGAAAGCCATGAAAAGTGAACGCATGTGGAAAAAGGTGTTGAAGGAGTTTCCCTGTGATGCTCCTGCGGACAAAATCGAATCGACCGCCAGAGTTCTGGAGGGCATGACCTACGAACCTGTGCTGTTGCTTAAAACACCCGGGTTTCTCCGGATAGGCCGAATGGCGCTGGAGAAGGAACTCGACCGCGTCGTCCAGCTCACAACGAAGGAAATGATGGCCGAGGGCTTCGGACCGAATGCCAACTTCAACGAGTTTAAGGCGAAGCATATTCAGCTGCTGATCTATCACTATAGCCTGCTGTGCCGGCTTCGCTCCGATGACCCCGCTGCATGGGATATCATCAACGAGCTCTACGAAGACGATTGATGGAGCCGGTTGGGCCGAAGTTCCCTTGGGGCGGGTTGCCGTCTGTTCGCAGTTGCGTGGCAGGTGGTTTTGTTTAGAATGCGCCTCCAATGGAAACCATCGATGATATCCGGCATCTGCCCGAACTGGACCAGGACACCATCCATATATGGGGCGTTCATGTGCCTGATGTGCTGGATCGGATCGACGTGCTGCATGCCGTGCTTTGCAATGCCGAGCAGGAAAAGGCCGCGCGTTTCCATCGGGAAGCTGACCGGCACTCTTCTATTGCCGCCCGAGGCGCACTCCGCGTTCTGCTTTCCGGCTATACAGGGGTTCCCTCCTCCGAACTCGAATTCCAATATTCAGAAAACGGCAAGCCCTCTCTCGTACCGCAGGCGTCTCGCCTGCTGCGCGCAGGGCAGGGCAGGCGGGACGCCTGCGATACAATCGCGTTCAATGTTTCCCACTCCGGCGATTGGGTTGTGCTGGCCTTTGGACGCAGCCGTCAAGTTGGCGTCGATGTAGAGATGATCAAAGAGGAGATGGATGTAATGCCGATTGCCTCGCGCTACTTCACTCCCGAGGAAGCCGCCTTGATCGAAAACGCAGAACATTCCTGCGCGGTCTTTTTCCAGCTCTGGGCTCGCAAAGAGGCCTATGTGAAAGCCTGCGGCTCCGGGCTCTTCCGCGAGCTGTCCAGCTTTTCGGTTCCGATTGAAAATGGGCGGCTGCCCGACCGCGGGGAGAAAGACGGTTGGATTTTCCAGCGTCTGGAGGCCGGGTCAAAATATGCATCGGCGGTCGTGACGGATAAAGCATTGGACGATGTGCCGTGCTATGACTTCAATGCGCTGAAGTGGTGAGTTTTAAGAATTGACCAGCCGGAAGGGGGCCTGCCTGCTCTGCATCAAATATGGGTGGAAGCTCGGGGGAGCCGTCCAATGGTTCAACACGCTCTCCGGAAAGTACTCTGAAGTTGAGGGGAGTCAACTGCTCCGTTCTTTACCTCTCCATGGCGCGACGAAGCCGATGCCGTGCTGATTCAGAAACGCCCGCAACTTATTTAATGACCGCAAAGACGCGAAGGCACAAAGTCTGATAACAGGGGGAAATCTTTATTTCTTAGTGTCTTTGCGGTCGAACTCCCTATGGAATCCTGTTATTCCTTGCTCCAGTTATTTTGGAGTTTCTATGGGACAGTTAAAGAATACATTTTCGTGGTCGTTCAGTGCATCGGAAGATTTTGAGCAGTGCCGTCGCCGGCGCTACTGGGGCAAATACGGCATGTGGGGCGGCTGGGACCGCAATGCCACCCCGGAACAAAAGGCCTCCTACCGCTTGAACAAGATGGACAACCGCTGGGGCCTGATGGGGCAGGCGGCGGAAAACGCCATCATGTGGGTGCTCAAGCAGCATCAGGCTGGAAAAACCGTCTCGGTGGATGATGCATGGAAAAACATCGCCCGCCCGTTCATGACCAAAAAGTGGACGGAGTCCACCGAAGGCAATTGGCGCAATTCTCCCAAGCACTATTGCTGCCTGCGCGGGCACTACTACAAGACCCTTGGCGGCGATGAGGAAAAAGAAGCCAAGCGCCAGCTGGCGGCGCAGATCCAAAACTGCATCGCCAACTTTATCGAAAAGGTGCTGCCCCGGGTTGGCTCCATTAACCCCGCCCAGGAGTTCCAGATTGCCACGCCGGAGCAGGGGGGCGATGTTGAGCACTTCATTTATGAAGGCGTGAAGATTTATTCCATTCCCGACTATGCCTACAAGATCGGCGACGAAGTGCACATCCACGACTGGAAGGCCGGCAAGATCAAGGCCGACCAGCATAAGCTTCAGCTTTCGCTCTATGCCCTGTGGGCCATCGTCAAGCACGGTGCTTCGCTGGATAATATCTTTCTCTATGTCGAATATTTGAATGAAGGGCAGGTGCTGCCGTTCCAGATTACGGAACAGGAGCTTGAGGAAACCAAAACCCTGATGAGTGATTCCGTCGGCGAAATGACCGAATACCTCGTTGATCACGACCGCGAAAAAAACGAGCCGCTGCCCAAGGAGGAATGGGAGCTGGCCCTCGATCCGGCCAGCTGCGGCCAGTGCAATTATTATGAGCTCTGCAAGCCCGAGCTGGACGCGCAGGAATAGGCTGCATTTTTTTGCGTTTTTGCCGTTGACCGGAAAACGGGTTCTCTATACATTCCCCACCTCTTAAGCGCATCCAAGCGTTTAAAAAATCTGAATTTAAAGCGCACCCATAGCTCAATTGGATAGAGCACCTGACTACGAATCAGGAGGTTACAGGTTCGACTCCTGTTGGGTGCACCACTTTTTTGCCCCGATCATCCAATGATGACGGGGCTTTTCTTTTGTTTTACTGCATTCCTCCTTTTCGTGATGATTCCTGAATATGGGTGATGAAATCGGATGATCTACCAAAGAAGTGGCAAAGATTTGCCAAAGATCGGGGGAGGGACACCCCCCGCGCACTTTTCCCGCTGCGTATATCCCCCATGAGACCGGCAACCCCAGAAGTTGAATTATTACACTTGAGCCGGTACCGTCTGCCTTTGATGCGTCGGCGTTGCCTGCGTTATGCCAATGGCGAGGGAGAGCCACGCAGATCGGGCCTGCATCCCCTACCTCTGGGAGGGGGGAGGAGGGGACTCGCCCCCTTTAGAGCATAGATATACTTTACGAATAGGTACTGCGATTTTCGGAAGTATATCAATAATCCGGTCAGCTCTGGAAATGGTGCGTCATGGTGCCTTATGTGGTCTCAATGCGAAGATATCTAGGGTTTACAGGGCTGAAACCACGATCTGAAATCGAATGCGCGTTGATATACAGCGGGCGATTTGACTGTTAAAACGGTCTAGACGGTCTCGCGCACAAGATATCATACACTCGCGCGCGCGCAAGAGACGAGGCACCCCCCTGCGCACTTTCCCGCTACATATATCCCCCATGAGAGCGGGTAGTCCAAAAAGCCGTTTATTACACTTCCTGTCTTTATTTTGCCTTTGATGGTCGGAACGGAGCGCGTAACGACAAACGTAGTGATGAGCAGAGGGAGTAAGCCAAGTCATGGGGACTATGCCTTCCATGAGTTATCTTGTCATATTTTATTAATTACCAATACATCTTGCTAGCATGGCGGATACGAGTAAATTATTTGTCAGCGTGTGTAATAAATTCGTTTACGTTTGTGGTGGTAACGATGAATGGCGGTAAAGATAATGCTGACTTGTGGCAGTAAGGAATGATCCCCATCCTCATAGCATCGGTAATGCTTCTTGGCTGTCTGATCGACGGTCTGCCCTACGGTTATTTTCAGATTCTTCGATGGGTGGTTTGCGGGGTTTGTGGATACAGAGCCTATCTTTCCTGCACGCTCGAAAAGAAAGCGTGGATGTGGGGTTTCATTTTTGCTGCCGTTCTGTTCAACCCTATTTCCCCAATCCGGTTAGATCGGGGTGTGTGGGCTGTTACCGATGTTTGTCTCGCTGTTTTGCTTTTGCTTTCTCTGAAAGCAATAAGAAATGGGGGCCGCTAAAGCGATACTACGCATGACAGCCCAAGAACTCAAAGAGACTGGCCAGAAGCTGTGCAAGTCCGGCCAATTCGCGGAGGCGATACCTTTGCTGAAATCGGCTGCTGATGCTCTACCCGATGATGAGCATCTTTGGGAGGAACTTGTCGTGGCGGCCAGAGATAGCGGCCAAGATGGGCAAGCGATTGAGTTTGCAAAGCTAGGGATTCGCCACCATCCCCGTTCTTACTGGCTATGGCAGGAATTAGGAAGTCGGTTGGTAAAGGTTGACAAATTGGACGAGGCTGAGAAGGCACTCGACAATGCAAGGTCGCTAAACCCTGGCTCACCCTGGCTATGGCGTTATCTCATAAGACTCCACCAAAAGCGCGAAAACTACGCAAAGGAAATCGAAGCGTGGGAAAAGCTGCGCGACTTAGGCGAGATGGACGGAGCTGATCTAAACTCGCTCGGCATCGCCTACTACAACCACGAAAACTTTGCAAAGGCTGTCGAATTTTATCAGCAGTCTGCGACAAAACTCCCGGACACCTCTGCGTTTTTCAATCTTGGGTTGGTTTTCAACCATCCCGAAGTATCGCAAGACGCCGACGCGGCAGATGCATATCGGTGCGCGTTGATGTTGAACCCCAATTATGAAGCCGCCAAAGAGCGGATTGAGGCAACTAAGAAGAAACTGCTTCCTTTGGCAGAGTCGGCGCGCATCGAAGCGGGCGGTTTGATAAAGCCTGATGAGTGTTTCCAGTTTTACCTGAATCCATTCGAGGTGTTTCAGGTCACGGAGTTGCACGGCAACGAGAACCAGAATAAAAGCATTGAAGTAGATGCGGACGGCGTCGCGCGGCCACAATTACTACCTCGTTCTGGAAGTGCGCTGGACATTAAAGCAATCCAGCGGGCGAAGAAGCGGCTGCTTCAGGAGATTGAACTTAATGATGGCCGAGTACCTTGGTTGGAGAACCAGCCGATTGACAAGTCTCGCGCCTTGGCCTTGGAGGACGAGTTTTTAGGTGAAGAAAAGCAGGGGTTTCATCGGGCGGTGTTCAACAGTCCGCGATTGCTTCGATTCCTTACGCGCGGCGACATTGAGCATTTTCTTTACTCAGACGAATACTTTCCTGAAGAGATTCTGGAACTCTTGGACAACGAGCCGGAGTTTCGCCGTTTTATCAGCAAGCCTTTCGCGCGCCAATACAACTTCTTATTCGCGCGTGCGATCAATAGTCATAAGCTGGCCGTTGTTGAAGCATTGCTCGACGGTCGGCGCTGGGTTGAACCTGAAGACGAGGATATTTGTTTTGCGGGTGCTTACAAACACACCAAAATGCTGATTGAATGGGTCGAAACAAAAGTGCTGAACGCTGCCAAGACGAAACCAGATTATTCTGAAATCGCAGAGTTCATCGAGCATCTAGCCGTGGCCGAAACTTTCAATCTCCTGCCGACTGCGTTCTTTCGGGATGATCAGAGTCGGCTTGTTGAACAAATCCGTTTGATTGCGGTTGCAGCTTACAACAAACATTCCGATTCGGAGTTGTCAAACCGGATTCTTCGCCTTTGCAAAAGATTCAATTTCAAGAGCGCCGATTTAAACAAGCAGCTTGATGAGGATTTCAAGGCGATTGAGGAGATACTTACTGAAAATCGAAAGCACTCCTTTTCCGCTTGGGGTCAGCAAGACCAGGCAATTTACGTTACGCACACTGGAATAAAATTTGCGGGCGTTGCAATCAGCGCCGCCGATGATGATCAAATTCGAATCATTGTTGTCGAGGGACCGGCAGAAAACCATTTCACGACAAACAAGAAAGTTGGCTACCTGGAGATTTCAGGCAAGGATCTCAAGCGCGATCTTCTTCGCGGTACGGAAATTGACCTCACCTTTGAGGTTTCTGAATCACGCGACCTGACATTTCATGCCTACGTCAATTCGTCCGGCCAGGAGTTTTCACAAATCTTCAATCCGACTTATCGCGCCGTACCTGTGAAAGCACTCGCTAAAGAAGCGGAGCTGCTAGATGGACAACTCGAAAAGGAAAAAGCCGAGGCGATGGAGAATGAAAACTATGATGTGGTCGAAAAACTGGAAAAACTCGTTGCTCCGGTGCAGGAACTTACGGGCGCAGCGATGCTGCTCAGCCTGACGCCGGATGATGAAACGGATGAGCGTTATATACTCGAAGATCGAAAACGCAAGCTCGCCCAAGAACTAAGCCAGCTCACGTCCGGCAAACGAATCGAGCGATTGCGGAACGAGTACAGGACGGAGAAAGACGAGGTTGCAGGCATCGTCAACGAAAGCGGAAACGACCATGAACGGCGACAGCTACACGAGGTGGTTGCGCAAGAGCACACGTTCATGAACTCGACAAACTCGCAAAAAATCCAGGCGGCGATTGACCAACTTCACCGGATCAGAGGCCAGATTCTTCGTCGGACGCCGGATTTCTTGGTCAATTGGTTTCAGTTTCTGGCGAACATGCGCGAATCCCTCAACGACCAGCTCCAAGCGAAAAACCTGATCGAAGCGGGCAAGAGACACATAGCTGCCGAAGACTACGACAAGCTGTTGGAGGTGAATGAACGGCTTCACAGTCTTTTGCCGGAAGACGAAAAAGACTCGAAAGAGATGCGGCACTTTACAAATATCACTTGATTTTCTGCTTGTTAGCCATAACGGCGGGATCCGTAGAGCCTTAAATATTGACTTTGCGGGATCTCTTCAACTTGATAAACCTACCTTTGATTTCAATGATGCCCAGTGAAAGAAAAGCAGCGAGGATAATCACAGATAGAGATGAGCGCCAAAGCCATTTCATAATACATTGACTGCCCTCTCCTTTGATTCTGCTGATCTTCGGCTTGCTTGAGACATATTCGATTTCTACGGGGACGGCTTGCGTTAGATCATGTATGCCCCCTTGGTGTCCGTAGAATCTAAACCGCAGGCTTTCGGAGGGCAAGGTTGATTAAGTTCTAATCAGGCCTTGAGGGTTAAGTACATCGCGCGCGCGCGTCAGGACTCTACACGGGGGGACTATTCTGTCGGGAGTAAGGTTTTTGGATCGCTACCGTTTTTTCAAACATTCAACCGCTTAAGGAGCTTCAAGATGTTGAGAGCTACCTAAAGCAAGCCAACCCAACGTATCGCTTCAACGAGGATGCGCGGAAGGAGCTCGCCCGGCTCATTTTCAACCTCAAGCGCGGCGTGCCGTTCCAATTTGGCGTCGGGCAGAGCCACACCATCCGGGCAACGCTAAAAAACAAAATGGTGGATGCCGGGATATTCTATTCATTGGTGTGGGTGATTCTAATAATAATTCTTACAACAGAGTGGTTCGTGGATTTAGTAAAGCCCTTCTGAGTAAAGACAAAAAATCCACCACTCACGTATAACGCTCATCCCCCGCAGCACCCGCCCGCCTAATCATCCGATCCAAGGTTACGACGCTGATTGAAAGACGGGAGGCTGTATCCTTGCGGGTTAAAAGTCGTTCGATTTTTTCTTCATCTGGCCTGTATGTAATTGCAGCCACAAGTCCCGCCGATGTAAGTCCGGGGGCGTATGGCTGAAGCATGGCCGTTGCTGCTGTGGTGATCGCGGTGGGGATTTCAGTTGTTTGCATGTCGTGTGCTCCTGTGGGTTGAAGACGGTGCATGTTCTAACATGACAAGCACAAAGTTTGTCAACCTTAGGAGGTGATATCCTGAGAGCACGGGAGAGAAATGGTGTTGTAGTTTGCGTAAGTTTGAAATCAGAAAGCCAATATCTTCAATGGTCTGGTTTTCGAAAAACACGAAAAAGCACTCTCGATTTTTTTTTAACGAGTGAGCACATTCAGAGAGGCACTTTCGGCTTAGTGCGGGTTCTCTTCCAAAATCTTCAATGCTTCATCGGCCACCTTGCGCCAGTTCTTTGCATTGATCCCGTGCAGCGCTTCGGCGGCTCGTTCACTGGCCGGGGCGAATGATTTTGACTCGCTTGTGAGCATGGACGGCAGGCACTTTTGCAGGGCGGTCTTCAACTGTTCGCGCTGGGGTTTGAAATAGTGCTCCATGACAATTTCAGCGGTGGCGTGGCCGGTGACAGTCTGCACCAACTCCAACGGCATGCCCTGCATTAGGGGCATGGAATAGTTCTTAGTGGCATCGATCATCATTTCAACAATGCCGTCTATGTGGCGCGCGACATGGGGCGTTCCGCCTATGTCCATTCCAAGATGGCGGGCAATGGATGAACGTACCTGCTCCGAATCGAGTTGTTCGCCTTCAATGGCGCTCGACTTGACGATATCCGCCGTAATGGTCAGCAGGTTGGCCTCGCCTCTCAATTGGAAACCATGGGATTCCATTTGTCCGAGCAACCGCCCTTGCCGATGCCGTACATCTGCGAGCAGGGGGGCCAGCCGGTCTGAGTCCCATTTGATTTTAGGCCAATCTTCGAGTTGATGGATGTATTTCATAATCACCGCTCCAGTTGCGGGGATTAATGGTGTTATTTACCGCAAAGGCAAGTTTTAATCACCGCATATCATGCGGTGATAAAGGCCATTATTTACTGCAACCTATGTTATATATGCCGGATTCATTGTTTTCTTGCGCTCTTCCGATCCGTAGTAGACGAAAGCTTAAGCAATCCAATATCATCCTTTCGATAGTGGGAATCCCCCCTGCCTTTCAAATACCCCTGCATCGGACGATTTCCTGCTTCCCCATTATTCGTTTTTTTCGGTTGACGCTTTGCCGCCCACACCATTCCGCCGTGTTGCGTCTTGTCGCGTTAAATTCTTTTTCGGTTTCGGATCGGTGCAAAGGGTTTTGCAATGAATTCCATCCCCGTGCGCCGGCGTTCATCTTCCGATTGAAAAACCTTCTATACGTAGGAGAGTGTCATGTGTCAAAAAAACCTAATGGAGATAAACTATGTTACTTGCTATATCGAATCTGTCATCAGACCGTGTGTTTAAATGTCAACCATGGGAAATCCGGTCTGACGCGCCGCCGGAGACGTGTTGGTATCAACTGGATCTGGATCATGTTTTTTTTTCTCAGGCTTTGAGGGGTCGTTTTCTCTGGGCAGAATTTATTCCAAGGATAATCCGGCCACAAAAATACATTGGATCGTGGCGGATTATGACGGCAGTATCGATCGGCACATGCGCGATACCGTTCTGGACCGCTGTACCGCCTTTAAACCTCGGTTTATATGCCGAACAGCTTCGGAGGGGCCCGTCTGCTCTGGAAGCTGGCGGTGCCGCTCCCGTTGCATCGCAATGACCTGACCGCAAAGCTCATGCGGCACATTAAAAAAAAGCTTCAGCTCTCCAAACTACTGATTGGATTTGATGCCGAAGCGTTCGCAGACCCCTGCAAATACTACGAGGCGGGTACGGATTGGGTGAAGCTGTCGGAATGAAATTCCGGCATCCTGCTTGATGCAGTGGTCTATTGAATCGGCTGATAGCTATAAATGGAACCAATTGGGTGATGCATTCGTGTTTTCCATTGTGCAACCTCCTTCCTCTCAACTGCAACGTGGCTGGAAGTTCGCGTCTACATTGCCTCAAACCGCGATGGGATGAATCTTGCTTAGTTCATCCGCCAGCTTTTGCTGGGTTTCGTTGATGTCGAAAAGTTCCTGCAGTCCAAGCCAGAAGATGGGGCGGTTGTTGAAGAAACGGGCAAGGCGTACCGCTGTGCCGGCGGTAATTCCGCGTTCGCCGCGAACGATGGTATTGATTCGGCGCACGGGAACACGAAGTTCCTGCGCTAGCTTGCTCTGGCTAAGACCGTAGTCCTCCAAAAACTCCTGTAGTGCTTCGCCGGGATGTACATTGATGCTCATGGGCATTCTCCTAGTAATTGTGTGGCATCTGGTAATTATTTAATTCTGATTAATGGTAGTTTGTAAATTCAACCTCCTTGGCTCCATGCGAAGTCCAACGAAAACAGATTCGGTATTGTTGGTTGACCCGGATGGAATAGGTTCCCTTTCGGTTGCCGGTCAATTTCTCCAGCCGATTGCCTGGCGCGGAACGCAAATCGTTCACATCAATCGCCACTTCGATGTAGCGCAGTTTCAACTGCGCCTTCGGTTGCAAGGCGGAATCCATGCGGGAAGCCCGCCCTTCCCAGATTTGTTCCGTCCGCTTATCCTTAAAAGATAGGTAACTACTCAGGTGCTGCCGACATAGCCGGGTGGCTTTGGAATAAGCCGGAAAGCGCCTCGAAAGCACCGGTCGTATTCTTGCGCGCCGTGCAGATGTAGCTGCGGATCCGGCAGAAGTCTTCGAAATGTCCTGTGTCGCGGAAGCAACCGGAGATCTTTTGCTTCACCTTGTTCATGCGCAGGTCGCGTTCGGCGAGGTTGTTGTCGAAGGGGATGTATGAGAAGTCCGGGCAATAGTTCGTACGGGCATTCTTGCGTTCGTCAACATCCCGTGCGGGCCATGCCTTCAGATTCGCGGGCGTGCCGGGCATGCGCACTCCAGTGCCATCCGCGATGCCATAAAGCATAATGCGCGTTTTTTAAATGCTCACCAAATGATTTGTAAAAAGTGGCTATATATATTGACGGTTCGGGTTGGGTTTGATGTATTAGGTCGCATCTAGTGCGGGAAGGCATTTTTTGATTGGAGGAATAGGTATGATTGTAGGAAAGAAGGCGGCAATGCTGTTTGCCGGCACGATGCTGGCAGGGATAACGATGGCGGCAGAGCGCCCGAATATTGTGGTGTTAATTGGTGATGATCAAAATATGAGCAGTATTGGTGCGTACGGAGCAAAATATGCTACGCCTCATATTGACCGTCTGGCGAAAGAGGGAGTTCGCCACACGCGTGCCTACACCACGTCGTCGCTGTGCGTGCCGACGCGCTACAGCTGCCTTACGGGTTCTTACCCGAGTCGCTGTCGCAACAAGCTATTCAAGGAATATGATTTTCAGCCGCCGATCCGCAACGGCGCGTTCTTCTGCGAAACCGACCGCACGATTATGCAGGCGCTGCAGAAGGCGGGATACTATACCGGTGCGGCCGGGAAGTGGCATAACGATTTTCATGAACTGCTCCCGCTGCACGTTATTCCGAATGATGCCGATCCAAACGACCCGGCGATCCAGGCGATGATTCAGGAATCGGTCGAGATTCAGCGCGACCTGATCCATGGCTACGGCTTTGATTATGCGGAATGCATTACCGCCGGGAATGTGGTGGATCAGTATCCCGAAGCTCTGGAGCATCACAATGTGGAATACACGGTGAAAGGTGCAATCGATTTTCTCGAGCAGGCACCGGACAACAAGCCTTTTTTTCTTTGGACGGCCTTCACGCCAACGCATGGGCCGATCGAGCCGATCGAAAGTGGCGATTTAACGGTGACTCCTGAAGGGTTTACGGATAAGGCTGTTGGAGTTATGGGGCCCCGTTCCGCCATTCCTAAAAACAAAGGGGTCGTGGCGGAGATGATGATGTGGATGGATGAGGGGATCGGTGTGATTCTCGATAAGCTGGAAGCGATGGGGGAACTCGATAACACATTGGTCATTTACCTCGCGGATCAGCAGGCAACCGGGAAAGCCACTCCGTATGAATGCGGCAATAATATTCCCTTCATCGCACGCTGGCCGGACGGGGGCATTCAGGCGGGACAGGTGAATGATACGCTGATCGATGTGACGGATATGGCGGCGACTTTCATGGATGTGGCCCAGGCTAAGCCGATTGAAGGACTGCATCTCGATGGCATGAGTATTCAGCCGGTTTGGTTGGGGGAAGTTGATGAGCTTAAGGAGGCGATCTATACGGAAAGCGGGTATTCCAAGTCGGTCGTGACCAAGGATTGGAAGTATATCGCCATTCGCTACAACGATCAGATGCTCAAGCGCGGCATGAATCCAAATTTGAGCGGCACGCTGGCAGAAAATATTGATGCGGGCAACTTTGATCGCCTGTGGATCAAGTCACCGTTTGGGCAGACGTATAAGCGGTTTGGTTTTGCAGATCCCGATCAATTGTTTGATCTGGAGCGTGATCCGATGGAGTCGAAAAACATTGCGATGAATCCGGAGTATCAAAAGGTGCTCAAGGAGATGAAGGTGTATTTGTCGGGGTATGTGAATTCGATCGGCCGCCCGTTCGGCGAATTTAAGCAGTAGGGAGAGTTCCAATGCCTGGAAGTGCTCAGTCTATAACTGGAGAAGATGGATAAATATGAGTCTTCCAATGAAAAGAAGTATGATCCTCGCGATGTTCGCGTTGGCGGCCGTATCCATCTCTCAGGCAGCGGTCATTTGTTTTGATGGCTTTGAAACGGCCGGGCCGGCGTTGGTCGGTCGCAGCCCGGATCAGGTGAATGAGGGAAGCGCTGCCTGGGTGACCTCTGGCGGGGGGGCAACGGCTGCCATCGTCGATGTCGCCGGTGACAAGGTCATGGAGGTGGTGAATACGGGAGCGGACTCCTTTGCGTTGGACATTTCGGGGGAGGTTGTGTTCGGGCAGTTTACGTTTGATTTGCGTTTTACCTCGCAAGCCACGGACACCTCCAAAAACGCTAATTTTCGTGTGGTACCCGGGTCAGGTGCCGGCCTGAATGATTTCAAAGGGGGAGTTGGCTTGGGTACGGCCGGCCTGGGCTTGGATACATGGGGAGAGGTGGCTATCGTTTTTAACGCCGGGACAAGCGAGATCACCTACGGAGACAGCAATCAATACAGCGTGCCCGTAGACGCTTTTGATATTTGGGTTAATGGGCAGCTGGATACCGACAATCAGCTTCGGACTTCCAACTATGGAGGCCTCGACTGTTTTGGATTTAAGATGTTCGACGGCGTCGTCGGGATGGAATTTCAGGTCGACGACTTCGAGCTGAACACAGCGATTACGGTGGGCGGCGTTTCTTTGGCGCCCAGCTTGGTCTACTCTTCTGACGGTGTAAACGAAGCCGTCTCCAATGACGGCAGCATTTCCTCCTCCCTTGCAATCACGCTGTCGGACGACCTCTTCACAGCGGATGTGGTTAGCGCCAGTCATGGGGCCGTCAGCAACACCCCGGCGGGCCTGACTCCCGTTTTAACCCGAGATAGCGACACTCAGGTCACGCTGAGTTTCACCGGCAACGCCACGGATCATACCAGTGCAGAGAGCATCAGCAACCTGATGGTCTCCTTTGCCGACGGCGCATTTGTCGGTGGAGATGCCAGCGCGGTAGCGGGTTCGATCCGTGGCGATCTGAGCATCACATTCGCCGATGCGGTGCCCCCCAACATCCTCATGCTCTGCATCGACGACATGAACGACTGGGTCGGCTTTTTGGGCGGACATCCGCAGACCAAAACACCGAATATGGATGCGCTGGCTGAAAAGGGCGTCATTTTTTCCAATGCCCATTGCCCGGCGCCCGGTTGCTCACCCAGTCGCAGTGCCATCATGTTTGGAGCCGAGCCGACGACAACGGGGCTCTATCCGTTTTATACATTGGTCAATCTGGACGCGGCGGATCTCGCGACACTGGATGCCTTTTTGCCCATGCCTCAGTTCTTCCGCGACAACGGCTACTATACGGCCGGTTACACCAAGGTCTGGCACAACCCGGATAAAGACTATAAGCCGACAGAGCAGTGGGATGTGTATAAATCCTACGTAGATAATTCGCTCAACCTGGTCAATGATCCAAAGTACTATTATTCTCCCGGTTCGGACCGCCTGCGTGCGACGCCAGCCACCAATCCAGTGACCGATTTTAAAGACCGCAAGAGCGCGAACTCCGCGGTCGGGATTCTTCAGCAGACTCATGACAAACCCTTCTTTCTTGCCGTCGGTTTTATTCTGCCGCACACGCCGTTCGTTGCGCCGGTCGAGAACTTCGACCGCTTCGACTTTCCGATCGAAGCCCCGCCGATTCTCGCCGGCGACCTGTCGGATGTTCCGCTCGTCGGCCGCGCCAACGCGCAGCTCTATGCTGACATCCCGTTCAAGGAGGATGACGCCTGGGAGAAATCGCGACGCGGCTATTTGGCATCCATCTCCTTCACCGACGATAATGTGGGTGTGGTGCTCGATGCACTGGCTGCCAGCCCGTATGCCGACAATACCGTCGTGGTGCTCTGGAGCGATCACGGCTTTCACCTTGGGGAAAAACAAACCTTTAGTAAGTTTTCTCTTTGGGAGGAGGCCACACGGACGCCGTTTATCATTTATGATCCGCGCGGCAACGCGGCCAATGGCCAGACTATTGCCGAGCCGGTCGGTCTGATCAATATCTACAGAACGTTGGCGGACCTCACCGGACTGACGCCGCCCGCTTATGTGGATGGAATCAGCCTCGTACCGTGGCTTGACGATCCATCCCTGACGAAGACGACCCCGGCACTGACGACCTGGGGGCGGGGCAATTACACGGTGCGGTCTTGCGACTGGCGCTACACCCGTTATCACGATGGAAGCGAAGAACTCTACCACAACGCAATCGACCCCAACGAATGGATGAATCTGGCCGACGACCCGGAGTTCAGCGCAATGAAAACCCAGATGGCCGTTTACCTGCCGACAATCGAAGCGCCGCAGATCCAGTCCGGCATCGATCTGTATAATGTATCCGATTCCGACAAGCCAAATAACCGCGTCAACAGCTACCTGAGTGAGGCGTCCGAGTATGAAACACTCGGTCTCCAGCCGCCGCTCAATGGATATGAATTTTCCGATTGGGTTGAGAAGGCCGGATATACAGGGGATGCCGCGGAGCCCGGCGCGGACCCGAATACAAACGGCGTCCCCAATATCCTCGAATATGCCATCAAGGTGCCTGACGGCGGAGACGTGCGCGACTATTTGCCGGGCCTTGTTTTTGAGCAGGTGGAAACGACGAACTACCTGTCGATCAGTTTTCGGCGCCGTCTGGATGCCCCCGATCTTCTCTACGAGGTTGACGGCTGCAAAGATCTTTCCGAATGGGATCCTCTTTGGAGCAGCGACACGCCGACCAATACCTACATCCTTTCGACCACGTACAACGCGGACGGCACGCAAACCATCACGGTCCGCCACCGAGATGCAATCGTCGACGAGCCGGTAGGATTTCTCCGGCATAGGGTAAGCGCTCCCTGAGTCGGCTACTCAATGCCCATACGAAATGATCGAATCAGATTTGCTGAATAGAAGGAATTATATGAGGAAGCAGTCTTACATTAAGCGCGGTTTGCAGGGGAGAGGTTTTCTTGTTGGCCTGTTGGTCTTCGCGGGCGGGATCTTTTTCTCTGTTCGAGCGGACGAGGTTCCTCCCAATGTCGTGCTGATTGTCGTGGATGATCTGAACGACTGGTCAGATTCTTTTGGCGGTTATGCGGATGCGAAGATGCCGAATCTGGATCGGTTGGCGGCATCCGGCATGAAGTTTAATAATGCGCATTGCACCGCACCTGCCTGCTCACCGTCGCGCACCTCCTTTTTGTCCGGCCTGCTGCCGTCCACGACGGGGCACTATGCGAATGGGCAGGGGACGGAAGAAAACCTGCGTTTGAAAACGGTGACCTTCCTGAATCAATATTTTAGTGAGCGGGGCTATGAGACGCATCGAACCGGCAAGGTTTATCACGGGGACGAACCTTTTCCGGTGAGCGAATGGGATTCGTCTCGCATTAATATCTCATCCCCTCTTCCACCTACGGAAGATCGACCGCTTCATGGGATCTCTAGTTACTCTTCCACCACGACGTTTGATTGGGGGGTCATTGACAAGCAGGCGGAGGATATGGCGGAGTATCGGTGTGCCACATTCGTACTGAACAAGTTGGAGCAATATGAAACCGACCCGGATCCTTTTTTCATCGCCTGTGGTTTTTATAATCCCCACCTGCCGTGGTTTGCGCCTCAGGAATATTTCGATCGTTTCCCGCTCGAGGAAATTAGTCTGCCGATCACGCAGGATAATGATCAAGACGATGTGCCGGAAATCGGGCGCACCCATAGGGATCATGATGCGGTTGTTGCTGCGGGGAAATGGAAGGAGGGCGTGCAGGGCTATCTCGCCGCCTGTGCGGTGACGGATGATGCGATTGGGCGCATTTTGGACGGAATCGACGCCCATCCCAAAAAGAACAATACCATTGTCGTGCTGATTACCGATCACGGCTGGCATCTGGGAGAGAAGCAGACCTGGCGCAAGTTTACCCTCTGGGAGGAGTCCACTCGCACACCGATGGTCTGGGTTGTGCCGGGGGTGACCGCTGCCGGTCAGGTTTGCGACAAGCCGGTGTCTCTTTTGGATCTTTATCCGACGCTGACCGATCTTTGCGGTCTTCCAGATAATCCGGAAAATGAGGGGAATAGTCTGGCTCCGTTATTGGGCGATCCGAGTGCTGATTGGGATCATGTTTCCATCACGGAGGATGGTTATAAGTGCGTCGCGGCCCGGGATGAGCGGTGGCGCTATATTCGCTATATAGATGGGTCGGAAGAGCTTTATGATCATGATGTCGATCCGATGGAGTGGACGAATATCGCGAGCCAGGTTTCCAGCCAGTCGGTCATCGATCGGTTGTCGGCCCGTTTGCCGAAACGATATGCTGAACCGTCTGATGATCGCGAAACGGGGGCTATGAATTATGATTTTTGGAAGGCTGCCACCGGAGGCGGGGCTTTGGATGCGGACTCGGATGGGGATAGCATCACCGATTGGTATGAATTCGTGGCGGGCTCCGATCCACTGGTCTCCGATAAGGATGAATCGCTGGAGTGGGCTGGGGCAATCACGGCGGACGCGAATCACTGGAACTTTCCTGTGACGCGGGATGGCAGTCATACCGGGGCGCCGCCCATTCTGTTCTCCTATGATCTCGAGACGTGGTATCATGGCGGCGTTTTTTCCAATGATAACTACATGCTTCCAGTGCAGGGTTCCCATGGCTTTGTCCGGTTCCTGCAAGATTTTCCTGAAGAGGGGGGAGAAACCAATTCAGTAAATGTCAGCACCGCCTTCGATGGGGTGAAGTATGATTCGATCACTGCGGCTGGGCTGGACGCAGTGACGACTGGGGGTTCCTGGGTTTTGAATACCGCACGCGGCGCGACCTTTGCGTTGGAGGGGCTTCTGGCTGCTGATCTTGCCCTTCTTATGGATGATGAGGTGAATGTGGCGGGCGATGAGTTTTTTGCCCGGCTGGACTTTGATACTGCCTTTAGTTTGACCGGTCAGTCGGTCGAGGTGGATTTTAATTTCCTGATTCGGCGTTATGGTGCTGGCAAGGGAACGGCCTTTGAATTGCGGGATTCGTCTGATGGTGCAATTGCGCGCTTCGAGTGGTCCAGCGTTGATGATCGTATTTATCTGAACAACGTAGATGTTGGGGGAGAGCACTATTACGGAGGCAGTAACTGGGGCAGCGAGTCGCAACTGCCCAATCAGCGAAGTCTTTCATTCCTGGTCGGAGAGGGCGATGTGACAGTGGATTATGATTCGTACGGAACCGACGGTTCGGACGGCACCAATATTTTGGTTTCCTCTCAGGCATTGCTGGGTACGGCGGCGGACCTGAAATCGCTTGTCATTCTCTCCAGCGGGACGACGGATAGTAAAGAGGGTGTCTATCTGGATGATGTAACCGTGCAATCTTTTCCCTGATGGCTTTTAGTGGGAAATGGTGCGTACTTAAGAAATGGGAAAATAATATGAAAATATGTAGTTTGTGTAGAAAGATCATTGGTTGTGTCAGTATTGTGTTGCTGGCTGTCTCGGCGGGAGCGGAGCCGGTTAAACCTAAAAATATCCTCTTTATTGCGGTGGATGATATGAAACCGTTGCTGGGTTGTTATGGGTATGACTATGCAATTACTCCGAATATAGATAAGCTGGCTGATGCGGGGACGGTCTTTCTGAATGCGCACTGTCAGCAGGCGCTCTGCGGCCCGTCGCGGGTCAGCTTGCTGACGGGCTATTATCCTGATACGACCGGGATCTATGGAATGGGGCCGGATCGATATAAGCTGCGGTTGAAATATCCCGATATCGTGACGCTGCCGCAGCTCTTTAAAAACAACGGATACACCGCGATCGGAACCGGCAAGATTTATGATCCTCGCAATGTGGAGGATGATTGGCAGGGGCCGCAGGATGAAATCGCCTGGACCACTTTTTTCGGAAAGAATCCGTATAATAAAAAAACCGGAGGGCCGACGATTAATGGAAATTATCATGATCCTGCGTTGAAAGATCTGGTTGATCGATTGAAGACCGAAGGCAAGGCGAAGGGACTGAAGGGGAAACCGCTTAATCTCTATATTCGAGATCACGGTGGTGGTCCAGCGGTGGAATGCTATGATGTGCCCGACGATGCCTATGGCGATGGCGGTGTCGCCAATCGTGGCGTAGAGCAATTGGAAAAACTAAAGAAGTCGGGGGAACCGTTTTTTCTGGCGCTTGGGTTTAAGAAACCGCATCTGCCCTTTGTGGCGCCCAAGAAGTACTGGGATTTGTATGATCGCAGCGCATTGGAGCTTGCACCGTTTCAGCATTATCCCGAGGGCGCACCGGCCTGTGCGGAGACCGACTATGTTGAAGCGCGCACGTATAGCGGGGTTCCTCAAGAGGGGGTCATTTCCGATTCGACCCAGCGAGAGCTGATTCACGGTTATCTGGCTTGTGTCTCCTACGTGGATGCTCAGATTGGAAAGGTGTTGGAGACGCTCCGTGAGACGGGGCTGGCTCAGGATACCATGGTGGTATTGTGGGGGGACCATGGGTTTCATCTGGGAGACAAGCAGCTCTGGGGCAAGCATACAACCTATGAGGAATCCACGCGAGTTCCGTTAATTATCTCCAATGCTGGAACGCCTCCGGGAAAATCCGTTTCTCCTGTCAACTTTATCGACCTCTTTCCAACGCTTTGCGAGTTGTATGGATTGGAACTGCCGGCTGAACTGGATGGGAAAAGCCTTGTGCCTATTTTGAAGGATCCGAACGTATCGATCCAGCCCTATGCCGCCAGTATTTATCCGCATCAGGGTAGTTGGGGTATTGCGATCCGAACTGAGCGGTATCGCTATGTCGCCTGGTACTGGGCCAGCATGAGTAAAGAGCGGCAGGGCATGCGGTTCGCGAATGAGCCGAACTCCACAGAGTTGTATGATTACAAAAAAGATCCGCTCGAGCGTAAAAACTTATCGGGGCACCCTGAATATGCCGACATCGAGAAAAAGTTGGCAGCGATGAATCGGCAGCATGTCGAGTTCACGCAGGGCAAGCAGTTTAAGATTGCACCTTCGAGGTAGGAGGCTTTTGCGGTTCGGGGCTTTGGGTGAGTAGGGAGCGTTTTTTTTACGCTCCCGTTTCCGTTTAACTCGTGGTGGAGTTGAGGGTGTGGATTTCGTGGTTGAGGATTTGGATCTGTGGAATGTCGGATTTTTCTGCGCGGATTGCGATCAGCATCTGAACCGTGCTTGCACCAATCTCTTCAATGGGTTGGGTTGCGGAGAATCGTATGTTGGTGTGTCCGTGATCCTTTTCGTAGTCGAAGGTGGCGAAGGGGAGTTGCTTTAGCTTGAGTAGGGGCGGTGTCTGGAGCTGGTTGCAGAAGCTGATGATGCCGTCGAGCATGCGTAGGTCGCTGAGTACCACCGCATCGGCATCAAGGTTGCGGGCCGTATAGATCCCGGCGCATTCGCGGCCGGCTTCTTTGAGCGTTACGGGCGTGCTGTTAAAAATGATCAGCTGCTCGCTGACGTCCATGGCGTATTTTTCCAAAGCCGTCTTGTAGCCTTCCATTCGGCGGTTTCGAAAGGTGGTGTTGAGTCTGTAGCTGATGTAGGCGATGTTCTTTGCCCCTGTGTTGATGAGCTTTTCCGTGAGGTCGAACGCGGCCTGATAATCATCAATGTCGATGCAGTGCGCATTCTCTACTCCCTTTTGGGAGGAGCCCGCCCATACGGTAGGGCATTCCAGGTCGGTAAGGAATTCCTGAAGTTTTCCATGTGTGGCCAGAAAGGGGTCGATGACTATGGCTCCCATGAATTCATACGCTTTGTAGATGTCGCGAATTTTGGTGAAGTCGTCGTTTTCGATCTCTTCACCGTGAATGGCGATATTGATGGTGGCCATGCCGTTGTGTATGGCTTCGGTCTGCATCGCGTAGATCAGCCGCGGGTAAAACTGTTCGTCTTTAATGTCCCAGGTCGGCCAAGGCGATATGACGAGAATCATTTTCGTGGAGTTTGATGCGGCCTTGCGCAACAGCATGGTGCCCCGGCCGGCGCGCCGTTCCACGTAGCCTTCATTTTTGAGGGCGGCCATTGCTTTGGAAATGGTCGTTCTGTTTATTCCAAGTTCTTCGCTTAAAGCACTTTCGGTCGGGAGTAGATCGCCCGGTTGAAACCGGTCGGAGTCAATGAGTTTCCGGATGTGCTGGTATGCAAAATCTTCTTTGTTTTTTTGTCGGGCCATGGTTTTCCTCAAAAAGATCACCATTTAAAGCATGTCTGCGCTTCTTCTGCAATACTATAACCTCCATGTTGTGGTATTTCGTTTGCCGATGGTGTCAGGGCTCGGCATTAAAGATTCTTGATTCAGCTCAGGTTTGTACTGACAGGGGATTGGCTCAAGATGCAAAGCATGAGCAAACAAAGGGCTGGAACTGCAAAAAGTGAACAAATAGGAAAAGGTTGGTTGACAAAGAGTGAGCAAATGAATAAACCATGATGTATGTTCCAAATGAGGGATTAGGTTTGGGGCGTTAATGGATCCGGCATGGGGTCGGGTGAAATAAAATGTATAAGGAGAGGTCATGAAAAAGATAAGTACATTAGCAACTCTGATAGCACTAACAGTGCTTTCAATGCAGACTGCTTATGGGCAGTTAGTCGATTATTCCTTCACCGCTGACGAGGGTTTCGAGACGGGAAGCATCGCGCTTCATCCCGATTGGTACGATCAAAACTCAGATTACCAGGTAGATACCAACGGCACGGGCACCGTATCTGTCAATGGGGCTGAAACCTATAGGAAGGCAATCAACCAAGTTGCATTTCCTTCGAACACACAATATTCGGTGGGTATCGAGTTTACCTTCGACCGCATTTTTACCAATGCAAACGATAAGCATGTTATCAGTGTCGGGTTTAAGGAATCGCCGACCTTCGCTGGCGATCGCGTGGAGATGCAGCTTTCGCACGGCGTCGCGGGGTTTTTTAGATTAAAGACGTCGAATTCCGGGCCCCTTGTGGGGAATGAAAAGTCAGGCGGTTTAAAGGAGGAATTACTCGGGTTTTCTACGAATGAAACCTTTTCCTCGTCCGATAACTTATGGTTCGGTTATGCGATCACTCGCGGTGCTGACGCATCTTCCTGGTCCGGTTTTGCGGTGCTCAGCAACCTGACCGCAGGGACCGAGATTCAGTCATTTACTGTGGCGTTCGACACCACGCAGGATTTTTTCACCGACGACAGTCTCTATGCCTATATCAACAGTGTGAATTCGGACGCACAATCATTTACATCTAACCGCAAGATTGATCGCTTCACTGCGGGGTCGGAGGACGTAGATGTATTTGAGCAGGTGGAAGAGGTCGAATTTACAGCGCAACAAGGCTATGAGCCTGGATCGCTCTTCGGTCAGCAGGGATACTGGACCGGTAATAGTGATCAAACCGATACTGAAGTGGACGCGACAATTAACTATGTCCAGCTGACAACAAACAAGTATAAACAAATGACGTATACCTTGCCGCTTTCGACGACCAACGGAATGCTCGAGGTGGGTGGCGAATTTCGTTTCGACCGGAGCATCAACACCAATGCAACAGGATCGTTCATGACTTTTAACTTGGTGGATAATTTCAGCAACTTCCCCAAATTCATCCGTGTCGATCTGCAGCGGACGTCGGCTGATCAGCTCAGAATGGTATTTACTGAGAAGGAAAATGGGTTTTCTGCTTTTTCCGATCTGTTTGACGAAAGCGCATTAGGGTTGGACGGAGGGGTGACCAATGATTCGTCTGACAATCTCAAGCTCTCGCTCAAAGTTTATCCGGGTATGTCGACTAACGATTGGTCTGCGGCAATGGTGCTGAGCAATATGACGGCTGGAACGCAAGTCCATAGCTTCTCGGTAGAAGAAGGCGAATTTATTGTTAAAGAAAGCTGGCTTGATTCGACCTTATACGGTGGTTTTAATTCGTCGGCCAGCGAGACTGACACATATACAACCAACCGCCAGATCGAAAGCTTTTATGTGGCTGTGGCAACGGGAGGTGCTCCTGTCGTGATTCCCTACGAAGAATGGGCGTCTGAATATGGCGTGGGAGGCATGGATGAAGATCCTGATGAAGACTCCCTGAATAATCTGGCCGAATATGCGCTGATGGGCAATCCGACCAATGCGATGGATCAGGGAGTCTTTTCAACCAGTACCTCCTCTGTGGATGGGACCAATTACTTGAACATGATGCATGCCATGCTGATCGATACCGAAGGCGTTGAATATAACGTCGAAGTTAATGACAGCGGTAATCTGGTTATTGGAAGCTGGACCAACACTGGCATCACTGTGACGAGCGGAGCACTTGCCGATGATTATCTCATCGTGACGAACGCTATCGTAACGGATGACGAGAATCAGGGATTCCTGCGTCTGCTGATTGTTGAAGAATAGACGTTCAAATTAACATCATTATGTCGCAAGAGGGGAGGTTCCTCTCTTGCGATCAAATAAAGGAGTACAGAATGAAAAAATGGATGATCGGGTTAGGGCTGGTAGCGGCCATGAATGTGCAAGCTTCGTTGGTGATAGATTTTAGTGGTGATGCAAACGAATTTCCGGGGACGACGGCGGCTATTACCGATAGCGATTTTTCGGATCTTATGACCAATACGACGGAGTCTTCAACGTATACAGTCGGCACGTTTTCTGCGTTGCCTTCCGGTAATTCGGGATCTGGTGTTACGTTTGACATCGTGGGGGTTTCATCGCAAAAGTTCCGTGCTCAGACCAAAGGGCTTGGGGTTGCTGGAGGCAGTGCAGTCTTGGCCATGGATAATAATGGAGATGGATCTGCGTTGGAATGGTTTTCGCTGAAAATCACCAATGTGTCTGGCTTGGGAGCGGGTGATCAGTTGGTCTTTACTGAGATGAATGTGTTGTTTGGCAGTTTATCTGAAACTTATCGCCTCAGCATAGGCGCTTCTGGTGCCGCACCGGCCGTTACGGATGCTTACTTCACCTCAAATAATGATCAAGACTTTTTGATTAATGATGACGAATTCACATTGGGTGCGGGTTATGCGGGAGATAATAAATTTATCATGGGTTCCGTTACTGTGGATGTGATCCCGGAGCCGGCAACGCTGGGTCTGATAGCAGTCAGCAGCGGAGCGATCCTTTTTATCCGTCGCCGTCTAGTGTTGTAATCGCTCTTCCAGAGCCGTCAATAGTTGGAATGGTTACGTTGGGATGAGTCGACCTGTTTGTGATCCGTCGGTTCGGAATCTAATTAACAGCGATCGCTCTGGAAAACCCCGTCTTGAGGCGGGGTTTCCTTTAGAGAGGAAAATGAATAGTCACCTGATATTAGTAAGCGCATTTGTACTCTGTTCTTTAGCCGCCCAGGCAGGAGAGTGGCAGCGCAATACGTTTCCGGGGCAGGGGCATGTGGATCACGGTCATCCGGCGGGTGCTGGATGGGATCATGTGCAGCAGGGCCTGGATATCGCCGTTTCACCCTTCGACCCCGACCGCCAAATTTTCCTGGACAATGAGTGGGCGATGGTGATGACTTCGAATGGTCAGGATTTTCTTCCTCTGCACCACCCTTATCTGGGCACGTATGAAGCCAAGGCGAGAGCGGTTAAGTTTTCCCGCTACGATCCGAATACGATTTATTTGCTGGTGGCGACCCGGTACTGGAAAAATCTCCCGTCCGGTTATTCTCCAGCCGGGCTTTGGCGATCTCAGGATCTGGGCGAGACCTGGCAGCACATCTATGAGCTTCCATCCGGGTCGTATGAACGGATTGTAAATAAAACAGGAAAGAACCGTATTGTTGAAGATCCGACGATGGTTCGTACAAATCATCTTTATCTGGGTACGACTTCAGACGGACTGCTGCGTTCGACCGATGGCGGAAGCACGTGGTCGACCTTGGTGCCGGAATTATCGGATCGCACGATTAAACATTTCGAAGCCGCTTCGACCGGTGCGGATGAGACGGTGCTCTATGTATTGGCCGATACGCGCCGGATGGCGCGGCATATCGCAGGGGAAAAAGTTCCATTGGATAATTTTGAGAACGAAAGCTACACCGAGTCATGGGAGTTTGACACATCGCTTAAGGGAGCCAATAAGGCCTACGACCTTTTGGGAAGCGTTGACGGTTGGGAGGCCTCTTGTGCGGAAGGTTCCCATGCTGCGCGTTTTGATGGGACAATCAATAATAGGCTGACGGTCTCCGGGATGGTTTATACTAACGCTCAGGAACTGCTGACCGTTTCCTGTTGGTTGAAGACCACCAACCGAACGGATCAGGTGCTTGTTTCCGCAGATCGAAACAACTATTTCGAACTAGCCGTTAATGGTGAGGCCGCCGGCGATGGACTTGCGGGCTGGACCGTTATGGCAGAAGATGGATCAACCCATATGCTTTCCTCCACCACACGAGTGGATGATGGGGAATGGCATCATGTTACGGGCGTGTGGAATAAGGGTAGAATGCGCCTGATTGTTGACGCTGAGGAAGAGGCGGAGGTCTGGGTCGGCGGTGATCTGGGTAAAATCGGCAGTGGACAGGTTTACATTGGTGGAGCGGAATCCGGTGGCGGTTATTTTCAAGGCTTGCTGGATGATGTCCGTATTTATGATACCCAGGGATTCTCGGTGCATCAGGCGCGAGGGCTCTATTATGCGGATGGGAATACGACCTATCCTGTTTCGCAAGGCGAGTTCTGGCGAATTATGATCGATGGCTCCGGAGCGGTGAGCTCGACGACGCGCCTTTATGCGGGATATTCCGATTTTGTAGATATGGAGATCAACCCGTCGGATCCATCGCAGGGCTGGGTGATTCGGCAGGCTTATCCCGCCCGGTGGCCGCACGGCGGGCGGCTGTTAAAGCGGTTTACTCAATGGGGAGAGAACCTGGAGTCTACCACTGCGGAACTTGGGAGTTTGAATAGCGATACATTTGCAAGTGTGCATGCCAATCCATCCAATGCAGATCATCTCGTGCTTTTGTGCGGAGGAGAGATCCGGGATGCGGTGCGTTATTCGCTGGATGGCGGGGTGAGCTGGCTTGGAACGGATCGGTCGGTTGGAGGTCACTGTCCTTCCATCATGGGTTGGACGCCGTCGGATCATGATACCTATGGTCTGGGGCTGCGTGCGGATGAGCGGCGGCAATGGGCATCGAATAATTTTTCCTGGGTTCCGGGGAAAACAAACGAGATGATCATCAGTGTAAAGTGGGTGCTGGGCGGCCTGATGAAGAGCACGGATTACGGAGCCAATCTAGCGACCTACGCCAGTGGCGGCCCAAACAAGGCGATGACTCAGATTGCGGTTTCGTCGACCAATCCCGATCATTGGAGTATTGGTGCGAAGGAGTACGGCGTGGTTGTGTCGCAAAACGCTGGCCAGCTGTGGAAGGGCATTTCGCACCATAACAACGACTTGTTCGATGATCTGGGCGATATTGCCAATCCTCTGCCCGGTGTTTCGTGGGGCGATTCGCGCAACATGACCGGCATGGCGTATGATCCAGGCAACCCGGATCATATGATCGGATCGTACTCGGAAGTCGGGAACATTCTGAAGTCGGTTGATGCGGGGGTGAATTGGGTTGATACCGGGATCAAGCAGCCGGATACGCTCTATCAGAATTGCTTGGTTTTTTGGTCGAATGTCGATCCTAACCGCGTCTACGCCGGGCGACTTCGCAGTCTGGATGGCGGAGTTAGTTGGGAGGATATGGATAAATATATCGTGACCGTTTCCTCTTCGGATCCTGATCTCCTGATCGGCTCCGGCGATATCACGGTCGGGGTGGACGCTGCGAGTTTGGGGTTGTACCGGTCGGTGGATGGCGGGGAGAGTTGGACGGTCTTGCCTGAACCAGCCAAAGAGGCCGTGCCCGGCTTGTCGGGGGCGTATTGGCATGTTTCGGGGCTGAGAAGAACATACAGCGTGCCGCCGCTCAATCTGTTGTCGATCGATCCGCTAACCAGCGCGGGCAATCTCCGGATCCTGATGGCCGGACGCAGCGGGATCTATGAATACAACGAAGGTTCCAATGATTGGACGCTGCGGGATACCGGTCTGGAACCGAACATTCATTTCAGCGCGGTCGAACCGGTTCCATGGATGGGGCTGGTGCAGTTTGATCCACGCCCGGGCTATGAGCACATCGTCTATGCTTCAAAAAGTCATAACCATCAGCAGTTGGACCGGTGGGCTGAGGGGGAGAATCTCAATCATCCGGTTCCGGGGGGATTGTTAACCGAGCCGTTCTACCGTTCAACCGATGGGGGAATCAGCTGGAGTAAGCTTCATGGAGCCTCGCAGCCTGACGCGCCGGAGGCCGTATCCATGATCACGTCCATATTGGTGGACACCGAAGGCCGTTTCTTTGCCTCGACAGCGGCAGGGATGTATATCTATACCCATGATGAAACAGCGACCACGGACAAGACCATTGAGTTTGTCGCGGCGGAAGGCTATGTGAACGCCGATCTGTCGGGGCAGCAGGGATGGAGTGGAGACGCTGGCGTTTTTTCGGTGAACACGAATCTGCCCGGGACGGTAACCGTTTCCTCCAATGCCTGGAAAAAGATTCTATACGGGGCAGGTTCTATCGGCTCCAAATCCGTTGTCGGGGCATCTTTTAACTTTAAAGAAGCCACCGTTGCCGACGCGACCAAGATCGGCTTCCGGCTCGAGCTTGTTGGTGCCGACGGCACCAGTGCTGCGCTTGGCCTGCAGCGAAAGGTCTCCGGGAGCTACCAGTTTAACTTTGCTGAAAACTCCGGCGATAGCTCGTGGTTAAGCGGCTCGGTGGTGCTGGCGGCGTCCGCCCTCGGTACGGCCAACGCCGCCGGTTCGGAATCGGATACGATCTATTTTGAACTTTCGCTCGAGAAGGGAGCAACTTCCAACGATTGGAAGGCTACGGTTTCTGCCTATAACCTGACGGTTGACCCAAACAGATCGCAGCCGCTCGATACCTATTCGGTTGCATTCGCCTCCTCCTCGGAATTTTTCAAGGGAAGCTTGTTGCCCGGAGTGAATTCTGCCGCGCAGCTCGATGCGAATCTCTCAGATGTTCTGGTTGATTCCGTCTACGTCAAGTCGGAGACCTCCGCATTTAGCCGGTGGATTTCCGGCTATGGTCTCTTTGGTTCCGATGCAGAGCAAGGGGCGGATCCCGACATGGACCTGTTGAACAACCTTTCGGAATATGCGTTTGGCGGCAATCCGACCAATGCGAACGACGTCGGCTACGTTCCAACCTGTGGAACAGAGGACGGCCTGTTTGCGTTGCGGCACGTGATGCGTCTCGACAGCGGCATCGACTACAGCGTTGAAATGACCTCCAACCTGGTTTCCGGAGTTTGGACGACAAATGACGTCACCACCGTAAGCGGCCCGATGGATTCGACTTTTAATATGGTAACCAACGCGGTTTCGTTGGACGATCGGCCGCAGGCATACATCCGTCTGACCATTAGTGGAGAGAGTGAATGACGCTTTATGGAGTAACGTGGGTAAAAAGGAAATCAGCCGAATGTCCTGTTCGTCGCGCTTCCTGCCAGCAGGTTGCTGTGCTTCAGGATTATTTGAACAAGGCCATCTCATGGGACGGCGATTTGATATGGTAAAAATGACACAAATGCAAAAAATGTTATCTGTGGATGCGACCTTTCCAATGGCAATGACGGTTCGTGACGGAGTCTTGCGTTACGAAGATGGTACGGAGGTGGTTCTGTGGGGGAGCAACTTCCAGCCTAACCTTTATTGGGAGTATAAGTTCCGCATGGAGCATCTGGGCCTGCCCATGACGCTGGAAACCATGCAGACCATGTGCGACGACGGATTCAAGGATCTTGCAATCATGGGCTGCGACTTGATTCGCTGTCATCTGACTCCCGCCGATTTCACCGATGCCGACGGCAATCTGGTGGATACCCTCTGGCTTGACATGCTCGGCTATATGGTGGCCAAGGCGCGTGAAAACAACGTGTATGTCTATATTACGTTTATGAACCAGATGGAGTACGTTTTCCTCGAAGATTCTTTCGTGCCGAAATACACCTGCGAGCAGTGGATCTTTAATCCCGATTGTGTGGCCAAAACGCAGAATATGATTCAGCAGCTGGTTAACTGGACCAACCCCTATAATGGGTTGAAGCTCAAGGACGATAAGGCCATTGCGGTTTGGGGGCTGATTAACGAACCGGAATACAGCACCTTTACCCAGATGCGGGAACATCCCGAACAGAAGGCGCTCTTCTGCGCATGGACGGAAAAAGAGGGTGCGGCGTTCAACGATATTCACTATGCCCGTTATCGGTACGGCGTGGTGAAAACCTATATTGATTCCATGCACAACCTGCTCCGGGCTGAAGGCGCGCAGCAGCCGGTGGTATGGAATTGCAACTGGCCGCGCATGATCGACGGTCGGCGCGATGTATTCACGGCGATTGCCGACTCCAAGGCCGATGCGGTGGCGTTCTGTCTTTATCCCGGACAGGATGATGTCGGAGATCCCTTTATGGAGCATGCCGCGGATATGAGCGATAAGAACTATCTGCCATTTCTGAAGTATTGTTTTGAGGATTATTACCATCTCGGCTGGGTGCGCGATCCGCAATTTGCAGGCAAGGCCAAGCTGGTCTATGAATTTGAGACCATGTACAACGAAAAGAGTTCCTATCTGCATCCCGCTATGGCCAAGCTGTTTCGCGCGCTGGGTGTACAGATGGCCGCCATGTGGACGCATTGCTTCAATATCTACTCCGCCCATATGGGGTGCTCCCATAATTTAAACCTTAAGACCACACCGAAAAAAGCGGTCGGCTACATCATTGCCGGACAGGTCTTTCATCATCTCCCGCGTGGGTTTGAGTATAAGACGCTAAGCGATGTCCACGATGTCTTTGGTGCGTTCGCGCTCTCCTATGAACACGATTTCAGTGTCGCCAGCACGCCGGATCTGTTCATTCATTCCGGTGATGTTTCGTGGTGTCCGGTGGAGGTTCCGACCATGCCGGCGCGGATCATCGGATATGGATCTTCCCCGTTGGTTTCATACAAAGGTCAAGGCCTCTATATTATCGACATTGAAGCGCGTACGATTCGCATTGATCTCTATCCGCACGCCCGGTTTCTTCGCGAAGCGTGGCAGTGGCATGCCGATGGCCGGTTGGTGACAGAGCTCGACGAAGAAACCGCTGTTCCATTTGAACTCCGGATCCCCGGTTTCGAACCCATTGTCTTTAAAAAACCGCCCGGCACCTACACCTTCCGGCTTGTCGTCGATCATCAATCATCATGGGTCGCGGATCACGTATCATCATGAAAACAGCACACAAAACAAAACCGGAAGACCATGTTCCGTTCGGGCAAAAGCTTGCGGTCGGCGCGGGAGGATTTCCTATCCAGAACGGAGGATTGGTTATTCCGTTTATGGCACAGGCCATTTTCCAGATTTTTCTCGGATTGAATCCCATTTTATTTGGTATGGCGATGACCATTCCGCGTATCTGGGATGCCTTTACTGATCCGGTTATGGGGCGTGTTTCTGATCGCTTCAAATCGCGTTGGGGGCGTCGACGTCCGTTTGTGTTCGGCGGGGCGGTTGCCGTGGCATTGGCCTTTATGTCGATCTGGATGGTGCCGCAAGGCCTGAGCGAAATGGCCACCTTCCTGTGGCTGACCATTGGCAGCATTCTGTTCTTTACCGCCTTCACGGTTTATTCCGTACCTTTCAATGCGCTCTTGTATGAGCAGACTCCCGACTATCATGAACGTACGCGTTTGATGGTTTTCCTGGCGCTGTTTTATAACATCGGCAATCTGTGCGTTAATTGGTATCTGCCCGCCACCAACATGGCGTGCTTCTCCAATACGCTGGTGGGAGCGCGATGGGTTTCGTTGGTGCTGGGTCTTGTGGTCTTTTTCGGTTTGGGCGTGCTGCCTGCGATCTTTGGCAAGGAACGCTTCTATGCGGTAGCCGAAAAAGCGGAGAATAAGATCGGATTCTTCAAAGCGATCGGGCAGGCGGCATCGTCGAAACCCATGTTGGGGCTGGTCGGCATTGTGTTTGCACTGAACTTTTGCGGTGCGGTTGCCGGCAGCATTGCGATGTATATTGTGATCTACTACGTGAAGGGCGGTAATGTAGAGCAAGGGATTATCCTGAACGCTTGGAACGGAACCGGATTTGCTGTAGTCGGTTTTGTTGGAATTTATGTGTTGCGCTGGCTGGCGCTCCATTTCGGGAAACGGCGCACGATGTTCATCGTGCTTGCTTTGACCGCATTAGGCGGCGTGTCCAAGTGGTTTATTTTTACTCCAGAGATGCCGCACCTGCTGCTGCTCGATTCCGTTCTGAATGGTCCGGTCTGGGTTTCGCTCGGGGTCATTGTTCCCTCGATGATCGCCGATCTGTGCGATTGGGATGAATACAAGTTCGGTGAACGCCGCGAGGGCATCATCAGCTCCGTATTCACATGGATCACCAAGTTCGGCGGCTCCTTCACCTTTCTTGTTTCAGGGATTGCCATCCATTTCAGTGGATTCGATGAAAAACTCGGAGCGGACCAGCCCGAAGGCACGATGACCATTCTGCGGATCTTTTTTGTCGCCGCGTCCATTCTGGCACCGATTCTCGCCATGTTCTGCTTGAGGCTCTACACGCTCAATGAAAAAGATGCTTATGAAATTCGGGCCGAACTTGAAGCGCGCCGGGGAGAAGTTTAATGAAGATGACTGTTTATTTGTTGTTGCTTGCCGGTCTGGTCGGCATTCCGGTTGTCGAGGCTGCTGGTCTGTTTCAGAAGATTGAGGCCCGCAAGGGTGTGCTTTATTTCGAGGATGGCCGCGAGGTCAACCTGTTTGGGGTGAACTTCCAGCCTTGCATCAGTTTTGAGCACGGTTCTCGGATGCATAATCAAGGGCTGTTGATGCCGCTGAAGGTCAAGGACCTGAAACAGGTGGCGGATGAAAGTTTCGATCAGATACAGCGTCTGGGATCGGAACTGATTCGGGTTCATCTGACGCCGGCCGACTTTACGGATGCCCAGGGCAATCTGGTCGAGACGATCTGGCTCGATATGCTCGACTACACATTGGCTGGAGCATCGAACCGCGGACTCTATATCTATCTGACCTTCTTGAATCATCTCATCAACGACGGCACGCAATTCCCGTTCAATCGTCAGTCGTTTGCCGCTTCTTTTGAGCGGGAGGAATGGATGGTCGATCCGGCGGCCGTTGCTGCAACAAAGAACTGCATTCGACAGCTCCTGAACCGGCGGAATCCATACAATGGTTTGCTCTATAAAGACCACGACGCGTTGGCTGTCGTTGAGCCGGTCAACGAACCCGCCTACTATTGGTTTGAAAAGTGGAAGGAAACAAACGAAGGCGGCACACGCGAGCAGTTCGAGAACTGGAGCTATGAAAATACGCTTGGCTATATCAACGCGCTCGTGGAGTTGTTCCGAAACGAAGGGCTGACCCAGCCGGTAGTCTGGAACTGTGGTTGGACCGGCCTGATCACCAAACACCGCTCGGCCTACCGTGCCGTCGCGGATTCGAAAGTGGATGCGATTTCCTTTTGCCTCTACCCCGGGCAGTCCGACCTGAAGAAGCCGTTTTGGGAAAATCCCGAAGAATTGAGCGATCGGAACTATCTGCCCTATATCCAGCACTGTTCCGATGACGAGGATGGGTTGGGATGGCTGCGCAGTGAAGCGTTCGCCGGGAAGGCCAAGCTGGTTTACGAGTTTGAAACCTTTTGTAATCAAAGCGGGTATCTCTATCCGGCGATGGCGAAGTTTTTCCGGTCCGCCGGCGCGCAAATTGCGGCGCAATGGACCTATGGACTTTCCGGGTCGGCGGAATACCTCGGCGGCTCGCATGTGCTTAATTTAAAGACGACGCCGCGCAAAGCCGCCTCTTTCATGGTGGCCAAGCAGGTCTTCAAAACGCTTCCGCGGCTTGAACCCTATTCGACAAAAACCACAGACGGCGATGCGTTTGACTCCTTTGCGCTCTCGGCATCCTCTGGATCCAGTTGGGGGCTGAAGGACCATGCGCTGATTTATTCCGGGTGGAACACAGACGAGGTTGCGGATGAGGGAACGCCTCCCGAAACCATCATCGGCCTCGGCACTTCCCCGTATGTGGACTATGCCGGTTCGGGGCTCTACTTTATCGAGCCGTCTGAAAACGATGCGCTGCGGGTGACGATTGAGCCGGATGTTGAATGGCTGAGGCCGCACTGGAAGGAATGCCATACCGGCGACCAGGTCGTGAAGCTCATCTGCGATGTGTCGCACCCCTTCAAGCTCAAGCTGCCGGGGACCGAAGCCCCGCGCTGGATCTACCGTAAAGAAGGCTACCGCTGGCAGTTGGTGGCAGCGCCGAAGGATGCCGTCCAGTTCGAGGCGATGCCGGGCGAATACCTGATTGAAAAACAACAAATGCGCATTGATCGAAAGGTGCTGGAAGAAGGGTGGGGAAACTAATGAGAGTTATTGGTTGTTGGTTGCTGGTTGTTGGTTTATTCGCTTCAATTTCATTTGGTGCCGAAAAGCAGCCGAATGTGTTGATGATCTGCATCGACGATATGAACGACTGGGTCGGTTTTCTTGACGGGCACCCGCAGGCTCTGACTCCGAACATGGATCGGTTGGCGGATAAGGGCGTCAACTTTTCGAATGCCCATTGTGCCGCGCCGGGGTGCTCGCCAAGCCGTAACGCGATTCTATTCGGGATCGAACCGCATAATTCCGGACTCTATCCGTTTTACAACATTAACAATATCGATCCTCAGGTGCTGGCTCCCTATATGCCGCTTCCCGAGCTGTTTAAAAAAAACGGATATACCACCTGCGGCCTGACTAAGGTTTGGCACAATCCGGACCGTACCTACCGTCAGGAGGAGCAGTGGGACGACTATAAATACTATGGCAACAGCAAGCTGAATCTGATCAAGGAAAAGGGGTATGTTCCAGATCCGTACAATAAACGGATCGTGGCGTGTCCGGCGAGTAATCCGCTGAAGGATTTTCAGGATTACCAGAGCGCGATGCATGCCGCTCGCTTTTTGAAAAAAGAGCACGAAAAGCCGTTCTTCTTGGCGGTCGGTTTTATTTTGCCTCATACGCCATTTATTCCGCCGGAGGAAAACTGGGATCGTTTTAAGGAGCCGATCAAGGAGCCGCCATTTAAGGCCGACGACCTTGTGGACATCCCGATGGCCGGACAGGCCAACGCACAGATCTATGTTGAAATCCCAGTGCGCAACGATAATGCGTGGGAGGATCTTCGCCGGGCTTATCTGGCTTGCATCAACTTTACCGACGACAACGTAGGGCGCGTGCTTGATGCGCTTGAAGAAAGCCCTTATGCCGGCAACACCATTGTCGTGCTTTGGTCTGATCACGGATTTCATCTAGGCGAAAAGCGCAGTTTCAGCAAGTTTTCGCTCTGGAACGAGGCCACGCGTACGCCGTTCATTATCCTGGATCCGCGCAATAAAAACGGGAATGGCAAGGTCTGCGCCGAACCCGTTGGTTTGATTAACGTATACCGGACGCTTTGCCAGCTCACCGGGTTGGATGCGCCGGAATATGTTGATGGACAGAGTCTTGTGCCGTGGGTGAACGATCCGTTGAAATCGATGGAGCAGCCCGCCATGACTACATGGGGCAGAGGGAACTATACGCTGCGCACCAAAGAGTGGCGCTATACCCGTTATTTCGATGGCTCCGAAGAACTCTATGACGAATCGGGCGATCCGAACGAGTGGACGAACCTGGCCCAGAATCCCGAATACGACGCGATCAAGAAAAAGTTTGCTGCGTGGTTGCCGACGAAAGAGGCTCCGCAGGTTTCGTCCGGAATGGAACTCTACAATGTTGCGGATGCCGATAGTCCAACCAGAATGATCAATAACTACAAGCGGGACGTGAAGAAATATAAGGCACAGGGTCTTCAGCCGCCGTTGGATTAGGGAATTGTAATGGAATTGATGAGATACATGAGATTAATACCATTGTGTATAGCCTTTCTTTGCGTTGCCTCCTTCGGGGGATCCCTTTCAGCATCTGCACCGAAATTTCAAACGCTGCATGTCGAGGACGGCGTGTTGTTGTTTGAGGATGGGGCCGAGGTCAATCTTTTGGGGGTTAACTTTCAACCGGCGCTGTCGTGGGAATACAATCGGATGAAGCATCATGGGGTGCATTCGCCGATGGATCTGGACGCCTATAAGGCCATGATTGACGAGGCCTATGACGAACTTCAGCTCATGGGCTGCAACCTGATCCGAATACATCTTTCACCGGGCGATATCTGCGATGATGAGGGCAATCTGGTGGAGAACCAGTGGCTTGATTTGACGGATTATGTGCTGGCAAAGGCCGAAGAATACGGCATGTACACCTACATCGCTTTTCTCAATACGCTCGGCGCCGCCCGCGGTAAGGAGACGTTTGTTTCAACCCGCGATGAAACCAAGCCGATCTGGATGGTGGATCCTGAATTTATGGCGAAGGCGGATGGCTATATCCATCAACTGCTCAACCGCAAAAACAGATACCGCGGGGGCGTGAAAATTAAGAATAGTCCCGCGTTGGCTCTGGTTGAACCGATCAACGAACCGGGATATTTCAAGCGCGATGAAATCGACGCCTATCCACAGTGCTTCGCAATTTATCAGGGATGGCTGGACGCGGGAGGAAAAACCGATTCGGCGGAGAGTTATACGGCTTGGCGGACCGCGAACACGAAGCAGTATATCAATCGCATGGTGAAGTTTTTTAAGGATGAAGAGGTTGCGGCGGTGATGTCGTGGTCGCTCGAATGGCCGCGAATGATGGAGTGGACCGGAGAGGATGTATTCGAGGCCGCTGCGGAATCGGATGCAGAGATTGTTTCGATTTGTCTCTACCCCGGGCAATCGGAATCGCGGAATAAATCACCCAAGGAAGTTGGCGATATCAATTACCTGCAGATGCTCCAAAAGGTGGTTGACACCCCCACCTATCACGGTTGGCTGCTTGAGGATCGTTTTAAAGGCAAGGCGCGCATTGTCTATGAATTTGAGACCTATTGGAATTCGTCATCCTATCTCTATCCGGCGATGGCTAAACAGCTCCGTGCGCTTGGCATTCAAGCGGCGGCGATGTGGACCTATATTCTTCCAGGGCAGGCGGAATATGTGGCCGTGGCACATAATCTGAATCTCAAAACAACACCGAACAAGGCTGCGGCCTTCATGGCCGCCAGTGAAGTGATGCGCAGCGAACCGCGGTTCCAAAAATATACAACATCGTCCAAAACGGAGGACTATTTTAAGAATACAGCCCTTTCCTATGAGGAGGGCTGCTCCGCGTTCTCTGATGGTAAAACGCTGATCTACAGTGAATCGATGCCGAAGGACTTTGTTGCCCATCTTCCAGCGCTTGCGGATGATTTTGACTGTATCGTGGGACACGGCAATTCTCCCTATGCTAAATACGGTGGAACGGGACTCTACTTCATTGATTCCCAAAACGGGCGTGGCGTGACCGTCAGCATCATGCCCGATGTCGATGTTTTGTTGCCCTACGGCCAGCGCAACGAAAAGGGTGAAAAAGCGGTTGCGCTTACCGTCGACAACACCCATCCATTTGAGTTGAACCTGCCTGGCTATGGTCGCGTCAGCAAAGTGTACCGAAAAGCAGACCGCAAGTGGACACCCGTAAAAACCAGCCCCGGCCGCGTGCGTTTTGATGCGAAGCCAGGCGAAGAATATGCCGTGAAAAAGTAATCGATAAACCAACGAGACGTATTGTTATGATGAAACTGAATATATTCCACCGAACCGACCCCGGCCGCTACGAAATTTTCAAGCGGCAGCAGGACCTGGTTCATTCGCTGGGGATGAAAACCAGTGTTTTTCTGCACTATTTTGACCTGTTTCAGGATCATATTGTGGCCGATGCCCTGGCGTACCAAGCAGCGTTCGGCGATGAAATCGGGCTGGCCTTGAATCGGTTGGAGGGGCCGGGCATGGACGATATTTCGCGCGGTCTGGAGCACATTTGGCTGTTTGACGAAGAGCAGAAACGGCAATTGATGGAGATGGCCTTGAGCAAGTTTAAGGATGTGTTCGGGCGGATGCCGACAGCGGTGACGTCGTATCACTTCGACAGCTCGGCGTTGCGCATTCTCAAAGAAATCGCGCCGGAAGTAGAAGGCATTGTAGGTGGTTGCTTCGAAGAAGGAGTGCGGGTTTTTCACGGCTGCAACCACTCTTGGTATTTATTCAACGAAGGGATGCCGTGGGGGCCGTGGTTCCCGGCGAAAGGGCACACGTTGCGCCCGGCAGCGGAAACAGAGGATTGGTCAGGCGTGGTGGCCGTGCCGCATTTGGCGCGCGATATGAGTCTTTCCTTCGAAGGGCGCAACGATTTCTGGGCCAGCCATCCGCCGAACGTGATTCGCGGCATGGGGAACGATGCATCGTTCTGTCCCTACGATCTGAATTTGATTGACCAATACCGGATGCAGGCCGATTTCAACGGGCACACCTATTACAACACCTTTGTCGGCACGCAGTGGCTGACCTGGAATCACAACAGCGAATATCCCCCGGAGGTGGCATGGGAGCTCTATACTAAGCAGTTGACCTACTTTAAACAGCTGAAGGAGCAGGGCGAACTCGAAGATTTAACCCTGACCGAATATGCCCGCTGGCACAAAGAAAGCCGTCCGTTTGCGGAACCTGAAGTCTATCTGGCCAAAGAGATGTTGTATCAGTCGCACAAGCACTATTTCTGGCACATCGATACCGATCTCCGCGTATTGATCGATGCCAATCAGGGCGGCTCGATCGGTGATCTGCGTGCATACATCGGCCGCGTTGAAAAAGCGACCGGCCCCGATACCCCGAGCCGCGAAAACGGCGCATATCCCTACCTCATTCAGTCGCAATACCGCACCGGCTACCCGAACCATAGTTTTGACGGATCACGGACGACGCTCAAGCTGGTTAAAAACGGGGAGGAAGTGGATCTCTGCTCTACACCAACAAAGGTGGCATCGGTTGAACGCAGCAGTGCCGGAAGCCGAATGGTGCTGACGCCGGCCAAGGCCGTTTTTCCCGATGGAAGCACGGTGGAGGTTGAGACAACCTATACAATCGAGCCGGGTGGAAAAATCACCATCAAGCGCTCTCTCTCTGGCGATACGGAGGGAATTCTTGCCACTGAATATTTCAAAGGGGCCCCGGGCTGTACAGAATATCCGATCGACCTTCATGGGATTCAATTGCAGGTGATGGATGCAACAGGCACGCAGGAGATGGACTATCTATATCGTCGCCGCCGGCTGGAGGTCGATGCGCCGGAATGCGTCGCCGCCGTCGTTCCGCAGGTGAATGCACGCGTCATGATGAGCGCGGCCAAAGGAGCGAAGCCTTCTTCCGGCCTGGCCCGCGAAGGCAATCTTTTCGAACCCTATTTTGTTCTTGAACTAACTTATGATACTAACACTTCAACGGAGTTTTCCACATGTCTGATCATCACCGCATAACCAAACGATGCCCGGTCTGTTTTTCTCGCGATATAGATGTGTTGCTTACTCAGCGCGATGGGATTTGGGCCTGCGTCAAATGTTCCTTTAATGGAACCGAGGCCGAAATTCGCGGCATGTATCGGGATATTCAAAAAAAATATCATGGAATGATCGAGCGCTACACATTGGAAGATCAGCGGAAGCTGTAGGAGGAACGAATCATGAAGAGAATATCTTTGCTTGTAGGGGTCGTCTTAGTTGCATCCTCGCTGTATGCAGCCAAGCCTGACCGGCCGAATATTTTAATGTTGTGCATCGATGATATGAATGATTGGTGCGGTTTTCTGGGGGGGCATCCGCTTGCTCAAACTCCGTTCATGGACAAGCTTGCGGCTAAAGGCGTTAATTTTACCAACGCCCACTGTACTGCACCGGGCTGTTCGCCTAGCCGGAATGCGATTTTGCTCGGGGTGGAACCGCATAAGTCCGGACTCTATCCCTTCTATGATCTGCGGAATGTGGATCGTGTGGTTCTGGATCGCTATACGAATCTGCCCCGCTTCCTGAAGGAAAATGGCTATACCACCTGCGGCGTTTCCAAGGTGTTTCATAATTCGGATAACACCTATGAAGAAAAGGAGAGCTGGGATGAGTATGCCATGTTCGGGGATCTGAACATTAAAGGCGCTCCGGGCAAAGGGCATATGGCCAATTCAAAAGATAAAAAGGACCATCATGTGCGGGTTTGCCCCGGTGTCAATCCGCTCAAGGATTTCATGGATTATCGAACGGCGTCGCATGCCATCGACTTTCTGGAGAAAGAGCACGAGAAACCGTTCTTCCTAGGGGTCGGCTTCATCAGGCCGCATGTGCCGTTTGTCATGCCCGAGGAAAATTATGATCGATTCCCGGATCTGATCCCTCCGCCGCTCATCAAGGAAAACGATATTGAGGATGTCCCGCCCGTGGGGCAGTTAATGTCAAATCCCAAGAATGCGGATCGTTTAGATCAGCATGACTGTTGGAATGAGGTTCGGCGTGGCTACTTAGCCAGCATCTCCTTTGTCGATGACAATGTGGGTCGTGTAATCAATGCCCTCGAAGGGAGTCCTTATGCAGAAAATACCATTATTATGCTTTGGTCGGATCACGGCTTTCATCTCGGGGAGAAACGTGCATACACAAAGTTTACGCTGTGGGAAGAATCCACCCGCGTTCCGTTTATTATCTGGGATCCGCGCGGCCGGGCAGGCCACGGACATTCCTGTGCCGAGCCGGTGGGGCTGATCAATGTGTATAGAACGATCTGCGATCTGGTTGGGTTGAAAGCGCCAGAGTATGTGGATGGGATGAGTCTGGTTCCATGGCTTAACGATCCTGATCAACCCATGGAAAAACCGGCTATGACCACTTGGGGGCGCGGCAACTATACGTTGCGGACAAAAAACTGGCGCTATACCCGCTATTTTGACGGATCAGAAGAGCTCTACGATCACCGCAAAGATCCGCAGGAGTGGACCAATCTGGCGGGAAACCCTGAATATGAAACCATGAAAAAGAAGCTGGCGGCCGAATGGCTGCCCAAGCAAGAAGCGCCAAAGGTACTCTCCGGCAAGAAGCTGGACAGAGCCTGGGATGCGGATTGTCCAGCAAACTATAATCCATTGAAAAAGAAGTGATGATTAATTTTTGACAACAACGTTCGTTTGCCCGCAGCAAGTCTTCGGGCGCGATCGGGGAAAGGCCGCATGCTAAATCCTGTTTTTAAAGTGTTTGGAGCTGTTCGGGATACACTTGTTTCCCGCATGGGGGCCTGTATCTTCTTGATGGCCATGGGGGGCGCCGGCGCGGTTTCGGGGCAGCAATCAGCCGTCTATCAGTCGTTTGTCGCAGATCCGGTTCGTTCGATTCTTCCCGATTTTTCATATGCCGGATATGCGTATGGAGAAAAGCCGATTCCTGAACCGTCGGTTGTGCTGAATGTGGTTGAGTATGGGGTTCTGCCGGATACCGGCGAGGATCTTACCGAGGTCGTTCAGCGGCTCATCGACCAGGCAGGGGAGCGCGGTGGCGGCGTGATCTATTTTCCGCCCGGTGAATATTGCTTTAACACCGGCGACGCGAAACATTATCTGCAGATCAACCACGATCACCTTGTATTGCGGGGTGCCGGAACGTCTACAGTGTTCCGGTTGGTTCGACCTCTGACGCAGCACGAACCGGCACCTTGGTTGACGCCGGCCCTGATCCAGACCGGAACCCGTTTTCAGGGTACGGAAATGTTCTGGGGCGTACCGTCGTTGAGGGCTCTGGAGGAAGCCTGGCCGGCAGGGGCGTTGGGCGTGGGGCAGGATGACCGGGTCTACGAAGCACCCAAGTTGACCGATGTTGTTGCAGGCGCCCGCAAAGGAGATCGGGCGTTGCAGGTGGCGGATAGCTCGGGCATCAAGGCGGGAGATTGCATTTTGCTGTCGATGCGCAATACCTCGGATGAGGGGGCCTTGATCCATGAAATGCTCGCGCCGATCGAATCGTTCCATGAAAAACAACTCGCCGCTCGATCCGCCGGAAAGCTGCGGACGGCCAGTTACCAGTGGCTCGTCGAAGTGGCTGGGGTGCCCGATTCAAAAACACTCGCTCTTCGGCAGCCGCTGCGTCGCGATATCCAAATGCGCTTTGCGCCGGAAGTATACGCCGCGCCGATGCTGCATCACATCGGTATCGAGCACCTCAAAATTTCCAGTGGTTGGGACGGCCCATATAAGCACCATGGGGGTGCGGAGATGGATTATGGCTGGAAGGCCATCAACATGGTCCGGGTTTCCCATGGCTGGATTCGGGATGTGGTCATCGAGAATTTTACGGTTCCGGTTACCTTGAAGGACAGCCGCAATATCACGGTTCGCCATGTGGTGGTGGAAGACCCGTTGAAAATCGGCGGGCACTATGGGATCAAGTGCTATTCCCATGCGTGCGACAACCTGATCGAAGAGATCCAGTTCAATTCATATCGGACCCATGGAACCGGCGTTGAGGGGAATTCGTATGGCAATGTGTTTAGAAATGTGATCGTTCGGCATGGCGGGCGAAAAAGGGCGGAATTTGATTGTCACGGATTTTGCTTTGCTCCGCCGGCGTGCAACCTCTTTGAAAATATTACAGGGCAGGGGGCCATCTCCGGTGGCGGAGCGCTGTTTAATCTGCCTCACGCAGCTCAATACAACACGTTCTGGAACTGCGAGTGCGATGTGCCGAAGGGCGAAGTATTCGAGTCGTGGGCGGCCACCACATTTGATGTCCCCGCGTACCGGCTTTTTCCCAAATCGATTCTGGTCGGTGTCTGCACCAGAACCGGCACCGCCGTGGTCGAGGGGAGCTCCGCCGACCGGAATGACGAATGGCTTTATGTGGAAGATTTAAACCAGACGGCGGTCGAGCCGTCGTCGCTTTACGAGGCTCAGCTGAAGCTGCGTCTGAATAAAAGCAAGCTCGCAGGAAATTGAACGAACAATAAATGATGAGGTTAAACAAGAAATCCGTGCAGAAGATTATCAATTCAGTCGTTATATTTGTTGCTGTGGGTCTTGTGGGGGTCTATTTTCCGATGTTCTGCAAGGAGGATTTTTTCGGGTATGGCATTGAATAAGGCACAGGCAAAGGTTCTGTCAAAAAAAGTATGAAAACGAAGTGAAGGAATGAAACTGAGGCCTCGGATTGAATAGCACGTGTTTCGGGATGGCTTTTATTGGGGTGGGATTGGTTTTTGACGGTAATTTTGAGTGATTTTGAGTAGTGCTGATTTGAGCAACACACAGTGCAGGGCGGTTGGTGAGTGGGAACTGTATGACCTGGAAACCGATCCCAGTGAGATGAAAAACCAGATCGACAATCCTGAATATGCTGATGTGGCCGTGCGTATGCGCCAGGAACTGGACTCTCTTCGCAGGCACTATGAGGTTCCTGAAAATGAACCGATGGATCTGGGAAATGTCAGTCAGTTTTTCCATTCCAGCGAACAGCTCAAGCGGGCCGGGCGGAATGCGACTGGAAAAGCAGAGGGTAAACTGCAATGAACAAATACGGTTTTACACTTTTCGGTTAGCTGTACATTTAGCCAGTAGATACGGGAGGCTGAATTTCGCTATTCTGTTGGTTAGATGCTGGAGAAGCACGATTGCTCCGCATTCAATAAGCACCGAAATAGCTCGGTACATCAATTATTGGAAAAAACAGGACGAAAATATGAAAAGATTATTGGGAATGGTTGTCGTCGCGGTGTTGGCTGGTTTGGTCATGCATGATGCGGCCGCGAATATCAAGAGTGCAGAATGCAAGCCTACGGTAGATATCCGCACTCGCGCCAGGTTGCTGGGCTATTTGTATGCGGAGGGTAGCTGCGCTAATCCGCTAGGGGGTGGCGATAAGTTTGCCATTGGGGTCAAAGGCGCCCAAAATACGCGGGCGTTATGGTGTGCGCAACAGATGGAGGACAAAGGATTGCTGACGATCGTCTCTTCCACCGATAAGCGGATTGTGTTGAAAGATCTTCCCTGGGAAATTTCGTACGCACCTGTTTCGTGGAATACAAACATCTATATGACCTTTAATGAAGGGCTTCCGCATGATCCAGAGAATCCGGAGCAGTGGGCTCCAGAAGTTTATAATGCTCAGTTTATAGCCGCGATTATTGAAGGGGAGGGCTCTGTTGGCGGGCTGATTGATGATCAGTCAGGGTGGGGGGATAATCCTCTTCATGTTACCGAGTTGTGCGATTTGCTGAATAAGCCCGCATATGCCTGTGATGCCTATTTGGCTAGAAAGGGGAAGGATTTGCGGATTCCGGCTGAAAAGTTTAACGTTGTGCGGGAGTTTGAGTATGTGTCCACAGGGCGGGTTCCTGGTGGACCTGATGGGCTGGTGAAAGAGTCAACTCCGCCGAAGTATGCAACGCCTTGACGGGGCATTTCTAATTAATTGATCCGAGACCTTTCTGTCCTCGGATTACTTCTGCCATGGGGCACGGTTAAAATAGAGTAAGGAAACACATTATGACAAAAACACACACAAAAATAGATCGACGATCGGTTTTGGTACTGCTTGCAGGTACGGGGGCCGCTGCCAATGCACAGATAATGAATAGGTTCGTTAAACCTTCGGCGTCCGATGAACGGCAGCCGTTGTCCTATTTTAATGTTTATCGTGGAAACACGCATTCGCACTCGATATTCACCTGGACGCACGGCGCCCATCGCACCAAGTGCATGTCCAAGCTGACTGAACCCACCGAATTCAAGTCTCATTGGAAGGTTCCCGCCGGAACCGATTACAGAGATTGGAACACGATTAATCTGAATCCAGATGCATATACCAACCTGCAGGGGCTGCCTGCAAACCACTACAGGCTGGCGAAAGAAAACGGGTATGATTTTTATGCAATGACGGATCATAGTCAGGAGCCGACATACCAGCCTGTTTCTAAAGACAACCATGTCTGGAAAACCCTTCAGGCAAGTGCCGATGAGTATACCACGAAGGATTTCGTCGCGATTCCCGGTTTTGAGTACAGCAGAAACGTGCAAACGAATGGAGGAAAGGGGCACATCAATGTATTGAATTCAACCGAATACGTGAATGCCGACCATGGGCAACGCGGGCCTGTTCCTGCCTGGCCTGAAGCCCGCTGGAGTATTCCCCAATTCTACAACTGGGCAAAAACGGCGAAACCGCGCCGGAACAAAGGATGTGTCGTCGTTGGGTTCAATCATCCCCAGGCCAATCAATACAATGATTGGGATCACATCGATCCTGAAATCGTCAAATCGATAAGTACGTTTGAGCTTCATACGGGGTATAAATGGACCCGGTGGGAAGCGTATATGCGAGCGCTCAATAAAGGGTGGAAGGTGGCTCCGATCGGGGTTTACGATAATCATAATATTTATGCCATCACTGATCCTGAAGGCTTTCCGCCGACACAGGTCTTGGCGCACGACCTCTCCTTGGAATCAATTACGCGGGCCTTGAGCGAGCGGCGCACCTTTGTTTCATGGATAAGAGGAGTGGAGCTGCGGTACGCCGTCAACGGATATATCATGGGGTCCACGATCAACAAAACCGACCGCTATGCCTTTGAAGTTCAAATCAAAACGCGCGCTTCCCATCCGGAAGAGCGGGTCAGCAAAATTCAGGTTTTAAGAAATCATCCCCAAGGGAAGGATGACTGTGAGATCGCTGCTGAAATCACGTTGGCTGGGGATCAAGACGAAGTAACCTGGCGGCCTGAAATCAAAGACGCGGATGCAAAGTTCTATCTTGTGCGCGTGTTGCACAACTGCGATGTGGAAAAGGATGGAAGACCCAAAAAAATGGCGGGTTCTACGGTATCGGCGCCTGTTTGGATGGAGGCATAAAGGATAAACATATCGTGCGGTGTTGATGGGGAGGAGTATTCATGCGGCGGCCTTAAGCGTCACATCGGTTGCGGCCAACATAGAACTGGGCGGCGCGGTGGATTCTCCTGCTTCATATTTAGGTGGCGGTTTAGTTTAAAGCGAGCCATGTCGCGAATGGGCAAGTAATAGTTCCTTTTGTGGCATGGCAATATTGTGCCTGTTTTGATTGATTGTTGTGGTTTTAAACACCAGGGCGCTCATTCCAGAATTCGTGTCGCGGGAGAAGTTAAGTTAACAACATGCAGAGGAGATCCATGCCTTTTTTCAAATCCTTTAAAACCTGTTTTCTGATTGTAGCGTTCGTATGTCTAACCCTGAATCTCGCGGCCCAATCATTTATGATGAATCCCTATGGCTGCAAGGATGCCGTACTCCTGAACGGCAGGTGGAACGCGATCATCGACCAGTACGGCCGGGGAGAGGCGAAAAAATTCTTTCAGAACCGCAAGCCGCAGAAAAATACGGAGTTCGTGGAGTATTCGTTCGACGGCGGACTCCGTCTTGACGTGCCCGGCGATTTCAACTCGCAACTCCCTGAGTTGAAATACTACGAGGGAAACGTCTGGTATCAGCGCACCTTTATGGCAAAGAAAGATACGAGCCGACGCCAGTATCTCTACTTCGCGGGAGTGAGCTACGAGGCCGCCGTCTGGCTGAATGGCAAGAAGGTGGGCCGCCATGAGGGCGGCTTTACGCCTTTCCAGTTCGATGTTTCCGACCAGCTTGTTGATGGCGAGAACGACCTGGTGATCCTGGTGAACAACAACCGCAGAGTGGATGGCATACCGGCCATGCAGTTTGACTGGTGGAACTATGGGGGAATCCTGCGGGATGTTTTCTTTGTGGATCGGCCCCGGGTGCATGTGCACGATTACAAAGTCCAGCTCAAGAAAGGGTTTGAGGATGTTATCGCCGGATACGTCCAGCTCGAAGGTGCATCCTCTCCGCAACCGGTGGAGCTTTCGGTTCCGGAACTAAACATCAAGCAACAGCTCACCACCGATGCGAAAGGCCGCGCGTCGTTTGAAATCGCCGCTAAACCTCAACTTTGGGAGCCGGCGGCACCCAGGATGTATCAGGTCGCTTTTACCGTCGGCAGCGATGCCGTTTCTGATGAAATCGGCTTCCGCAGCATAGAAGTCAAGGGGAGCGACATCCTTCTCAACGGCAAACCGGTTTTCCTAAAGGGCATCAACTTCCACGAGGAGATTCCTCAGCGCATGGGCCGCGCCTACTCCGATGCCGACGCCGCCATGATCCTCAGCGAGGTTAAGGCACTAGGCTGCAACTTTATTCGCACCGCTCACTATCCGCAGAACGAACACATCGTGCGCGTGGCGGAAAAGATGGGCCTCATGATTTGGGAGGAAATCCCGCTGTGGCAGGGCATCGAATTCTCCAACCCCGTTATTCTCAAAAAAGCGGAAACGATGCTTCGCGAAATGATCTACCGCGATAAAAACCGCGCAGGCATCATTATTTGGAGCATTGCCAATGAAACCGACCCATCCGAATACCGCGACAAGGTGCTAACCGGTTTGGTCGATATGACTCGCCGGTTAGACGGAACCCGCCTCGTCGGAGCAGCCTTTGACAACATGACGTACCACAAGGACGTCTCCACCTTTACCCTCGAAGACCGTCTCGCCGAGGCCGTCGATGTCGTCGGCGTGAACAAATACATGGGCTGGTATATGCCGTTTCCTGTGGAACCGGAAAAGATCATGTGGGATGTGGCCGTTGACAAGCCCCTGATCATGACGGAATTCGGGGGTGAGGCGCTCTACGGCCAGCATGGCTCCAAGGACGTGGCTCATAGCTGGAGCGAGGAGTATCAGGAAGAAATTTATCGCAAGAACTACGTCATGTTCGAAAACATTCCCAACCTGCGCGGCACCTCTCCCTGGGTGTTGTTTGATTTCCGCTCGCCTTACCGCTGCCATCAGCGCAATCAGGAGGGCTGGAACCGCAAAGGACTGGTTTCCGACAAAGGCCAGCGGAAAAAAGCGTGGTGGGTGGTAAAGAACTTTTACGAGGCGCGCTGAGGAATAATAATGAAAGCACCCATGAAAACTCATCACGAGTGCCGGCGGCAGCTTCATCGCTTAAGCTTCAAGCACGCCCTTGGTCTCTTGACCGTGGCGGCGTGGATGATGGTACCGGATGCTTGGGCTCAGACCAGCCGCCTTGTTTGCGAGGCCGGCTTGATGGCTGCCCCGACCGGTCAGGAATCCCTTCATCCAGACTGGGAAACCCCGCTGGTATTCGGTGCGAATAAACTGCCTCCGCGCAATCCCGCCTGGCCATGCCCGGATGCGGATTCGGGCTGGAAGAGCGACTACGACCATTCGCCGTGGGTGCGCTCGCTCAACGGACTTTGGCGCTTCCATTGGTCGCCCGATCCGGATAGCCGACCCGAGGATTTTTTTAAACCTCAGTTTGATTCGGTGGCGTGGAAGACCATTCCGGTGCCGTCCTGCTGGCAGCTGCAAGGCTACGGCGTGCCGATCTACAGCAATTATACGTATCCCTTCCAACCGAATCCTCCATTCGTGATGGACCCGCCACCGACAAATTATACGTCGTTCCTGCATCGCAACCCGGTCGGCTCCTACCTCCGTGAATTTGAAGTTCCAAAGGACTGGCGCGGTCAGCGGGTGCTGCTGCACTTCGCCGGCGTCAGTTCGGCGATGAATGTTTGGGTTAACGGTCGGAAAGCAGGCTATAGCCAGGGCGCCCGGCTTCCGGCGGAGTTTGATATTACAGACCATCTTCATAACGGTGCGAACCGGCTGGCCGTGGAGGTGTATCGTCGGTGCGACGGCTCCTATCTGGAAGATCAGGATATGTGGCGGATGAGCGGAATCTTCCGCGATGTGTTCGTTTACACCGCACCCGATGTTTCGGTCTGGGATTTCTATGTGCATCCGGATCTGGACGCTACGCTGACGAAAGCGGGCGTGGCTATGAGCTACACGCTCCGCAACGCGGGGGACAAGCCGGGACACGATTTGCGGGTCCGGCTGAGTCTTCTCGATCCCGATGGCCATCTGGTCGGCGGCAAACCCTTGCTGGACGAGCCGGTTCCGCCGGTTCCTTCCGGATTTTCTGATGAACAGACCACCCGCAAGGTAACCGTGCAGCATCCCCGGCTGTGGACGTTCGAAACGCCCGATCTTTACAGCGCGCTGGTGGAACTGCTTCAGGATGGCCGGGTGATCGAAACCCGGCGGATGGATGTCGGGTTCCGTACGGTGGAGATTCGGGATCAGCAGTTTTGGGTCAACGGACGTTCCATCAAGCTCAAAGGCGTCAACCGCCATGAATTCGATCCGGCTGGCGGCTATGCCGTGGCGGTCGAATGCATGGAGCAGGATGTCCGCCTGATGAAGCAGGCCAACATCAATGCTGTGCGTACCGCGCATTATCCCAACGACCCGCGCTGGTATGACCTGTGCAACCGGATGGGCCTGATTGTGATGGATGAAGCCAATCTGGAAAGCCACGGCTTGAGCTACCATAAAAAAGTCCTGCCCGCCGATTCGGATATCTGGCGCCCGGCCTGCGTGGATAGGATGCGGCGCATGGTCATCCATAACCGGAACAATCCCTGCGTGATGATCTGGTCGTTGGGCAACGAGGCCGGCTACGGCGATGTGTTTCTCTCGATGCGCGAGGCCACGCTGTGCGCCGACCCGCAACACCGGCCGATTCATTATGCGGATATGAACCTCGCGGCGGACATGGACAGTCAGACGTACCCGACGACCGAATGGTTGCGGCGGCACGTCGTCGACAAAGCCACGCGAAAAGGGGAACATGGTGAAAGTTCCAATGAGGATCAACACGGGGCGTATCCTTCCGGCAAGCCGTTTTTGATGAATGAATACGCCCACGCGATGGGCAACAGTGTCGGCAATCTTCAGGATTACTGGGATGTGATCGACGCCCATCCCATGCTCATCGGCGGCTTCATCTGGGACTGGGTGGATCAGGCGCTCTATCGCGACCGCAACGATCCGTCCGGGGGCTTTATCTACGGCGGCGACTTCGGCGACATCCCTAATAATTCGAATTTCTGTATCAACGGTGTTATTGGCGCCGGGCGGAAGCCGCATCCGCATTATTGGGAGGTTAAAAAAGTTTATCAATACGTCAAGTTCAAGGCCGAGGACGCAAGCCAGGGGAAACTCCGCATCTACAATGGCTATGCCGCGACAAAGCTCGATGCGTTCGACGCGGTCTGGGTGCTGGAGGAAAACGGCAATGTTATTCAAAAGGGAACATTGCCGCCACTGGACATCGCCCCGGGCGCGGAAGCCCTTGTGCAAATTCCCTGGCAGCAACCGGACTTGCGCCCCGGTTCGGAATATTTTCTGACCCTCCAGTTCAGATTGCCCTCGGCAACCGCATGGGCCGAAGCCGGCCACATTGTCGCTTGGGATCAAATTCCCCTTCCCACGCCGCTGGCGGATACCCCCGCGGCTGCGCCGGCGGGTGTGAGCTTTCATCCGGTCGGCGACGACTGGGTGGCCGAGGCCGGCGGCACCTGTGCCGTCGTGGACGGCAGAACCGGCTGGCTGAAATCCTTGAAGGTTGCCGGCGAGGAATATCTGGTTGCGCCGCTGCATCCGAATTTCTGGCGGGTGCCGACCGATAACGACAAAGGCTGGAAGCTACCGAAAAAAATGGGGGCATGGAAAGATGCCGGCGGCCGCACCCGGCTTCAGTCGCTCGATTCTGCTGGGGATGGTCTGGTTGCCCGACTGCAGGTTCCCGTTGGCAAAACAACGGCTGAAATGAGTTATGTGTTGCGCAACGACGGCAGCCTCCGGGTGGGGCTGGTTCTGAACCGCTCCGACGGGGTGCCCGAACTGCCGCGCATGGGCCTTCAGTTTACGCTGCCTGAAAAATTAAGCCGTGTGAGCTGGTATGGCCGCGGCCCGCAGGAAAATTATTGGGATCGCAAAACCGGAGCCGCTGTCGGCATGCATCGCGACACGGTCGACGGATGGATTACGCATTACGTCCGGCCACAGGCCAATGCCAACCGGTCGGATGTGCGCTGGATCGAGTTTTCCGATGGCGAGGGAACCGGTGTGAACATCAAGGCCGATGGTCGGAATCTGGGCGTCAGCGCCTGGCCCTATTCCATGGCGGATCTTGCGGCCGCCACGCACGATGATCAGTTGCCGGAACGCGACTTCATTACCGTGAACGTGGACGGTTGGCAGATGGGCGTAGGCGGCGACAATAGTTGGGGGCTCCCCGTGCATGCGGAATATCGCCTGCCGCAAAGCGGGCCGCTTGAAGTTTCATGCGTCTTTCGCGCCGGTCCCGGGTTGTTAGAAGGGAGAACAGAAAACGAATAAGTACGTTTGAGCTTCATACAGGGCATAAATGGACTCGGTGGGAGGCGTATGTCAGAGCGCTCAATAAAGGTTGGAAAGTGGCTCCTGCCGGCAGGAAGCATAGTAGATGCCTAACGCGGCTGCGCAGCAGAACCGCAGTTTAATAGGTTTACCAACGAATGAATGAAATCTACGAATGGGATGCCGAAAAAAGATTCGTAGGTTTTATAAATTCGCTGGTTAAACCTGCTCCGTCGGAGCGGATTAAGGGTGGCTCGCTAAGGAACGCAAAATGGATAGTGAGAATGGAAGGAACTAAAGAGATAAGGTAATGGGTAAATATTTGAGAAGAATATTGGGTGTGGTCGTTGCATCGATGTTGCTTGGTTTGGTTCTGCATACCTTCGCCACGAGTGTTGCATCGGTTGTGGCCAACATAGAACTGGGCGGCGCGGTGGATGCTCCAGAGGAGCTTGACGCTGTCGTGGTGAATTGGGTGGGCGATTCATCGGCCAAGTACACGCTTCAGAAAAGTTTGGATCTGACGGAAAACTCATGGAGCAATATTGCGGAGAATATTCCGGGGGTTGACGGCATTATGGTTGTCACGAACGGGTTGTCTGAACCGCAGGCTTTTTATCAGGTTATTGCAGAAACAAATGCCGTGCCCGATGTGGATATCACACCTCCGACGGTTTCGCTGACTTCTCCGGCCGATCAGGATACGGTTGGAGGAACCATTTCGGTGGAAGCGAGCGCTTCTGATGCGAGCGGGATAAAGAAGGTCGGGCTTTATATTGATGATGGCTGGGTTGTAACGGACCAGGGAGCCCCGTATCAATTCGATTATGATACAACGGCGCTTCCCGACGGATCGCATCTAATCAAAGTCCGAGCGGTTGATAACGCTGATAACTATACGGTGACTTCCAACATCACGGTGATTGTGGATAACACGGTCGTTGTGGATAATGCACCTCCGACCGTTTCGCTGACTTCTCCCGTCGATCAGGATACGGTGAGCGGAACCATTTCGGTGGAAGCGAGCGCTTCCGATGCGAGCGGGATAAAGCAGGTTGGGTTTTATATTGATGATGGTTGGGTTGAGACGGACCACGGGGCCCCGTATCAATTCGATTATGATACAACGGCGCTCTCCGACGGAGCGCATTTAATCAAAGTCAAAGCGATTGATTTGGCTGATAATTTTGCGTTCACTTCTAATATCACGGTCGTTGTGGATAATGCACCTGCGGTGATAACGATGACCTCGCCTGAGGAATTTGATTTTGTGCGCGGCACCATTGTGGTGGCCGCGGCTGCCGCAGAGGATGTCGAGGTGAAACATGTTGCTCTTTATGTAGATGATGTTTTTCAGACGCTCGATGAATCTGAACCCTATGAAATGTCTTATGATACAACGGGACTTGCCGACGGTGAACATCAGATTCAAGTTGAGATGGTAGATCTTTCGGACAACTCATCCTTTACGGGTAACATCACGATCATGGTTTACAACACGTCGGTAGACATGCGCACTCGCGCCCGGTTGTTGGGCTATTTGTTTGCCGAGGGAAGCTGCGCTAATCCGTTGGGTGACGGCGACAAGTTTGCCATTGCGGTTAAATATGCTCAAAATACACGGGCGTTGTGGTGTGCGCAGCAGATGGAAGACGCAGGGCTGCTGACCATCGTCTCCTCTACTGATAGCAGGATTGTATTGAAAGACCTCCCTTGGGACATCCCGTATGCACCGGTTTCGTGGAATACAGACATCTATATGACCTTTGATGAAGGGCTTCCAGAAGATCCGGATAACCCGGGGCAGTGGGCTCCGGAAGTCTATAACTCCCAGTTTATTGCCGCCATCATCGAAGGCGAAGGTGGAACGGGTGGGCTGATTGATGATCAGTCGGGGTGGGGCGATTATCCTCTTCATATTACCGAGCTGTGCGATTTGCTGAATGAGCCGGTATATGACTGTGATGCCTATCTGGCAAATGCCGGTAAGGATGTGCGGATACCAACCGATAAATTTTACGTCGTGCGGGAGTTTGAATATGTGTCTATCGGACGGGTTCCTGGCGGATCCGATGGGCTGGTGGCAGCACCGACGCCACCGGAGTATGCAACCCCTTGATGGGGTGGCAGCAACCAGGTATTCCTGACCCTGCTGGGAGGCGGCGCCTTTGGCAATGAAACGAGCTGGATCATCGGGGCGCTTCGGTGCGCCCTGGACGTTCACAAAGATTCAGGTCTCGACGTCGGCATCGTCAGCTATGGTTCATCAAACCGCCAGACCCAAGAACTCGTCACGCAATAGCCTCACCTGCGCTTCATGCAAAAAAACAGGGATGAATTTCCATCCTATAATTCGCACTTTCCCCTTATACCTTGCACTTGCGCTCTCCCCGTGCGCACGGAACTAGTAAATTATACCACTAAACACTGGTAAGCCGATACGTATTATAAGTGTTATGGCTTGCTGTGCGGCACTGTTTGCGATATTTTCCTTACATTTAAGGTCTGGAGGGGTTGGAACAAGGTGATATGGAGTTGTATTGTAAGACTCGGCATAAAGAAATCAGGGATGGGCAACCGGAAGCGACGCACCTGCGGAGCTGGCTGAAGGTTGCTGGTTTCACAGGTGGGGAAAATGCGGAAAACATCATTTCATAGGACTGACCCCTTTTCTAAGCTCACACACCTTCGGCAGGGGGTGACTAAGTATGGGCCTGCACCGCATAAGCCAGTGCTGTTGCTGGCGGTAATGCGGGGAATGGATGAGGGTTGGATTTCGGGGAACCGCATTGAACTGACGCCGGAGCTGGTCGGGGCATTTAAATCAATCTGGCAGGAGGTGGTGACGACGGGGCACTCGCCGCTGATCGCCCAGCCGTTCTTTCATCTAAAAGGTGAGAAGTTCTGGCATCATGTTGAGTATCCAGGGTTCAAAGGATGGAGCGCGGCAACGAGCAGTTGTAAAACTATCGGGATGCTTCAAAAAACCATCAGTCATGTTGAATTGGATCCGGAGCTATTTGCTTTAATGGTCTCGCCCGTGGAGCGGGAGGTATTGCGACAGACCTTGCTGAAAACCTATTTCCCGGATGCATCGCTCTCGAACGGGGTGAGTTATTGGGATCAGGTAAGTGATCAGATCCTTGCGGAATCATCCGTTGAATATCAGGCGCAGATAAAATCCCTGCAGGAATCCCTCGATGCGGCCAGCTATGAAGAAGAGGTGTTCGTTCGGGGCGGGGTATTTAAAAAACAGGTGCCGCGGATCTATGATAACACCTGCTGCATTTCCGGTCTGAAAGTTGAAACCAGCATCAACGCATCGCTGATCGACGCATGCCACATCGTCCCCTTCAGCCAGTCGCACGACGATACCATCACCAATGGTCTCGCGCTTTGCCCAACTCTGCACCGCGCCTTCGACCGCGGCCTTATCGCCATCAATCCCGATACCTATCGCGTCATCGTCTCCACCCGCATGACCGAACCCGTCACCAGCACTTATTCCATCCAGCAGTTCCAAGGCCTGGAAATCAATTTGCCGAAGAGCGAAAAATACCACCCGAGTAAAGAGAACCTGACCGCGCACCTAGAGCGCTTTGTCGGGAATTTTTAAAGGGATGTCGGGAAAACGAGAATCAGGACACATGGGAGTGAACCAATATAATCCAGAGCTGCATCACCGTCGGAGCATTCGGCTGAAGGGGCATGATTATGCCGGCGGCGGGGTGTATTTTGTGACGCTTTGCGCGCATCGGGAGGCGGGGAATATTTTCGCGACGGAGATGGCGAAACAGATTGTTGCGGAGCGTCTGCGGATTACGGAAGAAAAGGTTCCGGACGCGCGGTGGAAAGAATGGGTGATTATGCCGGATCATTTCCATGCGTTAATTCAAATGGATGGCGGCGGGTTACGATTGGGCGATATCATCGGCGGATTCAAATCGGCGGTATCGCGTGAATTACGGCGGGCGGCAAGTGGGGCGAGTGGGACGGAAAAAGAGGCCAAAGGGGCGACGCGGATGTCGCCCGTACGTAGGGGCGAGGTCGGCCTCGCTTCCTTTTCGGGGCGGATATGGCATCGGAATTATTATGAAATGATTGTGCGTTCGGCGGAGGCGGAACAGAAGATCGCGGAATATATCCGGATGAATCCGTGGAAGTGTGTGCAGAGTTTTAGCAACGGTCTGCGGGGTATGGGCAATCCGGCGCTGTGGAATGCGGAAAAACTCGGGGTGCTGTGTAGTCGTAATGCGCCGCGCATCGGGCGCATGCCGGAGGCGGCAGTGTATTTCGGAGGGTGGCATTCGCCGAAGGAAAAGGAGATGTTCGATTGGTTGCTGGAACAGAAAAAACGGGTGATTGCTTGTCCGGCGTGGGGAATTGAAGGAGCGGCAAGCATGCCGAGCGTACTGGAGGCGCTGGAGCAGAACCGCCTGTTGATTCTGGAGATGCGCAATAAAGATGGGGATCTGGCGGCTGCAGAGCAACGGAACCGTTTTGTGATTGAGCATGCGGATGAGATTTTTGTGCCGCATACCACGCCCGGCGGAATGTTGGAGCGGCTTTTGAAGGAATGTCGAAAATGAAATCTACTGACCCCGACAACTACCGCGTCATCGTTTCCAACCGCATGACCGAACCCGTCACCAGCACCTATTCCATCCAGCAGTTTGAAGGGCAGGAAATACATTTGCCGAAGAGCGTGAGATATAGACCGAGCAAAGAGAATTTGGCGGAGCATCTGGAACGCTTTACCGGGAATTTTTGAAGGACTTAGATAATGAGAAATAGAATTGAAAAACGACGCGAACCAATATCAAAGGACCGCTCCCTTTTTTTCAGAAGCCGACGATTGAGGAATAATAGATGAGCAGTCCGAAACCGTTTGCTGAAAGTGTATCTGCCGCCGATAAATCAATAGGCTTTGATTAACTACCACTTTTCATCAACAGGTGCTATTCCTGAAGTTCCTGATATCAACAGCGATGAGGGAACCATAAAAAACCTGCTAGAGGCTGAGTTTAGCATAGACAGCAAAGTAGCGGTTCCATTTGGCGGCCGTTATCTCAGGGCGGGATCAAAGTTTTCCTTTCGCTATTTTCTTATGTTCAACACGCTTTCCCAAGACATAATTATTAACAGTGCTGTATTTTTTGATAAGCAGAATAGTGGACGGTATCGGGAAGCTCTTGAACGTATTTTTGACCTTGCGATTGGGGTCGATACTATAGAAAACATTATATCCAGAGAGAAGAAGGCTGAGCTAGAAAAGGAATTGAAAAGGCAGGAGCGTAGGGGTGCTCGCTATGCTGAAAAGAGAATTGAATTTGAGCGAGAGGTCGATGAACTCATCAAACGGGCTAAAGAGTATGAACTGATACCTGATGGTTTGGATGTAGACGCTTCGCTGGATGAGTTGCGCCATGTTATCAAGGAGTTCTCCGGATCACTTCTTCAACGGCCATCGACTGATGTTGATACTCTGAAGCAGTCAGAAAATCAGGCTCGACTAACGATCCGAAATCTTGAGCGCTTAAATCAGGGATACCGGAAATATAAAGATGCACTTACAAAAAGTGTAGATAGCCTGCGACCTCTCGCTTATATCCAGAATAAGAAAAGTGAAATTGTCCAAACCTCCATCTTTTCAGAGCTGGTAAATGCATTAGAAACAGATCTTCTGGATATCAAGGAAGATGTGAAGAAGCGCACGGCCATAGAAAAGAATCTCAACGATCTTATTGCAGAAGAGAATAGTAAGATTGGTCGTATTCAAAAAGATTTAGCAATCTCTGCTCAAGAGCTTCGGGCATTTAATACAGATCGAGAAAAACATTTTTTTATGGGCAAGCTAGCGGCACAGCTCGATTTATATACGGCTTCGGCGAGTAACCCTGATGTCGATATTAAGGCCACGATAGATTCTGTGACTGAAGACCTGAAGCAGATAACAGTCAGGGATGTTGCAGAGCAGAGGGGCATGACCGTCAGGCTACTGGAAGAAATAATGCAGGAGTATATTAACCTGGCTGGTGATGCTCTTGAAAACTACAAAAGTTATCATCCGCAATTCGATTACAAAGAAAAGGTCCTTTCCCTGCGGAAACCTTTTACAGACTATGTTGATTCCGTTGGCAGTAGCTCAAATCATCTATTCCTACACCTCTTTCTTTTCCTTGGGCTCCATGAGCTTGTGAAATCGAAGGATGTTCCATTTATTCCACCTTTCCTGATCATTGACCAACCAAGCAGGCCCTACTGGGGTGATACAGGTGAAGGCAAGGGAGAGGGTGTGCTGAAAACTGGCGATGATGAGAAGATACGCAAAGCATTCGAGCTCCTTGATTCGTTCATGGATAAAATGCTGAAGAATGGTGGCCCCGGTTTTCAGATGATTGTACTGGAGCATGTGCCTGCTAATTATTGGAAGGGCCTTGATAATATTCATCCAGTGGAAGAATTCATAGGAGGAAATGCTCTGATTCGTCCGGAAGATATTAGTGAATTGACAGATCAGGACTCAGAAGGTGAGGAGAGCTAATGGCAGAGTTTAAATCATGGGAGTATAGGCATCGCGCTCTATGCGCATAAGGGGTCGATCCTTTGATATTTGTATATGAATGCAGCAGATAACATTCTAAAAAATAGCCTCCTTCTGGATCTAGAAACCTCTCCGGATGGAAAGGTGCTGAAGGTTGGGGCGGTATGTGGGGGGGAGGAGTGCTTTCTTAAGGGACGCTTTTCCTCGGCTGATGTGTCGCGGGCGTTGGATGGGTTGGGACGCGATGCGAAGTATGTGCTGGGCCATAATATTTTGGATCATGATTTGCCGATCCTGCGAAAGCAATATCCCGATCTACACCTTCATTCGTTGCCGGTAATCGACACCCTTTTCCTGTCGCCGATCACGTTTCCGCAAAATCCGTATCACCACTTGGTGAAGGATGATAAGTTGCTGAACACGGCGTTGAATGATCCGGTAAGCGATGCGCGGAACGCGGGAAAGTTGTTTGAGGATCAGCGCGCTGTTTTTCTGGAATTGATGGACGGCGATCTGGAGTTGGTCCAGTTTTACGCGTGGTCTTTTTCCGAGGCGATGCTGCCGTTGTTTCAGGCGTTGGGTGTGGCACCTTTGTCGGACCGGGATGCTTCAACCTTCTTCCGCGTTCGGGCCGCAGAGTTTGGGTGTCAGACCGCGGCGGAGTCGATTGCCTTGGAATTCGTTTCCGTGGAGGGCGAGGCTCTGTCCGAGCCATCGGGTCTAAGGAAATGGCTCCGACGGAGCGTCGCCCTCCAGAATGAACCCACCTACTCCGTGTTGAAAACGCCAGCGGCCTATGTGTTTGCCTGGCTTCGGGTCGCGGGTTCGAATTCGATTTTGCCGCCGTGGGTTCGGCATCGTTTCCCCGAGGTGGTGGCGATGGCGCGTCGTTTGCGGGACAAGAGTTGCGGGGATCCCTCCTGTTCCTATTGTCAGGCGAACCATAATCCGCAGACGCAGTTGAAGCGCTTCTTTGGTTTTGATGACTTCAGGGCGCAACCGGCCGCTCCGGATGGAGGAAGCCTGCAGGAGTCGATTGTTCGAACGGGCATGAATGATGAGCCTCTACTGGCGATCTTGCCGACGGGGGGCGGGAAGTCGTTGTGCTTTCAATTGCCGGCGTTGGTTCGGAGTCGGCGGATGGGCGTGCTGTCGATCGTGATCTCACCGTTGCAGGCGTTGATGAAGGACCAAGTGGATAATCTGAACCGCATTACGGAGTCTTCCTTCGCGGCGGCCCTCTATGGCATGCTGACGCCTCCCGAGCGCGGGGACGTGATGGAGCGGATTCGGATGGGGGATGTCGCGCTTCTATATGTTTCTCCGGAGCAGTTGCGGAATGGCTCGTTTCGCAAGGTGATTAAACAACGCGAGATTGGGTGCTGGATTTTTGACGAGGCGCATTGCTTGTCGCGCTGGGGCCATTCATTTCGTCCAGACTATTTGTACGCCTCGCGCTTTATTCGCGAGCTCTCCGCGGAGCAGGCGGTTCCATGCCCTCCGGTCGCGTGTTTCACGGCCACGGCGAAACAGGATGTGGTGGAGGAAATATTAAAACATTTCGAGACGGAGTTGTCGCAGAAGCTGAACCTATTTGATGGCGGCGCGGAACGGGTTAATCTTCAGTTTGATGTCGAGGTGGTGAATTCTGCGGAAAAGCGGGCAAGGGTGGTTGAGTTGCTGCGGGAGCGCCTTCCAAACGAGGGGGATGGCGCCTCAGTGGTTTATAGCGCAACCCGCAAGGGCACGGAAGAGATGGCGGCGTGGCTGCGCCAAGCGGGCTTGTCGGCGGAGGCGTTCCACGCGGGATTGGAGGCTCCGCAGAAGCGCCGGATTCAGGAAGAGTTCATCGCGGGGAATATTCAGCACATTTGCGCGACGAACGCATTTGGCATGGGGATTGATAAGGACAACGTCCGCTTGGTGATTCACGCCGATATTCCCGGGTCGCTGGAAAACTATCAACAGGAGGCGGGTCGCGCGGGTCGGGACCGCTCGCAGGCCATGTGCGTTCTTCTGTATGATAAGCAGGATGTGGAATCTCAGTTCGCGATGAGTGCCTTTTCCCGGCTGACCCGGCATGACATCGCGCAGATTCTACGCGGGCTGCGGCGGGCGAGGCGGGATGATAAAAACGAGGTGATCATTACCGCGGGCGAAATTTTGCGGGACGAGGAGGTGGACGCGGGATTCACTTCATTGGATCCCATGGCCTCCACGAAAATCAACACCGCCGTTTCCATGTTGGAGCGGGGGCGATTTGTTCGGCGCGATGACAATAGAACGAGCGTGCTGCAGGTTCAGCCGTTGGTGCGTTCGGTGGAGGACGCGGTCGATATGATCGCCAAGCTCGACCTTTCGGATCGGGTCCGTCGACAATGGCTGGAGGTTTTGGGGGCGATCTTCAACAGCAACCCGAACGAGGGGCTTAGCGCGGATGAGCTGGCGGAACTGCCGTCCATGGCGGTGGCGGAGGACACTCCGGCCTATCGCACGCTGCGGCACGACACGCTGCCGATCATGAAGATCCTGAATGATATGGTGAACGCCCAGCTGGTTAAGAAAGATACGCTGATGAGCGCCTACGTGAAAGTCCGCTGCGCGAACGCTGCGGAAAAGGTGCTAGCGGATATTCGAGCGTTGGAAGCCGCGATGCTGGCGGTGATGCGCGAGGAGGAACCGGATGCGGAGGGCTGGATTTTGCTTGGCCTGCGGCGGTTGAACCAGCGCCTGCATGATGAAGGATTCGCATGCGCGCCGGAAACCATCATCAACCTGCTGCGAAGTCTGGCGCTGGATGGAAAGGGCCTCGCGGGGAACCGTGGAAGCATTGATTTGAAGTATCGGGATAAGGAGCATTACCGCGTGAAGCTCCAACGCTCGTGGGAGGCGCTATCGGAAACCTCTGAAAAACGACATGCTGTCGCGGCGATTGTGTTGGGCGCCATCATTAAAAAAGTTCCTCCTAAATCCAGCGGCGAGCATTTGGTGGAGTTTAGCGAGAGCGATCTGCTAAATGAATTGAAAAGCGATATGCTTCTGGCGGCCCAGATTAAGGATTTCAACGCCGCGATAGAGCGGGGGTTGCTTTTCCTGCATGAACAGAAGGCCATCATTCTTCAGCAGGGTTTAGCCGTATTTAGACAGGCCATGACCATCGCGATTCTTCCCGAAAGTAAAGGGCGGCGTTTCACGGAGGGCGACTATTCCTCGCTCAAAGAGCACTACAGGGAGCGCAACTTCCAGATTCATGTCATGAATCGATATGCCAGCCTCGGCCTCGAGAAAATAACGACCGCGCTGGGGCTGGTGTCGGCCTATTTCACGATGAGCAAAACGGAGTTCGTGAAGAAATATTTCGCGGGCGAGAAGGAGATGCTGAACCGCGCCACCAGCGCGGAATCCTATCAGACGATCGTCGATGATTTAAACAACCCGGTTCAGGCCGCGGTGGTCTCCGCGCGAACGAATATCAATATGCTCGTACTCGCGGGGCCGGGTTCTGGAAAAACGCGGGTGATCGCGCATCGATGCGCATATCTACTCCGGGTGGAGCGGGTGCGGCCACGTGAGATTCTGGTAGTCTGTTTCAACCGTTCCGCTGCGATCAGCCTGCGGCAACGAATTCGAGATCTGGTGGGCAAAGAGGCGTCCCGTGTGACCGTACAGACTTATCATGGGTTGGCGATGCGGTTGATCGGGGCGTCCTACGCGACCCGGCTTGACGGCAAGGCCGAGGAGCTGGATTTGAACGCCATGATTCCTGAAGCCACCAAGATGCTGCGGGGCGAATGCGATATTCCCGGCCTTGAGCGCGATGAAATGCGCGAGCGTCTGCTCGCGGGCTATCGCCATATTCTGATCGATGAATATCAGGATATCGACGAGCCCCAATATGAGATGATCTCAGCCATCGCAGGGCGCGCGCTGGAGTCCGAGAATGAAGACGCCAAGCTTTCGATCCTCGCGGTGGGGGATGATGATCAGAACGTATATACATTCCGCGGCGCGAACATTCAATTCATCCGGCAATTCGAAAAGGATTATACCGCGCGGGCGCACTATTTGATCGAAAACTATCGGTCGACGGAACATATCATTTCCGTTTCGAACCAACTCATCGCGCTGAACAACGATCGGATGAAGACGGATCATCCAATCCAAATCAACGCGGCTCGGCGCTCCGACCCCGCGGGGAAACTGGTCCAAATCACGCGGTGCGAGGATCCGTTGCATCAGGCGCGGTATGTCCTGAGCGAGATCACGCGGTTCCGGCGCGATGGCGGCGGCGTCGCCGTGTTCGCTCGCACGAAGAAGGAGCTGCACTCCATCCGGGCCGCGCTCGAATACGCGGGAATTCCTTCCGTCATGGCGGCGGAAGGGAAAAACAACGTGCCGCTCCATCGGATGCGTGAGCCGCTGGCCCTTATCACATTGGTTAAAGGGTTGGACCAGCAAACCATTATGGCCACCCGTCTCCAAAAGGAATTCCAGGCGATGGATTGCTATGAAGAAAACAATCCGTGGTGCCAGTTGATGGCTGGGCTGCTCCGGGAATGGGAGCATGAGACCAACAACAATGATCGAACTCCGATTGAAGTGGTGGACTTTTTGTATGAGGCGCTGCAAGAACGGCAGCGGGAGCGCGTGGCGGACGACCACGTTTACCTATCGACCGTTCATTCCGCGAAGGGACTCGAGTTCGACCATGTCATCCTTCTTGGAGGCTGGGAAAAACCGCGGGACGCCGCCGCGCTCGAAGAGGAACGGCGATTGTATTATGTGGGAACGACGCGCGCGCGAAAAACACTAATCTTGTGCGAGCTGGAGCGCGTTCTAAATCCATATACCGCCGTGTTGACGGGGCGGGGCGTCGCGCGGGCGCAAGCGGATGTGTTTTCAGCCCCCCCCGCGGAATCGCTAAATTTAAACTACGCGATGATGGATCTTTCCAGTGCTTGGATTGCGTATCCCGCGCTCTCCGGGGGCATTCGCCAGCGCGTCGCGCAACTTTGTCCGGGCGCGTTGGTCCGGCTTGAGAAAAAAGAAGACGGTGATCGAATCTTTATCACGGATGACACGGGGCACCGAGTTGGGGCCCTATCGAATAGTGCCTCCGAGAAATGGAAGGATCGTCTCCAGTTCATCAAGGAGGCGCGGGTTTCTTCCGTCATTAGTTGGCGAAAGGAAATGCTCGACCGCGAGCCCGAGAAAAACTGCCCGGATGATTGGGAGGTTCCATTGCTGGAAATCGTGTTCCACAATGGGCAGGCAAGATGACGAAGAAAGGGTCAGAAGAAAGGGTCAGGAATGGCACTTAGTTAAGCCGCTTTGACACGATATTTACTGCGGTGCTTCGTCTCTTTCATGGTACTTCGATGTTCGGTCAAAAGTTGATAGGGCTTGGGCCTGCGTTTGAGGCAGCGGGGTTCTTTTCGGTTGGGCCTGAGCGGTACGGTTTTGAGGGCAATTCCCCGGTACAACTCGGCAATCAACTTCCGCTTGTCTTGCTGGGTAGTCCTGGGGTGATTGAGCTGCCCTTCCCAGTTTCTGAGTTCCTGAAGCGCGCCCTTAAAGCTGATCCGCATGGGGTCGGCACCGCTCGTGCCGGCTGCCTTGCAAATCATCCAGCGGGCGGCGTTGTAGGCGATGAAGTACATGAGCAGTTCCTTCTCCACCATATCCGGCGTCTGGCAAGGGGTCAGACCTATGAAATGATGTTTTTTGCTTCTGGCCCCGTTGCCCCCTTATTGAAATGCCGTCTAAATTTCTTCCCGAACCAGCCTGTTTTCTAATGTTTCAGCCCGTTGAATCGTTGCTGGGGCCTTAAGTTTTATCCTCTCCGCTACGTTTGTCTATCATCCTTAAACCTTTTTCAGTCTGCCAAGACTTCTAACTCGGATTTTGTCCAAAGTATAATTCCGAATCTTCAAGTTTCTTAATGGTTAACAGGTTTTTCAGTTCCCGGCCCCTTGGGTCGTCCCCTTTGGGTTTGAATTTTCGGCCCGGATCGCTTACAGCTATTAACGACTGTGTCAACATGGAGCTGCTAATGAAACCTTTACTATGCCATGCCGAAACCGGTGTTTGTCCACCCATTGTCCATAGCAAGGGGTCAGACCTATGAAATGATGTTTTTTGAAGAAAGGGTCAGTCCCGTAATAACGTAATTATAGCTAGATTACTAGATTACGGGACGGACCCTTTCGACGGACCCTTTCGACACGAACAGAAGATTTGACAGAAACGAATCAACTAGCAGGAGAGTGGAATGAAACCAACAATGAGAGGGGTTATGCTTTGCGCGGTTATGGTGTCGCTGGCGAATGGAGGAGAGTCCGGAAAAATCGACTACCCGCAAGAGTTGTCTGCTGAAAAGCAGCAGACGCTCGAATGGTTTAGTGAGTCGCGGTTCGGCATGTTCATTCACTGGGGGCTCTATTCGGTTCCTGCTGGAGAATACCACGGGAAGAAAGTGGACGGCATTGGCGAATGGATCATGAAGCGCGGCAATATTCCGACAGAGGAATATGAACAATTTGCCGAGCAGTTTGATCCGGTAAAGTTCGACGCGGATGCGTGGGTGACGCTGGCGAAGGACGCGGGCATGAAATACATGCTCATTACCACCAAGCACCACGATGGATTCTGTCTGTGGGATTCGCCAACCACAGACTATGATGTTGTGGATCGGACACCGGATGGGCAGGACGTCATCAAGGCGCTTTCCAAGGCCTGTAAAAAACACGACATCCAGCTCTGTCTCTATTATTCCGTTTTGGACTGGCACCACCCGGACGTGAGCTATCGCAATAGGGACGCGAAGCAGGACTTCAACCGCTATGTGCAGACCTACATGAAACCGCAATTGAAGGAACTTCTTGGCGGTGAGTATGGAATGATCCCGATGATTTGGTTCGACGGATTCTGGGAAGAGTGGTGGAAACCTGAAATGGGCAAGGAAATCTATGACTATATTAAAGAGATCAGCCCTTCTACCATCGTGAACGACCGAATCAGTAGTGATTTTCCGCGTACAATAATTGGCGACTATGTTACCCCCGAACAGAATATACCGTCCGTGCCAACTTCGAACATCAAGGTAGGCGATTTCTGGGAAACCGTGCTGACCATGAACAACACCTGGGGCTACCGCAAGGACGACAATAGTTGGAAATCGGATCGTGAACTGATCCGCACCCTGATCGAGGTTGCCTCCCGCGGCGGCAACCTGACCCTGAATATTGGACCGAAGGCGGATGGGACCATTCCTCAGCCCAGTGTTGATGGGCTGAACGCAATGGGGCGTTGGTTGAAAGTCAATGGCGAGGCGGTCTACGGTACATCGCACAGCCCGATTGGTATGATGCCTTGGGGGCGTTTGACCACCAAAGGTGACGATAAAGTTTTCCTGCACATTTTCGAGTGGCCACGCGATCGCTTTAATATGCGCCTGGAGCAGATGTCGGGCCGTAAGATCAAGCGCATATATCTGTTGGAACAGCCGGAGAAATCGCTGGAGTTTGTCCGCTCCGGCATGGAAGTTCGGTTTGCGGTTCCCCAGCCCTGTCCCGATCCTATTGCAACGGTGATCGCGATTGAGTTCGAAACTAAAAGGAAAAATAAATAATGAAGTTTATAAAGAAAGGATCAGTCCCGTAATAACGTAATTATGGCTGGATTACTAGATTACGGGACTGACCCTTTCGAGTGACCCTTTCGAGGAATATCACTTGCGCTCACTCTGGTACTCTGACCCTTTCGACCATGATGGAGCGGATGCCTTCGGTGATCTGGTCGAGGGTCGATGATTTGAGCAGGTAGCCGGAAGCGCCGCGGGAAATGGCGCGCAGTACGTCGGCTTCGTCATCCGACTGGGTGAGAATCATAACCTTTGCGTCGGGCAGGGTGGATTTAAAACAGGGCAGGGAGTCGAGGCCATCCATGCCGGGCAGGCGCAGGTCGAGCAGGACGAGGTCGGGCACGCTGCGGGTGCTCATATCCTGCAGGCTGCGCAGGGCAATCGCGGATGTTCCGAACTGACTGATCAGTTCAATGTCGGATTCATCTTCGAGGGCGGGAAAGATTGTGCTCTACAAGGGGTGGCCGGATCATGACATCAATTGGCTCAACAAGGAGTTCATGGCCAAGAGTCCGGCTGAAAAGGAAGCGATTGCCCGGAAGAAGATGACCTATCCGCTGGCCTGCTATCTGATCGGTGCGCGGGAGAATAGCTATTTCTGTTATGGCTGGGGCTATGGCATTGAAGACGGTCATTTGGTAGACTACCTGGAATACAGTAAAAAGCTCGGAGCCCCTAAAGGCGATGCAATTTCCAAAGGCTGGAAGTTTAAACGAGAATTCGAACATGCCATTGTGGCAGTTGATCTGGAAAAACGGGAAGGGAGAATCCAATGGTTGGAAAAATAAGGCGGCTTCGCCGCGGTCGAAGGTTGGTAGGTCAAAAGTCAAAAGTCTTGTGTTTCTTATGCCTCTTTGTGGCTATTGTTTCTGTCGCCAAAGCAGACAAGCCCAACATCATTTTCATCTTTGCGGATGACTGGGGCTATGGCGATCTGGGGATTCACGGCAGCACGTTTTGCAAGACGCCGCGGCTCGACCAAATGGCGAAGGAGGGGATCGACTTCCAGAACTTTACGGTCAACCACCCTGTCTGTTCTCCGAGCCGCACGGCGGTGGTGACGGGGCAGTTTCCGGCGCGGCATTCCGTGCACCAGCATTTTGCATCCACCGAACACCACATCAAAGCCGGCATGCCGGATTGGCTCGACCCCAAAGCGCCAATGCTTCCGCGCATGCTGAAGGAAGCGGGTTATGCCACTGCACACTTCGGCAAATGGCATCTGTGCAACGACCATATTCCGGACGGCCCGATGCCTCCGGTCTATGGCTACGACGAATTCGGAGCATTCAATCTGCCGAACGAAGCGCCCGAGCAAATGAAGACGAGTGCCGCCTGCCCGCGCGCAGTCGATTTTATCAAGCGCCATAAGGGCCAGCCTTTCTTTATCAACCTGTGGCTTCACGAAACGCACACGCCGCATTATCCGTTGGCGCAGTATCTGAAACAGTTTGAAACCCTGGATGAGCAAAAGCAGGTTTATGCGGCTGTAGTCGCCGAGGGCGATGCCGGCGTTGGTCTGGTTCTTGATACGCTGAAGGAGCTCGGGTTGGATGAAAAGACGCTGGTTGTTTTTTCTTCTGACAATGGTCCCGAATGGACGGGGACTAAAAAAGAGACGGATGATACATCCACCGGTCCCGGGCTGGGTTCATATTATTCAGTTGGCGAAAAAGGGAACCTGAAAGGACAGAAGCGGTCGCTTTATGCGGGCGGAATCCGTGTGCCGTTCCTTGCCCGCTGGCCGGGCGTGGTTCCCGCCGGGAAAACCGACCGCAATTCCGTGATCACTGCGGTTGATCTGCTGCCGACCTTCATGGAAATTGCCGGGCAGGATCTTCCAAAAGGCTACCAGCCGGACGGCCAAAGCATGGTCGCGGCGCTGAAAGGCGAGGGATTCACACGCAGCAAACCCGTTTTCTGGGAGTGGGCGCCTGCACGCAAGCATCCCGAGGTTTGGCCGAACCTGGGCATCCGCGAGGGCAAATGGAAGCTGCTCTACAATGAAAAGCTGGGCAAGGCGGAGCTTTATAACATTGATGATGACTGGGCGGAAACCACCGATGTTTCAGCGGCACATCCTGAAACCGTCGAAAAGCTCATCCTGCAATTGAAGGCGTGGAAAAAGACCCTGCCGACGGAACCGCCGGCGAGCTGCTTTTCCAAACTCAGGAACTCAAAATGATACGGCATCCGTTCGGCAGAGGAGGTCGCCACAAAATAGCGCAAAAAGCACAACGACAGAAAATACGTGGAGTCTTGTGCCTCGTGAGCTTCTTTGCGGCCATTAATATTGCGCAAGGTGTTTATTCAGGCGATTACTCGACTGAATGCAACGAGGTGCTGGCGTTGGGGAAGCTTACGGAAGCTCCCGATGTTCGGGATGCCGCCGGTTTTGAATCAACGGATCATTTAAAGGCCATCTATTTCGATGCGCTCGACTGGAAGGGAAAGCCGACCAAGGTATTCGCCTGGCTGGGGCTGCCCGCAAACCGTTCGGGGAAGGTGCCCGGCATCGTGCTGGTGCATGGCGGCGGCGGATCGGCGTTTAAGGAGTGGGTGGAAAAATGGAACGACCAAGGCTTCGCGGCCATCTCCATCGCGGTGGAGGGGCAAACGGATGTAAAGGATCCGAACTCGACGGATCGGGGGAAGTCTTGGAAGCAACATGAGTGGCCTGGTCCACGCCGCTCCGGCATTTATGGCGATTCGGCTGAGCCGCTGAAGGATCAGTGGATGTATCACGCGGTTGCGGACACCATCCTTGCCAATTCGCTGCTGCGTTCGTTGCCGGAAGTGGATGCGGACAAGGTTGGCCTCATGGGCATCTCGTGGGGCGGGGTGATTACCAGCACGGTGATGGGCATCGACGATCGTTTTGCCTTCGCGATCCCGACCTACGGTTGCGGCAATCTTTCGGAGGCCGAAAACCAGTATGGCCGGGCGCTCGGAAACAATGAAATTTACAAACAGGTCTGGGATCCGATTCTTCGGTTGGATAAGGCGACGATGCCGGCGCTGTGGTTCTCTTGGCCGGGCGACCAACATTTTCCGCTGGATAAGCAGGCTTCCTGTTACGCCGCGATGACGGGCGATCACATGGTGTCGCTCATTCCCGGAATGCGGCATGGCCACGGCGCCGGATGGAATCCGCCCGACAGCTATGCCTTTGCAAAAAGCGTCGTTGGGTCGGGCACTCCGTGGTGCCACCAAACCAGCGCGGCGGTCAAGGGTGGAACGGCCATGGTTTCCTTTGCATCTTCAAAGCCGCTGGATGGCGCCGAGTTGATTTCGACGGTCGATACAGGCATCACTGGTTCCCGCAAGTGGGTAGAGTCGTCCGCAAAGCTGAAGCGGGATGGCGACGGGTGGAAGGCTGCCGCTGCCGTGCCTTCGGGAACAACGGCGTGGTTTGTCAATGTCCGTTGCGGAAAATTGATGGCGAGTTCTGATTTTCAGCAAGTTCTGTAAACATGGGATTGCGGCATCATCAGAAAAGATGCTTTTTTGTCAGGCATCATGCATTTGGGGGATGGTGCCATTTTCGATGCGGGGCATAATGGGTTGTTTTTAGGGAAAGAATCTAGAGGTCAGGCAGTAGGAGAGATGTAAAGTTCAAAGGCTGGGCGATCATTGGCACACGGACCGCCATGGCAGCTTAAGAGGGAACAGGCGCATTTGCCTTTACTGGTTTTTTTGAGAACATAACTGGGTAACAGGATGAGGTTGACTATGAAAAATAAAGTGATCGCAGGCATAATGGCTGCATTGGTCATGCAGGGTGTTGCCGCCGAGCAGGGCATGAATGAAATGTGGGGCGAAAGCACGGTGAAGCTCCGGGCCGAGAATGCGGAGCGCGGCCAGCTTTTCAACGACGGAAACTATGCCATGTTTATCCATTGGGGGCTGTATTCCCAGCTCGGCAATCAAGTGGGCGATAAAACCTACTACGGCATTGGAGAATGGATCATGAATCCGCGTATGGCCGGCATTCCGATTCCGGAATACAAAAAACTGGCAGGAACCTTTAATCCGCAGCAGTTTGACGCAAAATTTATTGCGAAGCTGGCCAAGGATGCCGGCATGAAATACATCGTAATCACCAGCAAGCACCACGACGGATTCGCGATGTATGACTCGAAGGCGTGCGATTTCAATATAGTGAACTCCACCCCATGGAAGAAGGATCCCATGAAGGAGCTGGCGGCCGCCTGCCGGGCGGAGGGGCTAGGTTTCGGGTTCTACTATTCCCACAATCAGGACTGGACCTTCCCCGGTGGGGGCCGCGGTCCTACGGTGGATGAAAATGGGAATCCGGCCACGTTCGAAGACTATTTCACAAAAAAATGTCTCCCGCAGGTTGAAGAGATTACCAGTAACTATGGCCCGATTGAACTGGTCTGGTTCGACACCCCCGGGAAGATGCCGAAGAAGTATGTGCAGCAGCTTGTCGATGTGGTTCGCAAGAACCAGCCCAACGCACTCGTTTCCGGTCGTGCCGGACATGGACTGGGCGACTACCAGTCGCTGGGCGATATGGAGGTTCCGCATAAAAATGTGAAGGGCATGTGGGAAGCCGTCGATACCACCAACGATTCCTGGGCCTATGCCTGGTACGACGAATACTGGAAAACGCCTAAGGAAATCCTGCGCCGCCTGATTGCCTGCGTCGGCCGTGGCGGAACGTATATGCTCAACATTGGCCCGCGCGGCGATGGCTCCGTGCCGGAGCGCGCCGCCCGCGCCCTGCGCGAATCTGGCGAGTGGATCCGCACCTATCCGCAAGTGGTCTACGCCGCCGAACCCTCGCCATGGGAACACGCCCTGCCGTGGGGCGATGCCACCGTTAAGGGCAGCAAGCTCTACCTCTCCGTCTTCGAATGGCCGACCGCGGGGAAACTGTATTTGCCCGGACTGAAAACCAAAATCATTGCCGCGAATTTATTAAAGAAAGATCAATCGAATCCGCTCGAATTTTCGGAGTCGAATGGGTGGACTATATTGGAGCTTCCGCCGGTTGCGCCGGAAAAGCTGGTTTCTGTTATCGAGATTGATCTGGCGGGCACACCCAGGGTCGATGCAACCTTTGGAATCGATCCGAATATCGGCACCGAAATTCTTGCTGAGTTTGCGTCGGTTGACGGAGCTGAGCTGTCCCATAAGCGCTGGATGGAAAAATTCGGCGAATGGAAGAGCGTGCACCATGTCCATAACTGGACGCCTGAAGGCAAAGCGATATTTGATGTCGATGTGCTTCGGCCGGGCGACTACGTCGTCAGCCTGACCTATTCAGGCGAGGGGCGTCTGGTTTGGGGGGTTGATGTTGAAGGCGGAGAGCATATTCAGAACGAGCAGAACTCCTCGCATAATTATCAGGAGTTCCCCATTGGCTGGATTAATTTTCCTGAGCCTGGAAAATACAAGGTTTCCGTATCGAGCCTTGAAGGCGACTGTAAAACTTCCAGCCTCAAGTCCATCCGTTTCAGTCCGGTTCAATAATCCTATAAAACGCAGTAGAAATGAATAAAACGGTGATTTACCCAATAGATATGGTGCTTTCGTTTGATTTTTATTTTAACCCTTTGGGTGACTTTTGTTTTCTTCATTGAACCGCTCCTTCGTCGCTGTTTTCTGCGAAAATTATGCGATGCGCTCCCCTTCGGGTTGCCGGTTTTGCCGCATCTACTTTGGTTTGAGCCCCTCGGAGTAGGCGTCTACGCCGTCAGGTCTCAAATCGCGTATCTGCGGCAAACTTGGCAACTGCATTTTTTAGGATAATGCACAGTCGCTTAACTCTGCGGCCCGATGATGGAGGGAGCAAGTAGCACCATTTTTTATTGCCTATAACTCGCCGTTTTTCATGAAATATGTGGCTGTAAAGCCTTGGCGATTGCTTCGCTTCAGAGCTTTGGCATCGAAAAGCCGAGCAGTGGTGAAGGCAATATATGAACCTGCAGAAACTTAAGCCAGTCACCGTCACCCTAGGCGACCACCGATTGAAATCCTCGAAAAGGTTAAGGATTCAAAATACGAAAAGAAGATCTAGTAAGCCATTCAGTTGATTGCCCGAGCCAAAGGGTGGTACAATCCGAATGTTTTGCGGAAAATAACGCGTTAGTTTGAGGGGGTAGGTGTGCGGTTCTTTGTTTTGTTCAGCTCGATCATAGGCTTTAGCGCGTGTGTCTGCGCCCAGCAGATGGGCGATCCGGATTTTAAACCCCGGTTAGCTGCGCCAACCTACACCGAGGGCAAAGGCCCTTTTGTGGTCATAGACGGTGCCCACTTTAATTTCCATAAGGCGGAGGAGCGCTATAAGCCATTCGCCGAGTTGTTGCGGGCGGATGGCTGCCGTATTGGTTCCAACGCGGAAGCGTTTTCTCGCGGGATGCTGGATTTCGTCGATATTCTGGTTGTCGCCAATGCGCTGCATCCCAGCAACGACAGGAACTGGAAGCTGCCAACTCCTTCCGCCTTCAGTGCCGTTGAAATTGTCGCTGTCAACGAGTGGGTTAAGGCGGGGGGATCGTTGATGCTTATTGCCGACCATATGCCCTTTGCGGGAGCCGCGCGGGATCTGGCCGAAACCTTTGGCTTCCAGTTTAATAATGGCTTCGCGTTTGGCCTTGAGAAAAGCGGCGGCATGCAGTTTGACCGGGAAACGGCTACATTGCAGGATCACGAAATAACCAATGGTTCCCAGCCTGCAGAACGAATCGACCATGTTATGACCTTCACGGGGCAGGCTTTCAGTGCGCCTCCCGCCGCCGCCCCGCTTCTGGTCTTCGGCGAGGGGTGCTATTCACTAATGCCGCAGAAGGCATGGAAGTTTGACGAAACTACGCCCCAAGTCCCGGTGGAGGGGTGGCTGCAGGGCGCAGCTCTGGAGTATGGCAAGGGGCGGGTGTGTGTATTCGGCGAAGCCGCCGGGTTTACGGCGCAGGTGTCCGGTGGACAGGCCAGAAAAACAGGCATGAACGCCGACGGGGCCGAACAGAACGCCCAGTTTGTCCTGAATGTACTGCATTGGTTGTCGGCGCCATTGGCATACGATTCCACAATTCCGGTCGCCCAGGGTAAACCCGAGGCCGACGATTCTGCTGAAACCCTGCCCAAAGGCTATCACCAGTTCCATGACCAGGAAGGCCGCGCCGTTGTGGCAAAAGTGCTTGAATGCGATCCAAGGTACGGCACCGTAAAGCTGCGCCTTGAAAACGGGCGCAGCAAGCAGGTCAAAGTCTCCATCTTCAGCGGGGTCGACCGGGAATACCTCAAGCAATGGATCGACGCGCAGGAGTTGCTCTCGAAGCGATTTGCGATTGCGGTCGAACCCAAGGTTACCGAGCGAGAGGAAAATCAATACGCCACCAACAGGGCGTCTGGGGAGAAACGGTTGTTTCGGATATCCACCTTTCAGGACACGGTTCAACAAATCAGCTTGGCTAATCAAACCGGCACGCCGCTTGAAAACATCCAAGTGGAATGGTGCGTCTACTACCAGCAGGAGAAGCGGATGCCGCGCCGTCCAGGCGACTCCGGTCCGTCTGAAAACGAGTGGCAGGATCGTTGCGAAAAAGGGCGCAGCTGGGTGGCGCTTATCGATTCCGCCGCGACCAAAGTGGTCGGTACGGGCCAATACGCCATCGTCAATACCAAGCTCGTTCGGGAGATGTCCAATCCGTTGCCAGGGATGGAACAGGAAGGCCGGACTGTCGGCATTTGGATCAAGCTGTCCATTGCTCTTCCCGACGGGGATGAGGTTGTGCGCCAATATTGCGAGCCGGAAAGCATCCGGAAACTCGGATGGAAACTGTAAGTGCAGCCGCGCATTCATGAAATCTGAATACTCTGCTCAAATGGGCATATCCGCCTTGAAAGAACTTCATCGCGATTCCACTTAAACTGACCGGCAATTCCACCTTGTTATATTGTTAACAATATGCAAAAAAGATTTCTAGTCAAGGATTCATGTCGGTATGATTCATTCATATAGACGCCGCGTAATGGTAGATTGGGATTTGAATATGTTGATAAATAAACGATTAATCATGGTTGGCCTCGGTTGCCTCTTATTGCCGTGTCACCCCGCCTTTTCCCGTGAGGTAAATCCGGGCGATGATCTTCAGGCGGTCCTGAACCGGGGCGATGACCTGGTGCTGGCTAAGGGGAAGATGTATGAAATTACTCAAACGCTGACCTGTAAAAAGCCGGGTCAGAAGATTTACACCAAAAACGCCCGGTTTCCTTCTGAGTACGCCACCCTGCGATTGGTCAACCCGGAGGAAATGATGATTCTCAATGCGTCCTGCGAGGGGGGCTTGATTGAGAAGGTTGTTTTTGATGGGGACCGCTATCACATTTCGGTGGTGCCCAAACCGAAAATCGGCGGCGGGGGTCAACCGGCGCTGGTTCGTTTTGGCGGTCATGGTGGCGACGGCATGGCGGTTCGCGATTGCGTTTTTATGAATACGCGAACCTGGTCGACGCTGAAGATGCAGCAGGGCGCCGAAAAACTGGTGGCTGAGAATAATCTGTTCCTCGGTGCCGGGGTTGATCCGCGGGGGAATGGCCGCGATCTGAATGAAGAACCCTTCGCATGGGCGGATGCGATCTCTTGTGCATCCAGTAATTCAGTGATTCGAAACAACCTCATTATTGATCCGACGGATGTTGGCGTAGTGCTCTATGCCGCGGCCGGAACGGTGGTGGAAGACAATGTCGTAGCCGCCATTTCCCGCGAATCCATGGGCGGCGTAAACATGGTGGATAAATATCAGCTCTATGCACTCAATGAAGAGAAAACCTTGATCAGTTATCGCGGAGTGAAAGTGCGCAACAACATGATCGATGCCTTCGGCGGCCGTATCCATATGATGCTTCCGGTGGGTTGCGTGGTGTGGGTGCCGCATTGGCGCGGCAACATTCTGACGGGCGGGGAAGTGACCGGCAATATTCTCGATGGCGGTGCCGGAGGCTATGGCATTGTGGCGCACGGGATTACCGACTGGAAAATCATCGGCAACATCAGTAAGGCCACCTATTCCGGCCTGGCAGAATATGGAGAACACCCGAATCCCCCGGACGATCCCGCCGCCTTTCTTTACGACGCGCCCTCCGTCATAGACTGCACGCTGCAACCGGAGTTTGTCCCGGCAAAACGGCACATTGAACATTTGCTGCGCACGCAGTTTGCACCGGAAGATGCGAACGGCTATCAGATGCATGATTATGGCGAACCGGAAGGGATTGCGGTCGTGAAGGCGGCCTATCTGGAAATGTTGGGCCGTGCACCGAATCGACAGGAAGTGGCGGAGGGCATTAAACTGCTGGCTTCCAGGAAACTGAATGCCGATGGACTTCGCAGACAGCTGATGACCGGTGTAGAGTTTAAGAAATATTTTGGTGAGGTTGAACCGGAGGAGTTGCATCCTTTCCGAGTCAAACTCTGGTTTGATATCTGTGATAAACTGATACGAAAAAACGGCGGCATGCCTTCGGCAGTTACACTTTACAAAGAAGCACTTGATGAATTGGGGAATAAATAGATGAAAATGAAATTGTTTAAGGTGATTATCCTTGTCCTGTCATGTGCTGCTTTGGGTCAGGTAGAAGGCAAAAGTGAACGTCCCAATATTGTGCTGCTGTTGATCGACGATTGGGCGTGGTACGGCAGTTCCGTGCGAATGGATGACGCAATGTCCAATTCGCAGATGCCCTTGGCGCATATGCCGAATCTGGAAAAGCTGGCGGCACAAGGGATGAAATTCAGGAATGCGTATGCCGGTGCACCACAGTGCGCTCCGTCGCGGGTATGCATCCAGACCGGGAAGACGTCGGCTCGAAGCGGCTATACCCTCGTCCTGGGTAAGAATCAGCCTGATTCTGATTACGACACGCGGAAGACGTATGAAAAGCTGCCGTTGATACCGAATACTTCGGATATATCGATCGATGCCGATGCGTTTACCATTCCCGAGGCGCTGAAGCCGCTCGGCTACGTCAGCGCTCATTTGGGGAAATGGCATATGTACAGCGACCCCGGGGCGGAAGGTTATGTGGTGAATGATGGCGATACGGATAATGTGCCCGGAAGCACCATTGCGAAGCTCAAGCGCATGCCGGAGGATCATTCCGACCCCAAACTCATGTTCAGCATCACAGAGAAGTCGATCAACTTTATGCGCGACCAGGTAAAGGACGGAAATCCGTTCTATCTGCAGGTTTCCCATTATGCGAACCATGCCTTTCATGAATGTCTGCCGGCAACGCGCGAGAAATATGTAAATTTACCGGAGGTGCAGGCCTATTATAAGAAAACAAAAAAGACGGCGGATACCGTCAATTATAAGCAGGATCCGGCGGTCTGGCTGGGTATGCTGGATGATCTGGACGGTCGTATCGGTGCGGTGCTCGATGAGCTCAAAAAGCTGGGTATTGAGGATAACACCTATGTGATTGTGGCTTCGGATAACGGCTATCGACACAAATTTTTCCCCGGGCAGGCGCAACCGATGCACGGTGCCAAGTGGTGGGTCTGGCAGGGCGGTCTTCGCATACCAATGCTTGTTAAGGGCCCGGACATTAAGGCTGGTGCCGTGTTCGATGCGAATGTCATCAACTATGATTTCCTGCCCACGTTTGTCGACTGGGCCGGCGGAAATCCGGAGAGCCTGAAGGATATTGACGGCGTCAGTTTGGCCGGTTACCTGCGCGGTAAAAAACCGGACAGCGCCTTCCTGAACCGCTATCTTTATTTTCACAATCCACACTACCGTTCAACGATGCCGAGTTCGGCGATCGTCAGCGGTTCAAAAAAGGTGATGCATTTTTACGAAAGACCGGACATTCCTATGCTGTTCGATTTGAGTGCCGAAGATGGGGAAGTCTCAAATATTGCAAAGAAAAATCCGGAGCAGCATAAGCAGTTGTTCAATGAGATGATGCGCTATTTTGATCAGGTCGGCGCACGTATGCCGAAAGTCAATCCGGACTATGATCCGGATCATTATAAAAAGCTGAAGGATTACGATCAGCGCATGACCTGGGGTCCTTTCGAAGGAATGCGTGCGTTGGATAATGATGAGCAATAGTCGGGATTTTAGCGTAATCAAGTTCAGCTGTAGTTCGTTTTTAAGCAATAAGGATTTCTTTGAAACAGCTATGGCGGCGACCGTCTCATTTTTTAATTAAAACCTATAATCTCTATCGCCGAACTGCGTTTCCAATGTTTGGAAAAGTTACAGGTATATTTTTCCAAACATTGGAATTCAAGGAGCCAGCTTTCGGGCTGGACGCGTTGCATGATTTAAACGTTAGCGAATGGCTGTCGCCAAATTGGACCATTCGGTGACACCGGCGGCATTCACGGCGCGCACGCGATAGTTGTAGGATTGTCCCGCAATTGCCGAGGTGTCGGTATACTGGTAATTACCGGTTTGGGCCAGTTGGGTAAATGAGCCCGAACCCGCCGCCGCTCGTTCAATGATAAACAGCTCCTGTTCGCTGCCGCTCCATTCGAGCAGAATGCCGTTGTGCGATACGGTGTTGAGGTAGAGCGGGGTGGCTGCCGACGCGATAGAAGGTCTGACTTCTAGCTTGAGAAAGCCCTTCGGTTCATCATCCACGGCATTTCCGCTTCGGGCGGTTACCCGAGTGGTTTCGCCGGAATAACCATTGGTTGCCGCGTTGTCGGAAATGCTCAGTACCATCGGGTTTGTGGAAAGAAGCGCGGTATCGGAATAGGGCGGCTGAAGCACCAGCGTATCTGCCCAGTCGATCAGATTCGTGGATTCGCTGACAACGACTTCAATATCGCCGGCATTGCGGTTGAAATCAAAACTCATGGTCAGAACGTTGTCCTGAATCGCATAGCTTCCAAGCTGCTGCGCCATCGGGGCATTGGTGCCCCGCATGAATCCAGCCGTGTAGGTGGCGGGATCACTTCCTAATCCATATTCCAAAATCAATGGCCATGCGTTTGTTGGCCCGGCTCCGGCAGGATCTATTTCGTTCAGACCTTCGATTCCGGTAATCCATTCAGTGTAGCTTGATTCGCTGCTTGCGGGAGAAGATACCGGTTTGAAATTTAATTCAAGAATCGGATCCCCAACGGAACCTTCAACCGCGTCGAAGGTCAGGTCCGCGTCGAACGTGCCTTCGTTGTCCCAGCGAATCAGAAAGTGGGACATCACTTTGTTTGAGCCTCCGTCGATGGCTGGACGGCCGGGATCATTGTTCAGATCCGCGAGGATCTCGGCGGTAACGTCTATTTCTTTATATCCGATGTCTTCCGTAGGCGTTGCAACCACATTAAGTCCAGTGTTCGTCCATCCGCCCAGATTAAACCAGTCCCTCTGCTCAGAGAGCGGGCTTCCGCTCCAGACATCCGCGGCTTCGCTGTGATAGAGCGAGACTGCTCCACCCGTTGCCTCTGCATTGGCGTTTGCTCCTCGGTAGTAAAGCTTCAGCACAGCGGATTCGATTTTGTCGGGTGTGATGGTGTCATCAACATCAAAAGCAAAAATAGATCGGCGTACATTGTCATCGCCGAACACATCGCCCACCTGCGCGTTACCGGTTGAATTGTTCGATCCATTTCCGGTGGTGTCGGTGGCGTTGTCGGCCCAGACCGGATAGTCGATGCCGATTCCGGTCGCCGGGGTTACGGTCACTTGATTCGTTCCTGTGCCCGGATCAACAACATCCAGCGTGCTGAGGTCGGTCGTGCTTAAGCTGATGTCGCTGAACGGGAAACCTGCGACAGCGCTCGCCTCGGCTAATGTGTTATATTTTACACGGTTATAATAATAGCTCGGAGTCGGGTCGGAATCATTTCCGTTATTCCAGACCATGGCCCGGATGGTTCCGTCTTTTCTGCGGATGACGACATTGTCGATGTAGAAGTGGTAGGTTCCCGGAGAACTGTTGAAAAGACCGATGTACTGTGGCCTGGCCGTCGATGGGGCAATATCTCCGACCCCTGCTGCAACGCGTATCCATTCTCCTTTTGGCATCGAATAGAGATTGAGCATGCTGCCGGAGGAATGGATGCCTCGCTCTGTACTGAACAACGGTTTCGAGCTGCGGGAAGGAGAGCAGAAAAAACCACTCACCTGGTCGGAATCAGCGGCCACATAGAGGTCATATTCGATCACGTCGCTGGCCTGAATATGAATATCGTATGCATTGAGTGATTTGAAGGAGGGGTCGGAAAAGCCAACCGAGACGCCGTTGTTCGGATTTGAAATCGATTCCGTTTGCGTCGCCGTTATTTCGAGAATATCGCCGAAAGGTGCGGGGTTTGTATAGGGGGGCAGGCTGTCACCGGTCAGCGGCATAAAACTGGCCGTAACATCGCCGGAGCCAAACCACTGATCCTGCCGCGCGATCAACGCGTCACGTTCGGAGGTAAAGACCGAGGCAACGTTTGTTGCTTCCCCAATGTCGGTCCACAGGTCATACAATTCCAGCACATGGTCGTCGCCGACCAGCCGGTTGAAGTGTAGCTTCCAACGCTCATTTCGCGTCGATGCCCAATAGTCGTCAAGACCGAAATAGCAACCCTCATAACCCAGCCGGGCCGATGTCCGGCTGAACAGGTTCGAGGTTAAATTAATTCCGTCAAGATCCGTGCCGTACAGGGGCTGCCCCGTCATATTGATCAGCGTGGGATACCAGTCGATGTATTGCGTGAGGTTGCTGTAAACATTGTCCCCGGAGCTATAAGGCGCTTGATTTGCATCCAACATACCCGGCCACCAGATTGCCGCGGGCACATGAATGCCACCTTCCCAAACCTGGGTTTTCCCCCCTCGGAACAGGCCATTATCCCCTCGACCGATTACTCCGCCATTGTCACTGCTGAACACAACAATGGTGTTGGTGGTCAGTCCGAAAGCGCCGATTAAAGTCGGCGGAGAGTAGAGAATGAAAGAGTCTTACATTGAAATCTTAGCGAGAAACAATGGCCCCGAGTCATGCGTCGACGATCCGCGAGGACGTGGCGAAGCGTTGACAGGGGAAAGCATAAGCCGAATTATTGAGCTCCGAAATCACCAGTTACCAGATGGCATACCCAGTGGACTGCAGGGGACGCGAAATGGAATGCCGCGTAATCGCGAGTGGCATACCACTCTGGCGGAGTCAAAGAACCTTGGCCTGTGTGGACACTCTCCGCGCGGAAATCGGGAGATCTCGGGAAGGAGGCTCGCCAAGCTTGAAGCACCTGGTAGAGGCATCGCTGGAAAAGGCTAATCGCCGAATACCAGCGATGAGTTCCCCCGAGAAGTCGGATGACTTCATAGTACCTGAGAAGTTTGCGAACAAGGAGGCTTCGGTTTCTGCGGAGCAGATGGAGGAAAGGAAGTCAACCAAGAGGAAATCAGTGAATGAAGCTGCGGCAAGGACTCAGAGCCGAATAGTCGCATCGAATGAATTTACAGGTTGCGTAGTGGGCATCAAAAGGAAATGGCTTCGATACAGGTTTTCCGCTCAAAACGCCATTACTTGAGGTAGGAGCCGTATGCGTTAATGTCGCACGTACGGATCTGTGCGGGGGGCGGTCGGTGACGACCGTCCCTACCGCGACCAGCTCGTCGAGCTTGTCCAGCATGGCACCGACTGATTTATCCATCGAATAAATCATGGTATAATAAACCAGATCAGCGAACCCATTGATTTGCCCATCCAGCGCTTCTCTATCAAACTCGAAATCGGGGGTGCAGCGCATTTCGTCCGCATCCCGGATCAGAGCGCCCGTCAACGGGCTGGCAAGCATCATGACGTTGGTCCAGGCCAGCGTGGGATGCTCATCATCGATGATGTTGCACATCTCCTCCAGGTCGGAGCGCATAATATCATAGGGCGCATGCACGCACCCGTGAGGAACGTAGCAGAAGAACGGATTGGCCTGGTTGGTTTCAACAAACGCCAGCGAATGCTGTGAAAGCAGATCCGTCAGATAGCCCGGTTCATCAGGCACGTAATCTCCGTCATGCCACCAGTTAACGTCATGATAAAAATTGATGAATTTATCAAAATAATCGACCAGACCGCTGTAAAACCCGACATAGCGATCAAAGCCGTAGGCATTGACGCCTTCGCCCCACGCCCTGGGAAAACTTTTATCAAACAGGCCGTTATCTAATGGGGCGGTATTCATCTGATGCACATCGCTGTAGACCGCTACATCATTATAGTTAACGACCTGACTTTTCCCATTGGTGGGTTCATTGGGATCACTGCTGTGCCATTTTCCAAAACAGCCCGTGGCGTAACCCGCCGCCTGGAAATCCTTGGCAATATTCGGAACGCTGTTGTCCAGTGTGCCGTTTACATTAATCCCTGCCCCGACCCGCGTATAATGCCGACCGGTCAACACGCCGGCCCGGCTGGGCGTGCAGACATGATGCGTCAGGTAGTTGGAAAGATAGATGCCTTCATTGCAGATGCGGTCAATATTCGGCGTGTAAGCCAGGCTGCCGGCCGGCGCGTTGTATCCGATGTCCGCATAGCCGAGATCGTCCGCATAAATAAATACAACATTTGGCGGATGGTTGGTTGCTCCCGCAACGCAGGCGGAAAATATAAAGCATGTTACACACAATTTTAGAAAGATACATTTTACCCCATACGACCGCTTGGGCCCAAGCCCGACTTGTTCTTCCATAACCACACTCCTTGTTTTAATGCAGAATGTTAACAATCTGGCGGTCGTCGTGAAAGTTTAAAGTGTGAAAATGAGCATGAGCGAGGGGCGACCATTCTCACTTCCGCCCCTTTTCATAAGCACTTAGGTTAATACCCCGTTGCTTGCTGCGGGGAGTTTCATTCTATAGGGACTACCGGATCAAGAGGGGGAAGCTGCAACGAATGTAGGAAAAGCAACTAATCCATTTCCTCGAAATATTCGTTGCTGACGTATTTCGGTTTATAGAGTCGGTTGGGGTAGGAACGACCAAAATTACATAGTTTGTTAAGTACGTTTTTATCCGTGGAAACGAGTTAGAATCTATTATTGAAACCTTGACGGATTGTTAACAATATGCAATAAGGGGCGAATGTATGTAATAAACTCTATACTGAAGGTTGGGGTAATGGGATGCGTCCTGTTGTTCTCCAGTTTGCTGACCCGCAATGGATATGGGGAAATACACCCTCTGCAGGCGAAACTGGATGCCGGAAAAAATATCGAGCTGCAACCCGGGCAGGTGGTCAGACTTACTGAATGTCTGACATTTCATAAGGCTGGGCAACGAATAGAGACCCTAGGGGCAAAGACGGCCGCGGACTATGCAAAAATCGTGATGGCTGATGGGGGGCAGGGCGCATTGATTAACGCGCATGGAATTTCCGGCGCCACACTATCGAAGCTGATTCTGGATGGGAATCGGCCGGGTTTCCAATCCTTGGAAGGAAAGCTGACCGGCGAGCCGATGCTGTCGTTTGGCGGAGAAGGGGCAGTGGGTCAGGAAATCCGCAACTGCATTGTCATCGATGGTCGCTGCGCCGGAGGCTGGGGGGCCATTCATGTGCAGGAAGGTGGGGCGGCTATTGTCATCCGCGACAACGTTGTATTTTCCGCCGGAGCCGATATTCGTGGTAATGGACGATCGCCCTACGAAAAACCATTTGGTTGGGGCGATGGGATTTCATCGGCAAGTCGGGATACTAAAATCCTGAACAACCTGATTATTGATGCGACCGATGATGGAATCATGCTTCAGGGCGCGCCCGGGTCGTTGGTGAAGGATAATGTAATTGTCGCACTCTCCCGTGAGATGCTGGGCGGCATTGTCCTGATTGATCCCTTTGGCTATTACGAACTGGATGCTGAAAAAAGAACCTATGATTATCGCGGCATTGTGGTTGAGGATAATCTGATTGTGGCTGCTGGAGGCCGCATTCATGCGGGGTTTCCAATGGGTGGAAGTCCGTGGAATGCCGGCTTTGACGGCACCACGTTGCTGGGCGCGCGGGTACTGAATAATCATATCAGTGGCGGAGCCGCCGGATACGGATATGTTGTTCGCGGGGTCGATAATTTTGAAATTAAAGGCAATACCAGCGATGCAACCTATTCCGGTTTAGGGGACGGACTTCCGGGCAAGCCGCCCGATGCCCCGATGGCGTTCATGTACGATCCGCAGAACATTGGAAACAGTGAATTGCAGTCGGATTTCGTGCCGATGACAAACAGCCTTACCGCGGTGCTGCGCGCAAGTCGCAGCCCCAGGGATTCCCGGAATGCGCTGGGGTATCGCGATCAGCCTTATCCGGATGACGAAGTCCTTGCCGTGGTGAGGATGGCATTTGTTGAGATGCTGGGCCGTGATCCTACTGATGTGGAATCCAGACATTGGAAAAAATGGCTTCAGGAAAATAAAACGAATGCAGATACACTGCGTCGGAATCTGATGGCACGACCTGAATTTGTTCAGAAGCATGGTTATATTGATCCGTTGAATTTGCATGAATGGAGAAACAGCCGCTGGCTGAACTTGCTCAAGGAAACCTGTTCAACCATTCAGTCGGGCGGCATCGACTGGCCGAATGCCCGTGCATGGAATGAGACCTTAATGAAGGCATTGTATGAATAAGCTGTGTCAAACTTTATTGTGTTTTCTTGCTGTTGCTGGGACTTCCTTTTCAAAAGAACCGGTAAAGATTGGCGTGGCCGGATTGTCGCATTCCCATGTTTTGCTTTTGCTTAGGGATCAGGAGCGAACTGATATTAAAATTGTCGGAATTGCAGAGCGGGACGCGGCTCTTGCAGAGCGATATGCCACTAAGTTCAAAATCGATAAAAGCCTGATCTTTGATTCGCTGGAAGACATGCTGGATCAGACGAAGCCCGAGGCGGTGGTCACGTATACTTCGATTTGTGAGCATTTGGCGGTGGTAGAGGCCTGCGCCTCGCGAGGCATTCATGTGATGGTCGAAAAGCCGCTGGCCGTTTCAGTTGAACATGCTGCGAAGATGATTGAACTGAGCAAAGCAGCGGGAACCCTGTTGCTGACCAATTATGAAACCTCCTGGTATCCCTCGAATCATGCGGGGTTCGAAATGGTTGAGCGTGGAGAACTGGGCGACTTACGGAAAATCATTGTCTATGACGGGCATACGGGGCCGAAGGAAATCCGCGTCAATGAAGAGTTCCTCGATTGGCTGACTGATCCCGTTCTTAACGGCGGTGGCGCTGTTACGGATTTCGGGTGTTATGGCGCGGATCTGATCACATGGCTGATGAAAGGGGAGCGGCCCGTTAGTGTGTACGCCAGTTTGAAGCAGTATAAGCCCGACGTATATCCCAAGGTGGATGATGATGCGACGATTGTTCTATCGTATCCGACCATGGAAGGTGTGATTCATGCCTCGTGGAACTGGCCCTTCAGCCGCAAGGATATGCATCTGTATGGAACAACCGGATATGCGTTGCTGGATGACAAAGAAACGATTCGGTATCGGTTTGAAAAAAGAGTTCCGGAGCAAACCAAAATTATACCGAAGGAAAGCGCACCCTTTTCTGATCCGTTTACTTTTTTTGTGTCCGCGATCAGGGGGGATACAAAGGTTGGGAAAACCGATTTGTCATCCCCTGAAATTAATTTGGCGGTGGTTGAAATTCTGGAAGCGGCAAAGGAAAGCAGCCGGACCGGTAAAAAAGTCGTATTGAAATGAAATTCCGCCTCTTCAGAAGAGGGGAATGATTTGCTAATGGAGAAAAAATGATGAATAGAATATTAAATAAAAAGATCGCAGTTGTGGCGACTGTTTTAATGGCCGGTGGTCTTTGTGCCCATGCCGGAGATACGATTCTTGCGGGGGAAAACCTTGCCGAAATTGACGCGAATGTGGCGAAACTTGTTGAGCAGATGACACTGGATGAAAAGATGGTGTTCATGCACGGGGACCCTATCAAGCTGGGCTATGACGGGCCACCGCCGATTGAACGTCTGAACATTCCGCCTTATATGGTTGCCCACGGTCCGCATGGCGCGCGGCCAATTTATCCGGATCCAGAGACCGGCCGTCGGACAGTCACCCCGGGAACCTTTATGGGGGTATCTATGAACTACGCCGCCTCCTGGGATCCGGAACTGGTCGAAAAGGTTGCCCACGGTATGGGGCAGGAGATCCGCAGCATGGGCAACCACGCCGTGGCTGGTCCAGCCTTCAATATTGTGCGCGATCTGCGCTGTGGCCGTTCAACCGAATACTTCACGGAAGATCCCTTCCTCAATGCCCGCATTGCTGTTCCTTTTGTAAAGGGACTGCAGGATGAGCAGGTCATCGTTACCTTGAAGCATCTGATCTGTAACAACCAGGAGTGGTCGCGCGGGTTCCTTGATGTAAAGGTGAGTCATCGTGCCTTAAACGAAATCTATTTCCCGGGATTCGAATATGCCGTTACCGAAGCGGATGCCATGGGCATCATGAGTTCATATAATAAAATTAACGGTAAATGGGCGGCTGAAAATCCGTATGTACTCGATACAACGCTGCGCAAACGCTGGGGCTTCAAGGGCTTTGTTTTGTCCGATTGGGGCGGTACCCATTCAACCGTGGACTCGGTCAAGGCCGGTCTGGATCTGGAAATGCCGCGAACAAGCTGGTACGGCAAAAAACTCAAAGCGGCGGTGGAGTCCGGCGAAGTTTCGATGGAGCTGATTGACGAACGCGTGAGCAATATTCTGCGTACCATGTACGTTGCAAAATGTTTTGACCCGGATTTCAAAAACCCGCCGAAGTCGGTTTTCAAAAGCGCTCCGATGAAAGCCTTGGCGCACGAGCTGGCCCTCAACTCGATTGTGCTGCTTAAGAATGAAGACGGGGTACTCCCGTTTGATAAGGCTGCGGTTAAGAAAGTTGCGGTGATTGGCCCGCATGGGGACTACGGTAAACATTTTGATGAAGGAAAATACGACTACACGTTGTTCCAGCTCGGCGGAAGCGCCAATGTGAAGGCGGACCAGGAGGATATGATCACCCCGCTGAAAGGCATTCAAGCCTATCTCGGTGATGCGGTGGAAGTCGTCTATGCACCAGGGGCCTATGCCGAATTCGGCTGCGGACCGATTGCTTCAAAATACCTAACCACGAAAGAGGGTAAGCCGGGGCTCAGCGCCGTTTATTACGACGGCATCGGTTTTAAAAAAGAGCAGCGCAGCGCTGTGGATTCCTCCATCTCTTTCCAGTGGGATAAGGATCCGCTGATTCCTGAAGCCGGCCGCCGAATGGGTTCGGATCAAAAGTTTTCCGTCCGTTGGGAGGGCCAGCTGAATGCTCCTGTGACACGCGAGTATATGATGGAAGTTCGCTTCGAAGGTCGGGCTTCCCTATACATTGACGGTAAAAAAGTGTTCACCGGTAGAGATATTAACAATCGGTGGGCGCAACAGGTTAAAATCGAGCTGACCGAAGGGCCGCATGATATTCGTGTTGAATACGAAAAAATCGGCCGTAAAGGCATCATGAAGCTTTGGTGGGACTATGAAAATATCGCGTGGACCCAGGAGGCCGTTGAGTTGGCCAAAACATCTGACGCGGTTATTCTCTGTGTGGGTAACTCCGGAAACATGGAGCGCGAAGGACGCGACCGTTATCAGGGACTGCAACTGAGTGAAGCGCAGGAAAATCTGATCAATGCCGTGTCTAAAGTAAACAGCAAGGTTGCGGCCATTACCTTTACCGCCGGTGTGGGCATGGAAGACTGGATTGGTGGTGTTCCTTCGGTGATTCAGGCCATGTATCCGGGTGAACAGGCCGGTAAAGCGCTGGCGGAGATCCTTTTTGGCGATGCCAATCCGAACGGTAAGTTGACGGTATCGATTCCGAAAACGGTTGCGCAGTATCCGGAAGGGTATTGGGGCGCGGATCTGAAGGAAATCGAATACAAGGAAGGCATCTTTGTCGGCTATCGCTACTTCGATGAGCACAACATTGAACCGCAGTTCCCGTTTGGACACGGACTGAGCTACACCTCCTTTGAATACGGTGAGCCGAAGGTCGAAGTAAAAGGGCAGACGGCTAAGGTTACGTTCGATGTTACTAACTCCGGGAAACGAGCTGGTGCCGAAGTGGTACAGCTCTATGTTCACGATGTTGAATGCAGCGTGCCGCGCCCGAAGAAGGAGCTGAAGGCATTTAAGAAGATCGCTCTTCAGCCTGGAGAAACTCAAAGCGTAACGCTGGAACTCGATGATCGCTCATTTGCCTTTTTCGACGAGTCGACCGAAAGCTGGGTGGTGGAGCCGGGGCAATTCGACCTGCTCCTCGGCAGCTCTTCACGCGATATCCGCAAAAAAGCGGCATGCAGTATCAAATAGAAGTTTAATCAAAATCCCCTGCCTTTGAATCAAAGGCAGGGGTTACTTGTTTCGGCCCATGGATACCGCATAAGGGAACGTTGATATGAAAGGTGGGTTGAAGGCTTCGAGAGGATCGCGCTGTGCGCTGAGTTTAACCCTTATACTCAGTTTGGGCGCCTGGAGTGCTGTCGCTGAATTTAAGACGACCGGTCACGACGAGCTGGATGCGATCCGCCAATCCATTGCTTTCGATAAAACCAACCGTGAAAACTACAAGCTCAGGCTGTTTATGCTGAAGCAGTGGGTCTGCAGTCTTCAACAGATGGGCGCCAATACGGAAGCGTTCCTGGAGGTGTCGGAGATTTATAAGAAAAATTCCCCCTGGAACCTGATGCATCTGGGGGGAAAAGAAAAACCATTGACTGTTAAACAGGAAGCCGAGATGTTTCCGGCGATTGATCGAGGCTATGAAATTCTCGATGTCCTCTATGCGGAATGCAATCAGCTGAGCCCCGAACCGGTTGTCCGGACTGACAGCGCGGTTCCAAAGGGTGGAAACAAAACGTCCAATGTTCGGAAAGAAAACTGGCCGCTCTACCAAAAAAATAATCAGCATAAAGGGTTTGTGGAAACTGATGTGGTGTTGGCCGGCAAAGAGGCCTGGAAGTTTCCGGTCGGTTTTGCGGCTTATGCACAGCCCGTGGTGGAAAATGGGATCGTCTATGCCATTTCCCCCGGCATGCGCACGATGATGTACAGCCTTGACCTTGAGACCGGAGAAGAGCGTTGGACCACCAAGCAACTGGCGGACATTGTTCAGGACCAACTCTATTGGACGCCGGCCGCTGGCTCCACACCGCGCGTGCTGAAAGATAAAATCGTTGTGCGTGATATCGGATCGCGCGGCAATAAAGGCGATACGCGCTATGCGATGGTGATTGATAAAAAAACAGGTGAGATCGAAAAACGTGTTGAAACAGGCCATGTGGATTACCGGACCGGTTATGCCCCGATTGTGGCGAACGAACGCTTTATTGTATTCCCGAACGGGCCGCATGATATCCACGAAAATCCGCCGGTAAGTGGAGCTTTTAATCGGCTGACCTGTCGGGATATTGCCTATGGCAGAACCATGTGGAACCAGTATACGGGCGCAACAATGTGCGAGCCGGTGCTCAAGGGAAATACCGTGGTCACCGGAACCATGAACGGAAATATATTCTGTATGAATCTGCGGTCTCCGGTTAAGGGCGAGCGCCCCGGTTCGGTTCGTTGGCAGTTCCAGGCCGAAGGCGGCGTAAACAAGACGCCCCTGATTGCGGATGGAAATGTGATCTTCGGTTCCAACGGCGGGATGATCTATTGTCTGTCAGAGGAAGACGGAACGGTGCTGTGGACGTTCAAGACGGATGCGCCGGAAAAACGGGCGATGATAAATTTCTCCCCGCCGGTTTGTGCCGAAGGTAAAGTATATATCGGCAGTGCGGACACATTTCTCTATTGCCTGAATGCCGAAGACGGCCGCGTTGAGTGGAAATATAAATGCAACGACTGGATCCGTTCCAGGCCTGTCGTTGCCGGCGATCAAATCTATGTTTGTTCGTTCGACGGCACCCTGACCTGTCTCAAGAACACAGGTAGGAAGGCTGAGAAAATCTGGGAGAAAAAAGTCGGCACCCACCAGACGCTAGCGGATCTGACCTGTAGCCAAAACAGGATTCTGGTTTCAACCACGGATCTGTTTCTTTGGTGTTACAGCGATGCAGGGGATTTGCTCTGGAAAAAGAGCCTCATTGAATGTGCGTACGATGGGGAACACAGGATTCTATTGGAACAGGTTGCCGGCGGAGCCTACTTCCAGTCGAAGGTTACCGCGGCGGATGGAACCATTTTCTTCGGTACGCCGTCGCGGTTTACACATGGCGTTGACGCTGAAACCGGAGAGGAGTTGTGGCGCTTCGAGCTAGGAGCGGCCGTCTCGGTGGCACCTTCTTATTCGAACGGAAAAATCTATGTCGGCCAGCAGGGCGTGGAGGAATATTTCTACTGCCTGGATGCCAAAACGGGGCAAAAGATCTGGAAGCAGTCGATCGGCTGGGTATGGGGATCGTGCAACATTGCCGAGGGCAAAGTGCTGGTGCCGTGTATTGACGGATACGCAACCTGTCTGGATGCAGAGACCGGCGCAATTGTTTGGCGGCACCGCACCAACAGTTCGCTGTGCACCGAACCGACAATCGATAACGGCACGGTGACCTTCGGGGGATGGGACCGGTTTATTTATAACTTTGATCTGCACACAGGAAAGGTGAACTGGAGTAAATATTTCGATCACGGTTCCGATTCCGGCGCCATGATCGCCCATGAAGGGAAACTCTACTTCCCGTCGCCTGGCAACGAGTTCCGATGTCTGGATGCCAAGACCGGCGAGCTGGAGTGGAATATTTATGTAGAAGCATCGATCTTCAATGTGACTCCAGCCTTTAAGGATAATCATGTCTTCGCATCCGCGATGATCGGCCGGATGCTGGGCAGCACGCCGGTGTATTGCAATGTCTACCGCATCAATCTGGATACGCAGGAAATCGTCTGGACCCATCCCGGCGGCGGCCACACGGCGCCTTTGGTTGCAGGCGATAGAGTCTATGTCGGCTCGCTGACTTCTCCCTATTTGTACAGCCTGGATGAAAAAGGCAATGGTGACGGCTCCACGGAATGTTTCTGGAAATTCAGAATGGAAAATCGCATGGAAGAAGCTTGTATGGCATTTTATGGCGACAAGGTTTACACACTGAGCTCGGGGGGCTGGGTTTATGCCGTGGAATAAGCCCGAGGCCAGACAAAAGTGACTATTATGAAACAGCTGTTAGATCTAAACATGACGGAACGAATAAAGGCGCTTAGAGAGCGGGCGCTTGCATCGCCTCGTTATTTGTCTCTGGAGCAGGCCAGGATTATAACGCGCGTCTATCGGAAGTCGCCCGATCTGCCCGTAAATCTCAAACGCGCCCGGGCCCTGGCATGCGCCTTGGAGGAGATGCCCATTGCCATTGATCCCGAGGAATTGATCGTAGGCAACCGCACACCCGATGGACGTGCAGGTGTGGTTTTTCCAGAGGCAGGAATCAGCTGGCTTGAGGAGGAGATAGAGACCCTCCCGACCCGCCCGCAGGACACCTTTGAAGTTCGTGAACAGGATATCCATGACTTTCGTACGGCCATTCTACCCTATTGGCGGGGCAAAAATTTGGAGGACGATATCTACGCACAATACGGTGCGGAGATTAAGGCCATTGAGAAGGTTGTGAAAATCAACCAGAAGGATCATGCTCAGGGGCACATCTGTCCCCATGTGGCCAGCTGGCTGCGCCATGGCCCCACAGGACTGCTGCAGCAGGCAAGAGAAAAGCAGACGCAGGCTTCAGCCGAAAAGGTGGAATTCTACCAAGGCGTCTGTCTGGTTTTAGAGGGGGCGATCTGCTTCATCAAACGATATGCGGACCTGGCCGATCAGCTCGCTCAATCCGGGACGGATGAAGCGATCTCGGGGAATTTGAGGAAGGTCGCTGACGTTTGCCGACAGCTTGCCGAGGGGCCGCCGGCGTCGTTTCGTGAGGCGCTCCAATCCGTTTGGTTCCTATTCGTAATCCTCCACATGGAATCCAATGCATCCTCGTTTTCGCCGGGACGCATGGACCAGTATCTCTATCCCTACTACGAACGGGATGTGCGGGATGGGGGACTCACCGAGCAAGCGGCGTTGGAGCTGATCGAATCGATCTGGATCAAGTTCAATCAGATTGTCTATATGCGCAACGCCCATAGCGCCCGTTTTTTTGCGGGCTTTCCCATTGGTTTTAATGTGGCCATCGGCGGACAGACCGATAGGGGTGCGGATGCGACCAACTCGCTTTCCTATCTCTTCCTCAAGGCGCAGGAACATATCGGATTGCCCCAGCCCAACCTATCCGCCCGGCTTCATAAAAACTCGCCCGACGATTTTGTGGATGCCTGTACCCGTGTGATCGGTTTGGGCAGCGGCATGCCGCAGATCTTCAACGACGAAAGCATTGTTCCCGCCCTGGAATCCCAGGGCATCAGTCACCGGGATGCCATGAACTATGCCGTGGTGGGCTGCGTGGAACTCACCACCCAGGGCAACAATCTGGGATGGAGCGATGCGGCCATGTTTAATCTGGTCAAAGCGCTGGAGCTGACCCTGAACAACGGCCGGTGCATGCTGACCGGGCAGCGCATGGGCTTGGAGACGGGAGATCTTTCGGACTATGACAGCTATGTGGATTTGGAAGAAGCCTATGGCCGCCAGATACAGTTCTTCGTCGACAAGATGATCAAGGTCTGCGAGTGGATCGAAGCCATGCACCAAAAACACCTGCCCTCTCCCTTCCTCTCCACGGTCGTCGACGATTGCATGGCAAGGGGACTGGATGTCACCGCCGGCGGGGCGGTTTACAACCTCTCCGGCATCCAGGCCATTCAGGTCGCCAATGTGGCGGACAGTTTGGCCGTATTGAAACAGTTGGTCTATGGGGAGCGGCGACTATCCCGGGAGGAACTGCTCGCGGCCTGCCGGAATAACTTCCAAGGGGAGGAAACCTTGCAACAGGTCTGTCTGCATCAGGCACCCAAGTACGGCAACGACGTGGTATGGGTGGACGAGCTGGGAGCCCGGTGGCTGACGTTCTTTGCCGACCAGTTGCAGCGGTTCACCAATGTGCGCGGCGGACCCTACCACATGGGTCTCTATACCGTATCGGCCCATGTGCCCATGGGAAAAAACGTCGCTGCCACACCGGACGGACGGTTGGCCGAAAGCCCTTTGGCCGACGGCGGCATGTCCCCCATGTACGGCCGCGATTGCCTGGGACCCACGGCGGTGCTTCGTTCCGTAGCCCGCGCGGCTTCGCACCGGGCGAGTAACGGAACCCTTTTAAACATGAAGTTCCTGCCGGTGTTCTTTAAGACGCGGCAGGGGCGGAAACAGTTCTTGGCCCTGCTCAAGGCCTTCGTCCGGATGGGCATTCACCATGTACAGTTCAATGTGTTGCGCAGGGAGGATCTATTGGACGCACAACGGAATCCCGATGCCTACCGGGGGCTCACCGTGCGCGTCGCCGGCTACACGGCCTATTTCACGGAACTCGCCGAGGACTTGCAGGACGAGATCATGGCACGCACGACTTTTGGAGATTAACGAACCTATGGTACGCGGAACAATTTTTGATATCAAACGCTTCGCCGTGCACGACGGTCCGGGTATCCGCACCACGGTTTTCCTGAAAGGCTGTCCCTTGGCCTGCCACTGGTGCCATAACCCCGAGGGCATCGAACCCGGAATTCAACTTTGGTACCATGAAAGTCGCTGCATCCGTTGCGGGCAGTGTGTGGAGGTCTGTCAGGAAAAGGCCTTGCGCGCAGATCCATCCGGAGGATCTTTTATTCAGATCAATCGGGAACGTTGCGCGCTCAACTCTGACTGCGTGAGCCGTTGTCCCACCCATGCCCTGGAATGGGCCGGCAGGGAGGTGACGGTCGGCGAAGTCATGGAGGAGGTTGAGAAGGATCGGCTGTTCTATGAGATGTCCGGCGGCGGTGTCACGTTAAGCGGGGGGGAGCCCCTCCAACAGGCGTCCTTCTGTCGGGAAATCCTAAAGGCCTGCAAGGATAGTGGACTGTCGACCGCCATGGAAACCTGCCTTTTTGCACCTCGGGAAACAGTGGATACGGTGATCCCCCTGGTTGACCACTTTCTGGTTGATCTCAAACTTTGGGATGGGCAGGCCCATCGGCAGTGCACGGGAGAAGACAATACGATCATTCTGGAAAATTTCCGATATCTGGCCGAGCGGCATTCGCATGTGACCGTGCGTATCCCCTTGATAAAAAACTTCACGGATGCGCCGGATAATATTGAGGCCATTGAGCAATTTGTTTTCTCTGTCAAAAGCGACATTCCGATTGAGAAACTGGATTACAATCCATTGACACCCAGTAAATACCGAAGGTTGGGAAAGGAGTTCCAATGCAGCTAAGAGATAACGCGGCTTATGAACAGGATAACCGTGTGGTACTGACCCTTGATGCCGGGGGAACGACGTTGGAATTTTCAGCTTTGCAGGGAGGACGCGAGGTCGCCGAGGCCGTGATTCTCCCGAGTGTGGCCGATGAACTCGAACCCTGTCTGCAACAACTCGAACGCGGCTTTCGCAAGGTGCTGGAACAGATTCCGGGACAGGCCGATGCCATCTCCTTTGCCTTTCCCGGCCCCGCGGATTACAAACAGGGCATCATCGGCGACCTGCCCAACCTGCCGGCCTTTCGCGGCGGGGTGGCGCTCGGCCCCTTCCTTCAGGAGGTTTTCGGATTGCCCGTTTTCATCAATAACGACGGCAACCTCTTTGCTCTTGGGGAATATGTCTTTGGTTTTCTCCCCGACGTCAACCAGCAGATCCAGGCACATGGCGGGAGCAAACGTTTCGAAAACCTGATCGGGCTCACCCTCGGAACCGGTTTCGGCTGCGGTATCGTTTGCGGCGGGCAGCTTCTGTTGGGGGATAACTCCAATACGGCCGAGATTTGGCTGATGCGCAACAAGGTCCAGACCGACTGCTGCGCCGATGCCGGGATCGGCAGGGACAAGCTCCGTGTTTTCTATGCTCAAAAGACGGGGCAGGATCTGACCGACGTTCCCGCACCGGATGTGCTCTACCGTATTGCCAAAGGAGAAGCCGAAGGGGATTCGAAAGCAGCATGTGAAGCTTTTGCACTCATGGGCCAGGTGCTGGGCGATGCGATTGCAAATACCGCCAGTCTCATCGACGGGCTCGTGGTCATCGGCGGTGGGATCAGTGGTGCTGCTGACTTATTCATGCCCGCCGTTATGGCAGAACTCAACGGTCGGATCGGCCACCTCCACGGGGCGCAGCTACAGCGAATGCCCTTCCATGCAAGCTATCTGGAAGATGATGCGGCCATAGCCGCCTTCAGCAAGGGCGATCCGCGCACCTTGGCTGTGCCGCAGTCATCAGCGACCGTAACCTATGACGCGCTGCCGCGGATTGGTGTGGGATTGTCCACCCTCGGCATCAGCCGCGCCACAGCTCTGGGAGCCTATGCTTTCGCAGTAAGCCATCTGGGGTGATCAAAAAAGCTTGCACCGCCTTTAATGGGGATAAATTGTACATACGCAATTCCAGAGGTTGATTTTATGCCGCGGAATAAGATTATAAGGAAAGAAAGACCATGCAGATTAAACCATTAGTTAAACCGATGCTGTTGCCGATGGCGTTTTTCATCCTGTCGTTCCAGATTACATTTGCGGCTCAGGCCAAACGACCGGAGCCGGGAACGCCGCGCATCAACGAGACACAATTCGAGACGCAGGACTATGTTATCGCGACACATGATGTGCGCGACTACGGCGTAATTGCCAATGATAAGGACGATGATACCCAAAGCTTTCAGAAAGCCATTGATGCCTGTGAGCAGGATGGTGGCGGAGTCATTTTTGTTCCGGCTGGATATTATGTTTTTAGAGATCGGCTGATTTTAAAGTCGGGGGTACATCTGCGGGGGGAATGGAGTAGTCCTGATGTCGAAAACCTTCCGCGAACGTCTACGCTATTTGCCATCTATTATGGCAGAGGAGAGCCTGACGCTGAGCCCTTCATCACGCTGGGAGAAAGCTGTGGACTGAAGGACCTTGCGCTTTGGTATCCGGAACAGAACTTTGCTGAACCGGTGCCGTATGCCTGGACCATACAACAACGCTCAGGGCTGAGCGCCGGGTTGGAAAACATCACCGTTTACAATTCATGGAACGGTATTCAGGCCGGTCCGAGCCATAATCAGTTGCTGACCATAAAAAACCTGTTTATGACCACGCTGCATACAGGATTCCTACGGGATGAGATCTATGACTGCCAGAAGCTGCAGAAAATATATATGCGCCCGAAATACTGGATGGAGTCGAATCTTCCCGGATCGCCTAAAACACCGGCTGAGCAGGTCGCGCTGAAAAAACATCTATTGAAGGAATCCACGGGCGCGGTGATCACCCATTATGACTGGACGTGGATGTATGATTGGGTCATTGAGGGGTTCCATACGGGCATCGAGGTCAGTCGCTCCAAAATCAAGACCGAAGATCGGGGTCCCAATGGCGGTTTTGTGAATCTAAAGCTGATTGATAATTTTATCGGTATGCAGGTGGGGGATGTCAACCGATGCGGATGGGCCGATACGGATGTGTATATTCGCTCCCGTCTGAAAAATGCGATCGGTATTAAAGTCACGGCGCCTTTAAAGAGTGTGGCTCAGTTTTTAAATATTACGTTTGAAGGCTCGTTTAAATATTGCGTGCTGTCGGAAGCGTCCCTGGGTGTGGTCAGCATGTCCGGGTGCTCGTTTAACGGTTGGGCGGATGATGGCTATGCGGTGTATGCCGAATCCGGTGTCATTCAGTTGATTCAGAACGATTTTTCACAATCGGGGAATCATATTTATCTGGGGAATGGAATTAAGAGTGCAGCTGTATTGGGCAACCGATTTAAAGGGGTTCCGGACATTGGAAATAACACAACCAAACGTGCGGAAGTCATTATTGATCATACCGGTCTGGATCTTAAACAATGCGATCTATCCCGGTTCGAATATCCGGACGCGATCTATAAGCCGGAAAAGGCCGATCTTTTTAATGTGCGCGATTTCGGGGCCAAAGGGGATGCGGTTACAGATGATTCAACAGCATTCGTCAAAGCCTTAAACGCGGCCGAGAAAAACGGGGGCGGAACCGTTTATATTCCGGTTGGAAAATATGTTCTGAAGAAGGAACTGATTATTCCGTCCAATATTGAAGTGCGCGGGGTGTTTGAGAATTGTCATCACACCAAAAATGGAAACAGCTGGAGAAAACAGTCCAATAAAAAAGTGTATAGCGGACAGAGGGGAAGCGAGCTGTTTGCGTTTCCTGGGAAGGGCGATGAACAAGGCGCCCCGTTTATCCGATTAAATGCGGGAGCATCGCTGCGCGGGCTGACCATTTATTATCCTGAACAGAAATGGTCGGACTACGAAAAAAGCAAAGCCTTTACTCCGTATCCCTGGACGGTCCAGTCGCTCGGCCCTAATGTCCGTATGAAAGATGTGCTGCTGGTTAATTCCTACAAAGGCGCCGATTTTGGAACGTATGACAGCACGGGGCATAATATTGATTATTTATGTGGAGCGGTGCTGAAAACGGGCCTCTACATCGATAACTGTTTCGGAAAAGGGTTTGTAAAAAATGTGCAGTGGAACCCATCGTTCTGGGGATGGTCGGGGTACCCCGACAGCCCGGGCGGCAGCCGGGAACTGCGGGACGTCGTCCGGTACACGCTGACCGGATTTGTTTTCGGTTATTCAGAACAGGAAAACATGCTGCAGAATTTTTCGTTCGGAACCAAAACCGGCATTCATTTTATCGGTAATCCGGAGCACGGTGGAATCAATGGAACCTTGATTGCCCACGGCATTGACCATAGCGGCGTGTCGATGGTGTTTGATGACGTCGGCGATGATGCGCAATTTGTGAATTTCCAGATTGTTTCCATGGAAATGGATGCGCGGCGACGGTATCTCGATATCCGCGACGGCGTGAAAGGGAAAGCGCAATTTTACAGCCTGCTGGGATGGGGTCACAACCCCTGCGCAGAAACCGGGATCGAGATGCACAGTGGTGATTTCTACTTCTTGTTTTCGAGTTTCGCGAGCTTTGGGCTGGACTATGGCATCAAACAAACCGGCGGCACTTTAAAAGCGGTAGGAATGCGCTTCGGCGAACCGATCAGAAGCCCGATTGCCGGCGGGTACGAATCAGGGTTATACGGCTATTTCGGAGAGGGGATCGACGGGGCTGAAATTATCGGCGCCATCAAAAAGAAAAACCCTTCCGATGGAGAGGCCTTTATCAATAAGGCCGGATCAAAGGTAAAGATCATGCACTCGATTCCACATGATGGATTTTGAGAACGGCAATGTGTCAAAGAGTAACTCCATGAGTAGGTTAAAACGGCTCCTCTGGCGTAGCAGGTGGGAGGTCCGGTTTCTCCGAAGTATGAGGAGGGCTTGCCCCTGAACCTCGGATACACGCCCTTTGCGTCCCGCAAAGAAGAGCATGCTACACTTTGAGGAATGCGTTGCGTATATATGTCGCCGTACCGGCGCCTCTCCATATCAGGGAAACTTCCAATCTTTGGAAAAATGATGACGCCCCCGATAACTCCTTTGTTGGTGGGGGTGGGGCGACCTAGACAACGGATGCTTGAGTTCGAGAGCTGAACCTTTCGAGCGTGTGGGTCAGATGAAAATGACGCTGAATGTTGAACGTTTGAGGCCGTGTGTTGAGTAAATCGGATTCCAATATGGTTCAGTTTTATTTGATCGATAATTCTAGAACGATGAAAAGGTGAACATGATGACAAAACAAAATCTATCACGTCGAAGGTTTTCGACGACGGTTGGGGCTGCGGCGGTATGCACCAGTGCTGCTGTAGCGGCACCGAAGTCGCTTTTGGCGGCGGATCATAAAAAAGGAAACATCCAGTTTTCAATGTATCTCTATACCTTGATGAATTGCCCTTGGACCAGAGAGGAAATGGATCTGGTTGAAATCTGCCGAAGAACCAAATCTCTGGGTATCGATGGGCTGGATTTTATCGGGACCGGATACCATAAGTCCTGGGAAAATATTCGGAAGATAACCGATGACCATGGACTGAAAACCATTTGCTTTACGATGGGGGTTGGTCAGCTTGAATCACCGGATGCCAAAGAGCGTATAGTCGGTGTGGAAGAATTTAAAAATCGTCTGGAGGTTGCCCACACCCTGGGTTCGGACCGGATTATGCTCAACCAGGGCGGAGTACGTTCGGGTAATGATTCGGATACAAATCGGAAATGGATGATCGAGGGGCTCAAGGATGCCATGCCGCTTGCCAATGCGGCGGGCATTGAAGTGACGATAGAAACGCACAACAGTCCAACGGCACCGTTCAAAACATCGGCCCATTTTTCGGAAGCCATTGCCGAGGTGCCGGATCTGAAGGTTTGTTTTGATACGGGAAACAGCTTTATAAACGGCGAAGATCCGTTGCAGGGCTATTTGAATAATAAAGAGCACGTCACCCACATGCATTTTAAAGATGTGAAAGGGGAACTCGGTAAAGTGAAGAGCGGTCCCTGTGTGCCGGGAACCGGTGTGGTTGATCTTCCGGCGATCATCAACGCGATGAAAGAAAATCGCTACAATGGCTATGTGAACCTCGAGAAAGGCGGCCCGGATGGATTCGAGGTGTACAAACAATCCATGGAACTCCTAGGGCCGCTTATCGCATAATGTCCCTCAGATGTTCAAAATCATGAACACATTGTAAAAAGTGTTCATGGTTTTTCATCTCCGATTTTCTCGTTAAAAAGACGGTAAATGACTACCCGCGTTTTTTATCTGCCGTTGAATGTAATGCCATAGATCACGGACTCTCTTCTTTCAGGTATTTAGATAATAAAAAAAAGGAAACATGAAAACGATAAAGATGAATACGCAAAAAAAAGGGAGACAGCTGGTTTATGTATTTGTGGCGGCTGTACTGCTGAGTATGGCGGCTTCTGCAGAATTTGACTATATAGGTCAAGATGATGAACCCAGAGTAACCGATAAATTGACACCCTATGAACTGTCTGTGCCCTCGGTACGAACTACCGACCGGATTGGCTGGAGTGCAGATGGGAATAATAATGATCCGGATGACTGGTGTGCAACGCCGGTCGCGTTGTGCATTATTGCGGCCAGTGGATATCGTGATCAGCTGGTTCATTTTTCGTATAATAATCGGCTGGACCAATTCAATACGAAAAAAATGCGGGAGAATAATGAGAGCACGCTGGGGGCGGCGACTCGGTTCGGGTTGGATACGAACCTGTTTTATGATCTGTGGGCATCGGATACGAATACCGGCAAAAGTCCAGCAAACGCCCTTCGTCCCGGTCATGCCGCTTCGGGCGTATATCCTGGATATGACGCGGCTTTTGAGTCGGCCATTCAGGAAGTGTTGGCCAGCAGTGAAACAAACCGTTTTTTCTGGATTCAGGCCGGTCCCTTTGAATTCGCCTACCGGGTTCTTCAAGAGGCCGTCACACATCGGGGCGCTACGGCAGAAAACCTGCGCAACACGATTCTGGTTTCCCATTCCGGAGTCAATGAACAGTCGAATAAGTGGAGAAATGAAATCGATGCGATTTCGGGAAACAAGCGAGCTGCGGCCGGCGCACAGATGTGTGTAGAGGAGTATGGTGTCGGGTTCTACTTCACCGGAGCTCAGGGCAGGGATCGGTTCGGCAGCAAAACGAATATGGAAGCCTGGGACTTCGTGGCGTGGATGAAAGACTCCGATGACGAAGCGTTCCAATGGATGCATAACCGATTTGTCGTTTTTACCGATTTCTTTCAGAATGAAAACCCGAAAAATGCGAACAGAAAGGGACTGGACGCATCGGATGCCGGTATGGCTTATACCTTGTTAATGGGTGATTATAATGGCAACTTAGCAAAGTTTTCCGGAGTCGTGAGTAATTGCAACTGGGAGGCATCAGGAACCGCTCCTGTGGCTTCAAATGACTGATCCGATATGACGGTCAGGATAAACTAGTTCTTCAGGTAGATTCGATCTACAGTCACGAGCTCTCCAATCACCTGAAAAAGTGAATTTCCATCCATTAACCGACAGATTATTTAATATGAAAACTCTTCCTTCCTCCCTAATATTCGTCAGCTGTTTAGCATGCTGCGGCTTCGCAGCACCGGCCGGAAAACCAAATATCATTGTTATCTTTACGGATGACCAAGGCTATGGGGATCTTTCCTCTTATGGAGCGGAGGGGTTTGTAACGGCTGAAATTGATCGCATGGCTGCGGAGGGCATGCGCTTTACGGAATTTTATGCGGCGCACTCGGTGTGTACACCGTCCCGGGCGGGGTTGCTTACCGGGCGATATGCCGCGCGCTGGGGAAATCGCGGAAGTGTGTTCTGGCCCTACAGTAGCGACGGGATGCCACCAAGCGAAGTGACCCTGGCGGAGATGCTCAAGGCCCAGGGCTACGCAACGGCGGCCATCGGGAAATGGCATTTGGGACATCTCCCTGAATATCTCCCGACCGCGCAAGGATTCGACGCTTACCTCGGCCTCCCATATAGCAATGATATGTGCCACGATGGTGGAATGCCACTGGCCGACAACGTGAAGTTCCTCGGGGGGATGACCCTCGAGGATTACAAAGCCTACCAGCCTCAAGGGAAGCATTGGAAAGTGGCTCAAAAGGAAGGTCGCGCATTCAAACACATGCCTCCTCTTGTGTTAAACAACGAGGTAATTGAGTGGCCCGCTGATCAATCGCAACTCACGCGTCGTTACACCGAAAGAGCAATTCAATGGATCGATACAAATAAGGAGCAGCCCTTCTTTATCTATCTTGCGCATTCGATGCCCCATACGCCGCTTGCAGCATCGGAACCCTTCAAAGGAAAAACGGAGCGGGGACTGTATGGTGATGTCATGACGGAAATTGATTGGTCGGTCGGGCAGATATTACAGGCCCTGCGTGAGCGCGGATTGGAGGAAAAGACACTAGTCATCTTCACGTCTGACAACGGCCCATGGCTTCAGCGGGGTGATGACGGCGGAAGTGCCGGTCCACTGAGAGCGGGGAAGCGAAGCAGTTACGAAGGCGGCCACCGTGTCCCGGGTGTCTTCTGGTGGCAGGGCCATATTCCATCCGGTGTGGTTTCCGATTATAATGCAACTGCTCTCGACCTTTTTCCGACGTTGGCCAAGGTGACAGGAAGCGAGCTTCCAACGGATCGCAAACTGGACGGCATGGATATCAGTCAAGTTTTACTAGGAGCCGAAGACCAACAGGCGCTCCGGAAGAATTTTATCTATATGAACGGGCAGGCGATTCGTGTCGGCGATTGGAAATACCGTTTCGCAGATAAATATGGAAGCGGGGTCGAGGTGCCGAATGGAGAGGTAAACGTGAAGGTCGAACAGCTCTTCAATTTGAAAAAAGATATCGGAGAACAAAACAACGTAATCGATCAATATCCGGAAAAGGCGCAGGAGCTGAAGAAGCAGTTGGAACAACACTGGAAGGACGTGGAAAAAGATCGTTAACCAACGATTACTGGCTTTTGCCGCTCATGATAAGGGTTTCACAAAGGGTGATGTTGAATATAAGGTGAGTCGATGAATGTAATAACCGTTATAATCGTGGTTTTCGGGATTGCACTATTTATACTCTTTATTCTTATCGAAGATGCCTTCGATAAACTCGTCGATTGGTTATTCTCCCTCGTGGGTCTGCAATCCGGGAATGGTCCCTTGTTAACGAAAGCTTCCATGGAGGGAGAAACAATCGTTCTCTCTCTGGAAAATCAGGGGAAACACAGGTTTAAGCTAGTAGGGATAGAGGGGCGTGACGGCAATCAAAAAAGGTGCTTCCCGACGCCCTATCTGGATATAAACGATGTTCACAATCCACAGGCTGAGAAGCGCGTTCGTAAACAATTTGCTAAATTCACCCTTGGCTCGGGCGAGTCAAAAAAAGTGATCCTGAACAAGGCCGAACTGATTACAATGAATTGTCAGGCGCTGACTGTTCTTGACACAAAAGGGCGCGCATGGCCCGTAGTCGGTTTCCATGCGGACGCTACCTTTTCCGACACGGGACCCTGAATTGCTTAAGACTTCTCTCATTCCGTTATTTCAGAACGGGTTCGAGAATGATCGTTCTGGGGCTGAACAGCTCCGTGCTGCTGATCCCATCCAATGCGCTCAGCTTGAGGTCGTACTTGCCGGGCTCTAAGCTAAGAGTCCCTAAAGAATCGCCGACCATTACCGTCTTTTTGGATTTGGTGGAATCCATTTTCATCAGCTTCAGCTCTTCGTTGATATAGCGCTCATCGATCTTGCCTTCATAATTGACCGTTCCGGTGAGCTGCTGATCGCCGATGGTGATCTGGTAGGCGTCATCGAATTTTCCTTCAGGTGGAAGGTCATAGATAACGTGAACGTTATACTCGGCCTTTTTTTCTACGCTTACCTTCCAGGTCACGTGATCTTCAGGCTTCTTCCAATTCGTGAAATAGGCTTCAAACCCTTTTCCTTTTTTGTACGATAAACCATCACTGACAAAAGGCGTGTCATAGACATGAAGCCGGTTATTAACAGTAGCTTCAAGCGGGCGGCGGTTTTCCCCCTTTGGCTCAGAGGAAAAACTCAGTTTGATCACGCTATGGTAGGGGGTATCCGGTTCGACAGGTACGTCGATGGTTAGAAGGCCGTCCTTTTGTTTGACGGAAAGCGATTGATTATTTTCCGTTAAGACGACTGAATCCGGCGTACTCATAAGTCCGCCCACTCTGAGCTTACGATCTGCCGGCCAATCAAAGACGTGCAGATAAAGATCGTTGTCCTTGCCCGTAACTACGCCCCAATTATGCACGGCGAGTGGCGTCATGCCGGCCCCACGAATAGAATCGCCGTTGTTTGCCCACCACGTTTCCATTTCTTTATAGGTTGTGATGTCGCCATCGGTCCAGGTGCCATCACCTTTGGGTCCGATATTGATCATCATGACCCCATCCTTGGACACCACCGTGGCCAACATTTTAAGCAAGTAATCGGTAGGACGACGGTTATGTTCATCAAATTTATTATAACCCCAAGAATGTAAGGTGGACTGAATGCACTCCCAGTCGTTGTCTTTATACGGGAAGACGATGGGGCTATCGGGCCCGCCTTCATAATCGCCATAGAAATGCTGAATTCTGTAATTCACAAGCGTGTCAGGCGCTAGTTTTCTGACGGTTTCCAGAACGCGAATGTTATATTCCGGCGGCATCCAGGAGGCCGTATCAAACCAGATAAATTCCACATCATAATCCTGAAGCAGTTCAATGACCTGTGGGATAGATTTATTCACATAGTAATCCCAAGCCTTAATCATATGGGCTTTGACTTCGGGTGTATCCTGCTCATACCATTTGCCATTCCCCATTTTCTTTTCATTAGCACTGGTTGCTGGATTACCCGGAAAATCCCAATTGTTTTGGGTATTGCCCGGCATATACCAATCCTGAGCGTGCGAATAATAAACACCGAATTTAAGGCCATGTTTTTTACACGCCGCTGACAATTCTTTCAGGGGGTCTCTGGACCACTTGGAGGCATCCTCAATATCAAAGTCAGAATGTTTGGAGTGATAGATGGCAAAGCCGTCATGATGTTTTGCGGTGATCACAAAAAACTGCATACCCGCATTTTTTGCGCGGAGCACCCACTCGTCGGCATTAAATTGCTCGGGTTGGAACTTGCTCGCCGCCTGTTCGATGTAATCCTTTTTGGGGATCTTATAGACGCGGGCGATATGCTCGGCATACTGACCGGTCATTTCCTGCCCTTCGTATCCGCCTCCGAGAACTGAATAAGCACCCCAGTGCATAAACTGGCCGAAGCGCGCTTCTTTCCACCACGCGACCCGCTGTTCCCGTGTCTTCATCGACTCGGTCCACCATTCCGGAACATTCGTCTTGTCTCTATAATTTCTGAACTCCAGCGAGGGCCTGGTCGTATCAAAAACAGGTTCTTCAGCCGTTGAGGAAAATGGAATGGAGATCAGTAAGCACGCAATGCCTGTCCCGATTGTTTTAAGATCCTTTATAGCTGGCGTACTAGGATGTACAGGATTCCTTTTATTCATGCCTTTACGCTCCCTCTGAACTGGGTTTTAGACGCATCAAATTCGAATGCCGCCACCGAACCATAGTGGTCAAAGTGCTGAGTTTTCTTTTTTCTTAAAATTGCGGGACGGCTAAGCCGGTTAACCGCAATAGAATGATTATGAATGTGTTTTTAGACGGTTTAGAAAACAACGTAGTTCTTGTGAATCAATATTCCGAAATAGAGCGTTGAGGTCAAGTTGTAAACAATATACAAACTTATGGACAGTGTCAGTCACCCATTCTCCGTCTACAAGGAAAGCAATGATTATTAAAATGAAACGACCAGTATTTTCCAATCTTTGGAATCCCATACGCGGGCTGACCTTGTCTTTCATAAGTCTGCTTTGGTTTGTTTGTGCAGCAGTTTCGGCTCCCGTCGATACTCATCCACACATCATTGTGACAGAGCCGGAATTTGCGCAGTTACGCGCGCGTTCTGGAAAATGGCCGTGGTCGGCCATGAAAGAAAAGGCAATTCATGATGCGACGAACTTATCCTTTCCGCGCACGGAGGAAGTCGCGCCCCCCACGGGTAGAGACAAGCCGATCGCGGCCTATGAACTCGACTGCTATCGCATTCAGGACATCGTTAGCGCGTGCGCGCTAGCCTATATCCTCGACCCGGACCATAAGTCTATTTATCTCCGGAAGATGGAGACGGAGGTAGCCGGCGGGATGAATTATTTACGCGCGGAAAAAGAAAAACAGGGACCGGGCGGCGGAGGTCATCTCTACAGCGTCCGGCCGGCCAGCACTGCCTTTATGACCTATATCGCCCTGGATATCATGCATCACGACCTTTCTGAGTCGGTTCGAAAGGCCATGGAGGAGGACTGCGACTATATTGCCGATCACCACAAACCGTCCTGGCGGGAAAGCCGATATGCCATCGAAGGGATGAAAGAACTGTATCATCAGGGTAATACAAAATTATTCGAAGAGAAGAAGAAGGCCTATCGCAACTATATCCTAAAAGAGACTTCCGAAAGCGGCGTTTTTGCCGCCGGACCGGGCTATACGCGAAGTCGGTTGTACATGGATAAGCGCATCCAGAAAAAAGCCTTTATGGATGTGTGTGAAGTTCAGGGCTATCATGAGTTTTATTCCGAGCCCAAATTTCAGGTGCTGTATGAATGGGTCTTTGGCTATGTGATGACGCCTTTCGGAAAAAGTTATACGTTCGGCGATACCCCGCCGACCAAAGAGTTTGATCACTGGTCCGTCGCCGCGCTGCGGGCCAATCGATTCTCCGAAAAGGCGCAGCGCTATGCCGCCCACACCATTGGCACCTATAGAGACGAGTTTGTTAAAGGGCGCCTGTTGCACTATCTCTTATGCGATGTGGCTCCGTTGGACGCAGAAAGCCCGCCCAGTCGCATTTTTAAAGATGGCGGGGCCTGGCTGATGGAAGATGCCGATTCGGACCGGGCGCTGGCCGTCGCACTATGGAACCTGAACATGCATCCGGTAAGCCATGCCCACAAAGATGTAAACGCGATCCACATCGCCGCATACGGGGAGCATATTTTCCGCAATTCCGGGTACGACGGGTGGGCCAATGGCGAATGGAAGTGGATCCATAATACCGCGGAATCCTCCAATGTCGTTTTAATCAATGGCGTCGACCATGTGGATAAGCAGGGCGCTGGAATTACGGAAGGTTTCGTTGGATGCGACATTGAATACGCCAGTGGCAGTTCCGGTAAGGCCCTGCCCAACGGACACCATCAGCGCAACGTTGTTTTTGTGAAACCGCGGGATGGAAAGAGCGGCTATTTCATCCTCATTGATGAAGTTCATGCCACCGATGCTTCTGCTTCGGTGAATGTGGTACTGCATCCCAACTCCGCATCAGATCCGGTTGTGGTCGCCGAAAAGCAGACCTATCAATGGAATATAGAAGGCTGCAACTACAGTGGCCATCCGGTTCAGTCGACGGTCTTCCAGGGCACCCCGCCAGAGAGCGTGGAGATCAAAGTCGGCTATAAGGGCTCTTATTCTAATTGCAGTCAGTTTTATGGAAAATATCTCTACGCAACCTATCCAACCGATGAACAAGGACAGGCCGGCATCGTCTCCGTCATCTTCCCGCATGATGACGCGCATCCGGTCGCCGGTATGACGCGCGTCTCTTTACCGGAAGCGAGTGGAGTCGCGCTTGATCATGGTGACGGCGTCATGGATACGGTTTTAAGCGCATCGCAACTTGAAGAAGTTACCCGCGAAGGGGTTTGCTTTGAGGGAATGGCGACCGTCTACCGTCAGGTTGCTGGAAGTCTACAAACCTATTTCATTCGCAAAGGAACTAAATTCAATGATGGAGCCTCGGAACGCAGGGGCTTCGAGTCCGATGCGGAGGTCAGCCTGTTTATGAATGATAAACTGGGACGGATCATTTCGGCAGGCGCGAATGTGAAGTTCTTCTGCTCGGGCATCACCGCGGTAAACATAGACGGGAATCCGGCTCCTTTGACAGGTTCCGGAGCTGGATGGCTTGAGGTACACGTGGCATCGGGCTCTCATACGATACAGCTGGTTGTGCGAAGCAGATAAGGAATGGATGAAACGAATGTTAAATAAGCGGTTTGATTTGAATGGTAAAGTGACTTTGGTATTCCTTTTTTGCGCAGCGGTTATGGCCTGCGCGGATCAGAATCCGAAACCGGAATCGGTCAAATCCCTTACGCAGAAGGTGGCCGACTGGCAGATCGAAACCTTTGAGGATTCCGGGGAATATCGCGCGCTTGCTGGTAAAGCCATGCAGCGGTTTCAGGAGACCGGTAAGAGGCCCGGTAAGCACCATGATCTGTCTTGGAACATGGGGGCGCTCTATGCGGGCATGAATGAGTGGCGTTCCATTGCGGATCATCCGGAGAAGTATACCGCTTTCCTGGAAATGATCGGTGAACGCAATGAGTGGCAGTTGTACCGGCGACCCTATCACGCCGACGACCATGCGGTCGGCCAGCTCTACCTGTCGCTCTACGAGGAGTGCAACGATTCGGCTATGCTCCAGCCGACACGACAGCAGTTCGACTCGATTCTGGAAAACCCCAGAACCGGAACGCTGGATTGGAGAGCTCGGCCGACGGATGCCCACCATCGTTGGGGCTGGTGTGATGCGCTGTTTATGGCGCCTCCGGTTTGGGCGCGTTTAGCGAAAGTTACGGGAGACCGAAAATATCTCGATTTCATGGATCAGGAATACCATGCCACCTATGACCTTTTGTGGGACAAAGAAGATCATCTCTTCTGGCGGGATTCTTCCTGCTTCCCGAAGCGAGAAGCCAACGGAAGCAAACTTTATTGGGCGCGAGGAAACGGCTGGGTGTTCGGCGGACTGGCTCTGATGATTCCCGACCTTCCGCGGGATTGGGACGGACGCGCATTTTATATCGACCTCTTTAAGCAGATGGCCAAAAGCCTGGTTACGTGTCAGCGAGAAGATGGCACCTGGTCCATGGGGCTGCTTGGAGGGGTTGAGGGGTATCCCATCAAGGAGGCCAGCGGCACCTCATTCTTTACCTTTGGACTGGCCTGGGGCGTGAATAACGGAATACTTGATCGCGCCACGTTTGAACCTATCATTATCAAAGCATGGAATGCGCTGACGGAATGTGTGAGCGAAGAGGGGATGCTCGGCTACGTTCAGCCGGTCGGTGTGGCGCCCGGGGATTCGTACGGCGAAAAAACTGAGGTCTACGGCATCGGCGCGTTTTTAGTGGCGGGAACCGAGGTTTATAAATTGGTCGGGGGTGAAATTTCGGAGTCATCTGTGGAGCAATAAAAGGTTCTGCTGAAGTGACTTTCGTCGTGCTCGTTTACTACATCCTTTGCGCTTCTTGCGCCTCTTTGCGGCTATCGATTTATCAGCATTGATCCGTTGCACCGATTCCCCTGCAACAGATCAACGCGTGAACCTCTCTCTTTGTTCGTTGTTTTCTGCGCAAATTATCAATCGCAAACTCATGGCCCTGCTTCGCAAAGTGAACCGTTCCTGCACCCTAAAACCTTTTGCGAAATTGGTTGTTATTCGCGCCCAATCATCTGCGCGCAATTGTCTCTCAATTGTGAGGCTAAAAGAACGATGGTTAGAACTTTCATGTCTTATTTTGTGCGCGAAGCGCTTTGGTGCGGAGACCCCGTCTCCGCTCTTTGCTGGGCTGGTCGTGCGAAAAGCGCCGACGGGGTCGGCGCACTCCAGAGCGGCTGCGCCGCACTCCTCAACCAGTCTCAAAAGGCTCGTGACTCCGAACGAACTACGTGCGTTACCCTTTGTAGTGCTCCTGGAGTTTAACGGAGGGAGTATCTGTCAGTCGGTGCAGGGAAGGGGCTTCGCTCGAACGCCAATGGGCTCTGTACATTTTACGCTTGTAAAATGTTAACAATCTGAGATTATGCATCCTGTTAGGTTTAACCAGTGCTTTCTAAATCACTCAACCGAGAGGTCGATCTTAAATGAAGTCATCTACAATCAGGTCTTGGTGTTTCGCCCTTTTGACCATCCTTCTATCCTCGTTGGCCCTGCCTTCAGCGCTGGCGGCGGATAAACCAAACGTCCTTTTCATCTTCATTGATGATCAGGGATATTATGACCTCGGGTGTTATGGCGCGACGGAGGTTAAGACGCCGCGGATTGATGCGCTGGCGAAAAATGGAGTTCGTTTTACCGATTACTATTCCGCCGCGCCGATTTGCAGTCCTTCGCGAGCCGGCCTGATTACAGGGTGTTATCCGCGCAGAACCGGTAACGAAATCTGGGTGCATCGGCCGGATGCGACAGAGGGCATTCCGGCAGAACGGCTGACGGTGGCCGAACTCTTTAAAGGTGCCGGGTACGCCACGGCGTGTATCGGCAAGTGGCACCTGGGTTTCAAGGAAGAGTTCCTGCCGCTCAATCAGGGCTTCGATCATTATTACGGTATTCGGCACAACATGGATTCATTCGAGGTTTCTCATTTTGATGACATGGGCGGTATGCCGTTTTTCAACGACGAAGAGGTGGTCGAGCGCGGCGTGGGACCGGCACAGCTGGCGAAAAAATATACGGATGAAGCCATTTCATGGATTGAAAAACAGGCGGCCGCGGACAAACCGTTCTTTCTTTATTTGCCCCACACCATGTTGCACGATCCACTCGGTGTGAGTCCGGAATTCAGAGGCAGTTCTAACTGGACGGCCCATCAGGAATATGGCGATGCCATTCAGGAAATGGATTACCACGTGGGCCGGCTGATGAAGACGCTCGAACGTCTTAAAATCGATAAGAATACGATCGTCCTGTATGTGTCGGACAATGGACGCTGGCCGGGACGAAACGATCAGCAGCCGCTGCGCGGTTCCAAGCTGACCACCTACGAAGGCGGCCTGAAGGTTCCCGCCATCGCTTACGGGCCGGGGCTTGGCATCCGCAAAGGGTTTGAGGCCGGTGCGGTTTGCCACGCGATGGATTGGTATCCCACGCTGGCTTCCATTGCGGGCATTCCCATTCCTGAGGGAGTCATTCTCGACGGTCGGGACTTGAGCGCAATGCTGGAAGGCAAAACCGACGACATTCCCGCTTTCGACAAATCGGTTTCCCTGAATGCCGAAATACCCCTGCGGCGGTGGTATGAACTGGATCAGGAATGGTCCGGAAAATTTACGCGGGAGGAGTATGCCAACGCCTTTTTCTATCACGGCAGCCATGGCGCGCTGGCCGCCGTGCGTTCTGGGAAATGGAAGCTGGCTTTGCATCCGAATCTCGTGCTGTATGATCTGGAAAACGATCCGGGCGAAACCACAGAGGTTGTCGCCACATGGCCGAAAGCGGGCGAAAAGCAGGCGAAGAGCGTGGCTGAGGCATGGCGGATTAAAACCAAACTGCGCGGCATGGTGATTGAGTTCCAACGAGAGATGAATAAGAAGGCGGCGGAGCCGCGGTCTTAAGGTCGGAATGACGAAAGTCGAAGGTCGGTTGCAAGTGCATCGGGTCGGTTGATTGGACTTTTGACTTTCAGACTTTTGACTTTTTGACGTACGTAAAAACGGAAGGAATGTGATGATGAATCGAATATTTAAATGGATGATTTTTCCAATCATTGGAACTATGACAGCACAGGGCGCGGCACAGCAGGCGCCGCTTCGACAGGCTTCCTCCTCCGCTGAAGCTTCGGCGGACAGGCAGGACCGGCCGAACATTGTGGTGATTCTGGCTGATGACTTTGGCTGCGGCAGCGCCAATTGTTATGGCGCCAGCGTTGAACATATTAAAACACCGAACATGAATCGGTTGGCCGAGGAAGGGCTGCGGTTTACGGATGCCAACACGCCGGCTTCCGTTTGCAGTCCGACCCGCTATGCGTTCCTGACTGGGCGTTATGCCTGGCGCGGCGTGATGAAGCACAGCGTGCTGAGTCCGCCGGAAGGACCGTTGGCGATTGAACCGGAGCTGGTGACGCTGCCGGAATATCTCAAAGAGTTTGGTTATCAGGCGGCACACATCGGTAAGTGGCATCTGGGTTACACGAACATGAAAATGGTGAAGGATCTGTCTGCGCAACCTCTGGAGCCGGGGCCCCGGTCGCTCGGGTTTGATTATCATTTTGCCATACCGAACAATATTGATTGGCTGGACCGGATCTACGTGGAGAACGAATCCATCTGGGGACTGCGTTCCAAAGGTAAAACCCCGTACGGGAAAAGTTTTTACAAGGGACAGCAATATCACGGGTATGACGCGCCTCAGGCGATTGCAAAAAATGTTACGCAGGATCTGTCGGACAAGGCCGGTGAGTGGATTGCTAAAACCGTCAAGGATGAACCGGGCAAACCCTTCTTCCTTTATTTTGCGCCGGTCGCGGTGCATCACCCGATTTCGCCCAGTGATGAATTCATCGGAACGAGCGGGATCGGTGCATATGGCGATTTTATTCAGGATCTGGATAACAGCGTAGGGGATATTATCCAGGCATTGGAAACCGCAGGTGTTCTGGAAAATACCCTCTTGATTTTTACCAGCGACAATGGCGGCGATGTTTGCCCGGAAGAGGAGCTCGCCCGGGAAAAGGGCTTTAAAATGAATGGCGACCTTAAAGGGGATAAGCACCTGATTTGGCAGGGCGGTTTCAAGGTGCCCTTTATTGTCCGATGGCCGGGAAAGATTGCTGCGGGGTCCGAGTCGGATCGCATGATCAATCTGGTCGATATCTATGCCACGCTGCAGGAGCTGCTGTCCGGGAAAGTGCTGGATCCGAAGACCGCCGCGCCGGACAGTTTCAGTTTCTATTCCGAGCTGGTGAATAACGCTGCGAAAAAGGATGCCCGGAAATCGATGGTCCAGAATGATGTGAAGGGCGTTAAAGCGATCCGAATGGGCGATTGGAAATATATCGAGAACAAGGCGCTGCGGCCTGCGGATAAGGCGAGGCAGAAAAAGAATCCCAAGCTGGCCAAACCTGAACTCTACAATTTGAAAAAGGATTCTGCTGAAACGGAAAACGTCATCGATCAGTTCCCGGAGATGGCGGAAAAGATGCAGAAGGCGCTCGATCGTATTCGGGAAAAGGGATCGGAACGCATGGCTGTAAAGGGCTGAACGAATGACTGAGTGCCACATATCAATTTTAACGGCAAGCCTGTTGGCTTTGCCGACGTGTTTTGCCGCCGACGGGATGGATCACCTGAACCTGTTCATAGGAACGGGGTATAACGGGCATACCTTTCCTGCGGCCATCGTTCCATTCGGCGCGGTTGCGCCGGGGCCGGATTGCTCGGTCGGCGAGTGGCATTCTGCAGGGGGGTATCACTACGACAAGACCACCATCCTCGGCTTCAGCCAGACCCATCTGAGCGGCACGGGATTGATTGATTTGGGCGACTTTATGCTCATGCCGACCGTGGGCGATGTCCCCTTGAAGCCTGGCGCGGAGCATAAGCCGGAGAGCGGCTACCGTTCGCGTTTTTCGCACGATGATGAAATGGCGAAGCCGGGCTACTATCAGGTGCGGTTGCAGGATTACGGCATTAACGTCGAGCTGACGGCCACCGAGCGCGTCGCGATGCATCGCTACACGTTTCCAGAAGGCGAGAACCGTCAGGTGCTGATGGATTTTAAACACTACATTCCGGGGGCCAGCGGGGTTAAGCATGCCTACGTCCGCGTAAACGACCCGTATACGGTGACGGGATACCGGATCACCGATTCGCGCTGGGCCACCAGCCGGTTCACGTACTTCGCTTTAAAATTTTCCGAGCCGATGGCGAATTACATGATTCGCGATGAGGTCCGTAACTTGGACTATCCAAATATTCCTGAACTGGCATCATCAAAAATGATCGCCGCCTTCGGTTTTGCGCCCGGCAAGATCCTGCAGGCTAAAATTTCCGTGTCGCCGGTTTCCATGCGAAACGCGATGGAAAATCTTGAAACGGAAATCCCGCATTGGGATTTTGGGAAGGTGCGGAAATCGGCAGAAGCGAAGTGGGCGAAGGAATTAGGAAAAATCACAGCGGATGGCCCAGAGAACGATCTGGAAACCTTTTATTCTGCACTCTACCACACCATGATCCATCCCGGTATTGATCAGGACGTCAATGGCGAGTATCGGGGCATCGATAAAGAGATTCATACAGCCGACGGATTCACCAACTATACAGTTTTCTCGCTGTGGGATACGTTCCGGGCGTTGCATCCGCTCGATACGATCATCCACCCGAAACGCACAGGCGACTTCATTAAATCGATGCTCTCGCACCAGTCGCAAAGCTCGCACCACATGCTGCCGAGTTGGGCGATGCACCATAATGAAAATTTCTGCATGATCGGCTACCATGCGGTGCCGGTCGTGGTGGATGTCTGGATGAAGGGGCTGGTTGATGTTCCATCGGAACAAATTATGGAGGCGCTGCTGGCGACTACCACGCAGCCGGGCGCCCCGAAAATGAAGTTTAATAACTATCCGCAGTGGTACGGCCAGCAGCACTATCTGCGGCTGGGCTATTTCCCCGACGAGTTGACCCGCTCCGGCACTTCGCTCACATTGGAACATGCCTACGATGATTGGACCGTAGCGCTGATGGCTGAAAAAACGGGTAATAAGAAGGTCACCACGGACTACCTCGCCCGAGGGCAGAGTTATCACCGGGTATGGGATCCAAAAACTGGTTTTTTCCGCGGGAAGCTGGAGGACGGGACGTTTTATGAACCCTTCGCTCCACGCGCTTATCATCGTGAAGATCCGAAAGATCGCGAATTCACAGAAGGGAATGCCTGGCAGTATCTCTTTTTTGTCCCGCACGATGTGTACGGCCTGATCGATCTGGTCGGCGGCCCAAAGAAATTCGGCGAGCGTCTCGATACACTATTCACAATGCCGCCCAATGAAGATGGAACGGCGGTAGGCGATGTGTCCGGACTTATTGGCGATTATGCGCACGGAAACGAACCCTGCCACCATGTGGCGTACCTTTACAACTATATCGGCCAGCCCTGGAAGACGCAGGAAAAGGTCCATCAGATTGCACGGGAATTCTATAAACCGGAACCGGCCGGCTACATTGGCAACGAGGATGCCGGACAGATGTCGGCCTGGTATGTGATGAGCGCCATGGGTTTTTATCCCGTCAATCCCTGCGGAGGAATTTATGTGATTGGTTCTCCTCTACTTCCAGACTTTACGCTTCCGTTGGAAAATGGGAAAACCTTCCAGATTAAGGCACAGGGACTATCCGATAAAAATATCTACATCCAGTCCGTGAAACTCAATGGAAGACCCTTGAACAATATGTGGATCACCCATGCGGATATTATGCGTGGCGGCCACTTGGAGTTTAAGATGGGATCCAGGCCCAGTAAATGGGGCGTTAATTCAGAACCGGTCCCGTTGGCGGACGGAAAGTAACGCCGCCACGATGTGTGGTGGCTTCCCGAATTGAATATACATAGCAATAGGTAAAACAATGGATTACAGAAACGTACGCGAACAGGTAACTGACCGGCTCAGAGAAGAAGTGCTTCTGGGCAAATTCGAGACGGGCGAAGCGTTGCGCGAGATTCCCTTGGCCGAACGGTTTAAGGTCAGTCGTGGACCCGTCCGCGACGCGTTGCTTCAGCTTTCACAGGAAGGGCTGCTCGAAAGCGTACCGAATAAGGGCGTGCGGGTCGCAAAACTTTGGGAAGGGAAGCTTGTTCCCGTTATGGCGAAGGTGCGTTTTGATTTAGAATGCTTTGCCATTTCCGAATTGATCAAAAGTACCCCCGAGGGTTTTTTCGATAAGATAAACCGGAATCTGCGGATGTTCAAAATGGCCTGCGAAGACAAGGATATGTCCGCGGTGGTTCAATTGGATCTGCAGTTCCATCGCCTGCTGTTACGAGAATGCGGCCATGTTGGATTGGAATCCGTCTGGCTGCCGCTGCTCGGCGGTATGCGCCTCCCGTATTCCAGGCATGGATTGCTTACGGAAAGCCATCAGGAACATCGGCAGATTGCTGATGCGATCGAGAAGGGCGATAAAAAGGCCGCCATTGCGGCGCTGAAAAAGAATATCGTCAAGCCGTTCGACGGTAAATAATTTATACATTCATCACGTAGGTACGGATGAATGGCGATTTTTTAAGTGTTAACAATGGACAATCAGGAGAGATGCATATGAAAATTCCGGAACAACCCAGATCGTTTGAGTTATGGATTAATGGCGAGTGGACGCCATCTGAAGGCGGGGCAACCATCCCCCGTATGAGCCCGGCGCATGATTGTGAGGTGACCCGGGTTCCGGCAGGAACGGCGGCGGATGTGGACAAAGCCGTAGCGGCGGCTAAAGCCTCTTTTGAATCCGGCACGTGGGCACAAATCTCCGGCGCAGAACGTTCTGCGGTACTTTATGCCGTCGCCGATCGCTTGATTGAGCGCAAAGAAGAACTGGCGCTGTTGGAAACACTGGAAAGCGGCAAACCGTTGACGCAGGCCGGATTCGAAGTCGAATGGGCGGCGGGGCTTTGGAAACATGCTGCGGCACTTTGCCGCCATCTCTACGGCGAAAGCTGCAACACGCTCGGTGCCGGAACCATTTCCATGACCCTTCGGGAGCCGATCGGAGTGGTCGGGCTGATCACGCCGTGGAACTTCCCGTTGCTGATTGCCAGTCAGAAAGCGCCCTATGCCTTGGCCGCTGGTTGTTCCGCGGTTATTAAGCCCTCCGAACTGACCTCGGCCACCACGTTGCTGCTGGCAGAGATCCTGAAGGAGTGCGGCGTGCCGGACGGCGTGTTTAATGTGGTGACCGGTTACGGCAACCCCGTGGGCCAAACCCTGTGTGAACACAAAGATGTCGAAATGATTTCGTTCACCGGATCGATTGTCGTCGGTAAGGCGATTGCCGCGACTGCGGCGTGCAACCTCAAAAAGGTCTGCCTGGAACTGGGCGGTAAAAATCCGATGATTGTGATGGACGACGCCGATCTCGATTCCGTGGTCGATGCAGCCCGTCTTGGCGCGTTCTTCAACATGGGAGAATGCTGTAACGCCAGCAGCCGGATTCTCGTGCAGGAAGGTATTGCCGACGAGTTTGTGAAACGCCTGACAGATTTTGCCAACGAAATGAAGGTCTGTGATCCGCTGGAAGACGATTCCAAAATCGGAGCGATCATCAATGAAACCCAGGAAGCAAAAATCCTTGGTTACGTCCAGACTGGACGCGAAGCAGGAGCAACGGTCTGCATGGGCGGGGGAAAAGTGGAATCTAAAAAGGGGCGTTATCTTGAGGTGACCATCCTTGATCATGTTCCGGCGGATTCTCCGGTGGCGACCGAAGAGGTCTTTGGCCCCGTACTTTCCATCGTGCGTTTCCAAACCTTGGAAGAAGCCATCGCCATTGCCAACGGAACGGACTTCGGTCTCTCAGCGGGCATCTTCACCAACGACTATAATCAGGCCATGACGGCATCGCGCCAGTTGCGAGCCGGAACCGTCTGGGTGAATACCTGGCTGGAGGGCCATGCCGAGCTGTCGTTCGGGGGCTACAAGCAAAGCGGGCTTGGACGGGAACTCGGAAGCCGGGCGGTTGAAGAATATACGGAAGAGAAGAGCATCCTGTTCAGTCTGGGAAAACGGCAACCGTGGTGGTAGCGGATTCGCCGCAGTCTGAAGGTCGGAACGTCAAATATTCCGACTTTCTGATCTTTGACCTTGAGACCTTTGACTAAAAAATAACGGAGAGAGAAAAATGGATACAATAGGAATTATATATGCAGTGATTTGTGTAATGGCTTGGGGGTCATGGTTGGTTCCTTCAGAGAAGGTGAAGTTTCCAAATGAACAGGGGAAAACCTTTTTCGTTGCACTGGCGACCACGATTATCGCGTTTTTGGTTGTTCTAGGCCGCGGCGAGCTCGGCCAATTGTCAACCGGGATCGCATGGGTGCCGGTGCTTGGCGGCCTGATCTGGGCCATCAGTGCCTATTGCGCATTTGTGGCTTGCAACCAGATCGGGATTGCCAAGGCATTCGGGATCTGGGCACCGCTGAATATCATCGTCTCCTTTATCTGGAGTTTGACCCTGTTCGGTCAGTTCCGCGACTGTTCGATCATGACCTGGGTGGTCGGGCTCGTGTCGTTGATTTTGATGATCGTCGGTGTGCTGATGATTATCGGTAAAGGCGGCGAAGAAGAAGACTCCAGCAAGTCCAAGGTGAAAGGACTTCTGGGTGCTGTCGGTGCCGGGATCCTGTGGGGGACCTTCTATATTCCGGCCGCATACGTATCGGAAACGAGTACGGAGCTCGCGCAGATTTCTCCCTGGGCTTCGGCCTTGCCGCTGGCGGTTGGCATGCTGATTGGTACCTCCATTATGGTCGCGCTGACACGCACGGCTCCGAAGCTGGAAAAACCGCTCGATTATATCAAGGCTATGAGTTCAGGCGGACTCTGGGCGTTGGGCTTTTTCATGATGCTGCTGATGGTTGCCGCGATCGGCCCGGGACCGGGCTACACCCTCGCTTCGCTTTGTGTGGCCGTGAATGCGCTGTGGGGCGTCTTCTACTTCAAGGATCCCGCGCCGAAGACCAAAGCGGGCAAGTTAACGCTTCTGGGCGTTTTGATTGCCACGCTGGCCGGCACGGTGCTTGGCAACTTTGGAAGCCTGGATGATATTTTAGGAATCAACGGAAAACCAGTAGTAGAAGAAATACAGAAATAGCATGACAAAAACACATATCAGATATGAGATTGACGGAGACGTGGCAACCATTCTTCTGGCACCCCCGGAAGGCAAGCCACCGACATTGGATAACGATGTTCTGGAAGAACTGGAACGTTGTATTGCGAAAGCGTTGGAAGAGATGCCGAGAATGGTCCTGGTCCGCAGCGCCTCCGAACGTTTCTTCTGTGTGGGAGCCAATATCAATATGCTCCAGCATACCAATGAACAGACGATTGTACCCTGGGTGATGCAGGGGCATCGCGTGCTCAATATGCTCGAAGATCTTCCAATGCCGGTCGTTTCTGTGGTGGAAGGCTTCGCCATGGGTGGTGGGTTGGAACTGGCCGTGGCATGCGACCTAATCTTTGCATCGGACACCGCGCAGCTGGCGCAGTCCGAAGCAGGGCTGGGCTTTATTCCCGGCTGGGGCGGCACGCGTCGCCTGGCCGGCCGGATCGGTTCGGTGAAAGCCAAATATTATTACTACAGTGGAAAAATGATGGATGCTGCGAAGGCCGCAGAGATTGGCTTGGTCGATTTTGTGGGAAACAAAGTAGCGCTGGAACAGGAGCTGGATGAATTTACAGCTTTAGTAATTTCCAACAATCGGAACGCGCTCCAACAATTTAAAACGATATTAAATGATCAGGAACGGGCGGCTCGTGATGAAAACGCCGCCGTGGAGGCGTTCCGTTCTGTCAGCTGCCTGCAGGATCCGGATACCAAACAACGGCTGCATGATTTTTTATCGAAAAAAGGAAAGAAATAGAATGATTACGAAAAACGCATTGGATGGCATTCGCATCCTCGACTTTAGCCATGTGTATCAAGGCCCCGTCGGCACCCAAATTCTGGCGGATTATGGCGCGGACGTCATCAAGGTGGAACGTCCCGGTTCCGGTGACTGGAGCCGGTCATGGGGCCCGTTCATCAAGGATGTATCCCTGCCATTTGCTAACCTGAATCGGAACAAGCGATCCATCACCGTCGATATGAAGCAGGAGGCCGGCAAGGAGATGATCCGCAAGCTGGTCAAAGAGGCCGATGTGCTGGTGCACAACTTTCGCCAGGGCGTTATGGAAAAACTCGGTTTTGGCTATGACGAACTCAAGAAAATCAATCCCGCACTGATTTATGCCTCGTCAAATGGATGGGGCGACACAGGGCCGTATGCTGAGCGCGGGCGCGCCGGGCACGATATGATGGCGCGTGCTGAAGGCGGTTGGTTTACCTTTTATGATGCTGAAAAACCGCCCATTCCCGGTGGCATCAGCATCGACTATCCGGCTGGGCTGAACCTGATGATCGGTATCCTAACCGCCCTGTTGTACCGCAACCGGACCGGCGAAGGGCAGTACCTTTCCACCGACTTGCTCAGTGTGGCGTTCCATGCCCACGCGTGGGATGCGGCATCGCGCTTGAATGCGCAGAAAATTGATCGACCTGCTGCCGTGGGCGGAACCGAGGAGGCTATACACAAGGCGTTTCAGACGCTCGATGGCTTCATTGAAATATCGCCCGTTTTTTCAAAAAATGCTCTGAAGGATATCTCAACCGCCTTGGGACTCGGAGATCTGTCGGAGAAACCGGTGTTCAGCACCGAAGAGCTGCAAATCGAAAATAAAAATCAGCTCAACGCCCTTTTGGCTCGTGCTTTTCTGGGGAAAACCACCGATGACTGGATGGACGAGCTCGAAAGCAAAGGCGTGTTGTGTGCCCGAATCAACAGTTTTGAAGAGGCCGCCCGCGATCCTCAGATTGCCTGCAACAAGATGATTGTCACTATGGAAGATCCCGAGGTGGGCGAGCTGAAGCTTTTAGGCACGCCGGTGCGATTGAAAGGCACGCCGCCCAAACTGAAACAGTTTCCCCCGCGGCTGGGTCAGCACAACCATGATGTGGCGTTGGAAATCGGCTATACGGAAGAAGAGGTTGCTCGCATGACAGAAGATGGAATTTTCGGATGATCGTTGATAATGAAATCAACCTTGGTTGTCTGGCGTCGGACCTGGCAACCTTCTGGGAGCTTTCCGGGCAGAAAATCCGTCTGATAGAAGAGGAATACACCACAACCCAGGGCGCTCCGGTATTTACCTGGCAGGGAAAATATATCCCAAAGGGTTGGACCGACTGGACGCAGGGTTTCCAGTTTGGTTCGGCGATCCTTCAGTATGATGCCTCCGGCGATGAAGAATTTCTGGCGCTGGGGAAACGGCAAACCGTGGAGCAAATGGCCCCGCACGTCAGTCATGTCGGCGTGCACGACCACGGTTTCAACAATGTTTCCACCTACGGAAACCTGTTGCGCCTGATGAACGAAGGGAGGATTCCTTCGGACGAATTTGAACGCCAGTTTTATATGATGGCCCTGAAAGTTTCAGGCGCTGTTCAGGCCAATCGCTGGACCGATCTTCCGGACGGTGGTTATATGTATAGTTTTAATGGTCCGCATTCACTCTTTGTCGACACGGTCCGCAGTTGTCGCAGTCTGATGGTGTCGCATCTGCTCGGCCATTCCCTGATGGGCGAAAATGATCGTAGCATCAGCTTGCTTGGCCGGACGATCGATCATCTGAAAGCCACGGCCAAATATTCCGTCTTCTACGGCGAAGGGCGCGATTCCTATGATGAATGGGGGCGTACGGCGCACGAAAGCATCTTTAATGTGAACGACGGCAACTTCCGCTGCCCGAACTCGCAGCAGGGTTTCAGTGGGTTCACCACCTGGACCCGCGGTGTGGCTTGGGCCATGCTCGGCTTCCCCGAACAACTCGAACTGCTGGCAGTGCTGGATGACGCTGAGCTGGAACCGTTCGGAGGGCGCACAGAACTGGAAGCGATTTGTTTGAAAGCCGCCAAGGCTTCCTGCGATTGGTTTATCGACAATACCCCGACGGATGGTATTCCGTATTGGGACGGTGGCGCGCCGAACCTGCATCGGCTGGGTGATTATCTGAACCGCCCTGCCGATCCATTCAATGAGTGGGAGCCGGTTGATAGTTCCGCTGCAGCAATCGGTGCCCAGGGTCTACTGCGTCTCGGCCGTTATCTGGGGCGGGATACTGAAGAGGGGCAACGCTATTGGCAGGCCGGACTGACTGCCTCAAAAACCATGTTGGGCGATCCGTACATCAGTCGTGACGAAACCCATCAAGGACTCTTGCTGCACTCCATCTATCATCAGCCGAATGGCTGGGATTATGTGCCGGAAGGTAGCAAGATAGCCTATGGTGAATCCTGCATGTGGGGCGACTACCATATGCGAGAGCTCGCGCTGTATCTGCATCGAAACCTCAAGGAACAACCTGATTGTTATTTCTTTGGGGGGTTAGTGAACTGATTCGAAGCCGATACGCTATTGGTTTCATGGTGGGTTCACAGGAAATGTCGTGCCAGATGACGGGATGCAAAATAAACAGCAAGAGCATTCATTTTATGGAGCTATAACATCGAAGGGAAATGCATATGAAAATTAAAACACTGCCTATTTTTATGGCCTTTATTGTGATGGGTGTCGCAGACGCGATGGGGCCGATGTCCGATGCGGTAAAAACACAATATGATCTGAGCAACGTAATGGCTACGATGCTTTCTTTTTTCGTCTTCATTGCTTTTGCGGCCTTCAGTGTGCCGGGCGGATTGCTGGCCGCGCGGATTGGAATGAAAAAGCTTTTGTTGCTCGGACTCGGCCTGAACGCCGCGGCAATGCTGGTGCCGAGCTTGATCGCTCCTGGCTTCGCTCTTCTGCTGCTCTGCATCTTTGTCTTGGGTATCGGGACCACCTTTCTTCAAGTTGCTGGCAATCCGATCATGCGCGAAGTCAGCGGAGAAGGCGCTTATAGCCGCAACCTGAGTTTCGCTCAGGGTTTCAAGGGGCTTGGCAGTACGGCAGCGACCTATCTGGTAACTGCGATCACCGCGATCGCTTTGTTCCAGAATATGGGCTGGCGCGGTATGTTCCCGATCTTTTTTGTCTTGATGGCGGTCGCTTTTGTGACGGTCGCTTTGGTTAAAGTGGAAGAAAGTAAACCTGAAACTCCTCCAAGCATTGGAAGCAGCCTGAGTCTGCTCAAGGAACCTGTCTTCGCATTGGCTGTTCTCGGTATTTTTCTCTATGTCGGAGCGGAAGTCTGTATGGCGCGGTTCCTTTTTCCCATATTGAAAGCCATGGGCATGGATGAGGTTACGGCAGGAAAGTTTGGGCCCGCGCTCTTTTTTGCATTGCTGACAGTCGGCCGTATTGTCGGCGGAATCATTCTGGGCAAGGTAAAACCGCGTCCGGCCTTTCGCGTATCGGCGCTGCTTGGAGCAGTGGGCGCGGGTCTGCTGATGACCGGCAATACCTCGCTGGCGATTGCCGGTGTGATTTTGGGCGGGCTTGGTTTTGCCAACATCTGGCCGCTGCTCTTCTCGATCACGGTTGAAGAACGTCCGGAACGCGCCGGTGAACTGAGCGGACTGATGTGCATGGCCATTTCCGGCGGCGCGCTGGTTCCGCTATTGATGGGCGGCTTGGTTGACGCCGGACTCAACGCAATTTCGTTCGTGATTCCTTGTGTCTGTTTCATCTACCTTTTTGTGCTGTCCCTTAAGGGCGGGAAAGCAAACGCTTAATCTGGAGAGTTGATTATGAATTATGAAAAAGACCAACGTATCGTCCTGACGCTCGATGCCGGCGGAACCAATTTTGTGTTTTCCGCGATCCAGTCGAATAAGGAAATTATTGACCCCGTACGCCTTCCTACTGAAACGCAAGAGCTCGGGAAAAGCCTCGAAACCATCAAAAACGGTTTCCGGAAAGTCATGGATAAGCTGGACGAAAAGCCGGTGGCGATCAGTTTCGCCTTTCCCGGTCCGGCCGACTATCCCAACGGCATCATCGACAATGTCGGCAACCTGCCGGCGTTCGCGGGCGGTGTACCGCTGGGGCCCTGGCTGGAAAAACAGTTTGAAATGCCGGTTTACATCAACAACGATGGCGACCTGTTTGTTTACGGTGAGGCCATCGCAGGGCTGTTGCCGAAGGTGAATCAAATGTTGGAAGAAGCCGGAAGCCCTAAGCGCTATCAGACGCTGTTTGGTGTTACGCTAGGCACCGGGTTTGGTGGTGGAATGGTTCATAAGGGACAGCTCTTCATCGGCGACAACTCCAACGCGACCGAAGTGTGGCTATTACGCAACAAGGTGCGTCCCGAATGTTTTATTGAAGATGGGGCCAGCATTCGCGCCGTGAAAAACAGCTATGCTAAAAATGCCGGTATCGATCCGGCCAATGCCCCGAGTCCAAAGGAGATTGAAGACATTGCGCTCGGAAAGGCTGAAGGCGACAAAGCCGCTGCCATCGAAGCCTACCGGGAACTGGGTGAAGTAGTCGGCGAAGCGCTCTCGGTTGTTGCCACCTTATTTGATGGCCTTATTGTGCTCGGCGGCGGCCTCTCCTATGGGCATAAGCTTTTCATGCCTGCCGTGCTCGAAGCAATGAGGGGTTCGATCAAGAAGTACGATGGAAGCGAACTCGACCGTATCGTTCAGAAAACCTTCAATCTCGAGGATGCTGGCCAGCTTGTTGAATTTACGAAGGGTGAAACCAAGCAAATTACAGTCCCAGGAATCGGCGAAACGCTGGCTTACGATCCACTGAAGCGGATAGGCATCGGTATTTCCGTGCTCGGCACCAGCGAAGCCGTAGGCATCGGTGCCTATGCCTATGCGCTGAATCAACTCGATTCATAAGTTTTCATGAGGCGTCCAATTTATGCAACATGCATCATTTTAATGTTGGCTGTCTGCACTCAGGCGGCGCGCCCGAAGCAACCCAATATTCTGTGGATCTTCAGCGACGATCATTCGCACAACGCGATCAGTGCGTATGGCAGCCACCTAACGGACCTCGCTCCGACACCGAATATTGACCGCATTGCGGACAAGGGGGTGTTGTTTAGAAACAGCTTCGTATGTAACTCCATCTGCGGACCCAGTCGGGCGGCAATCCTGACAGGAAAGCATAGTCACATGAATGGCTTTCGCTCGAACGGAGACCAGTTTGACGGTGGCCAGCAGACCTTTCCACGAATGCTCGGCAAGGCGGGTTACCAGACGGCCGTAATCGGGAAGTGGCATTTGGGCACGGAACCTCAAGGGTTTGATCACTGGGAAATACTTCCCGGGCAGGGGCACTACTATAATCCGGACTTTATTACGGAGAAAGGGGAACACCGCGAACAGGGCTATGTGACGGATCTGATTACGGATAAAGCAGTCTTCCAGCAAGGTCTATCGCCAGGCTCTCTACATAGAGCTATTTATCATCGCGGAAGAAAATCATGGGGGCAAAGGTGTATTGTACTATTCCGGCAAAGAGGAATTCTACATGCCGGAAGGAACAAGGAGTTACTACGAGCTGAAGACCGATATGATTACGATGACCGAATATACGCTCAATGGAAAGCTGCGGGGAGACGCGTTCAAGGGATATATGATTATTGTTACTGATTCCCGTGGGGTAATCATAGCTTCCTAAGCCACTAAAGATGATTGGCTGGGCATGGTCGAAAATCTGAGAGCGCTGCCGGTGGGGAAAACGTTTAATGAAAACGGAGAACGCACTACGCCGTCACGACCTCCGCGTTTTTACTGATTAAATGCCGGATTATGATGCTTTTTGATGAGGAAGGTAAGATATTAGAAGGAAAGAAAAGTGGATGCTTTGCCAAGCACTCGTATCATATCTGGGCTTAAATTTCTCCGGCAAGAGCATCGTGAAAACCTGAAAAATACTCAAATAACCGGTCATATATCTTCGCATTGCGCAGGGTCTTTGTATGCGTCTCTTCGGCGACCGCCTTGACAGGGTTACTTTCCGGCGGTTCCGCGGATTGATTTCCAGCGGGTAGGCGTCCAGTCGGCAACTTCGGACTGTTGCATGGTCGGCAGGGTGCTGAGGGTTTCACGCAGGTAGTCGGCTGGATTGATGTCGAGCTTTCGGCAGGTTTCAATGAGGCTATAGATGACGGCGCTGGTCTGGCCGGATTCCGGACTACCGAAGAAGAGGAAGTTCTTTTTGCCGATGGCGGTCGGGCGAATGGCGTTCTCGACGAGGTTGTTGCAGATTTCGAGTGTGCCATGTTCGAGGTAAAGATTGAGTGCATCCCAACGTTCGATGGTGTAATTGATCGCTTTACCGAAGTTGCTTTGCGGGAGCTGGCGCGGTTTTTCCTGATCGAGGATTTTCTTCATCTGTTCGAGATGGGATTTGGCATGTGCCTGGCGGTAGCCGGTTCTACGTAACGGGATGATTTTGGAACGGGATGTTTTCGGACTACCACCATGTCCAGCCTTTTTCTTGAAGTTGAATTCTACGCAGTCGGCCAGCTGTTCGGGGATAAGTGCGGCATAGTGCCTTCTGCAAATCTCTGGAGAATTGCCCATGAGGGTCGCTATTTTATAAAGCGATACATTGTTCATGGCCAGATGGCTGCCGAACGTGTGGCGGAAATCCAACGCTTTCCATGCCAATCCCTTCCTGCCATTTATTTGACGAAGCATCCGGCTCATGTTGTCCTCTTCCCATCGCTTAATTTTTTGCTTTGGGGCGGGGAAGTGCCATATGGATGATTGGGGGAACTCGTACTCCGATAGGATGTCGTAGAGATCCTGCGAAATGGGAACAACCCGGTTGGTTTTTGTTTTTGGCTGCCAAAACTTGTCCCCATCCTTTTTTGGCCGAATCCGGATCAACCGGTTGTCCATATCGATATCCTGCTTCCGCAGCCAAACGATTTCTCCGCGCCGCAGTCCCGAATAAATCATTGTGGCCACTGCCGCATGAAGTTCAGGTCGGTCGAGCAGCGCTTTCAGCTGTTCGGCGATGTCGCCTGGTTCAAGGAAGCTGATATCTGCCGCCGGGGGCTTCCGCCGGGGAACCGCGCCAGCCGGATTTGGATAGCGTTGGTCTGGGGAAACATATTCATGGACGCGGATCGCGTATTCGAACATGGCATGCAGTGTTTCCCTTGCACGATTGTATGAGGTTGGTGCCCAGTTGCGCAATCGCGCCGCCAAGATAGCGAGACAAAACTGCCGGGGAGATATCTTCGAGGTATTGGCAGGAGATTGTTGTTTTATTCAAAGCCATGCTCAATGGCTTGGCTCCCCGCGTGCCGGGGGCATGGTCAACCAGCTCGGGCAGAATATCGCCAAATGTCGCCCGCAAGTGCGAGCGGCGGTTGCGGTAGTGCCGGTAGCTGATTGAGTTTTCCAGATGTACGAGGAAGTCCTTCAGAAAATCAATGAGCAATGTTTTCTGCGGCCTTATATGCCGGCCGGTCATCAGTTCGTATTCGATTTTCTTGAGCTTGTCCTTCGCTACGCTCTCATTGCGGGTTTCGAGCGAATAGCGGATGCGCTTTCCGTTCTGCCGGTAGTAGACGTGCCAGACGCCTGATCGTTTGTGTATGCTAGCCATGGCCGATTATCCTTTCTTTCCCCAATGATGGGGAATCTGTCCCAGATATTTCGGTGCCCATGGCATCAAGCCAGACTGCCTGTCCGGGCCGCGCATGTCGGCAGATTGGCCGTGCCTGCGGACCGTGTGGGTGGATTTGTGTCCACAAAATGTCCACAAACGCGGTTTCGGAGCAAAAAAGAAACGGCTCCAGGAATCGCATAAATGCTTTCACTGGAGCCGCTTAGGATTGGTAGCGGGGCTCGGATTTGAACCGAGGACCTTCAGGTTATGAGCCTGACGAGCTACCGGACTGCTCTACCCCGCAATCTTCTTGTGTTTAACAAGGCGGATGAAGGTAACGGATTTAGTGAGCCAAACAAGGGTTTATTACAGTTTTTTAGATATCCATATTTTCAATTCAGCCGATTCCTTTCCGTCAACCCCGAAACCCCATTGATCATTTATCTGTCATGGGGTATTTGTAAGTTGACCACTTTCAAAGGTTTATCTAGAGCAATGGCATCCCCCGCCCCCACGGACCTCGTCGTAATGTGTGTAAAACTATTTATTTTTCTAGTGCATCAGGGATACGAGATTTTGTATGCGTCTCTTCGGCGACCGCCTTGACAGGGCTACTCTCCGGCGGTTCCGCGGATTGATTTCCAGCGGGCAGGCGTCCAGTCGGTAGCTTCGGACTGTTGCATGGTCGGCAGGGCGCTGAGGGTTTCACGCAGGTAGTCGGCTGGATTGATGTCGAGCTTTCGGCAGGTTTCAATGAGGCTATAGATAACAGCGCTGGTCTGGCCGGAGTCAGGGCTGCCGAAAAAGAGAAAATTCTTTTTTCCGATGGCGGTCGGCCGAATGGCGTTCTCGACAAGGTTGTTGTCGATTTCGAGCCGCCCATGCTCAAGGTAGAAGTTGAGCGCATCCCAGCGTTCGAGGGTGTAGTTGATCGCTTTACGGCAGCTGCCGGAACCGTTCGGTTTCGAGAATGGTTTTGATTCCTTCCATAACGGGTGTTGCGTGTTCCCGTCGATATGCGGCGGGGTCGAGGTCGGGGTTGTTGCGCAGTTTTCTTTCAACCCGGTAAAGTTTGGCAATGCGTTTCACGATGTCCTCCGCAGTCGGATTGCCCGGAACCTCTCTGAACTTGCGGCGGGCATGCGCCCAGCAGGCGGCATGAATGATTGCGGCTTTTTCTTTTGCATGCGACTTCTTATTCAGCCAGCTGGTATAGCCAGCGTAGCCATCGGTTTGCAGCAGCCCGGCATAATCAACCAACATCGAGTCAAGGCAGGTCGCAGCGCGACTAGCATACCATTCAAAGAGCACACCTTTGCCTGGCGAATGATAAGCCCATAGGTATCCGTTGGGACAGTAGTCCTTTTTCGGATCTTGATATTTGATAAAAGTCTCGTCGGCCTGAATGTATCCGCTCGCGCGGATTTCATTTCGAAGTGCTTCATAGATCAGAGATAACCATTGGGCTACGAGATACATCCATCCGCCCATCGTTTTCCGACTGATCTCAACTCCAAAGCGTTGCTTAAAAATTTGTTCCTGCCGATAAAGCGGGAGGTGGTCGCAGTATTTACTCAGGATGATATGAAGAACCAGTCCGGTGGAAGCGTAGGAGTTTTCGATCAGTTGCTTCGGCGCGGGAGCAATCAGCGGAGCAATGGAACGGTCGTCGCGCTTCTTGTATTTGTTGCGAATGATGACCGTGCGAAAGAAGTGCGTCGGCGTGACATCTAGTTTTTCGGTGCGGACTTCGGCAATCTTTTTGTACAGCTCCGGATGGGCAAGAACTTCATCTGGATCAATAATAATGGTTTCGGTCGGGAGGTCTTTGGGAATGCGCGCATCGAGCCCCTTGCGCTTCCCTCGTTTTGATTCCTTTTGTTCTTCATCCGTATAAGAAGCACGCCCCAACCCATTATTTTCATTCGTATCCATGCCCGATAAATTATCAGGCTTTGGCTGGCTTGCCTATGGGGTCGGGGAAGAGGCGCAGACGAGATTTTGAATGAGCGGTTTATTCACATGGTGGTACTCCGACCTAGTGTGCTTGTTTCAGGCCACCTGATCCCTCCTCGTCAAACTCGGAAGCCCCATGAAGAGTGTGGCTGACGTGGGGCACATGTTAGTTGGCCATGATTAGGTGGTTATGTCGCCTAGAAGGCACCATGCCCCACGACCCCCTCGAAAGGGTGGTGAAATTAAATTGGTTCACTGTCATCCCATAGAGGACGCTAACGGAGTGTCAGCTCCCGTTTTTGTTAAGGTTTCTGATGTTTAGTTTATTTAGTCGATTCCGATTTTTTGTTGAAGAGTAATGATGATTCCCCGTTTTAAACAGTTGGCTGTCCCACAGCATTTAGATGAACCCCGGCAGATACGCCTGTTCCGGTGCTCCTCGGATGCGACCGGGTGGTTTGGCTGTCCCATAGGATTCCAGCAAGGCGGGCAGGTTCCAGCGACGCCAAAGCGAGACCCTTACGACGGTGAACAGGCGCTTGAAGCTGTGATCCCATCCGTGCATGAATTTGAGACAGCGCATCAGCAGATGGACGAGCAGCCCGGTCCATACCTGCCAGCGTACGGCATTAGCGCTGTAGCCGAGAAAGTCGGAGAGCTGGAGCGTCTGTTTGATTTCCTTAAAGAACACCTCGATATCCCACCGGCAGCGGTAGAGCTCCGCGACCGTCCACGCGCTCCACTCCAGATGGTTGGTCAGGAAGACCATTTCGACATCCTTGCCGTTGATCTCCACGAGGGCTACAACGCGGCGCAACTCGCACGGGTAGGCCTTCTTCGATTTTTCGATCATCAGCTCGATGACTTCGTCGCGAAGGATGCGCTTGTTTTTAGTCGTTTCGAGGGAGCGCATCACCGTGTACTGCATGTTGTCTTTCGCTCGACCCGCCCAATTAATGCCGCGCTCCGTTAGCTCAAAGAGATGCTTGAATTTGATATAAGCCTTGTCGAATACAACGATTTCTCCGGCTTCAAGGTCGGCACACAAGCTCAAGGTCTTGCGGCTGTCATGGTGTTTTGCAGTGTCGACAATGGCACATCGTGGAAGGAAGCTTTGCAGGTCCAGACGCATGTGGCACTTCGCGGCGGCCTTGCGGCGGCGGTGCTTTGCCCAGTCCATGCTATTGGCCACCAGCTGTATCGTGGTCGAATCGAGCGCATGGATCGCCTTGCTGAAGCGACGGAGGTATCCACTACGCACCTTTCCCTTCGCAAAACCAGGCACCGTGTCCATCAGATGCTTCATCATGCTCCAATAAAGCTCTTCGGCCATGTTCGCGTCGCGCACTTGATTCGCATGGCTCAGGTTGTTGCGGGACGGTGGAACCGCACCGCGGATGGTGGAGAGCGCCGCCGCATTCATCTGGAGCGCGTCGCATACATCGTTAAGCCCGAGCGCATGAGCAAAGTGGGCATAAAGCAGCGAAACCACATGGCTCCATGGCGTGTACGTCCGGCTTCGGGCATCGACGCCATGCTTCTTCGCAAGGTTCGTGACCATGTGTCCGGGAATCAGATTGCACAATTGCTTCAAGGTTGTATACCTATGTCCGGCTGGTTTGTGTTTTTGTCTCTGTTTTTTCATACCCTCCGAGTGGAGGATTTAGAGCTCACAAGCCAGCCTTTTTATTTAAAATCTATGGGATGACAGTGAAATTGGTTTTAATATTTCTATTACTCAGAGATGACCCGGAAGAATTCCACATTGTTTGTGATCGGGATGATCCACCGGACTTCGATTACCCCTGAGGTCGTCGCAAGAGCAATCCAGTTGGTGTTGACGAGGCTCTCTGTGCCCTGCAGCGCGTATGTGGCTGTTGTGGACAATTCATTTCCTGAAATACTCAGCGCTCCATCGGCGCTCATTTCAATTTGAAGGTTTGCGGGTGCGGTTGATTGCCCAAGAGGCATCAACGTAACCTGATCGTAGTATACAACCTGCTGACTTTTTGCTTGTAAGTATGTGCTAGGGTAAACCAATCCTGCGATGTCCGAGTAGAGCACCGTAGACAGTGTTCCGTTGGTATTGACGTCGATATTCAACCCTGTGGTCGTAACGTTCCACATGTTGTTGCTGTTTACCGTCAGTTTTATGGTAAAGCCGTTTGTGTATGAGTCTGTACTGAGCATTCCGTTACTTAGCAGAGGAATGCTCGAAATAGAATTGCCCGCATTATTCACAAAATCCATACTCGCTGTTGCTGAGATGCGGATTCCCAACGCTTTCGGATCATTATTCCATAAGCTTGTGCCATTTGTCGTGTTGCCGACATTATTCTGTACGCCGAAGAACCAACCATTATTTTTTGGTGCGATAGCATCTGAGGTGCTGTCCACGACCCATGTTAGTGTGAAACCTTCTGCGTTGCGCACATCCACCCCGCCAATGGAGGCGAAGCCAACGGTGGGTATGACGGTTCCTGTTTTCGTGAAGGAAATCAGCCCCGTCGCCACATCCGAGAGATTGGTGTTGCCCGGCTCGAGGCCACCTGCATTCTGAACAATTTGGAACGCGGGACCGATGTCATTGGAATCATTTCCATCAAAGTTGTTGTGCAGTAGAAAGTCGAAGGTTTCCTGATCGTCGGAAACTAATACGGAACAGCTGTCGTTGTATCCGCCGTCCATGGTTGTTGCGGTGATTGTTGCGGAACCTGCTCCCATTCCCTTGACTAAACCATTTGCATCAACGGTCGCGACTGAGGGGGTATCTGAACTCCAATTTACGGTCTGAAAGGTTGCATCGGATGGAACTACTATTGCTGTAAGTTGAACCATGTCGCTTACCTTCAGAATTGCGTTTGTATGAGACAAATTCATGCCTGAAACCGGATTTGCTTCACATAGCCCGAACTGTCTTTCTCCGATAAATATGGGATCATGGATATGCTCGAAACCCTCATACGTTATATTCTGAACATTCGCCAAGGGGATGGAATCGACGTCCAGCCGCACAGGCACGGCAGAAGGGCCTCGGCGGATGTCGCCATATTCTGCCGGCATGTCATCCTCAACCATCCATTGTTGAGAACAGGGGATATCCTTTATGTTATTGCCGTTTTCCGCCATTTCCCCATAGATGGCATGCACGTTTTTGATCGTGGAGGATGGATCCCAGGTTAAAAAATTGTTTTCCCCCGTTTCATTTTCAATGGTGCTCGTCCCGGCACTGACGGCATGCAACGATGACACAGCTAACACGCCATCAATATGAAAGGTGCCTTGCACTGAACCTTTCGTCGAAAGCTGGACCCCGTTATGCCCGTTGGTAATCGATATGTTTTCTGCGTAAACATGATCGTTATCCGGAGCCAACGGCTGATCATCTGCGCCATTAGCGCCTTCAAAGCGAAGCGTTACGCCCCCGGTTCCTGAGAGATTTTTATAGAGTATGTTTCTGCCGGCTCCTTGCTGTACCAATCCGTACCCATAGTGGGCATCTTTAATGTACGCATTTTTAACGATTCCATCTAAGGGTGCATCTGTTTCGTTCCCGGCAACGTGGATGCCGGGCATGCTCGTATGCCAATCAATAATATTAAAATCGGAAAGCATAAAGTTTTGGACAAGAGTCAGGTTGAACGCGACCGCCTTGTTTTTCGAGTTTGGGGTGATATTTTTCATATCCACCGTAAACCTGCCGTTAGAACCTCTAACGCTTATGTTTTCTATCGTACTGCTCGACTTCCCTATTTTGAACAGGCTTCCTGTAGATTCAGTGGGTGTTAGTACGAGGGTAGCTCCGGAATCGATAATGAGGTGGACATTGGATTTTATTTCGACACCAATAAAGTAGAATGTTCCTGCCGGGATCGTAACGATTCCTCCGTTGGGCAATGCCGTCATGGCATTGATTGCGTTTTGTATGGCAACTCTGTCACTGGCGGTATCGGTGCCATTGGCTCCATAATCCGCAACAATATCCACGCTTGGTCCATTGAAATTGATGGTGTCGGTGAAAAAATCGCTTTCCGACACCTCCGCAAGCGATGTGGATAGAATTGAACAAAACGCCAATGCCGAGCCGGTTATCTTGTTTGAAAGTGAACCTTTAGGCATCATGTTATCTCTCCCTTTATTCTTCCCCATTGAGTTGATGTTGATCAGGCACGTGTTTGGTTTGGGATTGGCCTTCTTTCACTTAGTTTCTTCCATGCTAACTTTTTGCCATTATGCGTTCCTAAATAGATTACTCTCAAACCACTCTGGGAGAAGGTGTTTAACCACGAAATACACCAAATACACGAAACCTGTCCTGAGCATCTATTTCGTGGTTCATAAATCTGCTGCGCAGCCGCGTTAGAGACACATGGATGATTGTTTACTTTGAGTTTTTAAAGCCGTTGTTCTGTTCTGTTTTTACATGGGTGGTATCAGCGGATTCAGTGATAACAAGTTCTGTTTTGAATCCAGTAGCGGTATTATTTTCAATGGTAACATGATCACAATATTCCATAGAAAGCGCCGGGTCTCCCTCGGATTGCGGATAAGTGGAGCTGAATTCTATTTTGTTGCCGGAAACGAGAAGCCCATCTACAGAACGAGCTTTGACCATATGGCCATTAAAGCTTTTGATGGTGTTGTTTATGAAATGGATGTTTCGATGGTAACGGCCTTCGCCCAAGTGTTGATCTGATTTGAGCAGAGGGGAGGCTAGTACGGGATAGCGATCGTGGTTGTCGTAACCAATATTTACAAATTCATTATTGCGGATGGTGACGTCCTCAACCGCGCCGGATTCGTACCAGCTGTTATTGTCGCCCTCGATCAGGATGCCGTGCATCTGCGAGGAGAGGTAGTTGTTTTCGATCAGCACCTTGCCCTTGGTGGTCACTAAAATGCTGCGGGCACGATTTTCCCGTACAATGTTGTTGCGGAAAATAAAGTCCGGATACCAGGTCAGATTTTCGACTGACAAGGGAACATCAGGAAGTTGCGTCGGCATTTCGGCTACGGTCATGACGAAGCGGTGTTCGTTCAACTTACGTACGTCGGTGATGGTGGTTTCAAAGAAGGGCAGGACGGTCTTGCGCGATGTCAGGACAATCCGGTCTCCGGCTTCACCGAAGGTCAATCCCCATTGCTGGGAATGGCTGATGTTGCAAAGAAACTCGTTATTGCCGAGATATTCCACCACCGGAACATAAGCGCCATGAACGTTGATGGCGTCGTCGAGCATATGCTCAAACAGGCAGTCTTCCACCTTAATCAATCCCTTGCATCCAATGAAGTGGGTGGCATCTGCCCGGGAGGAAACAACACGTTCTTTTGTGGAAGTCACCTTCATGTCATTCAGGGTACAGTTTTCGGTGCGTTCGACGATCAAGCCCATACCACCGGCTGCATATACGGTCACATTTTCGATTTGCAGGTTTTTGGAATTCGTTACATGAATTGCTGGGCAGAGACGGCTGGTGGGATGTACTCCATAGGAGATCATCACGCTGCCGATCGGCGGCGGCTCTTTTTTGAATCCGCCTTCGAGTTTGATGCGGTTTTTTCCTGTTTTACTGGCCTTGGTTCTGGATGAATTTAAGCTGTATTTATCCGTGTCGAAAATAGGGGCGCGCGTTTGTGGGTCGAACACAATGGTCATGCCAATGGGATCCTTCTGCCCCATCCGGTCGAACAACAGTTGGCCATGCTGGAATATGTGCGGATAAAGTTGTTCGTCGACTTCGAACACAGCGCTGTTTTTTTTCAGGTCTCGTTCAACCACTTTCATTTCTGCGTGGAAGGGCTGTTTCCAATCTATGGAAAAGTTTTTCAGGGTAATGCCATCAACGCTTTCGATGGTGAAAGGGATCACCCGGCCATGCATCATGAAAACCGAGCCGCCGCCATCAATGGTAATATTTTTATGGTTAAACAGAGGGAAAACCATGCGCTTCAGCCCGTTGTCATGGTTGGACACGGCCCGATGCATCTCCAATGCATTTTCTGAGTGAAAATCATATTGCCCTTTTGGGAAGCTGAGCGTGACATCGGGTTCGTCCTGTACGCTTTGAATCAGGTTGTTGAGCGCATAGGTGGAATCTTTTCCCGGAACGACACCATGGCTTGCCACATCAATAATGCGTGCCTGTGAGCAGAGCGTGCTTAAGAATAGTCCGTACAGAATTAGTTTAGTCATACATTTCATAGTCGTCTGTCATGGTTAAATATGTAGTGTGTAGTGAAGAAGCTTGCTGGTAAGAAGATAAAAACGGTGCAAGGAAAAGAGGAGAACCTTGCACCGCCAAACGGGCACCCACGGGGGGGAATCCTGTTTATATAAGGCTGTATATGCTTACAGTAATAAACGTCTGCGAATGAAAAGAATGCCCAGTCCGGTAGCGGTGATGAGTCCCAAGGTAGCTGGCTCCGGAATCGCTGACGTACTTATTTCGTACGAAGAAACTTGGTAGGGTCCCATTATCTCACTGTGTTTTGATGAGCGGAAACCAACGTACACTGTTTCGGCGTCGTATATTGCTGTTTGATCAGTTCTTGTCTCTGAGAAAGAACCGATGAGCGTCATGCTATCATTGTATGCCGCTTGGGTTACCGAAAATTCGCCACTCGTTGCGCTTTTAGTAAAGGTGGAGCTTAAATAATACCAAGTGTCCGCAACGTAATCAGAGTCGGGGAAAAGGGGCGATTGGTCTTTGAGCGACGTGTAAAATTTATTCCCGAAGTCTATGTCGCCCCCGATTCCCATATCCATAATAATTCTTCCAACCTCCGTGCCTGTGGTCTTCACTCTAACCGTCGTTGTGACGGAGTCTCCTGCGTTGAGAGCAATTGCATTAGTGGTAAGCACCAGTTTATAGTCAGTTGCAGGTCCTTCTGCGTAGCCATCTTGATTGATCCAATTCACTCCTTTATAAAAGGTGTCACCATAGGCGGTGTCAAGGCCTTCGCCAATGGTTCCTCCAGTGAAGTCAGTGCTGAATATAACTCCTGCATTTGCAGAAAGCATTCCCAGGCTCATTATGAGGGTTAAGATTGTTTTCATTTCTATCTCCTTGTTATTTGTTTGTTTTTTTTTGTTTTTTGCAAGGTGCCGACCTTGCCTGCCATTGTTGAAAAAGGTCTATGGGGTGTACGAGCAAGCTGTTGTCTTGCAGTGTGCGGTACTCATGCGGTTTGCCGAAATCGGCAAACCGCATGTTTTCCAATTACTGGCTGATCACCCGGAAAAATTCCACCGTGTTCGTTGCTGGAATATCCCAGTTGACTTCGGCAACTCCAGAGGTGGAGGCAATATCAATCCAGTTGGTGTGCACGAGACTTTTTGTTCCCTGCAGGGTGTAGGTGCCATAATCGGATAACTCACTGCCCGAAATGTTCAGGTTTCCGTCTCCCGTTCCCATACCGATCTGAAGTTTTGCCGGGTCTCCGATCCACCGATCTCCCAGTGGCCTTAATGTAACCTGATTGTAATATACATCTTGCTGACTTTTGGCTTGTAAGTAGGTGCTGGGGTAAACCAATTCGGCAATGTCCGAGTAGAGTACCGTTGACAGGGTGCCATTGGTATTGACTTCGACCGTCAAACCTGTGGTCGTAACGTACCACATGTCGTTGCTGGTTACCGTCAATTCGATGGTAAATCCGTCCGTGTATGAATCTTTACTGAGCGATCCGCCAGCCAGCAGCGTCTCGCTTGTAACCGCATTGCCCGCATTATTTACAAAATCCAGACCTTCTGCTGCTGAGATGCGAACTCCCAACGCTTTCGGATCAGCATTCCACAAGCTGCTGCCATTCGTCGGATTGAAAACGCGGTTTTGTACGCCGAAGAACCAGCCATTGTTTTTCGGATCGATAGCATCTGAAGTGTTGTCCACGATCCACGTGAGTTTAAATCCTTCAACTTTGCTTACATCTATACCTCCAGTGGAAGCAAAACCGACGGTGGGTATGAGTGTTCCGGTTTTCGTAAAGGAAATCAGACCCGTGGCCGCATCCGATAGATTCGTGTTGGCCGGATCGTTGGCACCGTTATTCTGGACCAGCTGGAAACCGGGGCCGATGTCATTGGAATCATCCCCGTCAAAGTTATTTGAAAGCGCATCTGTTTGGGTAATTGCTCCGAGCGGAAGAGTGGCGGAGACTGGAATGTTGTTGGTATAGTTTTCAAGATGAGCGGCTTCATTCCAGACTATTTGTAGGGTTCCGTTTGCTGTTTCGCCTCCCTTCAAAATGCTTTCGCTATTATCGAATACAATTGAAACCAGGTAGTTTGATGGGGACTGATCGATGAGGGGTAATGTTGGAGGTACCGTCGGGCAGGAAAATCCGGAGTGAGATGTGTTTACAAAGTTTATGGCGCTAATCTCAACATTGGTTGGGGATATGCTGTCCGCGACATACGACAGGGTGATGTCACCGGAAACCGGTGTGTCATCTAACGCAATCATATAAAGCCCATCTGAAGGTTTCAGGGAAAGCTCAACAGGTGGCGCGTCGTAGATGGCAGATACCGAAAGTATACTGGTCTGGCTAGCCTGACCGATTTCGTTCCAGACGATTTCTACCCGCCCGGTGGACGTTTCTCCATTGGATAAGCCGGTTCCGGACAGATCAAACCGAATGTTGAGGGATCCTTTGTCTGTTTCATTTGTAAGTGTCAGCGGGGATGAAAAGTCAACCATACTGAACGCTCCGGCATGCTGCTGTTCGATTACGTTTACGGCTGTGATTTGCACATCGTTACTGGTGACTATTCCGCGATAAAGTGCGGCAAACACCGTGCCGGTGGTCATGGTTGCGGGGGCGTCCAAGGTCATGGAAAGTGCGTTGGGTGGAGTCAGGAGCAATATAGAATTGTCATTGGTGCGCTTTGCCGGGGCGATGTCTGCATCTATTTGGTACGAACTTACTTGGTAGGGACCAAACACTTCACTGTGTTTTGATGAGCGGAAACCAACATACACACTTGTTGAATTGTATAGTTCCAAATTCGTCTTTGTAAATGAGTTAGAACCCAGAGGTGTCATGCTCTCATCGAACGCCGATAGGGTTACGTCAAAGTTCCCGCTCGTTTCGCTTTTAGTATGGGTGGAGGTTAAATAATACCAAGTGTCTGCACTAAATCCGGCATTGCCGAAAAAGGTTGAGTTTGCTGTGTACGACAAGTAAAATTTATTTCCGTTAATGCCGTTGCTGTCACCGATTCCCACATCCATAACTAATTTTCCTGCGAGCATGGCAGAGGTCTTTACTTTAACCGTCTGTGAGATGGAGTCTCCTGCGGCGAGAGTGACTGAATTCGTGGTAACCACTAGTTGAAAGTCTTTAGCAATCCCTACAATGTAGCCATCGTGATTGGTCCAAGATGGATTCGAATAAGTCCAAGTACTACTATCACCATAGGCGGCTGTAAGGTCTTCGCCAATGGTTCCTCCGGTGAAGTCCGTGCTGAATATGGTTTTGTTTTCTGCATTTGCAGAAAGCATTGTCAGACCTAATATTAGTGTGACGAGTATCTTCATTTCTATCTCCTTGTTATTTATTTGTTCCTTGCAAGGTACCGACCTTGCGAGCCACTGGCTCTTTAATTCAAAATGCGATCCATATTTTTTAATTGTTGATTGCGGGATCAATATTTCTTGTTGAAATTAAATTTTAGTAAATGAATCCAACGGTTGCAGGGTTGTCTGCACATCTTTTTACGGTGTTCAGTAAGGCGGGGGAGTTTGCTGTAAAGATTCCTTCCGTATTCCCATTTATTTTGTCTTTAGCTGTGCCGAAGGTGCTATAGATTTCCGCTGGTGCAAAATGATTGAAGCGGAGATGCCTCTGAGTTGCTTTTTCGTCATACTTGTCTCGTGAGCGCACGGCTCCGGCGAAGTCTCGGCCAGAAAAACATGCTTCGTCAGAAACTTTAGGATTCATCGCGGTGCCCTGGCTTGAGACCATGACGCTGTCCTTCGGTGAGTCTAGTGTGACGACTTCCGCCATCGCATGTCCACATGCCAACAAGGTTGCCCATGGGATTATTGTTTTCATCTTTTTCACTCCATTGTTTGCCGTTGTCTGCCGACCTACTCATCGAAGTGAGATAAATCTGTCACTGATTCTGAAATCTGTAAACCCTGTATTATTACCGTATTGAAAGGGTTGGTTGATTGTGGGATAAATAGTTCTTTGTGAGTTGCGTGGCGGTTCCCGTTTGCGCATTTAGGTGGTGAATTCAATCAGGTGGGAGTGCCGTCGGAATTCTTTTTCGGCGAACATGGAAAACCTTACGATGTACTTGTGAAAGAAGTAAAAAAAGCCGCCTGGTTAGCTCGGGTAATTGAGTCGATCGATCTTTTTATGAGGAATGAAATATGAAATGCATTATTAATTTTTTTTTAATCGCAATAGCGACTTTCTGTGTCGCGGGGGCAAGGGCGCAGGAGAAACCTAATATTCTTTTTATTATGTCGGATGATCATACGTCGCAGTCCATTGGGGTGTATGGAAGCCGCTTGGCCACCCTGAATCCGACACCGACCATCGACTCGATCGCCAAAGAGGGTATGGTGATGGAAAATGCCTTCTGTCAGAATGCGATTTGCACTCCGAGCCGGGCTTCTATCATGACTGGGCAGAGCAGTGCGGTGAATGGAATCTTTACGCTAGGGGGGCACCTGCCTCCTGAGCGGCAATATCTTGCTATTGAAATGAAGAAGGCCGGATATGATACCGCTGTGATTGGTAAATGGCACCTGCACGATAAGCCGGAGGCTTTCGATTATTACAAAGTCCTGCCGGGGCAGGGCCTCTATTTTGATCCTGTTTTTTATGAAAAGGGTGCAACCGGTGTGGTGAATGTGGAAGGTGGTAAAAAACCCGGAAAATTCCAAAATGCTGTAAGAATGAAAGGACATTCTACGGATGCAATTGCCAATTCCGCACTGGATTGGTTTGCGAATAAACGGGATAAGAAGAAGCCGTTTTTCCTGAAGTTACATTTTAAAGCGCCTCATGATTTGTTTGAGTATAACCCTCGCTACGAATCGTATTTAGCCGATGTTACAATTCCTGAGCCTGAAAATATGCGCGATCGTAAAAACCATGGTTCCATTGCAACGCGTGGCTATAATGATGAACTGGTTCCATACCTTGGAACATCTGTGGGTCGCCGTAACCCACGACGTAACTATACGAAATCAGGTGCTTGGGCGAAGGGGCTTGATAAATCAAAAAGCGATGAAGAAATTTTAGGCGATGCGTATCAGGGATATCTGAAGGCTTATCTGCGTTGTGTAAAAGGAGTGGATGACAACCTTAAGCGCATTATTGATTATCTGAAGGCCGAGGGTCTTTATGAGAATACGGTCATTATCTATACCGGAGATCAGGGTTTTTATCTCGGGGAGCATGATTATATAGATAAACGCTGGCCTTATGAAGAATCCATGCGCATGCCGTTTATTGTGCGCTATCCGGAATCCGTCAAAACCGGACGTAGTGATGCCATGGTGGAAAACATTGATTATGCGCCGACCATGCTGGATTTTGCTGGAGTACAAACGCCGGACTATATGCACGGACGAAGTTTCAGAACTGTTCTGGAAACCGGCAGGGAACCTGCAGGCTGGAAGCAGTCTGTTTATTATCATTACTGGCTGCACATGACATCCCACGAGAATCCGGCCTGTATTGCTATCCGCACCAAACGGTACAAGCTGATTATGTTTTATGGAACGAATTGGAAAGGGGAGCCACAACCGGATACTCCGCCGGGTTGGGAGCTTTATGATTTAAAAAACGATCCAACCGAAGACAATAATATTTACGACAATCCGGAATTTGCCGATGTTATTGAAAAGCTGAAGAAGCAACTCAAGGCGCGCCGGGCTGAGCTGGGCGAGGATGACCCGAAATTTGCTTTCAATCGGGTTATTGATGAGTTCTGGGACTATGATGAGGCGGATCGCGCGAAAGCCATAACGATTTCTCATGAGATGCGGGAACGAAAGAGTAGATAAGCAAAGTAATGGCTCTTCTGGAGATAGCTGATGAGTTCAAGGAAAGTTATCGCAACTTCAGGCGTCAGGATGGATATGAATATCAGAAAGAACGGGATTGCGATGGTAGCCGTTGCGGTTTTTATAACGGTCCCCATAGGGATGGCAGCTCAGCAACCTCCCAATATTGTATTTCTTTATGCGGATGACCAGGGATGGAACGCTTTATCCTCCCAAATGGATCCAGATATTCCGGGATCTAAAAGTGATTTTTTCCAGACGCCGAACCTAGACCGTTTATGCAAGGAGGGGATGCGGTTTACGCAAGGGTATGCTCCTGCACCTCTTTGTACCCCGTCGCGCAACAGTGTTCAGTTTGGTGTCACGCCTGCCAAGGCGCGTGTCACGATCATTAATTTTGATGAATCACGCCAGTTTGGCAATCCGGAGCAGGCCCTTGGAAACCTGATTAAACGGGCGGACTCCCGTTATGTGACCGCGCACTTCGGTAAATGGCATATTCATGATGTTTCACCTGCGGAGTGCGGTTATGATTTTTCGGATGGTGAAACAACCAATGTGGAAGGGAACCGAAAGCCAAATGATGACTTGAACGACCCGACCGATCCAAAACGCGTGAAGGAGCTAACTGCTCGAGCTATTGATTTTATCAGAACCCAAAATAACGCAGGCAACCCGTTTTATTTGCAGGTTTCGCACTATGCAGACCATGCTGTATTCAGGTCGTCTCCGGAAATGAGGGCTAAGTATGATAAATTAAAACCCGGCAAGATACATGCCGATGCTAATTTTGCGGCGATGAACGAGGATCTGGATCTTGGTGTTGGAGCGATTCTTGACGAATTGGTCCGGCAGGGCATCGCAGACAATACCTATGTTGTTTATACCTCGGATAATGGATGGCAGCTCGATAAGGAGCGTTTTGCCGTTCCAGAGAATAAGAGCCGTCCTTTGAGATATGGAAAGAACTATGTCTATGAGGGGGGCATTCGAGTACCTTTTATCGTTAGCGGGCCGGGGATTGAACCTGGTTCTGTTTCTCGTGTGCCTGTAATAGGTTATGATTTAATGCCGACCTTTCTCGATATGATTGCGCCCGGAACTAAACCGCCTGCCTACACCGAAGGGGGGAGCATGCTGCCCATCCTGAAAAATGAAGGGAAAGGAATCATTAAGCGTCCTGATGATTTTTTCGTGTTCCATCGTTCGGTTGCAAAAAGGGGCGACGGCACTGCTTTTCGTGAAGGAAGCTATAAAATCATTGTCTATTGGGAAACTCAGAGAATTCTCTTGTTTGATTTGAGTAAGGATATTGGGGAGCAAGATGATATCAGCAGCCAACATCCGGAACTGACCCAGAAAATGTTCAAGAAAGCGCAAAAATACTTAGAACGTGTTAATGCTGAAAAGGTAATTGCACGAAAAATCACACACAAAAGTGCGCGGCATAGAAAAAGGAAGCGTTTTTTTGATTGTTAAAATTTAGGTGTGTGGCCTCCACGTCCGGTCCGTATAGACTGGACTTTTCAGACCAATGAAAGGAGACCACACAATGGATAACGTATCACTGATCGAACTACTGGCACAAGCCGAGGATTTCGAGGCTGGAGCAGCGGTTGAATCATTTCTTCGAATGGCGGCTCAGTAGACCTCAATCTCCCTGATCTGCACGGGCGGGCCGTCTATGAGGTGCAGCAGTTTCAGGCGGACATAGCGTATGGGTGTTGGCTGAAGTTCATACGCATAACAGATGCGGTCTTCGATCGTTTGTCGAAATTTCATGGGCAGGGGATTGAACTCTATGCCGTCTTCAGAATGCGACATCGCATAGCTGGGTTTCGCCCGGTCGAGCCGGTCGACAAAAAGCTTTACCTGTGTAACTTCATGCACTTTGCCAAGGTCGATGGTTATGGTGGCCGGACGTGAGGCGGCAGACCAAAAACTTTCCGGTGCAATGTTTCCATCGACTACAAGATCGGGATTGTGCAGATACTCCATCCCTTTCCTTACAATCGGTTGACCCAGTGCCAGGTTAGCGGGAATAAGGGCTTTGAATCTGCTTTTCGCTGCCGGGTCACGCGTTAACTTCATGCCCAATGTGGCCGGCAGGCGACGTCCGATCCAGTCAGGCGAAGCCTCGAGTTCATGGAGCACATGCAACGTTATGGCATCTACAGCATCCGGGTCTCCATATGCGACAGCAAAGTTGATTGCGCCGGTTAACGTTTCTTTCGGCAGCCTGAGATAGCGTAAGGCAAGCGCACGGAATTCTGGCCTCTCATCAACCGTCCAGTGGAGAAGCACGGAAGTGGTAATAGGAGTCAGAACGCTTTGACTGTAGATTCTCAGCAGTTCTTCAACATGGTCGTATTCCTGTTCGGGCGTTAATGCGTTGTTTAAATAAGCCTCGTTGAGTTTTTTAATCAAACGGTACTGGGGGGTCAGTTTGGCACGGAGTGATTCGTCCGCTTCAGCATATTGACCATTGAAAAAATACAATAGACCCAACAGGTTTGAAGCACTGCTGTTCTTGGGGGCTTGGACGCTCGCCATCTTGGTGAGCCTGAGCGCTTCCTCCAAATTTCCAGCGGCTAATTCGTTCAGTGCTTTGTCAAGTATGGCAGGAGCGGCCTGTCTCCCTCGTTTCTCCAACTCCTTTTGTTTTTTCTGAAGTTCAGCCAGTGTGGATCGGGCTGTCTGTTCGCTTTTGTGTATAGATATGAATGCAATGGTGATTGCTGTGGCGAGGGCCAGCAAAAACAGACCGGATAGGTTTACCACTTTTTTCTGCCGCTTGTAGAAGAGGCGGATTTCTTGCATGAGGCTGGCATTTTCCGCGGCGGTTGAAAATCCGTTCAGGTAGCTGGTAAGGTCGTCACGAAGTTCCCTGACCGAGCGATAGCGTCTCGCGGGATCGGTCGAAAGCGCCTTCATGGCAACCGCCGCGAGTGCGGGCGGTATATTCCGGTTTGGGTATCGTTCATTCGGAGAGATGATATTTCCTTTGGCGGTGTTTTCCAGCATCTCATCCGCGGTCTTTCCGTCAACCGGGGTATGGTTTGTGAGCATGTTGTAGAGAATGGCTCCGAGCGCATAGATATCCGTCTGGCAGGTTTTTTCTCCCCGGGCTTCCACCTGAACTGGAGCCATATATCCGGGGGTTCCCTTAATGTGGCCGGAAAGCGTCATGTTGTTCAGCAGATCTGGGTTGAGGAGCAACCGGTCGAATTCGCCGCCGTCATATTCGGCGTCGCCGATCAGTTTGCCCAAACCCCAGTCGCAGACCACCACTTCCCCGTGCTGGCCAATCTGGATGTTGTCGGGCTTGAGATCCAAGTGCAGCACATTCCGCGAATGGGCATAGTCTATGGCATCGCAGATTTTCAGAAAGATGTTCACGAACTGATTGGTGGTTTCCGGAGGCAGGGCTTTGTTGAGCCGCGAGAACTTTTCCTCGATAATCTGATTCAGGCTTTGGCCGGTTTTCAACTCCATTGTGAAGTAGGGGGTGGAGTTGGTTGCCAGGCCGATATCGTGAATGGTAATGATGTTCGGGTGGTCCAGTAGCGCGGTCAGGCGTGCCTCGCGCAAAAACGGTTCATAAAGCTCTTCAGGAGAATTGGCATTGAGCGTTGCCATGGCGACATACCGGGCGGTCTTCGGATCGTGAACCTTGAATATGGATTTCATGCCGCCGCGCGCAACCAGCGTTTTATCGGTATAGTGGGGGGGCTCCGGTTTTAACCCTGAAAAAATCGGAAGCAGATCCGGTGCGGACAAGGCCGCATCATCTGATTTAGCATCGAAAAGCGACCGCAACCCATCCCGTACCAGGTCTTCCGTTTTATGGTTTTGTTCGGTCATGTCCAAAATCAGCGTCTACGAATTAAAACTCAAGGTCTTCCCGTAATTGTTCAATTTCCTTAATCAGGCGAAGTTTGACCCGGTTTTTCAAGGTACGTACTGATTCTGGGTTGATATCCAGAATTCCGCCGATCTCCTTGGCGGATTTGCCGGCAAGGGAAAGTTCAAAGGCCCGGATGGCCACTCCGGTAAACAAGGTTTTAATGTTATTCAGTGCCAGGGTTGTAATGTGGGTTTCCCACTCAAGCTGGACGATTTTCTCGAGTTCCGGCTGGGAAATGATCTGCTTTTCCTCGTGAAGGTTGGTGGCCATTTCGCGCTTGGTTTCATAGCGTTGGTTTTTCTTGATGGCGTTGATTGCTTGGTTTCGGATCAGGGCGCTCAGCCAGGTACGGAATTTGGTTTTATGCTTTTCGCCGTTGAAGGTGGAAAGGTGCTGCCAAATACGCACCAAGATTTCCTGGGTTACATCATCGATCTCAGTGATTCGGAACGACATCTGGTGCAGAACCACATGGATGAAGTCCGTGTAGTATTTCACGAAATCATTCCACGCCTTCGCATCGTCGGGATTCTTTGCCCGTTGCAGCAGAGTTTGCCTCGTGACCCATCTGTCTGACATATATGTGTCCCTCTTGGAAGATGCCTAGAAATGTATTAATTCACCTGACTGCTATTTTGCACTGTTTCAAACATTATAATTATCACAATTCAGGTTTGGCAGGCGAGACCTCGTCTCGATGAAAACAACTGCTTTTGGTGTCCAGTCAAATCCATGCTCATACATAATACGGATTAAAAATTGGCTCTCGCTGTTTCGTTGCCAGGTTTCGGGTTGTACATGGAATATGAAGGATTCGGCTAAATTGCCCAATGCTATTGTGCTGGCTTTCAAGGTCTCGGTCGGGGACGAGCAGAAACGGTTCTATATCAGGAAAGAAGGTAGGTTTATATGCGAAATTTATTCAACGCAGCGATGTTGGCGGCCATGTTGGTTCTGTCGTCGGTTTCCGCAGAACCGAAGGCGGATCGCCCCAATATCTTATGGATCATGAACGAGGACTGGTCGCCGGACCTTTCGTGCTACGGAACCAAGGGCATTCACACGCCTAATGTGGACAAACTCGCATCGGAGGGCATCCGTTACGAACGGGCGTTTACGACGTCGCCGGTCTGCTCCACATCGCGTTCGGCCATGATGACCGGATTTTATCAAAACTATATCCAAGCCAACCAGCACCGCCTGAAAAAACAGGAGAAGCAGCCTCTCCCATATGGCATTAAACCGATTCCTCAATTATTCCAGGAAGCCGGCTACTATACCTGCCTGTTGAGCCGGAAAATCGACTGCAACTTTCTTCCCAGCGAAAAGGCAGAGCTCTTCATGGGGAGCGACTGGTCCGAACGTGCGCCGGGGCAGCCTTTCTTTGCCCGCGTCACCTTCGGCGGCACCCATCGCGCCTTTCACCGCGATCCCGTTCGACCGATCAACATCAAGGATGTCGAACTGCCTCCTTATTATCCCGACACCGACTTTATCCGTCGCGACTGGGCAACCGGTCTGGAACAGATGCAGCTGGTGGACCGCGAAATCGGCGCGCTGCTCAAACGGCTTGATGCCGAAGGGCTGGCCGACAACACGATAGTCTTTTTTCTTGGCGACCACGGGCGTTGCCATATTCGCGGCAAGCAATTCCTCTACGATGGCGGCATCCTGATTCCGATGATGATGCGTTGGCCGGACAAAGTTAAGCCGGGGCAGGTGAATGATGACATGGTAATGTCGATCGATATTTGCGCCACTATTCTCGAAGCCGCCGGGATTGAAGCGCCGGTTCCGCTGCACGGAAAAAGTCTTTTTAGCAAAGAGGTCAAAGAACGTCAATATGTCTTTGCCGCTCGCGATAAAATGGACCAGACGCACGACTCCATGCGCGCGATCCGCTCCAAGGATTATAAGCTGATCCTCAACTTGATGCCGGAGCGTCCTTGGTGCCAGTTCAATAACTATAAGGAAGGCGCATACCCGATGCTCGCGGAGATGAACGTCATGAACATGAAGGGGCAGCTTACGCCGGAACAGGCCGCCTTTTTTGCGCCAACCAAGCCGGCGATTGAATTGTTTGATCTGCGCAAGGATCCTTTCGAAGTACACAACGTTGCAACCGATCCCGCCTATGCCGAGGTCAAGGCCGAGCTGCTGGCCGAGCTGGAAAACTGGCGTACCCATGTAATCAAGGACCAGGGCGTTTCTGATGAGTTCCGCGCGCTGAATGTTTTTCCGGAAACCTGCCCGACATCCACCGTCACGGAGTGGGTTGAAGCAAACGGCAATAACTATGACTTTAACAAGGTGGGCTGGCCCTCGTGGTATCCCACTCGCACGCTGAAAGAGTGGGAAAAGGTCCGTGCACTGTGGGAACCCTACCTTTTCCAGGGCCCAACAGAAAATCTTCCGAAACCCGCGACCACCAAAAAGGTGAAATCAAAGAAGACTAAATCGAAAAAGAACTGACCGGGTTGAATCAAGCCATAATGCGCGAGGGAGTTAAGCATGTTTACGAATATATCGGGTAAAGCAGTGCTGGTGAGTATTGCATTGGCCTCTAGTTGTATTGCGGCGGATAGGCCGAATATTATTTATATTCTGGCCGATGATATGGGGCCGGGCGATGTGGCGGCCTACAACAAGGACAGTAAAATCCCGACGCCACACCTCGATCGCATGGCGAAAGAGGGCATGATGTTCATGGATTCGCATACGGGTTCCGGAGTTTGCACGCCGACCCGCTACGGCATCATCACCGGCCGCTATGCCTGGCGTACGCGCCTGAAGTCGCAGGTGCTGCAGGGCTTCAGCCCGCACCTGATCGAACCCGGCCGAGAAACGGCCGCTTCGCTGTTAAAGAAGCAGGGATATAATACCGCCTGTTTCGGGAAATGGCACATGGGCATGGACTGGCAAAGCACCGACGGCAACGAGCTCAAATCTTCGAAGCCGGTCAATGTCGATCTTTCTGCACCGATTCAAAATGGTCCGCTGGATGTCGGCTTTGATTATTATTTCGGCATCTCGGCTTCATTGAATATGGATCCGCATGCCTATATTGAAAACCGTATGTTTCAGGGTACGCCGGAATATGTGAAAGATCTGAAGGGCATGGATGCGCTCGGCTACATTCAGCCGGCCAAGCCGGGATGGATTGCCAAGGAGTTTAAACAGGATCAGGTGCTCCCCGATATTGCGAAAAAAACGTGTGAGTGGATTCGCGAGCAGGCCGGAAACCCGTTTTTCATTTATATGCCGCTCAATTCGCCACATTCTCCGATTGTTCCGAGCAGTCTGTTCAAGGACAAAAGCGGCCTCAACGTGCACGGCGATTTCTGCATGGAAACCGACTGGGCGGTGGGTGAAGTGCTCAAGACGCTCGACGAGCTGGGTATTGCCGACAACACTCTTGTCATCTTCACGGCCGACAATGGCACGTCACCCAAGGCCGGCTTTCCAGAAATGGCGAAGAAGGGGCACCACTCCAGCTGGATCTATCGCGGCATGAAGGGAACCAACTGGGAAGGCGGACATCGCACACCGTTCATCGCTCGCTGGCCGGATGAGGTCAAAGCGGGAAGTCGTTCGGATCAGTTGATCTGCACCGCCGACTTCCTGGCCACCTGCGCTGAAATTGGTGGTGCAAAACTGGGCGATGAGGCTGGCGAAGACAGTGTCAGCTTTTTCCCGGCGCTCAAGGGAGAGCAAATCCCCGGCGGAAAAAACCGCCTCGTGATTCATCACTCTGATAAAGGCGTTTTCTCGATCCGCAGCGGGAAATGGAAAGTAATGTTCGATGATTTTGGCGGCTCCGGCCGCGGCGATCCCCGCAAGGATGAAGCGATTATCAACGCAGCTTCACTTCAGCTCTTCGATATGGATACTGATGCGGTTGAAAACGTGAATCTGGCGGCGGCGCATCCGGAGGTGGTGGAACAGCTTAAAATGAAACTGGCGGGTGTAATCAAAAATGGACGCAGTACGTCGGGAGCAGCACAGCCGTATAAAATGATAGGTAGAAAAGGCGAAGAGTGGTCGCAACTCAGCGTGGTTCAGGAATATCTGGATTAAGGAGAGAGCATGAAGACGATTTTAGGAATAGTTATGGCAACGGTGTTGGCTGCCGGTGTTGAGGCCGCGTCGCTTAAAGGTTCGCGGCCCAATATTGTTTTTGTGATGACGGACGATCAGGGGCAAAACCTCTCGTTTTGTGGCCATCCGGATTTGCGCACGCCGCATATTGATAAGTTTGCCGGGAAGGCGCTGCGCTGGAAAGAATTTCATGTCAGCCCGAACTGTGCACCGACCCGTGCGGCTCTGATGAGCGGGGCCCATGAGTTTGGCAGCGGGGTAACGCATACGACCGATGAGAAGGAAATGCTGGCGCTGACGACAACCATTTTTCCGGAGCTGCTCCGTCAGGCCGGTTATGAAACCGGGATCTTCGGCAAGTGGCATTTGGGGGATATTGAGCCGTACCGTCCCGGAAACCGAGGATTCACGGAGGCCCTGACGCACGGTGCCGGAGGAATTGGTCAGAATTATGGCGGAAGCAACGTCGATTTCCCGCCCAACCAAGATCGCAAAACCCGCTATTTTGATTCTGTACTGTTGCACAACAAATCGGTGGTAAAGACCAAAGGCTATTGCGCCGATGTTTTTTTCCATGCCGCGCTGGCCTGGATGAAAGAGCAACATAATGAGAAGAAACCCTTCTTTGCCTATATTTCCTCTAACACGCCGCATGCTCCGTTGATTGCGCCGAAAAAGAATATGAAACGTCTCGAGGAGCGGAACGGTAAAGCAAACGGCCGCTTGGCGATGATCGAAAACATTGACGACAACTTCGGAATCATGATGCAAAAGCTGGAAGCGTGGGGCATGCTCGATAATACACTGGTCATTTTTACAACCGATAACGGCGCGCCGTTTAAAGGGCCGTTGACTCCCGATTCCGGCAAGCCGTCGAAAAAACCAAAATCGATCAAGACGCCCGAGGATTGCCGATTATATAATGCAGGTTACAAGTCGGGCAAAGGCTCTCCGTATGAAGGTGGCGTGCACGTGCCCGCCTTCTGGCAGTGGAAGGGCGTCCTTCCGGAAGGTAAAGACGTGAAGGCGCTGACGGCGCACATCGATCTGTATAAAACCTTCTGTGATCTCGCCGGTGCGGACTACAGCAAGGTTGGACAGAAACTCGAAGGCCGTTCATTGGTGCCACTGCTGGAGAATCCGGATGCCGAGTGGCCGGATCGCATGCTGATTACCCATACCGCCGGGATTGGCAAAGATATTGACGCCGCACGTGACCGCAAGTGGGCCGTTCGGACGCAACGCTGGCGTCTGGTCGGCAAAGAGCTTTACGACATCGAAAACGATCCGTTCCAAGATCACAATGTGGCTGCGGAATATCCGGAAATCGTTGAACGCCTCTCCAAGGTTCATGCCGATTGGTGGGAAGATGTGGTGCCGCTGATGATCAACCAGAACAATACGTGGGACAAAGAACCTCCGATGGTCACGCTCTATAATGAGCAGATCAAAAAAACCGGAACGATTCCGGAATGGATGCCTCCCGAAATTTAGTATGGCGGGCAACAAAAGGGACAAGGATGCAGATGCGAAGTGGAAGCACGGTGGGAATGGTTGTTTTGAGTGCGGCGCTTTTCGCAACTGTCGCCTCAAGTGCTTCCAAGCCAAATATTGTTTATATTTTGGCCGACGATTTGGGTATCGGCGATGTGCAGGTGTACAATCCAGACAGTAAAATCCTGACCCCGAACATCGATCGCCTGGCAAGCGAGGGAATGAAGTTTACCGATGTACATACCGCCGACGGCGTTTGCACACCATCCCGCTATGCCATTCTCACCGGACGCTATTGCTGGCGTTCGGAGTCCAAGGCGGGCGTGCTGCGCGGCATGTCGAAGCACTTGATTGAACCTACCCGGGAAACGGTGGCAAGTTTTCTGAAAAAACAGGGCTATGCGACCGCGTGTGTCGGCAAGTGGCATCTGGGCATGGATTGGAATCCAAAAGACAGAGAGGCGACCCAAGGCAAGGCCACGGATCTTTTCGGGCCGATCCAAAACGGACCGTTGGATTTGGGATTCGATTATTATTTCGGCATGTCCTGTTCGTTTAACCTTTCGCCGCACGCTTTTATTGAAGGGCGCCAAATTCAGGGCACCCTCGAGCGTTTTCAGGACAAGGCTGCTCTCGTTGCTCGCGGCATCGACGGGTCAACCGGATGGGTGGCCAAGGAGTTTGAGCAGGATCAGGTGCTCTCCACGTTTACAGAAAAAACCTGCGACTGGATCAGGCAGCATGCCGATAAACCTTTCTTTGCATACATGCCACTCAACTCGCCGCACTATCCGCTTATTCCGCGCGATGAGTTCAGAGGAAAAAGCGGGCTGAGCCTGCACGGTGATTTTGTGATGGAAACCGATTGGGCCGTGGGCGAAGTTCTGAAGACGCTTGATGAACTGAAGCTGGCCAATAACACCATCGTGATCTTTACGTCCGACAACGGCGTTGCACATAAAGTGGGCAATGCGGAAATGCAGGAGAAAGGACATTTTTCCAGCGGGATCTACCGCGGGTGCAAAGGAAACATATGGGAAGGCGGCCACCGCGTTCCATTCCTCGTTCGTTGGCCGAAAACCGTGAAGGCAGCATCGGTCTGCGATGCGGCCATCGGTACCGTGGACTTGATGGCCACCTGTGCGGAACTCTGCGAAGTTCCAATGGCTGGAAACGCGGGCGAAGACAGCGCGAGTTTTTTGCCGGCGTTGAAGGGCGAATTGATTCCTGGGGTTGAAACCCGGGCGCTTGTGCACCATTCGGACAAAGGCACATTCGCCCTGCGCCGAGGCAGGTGGAAGCTTGTGCTGGATGATGGTGGCCCTTCACCGCGCGTTAACCCCAAGGATCAGCCGATTGCCAACCATGATGTGAAGCAGATGCTGTTCGACATGGACAACGACGTAACCGAATCTACGAACGTTGCCTCGCAGCATCCGGAGACCGTGGAATCGATGAAGAAAGAACTGACAGCATTTGTTGAAAACGGACGCAGCACGCCCGGGCCGAACCTGCCTACCGATGTGGCGACCGCAACCTGGCCGCAGCTGGCCTCGCTTCGCGTCTACATGAGCGGGGAAAACGCCAAGGTTAAAGACGAGGCGCCCAAAGCCAAACGTAAAAAGAAAAAGCAGTCCAAATAAGGAGCATGGTGTGAATTTAAAAGGAAAAATAATCTGTGCGATAGCGCTCTGCGGAGTGGTCTCCGTGTCGTTGGCAAAAAAACCGAACATCGTGCTGATTATGGCCGATGATATGGGGTACGAATGTGTCGGGGCCAATGGCAGCGAGGATTATTTGACTCCGGTGATCGATGACTTGGCGGCCGAGGGACTTCGTTTCGAACAGTGTTTTGCCAATCCCATTTGCACGCCGTCGCGGGTCAAGATCATGACGGGAATTTACAATGCACGGAACTACGTGAGTTTTGGAAAACTCGATCGCTCTCAGACCACGTTTGCCCATTTGTTGAAAGAGGCGGGGTATGCCACGGCAATTGCCGGAAAATGGCAGCTGGGTAGCGAGGTCGATTCCCCGCAGCATTTCGGTTTTGATGAAGCTTGCCTATGGCAGCATACGCGCGGGCGGAAGCGGAAGGGCGGGTTTGATACGCGCTACGCGAATCCGCAGCTGGAGATCAACGGCAAAGAGGTTGATTATCTGAACGGCGAATATGGCCCGGATATCTGCGCGGACTTTATCTGCAGCTTTATTGAAACCAACAAAGATAAACCTTTCTTCGCCTACTACCCGATGATCCTTACGCACTGGCCGTTTGATGCGACGCCGGATTCAGATGACTGGGATCCGAAATATATGGGATCGACCACCAACAAAGGGCCCGGCGACGAGACGGATCAAAAGCGGCACTTCAAGGATATGGTTCAGTATATGGACAAGTTGGTGGGCCGGATTGCGGATGCGCTGGATCGCGCTGGTGTGCGTGAGAATACGCTGGTCATTATCGCGGGCGACAACGGCACCGATAAGCCGATCATCACCCAATGGAATGATCGTGAGGTGGTGGGGCGCAAGAGTGAAACTGTGGATGAAGGCACGCGCGTGACAATGGTGATGAGCTGGCCGGGCGTTCTACAACCCCGGGTTGATAAAACCGAGTTGGTTGAATTTTCAGACATTCTTCCCACCCTATGCGATCTTGCCGGAGCAGCTTTGCCCAAGAATTATCCGGGCGACGGCCAGAGCCTGACGCCCGTCATGTTCGGGAAAGGCGAGCGGCATAAAAAATATGTCTGCCTTAAGTACAGAACCACATGGGTGCGTAACCTGAACTATGGAATTCTTCCTGATAAAGGGAATAGCCAGTACATCTTCCAGAAATACAATGGGCACTATGAGTCGGAAGATCTCGATTTCGCGAACATGACCGAGAAGGAGCGCATGATCTTCGAAGAGTTGAAGCCTGTACTCGACGGGCTGAAAAAGTCGGTCGCTGAAAAGAAGCCTAAAAAGACGAAGAAAAAGAAAAAGGACGCGTAATGAAACTACTGAAATTTATTCCACTGCTGTTTATAGGCTCCTCATTGTATGCAGCGGAACAGCCCAATATCCTTTTTGTAATGTCGGACGATCATACCTCGCAGGCCATTGGCGTCTATGGCGGCCGACTGGCCGGGCTGGACCCGACCCCGACCATCGACTCGCTGGCTAAAGAAGGCATGGTGATGGATAATGCATTTTGTCAGAACGCGATCTGCACGCCGAGCCGTGCGTCGATCATGACGGGGCAGAGCAGCGCGGTGAACGGGTGCGAAACGCTGGGACGCCGGTTGGAAAAGGAAAAGCAGTACCTGGCGATTGAAATGAAGAAGGCCGGATATGACACAGCCGTGATCGGCAAATGGCATCTGGGTGCACGGCCGGAAGCGTTCGACTATTGGAAAGTGCTGCCCGGTCAAGGTGCCTACTTTGACCCCATCTTTGCCGAGACGGGAGCCACGGGTACTTTTACCGGCAACAAAGGCATCATGCACGATGCCGTGCAGATGAAGGGGCACTCCTCGGACTGTATTGCCGATTCGGCACTGGACTGGTTCAAAACCATGCGCAATCCGGACAAACCGTTTTTTCTGAAGTTGCACTTTAAAGCGCCGCACGGTGGGTTCGACTATGCACCGCGCTATGAATCCTATCTGGCGGGTGTCGAAATTCCAGAGCCCGAAAATCTGTTTGAACTGGGGAACCACGGTTCGATCGCCACGCGCGGCCATAATGACGAGCTGCTGACCTATATCGGCTCCTCGGTTAGCCCGCGCCACCGCGAGCGCAACTATTGCATGTCGATTATGAAAAAGGATCCAAGCCTCACGGTCGAGGCCGCAACAAAAATCGCGTACCAGACCTACATGAAAAAATATCTGCGCTGCGTCAAAGGGGTGGATGACAACCTTAAGCGGGTGATTGATTATCTGAAAGCCGAGGGCCTATATGAAAACACAGTAATCATGTACACGGGCGACCAGGGTTTCTATCTCGGCGAGCATGACTATATCGATAAGCGCTGGCCTTATGATGAATCGATGCGCATGCCGTTTATCGTTCGGTTTCCAACGGCTGTAAAAACAGGACGTTCCGACGCCATCGTTGAAAACATCGACTATGCTCCGACCATGCTCGATTTTGCCGGCGTTCCAACCCCGGACTACATGCAGGGCAAAAGCTTTAAGTCCATTCTCGAGACCGGACAGGAGCCGGATGGCTGGAAACAGTCGGCCTACTACCACTACTGGATGCATATGTCGGCCCACTTTAATCCGGCCTGCATTGCGCTTCGCGACAAGCGCTACAAACTGATCCTCTACTATGGTTGCGTTTCCAAGTCAAAGGTGCCGGAAACCCCGCCCGCCTGGGAGTTCTACGATCTTAAAAGCGATCCGAGCGAAATGAACAATCAGGTTGATAATCCGGAATACAAGGACGTGATCGCAAAACTGAAGGTTGAGTTAAAGAACCGCCGCACCGAGCTCGGGGAATATTCAGCCGAGAAAAACCAGTATAACGCGGTGATCGACGAGTTTTGGGACTATGGTCCTGAGCAACGCGCGAAGGCCATCGAAGTTTCGGCGGCCTACGCCACATCGAAGCCGATGCGCAAAGAGATGAAGTCGAAGGGCAAAAAGAAGAAGGAGACCAAATGATTTCATCTGATCCATATGCTTTTAAACGCAAAGGCCTCGCGTCCGCTGAGGTTCGCAAAGGAAATCACTCCTTTGCGATGTTTTATGCCCTTTGCACCATTGCATTAATTTCCGCAGGTTCGGTTCATGCGGCAGAGATGCCGAACATTCTGATTCTCTATGCGGACGATATGGGCTACGGCGACTTTTCGGCTAATGTGGGGAAGGACTCAAAGGTACAGACGCCGGTTCTAGATCATCTGGCTTCCGAAGGCATGCGCTTCACGGATGGGCATTCCTCTTCGGCCAACTGTTCGCCGAGCCGCTATGCGATGCTGACCGGTCGGCACCACTGGCGAAAGTTTTTTGGCATTGTGAATGCGTTCGAAGACAGCCGCTTTTCTCCGGAGCGTCTGACCTTGCCGGAAATGCTGAAGGAAAAAGGGTATGCAACCGGGGCAATCGGAAAGTGGCATCTCGGCTGGAACTGGGAAGCGATTGCCATCAATTCCAAGCTTCGGATCAACACCCCGTATGGCAAAGCAAAGAACCCCGAAGCCTATGACTGGACCAAGCCGGTTCCCAATGGGCCAACCGCCCATGGGTTTGATTATTATTTCGGGGACGATGTCATCAACTATGCACCGTATACCTGGATTGAAAATGACCGGATTCTGGAAATGCCCTCCGAGATGTACGATGACACCAAATGGGAAGCCCCTCCGGGCGGTGGGAAGTTCGGATCGCGGGCGGGGCCGATGGCGCCGGGATACAATCCTTGGGACAACATTCCAAAGACGCGCGACAAAGCCATTGAGTTTATCAATAAACAGGCAAAGAGCGACAATCCGTTCTTCCTCTACTTTGCCTTTCCATCACCCCACGCACCCGTTATTCCACATGCGGCATTCCAAGGGAAGAATCAGGCCGGGCCTCACGGGGACTACGTTTATGAAACGGACTATGTTTGCGGCGAAATTCTCCAGGCATTGGAAAAATCCGGGCAGGCCGATAATACCATCGTGGTTTTCTCCACCGACAACGGGACCGAATCGCTCGGCTATAAAGTGGATGTGGCATATGACCATTGGGTCTCCGGCCCGTTGCGCGGGCTGAAACGCGACATCTATGAAGGCGGACACCGCCTGCCATTTGTTGTGCGCTGGCCGGGTGTGGTCAAACCGGGTTCGGTTTCCGATGCCTTGGTGAACCAGGTGGATCTAATGTCGACCTTTGCTGCTGTGACCGGGTATGAGCTGCCCGATGATCAGGCGGAAGACTCGTTTAATATGCTGCCGGTTTGGAAGGGTGAAACCGGCAAACTGCGCGACATTAGCATTCATAACACCCGCGATGATCAATGGGCGATCCGACAGGGCGATTGGATTCTGGTGAATGTGGATCATGTCACCACGCAGATCCGCGAGCGGGCCAAACCGGACTGGTATAAAAAACATGGATATCCCACCCCCGAAAAATCGGTGGACGAATTATACAATCTAAAATCCGACATTGGTCAGCGGAACAATGTTTCAGCGCAACACCCGGAAAAGGTTCAAGAACTGAAAGCCCTCCTGAAAAAGATCCGTGAGCAGGGTTATTCATCTCCAAGGATTGGAAAACAGCCGCGATAGTTTCCCATGCATTAGAAGTGGCCAAATAAGATATGTTTTTTGCGCATATGTCGGTATCAGCGACCAGCTATGCGGGTATTGTTAGTGCATTGCATGAATTGAGGAAGTGATGATGAATCGATTGGCATTGGTATTGGTTTTATGTGTATCCGCAGCTTATGCGGCAAAGCGCCCGAATGTGATTCTGATGGTGACCGACGACCAGGGCTACGGCGATATTGCCGCGCATGGCAACCCGGTTATTCAGACTCCGGAAATGGACCGGCTCCACAGCCAGTCGATCCGGTTGACCGATTTCCATGTGGATCCGACCTGCGCGCCGACGCGCGGGGCGCTGATGTCCGGCAAGTTTTCGCACCGCGCCCGCGTGTGGCATACGGTTCGTGGCGGAAACCATTTGCGCGAAGGTGAAATCACTATGGCGGATGTCTTTAAGCATAACGGCTACGACACCGCGATGTTCGGCAAGTGGCATCTGGGCGCCAACTATCCCTACCGACCGATGGATCGTGGTTTTGATGAATGGCTGGGGTTGGGCGACGGCGGGCCGAACACCTCCGACTGCTGGTTCTGGAACGACCGCGTGAACGACATGTATTGGCACAACGGCGAGCGGGAATACCGCGAAGGATTCAACCCGGACGTCTTTTACCGCGAAGCCGGGGAATACGTAAAAAAGCACAAAGGCGAAAAGCCGTTCTTTATCTATCTGCCGACCTATGTGCCGCACAAGCCGTATAGCTTCCCTGCTCCCGACTTCCATGAGAAATATCTGGCCATGGGGCTTGAGAAGGAGCTTGTCGCGTTTTATGCGTCGATTGCGCGTGTCGATTGGAACATCGGCCAGCTGCGAAAGACGCTGGAAGAAAAGGGCATTGCGGACAACACGATTCTGATTTTCATGACGGACAACGGCAGCACACACACCGAAGTGTTCAATGCCGGCATGTCCGGGCATAAGGGCAGTACCAACGAGGGCGGCCACCGCGTTCCGTGTTTCATCCATTGGCCGGCCGGGAAACTGGGCGCACCCCGGGATATTTCAAATCTGACCGCGCACATCGATGTGCTCCCGACGCTGATGGAGCTGTGCGGCATGCAGTCGCCTGAGCCGATGGATCTTGATGGCAAGAGTCTGGTTCCGTTGTTCCATGGCAAAACACCCGACTGGCAGAACCGCACGCTGGTGGTTGAAAAGCAGCGCCAGCTCGAATATAACCGCAAGTACAATGCGATCATGAACGGATCGTGGCGGTTGCTGGGTCACAGCAAGCTGTACGATATTTCAAAAGATCCTGCCCAGAAGACAAACGTTGCCAAGGAGCATCCGGAAGTGGTGGAAAAGCTGCTCAAGGATTTTGAGGCGTATTGGAAACGCGTCACGCCGGATGATCGAAGCTTCCCGACGCCGATTGCCGGCACACCGTATGATGAAGAACTGCTGCTGGGCATTTCCGAATTGCGCGACGGAGATGGCTACGCGCATGGGTATTGTGCTGAAGGCCGTGAAGCGAAAGGCATCTGGCATATCGAGGCCGCCGTTGCGGGAATCTACGAGATCGAAGTCCGCCGCTGGCCGAAGGAGGCTGAAGCTCCGTTCGACGGCGTGCCGAAAGTAAATAAAACGGTCGATGCATGGTCAACCCGGGGCCCGAAGACCACCTTTCTCACGTCGGGAAAGATTACCGCGCTTCCCATTGGATCGGTTTCTCTCAAGGCCGGTGAATTTTATGAAAAGAGAGCGGTGGGTCCCGAGGATAAAGCGTTAATCTTCGATGTGGAATTGCCGAAGGGCGTCGTGACAATCGATGCAGTATTTTACGACAAGAATGATAAACGGATGACTAATGCGTACTATGTGTATGTTCGCAAAGGATAGGAGCAAATCATGAAACGAAGAAACTTTAATCAACTCATCACCGCCGGTAGCGCGATGGCGCTCTCCGGTAAAACCCTCGCCAAAAAAAGCAACCGGCCGAATCTGCTTTTCATCGTCACGGACGAGCATAACTTCCGGACACTCGGATGCTATCGCGAACAGCTGAGCAGAGAGCAGGCGGAGATGTGGGGCCCTAGTAACGTGGTTGAAACACCGCACATCGACTCCATTGCAAAACGCGGAACGCTGTTTAACCGCATGTATGCCAGCGCAGCGGTCTGTACGCCGGCGCGGGCTTCGATGTTTACCGGGATGTACGGCCATCAGCTGGGCATGCCGAATAACTCGTCCAAACCAGGCGATGGAAAATATCTGCATGCCGATGTTCCCACGATCGCGAAGACCCTGAAAAACGCCGGCTATATGACGGGCTATTCCGGCAAACTGCATCTGGCAGAAAACACCGAGAAGGAAGAATTCTGGCAACCTTATCCTGTTGATGCTCCGGGCTACAACTACGGCTTTACCGACAATAAATTCATGTTCAATGGCGGACACGATAAATACAAGGGGATCGATAAATCCGGCGCACCGTATCGTTCCAAGCTCAAGAATCCGCAGCCGGCCGGAACCGATGCCGCCGGTCAGCCGATTTTTAAGGACAGTAAATGCAGTGAAGTGAAATTTACTACGGATTGGCTTGCCGACCGCGCCATCGAGTTTATCGAAGAGAACAAGGATAAGCCATTCTACTATGTTTGCTCTATCCCGGATCCGCACACCCCGGACATCGTGCGCGAGCCGTACATCAGCATGTACAAGGATATGAAGTTTGAATTTCCGCGCACGTTCGATGTGGCGCGGTCAAAGGATCTGCCGAGTTGGCAACGGCCGGACGGCAAAGCGAAGCCGGATGAGCTGGCGGCGCATTTGACCCATTATTTTGGCATGGTTAAATGCATCGATGATAATGTCGGCCGCATACTCAGCAAACTCGACGACGAAGGTATTCTGGAAAACACGATTGTTGTCTTTTGTGCCGATCATGGCGATCTGATGTATGAACATGCACGTATGAATAAAGGCACGATTCACGAAACGTCCGCGAAAGTTCCGTTTGTGATTGCGCATGGCAAAGACCTGAAGAATCCGCGTGTTCCGCGTGGCAAGGTTGTTCGGGAAGCGTGCAACACAACGGACTGGATGCCGACCTTCCTGAGTCTGTTGGAGGTGCCTTGTCCGCCCGTGGCCGGACGCGATGTTGCCCCGTTGCTGGCTAAAACACCGCCGGCCGACTGGAACGATGTAACCTTCTCGAAGCTCGGCTATATTGCCGCCATCGATAAGCGCTACAAACTGGTTCTTTCCGGCAAGAATCAGCCCTGGCTCATGGATATTGAGGCGGATCCTGATGAGTTGACCAACTATATGGAGAACTCGGAATACGCGGATGTCGCTAGGCGGATGGCCAAGGAACTGAAACGATTTGTGGAAACCTGCGAAGCAGGGAATCAAACGGATGTGGCAAAACTGGATGCCATTATCAATGGCTAAGTCCCGCGCACGGGCTGTAGCGAGAGAAAAGGATAAACAGGTATGAAACGGATTGTATTAAGCGCTTTGGTTTTGATGCTTGCAGTTGCCGTCGGTGCAAAATCCCTAAAAGGGTCGCGCCCCAATATTGTTCTGGTGATGACCGACGACCAGGGATCGCTGCTGTCGTGCATGGGGCATCCGATGCTCCAGACGCCCAACATCGACCGGTTTTCCAAACAATCGCTTCGGCTGACCGAGTTTCATGTCAGTCCGACCTGCGCGCCAACCCGTGCGGCGATCATGAGCGGGCGCCACGAGTTCAAGAACGGCGTGACGCATACCGTGCAGGAGCGTGAGCGGATGGCGCTGACCACCGTTACGATTGCGCAAACGCTGCAACGCGCGGGTTATGCGACCGGCATCTTTGGAAAATGGCATCTGGGCGATCCGGATCCCTATCTTCCGGGCAATCGCGGCTTCAGCGAAGCGTTGACGCATGGGGCGGGCGGAATCGGACAGCTCTATCCGGGCAGCTGCGCGGATTTTCCGCCGAACGTGAAGTTGCGCTACAATGATCCGGTGCTGCTGCACAACGACACGATTGTGAAATCGAAGGGTTACTGCACCGATATCTTTTTTGCATCCGCCTTGGGATGGATGAAGCAGCAGCTCGATGCTGAGAAGCCGTTCTTTACCTATCTCGTTCCGAATACGCCGCACTCGCCGCTGATTTCGCCTGAAGCAAATCTCAAGCGCCTGAAGGATCGCGGCCTTGATCTGGATAAGAACGTGGAGGGCCGGTTCGGGATGATTGAAAACATCGACGACAACTTTGGCCTGATGATGAAAAAGCTGGAGGAGTGGGGCGCGTTGGAAAACACGCTGGTTATCTTTACCACCGACAATGGATCGCAGGTCAGGGACGGTAAGGCAAGGTCGCCATGGAACAACGGCTTCAAGACGGGCAAAGGGTCGCCCGGCGAAGGCGGTACGCACGTTCCTTGTTTCTGGTACTGGAAAGGGATTTTGAGGGAAGGCGATGTGAATGCCCTTGTGGCGCATATCGACCTCTATAAAACGTTCTGCGATCTGGCCGGAGCAACCCTCGCAGACGATGTCCAGGAGCTGGACGGACGGACCCTGCTGCCGCTGCTGGAAAATACGGATGCAAAATGGGACGACCGCATGCTGTTTGTCCATTCCGGACGATGGGGCAAAGGCGTTGCGCCTCAACGCGATTCCCGCTGTGCAGTGCGCACGCAGCGCTGGCGTCTGGTCGGCGGCAAGCTCTACGACATCGCCAACGATCCCAAAGAGGACACGGATGTTTCCAAACAACATCCCGAGGTGGTGGAACGATTGAACGCCGCCCGTCTGAAATGGTGGGACGAGACGCTCCCGCTCATGATCAACGAAGACCGCTCCTGGGATGAGGACCAGCCCCCGCTTTACACCCGATACTACAAACAGCTGGAAGAAAAGGGCATCCCGCTCTGGACGCCTCCGGAACTTTAAACCCTGCGGATCGCATGATGAAACCAACCTGCTATTTTATTTTTGTGATGTGCCTGGCCCTGAATGCCGGGGCTGTTTTGCTGGATTTTACCCAGGTCGGTTATACGAATATAGGGTTAATATCCTCTGGTTCAGTGGTGGCCGGCGGATCGGATACTTCAACGGTCTATACGGTTTCCGGTCTGGATGTTGACGGGGACGGCACGAATGATTCGTTCTCCATTCAGATCGAAATTTCAAGCGGCAATGGTGCAATCAGCTGGGATGCCGGTGGTGGCGAATACGACCACAACGGTGGGGCATTTTCAGCCGGGGAAGAAATTACACTGTCCTTGATGGGCATCTCCGGAACGGCGTCTGGAGGAGGTGCCATAACCAATGGTGGTTTTGGTTTCGATGACTTAAAGGTAAAACGCTTCCAGTCAGGAGACACATATTCTGTATATGGAGACCAGACGGTTTTATTTACTAATGCGGACAACAACGCCGAACTGAATGGAACCGACCATTCGGTGACCATGACCGGCGTTAGTGGCACTTGGAACCTTGAGTATTATAATTTCACCATTAACGTCGCTTCCGATGGACCGTCACAACCCCCAGTTCCCCCGCCGACTGCGAATGGGAAAAATCTGATTTGGATTATTACCGACGAACATAACCTGAGAACGTTGGGTTGCTATCGTGATACGATGACGCAGGAGATGGCGGAGATGTGGGGCGATGGTTTTGTGGTTGAGACCCCGCACCTGGATTCCATGGCGGATAACGGCACGCTCTTTACGCGCATGCATGCGAGCAGGGCGGTCTGTACGCCTTCGCGGGCCTCTATGTTTTCCGGGCAATATCCATTGGCGTTGGGCATCCCTAATAATTCGAACACCATCGGCGATGGGAAATATCTTCACGCCGACGTGACCACGATTTTCGATGTGCTGAAAAGCGCCGGCTACCTTACCGGTTATGTGGGGAAGTGGCATCTTAGTGAAGGGGGAAAGGTTTTCGAAGAAGCGGCCGGCGGGAAATGGTGGGAGCCTTATCCCGAAGATGATCCCAACGATACGTACGGCATCATGGCCAATAAATTCATGTTCAACGGCGGCCATGACAAATGGTACGGCATCGTCGAAGGCGGGCTACCCGCCACCGCGAACGGAACGAATGTGGCCACGGCCAATGGAGATCCCTATCTGGCCAATAATAATACCATTGCCGTCACTGGCGCCACCGATGCGTGGGGACAGCCTCTTTACACCGACGGCATCACAACAAATGTAAAATTCGCGACGGACTGGTTGACTGACCGGACGATTGATTTTGTCAGCGATTTTAATAGCGGGGCGTATAATACGGTCAGCAATACCTTCGGCTCATTCTTTCACGTGCTGAGTATTCCTGATCCACATACGGCAGATTCGGTTCGGGAGCCTTATGCCAGTATGTATACCCATATGGACTTCCAGCTTCCGCGCACTTGGAATAATCCTAATTATAATCCGGCCGATCCATACTCGCCTTATCTTGATAACCCGGATTCATGGATGGTGGCCGACGATAAGGCCGAGGATTTGTACAATCCTGGCGCTTCCGGCAGCTACACGATTCAGGATGGCATTGCTCAGTATTTCGGCATGGTTAAATGCATCGACGACAATATCGGAAGATTAATTCAACACCTTGATGATGAGGGCTTGCTGCAGGATACCATCCTTATGTTCAGCGCCGACCACGGCGATTTATTTGGGGAACATCAGCGCGTAAATAAAGGGACGCCGTGGGATATGTCGATGCGCATCCCCTGTATTATAGTGGACGGAAGTCAGCTGCTTTCAGCGGTAACCAACAACTACCCGCTGGTTCCTCGTGGAATGATCGTTGAGCAGTCTGGAAATAACACGGACTGGATGGAGACGTTCCTCAGCCTGCTCGACGTGAGCCGAATTCCAGAAACGCACGGCCGCGATTTGACGTCGTTGTTCGCTCCGGCCGCTTCCAAAGAGAGGAATGAGCCCACGGTGCAGAGTCAGGGTTGGATGGCCTCGACCGATTCCCGCTATAAGCTGGTGCTTGATGCCGCCGCTAATAACGCCTCTTGGTTGTTCGATCTCGAGCGCGACCCGAAGGAATTTACGAACTATATCGATCATGCCCAGTATGAAGGCGTCGTGCGCAAGCTGGCCCAAGGGATTAAGGATTACATGGATGCTCATCCGGAAGATGTGGATCCGGATCGGATCACGGAATATAACCGACTGCTGTCTGGCTGGACGCGCTATGCGGAGGTTTACGGCCTCAATCCGGATCAAAGAGGTGACGAGGATGAGGATGGTATTTTGGATCTGAACGAATACATTTTCGGCAGCGATCCGACCAATGGTAATTCAGTGATCGAAACCGGTATTGAATTCAATGGACCCAACAGCTGGCCCGGTTTTACGCATCGTGCCCGTCATCCGGTTGATCCTGCCTATCCCTACAGAGCGGAATGGAGCACCAATCTCGTCTCCGGAGTTTGGAACACCAACTTCGGTGCGATCGCCGAACAGTACGATGAACCCGGATTTATCACTGTTGAGCGCACACTGGAGCGAGAGGATGATGCACTGTATTTCCGCCTTGCCGTTCCTTTGCCCTGATTCACGAGGGAAAAATAGTTGATGAACTGTTCCGTATAGGCGGTGCAGCCTGTAATGGTTTGAAATAAAGGAAGCGGATATGAAGACGTGTTTAAAAATAGTTCTAATGATAGCTGCCAGCGCTCTGAATATTAAGGCTATTAATCTGGTTGATTATTTCCTGCCGATGGAGCCGCAGGGGCCGATGGTTTCCGAGGGTATCTGGGGCGACGCCAATGTGCTCCCCCGCGATATCAACAACGGTTTGGAAGATTCAACGGTCGAAAACTGGTGCTATTGGGATGGATCTATTGTCGAAAGCGACGACGGCCGCTTCCACATCTACGCCAGCCGTTGGACCCAAACCATGTCGCACAGCGAGGGCTGGCATCTGGGGTCGAAAGGGATGCATGCGTCCAGTGACCATATTATGGGGCCATACGAGGATCATGGTTTGGTCTACCCTCAGTGGATGGATGGTCTGGGGCACAATGTTAGCGGGCTGCGGATGCACGATGGTCGCTATGCCGTAGTGACCAGCGAGGTGACCACGGGCGAGGTGTTCGTTGCCGAATCGCCCGACGGCCCGTTTGAGCTGCTCGGCCAGATTAAATGGGACGCCAACGGGTTTGAACCCGGACTGGCGCGCTACAACAAGAACGGCCGCATGTCCAATGTCCGCATTCTGCTTCGCCCGGACGGACGGTATATGCTCATCGGCCGCTCCACCGCCGTCATGATCAGCGACGACGGCATTCTCGGCCCGTACAAGATCATGAACGACCGGGTCTACAAACCGTATCCCGAGCTGCCCCAGACCAAAAACGAAGATCCGACCATCTGGTGCAGCGACGGGATATATCACATTGTCTACAACCACTGGCCCTCCAAAACATCACACCACTTTTCGTCTGAAGATGGGCTCACCGATTGGAAATATCGTGGCATTGCCTTCAAAAAAGAGGAAACCAAAATATTTAAATACACCGACGGAACCATCAATGACTGGCAGTACATTGAGCGCCCGGCCGCCTATGTAGATCCGAAAACCGGCCATGTTACCCACTTCATCTTTTCCGTGATTGATGTGGGTAAAGGGAAGGATCGCGCCAACGATAACCATGCGAGCAAGATCGTTGTGGTTCCATTCGATGGCGAAGCCTTTGATCGCGATATGCAGGCGATCGTCCATGCCGAACAGAAGGGAAATTAAATGAAGGATGTGGTTGTGTTTGAGAGAATCACTTTGGAGTGCGGCGGCTCAACGCCGCTTTTAAATTCAGTACGGCAACTTTTAAAGCGCTGTCGAGTCAGCGCACTCCAAAGCGGCTTCGCAGCATGTTTCATCGCTCTGAGTGCTGTTGCCGAAAATCCAAATATTCTGCTGATTATGATCGATGATCTCAACCGGCAGGTTGGATGTTTTGACGGCCCGGCGATTACGCCCAACATCGACCAATTGGCTGCGTCAGGCATTAAATTCAACAATGCCTATTCAGCCTGTCCGTCCTGCAACCCATCTCGGGTTTCACTCATGACCGGCCAGCGCCCTGAAAAAACCGGCGTTTACAGCAACGTAAATCACTTTCGCTCAACTTCACCGGCGAAGGACCTGACAACATGGCCGCAGCTGATGAAGGCCAACGGTTACAACACCATTGCCGCCGGGAAGATTTTTCACGGTCGAGTAAAGAAGCTCAATCCGAAGAAATCCAAACAAAAGGATGAGTCAGATTCCATTTCCTGGACCTATCAGCCGATTGTTGACGGCGGACAGTTCTTTGGCCCGAATTTTGACGAACAATTCCACGATAAAGACGGATTGCCTCGTTGGGTCTACAACACCACCGGCCCCGAGGGGGTTGATCCCAAAGATCGTAAAGCACTCAAGGGAACCTGGGTCTACGGCCCGATTGATGTTGAACCGTCCAATACACTGGATTTCAACACCTGTGAATTCGGGGCGGCTTGGCTGAATCAGGATCAGTCCGACCCGCAGGTCAAGGCCGCGCCGTCGGCAGATGAAAAGCCGTTCCTGCTGGCCTGCGGTGTATTCCGCCCACACATTCCGATTCTGGCTCCACAGGAGTTTTTCGACCTGTATACCACCGAGGAAAATAAGCACCGGCTGGAACTCCCTTATCTGCCCGCAGACGACTGCGATGATCTGCCCAGCGGGGCCGGAAAAAACAACCATTGGTACAACCGATACCTGAAACCTTTTCCGAAAGAGCAGGTTAATCTGCGCCACGCCTATCTCGCCGCCACATCTTATGCCGATGCCGCCGTCGGCATCCTTTTGGAAGGACTTGCTAAAAGTAAATACGCCGACAACACCATCGTTATCCTGATGGGCGACCACGGGTATGATCTCGGAGAAAAAGACCACCTTGGAAAATCCGTCGTCTGGAAGAATGCTTCCAGCATGCCGATGGTCATTCGAATGCCGAAAGGGGCAAGCGGCACGGTCGCCGCCGCGGTTTCCATGATCGACATCTACCCGACCCTCGTTGAACTGCTTGACCTCAATGCCCCGCAACCGCTCGATGGAACCAGTTTGGTTCCGCTGCTGAAAGATCCGGGGGCAAAGCGCGATGTTCCCGCAGTGATCACCAACACAGGTGGAAACCAGATCGGTGTGGTGTTGGATCAGTGGCATTACATCAGCTACAACGATGGATCGGAAGAGTTGTACGACCACAGTGTCGATCCCCGCGAGATCACCAACCTGATGTACCCGGCCAACTTTTCGGAGAAATATCTCGAAGTAGCCAAGCGCCTGAAAAAGTTTATTCCGGAAAACCGAAAGTAGGGGGCAAATTGTGAACAAAAAAACTTCAATCAAGATGCTGATGGCGCTGGCCTTTTCTGCCCTTGCAGCGGTAGCGGAAAAACAGCTGGTCGATTATTTCCAACCCATGGAACCGCAGGGCCAACTGGTTTCCAATGGAATCTGGGGCGCGGCCAATGTGCTGCCGCGCGACATCCAAAACGGACTGGAAGATCCCACGCTCAAAAACTGGTGCTATTGGGACGGCCGCATTGTCAAAAGCGACGATGGTCGCTACCACATCTATGCCAGCCGCTGGACGCATGCCGTTTCGCATAGTGTCGGGTGGCACGACGAGTCCAAAGGAATCCATGCGGTTAGTGATAACATCATGGGCCCCTATGAAGACCAAGGGCTGACTTGGCCGCATTGGAAGGACGGCATCGGGCACAACGTGGTCGGACTGCGTATGCATGACGGGCGTTATGCAGTTGTGACGAGTGAATTAACGCCCGGAGAAATCTTTGTTTCAGATTCGCCGGACGGTCCGTTTAAACTGCTTGGCCAGATCAAAGTCGATAACAATGGGTTTGATCCGGGACTCGCCCGATATCCGGCGGATAATGCCGGTGCCGCGAAGCACGGTAATACCGGCCACATGTCCAATGTGAAAGTCCTGCTCCGCCCCGATGGGAGGTATATGATCATTCCGCGCTCAACCGCGCCGATGATCAGTGAGGATGGCATCCTTGGCCCGTACAAGATCATGGGCGACCGCGTCTTTGTGAAACAGTTCCCAGAATTGAATGTTCATCATGTGGAAGATCCGACGGTCTGGCACAGCGGCGGCATGTATCATATTGTGGTTAATCACTGGCCTTCAAAAACCTCGTACCACTTTTCATCTATGGATGGCATCCATGACTGGAAATACCGGGGCATCGCGTTCAAAAAGGAAGAAACCAAAATCTTCCGTTATACCGACGGCACCGTGAATGACTGGGTCTATGTGGAGCGTCCGACCGCCTATGTCGACGAGGAAACCGGTCACGTCACCCACTTTATCTTCTCGGTCATCGATGTGAAAAAAGGACAGGATAAGGCCAACGACAACCACGCCAGTAAGATTGTCGTCGTTCCGTTCGACGGCGAAGCCTTCGACCGCGATATGCAAAAGATTGTTGCAGGGGAATAAGGAGCATGATGATGAAAACACACTGGATTTCATTTGGAATTGTGTGCGCTGCAATGGCGCAGGCCGACGCGAAAAACCTGATGGATTATTTTCAACCCATGGAACCGCAGGGGCCGTTGGTTTCGGAAGGGATATTCGGGACTCCGGAGGTGTTTCCGAGGGATTCACTGAATGGACTGGAAGATTCCAATGTAGAGAACTGGGTCTATTGGGATGGTCGGATCGTGAAAGATGATGCGGGAAAATACCACCTGTATGCCAGCCGATGGGATCAGAAATATTCGCATAGCCAAGGCTGGCATGAAGGATCGAAAGCCGTTCATTCGGTCAGCGATAACGTGATGGGCCCCTACAAAGACACCGGGCTCGCCTGGCCGCACTGGCAGGAAGGGAAGGGGCATAATGTCATCGGACTGCGCATGCACGACGGACGCTACGCGATGGTCTGCAGCGGCATCACCTATGGCGAGGTCTTCACCTCGGATAACCCCGATGGTCCATGGGAGCTACTGGGCAAAATACAGGTGGATGAAAACGGGTTCAGCCGCAATCTGGCTCTGCTGGGGCTTGGTGAAGGCGAGCGCGAGCGCCTGTCGAATGTTTCGCTGATCCTCCGCCCAGACGGGCGTTACATGATTGTGCCGCGCTCGACCTGCACCATGATCAGCGATAACGGAATACTCGGACCCTACAAGATTATGCATGATCGCGTTTACCGGAAGTATCCGGATTTGCCGCAGTCGAAGAACGAGGATCCAACCGTTTGGTACAGCGGCGGGATGTATCACATTGTCTACAATAACTGGCCTTCCAAGACCGCCTACCACTTTACCTCTGCGGATGGGATCAACGATTGGACTTATAGAGGTGTTGCCTTCAAAAAAGATGCCATGCCGTTTCGGTATACCGACGGCACGGTGAATGACTGGTCGTTCATTGAGCGTCCGATGGCGTTTGTGGAAGATGGCCACGTGACCCACTTTACGTTCTCGGTCATCGATGTGAAAAAGGGGAAGGATAAAGGCGGGGATAAACACGGCAGTAAGATTCTTGTGGTTCCGTTTGATGGCGAAGCCTTCGACCGCGATATGGAGAAGCTGGTGGCAGATGAAATGGAGTAGTTTATGAAAATAATTGGATATGTTCTGTCAGGATTTGCGATTGTAATATCAATGAGCGGATGCCAGACCACAACAGCAAAGTTGGATGATGGATTTCCTTGGATCCTTCCCTCAGAAAAGCCGGATCGTCAGCTGAGCGCAGCGCTGGAACGCAATTATGATCGTTATCCTGCTGCACGGCCGGAGGATAATGAGTTCTTTTCCCTTTTTAAATACACGGAGCTGAAGGGGCTGGATTACAACAACTTTGACGGCACCATCACCCGTCGCGATCCTTCCAAGGTAATCTTCAAGAACGGGAAATATTATGTCTGGTACACGCATCGCGACACCGGGCATAAGGTCGGTTTTGTTAAAGGGGCTACGGAGGAGGTTCCTACGCGTGACTGGGATCTCAGCGAAATTTGGTATGCGACTTCCGAAGATGGATTTACTTGGGCCGAGCAGGGCGTGGCCATTCCAATGGCCGAAAAGCCAAATCCCGGTTGGCGCTCGGTTTCCACCGCCGATGTTCTGGAGTGGGAAGGAAAATACTACATGTATTACCAGGCCTTCAGTATCTGGCCTGAAGAAGCGGGCGATTACTGCCCGGTTGCCGTTTCCGTGGCCGACTCTGTGGATGGCCCGTGGACGCCGGTCAACCAGGTGGTCATTCCCAATGGTCCCGAAGGAACCTGGGACAGCAAATCCATCCACGATCCGTATCCGCTGGTGCATGACGGCAAAATCTATATCTACTACAAGTCCGACTTTGACGAGAAGACGCACCGCGTTCGGATGCAGGGTGTCGCCATTGCCGACAACCCGCTGGGGCCATTCGAAAAACATCCGCTCAACCCGGTGCTCAACTCCGGGCATGAGACCACGCTGTTCCCATACAAGGAGGGGATTGCCGCTTTGTGCATCCGCGACGGCAACGAGCATTTCACGGTCCAGTGGTCGCTCGACGGCGTGAATTTTGAGGTAAAGGCCATCACTTCTATGATGCCCGCTGCGGGTGGACCATACATTCCGGATGCGTTTACGGATACGAAAGACGGCCGAGGCATCACCTGGGGGCTATGTCATAACATCAGAGCCACCCGTGGCAACAAGGGCGATGGCCGAGCAACCGTGCTGATGCGTTTTGACTGTGACCTGAGCCAGGATGTGCAAGATCCGGGAATGAAGAAGCACAGCAACTATTTCCGCCCCGAAATCTACTATTCCATGGGGTTGAGCAAGGTGCAGAAAGAGCGAATTGAAAAAGAGAATGCAAAGGTCAAACAGGCCTCTGGGGAATAGTGGAGACGAATCGGATGAGATGGATGTTGGCAGTTGTTCTATTTGTAGCAGTGGGCTCGTTGGCCGTGGAAACGCAGGTTCGGCAGCAGCGCCTGTTTAACGAGGGCTGGACGTTTTCATTGTCGGATAATCCGGAATACCGGGAGCCGGGATTTGATGATTCCGATTGGCGAAGGTTAAACGTGCCTCATGACTGGAGCATTGAAGGAGGGTACCAATCCGATAAATATCTGGGCTTCCGCGGCGGATTTTTTCCGGAAGGCATTGGGTGGTACCGCAAAGAATTCACCATTCCGAAAGAGAAGCAGAATAAGCAGTTTACCATCCAGTTTGACGGCGTGTTCCGGAATTCGGAGGTGTGGGTAAACGGGCGCTATCTGGGACGCCGTCCGTTCGGTTATGCTTCGTTTCAATATGATATCACATCGGCGCTGGAATTCGGGGGTAGGAATGTAATTGCGGTACGGGTGGATAATTCTGTGCCGGCTGGATCGCGCTGGTATTCCGGTTCGGGGATCTACCGGAATGTACATCTTATTCAGACCGCATTTGTCCGTTTTCGGAATCGTGACGGCGTGTTTATTACCACACCGGCGGCAGAAGTGGATAAAGCAGTGGTGAATACAAAATATAAAATCATCGGCAGCTTTTTCTCGGACAAGGAAATCAAGCTGTACAAAAAGAATAAATGGCTCCGAGAGGAAGACCGATGGAGCCATGAGCCGATTCCGCATGACTGCACTATCCGCTCCATTATTTATGATGCCGACGGCAACGAAGTTGCGCGCAGAGAAAAGAAGGCTGATATCTACAACTACGACAAGGATTTTACCATCGGTCTCGATATTGAGGTGATGCAGCCGAACCGCTGGTCCGACACCAATCCCTACCTCTATACGCTGAAGAGTGAGATCGAATTCGACGGAAAGGTACTGGACGACCAAGTGACAAGATTCGGTGTTCGCAAGGTGGAATACGTTAATGGGAAGGGGCTGTTTGTTAATGGCGAGCGTACTATTCTGAAAGGGGTATGTCTTCATCATGACGGCGGCAGTGTCGGCTCGGCTGTTCCGGAAAAAGTGCTGCGTTACCGCCTGCAGAAGCTGAAGGATATCGGATGCAACGCAATACGCACCTCACACAATCCGTTTGCGCCGGAGTTTTATGATTTATGTGATGAGATGGGCTTCTATGTAAAGGATGAGATCATTGACGAATGGACCAGCGCGTGGGGCTATAACTTTACAGAGAACAATACCTCTAAAGCGGGTTATGCCTATGGGTTTGATTTTAATCAATGGGCGCAAACGGATTTGACCGAAACCATTCAGCGCGATCGCAACCATCCAAGTGTAGTCATGTACGGTATCGGCAATGAAATTCCCGATTTCCGTTCCGAGCCGGAAAAGACGCAGGAAAACTGCCGCAGATTGCTGGAAATCTGTCGCCGTGCGGACAGCTCCCGACCGGTGGCGCTGGGCAACAACGGGGCACTGGCCGGCAACATGAAAGAGTTTGAGGTGCTCGGCTATAACTATGTCCGGGAAAACTATGGACAGGAAAAACAGGCGGAAGAGTGCTACCGGCTCGAACGAAAACGTTACCCGAACCAGCTGATGCTGGGTAGTGAAACGTCGCGCAACGAAGTCGATTATTATACGGCTTCACGCGATATCCCGTATGTGATCGGCCAGTTTATTTGGACGGGCATTCAGTATTTCGGGGAAGTGAAGGCGCCAAAGAGCGGTCTGCGCGGTTGGCTGGCATCATTGTTGAATATGCAGTGCGAGCTTCTGCCGGGCGGCGCGTTGTTTGACGCGGCCTGGAATGAAGGAGTTAAACCCGTAATCAACATTACCGCTTCCGAGCTCCCGTTTGATACCAGCCGACGGTATGAAACCGTTCCGGTTACCGGCGAGCGGGTCTACAATGATTCCTCTGAGCGGTTTTCCTGGAACTGGAGCAAGGGGGGCAAAAAGTATGTGACCGTCTACAGCAACTGCGAAGAGATTGAACTGAAGTTGAATGGAAAAACGCTGGGCCGGCAGAAGGTGGACTTCATGAAGTTTCGCACGGAATGGGACGTGGAGTATGAAGCCGGTATGTTGGAAGCGGTTGGATATGGCAACGGGAAGACGGTGCTGAGCCAGAAACTCGAAACCGCAGACCAACCGGTGAAAATCATTGCCAAACCCGTTTGGAACTCCATGAAAAAAGACGGCGTGGACATCAACCTGATTGAAGTCTCTCTCGTGGACGCCAAAGGGCGTTTGAATCCGGAAGCAACCAACCGCATTAACGTTGATGTTTCCGGAAGCGCGGAGCTGCTCGGCATCGACACCGGCAACCTGTTCTATAAAGGTTGCTTTCAGGATGCTGAACGCGAAGCCGCCAATGGCACCATGTTGCTGGTTATCCGCTCGAAAGAGGGAACCTCTCCGGCAAAAATCATCCTTACGGGTAAGGGGTTGAAGTCAGCGTCTCTTGAGTTCTGACATTTCTCTGAATCGAAACGGAAATGACGATTCGAATTGCCGGAGAACTGATATGAAATGTGCATTGAGTATTACACTGTTTTTCGCGCTCACGGGTGCAGCTGCGGATGCGTGGCTTGTCCAGAATCAAGATGATTGGACTGAACTGCATACATTTGGTATGTATATTAAAAGTTTATTGTAACTATCCTTCTGGTGACTGGATTGAGCAAGCGAAGTACTTTCTCCGCTATGGTTATATAAGGGAACCCAACCAATCGAGAAAGCCTGCTCCGGTGAATGCCGGCGAATGAGGTCAAAGCGTAATGCAAAGTGGATTTAACGTTTTACACATGAAAGAATATGGAGCTCAAAATCATAACAGATTGTTCTGACGTTGACTGGAAGACCATTACTGAGTCACTGAAAGAAGTTGGAATGGCCTATCATGAACCAGTGGTTCACCGAAGCGCTTTTGAAGCCACTCACACAACGGTGTTTGTTAATGAAATTTCCAACTGCTTGGATTTGGAAGAGCAATATCGGATGGAGAATATCAGGGAGCAATTTACGATGTTGCTGCCCTTCCCGAAACCCAAGGAAAAGGAATTGGAAAAACCATCATTTAAACCATTTCAGATAAACTTCCAACTTGTAACCTTATTCTTTATGCAACCTCTGGAATGGAAGGATTCTATAAGAAATTAGGTTTTCGGTTAATGACTACAGGAATGGCTGTATTCACAAATCCACAAGCAATGGAAAGATTCACGGAATAACATCTCTAACCACCACCAAGCCCCACTAGGTAAAGCGAGGAACTCAACGAAGCGAAAGACAAGCAGGACCGAAGCTCCATCTGTTGAAGAGGTGAGGGCTGGCCGTTTGAACGGAGGTGAGGACGACCTCACCGCTCCATCATTTATCGGGGACGACCCCAAGACTAGAAAGGGAAGAATTATGACTTGGGCTATTCTTGTTCTCGCAGGACTGTTTGAAATGGGATGGGCTATTGGGTTGAAGTACACGGCTGGATTCTCTCGGCTGTGGCCGACTGTTTGGACGGTTTTGGCGATGATTATCAGTCTGTGGCTACTGGGTATTGCTATGGAGACACTCCCGGTCGGCACAGCCTATAGCGTATGGGTCGGCGTAGGTGCTGTCGGCACCGTGATCCTCGGAATCGTACTGTTTGGAGAGCCAGCCAATACGGGGCGCCTGATAAGCGTAGCGTTCATCATTGCGGGTATTGTAGGGCTCAAACTTTCAATGCCGGCTTAATTTCCCTTAAACCCCGCTAGAGGTGGAGCTTCCGACCAACCTGAGCGGAGAGGAAGTCAATACCGGAATTTGCATTAGAATTGCGAATTGTTATTACTGATCCCCAGTATTGAATCATGAATAAAGGCGGGATCGATTATCCCGCCTTTGTCGTGTTCCAATGGTTCGACTGGCTCACCGCGGGTGATTGGGGCTTAGTTGATCAGAACCGATTTTCCGGAGCCGGCAACCACTTCGCCTACGATGATGGTGCGTTGCTTGTTGGCTTTGAGGGTTTTCAGAGTCTGCTCGACGTCCTTCTTTCCGACCATTAGCACGTAGCCGATACCCATGTTGAAGACGCGGTACATTTCTTCGTGGTCGACTTTGCCTTGCTCTTCGATGAATTCGTAGATGGCGGGCGTCTTCCAGGCGGCGCGGTCGAATACGGCGTCAACGTTGTCGGGCAGTACGCGCGGGACGTTGTCGTAGAGACCGCCGCCGGTGATGTGTGCCATGCCGTGGATGCTGACCTTCTTCATGACCGCGCTAACGGGATTGAGGTAGCTCTTGTGAATGGCCAGCAGGGTTTTCTCAAAGGTCACCTTGGTGCCGGGCACGAGGTCGGAGAGCTTCTTGCCGGCGGTCTCGAAAATGACCTTGCGGGCGAGGGAGTAGCCGTTGGTTTGCAGGCCGGTGGAGGGAAGGCCGATGAGGACGTCGCCCTTTTTTATTTTCTGGCCGGTGATGAGCTTCTTTCGCTCAACGGTGCCGACGATGGTGCCGACGAGGTCGTACTCGCCGTTCGGGTAGAGGCCGGGCATTTCAGCGGTTTCGCCGCCGAGCAGGGCCGCGCCGTTTTCTTTGCAGGCTTTGCAGAAGCCGCCGACGACGTCTTCAAACACTTTGGGCGCCAGCGAGGCCGTGCCGAGATAGTCGAGGAAGAAGAGGGGATGCGCGCCCTGAACGAGGATGTCGTTCACGCAGTGGTTGACGAGGTCCTGGCCGACGGTGTTGTGCTTGCCGGCCATGTTGGCGACTTTCAGTTTGGTGCCGACGCCGTCGACGCTGCTGACCAGCAGGTTTTCTTTGCCGGGCGATTTGAACAGTCCGCCGAACGAACCGAGCTCGCTGACCACGCCGGAGGTGTTGGTGGCTTTAACTTTTTTTCCGATCCGCTTGAGCGAATTCATCATTACGTCAATATCCACGCCCGCTTCGGCGTAGGCTGATTTTTTCTTCTTGGCCATTTTAGCAGTCCTCTATCAGTTAAATTTAATCGGGTCAGAATCTATTTCCGACACGCAGATGTCAACCCCGTTGCCCAGCGCTTTGCGGAGAATTTTTCCAAAAACGGGGAGATAGCCGCGTTCGGTGTTGGTATGCTCGCAAAGAATGACGTGCGAACCGTTTAAAGTCGAAGCCAGCACGTTATGGTGGCTCATCTCCCCGGTCAGGTAGCAATCGGCCTGAATGCCCTTGAAAGCATCGGTTCCGGCCCCGGCGCAAAGTGCGACGGTCTGGACGGGTCCATCTTTGGATGCTGATGCGATCCGCAATGTTTTCAACCCTAGATGCTTCTTTATGCGTTGGGTCAGTGTTTTGAGCTTAACCGGTTTTTTCAGCTCAACGAGGCGTCCTTGGCCGGCATCGGAGTTTCCCAAAGGTTGGAGAACCGAAACCTCGCCTTCGCCGACGCCGTCAGCCAGCCAGTCGTTCACGCCGCCGATAACCGCATCGAGCGCGGTGTGGGGGGAGTAGACCGCAACGTTTTTCTGAATCAGCTTCATGACCGTGCGGTCGTAGGCATTGTCCGCATTCAGGCGGCTCGCGGGGCGGAACAGGATCGGGTGGTAGGCCATGATCAGGTCAACCTTTCCTGCAATGGCCTCGTCGGCCACGGCTTCGGTCAGGTCGATCGTCAGCAGGATCTTTTTCACGTTGCGCGGGCGCAGCGGATTGATCAGCAATCCAACATTGTCCCAGTCTTCGGCAATGTGCAGCGGGGCGATGTCTTCCAAGGTTTGAATAACGGTCTGTAGTTTCATGGCGCACATTATGCATAACCCGCCAAAAGCCGGAAAGGCAAATGTGGGAAGGCTGAACTTGATTTCCTGCGTATTGGTTTTAAACTTCATGTTACCTAACTAAGGAGTACAACATGAAGAAATGGAAATGCGAAGTATGCGGATACATTCACGATGGCGACGAGGTTTGTGAGAATTGCCCAAAATGCGGAGCGGCTGCTGAAAAGTTTACTGCACTCGATGATGCTGCGGCCAACTTGATAGAGCGCTCTCGCTATACCAATGCGCTTCATGCGCAGTTGATCGACCTAGCCCGCCAGATTGAGCGCGTTTGCGAAGCCGGCATAAAGGATGCGCTCGATCCGGGATGTGTGAAGGTTTTTGAGCAAAGCCTCAAGGCGTCCTACATTCAGATGAAGCTTTCCATGACGGAAATGCAGGGCCATATGAACAAAGGCAAGTGGGGATAGATAAAAAAGTTCGTAGTCCCGCCTTTAGGCGGCTCTGCGCACGAACCGTCTAAGGGCGGGACTACTTACCTTGAACAAAAAAAACGCCTCGGATTGCTCCGGGGCGTTTTTCGTAGACGAAGCATCTTGCTTCGTTGGGTATTTTCAGGCGTGTAGCCCGTGCAAACGGAGCAGGATGCTCCGTTTACGTTCTTATTTGAGGGCCATCTGGATGAAGATCATCACGAAGAGGGCGACGGTTTCTACGATACCAAGCGTGGTTAGGTAGTTACCGAATCCCTGGCCTGTTTCTGCCATGGCGTCGGAGCCTGCTGCGCCGGCCTTGCCTTGGTACCAAGCAGACATGCCCATGGCAATGCCTCCGATGATGCCTGCGCCAAGAACGGCCGGCCACATAACCGCAGCTGTTTCAGCTAGAGCCATTTTGTTGAAAGACAGAAGCAACAGCAGTCCGTAAATCGTCTGAGACAGTGGCGCGCCGATAAATACGAGTAGAATGAACGGAGCAGGCTTGCCTTGCAGGTAGCATTTTTTCCATGCGCCAATACCAGCCATGCCGGCCGTTCCGGTGCCCAGTGCGGATCCAATGGCTGCGAATGCGAGCGCGGCGGCTCCGCCGAGCTTAATCATTGCGGGTGCAAGTTCAGGTGCTAGATCTAACATAATATTTCCTCCGGTTGATGAATTCTATTTGTTAAAGGTTGTCGTTTGATTTTTTAAAAGGATTGAAGTGTATACCTGCCCACTCAACGCCGGCATGGCTGGAAAATTCGAGAGTGTTCAGTCGAATGCCGTGAACCATCACGCCCATCGCCCCGAGAATAATATTCAAGGCATGGCCGGCGAAAAGAATCAGGGCGCCTCCAATGGTAAACTTAATGGCTTCCCCCTCTGGGAAGGCCATTCCGTTGAAGGCCTGGGCAATCGCCAAAGAGGCGGCGCCTACAGCATACAAGCGAACGTATGAGATGATATCCACGAAGTTGTTGATGACATCCAGCGCAAGCGTAACCAGCCCGAAATAGGATTTGGTCATTACCAGACTCAGGACGATGAGGCCGATGCCGGTTCCAAGCATTGGAAGCTGCGAAGCGGTCACCCAGGTCGGGAGCTCAATATTCAGTACCATGTTCAGCACCACGCCAAAGAGCATCCAAGTGCAGCAGAGCCATCCAAGATCCTGCAGGCAGGCAACGGAATTGATCTTGCGAATCAGATTCCATACATGCGCGATAGAAATATGAATGGTTCCGATGGAGAAGCAGATGAACATGACGTTCTTGGCGGCCAGATCGGAGTTCCAGCTTCCATCAGCCATCTTGCCCGTCATATAGCTGCTCGAGAGCGCCTGAAAAGGAGCGGGAAGGCTTTCAAGCCGGATGCCGAAATAGTTCCCGGTGAGCACGCCGAAGATAACGCAGAAGGCGCTCATGACCATCATCAGGTTCAAGCCCGGCTGTGCAGCGGCGTTGCCTTTGGTTTTTAATTTTCCAAAGAGTGTCAAACCAATGAACAGCAACCCATATCCTGCATCGCCAATGATGAAGGCAAAGAAGATGCTGAGGAAAATAAGGAACAGGGCGCTAACGTCCAGCTCCTTGTAGCCCGGCACCACGCCGATCATATCGAGCGCCGCCTTGATGGGGGAAACCCATTTCGGATTGCGGAGCAGGGTGGGTGGTGCGTCTTCGGCATCAACATCTTCGAGTTGGTAGCCCCAGCCGTTTTCCTGCGCCGCCGCAATAAGGTCATCCTCGCGGTCTACGGGATAGAATCCCTTCAGGTAAGCAACAGCCTGTTCGGCTCCCATTCCGCTCTGCACTTCCAAATATTTAACCGAATCCGCGGCGTTGCTAGCTACCTGCTCGACGAGCAGTTTGTCGCCGGCATATTTCTGGAATTCAATTTCGGTTTCTTCCAGCGCTTTTTTTGTTTTTTCAATGTGGTGGAGGATGCGCGAATGCGAACGATCCGGCAGTTTCACTTCGTGCGCCGGAATAGCGAATTCTTCCCGGCTGACGGCCAGAACGTAGATCAAGGTTTTATCGCGGCTGATTTCGCTGATCGCAATGCCGTCAGGAACTTCTGGCGTGTCCTTGACCGGAAGCTCGTAGAGCTTCACAAAAAGGCCACCTTCGTTGAGCTTGACGATTTCTCGGGGATCAAACTCGCCGAACGGGGTGATGCGGCCGTGTTCGTGTTCCAAGGCTTGGAGGGTTTCCTTCAGTTCCTTTTCCTTGTGGATTAACTTCCAGACGGTGTCTACCAGTTGGTCGCCATCTTTGCCTGTCGGGTCGGCATCGGGGCGCGAGGTGAGCACTTCCCGGGCACGCTGCACATAAAGCAAATGGTTTCGGGCTTGATCAAGCTCGGAACCTTCCGGCGCTTGGACATGCTCCACATGAACCACTTTAAGCTCGCGCAGCTTTTCAAGCGTCTGCTTCTGTTGCGTAGGGGTGCAAAGGAGCGTCAGTTTTTTCATCTTAACGATCATGCGTTTTTCCCTTTGGCAATTTTGGAGCGGGCAACGGCGGCCGTCTGCTGGTCGCCCATAAAGATGCGGATTACGCGGATGTTTTCCTTGGCTTCCGGAATCTTCACTTTTTCGAAGAGGTTCACACGCTGGGTGGTTGTGCGAAGCTCGTCTCCGAGCAGGCGGTGCTGCTCTTCGAGGATCTGGCGCTCAACGCGAAGCCGCGTCAGCTGTTTAAGTGTTCTGGTCCCTTCATCAGTCCAGGGCTCTGTTTCAAACAGGTTAATAGGAATCTTTTTAAACACGAGGTCGTCGAGAATCGGGATGCTCACACCGGCAATATTGCCAAGCGAAGTTTTAAGCGTTTCAAGCTCGGCATACGGGCTGAGATCGATCGGCTCGGAGTAGAGCTGAATCCACGAGCTGAGTTTGGCGCGGGCTTCCTGTTCTTCATCGCGTTTAACCAGAATTTCCTGGTCAAGGCGCCGCATCTCCATCTGAAGCTGTTGCTTCTTAAGCTGGAGTGTCGGGAGGTAGCGACTGAATCGCTTAAGCGAATCACGCTGCGTCTTGAGCTCGTTTTTGGTTAACTTGATTTTGGCCATTTTTACCGTCCGTCCACGGGTTACGCTTTTTTCTCGGGCTTAGCCTTTTCTTTCTTGTCGGATCCAGCCTTCGGTTTTGCGTTTTCTTCCTGCTCGGGCTTAGCCTTCTTTTTCTTGTCGGATTCAGCCTTCGGTTTTGCGTTTTTTTCCTGCTCGGGCTCAGCCTGTTCCTCTGGCACCTGATCGGCCTTGGGGGCGCCGGCCTGCTTCGGCCAGAACTTGTCAGTGTATTTGGACTGAATGCCGGTCTCAGCAGGCTCAAAGCAGTCGGCCAGAATTTTCCAGCCATTATCAAGCGCTTCTTCGAGCGGAGTGTTCATCGAAATGTCCATCATGCTGGCTTCGAACTGTTCGCCATATTTAAGCAGCTTGCTGTCCCAATCCGACATGCGGAATCCCATAGACTGTTTTTCCAGGGTTTCTTTGTAGTTCGCATAAAGCTGAATCATGGTATCCATGATAACACGGTGGTCATCGCGGGTACGGTCGTTAACCTGCTGCTTCAGACGGGACAACGAACCGAACGGCTCGATGCGGCCGTTTTTCAGGTAGAACTGGCCTTCGGTAATATAACCGGTGTTATCCGGTACAGGGTGCGTTACGTCGTCACCCGGCATGGTGGTCACGGCCAGAATGGTGATCGATCCACTGCCTTCAAAGTCAACGGCTTTCTCGTAACGGGCGGCCAGCTGCGAGTAGAGATCGCCCGGATAACCACGGTTCGAAGGAATCTGTTCCATGGTAATCGCCACTTCCTTCATGGAGTCGGCAAAGTTGGTCATATCGGTCAGGAGCACGAGTACGCGCTTGTCTTCCTGGGCATACTTTTCAGCAACGGCCAGCGCTACGTCCGGCACGAGCAGACATTCAACCGTCGGGTCGGATGCGGTGTGAACGAACATAACCGTACGGGAAAGGGCGCCGCTTTCGTCCAGCTTGTCGCGGAAAAAGAGGTAGTCGTCGTGCTTTAGGCCCATGCCGCCGAGAATAATCACGTCTACTTCGGCCTGCAGGGCGATCTGCGCCAGCAGTTCGTTGTAGGGTTCGCCGGCCACCGAGAAGATCGGGAGCTTCTGCGATTCAACGAGCGTGTTGAATACATCAATCATCGGAATGCCGGTACGAACCATGTTGCGCGGAATAATACGCTTGGCGGGGTTAACCGAAGGGCCGCCGATGTCGATCATGTTTTCTTTGATCTCCGGGCCGTTGTCGCGGGGTTCGCCGGATCCTGTGAAAACGCGCCCAAGCAGGTTTTCGGAGAACGGAATCTGCATGGTCCGGCCGAGGAACTTAACCTTGGCGTCGGTTCCGATGCCGCGACCGCCGGCAAACACCTGCAGGAAGACATTTTCGTTTTCTAGGCGTATCACCTGTGCGAGGGAGACGCCTTGTGCCGAGTCAACCTGTGCCAGTTCGCCGTTAATTACTCCGTCGGCTTTAACAACAATCACGTTACCCGTGATCTGATCAATCCGATGATAAACTTTATTCTGCATAGTCAGAAACCTCCGCGAGCGTTTTAGTCATTTGCTCTTCAATCTTATTAAATTCATCAGACTGGAATTCACTGTTGTTCCAGTCTCGGCAGGTCTGTGTGAGCTGCTGGAAGAACGAGCGGGCCTGCCCCTGGTCTTTAAACTTCATTTTGGTGTCTACCAGCTTCAGCAACCGGTCGAATACATATTTCTGGCGCTCCACAGAGTTCGCGGCATCGGTTTCGACAAAGGCGTTCTGTTGAAGATACGTGGCGTCGATGTATTCTGATTTCATGTACTGAATGAAGTCGTCGATCGACGTGCCTTCTTCACCGACCACTTTCATCATCTGTCCAACTTCGGAACCGTCGCGCAGCATCTTGCGGGCTTTGGCCACTTTATCGAGTTCCACCACCGAAGGATATTTGCTCCAGGAATCAAGCGGGTCAATGGCCGGGTAGCGACGGGCATCGGAACGGGCGCGGGAAAGGCCGTGGAAGGCTCCCACCACTTTAAGCGTGGCCTGCGTTACCGGTTCTTCAAAGTTGCCGCCGGCTGGGGAAACGGTTCCGCCGATCGTGACCGATCCGGTTTCGCCGTTGTTCAGGCGAACCACGCCGCCACGTTCGTAGAAGGAGGCGATTACCGATTCGAGGTAGGCCGGGAAGGCTTCCTCTCCGGGAATCTCTTCCAAGCGGCCGGACATTTCACGCAGCGCCTGCGCCCAGCGGGACGTGGAGTCGGCCAGCAGCAGGACGTCGAGGCCCATCTGGCGATAGTATTCGGCCAGCGTCACACCGGTGTATACCGAAGCTTCGCGGGCGGCCACCGGCATGGAAGAGGTGTTGCAAATAATCAGCGTACGTTCCATTAGTGATTTGCCGGTACGCGGGTCGGTCAGTTCGGGGAATTCACGAAGTGTTTCCACCACTTCACCGGCGCGTTCTCCGCAGGCCGCGATGATTACAATGTCGACCTCGGCGTGACGGGACATAATCTGCTGCAATACGGTTTTGCCGGCACCGAAGGGGCCCGGAACACAGAAGGTTCCGCCTTTGGCGACCGGGAAAAAGGTGTCGATCGTGCGCAGGCCGGACGCCATGGATTCGGTCGGGCGCAGGCGTTCCGCGTAGGCCTTGATTGGCATCTTGATGGGCCATCTCTGCATGATCTGGCATTCGCGGGCGTTGCCTTTGTCGTCTTTCAATACAGCAACGACTTCTTCAACCGTGTATTCGCCGGCGGTAACGACGGACTCAACCGTCCATTTGCCGCGGATGCCGAAAGGAACCATTACGCAGTGGTCGAACATGCCTTCAGGAATGGTGCCGAGCGTGTCGCCGGCAGTCACGGTGTCGCCAACGTTGGCGACCGGAGTGTAGGCCCATTTGGTGTCGCGGGGCAGCGCGGGCAGGTATTTGCCACGTTGCAGGAAGAAGCCGCACTCTTCAGCCAGGCGGGGAAGCGGGTTTTGAAGTCCGTCGAAGACCTGGGTCAGCAGGCCTGGCCCCAGTTCCACCGAGAGCAGGTCGCCGGTGAATTCAACCGGGTCGCCGATTTTCAGGCCGACGGTGTCTTCAAACACCTGGAGCTCGGCCGTGTTGCCTCGGATTCGGATGACTTCCGCTTTCAGTTTCAGGTCTCCGTTGCCGACGCAGGCATAGGCCACTTCGTTCTGGATAACAGGCGTGTTGAATTCAACCTTCAGCAGGTTGCCGTTCACCCCGATGATTTTGCCGATGTTTTCGCTCATAGTCTTTTTTCCTCTATCCCTATAAAAGCAACGACCGCAGAGGCTAGGCTTCTGCGGTTTCTTCTTTTTCCGTATTCGCCGTGATGACGGCTTCGATCTTTTCTTTGCCGGTGTGCACGTCCATGCGGTTCCAGCGTTCGACAATTTTCAATTGGATGCCATAGCCCAGCACCTTTTCAAAGCCGAAGAAGTTTTGCCCGATCAGCTCGTCGGTCAGCTTCCAGCGGCCGCGGTCGAGCGTCTGCTCAAGCTCAACGGGGTCGGTGCGGGTGAAAGCGTCCGAGACGAACGTTTCGATGGTGCCGCTGAATCCGTCGTGGGGCTGAAGGTATTCCTTGAAGTCAATCCCCAGCTTCTGTCCGCGGTGGCGCGCAATCGCATTGCGGATCTGGCACTCCAGATCATAAATCATTTTGCAGAGCGGGCAGGGGGCAATGTCGGCTTCTTTGAGCAGTACCTTGCGGAGAATTTCAGTCTCGCGCTCGGTGACCCATTGCGCGCAGTTGCTGACATACTCCTCCGTCGAAAACGGCGGTTCGTCCCCGATCTGGAGGTTCGGCAAGCTGGCGACAAGTGAATAGTAGGCCATCGTCAGTTCCGGTTAGGCGTTGGTGAGCTGTTCGCGGGCAACAACGCTGACCGTTTTTGCGAGTTCTGGACGCAGGAAGGTGGCCAGTGCTTCGGCCACGGCTTCGCCGGTATAGTCGAGGTATACGTTTTTGTCCTTAAAGCTTACTTTGAAGCCGCTCAGGATTTCCGAGTCGGACGTCAGCTCAATGCTCTGTCCGGAACTCTTGGCGATGGATGCGCAGTAGGAGGTCAGGGCGGCTTTGTCGTTTTCGCTTACCACCAGTTGAACGCTTCCGCTTCCCATGGCAACCGCGCTGGTAATCATTTTTTCGAGCACGTTGCCGGAGAGGGCTCCGTCGACTTCTTTGCCGAGAACCGCAGTCACGACTTTTTCGCAACCCTGTCCAACAGTGATCAGCAGGTCGCGGGCGGCCTGTTCAAGGGTTTTAACTGAACGTTCGGCAAATGCTTCCGATTCGGTTTTTGCTTTGGCTAGGGCGGCATTGGATTTTTCTTCAGCTTCGGCAATGATTTTGGCGGCTTTGCCCTTTGCCTGAGAGATGATGGTCTCGGCCTGTTCATTGGCTTTTTCGACCCCTTCTTTTTGGATTTGCTCGATCAAATGCTTCAATTCTTCGGCCATTGTTTTCTCCGGTTCTTTGGTAAAAGGTTATCGATAATATTGGATTGAATGAAACTGGCAAGCCCGTTTTTACAAAAACATATAAAACACCATTGTTTTAGTCGGTATTTAAAAATAGGCTAGTTTTTTCAGTAGTTGAAGTGTAATTTCCCCAGTGATTTCAAGGCTTTCTGTAGAAATGTTGCTGAGGTTGTCCGCCGAGGTGTGCCAGTAGTCATTCAGCCCCGGTTCGGATCCGAATTTAAAATCAATAATGTCGATGGCCGGAACTCGGGCGTCAAGAAAGGGCTGATGGTCGTCGGTGATGATGGAGTCGCGGGCAAGAGAGAAACGATCCCGGTGGCCGGTGGCATGGGCGGCCTTGAGCAGTTCTTTAACCAAAACCTGCGAACTGTTGTAGGGGACCGTGAAATGCAGATCCTTGTCGCCAATCATGTCGAGCAGCACCATGGCCTTAATCGCTTTGATTTCACCGGAACGTTGCATGGATTTAACCATATGGCGGCTTCCGTGCAGTCCGTCGCCCGGAATATATTCAGCAATGCCTTCTTCGCCGTCAAAAAACGTAAAGATGAGTCCAATGTCCGGAACCTGCCCCGCGTCTCGTGCCAGCGCCGCCATCCGCGCGAGCTCCAGCAGCACGCCGGTGCTCGATCCAGAATCGTTCGCCCCCGGAAAATCATCAATTCCGGGCATTGTGTCAAAATGCGACCCTAGAACGATCCAAAGGTTGTTTTTCCCAGGAATTCGGCCGGACACATTGTGGAAGGTTTTTTGACCCTCTGGTGTTTTGTCCTTAAAGGTGTCTATTTCGACCTCAATGCCGAATGCTTCCAGGCGCTGTAAAATATGTTCGGCCGCTTTCTTTCCGTTGGGCGTTCCCGCATCGCGCGGAGTGAACTCCAGCAATGCCGCAACCTCGTCGTAGGCGCGCTGTCCCTCGAAAGGCGGAAGCTCAACCATTTCCGGTTGGCATCCTAGAAAAATGGAGCCCATGACCGCAAAGGCGCAAAGGCGCGAAGCATTAACGGCTTTGCGCCTTAGCGCCTTAGCGGTCGAACGGTTTATTTGCATGGGTTTATTTCCCGGCGACGGCTTCTTCTTTGGACTTGAGGATGCGCTCGACGACCGAATCGCAGAGTGCCTTGTCTTCCTTAAGGGCGCGGACGGCGGAGTCGCGGCCTTGGCCGAGCTGCGTTCCGTCCATCGAAAGCCAAGAGCCTTTCTTGTCGATGATGCCGACTTCGATGGCCATGTCGATCACTGAACCGGTGTAGGAAATGCCTTCAGCGTAGAGAATGTCGAATTCGGCCTGCGTGAACGGCGCCGCCACTTTGTTTTTCACCACTTTAACGCGAGTGCGGTTGCCGAACACTACGCCAGCCGAATCCTTCAGCTGTCCGATGCGGCGGATGTCGAGCCGGACGGAGGAGTAAAACTTGAGTGCGCGTCCGCCGGGGGTGGTTTCCGGGCTGCCGAACATGACGCCCACTTTTTCGCGGATCTGATTGGTGAAGATTACGACGCAGTCGGAGTGGCTGATGGCGGAGACCAGCTTGCGTAGCGCCTGCGACATTAGGCGGGCCTGCAGACCCACGTGGGACTGTCCCATTTCGCCTTCCAGCTCGGCGCGCGGCGCGAGGGCGGCAACGGAGTCGATCACCACTACGTCGAGCGAGTTGCTCTTCACCAGCGCTTCGCAAATGTTAAGCGCCTCTTCGCCGGAATCCGGCTGGGAAACCAGCAGGTTGTCGATGTCGACGCCAATTTTTTTGGCGTAGCCCGGGTCGAGCGCGTGTTCAGTGTCGATAAAGGCCGCCGAACCGCCGGCTTTCTGTGCGTTGGCGATTACGTGCGAAACCAGCGTGGTCTTGCCCGAGGATTCCGGACCGTAGATTTCGACGATGCGACCGCGGGGCAGCCCGCCAATGCCCAGTGCGATGTCGAGGTTCAGTGCGCCGGTGGAAATCGATTTGATATGCCGGTTGGCGCAGGCGTCGCCTAGTTTAACAATCGCCCCCTCGCCATACTGTTTCTGAATTTGCGCGACTACGGTGCTGAGTGCGGAAGCACTGTCTTTGGGGGAATCTTTTTTTGCGGCCATGCTGTTTTCTCCTTGGTCGGCGATACCGGGGTTAAATAAGCCGTGAAATTTATCAAACCCCGGCGAAGTGTCAACGCCACCCGCAGTTAATCCATTAGAATTTTTATCTAATACCAGAGATACGCCGGAAATATGATCCATTAGCTATGGAATTGACGTAGGGAAGGGTATTGTGCAATTTAGCTTTTCAACTAAACGGGATGCATGACCTCTACAGCGGAGAAACAGTTATGAGCATAAAAAACAATAAGTTGGTGATGGTTCTTCTCGCGATCTTCATTTCTCCGCTGGCCGCCTATTTCCAAGTCGGCATAACGTTGCATTTCTGGGTCACCCTCGCGCTCTACTTCCTCGCGCTGGGCTGGATTTATGCGCTGTGGCTGGTGCTGACCGACCAGTCGGCGTAAGCGCTCCGCGTTGCTTGATTTTGAACTGTTGCCATGGATTGGTGGACGACCGGTGTTTGGTCGCCCGCTCCAATAGGCATTTTCCAGACCCTCGCTTAAAACACCCCAAAAAGACTCGCGTTGAAGGGAGAGTGTGGGATAGTCGCGCGCTTTTAGCGAATTAACGGGATTAAAAAATGACCAAAACCAACAAGTTTTTCAAACTGACGATCGAGCGGCCCCGCAACATTAAGAACGACATTCTCTCCGGCCTGACCGTGGCGCTGGCCTTGGTGCCGGAAGCGGTGGCGTTCTCGTTTGTGGCGAAGGTTGATCCGGTGGTCGGCCTCTACGCGGCCTTTATGATGGGCTTGATCACTGCAATCTTCGGCGGTCGGCCGGGAATGATCTCCGGCGCAACCGGTGCAGTGGCCGTCATTTTTGCTCCGCTGATGATTGAGCTGGCTCAGCCGGGCATGCTTCCCGAGGGCGTGACCAAAGAGGGCTACCTGTTTGCCGCCGTTATCCTGATGGGTGTTTTACAGATGCTGTTCGGCATACTGAAGATGGGTAAGTTTATCCGTCTGGTCCCGCATCCGGTCATGCTTGGCTTTGTGAACGGTCTGGCGATTATCATCTTCAAATCGCAATTCGAAATGTTTTATGTCGGCCACGGAGAGCATGCACATCTGCTGCCCATTATTGATTTCTCAATCATGGGAGGCATGATTGCTCTGACCATGGCGATTAGCGTTTACCTGCCCAAGCTTACCAAGGCTGTGCCGGCCACACTGATGGCCATTGTTACGGTAACGGTCATTTCAATCGTGTTGAAAAAAACGGGCATCCACGAAGCCCGCAATGTACTCGATTTTGTCCAAGGCATGGATCCCTCCAAGGAAACCATTGCGGCCGGCCTGCCCACCTTTGGCATTCCTTCTGTCGCCTTCACTTGGGCCAATATTAAGATGATTCTGCCGTATTCGGCGCTCGCGGCGGCGGTTGGCCTGATTGAATCGCTGATGACGCTGACGCTGGTCGATGAAATCACAGAAACCCGCGGACGCGGCAACAAAGAGTGCATTGGCCAAGGGGCTGCCAACCTGGTGAACGGTTTCTTCGGCGGCATGGGGGGCTGCGCGATGATTGGGCAGAGCATGATCAATATCCGAGGCGGTGGCCGAGGACGTCTGTCGGGCATCGCTGCTGCATTGTTCCTGCTCGCTATTCTGCTTGTCGCTGCGCCGTTAGTGGAGATTATTCCGTTGGCCGCACTCGTTGGCGTTATGTTCATGGTGGTGATTGGAACCTTCGAATGGTCGAGCTTCCGGGTATTGCCCAGCGTTCCGAAAATGGATGCTTTCATCATCATCCTTGTTTCCGTTGTAACCGTGCTCCACGACCTCGCGATCGCCGTGCTCGTGGGCATCATTGTTTCCGCGTTGGCATTCGCCTGGGAGCACGGCAAGAAAATCCACGCCAACATTCGAACGGACGAACATGGCACCAAGGTGTATCATCTGGAAAGCGCGCTCTTCTTCGGTTCAGCCCAGTCGTTCAAAGATCTGTTCGATCCGCTCAACGATCCGCAAGACGTGGTGATCGATTTTGAAAATGCGCGCGTCTACGACCATTCCGGTATCGAAGCCATCAACAACATTACCGAACGCTACGCGGATCAAGGCAAGTTCCTGCATCTGCTCAACCTGAGCAAGGAGTGCCTGAAACTGCTCAACAAGGCCGACAACATTGTTGAGTTAAGCTTTATCGAAGACCTCGAATGGCACATCGCTGACGATAGGTTGGCGTAGCCTCCTCGTCATTCCTCCTGATGGCTCGTTCTCGATGAATCGAGAACGAAGATCGAGGACGAGGAGGATTTTTTAATAGATATGCGGCACAAAGTTTTGCTCTTCGTGCGGGGGGCGCTCATAGGCGCTTTTATCTTTCCGGGGGGGAAGCTTGATCGGTTCCGGGGTGAGGTCTTTGTAGGGGATTAAGCTGAGCAGGTGCGAGATGCAGTTCAGTCGCGCCTTCTTTTTGTCGTCTGCCTCAACCACCCACCATGGCGCTTCTGGGATGTCGGTGAACTCGAACATTTCATCCTTGGCCTTTGAATATTCCGCCCACTTCTCGCGCGACTTCATATCCATCGGGCTAAGTTTCCAGCGTTTGGTCGGATCGTCGATCCGCGACAGGAAACGCTTCTCCTGCTCTTCGTCACTGACCGAAAACCAATATTTGACCAGAATGATTCCGGAGCGAATGATCATGCGCTCGAACGAGGGGCAGGACTTAAAGAATTCCATCACCTGCTCCTCCGTTAAGAATCCCATGACGCGGTCGACGCCACCGGCGTTGTACCAAGAGCGGTCGAAGAGAGCGATCTCGCCGGCGGCGGGAAGCTCGGGGACGTAGCGCTGGAAATACCACTGGGTCTCTTCGCGTTCGGACGGTTTGCCGAGGGCGACCACCCGGGCAACGCGCGGGTTGAGGCTTTCGGTGATGCGTTTAATCACGCCGCCCTTGCCGGCGGCATCGCGCCCTTCGAAGAGCACGACCACCTTGAGGCCTTTGTGCTTCACCCATTCCTGCAACTTCACCAGTTCTATCTGAAGGCGTTCCAGTTCGGACTCGTAAAATTCCTTCTCCAGCTTTCCGTTTTTTTTGTATCCCTTTTTCCGCTTCTTATCGTCCGACACAGCACGCCTCCTTTAAATGGAAATAATTCACCGGAAAGTTTAGAACGCGCAGGGAAAAGCGTCAAAGGGAAAGAGCCGCTGAAGCATTAAGCGGAACGCCGTTATTGGCGTTCTTTCTGAAGACGCTTCAGCTTACGACGTTTTTCGGCAGTCTGGATAGCGTCGCCGCCGATGTGCTCCTCGCCTCGGCTGCGGGCAAGTTCGATCTGCCGCTCGCGTTCCATGAAGCGGGCTTTACGGTCGGCGGAAAACTGGCCGTGGCAGTGGGGGCAGCTGGCTCCCTTTTCGTACAGAGGGCTCTGCTTGTCGTTTTCGGTAATCGGCATCCGGCAGGCGTGGCACTGATCATAATCGCCTTTGACCAAGTCGTGCCCGACGGCTACGCGGTTGTCGAAGACAAAGCATTCGCCTTGCCACAAGGAATCTTCTTGAGGGATTTCTTCCAGATATTTTAAAATGCCGCCTTTGAGGTGGTGCACCTCGTCGAAGCCCTGTTCCTTGAGGTAGGCGGTGGACTTTTCGCAGCGGATGCCTCCTGTGCAGAACATGGCAACCTTCCGGTGTTTAGAGGAATGGAGGTGGTTTTCCACATAGCTGGGGAATTCGCGGAAGGATTCCGTTTCGGGGTTAACGGCATTTTTGAACGTGCCGATGCTGACTTCGTAATCGTTGCGCGTGTCGATCAGCAGCGTTTCCGGATCGCTGATCAATGCATTCCAGTCTTTAGGGGCGACGTAGGTTCCCACGGTATGGCGTGGGTCGATGCCCGCAACGCCCATGGTGACGATCTCTTTTTTGAGGCGCACTTTGGTGCAGTAGAAGGGGTTGGCATCGTCGAACGATTCCTTGTGCTCGAGGTCGGCCAGGCGCGGATCCGATTTTAGATGGGCGAGAAGTGCGTCGATCGCCTCGCGCGAACCGGCCACGGTTCCGTTAATGCCTTCGCCGGCCAGCAGCAGCGTGCCGCGTATGCCATGCTGGTTCAGGAAATCGAACAGCGGTTGGCGCAACGCTTCAAAGTCGTCCAAGGCTGCAAATTTATAAAGGGCACATACAACAATTGTTTTCATGGCGGGGTTGTTTATCGGTAAATATGTGCAAGTTCAATGAACAATAACTGAAAACAACGGCTAGCTGTGGAAGAACACCTCTCGATGGATCTGTCGCAGGCCGACGTCGTTGGCTTGCAGCCATTCCGACACCTCGTTCACCATGTTTTCGAGGCCGCAGCAGTAGTAGTGCGTTTCGCTGCAGGAAGGAAGCCGGCCGAGCAGATCGGTAATGCGGCCGTAGTGGTGGCTGGTTTTTTCGCGGGAGACAGCCAGTAGGCTAGGGCAAAATTCACGAAGGCTGGAAAATCCGACGGCATCGGCTTCGCGCCGAACGCCGTAAAGGCAATGGACGGGCGACTTGCTGAAGGTTTGCATGTACGAGAGGAAGGGGGCGATGCCTGTGCCTGTGGCTAGAAAGATAAACGGGGCGTCGCCGATATCCTGTCAGGGACGGAACCAGCCAAAGGGCGGCGTGAGCCGCACGGCGTCGCCGGGCAGTCTGGCCATCAGCCAAGGAGAAACCTCGCCACCCTCCATCATGCGTATCACAAAGCAAAGCTCGTCCTCATTCGAGCCAGACGCAATGCTGTAGGGGCGCGATTTGCCGTCGGCGGTGTAGAGGGCAACACAGTCTCCGGGAATGAATTCCAGTCCGTTGCGCGCCAGAGCCAGTTCAAAAAGCTCGCCACTGATAAGCCGGACCTGTTTTACCGCATGCGTTGTATCGTCTAGGTTAATCATGAAATTCCTCGGGGTGAATGCACGGAGGTTATCCATGAAATCGACGCTAATTGCAACTGCGTCTAAATAGCGGGGTTTAGTGCCAGCAACTGACGGTACAGCTTTTCGGTCTCGGGCATCGCGACGCCGGCGGCTTTGGCAGCCCGGATAGGATTCCCGTAAATGCTCTCGATTTCCATCGGCTGGCTTCGGTCAAAATCAAGCTTCATGCTGGGTGCATAGGGTTCCATCTTTTCGGTATCCGTCATCATTTTTTCGATGAAGGCCGGATCTATTGGACGAGCGCAGGCCGTGGAGGCCGTGGCCACTTCGTTCATTAATGCCATGCACAAGCCACGGGTTTCCGGATTCTTGATCAGTTGGTCGGTCAGCTCGTTCCGGACAACGGACAGACCGTTGAAAGGGATGTTCCAAACCAGTTTTCTCCAGCGGGCAAGCGGGAGGTCTTCAACCAGCTTTATCGGAATGCCGGCGGCGGCCAGTCGCCTTCCCAGTAGTTCAAGACGCGGGGTGATGCCGCCGGGCATGCCGTCGGACCGGTATTCGCCGAGGGTGATTAGTCCATAGTCCAGATGACGGATATGTCCTGGAGCAATCTTGTTGGAGCAAAGAAAGCACAAACCTCCGATCACATTTTGTGCGCCGGCAATGGAAGCCATTTCCTCTTCGCTGCCAAGACCGTTCTGCAAAGTAAGCACAATATTCCCGTCTTTGGCGGCATGTGGGAGTATATCGTGCAACGCTGCGTTGGCCGTGGTCTTCAGCGCCACCACGACAACATCGCAATGCGGCAGGTTGGCTGGGTTGCTGTAGGCCTGAACATTTGGAAGTTGGAACCCGCCGTTAACAGATTCGATGATCAAACCATTGGCGCTGACATGAGCATAGTCGTTATGAAGCAGAAAATGGACGTCCGCTCCCGCGTGTTGAAGCAAGCCTCCGTAGTACCCGCCTACGGCACCGGTTCCAATAATTGTAAAGCTGTTGGGCTCGTTCATGGGAAAAGAGTGTCACAGCATCGGGGGCTAAAAAAAGAAAAACCAGCTTCCTATGTTATTTCCGAAAGCCGGTTCTTTTCCGTTGTTCAGCTGGGGTTCGCTAGGATTCCTGAAGCTTCAGTTTGCTCCCGGATTTAATCCATTCTCCTAGGATAATCTTGCAATACGCTCCTGTTGAGAGCTGCATCGAAGCAGCGCGACGTTCCAGTTCCTCGGCCATCTCCAACTTCATGTTGATACCGATGGTCTTTGTACCTTTTCCTGCCGGATTAGTAGCCATAATCTGCCTCCTTCGCTTTCGTTTCGACTTGTTAAATCATACATCCATATTGAGCATTTGCAACAAAAGTTTTGATTAATAAACTCTTGTTTCGTCAGGCGTCGTTGCCCAACTCTTTCATAAGACAGTATAGAGGGTGGAGCGTTGAACTTTTTTTTGAAAAAAAGTGATTGGCAATAAATACGAGTGTTTTAAGGGGTTTTCCGCCTCTGGCGAACGGCTTCATAGAGGAGGATGGCCGCCGCGGTGGAAACATTTAGCGAATCGTTTCTTCCAAGCATTGGAATGCTGGCTTTATGGTCTGCACCTTCAATCCATGTCTGCGAGAGGCCCTCGTCTTCCGCGCCGACAATGATGGCGGTGCCGTTTTTCATGTCAATGTCCGTGTATTCCTGCGTGGCGCCCGGAACCGCGGCCAGCGATTGGATGCCGCGTTTTTTCAGCCACAGGAGGGTTTCTTCGGTCGATGCCTCAGCCACCGGCATGAAAAACAGCGTGCCGATGCTGGCGCGGATTACATTGGGATTGTTGATGTCGGTTTTGTGGTCGCAGGCAATGACCGCATCGACGCCGGTGGCATCGGCTGTGCGCAGAATGGTGCCCAGATTGCCCGGTTTTTCAAGATCCTCGGCAATCAGCAGCAATGGATTGTCGGGCAGTTTTAGCTCGTCGAGTTTTTTGCCCACCAGCGGGGAAAGCGCCATAAGTCCATCTGACGTGTCGCGGTACGACATTTTGCGGAAGGCCGTTTCCGAACATAGATAAACGGTTACGCCGCTGCTGCGGATCTTGGAAACCAGTTTGTCTGCCTCAAGGTCTAGATATAGCTCTGGACAGCAGTAGAGTTCTTTAAACCGCCAACCGCTATCGCTGGCGCGAAGAATTTCGCGGTATCCTTCCACGAGGGTTTCTCCGGTTTGCCGCCGCACGTTGCTCTTGCGTAGCTTGACCGCCGCTTTTACACGCGGATTTTGAGGGCTTTCGATGATTAGGGCATTTTCCATTCGGCTACCAGTCGTTTGGCGAACAAGGGCAGTTCGGGGTCGCGCGCGCCCATTCCAAGGATGGCCTCGCCCGGTTTTGCCCGCTGTTCAAGTTCGGTTTTCAGGATCGTGTAATCCGGTACGAGAAGAGCAGGAACATCCCGCGCGTTGAGGCGGGCGACCAGTTCTTCCGACGACGTTTTGCGGTCGACGGTTCCGCCTGCATAGTAGACCGGCAGGATCATGATGGATCCGCCGTTTTTATTCCAGTGGAGGGAAAATGCTTTGACCAGCTCGTCCATGCCTTGAAACAAAGGCGTAAAGCCGTGAGGACGCCAGAACGCATGAACCGTGCCGTATGCCTCAGCAACAGCGGAAAGGGATGCCTCAATTTTCGCTGGATTATGGGCATAGTCGTCAAGGACTGTGGCGCCTCCTGCTTCGCCTGCGATTTCCAACCGGCGTTCAATGCCCTTGAACTGTGCGATGGCATCGCGCACGAGTCCCATATCAAGGCCGAGCTTGGCACAAAGAGCCTCAGCGCAGCGGGCATTTTCGTGGTTGTGCTTTCCGAGCATTGGAACCGTCAGGTCAATGTTTGCAGCAACGGGCCCCCGAATGGTGATGCCAGAGGTCTGGCATTCAAACTGGTCGAACAGGGCGTGCAGCTCGTCGAGTTCGTAGTGGTCTTTGAAGATGTTGGTGATAATCGTATGGGTTGGGTGGAATGCGAGGAACGATTTGTCAGATTCGTCCGCCTCGATAATCCAGAGGCTGGATGAGCCCTTGCGGACATTCCCCGGAGTTGAGGGGGTTTTCCAGTTCAGAACGGATGCTCCGTTATAGACGGACGGGTCTTTTCCAAGGCTTTCGAAAATCCAGCCAAGGAGGCCGGTGGTGGTGGTTTTTCCGGCCGTTCCGGCGACGGCAATCAATTCGCCGTCTCCGACAAGCTCCTTCAGGAATATCGACCGGTGGAGCAAGGGAATGTTTAAAGACCTGGATTGTTGGAGGTCTGGATTGTTGGATTCTATGGCGGTGCTAAACACCACGGCATTGGTGTTTTCGGTTATGCCGCTTCCATCCTGATCAGAAATAATAATGCCGAGATTTTCCAGACCTTGGAAAATTTCGGCATCGGGGCTGTAGGCCCGGTCGGAGCCGGTTACTTCGAATCCGGATTGGGCGGCCAACTGGGCAAGGCCGTTCATGCCGACCCCGCCTATGCCGATGAAGTGAATGCGCTCCATGCTGAGAACCTATAGGCCAAAGGTTTCCAGTTCTTCCTCGAAATGTTGTCCCTTGTCATCTTCATTTCGTTCTTTCTGCGACATTTCCATGTTCTCTTTCTCTTCGTCATCGTCTTTTCTACGGTTTTTGAAGGCAGATCCAGACCATTCCTTCCCGGGCCAGTCTGTTTCTCGCATATCGATGGAGTCGTAGAGCCGTTCGCTTTGCACCTTTGATTCCTCCAGATTGGCCAGCACATAGGGGGTCATGAGCACAATCAGTTCGGTCTGTTGGTTTTCTTTGGTGGTGCTGCTAAACAGGTAGCGCCCAATGAAGGGAATATCCCCAAGGAGCGGAATCTTAGTTACGGCATCACGAACCTCGGAACTGATCAGCCCGCCGAGCGCAATGGTGTTGCGGTCGGGTACGGAAATCTGGGCTTCGAATTCCCGGTTGAGAATGATGGGAACATCATTTCCGTCAATCGAAACGGTTCCGCCCACCTGATCGGCTTGCTGCAATATTTCCATTACAACGACGCGCTGGGGATTGATGCGGGGCGTGACGGTAAGGTTGATGCCGATGTCTTTGTATTCATAGTTTGAGCTTTGTGTGCCCGAACTGTTGGCGTACGAGGAGGTTGAAGTAACAATCGGGCGCTGTTGGCCAACGGCAAGGCGGGCCTCGGTATTGTCGGTGGTCATGATGACCGGCGTTGAAAGCAGACGTACGTTGCTGTCGCTGGCGGCCAGATTAATAGCGATCTCGGTATTGATGCCCGTGAGGTTTTGGTAGTAGGTCAGCGCACCGGCCGCCACCGTTCCTAAGCCGTTGGTGGAGCCGATGAGATTGCTTCCGTCCCACGCGCCTACTTTTTCGCCAGAATCGTTGCGGTAGAGCCAGTCGATGCCGTGGCGGAGTTCATCGCCCAGAGTAACCTCAAAGATCGCCGCTTCAATCATCACCTGCTCCAGCATGATGTCCAAACCGGCAATTACGGTCTTGATGGCTTCGATGTCGCTTTTGCGCCCCATGAGCAGGATGGCGTTAGAGCGTTCATCGGCCAGGATTTTAGTGTCTTCGGATAGCCGGTTTAGATTTTCAAAGGACGCTGCTTTATTGATAGGTGCGGCATTCGGGGTGACCCGGCTGCTGCTGCTTCTGGAGCTGGACGATGTCGAACGGGACGACGGGCTGCTGCTTCTTGAACTGCCGGAGCCACTGCTGGTGCTTCTCGAGCTGGAGGTGCCCGAGCGCGAGCTGGAGGCCGCACCAATAAGGTCGTTCAAGGTTGATGCCAGATCTTGGGCGTCGGCATATTCTAGGTTAACCACCTCAAAGGTGGTGGCCGGCTCGACCTCAACGTCGAGCACATCGATGATGTTGTCGAAGAAGGAAAAGTTTTCTTCTTGCGAGAAGATCATGATCAGATTGGTCCGTTCGTCGGCCATTACTTTGACGGTGCCTTGTATAAGCACGGTCGCACTGCCTTCGGTCTGCGAAATTGTGGCCTTTGTTGGGGCTTCGGTCTTGGTCTGGGAGGTGCGGGCGCGGATGACACCGGGCGGTGTGCGGGCGTAGGGATTTCCTGCGGGGGCTGTGACGGTAGCGCCTGTCGTCTTTTGATCGGCCTGCGCCATTTGAATGATTTCGTTGAGCTTGGCGGCAATCGCCGTAGCTTCGGCAAACTCAATTTCGTATATGCGCGGCTCGATCCGTGCGCTGGCTTGGTCGATAAAGTCGATCAGTTCGCGAGCGCGCTTAATGTTGGCTTCGGTATCAGTGATCATCAGGCTGTTGCTGCGCTGCAGCGCCAGGATTTTTCCATAGGCATGCATGACGTGCTGGATGGCCGCCTGAACTTCCGGGATTTCAACATGCTGAAGCTGAACGATCTGGGTTACAAATTTATCGGAGCTCAGCAGCTCATTATCTTGACCCATAGTGATTTGCAGACCTTGGCCGCCCAGGTCGCCTTGGGTGGCGGCAACAACCTTGATGTATTTGTCGCCCATCGGAACCAAGGCAATATTGTTCATGGCGAGAATGGCTTCAACAACCTTGATGCTCTCCGACGTGGTCAGTTTGTTGGCCTTGAGCGTGACGGTGGCCTTGACCGCATCCGTTTTGAGGTAGATTTTATCCGTCCATTCGCAGTACATGGTCATGACCGTATCGAGGTCGGCCCCTTCGAATGCAAAATCTTGAAGCTTTTCAGGTTTCGCAGCTTTTTTAGGGAGTTCCTCCACCTGGTCAGCACCCGCGACAGATGGAGCCGCAGGGCGTCCCAAAGGAGGCGTAGGGCTGTCATTCTGAGCGAGAATGAGGGTTGGGGAGGTGAATGCGAAAATAGATAAAGTCAGCAATAAGGTTTTTCTGTATTTCATAGGAGGAATATAACCCAATAGTTTTTGATTTATTGCAGTCTAATTGCCTGTTTGAAGAAAGCAAGACGCTATAGCGTGAAGATTGCCCCATGAAAAAAACCGCTCCGGGGTAAGGAGCGGTCTTCTCAACTATTAGAGGCTTCAGCCCTTATTTCTGGTAGATCGGGCGCTTCTTGTAGGTGGTGTGCAACAGTTCGTGCGCCTTGTGGCCCAGAGGTTCGCCGAGGTAATCTTCGTACACGCGGATGATTTCCGGGTTGTGGTGCGAACAACGTAGAACACTCTTTTCGTCGTCCGTGTAGATGCCCTTTGTGCGCTGTGCACGGATTTCGTCGGTAGCGCCGTGGGGCTGTCCGCCGCCGCCGATGCACCCGCCGCGGCAGGCCATCACTTCAATGAAGTGGTACGGCAGTTCTTCGCCCTTGTCGCGCGCTTCGCGAACCTGGTCGATCACCGCTTGGCAATTGCCCATCTGGTGAGCGACCGCAATACGCACCTTGGTGCCCTTGATGTCGATCTCGGCGGATTTAACGCCTTCCATGCCGCGGACGGCCTGGAACTCAACCTGTTCGAGATCTTCTTTGGTGATGAGGTAGTAGGCCGAACGCAACGCCGCTTCCATTACACCGCCGGTTACGCCGAAGATGGTTCCTGCACCGGTGTATTCTCCCAGAAGACTATCGCAATCGGAATCCGGCAGATTCACGAAGTCGATGCCGGCTTGCTTGATCATGCGTGCCAATTCGCGGGTGGTGATGGAATAGTCGATGTCCTGGTGGCCCGAGGCAAACATTTCGTCGGAACGGGTAATCTCATATTTCTTGGACGTGCAGGGCATAACCGAAACCATGATCATATCTGCTGCGTCAATGCCTGATTTTTCGGCATAGTAGGTTTTCGCCATTGTGCCGAGCATGCATTGCGGCGACTTGGCGGAGGAAAAGTTTTCCGTGAAGTCGGGGGCAAATTTTTCCATGTAGTCGGTCCATGATGGGCAGCAACTGGTAATCAGAGGCAATGTTCCGCCTGTGGTGAAGCGTTTGACGAACTCGGAGCCTTCTTCGAGGATCGTGAGGTCGGCCGCCCAGTTGGTGTCGAACACGGCGTCGAAGCCGAGCCGCCGCAGAGCCGTGTAGATTTTGCCGGTAACGATGGCGCCCGGCTCCATGCCGAAGGCCTCGCCGAGGGCAACACGAACCGCCGGAGCGATCTGTACCATCACGTGTTTCTTGTTTTCCTTGATTTCGTTCCAGACGGCCTTGGTGTCGTCCTTCTCGTAGATTGCACCAACTGGGCAGTGTGCGGAGCACTGGCCGCACTTGATGCAGGGGCTCTCCGCAAGGGTTACGTCCGCTGCCGGAGCAAGGCGGGTGCCATCGCCGCGACCGATGAATTCGAGCGCGTATACGCCCTGCATTTGTTGACAGACGAGTACGCAACGTCCGCACTTAATGCATTTTTCCGGGTTGAGCACGATCGACGGAGTCGAGGTGTCGGGCTCGATGCGCTTCACGCGCTCTTCGAACGGGATCTCGCGGATGCCGAAGTCGGCGGCCAGCGTTTGCAGTTCGCAGTTGCCGGAACGTCCGCATTTCAGGCAGTCGTTCGGGTGGGTGGAAAGAATCAATTCCAGAACCGTACGGCGGACTTCCACCACTTCCGGATCGTGGGTGATGACTTTCATGCCTGGGCCAACGGGCGTTGCACAGGCGCGGAGCATTTTCGGGGAGCCTTCAACCTTTACCACGCAGATGCCGCAGGCGGCCCACGCATCAAGGTCGTCGTGATAGCAGAGGGTCGGGATTTTAACCCCTACTTGTTTGGCTGCATTCAAAATGGTGGTTCCTGCCGGAACCGCTACGGGAATTCCATTGATTTCACATTCAATCATAGACATATGTTTACTCCTTATCCCTTGAGGATTGCGTCAAATTTACATTTATCGAAGCACTGGCCGCATTTGATGCACTGATCCTGATCAATGACGTGAGCTTCTTTAACGGCTCCGCTGATGCAGTTGACAGGGCAGACCCGGGCGCATGCGGTGCAACCGATGCATTTATCTTCAATAATCGTGTAGGTCAGCAGGTCTTTACACTTGCCTGCCGGGCAGGTCTTGTCGTTGATGTGTGCCAAGTATTCATCTTCGAAGTAGTGCAGCGTCGACATGATCGGGTTCGGCGACGTCTGGCCCAATCCGCAGAGCGATGCTTTACGCATAGCCTGTGCGAGGGTTTTCAGCGTGTCGATGTCTTCCAGCGAGCCCTGGCCCTTGGTGATCTTGTCGAGAATGTTGTAGCAGGTGCGTCCGCCAATACGGCAGGGGGCGCATTTCCCGCAGGATTCATCCACCGTGAACTCAAGATAGAATTTGGTTACGTCAACGATGCAGTCGTCTTCGTCCATCACGATCATGCCGCCGGATCCCATCATTGAACCGATGGACTGGAGGCTTTCGTAGTCGATCGGGGTGTCGAGGAATTCTTCGGTGATCACGCCTCCGGAAGGTCCGCCGGTCTGTGCCGCCTTGAATTTCTTGTCGCCGCTGATGCCACCGCCGATATCGTAGATGATTTCGCGAAGGGTGGTTCCCATCGGAACTTCGATCAGGCCGGAGTTGTTGATTTTTCCGGTCAGGGCGAAGACCTTGGTGCCCTTGGTGGTTTCGGTGCCGATGCTGCTGAACCAGGCCGATCCCTTAAGAAGGATCATCGGGATGTTGGCCCAGGTCTCAACGTTGTTGATTACGGTCGGCTTGCCCCACAGGCCTTTGACGGCGGGGAAGGGAGGACGCGGAATCGGCATGCCGCGCTTGCCTTCAATCGAGGCGAGCAAGGCGGTTTCTTCGCCGCAGACGAATGCGCCGGCGCCGAGGCGCAGCTCAATGTCGAAGCAGAAGTCGGTGCCGAGAATGTTGTCGCCGAGCAGTCCGTATTCGCGGGCCTGGTCGATGGCGTTGTTCAGGCGTTTGATCGCCAGCGGGTATTCTGCACGGATGTAGATGTAGCCCTGGTTGGCGCCAACGGTGTGACCGGCGATGGTCATGGCTTCGAGAACCGAATGGGGGTCGCCTTCGCAGGTCGAACGGTCCATGTAGGCGCCCGGGTCGCCTTCGTCGGCGTTGCAGACGATGTATTTCTGGTCGGAATCGACGTTCTTGGTGAATTTCCATTTCAGGCCGGTCGGGAAGCCCGCACCGCCGCGGCCGCGCAGGCCCGCCGCTAAGAGTTCTTCAACAACCTGGTCGGGGGTCATGTCGAATAGAACCTTTTCGAGGGCAGCGTAGCCTTCGCGGGCAATATATTCGTCGATGTACTCGGGATTGATCACGCCGCAGTTGCGCAGCACGATGCGCTGCTGCTTCTGGTAGAATCCGATTTCGGCGGCCTGCAGGCTTTTTTTCTGTCCCTTGTCATAAAGAAGCGCTTCAACCTTGCGGCCTTTGATGATGTGCTCGGATACGATTTCCTTGGCGTGCTCCGGGCCGACTTTCACGTAGAAGGATTCGTCGGGCAGGATTTTGACGATCGGACCCTGTTCGCAGAAACCGAAACAACCGGTTTTAACGAGCTGGGCTTCGGCGTCGACGCCCTGTGCTTTGAGTTCTTTTTCGAGCTCTTCGTAGAGCGCGATGCCGTTGCTGGATTCACAAGCGGTTCCAGCACAAACGAGAATGTAGTTTTTGTATGCCATGGTTGTGCCTGCCTATTTAATGATGTCTGCTGCGGGTTTGTCGAAAATGTGGTCGCTCACGAGCGCCTTGCCGATGATGTGTTCCTTCACGATGCGGCGGGCAACTTTGTCGTCCACGTTTCCGTAGATCACGCGAGGCATTCCGGGAACGTCGACTTCAACCGTCGGCTCCGAGAAGCAGAGGCCCATGCAACCGGTCTGGGTGATCTTGGTGTCGGTTACATTGTGGCTGTTGAGTTCGTCGAGGAACGCATCGAATGCGTCCTTGGCGCCGGCCGCGATGCCGCAGGTGCCCATTCCGATGATGATCTGCGCGGATTTGCCTTCGTCGTCGCGCTGGGTCATTTCTTTCTTTTTTGATTCGCGCAGGTTGCGCAGTTCTTCGAGTGTCATTTTAGCCATTTTGCCCACCTTTCGTTTTAAAAATCGGACGGATCGGTCGAATCTGTCCTATCCGTTTATTTCTTCTTCGTTCGTTTCGATGAACTGCTTCAGCAGTGTGAGGCTCTCAAGGTCGTTTAGGTCGCCGAGGGCTTCCTGAAGTTCCTGTTTACTCACAGTGTAGCTTTTGCTGTCCACGCTCCGTTCAATTTTCAGGTTTCCATCAAACCCATATGTCAGCAGTGTGATCATGGCCGTGGTGAAGTTTCCAAACATTGGAAGATCCACATTGGTCTGATCGAGATTAAAGGCAACCGTCGTTCCGACGCTTTCCTCTGATTCGATCTGCGCGTTCCCCCCGGTCATTTCCGAGGTTTGAAAAAGGAAGGGGAGGCCGAGGCCCACTTTCCGGTGCTTGTGCTTCAGGCCGTCCGACCAAAACGGGTCTTTGGCCTTTTCGAGCGTTTCAGCACTCATTCCTTTTCCGTTGTCCGCAATCACAACTTTAAGATTTGTTTTCGTCTCCTCGACGTTAAGGGTGATTTCCTTCGCATTGGCCTCGATTGAGTTTTGAACCAGGTCGGTTATTAAATCGCAAATCGTGGCGTGCATGTTGTGCGTGATTCGTGATGAGTGAGCCGTGACTTCCTTTTCAGGTTTCACGTTTCAAATTTCACGTTTCACTCTCCAATCCTTATTTATCTTCAAACTGTTCGATGATTTTAACCATCTGCTTGTTGCTGACGCCGCCGAACACTTCACCGTTAACTGTAACCACCGGAGCCAGGCCGCAGCAACCGATGCAGCGGACCGCTTCAACGGAAAATTCGCCGTCTTCCGTTACGGTGTTGAGGCCGACGCCCAGCTTGCGCTCACATTCGTCGATCAAATTCTGCCCACCCTTAAGGTAGCAGGCGGTGCCCATGCAGACCGCAATCCGGTTTTTGCCCGGCTTGGTCAGCTTAAAGAAGTGGTAGAAGGTGATTACGCCGTAGATCTTGGCCACCGGAATGTCCAGCGCGGCGGCAACTTCGAAAGCGGCTTGGCGCGGAATGTAGCCAAACTCTTCCTGTACACGGTGCAGGACCATGATCAGGTTGCCCGGTTTATCGATCCACTTTGCGATGAAAGCATCAATTTCCGGTGTCAGAATTTTTTCGTTCTCAGCAACTGCAGTCATATGTTTTCCTCAGTATCGGCCCTTGGCCGAAGTTAGCTGTTATCGGTTAATGGTTATTGGTTTTAAACTCATCATGCTTAGCGAATCCAACCTAAGCTGAAAACTAATAACCAATAATTGATAACCTGCTCTTCCCTAAAAAATCTGGGTCAACATATAGGAACGTAAGGACCGGTAAACAAAAAAAACCACGTTTCGCGTTGTTTATACGTGATGTAGGTAATATTAATAACAATATTAAGCCATAAAAATCGAAGTTATGTTATGGCTGTAACAATAAATCGGGGTATGTGGTATGAACTCGAACCAAGAAGTGATTAGAAGGCTTTCAAGATACCGCAATGTGATGCGCAAGATGAAGGCGCTGGGGCTGATCAAGGTGTTTTCAGACAATCTGGCCGACGCCGTCGGCGTGTCTCCCTCGTTGGTGCGCAAGGATTTCTCGATGTTCAACCTCACCGGCAACAAGCGAGGCGGCTATCGCATCGACGACTTGGTTTCCAAGCTCAACGTGCTGCTGGGAAAAGACAAGAAGCAGAAGATCATTATTGTCGGATGCGGCAAGCTGGGGCAGGCGCTCATGAACCACAACGGTTTCCCGCGGGTTGGAATCCGCGTCGTCGCCGGCTTCGACTCCGATCCCGAGGTGCTCAACTCCGAAGCGCCCATCCCGATTCTGCACATAAAAAAAATCCGCGAGTTTATCGAAGAGAACCAAATCAGAGTCGCAACACTCACGGTTCCGGAGCCGGCCGCGCAGGGCATGGTTGACACGCTCAAGAAAACCTGCGTGAAGGGCGTCATTAATTTTTCGCCGGTTTCACTCAAAAGCTCAGAGGATTTTCTGGTGCACAACATGAACATTGAGCAGGAGATCGAAAACCTGTTCTACAACATCCACTTCGCCGAGACCACGGTTGTGAAAGTCCAATGATTTAGACAGCTATACGCTGTTTATGTGGGATTAGGAGAGGTGAGGTGTGATGAACTGTTGCAACCTGTTTTTTTCTGAAAGAACTGTCACTCGTTAATATAAGCTCACCATTAGCACACCACTTATTAGTGTGTTCAGTGCAAGTTGTATGACTAGGTTTCCAATGTTAGGAAAACTGTAAAAGCACGGGATTCAAAATCCCGCGGAGAAATCTGTGTGGGTTCGAGTCCCATCTTCGGCACCATTACCTTTTATGCTGTTTTTGTTGGGTATAGACATAGTCGATTGTTTCAAATTGTTGTTTTCAGTTTCTAACAGATCGAACTGTGAAAGCCGAGTTAATACCACAATAACCCACGGGTGCTTAGCGAAGGTTCTCGGCTCTCCACCAAAGCAACGGTGATTGGAATCAAGTCCTAAACTCTGGATTTTTGATCGCTGAATTAGCCGCAATGTTCGCGGAGGATCTAGCTCATGTTTTTTCGTAATCGGACGTTATCAAATTCGAAAATTATGTTTCAATGATTGTATGTTGTGTAGACAATCCAGCTTGTTATGAAGAGCGTCATTCCCATCCTATTCCTCGCGGTTTATTTGGTCGTTTCTATGGGACCAAATGCTTATGCAGAGACGAACCAGTTTGATGCATCGGGCTTCAGTGCGGCAGATTTTTCAACCGTTCCATTCCATTCCATTCCCGAGGCAAAAAAGCGGATTCAGGAGAGAATAGAACAGATTGATTTCCAGTTGGATACGCTGCCTCAGTTGAATGAGCCATTGCAGTTGGATGCTTACGGTTATCATGGCGGGTACCTCCCTGCATTGGACGAACTGCCGGAAGAACCGCGCTGGACGGTTAAAATCCAATTTGAAGAGCCGTATATGAAGGTCAATCCGATCATTCTTGTTCCGGCGATTGACCGTAGCGTAACTCCGATCCGCAGCTACGGATTCCCCAAACGATTCCGGGTCTTGAGGGAGTTTCCAGACGGCAGTACAAAATTGACACACGAGTGGATGGAAAAAGATTGCCCGGATCCCGGCCGGACACCTCTTATCCTCGATGGCATAGGTCGGATAAGTTCAAAGATTATTATCGAGGTGTATCGAGGCGACCGGGTGGGCGAAAAAGAAGTGTTTGCTCTGGATGAAATTCTGGGCGTTCGAAAACACTTCACGCCACAGGCGGAATCGGTTGAGGTCAGTTCGGAACTTGAGTCGCTGCCTTATTGGGGGGCAGCATATTTAATCGACCGTAAAACCAGCTTGGGACTTCCGCTTGGCTATCAGGCCGAAGCTGAAAATGTAGCGACCGATTATTCTATCGTTCTGGATCAACAGCCTTCAGCTGAGAGTTATATTGAAATCGAAATCACCGAAAGTTCGCCCGTCAATGAAATCATTCTTTACCCGGCGGTGCCGTCGGATGGAGTCCTGATCCCCGGCTACGGATTTCCCGGTAAAGTAAGGGTGGAGCGGCAAATATCCAATGCGGACGGAGAAAGAAGAGGCGTTTATGCGAATCCGGATCAGTGGAATGAGGGGAATCCGGGTCATAATATTGTTCGTATTCCGATACACAAACATGGCCGTTGGTTTCGGTTGTATGTCTGCGATCTGCCCGTAGTAGATGGGAAACCTGTTTTTGCACTGGGAGAAATTCTGGTGCAGAGAAATGAATTTGTTTATCCCATCCAGAAAATAGAGTTGCATGGATTTCCTGAATCGGCGCAAAAACAGACGCATCTGTTGATCGATCAAAAAGCCAATGGACAGCCGGTCATGTTGATGCAGGACTGGCTGGATCAGTTGACGGAGCGCAGCCGGTTAGAACAGGAACTGCATGATTGCCTGACGGCGGAAGACCGACTGGGTGAACGCTGGAATAGAACTTGGCGAAAAATGGCGTGGTCTACTGTTATTTTTATTCTTGTATTGGCTCTGTCGGGCTTCGGCTTTTCCCTGATTCAGCGCTATCGGTTGCGGCGGCGCGTAGAAGAAGAGCATCGGCAGATGGAGCTGGAGCAGATGAAGGTGCGGTTTTTTACCCACATCTCTCATGAACTGCGTACGCCTCTAACGGTTATCCTGGGGCCATTGGAAAAGCTGATGAAGATGCTTTCGGAACCACTTCAACTGGAATATGCCTCCCTTATGCACCGGAATGTAAAGAAGTTGCAGAAACTGGTGGATCAGCTACTCGAGTTCAGGACGCTGCAGGAACAGAATCGTGACCTTTCGCTTAGCAGTGCGGATTTGGTGCGCTTTGTTCGCAATAGTTTCCAGATATATCATTCCATGGCGACGGATAAATCCATTCACTATCGTCTCAGCATTCCGGATGAACCGGTGCACGCTTTGGTGGATGCCGGTAAATTTCAAAAAATACTGGATAACCTGATTTCCAATGCCCTGAAGTACACGCCGGAGAGCGGTTCTGTTCATCTTCTATTTAAAGTTGATGAAATAGATGGGATACGGGCCAGTCTGCAGTTCATCGTTGAGGATACCGGTGTCGGCATTACCGAGGCGGATCTACCCCATGTCTTTGAGCAGTTTTACCGAGCCGACGGGCTGCAGCCGATTCAGGCGGTCGGATCCGGGATCGGTTTGGCTTTGGTAAAAGAGCTGGTTGATGTGTGGGGTGGTGAGATTGCTGTAGAAAGCCCAATTAATGAAGGGCATGGAACGCGATTTACAGTTCGGTTACCGGTTGAGTTCGCTGAAGCAGAGGATGTGGAACCTGAGGAGATTCTGCCTCCTGAAGAAACCGCTTTATCCAATGCTGAAGATTCTGTTTCTGACCGCATGCATCCCTCTGGCCCACGTATATTGATTGTTGAGGATAATGAAGAAGTGCGGCTTTTTATTCGGTTGGAACTGGCCGAAAACTACGAGGTCTATGAGGGCGTTGATGGGGAAGATGGCCTGAAAAAGGTCATGGAAATCATGCCGGATCTGATCGTCACCGATGTAATGATGCCGAAAATGGATGGTGTCGAGTTCTGCAGGCGCATTAAGCAGGATGAAATTACCAGTCATATTCCGGTGATCATGCTTACGGCCAGAGGGTCGCAGGAACATCAGCTTGAAGGGTTGGAAACAGGGGCGGATGACTATGTAACCAAGCCGTTTTCCTCGCCGCTTCTCAAGGCACGGATTCACAACCTTCTCGAATCACGCCGCTTGCTGAGGGAGCGTTTCAGCCGGGGAATCTCGGTGGAACCCAGCGCGATTACCGTGACTTCAGCGGACGAAAAATTTTTGCAACGTGCAATCGGGGTGGTGGAGGAGCACATGGAAGATCCTGAGTTCTCCGTTCAGAGTTTTTCCAAGGCCATGCACATGGACCGAAGTACGCTGCTGGTGAAACTGAAAGCGTTGGTGGATCAGTCACCGCAGGCTTTTATACGGATTTTGCGGCTGAAGCGCGCGAAACAGTTGCTGGAACAGGGATCGGATCCGGTAGCAGATATTGCTTTTCAGGTCGGATTCCATGAACCGACCAATTTCAGCCGCGCATTTAAGAAGCAGTTCGATAGGTCTCCGACAGAATGCAGGAAAAACGGTACTTCCGGCTCGGAATGATCCGCACGACATGATTATCCCCATGTGCCCATAGCCCAATCCGGCAGAACCGGAATTCAAACAGGGCTGGAATCGGCAAAATATTTTTGCGGCAAAATATTTCCCCCTTTCATTCGCATGAAAGAACTACCTGTTTTAAAGGATGTGCCATCACGTAACCTGTTTGTATTTAGTGTTATGTGAAAAATGATCAGAAATGACGGCGTGGTGATTACCGTTTTTTTTAAGAATGGGGTATTAATCGACACTCAAGTCAAAGGGTATGCATGCAGGGCGGTTCCGTTCTGGGGAAAACCCCGAGGTAATTGGTAAAATAACCGGAGGAAAATAATGAAGATTAAGTCAATTGTTTTAGTATCGGCTATGCTGGTGTCGGTCGCATCATATGGGCAAACCGTGTTGTTCGGAGGATTCGATGATGGTTCTGGTGTTTCTACGCAGCATGTTTCGGTTGCGGGATTTGTTGGTTCAACCATGTCCGGTCAAGCGGCAGATACTGGCAATGGGGCAACCAACGGTCTGTGGGGAACCACGAACCTGCTGCCCGCCGCCAACACGAGCACGAATATTTCGATCAGGAAGACGATCAATCCCATCCTGCAGGTGACCATCCAGAATAATTATTTTCTGGCACTGACCAACCTTGACCTGTCATTAGGCCAGATCCATGTTCAAAATCTTCGCGACAACTGGAAGGCCTGCCGGACGGGGACGGTGACCTATGTAAGCGGCAACCTCGACGATACCAACGGTACCGTGGTTGGAACGTTCTATATTGAAAGCGCCAGTGGTGTGTGGGAAGGCGATGAAGTAGTCCTTTCATCGGGGCTTACCGATACGCTTCTCGCGCCCGGCGAATCCGCAACCTTTGAGTTGAGCTACACCGGAAACACCGGCGCACACTTCATGTATGTCGACAATCTGGGCATTTCCGGGACCGTCGTTGCCGGACAGCCGCCGACCAGTATCCTGATTGGCGGGTTCGACCATAATGAAGATCCGGTGATCCAGGACGCTTCCGTGGCCGGTTCCGTTGCGGTTTCCATGACCGGGCGGAATAAGAACCGCGACTATACGGGTGATACATCGGGCTTGTGGGGTTCTTTGTTTGTTGAACCGTTCTCCTCAACGACCAACGATGCGCTTAATCAGGCCTTTGGCGATCTGGGAGATTTTACCCTGACAATTGAAAATAACTTTGCTGTGACCAATCTGTATCTTGAAAACCTCCATTGGAACTCATTTCGGGATCACTGGAAAGCTGAGAAGGACTTTATCCTGTCGGCTTCGGGCGATATTGCTTCGAGCGGGGTGGTAAGTAATTCCCTCGGCGCAGACGGGAGCTGGAACCAGTTTGATATTGACCTGAGTTCTGTTCTCACCACCACCAAACTGGCTCCCGGCGAGTCGGTAACGTTTACGGTGGCCTGGACTAACTATGAAGGAAACGTAGCCTTTCTGGTCGATAATTTCGGGGTTTCCGGAACAATCGGCGTTGACGGGCCGGCAGAACCGGCTGTTATCACCAGTTTCGTTTATAATTCCGATGGCACAGTAACGCTGGTATGGGATTCGCAGGTCGGAGCCAGCTATGCTTTGCGCCATAATGGCGATCTTGAGAGCGAAGTTTCCTTCTGGGCGGTTGAAACCAACGGGGTTCCCAGCGGCGGTGTGGAAACGATGTATCAATCCAGCGAAATCTTCTCCAATCCGGCAGAATTCTTTGCCATCGAGACTGAGTAGGCCAAGGTTGTTCTGGGAGCGGGGGCTTTCCAGCCCCCGAATCGGGGACAAGAATGTCCCCGCTCCAGTAAACGGGTGGATGACTATAAAGGAATAAAAGTGAAAAAAATAATTGTTAGGTTATTGGTGATGCTGACTGTTGTCAGTTCGCATGCAGGGCTAAACTACTCAACAGACTTTAAGGGTTCTGAGGATGCATTGTGGACCGAGGGAGGTAGTGTGGGTTCCGGTGCTGACTGGGATGGGGATTGGAGAATTAAAACATATGACCTCACTGGTGATGGTGTGGTTCACTTTGACCAAATTAGAAGTGCTGAGTATAGTATCTCACATGCGCAGGGTACTTCGTTTGGCGCGGGTGAGACTCTGGACTTTACCATTGAACTCGGAGGAATCACTGCAGGTAATGACTGGACTGAAGGGTTTGTTCTCGGTTTATCTGCAGATGGCGAGACGGCCGGTCCGACAGTGGGTGTTGATGTTTTTTGCCTTGGAAATGGAACGTTTTTATTGAATGACATTACCGCGACGGGCAAAACGGGCGGTTACGGAACCGGCGTATCCTGGGGCTTAGCGTCGACGGCGTTTAATCTCAGCATTACCAAGTCTGCAACGGCTGATGAGTTTAATGTTTCAGCATCTGTCGCTGGTGATACCGGAGCTGGCTTCAGTTACACTCTCACCGATGCCGAGCTTTATGCTGACTCGGAAGTCTTCGCATCAATGACGTTTGGAAGAGGTGACAAAGTGGGGCTGATTGAGCTTGATTCATTCAGCGTTATCCCGGAGCCGGCAACTCTGGGTATGATTGTAGCATCCGGTGTTAGCATTATTTTCATTCGCCGTCGCATCATGATGTAGTTTCGGGAGCGCGCAAAATCTGTTTGTGCGCGTTTTTCATTTATTCGGTTCATGTTCCATCTACGGGGACATGAACCTTTTTTGAAGGATGGGAATGCACAAAGTCATATTCAGCATGTTGGTTTCGGGGCTGTTGGTATTGGGCACCAACGGCCAAACGGTTTTGCTGGGCGGCTTCGACAACAACGAAGGCATCCTTTCGCAGGATTCCAGTGTTGCCGAGCATGTCGGCGTGACGATGAGCGGTTATAATGCCGGGCGGGACTATGAGGGGGACCCCGCTGGGTTGTGGGGTTCGCTGAACCTTGAACCTGATGCTTCAACGGCAAACTATGCGGTCAATCAAGCGTTTGGGGATTTACCGGATTTTACCATCACCGTTGAAAACACGTCGCTATCCAAGTCCGTGGACTTGAGTCAGTTGCACTGGGTATCCAAGCGCGAACACTACAAAGCGGAATCTGCGTATACGATTTCTGCTTCCGGCGATATCGCTTCATCCGGAACGGTCTCGAATAGTCTGGGGGTCGGTGACAACATTTGGCGGGCATTTGACATCGATCTTACTCCGTTGCTGTTAACGAATACGCTGGCCCCGGGGGAATTAGTGACCCTTTCCCTGGTATGGACCGGACAAACGGGCAGTCGCAGCTTTATGGTGGATAATCTGGCGATTTCCGGAGCTTTGTCATCAGAGACGGTGACGCCACAGCAAACCGTAATCGTTAAGTGGGGTGCCTCGAGCGGTGATACAGGTATTGTAACGGATATCCAGCAACGTACCGATGCGTTTGATCTCACCTACGATCCTGTCAAAATAATCAGCCCCGATCAAGGGCCCAGCTATTATCCGAATCCGGTCGGGAAATCGCCGTTTTTTTATGGAGCTAACTCGATCAACAACCGGGAGGTTGATGTGAAGGATTCCGGAACCGGGGACTACATAGAACTAACCCCGGCCATTGATTCGGGTGATACCTATTCAGCTATGGTGATCTGGCAGGATTTTCTCACCAACTGCACGTGGATAGACACTGTTTCCATTGATATAGAAAAACGGTACTGGGACACCGATAGCAGTTATCGTTTACTTGTACAAAAAGAGAGCGGTGAATGGTATGCCGGTCCCGCGCGGAGTCTGGGATCAAGCATGGAGGAGGCTGGCTTACTTCCGTGGTATGCATTTACACCGTTTGTGGATGGAACCGCGACGGTTGCTTCCGTGAGATCTGCTATTGATTTGACCAACATCACGGCGGTTGGTTTTTACATGGAGTCGCAAAATACGAGTGACAGCAGTCATATCGTCGGAGGTGGTCTAGTCTATTTTCAGGTAACCTCCACAACGAATGCACTTCTGGATGCTGAACGTGGTCTGGATAGTTTTGATACCGGCCATACGGTAATCAAAGTCTGCAGCGGTATGCTCAATGGGGAGAGTGTGATTGTCGGCGCAAGCTATGAGGGTGCGGTGCTGGCCATGGATTATGATGGCATTCTGCTTTGGACCAATCCGCTTTCCGGATATATGGTGCGCGATCTGTGGTGTGATGACCTCAATGGCGATGGAACAGACGAAATTTTAACAGCCGGTGCGGATGGCAGTGTTCACTGTTTAAACCTTTCTGACGGAAGCTCGTTCTGGAGTGCGCCGTTCCAGCCGAATGATGTGCCGATGAATGCGGTCTGTACCATTCGCGGTTCTGGGGGCAGTAAATACATTGCCTGTGGCGGCTTTGATAAGAATTTTTATTGGCTGAATGCCGACGGGACGCTCCATAGCGCCGTCGATTCCTCCACTTATTCCACCCTGAAACCGTGGGGCACCGCGGCCTATTATCTCGATCGGTATATCGGCTATGCCCATACGCCCAACTTCCTGCGCCCGGTTCCTCAGGCGGACGGTACAGATCATCTGATGATGCTCGGATACATGCACATGCAGTTCAGGGGGAAATTCTATGAATTTGAACCGCTTTCAGCTTCACCGACGATCCCTTCAATATCCCCGAATACCCAGGATGCCATAGGTGCCTTGGAAATTTCCGATCCGGACGGCGATGGAAATTTCTCGATCTTTATGGGCGGAAACTCATTCAGCATTGTCGTGGAGGAACTGGATCTTGGCAGCGGCACAAATTATTATCATAGCGAATCGTTCACCGATCCGTTTAAAACGTACCGGTTTTCTGCGCTAACGGATATTCCGGATGGCAACAGCTATAAACATTTTGCGCTGTGCGGAAATAAAATTGTGCTGTTCTCCCCGCATCTCGCCGTCAGGGAAGAAAGCATCCTGATGCCGCATGCCTTTCATCATATGTGGAATGATCATGATAAAAACAGAATAGTGCTTTCAAGCTGCCAGAGCGGGGGCAGCGGCATCCACGTCATCGATACCTCTAAACCTTACTGGAAGCAGGAGGTTCAGGATCTGTATTCGCCCGGCAAAATGGAATCCATGCAGGATAACTATAATACGATCCGCGACCAAGTCGGCAACTTTGTCAGGCCGGCCTGGGAGCGGGAGCCGGATCAGGTGATTGAGATTGGAAGTGGCGAACATCCTGTTGCGGTTGCGCTGCGCGAAAAGTACGGAGTTGCAAATCCTCTGTTTGTAGGCTTTGCGCATACGACGAATGTCCAGACGCAGGAATGGAAGAACGCGGCCGCGCCATCCAGCGTTCTTCCTTTGGTTGATCCTGCGGATGAACCGTATCTTCATAAATTTGATAACGGCATAACGTATGGTCGAACGCAGCAGCAGCTGCTGGATCAACATTTCCAGCCAGCGATCGACAGCTTCACATATGGCCTCAGTTTCAGGGCGGGGCACGGCAACGATCCTTATTATTATCAGCCGGAAACATTGCTCGAAGTCATTGATCGGAGCTATGCGAAAGATCCGAACCGGAAAACGGTTCTTTCCTGGGCCGAGGTACAAAGTACAGACAGCAATATGAAATATCCGCTGGGACGCCTGTTTATGCCGGTGGCCGAGCGCCTGAAAACACACAACGGAATCATGTCGTTTAATAACAAGCATATGTTCTGGAGCAGTACAGTTCATAAAGCGGCCTGGAGTGATTTTATTTCCGGTAAAGTCAAAGAAGTGTTCCGGCCTTGCATGGAAGAGAGTACCTCGAAAACCGCTGAACTGAGTCTGTCCGGGCGGATCGGTTTGTGGGCCAGCGGATGTTTCGACAGCTGGGGTATGCGGACAACCCGTGATAATACCAGCTTCGATCGGACGCGGGAAATTGCGGCTCAGATTGTTCCCAATCACTTCCTGCGGCACATGGTCTATCGCCTGGCCTACGGAGCCCGTTTTTCACACAGCAGCTACACGGATGCCGACTATCAAAGTCTGATCTGGGAACTGGTGGCCAGCGGGGCGCTCTATATTCCTCGTCGCGAGGAAATCGTCAGTTTTTCCCCGGTGCATATCAGTATAACTGATCCGGATGAACGTTACATTGCGGGTAATGAAATACCGAAATGGACGACGTATTATGATGAGGCGGAGCAAGCGGCCAATCCAATGGTATTCGGTCGATTGGAAGCCTGTTGGAAGGGTGGGAAAAATACCGATTGGGATTTTTCCCGCTATGCCGCCGGAGTCAAGGATCGCCGTCAGAACTTTATTCCACCGTTCCCGAACGGGATGGTGCTGAACACGCCGGTTGAGAGCGGGATGTATGCATCACCGGCGGACTACCGCAACCGATTGGTGGATAATCTTCATCCAATGTACAAGTACATTTTGAAGGAGCACATCACCGACGGAAAATATTACATTGAAAGAGACGGTTTAGTTCAGCATGCGGCTAACGGCGCCTATTTTGAAACGGTCACTAATGATCTCCGGCAGGGGGCGGAAATGCTGCCGGTTACTGTTTCCGGAGATGTCGCGTGGGTCTGTGCTCAGACGGCAACCAACCACCTGCGGTTAACCCTGATTGACAGCGGATATCTCAACCCTAAGGACAGAACGGCAACCGTTACATTCAATACGGTAACGCCGTTCGCTCTGACGGATGTCCTGAAGGGTGAAACGCTTCCAATATCTGGGGAATCGGTAGAGATCGACGTTCCATTGGGCATGTTCCGCTTTATTGATATTGAGCTGTCACAACCGTTTTATCCTGCGGCACCGACCTGGACCGAGTTTGTTGCAGGCCATCAACTCGACGGCAATCCGGATAGTGACTTTGACCAGGATGGACTTACCGATTTTGTGGAGTTCGGTATCGGCGGAAATCCCCGGACAGCAGATCGGGCTGAAATTATGCCGTGGCTGGAAGTGACTTCAACGAATGGACCGGCACGCTTTAGTTATTGGGGCTTCGATTCAACGGCTTCGGGAGTGGTTTATGATCCGCAATGGACCGAAGATCTGGTCAGCGGTCCATGGCAAACGAACTGGAGTGCCTTATCCATTATACCTAACAGTACTTCGGCTTACAGTAGGTTTGAGTACAATCTCGATTCTGCCGGTAAGACCAACGTCTTCTTCAAGCTGGATCTGATTCAAGATAATCTGGAGGAACAGTGACTGTAAGAACAATTCTCAAATCTATAGCGGTTGTGGCGGCCTTGAATTCGGCTGCGGCAATGGGCGTTTCGACTGTGTATATCGACTTTGGACCCAGTGGAGATACGTATTCAGATGTTTCGGAAAAATATAACAACTTTTCCGGAGCCGGGACGAAGAGTTTGGTGGACACCAATAACGCGTCATCGGCGATTTCTCTTCAGTATGCACTATATGGAGGCACCTATAATTATGCATCAGGGACGGACCGAGATCCGATTCCCGGGATCAGCAGTGATCTTACCACCGACCGTATCTATGCCGGTACGGGAGGTGCAGCAGACGTTGGCGAGTTCGGATGCACCTTAACATTTTCCGGGCTGGATCCTGCCGGTACATGCAATATTACGGCATGGCCTAGCCAAACCGGTGTTTCCTCGACCTGGAAGGTTGCGGCAGGATCTGGAGATGCTGCGGAATATATTCAGGATGCTACTACCCGGAATAATGCCTTTGAATGGAACAACATCACTCCAGATGCCAGTGGAAATGTCGTGATCACGGGACGCGCCACATCGAACTCCAAGTGGAAAAGTGTCGGTTTGTCAGGAGTAGCAATCACTGCCATTCCGGCTCCGGTGACGGTCGATCTTTCTTTTGAAAACGGCACCAATGTGATGGTGAATGCGAAAAGTCTGAACCAGAGTTTCCAGTACAGTTTGCAATGTTGTACGAACCTTGTATTAGGTAGCTGGGAGTCGTTTGGCCAACCAGTCGTTGGCGTCAGGAGCAACAGCTGGAGCGATCTTCGTAATGTGCCGTTTTCATTTTATCGTCTGAACGGGCAGGACCAGAAAATCGACATGGCGCTGATTCGCAGTCAGTTCATCGAGTTTTATTCGGCGCTGGCCCCGGCGGATTCCGTAACTCAGGCAAATCTTGACAGCATGCTTGCTGGCGGCACGTGGGCGGATGTCGATTATGAAAGCGAGGCAACAGCGAGTTGGCCTACAACGCTTCATCTGAGCCGCCTGCTCTCCATGGCCGAGTCGTATGCAAACCATGATTCCTCGTTCTATGAGGATCCTGTTCTTTTGGGTGCCATTCTCGATGGCTTGCAGCATTGGTTGGATGAAGACTATTACAATTCGAACTGGTTCAACTGGAAAATTGCTGTGCCGCTCCTGTTCGAAAGAACATTTATTCTGCTCGATGATGACCTGCCGTCAGCAATGTACACGGAGGCCCGCTGGAAGATTTTCAACAGTACGGCCATGGATATGACCGGTGCCAATCAGGTGAGTCTTGCCACGAAGGTTTTCATGCGCGGATTACTCGATGAAGATGCTTCGCTGATGATTCGGGCCAGTGAGATTCTATGGAGTGAACTGTATGTGACTACAGATGAAGGGATCCAGCCCGACTGGAGCTTCCATCAGCATGGGCCGCAGCAACAGTTCGGGAACTACGGCCTGGGGATGACTGCGATGATGATTGAGCAGGGGTTGACGATGCGCGATACGCTCTATGCTCCCGCAGCGGATCGGTTGGCCATTCTTCGTAATTTTATGCTGGAAGGGGAATCATGGGTTTTGTGGAACGGTCGGATGGATATCAGTGCCGTAGGGCGCATGATTTATCCTGGGTCACAGCTGGGCAAAGGATCCAAGTTGAAGAGTCAGCTTCTGGATATGATCAAGATTGATTCAGCGGCCACGGCTTTGTATGAGCAAGCCCTTGCTCCGACCAATGCCATCGTCGGGCATAAATCCTTCTGGCGCTCCGATATGGCCGTTCATCGTCGTCCGGATTGGTATTCTTCCGTGAAAATGTGCTCCACCCGGGTGGTCGGAACCGAGACCGCCAATGAGCAGAATCTGTTGGGTATTCATCTGGCCGACGGGGTTCATTACGTCTATCAGGACGGCGCTGAATATGAAGATGCTATGGGGCTGTGGGATTGGCATCGTCTGTCGGGAACGACATGCGACCAAGGCAATCACAGTTTAAAGCCGACGGGGTATGACAAAGACTATGGCGAGTCTGCTTTTGTCGGTGTGTTGAACGACGGCACAAACGGCATGGCGACCATGATCTACAAACGTAATTCGCTCTCCGCCCGTAAGTCCTGGTTTTTCGGTGAGGACTCGGTCGTTTGTCTTGGGGCCGGAATTGGTGGCACCACTCTGGGCTCGGTATACACCTCCGTTCAGCAATCCTGGTTGAATGGTCCCGTGGTTACGGCTTCCGGAATTCTGACGAATGGAACCTATGTATTGGCCGCCGATTCATGGGTGCAGCATAACGGGATCGGGTATCACATGCTCCAGCCATCGACCCTGCATTTTGACACCGTGACCGGGAACTGGCTCGATATCAATTCGACCTTCGATGACGGCCCGGTTACCGGGAGCGTTTTCAGCATCTGGATTGACCATGGAACCTCCCCTGTGGATGGAACGTATGCCTACACGCTGTATCCCCGAACCGATGCCGCGGATATGGAATCCAAAATCCAGGCAGACAACACCACGGTCCTGACCAATAGTGTCTCGTTGCAGGCGATTGAGAGCAACGCCGGGGTACAGGCGGCATTTTATTCCGCAGGAATCTTGACCACACCGGACGGCATGCTGGTCGAAGTGGATCAACCCTGCCTGCTGATGCTGAAGGAAGATCGGTTTATAGCCTGCGAGCCAACCCAGCAACTGGCATCGTTGACGGTAACGGTTGATGGAATTTCTTATCCCGTTTCCCTGTCTGCCGGTGGTTTTGCCGGTCGGCAGGTTGAGGTCGAATTCTAGTCGGCTCCGGCCCGGGGGAAAGCTTTCCGGACGACGCCGAGGTGTATGGCGTGGGCATATTCCTCCGCATTTCCCGCATTTGACGGTTTAAGCCAAGGGTTTGTCGGATAGCGTTAAGCGGTTTCAGGGCGGGTCGTGATAGTTTTTAAACTTATATGGGTGGCGTATGCCCTTGTGGTTCGTGGTCCATCGTAGATGGAGGAAGAAAATGAAAAAATGGCTGTTGGTGATTTTGTTTGCAGTGGGGGCAGGGATTCTGATGCCTGCACGGGCTGAGGTCCTGTTTAATGACGATTTTGATACGGATGGGTTAGCTGATTTTACCTTTGTCGATTTGGCCGGTTCAAACGCTGGGAAGACCGGGCTCGTGACCGGAGTGTCCGGATTCGCCGGGCATATCGGGGATACAATAAATTATGGCTCTAACAGTCAGCCCGGAGCGTACTTAATGCCCACCGGAATTATCGTCGATCCGGCATCCAACTTCACGGTGACAGTCGATTTTAAATTTGAACATGAAGCTTCGTATGATGACGCTGTTTTCGTTCTTGGAGACTTGGCCGGCGGCAATTATTACGCAACCTATACTTCGGAAGATGCCGGCGGCAATGATGTGTGGATTGCGGTAAACGGCATTCGTAAAAAAACAGCAGGGCAGGAGACTGTTTCCAACTGGGGAGCCGGATTCGCGGATGATACCTGGTACAGCGCAACGTATAGTTGGACAGCTGCGACCGAGACTCTGTTGATGAGTGTCGCGCCTCTGGCTGGTGGTTCTTCTCAGGGGTATGCTGAGGTTTTGGATAGTTCAACCACCTTTAATATTTCGCTGACAAACTTCACCGATGGTGTGCAGTTCGGTTTCGGAACACACAATGACCGGGCCAGCTTCGATAATGTAGTGATCACTGGCACGGCGGTTGAGCCTCCGCCACCGCCGCCGCCCCCGCCGCTGGACGCGGTGTTCAGTGATGATTTTGAAAGTGGTGTCCTGACCAATTTTACGCAGGTTGATATGGCCGGTGGAGCCGGCTTCAGCGTCTCCACCGATGGTGCAGATGGAACGTATTCCGGGCAGGTCGGCGGAAATGTGGGCACGGCTGGCGGAACGCAGCCGGGCGCCTGGCTCCAGGCAAAAGATCTCTATCTTTCCGCTACGAACGATTTTTCGGTCGCCTACGACACCAAATTTATGCACGAAGGAACTTGGGATGACTGCGTCCTTGTTTTCGGAGATCTGAATCGCCGAAACTACTATGCCTCTTATATGAATGAGTCCCTTGCCGCCAATGAAGTCTGGTACTACAGCGGCGGTTCTCGTATTTCCTCCAATACGGTTGGCGCATATGCCGGCACGGCCTTTGCTGATGACACCTGGTATTCGGCGACCTATACATGGACGGCGGAGTCGCAGACCCTATCATTCAATGCAACTATACTGAGCAACACCACCTCGTTTGCATCTTGGTCCATGGTGATGAATGGTTCGGGAGCGGCCAACACATCGTTGACCAATTGTCCGGACGGGGTGCAGATCGGATTCGGGACGCATAATGACGGAGCCCGGTTTGATAACATCGTGATTTCCGGAACGAAGCTGCCGGTTCCGGTTCCCGACCCGATACCGGAGTGCGCTGTCGAGATTGCACCGGATGGAGTGTGGACCTGGTTTAACGATGAGCGCGCCATTTGGCATCAGGGTTATCTCTTCTCAGGCTATGTGAAGAAAAACGGTGAGTACGGAATTTCCCGCTTCGATCCGGACACCGGCACCTCGGACCATATGGTGATCAGCACTTCAGCTTCAAGGCAGACGGACGACCACAACAACCCGTCGATAACGGTTCTTCCGGATGACACACTCCTGATTGCCTATTCAAAGCATATCAATGGCAATGTCGACCAATTCTTCTACCGGACATCCAAGGTCGTTGCGCCGGCGGCGGATGCCGACTGGAATGACGAACAGACACAGGTTCTGGGGGACTCCGGCACAAAGAACGCCTACAACAATACGTACCGGCTCACCGGGGAAGACAACAAAATCTACAACTTCCATCGGTATATCAACTTCAACCCGACAATCACGGTGTCGACCAATAATGCCGTATCGTGGGAAGCCCCGGTTCATTTCATTAATGCCGGAACGGACAGTCAGCGTCCGTATCCGCGCTACTGTTCTGATCATACGAACCGCATTGACTTGATCTACACGGACGGTCATCCGGATAAGAACGCGAACTCCATTTACCATCTGTATTATCGGACCAACGCTTTCCATAAGACCGATGGGACGCTGGCCGGTGCATGGGCCGACCTTCCTCTTTCGGTCGGTGACGGCACCATCGTTTACCCGTACACGGCCACTGCTTGGGGCGCCGGCGAAGGGCCGGACGACTGGATCCCGGCAGGACGCGGATGGACCTGGGATATCTGTTATCAGGACAACGGGGATCCCGTGTGTGTCTTCCAGGTTTCAAAGCGCGATGTGATGGGTGCGAGCGGATTCGAAGATGACCGGATCTACTATTACTATGCTCGTTGGACGGGGTCGGAATGGCAGCGCCGCTTCATCGGGCAGGGCGGTTGCCCGATCTACGATACACAGCGGGAATACGGCGGCGGCATGGCCCTCGATCCCGATGAACCGAATGTGGTTTATGTCTCCTCCAATGCCGAAAATCCGTTCGACCTTTCGAGCGTCACCAATGTTCCGCTGAATTCGTCGGAGCGCTACGAGATCTATCGCGGAGTGACCGAAGACGGCGGCCTGACTTTCCACTGGGAGGCGGTCACCACAAACTCCCTCAAAGACAATCTGCGTCCGATCGTGCCGGAAAACCACGGCCTGCATCGTCATCTGCTCTGGTTCTACGGCACGTATACCACCTTTTTCAGCTTTGATTGTCAGGTGCTTGCCATTCTCGATGAGGGCACTGTGAGTCTGGCCGACTGGCGCTCGGAATATGGAGTAACCAATGGGCTGGTGATTGTCGATTCCGACGGCGACGGCCTGACGGATCTGGCGGAATATGCGCTGGGCGGAAATCCAACCAATGCGATGGATACGCCGGCCCCAGTCCTGATCGATGGGAAATACCGCTTCCATTATCTGCGCGAGCGCCCGGATGTAAGTTCGGTGGTTGAGGTGTCGACCAACCTGAGCGACGTAGCTGATTGGAGAGAAGTGGCGCGTTACGAGTATGGCACGGAGCCGGTCAACGACCCGGACTTTCCCGTTGAGTTTACTGCAGGGGAACCTGCGGTTCTTACGGTTCCCTTGAATCCGGAAACCAACGGCCCTGCGCTTTTTATGCGCCTGCGGGTTGAGGCTTTGGAATATTAATATGGAGACGATTATGGAAAGAAAAAGTATATTCACCTTATTGATTGTCTTGTTTGGAGTCTGCGTGTGGAGCAACGCGAGTGCATCCCAATCACCGTTGCCGGAGTCGGTGAAGGCCATCACTCAAAAGGTTGCGGATTGGCAGATCGCGACCTATGCCGACATGGGGAAATACCGTGCGTTGACCAAAGCGACAACAGGACGCTGGCACAATCGCGACAAAGCCCATGACGACAACGACTGGACGTGTGCGGCTTTTCATATGGGTCTTTACCATTATGGCCGGACGGTTGGTGAAGTGCGCTATCATGATTGGCTGAAGGATCTATGTGTCAAAAACGGGTGGAAGCTGCGCGTCCATCCCAAGGGGATCGAGCACGCCGACGACCATGCAATGGGGCAGGTCTATCTCTATTTTTATGAACAGGAAAAAGACCCGGCAATGATTGCCGACCTGCGCTCACGCTTCGATGCGATCCTGCAAGAACAGAACCCGCGCAGAAAATATTGGACGTGGTGCGATGCCCTCTTCATGGCACCGGCAACCTGGGCGCGCTTGGCCAAGGTAACGGGTGAACAGGACTATCTCGACTTCATGCACAAACAGTACCTGTTGAGCTATGGCATGCTTTGGAATCCGGAAGACCAACTGTTCTACCGCGATAAAAAACGAATGCCCAACCGCGAAAAAAACGGGGCGAAAGAATATTGGGCACGGGGCAACGGTTGGGTGTTTGGTGGGTTGACCTACATGATTCCCGATTTGCCGAACGACTGGGAGGGGCGTGCTTTTTACATCGACCTGTTCCAGAAAATGGCGGTCTCGCTAAAGCGAACGCAGCGCAGCGACGGAACTTGGTCGATGAGCATGATGGCGGATGAAAAGGATTATCCGGTCAAGGAAATCAGTGGTACCACCTTTTTTGTGTTCGGCTTGGCCTGGGGAGTGAATGAAGGCCTCCTCGACCGGGCAACCTACGAACCCGTTATCATGAAGGGATGGAATGCGATGGTTGGTTGTGTTAACGACGAAGGCATGCCGGGGCATGTGCAGGGTATCGGTGCCGGCCCGGGGGATAGTTATCCCGATTATACGGAGGTCTATGGGGTTGGCGGCTTTCTGGCAGCAGGTGCGGAAATGTATAGATTTCTTGAAGCATCCGCCCCTTAAACGAATAATCTATAAAATATCGGAACCATAATGAAAAATACCGTGTTGAAAGCTCTACTGCTTACAGTGGTCTCCATATCTGGAGGCACGTTTGCCCTCAAGGTTGATCCATTACCGCTGGAGCAGCGCAAAGAGGTGGTGAATCTGCCGGGCATGTGCAGCGTCCAGCCTGGCGGACGTTGGGACAGCGGGATCGTAACGGGTAACGGCGTGATGGGGGCGTCGGTACTCGGACAACCCTATGAAGAAAAAGTGATTTTTAATCACGAACGCCTGTTCCGTCCGTTTCTGGATGAACGGCCGCTTCCACCGAAAATTTCCGGGGCTCTGCCGGAAGTGCGACGCCTGATGAAGGAAGGAAAAACAAACCAGGCGCTTGGCTATTGGCGGAAGGTGATGGCGGAGAATGGTCATCCGGAAATTGTAAAAACCCCTGCCTATCATCCGGCCTATGCGATGATGATTCGGCGTAAAGAGGACGGCAGGGTTTTCGACTATTTGCGGAGCGTCGATTTTATGACCGGCGAAGCCGTCGTTCGCTACCGTAACGGCGACGGGCGCTGGATCAACAAAACCTTTGTCTCCCACACGGACAACGTGATCGTTCAGCAGTTCGAGTCGCCGGACGGCAAACCGCTCAGCCTTGATCTGAGCCTGGTCGATCAGACCCATGGGCTGACGGATGACATGGCCCGCATTATTGCCGACTTTTCCAAGGATTGGATGACGGCGCGCTGCAAGTATAGAAAGACGGTGCGGGGTTACGAAGGGACGACCCGCGTTATTGTTGACGGCGGAAAGGTTGAACAGCGTGGCGACGAGGTGCATTGCCTAAACACGAAGCGCGTTCTGTTGCTGACGCGCATCACCGATCTGGATGATTTTGAGCAATCCGAAATCGGGAAGATGCAGAAGAGTCTGTCGGAACTGCCGGCAGATTATGATCAGCTTTTGGCGCGGCATGTGAGGTTGCATGGCACCGCCATGAAACGGATGGTTCTGGATATAGACACGTCCGATGACCGCTATCTGTCTTCGGAAGAACTGATCGCGAAGCAGGCTGGTTCCAAGGAGATTGTTCCGGCCTTACTGCAGAAAATGTTTAATATGGGCCGTTATGCGCTGCTTTCGTCCAGCGGATCCTTGCCGCCGACGCTGAGCGGGATCTGGAATGGGAACCAATCGCCGGCTTGGTCGAACGATTTTACGCTGGACACCAATCTGAACCAGCAGATTGCCGGTGCGAACACCTGTGGCCTGCCGGAAGCCCTTGCGGCGTACCTGAACTTGATCGAAGAGATTGCTCCCTCGTGGGAAGTGAATGCGCAGAACATCTACGGCTTCCGGGGCGTCATGGCCGGCGCCCGTACGTCCGGCAGGGAAAACTATCACACCCATTTCGGCAAGTGGCCGGGGCATTGCTGGACGGCCGGTGCAGCCTGGTTGATTTATCCGATCTACGAGTATTACCAGATCACCGGCGACAAGGAATTTCTGCAGCGGCATGCGCTGCCGCTGATGGAGAAAAATGTAGAATTCTACGAGGATTTCCTGACGGAGTACGATAAGAGTGGACGGTTCCTGTTTGTGCCGTCCTATTCACCGGAACATTTGCCGATGCAGTCGCTGAATGCCGTGCAGGATATTGCGGCGGCCAAGCAGTCAATTCAGAATCTGGTCGAGGCCTATGAAGATCTCGGCATCAAGGCGGATCGCGTTGCGACGCTGAAGGGGATGCTTCAAAAATTCCCGCCGTATCTGGTGAACGAAGAAGGGGTGTTTCAGGAGTGGGCGTATCCGGGAACCCAAGAGGCTTATGATCATCGCCATATGTCGCACAGCTATCCGGTTTGGCCGGCGCATGAACTGAATTGGGAGGGTGATGCAGTGCAGGTTCAGGCGATGCGGGTTGCTCTGGAAAAACGTCTGCCGCAGGGCTGGTCCGGCCACGGCTTTGCCGTACGCGCATTTTGCGCGGCCCGAACCAAATACCCGCAACTGTATTGGCAGAATCTTTACACGCTGATGCACTTTGGGTTTATTCAGCCCAACCTGATTACGCTGCATGATCCGGGCTGGCTCCCGAACACCGACGTGTTGTGCGGACTGCCCGGACTGCTTGCCGAGGCGCTGGTCTATTCCGAACCCGGCGTCATTGAACTTCTGCCCGCCTGGTCGCCGAAACTGCCGAACGGTTCGATCTCAGGCATTCGTTGCCGCACGCAGGCGACGGTCGACTCGCTGGAGTGGGATCTGGACAAGATGCAGACCGCGGCAACCATCACCTCGCTTAAAGACCAATGGGTGACCGTGTATCTGCGTCAGGGCATCAAGGAACTCAAAACGAATGCCGAAACTGAATCCTCGGAGCATGGGTCTATTGCACGCAAAGTATTTCTGAAAAAAGGAACGCCTGTTCGACTCCATATTCTCATGGAGAAAAAGGTCAACACCTATCCCGTGAATGCACCGGTGTTTACGGTGGATCTCGCGATAGAGCAACATGCTGAACGAATGGAAAAAAGGAAGAAGAAATAATGAAGAGCGTCTTGTTTATACTACTGTCCGGGATTTTTTGTGCGGGAGTCTTTGCGGCTGACCGACCGAATGTCGTCGTGATTATTGCAGATGATTTGGGATATGCAGATATGTCGTTTCTGCCGGATGCGCCGGCGGATGTGAAGAAGTATGGAACCCCGGGATTTGACCGGCTGGCGCGGAGCGGAACTTATTTCCGCAATGCGTATGCCGCGGGGTCGATTTGCAGTGTGTCGCGTGCCGGGCTGCTGACGGGGCGCTATCCGTATCGCTGGGGAAACTATTATTTCGGGCAGGGCAGTTTGCCGGAAGGCACCTGTACAATGCCGCAGGCTTTGCACGATGCGGGATACAGGACCGCCAAGTATGGAAAGACGCATCTCGATGGCTGGGGCCCCCGCCTGCTTCCGACACAGCACGGCTTTGATGAGTTTCTCGGGTTCCTCGGATCGACCTGGGATTACATCCGGCTGAGCTCAAAAGACGTGGATGCCTATAAGGCGCGGGCGGGTTTCAAACGCATGGGGTTCCAGTTGGTCGGTCCTTTATTGAAACTGAACGGGCTGGGCGCGACGATGAAGGACGCCGAATATGTTTCGTTTGAAAATCAGTCCACCACCGGCATCTTCACGGATCAGGCGTGCGATTACATTGACCGGAAAAAAGACGGGAAACCGTTCTATCTGCATGTTTCCTATAATGCGGTTCATCATCCATCCTATGTGGTTGAAGAAACCTGGGCCCGGAAGGTCGGGGCGCGTTATGTGCCTTGGGATCGCGATGTCGCCGAGTGGCAGTTTCCGTATTGGGAGCCGAACAAAGAATCCAACGATGAGTTCCATAAAAAGTGGGGCCATATGGGGACGGTCGATCCAGAGGGGCGGCGCTGCTATCTCGCCAATCTGCTGGCTCTCGATTCCGGAATTTCGAAACTTCTCGATTCGTTGGAAAAATCAGGTCAGCGGGAAAACACGCTGGTTGTCTTTATGTCCGATAACGGGGGGACCATTAACACCTATGCCAACAATGCACCGTTGAGGGGGTATAAATATATGCTCGGTGACGGCGGCATACGTGTGCCGATGATCATCAGCATGCCGGGAACGTTCCCGCAGGGAGCCGTGAATGAATCCGCCCTCGTTTCAGCTATGGATATTTTTCCGACGCTGGCGGAACTGGCCGGTATTGAGGTGCCGAAGGATCTGGATGGAAAAAGTCTGCTGCCCGTGTTGAGGAATAAAGTGGATACACAGCATCAATGGCTGGCCTGGGCCCAGAACAAGAACTCCTGGGTCCTTCGTATGAATAAGTGGAAACTGACCCACAACGCCGGCTGGTCTCATGCAAATTATAAACTCGATGAAAAGGGCGATGCCTTTTCGGCAAATGAGTTGATCCGATATCCCAATGAAGCGCAGCTGTTTAATCTGGAAACGAATATTGGCGAGACGATCAATCGAATTGATCAATATCCGGAAATCGTCAATGAAATGCGTGCGTTTTACGCCTCCTGGGAGGAACAAATGCCGGAACCGTTCCGATTGAAGAAATAGAGAAATTAATATGATCACCCAAAGACAGTTTTGTCTGATCGGTTTTCTGCTGGCTCTGCCTGCCTTGAATTTAGTGGCCGGAAGCTCTGTGGATCTGTCCGGAGTGTGGGGCGTGCGGCTCGATCCGGAAAACCGGGGCCGGGCGGAAAATTGGTTTAGCCAATCTTTCGAGGAAACATTGATTCTGCCGGGCTGTCTTCAAGCGCAGGGCTATGGTGAGCGGCCGGGGCCGGACACCACGTGGTGGGCACCGCTTGATCTTTCGCTGCGGAATCCTTGTATGGCAAAATACAGCCATGTAGATGAAAATTTTAAGCTGATTCAATATCTGATGCCGCAGCATCATTATATCGGTAAGGCATGGTATTCCCGGGAGATTGAAATTCCCGGATCGTTTGCCGGCAAGCGGATCACGCTCTCTTTGGAGCGTTGTCATTGGAAGTCGACCGTCTGGGTGGATGGACTTGAACTGGGTTCCACTGATTCGCTGGCGGTACCGCACGTGTATGATATCAGTCGGTTTTCGCCGGGAAAACACCGGGTCTCGGTCTGTGTCGACAATGGGCATATCTATGATCTGGGCACACAGCCGCACAGCGTGTCGGATCAGACGCAGGGAACCTGGAACGGGATCATCGGAGCAATTGCACTGAATGCAACGGATCCGGTTTATCTGAAGTCGGTTCAGATTGTTCCGGATCTTGAATCAAAAACCGCAAACGTCGTTGTAGAAGTCGGTAACCGGACCGGGAGATCCGGTCGCGTGTACCTCGTTGCGGATGCCAACGGCTATAATGCTGGAAATGCCGATGACCCGGCACCGGTTACACATGCCGCACCCTTCTCTGCATCCGAATCGACGATTCTCTCGTTCCCGTATCCGATGGGGGACGGGATGCAGCTTTGGGATGAATTTGAACCGAAACTCTACCGGATGATGGTTTCGCTTAAAGCGGGGGTGTTTCAGGATGAGCGGTCTGTTTCATTCGGAGTCCGTCAGTTTACAACCGACGGCGAATATTTCTATGTGAACGGGTTGAAAACCTTTCTGCGTGGCAACGTGGATTGTGCGGTGAATCCAAAAACCGGCTATGCGCCGATGAGCGTTGACCGCTGGAAAGAAATCTTTCAGGTGTACAAAGATTTCGGGCTGAATTTTGTCCGGTTCCATTCGTGGTGTCCGCCGGAGCAGGCTTTTATTGCGGCTGATGAACTTGGGATCTATCTCGCGCCGGAGGTTCATGAATGGACGACCGTGAAGCCGGGGGCAACGGCTGATTATATCAAAAAGGAATCCGGGCGGATGCTTCTGTATTTCGGGAACTACGCCTCCTTTACGATGATGGGCATGGGCAACGAAAGCCGGGTTGACGAGAAGGTTGCGACGGATTTGATCCGCAGCTGGAAGCAGCAGGATGGCCGGCATCTCTATACTATTAAAGCCAGTGCGGCATCCAATGCCGGTAAGCCCGATGAAATGGATTTTGAGGTGCTCGGTCACATCAAGGATGACCGATTTGCGGGTGGTCGCATCCGCACGCGCTACCAGGCCTTCTGGCCGCCGTTGCCGGAAAACAGCGATCTTTGTGTCGTTCCGCCGCAGACGACCACCGACTGGCGTGAGGGGGTTGCGTTTTATCACTCGAAATTCAAACGTCCGGTGCTGGCTCATGAGATCGGACAGTTCTGTGCCTATCCGGATCTTTTCAATGAGCTTAAAAAATATACGGGCTATCTGCGCCCGACGTATCTGGAGGTTGCGGCCGATCAGCTGGCAGAGCGGGGCATGATCGGCCGGCTGGCCGACTTTGTCCGCGATTCCGGCAAATGGCAGGTGGAGCTGACTCGCGAAGAGATAGAGGCCGTTTTTCGCACCCCCGGCTACGCCGGATTCCAGTGGCTGGGTCTGAATGACTTTACCGGACAGAATACCGCGCCGGTTGGTTTCACCGATGCATTCTATGAACCGAAGTTGTATGTGACCGGAGCTGAAATGAAGCGATGGTGTGCGCCGACGGTGCTGCTCGCCCGGCTTCCCCGGCGGACGTATCAAACCGATGAGTCCTTGAACGTCGGATTGGAGATCAGTCATTTTGGAAAACAAAAACTGAACCTGGATGATCTCAAAATCAGGGTTCGCAATGCCGAGGGAACCGTCCTGAAAGAGAAATGCATTTCCGCGGGATCGTATGGTCAGGGAAACGCTCAGTCGGCAGGAACGTTCGCAATGTCTCTGGCCGGTCTGCGGGCTCCGGCAAAGTACAATCTGGAAATGCGTTCTGAATCGAACGGACTTACCAATGACTGGAATTTCTGGGTCTATTCAAAGGAAGAAGCCAAGCCGTTTCCGTCTGATTTGATCGTTGCTCGAATGTGGAATGCAGAAACGCTGGATGCGCTCAATGCCGGGAAGACGGTTCTGTTACTCCCGGTCATTGGAACGTTGAAAGGCGATCTGCCAACATGCTTTACGACCTACTACTGGACCAGCTTCGGAAAAAAGGGCGGACAGTCATCCGCCTGTGGCATAACGCTCAATCCGGCTCATCCGCTGTTTAACGCCTTTCCGACGGAGTCACATGCTAACTGGCAATGGTGGGATCTGCTGTCCCGCTGCCAGCCGATGATCCTTGATCAATTTGAAGAACCGAATCCGTGGCCGAAAGAGTATCAGCCGCTCGTTCAGACCATCGATACATGGAAGTTGAATCGAAAAACGGCGCTGGTGACGGAGGCAAAAGCCGGCCAAGGAAAGCTGCTGATTTGTTCCATGGATCTGGAATCCGATCTTGAGAAACGTCCTGTGGCGCGGCAGTTCCGTAAATCGCTGATTCAATTCCTTCAGTCGCCGGATTTTAATCCGCAGACCAAGGTGACGGTCTCCGAGATCGCTGCGCTTTTCGATCAGTCCCGTCCGGACGTGCGGGAGAGTCTGCAGGGGCTGCCTACCGATCTGCTTCAGTAAGAATTAAGGTATAAACCTATTATCATAGGAGGATATTTTGAGTATGAACAACCGTTACATCATGATTGCATTGAACCTTGCCGTGGGGTTTATGCCGCTCTTTTCACTGGGGTTTAATCCAGATCAATACAATGTGCTTTGGAAGACGCAAAGCAAGAATTCCTCGGAATCGATGCCGGTGGGTGGACATAGCATCGGCCTGAATGCCTGGGTGGAGGATGGAGATATTCTCTTCTATGCGCAACGAAGTGGATCGTTTGATGAAAATAATGAATATTTCAAGTTAGGGCGCTTTCGAGTTCAGTTAACGCCGAACCCGTTTGAGCCGGGCGCATCCTTTGAGCAGGAGCTGAAACTGCATGAAGGATTTGTTCAGCTGCGGGGTAGCAGTAAGACTTCGGAGGCCACGGTGAATATTTGGGTGGAGGCCTTGCGTCCTGTGATTCATGTCGATGTCCAAGGAGAAACAGAAACCACCGCAGTCGTTTCGTATGAGGGGTGGCGGAATGAGGCGGTCGAGCTGCCTGATGAATCTCAGGGAGCGCGTTTTGGCTGTTTTAGCTGGGAAGGCTATCCGGGCCAGGTGATCTCCTATCCGGATGTGGTCGAGCAGCAGGATAACGGAGTCCTTTTCTATCATCGCAACCGTGACGATCAATTGCTAATCGATTTTATGATTCCCTATTTGGGGTTGGATGAGGTGAAAAATCAGATTGTTAATACCCAGAAAGGGCGCACTTTTGGCGGCTATCTGACGGGGGATGGTTTTGTGCAGGATGGAACCGGTGAGGCAACCTATGTGTTAACGCCCTACAAAGCGTGGAAACTACGTTCTGTCAACGTGCGGAATGATCACCATATCCGCATCTATACGCATGTTGCTCAGACCGATTCGCTGAAACGCTGGCAACAGGATTTGGAAAAACAGCGATTGGAAGGGGAGAGCGATGCGGAGGCGCGTTGGCAAACCCTCAACTGGTGGAATGCCTTTTGGAATCGCAGTCATTTGGTGATTAATGCCGATGATACAGATTCCAAGGCTTGGACGCTGGGCCGTAACTATCAGCTGTTCCGCTATCAGATGGGTTGCAACTGGTATGGCGAATATCCGACCAAGTTTAATGGTGGAAATTTCACCTTTGACCCTTCGTTGGTGAAAAGCAAAAAGCACTATTCTCCTGATTTTCGCAACTGGGGGGGCGGAAGCTTTACCGCTCAGAATCAGCGGTTGCTCTACTGGCCTCTGCTTAAAACCGGCGATTTTGAGGCGATGATTCCGCAACTTGAATTTTACCGGCGTATGCTTTCCGCCGGAAAAGCGCGTGTGAAAACCTATTTTGGTCATGAGGGTGCCTATTTTTGCGAGCAGACTGAAAATTTTGGATTGCCCATTTTGACGGCCTGGGGCTGGAAAGAACCGGAGGCAAAAAAACGCAATAGACCGCCTGACTTGGAACCCGGTGTGTTGCAGAATAAATATATCGTCTATCACTATGAATCTCAGCTCGAGTATTCTTACATGATGCTCGAATACCACCGGTACAGCGGTGCCGATATTTCTGACTACATGGAATTCATCAAGGAATCCATCCGCTTTTTTGATGCCCATTATCAGATGCGTAATCAGCAGCTAACGGGACAAGCGTTGGATAAAAACGGAAAGTTGGTGATCTATCCATCCACCTCCTGCGAAACCTATAAAAATGCAAAAAACCCTGCGGATGTGGTGGCGGGACTCGAAGTGTGTCTCGAAAGCCTGCTGGCACTGAACGACAGCGGTTTGACGGATGAGGAGCGCCGATACTTTACGGGGATGCAGCAACGCCTTCCCGGCTATTTTTACGATACCGTTGACGGCGACCAAATCCTTAAGCCGGCAGAATCATGGAAGGGTATTATAAATAACGAATGCCCGCAGTTCTATCCCTTATTCCCTTTTAATCGCTTTACCTTGAATGACGAGGATGCGATGGAGGTCTTCCGCAATACCTGGAAGCACGGGACGTTTAGAAAAGACACGTTCTGCAGTTGGCATCAGGACGGCATCTTTCTTGCCCGTATGGGGATGGTCCAGGATGCCGTCGATTTCAATACAAAGAAAATGAGGGATTCCGGGCGACGTTTTCCGACCTTTTGGGGGCCGGGGCACGACTGGGCGCCGGATCATAACTGGGGTGGATCCGGGATGATCGGACTGCAGGAAATGCTCTTGCAGACGGTTGATGATGAAATCCGCCTGTTCCCCGCGTGGCCGAAGGAATGGGACGTCGATTTTAAACTGCATGCTCCGCAAAATACGGTAATCGAAGGGGTGCTCAGAGACGGGCAGTTCACCCTTAAATCCATCACGCCGGAATCGCGGCGAAAAGATATCATCAATATGTTGGAATAACCCACGCTGAAACGGGATTGCGCGAGCGAAAAGTTCAACATTGGCGCGGACTCGCTAACGCTCCGTTCATCTTGTGATTTTATAGAAAGGAATAACGATGAAATTTGAAAAGAAGTTATGTATGGCAGGTTGTATGTTGGGGCTTAGTGTTGCAATGGCACAGGCGATTGTCGGCGTGCAGCGAGAAGGGGTTGATGATCACTTTGTTTCGCACCCTCAACCGGTTTTGTCCGAGCCCGTTAAAATTGATAATTTGTTTCCGGGGCATGGCTTAACCGATCCGCATGCGTGGATCGAGGATGGCCGGCTTTATCTGTTTGCAGGGCGGGATATTTCCTGGAAGAACGATCGGGACTGGCTGATTGATTGCTGGGAAATCTGGTCCACGGACAATCTGTATGACTGGAACTATGAGTCCGCTATATGGCCGAAAGACAACTATATGGGGGAAAAAGGAAACTGTTGGGCTGGCGATATTGCGGCGAAAGACGGGACGTATTATTGGTACTTTTCCAATAAGAATATGGATATCGGTGTGATGGTCTCCGACTCCGTTAATACGGGCTATCGAGATGCGCTTGGCCATCCGCTGCTTGCCGAAGACACGGTTCCTTCGAAAGTGTATGATCCGGATGTGTTTGTAGAAGACGGGAAGTACTACATCATTTTCGGCGCAGGGGGGTATTATATTGCCCAGCTGGCGGATGATATGATTTCCCTGGCTGAAGAGCCGAAGTATCTGCTGAAAGGGGGGGATAAACCCACGACCTTTAAGCGTAACGGCATATACTACCTTTTCTGGGATAACAGTTATGTCATGAGTGATTCTATTTACGGCCCGTACTCCCGCCGACACCAGTTTGTGCAAGGGGGCCACAGCTCGGTGTTTGAATGGAACGGGCAGTGGTACATGCTGACGGAGAATAATGATATCGGTTATTTTTTCAGGGGCATCTCGCTAAAGCCGCTGTTCTTTAATGAGGATGGAACAGTGATTATTCCGCCGGATGATATGAAATATCCGGGAGCGCGGCGGGACTGGACCTTTGAGCACGCGGCTATCGCCTGGCAGGCCGTGCAGGGCACGACACTGGAATGGGATAAAGCAGCGAAAAGCATTAAAGGTGAAATCAGCGGATATGCGGTTATTCAGCCCAACCTTTGTTTGATGAATGAAGCGAAAAATATGACCACGTTCCGTATCCGCCTGAAAAACCAAACCGCCGCCAAACAGGCGAAGGTAACCATTGTGACCGGCGAAACGGGACGAGACTGGCGCAGTGCGAAAATTGATTGGGATGCCGCCTATTCCGTGGTCTTCGATTTGTCGGACAATCATGAGGACTTTGTTGATTATAAGATTCAACTGGATAACTTCGGATTTGATCGGCTTTTGAAAACCGTCCGGATTGAGCCGGCCTTAGGTGTTGAGGAAGGTTCGTGGGAAATTGACTCGATCGGTATTGAGTAATCAGAACCCAAACCGCCTTCGATGCGTCATCATTTGATGCGATGAAAATCGAATGGCTGCGCGGCAAAGGAATGCAGCATATGAAAACGGGAATGCGAGGAATTATAGTCGGGGGAATCCTCTGTGCACTGGTCTGCGCAGCTGATGCTAAACCAGTCCAACCGTTGGACGATCTGAAGGTTACCGAGAGTCGTTTTGCAACGGTGGAGGTGCTGACGGATCATAGCATCTTTGAGTATCATCTCGATAACTCGGGAGAGCGGGATGTGTCATTGGCGCTTCAGGAAATATTTGATCGGACGGCCGGGCTGAATGATACATCGGCCACGTTCAACTTCCTGCCTGGCGTTTATTTTATTGATGGCCCGATCAACGTGCATCTCGTCAGTCTTGAATTAAGAGGGCATGGGCACGGGGGACTGGATGTGCATGGGATGTGTCTGAAGAGCGGGACTGTTTTCCAATTCGGGAAACATACCGGACCGGACTGCATTACCTTTCATCGGGCGGGGCATTCCAAATCATTCCCAGCCGGGGAAGCGCCGTGGAAACAGGTGAACAGCAAGGTCGCGGTGATCGGCATGACCTTTGTGGGGTATAACAACACGGGGGTGGATACGGATAAAGGCTACAGTCGTTTTCGTAAGGATGAGCCCAATTTCCGCGGGTTGAACTGGTGGCCTGCCGAAGGACGATATGACGATGAGGAAAAGGAAGGGCAGCGGGCGCTCGTATTTCCAAAGGGCTGGAAGAATGAACTGTTACGGGTGAACAGTTGTTATTTCACGGATCTATATGTCGGCTTGGAGATCGCGTATTGCGACGTGAGCTATATCACCGACAGCTGGTTTGCGCAGATGGTTTACGGCATTCGTATAAAAGGGGGATCCGCTGTGGTCCTGATTAAAAACAACTGTTTTGCCGACCTTGAGACCGGGGTGATTATTGGAGAAACCAAGGCTTCAAATCTGAATGGAAATGGTTTCGCCTACGTGAGCAAATGTTTTGAACTCCGTAAAATAAATGAATCAACGGTCAGCAATAACACCCTCACAAACTGGAAAAACTCAACCGGAGCGGCCGCGTTCGGAGCCTTCTGTCATATCGGTTCTTCTAAGAATCTGGTGATGACGGGAAACAGTATTAATCAGGAGATCGATTCGCGGACCAAAACCCGAACGGTCGATGCAGCACCGAATGGGCGGGCATTCATTAATATTGAAGATTCTGAAAATCTGATGTTTGCAAATAACGTTGTCAATACGATCCAGAGCCAGACGGTGGTACGGCTTCACAATGTGCGGTTTTCCGCAATTATCGATAATATTATTACCTACGGTGCCGGCGGAAATGCAGTCGCTCAGACTGGAACCTGTCAGGGCAATTATTATCGACCGATTGATCCCGAGAAGAGTGCACCATTTGAGCCATTTAAACCTTAGTTCTGAACACGGCCAAAAATACCTGAATGGCGAACCGCTGGTGAAAGCCGTCAGAAGAAAAGGAATATATGAAAAAGATAATTAGTTGTGGGTTTTTTGCAACGTTGATTTCGGTGACCTATGGTTATTCGAAGCCTGAATATGCACCGGAATATGTTCCGCCGGCTGCCAGTGGGCAGGCCGAGATCAAGGTGGGAGCCGAGGGAGCGGATTTGTCAGGTGCCTGGACCATCCGGTTGGATGACGAAAAGAAACCGGTTGGTGAACAAGAGCAATGGTTTGATCAGATGGGCTTTAAGGAAAAGATCAACCTGCCTGATGCGTTACAGAATGCAGGGTTTGGATCGCCCGTGACAGTTGATACCGAATGGATGGGCGTTTCGGGACATCATCTTTGGTTTACGAAGAAGTATGACAAGTATCGGGAAGAGGGGAATATTAAGGTTCCGTTCTTCCTCCAGCCGGAACGACGGTTCATTGGCGATGCCTGGTATCAGAAAACGATCGTGATCGGTAAAGATGCCCCGAAGAATAAAGACCTGATACTGGCGCTGGAGCGCCCGCACTGGTCATCAACCGTATGGTTGGATGGCGAGGAAATCGGAACGAACAATTCGTTGGGTGTGCCGCACGTTTTCAATCTAGGCAAAAACTTGAACAGAGGTGCGCACAACCTGGTTGTTAAGGTCAACAACACATTGCTGTTGCCGGTGGGCAGCCGCGCACACAGTGTGTCGGATGAAACCCAAGGCGCCTGGAACGGAATTATCGGAGATATAAACCTTTCCTGGCGTGCTCCGGTATTTATTCAGCATGTTAAGGTTGAAACAGATTATAGAACCCGGTCAGCCAAGTTGGAGCTGTTTATTGAAAACAACACGGGAGCTGCTCAAAAAGCAGGGGTTCAGGTTCTAGATCAGAAAAAAGCCCTTAATCTGAGTGCAGGCCTGAATGAAATTGCTATGACAGTAAATTTCGGTGCGGAAGCTGAGTTGTGGCGTGAGTTCCATCCGGTACTGCATGACTTGGATATTTCCCTGAAATCGAACTTCGGTGCTGAGTCGAAGGAACTGAAGGTTGGTCTTCGTAGTATTGAGGCGGAGGGACAAAAGTTTCTGGTAAACGGGAACGAAACCTTCATGCGAGGTACGCTGGACTGCTGCATTTTTCCTAAGACCGGATATCCTCCGATGGATAAGGAAACCTGGCTGGAGCATCTGGGAAAAATGAAGGCGTCGGGCATTAACCATGTTCGTTTCCATTCGTGGTGTCCGCCTAAGGCCGCTTTTGAAGCAGGCGATGAGCTGGGCATGTATCTGATGCCGGAGATTCATATCTGGGGAAATCCAAGCGATCCCGCGTTCGGAACATGGGTTGTCGATGAAGGGAAACGTATTATTGATGAATACGGAAACCATCCCTCTTTTATCTTTTTCACGCATGGCAACGAGCCCTGGCGTGGGGAGCTCAATTCGACATTCCTGTCGAACTTGACGAAAGAGCTGAGAACCTATGACTCCCGTATGCTCCATACGGCATCCGCCAATACGATTCAGTCGGAGTTCGATGAATTTACATGCACGACCCAGCCAAGAGGCCGGAATGGCTGGAAAGGTGTAGGGTTCAATGTTCCTCACAATAATCCCTTTATTCAGCATGAGGCGGGACAATGGTGTGCCTACCCAAACTTTGATGAAATGAAAAAATACATCGGGCCGCTAAAGCCGAAGAACTTTGAAATCTTTCTGGAGCAGGCAGAAGAAAACGGAGTGCTTCCGCTATGGAAAAGATTTCTCCATGCATCCGGCAAACTCCAGATGCTTTGCTATAAGGAAGATTGCGAAGCGGCTTTGGCTTCAGATGGTATTTCCGGAACACAGCTTTTGGGGATTTCCGACTTTTCAGGGCAGGGGACATCGCTCGTGGGATACCTCGATGCGTTCATGGATGAAAAGGGCTACTTTACAAAAGCGCAGTTTTTTAAGTTCTGGAACTGGAGTGTTCCGCTGGCCCGGATGAGTTCTTATGTTTACAAAAATGCGGACTCGTTGAATGTGCCGGTCATCTATGCCTACTTTGGTGAAGGCGAATTGAAAAACCAGACGTTGATATGGGAAGTAAAAGATGCGTCAGGAAAGGTCTGTATTGCTGACGAGTTTATGAGTCTAGATATTAAGAGCGGCCGTAATCAGGTCGGAGCAATCTCGACTTCATTGAAAAGTTTGAGCGCCCCGGCAAACTATACGCTGTTGTTGCGCCTGAAAGGTACGGAAGTGGAAAACAGCTGGGAATTCATGGTGTGCGAGGATGCACCGAAAACAAAACCAGGGAACGTCATGGTTCACCGAAAGATGGATGCAGAGCTGGAGGCTGCACTGAAAGCAGGGAAGTCCGTTTTGTTTATGCCGGAGGAATACAGTCGGGCGCATCCTAAGCTCAGCTTTGAGCCGGTCTATTGGAATAAATTTCTTTTTGCGCACAACAAGGATCGCGTCACCCTCGGGCTGCTGATCGATGACGCCCATCCTGTTTTCAATAATTTCCCGACGGCAGAGCATACTACGTGGGGCTGGGAAAATATTCTGGGCAATTCGTATGGGCTGGTGATGCAGGAACTTCCCCAAGATGGAATAATTGTTCGGCCGATCGACGATTGGAACGAAAATCGACAGCTTGGCTTTATCATGGAATACAAAGTTGGCAAGGGGAAGATACTGGTCTGTATGGCAGATCTGTTCAAACTGAAGGATCATGATCCGGCTGCAAGGCAGCTCCTGAATTCGCTTTTGGGCTATATGAACAGCCGTGCATTCGCTCCGGATACGGAGATGCAATTGAAGGATCTGTCCGACGCGTTAAGCTATTCGAGCAACACATCAATGATGCTCAACATCGGAGCGCGCATTCAGGCGGTAAACCATGCCTGGAAGAAAAGTCAGGGTCAGGCAATTGATGGGGATGAAGGTACCGATTGGTTGGGCAAGTTCGATGGTTCAGGCTTTATCACGATTGATCTGGGCAAAGAGACCACCCTCCAGGGGTTATTGCTGACCAATACTAACCTCAAAGAATTTGAGGTTTATCACGGCAACGATCTGAAAAACCTTACCATGGTGACGCTGAAAGATGCGGATTTCAAGGACTGCATGTCTTTGACGCTGGATGCTGATGCAGCGACTTCTTCGAAGAAAGTCTGGTTTAAAGGGGAGAGTGTCGGGCGATACTTGCGGATTTATATCAAGAGTTTACATGGCCGGACCATTAAGTTCGGCGAAATCGATGTTATTTTCGTAATCATGTAAGGGTCCGGAAATTAATTTACGGCGACAATGACGGAAACATTGAGTGAAGTTGAACTAGTTCGCCGAAAAGATATCCGTTCGAAGCCGATTAATTGGTGAAAATCAGCAAAGAACAAAGGGGAAGCAACCGCCGAAGCGGAGCGCAGATAATTCCCAAAGATAATTGGAAGCGAAAAGCGACCAATTTTAGGGATGAAAGACCGATTCAATCACGTGTTCAGAACACAGTCGAACTTCCGTTCTGTATAAACGGTTTCGGGAGTTTTGATGATGTTGGCGAGGCATAGAACTACGCCGCTTTGTGGTAGTACCACGAAATGATTCCGTAGTGGTGTTGCTCACGCTTGAACAAAAACGCAGGAGGAAGCAAACATCGAACCATTTTTTAGTTCAACCTTTGGGCAAGCCCGTATATGTTCCGTCTAATCCACCGCTGCGGCTTGCTGAGCATCAAGCATCGAACCAAGAGGCTAGATTCGGTTTGTGGAGGAAAATCGTTGCCCCCCAGCATTAACTCGATGTCTACTCGGGTCGATCAGCGCAATATCCCGAATGTGGCAAATCTGTTTGCATATACGTTTAATTGACGAAATTTGATGAAGGCCTGTCCATTAAGTCCCCTTTTCCAAGTATAAATATTAAAGCTTTAAGAGGTATGTATGAAGAGAGGCGTTTTCTATTTGATGATATCGATATTAACCGCAGGAACAGGCGTTGTTCCCTGTGCCGGGGAGAGCGTTGTGCGGGAGCGGCCGGCGGAGTGGAAGAATCTGGTGCAGGGGGGGGCGTTTAAGGATTTGATTCTGCCGATGCCTGTTCGAGAGGGTATGACCAGTGACACTTGGGGCGGGGACAATGTAAAGCCGCGCGACATTTTTAATGGCATTGAAGATCCTGAATGGTCGTATTGGTGCGGTGATCCGATCAAGGGCGATGACGGTGTTTATCATCTCTATACGGCACGTTGGCCGGAAAACCATCGGAAGGGCCATTTCGGCTATTTTGATTCGGAGATTGTTCATACAACTGCGCTGGATCCCTTGGGGCCATATGTATTTCGAAGCAAACTGGGCGAGGGCCACAATCCGGAGATTTACAAAAGCAAGCGCGGGCGCTACATCGTCTATTCGTCCAATGGCCGTTATTTTATCTCGAAGGATCTCCACGGGCCTTGGGTAAGGTGCACATATGACTTCCATGCGCGCGAACGTTATGTATTCCCCAACTATTTGAACTATTCCTTTGCGTCGCGTAAGGACGGTTCGTTCATCGCGGTTTCCCGTCGTGGATGGATCTGGGCCAGTCCCGACGGGGAAGAGGACTGGTATAATGTGAGTTCCGAGTCGGTGTATCCCCATATTGACATGGCGGCAGCCGAAGATCCCGTGTTGTGGAAGGATGATATTCAGTATCACATCATCGTAAACGACTGGAAGGGGCGCATTGCCCATTATCTGCGCTCCAAAGACGGCTTCCATTGGAAGCGAGAGCCGGGCGAGGCCTATGTTCCGGGGCTGGCGCGCTATGAAGACGGAACGCTCAACGACTGGTATAAATATGAGCGCATTCGCTTTCTGCAAGACGGGTACGGGCGACCGACCCATGTGCATTTTGCGGTGATCGACAGCACCAAGTATGAAGATCAGCCGTACGACATTCATAACTCCAAGCTGATTGTTCTGCCGATGCGAACGTCCCGGTTGCTGGACATGCTGAACAAGGAGTCGATTACGGCTTCCACCGGAGAAATTCGGATAAAGATCAAGGCTGAAGAGGGGTTCGATCCGCACAAGGATCTCAATTTGGAGTCGTTGCGCTTCGGTGCCTCGGATGAGGTTAATTATGGCCGGGGCAGCAAGCTCCTGCGGAAGGAAAATGCCGGGAAGGATCTTGTCCTGGTCTTTAGCGGAAAAGAGAGCGGTTTAACGGCCGAAAACTTTGCAGGTAAACTGCTGGGCCGGGATTCAGATGGCAAGCTGCTGTTCGGTTGGTCGGCACTTCCTGCAACATCCATGCAGGTGCCGTTGTTGTCCGCGCTGTCCCCGAAATTCGAGTTCGTCAAGGAAGGGCTTGAAGCCTATGTGGAAGTGACAAATTTCGGTGAAGTGAAATCTAGCAAGTCGGTGGTCAAACTAAAGGTCGGGGATGAGCTGTTCGCCAAAGGATCGGTGCGCCCCTTGAAGCCGTTTGAAAAATCAACCGTGCGTCTCGTTTGCAAAAAGCCACTAGCTGCCGGGAGTCAGGCAGAGGTTGCGGTGTTGCTTGAAAGCAATGGCCTGCCGACGGAATCTTTCTCGAAAAAAGTCCAACTACCGGACAGCAGGCTTTGATGGGGAGCTGGTATCCAGATGCCATCGTTTCAAATTTAAATAGAACAATGTTTAACCAAATAGGATTTTTTAAATGTCCACTTTACTTCGAAAGCAGTTTTTGACCAAACACGCAAAATCGAGCGCTGCATTGATTAGTCTCGGTATCCACGCCGTTTTAATCGTACTGGCTCTTTCCTTTGTCGCTGTCACGGTCATTCAGAAGGATGATCAGGTTTTTGAAGCTGTACCGGTGAAGCGGCCCAATATACGGCTTAAAAAGCTGCAGGTGCCCGTCAACATTAAAAGGAGGAAGACTCAGAAACCCAAGTTGCGCAAGCGCATTGTGGTACAGCCTAAACTTAACCAAGTTATGCCCGACATCAAGATGCCCGAAATCACCGGACTCAAGGGCGGCATGGGGAACGCTGCGGGTGCTGGACTCGGCGGGGCCGGTGGTTTGGGCTTCTCCATGCCGGAGATGAAGCTGTTCGGCGTGAAGAGCCGCGGGGAAAAGGTATTCATTATTCTCGATGCATCTGGTTTCATGATGACCGATAAAATGGGCGGTATCCCGGCCTATACGATCATCAAGTCGGAACTCGTTCGAATCCTCGAGGGGCTCAACTCGACAGTCCTGTTCAATATTGCCATTTACGGTGGAGGCGACGTTGCTCTGTTTCCTTCGCTGGTTCCCGCTAATGCCGAGAACGTGGCCAAGGTTGGGGAATGGCTCAAACCGCTGAATGCCGTAACGAAGGGTATGGGCGACAAAGACTACGGTGCCAAGACAAGAGGCAAGGGCGGAGTGGGAATTGGTGGCGACTTAAAGGTGGAGCCGCTCACTAATACGCCCGGCGATTGGGCGCGGCCAGCGTTGCTGGGGATGCGGCAACAGGCCGATGTGGTCTTCCTTCTGACCTGCCGATGGGGACTGATACGCGGCCATGCTAAAACCAGAAGCATCGACTGGAGCGAGTCCGATGAACAACGCTTTAAGGAAAATGTTGCAAAGGCCAAGAGCCTTTTCAGGAAGGATAACAGCAACCGTCGCGCCAAGGGGAAGCCCCCGCGCGTCATTGCGGGGGGCGACAATGCTCTCTTGCGTGCCTATGTGCCTTCAGCGAGGCTGAAGCCCAGCAGCAAGACGTTCCATAATTACAGTCCCAAGGAGATGGCCGAGGCCTTTGGAAATATCCAGGCAGAGCGCAAAGCCGAAGCGCTGACTAAGAGCGGAGTCGGGGAAAAAGGCAAAAACAAGTTTTCCTTCAATGTCATCCACTTCGTTTCGGAGAATGCCGGATCAGGCAAAGAGGAAAAATTCGTGAAGCTGACCAACCTGACCCATGGTGAATATAGCCGGGTGAAAGGAATGGCCGCGATCCAGAGCTATGTCTCTGAAAATGTTGAATAAAGACAGGCTCGCAAGCCATGTTTAGTTTGAGGCCCGGTTCAAGTAACGCCCACATGTTCAAAGCCGTGCGTGGCAGTGGCACGGTGGTTGCTGTAAAGGAAATCGGCCGAGGCCTGGTTGAGTTTTCCCTACTTACGAAAGCAGGGGGAGATGTTGCTTTTGAAGTGAAATTTTGAATGCATACGGAAGGAAGATGATGCGGATTATGAAGCAGGGAACAGGACTGGTTATGGGGGTCGGGTTGCTGTTGTTGTGCGGGGCAGCGGTTTCGGCGAATACAACGAACTACGAACCGACTTGGGAATCTTTGGGGAACTACGAAGCGCCGGAATGGTATGAAGATGCCAAGCTGGGATTTTGGGTGCATTGGGGCGTTTACTCGGTGCCGGCCTTCAAAGGCGACCATGCCGCGGAATGGTATGGGCGACGGATGTATCAGAAAGATGGGCAGAGCCAGTTCAACAGGGCGTACGCCCAGCACAGGCACCATCTGGACAAATATGGTGATCCTGCCGAGTTCGGCTACAAGGATTTTATTCCCATGTTCAAGGCGGAAAACTTTGACGCGGATCTGTGGGCCGATCTCTGCATCCGGGGCGGCGCGAAGTTTTTCACCATGATGGGCGTGCACCACGACTCGTTTTGTCTTTGGGATACCAAGCTCTCTAAGTGGAACTCGGTGAACATGGGGCCGAAGCGCGATCTCGTGAACGAGATGGCGAAGGCGGTCCGCAAACGGGGGCTGAAGTTTGGAGTTTCCAATCACAGTGCTTGGAACTACATGTTTTTCCAGTGGAACCACATTAACCAATATGATGCCAAGAATCCGGCCAATCAGGATCTGTATGGCAACCCCGTCTATCCGAAGGAGCTGGCCGAGGCCCGGTTCAGGGAAGGGGAGACTCGCGGGGAGTGGTTCGAGCGGGCACGGAACACGGTTACGCCAAGCCAGCGCGACCTGGATCGTTGGCTGGCCCGGACCAAGGAGTTGGCCGATATGTATCAGCCCGATCTCTACTATTTTGACTGGGGGATGAATCCGCCGGCATTTGAATCGCGCCGCAAGGAGTTTGCTGCGCATTATTACAACAATGCGATCCGGTTCGGGCAAGGGGCATTCGGTTCGCCGAACGTGGTGCTGAACTACAAGAATGGCAGCACCTTTAAGCCGGGCTCCGCAGTTCGTGATTTCGAACGGGGAGGCATGGACCAGATTGCCGGCATGGCCTGGCAGACGGATGATTGTGTTTATGACGATCATAATTGGGGTTATGTTCCCGACACTCCAATCAAGCCCACCAACCAGATTGTCGACCAGTTGATGGATATCATCAGCAAGCGCGGGGTTTTGATGCTTTCCTTTGCCCCGAAGCCCGATGGAACCTTTCCCGAAGAGCAGAAGACCATGATGTATGAGTTGGGGGATTGGCTGGAGGCATGTGGCGAGGCGGTCTATTCAACGCGGCCTTACGTGGTCCACGGCGTAGTCGGCGAGCAGTGGGGTAAACGGAACGAGCATGGCGTCAAGCTGTATGAATCAACGATCGAGGACGTTCGTTTCACCCGCAACAAGGCCAACTCCGTGCTTTATGCCACCATGCTCAAATGGCCCGGCGAGAAACTGGTGCTGGAAACCTTCAAGGGGGTAGACCTGTCGGGCGTGAAGTTCGTCTCGCTGCTGGGCACGGACGGCGAGCTCCTTTGGGAGCAAACCGAAGCCGGATTGGAAATCCAACTCACTAAAGAGCCTTCCTACGGAATGGCCTATCCGATACGGATCGAGTTTGAAACGCGAATTCCTGCGCCTGCTAAAACCATGCCGCGGGGTGAGAGGAAATGACTTCAAGAGAACGGGTACTTGCCGCATATGATCATCAGCCTTTTGACCGCACGCCGGTCTGGTGCGGCATGTCGGATGCGTTTTGTCTCAAGGCGCGGCGCGAGTTGGGGTTGAGTGAAGAGGGCTTGCTGGAGCGCTTTCACGATGATTTCCGCACGGTACGTGCCCGCTACGCGGGGCCGCAAGTTACGTTCTCCGATCCGGATGTACACACGCGTACTGTATTTGGGATCGAACGCAAAGGCATTGGGTGGGGGCATGGCATTTCCATTCCGTTAAGGGATGTTGGGCTGGAGGAGGTTGAACGCTATGAATGGCCCGATCCCGCATGGATGGAGGTCTCGCATTTGCGGGAGGAAATCGGGTGTTGGGAAGGGCAGTATGCCGTTATGGGTGGCGAGTGGAGTCCATTCTGGCATGATGTGATCGACCTGTTGGGCATGGAAGAAATGTACATCCTGATGTACGAAGATCCTGACGTTGTCCATAGGGTGTTCACCAAGGTCGTTGATTTCTACTATGCGGTAAATCAGCAGACCTTTGAAGAGGCCGCCGACCTTATGGATATTTTCTTTTTCGGAAATGATTTCGGTTCTCAAAACGGTGCATTAATCAGTCCCTCCATGTTTCGCACCTTTATTCAACCGCATCTCAAGCGTCTGATTGATCAGGCACATGGTTTCGGGTTGAAGGTTCAAATGCACTCCTGCGGTTCAGTCCAAGAGTTGATGCCTTGTTTTTTGGAAGCCGGGTTGGATGGTCTGCATGCGCTCCAACCGGACTGTCGCGATATGGATATTCGCGCATTGAAGGAAACCTTTGGCGATCGATTGGTGCTCAATGGCGGTATTGATTCCCACCATGCACTCATTTGTGGAACTCCGGAAAGTGTGAGGGAGGAGACGCTTCGGGTGCTTGGAATCATGGTTCCCGGTGGAGGCTATATTGCCGGGGCCAGTCACGACTCGATTCTGGAGGAAACACCTCTCGAAAATGTATTGGCCATGTTTGATGCCGTACGGGAATTTCATGGCATCGATTGACTGGTTGACGCGTTTTATTCCTGCCGGCAGCCGAGTTGGCTGCAAAGGGCGGAGGTCTTCTTTTCTTGCTTTGTACTTAAACTGGAAAGAAATGTTATGAATGAAAAAATGAAGATACAAATTTTTGGTCTTTGGGGCATTCTGGTTCTGGGGGGCGCTATAACTTCTCTGGCAGTTGTCTCATCAAGTGAGAATCCTCCCGATGGCTTTGAGGCGCTTTTTAATGGTGGAGATTTCAGGGGATGGTACGGGTTCAATCCGCATTCTGTAACCAATCTGGCGGGGGAGGCGCGCGAGGCGGCGTTGGCAAAGATGCGCGCTGATTTCGCAAACCATTGGCGTATTGAAAACGGAGAGTTAATCAACGACGGCTCGGGGCCTTTTGCCTGTACGGATAAAAGCTACGGTGACATAGAGTTGATGCTGGAGTTTAAGGTCAAATATGGAGGGGACTCCGGCATCTACCTGCGAGGAACGCCGGAGGTGCAGTTGTTGGACCGGTTCGCTGCGTATAACCCTGCAAATCCGGATTTCAGACCCTTTTTTGGCTCGGGCGGACTTATTCATAACCCCCCGAAGACACTTGGTCGGGATGCTTTAATTGCCTTTGATTCTGTTTCTCACAATTGGCAGCCGTTGCGCATTGTCCAGGTTGGGGCGCGTACCTGGGTGTACCTGAATGGCAAGGGAGTTGTTGAGGGCACCGTAATGGAAAATTATTGGGACAGGAGTAAGCTGTTGCCTGCGACGGGTCCCATTTTGCTTCAATCCAACGGTCGCGAGGTTCGTTTTCGGAATATTTTTGTGCGGGAACTCAGCTCGGGCGAGGGGAAGAACTTTCTGGCTGACAATCCACCGTTGCCGGAGCCGGATTTTTGCGACGAGCAATATGGTCCGGAAGCGAGGCAGGTGCTGCATTTCTGGAAGGCCAAGTCCAGTGGGCCGACTCCGCTTGTGGTGTATTCCCATGATGGCGGCTGGTGGGGGGGCGGCCGTTTTCAGCGTAGGGACTTAGGCCAGCTTCAAGCGTTCTTGGATGCCGGAATTTCGTATGCTGCGGTGGCCTACCGCTTTACGTTTGAAACAGAGCCGGGCGGTGAAAATCCGCCGATCAAAGGCTGTATGGAGGATGCAGCCAGGGCCGTACAATATCTCCGTAGCAAAGCCGAAGCGTTTAATATCGATACGGAGCGTATCGGGCTGACCGGGGGGTCTGCGGGCGGTTGCACCTCCCTATGGCTTGCAACTCGCCCGGACATGGCTGATCCGTCTAGCGGTGATCCGGTCCTTCGCGAATCCACGCGTGTCTTTTGCGCTGGGGTCAATGTCCCTCAGACCACGATTGATCCCGTTCAGGCGAAGAAATGGATTCCCAATATCGCTGCGCAAACAGCTGCTTTAGGTGTTAAAGCCGATAGAAAGAAAGGGCTTTCTGCGGAGGAGGTCCTGATGCAGAACCTCGAGAATTACAGGCTGTTTATTGAAGAGTTCTCTCCTTATGCCCAGATCAGTAAGGATGATCCGCCACTCTATCTGTTTTACCAGAAGGCACCCGAGATGGGGGTAGTGCAAAAAGATACCGCACACTCTTCAAATTATGGATTGCCGTTTCATGAGCGCTGCCGGGCTCTCGGAGTCGAGTCGTACCTCTCCTATCCCGGTTGCGAGCCGATTGAGTATGACAGTGCCGTGGACTTTCTCATTAAGAAGCTGACCGGGGCAGAGTAGATGTTTAAGGCATTCCGTGAACAATCGGTTCCGGGGCGGATCGTTCGTACCTTAAATCTGGGAAACCTTCGATGAACTATAGGATAAGAATAATATGAAAATAGCAGTAAGAATACTAGCCGGTTGTTTCGTTTGGGTTGCATGCTCAACTGCCTTGGGGGCAGAGGTCTATAGCCCGAAGGTTGAGGATGGGTATTACATTCTGACGCCGGCACCCGTGCCGGCTCCGGAAATAAACGGGCCGGAGGTGTTTGGGGTTCGGCCGGGGTCTCCTTTCCTCTACACGATCCCCGCCATCGGCAGGCGCCCTGTTGGATTTTCCGTTGACGGGCTGCCGGATGGATTGAATGTGGATTCCGACACCGGCATCATCAGCGGCACCATTCTTTCGGAGCAAAAAAAAGATTACATCGTAACACTCAACGCAAAAAACATTTTCGGAGCGGACGAGAAAAAGCTCAGGATATCGGTTGGGGATGAGATATGCCTGACGCCGCCCATGGGTTGGAACAGCTGGAACTGCTGGGGCAACCAGGTGGATCAGGAAAAGGTGCTGGCATCGGCACGCGCCATGAAAGAAAAGGGCCTGATCAATTATGGCTGGACCTATATCAATATCGATGATGCATGGCAGGGTGCGCGCGGGGGATCATTCAGCGCGATTCAAGGCGACCCCGCCAAATTCCCGGATATTAAAACCATGTGCGACGAGGTGCATGCGATGGGGTTGAAGGTTGGCATTTATTCCAGTCCTTGGATAACGACCTATGCCGGGCGGATCGGTGGCTCAAGCAACAACAAGGCGGGGGAATGGAGCCGGGAAAAACATGCTGCGGATAGAGAAACCAAACGGGCGAACTTTGTTGTTGGTGAATATACATTTGATGAGCAAGACGCAAAACAGTGGGCGGCGTGGGGGATTGATTATCTGAAATATGATTGGAACCCGAATGATCCGGAATGCACCATGCGCATGGCAACGGCACTGAAAAACTCCGGAAGGGACATTGTTTATTCGCTCTCCAACACGGCTCCGTTGGAATATGCAAAGCTGTATGCAAAAGAAGTGAACTGCTGGCGGACCGCCGGGGACTTGAAAGACCGCTGGGATCAGGACGGGGCTCATCTTAATGTGGTTGAACAGTGGGAACTGCACCGAACGTGGATCGATGAAGGCGAGCGCGGGGGGCCGGGCCATTTCCCGGATCCCGATATGCTGGTGGTCGGCAACGTGATCGAAAACAATGTCGGCAGGGAGCCGCGGGCATCGCGCCTGACGCCGGATGAGCAGTATTCGCACATCTCCCTCTGGTCGTTGTGGTCTGCTCCTCTGCTAATTGGATGTCCGATTGAGCTGATGGATGAATTCACTGTCCGCCTGCTTTGCAATACCGAGGTGCTGGATATCCAACAGGATGAAAAAGCGGTTCCGGGAAAGTCTGTCGTAGTTGAAGAGAACTGCGAAATACTTGTGAAGGATCTGGCAAACGGGGATCTGGCCGCAGGTTTTTTCAATAAGGGACCCGACATGCGCGAGATGGCCATTGATCTTAAGGAACTCGGCTTTGCCGAGAAGGTTCAAATCCGTGATGTTTGGCGGCAGAAGGAAATTGGGGAATACACCGGAAGTTTTGCGGCCAACGTTCCGCCGCACGGCGTTGTTCTGGTTCGAATTAAGCGATGAGGTTGGTTCGTCTTGCAGACATAATCTTGAAGAGAAGGAATGTGATGAAAAAATATTGGTTTATTTCGGCTGCGCTGTTGGTGGGTATTTGCGGATCGGTTCAGGCAGTCGGACTGGCTGGGCGCTCACCGTCCAGCGAAGCACTTGCCGGCAAATGCTTTGTTCGGGGAGGCCAATTCAAGGACCTGATTCTGCCGGCTCCGATTGTCGATGGTTTGGAATCGGAGGGGCTCTGGGGATGCGAAAAGGTGCTGCCGCGGGACAGGGACAACGGGATCGAGGACAACGAATGGTGCTACTGGGGCGGCAACCCCATCAAGGGCAAGGATGGCAAATACCATATCGCGGTCTGTCGTTGGCCGGAGAAAGACGGGCACTGGGGCTGGCCGAAGTCGGAGGTGGCCCATTGCGTTTCCGACCATCCGATCGGCCCCTATGTGCTTACAAAGATCCTCCTCAAAAAGGGGCACAACCCAGAAGTCATGAAGATGCCGGACGGAAGTTTTGCGATGCATATCAATACCGGGGATGTCTACACCTCTGATCAGATGCCCGGGCCTTGGAAACTCGCCGGGAGGATAAAGATCAATGCGCGGGGGCTCCGTCCAAAGATGTACAAGGGCTCCAACCTGACCACCGAGTTTCGGCCGGACGGCAGCATTCTTCTGATGAGGAAGCGCGGCGATATCGCCATCAGCAACAACGGTGTTCTCGGGGCCTATAACCTGGTCTCCGTCGATAACTTCCACAGGATCAGCGGCTATGCGGAAGATCCGGTTGTCTGGAGGAGCCTGCACCAGTATCACTGCATCTACAATTGCGCCATGGATCGTCAGAGCGGCTACATGCGCTCGCTGGACGGAATCCATTGGAAGAACGAAGAAGGGCTGCCCTACGACACCTCCTCCACGTTTTACACCGACGGCACCAAGAACGAGTGGTATAAATTCGAGCGGCCGAAGGTGGTTCAGGATAAACTGGGCCGTGCCACCCATCTGTCTCTGGCGGTGATTGATATCAATAAGTTTGAAGACGAAGGCAACGACATCCACAGCTCCAAGAATCTGATCCAGCCTCTTGTCGTCGAGAAACAGGTGTCAATCATCGACAATGATCCGATTAGCGCCGCGACGAAGACGATTGCCGTCAGGATCAAGGCCGAGGATGGGTTCAATCCTCAAAAGGATCTGGACATGGCCTCGCTTCGTTTCGGGGCCGATTTGCTGGTTAATCATGGCGGCGGCTGCCGGGCGGTCGATTCGAAAGCCGAGGGCAAGGATCTGGTTATTACATTCGAAGGAGAAAACGGACTCAGCCGTTTCGATTTCGATTTTAAGCTGCTGGGGCAGACCAAGAGCGGCGAGTTGGTCATCGGCTATGCTTTGCTTCCTGGGCAATCTCCGACCGCAGCGGCCTTGGTGGCCTTGCCTGTAAAGGTCAAGGGCAAGGACGGCGCCAAATCGCTGGAAGGAATAATTGAAAACAGCGGATTGTCCGTTTCCGAGCCAGTGCAGGCTATTTTGAAGGAACACAGCCAGACGGGTTGGAAGGAACTCAAGCGTTTCGAGATTCCGGCTCTCAAACCCTACGGGAATAAAACCGTGTCGATGAAGATCGACAATCCGGATGCAAATGCCTGCGAGTATTCCATCCAAATCGTCGACCAGAAAACCTGCGAAGGATTCTGGCGCATGGTGGACGACACGGACGACTCGGTCGAATTCTCAGGCAGCTGGATTCAATCCAAACCGGGTTCGAACTATTACATGAACCATGAGCGAACGAGCACAAAAACCGGGGACTCGGTCAAATTCACCTTCACCGGAACAAAGGCCCGGGCCTACGGAACGCTCGACCAAAAGAAGGGTGGCACTTTTGACGTTTATCTCGATGGCCGGTTTATCGAAACCATCGTCTTGAGATGGGGCGGGCCAATGAGCAAGCTGTATCAGACCCGATTGCTGCCCGAGGGCCAACACACGCTGGAATTCAAGGTGGGAGAAAAGTTCAGGGAGTGCAGCGATGCCTACATCGATGCTTTTGCCTTTGAGTCACCGGCCAATGAAATCCGGTAAGGGCAGATGGAAACCCGGGATTCCGAACCGTTGCGAAAGTGGACGGTTTCAAATTTAACAAAAGAAGGTACTTCGTGAAAAGTAGCGCATTGAGATTAACTGCGGGACTATTTGCCGCTAGCCTGTGCGGTGCACAAGGCGGGGCGTCCAAGCCGAATGTGATTGTGATTCTTGCGGACGATCTCGGGTATGCCGATGTCGGATTCCATGATGTTGTGGCCGATGGGGTATGCACTCCGAATCTGGATCGGTTGGCGGCGTCCGGCGTGGTGTTTAGGAATGCGTATGCGGGTTCGCCGGTTTGCAGCAATTCCCGTTTGGCGTTGTCGACAGGCCGATACCAGCATCGCTGGGGCGCTTATTATTACGGTGAAGGCGGGATGCCTTCGAGCGAGAGTACGATTGCAGAGATGATGCGCGAGGCGGGCTACCGCACAATGAAGGTCGGCAAAACCCATATGAACAACGGGCCGAAGGAAAATCCGATGAAGCACGGTTTCGATCACTGGCTGGGTTTCATCAATCATTCTTGGGATTTGCATTTGTTGAGCCGGAAGGATGTCGATGCCTACAATCGCAAAAAGGCGGGCAGCGCGAAAATGGCCCGCATGGCGCCGATCGGTCCGCTGACGCGCGATTCCAATACAAAAGAGTCGTACGAAAACACAACTACGACGGAGGTATTCGGGCGCGAGTCGGTCAGGTTTATTAAAGAGAACTGTGAACAGCCGTTTTACCTCCAGTTGGAGTTTAACGCGGTGCACACCCCTTTGACGCGTCCGCCCAACCAGTCGCTGGCGGGGAAATACGGTATTCCCATGCGTCCGTTTGACCGTGATGCCGCAGAGTGGGCTTATCCGCATTGGGATCCGGTGATGCAACCGGATTATAATGCGTGGTACTATCAGGCGACCCATCTCGGTATTCTGGATCCGTATGGCCGCAAAATTTACCTCGCGCATCTTGAACAGATGGATGCAATGATTGGTGAGGTCATGACGGCACTTGAAGAGCAGGGCGTGGCCGACAACACAATCATTTTCTTTTCGTCGGATAACGGCGGCTCGGATCAGTCGTATGCCAATAACGGGCCAATCAGTGCGTATAAATACTGCCTGATGGATGGTGGCATTAAAGTGCCGATGGTCATGGTGTGGCCGAAGCGTTTTAAACCGCATACAACGCTGGATGCGGTGGTAACGCATCGCGACCTTTTTGCCTCTCTCTCGGAAATCACAGGTGTTGCGCCGAAGAAACCGCTCGATGGGAAAAGTCTGCTGCCGTTAATCGACGGGAAGGTTGAAGCATTGCACGACGAACCGTTGTTCTGGGATTCCGGCAAGCAGGACAATTGGGTTGTCCGGCAGGGAAAGTGGAAGCTGGTCTACAGAAAAGGGACTAAAAACTACAAGGCTTATGAGTTGGATGAAAACGGTCTGGTTTCACAGTTTCGAACGGTTCCGGTTGCCAATGGCATGCAGCTTTATGATCTAGAGGCGGATCCCGGCGAGATGAAAAACCTGAACACTGAATATCCGGAAAAACTGGCCTTGCTGAAAAAGCAGTATGAAAGCTGGCGTGGGCAGATGATGGATCCGATCAAGGGAAAGCTGGCGGAGTAGACATGAAAAAAAACAAATCAGATTTTACTCGGTATGGTGGAAATATTGTCCAGCGGTGTTTGTTCGGCTATGAAAACACGTTTGTTGGCCTCATCCTTTTGTTGTTGGGGGCGTTGTCGTGTCATTGCATGGCGGATTCCGCAGCTTCGCCGGTGTTTGGAATTGACAGCAAGAACATTCGGATTAGCTATCTGGTGGAGAAGGATGGAACGCTGGAGCTTCAAAAAGCCGTTTGTCTAGACGGTAAATGGACGTCTCCACTGGGTGGCCCGTTGTTTCCCTATGGTCCGTGCCATCCGACCAATCATCGAGGAAACGGGGTGCGCTTTAAAAGTGCAATGGAAGTGATCCAAAGCAATGGCGACTTCAGGATCGAGCCGATTTATGTTGGTCATCAAGTTCAGGAGGAGTCATCCGATATTCAGCACCTCACCATAAGGCTCAAAGATCGCGTGTATCCCATTGATGTGGAACTGCACGTTCGTGCCTATGTGGAGCATGATATTTTTGAACAATGGTTGGTTGTTAAAAACAGAACCGACAAACCCATTGCGGTTCCGCGCCTTGATTCCATGTATTGGCAGGCCAATGCGAAAGATGGTGTGTATCTGGAATGGTATGAATCCTGGCAGGCACATGAAGCCGGTACCGTAATGCGCGAAAAATTGACCAAAGGAAACAAAGTTTTGGAGTGCCGCGACGGCAACCGCCACAAAGAAGGTCCAATGCCGCATATGGTTGTGGGGTTCGGGGATTATCCTGATGAAGAAACTGTGCCGTGCCTGCTGATGGCTCTGGTGTGGTCCGGCAGCAACCGTTTTTCTTTCGAAATCAACAGCGAAAGCTATATGGAAACATCCATCGGGTCGAATCCGCCCGGACACCCCAAGGTGGCTCCTGGGCAGTCATTGGCTTCACCGGCCATGGTTTATACCTTGAGTTCTGCCGGAAAGGGGCAGGCCAGTCGAAAGCTGCATCGCTGGGCGCGCAGCTATCTCATCCGTAACGGCGATCGACTGCGGCTTGTCGATAACAATTCATGGGAAGGGTGCCAGATGAAGATTGCCGAGCCGGACATTGCACAAATGATTGCAGACAGTGCCGGTTTGGGCATTGAACTATATGTGTTGGATGACGGTTGGTTCGGAAATAAATTCCCCCGCAACAGGGATAATGCGGGGCTGGGCGATTGGCAGGTGAATACGAATAAAATTCCGCATGGAATCAGTTGTTTTGTTGATCTTGCCCGGAAGGAAGGGATCCAGTTCGGGATTTGGGTGGAACCTGAAATGGTCAATGCTCAAAGTGAGCTGGCTCAAATGCATCTGGAATGGTTGATGACCTCTCCCGGAAGGGAGCCTGTTCTGCAACGGACGCAGTTGACCCTGGATGTTGCCAATCCGGCTGTCCAACAATTCATGTTTGAAGTCGTGGACACTTTGTTGACGGAGAATCCGGGCATCCGTTTCGTGAAATGGGATGCCAATGCCAATATCAACAATGCTTATTCTCCGTACCTCGGTTCTGAGCGGCAGGGCGAGATGCTCAATGAATATATGGCTGGTTATTATGGGGTCATAAAACAGCTTGCGGAAACACACACGCATGTTGATTTTCAGGCCTGTGCTGCTGGTGGAGGCCGTTCGGACTATGGGGCGATGCGCTATAGTCATATGCATTGGCCCAGCGACAATACCCGACCTTCGTTCCGCTTGGGTGCGCAGTGGAATTTTTCGGTGTTCTTTCCGGCCATCTGCACGACAGCCCACGTTACGCATCGTGGAGATTTCGGCACAAAGTATCGGTTTGACGTCAGTATGATGGCACAACTGGGCATGGAAGTGGATACGCGTAAATGTACCTCCGCTTACATCGAGGCATCCAAACATGGCATTGCAGCCTATAAGAAGGTGCGGGATATCGTGCAGTTCGGTGATCTGTATCGGCACCAAAACCCATTCGATTCCACAACTCCCTCGCTTAATTTCGTTTCGTCCGACAAATCCCGTGCGTTGGGGCTGGCGTATCAGATCGGTGAGATTGAGGAGCCGCTCAGGTTTGCCTCCCCCATTTCCGGACTCGATCCAATGCATGAATATGAGATTAAGGAGATCAATTTACCGCCGGACGATGCTTCTCCGCGTCTTGCTTTCGGGGTGAGCGGGCAAAAAAGCGGCGCTCGGTGGATGGATGAAGGGGTTGCCCTGATATTTACCCGCAAATATGATAGTGCGGCTTTTACATTGGAATTGGCCGAATAAAGAATGTGAAGGAAGTCAGCAGATTCTGATTTGGAATTCATATTGTGCACCAATTTTTTTTTAACGGAGAAGCGGATAATGAGAAAACGAATCAACTTAATGTACATGGCGGCTGCCGCAAGCGTGATGATCTCGGCGGCATCTGCCGTTGAAACAAAAACCATCTATCTGTCGGGGGAAGGACCTGAGAATGCGGTGCCGTGGCAGTTCCTGATGGAAGAGGGCGCACGTGGCGGCGGGGTCTGGTCGACGATCCGTGTTCCGTCCTGCTGGCAGCAGGAAGGGTTCGGCACCTACTATACCGGGCAAGACCAGCATCCAAACAAAGCCGAATACAAGGTTGAGTTTTCGCTCGGGCCCGATTTGAAGGGGCAGCGTGTGCTGCTTGTTTTCGATGGGGTCATGGTCATGACGGATGTAAAGGTCAACGGCAAGAGCGCGGGGCCCACGCACCACGGAGGTTATTACCGGTTTTCGTATGACATCACGGATAAAGTGAATTTTGGGAAATCCAATCTGCTGGAGGTTGCGGTTGATGAAGTCTCCTCCAATGCCAGGCTCACGAAGGCCGAACGGAGGGGGGACTACTGGATGTTCGGCGGCATTTTCCGGCCGGTCTTCTTGAAGATTGTCCCGCAGGAATATCTTCAGAAGGTGGCTGTCAACGGTACAATGGATGGCCTGCTGGAAGTGCAGGCCTACGGGAAGAATATTGCGGAAGGAGATTCTGTCCGCGCGCAACTGCTCGATCCCGATGGCCAGCCGGTAGGCAAGCCGATGATGGCTGCGGCCGTGCAGGGCGACGGTGTGACGAAACTATCCGCAACGTTTCCTGATGCGAAGCTATGGTCAACTGAATATCCGAATCTTTATCATGTCCGGGTGGAGTTGCTGAACAACAATGCCGTGGTTCATTCCGAGACAGAGCGTTTTGGATTTCGCACCTTCGAGGTTCGGCCGGGCAAGGGCTTTTTCCTCAATGGGCAACGCGTCATTCTCAACGGCGTTGCACGCCACTGCTTTTGGCCGACCACGGGACGTACGGTGTCCCGTGCCCAGAGCTTTGCCGACGTCAAGCTGGCCCGTGAAATGAACATTAATTTTTTCCGCTGCGTGCACTATCCGCCGGACAGCCACTTCTACGATGCGTGCGACGAGCTGGGCATGATTGCCAGCTCCGAGTTGAGCGGATGGGTTTCTCCGATGCCGACCGAACCCGGCAAGGAGCTGGTTCGTGCGATGGTTCAGAAGGATGTAAATCATCCCAGTCTGGTCATTTGGAGCAACGGTAACCATGCCGGTGGTAATCCGAAGTTGAGTGTTGAATATCATAAATGGGATCCGCAGGAACGTCCGGTTGTGTGGAACCATATGCGCAAGCATCCCAAGGTGCCGGGGGTCGATGTGCTTGGCGACCAAGCGGTGGATACGCGTTTCTACCCCTCTTACGGTGATCTGGTAAAGCGTCTTGGAGGGGGTACGCATGTGGTCATGTCCGGTGAAACCATTCACGCCATGTATGACGGTGGCGGTGGCGCAAACCTAGCCGAATACATGCGCCTGATTCGCCAAAGTCCGGTTGGCGGCGGTCTTGCAATCTGGGCCTGGGCCGATGGTGCGATCGTCCGTACGGATCAGGATGGCGTGCTGGATGCCGCGGGCAACCAGGATCCCGATGGCATCGTGGGGCCCTACCGTCAAAAGGAAGGTTCCTGCGCGACGGTTCGCGAGGTCTTTTCGCCGGTGCGGATCGATTTTGAAAAGATTGCTGACGGCTTCGATGGCCGGATTCCCGTCAGCAACCATTATCTATTCACTTCGCTCGACCAGTGCGCGTTTGAGTGGCAGTTGTTGAATTTCTCCGAAGACCAGGAACAGATCGTGACGGCTGGCAAGCTGGCTGGCCCGGCGGTCGCACCGGGCGGCGCTAGCGGCACTCTCAAGCTTCCGCTTCCCTCAACGTGGCAGGCGACTGAAGCTCTCCGCTTGAAGGCCATTAACCATCGCGGCGAGGAAATCATGTCCTGGACATGGCCGATTGAATCCCGCAAGGCGACGCTCGCGAAGACCTTCCCGGAAGGAGTCGGCAGCGTCTCCGCCAACACGTTCGAGGTGACTTCCGGCGATACGGTTTTTAGTTTTGATCCTGAGCGTGGCACGCTGAAATCGGTTGTGAAGGGCGGCAAAGCATTGCCTTTCGGCAACGGTCCGCACATTTATGCGGCCAAGGATAAGATTCTGGAAAAGGCGGATGGCCGCTCCACGGCCGCAAAAAAGGCGCTGCCGGATTTTTTGAACGTTGATCGCGCAATCAGCGTGAAAACGGGCAAGGTTAAGATGCCGCTTGGCAATTGGAGCGCCAGGTCTTTCGCTGAAGACAAGAACCAGGTCATCGCAGCGCAATCGGAGAACGGAAGCAAGATCCGCTGGACGGTCAAGCCCGGCGGCATTCTGCAGCTTGACTATGACTACATGGTTCCTGCTGACCAATATAACTACCTGGGCATCGGCTTCGATCTTGATGAGGCTCCCGTTAAAGGGAAAACATGGCTGGGCGGCGGTCTGGCACGCGTTTGGAAAAACCGCCTCGAAGGCCCGGAATACGGCCGGTGGAGCAATGGATATAATGACGGCATCCCCGGGGAGGTCTGGGAACTCCCTGCTTTCAAGGGCATCTTTAAAGACGTCCGCTGGATGCGCATCGATACAGTGTCCGGGAGCTTTACCGTTGGCTTGGCCGATGAGGACCGTTTCCTGGGGGTGCTGCGCCCGAAGAACAGCGATATCGCCGTTCACGCGCTCTGGTCGTACCCCAAGACCGGCGGCCTCTATGTCTTCGATATTATTTCGCCCGTGGGTTCAAAGTGGAGGCCGGCCAAGGAGTTTGGTCCCAAGGCGAATCCGTTGACCGCTTTCGAGGGACCGCTGAAAGGATCCGTGTTGTTCCGTTTTTAACCATTTGGTTCGGCATGCGGGTGTTTTGAAAAAACTCGGGAAAGAGAAGGCGCTTGCTCGCGACAGTCTGTGGAAATATGGGAAATACAGTTACAACAGCAATCTTGTTTTTTCTTGCCTGTGGTCGGGAATTGGCCATGGCTGCCGATGCACAGCCGTTGGTGTCCTTGGGCACCGATGGTAAATTGGTTTGCGCGCAGGATGAAAAAGGAAATCGTATTCCTGATTTCTCCCGGGCCGGATTCGGTCGAGGGGGAGTTTCAATCCCCAATATACCGATACGCCTCACTCTCGGTCCGTTGCCGGGGAGCAGGGACGATACAGCCCGCATCCAGGCGGCCATCGACAAATTGTCGATGTATCCGGCGGGCCGTAACGGGGTGCGTGGCGCGCTGCTGTTGAAACGCGGTGTTTTCCGGGTGTCCGGCACACTCAGGATTGAAGCTTCGGGCGTTGTCATCCGTGGCGAAGGACAGACGCCGGACGGCACAACCATCCTGGCTACGGGGAAAAAGCAACGCAGCCTGTTCAATGTGGTTCGCGGGAAAGACATCGTCGAATACAAAGACCGTCGCCATAGGATTACGGATTCATATGTCCCTAGGGGTGCCATGTCGTTTCCCGTGGAATCAACCCGTGGACTCGACGTTGGTGACTCAATCATTGTGCACCGACCAAGCACGAAGGAATGGATCCGTGACCTCAAGATGGACCAGATTGTCGAACGGGAAGGAACAATAAAGCAATGAAGTGATCTGTACTGAGGCACGAAGGGAACGATCAGCATCATTGTCAGGTTCATGTAAGCTGCGGAGAGGCGGCATGATTAAAGCGTCGGAGACGCGCTTGATCATCCGTGGAGGAAGGGGCCCCCTTATATATAGGGCAATGCTTAAGCGGCTTTGCCGCTGGTATCGGTTATTCGTTATTCGTTATGAGGAAAAGAGGATGCCTGCGAGTGCAGGTATCGTTTTCCGAGCTTCTTTCTCTCTTTTTTTATCCTGAATTTCGACTGTTTTTCCATTTTTCAAACGTCTGGACAGACCGCTGCGTTGCCGCTTCCAAAGCTTGGAAGCGGGAGGCCTTTATCGTGTCGCGGCCGTCCCGGCTGCGGGCTGAAACAGTCGGTCTACTAGCCCGTGCCGCGCGGACACGGGATAAACTCACGCCAGCGAATGAGACCGCCGCAGGTTTTGCATTTCCAGGGTTTACGGTGCGGTGGTTTCCCGGGGGGCAGCAACTCGACAAGAATCTCATAGAGCGCGCAGATGAGTTCGCGAATCCGCTCGAGCGGTACGCGGCAGTTGGACGCGAGGAATCCGTAGTGCCGCACCTTCATGAACCCGTGCGGCAGGACGTGCTGAAGATAGCGCCGCATGAACTCGAAAATCTTGAGGCTCATTGTTTTCCAGGCTTTGGAACCGGAAGGTTTGTATTTGAAGGTCACCTCGCCGTCGGCCACGCGGATGATTCGGCTCGGCGCGATGGCCACGCGAAAGACATATTGCGCGAGATACTTGAGCGCCCGCTGGCCGTTGCCGACGTTGCGGACATCGACAACCCAGTCGGGGTTCCACACGCACGGCGGCGCGGCGAGCCCTTCTTGTTTGAGCAGCTCCATGAACTTGGCGCGGTAGATTATCGAGAGCGGTTTGCCATGGATATAAAACTCAGCACCGGAGCTTTTCCATTCGGTCTCGTCTTTTGAGAGCCCGCCGCCGGGCACGATGAAGTGCACGTGCGGATGGTATTCAAGCTGTCGCGTCCACGTGTGCAGGATGCCGGTAAACCCGGCGGTTTCACATCCGACAAAGCGCGGATCTTTCGCCAGCTTTTTCAGAGCGCCGGAGGCCGCTTTGAAGAGCGCGGAATAAGCCGCCTTTTGGTTGGACCGGATCAGCGAGCGGAGTTCCTTGGGCACGGTGAAGGTGATCATGAAATAATTAACCGGCAGCGCCTTCTCAAGCTGCTTGATCAACCACTCATCCGACTTTCCGGCCTGGCAGGTCGGACAGTGCCGGTTGCCGCAGGAGCTGTCGGCATAGTGGCTTTCGCCGCAACCGTCGCACGAAAATGAATGTTGGCCGAAAGCACCGGTGCCGCAGTTGCGGATAGCCCGGATCACCTTCCGATGATTTGAGGGCATGTCCGCACCGAAGCGCGCAAGATAGGCCGCGCCGTGAGTCTGGAAAAGGTTCTGAATGGGATTAGGCATCGTCGAGCCCTCCCATCAGGCGGTTGATGCGCGCGGCGGCATCACTGTTGCCCATGTCGGTGACATGAAGATAGATCATGGTGGTTTCAAGGGAGCTGTGACCGAGATACTGCTGAACAATGCGCAGGTTAACGCCCGCCTCGATCAGATGCGTGGCATAGGAGTGCCGCAGCGTATGAAGCGTAGCGTGTTTTTTTATCTTGGGGAGCTCTTTAAGAATCCGGCGCATCATTTGCTGAACCGACGAGCGGGCCATGGGCGTGGTCGCCGTGCGTCCCTTTTTACCATCACGGCCAAGCGCCGGGAAAAGCAGGGCTTTATTACGATGTGTTTTCCAATATTCAACCAACAGATTATAGGTGGATTTCGGCAAAGGAATATAGCGGTCCTTCCCGCCCTTGCCCTGGCGGACATGGAGTGTCATGCGTTCTTTGCAGATATCATGAACCGTAAGGTTCAGTGCCTCCTGCAGACGCAGGCCGCACGAATACACCGTGGCCAGAAACGCGCGGGCCTGAGGCGTACGTGCCGCGCCCAGAATCAGGCGGACCTCGTTAATGCTAAGAACCGTCGGCGGCGTAGTCAGGCGCTTGATCTTCAGCAGCCGAAGCGTCTCCCAGTCCATCGGGAGAGTGTGGGTATAGAAAAACTTAATCCCGCTGTAGGCAATGCGCATCGTCGATGCACTCCAGCCCTGGTCATTTTTACAATACAGGAAATATTCACGCACCTGCTGTTCCGCGATCTCCTCTGCCGGCACATGCCAGAAGTTGGAGAGTTGGCGCACCGCGCGCGAGTATGATTTTTGTGTACGATCGCTGTAGTCACACAGCTGCATGTCCTCTATCATCTTATTTTGTAATTTGTTGTTCATATCAGCTTCCTTTCGCTCTGTTATGAGGACGCTGAATACGTCCTCTTTCAGAGTGGAAGCTATATGATTAACAGGGATTGTTTAACTGCCGCGCAGCGGCTTACTTGAACCAGGCAGTGGAGTGCGGGGCAATATGACCTCCACTGCGAACGAAGCATAACGGCCGTCAAGGGGAACCGTATCGCCATCGATGCTCCAGTCATGAATGCGATGGAGGACATCTATGGCGGCGGCTATGTTTATCCATTCAAGGAGGATGGTCGGTCCATCTTGGTGGGGATAGAGCATCTGAGACTGGTCTCCGAATATGAGAAAGGAAAGGAAGACCGTGATGAAGTACATGCGTGGATCGGGATCACGCTGAATTCCAAGCATAGCTGGGTGCGGAACGTGACCACCGTGCACTTCAGCCATGGCGTGTATCTAGGGCGGAGCGCCAAGTTTGTTACGGTGCAGGATTGCGCCTGTCTGAAACCGGTCTCTCTGATTATAGGCGGGCGACGCTACCCGTTTTGTGTCTCCGGTCAGTATTGCTTGGTTCAGCGTTGCTACAGCGACCACTCCCGTCACGCGGAGGCAACCAGCAGTCTGGTCAGCGGGCCCAACGTTTTTCTGGATTGCCTTGCCGACAACACGCACGCCGATACGGGGCCGCATCATCGTTGGGCTGTCGGCATTCTCTGGGATAATCTCAAAGGAGGGCAATTCAATGCGCAGGACCGTGGTAATTTGGGCTCCGGACATGGCTGGGCGGGGGCACTGCAGGTTTTCTGGAATTGCGAGACCTCGTCCATATGTGTTCAGGAGCCGCCCTCGGCACAAAACTATGCCATTGGTTGCACGGGCAGAATCAGCCGGGGGCGCTTCAAGGATCGCAAGCCGGGGCACTATGAATCGCATGGAAAGCACGTAGAGCCCAGGAGCCTCTATCTGAAACAATTGGAAGACCGGCTTGGCACACGTGCGGTTGAACATGTTACCACCAAGGCACAACGTGTGGGATCGATCTACGAAGCCCTCAGAAGGGAGCTTGCCCAGTAGTCGGGGGCGGAAGAAGATGCTGGTGCAATCTATCCGCCTTTTAAACTGAATATTCAGGGAATTCTATTTTTATGAAAATAAAGTATATAGCACTTGTTAGTGCGGTTGTGGTTGGTGCGTCTGCTGTTCTGGCGGAAGGCGGCCGGGATTATGCAGAGCTTCGCCGTGAAGCGGAACGGAAACTCGATGTTCTCCGCGCAGCCGCGACCCGTGCCCAAAGAAAGGACGTTGATGTCGAGCGCGAGTTGGTCACCATCACGACGGCCGAGCTGTTTCTCAAGGCGGCGGAATGGGATCGGACTCATCCGGAGGAGCTTGAGGAGATTATAAAAACGAGTTGGTGGCGGGCGGCCAAGGATGCGCCTCGCCTTGCGAAGGAGCTTCCAAATAAGCAGCTGGGCGAAGTGATTGAAGCACTGGATGCCGCCCAGAAGGAATTCAATGATGTGCTCGACAGGCACATCAAACGCCGCCCGTCCTTTGAACTCGATATGACGGATTTGGAAGAAAAGGAGGGTTACTATCACCAAAATGGGCGTCCGGGTTTTCCTTCCGATTTTTGTGCGAAGCCCGACGATGAAAAGCTCAACCGCGCGTTCGGCCACATCGGCGACATTTATATTTCGCTGTCGAATCTCAAAGGTGAAGGGCAGGAACCCGTCCTATATTACAATCCCAGCGAAGACGAAAAGCTGGGCAATATTTTCATGGGGCAGAGCGGGGCGCCGGGTTGGTTGAAAAAGAAATATCCGGACATCACCGACGGCAAGCACCATTTTACCGGGTTCGATACGGATCATCCGGCCGCGCGACAGGCCTGGGCCGATGTTTTCGCCGGGCTGGTTCCGCGGTTTGCCGGGCGGAAGGTCAGCCAAGCGGGCTATCTTCTCACCAACGAGCCGCATTGGTACACCTGCACGACGTGCTGGGGATCGGAGCCTGTTTCTGAAAAGACCAAGGCCAAGTTTCGGGAGTGGCTTGAAAAACGGCATGGGAAGATCGAGGAGCTCAATCAGCTTTGGGGTGCCGACTTTGCTTCCTTTGCTGAGGTCATCATCGAGGTGCCCATTGACGCCGCATTGCGCGGCAAGCCGATCTGGTACGACTGGTGCCGTTTTAATATGGATCGCATCACGGATTGGTTCGGTTTCCTGAAGCGGCAGATCCAGCAGCATGATCCGGATGCGAAAACCCAAATTAAACTGATCCCTGGAATATTTTCCGGAAGCTGCCGATGCCATGGGCTGGACTTCGAGGCACTATTGCGCATGCAGGAGATCATCGGCTGCGACGCGAGCGTCATGAACACCTCGCAGGGCGGCAAGAAGGAGGCATGGATGGATCGTTATGCCTGCAATTGGCGCGACCAGACCATGCCGCTCGATTTTTTCCGTTCCATCAGTCCCGATAAGCTGGTGTATGACAGCGAGTGGCATGCCTTGTCCAAGCAGAATATTCGCGATCCAAACATGCCTCCGGAATATGTGCGCTGTGCCCTGTGGCTGGCTCATCTCCATGGAACGGGGATGAACAATACCTGGTATTGGGGGCGAACAAAGGATGGTGCTGTATCGAAAAAATTCCAGGGCGCCTTCTATGCTTCGGCGCTGATGCAGCCGCTTGTGATGGATTCCTTCGGGCGCACCATGAAGGAGCTGAATGCATTCGCGCCCCAGGTGGTCGCTATGGCGAAACAGCCTAAACGGGTGAGGATTTTCTATTCTGAATCCAGTGCGATTCAGGGCGGCTCCTATATGGGGAAGCTTTTCGAAACCTACAAGAGCCTGTACCATAGCGGTATGCCGATTGGTTTCGTGACGGAAGGAATTCTCGGCGAAGCAGATTATCAGGATATTCAACAGTGGCCAATGGTTATCGTGCCCTATGCCGACCATGTGACGGCTGGCGAACAAAAGGCGCTGGAGCAGTATGTGGCTAGGGGTGGAAGGCTCTTGGTGGTTGGCGATGAATGCCTGGTGAAAGATGAATACGGCCGTTCGCTTGCCCCTATCAAAGCGGAGGCGGGGCGCTTGCTACGGCTTGCCAAAGCCGATGGCGACACCTTGCTCGAGCACCTTGAAACAGCCGGGATCGCGCCTGCGATCAAACTCCGGGAGACCAACGAGGTTGGCCCGCCAGGCTGTGTCTGGCGCACGGTTCCCGGAGGGAACGGACACGGTTTGTTGATTCTAAACCTCGGCAGAAGCAACGCTTCGATCCAGTTGGAATCTGTCTCCGAATGCCGGGATCTGATCACCGGGAAGCAGCACCCGGTCGACTTCGCCATGGAGCCGTTCGGTGTCAAACTGCTGTATGTGTCGAAAAGAAATTGAGACTAGAGATTGGTGAAGTAAGATGCGCAGGGCGTTCAACGCTTTGGGAGCTCTGTGTTCTTTGCATATGGATTTAGGATTGGGTTAACAGGATTTCACTTTTTGTAATGTTGTATTTCTGATGCGGGTGCGCCAGTATCTTTCCATATGTCGAATGACCAATACAACACGAGACAGACCATGATTGAGCGGTTGCAGGGGAACCAAGACGAACAATCCTGGGAAGATTTTCTCCGTATTTACCGTCCCTATATCCATGCCATCATCCGAAACATGAACATTCCGGAGCATGAGGTGGACGACATTGTTCAGCAGGTGATGCTCAAGCTTTGGAAATATATCAAGTCCTATTCGTTCGAAAAACGGTTCCGGAATTGGCTGAGCAGTGTAACGGCCAACTGTGTTAGGGATTATATCAATACCAAGGTCAAGGCTGCCGAGCGGTTGGAAGAGATGTCCCACGACCATAGGCTCTCCTATCTGTCGGCGGTTCGAATGCCGGAAATTGACCGGATCGCCGAGCGGGAGTGGGGGCTCTATCTTACCAATCTGGCGTTGGAGCGGGTTGGCGATTTGTTTTCGGGCAAGGCCATGCAGGTTTTTATGATGAGCCTGGAAGGAATGGGCGCCGAGGAGATTGCCCGGAAGATGGAGCTGAAGGAAAATTCCGTTTACCGGTTGAAAAACCGGGTCAAGGTTCGCCTTGCCCTGGAGATTGAACAGCTGCGTTCGGAGCTGGAGTAAGCGCGTAAGCACGTGTGCGTAAAAATCTCGACTCTGTCAGCTTAATCAGGAAACCGGTAAGTCTCCGTGAGGTCTCATTGGGACTAACGAACCTGACGAATAAGTCTGATGCAACCAGCGAGACCATCTGCTGATGGCCGCCGATGCTGAGTTCTGCATTCCACATATCAGGTGTTGCCTTTGCGACTCCCCGCCATTCCTGTACCGGATAAATCCGGTTCCCTCTCTCCTTCATGCGTAAATTTTCCCTATGGGAAAACTGTGATGGGAAGCTGCTGTCGCACCGAGCAGGAAAAATAAAAAATGAACAGCCGTGTCCAGTTTCGAGGGATCAATGGGTAACAAGTATGCATGTTATTGTTTGAGCACGTGTAGGTTGGGTGCGGCTATGGGCAATGTGTTGTGTAAGGCGAAAGAAACCTCGCACCCTTGAAGTAGTAGTGGTTCAAACCTTTTTCATGAAACCAACCAAAAAAGGAGATAGCATGAAAACAAGCACGTTTGCTTCAACGTCCATCGTCGGTCTCGCCCTCTTATTTGCGGGGATGATGATCACGGGAACCGCATGGGGCGGTTACACCATGCCTGCCAGTGAAAACAACGGGCAGGTGAGGTATCTGTATCCAAGCGCAGATACAGAAGCGGATTTTTATGCCGCTCAGACGGACCTGCGTAATAATTATGGCGGCGGAACCATCGTGTTTACGTCGGGAACCTATACATACAGCTGGATTGAGATAAAAGCTGACATTCACGTGCGGTTCAAACCGGGTGTGACGATTTATCTGACGGGTAATAATGCAAAAATGTTGTGGTTCAATGTCGGCGCCAACAACTCAAGTGTCGAGGGGCTTCCCGGAGCGGATATGCCGAAAATCTTTCTTCCGGAGCAGATCTCTGTATTCGGTGATATTCAGTGTCATGCCATCGGAATAGGTTCGAGCAACTTTAAGGTTAAAAACCTTGAATTCTACACCCGTGGCTCCTGGGGGAATATTATTGGCATAGGTGGTGACAGTGGAATGTCAGGGGGTTTAATAGAAAACGTCCATTCGATTGCCTACACCAAACCACTGCATCCTGGCTGGTCGCTTATTCAGGCGGCGGTCTGTGCAAACCTCACGGTGAGAAATATATCTGCGGACGGGGGCTATACCCTTCGGTTGGAACAGGACCTTGGGCAAGTTGGAACCTATGGGCTGAGAAACATCTATGCTGAGGATATCGTCAATTATAACGGACGTGGTGCCGTTGTGATTGTTCCCAATGGAGGCGTTCTTTCTGGTGGAAATCAAAACATCACGATTAAGAAAGTCCGTTCCTATAGCTCAAGCTGGGGGCTGTGTGTGGGTGACAAAACGTATAACGGTGACTTGGGTACCTATCAAAACACTACGGTTTCTGATGTTGAATGCCACTATGGTCTGGATTCCCAGTTCAGGAAATATCCCGAATATTCCTATCTGCCGGCTGACCAGCTGGCGTTGGCGACCGACATGGTGCAGGCTGATTTTATCGAATTCATGAATGGCCCCAGTCTCGGCGTCGTTTTCAATTCTTTGTCATGGTGTACGGTTACTGGTGCACGGGGCTATGATTTCCCGGCCTCCTACAACATTGCCAACTCAGCCGCTTCCACGGCCAATCCTTTCGGCTTTAGTCCCAATGCGGATGTCTATGTGCGGAGCGGAATCTATTTGAACACCAATTTTGGCGCCCAAAATAAATTGGCTTGTTCGTCGGCAGGCGGCGACCATTCCTACGAGTCCTATTTGAAGTTTAATTTCAGCAATCTTCCCGATCCGAGTGCGGATGTCAGCAAGGTGATTCTTCGTTTGAAGTGCGCAGGTGCCGGAGGAGGCGGGAATATTCATACTGTCTATTTTGTCAGCGATGACGCCTGGAAATGGTCTGAGATGATCTGGAACACCAAGCCCGCCCGTGGAGTCGCGATGGATTCTTCGTTGCAGCCTGTTGTTGCGGGGCAATGGATCGAATTTGATGTCACCGAGCAGGCGATCACCGAAAAGAATGGCGATGGAAAATTTTCGGTTGTGATCGTTTCCAGTGGAGGCAACTATGTCACCTATCATTCGGACGAAGCGGCAGCGGCAGACCGTCCGCAACTCGTGGTAACCATCGAGGAACCGTGGACCAACATCCAGTACGACAACTTTGAGTCGGGACTCGGTAATTGGACGGTCGGTTCTGAGGGGTCCCTCTATACGGGTGGAACCTATGCCGCCGGCGGCAGCAATGCGCTGGATCTGCAGGACAATAACGAAAATTCCGTTGCCACAACCGCTAACCTCGCACTGTCGGGCTATGAAACAATCCAGGTGGATTTTGACTATGCTTGCGAGAGCATGGATGACAATTCCGAGGATTTCTGGCTGCAGATTTCTACCGATGGCGGTGCCACCTACACCACGGTGGAAGAGTGGAACCTGAATGACGAATTCGTCAATAACCAGTTCTATTATGAATCGGTAACGATCTTTAACCGTCCACTGAGCAACCAGACGCGCCTGCGTTTCCGCTGCGATGCCAGTGGCAATGCCGACGATGTCTACCTCGATAATATCAACGTGTTTGCGCAGTAAGGAATAGGATAAGCATGCAAGGCGATGCACTCGCCTTGCATATTTTTTATATTCAAGGTTTAAGTGTTTCTGAAAAACAAAAATGGGTGTGTGATGAAGAAGATATTTAGCGTTAGCGCGGTCATTATTTCTGCCTGCTTGCATCAGGCGTTGGCTGTAGATCCGCCGACTGGGTTCACGGCTTTGTTTGACGGTACCACTCTGAATGGATGGTATGGGTACAACCCCCATGAAGTTGTCGGCCTTTTCGGGATGGCGCTCGATACAAAACTCGCGGAAATGCGTGCCGATTTTATGAACCACTGGAGCGTGGGAAACGGTGAATTGATCAATGACGGTTCCGGCCCCTACGCTTGCACGGATCTGGATCTGGGCGACATGGAACTTCAACTGGAATTCACGGTTGGGTGGGGCGGTGATTCCGGCATCTACCTACGTGGAAATCCGGAGGTGCAGCTTTTGGATCGCTTTGCGGAATATGATCCTGCAGAGCCGGAGTATCGACCGCATTTTGGTTCGGGCGGACTGATTCATAATCCGCCTCAAACGTTTGGCAGGGATTCCATGCTTGCATTTGACGCTGTTCCTCATGCCTGGCAGCAGATGCGCATCGTCCAGATCGGGGCACGCATATGGGTGTATCTGAACGGTAGAGGGGTGGTCGAGGGCGTGGAGATGGAAAACTATTGGAATCCAGGGCAGCCGTTGCCGACCACGGGACCCATCCTGCTTCAGGCCAACGGCAAGCCCGTCCGCTTCCGGAATATTTTTGTGCGGTCCTTGAGTTCGTCGGAAGGTGCGGAGTTCGTGTCTGAAAACCAGCCTCTGCCGGCACCGGATTTTTGCGATGTGCAATATGGTCCGGATGCAATACAGGTACTGCATCTTTGGAAAGCCAGCTCCACCGAGCCGACTCCGCTGGTGGTATATTACCATGATGGCGGCTGGTGGGGGGGGGGACGTTTCCAGCGCAGGGATTTGGAGCAGCTTCAGGCGTGTCTGGATGCCGGAATTTCATATGCCGCAGTTTCCTACCGTTTCAGCTTCGAGGCCAATCGGGACGGATTTGATCCTCCGATTGCTGGATTTAATGGTGATATGGCCCGAGCACTGCAGTATCTGCGCTACAACGCTTCAGCCTTTGAAATCGACAAAAATCGGATTGCCCTTTATGGGGGATCGGCCGGAGCCTGCTCGGCACTGTGGCTCGGGTTGCACGATGAGATGGCCAACCCTAACAGCAGTGATCCGGTTGAACGTGAATCAACACGGGTTACTTGTGTCGGTGTCGGCTCCGCCCAGACCTCGCTTGATCCTGTGCAGGTTTTGGAGTGGATTCCCAATGGTGGGGTAGATCCTGCTGTTTATGGCGTTACTGCGGAGGGTGACCTTACTGCGGCGGAGGTGTTGTTGCGGGATCGGGACAGCCTTTTGCCTGAGATCAATGAGTATTCGCCGTATGCACAGGTTTCCAGCGATGACCCCTCAGTCTATTTGTATTACGTGTATGTGCCGGAGATGGGAGTTGATCAGAGTGATACGGCCCATTCAGCAAACTTTGGACAGGGGCTCTATGATTGTTGTCTCCAGCTGGGGGTTGATTGCGAATTCAGATATTCCGGAGCTGTTGTGGAGCACCCAACATTTCTGGATTTTGCGATTGAGAAGCTGAATCCAACCTTGGGTTTCAGCATCGTTAAGAAGGTCACCGTTGATGCGTATGTGCGGGGCGGGGAATATGCGGACATCAACTATGGCACGGAAACGGTTCTGGCCTGCAAAACGGTTTCTGATCCCACCAGCAAATACAACCGACAGGCCTATCTGAGGTTCAAAGGCCTCGACTCTCTTGATGTGAAAAAGGCGGTTCTGCGCCTCAAGGTTGCATCCGATGGAGGTCCCGGCGATACGCATACCGCCTATTTTGTTAGTGATGACAGTTGGACGTATGCGGGAATGACCTGGAACAACAGACCGGCATTGGGGGCAATCATGGACTCTGCGCTGCAGGTGGCAACGGGTTCGTGGATTGAGTTTGATGTAACCGACCAAGTCACTACCGAATGCAATGGAGATGGGAAACTTTCGGTTGCGATTATTTCGGACGGAAATAATTACACAACGTATCATTCGGATGAAGCTGCCGCTGCGGAAGACCGTCCGGAACTCGTAATAACCACTGACCCCCCATGGACTCATATCCAGTATGACGACTTTGAATCGGGGCTCGGCAACTGGACCATCGGCTCGGACGCTTCCCTGTACACCGGCGGAACGTATGCCTCCGACGGCAGCAATGCGCTCGACCTGCAGGACAATAATAACAATTCCGTTGCTTCAACCGGAAATCTTGCACTGTCTGGATACAGCAAGGTTCAGGTGGATTTCGATTACGTGTGTGTGAGCATGGATGACAGCTCCGAGGATTTCTGGCTCCAAATCTCGATGGATGGCGGTGCCACCTACACCACGGTGGAAGAGTGGAACCTGAATGACGAATTCGTTAACGACCTGTTCTATTATGAATCGGTTACCATCTTTGGTTATACCCTGACCGACCAGACACGCCTCCGTTTTCGCTGTGACGCCAGTGGCGACGCCGACGATGTCTATATCGATAAGATCAACGTGTTTGCGCAGTAATCGGCAGAGGGTTGATCGGGAATGTTGTTTAATAGGGCATGGCGATTTTTTTGACCATGCCCGTTCTTCGTTATTCCGGCTCCTGTGTTGAGTATTCTTCCTCGATCACTTTAATATCGCTTTTTCGGATGGAATCAACCAAAGACGAAGGATAATCGTCTTTTCCGAGGGTGACTTCCTTTACTCCCATCTCCTTTAAGGTTCGCCGTAAATTGCCTTTTGGGGCAATGATCGTTCCGGTGAGGCGTAATTCCTTAACCTTGATTCCTTGAAATTCCTGGGTCAGTGCAACCGAAGCATGGCTTAGATCCAGGGAATTGAGCTGAAGGAATTCAAGAACATTTAAGCGCTCGACGCTTGGCAGTTTTATTAAATAGATGCCGTACGGCGTGTTGGAAAGATCAAGATGAAAGCCTTCAGGGGTTTCTGTCAACTTGAGATTGGGAACTCGGTTTGGTTTAACATCATTCAATCTAGCCAGCATGGCTCCGACGGGCTTTATATGCTCCTTTGGATCAATGTCGGGTTTCGTTCCCGTGTGGTAATAGAAAAGATATATCGCCTTGCCAAAGGATACGGCAGGGAGGGTGACAATGAGTTGCGCAAGGTCTGATTCGGAAAGAAGGGCGTTGTCGTCTGGTTTGGTTTTTGAATACTGCCGGGATAGTTTGAGCAACCGCTCTGCTTTTTTATTCAGCGCTGGAAGTTGCTCGAAGCTTTCGCAGGCAAGGTTGAACTGTTGCAGCACAAAGTGCAGGTCGGCCTTATGCCGAAGAAGGGTATTCCGGATTTCCGGATCTTCCGTTTGTGCAAGAATTTGATCCGAGAGCTTAATCATGGCTTTGGCATCCGTATATCCTCTCACACCTTGGGATGCCAGCGACAGGCTCGTAAGCTTGTCATACATTTTTCCGGATTTTTCCTGTTCCTGGATAAAGAGTGAAAGATTGGTTTCCGCCGTTTGCTTTTCCTTTTTGATCATCTGGTTGTCAAAGCCCATGACGACACTTAATAAGACCAGGGAGATGAGGAGCCAAGTGGTAAGGTTCCGATGGCGCAGGATCAGCATCAACGCCCAGTTGAAAATGTTGAATGGCTCGGCATCGGTGGGATACCCTTTCAGAAAGCGGTCCAGATCGCTCTGAAGTGCTTGGACGTTCTCATACCGGTCATCAGGTTTGTACGAGAGCGCTTTCATAGCTATGGCGGCTAGACCGGGGGGTGCGGTGTCTTGCGTTTTCCGCTTGCGAATCGGCACAAGTTTCCCATCTCGGGTGTTTTCCATTCTTTCAATAGAACTTTCACCGTTGACCGGAAGCTGAAAGGTAATCATGTAATAAAGAATGGCGCCCAGCGCGTAGATGTCGCTTAGGTGGGTTTTCTCCATGTTCAGGATTTGTTCGGGTGCCATGAAACCCGGAGTGCCTTTCACGGTGCCCGTAAGGGTCATGTCGTTCAGGATATCACCGTCTAGTTGGCCGAGTTCAGCTTCGCCGCTTTCGACGTGTTCTTCGACAAGGGCCAGTCCCCAGTCGCACAGCAGAACCTCGCCGAATTGGCCGACCCGGATGTTGTCGGGTTTGATATCCAGATGGATCACGGTGCGCGAATGGGCATAGGCAACGGCATCGCAAACTTTGTTGAAAATGGAAAGCAGCGCCTTCTGGTCATAGGGCACGGTATAATCTGGGTCGCCCTTTTTCCGGTTGGCAATGATATCCTCCAGGCTGTCGCCCGGTATCAGCTCCATGGTGAAGAAAGGGGTGCCGTCGGCGCCAATGCCCATGTTGTGGATCGGTACGATGTTGGGGTGGGTCAGGTTGGCGGTCAGTTGTCCTTCGCGAAGGAAGCGTTCTTGATCTGTGATTGTTTCGGTTGCCACAGGTTGTGCCAAGGCGACATGGCGGTTCAGGTATTGGTCGTAAACGCGAAAGATACGCTTTTCTCCGCCTTCTGCCATGAAGTTGGAAGAGGCGTAGCGCGCCTCGGGGGCTTTGAGCGCGTTGAGGATTGGAGTTAGCGAATTCTGCTCCTTGTCTGAGAGCGGATCTTCGCGGTGTTTGAAAAAGTCATATAGCAAGTCCGCGTGTTTTTTGTCCTGTGGGCCGTCGTCGTGCATAATTCAAATAACATAGCGCTCCCGAAAACATTGGCAAGAGCAAAAAAAAACAGTGCAAAAATCAGGCGTTGTCGTGTCCAGTTTAGAACAGTCAGCAGGTAACAAAAGCGCTGTCATTAGTCGCTCTATTCAAATCCCATCATGTTTGCGAGGGGTTTTTCAACGCAAGACGCAACGCACTGAAAAGTGCGCGAAGCCAATGGATGCCAAGATGAGATTTTTCGCATTACGCAATATAGTAATCCTGGGACTCGCTATTTATGGAACTCTGGGCACTGCGCGGGCGCAGGCTCTTTTGTCCGATGACTTTGATGACGGGAATCCCGCCACTGCTTCTAACGGAGTTAACGGAGGTTTTGTCCACGCTGACAACGGCGGCGGCACAGGCGCCGTAGCTGAGTCAGGGGGAATGATTACCGTTTCGGCAGAAACGGAAAGCAATAATTCCGGAATCTACAGCGGTACAGCGCTGAACCTGAGCAATGAGACGTTTTTTACGGTGAGCTTCATCATCGACGGTGTGGATGGCTTTAATAACAATGGGGTGTTTCTTGGCATCACTGAAGACAACGCCACGTTTTTCCGCAATGTCGATAATTTTGGCGTTGTCATCGGAAGCAGCAACTATGGCGACGGATCGGATGATGTTTTTCTCGTGGCCAACGACGGGAGCGGCTCGCCGGCCATCCAGGCCACTCTTCTCGAAGACATAGACACCGCCTCGTTGACGGATGGATTCGAGGTAACCTTTACGGTCAAGGATAATGAGACCTATTCCTATGCCGTCTCCGGAATCTCCGGAACCGGGTTGTCCATCGGGCGGGGTGAGTTGACGAACATAACCTATGCGGGGCAGTTCGATGATGCCGATCATGTTGTTGCTTCCATTCAGACCAGCGGTCAACCGCGCAATCTGGTGGTGGACCGGATCGAAGTGACTCCATCCACTCCGTTTCATCATTTTCGGGATGACCAGTTTGTCGATACGGACGGAGACAGCTATTCCGACGAAGCGGAGCAGGCCTTTGGCACCGGCACAAATAATCCATCGAACTTTCCGGATTTCACCTCCGCAATCACCAAACCCAATGTCGTGATTATTTATGCGGACGACATGGGTTTTTCCGACATGTCCTTTTACGGACGGCTGTTTGGGACGCCCAGCCCGGCCAGTACGCCCAATATGGATGCCTTGGCCGCTGCGGGCGTTACCTTTACCCAGGGTCACTCCAGCAACGGGGTTTGCACCCCTTCGCGTTATGCGCTTTTGACCGGCAAATACAATTGGCGTGAATTTGACGGGATTTCCGGGTTCTACGGCAAGCATCCCGACATGCCCCATCTTCCCAAGGCCAGTGATGTCACGATCGCTGAGTTCCTCAAAACCCAGGGCTACGACACCGCCGCCTTCGGCAAATGGCATTTGGGGGGACGGTGGTACAAGCCGGGAACCAATACCCGGATTCTTGACAATCCGTCCAGTTCCGGCGGAGTCGACTGGACCCGCCGGATCGAGGAACACGCAACCGATGTCGGGTTCGACTCGTTCCGGGGAATGGGATGTGTGATCAATTATGGCCCCTACGTGTATATGCAGGATGACCGGGTCGTCGTCTGGGACGAAACTCTGGACGATGGCTATGATCTTCCTCCCACCGATTTCCAGAACGGGGGAGCTGCGCCCTGGAACGGCGGATTCCGCCCGGCAACGACGAATGACACCTTTGCCTGGTTGAAGAGCGAGGATATAAATACGACGATCCTTGGGAATCGTTACAGTTTCCGCGATGGTTTGGGTGATCCCTCCTTCCGTCAGGTCGATGTCGGGCCCATCATGGTACAGGACTTTGAAAAGTATATCGGCAACCGTGCCGCGACCGAGGACGCCGATCCCTTCTTTGCCTATGTTGCACTCTACTCGCCGCATTTGCCCTATGCAACCCGACCGGAATTCGTCGGCTCCTGCGGGATTCCCGGTTTTGACTACGGAGACTTCCTTGTCGATGTCGACGACCGTATCGGCCGCATCGTCACCGCCATCGATAATGCCGGCTTCGGCCCAGACACCCTCGTTGTCTTCACGTCCGACAACGGGACGGAAAACGGCCCCATGTCGGACAGTCTGGCGTATGGGAGGGATTCCAATGGGCCGTTTCGCGGCAACAAGCGCGATGTTTGGGAGGGGGGCACCCGTGTGCCGTTTGTGGTGCGCTGGCCGGGTCAGGCCGTTCCGGGCATGATCTCGAACGAGCTCATCTGGCAGGGTGATATCTTCGCGACCATTGCCGCCTATCTGGGTGCGGACCTGCCCCACGCTACGGCACCGGATGGCGAATCGTTCCTCAATATTATCCGCGGCCAGCAAAAGCCTTCGCCACGGCGTCCCTACATTGTGGTCAGCTCCAAGGGCGACTACCGAGGGCTCAAGACGACGGAGGGCTGGAAGCTCATCGATGCCGTCGGCGGCAACAGCAAGGGAACGTCCTGGGATTCGAGCAACGAACCCATTGAACTCGTCAAGGGTACGAACCGTGGAGTTCCCAAACAGCTTTTCAACCTCAACGCCGATCTTGGCTCGGACAACAACCTGATTGCGGATCTGACCAACGAGACGGATATACGGAACGCGTTGCTGGCCCTGACCGGCACCGATCTGCTGGGCGAGATGGATGCCCTGCGCGGGGCGTTGTCCACTGAAGTCTATTCTCGCGAACCGGACAACGATGCCGATTCCATGGCCAACAGCTTCGAAAACCAATATCCAGGACTCGACCGCGAAGATCCCCGCGACGGCGCCGTCGATTTTGAGCCAGACGGTCTGAGCAACTTGCAGGAGGAAACGTTCGGTTGCAACCCCGTTGATGACGATACCGATGCCGACGGCCTCAAGGATGGTACGGAGGTGCTCAAACTGGGCACGCGGCCGGGCAACGCCCATTCCGATGGCGATTCACTGGAGGACGGGGATGAAGTCCTGTGCTACGGCACCGATCCGCTCCTCGCCGATACCGATGGCGACGGCGTGAGCGATAGTGATGAACTCGATGCGTTTTCCAATCCGCGGAATTCCGGTCAGAAGCCCAATAGCGGTGTGCCGGTTGAAACGGCGTTTGATCCATCGGTTGTTCAAGTCGTCGGGGTTGCCGGCACCGCCGGCGATCCGCGGGCGGAGGGGGCTTGGGATTCCGGAGCGGACGGTCCTGGGGCGGGAACCCTTTATGTGCGTGAACGCAAGGTCGATGGCAACGATCTGGAATGGCGATCCCGCCTTTTTGTGAAATTTGATCTGAGCGGACTCAGCAACAACTTCCAAAATGCCCGTTTGCGCGTTCATCAGGTGGACCGGCTTAATGATAGATATAGCGGCAACCTGGAGCTCTCCCGGGTAACCGATGCCTGGGATGTTGGAGGTTCCGACTATCCGCTTTTTGAGAACACCGGGGTGGCGGACGCTTTTGATTTTGGTAACAATGAGGATTTTGGAACCGCAATCGATGCTTCCGGTTTCTTTAGCGGGACTCCGGGTGTTGCAGGAACCGATGATTCGGGCTTCGATCCCGCTGGACGGGTTAGTGCCATCGTCGGCGGATGGTACAACGGAACCACCACCAATCATGGCTTACGCATTGCGTTTAGCGGACAAAGCTCCATTGGCGCCGCGTTCGCCGCCTTGGATGATCCCGCCACGCCGGGGGTGAATGAAAAGCTCCAGCTCTTGGTCGCCACCCAGACGCCGGGGGGCGGCAGTTTCGATTCGGACGGGGACAAGTTGGCCGATGCCTTTGAAATGGCCCAGGCGGGAAATCTCACCACAATTGACGGAGCGCTCGATGACGATGGCGACGGTGTGGTCAATGCCGTCGAGGTGGCTCTCGGCAGTTCCATGTCCGACAAGGGATCACGTCCCAAGGCTTATATCGAGGTCTCCCAGGGATCGTCGGTTGAGATGGGCCACCTGCGCGCCAGGGAAGGGGGCGCTGGATATCTGGTCAGCTATTCGACGGATCTGGCCAACTGGTCTCCGGCTTTGGAAAGCATGTTGAGCGTGAAGGAAGTCGTCGATCAGAGCAATGGCTACGAGCGGGTGACCTATGAATTGCTTTTTGATGGCCATGACCACCTCTTTTTCAACGTTACCCCGGTTTTCCCTTAGACGTATTTTGGGTCACCCGATAACCAATCGAAAAAATATGGTGTCGTGTCCTGTTTCTGGGGGAACAGCGGGGAATAAATGGATGTTCATTGGGGAGATTTTTCCGAGAATTGTTTATATGTTATCGCTTGATGCGATCGCAAAAGATATGGGTTTTAAATGATGAGAAATGTGTTGAATATGGTTGTTGTCATTGTTGTTTCTGTTTGTTTGCGCCAAGCGTTGGCCACAGACCCGCCGGACGGGTTCACCGCTCTTTATAACGGCACAAGTCTGGATGGGTGGCACGGATACAACCCCCATGAAATAGACGGCCTTTCGGGGGCGGAGCTCGAGGCAAAACTCCAGGAAATGCGCGCTGATTTTACAAACCACTGGAGTGTGGAAAACGGTGAATTGATCAATGACGGTTTCGGACCGTATGCCTGCCAGGATCAGGATTTGGGCGATATGGATCTGAGATTGGAGTTCACGGTTGGGTGGGGTGGTGATTCGGGCATCTACCTACGCGGAAACCCGGAAGTTCAACTCTTGGACCGCTTTGCGGAATATGATCCAGCAAAGCCGGAGTATCGGCCGCATTTCGGTTCTGGCGGACTGATCTACAATTTTCCAGGAACGCTCGGGCGGGATCCTTTGCTTGCTTTTGACAAGGTTCCCCATTCATGGCAGGAAATGCGTGTTGTCCAGATCGGCTCGAGGGTTTGGGTGAATCTGAACGATCGCTGGGTTGTCGAGGGTGTGGAGATGGAAAACTATTGGAGTCCGGGGCAGCCGTTGCCCTCAACGGGGCCCATTCTGCTTCAGGCCAACGGGCAGTTGGTCCGTTTTCGGAATATTTTTGTGCGGTCTCTTGATGCTGCGGAGGGCGTGGCGTTTGAGGCTGAAAACCCACCTCTTCCTGAACCTGACTTTTGCGACGAGCAATATGGCCCGGATGCCACGCAGGTGCTGCACCTCTGGAAGGCCAGCTCCACTGAACCGACGCCGGTAGTGGTATATTACCACGACGGTGGCTGGTGGGGAGGCGGACGCTTCCAGCGCAGAGATTTAGGGTTGCTTCAGACGTTCCTTGATGCCGGGATTTCATATGCCGCAGTTTCCTATCGCTTCAGCTTCGAGGCTGATCGAGAAGGATTCGATCCTCCAATTTCGGGAATAAACGGAGATGTTGCCCGGTCGCTGCAGTATCTGCGCTATAACGCCTCAACGTTCAATATCGACACAAACCGAATTGCCCTTTATGGAGGTTCGTCCGGTGCCTGTTCAGCGCTTTGGCTCGGTTTGCACGATGATATGGCCGACCCCGGCAGCAGCGATCCGGTTGAACGGGAATCCACCCGGGTGGCATGTGTCGGTGTCGGCTCCGCCCAGACCTCGCTGGATCCCCCGCAGGTATTGGAGTGGATTCCCAATGGAGGGGTGGATCCGGCTGTTTTTGGCATTGAAGCGGAGGATGAGCTTGCCGCTGCGGAGGTCTTGCTGCGTGACCGGGACACTCTTTTACCTGAGATCAATGAGTATTCGCCGTATGCACAGGTCTCCAGCGATGATCCCCCTGTCTATTTGTATTATGTGTATGTGCCTGAGATGGGAGTTGATCAGAGTGATACAGCACATTCAGCCAACTTTGGGCAGGGGCTTTATGATCGTTGCATCGAGCTGGGCGTTGAATGCGAGTTCAGATATCCCGGTGCTACGGTGGAGCACCCGACGTTTGCAGATTTTGCGATTGCGAAGTTCAATCCGGATTCCGGGGATCCACAATCTTTCGATGAATTTTTCAGCGGGGATAATACAACGGTTGATCTCGCTGCGGGTTGGGGTTCGTCGCCCTATCGCATCAGTGATGAGTCCGGCCTTGCATCGCCGCTCGCGGATGCAACGGAAGATACGATCGGTACGATCTCGCATGAGTTGGGATACGATGCCGATATTCAATATGTCAGCTGGTCGGTTAACACGTCGGCTGTATTTGAATTCACTTTTAATTCGCCTGTTGATCTGAGCGATATCTATGTCTGGAATTACTCGCAAAACGGCTTGGTAAACCGGGGCATTGGAAAGTACGAGATTCAGATTGATACCGGCTCCGGTTTCGGAACAGCAATAAAAAGCGGAAGTCTGGTTGAGGCGACGTATGAGGCCGACGCACACGTTGCCCAAGAGATTGATCTCGGCACGACGGTCTTCGGCGTGGCCGGGGTGCGTATTGTGGCAAAGAACCTAGGGGGCAATACCATCGGGGTTGATGAGGTTGCTTTCCGCAAGGGTTTGGAACCGGCGGGCTACACTACGCCTGCCAGCGAAACCAATGGAGTGGTGCGCTACTTGTATCCGGGCGGGAACATCAAAGCCGACTTCTATGCCGCGCAGAATGATCTGGTCAACAACCATGGCGGTGGAACCATCATGTTCACGGCAGGAACCTACTCCTACCATTGGATCGAGATTGAAGCGGACATCCATGTGCGGTTTGAACCGGGGGTGACGATTTATTTGACGGGTGATAATGCCAAAATGCTGTGGTTCAATATTGGAGCTGACAATGCAAGTGTCGAGGGAGCATACGGAGAAGAGCCGAAGATCTATCTTCCGGAGCAGATTTCAGTATTCGGTGATATTAAGTGTCATGCCATCGGAATAGGTTCAAACAATTTTAAAATTAAAAACCTTAAATTCTACACCCGAGGATCCTGGGGGAATATCATTGGCATAGGTGGTGACAGTGAAATGTCAGGGGGTTTAATAGAAAACGTCCATTCGTTTGCCGATCCCCAACCCCTGCATCCAGGCTGGTCGGTTATTCAGGCGGCGGTCTGTGCAAACCTTACTGTGAGAAATATATCTGCGGACGGGGGGTATACCCTTCGGTTGGAGCAGGACCTTGGGCAAATCGGAACCTATGGCCTGAGGAACATTTATGCTGAGGATATCGTCAATTATAACGGGCGCGGTGCCGTTGCGCTGGTTCCCAACGGGGGTGTTCTCGAAGGTGGGAACCAAAACATCACGGTTAAACGAGTTCGCTCCTATGGCTCAAGCTGGGGGTTGTGCGTGGGCGACAAAACGTATGAAGGTGATTTGGGTACTTATGAAAACAGTAAGGTGTACGATGTTACATGCCGTTATGGTCTTAATACCCAGTTTAGAAAATATCCCGAACTGAGTTATTTGCCAGCTGATCAACAGGCATTGGCAACGGATCTGGTGCATTATGATTCGATCGCGTTTATGAATGGCCCCAGCCTTGGTGTCGTTTTCAACTCCATGCCGTGGTGCACCGTTTCCGATGTGCGGGCCTATGGTTTTCCCGTCTCCTATGGCTACGAAGCATTCTGTCTGCTGGACAACAACTTTGATGGGGACGGTTCCAACGATATCGGCCCCGGTTTTGAGACCGCATCCATCAACAATCCGCAGAACACAGACCTAATGGATGCATCGATGGGCGTGGTTTCTTTTTCGGCTCCAACAAACAGCCGTCCCAATGTTACCCTCATATCCACAAGTCCGTTGGATCTTGTCGCCCATGAAGGATTCACCCTAACGTGGAACCTCGAAGGCATAGCATCCGATGCATTCACCATCAGTAAGAACGGTTTGTTTCTTGGTGTGCAGAACAATAAAAGCGATGCTTGGAACAATGTAACTTCACTTGGTGTTGCCATCAGAAGCAGCGCTGGTGTAGGTGATTTGGATCTTGTCTACAGCAAAGCCGGCTCCAAAGGCTCTGAATCCCCGCTGTTGGCATCCGGGGCAATTACCGATGTATCTATAATGGATGGATTTTCAGTTTTACTGACGGTCGCCGACGACAATACATGGAATGTTTCGACGACGGGTTTGAGCACCAATGCCAATGCCAGTGGAACCTTGGGTAATGTAACCTATAGCGAACTGGCGAGTTCCCTTTTTGCCTGTACTTCTTTTCAGTTGAACAAAGCCGATGCGTTGCACTCCCTCGCATACGGATCGGTATCAGTTGCTCCGCACGCAGAGAAGCCTGCGATGCCCGTGATGCCTGTGATGCCTGTGATCCTGAAGTTTGGCATGGGAGCCGGTGGGGCGCTGAGCATTTCAGGAACCAATATGAATGCTTCGGCCGCCTATACGCTGCAGGGCAGGGCGGATCTGTTGGAGGGGGAATGGATCGATATCGCCACAACATCCGGGGTTTCGCAGGTGGACTGGAGCGGGATCACATCCACAAGCAACTCCATGTTTTACCGCGTTAAACTGGCCCAGTAGCCTTTGCTAAAGGCGCGGGCTCTTCTGCTCACTGGTCTCCGGCTTTGGAACGCATGCTGAGCGTGAAAGATGTCGATGATTCGGGCACTGGCTCCGAGCGGGTGACCTACGAATTAACGTTTAATGGTTATGATCATCTTTGCTTCAACGTTACCCCGGTTTCCCCTTGGATGCATTTGGGCTGCCCGATCACTAATCGAAAAAAAATATCCTGTCGTGTCCAGTTTCTGGAAATCAGCGGGTAACAATAAGTAGCATAAAATGATTGTCGTTTTGTTTGTGCCGGCGGTGCATTTCTCAGTGGCTTCATTTCTGTGCTTTCGGGGCTTTCGGGAGCTCCGAGGAAGAGATGAGAAAACACATAAAGGAGAAACAATGAGAGTAAAAATCGTTACGTTATTAAGTTCCTGTGTGCTAGGCATCGGTTCGGTCCATGCAGCAAGCATCAACTGGACGGATGGGGCGTCCTTCAACGGGGACGACAACCAAAATAATATTAGCCTTGAGGGGGTGCTGGTCAAGGCCGCCAACCTTGGGGGCAATGAGGGGAATTTGGATGTCTTGGTCGACAATGGCACGAGCACCGAAACCATTACGTTTGTAGACGACAACGCTTTGTTCCCTCAAAGTGCCTTCAATGTCCCTACTCCCGATACGAGCGATGCCAACTGGAACAAAGTAATAACTCGGGCTGATTATAAAAATTCATCTCCCTTCCCGTTCTCCCTTACCGACCTACTCGTCGGACAGGAATATCAAGTCGAGTTTTTTGTGTGGGACACGCGTAGTAGCTCTTCTAACAGAACGTTTTCAATCGACGATGGTGTGGGGATTCCCTCCGCAACCCATACTCAGGGGGATGGGGTTAGTGTAATTGGCACCTTCACCGCCAGTGCGACGACGCAGACCTTCCAAATCACCCAGAGCGCTAACGCCCCGACTATGAATGCCTATGTATTGCGTGCCGTAGGTGGAATAGATCCTCAATTACTTTTCACGCCTTCCGATACGCTGGATATTGAATTGTTTTACCCGGCCACCCTAGCAACAGGTGCGGTAGATGTGGCTTTTTCTTACGGAGATGGCATCAATAATGTTGAGATTACCTCGGTAAGTGTGATTAATCAGCAGCATGCAGGTGCTTACAGTGTGGTTGGGTTCTCATCACCTCTGGAGCTTACGGATCCGGACTCCAATGAAACGCTGAGTGTTCAGTTTGACGTGACCAGCGCTTATCTGGCAAACGGAGATTCCTCTACAGGTCTCGTTGAGGTGGTTTGGAATGAAATCAGCGGGGATACCTATACCAATACGTTGCCGGTATCCGCCACATACACCGTGTTGCCGGCGGAACTGATTCTGACCAATTCGCTCGATATGACTCTTGAAATATCTGACACATCGGTTTCGAATAGTATTGCTGTTTCCTGTACCCCCGACGCTGTGGATCCGACGAATGTCGAGATATCGGCGGTACTCTTTGCAAATGAATCGCATAGTGGATTTTCCTGTGCGACGGTTCCTCCGACATTAATTCTCAGCGAGTCGGTTCCCTCGAGCACGTTGAACATTGCGTTTGACAACAGTGTTGGTGGTCTAGGCGGTGGAGATATTGCAACCGCCACCGCGCAGGTGATCTGGAACGAAGCGGGGCATGTCGAGAACCACACCAATACTGTCGCGGTTTCGGTTTTCCGCGAGAAAGTCATTGCTACAATTACTGTGGTTAAGGACACTGATCCGACGGAATCCGATATTCTTAACTCCAATGTTGTGGTTGCCGTTAACTGGGGCACGACCTACGATGCGGACGGTGACGGAACTGTCGTTGGTGTTGCCACGGGACTTGTTGCGAATGGAGTCCTTTTTACAACGAATCCCATGATTGGCGACCAGAATATCCCCGATGAGAGCCAGACGGATGTGGATGTGACCCATGGAGAGGCTGGAAGGGGTCTGCTGCAAGTCACGGCAACTCATGTGGATGGCTACAGTGCTTTTCCCGCATCACCTACCGCATCACTCGACGCGAGCATTAAAAACATCTTTGCCTCGGTTGGCGTTAGCGTCAACAGTGACTATGAATTTGCCTTCACCGATCTGCAGGAGGGTGCAACCTATAGTCTTCAGTTGTTTTTCTCGGCAGCAGGTCAGGCACGAAATCAGGAGATCTATCAGAAGGGCAATCTCTCTCCGCTCACGTCTTGGGTCAATGCATCCGATAAAGAAACGATCATTACGCTAACTTGGGAGGCTGTCTCGTCGACAGAGACCTTCAGTTTCCTTCCTTTGGTTAAGGATGAAGTTCTGTCGGGGTATCTCTTTGCGAGCAAGGTGACCATTCCTTCTCCGGAGATGGGGGTGGCTACCGGTTCCGGCGGCAATATCAATATTTCGGCTAGCCAGCTGATTTCTTCAGATACTTACACCCTGCAGTGCACGGAAAGCCTCGTATCGACCAATTGGGTTGATATCGCGACCACATCGGGGGTGAGCGAAGTCAACTGGGACTATACGCCCACAAACAATGTCGAGTTTCTGCGGATCGTTTCCCCATAACCGGGAAAGAGCGACTTTGCGGTTTGCCGAAGGCCAGCAAACCGCACCTATTTCTTTGGCAGTTAAATGTTGAGAATTCTGTGATGTTACCGGTTATGGGATACGGTAACTCGATTTTGTAATTGTGTCGGTTTTTTTGATTAATCTAAGCATGAGCTTGTCTTTGAGAGGCTTGAAGAAGAGTGGCTTTTGCTGTCGCAGTAGCTTTTGTGGAAAAACACAAAAACACACATTGATGTGTCCGGTTTAGTCCGTTCAGCAGGTAACAAAAATGAAGGGAACTAAAGATACGATGATTGTTGCTTTTATTTTATGGAGCCCGTGGGCATTTCGGCGGAAACAAAAAGTACAGATAAATAAATCAACAGGGAGATGAGGAAATGAAAAGAATTATTAAAGTATGTATGTGCGCATTGATGGCAGGGTTGATGCCTCCGGCTTTTGGAGGAACGATTGTGCAGCAGAATAATTTCGATGGGGACAATGGTAATGATATTGGTCCTGAGTTTACAATCGCTTCAATCAATAACCCTGAAAATACGGATCTTATGGATGCATCAGCGGGGGTGATTTCCTTTTCAGCGCCTGCGGGCAGTCGTCCTAACGTCACCTTGGTTTCCAGCAGTTCGCTGGATCTGAGCGGTGACGGCGGATTTACCGTGAGATGGAATATTGAAAGTATCGCTTCTACGGCTTTCCTCCTGCAGAAAAATGGTCTGTTCCTTGGTGTTCAGACTGATAACAGCACGGCCTGGAACAACGTGGTTTCTCTTGGTGTCGGCATCAAAAACGACACGGGAGCAGGTGATCTTGATCTTGTTTACGCTGTCTCCACCAACAAAGGTTTTGAAGCAACGTTGGTCGCGTCTGGTGGGCTCACTGATGATTCCATAATAGATGGATTTACGGCTGTTCTTACCGTAAACGATGATAATACGTGGCGCGTATCTACGACGGGGTTGAGTGCCGATGTAAACACAACCGGAACCCTGAGCAATGTAACCTACAGTCAGCTCGCCGGTACGCTCTTTGCCTGCACCGCGTTGCAGTTGAATAAATCCCAGCCCGTGCACACCATTACATGCGGCTCGATGTCCGTGGAAGTTCCTGCCAGGCCGGCAACCCTGTCGCTAACCCCCTCCGATCAGCTTGACATTGAATTGCTTGAGCCGGCCACATTGGCAGCCGGCACAGTGGATGTAACATTTTCTTATGGTCCTGAAAGCAACAACGTGCAAGTTACTTCGGCAACCGTGATTAATCAGCAGCACGCCGGTGCTTACAGTGTGGTTGGTTTCTCATCTCCCCTGACGCTTACGGATCCGGCGAGCAGTGAAGCTTTGAATATTAAGTTTGACGTGACCGGCACCGGTCTAACGGGCGGAGAAACCTCCGCGGGTACGCTCGAGGTGGTCTGGAATGAAATCGGCGGGGACAGCAATACCAACACGCTGCCGATATCTGCCTTGGTTCGTGCTGCGGTCGGTGTGGTTTGGACAGAAGGCGCTTCCTTCATCGGGGACGACAACCAGAACAATATCAGTCTTGAGGGCATCCAGGTCAAGGCCGTCAACCTCGGCGGGAATCTCGGGGACCTGGATGTTGTGGTCAACAACGGCACGAAGTCCGAAACCATTACGTTTGTGGACGATAACGCGCTGTTCCCAAATAGCGCCTACAATGCCGTGAGTCCCGGCACCAGCGACGCGAACTGGAATAGCGTAATCTTCCGGTCTGATTATAAAGGAAATCAATCTCCATTCCCGTTCACCCTTACCGATTTGTTTGTCGGGCAGGAATACCAGGTCGAGTTTTTTGTGTGGGACACGCGCAAACCTGATACTGCCACCAGAACGTTTTCTTTGGACGATGGCAAGGGGCGTTCTTCCGACACGTATACGCAGGCGGATGGCGTCAGTGTGATTGCCACCTTTACTGCCGATGCGACGACGCAGATTTTCCGGATAAGCCAGAGTGCCGGAAGCCCGAACATGAATGCCTATGTTTTGCGCGCTATTGGCGATGCCCCGGTTGCGGAGGTCCAGATGAGTGCCGGATCCGGCGGCAATGTCAACGTTTCAGCCGGACAGATGAGTGCTTATTATACCTATACACTGCAGGGTACGGAAAATCTCGTGCAGACCAACTGGGTTGATATTGCAACCACGAGCGGGGTTGTGGAAGTCAACTGGACGGATCTGGTGACCTCGAATGATGTTCAGTTCTTCCGGGTGATTTCCGAGTAGCGGATAAACCTGCAAGCTGAACAAAACAGCCTCTGGGAATGGCGTCATTTATTGCCGCCAGATTCTGGAGGCCTTTTGCGTTTTAAGGCGGTCTTTTCTGTTGAGCAACGAGTGATCCGCAAAGCCGTGTTTGATGATCATGTCGACCTCCGCCGCCGTGGTGGAGTGTTTGTTGACGGCAGATGCAAAAAAAATCATTAACGTGTCCTGTTTAGGCCGCTCGGCAGGTAACAAGGTTAAAGTGTCCAGTAATTCATGTGTGTTGCATCTGTTTTATGGAGCCCGTGGGCATTTCGGCGGAAACAAAAAGTACAGATAGATAAATCAATAGGGAGATGGAGAAATGAAAAGAAGTATAAAAGCATGCATGTGGGCTTTGGCGGCAGGGCTGATGTTCAGCGCCTATGGCGAAATGGTTACGGTGCAGCAAAATAACTTTGATGGAGACAACGGCAATGATATTGGCCCGGGGTTCAAAATCACCTCTATTAACTCGCCTCAGGACACGGATCTTATGGATGCGTCAACGGGGGTGATCTCTTTTTCAGCTCCATCGGGATCGCGCCCCAACGTTACTCTGGTTTCCGATACTTCGGTGGATGTGAGCAGTTATGCCGGGTTCACCGTGACATGGAATGTTGACAGTATCGTTTCTTCTGATTTCAGCATTGAAAAAAACGGTCTGTTTCTCGGTGTGCAGGCTGACGGTAGCGGTGCCTGGAACAACGTGACTTCCCTTGGAGTTGCCATCAAAAGCTCCGCGGGCCCTGGTGATGTGGATCTCGTCTACGCTGACGGTTCCGTCAAAAGTTCTGAAGCAACGCTGGTCGGGGCTGGTGGGCTCACGGATGCTTCCATAATAGATGGATTTACGGCTGTTCTTACCGTAAACGATGATAATACGTGGAGTGTTTCCACGTCGGGTTTGAGCACAGATGTGAACACAAATGGAACCCTGAGCAATGTAACCTACAGTCAGCTAGCCGGCACGCTTTTTGCCAGCACTGCGCTACAGCTGAATAAATCCCAACCTTTGCACACCATCACATGCGACTCGATGTCCGTTTCGGCTGTTTTTGATCCGTCCGCGCCGGCAACCCTGTTGCTGTCGCCCTCCGACCAGCTTGATATTACGTTGGATGCCCCTGCTAGCCAGGCCACCGGAACGGTGGATGTGGCGTTTACGTACGGAGGAGCCAGCAACAATGTTCAGATCACCGAAGTAAACGTGGTCGATCAGCAACATGCCGTTGCTTTCAGTGCCGTTGATTTCTCATCGCCTCTGGTGCTTACGGAACCGGCGTCCAATGAAACGCTTAATATTCAGTTCGATTTGGCCGGTACCGGCTTGGCGGATGGAGAAACCTCCACCGGCCTGGTTGAACTGGTTTGGAATGAAGTCGGAGGAGATACCTTCACCAACACGCTTCCCGTGTCCGCCACATACAATGCGCCGGCGGCTGAGCTGGTTCTGCCCGGTTCGCTCGATATGGTTTTCGAGGCGCCGGCCTCATCGGTTACGGACGACCTTGCTGTCTCATATTCCGCGGACACTATAGATCCGGTCGACATCGAAATTACGGCCGTTGATTTTGCGGATGCATCACATAGCGGATTTTCCTGCTCGACGGTTCCGCCAACATTGACCCTCAGCGAGTCGGCCCCCGCGAGCGCACTCTCCATTGCGTTCGACAACGGTGTTGCCGGGCTGAACGAGGGAGAAACCGCCACTGCCACCGCACAGGTAATCTGGAACGAAGCCGGACACGCTGTGAACCAAACCAACACCGTGGCGGTATCAGCCTTCCATTATAAAGAGGTTGAGGACGGGACGCTCCTGTACAATAACTTCGATGGGGTCAGCGGGAATGACATTGGCCCGGGATTTAAAACTGTCTCCATCAACGAACCTCAGGAAACGGGGCTCACGGATGCATCCACCGGGGTAATCTCTTTTTCTTCGGCAGATAAGCGCCCTAACGTGACTCTGATATCCGACGCTGCGATGGATTTGAGCAGTTATAGCGGGTTTACCGTAACGTGGAACGTGGACAGTATTGTTTCTACGAATTTAAGCATTAGTAAAAACGGGTTGTTTCTCGGCGTGCAGGATAATGATAGCGATCCGTGGAACAAGGTGAGCTCTCTTGGCGTTGCGATCAAAAGCGACGCGGGTGTAGGTGATCTGGATCTGGTTTGGGGTAAAGGGGGAGACAAAGGCTTAGAGTCCGCCTTGTTGACCACCAATGTGCTCACCGATGCATCAATAACAAACGGGTTTTCGGCTACTCTAACCGTAAGCAATAACAATACGTGGAGCGTTTCTACGACGGGGTTTAACACCAATATCACCGCAAGCGGAACATTGGTCAATGTGACCTACGGAGAACTGGCCGGCACCTTTTTTGCCAGCACGGCTTTCCAACTGAACACAGAAAAACCCTTGCACACCATCACCTGCGGTTCGGTGTCTGTCATCGCTGTTCCGGGGCCGCCCGCGCCGTCACGCCTGGTGCTGTCGCCTTCCGACCAGCTTGAGATTACAATCGAAACGCCTGCCACCTTGGCGACCGGCGCGGTGGATGTGGCCTTTTCTTACGGCGGAAACAGCAACAATGTACAGATTACCTCGGCAACTGTGATTGATCAGCAGCATGCCGGTTCATTCAGCGTGGTCGATTTTTCGTCTCCTCTAGTGCTTGCCGATCCGGCGTCCTCCGAACCGCTGAATGTTCAGTTCGATCTGACCGGCTCCGGTCTGGCCGACGGGGCAACTTCGACCGGCATGGTTAAGCTGGTTTGGAATGAAATCGGCGGGGATACCTTCACCAACATGCTGCCGGTTTCGGTTACCTATCTTGGACCTGAATCCTTTGTCTATATGCTGTTAGGCGGATTCGATGAAAATACCGGCGCAGTTAAGCAGGACGAAAGAGCCATTGGCAACGCTGCCGTAACGCTGAGTGGCTATGGTTCCGGTTCATCATCGGGTGCGTCGGACGGGCTTTGGGGCTTGTCGAATCTGGGCAGCCCGGATGCGGACACCATCGGCGGCGCAATCAGAGGCACGGTCAATCCAAACTTGACGTTGGTTATATCGAATACTTCTGCCGATGAAAACCTGACGTTGGATGCGATCCACTTCCAGGGAAGCCGGGGAAGCTCTACGGCAGTAAAGGTTTCGACCTTGTCCTATACGGCAGGGGATCTGACGGACGCCTTCGGGGATTTGGGCACGGACGGTGCCGGCGGATATCAAAGCTTCAGGGGCTATGAGTTCGATCTCAAGACCCTGCTTTCCGATCTGACGCTGGCTCCATCAGAAACGGCAACATTCACGCTGACGTTTACCGGGAATACGGGCTCCGCATATACTCAGGTGGATAACGTTGCCATTTCCGGTTTAGTGGGTGACGCGCCCGCCACGCCGGCGGTTCTTCAGATTGGCATGGGGGTTGGCGCTGGCCTGAGTGTTTCGGGCAGCAATATGACTGCATCGGCCACGTACATCTTGCAGGGCACGGAGAGCCTTGTGATCACCAATTGGTATGATATCGCGGTCACATCGGGGGTGACCGAAGTCAGCTGGGAACATACGCCCACGAATAATGTCGAGTTCCTGCGGGTTGTTGCACCGTAGCCGGGAAATAAACCGACCTTGCGGTTTGCCGACGAGCGGCAAACCGCATTTAACCAAATAAGTACAAGGAGAATATAATGAGAAAAACATTAGCAGCATGTATGATCGGACTGGTGGCAGGGGCCATCATTCCTGCTTACGGAGAAGTTATTCAGCAGAATGACTTCAACGGAGTTGCCGATGACATTGGAGCGGCGTTTGAAATTAATTCCATCAACGGTCCACTAGACACGGATCTTATGGATGCGTCTACCGGGGTAGTGTCTTTTTCAGCACCTTCCGGTTCTCGTCCTAACGTTACGTTGGTTTCCAGTGGCGCTTCGGATGTGAGCCTCGAAGATGGATTCAGTGTGTTCTGGAATGTTGCCAGCATCGCATCTGACGCATTCACCATCTCCAAAAACGGAATGTTTCTCGGTGTGCAGACCGCCAATAACGATGCTTGGAACAATATTACTTCTCTTGGTCTTGGTATCAGAAGCTCTGCCGGAGTCGGCGATTTGGATATCATTGGATCCAACAGCGGCGCAAAAATTACCGAAGGTTCCCTCGTAGCTTTAGATACGATTACGGATGCGTCGATCATGGACGGATTTACGGCAACCCTTACCGTAAAGAGCGACAATACCTGGAGCATTTTGACGACAGGTTTGAGCACCGATGTGAACACCGGCGGAACCCTAAGCAATGTGGCCTACAGCGATCTGGCTGGCAGCCTCTTTGCCAGCTCCGCACTGCAGTTAAACAAAAGCGACGCTTTGCACACCATCACCTACGACTCGATGACGCTGCAAACGATTCCGGAACCGGCAACGTTGGGTATGGTTGCCGCGTTTGGCGGGGCAGTCTTGTTCATCCGCCGCAGAATCATGATGTAGTTGAATTATAATTAAAAATGGTCCTCTTTATTGGGCTGCCATTTTACGGCGCAAGGTTTCCCTCCTCTTTTCCTTGCGCCGTTTTTTTTGTTCATGTTCTATCTGCGGGGAGTGCTTTCCATCGTTTCGCTCAGGTGAAGCGTCACTACTCCACCCATGCGCAAGGCGTCGCGCCGTTTCACCGCCAACAGGCGGGAAGCGGTTCCGCGAGTTTGGGAGTCTGCCGGACGAGGTCGTTTATGAATAGCGGCGATATTTGACTGGTCGGGTGTCCAGTTTCTTCGGCTTTGCTGGTAACAATAGAAAATCTGAACGACGATAGTGTCTCGGAGTTGTTAAGGCTCCGGCGAGGAAGAAACCAAATTTGAAACGGGATCATATGAAGAAACGTGTTTGTTCAATATTAATGTTTGCTGCGGTTGCGACCGTTGCTGTTGCGGGGTCGCGTCCTAATATTATTCTGGCCATGGCCGATGATATGGGGTGGGGGGATCCCTCGTACAATAGCCTGCACGTTACCTATACCGATGGAACACCGCACCCGGACCAGGGCTGGATCAGCACTCCGACCATGGATGCCATGGCGGCGAGCGGGATTCGTTTTGACCGCTTCTATTCGGCGGCTCCCGTCTGTTCCCCGACCCGGGCGAGCTGCCTGACGGGCCGCAACCCCTATCGGCTTGGCATTACCAAGGCGAATGTCGGACGGATGGGGCTGGGAGAAACACCGCTGTCTGAAATCCTTTCAAACGCCGGCTACCGTTGCGGTCATTTCGGCAAATGGCATGTTGGAACTTTGACCACGCTTCGGAACGATGCCAACCGCGGGGCGCCGGGGAACACATCGGTCTATTCCGCTCCATGGCACCACGGGTATGACGTCTGCTTTGCGACGGAATCAAAGGTGCCGACTTGGCATCCCTACCGCGTTGCCGAAAACGGAGCGGCGTTGCCGACCAGCTTCGATGATCCGAATTTCTTTGGAACGCACTATTGGCGCATGCCCGTTGACGGGGACTATGCCAACGCCAAAGAGGGTGATCCCGTTCCTGTCGATGAGATAAACAACGCGGTGGACGGCGATGATTCCCGGATGCTTGCCGGGCAGGCCATCAATTTTATTCGCAGGTCGGTAAGCAACTCCGAACCGTTTTTTCTCGTTCTCTGGTTTCATACGCCGCACAAACCCCTCGTGGATCCCAATGGAGTTGAGGCGATCGATTCCAGCGCGGCCTGCAAGGCGGCTATCGAAGACATGGATGAGGCGCTGGGCATGGTGCGTGACGAACTGACCGCCCTTGGTGTGCGGGACAACACCATGTTCTGGATGACCAGTGACAACGGACCGGAAAAAGGGGTCGATTCTCCGAATGAAACCGACGTGAACCGTCCTTTGCGCGCCGGCCTTTTCCGTGACCGTAAGCGGTGGCTGTATGATGGCGGCGTCCGTGTTCCGGGCATTCTGGAATGGCCCAATGTAGTGACTAACAATTTTGTCACGGATTATCCGGCGGTCACGAGCGACTATTATCCCACCATTCTTGATTATCTTGGTCTGAGTGCGCCGACCCAGCGACCGCTGGATGGTATTTCACTGCGTCCGGTGATTGAGGGCACGGCCGTTGCACGACCGAAACCGATGGGCTTCCTCTATCCAGGTACTGCGTCATGGGTGGCGGATCGCTACAAAATCATCAGAGTTGATGATCCAACCACTTCCGCTCCCGCGACCGATGGCTGGGAGCTGTACGACATGGACAACATCGAATACAACGCAGATGTTGAGACCAATGCAATCGCGACGGCATCCACGATTGGTTCGCAAACGCCGGAAATCCAAGCGGTCTATAATTCCATGATTGCTGAATACAATGCATGGCGATCTTCGGTAAGTTCGGATTCGTCCTATATTTACGCTACTCAGCCCACGGTTGTGCTGTCCACTGCGTCAGACAGTGCGCTTTTGCCATTCACGGTGTCGGCGCAGTTCAGCGAAGCGGTTCAAGGTTTAGGGGAGAGCGACTTTGTCATCGAAAACGGTTCGATAACCAATTTGATCGGAGATGGAACCAATTGGACGTTTATGGTTGTCCCCGAGGCGGATGGCGCCGTTAAGGTTTCGTTGCCGGAAGGGGCCGCCTTCGATGCGGACGGTACTCTCAGCGCTAAGGCAAATACCCTTTCCGTGCTGTATGGACTTCCTTTCAATGGCGAGTTGGTGGAGACCAACCTAACTCAGGTTGTTTGGCAAACCGTCGATTATGAAGGCAATGTTCCGGGTAATCTGGACAACAATCTGGAAAAGTTTTTCAGTCCCTATGCAACCACGTTGTATGCGCGAGGCAATGGTTCGATTCCCTTGCGCAGGACACGGGCATTTACCCGATTCGATCTTTCCGCGTTGGCCGGCAAGACGATCACCTCCGCACACCTTGAGTTTAATGGATATTCCCTGAACGATAATACGGCGGCGAATCTGGAGGTGGTTGCCCTCGCATCGGATTGGGCTGTGTCCGGCACGCCGTTGCCCACCTTTGATCATGCCGCGGTCGGCAGTGCGGTAAGCGGCGGAAACATTATTACCGACCTCGGTTCCGGCAATGCCAAGGATTACAGCGTGGATGTAAGCGACATGGTGGCCAACTGGGTTTCCGGAACATGGACCAACTATGGGATGCGGATCCAGCTTTCCGATTTTACCGCGGACAATGGCTTGGGGGTCAAGACTTCGGATACGGGCGCAATTCAACTTTGCGTCAGTGTGTATTCGGAAACTACAGGATTGCAACTTTCGCCCGCGAGCGAACTGGCGATGCGTCTGGAGGCTCCGGCCGCCGTGGCGACGAAGCCGATTGACATATCCTTTGTCTACGGATCGGACAGTAATAATCTAGAAATCACCTCGGTCGATGTGATTCAGCAGCAACATGCCGGTGCGTTCCGGGTGGTGGACTTTTCCGTGCCGCAGACGCTCACCAGTCCGGCCCCGGCTACCGTTCCGCTGAACATTGAGTTTAATGTGGCTGGCACCGGTTTGCTGGAGGGGCAAACCTCAACGGGATTGGTTCAGGTGGTATGGAACGAAATCGGCGGGAGCGACTGTACGAATTCGATTGCGGTCACGGCTTCCTACGAAGCGCACATCGACGAGAACAGCTTGTTGCATAACAACTTCGATGGCGACAGCTCCAATGACATCGGCCCCGGCTTTAAAATAAGCTCCATCAACGCTCCGCAAAATACGGGGCTTGCAGATGCATCTACTGGAGTGATTTCGTTTTCCGCTCCTTCGGACAGTCGTCCTAACGTTACCCTTATATCCACGAGTGCGCTGGATCTGAGCATGAATGAAGGCTTCACCGTGATCTGGGATCTCGGGAGTATTGTGTCCGATGCGTTCTCTATCAGTAAAAACGGTCTGTTCCTTGGAGTGCAGAACAACAATAGCGATGCTTGGAACAATTTGACTTCACTGGGGCTTGGTATCAGAAGTTCTGCCGGAATCGGTGATCTGGATCTTATTTGCAGCAAAAGCGGCACCAAAGGCTCCGAATCTCCCCTTTTGGCATTGGGAGCTCTTACCGATGCGTCTATACAGGATGGGTTTAGAGCCATACTTACCGTAAACAACGACAATACATGGACTGTGTCAACGACGGGCTTGAGCACCAACGTTAACGCCAGCGGAACCTTGGGAACGGTAACCTATAGTGATCTGGCCGGCTCGCTCTTCGCCAGCACAGCGCTGCAGTTAAACAAAGACGATGCTTTGCACACCCTTACCTATAATTCGGCATCCGTTTTGGCGGTTGTTGATGAACCGGCGGCCTTGTTGCTGTCGCCCTCCGACCAGCTGGATATTGATTTGCTTGAACCGGCCACCTTGGCGACTGGAAGCGTGGATGTGGCCTTTTCCTATGGATCCGGGGGCCAAAACGTACAAATCACTTCGGCAACCGTAACTGAGCAACAGCATGCCGGCGTGTTCCGAGTGGTTGGTTTTTCGGGGGTGGAACTTACGGATCCGGCTTCCGGTGAAACTCTGAATATTGAGTTTGACGTGGCCGGCACCGGTCTGACGGGCGGTGAAACGTCCACGGGTCTGCTTGAGGTGGTCTGGAATGAAATCGGCGGGGAGAACAACACCAGCACGCTGCCGGTATCCGCCACAGTTTGTGCTCCGGGCGTTATCTGGACGGATGGACTTTCTTTTCTTGGAGGCGACAACCAAAACAACATCAGCATGGAAGGCGTGCTGATTAAGGCGGTCAACCTCGGCGGTAATCTCGGGGACCTCGATGTCGTGGTCGACAAGGGCACCGCGTCCGAAACCATTACGTTTGTGGACGAGATCGCGCTGTTCCCGAATAGTGCCTACGATGCCGTGAGTCCCGGCACCAGCGACGACAACTGGAACAGCGTGATCTTCCGTTCTGACTATAAAGGCAATGAATCTCCCTTCGAATTTAATCTTTCAGACCTGATCATCGGCTGGAAATACCAGGTTGAGTTTTTTGTTTGGGATACGCGCAATAGCTCGATTGCCGACAGAACGTATACGATCGATGACGGAGAGGGGAACTCTTCGGCTGTTCATACGCAGGCAGATGGTGTAAGTGTGATTTGCACGTTCACTGCCGATGCGGAAACGCAAACTTTCCGGATCAGCCAGAGTGCCGGAAGCCCGTCCATGAATGCCTATGTATTGCGCGCAATCAGTAATGCCGGTGTTCCGGGGGCAGTGGTTCAGGTTCGTGTCGGGATTGGTAGCAGTATCAATCTTTCTGCCAGCAACCTGAATGCTTCGACCATATACACGCTGCAGGGGCGAACCAACCTTCTGCAAGGGATTTGGGAGGGCATCTCTTCCACAACGGGGGTAACCCAGGCGGACTGGGTCGACCTCGCGTCCACAAACGGTTCAATGTTCTACCGGATCCATGCATTCCCGTAATTCGAAAAGTTGACAATTAGAAGAGATGCCATGAAAAAATATGCTTGTTCAATTTTGATGTATGCAACTGTTGCGATGGCCGCCGTTGCATCTCCGCAACCCAATATTATCCTGGCGATGGCCGATGACATGGGGTGGGGCGACCCCTCGTACAACAGCTTGCACGTCACCTACACCGACGGAACGCCGCATCCGGATCAGGGTTGGATCAACACCCCGACTCTGGACGCGATGGCGGCGAGCGGAGTTCGTTTCGACCGTTTCTATTCGGCGGCTCCGGTCTGTTCTCCGACCCGGGCGAGCTGCCTGACGGGTCGCAATCCCTATCGGTTGGGGATTACCAAGGCGAATAAGGGGCACCTGGAAATGGATGAGACCCCCCTTTCGGAAATCCTTTCGGCTGCGGGCTACAGTTGCGGGCATTTTGGCAAGTGGCATCTGGGTACATTGACCACCCTCCGCTATGACTCCAACCGGGGAAAGCCCGGGGAAACAGCGAACTATTCCGCCCCCTGGCACCACGATTACGATTCCTGCTTTGTGACGGAAGCGTCTGTGCCGACTTGGCATCCCTACCGCATACCCGTAAACGGAACCCCGCTGCCGACCAGTTTTTCCGATACGAATTTCAACGGAACGCATTACTGGCGCATGCCGACTGCGGATTATGAAACCGCCGGAGAGGGTGATGTGGTCCCGGTTGAATATGTCAACAATGCCGTGGACGGCGATGATTCCCGTATGCTTGCACGTGAGTCCATCGATTTCATGCGCAGTGCCGTGAGTAATTCCGAACCGTTCTTTCTCGTGCTTTGGTTCCATACGCCGCACAGGCAGCTGGTCGATCCTGAAGAGATTGAGGATGTTGAATCCAGTGATGCTTTAAAAGATGCCATCGAAGATATGGATGAGGCGCTGGCTATGGTTCGGAACGAGTTGGGCGTTTTGGGAGTGCAGAGCAATACGATGTTTTGGGTCACCAGCGATAACGGTCCGGAAGATGGAACGGACTCGCCGAATGAAATCGATCCAACCCGTCCGTTTCGTTCTGGACGTTTTCGCGAGCGCAAGCGGTGGCTGTATGACGGCGGCATTCGCGTTCCGGGTATCCTGGAGTGGCCCAATGTGGTGACCAATGCGTTCGCGACGGATTATCCGGCGGTTACGAGCGACTATTATCCCACCATTCTCGACTATCTCGGACTGAGCGCACCCACCCAGCGGCCGCTCGATGGTGTTTCTCTGCGGCCGGTGATCGAAGGTGCGGCCGGTGATCGGCCGAAACCGATGGGATTCCTCTATCCCGGTACGCAATCGTGGGTGGCAGACCGCTACAAAATTATCAGTATTGATGGCACGACAGATGGGTGGGAGCTATACGATATGGATAACACCCCCTTCGGCGAAGATGTCGAAGAAAATGCGTTGGCTACGGCATCCACTATCGGCACGCAGCCTCCGGAATTACAGACGGTTTATAATTCCATGATTGCAGAGTATAATGCGTGGCGGTCTTCGGTCGATGTGGATTCCGCCTATATCCATTCCTCCCAGCCCACGGCCGAGTTGGCCTCCCCGTTCGATACCGTTGTCGGGCCGTTCTCCGTTACGGTGGTGTTCAGTGAAGCGGTCAGTGGACTGGAAGAGAGCGATTTTGTCATCGAAAACGGTTCGATAACCAATTTGACAGGAGATGCAACCAACTGGACGTTTACCGTTGTTGCCGCGGCGGACGGCACCGTTACGGTTTCGCTGCCTGAAGGCGCGGCGTTCGATGTGGACGGCAATCCCAGTGCCGAGGCAAACAGCCTTTCTGTTTTCCATGGCGTTCCCCCGGGCGGCGAGGTGGTGGGAACCAACTTGATCCAGCTCGTTTGGCAAACCGTCGATGCCGATGGCAATGTCCCCGGAAACCAGGACAACAATCTGGAAAAGTTTTCCACTCCGGAAGGAGCCTTCACAACTACGCTTTATACGCGTGGTGCTGGAACGAGTCCCCTGCGGAGGGTGCGAATCTTCTCCCGGTTCGATCTTTCCGCTTTGTTGGGCAAGGCGGTCACCTCGGCCTATCTTGAATTCAACGGCTATTCCCTGAACGACAACACGGCCGCGGACCTGGAAGTGGTGGCCTTGGCATCGGATTGGGCGGTGTCCGGCACGCCGCTACCCACCTTTGAACACGCCACGGCAGGCAGTGCGGTGAACGGCGGCAGCATTATTTCCGATCTTGGTTCCGGCCTGGCCAAGGATTACAGCGTGGATGTAACCGAAATGGTGGCCAACTGGGCTTCCGGGACATGGGTCAACCATGGGCTGCGGATCCAACTCGCCGATGTGGCAGCAAACAATGGACTGGGCATCAAGACTTCCGGAATGGGAGCAATCCAGCTCCGCGTGGCGTTTTTGACGGAAGCCAGTGAGTTGCAGCTTTCTCCGGAAAGCGAACTGGCGATCAGCCTGGAAGCTCCCGCCACTGTGGCCACGGGTACAGTCGACGCCTCCTTTATCTATGGTTCGGATAGCAACTATGTGGAAATCACGTCGGTTGAAGTGATCCAGCAACAACACCCCGGTGCGTTTCGCGTGGTTGGTTATACGCCGCCTATGGAACTTACGGATCCGGCACCGGCGAGCGAGACGCTGTACATTGAGTTCGATCAGTCCGGTACAGGGCTGGCGGAGGGGCAAAGCTCGACGGGACTGGTTGAGGTTGTCTGGAATGAAACCGGCGGGAACGCCTGTACGAATTTGCTTCCGGTTGTACTTTCCTATTTCGCGCACATCGATGAATCCTGTCTGCTGCAAAACAACTTCGATGGGGATGGCTCGAACGATATCGGGCCGGACTTTGAAATACAGTCCATCAACAATCCACAAAACACCGGTCTTTCGGATGCCTCCACGGGAGTGGTCTCTTTTTCCGCGCCTTCGGACAGCCGTCCCAACGTGACCCTCGTGTCTTCGAGTCCGTTGGATCTGAGCGCCAATTATAGTTTCACCGTGACGTGGAATCTCGAAAGCATTGCATCCGATGCGTTCACTATCAGCAAGAACGGCCTGTTCCTTGGGGTGCAGAATAAAAAAGACGATGCATGGAACAATGTGACTTCTCTGGGTATTGGTATCAGAAGTTCCGCCGGTGCCGGTGATTTGGATCTCGTCTATGGGAAGGGCGAAAACAAAGGTTCCGAGTCTCCCCTTTTGGCGTCAGGCACCCTCGCCGATGCATCGATACAGGACGGGTTCACCGTTGCATTGACAGTTAACTACGATAATACGTGGAGCGTTTCAACAACGGGGTTGAGCACCAATATCAACGCAAGCGGAACCTTGTCCCATGTGACCTACAGCGAAGTGGCGAGCACTCTTTTTGCAAGCACGGCGTTGCAGTTGAATAAAAACGTTGCCTTACACACCCTCACACACGACTCCGTATCCGTCACCCTGCCTGTGGAGGGAGCGGCTTCGTCTGCAATTCTGCAGATCGATCTGGCCAGCGGAGGCATTCTGAACATTGGGGGCAGTAACCTGACCGCTACGGCCACCTATATGCTGCAGGGCCGGACGAATCTTCTCGAAGGGATCTGGGATGATATTGCGACCACAACTGGGGTAACCCAGGCCGGCTGGAACGAGCTGGTATCGACGAACAATTCGATGTACTACCGGATTCATGCATCCCCGTAATTCGAAAACGAAAATATAATTTTCAGGATATGGTTTGTCTCCGTTGTCCTGCTATCCAGCCGCTGGGCCGTATGAAAACGCCTGAGAACAACGGAGCTGATGTTGAAATATTGCGAGATGGAACCATTCAACTGAATGTAGGAATTGTGCCCCTGTTTTAATCGTGTGGCACTTGTCCAAATTCCAGCAATCAACAGGTAACAAGATTGACGGCATTTACGAGGTGTCGCACTTGTTGACGGCTATCATCTATCACTTATTTCCGGTCGGCGTGAATACGTTAAACGGGAAAACTTCACCTGTTCGGGAGGCGGAGTCGATGAAGGGGTGTTGTGCTTAAGCATCGCAATGCTCCAATGAGCGCCAAAGGCAGGAAAAAGCGAAGGAAAAGAAAGTTATACGTATTGAGAGGTTGTTGTGAGAAATAGCAGAAAATCTTTCGGAGTGGTTAAGGGAGCGTCGAGCGGGTTCATGATCAGTCTGTTGATTCATGCCGCGGCTTTTCTGTTGGCCGGCATGCTCGTGGTGTTTACGGTTCAGCACAAGGAAGAGAAAAAATTTGTGCCGCCCAAGCCGGTTGAGCGACCAAAGATGAAGCTCAAGAAGCCGAAAGTTAAGGTTAAGAAAACGGCAAAGCCGAAGGCGACCACACGTATTGTAACCAAAGTCATGCGGGCCTCGATGCCGGATATTCAGCTTCCGGAAATGAGCGGGATGGGTGATGGCATGGGCGGTGGGGGCGGTGGATTTGAATTGGATATGGATTTTGGAAATCTGACGGCTCTGGGATCGACGAGAAGTATCGGGAACGATCTAGAAGGTACGTATTGGGATCTTAAATTTACCCGGGGAGGAGTCTTCTCTCCAATGGAGGGTGAGGAGTGGAGGGAAATTTTTCATAAATTTTTCCGGACATGGAACACTTCGATTTTTTCAAAGTATTATCGTTCTCCCCAAAAGTTATATACGACGTTTTTGGTGATGCCTCCGACTATTTCAGCTCTCGCCCCTGTGGCATTCGGCATGAGTGATGACATGGCGTCCGGCGGACATTGGGTTGTGTACTACAAAGGTAAGATTTACCACAAAGAAGGGATAACCTTCCGGTTTTGGTTGGGAGTTGATGATTCGCTTGCTATTCGCATCAACAAAAAGGTTGTGGTTGCAGGATCGTTTATTAGTCCAGAGGATGGAGAGAGTGAGCGCGCTCCCAAGATGTACCGCAGCCTGTGGGAATCAGAGTCGATGGATTCCGAAAAATATGTGATTGGATCTTCACTGGCCACGGTGGGGGATTGGGTTACGCTTGAGCCCGGGGTTGAATATGATATGGAGGTGGTAATCTCTGAAAATGCCTCCAGTGGTGCATCGTTCATTGTCGCTGTGGAGGAGCAGGGTGTTGAATATCCGGAAAATTCACAGGGAGGACCCATTCTGCCGATTTTCAGGACGTCTGAACTTTCTCGTGATCAATTGGATATAATTTATAAAAACCTGTGTGAAGACGAGGTGTGTTGCACCAATGGACCAATATTCAGGGATTTTTGATTGATCGTAAACAAGGTGTTCATATGAAGGGCAAACATTTGATTAGAATAATTTTTGCGACCGTCTTTGCTGCTGGTGCCTGCTTTTCACAACATGCGTGGCAGCTTAATGATGGGGAAACATTTGAGAGTGAGTTTGTGAAGGTGCTCGGTCGGGAGGCTTTATTCCGAGGCGCCGATGGCAGGAACGTCAAGGTTCCGCTCGATCAATTCTCTCCAGAATCACGAAGGCTAATCGAGTTGGAGAAACCTCCTGAGCTTGAGTTTTCCTTTGTCAATATCAGTGATAAGAAAATTTTCCCGGCCGGAATTAACGAAAAGACCCAGCGACCTGCGGAGATGCGTTGTCTGTATGGAGTCAAGATCAAACAAAGGAGCGCCGGAAAATACAATTATGAACTTAAGCTGGAGCTTTTCGTTATTGGCCAAGAGCGGCTTGGTGATAAATATATTTTACTTGATAGCAATGAGGCCGATTTTTTGCTGCCCGAAGAGAACGGCAGAAGATTTGAGTTTCGTAGTGATAGAGAGGTGGTTTTGCAAAACTATACGGATAATGATGATATCCGTGGAGAGAAGTATTATGGGTTTTTGGCCATTGTGACGGATGAGAGGGGGGAAGAGGTTGGCATGCGTGCATCGCATGACTGGCTGTATGAAAACATTGGGAACCTCAGGAATCTTTCAATCAACAACTATATGGATGATGCCTGTCTGCGAACGTTTCCGACCCGTCCGAAATCCACTCGTTACTAGGGAATGCAGACAACGAGGGTGCTGCTGACCTTCTAAACAATAATTAAACGGGTGCTTGTGAGCAATGCAATGAATTGCCGGTTGGCAGGACCCAATGTATTGATGGTATATGCGGATCCGGGAAACGGTGAATGAAAACCACGTGAAGGACGGTCGAGTCATGAAGAATTTGGCATTTGGAATTGCTGTTGGAGCACTGTTGTTGGGGCCGGTTGCAGCGACACTGGCCAAACCGCTCCAGCCCTTGGGGGAGTTGAAGGTCTCGAAGGAGCGCTTTGCCACGGTTGAGGTGCTGACCGACCACGGCAAGTTTGAATACCATTTGGACAATACCGGCGAACGGGATGTGTCGGCGGCGTTGCAGGCAATCTTCGACAAGACTGCCTCGCTCAAGGATACCTCGGCGACGTTCAGTTTTCTTCCGGGTGTTTACCACATCGACGCGCCAATCACGGTAAATCTGGTTTGCCTTGAGCTTCGTGGCAACGGCCATGGTGGACAGGATATCCATGGGATGAACCTGAAGAGCGGCACCATCTTCCGGTTCGGGAAGAATACGGGGCCGAATTGCATTACGTTCCAGCAAACAGGGCATTCCAAATCGTTCCCCGCCGGAGAATCTCCCTGGAGTTATAAAAACAGCAAGGTGTTCGTCAACGGCATGACGTTCGTGGGCTACAACAATACCGACGTTGATACCGCGAAAGGCTATAGCCGCTTCCGCGGTGACTCGCCTAACTTCCGCGGCCTGAATTGGTATCCGGCCAAGGGGCGGTACGGGAACGTTGAGAAAGAAGGGCAGCGGGCGTTGTTTTTCCCAAAGCTCAAAGGGAAAGGCCGGGCCAAGAACGAAATGCTCAGAGTCCACAACTGTGTATTTACCGATCTGTATGTCGGGATCGAGACGGAATACTGCGACGTCTGCTACATTACCGACAGCTGGTTTGCGCAGATGGTCTACGGCATTCGGTTCAAAGGCGGTTCCGCCGTGGCCATGATTGAAAACAACTGCTTCGCCGATTTGGAAACCGGGGTGATTATCGGCTCAACAAAGGCCTCGAACCTGAACGGAAACGGCTTTGCCTACGTGAGCAAATGTTTTGAAATGCACGACATCAATGATTCGACGATCAGCAACAACACGCTTACGAATTGGAAGCTTTCAACGGGAGCGGCCGCCTTTGGCGCGTTTTGCCACATTGGCAAATCGAAGAACCTGGTGATGACCGGCAACAGCCTTAAGCAGGAGATCGATTCCCGTGCCAAGACTCGGACGGTGGATGAAAAACCAAACGGGCGAGCGTTCATCAACATTGAAAATTCCACGAATCTAATGTTTGCGAACAATGTCGTGAATACCGTCCAGTCGCAAACGGTCGTGCGTCTGCACAATGTGAGCAGCTCGGCAATCGTCGATAATCTGATCACCTTTGGCGAAGACGGGAATGCCGTTGCACAAACCGGAAAAAGCTCCGGCAACTTTTATCGGCCAGTTGATCCTGAAAAATCCGCGCCGTTTGACGATTTTCGTAAATAGATTCTTTTTCACATACATGGGAAATGAAAACGACCCCGTGTCCAAAGTTGCGGGTTCTTCAGGTATTCATAGCAGATGGCTTTATTACGAAGTGAGCGAATTTGATTGGAAAGGAATATGAAATGAACCGAAAGATAATCATTGCGGTGCTGGCAACTGTTTCTGTCGTTGCGTGCACGCAGGCTGAAAAGCCGAATATACTGTTTGTCATGTGCGACGACCATGCGACGGCGGCGGTCGGCACCTACGGTGGCCGGTTGGCCAATCTCAATCCCACGCCGAATTTGGATCGTTTGGCCGGCAAGGGCATGGTTTTCGAGAATGTCTACTGTGTGAATTCGATCTGCACCCCCAGCCGGGCATCGATCATGACCGGGCAATATTCCAATCGCAACGGCGTGCTGGATCTCTACAGCTCGCTGCCGGCGGAGAAGAGCTATCTTTCGCGGGAAATGCAGCGGGCGGGATACGCCACCGCCGTCGTCGGCAAATGGCACTTGAAGGAAGATCCCGCCTATTTCGACTATTTCGCAGTGCTCCCGGGACAGGGCGAATATCATGATCCCATCCTGCATGTCAGCGAAGGGGGAACTCCGGAGTTGATCCGCTTTGACAGCACGCTGTCCAAAACGATTCCCGTTATCCATAAGAAGGGGCATTCCTCCGATGTTGTGACGGACGTTTCCTTGGAATGGCTGGAGAATGGGCGCGACAAATCCAAGCCGTTTTTTCTGATGCACCACTTCAAGGCGCCGCACGATCTGTTCGAGTATGCCAAACGCTATGAAAACTATTTGGCGGATGTGGAGATCCCCGAGCCGGTGAACTTGTATGACCAGCCCGGGCCGTATTTCGGTTCCGTTGCCACGCGTGGGAATAACTTTGGTTCAAGCGTTTCCGGTCGCACGAAGAAGGGGTATGCGAGAAAATGGGCGAAGGACATTGCAAAGATGACAGACGGCAAGACGCTGACCGAAAAAGAAAAGACCCATGAGGCTTATCAGCTCTATTTGAAGAAATATCTTCGTTGCGTCAAGGGCATCGACGATAACCTGCAACGCATCCTCGACTATCTGGGAAAGAACAACCTGATGGACAATACGGTGATTGTTTACACCAGCGACCAAGGCATGTGCCTGGGCGAGCACGACTTTATCGACAAGCGCTGGATGTATGAAGAATCCATCCACATGCCCTTCATTGTTCATTATCCGCCGTTGGTTAAAAAGGGCGCACGCAACGACTGGCTGCTCAACAACACGGACTTTACGCCAACCTTGCTGGAACTCGCTGGAGTCGAGCGCCCGGATTATATGCAAGGGCATAGCGTTGTCGGGGCGCTCAAGGGGCAGGCGGAGCCGAAGGACTGGCGGACGGCCACCTACTACCGTTACTGGATGCACATGGCGCATCATCGGAATCCGGCCCATTTCGGAATCCGCACCAAGCGATACAAACTGATCTTTTTCTACGGGACGGACTACACGGATATCTACAAAGGAAAGTCCGTGACCAAGTATGGCGGCAACCGTTTTGCCCCGGACACCCCGGTTGCATGGGAACTTTACGACCTCGACCGCGATCCAAACGAAATGCATAACCGTTACGCCGATCCCGAATATAAGGAAATTATCCAAACGCTAAAAGGAGAGCTGGCCACCCAGCGGCTGGATCTGGGTGATACGGACAAGGTCTATCCCCGAATCAGGAAAATTGTTCAGGAAAATTGGAACCTTTGACGATGAGAAAATGAATATGAGATATTATGCATCATTGCTCAGGAGCGGTCGTAACTTGTTAATGGCGGCAGTTGCCCTGCTCTTAAACGCGTGCGCCACGGCCCAGAGCGATGGCAAGTTGGGTGGGCAGTCGTGGCCCGTAACTGAATTTGGAGCGACCGGCTCGGATGAAACCAATGATACGGCTGCGTTTCAAAAAGCGATCGACATCTGTCACCAGTCCGGTGGCGGTGTGGTTGAGGTGCCGAAAGGCGCGTACTATGGTGGAACGATAGAGCTCAAAAGCAATGTTACGTTAAGTTTTGATGACGGTGCCTCCTATCTCGGCACGAGAAATATTGACGATTACAAAATGGATTGCGAAATGGCTGTGGAAATACCGTCTTCGTCCACTGCGCAGATCTATGCCTGCGATGCGTCCAACATTGCAATCACCGGAAAAGGGGTCATCAGTGTGCGCGGACAGCTCGAATATTTTAGCAAGGAAACAAAAACGGGTAAAAACCGAGGCCTCCGTCCGATGAACATCCGCTTCATTCGCTGCGCAGGCATTCAACTTACAGGCATTACCCTTAAGGATTCGGCCGCCTGGAACACACACCTTGTGGATTGTGAAGATGTGGCAATACAGGGTGTAACCATTGCGAGCCGTTGTAACGGAAACAATGATGGTATTGATATGGATTCCTGTCGCAGGGTGCTGATCGAAAACTGCGATATCAATGTTGGTGATGATGCCATTTGTCCGAAGGGGACGCTGGAACATCCCGTAGAAGATCTGATGATACGCAATTGTCGGGTGAGCAGTCATTGGGGCTGTTTCAAAACCGGCACATCGTCATTTGGTGGCTTCAGGAATATAACGATTACTGATTGTTACTTTTACGACTGCCCCGGTGTTCCGATCAAGCTGCTTTGTGTTGACGGCGGGATTATGGAAAACGTGACCATCTCCAATATAAAAATGGAGCGGGTGTCCGGCCCGATCTTTATTCGCCTTGGAGCACGTAACCGGAGTTATAAGTCGGCCCGGGAAATGTCCCATCGCAAAGATGACCAGTCCGAAAGCGATGCGGCGAATATTATCAGGAATATTACCCTGAAAAACATAGTTGCTGATCTGACCACTGAAAAATTGGAGTCTAATACCATCTTCATTACCGGAATTCCGAACCAAAAGGTTGAAAACGTTACGCTCGAGAATATTACGGTAACCTATCCGGGCGGAGGGAAGGCCGCACATTGCAATCGTGTTGTTCCCGAGGATGAAGCGCGCTATCCGGAAAAAAGAAACTTCGGAGTGCCTCCATCCTGGGGTCTCTATGCCCGCCATGTTGATGGCCTGACGGTGAAAAACCTTAAAATGGCGCTGAAGAAGGACGACTTGCGCCATGCGGTATACACGGATGACGTGACCAATCTTCAAATTGACGGTTTGGCCCTCTCTCCTCAAAAGGGTTCGGCGGAACGCTTGAAATTGGTCGATACCCCGAATCTCGTCATCCGAAACATCAAAGATCTCGATTGATCCGGAACCGCTCTGGAAGGACAAATAATGATGATTGTAAAACGTATTGTGTTGATATCCTTGCTCATGGGGGCGGCAGCATATGCCGACCATGATAAGCGGCCCAATGTGATTGTTATTCTGGCGGACGACATGCGTTATGACGGCGTGGCCGCCAATGGCAATGCACAGGTAAAAACCCCGAATCTGAATCGGTTGGCGGAGAGGGGATCGGTGTTTGATCATGCTTATCTCCAGGGCGCGAATACGGGCGCGACCTGTGTTGCCAGTCGTGCCCAGTTGCTCTGTGGGCGCGGAGTGTTCCGGATAGAGGGCGGGAAGGGCAGTACCTTTGCCCCATCCCATAAGACGATCGCTCAGGCGTTCAGCAGTGGCGGATATTTTACCTTTATTACTGGGAAATCGCATAATCAACCGGAATCGGCCATGCGCGGCTTCCAGGGCGGCGCCAGGTTGTATGGTTTGAGCAAAGGGGCGTATTACGTTACGAATAAAGACGAACGCCGTTCGCATTTCGGCCTGTCCTATCAGGATTATCGTGAAGATGGGCAGTATGATGAAAAACATCTGTATCTGGTGGGGTTGAAGGGTGAAAAATGCTCCAATCCTTCCGAGATTAAAAACCATGAAGGACTGCATAGCTCGGATGTGATTGGCCAAGCCGCGGTTGACTTTATCCAGTCGTATGATCGTTCCGATCCCTTCTTCCTCTACCTGCCTTTTCATGCCCCGCACGATCCTCGGCAGGCGCCGGCGGAATATCTTGATCTGTATCCGCCGGAGTCGATTGCCCTTCCGTCGAATTTTTTACCGAAACACCCCTTCGACTTCGGTGAGTTAAAGACTCGTGACGAAAAACTGGCTCCCTATCCCAGGACCAAGGAGGACACCCAAAAACAGTTGAGTGAATACTATGCGATCATCACGCATATGGATGCTGCCATCGGCCGGGTTTTTGCCGCGCTGAAAGAGCGTGGGCTGGTTGATAACACGATTGTGGTCTTTACGAGCGACAGTGGATTGGCTGTTGGCAGTCATGGGCTGTTCGGCAAGCAGAACCTGTATGATGATGGAGGCACACATGTTCCTATGATTATGGCTGGCCCCGGTGTGCCATCGGGCAAAAGAACCGATTCTCTGATGTACACCTATGATCTCTATCCGACGCTTTGCGACCTGACCGGAGTCAGCATCCCGGATTCCGTTACGGGCGTGAGCCAGAAGATGGCCATTGAAGGGAACGTGAAGGAGTCCGTACGCGATGATTTATACTTTGGTTTCAAGGGCACGGTCCGTGCGGTCTGCAATGAGCGTTTCAAATTGATCGAGTATGCATATAAAGGGAAGCGTTTAACACAGTTGTTTGATCTGGAGAATGATCCTGATGAATGCACGAATCTGGCCGACAATGCCGAATATGCTCAAATACTGAATAGGATGCGCAAGTTGCTTGAAGGGCATCGGGGCGATGAGACTGAATCGTGGCGAGATAAATTCTGGGAAATATACAACGGTAAATGAACAGTATGCGAAGTGAGAAAGTAAAAGGTAAAGAAATGGGTCTATATAAACGGTTTTTGATCACATCTGTAATCGGAATGGTTGTTTGCTCCGGTGCCGCGGCCGAGACGCCGAACGTTATTCTTATCATGGCGGATGACTTGGGCTACGGGGATATCTCCTGTTACGGCGCAAAGCTGATCAGTACGCCCAACATCGACAAGCTGGCCCGCCAAGGATTGCGTTCGGAAAACTATTATTCTGCTGGTTCCGTTTGCACACCCACACGGTATTCGGTTTTGACCGGGCGCTATCCTTTCCGGAAAAAAGAAATCACCACCGACCAATGGAAAGGATATGCGTTGATCGAATCCGAACGCACAACCCTTGCCAACCTGTTTAAGCGGCAGGGCTATAAAACCGCCGCGGTCGGTAAGTGGCATCTCGGCTACGGGAGCGAAGGCGTGCCGGACTGGGGAGGTGTCTTGAAACCCGGCCCCAATGAGCTGGGATTCGACTATCACTGGGGACTGCCAAGGAATCACAACGACAATATCCGTGGCTATGTGGAAAACCATCGACTCCATGGGCTCGATCCTGACACGCCCTTTAAAACGGCATCCGATACGGAGCGGGTTCAGGGGTTGCTGCAGGAGCGCTTGGACGACGAGGTGAACGCGGTCTTGACCGGGAAGGTCGTGGATTTTATCCGTGCCAATCAGGAGAATCCTTTCTTTGTCTATTTCACGCCCACCATTGCGCATACGCATATCACGCCCAATGTTCGTTTCCGAGGCACGAGCAAGGCGGGGCAGTATGGCGACTTTATTCAGGAACTGGATCATTATGTGGGTGAAATCATGAACCTCCTTGATGAGTTGAAGCTCACCGATAACACACTAATCATTTTTACCAGCGACAATGGCGGTCAGCTGAACGACCATTCCAGTGCCGGGAAAGGATTGAAATTGGCCGACGAGTCCGGTGACGTGGCCTTGAAGTCGAGAACCGCGAAAAAGGATGCACGAAAGATGGGGCACAAGACCAATCTGGATTGGCGCGAGGGGAAAGCCAGTCCCTATCAGGGGGGCTTCCGTCTGCCCTTTATCGTCCGCTGGCCCGGTAGGGTTGACGCCGGAACCACTTCAGCCAAGCTGATCAACTCGGCGGATTACCTAGCCACCTGCGCCGACCTGCTTGAGCTGGACTTTCCCGAACCATATGGAGAGGATTCATTCAGCTTCGTGGAGCTGCTGACAGGGGAGCAGGTCGATCAGCCCCGCACAAACGTCGCCCTGCATTCTGGAAAGGCGCGGTGCTATGTGGAGGGCGATTGGAAGGTGATCGATTTTAACTATGGCCGGAAGCCGAAGAAAAAGGTCGAGCTCTACAATTTGCGCAATGATCCGGCGGAATTGAAAAACCTAGCCAAGTCGAATCCCGAGCGTCTGAAAGCCATGCAGGACAAGTTGAGGCAAATCTCGAAGCAGGGGCGCAGTCGTTGAATTTGGCAGGAAGTAAAAAAAGATGATGAATAATATAAGCAAGGTGTTCATTTCGATCATTTTGCCCGCGGTTGTGTGTGCAGCAAAAGAGGAGGCCGTTCAGTACAGGCTTGTAAAGCATCCCCGGCATATACCTGATGGATATGTTTGGAAATCGGAAGTCCCAGAAGACTGTCCCTTTGAAAAATCGGAACTCTTCGATCGGATCTATATTACAGGTGAGTTCAGTGATTATCTGACCGGGGATACGTTTTATCCGTCATGGGCCGACGATGGAAATCTCTATTCCCCGTGGACCGACGGGTGCACAGATGATCTGATTTCCTGGTCTTTCAGCGGCAGAGGAGAAAAGGCCACTACCGGGCATGCGGTTATGATTGGTGATGATCCACTCAACCTTATCATTACAAATCCATCCCCGCCCAAAGTCGCAAGCGCCTTACCTTTTCAGGGGCGTTATCCTGCGGGATCGCTGGTTCATGATGGCGTATGGTATTACGGTACTTACTGTCTGACTTCAGGCTATTCTAACCAGTTTGCCAATCCGAAGCACAATGGGTTTTCATACAACTGGCCTGTTCTAGGGCCGTTGCCGGGATTCCAGATCTCCCATGATTATGGCAGGACCTGGGCCCCTTCGCCGCTGACTCCAGCCGATCCGCTGTTCCCAGAGCCCAAAAAGCTGGGGGGCGCGGTAAAGATGGGTGCTCCTCATTTCGTCGATTTCGGCAAAAACATGCAGTATTCCCCGGATGGGAAAGCCTATCTGGTCGCGATGGGTGCTGTTGATGACGATCCTAAGCCGCGCCCGTGTATAAAGCCCAAGACCGGGCAGGCGTATGAGATTGCCGAACAATGCCCGGGAGATGCGGGGTGCAAACATGCAAATTTAAGCTGGATATCGGCCGATCAAATTTATCTCGCGAGGGTTACACCTTCGCCGGAAACGATTAACGACGTGAACGCATACGAGTTTTTTGGCGGTCATGATGCGGAGGGAAATCCCGTCTGGAGCCGTGATTTTGACGATTTAAAGCCCCTGCTTGAATGGAATAACAACATGGGGTGTGTGACGGTGTCCTATTTCCCTCCACTGAAGAAATATATTATGTGCGTAACCGACGGCTGGCCGACGGTTGCGGAAATGGACTCATATATCCTTGAGGCGGATGAACTCACAGGCCCGTGGCGGATTATCACATATCTGGAAAACTTCGGGGAGCAATCCTATTTTCTGAATTTCCCCAGTAAATTCATCGGCGACGACGGTAAAACGGCGTGGCTGTGCCATTCTGCAAATTTCAGCATGGGCAGAAATGGACATAAGTTCGGCGTAAAGCCGGAAGGCGGCAGGTATGGATTGAGTCTGCACCAGATCAGATTTCTCTCGAAGGGGGAACTGGTTCCGGAACCAGTCGATAAACGTGATCCGGATATTCTGGAAAAGAGTATAGCCGGGACTGCGCAGGTTTCCGTTAGTTCCACATTACCCGGCACTTCAGCAGAGGCTGCTGTGGACGGAAAAATAGAGTCTGAAGGGTGGGCGGCACTGAACGAAAATGCGGGAGGCTGGTTGAAGCTCAAGTGGGAAAAGAAGCAGACCGTGGGCAGAATTGTGCTATTCAACCGCTTCGCCGGGCGCGGCCAGGTTACGTCGGGCTTATTGCTTTTCAGCGATGGTACATTCATTCATGTAGACCGTAGTCTCCCGCTCTTCGGATATTGCTACGGATTGGAAATTTCGTTTGAGCCTAGAAAGGTCGATTGGGTTAAGTTTATCGGCCTGACGTCGTATCGGAAGTCTAAAACTAAAACCCTGGGCTTATCGGAGATCGGCGTGTTTGCTGAATAGCGGTGTTAATCAATTTGGAGATATTTATGAATCGTAAGAATTTTATTGGAACAACGGCAGCCGGAGCACTGTTTCTGCCCTCGCTGAAAGCGGCGGCACAACAGAACGCTAAACTACGTGTTGCCTGTGTAGGTGTCGGCGGGATGGGGTTTAACGATCTTCGAAATCTTGCAAGTCGCTCCGTTGAGATTGTCGGAATCTGTGATCTTGATTCAGAGGCCATACGCAGGGCCAAAACAAAGATCTGCCCCGATGCCAAGACTTTTACCGATTTCAGGATCATGCTGCGGGAGTTGAAGGGGGATATTGATGCTGTGAGTGTTTCTACTCCTGATCACACTCATTTCCCGATTGCGATGATGGCCATGCAGATGAACAAGCATGTGTATGTGCAGAAACCGCTGGCGCATACGGCCGAAGAGGTTCGGATTATGGTGAGGGAGGCCCAAAAGCGAGGGCTGGTTACTCAGATGGGTAATCAGGGGCATGCATTTGAAGGAATCCGATTAATCCGGGAATGGTATGAGGCCGGGCTCATTGGAGAGGTAAAGGAAGTTGTTGCCTGGACAAACCGTCCTGAGAGGGGGGCCGGCTTTATGCCGGAAAGAATGGAGTATCCACTTGCCGAACCGGTTCCAGAAGGTTTTGACTGGGATCTTTGGGTCGGGCCTGTAGCGGATGCGCCGCCGTATGCCTCTAAGGTGTACCATAATCGATATTGGCGGGGGTGGTGGTCCTTTGGTATGGGCGGTCTGGGGGATATTGGATGTCATACCCTGGATACGCCGTTCTGGTCGCTGGATCTTCAGATTCCCCATAAGGTTGAAGTCGAGGTGGATCACGTGAATCCGATCTTTACGCCATCGGGATCGGTTGTGAAATATTTTTGTAAACAGAAAAAAACAGGCCGGGTGATTCCCATGACCTGGTATGAAGGACCGAAGCGTCCTGCGGTGCCTGAATCTTTTGGAGAATTCGAGCTCAATGCCGAAGGCGGTCTCATGTTGGTGGGTACAAAGGGGATTATTTATCACCCGGGTATGCGGCCGGACAGTCCGCGTCTTTTCCCAGAGGAACTGTGGCAGGAGTTTCGGACGAATCCGGAGGCTCGCCCGAAGAAATCCTATCCAAGGATCAAGGGGGGCCATATTGCAGAATGGGTCCGGGCGTGCTTAGGGGAAGGAGCCGCACCAGGATCGAACTTTGATTATGCCGGGCGTTTAAGCATGATGATTATTCTGGGAACGCTGGCAATCCGGACCGGGAAGAATGTTGATTATGACATTAGGAAGGGCAGGATCACCAATAACCTTGAAGCCGATAAACTGCTCAAGCTGACTGCACGAAAAGGCTTCCGTGCAGAGGACCTTAGAATTGGATCATGATATGAAAAAAAAATGATACCTGTAATCTGTGCCGTTGTGGTTTGCTCCGTTGCTGCAGCAAAAAAACAGAACATGCACGCTTTGTTTCCGTTCATGTCAATGGGCAGAAGGTTCAGGCGAATGTCGAAGTTACCGGTCCTACCCGAGCTGCTCCCGAGCAGGGGATGCGGAGCGCGGTCCGATTGTGATTCAGGGGGACCATGGCCCGATTGCATATTAAAAGTATGCGGGTTACCCCTTTGAGTCTTGATTGAGACTGTAGAAGTGGAGGGCCTGGATGAGCCAAAGATCAGGTTCCCCGAATGCAGTTAATAAAACAAACATAAGGGCGTTTATGAAAAAGATATTTCTACCACTGATGGCGGGCGCCCTTATGTCGACCATCGTGCAGGCGGGAATCACTTTGCCGGACGATGCGGTTATGAGTTATTCCGACAGCAACCCGCTGCGTGCGGCGCTCAAGCCCGTCCCAACGACCGCAATTTTTAGGATGGAGGGCTATTGCCTGTGGGATCCGTCGGTCGTGAAGGTTGGCGACACCTATCACCTGTTTTGCTCCCGCTGGTCGCACGAGCTGGAAGCAAAGGATAACAAACAGGCATGGAAAAGCTGCCACATTATCCGCGCAACCTCGAATTCGCTCTTCGGACCCTACAAGTTCAAAGAAGTGGTGATGGAGGCTAAGGACCACCCGATGGGTAAGAAGGGCCTTCATAACGTAAAAGTCATGCAGGTGGGTGAGCGTTTTCTGATGTATTACATCCACACCCCAGGCGGAAACTCCGGGTTTTCGTGGGCGGACAACATTGACGGACCCTGGCATTCGGAAAAGAAAATCGCGATGAAAGCAAACAATCCGGCGGTTCTTGTTCGGGACGACGGCAGCGTCTATGCCTTGCATAAGTTCAAGGTCGAGAGCAAGGAACTCGGTAGGCATGGGGTTTACATGGGAGCCTATGAAGCAGCTTCCCTCGAGGGACCCTTTAAGAAAGTTGCCGCGGGGCGTAACCTGCTGCCGTACAATATGGAACTTGAAGATCCGACCATCTGGTGGGCGAACAATCAATACAATGCGATCTGCACCGATTGGATGGGCAAAGTGACGGGGATTGGCAAAGCCGTCGTATATTACACGTCCAAGGATGGAATTAATTACGAGCTGTTTTCAAAAATTCCGGTTTGGTCCCAGGCAGATCCGGTTCCGATGGAGGATGGGTCGGAGCATTGGGTTACCCGCGTTGAACGACCTCAGGTATTTCTGAACGATACCGGCGAAGTTGTTGCTTTGCTGGCCGCATTCGGAACCAAAGAATACCGCCACGACTATATTATGATTCGCCCGGTCGATGGTTTTATGCCGACGAATTGATCGGGATGTCCTGAGCATCCCGGCAATCAAATGCAATAAAAGGTCATTTATTGGCCTTTTTTGCTTACGCGTGTCCAGTTCAGAGCTTCCGAAAGGTAACAAGGGCAACATCGACATCATATGGCGAAGGGCCGTGTTTCGATGGAAAAAATGTTATTAAGGGAATAGGCATGAACAGAACTTTTTTTAGCGCATTTATCATCGGGATGGTTGTCGGGCTCGGGAATATTGCTTTTGCGGCAACCGCTCCCAATATCGTTTTTATGATGTGTGATGATATGGGGTGGGGCGATACGGGCTTTAACGGTAATAAGATCATCAAAACGCCGAACCTGGACCGTATGGCCGAAGGTGGTGCGGTGCTGAATCATTTCTATTCGGTTGGCCCGGTCTGTTCTCCGACTCGGGCTTCTTTTCTGACCGGCCGCCATTATTGGCGATTAGGGATCTGGAAAGCGAATCAAGGGCATTTGCCGCAGGAGGAATATACGATTGCGCGGATGTTAAAAGCGGAGGGTTATACCACCGGGCATTTCGGGAAATGGCATTTGGGAACCCTCAGCAAAACCATGTCTGCCAAGGGAGCTGCCCGTAAGCCTGAAATCAACTATGCTCCGCCGTGGGATCGTGATTATGATGAATCCTTTGTGGCTGAATCGGCCATCCGGACCTGGAACCCGACCGAGGGCAAGCAGTACCAAAACAATCCGTATTTTGAAAACGGCATAGTGGCCACCGAAAATCTAAAGGGTTGCGATTCGCGGATACTGATGGATCGTGCGATTCCATTTATTCAAACCGCCGTAAAAGAAGATAAACCGTTTGTGGCGGTTGTCTGGTTCCACGCTCCGCATGAGGAGGTTGAAGCCGGGCCGGAATATCTCAAAATGTATGAGGGCCACGGCGAAGCCGCGCATTATTATGGCTGCATCACGGCGGTGGACGATCAGGTCGGGCGTTTGCGTTCTGAACTGGAACAACTGGGTGTGGCCGATAATACCGCACTCTTTTTCTGCAGCGACAACGGGCCGGAGGGGTCAGAACCGAAAGATCGCTCAAAAACACGCAGGGCGGGGCGTACCGGAGGATTCAGCGGGCGCAAGCGCAGTCTCCATGAAGGGGGCGTGCGCGTACCGGCGCTGGCGCTGTGGCCGGGGCATATCACGCCGGGATCAAAGATCGATGTGCCGATGTCGGTGCTCGATTATTTGCCGACGGTATGCGCCATGGCCGGAGCCGGGCTTTGTGAGCAGCGTGTACTTGACGGTGAAAATATTTTGCCGATTCTTGTCGGCGGGAAACTGGAGCACACCAAGCCGATTCCGTTCCGCCATGGCAATAATGCCTGCTTGGTTCAGGGAAAGTTCAAGCTGATTATCGAGTCGTCGAACGATGCTTCCAAAGATCACCTGTTCGACCTTTCGAAGGACAGGAAGGAATCCCACAATGTCCTGAAGCAGTATCCGGAAAAAGCGCAGAAAATGCGCGCGGAGATTCTTGCGTTCCTGAAGTCGGCCAAGAACAGCCACAGCGGTGCGGAATATGATGTTGCCGGATACAAACCCGTGGATTATTGGCACAAGCTTGGAGCTAAAAAGTCCAAGGCGAAGAAGAAAAAAACAAACGTGACTATGCAAGCGGCTGCCAAGGTCAACTAATTTGAAAGTGTTGCATATATGAAAAGAAGTAGAGTCGCATGTTTCGTTGCAGCATGTCTGGTTGGCACGGCCTCCTGCCTGAGTGCCCAGCGGAAGAGAATCGAGGCTAGCTGGGAATCCATCCAGCAGTATCCGCGTTGCCCAGAATGGTTCGCCGATGCCAAGTTCGGTATTTACACCCACTGGACCCCTCAGAGCATCCCGGCAGCGGCCGCGAACGCCGCGGGGTACCCAACCTACATGTACAATGACAAAAGGAATCAATTTAAGTTCCACAAAAAGACCTATGGAGACCCATTGGAATTCGGGTTTAAGGATTTTTGTCCCCTGTTCACGGCGCATAAGTTCGATGCCGAGGAGTGGGCGGATCTTTTTGCGGCGGCGGGGGCCAAGTTTGCGGGGCCGGTTGCGGTGCATCATGACAACTTCGCCATGTGGAATTCCAAGGCGACCAAATGGAATGCGAAAAACATGGGGCCGAAGAAGGATATCAGTGGTCTGCTCGCGGATGCGTACAAAAAACGGGGCATGAAGTTTATTGCCACGTTCCATCACTGTTGGACGTGGGGATACTACGCTCCGGCCACCCTGTTTGACGGAAAGGATTCCGAGACGTGGGCGCTTTATGGCGAGCCCCGAGAAATCAAACGCGACTCAAAGGGCAATTATGCGAACGTGGGTTTTCCCACAAAACGCTATCTCGATCAATGGCTCGGCATGGTGAATGAGGTCGTCACCCAATACGAACCGGAAATGATCTGGTTCGATATTGGTCTCGACGGGCGGAAATGCATTACTCCGGAATACCAGCAACGCATGTTTGCCGATTATTATAACTGGGCGAACGCGAACGGCAAGGAGGTCTGCATCGGCCACAAAGAGGCGGCACTGCTACCCTATGGCGGGATCAAGGACTATGAACGCGGACGGTCGGAATATCTGCGCCCAAACCTCTGGATGACCGATGGAACCATTGGGCGCTCCTGGTTCTACCAGCCAAGATTCAACGGCCAATGGCATGATGCCAACTGGGTGGTTGATATTCTGATGGATATCGTTTCGAAAAACGGCGTGCTTCTGCTCAACGTGCCGCCCCGCCCGGATGGCTCAATCCCGGAGGAGGGGGCTGTCGAATTGAAGAAGATAGGGCAATGGCTGAACACCAATGCCGACGCGGTTTACAATACGCGGCCGTGGACGGTCTACGGCGAACCGCATAAAAAACTTTCCGAGCGTAATGGTCGAGGCGATGAAGAGAAAAAGGTGGTCTATTCTCAGGAAGATATTCGTTTCACCCAATCCAAGGATGGGAGGACGGTTAATGTTGTCGTTCTGGGATGGCCGGAAAAGGAATTCACCGTCAAGTCTATCAAGGTGGATGACGCGGGTGGGGCTGCCTGGATCGAACTGCTGGGATGTGAAGATACGATCAGTTACCGGATCAACGACAAGCGGCAGCTGGTCATTGTTCCGCCAATAGAAAAACCAAATGAAATTGCCTATTGCTTCCAGCTTAACGGATTCAAGTTGTCGGTTCACAAAGAGGCCGACAAAGAGGCGTTTGCAAGGGCAGAGGATGGCGTGGGATATTCCAACGTCGCAGAATAAGGAAGGCGAGAGAGGTTATGATGTATGAATTAAAAAAATGGATGCTGATGTGTGCAGTTGCCGGAGCGGCTCTAAGTGGAGTTGCGGAACAGAAGCGATCCAATATTCTGTTTATTTTCAGCGATGACCATGCGTCGGAAGCCATTTCCGCCTATGGTTCGTGGCTGAAGGATTATGCCAAGACGCCGAACATTGATCGGCTTGCAAAAGAGGGGATGCTGTTCAGGAACTTGTGTTGCAACAATTCCATCTGCTCGCCAAGCCGGGCGAGCGTAATGACGGGGCAATACGACCACGTCAACGGTGTTATGAAACTAGGGGGAGCGATTAAGGCATCGTCGCCCTGGTTGTCGAAGGAGTTGAAGAAGGGCGGCTACCAGACGTGGCTCGTGGGCAAGTGGCATATAAAGACCAAACCCCAGGGCTTCGACGACTACCGCGTCGTGGAAGGCCAGGGCACCTATTTTGATCCAAAGTACGACGGGCCCGGGGGCATCAAGGAAGAGGTCAAAGGGTATAGCAGCGATAAATATACCGATAAGGCCTTGGACTGGTTGCAGGATCGGGATCGGACCAAGCCCTTCTGCATGATGCTGCAGTTCAAGGCTCCGCATCATCCCTACGATCCCGCGCCTCGCCATATGAAGTTGCTGGAGGATGTTGCCGTTCCGGAACCGCCGACGTTGTATGAAGACATCGATGCATCAAATTCCAAACTCAAGCGCTACATGCTGGAGCGGACCAAGTTTCACATGGTGCTCACTCCGAAAAGCAAGGGCGGGAAAAAACCAAAGCCGAATGAATCATTCGGATACTATATCCGCCACGTCGAGGACATGGAGCCTCATGAAAAAACGAACCAACGCGACTGCTGGCGGGTGGCTTACCAGCATATGGTTAAAACGTATATTCGTTGCATAACCGCAGTCGATGAAAATGTTGGGCGCATGATTGACTATCTTGAAGATGAAGGTCTCATGGAAGAGACGATTATTATCTATACTGCGGATCAGGGGTATTGGCTCGGTCAGCACGGGTTCTATGACAAGCGCCTGATTCTCGATGAGTCGTTGAAGATGCCGTTTCTCATCCGCTATCCCAGGATGATCAAGGCAGGTACGGAGAATCAGGATCTTTGCTCCAACGTGGACATCGCCCCTACGCTTCTGGAAATGACGGATCTTCCCGTGCCTGGAAAAATGCAGGGACGAAGCATGGTTCCATTGCTGAAAGGGAGCTCCCCGCCCGATTGGCGTGATGCAATCTGGTACAACTATGTCGACCAGCCTCAGCATTATGGCATTCGAACCAAACAATTTACCTTGGTCCATTTTCATGGTTCGGATGAAATCGAGTTCTACGACAACAAGCGCGATCCGAACCAGACGCGAAGCGTGCATGACAACCCGGAGTACAGGGAGATCATCCAGTCTGCTGAAATTCAGATGAAGCAGGTCATGGCCGACGTGGGCATAAAGCAAAGCCAACTGGACGGATTTGCCAAGAAAAAGAGTGGGAAAAAATGAAGAATGCGTTGTTGTTCATCATGGCGTTGATGGTCTGTGGTGGGGGTGAAGCTCAACCGCTGAAAGGCAAACGTCCAAACATTATCCTGGTGATGACGGATGACCAGGGGCCTTTGCTCTCGTGTATGGGGCATCCGGTTTTGAAAACGCCGCACATTGATCGCTTTGCCGAAAAGTCGCTGCGTCTGACGGAGTTCCATGTCAGCCCGACGTGCGCGCCGACGCGCGCGGCGCTGATGAGCGGCCGGCATGAATTCAAAAACGGGGTAACCCACACGATCAAGGAGCGTGAGTTGATGGCGCTTTCAACAACCACGTTCCCGCAGTTGCTGCAACAGGCAGGGTACGAGACAGGGATCTTTGGTAAATGGCACCTTGGCGACATCGAGGAATATCGACCGGGCAACCGCGGATTTACGGAGGCGTTCACCCATGGTGCGGGAGGAATCGGCCAGAAATATCCCGGCAGTTGCGCCGATTTCCCCCCCAACAAGAAGAATCGGTACTACGACAACGTGTTGCTGCACAACGATACGGTCGTGAAGACGAAGGGATATTGCACCGATGTATTCTTCCGCGCGGCGCTGGGCTGGATAAAAAAGAATCATGAAGCTCAAAAACCGTTCTTTGCCTACATCGCGCCCAATGCGCCGCATAATCCGCTTATCGCACCGAAGGAAAATGTCAGGCGCATTGATAAACGTCATCCGGGACTCAGTAAGGATACATTAAACCGCTGGGGCATGGTTGAAAATATTGACGACAATTTCGGTCTCCTGATGGAGAAGCTGGAAGAGTGGGGTGCACTGGAGAATACGCTGGTTATTTTCACAACGGACAACGGAATGTGCACCTCGGATGGAAAGACCGAAGCCGCGTGGACGGGCGGGTATAAGAGCGGAAAAACATCGCCGGCCGAAGGGGGGACGCACGTGCCGTGCTTCTGGTACTGGAAGAACGTGCTGCCCGAGGGCAAGGACGTGAATGCGTTAACGGCGCATTTCGATCTCTATAAAACCTTCTGTGGTTTGGCTGGCGCAACGATTTCTTCCGGCATTCAGGAGCTGGACGGTCGAAGTCTGATCCCCTTGCTGGAAAATCCCGATGCCGAATGGAAGGATCGCATGCTCTTTGTACATTCCGGGCGCTGGGACAAGGGGGAAGAACCGCAGAGGGACGAGCGCTACGCCGTGCGCACGCAGCGGTGGCGCCTGGTCGGCGATGAACTCTACGACATCTCGAACGATCCATATGAGAAGCAGGATGTCGTCGCGCAGTATCCGGAGGTGGTGGAGCGTCTCAATGCCGCTCGCTTCACGTGGTGGGAAGAAACTTTGCCGCTTATGGTGAATGAAGACCGGGAATATGCTGGCGAGGAACCTCCGTTTTTTGAGTTGTACGACAGTCAGAAAAAGGCGCAGGGCATTCCGGAGTGGGTGCCGCCTGAAATTTAAGCAATTAAATGAGAAATTGATTATGAGTAAAACAATGAATCGTTGGTTGGTTGGACTGTGTGTTGCGGCATTGGGCGCCGTTTATGCGGATCGACCCAATGTGATCATGATTTTTGCCGACGACCTTGGCCCCGAAATGCTGGGTTGCTACGGGCAGAAGATTGTGAAGACGCCGCATATTGACCGGCTGGCCGCCGAGGGCATTAAGTTCACCAATTACTACGGTGGAACCTTCTGTGCGCCATCGCGATGGACGCTGCTGACGGGCATGCATGACGGTCGCATGGGAGGTTGGAAGCAGACCCAGGCGGGATTGCCGATCGAACGGGATGCCGGCAGGATTACGGAGGAGGAATACCGGAAGCGGATGGAGGAGATCAAGGCCAGTGCGGATCCGATTACTCCGAACGAGGTTATGCTAGGACAGATCGGGCAACAGGCCGGCTACAAGACCGCGCAGGTCGGTAAGTTGGACCGGGGATTCCTGACCTGGCACGAGCGCGTGAAGCGCCACGGTTGGGATCATTATGTGGGTTATTACGATCACGTCCGCTGCCATGGGTATTATCCGCCCTATCTCTGGCGCAATGGCGAACGCTTTGAACTGGAAGGCAACCCCTTGTCGAATTGCGGAAAGATGTCCGAAGAAGGCAACGAACCCGTTGGTTCGGGCGGGAAAACCTATTCCCAGAATATCTTTATCGAAGAAGTTCTGAGGTACATCCGGGAAAACAAAGACCACCCGTTTTTCCTCTATCATCCGACCCAACTTCCGCACGGCCCCGTCGCGATTCCGGAACTGCATCCGGACTTTGCCGATGATCCGCGGTTGTCGCTGTCGGAGAAGAAGTATGCCTCCATGGTGAAAATGCTGGACGATCACGTCGGTCTCATCATGGCGGAATTGAAGAAGCAGGGTCTCGACGATAAAACCCTCGTGTTCTTCGCCTCCGACAACGGACATGCCACGTATTATAATCATGGCAACGAAAGCTTGAATACGCTGTTTGCCAAACAGTTGAAGCCGGACGGTACCAAGACGAATCTGACCGATGACAAATGGCGCCTGTCGGAATTCGAGGATGTTTTCAACGGCGCCGGCGGACGTGCCGGGCAGAAGCGCAGCGGTTTCCAAGGCGGCATCCAATGTCCGCTGATTGTACGCTGGCCGGGCAAAATCAAAGCCGGAGGGGCAACCGCATTGTTGAGTGCCCATTATGACTTCATGGCAACGATTGCCGATGTGATGGGGGTTCCTGTGCCGAAAGGCAAAGACAGTATTTCCTATCTCCCAACGCTGTTGGGGCAGGAGCAGCGGCAGAAGCATGATTATGTGATTGTTGGCACCCGAATGCGGACCATGGGCAGCGGTGCGGTGATTGATAAGGACGGGTGGAAGGTGATTGAAGTTGGCCCTGCGCATAAGCCGAGTTACCAGCTCTACAATATACTGAAGGACAACAACGAATACTATAATCTGGAAGATCAGCATCCGGAGAAGACGGAGGCTCTTGCAAATATCCTTAAGCGAGAGATAGATTCGGAGCGACCTGACCTTGTGGCGGGTCCTAATCCATAGGGGAAAATCATGAAACTGAAATGGATGGTTATAATCGTTTCTGTAATGGGCGCATTGGTAGCGAGTGGACTATCGCCCTACGAAAACCGCATCCTGTCCGGGCAGGAAATGCACGTGATGCTGTTTGCTTTTGCAAAGGACGGAAAAGTTGACGACGCAAAGGCTGCGTTGAAAACACTGAATAAAAAGATGGTCGCTAAAGCGTTCAAGAAAAAGGGCATCACAAACCTCAGTTCCTACGCCAAGGTGCTGCAAGGTAAAACAGCATTCATGGTCTACTTCGATTATGAAGGCGAAAACTATCTTGATGCAGTAAAGGGATTCGAAGCGGTTGAGCAGGTTGTGAGCATGAAGATGTTGCTCACCCCGCACCCGCGGGCGGTACAAGATGATCAGGCTTGGTTGCAGTTGGAATGGATCAATTACATATTCGGCGCAAAGCCTACCGATGCAAAGCCGGAAAAGATTGCCCAGACCACGCGAATCAAACCTGATCGCGAGGATTATTACCGCACAATCCACCAAACCGTTTGGCCCGGTGTGTGCGATCATATGGCCCGTGCCGGCAGCCACGACTTTTCCATATTTCTGGTTGAGCTGGGTGATGAGCTCTATCAATTCTTCTATGTCGAGTCCTATGCTACCGAAGCGCAGAATGAAAAAATGGAAAACTATGACGACCCGATTGCCCGTCGTTGGTACAACGTTGCGGCACCATGTCTCGATCCATTGCCCGGTGCTGTCAAATGCTGGGTGCCCATGGAGCAGGTTTCGGAGTGAAAAATGAGTTTAACTGCACGTAGAGTGAAAGAGGGAATGAAACAGAAAATTATATCGGCGGCGTTGTTGGCCGGTATGGTTTGTCCGGTAGCTAACGGGCAGTACGAGCCGACGTGGGAGTCGTTGTCTAATTATGAAGCACCGGAATGGTATGAGGATGCCAAGCTGGGGTTCTGGCCCATTTGGGGGGTGTATTCTGTTCCCGCGTTCAAAGGGGATCATGCGGCGGAATGGTACGGTCGCTGGATGTATTGTCAAGAGGGTCAGAGCAGTAGCAGCAATCAGGGATTAGCCACGCATCTACATCACAAGGAAACGTACGGCGATCCCGGAACATTCGGCTACAAGGATTTGATTCCGATGTGGAAAGCTGAAAAGTTCGAGCCTGACGATTGGGCGGATCTTTGTGTAAAAGGCGGCGCAAAATTCTTCACGATGATCGCGGTTTTCAGCGACAACTTCTGCCAGTGGGATTCAGAGGTGTCGCGCTGGAATTCCGTGGATATGGGGCCGAAACGCGATATTGTGGGCGAGCTCAAAGTTGCCATGCATAAAAAAGGTCTTAAGTACGGGGTATCCAACCATTCCGGCTGGGGCTATAACTTTTTTCTCTTCAATCATATAAACGGGTATGACGCGAAAGATCTGTCGTTGAAGGATCTGTACGGTGCGCCGATTATTCCTGATGAGGTGTGTAGGGCCCGCATTAATGAAGGGGAAGCGCATAAGGATTGGCTGGCGCGCACGCGTTATAAGGTTTCACCAAGCCAATATGACCTGGACGAATGGCTGGCTCGAACCAAAGAGCTGGCGACACTTTATACGCCAGACCTGTATTATTTTGACTGGGGAATCCATCATGCCGCTTTTGAACCCTACATCCGGGACTTCGGTGCGCATTACTACAACCTGGCCGTTGAATCCGGCATGGGCGAGTTCGGCTCGCCGCAGGTGGTGATCAACCATAAAAGGCCGTTCAGGAATAATTCTGCCGTCCGCGATTTTGAGCGCGGCGGCATGAAAGATATTGCCGATAGGGTCTGGCAGACGGACGATTCCATTTATTATGGCAATAACTGGAGCTATGATCCGAACGTTGTCATAAAGCCGACGGATATGATCGTCGACCAATTGATGGATATCATCAGTAAACGCGGCGTATTGATGCTGGCGATTGCGCCGAAGGCGGACGGCACCTTCCCGGAAGACCAGAAGAAGATGATCTGCGAGCTTGGGGCATGGCTGGACGCATGCGGCGAAGCTGTTTATGCAACGCGTCCGTATGAAGTGCTCGGTGAGGTTTCCGATACCTGGTACGACAGAGACGATCACTATCACCTGAAGTTTGAAGGTAAACCTGATGATATCCGTTTCACGCGCAACAAAGCCAATACTGTTCTTTATGCCACCTTCCTCGAATGGCCGGGTGACAAGGCCGTGATTAAAACGCTGAAAGGCGTGAATTTAAGCGGTGTTAAGTCGGTTAAGCTACTGGGAAAACGGCGAGGGTTGACGTGGTGCGGGACGAAGGATGGTTTGGAAATCCGGATGCCGAAGAAAGCCCCGAAATATGGAATGGCGTATCCGGTGAGGATCGAGTTCCGCGGCCGCATTCCGTCTCCGTCCACGTCCGAACCTCTCGGCCTGGATGAAATCACCATCAACTGATCAGTCGGACGGCCGTGTGTAATTTGAAGGTTTAAAAAAAAAATCTGTAGGGCAACTTCAATGAATAAAAAAATAAAAAAAGGCGTGGCAGGATTCGCTGCCGCACTGGCAGCTACAGGTTGCTGGGCTGGGAATTGGACCGATCGATACAATGTGGAATGGGATAGTCCCAGTACGAACGTTGCGGATAATATGCCGCTCGGTGCGGGGGACATGGCGTGCAATGTCTGGGTAGAGAAGGGGGAGCTGCTTTTCTATATACAGCGGAGCGGCTCCTTTAGTGAAATTGGCGAGCATATCAAACTCGGCCGTGTGCGACTGACTCTGGAGCCGAATCCGTTCCGAGACTACCAGCATTTTTCGCAAAAGCTGGTTTTGCAGGATGGTAACATAGCCATTTCAGCTGAAGGTAAGGATGGCAATCAGGTGGACATCACGATGTGGGTGGATCAGTTTACCCATTCGGTTCATGTGACTGTTGATTCGGAAAAGAAAATTGATTACACGGTTGCCTACGAATCCTGGCGCTATAAAGACAAAGACCTCACCCCCACCAAGGACGACATAGAAAAGCAGTCTCATAATATTCATGTTAAACCCAACCCCTTGTTCGGTTCCTTTTCCTTCATCGGGGCTCCGTTTGAGGTCATCAAGCTAAAGGATGATTTTCGTTTGAAGGACAATCGTATTCTCTTCTACCACCGCAATCCCTCCGATCCTCTGTCGCCGCGCAAAGCCATTGAGCAACAGAAGCTTGAAAAATACAAGGACCGGATCGTCAACTACAACAAGAACCGTACCATGGGGGGCATGCTCTTTGCCGACAACGCCGTTGCGGCTGGTCAAGGCGCAGGCACTTACTTCAAAACAGATTTTAAATCGTGGCGACTCAAGAGCAAGGCTCCGGCAAAGCAACACCATATTTATGTCGTGACCCATGTGGCGCAGGAAGAGGCGTATGAAAATTGGGAGTCTGCTCTGCTGGAACGCTGTCAAAAGGCCGAAGCCACGCAAGGCGATTTCGACAAAAACGCGGCTTGGTGGAACGCGTTCTGGCAACGCAGTTGGATTGTGGTTGAACCGGAAAAAAAAGATGAGGCCTCGAAACATTGGCAGGTCGGCCGGAACTATAATCTTTTCCGCTATATGCTGGGCGGAAATATTCATGGCGAATTCCCCACGAAGTTTAACGGCGGCAACCTGACCTTTGACCCCGCCAATGGATTCGATCCGGACTGGCGCATGTGGGGCGGGGATTTTATGACCGGACAGAACCAGCGTTTGATGTATTGGCCCTTGCTCAAGTCGGGTGATTTTGATGCTTTCGAATCGCAGTTTTCAATGTACAACAAGGCCCTGAATGGGGCCAAGATTCGGGCTGCGGCGTATTTCGGTCACGGTGGGGCGGTATTCTGTGAGAATACGGATGCTTCGGGCCTGCAGTTGCCTTTCCTCTATGAATGGCAAACCGATAATGAGAAGAGCCGGTATCGGCGCATCGATGTCCCTTTCGGGAAAAAGGAGCAATACCTTACCGGCGATAAGAATCACGATAAAGACCTGTGTGAAATCGGTCTGAGCCAACATCCGGCCATGACCTATCACCATACCGCACAATTGGAATTTTCCTATATGATGCTCGAATACTATCGCTATAGCGGAGATGCCATTGAGCGTTATTACGATTTCATCAAACAGTCGCTTGTTTTCTTTGACGAGCATTATCAAATGCGGAAACGAATGCGGGATGGAACACCGCTGGATGAGAACGGAAAATTGGTGATTTACCCTTCGCAGGCGGTGGAAGCCTACCATCCTGTTGCCAACCCGATGGATGTTGTATCCGGTTTGCACGCCTGCCTCAATAGGCTCACCGAAGAGGATTTGCCCTTCGTTCCGGAGTCGGACAAGCGCTATTACCGGGAACTCCTGCAAAGAATACCCGATGTGCCTTTTGGTGAGTATGAAGGCCGGCGCGTGGCATTGCCGGCAGAAACGTATCCATCGTCCTCCCGGTTTGCCCAACTGGAGTCGCCCCATTTTTATGCGCTTTTTCCGTTTGATTTATACGCTATTAATGATCCGGAAATGGATGCATTTCTCAATACTTGGAAGTATTTTCCTCACATTGACAAAGAAGGCTATGTGTGTTGGAAGCAGAATACCATTTTCTTGGCTCGGATGGGTAAAATTGCAGATGCTCACAACCATGTTTGCAAAAAGTTTGGCGACAATGAGGCAGGAAACAGGTTTCCGACCTACTGGGATGCGAAATTTGACAGTATTCCGGATCATGATTGGGGCGGAAGCGCGATGTCCGGTTTGCAGGAAATGCTCATGCAGTGTTTTGATGACAAAATCCACATTTTACCTTGCTGGGACAAAACGGTGGATGTCGATTTCAAACTGCATGCCCCGAAACAGACCACCGTGGAGGTGTCGCTAAGGAACGGGAAGATTGAGAAACTGGTTGTTACCCCCGAGTCCAGGAAGAAGGATGTCGTTCTTTTCTAAGCGTCTGTTATACGGAGGCAGAGCTATGATGTTTAGAATTTCCGTGGTTTTACTTTTGGGAGCGACCCTGTTCGCGTCTGCAGAAACGAAGCGGACTTCTTCCACGGTTCCGGCCGAACGTCCCAATGTGGTCATTCTTTATGCGGACGATATGGGTTACGGTGATTTTTCTGCGAACGAGAGTTCTTCGAAAATCCCGACACCGAACTTTGACAAGCTTGCGGCGGAGGGTGTGCGTTTTACTGACGGGCACAGCTCGTCCGGCATCTGCTCGCCCAGTTGTTTTGCGCTGTTGACCGGGCAGCATCACTGGCGCCGGTTTTTCAAAATCGTGGATTCGTTCGGTCCATCGGTTTTTGAAAAGGGGGAGTACACCCTGCCGAAGATGTTCGGGGCGAAGGGCTACAGCACCGCCGCGATCGGCAAGTGGCACCTAGGCTGGAACTGGAATGCGGTCAAGAAGCCTGGAGCAAAGCTGAAGAATGTCCGTTGGGATCGGCCCGATGGTCGGGTTCTGATGCGCAAGTCCTATACGGTAAATGCGATAGACTGGATGAAGCCCGTTCCCGGAGGCCCGTTGGATCAGGGGTTTGATTATTATTTTGGCGATGGCACCATTAATTTCCCGCCCTACTGCTTTATGGAAAACGACCGGGTATTGGAAGTGCCCACCGAGATGGCGGATTTTTCAAAATTCGAGCCGGTGCCGGAAGGGGATTGGGGGAGTCGGCCGGGGCCTGTCGCCGTCGGATGGAATCCGTACAACGTATTGCCAACCATAACGGATAAAGCGGTCGAGTGGATTGGGAATCAGCAGGCGGACAAGCCGTTCTTCCTTTATTTTGCTTTTCCGTCGCCGCATGAGCCGGTTGTTCCGAACAAGGAATATCGCGGCAAGTCGCAGGCCGGACCCTATGGTGATTTTGTGTTCGAGTCCGACGCCATGGCGGGGCGCATTATGCAGGCGTTGGAAACGGGCGGTTTTTACGAAAACACCATCGTGATTTTCACCGCCGACAACGGCGCGGAGCTTATGGCCTATGAGCGGCAGAGAATTTACGGTCATTGGAGCTCCGGGCGGTTGCGTGGCGTGAAGCGTGATTTGTGGGAGGGAGGGCACCGCGTCCCGTTCGTCATTAAATGGCCGCGTGTGATCGAGCCGGGAACGGTGTCGAACGAAACCATCAACCAAGTCGATTTGGCGGCCACATTTGCGAGGATTATCGGCTACGGGCTGAACGCAGAGGAGGCGATCGATAGCTATGACCTGCTGCCGTTGCTGAAGGGCGAAAAATATAATCAGCCGTTGCGTAATGCCACGGTTCAGAACACGAAGAAAGGGAGTTATGCCCTCCGCCAGGGCGATTGGTTGTTCATCAACACGAAGAGTGGCGAACATTCCAACTGCCCGGACTGGTTCAATAAAGAGCGGGGATATGAAACCGGCAAAACCTCGGGGCTGCTTTACAACCTGAAAGAGGATCCGGCAGAGCATCACAATCTATATGCCGACTACCCTGAGCGAGCGGCGCAAATGCATGCGTTGTTGAAACGGTATGTCGATGGGGAAGGATGCGCTCCTCGTGCGTGCGAATACGTGAAAGCAAAAGAGGAAATCCAATAAAACGAATGAAGGTCTTTTTGTCGCTTGTACTTGCGTTTTCTTGTTCGGTGTATGCCGCGCCGGAACGTCCGAACATTGTCGTGGTGATGGCGGATGACCTCGGGAAGGGGGATCTGGGCTTCTATCACCGGCAAAGGACGGGCGAAGGGAGTTCGCCGGTTCCAACGCCGAATCTGGATCGATTGATTGCATCCGGCATGCGTTTCAGCGATGCCCATTCCCCGGCCGCGCTTTGTGCGCCGACCCGTTTTTCCATGATGACTGGGAACTATCCCTACCGCAACAACAGCGCGCAGGGGATCTGGGGCGCGCATGCCGACCCGCAGATTGATCCGAACTACACGACCGTCGCACGCATCGCGAAGGAGGGAGGGTACCGCACCGCCTTTTTCGGGAAGTGGGGGCTGGGCGGTGCCTGGAAGGGCTGGCCAAAGGATTATTCCAAACTGACGGCGGGGGCGCTGAGCTATGGATTTGATTATTCAGTGGAATTGCCGCAGGGCATTCAGGGGGCTCCTTATGCACTCTACGAGAACCGCGAGTTTCTGAAGCTGGAGCAGAATTCCATTATGACGCATATCCCGATCGAACAGACCGGGTATGACTTGGTGTTGGATCCCAAAGCCAAAGACCGCGATGGCATGGGCGACTCGAACTGGGATCTGAAACGGGTGGGCCCGGTGCTGGCCCATAAGGCGGCAACCTTCATTGACGGGCACGTTTCCGCTCATCCTGATCAACCATTTTTTGTGTATTATTGCAGTCAGGCGGTGCATACACCGCATTGCGCGGCGGAGGAGTTCGATGGCGTCAAAATCGCCGGAAGCACGCCGGGACCTTTGGGTGATTTCATTCATGAGTTGGATGTCCAAGTCGGTATGATTCTGAAGGAGCTGGAAAAGACCGGAACCGCCGGGAACACCTTGTTCATCTTTACTTCCGACAATGGCGGGCTTCCGGCGCACTGGGATCAAAAGCTGGCCGCTGCCGGGCATAAGTCCAACGGTGATCTTTCCGGTCAAAAAGGTTCGATTGAGGAAGGCGGGCACCGTGTGCCGTTCATCGCCGTATGGCCGGGGCAAATTAAACCCGGCTCGAAATGCGATGAGCTCATCGTTACCCATGATGTTGTATCGACCATCGCCGCGGTAGTCGGGGAAACAATCGACCGGGCCGTGGTTCGCGATTCAATGAACCTGTTGCCTATTCTTGCCGGCGGGAAATCTTCAGCGGATCGGCATGTGATCACCCAAAGCGGGGGATTGACCTATTTCGCGATCCGCGATGGGGATCTGAAATTGATCATCGACGGCAATGCAAAAAAGCTGAGCAAGAAGGAGCTATATAAACTGCGCGGATTTAACCGGGAAAACGTATGTCCGGTTGCGCTGTATGATCTCGATGAGAATATTCGTGAAAACCAAAAATTCAACCTGATCAACCATCCCGAATACAAGGAGCGTGTGGCCGCCATGTTTGAAAGGTTCTGCGAGTTGCGTTCCAGCGGTGAACCGACGGTGTGCGATAAAAAATGAGGAAAAGATCGAAAAATAGTTCTGCCATTGGAGAGGTGAAAATAACGTGAAAAAGCGATATCTCGGAATCATCGTTCTGTCCGTGATGACCTGCTTTGTTATGGCTGGGCCGGTTAATGATGCCAGTTTGATTATGTGGCTCAATGCGGACGATATCATGGGGCTGAGCGATGGCGAAACGGTGAACACATGGCTTGATTCATCGAACGTCAGTCCCGCCAATAACGCGATCCTTTCGGATGGCTCCCCCTCCTATGTGGCCGATGCCGCCAGCGGGGTGGCGGGCGTCTGTTTTGGCGATGGCGACGGCATGATTACCACTGCCAGCCTAACGAGCGGCGACTATACCGTTTTTACGATCTTTAATTGCGTCGATGCTGGCGCCGGGAAAAGGGCGGTGCAGGGCGTAGATAACAATTGGGTCGTCGGTCCCCTTTATGGAAAACTTACGTTCTATGCCGATGGGTATGTAAGCAGAAGTCAGGAGGTCATAGAACGCCAGTACTATGCTGTAGCAGCAGTAACGGATTCCGGTGCTGGCAAATCCGGTTTCTACGTCGATGGCGAGGCTGTCGACACCGGAATTCCAATCGTTGGCTACCCCGGTGCGATCTCGCTGGCCACTGGCGGTCGCTATGCGCAGCCACTCCATGGAACCTTGGTCGATGTTTTGGTTTATAATCGTCTGCTGACCCCTGCGGAAACCGCTCAGGTCAATGACTATCTCGCTTTTAAGATTGACCGTTTGAACGCGCTGGTCTACGAGGGGGAAAACGGCTTGGAGTACAAGGGCTACGCCAACGAAGGACAGGAGAACGCGATTAACACCGTTCCCGACTTTTCGCGTGCGGGTTATCAGGGCGGCGGGGTTGCAATCCCGTTTGTTCCGGCCGTAGTGACCATCAGCAATAATAACGGCTCCGCCGATGATGCCACGCTTATCCAAGGGGCCATCGATGCGGTTTCCTCCCTGCCGCTTGGCTCCCATGGGTTTCGTGGCGCGGTGTTGCTCAAGGCGGGGGAATACTCCGTCTCCAATACCCTGAACATTGCTTCGAGCGGGGTCGTTATCCGAGGCGAAGGATCGCAGGAAACCGGCGGCACGAGAATCACCTATGCCGCCACCGCGCAATCCAACCTGTTTGAGGTGGATAATGCAGGGGATCTACCTCGCGAGGTCGCCGGCACACGGCAGTCGATACTGGATGCTTATGTTCCTGTCGGTGCCACGAGTTTCAATGTAGCGAACGCTGCCGGGTTTGCCGTCGGCGACCGGGTTATCGTACAAAACACCATGAACCAGCAATGGATCGATGACCTCTCAAACATGGGACAATGGGGTTGGACGCCCGAGGGTTATCAGTTGCGCTTTTTCCGCACCATTACAGAGATCAATGGCAATACGGTAACCATCGACGCTCCGGTTATGCAGGCCATCGAGACTCGATACGGCGGCGGTGATATCTACAAATTCAAATTTATCGGTCAGTTGGAAAACATCGGGATAGAAAGCTTGCGTTTGGAGTCGACCTACACGAGCAGCACAGACGAAAATCATGGGTGGTCTGCGATCTATGCCAGACGATTGAAAAACGGCTGGGTTCGGCAGGTGACGGGGCGGTATTTCGGCCTTGGCCTTATTAATCTGCAAACGTATTGCCGGTATATTACGGTTGAGGATTGTGCGATGCTGGATCCCATGTCTATCACCACCGGAGGGCGCAAGTATCCTTTTGTTCTCGATGATTCGGACTACGTCTTCATGCAGCGCTGCTATTCCCGCGGTGCTCGCCATGCATTCGCGTCTGGTTCAGCCGCGCCGGGCCCCAACGTATTTGTGGATTGCCGTTCCAGCGAAGACACGAGCGACAGCGGGCCACATCACCGTTACTCAACCGGCCAGTTGTACGACAACATTATGGCAGGATATCTCTTCGTGCAGAACCGCGAGGATTCTGGTAGCGGGCACGGTTGGGCCGGGGCGCAGGTTATGTTTTGGAACTGTCTCGCATCCGCCTCCCTCATTTGCGATGCCCCGACGGGGGGCATGAACTGGTGCGTAGGCTCAATCGGTCCGCAGGATCAAGGGGTGTGGGCTCCCGAGGAACCTTTTGGGATATGGCAATCCCACAATACTCCCGTACAGCCCCGTTCGCTCTATTACACTCAACTTGCAGAACGCCTTGGAACCGGTGCCCTCCACAATACGGTTGTTCCGGTTCAGGAGGAGGGGGACATCTGGGATGAACTGGAAGTCTGGGCCGGTGACGGTCTCTTCTCGGATGAGGTCGTAGTCTGTGCGAACGCTCCGGTTGTTTATTCCGGTGCAACGTTTGGCCTTAAGGGGATCTGCCGAAATCTCCGGATGTTGGAAAACGGTGTGTCCTGCACCTGGCGGCAGCTCTCCGGGCAGGGTACGGTCGTCTTCGGTGACGCCTCTGCGGCCGAAACCTCTGCAACCATCATCGGTCCGCCCGGGAACTATGTGATCGAACTGGTGGTTGATGATGGAGCCGTTCCGGTATCCAGCACTGCCAGCATTACGGTCGTGGAGCTGCCGCACTTCGAAATCGTTTCGGGACGACCGCTTCCCTCCACAGGAGAATTTGTGTTGTCATGGCAGGCGGTTGCAGGCGAAAGCTATGCGATCAAGGCCGCCACAAACCTGGTCGGCGGAATGTGGGATTTGGTTGCCGAAAGTATTTCCGGCGTTGAGCCGCTCTGCACCCGAACTGTGCGGACTGAAAACGCCCAAACCTTTTATCGCGTTGAGTTGGAACAATGATCGGGCGGGGGACTGAACTATAAAAAACATGAGGTGTAGTGTCCTGTTTATTAGCCCGCTAATGGTATTCTTTTACATGTTAAAAGGTAGATGCTCTGATTTTAATTCAATTGCTGGAGAGCGGATGCTGTTTCGGAATTTGATCAGTTTTGGCTGAGGATGGGGTAGTGGTAAGGAGCCGGTGGTAATGAGAGCTAAATGGTTGATAAAAGCATGGGTATTGGTTTTTGGCGGATGGGTGTGTCAGGCGGATTCTGATTGGATTGATAACTACAACGTGGTGTGGGAAAGTCCGTCTGCGGATCAGTCCGGCCAGATGCCGCTGGGGAACGGAGACATTGCCGCCGGCGTTTATGCCATCGAAGATGACGCGCTCTTCATGCTGTTGTCCAAGAACGATGCGCTCACCTATAACGGCGATATCTTTAAAACGGGGCGCGTAAAGATCGCGCTCGACCCGAATCCCTTCGCCAAGGGCAAGCCGTTTCGGCAAACCCTCGACCTCAAAACCGGATCGATCCGCATCGAGGCCGACGGAACAACGTTGCAGTTGTGGGCCGATGCCAACCGTCCGGTATACCATGTGCAGATTGAGTCGCCCGTGGAGGTGTTGGTTTTGGTTGCTGCCGATCCATGGACTCGGTTTGATAGTTGCAGACACAACCGCACCAGCGAACCGCTGGAGATGCCGACGCAGGATGTGGTTTTATCTCAAAATGGATACGTGCTGACCTATTATGCGGTGGGTGACCGAAGCGTCTATCCAACGGAACTGAAATACTATGAAATCGAACACATGGCATCGGAATATTCCGATCCCTATCGCTTCAACACCTTCGGCAACCTGATCGAGAGTTCGGAGCTGGAGCTGAAGGATGGTGCGCTGTATGGGTCGGGAAAAACGTTTGATATCCGCATTCACGCCAAGTGTTCGCAGGAGCCCGATCCTGAAAAGTGGATTGGAGACTTTGAAAAGCAGGCCGCCAACCCGACGGATGTCGCGGCGGACTGGAAGGCACATTGCCAATGGTGGTCTGGGTTCTGGAATCGGGGTTGGATACAGGTTAACGATAGTGGCATCGCACCGGACGCACGCGGCAAGCTGGATCACGAGGTCTACAAGGCCAAGCGCAACGTGAAGGACAACGGAGCCATGGTGGCCCAAAGCTATAATGTCTTCCGCTACCTGATGGCGTGCCAAAGTCGCGGTCGGATTCAGACTAAGTTCAATGGAGGCATTCTGAGCCAGCCTTTGCGCTACACGGCGACGGAATACAAGCAATATAAAAAGAAGTTGGCGGGCGACTGGCGGATCGAAGGCGAAAAATATATTTCCAGCGAGGATCAGCGGCTCTGGGGCAGACGCTTTACCCACCAAAACCAGCGCCTGTTGTATTGGCCTCTGCTGATGAGCGGAGATGCCGACCTGATGCAACCGTTCTTCGACTTTTACTGGAACCTGCTCCCGATGCGCCGTGCGGTCTGCAAGGCTTGGTTCGGGCATGACGGCGCATATTTTCGTGAAAACATGGAGCTGACTGGAGGGGAGCGCGACTGTGCTCCATCCGCGGACCGGAACAATCGCCTCCAAGAAAAACCAATCAAAACGCCACAAGGCGGGAACGTGAAGGGATCATACCATCACAGTTATTATTTTACGGCAGGTCTGGAATCCGCAGCCATGATGATCGACTATGTGAAATATACTCAAGATGATGTGTTCCGTGATGATGTCTTGGTTCCGTTCGCTCGCGAAATCCTGACGTTCTACGATAAACACTATCCGCGGGATGGAAGCGGCAAGCTGCGGATGGATCCTTCCCAGGCGCTGGAAACCTGGTGGGTGGCCATCAATCCGGCAAACGACATTGCCGGACTCCTGTACAATCTTGATGGCTTGCTTGCCATACGGGCGGGAACGGATGAAGACCGGGAAACCTGGAGACGATTCAGGCAAGAGATCCCGGAGGTTCATCTACAGGAAATCGAAGGCCGAATGGCGATTGTTCCGGCGTTGGAGTGGTCGGTGAAGAAAAACACCGAGATTCCGGAGCTCTATCCCTTGTTCCCATTTACCCGGTTCTCGGCTGCTTTGGGGACCAAGGATATCGCCGAATGGACCATGGAGAATCGTATAGAGAAGAATGCGCGCGATTATAAATGCTGGACGCAGGATCAAATCGGCTGGGCCTATGCCGGGAATGCGGCGGAAGCGCAAGACGGCTTGATTCGCCGTTTCCTGCACACTTCACCTCGATGCCGGTTTCCGCTTTATGGCAGTCAAAACCCTGACTCCTGCCCGGACTTCGACCACTTCGGTTCCGGTTCCATCGCTCTGCAACGCATGCTCGTCCAAGAAGCCGCCGGGGAAATCCACCTGTTGCCTGCCTGGCCTAAAACCTGGGATGTGGACTTCAAGCTGCATCTGTCCGGCAACGCCGTCATCACCGGATTGGTGAAAGACGGGAAGTTGCAGCAATGGGCAATAGAACCGGCTTCCAGAAGCAAGAACGTCGTTGTACACGAACCTCAGTAATGATCATGATGTGTTCGCGCCAAAATTTCCTGAACTCAGTCCCTGGCGGTCTTGCGGTGTCTGCCGCACTCCTTTGGACTAGCTCGAAGTCATATGCCGAAAACGACACGCTGGATCGGCAGTGGGTGGCGGTTGGAAGAAACGGCAAGCTGGAATACAAAAAGACGCCCCGCGAAGATCGTATTATGGATTTTTCCCATGCAGGATATATGGGTGGTGGCGTTGCGCTGCCGAAGGTGCCGGCAAAGAAGATTGTGGGGCCATCCGGCGGAGACGATACGGCCCGCATCCAGGCGGCGATCAATCAAATTTCCGAAAAGCCCCTTGTTCGGGGTTTTCGCGGTGCGGTGCTGCTTAAGCAGGGAACTTTCCGCTGCAGCGGGGCCTTGAAGATTGCGGCTTCCGGCGTGGTGTTGCGGGGGGCGGGCATGGACAAAGGCGGCACGACCATCGAGATGGTTGGCGAACCGCATGTGTGCATTCATATTGAAAGCAATGAAAAAAACAGTTTCCTTCCCGTCGACAATGCCGCTCCGATTCGGATCACCGATGACTACGTCCCCTCGGGCACGATCATTCTTACATTGGAAGACGCATCGGATTTGACCGTTGGTGATGCAGTTATAATTCGCCGTCCCATCACTTCGGAATGGATTTCGTTCATGGGGATGGACACGTTGGTGAGGGATGGAGAAAATCAAACGTGGATCAACCCCGGCAGTGTGCTGAACTTCGAACGGCGAGTGCGGGGCATTCGCGGCAACCGCATTGCGCTGGATGTGGCGCTGTCCGATAGCATCGATGCCCGGTTTACAGGAAGGGAAGGGGCGACGGTCGTCAAAGCTGCTCCATCGACGCGCATCTCGCACATCGGAGTTGAAGGAATCCGGATTATTTCAAAGCCTCCAGTCGGCGACCTGACGGTCAAGAAATACGAAGGAATAGAACTAAGGTATTGCAAGGATTGCTGGGTGCGTTATGTGTCCAGCCATGAACCGGTCACCGTCGTGCGCGTCAATAGCAGTGATTGCACCCAGGTAACCTTGCAGGAAATCGAGATCTTTCATTCTCAGCAGATCAAAAAGGGAGCCGGTTATCCTGCCGATTTCCTGGTGCGCGGCTCGCGGGTGCTGATCGATCGATGCTCCTCAAAAGGGGATGGCGCGTTCTTCTACTCCTCGCTGGGTATGAGCGACACCTCTGCCGTGATTTTGAATTGCGACTTTCATGGGAAGGGTTCCGTTCAGCCGCACATGCGCTGGAATACCGGGCTGCTGGTGGATGCCTGCCGGGTGCCTGACGGGGGAATCGAATTTATTAATCGACGCACAGCGGGAAGCGGCCATGGCTGGACTATTGGATGGGCGGTGGCCTGGAACTGTGTGGCAGGTAATTTTAAAAATGAGCAACCGCCCGGATCAATGAATTGGGTCGTCGGGTGCTCCGGGAAAACGGAAGAGGGCGAAAACTTTTTGTCGCATGGCCAACGTGTAACGCCCGGAAGCTTGTACCTTGCGCAGTTGCGTGAGCGGTTGGGGACTGCGGCGGTCAGGAATATCGGTTACGGATTAGGTGGAATATGAAATCGTTGAACTGGAAAATGATAATGAATGATACAGTGCGGGTTTCGAAAAACCGAATGGGTTGGGTATTTGTCCTGCTGTTGTTGGCTTTTGCCGGAAGCGCAGTGGCAGAGAAGCTGAACTTTAATCCGGACTGGCGCTTTATCAAAGAGGATGTGGCCGGCGCGGAGGCAACAGGTTTTGATGACAGTGGATGGAAGCAGATATCTGCTCCTCATACCTATAACGATGTGGATACGTTCGACGACTGGTCGCCCGCAGGGCACAAGGGCGAGATGGACCAGTGGGGTGGCAAGACGTGGTATCGAAAACACTTTACGGTTCCGGCGGAGTGGCGGGACAAGGTGGTGATCATCGAGTTTGAAGCCGTTCGACAGATCGCCGACGCCTATTGCAATGGTGTAAAGGTGGGGCACTGTGAAAACGGATTCATTCCGTTCGGCGCCGACTTGACCTCGCACCTAAAGTTTGGCGAGCCCAATGTGATCGCGGTCGCGTGTGACAATGCCTTCGTTAAAGACACCGATTTTGGCGGTGACCGAAATAAGGTGTGGCATAATTTCATGGGCGGCGCGAAATTACCATGGAACAATCCGCATTGGCACCCGGCGCACGGCGGTATCTACCGTAACGTCTTTCTGCATGTGAGCGACAAATTGCACTTCACCCAACCGCTGTTCAATAACATGGAGACGGTCGGCACCTACGTCTATGCAGTAAACCCTTCCCGCGAATCCACCGGCGTCGGCATCGAAAACGAAATCGTCAACCAGACCGGCAAGGAGCAGCCCTTTTCGCTACGGAACCGTTTATTGGACCGGACTGGCAAAACCGTGCTGGAGTTGAATGAAACAACCACGTTGTCGGCTGGTCAAAAGAAGATCGTTAAATCAAGCGGCAACTTGGTTAATCCTGAACTGTGGGAGCCCGGCTATCCCTACCTCTACACCCTCGTCACCGAAATCATCCGGGATGGCCAGGTGATCGATCGCAATGAGGAGCCGTTTGGTGTTCGCTGGATCGAACTCACGACCGATCGCGGATTCTACATCAACGACCGTCACGTCAAACTGCAGGGGTGGGGCATGAAGTCGGTGGACGGCTGGCCGGGGCTTGGGGCTGCCAATCCTGACTGGATGCACTATTACACCTTGAAATTGATTGCGGATTCCGGCGGCAACTTTGTGCGCTGGGGGCACACGGCGGGTGGGCCTATCCATCTGCGCGCCGCCGATGAGCTGGGCATCGTCACCCAGCAACCCGGCGTGGATGGCGAAGGGGATACCGAAGGACACGCCTGGGAGATCCGCTCCAAGGCGTGGAAGGAAATGGTGATCTATTACAGAAACAGCCCGTCGTTGCTGGTTTGGGAAGGTGGAAACCAGAGCACCTCCAAAGAACACACCGAGGAACTGAAGTCGGTAGTGGACTTCTACGATCCGTATGGCGGTCGTGTCTACGGTCATCGGCGCGCGAACAATGTGGTCAAGCCCTACTGCGATTTGACCATCAGTACGGAAGGCTCCGGCTATATCAAGGAACTGCCCACGCTTGAAGGCGAGTACAACCGCGAGGAATCACCGCGCCGCGTTTGGGACCGCCATACGCCTCCATATCAAAAATGGCACGCCAAAGGCAGCTATGATTTAAGTGCCGAGGAATACGCCATTAATCAGTTGTTCCACTATCAGAAGATTGCTCCGCGCAGCCATGGTGGTGGTGCTAATTGGATCTTTGTGGATTCCACCAGTGGCGGTCGCGTCGAAACTGAAGTTACCCGCACCAGCGGGGAAATGGACGCGATGCGTTTGCCCAAGGAAGCCTACCATGTCTGTCGCGTCATTTTCTCCGACGAGCCGGATATCCATCTCATCGGCCACTGGAACTATCCCGCCGGAACCATTAAGGATATCAATGTTGCTGCCGATTGCGATGAAGTCAGCTTGTTTTTGAACGGAAAAGAAATTGGCAGGAAACAGGCGGCAACCGAAATGACGAATCCGCTGAAAGTCAAAAAGAAGAAGGGTTCTTCCAACGTCGCGCCCAAAAGTTGGAAACACCCAATGCTGTTTACCTTCGAGCAGGTTGAGTGGAAGCCCGGAGACCTGGTTGCGGTAGGGTATAAAGACGGTAGAGAAGTGGCGCGCCATGAAGTCGCGACCGCGGGTCCGGCTGTCGCCCTGAAACTGACGCCGTTAACGGGGCCGACCGGATTGTTGGCCGACGGCAGCGACGCGGTGGTCTTTGATGTCGAGGCGATTGATTCGAACGGCAATCGTTGCCCAACCTTTATCGAGCGTTGCGATTTTACAGTCGAAGGGCCGGGCGTTTGGCGCGGCGGCTACAACAGTGGAAAGATCAAATCCACCAACAACAGCTATCTCGATCTGGAAGCCGGAATTAACAGAGTGATTGTACGAAGCTCGCTGACTTCAGGAACCATTACGCTAAAAGCGAGCTCCAAGGGATTGGAGCCCGCAACCTGCAAGGTTGAGGCGCTTCCTATCCACATCGACGGCGGCGTAGCAAGCCACCTCCCACCGATTCCGGAGCAAGGCCGGCTGGCGCCGCTCCCGCTTCCTGTCGAGGAAGCGGCTTCGAGGTTCGTAGCCGAAGCTCAAGCGGATGGCAGTTTCTCCGACCTAATCGAAGATCTGTCCTATTCCGGTCCCTCAGGCGATGCGCGCATTCAGAAAACCAAGGCGGGGGCTCCGATGTTCTCCGATCACGAACAGAAGCTTCCGAAACTTCCCGAATGTCTCATGGGCGGTGAGTATATTCAGCTCCCGAATAGCGAGTGGAACTATTCCGCCGTTGACCTGCTACAGTTCAACGTGAAGAAATCCGGCAACGTCTACATCGCCCACGATTCCCGTCTGGAAACAATGCCGTGGATGAAAACCGGTTTTGCTGACACAGGGAAGGAACTGGTCAGAGGCAAAAACCGTTGGAGATTATTCTCGAAAAAGGTCACGGCCGGTGAATCTGTTCTGCTCGGAAGCAATACCGAAACCAAGGAAGACAAGCGTTGGATGATGGTCGTATTCGTGGTTCCAGAGTCATAGTGGAATAGACGGCTCCGCTAATTCGAGTTTGCTGAAAAGACATCAGTTGTTGATGAGTGGATTGATAATAATAAATCACTAGTGTCCTAATGTTAGTCGAACAGTTGCTGTTGGTTGCAAAAGCCGTCCCCCTTCCTATCTTCGATCGCTGAAATGGGAAAGTGGATCGATACGCATACCGAGCCCAGATGGTTTGATGCAGATATTCTGCCATGTAATATTGAAGCGCTGCTCAAGGCGGCAAAAGGAGATGTTTAATGAGTGAGGTAAAAACAGCCAGTCCTAGTCTTTATTTATGGTTTATCTGCGTAGTGGCCGGTGCCGGAGGCATTCTCTTCGGATATGATGTGGTTGTTGTGTCGGGGACGACTTCTGCGGTGACGGAGCTTTTTCAGTTTACGCCGGGGCAGACCGGGTTTTTTGTCAGCAGTGTCCTGATTGGCTGCGGGCTTGGCTCGTTTTGTTCCGGATTCATTGCCGATAAATTTGGACGAAAGGCGCTTATTATTCTTTCCTCCATTTTGATCTTCATTTCTGCGATATGGAGCGGGTTGTCCGGTAGCGCGGTTCAGCTGATTGTCGCCCGTTTGATCGGCGGACTCGGGATTGGGGCCGCTACTATGGTTTGCCCGCTTTACATTTCAGAAGTGGCTCCGGAAAAATACCGGGGCGGGTTAGTGACACTCTATCAGTTCACCATTACAGCCGGGATTGTAATCTGCCTGCTTGTTAACTGGAAAATTTTTAGGTTTGCAGAAGCGAATGTAGATGCAAAGTCAATGTCCTCGTTTTGGAAGTGGTTTGCGGTAGACCAGCACTGGCGAGCGATGTTTGCAGCTGAAGCGATTCCGGGCATTCTTTTTTTGTTGTGTACTGCATTTCTTCCGGAAACACCCCGTTGGTTGTCAAAAAAAGGTTTCACAGACAAAGCCCTGAGGGTTTTGCAACGTATTAATGGAGTCGAACGCGGGGCAGCAGTGAGCAATGAGATCCAGACTGCAATCGGCCAGGAAAGCGATGTTCATGTGTGGGACCTCTTTACCGCCAAACTGTGTCGGCCACTGGTTCTTTCCATGCTGGTCTGTTTTTTTGCCGAAGCCTGCGGGATTGCGGCGGTGTTGTATTATGCCCCGAATATTTTTGAAACGGCTGGATTTACTCAGGGGGACGCTTTGGGCAGCTCACTGTCGATTGGAATTGTGAATATGGTTGCGACGGTATTTGCTCTGTTCTTTATGGATATTCTTGGCCGGAAAAAGCTGTTGATTATCGGTTCTGTCGGCGCACTGATTTCGCACATTGTCATTGGCACTCTGTTCCTTCAAAACAGCATGGGGATGCCGATTGTGATTGCCGTGAATGCGTTTATCGCTTTCTTTGCTTGCGCGATTGGTCCGGTGAAGTTTGTGTTTATCTCCGAGGTCTTTCCAAACCGGATTCGCGGTATGGCGATTTCGTTTGCCAGCATTGCCATCTGGGTAACCAGTGCTTCCGTTGCTCAGTTGTTTCCAGTTATGGATGCAACTATGCCGACCGGTTATATCTTCTATGTCTTTGCGGCCATTGTTCTGATTTCCATTCCGTTCTATATCTTCAAGTTGCCGGAAACCAAGGGTTGCACGATCGAGGAGCTGGAGCAGGAGTTTATTAAGCATTAATTCGAAACAGAGAAGGAGCGTTATTGTGAAATTTAAAATGGGAATTATTTTGTCTTCCGTGCTCGCCTGTCTATCAGTGAGCGCATTGTCTCCGTATGAAAATTATCTTCTCTCAGGCAGGCAGACGCACGTCATGTTATTTGCCTCGGCGAAAGATGGGCGGGTCGAGGCCCTGCAATCTGCACTGAAAACGCTGAATGAAAAGAAGGCAATTAAAGCATTCAAGAAAGAGGACATTACCAACCTCAGTTTTTTTTCTACAGAAGTTCAGGGGAAGCTCTGTTTTATGGTCTATTTTGACTATGATGGATCGAGCTATCTGGATGCGGTAAAGGCGTTTGAGTCGGTTGAGCAGACAGAGGCGTTGAAGCCGTTGCTTGTTGCCCATCCTCGTGCGGCGCAAGACGGAAACAGCTGGTTGCAGATGGAGTGGATTCACTGTCATCCCATAGATTTTAAATAAAAAGGCTGGCTTGTGAGCTCTAAATCCTCCACTCGGAGGGTATGAAAAAACAGAGACAAAAACACAAACCAGCCGGACATAGGTATACAACCTTGAAGCAATTGTGCAATCTGATTCCCGGACACATGGTCACGAACCTTGCGAAGAAGCATGGCGTCGATGCCCGAAGCCGGACGTACACGCCATGGAGCCATGTGGTTTCGCTGCTTTATGCCCACTTTGCTCATGCGCTCGGGCTTAACGATGTATGCGACGCGCTCCAGATGAATGCGGCGGCGCTCTCCACCATCCGCGGTGCGGTTCCACCGTCCCGCAACAACCTGAGCCATGCGAATCAAGTGCGCGACGCGAACATGGCCGAAGAGCTTTATTGGAGCATGATGAAGCATCTGATGGACACGGTGCCTGGTTTTGCGAAGGGAAAGGTGCGTAGTGGATACCTCCGTCGCTTCAGCAAGGCGATCCATGCGCTCGATTCGACCACGATACAGCTGGTGGCCAATAGCATGGACTGGGCAAAGCACCGCCGCCGCAAGGCCGCCGCGAAGTGCCACATGCGTCTGGACCTGCAAAGCTTCCTTCCACGATGTGCCATTGTCGACACTGCAAAACACCATGACAGCCGCAAGACCTTGAGCTTGTGTGCCGACCTTGAAGCCGGAGAAATCGTTGTATTCGACAAGGCTTATATCAAATTCAAGCATCTCTTTGAGCTAACGGAGCGCGGCATTAATTGGGCGGGTCGAGCGAAAGACAACATGCAGTACACGGTGATGCGCTCCCTCGAAACGACTAAAAACAAGCGCATCCTTCGCGACGAAGTCATCGAGCTGATGCTCGAAAAATCGAAGAAGGCCTACCCGTGCGAGTTGCGCCGCGTTGTAGCCCTCGTGGAGATCAACGGCAAGGATGTCGAAATGGTCTTCCTGACCAACCATCTGGAGTGGAGCGCGTGGACGGTCGCGGAGCTCTACCGCTGCCGGTGGGATATCGAGGTGTTCTTTAAGGAAATCAAACAGACGCTCCAGCTCTCCGACTTTCTCGGCTACAGCGCTAATGCCGTACGCTGGCAGGTATGGACCGGGCTGCTCGTCCATCTGCTGATGCGCTGTCTCAAATTCATGCACGGATGGGATCACAGCTTCAAGCGCCTGTTCACCGTCGTAAGGGTCTCGCTTTGGCGTCGCTGGAACCTGCCCGCCTTGCTGGAATCCTATGGGACAGCCAAACCACCCGGTCGCATCCGAGGAGCACCGGAACAGGCGTATCTGCCGGGGTTCATCTAAATGCTGTGGGACAGCCAACTGTTTAAAACGGGGAATCATCATTACTCTTCAACAAAAAATCGGAATCGACTAAATAAACTAAACATCAGAAACCTTAACAAAAACGGGAGCTGACACTCCGTTAGCGTCCTCTATGGGATGACAGTGAAGAATTTTCTCTTTTTCGGCAGCCCTGACTCCGGCCAGACCAGCGCTGTTATCTATAGCCTCATTGAAACCTGCCGAAAGCTCGATATCAATCCGGCAGTCTACCTTCGTGAAGTCCTTACGGCTTTACCGACCATGAATCAATCCGAAGCGGCCAGTTGGACGCCTGCCCGCTGGAAATCAAACCGCGAAACCACCTGCGAGTAACTCCGTCAAGGGGGACTTCGAAAAGACGCATACGAAGGAGTTGCATGCCGTGCCGGTCAGCATGGTTCGGATCCCGTTCGGGCGAGTACACGAGGGGTTCCAATGTTTTAGAGCGGTTTAGGAAAAACTGTAGCCGCGATCCAAGATCGCGGTTTGGGCAGAGCGGGCGTTTCAAACGGAGGGCGAGATCATGGATCTCACCTACAAGAAAGGTGCCGGCTATCGCCTTTCATAATCCGCTCTATTTCTTCTGGTTATAGTTGAATTGTTTTCCCATGTAGGGATATTGGTCGAAGATGTCGCCTTGGCCGAGGGTGCGGGGATCCTTCTGGTCGGTCAGATCCTGTTCCATCTGGGCGCGCAACCGTGTTTTGGCGGCGGCAGATTCCGGATTGGCGGCGAGGTTGTTGATGCAGTGGCGATCTTTGTCCCTCTGGTAGAGTTCTTCTTCCGGGCGTTTGCCGAAGCACATTTCGTAGTAGCGGTAGTCGGCATCGGAAGGCGCCAGTCCGGTCAGATAGGACTTGGTGGGCGAGCCGTCGCAGTTGCGCAGGCCGTATTCCGGGTTGCCGGTCGGCCAGAGGTCGGGCTTAATGTTGTGCACATAGAGGAACTCCTTGGTGCGGATCGCCCGGACGGGGTAGGCCAGATCGGTGCCGTCTTCGCTGACGCGTCCGGTGTCGTGGCGTTCCTTGCCAAGCAGGGCGTAGGTGCGGGCCGGATCGATCTGGCCTGATCTGGGCGATTGCAGTGCGTCGAGGAAGCTTTTGCCAGTCATCTGTGGATGCGCCGCTTCGCCGGCGACTTCCATGAAGGTGGGGGCCACGTCGGGGAAATTGACAAAGTCCTTCACCACGCGTCCGGGCTGAATGACGGTATGCGTCTTTTCCCCGACCTCATAGGCAGCCAGGCCAATACCTGATAACTTGTTGGGTATGGATACGAATGAAAACACTACGCCGGGGCGGGCTTCATATACCGAGGAAGAACGCCGGGAACTGATTGAGGAGTTTAAATCGTCGGATTTGACGCAGGCGGCATTTTGCAGGGAATGGAATCTCAATTCCAAAACGCTGGCCAGATGGCTGCGCATCGAGCGGGACGAAAATGAGGTGTCTTTTTGCGAGGTGGAACTCGGGAATACTTCTGCCCCGGGAAACAAAGTGAGCGTCCATCTGCCCAACGGCATCGAAGTGACCGTGCCGGTTGGTTCAGCGAAGGAGTTGGCCGATGTGTTCCGGGAGGCCGCGACATGCTTGGCCTAAGTGGATCATTGCGAGTATTTTTGGCTGTGGAGCCCGTGGACCTGCGCAAAAGTTTTAATGGGCTGCATGGCGTTGTGCTCGACCGGTTGAAGGAGGATCCGTGTTCGGGAGCGCTGTATGTGTTTACGAATCGGCGACGGAACCGAATCAAAACGCTCTATTGGGATGGAACAGGCATGTGGGTGATGATCAAGCGTCTGGAGCAGGGATGCTTTACTTGGCCAACGGGGATTGGCGAAAGTGAAAAGCTTGCACTGGCTCCCGAGGCACTGGCGCTACTGCTGGATGGAGTCGACCTAAAGCAAGGCTCGTTAAAGCCTTGGTACCAACGCTGAATTTTTTGAATATTTCCGATCTTGATGCCCCCTTTTCCGAACCGGTTTTGGTATAATATGCCGCATGGTTTACAGTCGGGTACATTTTAATCAGCTACTGGAAGAACAAGCAATTTCCCGTTCGCAGATTGATCAGCTCAAAACCGAAAACCGCCTGCTTCAGGAGAAGGTCCAATGCCTGATGAAGAGGCTCTTTGGCAGTAGTTCAGAAAAACTCAGTCCCGATCAGCTGGAGCTCGAACTTGAAGAGTTTCGCGAACTGCAGGAAGCTTTGGATCTGGCCGAATCCAAGACCGAACTGGCCGAAGAGGAACAAAAGCAATCCAAGCGAGGGAAGCGCAAGGGGCTCGATGCACGCATCCCCAAAGATCTGCCGACCGAAACCATTATTATCGATCCGGATGAAGTGATCGCCCATCCAGAGCTTTACAAAAAGATCGGCGAAGAGCGCCTGGAACAACTCGATATCACGCCGACTCAATTCATTAAAATCGTAACCATCCGCAATAAATACAAGAAGCGTGACGACCGTTCCGTTGCCCCGTTGATTGCACCTGCTCCAAAGCAACTGATTGAAAACTCCTACGCCACGGTCGGCCTTGTTCTTCATATCATCCTTGGTAAATACTGCGATCATCTTCCGCTTTACCGGCAGGAACAGATCTTCAAGCAACGCTTCGGCGTTGAAATCAGTCGAAAAACCATGGGCGGATGGATGTATCTAGTTGCCCAGTGGTTATCGCTGATCTATGAAGCGCTTCGAAATGAAATCCGCGCGAGCGGATACATTCAGGCCGACGAAACATTCATCAAATATCAGGACCCGAAAAAGGACTACTGTCCCAACGGATACCTATGGGCTTATCATTCGCCTGCCGTCGGCGTGCTCTTTGAATGGCACGCCAGCCGTGCGGCGACCTGCCTTGACTCGATGCTGATTGGTTACTCCGGGCTGCTGCAGACCGACGGCTACGCCGGGTACACCAGCTGGCTGAACAAGAAATCACATGCGGCAGAAAAGGCCTCGATCATTCATGCTGCCTGCTGGGCACATGCCCGACGCAAGTTTAAGGAAGTTCCCGGCAACCCGACCGCTGAGGACGTCGTAAAACTCATCGCCAAACTTTATCGGGTTGAAAGTAAGCTACGCGACAACCCCGATCTTGACCGCGCTGCTTATCGACAGGAGCACTCCGCGCCCGTCCTGGAACAGATAAAATCGATCCTCGAAACCGAGCGCTTCCGGCAACTACCGCAAAGCAACTTCGGCAAAGCGATCCACTACACCCTCGAGCGCTGGGATGCGCTCAATCTTTACCTCGAACACGACAAACTCGAAATATGCAACAACCTCGTCGAGAATGCCATCCGGCCCACCGCCATCGGCAAAAAGAACTTTCTATTTTTCGGTAGCCCCGACTCCGGTCAGACCAGTGCAGTCATTTACAGCCTCATCGAAACCTGCCGCAAACTCGACATCAACCCGGCAGTCTACCTTCGTGAAATCCTTACGGCTTTGCCGACGATGAATCAATCCGAAGCAGCCGATTGGACGCCTGCCCGCTGGAAGTCATCCCGCGAAAACACCTCTGCGTAATCCTGTCAATGCGGTGGCCGAAAAGACGCATACGAATGACGCCTTTCCAGTATGCAATCATCGGAACGTGGAAGCCTTCGTCATAAAGCTGTCCCTTGATGCGCGGGAAGGGCATGCCGTGGTCGGAGGTAGCAATGATGAGCGTGTTGTCGAGCAGGCCGCGCTCTTCCAATGCTTCGACGGCGAGTCCGAGGTGGCGGTCAAACCACTGGACTTCAAGTGCATAATCCAGCAGGTCGCCACGGACGGTGTCGTTGTCGGGGAAGAAAGGGGGCACAATGGCGTCTTCAAGTTTCATGCCTTCCTTTTTCCAGGAATCCTTCTCGTAGCCGCGGTGCGGTTCATAAGTGCCGAGCCAGAAGCAGAACGGCTCGCCGGCGGGCTTGCCGTCCAAGAACGCTGCAAAGTTGGCGGCATAGTCGATGGTTTTGATGCCTTTGAAGGGGGGCTTCAATTTAATCTTGTCGAAGGACGGGCCGGCGGGGTTGTGTTCGGTGGCATACGAGCCCGGGCCCCAGCCCTTGCCGGTCAGGCCGGCATGGTAGCCGGCCTCCATCAGCAGGTGCGGGTGACAGTTTTTCGATTCATGGTCATTCTCCTTATGGGGTTTAAAATAGTTTTTATTCGCAGATCTTTTGACTGAAGCTGGACAATAGGGTTTCCTTCGAAGCGCTCCATACCAACCCGGCACGATGGCCGGGCGGTCATGCGTCCATCTGCCGGGAGAGGGCCAGTAGCTCTTTGATGGGCATCTTGTCCAGCTTCCGTCTCAGATTCCACTTGAGCAGATCTTCAGTCGCGGCCTTTCCTGAAATCCCGACCCCGCCGGCTGCTGAGCAGATGCCCAAGACAGCCAGCGTATAACCGGACAATATTATGACTAATCCTCCCCCAATTGTGAGTACACCCACCTCCAACCAGCGCATGGCCTCGTCCCGATCAACATATGCTACCGAGAGGAATCCACATCCTGTGATGATGGCGCCGATCCAAACAATAGCCGTCCCAATCGTAACAAGGATCGGAGCCGCCCAAACCGCGGCAAGACCGATAGCGACAGCACCAATGCCTGCCAGATAGGGATGGGAGCCTGCAGCGCCTTTCAGCTTTCCCCAAACGTCCATCACAGGGACCCGTGACTCAGGGGCTGGATCAACATCGGCATAAGGCTCGATATGTTCCACGTTCCCCCTGTCGGGCCCTCCAGTGGGTCGAGGCCCAAGCCGGGTTCCACAGTTGGGGCAGAAGGTGGAATCGACCCACTCATCATGCTCAAACCCCCATGCACAATGCTTGCAGTGTTTAAATGCCATACGGCACCTCCTTTTGTCAGTATTCGGACGGGAGCAAGCAACAACTTGAACTTCGATCCGCCTCGGTGATCAGCCAAAGACGCTGTCCATCGGGCAGTTTATAGGCAGAGAGAATCCGCAACCCTTGCTCGATGGCTTCCACATTGGCCTGCTTATCTTCTTCGCACAGATCGCCGAAATCCCCGGCAACGTGCCGCTCCAAAAACTCGGTGCAACCCGTGCCGTTTTCTTCTAGCGCTGCGAGTGCGCCCGGGGTGGCGACGAGCTGGCCGAGTGGGAAGAGGGGCTTCATTGTGGTGTCATGCATGAGCCACCTCCTTTCCCTTGGCTTCCCACGGGCACTCCGAACATTTCACATTTTCCGCCCCGCGCTCCATGTAGCAGGCGAAGCACGGAAACAGGACGGAGCCGCAGGCCGCGCAGGGGAACGGTTTGTTCTCCCTGTAGGCGGTCTCTGCTCCGCACCCCGGGCACCACTCGGTGTAGGCCGGTGCTTCGGGCTCGACGCCGTCGTTGATCTCCAGGAAGCCAGGGCCGTTTCCTTCGGGGTCGGCCAGGACGAACACCGTTTTCTCTACAGTCTTACCGCCTTGCTGTCCCTTTGCAGAGAATCCAAAGAATTCTCCCGTGTCATCTACGGCGCCCTCGGTGATCGTCAATCCGGTCAGCTGGGGAACGAGCCGGTCGAGGCACGCTTTTACATAGTCTGTCTGTTTCATGGTTTTGTCTCCGTTTGGTTAAGAAGAAGGGGAGCCGTCATGGCTCCCCGTTGGTTATTGGATTTCGTTGATGCCGCCCATGAACAGCTCGTATTCATGGGCGGCGCTTCCGCCGTCCTCTATTTCGCTGACCGCCAGCGTGTAGAGGTCGATGATTTCGCACCGATGGTCTGGGTGGGCGGCGATGGCCTTACGTGCCTCGGACAGCAGCTCAGCTTCGTAGTCCATCACGCGGCCTTTGCGAGTTCCTGCTCCATGGCGTCGCCGACAATGTAATCGAATGCTCGCTGCGCCTGGCACCCCGCTTTTATGAGCAACGACTGATCGGCTTTGAGCCGGGCAAGCCATCCCTTGAGATAGGCGGCCTGGTTCTTCTCGGTGGACATCAGGATGCCGCAGTAGCCGCACAGGAAGGCGGCGCTCATTTCGGAAACCAGCTCCTCTTGCGAATATTCATGTGATCCGAAGCCGTGCGGCTCCATGATGGCTTTCCGGCCGACGCGCGACTGGTGGCCTGTCGAATGGCTGAGTTCGTGCCACATAGCGGCCCAAAACTCGTGTTCCGATGCAAACCACTCCTTCGGCGGCATCGACACGGTGTCCATCGACGGGCTGTAGCTCGCTAGTGTCCGGGCATAGTTGATGTCGGGTTTGTCGGGCATGTCGGCCAGCAGACGTTCCGCTATTTCGAGCGGTTCGTGTTCGCTGCGCTTCGGCACCACGACCTCCGGCACCTTGCCGTCCAGTCCGTCGCATTGCGCCGTATTGAACACGCGGTAGTAGCGCAGCACGCAGTGGGACTTGGCGTCGGGATCCTCCTTCTCATCGGCTTCGATGAACTTAAAGAAGACGACCGGAGTAGCGCGCTCGCCTTTGCGCACCCAGCCGCCCAGTTCAGTCACTTGCTTGAAGCTCAGAAAGAATGGGCTGGCATAGCCGAGGCTGTGCAGCAGGAATACATTGACGCCGCGGTAGGGTTTCTTGCTGATCAGATTCCGGGGCATCAACGACACCGATGCCCATGGTTTTTTCCAGGGCAGTTCGCCGGTCTCGTTGATGCGGTCGATCATGCGCTGGGTGATCATTTCGTTAATCTTTTTGAATCCGTTGCTCATGGCTATGTCTCCTTGGGTTGTTTGTGAAAATGAAAAGGCCGCCCCGCAATCGGGACGGCCTTGGCCGAGGGGAGAGAGCGGCTATGCACCGTCTCGCTCCTTGAGCCAGTTGGTGGGTTCCGGCGCATCCCATTTGGCAACGGGTACGCCGTCGGGCACGCGCACCTCGGCGATGGTTCCGTCGTTGTTGAAGCGCACGCCGACGGCCTCTTCCACCTCGGGACCATCCTCGGATGGATAGACGAGGATCTGCATGCGCTCGGCCACCTCGCCGTAGACGTCCTGCGCCACCACAACGGGGTGTTCGCTTTCCGGCACCGCGATGTCGAGCTCCACGCCGTAATCGGAGCGGTGTTCGTGCAGTGTTGCCATGTAGTTGTGCTTGTTCATGGGGTATCCTTTCTACGCCTTCAGGAAGCTCCCGGTGAGCGCGGTTTTTCCGTTGAGGATGGCCTCGGCCATATCGACCGGGCGCACCGACGTGTTTTCGTGGCCGGGATCGACCACGGTGTTGCCGCGCAGCCGGCGCATCAGGTAGACCATCAGCACCAGCTCTTTCAGCGGCTCGTCCGCCAGCACCGGGAACGGGGTAGGGAACGTTTGCCCCTTGGGCACCCGGACATAGCGATGCTCCACGAACCAGGCATCCAGCTCCGGTGCTGCCTCCTCCAGTCGCTCCGATGCCAGCTCGGCGGTACGGCGCACCAGATCGCTCTTCTTGCCCGCCACCTTCCAGCCATGGGCACGCAACGCATCCCGGAACTCATCGGCCGTCTCCATTTTACGCCACGTAATTCCAAACTTCGGAATCTCCTCCTTGCGAAGCCGGGCGGATGTGGTGACGGGTTTAATCCGTTCGAGGTAACGCACATTGCTGAACCGCAGCGCCACCTGTTCCCGGTCGAGGATCTCCTGCAAACGGCCGATGGGCATGCTGAAGCAGTAGTCGCCGCCCTCTGTCCGGTATTGCCGGGCGATGGCCTTGGCTATCCTGCGCTGCTGTACAACGTTCGACAGCTCCGGTTTAAAATGCACGGTGGATCCCTTCAGCTCACAGCCATATTTAACATGGCCGCCGGTATGCGCCTGCCCGGGGTTGATGACCAGTTCGAACCAGTTGATCCGATCCGTAAACCGCAGGCGATTGTGGTCATCCAGCTGATCCGTCACCGCCTGCGGTTGTCGGAAGTTGCGGCACTCCAGCCCGGCATGAAGCAAGGCCTGCTCTTCCGCCGCAAAGTCCTCAACCGACAGCAGGGCCGTCAGGTCGAGGTCGCGCATGGCATCGTAGCTGCCTATTTTAAGCTTCGGATGTTTTACCTTCAGGAACGCACGCATTTCGGAAAACCCGTTGCGCCCGTCACTCAGCAACGCCCAGGCCTTCTCCTGCGTCCATCGCCGGGTCAGGAAGGCCTTCGCCTGCTTCACGGCACTATCGAAGCTGACGCCCTCCACGAAGTAGACATCGCGAGCCACCTGCTCCAGCGTACGCTCCAGGGCGGGGCGTTTATCATAGAGCGGGTTGTCTCGAACCGCTATGATGTCGTAGTTCAGGCGCTGCGGCGATAGTTCCGGAAAACGCCGGTCCGCCCGGTTGAGGGATCGGGCCAGCAGTTCTGCCGCCTGGCACCAGTCCCCCGTCAGCCCCATGGCCGATACCGGGTGGACGCCTTTTAATAAAACATCCGCCAGGGGCACCTCTACGCGGCTGAACCTAAGCCGCGAGAACGCCGGAATCTTCGTGTCCGGCTCCAGCCGGATTTTCAGACCATACAGTTTCATGGGTTTCTCCTTTCATGAGGGCTTCGATACGGTGGGCGGTGGACATAATCCGGCATGCGGCCGACTTGATGTCCGCCGAGGACAGGGCAGCGCGTACCGCGAGGATGCGCGCTTCCTGAAACGCAATAATGCGCCGCAGATCGTCGGGCTGGGTAAACAAGGTTTCAAGTTCGTCCAGCCGTTCGATGTTCTCTCCGGTAAGACCCCGGATGCTGTCGCTTTCCAGACATTGGAGATCGATGCGACCGCCTACCTTTTCCAGCAACTCCGTCGGGATCCGCCCGGGATGGGCGGACTCGATACGCAGCGCAATGTAGGCCAGCGGTGTTATGTTTTCCGCTGTATCGCACAGGTCGTTCCATGCCTTGAGCTTCACCATTTCCGACAGGTCCGATCCCAGCAGGATCTCCGCCTTCTCGAACAGGTCGGTGGTGGTGAAGAGCCGATAGATGGTCTCCACCCGCCCGAAGGTACCGCCGTCGGCAAAATAATCCGCCAGCAGGTCAATACACACCTCCATCTGGTGCAGCAGCTCTTCGCGGTTGATGCCCTCGTCGTTCAGCCCCATGGGAATGCTCGACAGGATCACGCACTTGGCACTCTTAGAAAACGCCGGCGCAGCTTCGCCCAGCAGGGCTTCGCGCGCCAGTTCGACGGATCGGTTGGCGAGCAGGTTGCGGTAGATGAACCCGAGCCTGCGGCCGTCCAGCTTGACCTCGCCATCGGTCTCCTTCATGACGAGAACTGCCAACCGCGACAGGAATTCGCCGAGGGTGGAGAGATCCGCTTTCAACGACTGGAAGAACCGGGCGGCCCGGGCCAGCAGCACCTTGATCTGGTACCCGACCTCCACGGTCTCCTCCGCATCCACGGTCTTGATCTTGGCCTCCGGATTCCATACGCCAATGCTCGGCGCGTCGTCGCCGTTGATATGGCGCAGCACCTTGATGCGGTCGTCCTCGTCCATATCCAACGCTTCCGGGGGATAGAGGAAGGTCGCATAGCGCCCGATCAGCGCCGCATCCATCTGCTGGGTGCCGTTGTATCGGCTTTGCAGCGGATTCATGGCGCTCCATACCCAATTGACCTCGGTCTCGAAACCCATGATCTTGCGACTACGGATAATCTCCAACCATTTGGCCTGCAGCTCCGGCACCGCCCGATTGATCTCGTCAATCAATACGAACTCCTTATCCCACACCGTGACGGCGGACTGGACATATTCCACCTTGCCCTGCTTCAGGCTCTCCACGTTCGGGAACCCCAGCACATCCTCGAAAAGTGCCTTGCTTGCATCATAGGCCATGAAGCGCACGCCCAACGCCTGAGCCACCTTTGCGGCGGCATGCGTCTTGGCCGCACCGTGCGCGCCCACCATCAGCAGCGGGTCGCCGGTCAGCAGCGACGCCAGCGCCAGGTTTTCATCCGCCAGGCTCCAGCCATGGATGCCCAGCCGTTCAAACAGTCTTGTGTCCTTCATGGTGCTTCTCCTGTTAGTTGTTCAAGTTGGTCGATCACCCCCGGCTCGACAAACGCCACAGGGCCGTCGATGGGCATGTTGAAGATCCGCGTAGCGGCCGCCTTGCGGATATGGGCGATCCGCCCGGTTCTATATGCGTCCTCCGGCTTGATGGTGCCGCTGGTGAACGTGGACTTTTCGGGGTCGCACTCGACGAGCGCAATGTATCCCTTGTTCCACAGCGCGGCGTGCTCCGGGCACAAGTCCCAGCCCGTGACCGTGTGGCGCTCCAGGCTGTTTCTTAACCGCTTGTCCAGCAGGATGGCGCCCGTATCGAACGCCTGCCCGCAGACGGGGCACACCTTTTGTTCCATGCCGACATGGCTCTTTGTGTTCATAATGAATCTCCTTGGGTTAAAGGTTGAAGGGTCTTGATGGTGCGGATGGCGGGAACCTCGGCCTCGACGATCTTGTAGTCCCGGCAGAACGCCACGAAGGTGTCTACGACATCGTCGCACAGCCGGTCGAACGAGCGGACCAACCGCACGCGCTCGCGCAGCGGCTCCAGGTCCCACTCGCTGAAGTCCTCGCCCTGGTCCACGGACTTGCCGGGCCAGGTGATGATCTGAGGCTGGGGTTCGGGCAGCACCTGCAGCAGGCCGATGCAGCCGTCGGTGGTGCACGGCGTATCCACCGTGTGCCACGTCAGTTTGCCGCACAGGTTGCAGCGGGCGGTCTTGGCGTTCGGCTTGTCCAGCCCGCCCCGGTAGAGCACGAGGTATCCACCGCTGCGACCGTTGAAACCGGCCTGCCACATCCAGTCATATTCCTGCGCCCAGTCCTGCAGCAGCCCGTTAAGGGCGGCGGTCACTTCGCTACACCTCAGGATATCCCACGCCTTGGCCATCACCTCCGCCGGAAAGCCCAGCGTGTGTATTTTAAGGTTGTTGGCGTAGGAGGTACTTCGGTTCCAACGGTTCATCGTGTCGTAGCGGAAGTGACCCGCCAGGAACGCGGTCATCGCCGCGCGGCTGCGCCTATCGACGTTCTGTTCGAAACGTTTCATGATTTCCCTTCCGTGATTTCGTTGAGACGCACGACCTCGCCGAACGGGGCGAGGGCGTCGCCGTTGTTATGAACGCCGAACAGGATCGTCAGCAGCCGGACCCCGGCCTGCTTCAACCTCTGATAGTTCTCGTTCGATAAGCTCGCGTATCCGTCGGTGATCACCACCGCCTTTAAAAAACCTTCGTCGAGAATGGTTTCAGCCACGCAGTTAAAGTCCGTCCCGCCGGTGGTCTTCACTCGGCCTTCCATCAGTTCCGCCATGCCGATCTCCGACACCGCGTTCGAAAACTGATAGACGGAGCGGATATTCCGGCGGTACCGCGCCAGCAGGCCGCAGATCTCCGGGAGCGACTGGTTCACCGACCCCGACACATCGAGGAAGATCGCCACGCCTTCACGGGTTCTGTTTATCTCCGGCTGACGATTGCGGAACACCCCCGGCCAGATATCGGCACCCAGCATCACCATGTCGCGACGGCTCGGGTTGAGCGGGAAGGGGGAGGTGGTGCGTCGTTGGTTCCGCTCCTCGCAGAAGAACTCGTCCAGCCGTTTCCGGGTGGTGTAGCTGAGTAACAGTTCCTGCCGGATGCTGCGCTTGGTCTTCATGATTTCGATGACCAGCGCCTTCAGTCCGTTGAACTGGTTGCCCCAGCTTCCTTCCTCGCTCCTGACTTGTTGCGCCACCTCGGTGGCCACGCCCTGCAGTTGCTCCGGCTTCCAGGGGTTGGAACCGCCATGCGACCCCAGCAACACCGGCTGGGCCGCATCCGCTAGCACCAGCATCTTCAGCGTTTGGATCACCTCGCCCGCACTCAGCTCGCTCGACATCGTCCAACGCGGATAGAGGTGCTGGTAGAGGAAGGCAAAGCGGCTGTTGTGGTTTTTGCTGCCCGGGCGCAGGATCGACTCCAGCCCTTTCGGCTTGTAGAACCGTTCGAACAGCGAGCCACTGCCTGATGCCTTGGCGTAGAACTGGCTGATCAGCGCATTGATGATGGCGTCGCACGCAATGTTGCTGACGTCGTCCCGGACATGGATAAAGTGGCCGAAGGCCGGGTGCAGGATTTCATGAAAGACGAGGCAGAAAAGATCCTGCTCCGTCTTCACGTGCTCCCGCACGAAGGCCGGGTTGTATTTCAAGGCTCCCGCAGCATTGATGCACGCCGTTGGGATAGTGCTGTCGGCAGCGACCGACGATACGATCCCGGCAATGAACGAGTCGCTGCCCAGCTCCCGTTTCATGAGCTGGCGTATGGTTTCGAGGGTAATGGTGTCCATGGGGAATCTCCTGTCTTGAAATGATGAAGGCCGCCTCCCGGATTGGAGGCGGCCGTTTCTTCGCGCTTCCAGCGAGCGCTTGGCGGTGCATAAAGCCGATGTGTTCGCAACAGTCATAACTGCCACGATGTTGCGTTCGCTGGCTGGTGAGAGTTGGAACAGTTCAGATCATGTCTGCAACTGAGCCAACTGCCGGAATACGGGCATGCCGATCTTCCAACAGTTGGAACCGTTGTCATCATTCATGGCGTTGCTGTGGCCAGCTTCCGGTCGTATTCCTGCTCCGCATCCACTTTCCGCCAGCCCCAGCCATACGTGGTGTTCACGACGCTGATCTGGGCATCGACCTCCGGTCCGTCCTCGTAGACGTAGGCCCGGGTGATGCGGTCGACTAGCTCCGCCGTTCTGCCTCCACCGACATATTTTCCGTCCGCGGTCTTAATGACTACCTTGGCCATATGGGCCTCCTTTCTATTTGGACTGTCTTGCCAGCACCTCTACGGCCTTCTCCAGCACCCAGCGGTCCTCCGGCTTCTGCTTGCCGGAGTCGATGTGGCACCGGAGGTTGCGGGCCAGTAGGTCGGCCTTGGCCTTGCGTACTTCCCGGTTGTGGCGGGCGCTGTCGTGATGTCGTTCGGGCAGCTCTATCGCTATGATTTTCTCGGTGGTCAGGTAGGCTCCATATTCTTTCATGGTTCGCTCCTCCCTATCCGAAGTGGCACAACCCGGCCTCACGCAGAGACAGGGCGGTGTCGCCGATCACGATGTGGTCGAGCACTTTGATGCCCATGATTTCGCCGGCACTGATTAATTGCCGTGTAATCTTGATGTCCTCGGCACTGGGCGTTGAAATGCCGCTCGGATGGTTGTGGGCCAGGATGGTGAACGATGCGCCGCTTTGAATGAGCGGGCGGAACACTTCACGAGGATGCACCAGGGCCGAACTAACGGTGCCCAGGCTCACGAGATGCTTCTCGATCACCCGGTTCTTTGCATTCAACGCAATGACAATGAAGCACTCCTGGGCAGCGTTCTTGATCTCGGACAAGAACCGTTCTACCTGGACGGGCGAGGTAAGCACGGTGCCGTCGAAGGCTGCTTCCTTAAGCATAAGATCTGTCTGTAATTGTAGTACCATTTTCATTTCTCCTTTTCGTTGTGTTTAAACTGAAAACCCCGCCGTGCCGGGATGGTGGGCGGGATTGTCTTGGTTGTTGTGGGGAGTGGACTTAGGCCGCTTGGGCGGCAGGCGTGACTTCACAACCCCATTCTTTGCATGGCCCGGCACTGCCGGCATAAGGGCAATCCGTACAATAAAACCCCGTCTCTGCCGGGACATACAGTTCGTGTTTTACAATTTGCTGCGCCTTCGAGATCAGCATCGCCATCCTTTGTTCCTGTCTTTCGGAACGCTGGGTTTCATGCTGTTCATAGGATGGCTCTTTGGTCTTGGTTACTACCCGGAACTCGACAGAGGGTCTTGACCGATACATCTGATTCCATGCGTAGCTATAGACCGTCGCCTGGAAGTTCTTGTGTGCCTGGCCTGCAGCCCATTTACGGGCAGCAGTCTTCCAATCCACAATAACGGGCATGCCTTCACGCTCCACTACGAGGTCGAACTCACCAATAATCGGGTCTTCCACCACGCTTCCATCGGGAGCATGCACGGGGACGCAGAACGCCTGGGAAACCGACAGCACTTTCTCGGCCGGATCAATGTGGTCGATGAAACACCCGATCATGTTCCGACCCTTTACTGATAATGACTCTGCATCATCCTTGGCACCGAACTTGATTTCCTGCTCCTGATTGGCTTTCTTCCATAGCTCCGAGAACATATCCAAATGGCTGTCCCGGTCGGGTGTTTCCCCTGCCTTGAGCCACTTGAAATAATGCTCCAACGTCCGATGCGCCGCCGTACCAAATGCCAGTGAGTGGCTCACAAACGGCTTCTTCAACTTTGCGATGCGCTCGAAGTAGAATTGCAGGCTGCAGATGTTCAGTAGCTGATTGATCTGGGAGGCCGAAACATGCGGCCGCTTGCGCAGCTCCATAAAGTATGCAGGGGATAGTGACTATTGTTTTCGCGCGGATCATGCACTTCTTTGAAGGCGGCTTGGAATGAGGATAGCAGCTCATCCTGAATAGGAAGCAGACCGTCCACGTAGGGTGATGCAACGCCGGTATAGGCTTTGTCGAGGTGCTTGGCCGTGATGATGGCCCTCGCATCGGGAACCAGTTCCTTCGCCCAATGGCTGGCCGCCGCCCGGGGATTCTTGTCCGTTGTTCGTGTCCAGCCGGCTTCTTTAAAGTAGCTGGCGAATCCGCTGCTTGCCTTAAGATGCGTGTCCACTAGTAGCGGAACATATCCAAAATAGTCGACCCAGTCAGGTTGCAGAGATAGTAGCGCCGCATTGAGTGCGATGCATCCGTAGTTGGGTTGGTCTGGCGAATGATGCATCGGCTGGAAACCGAGGCATTCAATCACGAGAGGGAGCCTTTCGGCCTGCTGGCAGGCGTGCCAGCCCAAAAAGCGGTCGCGCGGATAGGACTGGCACTGCGCCCGCCTCCACAGGAACGCCCCCAGCCAGAATTCCTTTTTGTAGAGAACGATCTGAGCTAGGTCATAGTCAGGAGCCTTCAACGCAAGGCATTCATACCACGGACCCATGTATGCCTTTGCGGTTTCAGCGAATTTGTCACTGGTGGCGGCGTATACGTAGATTTCTTTAGGATCGATGTTCGTCATTTTCGTCCTCCTTCGGGTGGTGTGCAGATAACTTCGGTAACTTTTTGAATCCGCTTCATTTCGTTGTCCTTGTTTGGTTGTGTGAATCCTGATCCGGCTGCCTAAGGGATTGAGAGTCTGTGTCAACCAAACTCTTTACCCATCGCGTTACGTGGTCGTTTCCCCCTTGCGCCTTGCTCCAGCCCATTTTCTCGAGGTACGGGGATTCTGAGTCGGATTTTTTTAGATAAGCTTCGGTGGCCACAGGATGGACTCCAAAGCATCCAAGCCAGTGTTCTGGTAGCATTCGCATGACGGCGAATAGTACGATGGGGCCCCAGCTCAAACCAGCGACAGGAGAAGGCTTCGGCAAGATCATCTGAATCTGGGCAATCTTGTCGAGGTCTTTGATCTCTATGCTGGTCCACTCGTTCCAATGGGCGAATAATTTGTTTGGGATGCCCCAGTCCACTGTGCCAATCCATTGATTCTGGAAGAGGACCACCTGCCGCATCTCTTTGTCTTGCGCCGTTTCGGTGGAGAGCCTGTAGTACTTGTGCCCAATCGCGTTATCCAATAGCGCGTAATTTTCACTGCGAGCCGCCAGCACTTCTAAATCATCGATGTAGATTCGCTCATTCGTTCTGTCAACGGTTTGGGCGAGTTGCTTTGCCTCGGAGCATGTCAGAATTTGGTACTTACGATTACTCATCGCATATTTCTCCTTTGTGTTCATCGTTTTTGGGGATGACCCCGGTATCCTCTCTCGACCTCGTCGAGGGTTATTTTTGCTGAATCTGTTATTGTTGTTCCTCTGTGTTGAAGGGGCTTTTTTTCTTTCTCTCTGTCATTACGTGATTTGGAAGAACTCCGGTTGCCGGTTGTGTTTTTCATTGTATGTTGTTCTTCACGCCTGTGAGGCCCTCCTGTGGATTGCAGCGAGTTTTTTATCTCCGAAGATCGGTATCGGGGCCGGATGCGGATTCAGGTATAGTAGCTTTTGATAGCGCTCCTTCTCCGCACGGTAGTGACCGGGCAAGCGGCTTAGTCGCGACTCGTTTTTGCAGGCGGGGTCAACCCCCATCGGGATCAGCCGCCGGGCATACAATTCAGTTTCGATCTTCTCTGTCCACGCCTGTGCATCGGTGATGCCATCGGTCCTGATCCACCCGTGGATCGACTTCCCGCCGCTGTCGATCAGTGCGGCCACGGGCAGGGGCACCACCGCCCAGAATGCAAGTTGATCTTCCTTGCTGAGATTGTCGAACTCCACCACGGTGTAGCAAAACGCCTTGACCGCCGCGTCGCACCGGAACGACAGCCCTCCGCCTTTTTTTTCGCCCAGGTTGCCTGTGAGGGGGTTGGGAATGATGTGGGGAAGGCCGGATGTCCCATGCCCGTGAATATGGTCTATCCAGTCTTTCGCAGGTCTGAGCCCGGTATCGTACCGTCCACCAAGGAAAAGGATGTCTTCGGGGTTGAAAAGGACTTGTAGGATGAAATGGGCATCGTACTTTGGCACTTCAAGCAGTTGTACCGGCGAGACTGCCCTGAGATCCTGCTCGCTGATCCCTTTGCCTTGTTTCAGGAGGTGTTGCAGGTAGGCGGATTTGATCACGGGGCGGGGTTTGTGGGGAACGGAAGGCCGTCCACCGGTGGAGGTGACCCCGGTAAGATCCTGCCTTGCGCGCCGTATAGCCGCATCGATCTCGTTGTCCGGAACCGGGCGGTCCCCGTCGGGGATTGAGTTGCGGATATCGGTGAACATCCGTTCGTCTGTCAGTCCCGCCATGACTCCGTGGTTAGCGACACCAAGTAGAGCAGGGTGACATCCTCCGCCACCGGGTGATGGGATAGATTGGAGGGCCTTATTGTACTTTTTGTTTTGCTTCATATTTCTGTCTCCTAAACGCACTAGGGATGGTCGTAGTTGTGGAGGGTGTGGAGGGATCTGTTCACTTGCTGGGAGAATAGTTCCTTCGGAGAGTTCGAGTGTGCTCATATATTTTCTACTACCGTTTTTCCATGAATTGAGTTAGAGGGGTATGCGTCTTTTCCCCGACCTCATAGGCAGCCAGGCCAATACCTGATAACTTGTTGGGTATGGATACGAATGAAAACACTACGCCGGGGCGGGCTTCATATACCGAGGAAGAACGCCGGGAACTGATTGAGGAGTTTAAATCGTCGGATTTGACGCAGGCGGCATTTTGCAGGGAATGGAATCTCAATTCCAAAACGCTGGCCAGATGGCTGCGCATCGAGCGGGACGAAAATGAGGTGTCTTTTTGCGAGGTGGAACTCGGGAATACTTCTGCCCCGGGAAACAAAGTGAGCGTCCATCTGCCCAACGGCATCGAAGTGACCGTGCCGGTTGGTTCAGCGAAGGAGTTGGCCGATGTGTTCCGGGAGGCCGCGACATGCTTGGCCTAAGTGGATCATTGCGAGTATTTTTGGCTGTGGAGCCCGTGGACCTGCGCAAAAGTTTTAATGGGCTGCATGGCGTTGTGCTCGACCGGTTGAAGGAGGATCCGTGTTCGGGAGCGCTGTATGTGTTTACGAATCGGCGACGGAACCGAATCAAAACGCTCTATTGGGATGGAACAGGCATGTGGGTGATGATCAAGCGTCTGGAGCAGGGATGCTTTACTTGGCCAACGGGGATTGGCGAAAGTGAAAAGCTTGCACTGGCTCCCGAGGCACTGGCGCTACTGCTGGATGGAGTCGACCTAAAGCAAGGCTCGTTAAAGCCTTGGTACCAACGCTGAATTTTTTGAATATTTCCGATCTTGATGCCCCCTTTTCCGAACCGGTTTTGGTATAATATGCCGCATGGTTTACAGTCGGGTACATTTTAATCAGCTACTGGAAGAACAAGCAATTTCCCGTTCGCAGATTGATCAGCTCAAAACCGAAAACCGCCTGCTTCAGGAGAAGGTCCAATGCCTGATGAAGAGGCTCTTTGGCAGTAGTTCAGAAAAACTCAGTCCCGATCAGCTGGAGCTCGAACTTGAAGAGTTTCGCGAACTGCAGGAAGCTTTGGATCTGGCCGAATCCAAGACCGAACTGGCCGAAGAGGAACAAAAGCAATCCAAGCGAGGGAAGCGCAAGGGGCTCGATGCACGCATCCCCAAAGATCTGCCGACCGAAACCATTATTATCGATCCGGATGAAGTGATCGCCCATCCAGAGCTTTACAAAAAGATCGGCGAAGAGCGCCTGGAACAACTCGATATCACGCCGACTCAATTCATTAAAATCGTAACCATCCGCAATAAATACAAGAAGCGTGACGACCGTTCCGTTGCCCCGTTGATTGCACCTGCTCCAAAGCAACTGATTGAAAACTCCTACGCCACGGTCGGCCTTGTTCTTCATATCATCCTTGGTAAATACTGCGATCATCTTCCGCTTTACCGGCAGGAACAGATCTTCAAGCAACGCTTCGGCGTTGAAATCAGTCGAAAAACCATGGGCGGATGGATGTATCTAGTTGCCCAGTGGTTATCGCTGATCTATGAAGCGCTTCGAAATGAAATCCGCGCGAGCGGATACATTCAGGCCGACGAAACATTCATCAAATATCAGGACCCGAAAAAGGACTACTGTCCCAACGGATACCTATGGGCTTATCATTCGCCTGCCGTCGGCGTGCTCTTTGAATGGCACGCCAGCCGTGCGGCGACCTGCCTTGACTCGATGCTGATTGGTTACTCCGGGCTGCTGCAGACCGACGGCTACGCCGGGTACACCAGCTGGCTGAACAAGAAATCACATGCGGCAAAAAAGGCCTCGATCATTCATGCTGCCTGCTGGGCACATGCCCGACGCAAGTTTAAGGAAGTTCCCGGCAACCCGACCGCTGAGGACGTCGTAAAACTCATCGCCAAACTTTATCGGGTTGAAAGTAAGCTACGCGACAACCCCGATCTTGACCGCGCTGCTTATCGACAGGAGCACTCCGCGCCCGTCCTGGAACAGATAAAATCGATCCTCGAAACCGAGCGCTTCCGGCAACTACCGCAAAGCAACTTCGGCAAAGCGATCCACTACACCCTCGAGCGCTGGGATGCGCTCAATCTTTACCTCGAACACGACAAACTCGAAATATGCAACAACCTCGTCGAGAATGCCATCCGGCCCACCGCCATCGGCAAAAAGAACTTTCTATTTTTCGGTAGCCCCGACTCCGGTCAGACCAGTGCAGTCATTTACAGCCTCATCGAAACCTGCCGCAAACTCGACATCAACCCGGCAGTCTACCTTCGTGAAATCCTTACGGCTTTGCCGACGATGAATCAATCCGAAGCAGCCGATTGGACGCCTGCCCGCTGGAAGTCATCCCGCGAAAACACCTCTGCGTAATCCTGTCAATGCGGTGGCCGAAAAGACGCATACTTAGAGGGTTCCACCCCCTCCACTAGAGTGGCTATAGGGGGAGAAGGAGGGGCAAAAAGCAGGCTTCCCTTTGTGACTATCCTCCACCTGTTTTCGGTCGCACTCCGCTGTTTAATTACCTGCGGGTTGGGCAGCTTTGACAGGCGTGCCAAATACGTCCCTGCGGCACCGGTGAAGTACAGTAGTTTGTCAGCTTGTCGCCCTGCTGACTGTCGGAGCTCCTTATCCAGATTGGCGGCGGTTCCCACATAACAGCTTCCTGCGGCTCCATTTTTTTAAGATCTTCCCAGAAGGCAAACTTGTCGTTTATCTCTCTGAGATGTGAAGCTTTCTCCTCTGATTGTTTGGATATTTCGGAAAGAATAAAGTGGTGGATTTTTTTTGCGGGATACCCTTTCTTTATAATGGTGATGAGTTCCTTCTTGGCCGATGTAGAGAGCATCGTTTCGATACGGTAGGCTTGATGCGCAAGGTTGTAGAGGGGGGCATAATGCCTGCTCAGACTCGAATCAACGGCTCGGATGAAATCTGAATAGGTTCTCTCTTGTTCCTCAGTCAGTTTAATATCATCACTTTTTCTATTGTTACTCATACGAACTCCTTCTTGATCTGCTCCCAGTTCTCCGCGGTCATTCCCTTAAGCCTCTCTTTGATCCAGTCCGGTACCGTTCGGATTTCCTCGTACTCGGCATCCGCTATTCCATCGTATAGGGAAAGAGTTGCGCTTTCCGCTGTTTCGTCGGTGATATGGAGATAACGCTGGGTCATGGCCGGATTGCCGTGTCCTACGATTTTCTGAACAACGGATTGCGGAACGCCTCGTTGCGCCTGAAGGGAAACGTAGGTGTGACGCAACGAGTGGAAGCCGACCTCGATGATGGCCCGGGGGTGGGTGGGGCGTTCGCCTTCCTTCCCGTTGCGCAGCCATTTATTGTATGTTTTCCAGAACTCAGGTGTTGGTCCTGTTCCTTCGCGATGCGTTTTTATCCCGCAGGCTTCGAAGTGTTTTTGTATGCGCCTGGCAATTTTGGGTTGCTGACTGAGTCTTCCTGTATTATTCCGGTATGTGTAGAGTTTGGCATGTTCGGGGAGGACGAAGCCTTTGCGGCTTCGTTCCGGGGATTCGAGGAGCCGCGATACCAACTCGGGTGGCATTCCAACTTTTATCGGTTTCGAATCTTTAAGGTGTTTAGCCTTATTGGGGATACGTAGGATTTGTCGTTTAGGAAAAGCTATCTCCGACCATTGCAGCGTACAGCAATCACCAAGGCGTAAGCCTGTCGATGCTCCAAGTAGCAGGAGTGTCTTCAGTTCGCCATCTGCGGAATCGATAATAGTGCGGAGTTCGGGGATGGAGAGTTCCCGCCGGCTTTGCTGTTTGCGGTCTTCCTTTCTCAGATCCTTGAATGGATTAATGGTCAATCTTGAGTCGGCGACACTATCTTTCTTTAGAACGTCGAAAAGGAGGATCAGCAGGCCAAGATGGTTGTTGAAGGTCGTGGCCGAAAAGCGCTTCCTCAGCTGAGAAATATATTCCGATGATATCTGGGGGGTGACGTCACGTAGGTATTCAGCTGGTTGATCGTTCTCGTACAGCCATGCGAGAAAGGCCTGCCAATGACCCTTGTAGTTTTTCCACGTATCGATCCCCGCGCTTGGTGCATCGGCATGGTTGCTGTTGCGGAAGGCTTTCCAGGTATTTGCAAGGCTAAGTGGGGGGGCGGCGGAGTCTTCAGCCTTGGCTCTCGCTTTCCCGGTTTTGTCCAGCTCGGCTACCAGAACGGCAAGGCGGTCTTCCTTTGCGGTTAGAACATGGCGGGTAATGATGCGGTCTTGTTCGTGGCGGGCATGGTTTATCTTTGTAACGGGGTCACCTTTTTGAATTCCCTCGGCAGGTATGTTTCTCGAATGTTTAAGAGGGATGCGCCTCTTCTTCTTTTTAGGGTTGCCCTTTCCATCTTCTTCTCTCGTGGGTTCCCAGTATTCCAGCCAATAAGTTCCATCCTTGACGGTTGAGCCGGCTTTGTAGCGCTTTCGCTGCTTGTCGCGAATGAATAGGGATCCTTTTCCTTTTGTGGATCGCTTGCGTGCGGTAGGTTTCTTGTCGATGTCCATGGTCGTTCCGATAATTGGTGTGATCCGATATGTTATAATCTGAAAGGAACTGTAGGTTTATCAGCATCGGTTTTCAATAATAAACACACCATAAGCACACCATGAATTCGTAAAAATACATTAAACGGCGGTCAATGATGGTGTTTATGAGTGTGGTGTAAAAGGTCGAAAACCTTTTTTACAACATTCATTTTTCCGAGGCCAAGCTTCCCCTCACAAAGGCCGAAACGCAAAACGTTGAAGTTTGAATTTAAATGCGGCACATTCATCCTTCATTTACAGGAACAGGAAACAGTATGAATCAATCAGCTTTGAAGAACTGGGGGTTCCCAGTTGGACGTACGTTTGTCGCTGCGGGGCCCTGCAGCGCGGAAACCGAAGAGCAGGTGCTGGAAACGGCACGGGCGCTGGTGAATAAAGACATCGGCTTTATGCGGGCGGGCATTTGGAAGCCCCGCACCCGGCCGGGAAGCTTTGAAGGTGTCGGCCTGAAGGGGCTGGCGTGGATGGATCGCGCCCGCACAGAAACCGGGCTGAAGATCGGCACCGAAGTTGCAGAACCCTCGCACGTCGAAGCCTGTTTGGAATACGGCATGGATGTGCTCTGGGTCGGGGCGCGAACCACCACGAATCCCTTTTCGGTGCAGGCCATTGCCGACGCCCTGCGCGGCGTCGACATTCCCGTTCTTGTCAAAAATCCGATGAGTGCGGATATCGGCCTCTGGGTTGGCGGAATCGAACGGCTCGCCAATGCCGGGGTGACGAAGCTTGGAGCCATTCATCGCGGCGTAAGCTCGTCGCTGGAAATGCGCTATCGCAACGCGCCGGTGTGGACAATGCCGATCGAGCTCATGCGCCTGATGCCTGAGATTCCGTTGATCTGCGACCCCAGTCATATTTGCGGCAAATCGGAGCTGGTTGCAGCCATTGCTCAAGAAGCCATGGACCTGCTGTTTGACGGTTTGATGGTGGAAGTGCACCCGGATCCGTCCAGCGCTTGGTCGGATGCATCGCAGCAACTGACACCCGTTGAGTTTCTTTCCATGATGAACTCATTGGAAATGCCTTACGAGCAAAGCGACAGCACCGTTTTTCAGAATAAAATGACCGGGCTGCGCAATGACGTGGACGAGGTCGATAGCCGGATTCTCGAATTTCTGGGCCGGCGCATGGATATTGTCCGCGATATGGGCCGGCTGAAATCGGAGCAGCACGTCTCTACGCTCCAGCCGCGCCGCTGGCAGGAAATCCTCGATGATCGCATCAAAAAAGGGCAGGGGCTGGATTTGTCCGAAAGTTTTGTTCAGCAACTAATGCAATCCATCCATGAAGAAGCCATCCGACACCAGGAAACCGACCGCATCGAAGGGGCGGGGTAGCGTTCTGAGCGGAAACAAAAAAAGCCCGTCGTGATGACGGGCTCTTTTGATGCACGGATGCTTCGGGTTATGTGCCGAGCTGGTAGCGCACGTAGCGCTTAACCGTCAGTGTATCGCCGAGTTCCTTGCCTTTTTCGGTAACGAGGTTCGTGATGGAAACTTTATCTTCCTTCACGAAGCCCTGTTCAACAAAGCAGATCGTGGAGAAATACTTGTTGATCTTGCCTTTCAGGATGTTTTCCATGATGTTTTCCGGTTTGCCTTCGAGCTGCTTGCGGAAGATGTCCTTCTCGGCTTCAACGGTTTCGGCAGGCACTTCGTCGCGGGTCAGGTATTCCGGCGCGGCAGCAGCCACGTGGAGGGTAAGATCCTTGGCGAGTTCCTTATAGACCGGGCTTTCGATGGTTTCAGCTTTTTCGCAGCCGAGTTCCAGTAGAACGCCAACTTTGCCGCCCATGTGGATGTAGGAAGCGATGGCGCCGGTTCCGTCAACGTCCCATTTAACGTTGCGACGCAACTGAAGTTTTTCGCCGATTGAACCGATTTTCTCTTCAATCTTCTCCGCAATGCCAGCGCTCATGGCATCAGATTCGAAGTTAAGCGCTTCGCCGCGAAGTTCTCCAACGAAATTCTGAAAATCTTCGTTACGGGTAACGAAGTCGGTCTCGCAGTTCACTTCAATCATCGCGGCACTCTGAGCGTCGTCGGAAAGGATTGCGGTAATAACGCCTTCTTTGGCTTCTTTGGAAGCACGCTTGGCCGCAACGGCCGCGCCTTTTTCACGAAGGGTTTTGATGGCTGCATCGAAATCACCATCGCTGGCCTGCAGCGCATTTTTGCAGTCTGCAATGCCGAGGCCGGTGGCGTCGCGCAATTCTTTAATCATGCTGGTTGTAATAGCCATGGTTATGAATCTCCTAAATTATGCGTCTTTTTTGTCTTCAGATTTTTTTTCCGCCGGAGCTTCAGCCGCTTCTTCAGCCACTGGAGCCTCTTCCTTTATTTCCTCAGCAGGCGTTTCTTCAGCTACCGGGGCAGCTTCTTCTACAGGGGCTTCAACAGGAGTTTCTTCAACGGCAACCGGTGCGGCTTCTTCAGCCTTCGGCTCTTCGGCAGGAGCTTCTTCCTTGACGGCTTCTTCGGCAGTGGCTTCAACAGGAGTTTCCGCAACGGCAACAGGAGCGACTTCTTCTGCCTTCGGTTTTTCGGCAGGTGCTTCTTCCTTGACGGCTTCGGAAGCGGCTTTTTCAGCTTCCTTGGCGGCTTTGGCTTCAGCTTTCTTTGCTGCGGCGGCTTCAGTTTTCTTTACGGCGTCGGCTTTCTTCTTTTGCTCTTTGATTTTCTTCAGCACTTCTTCGCGCTTCTTCTTCTCTTCGGCTTCCTTCTTCTGGCGTTCTTCGCGGGCAATCTTGGCTTTTTCGCGTTCTGCCGCTTCAACCTTTTCACGGGCTTCGCGTTCTGCCTTGGCTTTCGCGGTATATTCCGCATCGGCGGCCTTGATGGTTTCGCCAAGCACTTCGGCAATCAAGCCAACGGAGCGGAGGGAGTCGTCGTTGCCCGGGATCGGGTAGCTAACGAGGTCGGGGTCTGCATTGGTGTCCACCAGTGCAACAATCGGAATGTTGAGGCGCTTGGCTTCGGCCAGGGCCAGATGTTCGCGTTTCAGGTCGACCACAAAGAGGGCGCCCGGCTTTTTTTCCATGTCGGCGATACCGCTGAGGTTGCGCTCAAGCTTGGTCAGTTCGCGGCGCAGGACGGAAACTTCTTTCTTCAGCAGTTTTTCCATGGTGCCGTCTTTTTCCATCTTCTGCAGTTCACGCATGCGTGAAACCGAAGAGCGGATGGTTTTGTTGTTGGTCAGCATGCCGCCGAGCCAGCGATGGATCACGTAGGGCTGGTTGGTGTCTTCTGCGGTGGTCTTGAAGATTTCGCGAGCCTGTTTCTTGGTGCCGACGAAAAGGATTTTCTCGCCGCGCATAATCACGTCGTTCAAGAAGGTTTGTGCGAGTTCGAGCTGCGAAAGGGTTTTCGTCAGGTCGATGATGTAGATCCCGTTTTTCGCGCCATGAATATAGCGCTTCATTTTGGGGTTCCAACGTTTGGTCTGGTGACCGAAGTGCAGGCCTGCGTCGAGCAAATCCTGTACGCCGACAGTTTTGGTGAATGTATCCGCCATGTTACCTCTCCTATAGTTTAATGTTGCTTAAACAATCCGCTTTGACACACCACGAGGTCAGGTGGCCTTCGCTTCCAACCGGCTCTTTCCGGCTGATTAAGTTGCGGAATATACGAACCGCCTCCCCGCGCAGCAAGGCTAAATGTGCACTATTCTTCTGGTGCCGCTGGGTTTGTGAAAAAAAAAGACCCCGAACGCCGGAGGCATTCAGGGTTCATGTCATATTAAAATGGGGATTTCGGCTATTTTCCGAAAACTTCCACTTCGATGTAGTGGTTCATGTCGGAACCGGTGCTTCCGTTGGAATAGAGGCGGATGAATTGTCCCTTAACCCCTTTGGCGTCAACCAGCTTGCCCTTGTTGGTTTCAACGTATTCCTTGTCCTTGCCCACGCCGAGTCCGGCGGAGTTGTCGTGGTCGTTGTTGAACACGGTCTGGACGTTTTCAATAAAGTCGGCGTCGTCGGCCACTTGAATGATCACATCGCGGTAGGCGCGGGCCTGGGCGTGGTAGTGCCACAACGCGACAGCGTAAATAGATTTTTTGCCGCCGAGATCGATCTGAACCCACTGTACGCCCGGTCCGAGTTCAACGTAGGAGCCGTCCGCGCCGTCCTTGTCGGCATCGGTAAGATATTCGAGCTCGCCGATTACGGGAAAATCGTCGGAGCTGGTGACTTCCATTTCTGCAACAACATTAACGGTGCTGGCAGGAACCATGATTTCCGGAATGACGATCTTGCGCTCTAGATTCGGAGTTTTAATGCTTTTGGGCGTGCCGGCAAACAGCGGCTTGGGCAGTTCCAATTCGAGTTTATGCATTTCCTCTGCAATGGCGGAACCTGCGAACACGGCCGTCAGTGCGACAACCGATGCGATCTTCAATTGATGTTTCATATTATATGCCTCCTATTAAAAGCGGATAACCTATATCCGACGTGGTTTGGGTGTCTCGTATATAAAACGCTGCGTTTTGCATATTTCAGACACCGATTTCTACTAATGATTCGTCCTGTTTCACTACATAGGCAACCGTGCCCGGATTTGTCCGGCAAAGTTGCTCGATTTTATCCGCCTCCATCATCATGAATGCGGTGGAAAGTGCGTCCGAGGCCGCGGCCGACGAATGGATGGCCCAAGCGGCCAAGTGCTGTTTCGCCGGTTTTCCGGTCTTCGGATTAAGAATGTGTTCGCCTTTGACCTCTGTGCCGGAGCCGCTCAGCGCCTGGTTTTTCAGTTTCACCGTTGTGAGACCAACCTTTTCGCCCCACGGCCCGCCAACGCCGAGATTCCATTCCTTGCCCATCGCCAGCACCGTGCTGGTGCCGCCGTTGATTACGGCTTCCGGAACTTCCCAGTCGGCCAGCACTTCGGCCGCCTTGTCGATCGCGTAGCCTTTGCCGATGCCTCCGAGATCCAGCGAGCCGGAGCCTTCCTTTTTCCAGCCTACAGAAAAGTTGGGCCGATCGACTTCCAGCCACTGGAACCCCGTTCCGATGGTGGGATCAAAAAGGCCTCCCGAAACTGAGTGCGCCCAAACGGCGCGTTCCAGACATTCGAGTGTTTCGATGGCCACCCGGACGGATTCGCCGGATTTCAGCAGGTTGATCTGTCCGACGTCGCTTCCGGCGTTGTATTTGCTCAGCAGGTTTTCAATACGGTCGAATTCGCGGAATACCGCTGCCGAGGCCTGTCGCGCGTATTCGCGCTCCTGCCCGGCAACGATCACCTCAAACTCGGTCGTCATCGCCTCGTGCGAAAAGCTGTGTGTGTGGGGAGTCATAAGCAAAATGATTTAGAGCAAAATGATTAGCTTTGCTTCGGCAAGTGGAATGGGGTTGTTTCTGGTCATTTCTTAAGGGTGCGGAATTCAATGTTGTGATGGTTCAGGTTTATCCATTGAACGGATTTAAGATGGGTATGCGCAAGGAAGCGGAGAAGATCCTTTTTGTATATGTTGATGTTTTTCGTGGCAGCGGTGATTTTGTATGCGGTTCCTTTGCTTAACATGTGAACTCTTTGGACTCCCAGCACCTTGCCTCTATGAATAACTTCAACCGGAGAGAGAATCCTGTCGGAACCGCCAAGAAAATGCGCAACGGCATCGGTGTAAAGCGCTGTATCAAGAAACGCACCCCACTCGCCAAGCAAATCCAGAAGGGTTTCCTGAAGGTTTTGGGTTCTGGAATCCAATAACTCCCATTCCGAATCGATAATGGTAAACTGTTTTCGTTTTTCCGGAGTAAGCCGGGTAGAAACGAATTCGTGCTGAAGCGACTGTGATCGGAAGTTCAAGAGCGTGCCGTGAAACAGACCAAGCAGCATCAGATAGTGCAAGAGCTGTTTCCGGTGGCTTTCATGGAAGGCCTCTACGGTCTTGGCCTCGTAGACAATGCCGCTCTCAACGAGCAGATCGGCAAAGTAGCTTTTGCAATAGTCCTTGTGGGATACCTGAATCTCAACCTCGGTTTTGCTCAAAGGAAATCCGTTGCCTGCACAGGCCTCGCGCAGGGCGTTTTGATAGATTTTCTCATGGCAGAACCGGCCCAGTTCGCGATGAACGCGAAAAGCCAAACCCATCACCATTTCATTCATTGCATGAAACTCGGTTTGGCTTACGCGTTTAATCGGGATTTTAGTCTGAACAGGCATCCTGAGGAATCATTTTGCTCTTAATCATTTTGCTTCTTGTTCGCGCGGAGGCAGCCCATTGTCGCAGCGATGATGCTAAGGACTGCCGCAATACGGTGGACGACGATGGCTATGTGCTGTCCGTGCGTTCCGAGAATCGGGAACATTGCAATCAGGACGCTGCCAATCAGAACGATTCCGCTGAGCAACAGGATCCAGAACCAAACGTTGCCTCCAGATTTCGCGCGGAGCAGAGCCCATACGGTGAGAGAAACTGCGTAGAGCGCGCCAAAGCCGACGTGACTCAGCAACGGGAATCCATTCAGCGGATAGCTGATCGGCCAGCCGAACAGGAAGCCCGTAGCGGCAAGAACCAGCATAGATGCAATCAGGAAAATCAGCACCGGCTTAACCGGAACCTCTTTTTCTTCCAGTTTGGTGACCAGTTTATAAATGGCCGGGAGACCAACCGCCAAACCAATCAGTGCGAGCAACAGTGCGATGTTGCTCATGAAGCATTTAAAAGCTTTGCGCACTGTGAAGGTTGCGCCGAAGAGCTTGTTGAAGCCGCTGTCCACATCCTGGAACTCGTGCATCGGCATCATTAGGGCGCGGTCGGTCAAGAGCGGGCCAGTGGCCGTAACGTTGCCGAACAGGAAGCCGGAGTCGGCCGAATGGCATTCCTGGCAGGTCTTGGCGCCAAGCGACTGAGCGGTTCCGCGAACATCGTGGCCGATGGCCCACGAAACCGGTTCCGCGGCCGCATCGTCTTCGTCAACCAACTCGCCCGATGCAGCCAAGGTGAACTTCCGTCCGTTGGAAATATAGCAGGTAGTGCTCCCGAGCTTCTGAAGCATCACGGTGAGCTGCTCTTCATTGAAGGAGAGCGAGGTGCCGACCGTATCGACGACGGCGCGCTCAACAAACGTGTTGATGAGCGGTTGTCCATCCTTGGTGTACCAACCCGAAGCCAGCGTAGTGTTCGTTCCTGCGAGGTAGCCGTCTGCGTCTATCGAAAAGACCTTGCCTTTTGTGGCCATGACGGTCTCCAGCGGCTTCAGTGCGTCCATGATTCCTAGGATAACGCCTTCGGCATCGTAATCGACTTCTTCGGCGTTTACATCAAACTCGGGAATCATCGAAACAACGTTGCTTTCGGTGGCCCAGACGAATGATTCCTGCGTCTCCATGCTTCCGGCAACATTGAGTCCGCCGTCGGCGTTGCGGCGATACAGGCTGCCGCCGGCAGCAAACAGAGGTTCGCCCAGCGCAAATTCCGCGTTGCCGAACCGAGACAGAACATCGCCCACTTGCTGTTGCGTGTCGAGAACGCCTGTGGCGGCTTTTTCAATTAACTCGGTGTCCAGCGGGTGGCCGTCAGCATAGGCCCAGAAGGCGGGCCACATCATGCGGCGGGGCTCGATCTTGCCGTCTTCGTTGCGCACGTAGACCGGCTCAACAATAAACGGCGACTCGGTGAACCATTGCGCACGGCCATAGATGCCGAGTTTGTTGGCGCGCGAGGTGCGGACCACGTGCGGCTCGTTGCCCGGCTTTATGCCCGAGTGGCATGCTGTGCAGGTCATTTTTTCAAAGTGAACCGGAGGAAGTCCCTTGTGATGGGCGACCGGAGCGCCAGCTTGGCCTGCCATTAAACCTTCTTCGGAGTGGCAGGCGGCGCAGCTCATCGTTTCGGTGGTGCCTCGCAGGATCTGGTGGTCTTCGCCGTTGCGGTGGCAGTCCACGCACGAAAGGCCGGCGGCGGCATGCACATCGCCGGGGACATCCATGCGTTGGGCGGCTACCGGATGCGAGGAATGGCACTGCAGGCAGTTTTTATCCTGCGGTTTGCCGATGTCGAACCACATCCGATATTTGGAGTCGAACAACGATCCGTCATAGTTGACCGTTGGCGGAACACGGTAGGTGTGGTCGTCCGGGCTTTCGCCGGAATAGATGTCCCACCAGTCCGGCATGCGGGAGGCCATGCCGCCGACTTCACCGATGCCGGATGCCGCCGTGGCGGCCCAGCGGAAGTTTTCGCGGCCGATCTGCTTGGCCCATTCGGTCATATCCTGCCGGTGCGAGTTGTTGTGGCAGGCCAGGCAGTTCATTTCGAGTCCGCCGGAAATTTGCCAGCGGGCATCGATGTCCGCCATGGTATCTTCGGGATCGCTGATCGATCCGCCGGGCAGGTGGGAGCCGAAGCGCTTGGTGAATTCCCAGGCGGAAAGGTTCATCCGGTCGGCCGGAATCTGCGTGCCGCTTTTTTCATCGACTACGATCCACGGCTCGGTTGCGCGGCCTTGGCCGGCGCTCTGGAAGTGCGTGCCTCCATGAATCTCTTCATAGTCGTGGCACGCGCCGCAGGTCATTCTAGCCGAGAAGGGCATGGTGTCCGGCACAGAGGAGACGATATTTTGTCCGTCTTCAGCCGTTAGCGGAATGCGATGAACGGGGGTGGTTCTGCTTCCATCGAAGTGACTCGCGAAAACAGATACCGCCGTTCCAAGAATGGGTAGTATCAGATGTCTTGTTTTCACGCGTGAAAGTCCGAAGGTTTGAATTCAATACGCTGGCCGGATGCAACAGCGCGGTTAACGGCCAATACGGCAACCGCGGTTTCGTAGCCTTTTTCGCCGGGGCAGTTGAGCTCGGTGCCGTAGCGGATGGCATTGAAGAAGTTTTCCAAGTGCGGCTGGTGGGCCGGCTTGGTCAGGTCGACCGGCAGCGGCCACGCGGCGGCTGCCGCGGTGACGCGGACATCGACCGCAACATTCTTGGTGGTCGACTTCTTGATCGGAGTGGCCTTCTGTCTAAGCAGGCCTTTCTGCGCCAACGTATCCCATTCCGGGGCGTGCGCCTCGCGCAGGGCGGAGTTGCCGCGGGCCGGAACTTCGGCAATTTCGATGGTGCCTTCGGTGCCTCGGAAGGCCTCGGAAAAACCACGATGACCGGTGGTGGTCTGTGTTTCGTAGAATGCGCGGGCCACTCCATCCGGAGTGTCGTATTCATAGATGCACATCACGTTGTCGTACCACTCGCGGTGCTTGTAAAAGTCCGTTCCGCCGGAAGCGATCACGGATTTCGGGTTGGTTTCCCATACCCACTCAAAAAGGTCGATCTGGTGGGAGCCGAGATCGACGATCGGGCCGCCGCCGTATTTTTTGTACCAGCGCCAGTTTCGGAACTCCATCATGGAGTTGTAGCCATACTTATCGAGTTTTTCGGCCGACATTTCATATTTTTTAGGGAAGCCGATGTCATCGGCTTTTGCACGGTTCCACTGAGCAACGGCCGTCGTTACGGTTCCCAGCAGTTTTTCCTGATGGATCAAGGTTTCAATCGCGTGGATGTAGCGCGGGTTGGAGCGGCGCTGATGGCCGATCTGCAGCAGCTGGCCGGTGGCTTTGGCCGTGTGCACCATCGTCGCGGCCTTTTCGAGCGAGTTCGACATTTCCTTTTCGGAATAGACGTGCAATCCGGCTTCCATGCAGGCATTGGCGTGTTCGGCGTGCATCCAGTCGGGGGAGGCCACCACTACGGCATCAAGCTGATCTTTTTCGTTGGCGATCAGTTCCTTGTAGTCTTCGTACACGTTGATTTCGTGGCCGTACTTTTTAATCATGTTGCCGGTGTATTTCTGGGAATATTCCCAGATGTCGCAGACCGCCTTGAAATTAATGTTTGGAATGCGCAGGCAGGACTCGGCCAAAATGCGGCCCTGCGCACCGGCGCCGATCAGTGCAATGTTCAGCTGGTCGGGATTTTTTCGCGCTGAGAGCTCAGCGTTTTCAACCGCCCGCGCCTTGAGCGACGCGAGCATGGTGCCGGCCATGGCGGCCGTCTGCATAAATTGGGTTCTGTTCAGTTCCATTTTCCGTCCCCTGGATAATTTGTGAAATTAACTAACAAACTGCTTTTCTACCGCGATTGCATAGATCCAGCAATAAAAAACATCCTCGATTCCATGTGGAATGCAAGGGAGTCATTCCTTGTATTTAAGCGTTATAAGATATACGCGATTCAACTCATTGTCTTGTAGAATTACCGCTCAAAATTGTATGAAACATACATTGGTCCATTTTGGGTGTCCAGCCGTTCGGGCAAATACCGCATTCTTTCTTAAACCTATAACACAAAGCTTTCCATTCGCGTGTAATTTTGTAGAGCCGTCTGCTGAATGAACGCGCTAAAGTTTTCCGTTGTCCTGCAAATATCTTTGTTCCAGCGCTTCCAATGGCGAGAAAATTACGTAAGATCCGTTGCTTAATTTTCAATTGCAGGAACATCTATTATGAAAACCAGAGTTGACCAAAAATTTGCGGAATTGATGAAAAAAGGCGAAAAGGCCTTCATTGCTTATCTTTCCGCCGGAGATCCCAACCTTGCCGACACCGTCGACATCGTGTTGCGCCTGGAGGATGCCGGCGTCGACCTGATCGAGCTGGGCCTGCCTTTTTCGGATCCGCTTGCCGACGGGCGAGTCAACCAAGAGGCGGCCACGCGGGCGCTGGATGCCGGATCAACTTTTGACGGGGTCATGGACTGCATCGCGCAGATCCGCGAGCGCAGCGAAATCCCGATGATTTTCTACGCCTATATGAACCCGTTGCTTTCGCGTGGCTATGAAAACTCCATAACGGCGGCGGCGCAAGCGGGCATCGACGGCTTCCTGCTGCTCGATCTTCCTTTAGAGGAGGCGGGGCCGTACCGCAAATCGCTAACGGAAAACTCGCTCAACGCTATTCAGCTCGTAACACCCACCACGCCTGATGAACGCATCGGCAAGATTGTGAAGCGCGCCAATGGTTTCATCTATTGCGTTTCGCGCGAAGGGGTGACCGGGGTGCAGGACAAGCTGGCCGAAGGCGCCGGGGCGCTGGTGCAGCGGATCAGGGACCAGTCGGACGCGCCGGTGGCGCTCGGATTCGGCATCGGCACGCCGGAACAGGCGCGCGGCGCCGCAAAATTGGCCGACGGGGTTGTGGTCGGAAGCGCCATTGTAAACGCATTCCACAACAGCCCGCATACGCCCGAGGGCCGCGCGGCCGCGACCGCAATCGTTAAGCAAATGGTTGATGCGGTGAAAACAGTTTAGGCAAAATTGATTGAACAGGCTCAAGGAGAGAGATAGATGGGCGGACGTTACGCAGTAATCATGGCTGGTGGAAAAGGGGAGCGGTTTTGGCCGCTGAGCACATCGAAGCATCCAAAGCAGCTGCTGGCACTCGTCGGCGACAAGCCGCTGATCGCGCAGGCGGTTGACCGCCTTGACGGCATCGTGCCGCCAGAAAACGTTTTTGTGGTGACGAACGCCGAGCTGGTTGACGCCACCCGCGAAGCCGCGCCGCAGCTCCCGCCTGAAAACATCGTGGGCGAGCCGATCGGGCGCGACACCGCCGCGGCAGTAGCCTGCGGCGGGGCGCTGGTCAAAGCCAAGGATGAAAACGGCGTGTTTGCCGTGCTGACCGCCGACCAGGTGATGGGGGATCTAGATATCTTTTCCGCCACCATCAAAGGAGGCATGGATCTCGCCGAACAGAACGATATTTTGGTCACCATCGGCATTGAACCGGTTTCTCCGAGCACGGGCTTTGGCTACATCGAATCGGGCGAAACCTTTCAAATCCAGGAAAACGTCGAGTTCCGCAAGGCGGTTCGCTTTGTGGAAAAACCTGATGAAGCCACCGCCGCCGAGTATGTGGCCTCCGGCAAGTTTTACTGGAACTCCGGCATGTTCATCTGGTCCGTTGCGTCGTTGGAAAAAGCTTTTGGCGCGCACTGCCCGGAAATGCTGGAGCTGATGGACACGCTGGCCGGCTTCGCTAAGGACGGGAAAATCGTTGAAGGCATGGACGCGACCTATCCTGACTTGGGGAAAATCTCCATCGACTATGCCCTGATGGAAAAGGCCGCCAATATTATGATGGCGTGCGGCACCTTTGCCTGGGACGACGTCGGCTCGTGGCCGGCGCTTGAAGGCCACTTTGATCAAGACGGCAACGGCAACACCAAGATTGGAATTGTGGAGACGCTGGACGCCTCGGGCAACATTGTGCTCTCAAAGGATCGGCTTACGGCGGTGATTGGCGTCAAGGACCTGGTGGTCGTGCAGGCCGAAGGCGTAACGCTGGTCTGCCCGAAAGACCGCGCGCAGGACATCAAGCAAATGGTGGTGGCGCTGCGGGAAAAGGGCGGGTACGACGGCGTACTTTAATGCATTGCCCGGTGTTGACATTGCGGGCGAAACCACCTAAAACATTCCCAAGTTTCAGAACGGAACATCCCTGATAGTCTCCCAATAATTCCTAACTCAGTTTTTAATTTCAGCTTTTCATGCCGAATACTGGACGCAATGCAATGATTCTCGGAGTGACCGGCGGCATTGCTTGCGGAAAATCAGAAGTGGGTCGGATTCTCGGCGAAATGGGTTTTTCTGTGTGCGATGCAGATGTTGTGGCGCACAATCTGATGGCGAAAGGGGCTCTGGCATTCCAAAAGGTGGTGGATCATTTTGGTTCAGGCATTCTATCGGAAGAAGGAGAGATATTGCGTCCAGCCCTTGGGCATATTGTATTTGAACATCCCGAACAGCGAGAAATCCTGAACGGTCTGGTTCATCCGGCAGTCCGGCATGCTTTGGCGGAATGGATTGAGCAAATGCAAGCCGAAGGACGACGGTCCGCGGTGCTTCTTCCTCTGCTTTTCGAAAGCGGGATGCAGGATCTTGGATGGAATTCAATCCTGTGTGTTTCCAGTCGTGAAGCGGATGTCGTCCAACGGTTGGAGCAGCGCGGATTGAGTCGCGAGGAATCAGAAAAAAGGGTTCATTCCCAAATGCCGCTGGCTGAAAAGGAAAGGCTTGCGGATCATGTTGTTCCAAACGATGGAACGCTGGAAGAGCTTGAATTGGCCGTGCAAAAAACAGTGCAGGCCATTAGTAGGTAAAGGTAAATATGAGTGAAGAAAACGAAGTTGTTGTACCACCAGTCGTAGCCGTTGAGCAGACAGAAGCCCCGCCGAAAAAAAAACCGGCACGAAAAAAGGCATCGAAAAAGAAAGCCGTGGCAAAGAAGGAGGTTGCTAAGACTCCCGTCGAATCAGCCAACGTCGCGCCGACAGTCGCTTCCGCCGAATCAGCCAACGTCGCGCCGGCAACCGCTCCCTCCACCGATGGCCAAACTCCAGCGGCCGGGCAGGGGGGCTCTACTCAACCCGAAAGACCGCAACGCGACCGCGGCCATCAAAAACACGGCAAGAAAAACCGCAATAAGAACAACAATAATAATCGCCGCGAGCGCGACCAGCCTCCGGCAAACATCGATAACCTGCCTCCACTTTCTCTGCACGAAATGCAGGGTACATCAATCAACGACATCAAGGCGCTGGCGGAAGAATACGGCATGCAGGAGTATGACGGCTTCGGTAAGCATCAACTCATTTTCGAACTCCTCAAACTGCACGGCCGTCGAGGCGGCCCCTTGCTTGGGCGTGGCGTGTTGGAGATCCTGCCCGATGGCTTTGGCTTCCTGCGGTCGCCGCTCAACAGCTACCAGCCCGCGCCGGACGACATCTATGTTTCCCCATCGCAGATCCGCCGCTTCGGCATCCGCACCGGCGACTATGTGACCGGTTCCATCCGTTCGCCGAAAGAAAAGGAACGCTTTTTCGCGTTGCTTCGCGTCGATCAGATCAACAAGGAAGATCCTGAAATGGCGCGCAAGCGCGTACCGTTCGAAAACCTGACGCCGCTCTTTCCGGACCAGCGCCTCGTGATGGAAACCGATCCGAAGGAAATTTCCATGCGCGTCATGGACATCGTCACGCCGATCGGCAAAGGCCAGCGCGGTCTGATTGTGGCGCCGCCCCGCACGGGTAAAACGGTGCTGATGCAGAAAATGGCTAACAGCATCTCGAAGAACAATCCGGAAGCAAAGCTGATCATCCTGCTGATCGACGAACGCCCCGAGGAAGTAACGGACATGCGCCGCAACACCCAGGCGGAAGTGCTGGCCTCAACCTTCGACGAACCGCCGGAACGGCACACGCAGGTGGCCGAAATCGTGATCGAAATGTCGAAACGTCTGGTGGAGCAGGGCAAGGATGTCATCATCCTGCTTGATTCAATCACCCGTTTGGCGCGCGCCTACAACACCACGTCGCCACACAGCGGCAAGATTCTGTCCGGCGGTGTCGACTCCAACGCCCTGCACAAGCCCAAGCGCTTCTTCGGCGCGGCCCGCAATATCGAAAACGGTGGAAGCTTGAGCATCATTGCCACGGCGCTGGTGGATACCGGCAGCCGCATGGACGAGGTAATCTTCGAGGAGTTCAAGGGCACCGGCAACATGGAGCTAGGCCTCGACCGCGAGCTGGTGAACAAGCGCATCTATCCGGCGATCAACATCGAACGCTCCGGCACCCGCAAAGAAGAGCTGCTGCTGCATCCCGATGAGCTGCATCGCATCTGGACGCTCCGCAAGGCGCTCAAGGATGTGCCGCAGGTCGAAGCGATGGAGCTACTCATCAATCGGCTGAAAAAAACCGGCACCAACCTAGAGTTCCTGATGACCCTGCAGGGAAATAAATAGAAGGATTCCATCCGGTTTGAAAAGAGCGGCCCGCACGGCTGCTCTTTTTTTTTATGTGCTTTTGACAGCGACGCCTGAGCCATCTATCATGCCTTTCGAACAACGGGGGCAGTATGCAGAATGCTTTAAAGATGAATGCCATTGTTTTGGCCGGCGACCGCCGGGCCAGTATTGAGCTGCACAGCGACAACAAGGCGTTTTTCGAACTCAACGGTGCGCCTCTTTTTATTCATGTCTTGCGGGCGCTGCAGCAAGCCGGGCAGGTGGGCGATACGGTCGTTGTCGGGCCGGCGAACCGCATCAAGGAAGCGCTCGAACTGCACGGCATGGATTATGTGCGGGTGGTGGAGCAGCGCGACAACATGATTGAAAACTTCAAGGCCGGCTATGTGGCGGCGTTGGGGCAGTCAGACGACGTGGATTTTTGGAGCTTGAAGGGTACGGATCATGAACGCATTCCGGCTCTTGTTGCCCCGTGCGACATCCCGCTCCTGACGCCTGCAGAGGTGGACGAGTTTATTGAACGCACCAACATGCATGAGTACGACTATTCCATTGGAGTCACTTCTGAAAAAGTGTTGTCGCACTATCATTCATCCGGCGGGAAGCCGGGCATCCAGATGATTTATTTCCATGTAAAGGAAGATCTGCTGCGCCACAACAACCTGCATATCGGAAAGCCGCTCGCCTTTGATCATCTCGACTACATTGAAAAGATGTATGAATGGCGGTACCAAACCCGCACGGCCAATATTTTGTGCATGTTCTTTTCGTTGCTGTTTGCGGGCTGGAGGCTGATCAAGGGGCTGCGGGTCTTCATCGTGCTACAGCTTTCGCTCTACTATGACCGGCACGGCCACCCGAAGCTTTCCGACCGGGTACGGTCGCTCATTTGCTTCAACCGGCTGGCGGAAGGAATCGGCAACGCGCTGGGCGCGCGGGTTCAGGTGGTCTACACGCACTTTGGCGGCGCAGCGCTGGACGCCGACAACGAAAAGGATCTAGCGGTCATCGAAGAGCGCTACGACGAGTGGGTGGAGTATCAATCGATGCTCAAACCCTAGCCGAGCGAAATGTCTTCGACGATGATGCGGTTGCCGTGGACTTCGACGATGCGGATGGGGGTTTGCCGCGGAATGTAATCCCCATAAGTAACTACATCGATTTTCCGGTCGTTAAAATAGGCCGTACCGCCGGGGCGCAGATCAGAACGGGCGACGCCTTCTTGCCCAACCAGCTCCTCGTGATCCTCGATGTCGGGCGAGACCGAGTCTAGCGTCAGGCTTTGGAACATTCGGGTTTGGGGCACGAACTTGCCTACAATCGCCACCAAGGCAATGGAGCCGATAAAGGAGAGCACCACTTTCAGGAAGGGCAGGGTAAAGGTTTCGGGCTCGAATGAAATCGGCTGCCATTTTCCGGGCATGTGTTCGCTCATGGCGCTGATGAACGAGATGAAGATCAGCAGCAGCCCGCTGAAGCCCATAAAGCCAAAGCCCGGCGTGATGAATATTTCGACCGCAAGCAGGATGATACCAAGGAAAAACAGCAGTACATCCTCCATGCCGGCCAGACCTGCAATATGGTGGCCGAAGAAAAACAGCAGCAAACAGGAAATCCCTGCGATGCCGAAAATGCCGAAGCCCGGCGTTTTGAACTCCAGCCAAAGTCCGCCGAGGCCGATAATCATCAGGATTGGCGCAATGCCGGCAATCAGGCGGGCGATGCGTTCGGCGGCGGTTACGCGCAATGTGCGCTTTTCGGCGTTGGGCAGTCCGATGGTTTCCAACAAGGCGTCAATATCTTTCACGGTGCCTTTGGAAAGCAGCGGGTGCTGGTCTTCGCCGACGAGCTGCTGGGCCTCTTCGTTGGTGAGTGTCAGCAGACGGCCTTCCTTGCTGATCACCTTGCCGTTGACGCTGTATTCCATGTCAGCCCGAACCATGGCCTCGGCCAGCTGAGGGTCGTGCCCGCCTTGTTCGGCGGCGGAGCGGACCATGGCGGCCACGGCCGAAGTCATTTTTTCCTCAACGGCCTCAGGCATTTCCTGCACGCCGCCCATCGGCGTCATCATCATCGGGGTAGCCGCTCCGATAACGCTGCCGGGTGCCATGTAAATGTTCGGGGTGGCCAGAGCAATGATGGCGCCGGCGGAATAGGCATCGTTTTCTACAAAGGTATAGGTGGGAATATCGGTTTTGGTGATGACCGAAATAATGCCCTCGGCGGCGTTGACGGCGCCGCCGGGCGTATCCATTTCAAAAATGATGGCGTCGGCATCGTTGCGCACGGCTTCATCGACGCCGCGCCGGACGACGTAAAGCAGGGCGGGCTCGATCGTTTTCTTGATCGGGATAATGTAGACCAGCTGCGTGGTGTTTGTTTCTTGCGCGTGTGCGTTACTGAGCACCAGCGTGGTCAAAAGGGCGAACAGTATTTTGCGAAACATGGGCGACTCTCCCGTTAGTCCGTACCATCATTTCCAAACCTTGGAAAAAAGAAAGGCAAATCTTCCAATGGTTGGAAAATATGCGTTTGCATTACGGTAAGCTTCCCGAAGGGAATCAGGCTCCGGTTTTGCCTGCTGGACGGCGTTCCCCGGACAGTGGACTGTAGGCGGCCCGGCCAAGAGTCTACTTTATAAATGTTCGCCGAATAATCAGGAAAACTCCACCCATGCCACAGATCATCGAGAGTGCGGCAGGTTCAGGAATGCTCACCGAAAGGTTGCTGATTTCGATATTCATCGCACTGTTTCGACTGCTTGTGACACCAAGCTTTACTTCCTCGGACAGGGTCATTTGCGCAGATGCATCAACCTCATCGAGTAATGTTGTCCACTCTTTTGCTCCGGTCTCCTTCCATTCAACCGAAACAAGTTCATTGGTCGTAACGATAATTCGTACGGAATGAGTGAGTGCGTCGGCTTTGGAATCGGCCTGGTTGTTGTTCATGAAATCATCGAGCGAACCGGTTCCGTCGATGTATTCGTACCCATCGTATCGCGTGTCTCCCATGGAACCGCGTAGGGCAATCGAGTTTATGGTGCGGTCAACACCCCCATTCCGGTCTTCGTTATCGTCGGAATAATTACCATGTGCATCGAAACCTATGCCTAGTACGCCACCTGCTAAGCCTTCAATGTTTGTACGGTTGGCATAACCAAGGGATCCTCCGAAACCTCCGATGGCTGGAACAGCGGTTTCTGCATCAAAAAGAGCGATTGCGAAACCGTCCATCATATAAGAGGGGCCCCAGGTTGAGAGGTCGAAGCCGATGGTAAATCCATCGGATGTGGAAATATGTTCTTCCATATAATCGAAAGAATCTCCTTCTCCGGAGAGGGTTAGCCCGCCATTGATGACGTCAGCTTGCGAGCTGGCAACACTCGCTACGGTAAAGAAGATCCATATGCCAAGGCTTTTCCCGAGAGAATTGCTTGTTTTTTTCGACTTCATGTTTTCGTCCGTTTGCATTAAAAAAACGCGTCTCTATTGCTGAATAAGTGCGGCATTGTAGCGTTCCTTTTTTCGGTTGCAATCTGTCAGTGCATAAAAATATCTGTCCGGTTTTTCGGGTTCGGTTTTTCGTCCGTTTTTTTATGGGTTTTTCAACCTTTGAAAACCGGTTTTCAAGGGTTGGAAGAGGGATGAATCCATGCAGGTGTTGCCTGCCATACGGTAAAAAAACGTGGCCGATGGGAAGCAGGATTCGTGGTCTGCTTCATCTGCTGGTGACCGTCTTTACCGTTCCCGCGATGAACATGGCATGCAAAAAGCCGAGGTGATTAACCTCGGCTTTTTGTTTTATAATCTTGTTTTTTCTACGGTATGACGACCTGTACCCGATAGGCGTTGTTTGCGTTGGTTGTCACGGGGGCATAGCTGGTTTCGGGGCCTGCGGCCACGACGGTGTAGATGTTGCTCCAGATTCCGCTGGCGAGGTCTGTGGAGACCCGCACGGTGTATTCGCGACCTGGAACGGAATCCCAGCGCAATTCAAAACCTGAGCCTGACACGGTCTCTTCAATCTCGAAGAGACTGCTTGAGTTTCGTGGATTGGTTCCGGCGATATATTCTTCGAGATCGTTGAATTGGTCTCCGTCTGAAGTGGGATCCTTCATATTTGAATAGTCTTCCGGCTTATATTGATTGTCGGGCACGGAGTCTTCCAAATAGTCGGGCAGCCCGTCCTCGTCCTTGTCTGCCGTGGAAGAATGCAGGATGAAATTGAGTGGAAGATATTCATTGGCTGAGCGCTGGAAATAGCTGGCCTCGGCGAGATCATAGGTATTGGTCATGAATTCCCCTTCATATCCTGATGCTCCGGCAAAGAAGGAGAGCGGGGTATTAGTGGGGACAAAAATATTCCAGGCCCCCCATTGATAGACCGCGGTTCCATATTGATTCGTGAAGGAATCGAACGCAGCAACCGTTAGGTCGGAAAGTGCCGATCCATCGACTTGATCCTGTGCCGTAAATTCAACTTGGTATCCTGCAAGGATTTGAATGTCTAGGTCGGTTTCGGTGCTTCCAACCTCTGGATGAATCGGCTTGACCAGATTGTGTGATCCAACATCCCCGAGCCAGGTGTCGGGGGTTTGCCACCCATCGCTATCTGCGCGCAGATAGAGGTCGCTTCCACCCGGAACCACAAAATCAAAAGCTCCTGCTTCCCAATCTGTATACCCAGAGCCGACAAACTCTAACTCCCCCGATCCGTTTATGCGAAACGCACTGATTTGAACATAGCCTGCCGGGAAGGAGTCCGCGGTTAAGACAATGCCTTGAAGGCGCGCGCCTTCTTCGAGATAGAAGTCGATTCCGCTCACGGGGGCATTCACGTCAATCGGAGTGGCCGCTGCGCGGTTTGCAACCAGGCAGTTGGTGTAGTAGAGGTCGATCCAGCTGCCTTGTGAGTTCTCCGTTCGGACATTCCATATTCCAGCGGAAGAGAGCAGGGTGTAATGCCCGTCGAAGGCTACAGTGCTGCTGTCCCATCGTTCTTCCCAGCTCCCGCCGTCAGGGGCTGGGGCGACCAAGATGGCTTTTCCGCCGGCGAGGGGAGATCCGCTTTCGGTATAGACGTGCCCTGAAATCAGAAACCCTTGTTCATAGGCCAAATCCTGTTCGTTTCGAACCTCCCCAGTATAAATATCTCCTAGATACTGATACCCTGCATGGATATAAACGTAGTGTTGCTTTGCAAGGGCATCTTCGTTGCATTGAACACCATAGGAGCTAGCCAACACCCCCGCTTCGTACATCCCGTTACCGACCGTGTAAGCCACAACCGTCTCGTTGCCTGAGAGGTTGACCTCCATGCCGACGATGGGGAGGCCCGTCGCCTGGTTGGTTACCGTTCCGCGAATGAGTGCTTCTGCAGGTTGGCAGTAGAGGTTGAGGTTGGTTGCTCCCTCGAGTAAAATGCTATTATTGGTCGCCACCAGCCCCCGCATCGTCAGGAACGAATTGGCACAACTGATCGTCAGGGCATCCCACGGATTTTCTGCAACGGGTAAAACCAGCGAAAAGCTTCCGTCTGCATCAGAAATATCGATCGAGAACGCATCATCGCCATCGTCGTCAAAGCTTGGGTATTCACCTTCAACAACGGCACCGGCGAGAACGTTGGTTTCATCGCCGCCGCCATCGGCCGGTTCAATCAGGTATACGGTGCCCGTGATGTCCGCCAAGTCGTAGGCAGGAATCGCGGGGACCACAAAAAGCGGGCGCATCAGGTTGTTGGCGCCGGTGCTGAGTCCATTGGAAAAAATTGCTAAAGAGAGGGGGGCTCCTTCGGGCGATTCGGCGGTGAACATATATCCCGGAGCCGCTGCAGACGCACCAAGAACATCGTTGGAGGAAACCCCGCCGGGGATATACAGGGAAAAGGCGCCGTTTTCATCGGACCAAGTGCTGGGGGCAGCACCGGTGGTATCCGAAAAATATTGGAGCTCCACGTACGCACCGGCAATGGTATTTGAGGTTACAACGTCGCGGACCTCTCCGGTAATCCAAATGGGGGAGGCCGATTGGGTTACGGAGAAGGGCGTCGAGTTGCTTGCAACGGGAGCGCCGGTTCCATCCAGCTCAACCGCCTGCAAGATATAATCGCCGATCGAATGCAGATAGTTTTTTCCGTAGAAGGAGATTGCACTCTCGATGGCGCCGTTGATGGCTCCATCGTTGTCGTCCATGAAGGTTTCCGCACCGAAGGCGTTCGTGGTGCCATCCTCCAGATTGAACTGGAGCGCAAGCGGCTCGGCAGCATCGAGGGTTCCATCCCCGTTCAGATCCACGAAGATCGAAAGTTCGACCTCCGCCCCGGCGGTCACGTTCGATGCGGACAGGTTCACAAAGCCCTGGTCCGTCCAGTCCATATGGGTTGGCGAAACCGATAAATCGACCGCCCACACGGCATTGGCCATGGCTATTGCAATAAGAACTAGATGCTTCTTTTTCATGACACTATCTCCTTGTTGATTTGCTTTTAAATACTTATTCACTCGACGGTGGTGTTGGCTAGTCCTCAATCCAGACCTTGATTTTATAGAACGATTCGGGCAGGTCGTTGCCGAAGGTGATCTGGTCGTCGGGATACGGTAAGTATAGGATGCGATCCTGGAAGCCGTTGACGAGGTTGGTGCTCCACTGAACCGCGTAGGCGCGGCCTTCCACAGAGGGCTCCCACTTCAGTGTGATCCAGACGTTGGCTCCGTCTTCCTCCACGTCGCATTGTGTGACGCGCAGGTAGGAGGTGCCGTCGTTCGGGTCGGTTCCGGCGATGTATTCGGAATAGTTGTCGAAGACATCCGCGTCGGCATCCGCATCCGCAACGGCGTTGGTGACGCCGCCAAAGTGTTCAAGTTCCCAGCCGTCGCGCATGTCATCGCCATCGCTATCGGAGGCGTAGAAATCCATTTCGATGGCGCCCATATCGACAGTGCCGTAGCGGATGCGTTCCCAGTCGTTGAAATCGAGGTCGGTTTCAACCGTGCTGTTATCGCCCGCATTGAGGCAGGGGGAATAGTTGCCCAGAAAATAATCGCTTCCGCGGTGCAGGGGATTCGGTGAAAGGGAAAGAAACAGCGGGGCATTGGTAATGTTTCCGTTTTGCCCGTGGAGTAGGTCTGGGCTGCACGAATTTTTGAAGGTTCCATACAGCAGGTTATTCCCTTCGGTCGTCGCCGTATTGTTCCAGACAATGGAGTTGTAGATGGTGCCGCCGCGGACTCCTCCTCCCGCATCGGCATGATTTTCCGCGACGGTGCAGTTGCGAAGCTCGGTGCCGAAGCTTCCGCCGCCATTTTGTTCCGCCTGATTATGTGCGATGGTGCAGTTCTGGGCGGTGCCGCTATAGATTCCTCCACCCGCATAGCCCGTTGCCTGGTTGTGGCTGATGTGGCAACGGTCGGCGATGCTCTGGTATAGCCCGCCACCCGATGGCGCGGTATTGCTGCTGATGGTGGAAACGATCACCCGGCAGTTGTAGGCACCGCCGCCATAGGTGGTGGCGGTGTTGTTGGAAAGGGTGCAACCCGTCAATGTGCCGCTATGGAGTCCCCCGCCATATTGGGCGTTGTTGCCTATGAGGGTCGAATCTTCCACTGTAGTAAAATACGCCGCTCCGCCGAGGGAGGTCGCGGTGTTATTTTCCAGCGTGCAGTGTTCAACCGTTCCTTTGTAGATGCCGGCGCCGTTGTAGGCGATGCAGTTGCTGATGGTGGAATAGGTGATGCGCGGTGCGCCGTTTTCGCAATAGATGCCTCCCCCGTTGTTGCCGGAATCCTCCCCGTTTTGAATGATGAAGTTTTCGAGGATGCATGCGTGGACGCCGAGCATAAAGCAACGGTTGTTGCCGCCCCCATCGATGATCGGAATCGCGCCGTCGGCGGAATCATAATCATAGCCTTTCAGGTAGATCGGCTTGTTGATCTCAATCGCTTCCGAAATGGAGTAGGTATTTCCATCCACCAAGACGCGGCCTCCATAAATATTCTGGGCATCCACCCCGGCCTGAATCGTTTGTTTCGCTGTCGCCCAGCTTTTCCCGTCGGCAAGGTCGTCTCCCGAGCTGTGAACGTGAATATCCGAATCATCGCAGTTTACGACTTCCACGGCCTGGGTATAGGAGGCTCCTTGCGGGTAGGTTTCGTTAAAGGCGGTGAGGATGACGTCGTGGCTGGCGGAGTTCGGGCCCGACCATGCGTGGGGCAGAACGCCTATCGCATTTGTGACGCGGGTGCCGTCGGTAAAGTCGACGATGGTTTTGGAAACGGGTCCGTTGAACAGGGCGGTATAGTTTCCTACGGTATTGATGACAATTGGCGAGGGACCGAAGAATGCCATTTCGATCGGGCCGGAGAGGAACGCGCCGATTTCATCGCACCCCATGGCGGGCAAGGTGTTCCACGCTTCGCCGTCGAGGTCGGTTCCGGTTGCGTACGCCGCATCGCCTTTTCCGATGCAAGGGGAGTTTGCCGCAATGTGCGAGCTGGAGACCAGCAACGGATTGTTGGTGATGCACCCATGAATTCCGTACGGGGCATCGGGCGAGCAGGTGTTGTAGATATAGTTATAGTAAGAACTGCCATCGTCAAAATCGTTCATGCCGAAGGAGGCGGTGTTGCCCCAGATAATGCAGTTTTTAGGCGATCCTCTATACACCCCACCGACCTCGCTGGCCGAATTGCCAGTGACGGTGCAGTTGAAAAGTGTGGTGGAGTGGGTGCCTCCGCCGATATCGTCGGCGGTATTTCCACTGATGGCGCAGGCAGTCGCGCTGCCGGAATACGTGCCGCCGCCGAGCGCAGCATGATTTCCGCTGAGGGTGCAGCGGGTGGCGGTGGTGTAGTCGAAGCCTCCGCCGTTCTTTCCGGTCGAATTTCCGACGAAGGTGCAGTCGGTGGCGGTTCCTTTTCTCATGCCGCCGCCTCCATTAACCGAAGCGTTGCCGAAGAAAACACAATCGTTGGCGGTGCCTTCATTCATGCCACCGCCATAGCCATTGGAATCGTTGTGCGTGAAGGTGCATCGATTGGCGGTGCCGAGGCTCATGCCTGCGCCATTGCCATAGACGGAACCGGCAGAGTCGTTTTTGTTTTCGGTAAAGGTGCAATCGTTGGCGGTTCCGGCATACATGCCTCCACCGGCATTGCGGGCGATATTGCCGACAAACCGGCATCGGTCGGCGTTACCAATATAAAGGCCGCCGCCCTCTCCAGTGGCTGATATGTTGTTGGAAAAGACGCAGTCGATGGCGGTGCCGTAGGCCATGCCCGCGCCTTGAGAGGCCTGGTTGTTCAGGAAGATGCAGTTGTGGATTTGCGGAGATAAGGAATGGTCGCAGAAGATTCCGCCGCCCAAATATCCATTCAAACTGGTGCTGTCGTATCCGTTGCGAACGGTAAAGTCGGACACGGTGGTGTGGTTGTCTGCGATCTCTATGCAGGTGATTCCTGTGTATGTATTGATTGAACCGCCATCAATGATGGTTGTTGCGGCTCCGTTTACGCTGCTCAACCGGATCTCTTTATCGATTTGGATCGTTTCGGTAAGGGTGTAGACCCCGTTGGAGACGAGGACCAGGCCTCCCGTTTGATCTTGCGCATCGATGCCGGCCTGGATGGTCTGCTTGGCGGTAGACCAGGTTGTTCCAACGGAGTCGTCGTCCCCGTTGGGGGCCACGTGAATTGCGGTGTCGTTTTGGTTGGAAACTTCAATGACGTTGGTGACCGAATAGCTGGCGCTATTATAGTCGTTCCAACCCGTGACGACCATGTTGTAGGTTCCCGGAACCGTCCACGTGTGGGAGATTGGAATCACCGCAGTATTGATTGCAGTAAACCCATCCCCAAAATCGAGCAGATCGCGCTCGATCGCGCCTTGGATATCGATCGTATAAAAGGCCGTGAAATAGGTGGCGACATGGGTCGGTCCGACGATAGTAATTGTGGGTGCGCCAACGGGCGGGTAGGCCGGTTGGTCGCAACCCATGGCGGGCGGGGTTTGCCAGGGATCGCCGTCGATGTCGGCGGCGCTGGTGGAGTAGGCCGCGCTGCCGCCGTTAACACAGGGCGAGGCGGCGGAAATATGGGAGGCGGATACCAGCTGAGGCATGTTGGTAATGTTGCCGTCGGTTCCGTGGGTCAGTTCCGGGGCGCAGGAATAGTTGGCGGTGGATGCCGCGATGTTATCGTCGGATATCAGCGCGGTATTGTACCAAAGAATGCAGTTGTTGGCCGTTCCGTTATACAGACCTCCGCCGGTGGTGGCCGCGAGGTTGGCCGTAAAGGTGCAATGGGTGGCGATCGTGCCGTAGGCGCCACCGCCGCTTTCCAGCGACTTGTTGCCCCGGAAGACGCAATTATTGGCCGTGCCGGAATACATACCGCCCCCAGGAGCGGTGTCGCCTCGATAGTCTGGAATCGTTTCATTGAAGAGAAATTGGCAGTCGTTGGCTTCGGTATCCCGCGCGCCGCCGCCGTAGATGGCTTTGTTTCCTTTAAAGATGCACCGATTGGCGATGCCGCCGCGCATTCCGCCGCCGCCAATATTTGCGCTAACGTTGTTTATAAACAAACAGTCGTTGGCGATGCCGTCCTGCATGCCTCCCGGACCATTTCTGCCGGTGTTGTTGGTAAAGGTGCAGCTGTTGGCCGTTCCGCGCCACATCACCCCGCCGCCGGATCCGCCACTGCTATTTTCGGTGATGATGCAGTTGGAAACGATGGGGTTCAGGCCGGAGCAATAGATGGCGCCGCCGCTCGCGTCCCGGATGGTGAATCCTTCCACCAGGCAGTGCTGGTTGTTTAGATAAAAACGGTCGCCTTGAATGGTGGTGACATCGGAACCGTTCAGGCTTTGAATACGGATCTCTTTATCCACGATGATTTCGGTCGTGACCGAATAGGTGCCGTTACTGACTAAAACGAGTCCCCGAGCAGCGTCCTGTGCATCAACGCCGCCTTGAATGGTTTGTTTTGCTTCTGCCCAGCTCTCCCCTGAGCTAAAGTCGCTGCCCGTCTGTGCTGAAACATAAATCGTGTTGTATTCATCGCTTCGCGCTAACACGAGGTTGGTTACAGCAATGCCCTCTGGATGAGTGTCGTTATAGCCGGTGAGAATGACGTTATAGTTGCCCGTTGACCATGAATGAGACATGGAGCTGCATATTGGATTGGTCAAGAAGGTGCCATCGCCGAAATCGAGCACGGTTTCGGTTACCGCCCCCTCGACGAGGGCGTTGATCGTGATGGTTTCGTTGACGATGACCAGCTCGGGGGTTTCGAGCGTGGGAATGATTTGTCCTGATACAAAGTTGGCATACACTTCGTCGCAACCCATCGTCGGGGCGTCCTTCCATGTTTGTCCATCAATGTCTGTTCCGATGGCATAGGTCCCATCGCCCGCACCCAGGCATGGAGATGTGAATGAAATATGAGAGGAGGAGACCAATTGCGGGTTGTTCGTGATGCAGCCGTTGTATTCGGGCGTGGCTTCAGGGTAACAGGAAAAAAAGCCCTGAGAGCTGGAGACATTCGCATAGGCGTTCGCCCGATTGTTCCAAATGATGGAATTGTTGAGCTGTCCGCCCGAGGTTCCGCCACCCTTGTCCGCCGCGTTATCGGTGACCGTGCACTGCGTGAGCGTTGCATACGCGCTTCCGCCGCCTTGATCCAATGCGGTATTCCCGAAAATAGCACAACCGATAGCGGAACCACCAAATAGCCCGCCCCCATGAACTTGCGCAACGTTGTCGGCCACGATGCAGTTGGTGGCGTCAACATAATAGAAAGCGCCGCCGGTTTGGGCTTCATTATTTTTGATGATGCAGTCGGTGGCACTACCCTTATAAAGACCACCGCCGGAGGAGGCCTCATTTTCAGTGAGCGTACAGTTAAAGAGCTTCGACTCTTTCGCCCCGCCGCCGCTGGCGGCCGAGTTCGACGTAAATGTGCAACCCGTTGCGGTGCCTTTGTATAAGCCGCCGCCGCCGCCGAGGCTGTACGTGGCCGTATTGCCCTCAAAGATGCAGTCTGTAATGGATGGGATGTTGTCGGAACAATAGACCCCGCCGCCACTGTTCGAACTTCCGTTTTGAATGGTCAGCCCGGAGATCGAGCAATCGCTGTTGCTCAGGTTAAAGCAACGCCGCTCGTTTTGCCCATCGACGATTGTTGTCCGAACGCCCGTGTCGCCGAGATAGGTATAATAACTGAGGATCTGAATGGCATTGGTGACCAATATTTCGGAGGTGGGCAGATAGGTTCCCGGGGATACCCAAACCAAATCGCCATCGATGGTTGCATCAACCGCGTCTTGAATATTCTTTGCTGGAGAAGCCTCATCGGTATACGGAAAAACCGATGCCGCGCTTGAGTTTACATCAACAAACAAATTTCTTGCCTGAGTGACGGAACCCAATGTGGCTCCCAAGGCGATAGTTGCTCTAAAAATGAAGGATATCAGTCTGCTGCTTTTCATGCGCTTTTCCCCTGTTTGTGATGCTTTGGGTAGTATTCGAAAGAGTAAAAAACTCACTCCTAGCTGATCATAATGGGTGAAGGCGCGCAAACAAAATACCTATAATAATGCAGGTGATTGAAGCGTAGTCAAAATAAGGGCTCTTAAAACTTCCAGAGACTGGAAGAATGCTCGGAGCTCGACATAATAATTATGGACATAATAATTTTTAAAAACTTCACGCGCCGACTTATTTTTTCGAACCCTTCTGTTTCACCAGACACGGGCGGCGTTTCCAATGCCTGGGAAAACGGAGTCGCCCTTCGGTTGCCTCCGTACTCCAAAACATTTTCGTCTTTCCTTGTTCGATATTCTGCGGTTCAAGGCCGCTACGCAGCCACCTAGTTTTTCACTCTGATTTTGTAGAAGCCGCTGGCTTTGTCGAAGTGGTTGGTGTCGGCATAGCTGTCGATGGGGTAGTAGAGATTGAACCCGATGAAATCATATTCATTGGTCAGCGTTTCGGCCCAGGCCACATCGTAGGCGCGGCCTTTTTTAGCTTCCCAGCGTATGATTACGCTATCGTTGGTCATCTGCTGTTCCGTAATGTGAAGATAATCCAAGCCATCGAGCGGGTCGGTTCCGGCAATGGACTCTTCAAGGTTGTTGAAGATGTCGGAGTCGGAGTGCGCATCCGCCACAGCGTTGGTAATGCCACCGAAGTATTCCAGTTCCCAACCGTCATCAAGTCCATCGGCATCATAATCGCCATTGCTGACCCATCCTTCAATCGCGCCCATCTCGACGGTACCGTGCTGGATGCGGTCCCATCCATTGAAGTCGAGGTCGGTTTCAACATAGCTGTTGTCGCCGGCGTTGATGCAGGGCGAGAAAGGATCGAGATAATAGTCGCTTCCGCGGATCAGCCAATCCGGTGCAAGGGCAATAAACAGCGGCGCGTTGGTGATGTTTCCATTTTGCCCGTGGATGAGATCCGGACTGCACGTGTTTTTAGCCGTTACACCTCGTAGATCAATGTTGGCAGTCCAGGCAAAGTTGCTCCAGATAATGGAGTTATAGACAGAGCCAGCGTAGCTTCCGCCTCCGGTGTCGGCACCATTCTCGACGACGGTGCAGTTGCGGAGCGCGGTGTTGTACGTTCCTCCCCCATATTGGGTGGAGGAATTATAATGGATCGTGCAGTTGTGAGCGGTGCCAAGATACATTCCTCCACCGTTGGCCGTGGCTCTGTTGGTGCTGATGTCGCAACGGTCGGCCATGCAGTTGGCCAGTCCTCCGCCGGAGGGCGCGGCGTTGCTGCTGATGGTGGAAAAGATGACCGTGCTGTCATAGGCTGCACCGCCCTGGGTGGTGGCGGTGTTGTTGGAAAGGGTGCAGCCGGTCAACGTACCGTCGTAGAGCCCCCCGCCATATTGGGCGGTGTTGCCACTGAGGGTAGAACCTTCCAGTGTGCTTTGATACGCCGCACCGCCTTGGGAGGTCGCGATGTTATTGGCCAAGGTGCAGTTTTCGACCGTTCCTTTGTAGATGCCGCCGCCGTAGTAGGCGGTGCAATCGGTGATGGTGGAATAGGTGATACGCGGTGCGCCGTTTTGGCAATAGATTCCGCCGCCATAGCCAGAGGAGAACTCGCCATTTTGGATGACGAGGTTTTCGAGCACGCAAGCACTATAGCCGAGCTGGAAGCATCGGTTGCTGCCGCCCGCATCAATCACGGGAATCGTCAGTGTTCCGATGATATCATCGTTGTCGCCCTTCAAATGAACTGCTTTGTTTACGTTGATGGTTTCAGTGATGGCGTAGGTGCTGGCATCGATCAGCACGCGGCCACCGTAAATATTCTGGGCATCGACTCCGGCCTGAATGGTTTGCTTGGCGGAGGCCCAGCTGGTTCCGTCGTCGGTGTCGTTGCCGAAATGCTTCACATAGATATCTGAATCCGCGCGGTTTACCACCGCCACGGTTTGGGTATAGGAAATCCCCTGTGGATAAGTTTCGTTGAAGGCGGTGAGGATGACGTCGTAGTCGGCGGAGTTTGGCCCGGCCCATGAGTGAGAGAGCACGCCGACTGCGTTTGTTATGCGGGTGCCGTCGCCAAAGTCGACGATGGTCCTGGAGACCTGTCCGTTAAACAGGGCGGCATAGTTTCCTTCGACATAGACAGCAATCGGCGAGGGGCCGAAGAGCGCCATTTCGATCGGGCCGGAGAGGGTCTCGCCGATTTCATCGCAGCCCATGGCGGGTGGCGTGTTCCAGACTTCGCCGTCGAGGTCGGTTCCTGTTGCGTCGGCCGCATCGCCTTTGCCGATGCAGGGGGAGTTTGCCGCAATATGCGAGCTGGAGATCAGCAAAGGATTGTTGGTGATGCACCCATCCGTTCCGTGCGGGGCATCGGGCGAGCAGGTGTTGACGATATAGTTGAGGTAGATGTTTTCGTCGTTGATATCGTTCTTTCCGGTGATGGCCGTGTTGCCCCAGACAATGCAGTTTTTGGTCTGCCCGAGCACGCCTCCGGTTTCGCTGGCGGAGTTGCCGGTTACGGTGCAGTTATAGAGTTTGGTGGAATGGGTGCCGCCACCGATATCGTCGGCGATATTGCCGTTGATCGCGCAGGCATAGGCGGTGCCACCATGCATGCCACCCCCGAGAGTAGCGCGGTTTCCGCTGATGGTGCAGCGGGTGGCGGTTCCATTATGAATGGCCCCACCGGAGGTTGCCGCTGAATTTTCGAAGAAAGAACACCGATTGGCCACGCTGTTGCGCATGCCGCCGCCATGGACGGCTACGTTCTCGATGAACAGGCAATCGTTGGCGGTGCCTTCATTTATGCCGCCTCCGTAGCCGTCGGAATCGTTTCGGGTGAAGGTGCAGTTGTTGGCGATGCCGTGGCTCATGCCGGCGCCATTGCCGTATGAAATGGTGTTGTAGGTGCGGTTTTCGACGAAGGTGCAGCGGTCGGCCGTTCCGGCATACATGCCGCCGCCGCTGCCGCTGGCGGTGTTTGCAATAAACTCGCATCGGGTGGCGTGGCCTAAATAGAGTCCTGCACCCGTTGTAGCGGTGTTGTTGGAGAAGGTGCAGTCGATGACAGTGCCATAACACATGCCGCCTGCGGTGCCTGCATGGTTGTCTGCAATAATACAATTGGAAAGGATAGGGGAGAACGTGTAGTCGCAAAAGACCGCTCCGCCCGTCCATATGAAGTTTGCATTGCGGAGGGTGAATCCGTCGACCGTGCTATGGTTGTCGCCGATTTCCATGATGCGGGAGTGCTGATAATTGAGACTGTATAGATCAACGCCATCAATGATGGTTGATTCTGCGCCGTTCGCACTGAGCAGTTGAATCTCTTTATCGATGCTGATGGTTTCTGTCAGCGTGTAGACGCCGTTGCTGACCACGACGCGTCCACCGTGCAGCTCCTGTTCATCGATGGCGGCCTGGATGGTCTGCTTGGCGTCGGACCAGCTGAGGCCACTCTTGCTGTCGTCTCCAGAGGGGCTGACATGAATCGTCTTGTAGTCCGCAACATAAACGGTGATCTGATTCGTGACGGAATAGGTATCCTGATAGTTGTTGTTCCAGACGGTGGAAATCATGTTGTACGTGCCCGGCGTATCCCACGTATGGCCGAAAGGAATAATGCCGGAACCGGTGGCGGTATAGCCGTCGCCAAAGTCGATTTGATCCTGCTCGAAGGCCCCTTGAAAATCGATGGTATAAAATGCGTTGAAACCGGCGGGGATTTGGGCCGGGCCGACGATGCTGATTGCAACGTCTCCGGTTGGCGGATCAGCGGGTTCGTCGCACCCGATGGCAGGTACCGAGCGCCAGTGTTCGCCGTCGATGTCTAGCGTCGTCAGCCAACGGCTTCCCGAACCCGCGCAGGGCGAGCTCAACTTAATGTGTGAAGCTGAAACGAGCTGGGGCATGTTAGTAATATTGCCGTCTGTGCCGTGTTCCAGATCGGGGGAGCAGGAGCTGCTGATTATTCCGTAGGCTGTGTTGTCGAATGCTTCAAGCGCTTCGTTGAACCAGACAATGCTGTGGTCGAGCGTGGTGTTGTAGGTGCCGCCGCCGGTGCTCGCCCGGTTGGCGGTGAAGGTGCAATGTGTGGCGCTCCCGCTCGACATCCCGCCGCCTAGCCTGTTGGCTTTGTTCCCGTTAAAAACGCAGTTTTCGGCATCGGTGTTGTATGCGCCACCCCCGCTGTTGTCGGAGCTGTTTTCGATAAACTGGCAGTCGTAGGCCTGGCCTCCATACATGGCGCCGCCCGCATTGACATTGGTGTTGTTTTTGAAGATGCAGCGCGTTGCCGCGCCGCCGCCCATGGCACCGCCGCCGGCACCGCCGCCAGTGCCTTTATTATTTTCAAATCGGCAGTCGATCGCAATACCGTCCTGCATGGCGCCGGGGCCGTTTCCACTGGTATCATTAAAGGAGAAGACGCAGTTCGTTGCCGTGCCGCGCCACATGGCGCCTCCGCCATCGGAGGTGTTGCTCGTAATCAGGCAATCCTCGACGACCGGATCGTTTGAGGTGCAGTAGATGGTTCCTCCCTGGGTGCCGCCGGAGGGATCAGAGCTTCGGCCATTGCGAATGGTGAATCCGTTAACCCGACAGTGCTGATTCCCCAGATGGAAAATTCGATTCTGCGCATTGCCTTCAATGGTTGTCTGCTCGGAACCATACAGGCTTTCGAGGCGGATATCTTTATCAATGACGATCTGGTCGCTGACCGAATAGGTGCCGTTGGAAACCAGCACGAGCCCGCCGGCAAAGTCCTGCGCATCGATACCGGACTGGATGGTCTTCTTGGCGGTTGCCCAGCTGTCGCCATCGTTCGTGTCGAGGCCGTCGGCAGTGGATACATAAATCGTTGAGGTTGAGTCCCGGCGGACATTAATGGTGTTGGTAATGGATCGGCCGTCGGGATAGCTGTCGTTATAGCCTGTCAGGGTTACGTGATAATTACTGCCGAAGGCCCAGCTGTGAGAATGAACGGCGTCCGTTGAATTAGTAATGGCTGTGCCGTCTCCAAAATCGAGAATGGTCTGCGTGACAGGACCGTCAACATAGGCTGTAAATAAAATCTCCTGCTCTCCGGAAACAAGCAGGTAAAGATCATTGTAGGGTTGAATCCATCCAACGGTGCTTCCTGTCTCAACTTCGTCGCAGCCGATGGCGGGCAGTGTTTGCCATGCGTCGCCGTCGATATCGGTTGCCGTGGCGTAGGCGGGGTCTCCTGCACCCATACAGGGCGACGTGGAGGTGAGGTGTGAGAAAGAGATCAGCTGAGGGTTGTTGGTGATGCTGCCGTTGTCCGTATTGTCCGGCAGGCAACAGGAGTAGATGTCTGTGTCGTCAATCGATGCGCTGTGATCAGTAACGGAATTGTTCCAGAGGATCGAATTATAGGCTTGGCCATCGCCCATCCCTCCGCCGATACGGGCCGTGTTTTCGGTGATGGTGCAGTGGGTTGCAGTGGACTGATAAAGACCCCCACCGTGGCTGAATGCGCTGTTGCCGCTGATTGCACAGCCAACCGCCGTCGACGCACGCAACCCGCCGCCACTTCCGCCGGTGGAGTTGCCTACAAACAGGCTGTTGGTGGCCGTGCCGTCGTATAGTCCGCCGCCGTCCGTGCTGGCGGCATTATTTTGGAAGGAGCATCCCGTCGCCGTCACCCCGTAACCGCCACCTCCCTTTGTGGCCTGATTGTTTATAAAACTGCAGTCGATGGCGATGGTGCCGTATGCGCCGCCGCCATTGCTTGCGCCTGTGTTGTTCCTGAAAATCGTGCGCTCAGCCTGCCCCAGGACCATGCCGGTGCCTGCCGTGTCTTCAATAATGCAATCCGAAATCAAGGGGGAGGAACCCGTGCATCGAATGCCCGCCGTTTTTGCGTTGCGGATCGTGAAGCCGGTAAGAACGGTGTCGGTATCGCCCAGGTTAAAGCAGGTGTAGAGACCCTCTCCGTCGAAAATAACAAGTTCGGGTTCCGAGCCATTTTCGTTGCGAATATCAAGATTTTTAGTAATCACGGTCGTCGATGTCTGCGGATAGGTGGCGGGTCTCACGATAATGGTGTCGCCGTCCTGCGCGTAGGGCAATACCACTTCAATGACGCGGGCGGCCCCGCTCACGGAGTTGGTGTAGGGGCGGAGCGGAGACATATTGTTCCAGTCTACATAATACGTTACGGCTCGCACCTGACTGACCGCGCCAAATATGGCTCCCAATGCGATAAGTGTTCCAACGGCTAGGGCCATCAATCTTCTTTTTTTCATGCGCGGTTCCTCTTTTCTGGCATTAGTGCAACTTGGCGGAAAAAGAATTTCAAAATCATAAACAGAGAATCAAAAAGGATGTATGCAGGCAAATGAAATGCGTGCAAAAACTGTACGTGATTGAAGGGTGGGTAGAATAAGGGTATCGAAAACTTCCAATGTCTGGAAAATGTGCGTATGTATAGCGCCATGATTTTGGAAGGAAAACGGGCATTGGTGACGGGCGGTGCAGTGCGCATTGGCAAAGCAATAACCGAGGCGCTGCAGGCTGCGGGCGCCGAAGTGGTGGTGCACTACTGCGCTTCGGCCGATGAGGCGCGGGCGCTTTCGCCGCATACGGTTCAGGCCAATCTCCAATCATTGGAAGAGTGCTCGGAGTTGATTGATCGGGCCGGGCCGCTGGATATTCTCATCAACAATGCATCGCTTTTCACGAAGGACCGTCTGGCAGGCAGCACCCCCGAGCGGGTGCAGCGCGAGTTCAGCGTGAACCTGTTTGCTCCTATGGAGCTGACCCGCCAGTTTGCCGCGCAGGCGGAGCAGGGGGCCGTTATCAATCTGCTCGACCGGCGCATCCGCGCCAACGACGCAAGCTGTCTTCCGTATTCCATTTCGAAGAAGGGGCTCGAAGAGCTGACCAAGCTGTCGGCGCTGGAGCTGGCGCCCAAGATCCGCGTAAATGCGGTTGCGCCGGGGCCGATTCTCCCGCCGCCAGGAAACTCCGGCGAAGACTTTCGCGAACTGGCCGGAAACATACCGCTCGACCGTCTCCCAACCCCAGCAAATATTGCGGAGGCCGTCCTGTTCCTTTTGCAGGCCGATTCCATCACTGGACAAATCATCTATGTCGATGGCGGGCAGCATCTTTTAGGAAATGGTGTGTAGAAACAATTTGGAGTGCGGTGGGAAGCGAAGCACCTCACCGCTTTGGGAGGAACCATGGACAAGATTTTTATTCGCGAGTTGGCCCTGCGCTGCATCATCGGCATCTATCCCGAAGAGCGGCGCGAGAAGCAGGACATTGTCATCAATGTCGAAATGCATGTCGACCTCCGCAAGGCCGGGCGCTCGGACGATCTCAACGACACGGTCGATTACAAATCGATCAAGAAGGCGATCCTGAAATTGGTTGAAAACAGCGGGTTTCAGCTGATCGAATCGCTGGCGGAAAAGATTGCCGACATTGCGCTGGCGAATGAAAAGGTGCAACAGGTGGTTGTAACCATCGACAAGCCCGGCGCGCTGCGCTTTGCCAAAGCCTCTGCAGTGGAAATCACGCGAAAGCGTTCGTGAGAAAGTATGTAGTTCCGCCTTTAGGCGGTTCTGTGGAACAGCCGCCTAAAGGCGGAACTACGTACCTTTTCTCTCTTTCTACTCAACCGATCCGGAGAACTCGCCCATGGCGCGGAATTTATCGTAGCGGTCTTGCATGATTTCTTCGGCGGACATCGCCGAGAGTTCGGCCAGATGTTTAAGCACCGCTTCTTTGAGGTTGGCTGAGGCGGCGGCGTGATTGACATGCGCGCCGCCCTTCGGCTCGGGAATGACTTCGTCGGCGAGATTAAGTTTGATCAGATCAGAGCCGGTAATCTTGAGCGCCTCGGCGGCTTTGTCGGAAAAGGCGCGGTCCTTCCAAAGAATGGCCGCGCAGCCTTCCGGAGAGATAACGGAATAGTAGGCGTGCTCGAGAATCAGGATGCGGTTCCCGATGCCAATGCCGAGTGCACCGCCGCTGCCGCCTTCGCCAATGATGACGCAGATGATCGGCACCTTGATGTTGAAGCTTTCGCGCAGGTTGACGGCAATGGCTTCGGCAATGTGGCGTTCCTCGGACTCGAGGCCGGCATAGGCGCCCTTGGTGTCGATGAGCGTAATGATCGGCACGCCGAACTTATCGGCCAGCTTCATGAGGCGAAGCGCCTTGCGGTAGCCTTCGGGATGCGCGCAACCGAAGTTGCACTCGACGTTGGATTTGGTGTCGCGCCCTTTCTGGGAGCCAATGATCATGACTTTCTGCCCGTCGATCTTGGCGAAGCCGCCCACGATGGCGCGGTCGTCGCGATGGATGCGGTCGCCGTGGATTTCGACGAAGTCGGTCGTCATGGCATTGATGTAGTCCATGGTGTAGGGGCGGTCGGGATGGCGGGCCACCTGCACTTTTTGCCATGCGGTAAGGTTGGTGTAGATATGGATGCGGGTCTCTTCAATTTTTTCCTGCATCCGTTTGATCTCGTGGGAGACGTCGATGTCCTGCTCTTGGCTGAACGCCTCAAGTTCTTTGAGTTTGGTTTCAAGTTCAGCAACAGGTTCTTCAAAGGGGAGTGTGATTTGTGCGCTCATAGGGTTGCTCCTTTGTCCGTAAAAATTATTCGGTGATTATAACGGTTGTTTTGCGGGGAACCAGATCAAACAGCTCCTCCACATCTTCGTTCAGCATGCGGATGCAACCCGCGCTGGACTGCTGGCCAATGCTGTCGCGCTGCCAGGTTCCGTGGATGCCGAAGCCGGTTATTTCAGGATGGTCCGTCGATACGATTTTCATCCAGCGCGTTCCGAGTACGTTTTCCGGGTCGCCGTATTCAACCTGCTTGTTGTCGGATGGGCGGGTCCACGGGGGCTCGATGATCTTATCCACGATGTTGAATTCCACAGCAGGCGTCTTTCCAAACTTTCCGGTGCCGACCGAGTAGCGTTTGAACAGTTTCCCGCCCGATATGAGGTCGAGTTCGTTGCGGGTCTTGGACACCCGAATTGTGATGTCGCCATTAAACGCCAGCAGGCGGGCGCCCGCTTGAATGGTATCTGTCTTTAGGCCGTTCATTTCCTTCAGCAGGGAGACGGTGGTACGGTATTTTTTGGCGATCTTCTGAAGGTAGTCCCCTGGCTGGATCACGTAGTATTCTTTTCCCGGGATCATGATCGGCGACTTCAGCAGCTGCATGTTGATGTCGCCAAGCAGTTCGATTGCTTCGGGGGTTGGATTAGCGGCCGCCGCCCGGTCGAGCATGTTTTTTGCGTCAACGAGCTGTCCGGCATCCATGGCGGAGCGTGCGTCGGAAATCAGCGCCCGGGTTTCGGGGGACGGCATTGGACGGGCGGGGGCCAGCGGAGCCAATCCCGCCGGAGCGGCCGGAGCAGGAGCGCCGGGTTGCGTCGCATCGGTTGCTTCGGTGTTTTTTTGCTTATCCGCGTTGGAGAAAAAGAGGTAAACGCCCAAACCAGCGAGGTGCAAGAGGACGATAAATATAAAAACGGCCTTCCAACGCCCGCGTCCGCGGTTTTGGTAGGTCCCAGCATAAATTGGTTTAGACATAGTTCGTGAAGCCTTTGTTTGTAACAGGAGCGCTATTTATGACGAATCGGCCTCGGAGGTGCAATAATAATACGTTTGCAGATGGGAAACCGGCTTTTTTGCGTATAGATTCCTGTGCATTGAACCTATGAAGATACTATTGATTACACCGCCGTTGCTGCAGCCGAACACGCCTTACGCCGCCACGCCGCTGCTGGCGGGATGGCTTAAGCAGGCAGGGCATGATGCCGTGCAGGCCGATCTGTCGCTAGGGCTGTTGCTGCGGCTCTTCTCCCAAGAGGGAATGGCCGATCTCGCGTACGAGCTTGAAATTCCGGACGACGGCATTGCTCCTTACATGGAGACGGTCGGCGATGTCATCGCTTTTCTGCAAGGCCGGCGGCCTGACCTTGCAGAACCGATGGCGCAGCGGGGCTGGCTGCCCGAGGGACCGAACCTGGAGCGGGCCTATGAACAGGAGGAGTTGCTGGGCTGGAACTTCCGGGGCCTTGACCTGCCGGACCGAGCCAAGCATTTAGCAAGCCTCTACCTCGACGACATCGCTGAGGCGGCCTCTCAACTTGACCCGCATTTTGGGTTTTCCCGCTACGCTGAAAAGCTGGCGTCGAGCCTGCCGGCGTTTGAACCGCTGCGCGCCGAACTGGAGAGCTCCGATTCAATCTTTTTCGAATGGTTGGAAGAACTGACAGACGCCCAAATGGAAAAACACCAGCCGGAGATGGTGGTTCTTACCGTTCCGTTTCCTGGTTGCCTGCTCGGCGCGCTGGCCATTGCCCGGCAGATCCGTCACACCTGCGCAGGTGTGACGATCGCCTTGGGCGGCGGCTATGTGAACACCGAACTGCGCGAGCTCAAGGAGCCAGGCATCTTCGACTATGTCGATAGTATCTCGCTGGATAGCGGTTTTCTGCCGCTGCAACGGCTCGCAGAGGGGGGAGGGCTGGTGCGCACGTTTGTCCGCGAAGACGGCGCCGTTCGGTTCTACGACGCCGATGCCGTAGAAATTCCGCACAACGAGCTGCCGCCTCCGGATTTTTCCGGTTTGGCACTCGATTGCTATCTCGACATGTTCGAGCAACTCAACCCCGTTACGCGCCTCTGGTCGGACGGTCGCTGGAACAAGCTGGTCTTGGCGCACGGGTGCTGCTGGAGCCGGTGCGCCTTTTGCGACACCTCCATCGACTATATTTGCCGCTATGATCCTGCAACGCCGGAAACGATCTGTAATTGGATTGAAAGCGTAATGGCGCAAACCGGCTTCAACGGCTTTCATTTTGTAGATGAAGCGCTTCCTCCAGACCTGCTCGACGGCCTGTGCGATGAAATCGTACGGCGAGACCTGCAAATCGAATGGTGGGGGAACATCCGATTCGAAAAGCGCTTTTCGACCAGTCTAATCCGAAAAATGGCGCAAGCGGGCTGCATCGCGGTGACGGGCGGGCTGGAAACGGGCGTAGACCGCACGCTTAAACTGATGCGCAAGGGCATCACCGTTGAACACGCCGCACGGGTGCTTGCCGATCTCGCCGATGCGGAAATCATGACCCACGCCTATTTAATGTATGGCTTCCCAACCCAGACGCTGGATGAAACCTTCCAGGCACTGGAAACGGTTCGCGATCTTTTCGATGCCGGCGCACTGCATTCGGCCTACTGGCACCGCTTTGCCCTCACGGCCCATAGCCCCATTTCCTTAAACCCGGCCACCTATGGAATTGAACTTGTTGCACATCCTCAGCCGGCCTTTGCTCTCAATGAAATCCCGTTCACTGGACATTTTGACTACGACTTGGAAGTGGTTGGGCAAGCGCTCAAAACCGCGACCTATAACTACCAGCATGGAGTCGGACTTGATTTGCTGGCGATCCAATGGCTGAAAACGGAAAAACCGAAATAAATGATGTTTTTTACAGTTCTCATTTGAGCGTGTTTTGTTAGGATGCTTTTTAAGGGAGATTTGAGATTCGGGTTTTGTGTTGTGAGTGCCCGAAATTACTATTTAATTATGAAAAGGCTTATATTTGCTTTTCTTTTTTTGTTTTCAGCGATTGCGGGGTATGCACAGGACGCCGCTATCAAGCCGATGCTGGACGTCGAGGAGGTCGAGCCGCCGGTCAGCAAAGAAACCCGCGTGACGGCGGTCTACGGCATTTCGGCCGACGACTATCTGCCGATGAAGAACATTGAACGTGCGCGTCAGCATCTACGGCCTAAAGTCCGCGGACGCGCTTCAAGGCCGGCATTCAACTTGCCGGATGCCTTCTACTTTATCGGCGGCCCAATCTTTCTTTTGCTCTTCCTGCGGGTGCTGGTGATTTTCCTCAACGGATTCGAGGAAAAGCGTCGCGAAGAACAGCGCGCCGCCGCCAGCGAAAAGACCGTTGAGGAACTGCCCCTCGCTGAATAATGCGCATTGTCTGCATTTGCAGGCTTGCCCAACTCCCGCGTTCTTTGGATACTCCACGCCCATATGCTCAGAACGTTAAAAATCAAGAATCTTGCGCTGGTCGACGATGTCCAAGTCGGCTTTAACGAAGGCCTCAATGTCATCACCGGCGAAACCGGCGCTGGAAAATCCCTTCTAATTGGGGCCCTTCGCCTGCTGCTTGGCGAGCGGGCCGACAAGTCGATGATCCGCACCGGCGAAGCATTGTGCTCGGTCTACGCCGAATTTGGTCTTTCCAATGCGGCGCAGGTGGACGCAGTCTTGACCGATGTCGGCATGGAGCCTTGCGACGGCGGCCTTTTGATCATCCGGCGCATAATCACCGAATCCTCCAACAAAACGTTGGTGAACGACGAACCGGTCACGCTCAATGTTTTGAAAAGGCTGGGGGAAGTGCTGGTCGACATGCACGGCCCATACGACCATCAATCGCTGCTCGACCAAGCCGTACAACTCGAAATCCTCGATGCATTCGGCCAGCTTGACGCCGCCAAGAAAGCCTATGCGTGCGAATACTCAAACTACCGCAAAATCCAAAAATGCATCGATGCGCTCAACTCCGACAACGAGGAAGATCTAGAACGGCAAATCGAGTTTCTTGATTACCGCGTCAACGAAATTGAAGTCGCCAAACTCACCGTTGAGGAAGAGGCCGAAGTCGAAGAGGAGCACAGCGTTATTGCCAATTCCCAGCAGTTGATTGAGCTGTCAAACGGGGCGGTAAACGCGCTCACTGAAGGCGAAGGCTGCGCATTCGATGGGCTGGCCTCAGCTCAACAGGTTTTAAATCAGCTCATCAAACTCGTTCCGGAAGCTCAGGAATGGCACGACGAAATCGAAAGCGCCGTCACCTCCGTACAGGAAGTGGTCCGTTCAATCGAAAATTCAGCGGCCGGCATCGACTCCAGCCCCGAACGGATGCAGTGGCTCGACGACCGGCTGACGACCTATCAAACCTTGAAGCGCAAATATGGGTCGACCGTCGAGGAAGTGCAGCAAAACGGCAAAACGTGGGAGCAGCAGCTCTCCGACCTCCGCGGACGGGATAAAAAACGCCTTGAGCTGCAAGGTGAATTGGATCTGGTTTTCCAAACCTTGGAAAAAGCCGGCCTAAAACTTCGCCAGATGCGGGAAAACGTGGCCGACAACCTTTCCGAATGCATCACGAAGGAGCTGATCGACATCGGTTTCGAGCACGGATTTTTTGACGTGCAGATCAATGCCTGCGCTCCCGGACCGTCCGGCATGGACGAAATTGAGTTCGGTTTTGCACCGAACGCCGGCGAGGATATGCGCCCGTTGCGCATGATTGCCTCCAGCGGAGAAATTTCGCGCGTCATGCTGGCCACCAAGGCCGTTCTCGCCAGGCAGGATCAGATTCCTGTTTTGGTCTTCGATGAAATCGATGCCAATGTCGGCGGCGAAATAGGCGGGGCCGTTGGGCGCAAGCTGGCCCAGGTGGCCGAATGCCACCAGCTCATCTGCATCACGCATCTCCCGCAGGTCGCCGCCTGCGGAACCACGCATTTGGCGGTTTCGAAAAAAGTCGAAGACGGTCGCACCTACACCGAAGTCGAGCTGCTTGATCCTGAATCGCGCCCCGACGAAATCGCCCGCATGCTCGGCGGCAAAGACAGCACGACCTCCACCCTCCAGCACGCCCGCGAAATGCTTGGAATGTAGAAAAATCTTGGAGTACGGGTAAATGATTGCTGGCGGGCAAGGGCTTTCGCTTAGCCTTAACTCGACAAGATGCCTCGTCTACGTTCAGGCATGGGCAGGTTTGGCGTTTACCAGCCGGTTTAGGCTGATACGCTTTTCGGCGGCTTCCGTCGCGAGATGGCGGTGTACTTCTGGCGGGACGCGAGCCATGAACTTTCCGCTGAATTTACGGGATGCCAGCGGTTCAGGAACCGCCTCTCCAGTTTCCAGCATAGGCGTTGACTAGTTTGCCGATCAAGGCGAATTGCTAATTGATGAATCACAGGACATCGTGGACTCGTCTTGTTGTTTTCGAAAACCCGGACTCTCGCCTAAGCCTGAGCGACATCGGCACGGGGATCGGGATGAGCCGGCTATGGTTGATTTCCCTCCATCAGACATCCTTCACAGCCGCCGATCGTTGCCTGGGCCGACTATCCGGAACGATTGTGTGGCTCTTTTGTGTGACAAGAATTGCCTCTTGCCAAATTCCGTACACCGAGTAAGTTATTTGACGTAAAGCAATGTGTAGATGGTGCATGTCGTTAAGGGCGAGGAATCCAACGAAGCGATAAGCAAGTTCTGGCCGAAGTTCCATCCGCTTCAGCCATAAGGTAAGGACGCATACAGATAAGAATATGAAATTTCCTTCATGCAGCAATTGTGTCTTTCGAACTCGATATGACAAGAACCCGAAATCCTTCATAGGGAAAGCATGGCGATGGCATATTGGTTTTTGCCCCGGTTGGAGTCTTTATTTCAAGAACCTTCCTGACGACAAGAAAAGTGAACTATCTCATCGATACAACTTGGGTAACTACTCAGGTGCTGCCGACATAGCCGGGTGAGCTTGGAATAAGCCGGAAAGCGCCTCGAAAGCACCGGTCGTATTCTTGCGCGCCGTGCAGATGTAGCTGCGGATCCGGCAGAAGTCTTCGGAATGTCCTGTGTCGCGGAAGCAACCGGAGATCTTTTGCTTCACCTTGTTCATGCGCAGGTCGCGTTCGGCGAGGTTGTTGTCGAAAGGGATATCGAAGTCATGCATGAAGGCGAGGACTTCGCGCCGGCGGTGGTCGAAGCGTTCGACGAGGTTGCGGGCCTTTCCTTTCGCGGGAGGCCCTCGCTTTTTCTTCTTGGGCGGAGGCGGGTCGGGGTTGGCGGCGTAGCCCTGGTCGAGGACTTGCTGCCAGCGTTGTTCGAAATCTCGGAGCGTGTCGGGCGCAAGGGCGGCGGATCCCGCCGCCTTGGCCGCCTCGACGCCTTCCTTGATCGACAGCAGGGTTCCGATGGCTTCTTCCGCCCATGGCTGTTCCATTTGCTCGTGGATGTAGGTTAGATCACGCAGGTGGTGGGCGTTGCAAAGCGCGTGGGAACATTTGTAGTGGTAGTAGGATTTCCAGTAGTCGTGAACGGCGGTGCCCGCGAATCCGGGCAGGACGCCGGCGGCGTCCATCGCCTCCATTCCCCGTCTGTTGTGGAGCGTGAAGAGGCTCATCGTCGGCGTGCTTGCGCAGTGCATCCAGTTGGTTTTCCCGTTCCGCCGCATGCCGGTTTCGTCGAAATGAACCACCGCCGCCGCACCGAGGGCATCGCGGATCCCGTCGACGCTGCCCTGCGCGAGCCGCCCGGCCTGGCGAACCATGTTCGCGAGCGTTCCCTCGGAGAGGGGGGTGTTGAAAAGGTCGCGCAGGGTCTCGCACAGACGGGCGTACGGGAGGAGCTGGTATCCGTTGAGGTAGATGGCCGTTGCCTTGATGCGCGGGCCGTATTGCACCGGTGCGACAACCCCCTCAGGAAAAGCGGCCGTGGTGGTGTGGCCGCAGGCGCATTGCTTCACCTCGGCCTGGTGCTCGGTGACGAGGAGTTCGACGGGCGGGATATCAAACACCTGCCGTTGTTCCATTCCTTGCGCCTTTTCGTTGCGCAGATCGCAACCGCACTTTTCGCAGCGGTTTACGCGGTGGGCTTCCACCACGTCCGGATTCTTGCGGCGTTCAAGCGTGCCGCCCGGGTGCCCCTGCTGCCCGCCCGGCTTGCGCCCGGATTTCTTCCGGAGGCTCTTGGGCGCGGGCTTCGCGAGGCCGTCGGAAGAAGGCGGCTTCGAACTGTTGCGCGAGTTCTTCGCCATCATGCCCTCAAGCTTGGCAATGCGCGCGTCCTGCGCGCGGATCCGCTCATCCATCCCGAGAAGCACGTCGGCGACGGCATCCGGGCCGAGCCGGAAAACCGCCAGCGCGTCTTCGCGCGTCATGGCGGGGGGCTCCGGCTGGCTGGCTGTTGCGTGCGCAGGCTTCTTCATGCCGCATTCATAGAGTATTCGGGGCTTCTAGGCTGCCCTAAAATGCATTTTTCTGGAGGAGGCTGGAAATGAAGACTCAAACTACCTGAGTAGTTACCAACTTGGACTAATTAGTTCAAGGATCGAGCAGATGAAAAATAAAAAATGCCCAATCCCCACCAAGCTCCGCTAGGTAAAGGGGAGTAACCTAACCAAGCAATAAAACAAGTAGGCCGAAGCGCTACCCGTTTCGGCGTAAGGTCTATGCCATAAAGAAGGAGAAAGATATGTCAGTATTACCAGAAGACGTCAGCAAAGCATGGGATAATCGGAAAGATCCTGCCATATTCAGCACTGTGGATAAGAACGGGGTTCCCAACACCATCTATGTTACTTGTGTGAGTAAATTCGGTGAAGACACAATAGTGGTTGCGGATAACTATTTCGATAAAACACGAAACAATATTCTCGCAGGGAGCAAAGGCTCCATTCTGTTTATGACTAACGAGGACAAGGCGTTCCAGGTTAAGGGGAGCATTGAATGCTACAAGGAAGGTGATGTCTTCGAAAATATGAAAAAATGGAATCCAGAACAGCATCCGGGTCATGCAGCAGTAGCATTGAAAATAGAAGAGGTCTATTCGGGTGCCGAGAAACTTTTATAGGAGTAACAACTGGGTGCTCAGTACCCGAAGGGGCGATTCGCTTCCCTCCGGTCCTGAGACCTCAACGTTGGGATCAGAAGAATAAGAAAAATGGAAACTGGAGAAATAGCCCACGTTATATATGAAACATCAGTTGGTGTTTTTGCGATCGCCCTATCGTTTTTAAGAAAGAATGATAGAAGTAATGGCAGTAGCTTTATCCGAAAATACAACAAGCAGTTGCTCCTCCTTTTCGGCATAGCCATGCTCATTCACGGAACCCATGCGTTCATCAAATACAACAAAACAACCGAAAAAAATCCCAACCAGCCATCTGAGGTTGTCCGTCAAGTAAGAAACTGACTTTCGATAGGCCCGTTCAGCCTAATGGGTAGAGCCTACTTGGACAACGCCCGTCGAGTAAGGCAACGTACAAGGCACAGACACGGCTTACCCATTACAACAGATTTTTTGCATTTTTCAGATGGCTTTACGCAAGCCGTTTTAGGGCAGTGCAAGTACAGCACTTCAGAACATGAACTAGATGGAGCAACCTCTAGCAGTCTGTCGGACTTAGCTTGCGAATAATATTTCAATATTTATGAGACTGTGCCAGTCTATGCCTGTCTTAACCAAAAGGAAGTGATGGCCACACGACTCAAGAACCTCGACCGCGACACCCCGATGCTGCTTCCGCCAGACCTGCGCGACTGGATTCCTCAGAAGCACATTGTGCATTTCCTGATCGATGCGGTGGACCGGCTTCCCGCTGGAGACTTCCGCTTCAACCTTCGGGGAACCGGCGACGAGCAGTATCCGCCGCGCATGATGCTGACTCTGCTGATCTATTGCTACGCCACGGGCCGCTTCTCCTCGCGCGGGATCGAGGATGCGACCTGGTCGGACGTCATCGTTCGCTACATCTGCGGCGGCAGCCTGCATCCCGATCATGACACGATCTGTGCCTTTCGCCGCACGAACCGCGAGCTGTTCGAAAAGGCTTTTGTACGGGTGCTGCTCATGGCGCAGGAAACCGCCGGTCTCAAAAAGGTCGGCACCGTGAGCGTCGATGGCACCAAGATCAAAGCCAGTGCCAGCAAGCATTCCGCTGTCAGCTACAAGCATGCCGGCGAGCAGGTCGAACTGCTGCGCAAGGAAGTCGAACAACTCGCCGCCAAAGCCGAGCAGGTCGATAACGTCCCGCTTGATGACGGGCTGAGCATCCCGGACGAAATCGTCCGGCGCGAAGACCGCATCAAGAGCCTGGAGCACGCCCGGGCAGTGATCAAGGCGCGCTACGAAGAGGAGCGCAAGCAAAAGCAGGCCGAGTACGAAGAGAAGAAAACGGCCTTCGAGGAAAAGCGTAAAAACAAGAAACCGCGGGGAAAAGAACCTAAACCTCCATCCGCAGAGCCGCCGGATAAGAAGCAATACAATTTTACCGACCCCGAAAGCCGCATCATGAAGGCCGGCAACGGCAGCCACTTCGAACAGGCCTACAACGCGCAGGCCGCCGTAGACACCGAAACCTATCTCATCGTTGGTCAGCTCGTCACCGATGCGCCCAATGACAAAGAGCAGCTCAATCCTGTTCTCGCAAGCATTCCTGAGGAAGCGGCCACTCCGGAAAGCGTATTGACCGATACCGGCTACTACAGTGAGAAGGCCGTCAAAGACGCCGAAACCGGTGGCGGGCCGACGGTGTACAGCGCCATGGCCAAAGGCTCGCACCACGTCAGCGTTGCCGACCTCGAGAAGCAACCGCTGCCGACCCCTCCGCCACCTGGCGCACCCATCAAGGAACAGATGGCCTACCGTCTCAAGACCCCCGAAGGGAAGGCGCTCTACAAGCAGCGCAAGCAAACCGTCGAACCCGTTTTCGGGGTTATCAAGGAAGTGCTCGGCTTCCGCCGCTTCTCGATGAGGGGGAAGGAGAAAGCCGAAACCGAATGGAGCCTCGTCTGCCTCAGCTACAATCTAAAGAAAATATTCAAGCTCATGGTGGCGCGTGCCCCGAAACACCCGGCGGCAACCGCAAAACAGCACGCCAATGCACTGTCGGCACATTTTCGGGCGTATTTTCAGACATTTTCTTGCTTCGCCCGGCCTTTGCCTCTTTTACTTGATAAGTTCATGCCGGGATGTCGCCAGTGCGGGGTTCTAACTCCGACAGACTGCTAGCTCTTGGAATGACGCTGGAGTCGAGAAGCGGGAGGCCTAGCTTGAAGCGACCCATGGAAGTCGTGAGCCTATGAATCTCATCACCGTAAAATAACCAAAATACAACTGAACAATGACTGCCCGCTCTGGCTTCGGCTGGGGAGGGCTTTTTTTGTGTCTATTGCGTCAATGAGTTGGGCTTGGGGAAGGTCTTGGAGTTCATCGGCGTGGAGTAGCACAGGAAGGGAGACTGCACGGGGGCTTGATGAAGTTTTCGTGAAGTGAGGCGGGAGGAGGACTCTGGGCTCTCCTCCTTGTTATGTCCTCAAATAAACCTCGGAATTGAAGGCAAGTATCGTCAAGCACCCCGATTTTGTGCGTTAAACGACCTAAGCTTCAGCCAGTCACGATATTCCGGGGTTATCAGCCGTTCATCATTCATCCTAAGGTTCCTCCACCTGAATCGCAGTTAGGTAAACGCTTCTGTCTCAGAATTTATCATAGGCCAACAAAAAGCCAAGGGCTTTGGCTTGGCGTTCATTTAAACCGTGTTTCTGTAGCTGTTTTTGCAGAAGGTCTGCCAATACCAGGTCGCCGCGTGATCCTATGGGGCGATCACACGATGTGTTATTTTTTACTATTTAGACGGGCAATTTTGCAGGGAAGATGGAGTAACTCATTGAACCCGTAATTTACAGTTCTTGCAGGATAGTAAGAATGGCCGTTTTAAGCTGAAAGGGAATGAAATGAATCTTAGGTTGATCTTTACCGCCTGTGTGGTTGTGCAAACCGTGATGACAACGGCTTTCGCTGCGGTGGAAGCGAGACCCAATATTCTGTTTTGCATTGCGGACGATGCCTCGATGGTCTCCTTTGGAGCCTACGGCGGAACCGTTGTCGAAACACCGGCGTTTGACCGGTTGGCGGAAGAGGGCGCGCTTTTCCGCAATGCCTACAACTGCAATCCGAAATGTTCTCCGGCGCGGGCCTGTCTGGTAACGGGGCGTTACACCTGGCAGCTGGAAGAGGCCTGTAATCATAATTCGGCCTTTCCTGACAAGTTTAAATGGTATCCGCACTTGCTGAAGGATGCCGGTTTTTATGTGGGGTTTACCGGTAAGGGCTGGGCGCCCGGCGAATACAGCGGTGAAGATAACCCGGCCGGAAAAGCTTATAACGACAACCTGTTGACGCCGCCGCATAAAGGCATTAGCGATAAAGACTATGCGGCCAATTTTGAAGTCTTCCTCGATCAGAAGCCGGCCGATACCCCGTTCTGTTTCTGGCTGGGCACGCATGAACCGCATCGCGGGTACGCCAAGGGCACCCTGTGGAAGAAAGAAGGGATGAAGCTTGAGGATGCCATCGTGCCGCCGTTTTTCCCAGACAACGAAATGATCCGCAGCGATTTGCTGGATTACGCCGCCGAAGTCAAATGGTTCGACCGTCATCTCGGGCTGGCGATCCAGGCGCTGGAGGAGCGCGGGCTGCTGGAGAATACGCTGATCATTGCGACATCGGATCACGGGATGCCGTTCCCGCGCGTTAAGAGTCAGATGTATGAAGAGGCGTTCCACATTCCGATGGTGGCGTACTGGAAGGGCGTTATTCAGCCGGGCCGGGTGATTAATGATTTTGTCGGCTTCCCGGATGTGGCCCCGACCTTCATGACCGTTGCCGGCATGGAGCCGCATGAGCAGATGACGGGGAAAAGTTTTCTGGACCTGTTGCGCTCAACGCAGTCCGGCTGGATCGATCCGACCCGCGATCATGTCCTGCTCGGACGGGAGCGGACGGATAAGACCCGACCGAATGATGTGGGCTATCCCGTCCGGGCCATCCGCACCAAAGAATTCCTTTACGTTCACAATATCAAACCCGAACGCTGGCCGTGCGGAAACCCGGAGATGGGGCTGAAAGACACCGATAATTCTCCAACGAAAAGCTATCTGACCGACCTGATGCCGGGCGATGAGGAATATCCCTATTATGAATTAAGCTTTGGCCTGCGCCGAGAGGAAGAGCTGTATCAAATTCAGGACGACCCGCACTGCATGTCCAATTTGGCGGCCAACCCGGAATATGCCGCATTGAAAGCCAAACTGCGCAAACAGATGGAAGCGGAACTGACGGCACAGAAAGACCCACGCATGTTCGGGCAGGGCGATGTGTTCGACAACTATCCGCGTGGAAAAAACCGGTCAAAACAGAAGAAGAAATGATAATTTGGAGCTGAAGATGATGAAAATGAAAACAGGTAGTACACGATGGATATCGCTGCTGATATTGGGCGGCTCAATGTTGGTTGCCAATGCGCAGGTATATGATGCGACAACGGGAGAAAAAGAGATCCTGACTCCCGATCCAGAAGCCGTGCCGGCGATTAATGGCCCTAAAGTTTATGGTGTGCGACCGGGTAAGAAGTTTGTGTATCGTATTCCCTGCCAAGGCGAGCGTCCGATTTCTTTTAAGGTTAAGGGATTGCCCAAGGGACTTGCGCTGGATGCCGAGCAGGGGATTATTACCGGTGTGGCACCCGCAGCGAAGGGTGACTACAAGATGATGTTCATCGCAAAGAATGCACACGGGAAAGCTTCGCGTGCCTACAAGCTGGTTGTTGGCGATAAAATCGCCCTCACGCCGCCTACCGGATGGAACACGTGGGGTGGGCACATGCTCGTGGTGAGTGATCAGTTGATGCGCAACGCAGCGGATATTTTTGTGGAACGTGGTTTGGCCGATGTCGGCTATCAATATCTAGGCATCGATGATTGTTGGATGCGCATTGCTCCTGAAAAGTTTAAAAACCGCCCCGAGAAGAAGCTCATCAAGCACGAGGGCTTTGACTTTCGTCCAGTGGTCGGTGAGGTGAGGGATGCGAATGGCGAGGTGTTGGCGAACCGTTCGTTTCCGGACATGAAAGCGATGACCGACTATATTCACAGCAAGGGCCTGAAAGCGGGTCTTTATAGCGGCCCCGGGCCGACCACCTGCCAGGGCTTTGTTGGATCCTATGGTCATGAAGCACAGGATGCGGCAACCTACGCCAAATGGGGATTTGATTTCCTGAAATATGACATGTGCTCCGGTGTAGGTCTCTGGAAAGATAAGTTGGCAGAAGACCCCAATTATCAGCAGGTCGAATTCTGGCGACCGATGTCGGAGGCACTCATTGCGCAGGATCGGGACATTGTCTATAATGTCCATGCGCGAAATGACCCTTGGAAATGGGGGCCGGCCATTGGGATGACGACTTGGAGAACCAGCAGGGATCTGAATGCCACGTTAAAGACCTATTTTGATCGGGCCCTGATGCATGCGACGTCCCTTCGCGAGTATAGCAAGCCCGGTCAATGGAATGATCCGGACTACCTGTATATCCATAAGATCAGGGATCATGATAAGATGTTGGATCCGACGCATGAGATCATTCTGAATACCAACCAACGCTATCAATACGTCACGCTCTGGTCGATGATTTGTGCGCCGATGGTCTTTTCCTGTAATATTGGGCAAATCGACGATTTCACGGTGAGCTTACTCGCGAATGCGGAAGTCCTGAATATTAATCAGGACGAACTGGGGCACGTGGCGGAAGTTGTCCGCAACAAGAACGAAGAAGTGATCCTGGTAAAGAAGCTGGTGGATGGATCTAAAGCGGTTGCTGTCTTTAACACCAATCCGGACGCCGAAGCCGTCATTGCCGTCGAATTTCATGAACTCGGTCTGTGCTGTACTCAGGATGTTCATGATGTATGGCGTGGCATAGACGTGGGAGCGTATGGCGACAACTTTTCGGTTAAGGTCAGTCCGAACGGTGTCGGCCTGTTTATCGTGAGCGCAGATTAATTCTTATCTCTGAAAGGATGGCTGAAAAATGAAAGAAAAACGTGCGTGTAGATATGGGTTGCTCATCCTGCTGCTGGGCGCATCGGTCTCCTTTGCAAAGAAACCAAATATCCTGCTGATCTATACCGATGATGTCGGCTTCGGGGATTTGAGCTGTTACGGCGCAACCAAGGTCAGTACACCGAACTGTGACAAGCTGGCGGCTGAAGGCGTTCGCTTTACGGATGCTCATACCGTGGCCGCAACGTGTACGCCGTCCCGCTATTCGCTGCTCACCGGCCGCTATGCGTTCAGAGACCGCGGCACCGGCATTGCCAGTCCAGTGGACGGATTGATTATTGATCCGAACAAAACAACCTTGCCCGGCATGCTGCGAGATGCCGGGTATGCGACGGGAATCGTGGGTAAATGGCATCTCGGATTGGGAACCAAACCGACCAACTATAATGAGCCGATCACGCGCGGCCCGAAAGAGGTGGGGTTTGACTATTCATGGATCATTCCTGCCACCGGAGACCGCGTGCCGTGTGTATGGATGGAGGACGGGCACATCGTAAATTATGATCCCAACGACCCGATCACCATCGATCCAACGGTGAACCGCCGGTCAAAGGAATCGCTCATTAAAGGGATCCCGCGTATTGGCAGCATGAAGGGCGGGGTGGCCGCGTTGTGGACCGATGATGAAATCTCCTTCGTGATTGCCGATAAAAGCTGCGGTTTTATCGAAAAGAACAAAGACGTTCCCTGGTTCCTGTATATGTCCACCCACAGCATTCACGTGCCACGCGTCCCGAATGAAATATTTGTTGGCAAAAGCGATTGCGGCGTGCGTGGCGATGCCCTTGTCGAGATGGACTGGCAGGTCGGCCGGATTCTGGCACAGCTGGACAAGCTCGGCCTGGCGGAGAATACGCTGGTTATCTTTTCGAGCGATAACGGCGGAACACTCGACAGCAACGGCCCGGACCTCGTTCACGGATGCGGCGATCCGGATGCCACCAACGGGCATGTGCCGAATGGTGTTTTGAATGGCAAAAAAGGCAACGTGTTTGAAGGCGGAACGCGTGTGCCGACGATTGCTCGCTGGCCCGGTCATGTTGCGCCGGGCGAATCGGCTGCCCTGATGAGTCAGGTGGATTTGCTGGCTAGTTTGGCCGCATTGGTGGGAGCCCCGTTGCCGGCAGAAGAGGCCTTCGACAGCCAGGACCAGCTTGTGGCATGGCTGGGAAAAGATCTGCAGGGACGTGAGTTCATCCTTGAACAAAGTAATAGCGGCACTCCATTTGGTCTACGTTACCGAGAGTGGAAATATCTGCCATATGGCGGCGATAAAACGGACAGTAGTGAAATGTTGTTTAACCTCGGTCAGGACATCGGCGAGCAAAACAACGTGGCAGCCGCGCACCCCGAGAAAGTTGAACAGATGCGCAAAAAGCTGATCGAGATACTGGGTGAGACGCAACTTCGCGCCCCGAAAGTGAAAAACAAAAAGAAGAAGTAGATTGTCGTGGTGGAAAGAGCCTGACAGGAGGGTTTTTAGACCAGCCGTCGCCAGAGGCTATGGCCTGACACGCGGGATTAACTGGATCATCAGGATTTTATCCGGTCGACGGGCAGGGCAACGAACTGAAACGCGTCATGCCCTGAGGGATCCTGTGGAGGGTCCGGTATCCTTATCTTAGGTTGTAGTGAATTTAGGGGTGACTGTAGAGCTGGAATGGTTTTCAGGCAGTCCATCCGTGTTCTGGAGTCCAATGTCCATGAACGGAGTTGTCCGATTCAATTTCTTTGGCCAGTGGCAGCAAGAACTCGAATAGCTCATTCAACAAATCGGAAAAGCTTTCCGGACAGGTGCGGAGCTTCGATTTCTTACAAAAGGCGCTCCACTGGGTCTGTTTTGCGATGCTTTCCCTCATCTGTGCTCCGAATAATGGATTGTCCGGCGAGCATGACGTTTTACGTTGTCTGAAGGTTGCTCTGCAGGCATTAAGCAGTGCAGGCATTTCAAATGATTGCCTGCGGGACAGAAGTCAAATGTCATAGAAATCCTTCATGCGGCTGTTGAGCAGTTCAAGTTTTACCATGGCTTCGAATTTTTCGGCGATTACGGTTTCTACCGGATAGCATTGAAGTCGTGGCACCGGCAGGTCAAGCAATGCGGGAAAGTCGCGCTTGCAGGCTTTTTGCCCGATAGAGTCGCCAAAGCCGATATCTATTTGCATGGTGACCTGAGCTGTGTCGAGTTGTGCCCGGAAGAGTACTCGAACCCCTTCGTAATCTGCATCTTCTTTGATCCGCTGAGAGCGAAGGGTGTCTTCATCAAAGTGAAGGCCGTCGTCAATTACGCTGAGGGTACATATTTCGCTGAAGGTTTTTCTAATTAGTTCCAGTGAGTTATCGAGAAACCCAAGAAGGGCAATATCCATGGTGGTTCGTCGTCCCGCCAGGTTCCATACCCAAAACAGCAATGCTCCTTTCAGGTAGAAGGAGTCTGCGTGTCTCGATTCCGACAGACGGTAAAGGAAACGCTCCATGGCGTATTGCTGGAGCACTTGATTGAAAGCGAGACCTTCGGTTTTTGATTTGTTCAGCAAGCGACTTTTAATCGATGCTGCCATGTTTTTATTTCACGATTGCTCACAGCACCGCTTCCATATAGGGCATCATTACGTTTTGCATTCGCCGAACCTGAGCTTGTTTGAGCAGCTCCTGTACGTTGTTTTTTTTTCGTTCTTTGTAAAGGCGCAGTGCTTCAACAACCACTTCGGTTCCCAGCTTGTGCTGAAACTTGAAACAGTCAGCCAGGGTTTTTTCAGGGCTGTAGATCTGCACGTCCACGCCATCCATGCGGTGAGTCTCAATTCCCGAACTGTAGGCTTGTCCTGAAAACCAATGGGCATTCAGTGGTGGGTATTCCAGTTTGGGCAGTGTTGTGTTGCGCGGCACGGCCACGGATACTTCATACGGGATCTGCGTGGTTATCTCATGAAAGGAGAGCGCGGAGATCAGGCAGACTACAGCTTTGGGATAACGAAGGCTGACTGTCACCAGATCCGGATTGCTTAGCGATGGCAGATCTGCGAGCCGATAGGTCCCACGCGAAACCAGTTCGATTTCTCCTTTGTCCCGCAGGGCATACAGTTGCGTTCGGCTGATTCCCTCCGAAAGGGCTTCGTGCATGCGCAGTTGCCCGCCATAAGACTCAAATATTTGCCTGCTGGTTGTTTTCATAAGAGTACATAATCTCCGCACAAGATTGTTTCGTGCTGAATATATGTACTTTATTGACTGCTGATGCAAGAAGCATTTTGAGCGGCTCGGCAGCATTCTTGATGCTGCCACCGGAGCTGATAAGATTTATCATCCCGGCCCGATCAAACTGAAATAAGACAAAATTTATTCAGACGGCTATGAAAGACGAGGTTGCGCCTTGAGCCCGGGTGTGATCACGCGATGTGTCATTTCCAACTATTTAGACGGGCAATTTTACAGGGTAGATGGAGTAACCAAGTAAGTGTGCATTTTTTGCTTTAGCTGAATGATAAGAACAAGCTGTTTTGAAGAGAAGGGGAACAAAATGAATCTGGGGTTGCTCTGTACGGCATGTGTGGTTGTGCAAGCCGTGGTGACGACGGTTTTTGCTACGGAATCACATGGAATTGGTGTATTGGAGCCGCTTCCGGCCGGGGCGATTCAGCCGCGCGGGTGGCTGGAGACGATGGCGCAGGCGGCGTCAGACGGCCATACCGGGCACATGGAGGAGATCAATGAGCAGGGAAAATACAGCCTGCCGGTTGCTAGCTGGAAAAATATTAATAAAAAAGCGCGTGGCTGGGCCAATTATGAGCAGGAAGGCTACTACCTGGATGGGTTGGTTCGACTGGCCTACCAGCTGAACGATCCCGAGTTGATCGCAAAGGCCAAGGGCGAAATCGATCCGGTGATTGATGCGCAGAAGGAGAACGGCAGTTTTGTCGGAAAGAAGCTGGAGCCTATCTGTTCGTTGGGGCCGATTGACCAGAAGCTGATGAGTCCGGAGGAACGCCTGACCTATAAAGATGACGGGGAGGCCCCGGAGGAGATCGCGGAAAAAGGATCGCGCAAACAGCCGAAACTGATGCCGAATTCGACCTCTCGCTATTTGTGGTCGGTCTCCGTATTCAACCGTGCGGTGCTGGCACTGTATGATGCCTCCGGCGAACAGAAGTATCTGGATTTCCTAGTGAAGTATTATCGGAACTTTCCGGACTATCACCGCGAAGTCCCGGATCAAGTGCCGGTCGGTGGCGCAGAGCTGCACTTCTGCCGTCATCTGGTGAACTGCGAAGTGATGTTTGAGGTGGCGCAGCGCAGCGGCGACACGCTGATTCGCGATAAAGCGCTCAAGATTCTGAAGAGCTATGAGAGCGGGATGGTGGAAACCTGGCTGCGCGGTGATTTTGCGACGTCCCGGATTACGCATGGCGTGACGTTTAACGAATTATTCAAGCTGTATGCAACGGCGCCGGCAGGAACGGACCCGAGATATGTTGCAGTCGCGGAAACCGCCTTCCGGTTTTTGCAGGACGAACACATTCAGCCGTTTGGCGTGAATTCCGCGAACGAATACCTGCGCGGCATCGGCGGCTTCAAAGGAACCGAGCTGTGCAATATTGTGGATATGGCCTGGTCGGTGACCTGGCTGGCGCGTCAAACCGGCAAGGCGTCCTATGGCGATGTATTGGAAAATGCGTTCTTCAATGCATTCCCGGCTTCGATCGACCACTATCAGCAGCATTCCTATTTGATCAGCCCGAATCGTCTGCCGGGCGTTCTGTGTTCGCAGAACCGTTCAACGAAGCATGACTTCCTGCCGGTTTGGAAACCGGAGTGCTGTACCGGAAACCTGAATCGCGCCCTGCCAAACTATGTGATGTACATGGCGATGAAAACGCAGGACAGCGGCCTGGCGATGCTGACCTATGGACCGAATCATATTTCGACAACTGTGAAGGGGACGGCTGTAGAAATTTCCTCCCAAACCGATTATCCGTTTAAAGACCAGCTGAGCTGGACGGTTGCTCCGGCTTCGGACGTGAGTTTCCCGCTGTATCTTCGTATCCCGGCGTGGTGCGAAAATCCGGTGGTGAAGGTGAACGGCAAGCCGGTCAACGCGTCGTCTGCAGATGGCTTCGTGAAGATTGATCGCAACTGGAAAAACGGCGACCAGGTCAGCCTTCAGCTTCCTATGAACGCAGTGGTCCACATGGGCACTGAGCTTGAACTGATGGATAAGAAGACCGGCAAACGCAGCTATACCTCTCCGGGATCCGCTCGTGTTGACACGGTTGGCTATTTGGTTGAGGGCGCTCCGTTTGCCTATGTCACCCGCGGGCCGCTGCTCTATACGCTGGGCGTTGCGGCGAAGGATGCCAATACCGCCGCAGATGCGGGCATGGTCTACAATTTTGCCATGAAGCCGGGGGAAATTACCGGTGCGGACGTGGTGGAACATGACGTCAAAGGCTGGGTGTGGGAATACGGCAATGCACCGGTTCAGCTGGAGATTCCGGCTCAAAAAATTGATTGGAAAATCGACACGAAAGTGGGCGCGCTTCCGATGCAGACCTTTAAGGCGAACAGTAGTAAAGAAGAGATGATCACGCTGGTTCCGTTCGGCTGCGCCAAGTTCCGTCTGACCGCGTTTCCGGTTGTCGAAGCCGCTGAATAGTTCGGGTCTATTCCGGAAGGATTCATATGAATACGTTGTTTCTAAGGAAAACATAAGATGAACACTAAGAATTGCTTAAACGCCATCCTGTCATTGGCCTGTTGCCTCAGTGTCGTGGCGAATGTGTCTCTGGCGTCGGGGCTCGACCGTGATGAAATCATGAAACAGCTTCAGCTGGATTCGGAGGGGAAGAGTGCGGTACAGAAAAACTTTCCCTCCAGCTTCCCGGAGGCGTTGACCGCGCGCGGGGAACCGATTGTTTATACCCGCGAAAATTCGGAAAACTTTGAATATATCGGGATGCCGATCGGGGGCATCGGAGCAGGGCAACTGTATCTGGGCGGCGATGGTCAGCTCTGGTTCTGGGATATCTACGGGCTGAATTACAGGAAGGGGCAACTCAAAGGATCGGAGGCCTATGAAAAACCCTATAAGCGCAGCGAAATTGGTATAAAAGGAAACTATATGCCGGAACAAGGCTTCTCCATCAGCACGAAATCCAACGGAAAATGCGAGACTAAAAAGCTGAATCGCGACGGCATGCAGGACATTGAGTTTCTAGGCCAGTATCCAATCGGCGAGGTTTCCTATCGCGATCCGGACATGCCGGTTGAGGTTAAGTTGGAGGCCTTTTCTCCGTTCATCCCTCTGGATCTCGATAATTCGGTGTTACCGGCAACGGTCATGAGTTTTACGGTTCGTAACATCTCGGACCAACAGGTTGAGGCAATGGTGAGCGGCTGGCTCCAGAACACCATTCTGGCCAGCGCGAAGAAGGCCAAAAAGTTTAAAGGCCAGGGCAAACGCAAGAACACTGTCGTGTCCCTGCCGGAGGGAGGTCTTCGTATCGATTACAGCGCCGAACTGAGCGGGGGCGAAGAGGCCGTCAAAGAATTGACGAACTATGGCACGATGTCCCTCGCTCTGTTGGGCGACGGAGTCACTGCGGAAAAGACCGAGGCCGAACTCAATTTAACCGATAAAACGCCGTTGATGGGCCAGCTGGATAAGGCGATCACGTTGGCGCCGGGTGAGTCCAAAACGGCGACTTTTATTCTGACCTGGCATTTTCCCGTTAGTCGCGCGCTGTACACAGAAGGACGACGCATGGTCAGCGGCGAAGACTATTTGCAGTGGAGTACCCGATACTACGCGAAGCTGTTTCCCGATGCGTTTGCGGTATCGGATTATCTAATTGAACATTTCGACAGATTGGCTTCCGCGACCCGTTTGTGGCGCGATACCTGGTATGATTCAACATTGCCCTACTGGTTCCTCGATCGGACCTTTCTCAACACCTCCATTCTCGCCAGCAGCACCTCGCATGTGCTCAACGATAAAATGTTTTACGGCACGGAAGGCGGAAATCAGGGGCCCGGCACAGTGCATCACGTCTGGGGCTATGTGCAGGCGATGGGACGGCTCTTCCCGGATCTGGAAAAAAGTCTGCGTGAACAGGTCGATTTTTTGCCGATTGAAGAGGGCGGTGCCTATAAGCAGTCCGGCGTGGTGTGTTATCGCTGGTTCTGCGATAAAACCGAGCGCGAGCTGGCCGTGGATGGGCAGTCCGGCCTGATCTTGCGCACCTATCTGGCCCATCAGATGTCGAAAGACGACGCCTGGCTGAAAAAGGTCTATCCCGGCATGAAGAAAGTGATGGAAGGTCTGACCCGGCTGCGCGATGCCGATCATGACGGTATTCTGACCGGCGAGCAGCCGAATACACTGGATGGCATCTGGTTCGGGAAGGTGACCTGGCTGAGCCTGCATTACACCACAGCCCTGCGTGCCGCCGCGGAGATGGCGGACGAGGTGGGCGATCATGAATATGCTGCGTTCTGTCGTGCCACGGCCGACAAAGGTCGCCTGTACATTGAAGAAAATTTGTTTAACGGCGAGTACTTCATTCATGAGGGCAATCCCGATGAGCCAAAGTCTCCGGGAACCTACACGGGGCTGGAATACAGTCAGCTGTTTGGACAGAGCTGGGCCTATCAGGTGGGCCTGGGCGAAGTGATCGATCCGGCCAAAGCCAAAACGGCGCTGGAGTCGATGTGGCGTTATAACTTTTCCACGGATGTCGGCCCGTACCGCGAAACCCATACGGGAGGCCGTTGGTTTGCGATGCCGGGCGAAGGCGGATTGATTGCCTGCACCTGGCCTCGTGGTGGTTCGGAAGTGCTGAAACGCGGTAAAAAGCATTTTGCGGATTATAACAACGAATGCCAGAACGGCTACGAATATGCCGCGACTTCGCTGATGATGTGGCACGACATGCCCTACCACTCGCTGGCGCATATTTGGTATATGCACAACGATCGCTATCATGGTTCCAAGCGCAATCCGTGGTGCGAAGTGGAGTGGGGCATCCATTATGCCCGTTCTATGGCCAGCTACGGACACTTCACCGCGGTCGGTGGTTTCGAATATCACGGCCCGAAAGGTCATCTGGGTTTCGCGCCTAAAATCACCCCGGAACACTTTAAGTCGGCCTTCACGGCGGCAGAAGGGTGGGGCTCGTTTGAGCAGACGCGAACGGGCGATGCGCAGACCGAAATCATCCAGATGGTTTTCGGAACTCTTCAGCTGAGGACCTTGAGTTTTGAAATGGCTGAAGGGCATGAGGCGAAAAAGGTCTCGATGAAACTGGCAGGAAAATCCGTTGAGGGTAGACTTTCACAGGTCGGCCAGCGCGTTGCCATTGAGTTGAAGACGCCGATCACGATTGAAGCGGGCACATCACTGAACATCGAACTGAGGTAATGAGGATGAAAACAACAACGTGGCTGGGATTATTGGGATGTGCGGCTCTTTTGACGGGCTGCACCGCGGCATCGAACTGGGAAGCAACCATGGCGGAGCGCATGCCGGAGTATGGACACCGCAACTGGCTTGTTGTGGCGGACTCGGCTTACCCCAAACAGAGCGCGCCGGGCATTGAAACGATCTACACGGATGCCGGACAGGTGGAAGTGCTCGAAAAGGTGCTGAGTGCCGTCGATGAAGCGGCGCATGTACAGCCGGTGATTATGCTGGATGCTGAACTCGACTCCGTGACCGAAGCTGCTGCACCGGGCGTGACGGCCTACCGCAAGGATCTGAAGAAGCTGTTCGGGAATCGCCCGATCAAAGTGATGCCGCACGACGAGATCATCGCCAAGCTGGACAAAGGCTCCAAGCTGTTCAACGTCCTGTTGCTGAAGAGCGACATGGTGATTCCCTATACATCGGTCTTTATTGAACTGGATTGTGGATATTGGAATGCCGAAAAAGAGGCGGCGCTTCGCAGCGCATTCGGGAGAGAGTAGAAATGAAAAAAACCAGGCTGATTTCCATGGTCTCGATCTGCTTTATCCTGCCGGGATTTGCAGGAAAAAAGAAAGCAGCGAAGCCTGCGCCGCCCTCGCCACCTTTGGTGGATTATTTCAATCCGGAGGCCGCAAAGCAGCTGTTGGATAAGGGCATCAACGAACTCGTATTCATTAAACGCTATACGCTGAATGCGTCGGATTATTATGCGGAATATATGACCAGCACTTGGCTGCCGGGCGGCAATCTGTGTGTACTGGATCTGCAAACCGGAAACGTGCGGGATCTTGTTCCTGAGCTGAATGGCGGCGTCTTCAACCGCTTTGATATCTCATTCGACGCCAAAAAAATCGCATTCGACTATAAAGCGAGCGCGGGTACGGGCTATCGGATTTATGAGATCAATATCGATGGAACCGGATTGCGCCAGCTGACGTTCACGCCGGAGAATGAGGCGGAGCTGGTCGCGCTGTATGGAACCAAAGCGTACCACCATGGCACGGATGACATGCATCCGTGCTATTTACCGGACGGCGGGTTTGCGTTTGTGTCAACACGAGTCCATCAGGGCGTTTTATGTCGGAAGCTGGATAACTATACGACCAAGACGCTCTATCGCATGGAAGCAGATGGTAGTCAGCTCAGGAAATTGAGTAGCAATGCCCTCAGCGAAGCGGCCCCGGTGATGATGGCCGATGGACGAATTCTGTATCACCGCTGGGAATATAACGATAAAGCCTCTTCGAATTTAAAATGCTTGTGGGCGATGTATCCCAATGGCACCGGTTCGGTGGAAGTGTTCGGCAACACACTGACCGCGCCCGATACAATCATTTACGGGCGTCCGATCCCGAATAAACCAAGCCTGTATGTAGCGTTGGTGACGAGCAATAAAAATCCGAATAATGCGCTGGGATCCGTGGTGCTGATTGATGCCGAAAAAAACACGCGCACCCGGAAACCGTTGACCTATATCACCAAAGACATTGATGCCCCGGTGCACACCGGATTCACCTTTCTTGTTGATGGAAAATGGATCCATGACACGACAGGGCGGCCGGGGCGATTGTTTAAAGATCCCTATCCCGTTTCCGAGGATCTGTTCATTGCGCCGTATAAACCCAAGGGGTTTGCGTGGGACGACCCGAACGCATATGATTTGGCCTTGCTGGATTTGAACGGCGAAACCACGCCGCTTTATCAGACGAAGGACATCTCCTGCTGGCATCCAATGGCGCTTCTCCCGCGCGCAAACCCGAGCTTGGCCTCTCCAGCTCTCGACCCGAATCTCGCCTCAGAAAACAGGGCTGAATGCGTGGTCACCGATATCTATGTCGGGATGCCCGGCGTTGAGCGCGGCACGATTAAATATATCCGGGTGATGGAACAGGTGGGGCGTCCATGGACAGCCCGAACCCGTTGGAAGGGAGACGTGGAAAATCCGGGGCATACGGCGGTGGGTATCGGGCATCTCGGGATTAAAGTGCAATGGGGCGTGGTGCCGGTTGAGGAAGACGGCTCCGCCTATTTTAAAGTGCCGGCGGATCGCAATATCTATTTCCAGGCGTTGGACGAAAACTACATGATGGTGCAAACCGAACGCACTATCGTCAATTATATGCCGGGCGAGCGGCGCAGTTGCATCGGCTGCCATGAGCAGCCCAAGAGCACCCCTTCGAACCCTTCGCGAAGCGGGTTGCTGGCACTAAAACGAAGCGCATCGATACCCGGACCGCAACGCGGTGAGGCGGAAGCAAAAAAGGTGTTTGATTACACCCGCCAGATCCAACCCATTTGGAACAAGCATTGCGTCTCCTGCCATAGCGGGGACACCCCAGAAGGCGATTTGGATTTAAGCGATGAGTTCACGATCTTGTATCTGCGCTCGTATGAAAACCTGATGCAACCGGAAACCGAAGGCGTCGATTCGTTAATCGGTGAGTATGCGAGCACGCGGGAAGTCTCCTGGTATGATCTCTCCTATCGTGAAGCTTATTACTCAGGTTCTCATACCGCGCCACTGACGGTTGTGCTCAGTAATGGAAAAATTCCTGTCCATCATCCTGACCGCGACGCAATCATGGCTCGTCTGGTTCCAGCGCATAAGGATGTAAAGGTGAGTCCGGCTGAATTCCTGAAGGTCGTGAATTGGATCGACAGTTTCGGCCAGTTCTACCCCTCTTATTGGTGCCTCAAGAACAAGGCCTACAAAGATCAGGATTTTTTCCGTCCAGAGGTTGCTTTTGACGAGGTCATCAGCACTGAAATTCCCGCCCGGTTCCGGCCACTTTATGACAATCCTCCGAAAGGCATTAAAGTGAAAGCACAGCCAAAGAGAAAAAGGACGACGAAGAAATGATGGAAAAATTCTGTATGAACGCATGGATCATTGCGGCCCTGATCGGAAGCCTTTTCGCGGCGAATGCAGACCCAATGCCCAATGTGCTCTTTATTGCCATTGATGACCTGAACGCCTGTGCGGATGGCATGAACGGCGAAACCAGCGTTCACACGCCCAACATCAGCCGATTAGCCGACAAGGGCGTCTTCTTTCTGAATGCCCATTGTGCAGCACCCGCCTGCAACCCGTCCCGCACGAGTGTAATGACCGGGCTGGCACCCGCCAGTTCCGGCATCTATTTGAACGAGCAGGATTGGCGCAAGAGCAAAACGCTGGCTGGTCACATCACGTTGCCCGAACATTTTCAGCAGAATGGCTATAAAACCATGGGCGGCGGAAAGCTGTATCATGCGCACACCGGTCGAACCAGCATGTACGCGGGGTTCATGGATCCAAAACCGTGGGACGCCTATTTTCCATCAAAAGAAACGCAGATGCCCATCGAAGTGCGCCCGGGGCAGGTGCCCATGCACAACGTGAACCGTTTTTCTGCCGGTCGCTTTGACTGGGCGGAGCTGGACATTGACGTCGCTGAAATGGCGGATGCCCAAGTGGTTGAGTGGGCAGGGGAACAATTGTCTCAGACTCATGAGAAACCCCTGTTTCTGGCCGTGGGAATCTTCCGCCCCCACATTCCATGGTATACCCCGAAAACGTATTTTGACCTGCATCCGCTGGACCAGGTGGTGCTGCCGGAAACCCGTAAAGACGATTTGGACGATCTTCCCGCGCCCGCTAAAGCAGCGTTAAACGTGAAGTGGCAAAAATGGCTGGAAGAGACTGGGAAATGGGAACAGGCCGTACAGGCATACAACGCATCCGTCAGCTTTGCCGACGACATGATCGGCCAGCTCTTAACCTCGCTGGAAAACGGCCCGATGGCCGACAACACCATCGTCGTGCTTTGGTCCGATCACGGATACCACCTAGGCCAAAAACAGCATTGGGAAAAATTCAAGCTGTGGGAACAAACCACCCGCGTCCCCTTCATCGTGGCCGCGCCCGGTCTCGTCCGCGCGGGGGAAACCTGCCGCGAACCGGTCAGCCTGCTGGATATCTATCCGACCCTCAGTGCCCTGTGCGGCACCATGCCCGCTAAGGAGCTGGACGGAGACAGTCTGGTTCCGCTCTTGCAGAATCCCCGTCTGGAAACCGGCCGCTCGGTGGTCATTACACAAGGCTATAAAAACCACGCCGTCCGCTCCGACAAATGGCGCTATATCCGTTACGAGCAAGGCGAGGAAGAGCTGTACGACCAGATCAACGACCCGAAAAACTTCACCAACCTCGCCTCAAATCCCGAATATAAAACCGTCATAGCAGAACTGAGCACCTGGTTGCCCAAAGACAACGCACCGTCGCCCCCAAGCAAAAAGAAGTCAAAGAGGCGGAAATCTAACCATAAATAATGGATCAATAACCGATCCAGTAAAACGGTTTGTCAGGGCGGTAGCGTTTAACAGGCTGTCAAGGTAGGGACGCACCGCCGGGGCGTCCGCACACACGAGCGGTTTTGCGACAGGACGGCGAGCCAGCGGCCACTCCAAGCCAACAATGCGACAAACTAACAGGAAAATGGTTTAAAATGGCCTTTATCTGTTTCGTTCACAGATTTCAATTTGTATGCAGAATTAAGGAGAAAGCAAATCAGGCTAAATTCAAAAAAAGGGGATAGGCATGAAGGTTTTATTGTTTTTGGCGGTTCTTTCGACCGCATGCGGTTGGTGTGAAGCAACGAATACCTATCTGATTTCATTTCATCGGCCTGATGCTGTGGTGATTGTGGATGAAGCGGGTTCCGTTTTATGGAAGGCTGAAGAGCCGCTTGTCCATCCGCAGGACTGCGCGGTGACGGCGACTGGCGATATTCTCTGCAGCGAAAAAACCGGTGTGGTCGCGTTGGGACTGGACCAGTCCGTTAAATGGCGATACACCGTTCCAGAAGGTGCCGAAAACCCGATCGCCTATCCGCTTGGTCCGGATCGTTTCTTGATAGCTGTTGAAGGTCCGACGCAGCTGTTGGAAATTAACAGCAAAGGCGATATTTTAAAGACGATCCAGCTCAGCACCTCCGCCACCGAGCAGGCGCATGGCCAGATCCGCGGTGCCCGGAAAACAAAGGACGGCACCTACCTGGTGGCATTTTACCGAGAAGGTGCGATCCGGGAATACAACGAAAAGGGCGAGGTGGTTCGCGACTTTGGATCGGGACTTAAAGGAGCCATCGGAATTGCCCGATTGGGCAATGGCAATACTTTGCTGGCTAAAGTCGATATGATTTGGGAAGTGGATTCCGATGACCACGTGGTGTGGGACTTTGTGGTCAGCCGCGATACGACTTTTGGAAAAGCAAAGCTCGGAGGAGTCGCCAAGCTGAAGAACGGCAACGTGATGACCAAATTTTATACCTCCAGTAAAAAGGTTCCGACGCTGATCGAGATTGCACCGGACAAAAGCATCGTCCGTGAAATATCCGTACCGGGGTACGTGAAAGCCGGCCATTTCCAGATCCTGACCGAAGATTTCAAACCCTCGCCGGATGTGGTGGTTCGATGAAGAAGCGTTATCTTTTATGTGTTTTATTGGCGCTGGGTACGATTTCCATATCGGCGGAAAAGAAGCCCAACGTTCTCTTCATTCTGATCGATGACTTCGGTTGGAAGGATGTGGGGTATAACGGCAACACATTCTATGAGACGCCTGTAATGGATAAGCTGTCCGAAGAGTGGATGCGGTTTGATTCCTGCTACACGCCGAGCCCGATGTGCTCTCCCACCCGCGTGAGCATTTTGACCGGACAAAACCCGGCGCGGCATGGTATCACGCAATGGCTACCCGGACGCGACCGGCCCTATTTGAGAGAAGGTGAAAAGGCCCGTGTTTACTGCCCGAAGCCGCAATCACCCGGCATCAAAGAGAGTGAGGTTACGTTGGGTGAAGCCTTTCAGCAGGCAGGCTATGAAACCGCTTTCTACGGCAAGTGGCACATGGGGGCTCTCAAAACTACGGGCGGCCCAAAGAAGCACGGCTATGCCTCAGAGAAGGCGGTCATCGAAAGCAACCGTTGCGAAATGTTCTTTCCCTTCCGGAATCCAGATTACTTTCCTGGCGCGAAAAAAGGGGATAATTTTACCGACAAGCTGACGGATGTCGCGATCGACTTTGTGACGGCTGAGCGGGATAAGCCGTTCTACCTGCATCTGTGTCACTTTGCCATGCACTATCCTATTGCTTCAAAACCGGAGCTGCGGGGAAAATTCACCGCCAAGGCGGCTGCGCTTGGAATCAAAAGCGAAACGGCACTGGATGACTATTCGCACCAACCGCACAAGATCCGGCAGGACAGTCCGGAGTACGCTGGAGAACTGGCGACTCTGGATGGGAATATCGGCCGTCTGATCGACGCATTGAAAGCGTCGGGCCAGCATGAAAACACCATAATTATTTTGACGGGTGACAACGGGGGGCGCGCTACGGTTAACCTGCCGAATGCAACCGCTGTCCAGCCGCTTCGGGGCGGGAAAACCTTCGTATTCGAAGGGGGGTTGCGAACACCGCTGCTGATCTACTGGCCAAACCATTCGAAGGCAGGCATGCGCACGGATGTTCCGGTAATGAGCACGGACTTTTATCCGACGCTGCTGGAGATGGCCGGTCTGTCGCTGATGCCGGAACAGCATAGGGATGGGGTCAGTCTGGTGCCATTATTCAATGGGGGCAAGCTGGAGCGCGACACGCTCTATTGGCACTTCCCGCATTACCAGGGGGAGGGTAGCTATCCGGCCAGCGCCATTCGCGTTGGAAACTACAAGCTGATTCATAACTATCATCACGACGATGTGTTGCTGTACGACATTGTCAACGATCCCGGCGAAACCAAAAACCTTGCACTGTTCATGCCGGAGAAGGCGGCGATGCTGAATGCGCAGCTGATGAAGTATCTCGAAGAAACCGGAGCTTATATCCCTGTGCCGGATGCCCGAATAAAATCGGGTGGCAGAAAGAAATCGAAGAAAAAAGGGAAAGAGTAATGGGGATCTTGAAGAAAAGGTATGTAGTCCCGCCTTTAGGCGGTCAGCTGCAATGCCGGTCCAGAGGCCGCCTAAAGGCGGGACTACATACCTTTGCACTCGTGCTCGTAGGCGTGGCTATACAAACAGGCGCACAGGAACACCCCAATGTGCTGTTTATTGCCTTCGACGACCTGAACGACTGGGTTGGTTGTCTGGGGGGGCATCCCAATGCCAAAACGCCGAATATTGATGCATTGGCAAAACGCGGGATGCTGTTCACGAATGCGGCCTGTCCGGCACCGATCTGCAATCCGTCGCGCGCCTCGATCATGAGCGGCATGCTGCCGTCGACTTCCGGCGTGTATGACAACAGTCCGTTTTTCCGGGGAAGTCCGGTGCTGAAGGATGTGGCGACGATGCCACAGTATTTTCAGCAGCACGGTTATGCGGCACTGCGCACCGGTAAAATTTTCCATAACCAGACCGAAACCGATCCGCAGTCGTGGGACGCTGCCTTCCCGTCGCTCGACGTGCATAAGCCAGACGCCTCCGTCCCAGAAAAATATAAAGGGATGAAACAGGCCCAATACAAATGGGAGACGGGGGCGCTTCCTCTTTCGGACGCGGAGATGGATGACGGCATGGTGGCCGATTGGGCCATCGGGCAGCTGGAGCAAAAGCACGACAAACCGTTCTTCCTCGCGGTCGGGATGTATCACCCGCATCTGCCGTGGTTTGCACCGAAGAAATATTTCGACATGCATCCAATCGATACGGTTCAGCTCCCGATTATTAACCTGAATGACCGCGATGATATTCCGGCGATTGCCCAGAAATTTAATACCAATGCCGGCCATAAGCGCTACAAGGAGTTCACCGCCACGAAGGAGTTGTGGCGGGAAAAGGTGCAGGCCTATCTCGCTGCAACCAGCTTTGCTGACGCTCAAGTCGGGCGCGTTCTCCAGGCATTGGAAAACAGTGAGTATGCAGACAATACCGTCATTGTACTTTGGTCGGACCACGGCTGGCATCTCGGCGAAAAGCTGCACTGGACCAAATATTCTCTATGGGAAGAAGCCGCGCGTGTGCCCCTGATTTTTGCGGGCACGAAAGTTCCAAAGGTTGGAAAATGTGATGTGCCTGTGAGCCTGGTGAATCTCTATCCAACCTTGGCGAACTTGTGTGGCTTGCCGGCCAACCCTGCGAACGACGGCATGGATATGACGCCCCTGCTTGAAAACCCTGCGCTGGACTGGGAGCGCCCGGCGCTGACGACGCATGGCGTGAACAATCATTCCGTACGCACCAAGCGGTGGCGTTACACCCGTTGGAGCGACGGATCGGAGGAGTTGTACGATCATGATGCCGACCCGTTGGAGTGGAAAAACCTGGCGGACAATCCCGAGCATGCCGCATTGAAAATAGAGCTTTCCAAGTGGTTTCCCACAGTCAATGCGCCCGACGCAAAGCCGCCTAAAAAGAATAGAAAGAGGAAGAAACAGTGATGAGAATTTGGCTCATATTAACCGCGCTGTTGCTGGTGCGGTTTTCGGCGCAGGCCGCTGAGTCGCGGCCTCCCAACATTATCTTTATCCTCGCGGATGATTTGGGCTATGCCGACCTCGGCTGTTTCGGTGCGAAGAAGATTAAAACGCCCGTGCTCGATCAGATGGCGTCCGAAGGAATGAAGTTTACCTCGTTCTACACCCACTCGATTTGCGGCCCGACCCGTACTTCGCTTTTGACGGGATGCTATGCGGCGCGCGTGGCTGAATATGGTGAAAAGAAGGGGCACCCGTCAAAAATAATATGACCCGAAAGGTGATCATGAAATTCAATCCCGTCGAGGCAACCGCTATACGCTTGAAACTAAAAGAAACCTGGGGACATGAAACCATCAAGCTGTTCGAAGTTCGCTACTACGGATCTGCGTAAAGAGTTCTTATAAAAAATGAAACTGGCCCAAACAGAAGTGACCTATTGTAAAGTTTAACAAATATTAAAAAAGCAGAGATCAAACAATGAAAATTAAACGTATCAAACGAAGCGGTTTCCTAAGCAGTGCTTTAGTTGCCTTGAGCTTTTTATTTACAACTCAGCTTGCTGCCCAAGACAGCCGTCCGAACTTTGTGTACATCATTGGCGATGATATTTCACAGGAGGATTTTGGCTGTTATGGACATCCGACGATCCGTACGCCGAACGTCGATCTTTTGGCCGCAACGGGCATGCGCTTTGATAATGCCTATCTATCGACGAGCCAGTGCAGCCCTTCACGGTGCAGCATCATTACAGGACGTTATCCGCACAATGCAGGGTCGCCGGAGCTGTACCAATATTTCGGCCCGGAGCAGGTGGTCTTTCCAGAGTTGTTGAAGAACGCGGGATACTATACGGCGCAATCGGGCAAATGGCATCTGGGCAAAGAACCCAAACGCGGCTTTACGTTCACGAAGGAAAAGAAAACAGGTGCGGGGGGCGAGGATTTCTGGGTTCAGGTGTTGCAGGAGCGTCCCAAAGACAAGCCGTTCTTTATGTGGTTTGCCGCGCACGATGCGCACCGTGGCTGGAATCCGGATAAAGATGGAAAGCCGCATACGCGTGAAGAGGTGGTGGTGCCGCCTTACTTGTATGATTGTCCGGAAATGCGTGATGACCTGGCGAAGTATTATGATGAGATTCAGCGGTTTGACCGGTATATCGGTTTGGTCGTCGATGAACTGAAAAAGCAGGGCGTTTATGAAAACACCTGCATCATTGTGATGGCCGATAACGCCCGTGCTTTCCCGCGTTGTAAGGTCCGTCTGTATGACAGCGGTTTGAAAACACCGTTTGTCGTGAACTGGCCGGCCAAAGTCAAAGGCGGTCAGGTTTGTGAATCGTTGGTCAGCTCCATTGACGTTGCGCCCTCCCTGATTGAAGCGGCTGGACTGAAGTCCCCGGTTAATTTCCAGGGGGTGAGCTTTGAACCGCTTCTGAAAGATCCGACAACCCGGACTCGGGAGTTTGTATTTGGAGAGCATAACTGGCACGGGCATATCGGACACGAGCGCATGGTGCGAAAAGGCGACTATGTGTACATCCGCAATGCCCACCCCGAACTGATCCAATTTCATAGCAGCGGTCGCGATGATCCGGGCATTCCCTATTTTGAATTGGCCAACGCCGGAAAATTAAAACCTGAGCAGATGGATTCCATACTTCAGCCGCGTCCTTCCGAGGAGTTGTTTAAACTGAGCAATGATCCGAATCAGTTTGCCAATCTGGCCGGCAACCCGGAGTACAGTCAGGTGCTCAAAGAGATGCAGGCGGCAATGGACGAATGGCAGCAGCGTACCGGCGACACGGTTCCGGTATTGAAAGATGCCACCCCGGATAAAAGCGATCGGATTACCAATGCAGTACTGATTAAAGGTGCGCGCCCTAAAGGGGACTTCGACTATCCCGGCAAAAGCACTCAAGCGAACCTGATTAATGATCCCGGCCCCCGCTGAGATAGAAAAAGGGAATTAGAGGGAAAAGAATGAATCGAATAACGTATATTCTAATAATCGCTTTCGCACTTTGTAGCCACCTGACGTCTATCGCATCCGTTAAAAGCCAACCGGTTTCATGGAATGATTTTTCGAAGCAGTTGAGGTTCGGGAATTCCGGAACGGTTTCCAGCGATATGGAAATCAAGTATGCGACCGTTAAGCCCATTTTTTATGTGGAGACCGACGACAAGTGGTTTGCGAAGAAAGAGTTTGAGTATCTCCATCTGCTCGAAGAGGGTAAAGCTGTCAATCCTCCGTCCGGAATCCGGTCATCCGTTCCGCTGGGAGGCATAGGTGCCGGGACGGTGGAGCTGCGCGCCGATGGCCGTTTGCGGGATTGGAATATCTTTAACAACATGCCGTTCAATGCCGGAAAAAAGAAGAAGGGCAAGGATAAGCTGGATAGCTTTGAAGGCCTTGAAGAGGTATTCACTCCCGGGAAGAAGACGCATGTCGATGATGCATTTATGGGGCTTCGAGTCAAAGGGGCTGCAGGGTCTCCGGTGGCCGTCGCACTCAGGACGGCACCGTTAAAAGATCAACTTCCTTCTGTGCAGCGCATCAACTATTCTGGAGCCTATCCGGTGTCTCGATTGGCTTTCAGTGATGACTGCCTGTCGCTGGAAGCAACGCTCTACGCCTATTCAGAATTTCGGATACGGGATGCCGCGCGGTCTGCAACGCCCTGTGTTTTGTTCAGCCTGGAATTGCGCAATCCAACTCGCGAACCGATGGATGCCTCCTTCTTGTTCAACATGCCCAATTCGATTGGCGGCACGTACTCAGCAGGGGAAGGATTGACGTTAACCCGTTCGAAGCCGGGGCTGACTCACGGGAGTATGACCTTTGCCGCGACAGGTGCGGATAAGGTTACGTATGGCACCGGAGGTTCCGTTTCCGACGTATGGGCAGATTTTGAAGAGGACGGCCAATTCACGTCGGTGGTATCAAAAGCAAACTATGGCGTCATCAGCGCATCGGCTCGCATCGAGCCGGGGCAGACGCGTGTCATTACCATTGCCATGGCCTGGTATTTCCCGGATCGCCTTTCGTCTAGGGAGAATTTTCCAATTAAAGGAAACTATTACAGCAATCTGTTCGAGAGCAGCAGTGATGTGGCCAAGACGGTTTTAGGCCGATTGCCGGAAACCTGGTCAGACCTGCTCGAATGGCAGCGTGCCTGTTTTGATAACTCGCTGCCAAAATGGTTTCAGGATGCATTAGTGAACGGTGCGTCCAATATTGCAAAAATCGGTCTTTGGGGTAAGGATGGAAAATATTACCAATGGGAATCGTTTTCCTGCCCGAACATCGAGCCGATTCATGTGACGCTGGCGCGCGCGCTGCCGTTTATGTTTTTCTTCCCGGAGCTGGAAAAACAGATTATTCGGGATTTTGGACCGATTCAACAGGAAGACGGCTATGTGACGGAAAAGATCTGGTCGCGGATGACGGGCAGGAGCCGTATTCTTGGCGACTGCAGTCCGGTGTTTATTTTCGCTGTTCAGATGATTTATCAATGGACGGGGGACGAGGTGTTTTTCAATGAAATGTGGCCGCACGTCAAACGGGCTGTTGAATGGCAGATTGAACGCTCGCAACAGTTCGGACTACCTAATCATATGAAGTGCACCTACGACCTCTCCGGGTTCGATAAATACAGTGTGCTTGGCTATAATGGCGTCATGCATATCGCAGGCTTGAAGTCCGCCATTTCCATGGGGACAATGAAGGGCGATCACGCCTTTGTCGACCAGTGCGAAGAGAATCTGAGGCTGGCACGAAAAACCCTTTCTGAAAAGCTGTGGAACGGCTCTTTTTATCCGTGTTATTGGGATGAGAAAAAAGGCCGGTCCGATATGATCCATACGGATGTTCTGTATGGTCAGCTGTGGGCCTACATTCTGGGGCTCGGGGAGGTTGTGCCTGCCGATACGCTGAAGTCGCATCTGGCAATGGAGGAAGAATACGCGAATACGCCATATGGCCTGCGTATGTTGGTGGATACCCAAAACGGGGCAGACCCGAACGGCCGCACGAAGGATGACACCATTTGGCAGATTGCCAACGTCACGTGGTCGGGGCTGAATTTTTTCCTTGGCAACGAGGATATGAAACATAGCCTGAGTCAAACGGAAAACATGGTCAAAAACTGGAGTCGGAACTGGAACGATCAGTGGAACTATACCGGCATGTACACCGCATGGGATGGCGGCCCATATTGCAACTCGCATTACGACCGCCACCTCATGTTCTGGTCCTTCCCGCTGGCCATGACGGGGCAGAATTATTCTGCCGTTGATAAACGGTTGTCGTTTGATCCAAAGCAATTGGCTCCGTACCGCCTGCCGTTCTACACGCCGACCGCAAACGGAGTGCTGGAGACCATGGCAGATGGTTCCATGCAATTGCAGCTGTTTTCCGGAGAGCTGAATTTGACCGAACTGGTGATCGGCGAAAAAACCGTTGGACGCGATCTCTCCTTGAAGGCTGGGGATAAGGTACAAGTGAATAGATAGCTGATCTGTTTCACAACGGATGAGGCTGTTTTTATAAAGGGAAAATGCGATGAATAAATTTATTTTGATAACGACTGTTCTGCTCCTTTCTATTCCCGTAATCGGGCAGCAAAAATTTGATGGTAAATATTGGAGTTCGCTTGAGCCTGTCGACACAAAGGTGCCTTCTGAAAAAACTCTTGAGATCGTACTGAAAGAACCTCTCATGCCGGAGAAAGGATTTCTTCGACGGGATTCAAGCGACATTATTCGCGTCAATGGAAAATATTATATCTGGTACACAAAAGTTTATAAGGATCAGTCTTCATTCCCTGAAGGGGCGGCGGGTTCTGTTTGGTACGCAACCAGCCCGGACGGGCACCAATGGGAAGAGCGTGGAGAATGTCTTCCGCGTGGAGATGCCGGATGCTGGGATGATGCCGGCGTATATACACCCAATATATTGGTTTATAAGGGAAAGTACTATCTGGGCTATACGGCATCAAAGCTGCCATTTCCTGATCATGATAAGTATACCAGCGCAATCGGCATGGCGGTTTCGGATTCGCCGGATGGGCCATGGAAAAAGCTGGGGAATAATCCGGTTATTAAACCGAGTCTGACTCCGGGAACACCGGACGGCATAATCGTCGATGACACCATCTTTATCGTCAAAGAAGGCAAAATATGGATGTACTATAAAGGAAATCCGAATTCAGGGACGGTAGAAAATCCGCGTCGTACGTTTGGCAATACCTTTCTTTTAGCTGCGACTGCTGAACGCCCCGAAGGTCCTTACACCAAATTAAACAAAGTCCTTCATCGAGGGCATGAAGGGGTTGTTTGGAAAACAGAAGATGGTGGGATCGGATCGTTGGCCACATCCCGTGGGCCGCTACGCTATATGCATTCTACAAACGGAGTAGATTTTAAAGCGGTGTACAAGTTAACCACTCCGAAGGCACCCAGCATTTATCGTCCCGATTTCGAAGAAGGAAACAAAGGGTTCAGACCGACCTGGGGCGTTTCCCAGAAAAGTAAGCGCGTCGGGCTGCATCGAATGGAATTTGTCTGGCCCGAGGAGTAAGCTGGATCACTGATTTATTTACGAAGGAACACCCTATGAAAAAACTACTGATCATGACCGTCATTCTGCTCGTGCAGGTTTCGTCTTTCGCAAAGGCCCCTGAGAAACCCAATATGATTTTTATTCTGATGGATGATATGGGATACGGCGATTTGGGTTGCTTTGGATCGGAGAAAAACCGAACGCCTGTAATGGATAAAATGGCCGAAGAGGGAACGCGGTTTACTTCGTTCTATACACATCCGGTTTGCGGGCCGTCGCGCACGGCGATCATGACTGGCACCTATACCATGCGCGTGGCGGAAGCCAAAAATAAGAAGGGGCATCACCCCGCTGTTCATTCGCAGGAAGTGATGATTCCTCGGGTGTTGAAACCGGCGGGCTATGTCTCCGCCTGCATCGGGAAATGGGATCTGAACGGAAATAACAGAAGGGGGTTTACGAAGGGACTGACGCCCGACATCTTTGGATTCGACTATTACTACGGCCGTCCCGGCGGCTGTAAAGGCGAGCTTTTTGAGAACGGCAAAAAAATCCAGCAGATTCCGCTGGCAGAGTTGACGCAACGTTATACGGATCATGCGCTGCAGTTCATCGAAGAGAACAAAGACAAACCTTTCTTCCTATATCTCGCCCATGCCATGCCGCACGAGCCGCTCGATGCAACCGCGCAGTTTAAAGGCAAAAGTGCCAACGGTATCTATGGGGACGTGATTGAAGAGCTCGACTGGAATATCGGCCGCGTTTTCGACAAGGTGAAAGAGCTCGGGCTCGACGAAAAAACCATCGTCATCATTGCCAGCGACAATGGCCCGTGGCCGCTGTGGACCGGCCCGGAAGAGTCGGGTGAAGCAGGGCCGCTGCGCGGTTATAAATGCGAGACCTGGGAAGGCGGCGTCCGCACGCCGTTCATCGCCCGTGCCCCCGGAACCGTTCCTACCGGAAAGGTGGTCGACGGAATGATCCGCGAACTGGACATGCTGCCGACCTTTGCCGCCTTTGCTGGTGCTCAGGTTCCGACAGACCGCACCATCGACGGGAAAAACCTCAAGCCGCTGATGACGGGCGAGGTGAGCGAGACCCCGGTAAAAGAACGTTACTTCTATTATGATACGCACTTACAGGCCGTTCGTTCAGGCAAATGGAAACTGATCCTTCAACGATCCAAAGACGCTCCCTGGCTGCAGGACAAAGGCCTCGCGAAAAACTATCGCGGACGCGATTTGGATGCGATTCCTTCACCGCAGCTCTACGATTTGGAAGAAGACATCGGCGAAACCACGGATGTGGCGGAGCAACATCCTGAAGTGGTTGACCGTTTGCTGAAGGTTGCTCAGAAAGCGCGCGCCGATATCGGCGACTACAACCAGATCGGCAACAATGCCCGCTTTTTCGACGAAGGCCCCAAGCGCCCAGATATGAATCAGACGCAAAACATGCCATCCAAGGGTAAAAGAAAGAGAACGCGAAAAAAGGATGAGCAATGAAAATAATACCGAGGATGGTGGTGCTGGCGAGTTGCTTGCTAATGGCGGGGTGCGCCACGACTACATACGAAGCGAACTGGGATTCGCTTCGTCAGCACGAAAACCCGGATTGGGCCCTGGATGCCAAGTTTGGAATCTACGCCCACTGGGGACCTTATTCGGAAGCCGGGGCATGGAAAGACAATCCATATGCCAACTGGGGGAATTACTATGCAACCTGCTACCAGGGCATATACCACCCCGATCCAACGGAAGCGCGACGGAAATCTTTTGAAAAACGCTATGGTTCCATTACCACGGGGGCTGGATACCGGGATCTGTGTAAAGATTTTACGGCATCCAAATTTGATCCGGAATCATGGGCGGATCTGGTAAAGCGATCGGGCGCAAAATATGCGGGCATCTGCGCCATTCACCATGACGGCTATGCCATGTGGGACTCTGCCATCACGCCGCATTCAGCAGGAACGACAGGGCCCAAACGTGATCTTCTAGGCGAAATACTGAAAGCTTTTGAGGAACGTGATCTCAAGACCATCGCCACGTTTCACCATGCACGGACCTACCAGCAATTCCAAGGGAAGAGGAAAAGGCTAACTGCTGCTGGCGTGACGGGAGTGGATCTTCTCGATCCTGCGAGCGAGGATTATTACTGGTTCCTAGGGCCGAAGGAACGCTTCATAAAAAACCGCAAGGCACTGACCTATGAAGTCATCGATAAGTACAAGCCGGACATGCTTTGGTTCGATGGTGGAGGGGGCGGCTTCGGAACGGAAGAGATACTCGCGTATTATTTCAATATGGGCCTGTCAGAAAACAAGGAAGTGGCGGTTCACAACAAAGGCAATTTCGGCACCAATTTCGGAATCTATTCCTATGAAAACGGGGCCCATCGTCCCGGTTTCGTGGATTGGCCATGGGAAGATGACACGCCCTCGGGCATAGGCTGGTGCGACTGGCCGTGGTGGTATGGCATCGAATATAAGAAACCGCGCGATGTGGTGGTGCGTTTGGCTGATCTAGTGGCTCGGAATGGCGGCCTGCTGCTATCCATGAATCCGCGTTCGGACGGCTCGTTTGACCAGGGACAGATTGATTTGCTGGAAGGCATTGGAATGTGGTTAGGCCAGAACGGCGAAGCGATCTACAGCACCCGTCCATGGATTGTTTATGCAGAAGGCCATATCGACCCGGTTTTCTCGCAGGAAGAGGATTGTACAATTCCTTTTCATTATGCCTATGGCAAAGAAGCCCGACCGACTCAGCCGGACACCTCAAAGTTTGATGCAACGGATATCCGGTTCACCGCAAAGGGCAACACCCTGTATGCCATCCAGCTCGACCTTCCAACGGGGGGTAAGACGGTGATCCATTCGTTGGGCGATAAGACGAAGGTTTCCTCAAAAAACAAAATCACTGGCATTGAACTTATCGGTCATGGGGAGGTTCCCTTTACCCGGACGGCGGATCTGCTGGAAATTGAGTTGCCGAAAAATCTGCCCAACGACTGGGCGCTGGCGTTCAGGATATCGGTCGGGGGGAAACTGGAGCACCGAGTGTTGGCGGGAAAGAACACCATCGTGCCGATGCAACTTTGAAGAATAAGGAGCTGATTTAAAATGAAATATACAAGATTGAAGTTTGCAGTCCTTTTTGCACTGCTTTCTGTGGTCGCACATTGGTGCGTTGGCGAGCGCTTAAACTTTAACGATGCCTGGAAGTTTCAGTTGAATGATCAGCCCGGCGCAGAGGCGGTGGATTTTAATGACGCGGGTTGGCGAACGCTTTATCTGCCGCACGACTGGAGCATTGAGGGGGAGTTTGACAAAGATAACCCGATGACTGACCGATGCGGTTATCTGCCGGCCGGTATCGGTTGGTATCGAAAAACCGTTCCCGTTTCCAATGATTGGAAGGGGAAGGATGTTGAGCTCTCTTTTGATGGGGTGTTCATGAACAGCACGGTCTGGGTGAACGGTCGAAAACTGGGTTTTAGACCTTACGGATGGGTTTCGTTCGGCTATGATATTTCCGATGAAGTGAATTCGTCGGCCACCATCACGATTGCCGTTCGGGTGGACAACGATAAACAACCCTCTGCACGTTGGTATACTGGAAGCGGTATCTATGCAAATACCTGGCTCAATATCCGCGAAAAGGTTCATGTTCCAACCTCTGTAATTTTTGTCCGTACAGAAAACAACGAGGACGTATTGGTAGATACCGAGGTCGTTAATAAAGGTCGGGCTACATTGGCGGGTGAGCTGGTGTCAACGGTCATGAGTCCCTCTGGTGCCGTACTGGCCAGCCAAAGCGAGTCATTTAAACTAAAGTCGGGACGTCAGGAAAAGTTCCAGCAAAAGATCCGTCTGCAGGATCCGGCTTTGTGGTCACTTGAGGAACCGAACCTGCACACGCTGGTGACCCAGCTGAAGGTCGGCCGCGAAATTATGGATATGGTGGAAACCCGTTTTGGTGTGCGCAATGTTCAGTGGAAGCCGGAGACCGGCATGTGGCTTAACGGCAAGAATGTTAAATTGCAGGGTGTCTGTAATCATCAGGATGCAGGGGCGTTGGGTGCCGCAGTGCCCGACAAGATTCTGCGTTACAGAATTCAGCAACTCAAGGATATGGGATGCAATGCCATTCGTACGGCGCACAATGCGCAAACGCCTCAGTTTTATGATATGTGCGACGAAATCGGCATACTGGTAATGGATGAGTTTTTTGACGGCTGGTTGAAAAAGGCCGATGAGGACTATGGCGCGCATGCTTTCGATACATGGTGGAAGCGCGACCTGTCCGACCTGATCCGGCGCGACCGCAATCATCCGTCGGTTGTGATCTACAGCGTTGGAAACGAGACACATGGAGAGGTTGGCAAAGAAATGGTCGAGCTCTGCCATCAGTTGGATGACACCCGCCCGGTAACGTCTGGAAATTGCGAGCCGCAGGAAATGGATGTCTATGGCGTGAATGGCGGTAGTGAGGCCAAAAACTTTTTTGATGACCTGGATACGGGCGGGAAGGTTTTCATAGGAACCGAGAATCCGCACACTTGGCACAACCGTGGATTTTACCGCACTCAAATGTGGTACAGGGATACCTATGAGGGAAAGAAAGGACGGCGAACCGCCCACTACTATCCCAATCTGACCATGAGTGAAATCTTTACCTATGATTGGACGGATGGATCGGAGCGAACCCATGCACGACAGACCCTGCGATCGGACTACGACAACTCGTCGATCAGCGTGACCGTACGGCACAACATTCAGAAGCTTCGCGACATTCCTGAGTTTGCGGGATCCTTCCGCTGGACGGGCTCCGATTATCTCGGCGAAGCACGTTATCATGGGGGTTGGCCGTTCAAGTCCTTCTCCGGCGGCGCCATCGACATGGCTAATTTTGAGAAGGATCTGTATTACCTCTACCAGAGCCAATGGGCGATTGAACCGATGATCCATATCCTTCCTCATTGGTCGCATCCGACGCTGATACCGGGCATTGAGGTTCCGGTCTGGGTTTATTCGAACTGCGACGAAGTGGAGCTGTTTTTGAACGGAAGGTCTCTTGGAAAGCAGGAACCGGGGAAGCGCCATACGGACATGCAGTGTGAGTGGATGGTCGGTTGGAAGCCGGGAGAGTTGAGTGCAGTCGGTTATGTAGACGGAGCTGCGGTCCAGGAAGACATTATGCGCACTGCGAAAGCGCCGGCTCAGATTCAGTTGTCGGTCGATGGCGAACCTTTGGCCGATGCCGCGCGGGATATTGTGCAGGTGCGGGTGGCTTCTGTGGACGATACGGGTACGTTCTATCCGTATGGAGAAAACCGCACCTATTTCCATGTGATTGGTTCCGGCAAGGTTCGGGCTTTGGATAACGGCAGTCCGTTGGATGTGGAGAAATATTTCGAAGCCGAAAGCCGAATTGGGTTCTTTGGGCTGACACGCGCCTATATTGAATCAACAGATGCGGAAGGCGATGTTGCACTGCTCGCCAGCAGCATTCTCGGCGAAAAAAGACAGGTGACTTCCAGCAAAGTCACTATCGACACCAAGCTGCTCGTCCTGCGTGGCGGACTGCCGCAGTCTGATGTTCAGGTATTTTACACGACGGATGGCAGTGAGCCGGGAAAGGAATCCTCTCTATATGATGAGCCGTTCGAGGTCTCTCTGGGCACAACCGTCAAGGCACTGTTTGTCCTTAATGGAAAGCCAATACATCTGATGGAAGAACGGTTTGGCCAGAATGAAGGGTTTTCCTTTCATGCTGTCGAAGGGGTGGCTGTGGCTGCTGGGGAACAGGCTGAGGATGCAAGGTTCGAGAATGCAAAAATCAGCAAAGAGGGCTCGGGCTTTAACGGAAAGGGATTCGTTGAGTTCAATGAAGCATCTGCGGGCTCGGGCTTCATCGAATGGTATTTTGAAAATGACCGTGCGGAAGGCGAGTTTGACCTAGTCATTCGTTACAGTGCCGCCGGAACGCCGAATAAAGAGCAACGAGCAACGCTGACCGTTAATGGGCGGGAAGAGCAACTCGTTCTTTCAACAACGGGGAAATATCGTAAAAAATGGGCTGTTGTTAAAATAAAGACCGTTCTCCAAGCAGGGGCGAATTATATCCGCATTTCACCGGTTGAAGATACGGAGCTTAGCGTTGATGAGCTTACGGTGAAGTAGCAGATTGATGAGGTCATAGCGCTTTGGGGAAAATGATAGCCTCTGAAAAGGTGGCCCATCTGTTTCGTTGCCGGGTTTTACCTTGTATATTTGTATATGAGTCGCGACATCATGAAACAAGGTGTTCCTACAAAAGGGAGTAAGATGAAACGGTCGTTGTTTATACTATCTGTATTTTGGTTTGTTGCGGGATTTGCTGGTGCGGAAGTCATCAACGTGGCCGATCATGGAATTGTTCCGGGCAAGGATGTCTCGCTAGAGGCCAACCGGTTAATTGAGTCACTGATAGGAAAAAAGGACGTCACGCTCTATTTCCCGAAAGGCCGCTACGAGTTTCGGCCGGAGAACGCGCTGGAAAAATACCGGGCGGTCACCAACCACGACAACAGCCTCAAGCGCATGGCCTTTCCCATCTTTGGAATGGAAGGGCTGACCTTGGACGGCGGCGGATCGACTTTCGTATTTCACGGCCGGCTCTGCCCGATTACACTGGAGGGGTCCACCGGGGTGACGTTGAAAAACTTTACCATCGATTGGGATACCCCATTCCACCACGAGCTCAAAGTCGTGGAGCGGGATGAAAGCAATAATTCATTTGTTGCTGAAATCAGCCCCATGAAATACGGCTTCGATATCAAAGGGAGCGAACTTTGGCTAGGGCACTATAGTTGGCAGGATCAACTCGGGCAGAATATTGCCTATGATCCAGATACCGGTGCACCGTACTGGCAGACAAAAAGGTATGCGTTAAAGCGGAAATCGCATAAGGCTAAAAAGGTTGGTGAAAACCGGGTTGAGCTGAAGGATGCAACCAAGGTGGCGCCTCCGGTCGGGGCTGTGCTCTGTACCTATGGAAATGGACCGACGAACCGTCTGGCGCAGGCCATACATATCGACCGTTCTAAAGACACCTATATTGAGAATGTGACGGTTCATACCGGCGGTGGCATGGCGCTTATCGCTGAACGCGCCGAGAATGTTCATCTCAACGGCTTTATTGTAACTGCGGCCGAAGGGCGCATCTTGGCTACCCGTGCCGATGCCACTCATTTTCTGGGGTGCAAAGGATTGATCAAGCTGGAAAACTGCCGGCTTGAGCATATGGCCGACGACGGCATCAATGTCCACGGCGCTTATATTAAGATTAATGAATACAAGGGCAGCAACACGTTTCTCTGTGCAATCAGCCACCGCCAGCAAATGGGGCTGGTCTTCGCGGAACCGGGCGACCGGGTAATGATTACTTCCCGTGAAACTGTACTCCCTATTTATGAAACAACGGTCACCGATGTTAAGGTTCTTGATGAAGAGCAGTTGCTGATCACGGTTGCCGAAGTTCCAGAGTCCCTGCCGAAAGGCCTGCTATCGATGGAAAACCTCACGTGGTATCCTGACGTGGTGATGAAAAATAATATTATCCGCAACAACCGCGCCCGCAGTGCGCTGATTTCGACCAAAGGCAAGGTGTTGATTGAAGGCAATGTTTTTTCCTCGCAAATGCATGGCATTCTGATCGAAGGCGATAACAAGAGCTGGTATGAATCCGGCGGCGTGCGCGATGTGACCATCAACAACAACACCTTTGAAAACATCGGCTACGGCACGGGAGAAGGATATCCGCTCTACGCCTCGCCAATGCTCTCCGACGAGCAGCGCCTTGGCGACGACCAGTACCACAGGAACATCCGCTTTACGAATAACAGGCTCAAGAGCTATAACGGCCTGCTGGCCCACGCAAAATCCGTGAAGGGCCTCGTATTGACGGGTAATATTATCGAGCTGAATAAAACCTATCCGACCGGCTCCGAGCAGCCCGCTATCGACCTCGACTACTGCAAAGACGTGACGATCGAAGACAACCTGTTCAACGGATTCATTTGGCCCATCCGAGTAGAGCAGAAGGACTCCTCCAACGTGAAGATGAAAAATAACAAGGGAATCGAATGAAGAAGATTTTACTCATGGGGGTGCTAGCCACCGTTTCAAGTTTTGCCGCTTCTCGTCCCAACGTGCTGTTTATCGCGATTGACGACTTGAACACGTCGCCGCACATCATGGACAACCGGGAAACGACGGTGCACACGCCGAATCTGGAACGGTTCGCAAAAATGGGCGTACTGTTTCAAAATGCGCATTGCGCCGCACCCGCCTGCAATCCGTCGCGCGCTTCGGTCATCAGCGGCCTCGCTCCTTCGGTATCTGGCGTTTATCTGAATGCTCAGGACTGGCGGGAAAACACGAGAATGAAGGATTGGGTGACGATCCCCGATTATTTTCGAGCCAACGGTTACAAGACGATGGGGGGCGGAAAGATCTACCATGCAGCGTCGCTCAGTGAAGGCGGTTATACCGGATACATGGATCCAGAACCGTGGGACGAATATTTTCCGAGCAAGGAAAAGCAGATGCCCTACGAAGTTCTGCCGCCCGAAAAACGCGCGGTGCACAGCAGTACCAGTTTCTATGGTGGCCGCTTCGACTGGGCGGAACTGGATTGTGAGCCCGACGACATGGCGGACGCCCAGGTTGTGGCTTGGGCAAGTGAACAGCTTTCCAAAAATCACGACAAGCCGCTCTTCCTTGCCTGCGGTATCTACCGCCCGCACATTCCGTGGTATACGCCAAAAAAATATTTCGACATGCATCCGCTCAATGAGATCGAGTTGCCTGAAATCCGCGCGGACGATCTCGACGACATTCCGGATGCCGGAAAAAACAAGCTGAAGACGAAATGGCACCAGTGGCTTTTGGAACACGATCAATGGGAAAGCTTTGTGCGCGGCTACAACGCCTCCGTCAGCTTTACCGACGACATGGTCGGCCGCCTGCTCGACGCGCTGGAGAAAAGCCCGATGGCCGACAACACCGTTGTCGTACTTTGGGCGGATCATGGCTATCACCTCGGGCAGAAACAGCATTGGGAGAAATTTGCGCTGTGGGAGCAGACCACCCGCGTACCGTTCATCATAGTCGCGCCCGGCGTGGCCCAGATTGGTAAGTCCTGCGCTCAGCCCGTCAGCCTGCTCGACATCTATCCGACGCTGAACGAGCTGTGCGGTTTCGAGCCGATTGAAAAGCTGTCCGGCGAAAGCCTTGTGCCGTTGCTGAAGAATCCGCAACAGGAAACCGGTCGCGCCGTCATCATCACGCACGGCTACAAAAATCACGCCGTACGCACCGACAAGTGGCGTTACATCTGTTATGAAAAAGGCGATGAGGAGCTCTACGACCAGCTCAATGATCCGAAAAACTTCACCAACCTTGCGAGTCATCCGGAGTACGAAGCGGTGAAGAAGGAGCTTGCCGCTCAGCTGCCCATTACGGACGCCGAAAAGGATCCCGTCAGCAACAGCCAGAGCAAATGGCGGAATAAAAAGCCGGAAAAGAAAATGGGTAAATAGGCATGGCCAACTTAAGGATAGCTTTTGCCATTCTTACATCCGCCCTGGGGCTCTCGGCCAGCGGCGGAGACCTGAAGCTTTGGTACGACGCACCCGCCGAAGAGTGGACTGGCGGGCTGCCTCTGGGAAATGGGCGCCTGATGGCTGTTGTTCAGGGTGGCATTGCCAAAGAGACCATCCAACTCAATGACGATACCATGTGGACGGGTCAGCCCGTTCAACGCGACAAACCGGGCGCATACAAACATCTGGGCGAGGTTCGCCGTCTCTTTTTCGAAGGTCGCAACGTTGAAGGCGAGAAGCTGATGCAGGAGCGGATGCAGGGCCTGGTGCTCTCCATGGGCATGAGCACCTACCAAACCTCCGGCGACCTCAAACTGAACTTCCGCCACGACGGCAAAGCCACCGGCTACCGCCGCGAACTCGATCTCAGAACCGCCATTGCCTCCGTCAGCTATAATGTGGACGGAACGAACTTCACGCGCGAAGTTTTCGTTAGCCCGGTCGATCAAGCATTGGTCGTTCGACTGAGCAGCGACAAAGCCGGCGCTCTTTCCTTCGATGCCGAGCTGGCCCGTCCACGCGGTGACATCAAGCGGCTGGCGCCCGATCAGCTTTCCATAACCGGTGTTGCCAAGCCGAAAACCAACCCCGGTTGGATCGGTGTGGACTATGAAACACGTCTTCAGGTTTCTGCCGAAAACGGAACGCTGAACGAAAGTAAAAACGGTATCCGTGTTGAAGGCGCCGACGCTGTTACTTTGCGATTGGTTACTTCGACCAACTATCGCGGCGAAGATCCTGCCGCCGTCTGCGAGAAGCAACTCTCCGCCGCCGTTGCCAAAAGCTATACCGAGCTGCGCAATGATCACGTTTCCGAACATCAGCGGCTGTTCAATCGCGTTGATCTTAATTTAGGAGCACCTCCGGGGCTGCCGACGGACAAACGCCTGGAGGCCTTCAGGGGAGGAGCGAAGGATCCCTCTCTGGTTTCGCTTTATTTCCAGTTTGGGCGGTACCTTCTCATCAGCGCATCCCGGCCCGACTCCATGTGCATCAACCTGTGGGGCAAATGGGTCAATGGCCTTGAACCCGCTTACGATGCGGATTACCACATCAACATTAATATTCAGATGAACTATTGGCTGGCTGAAATGTGCAACCTGTCCGAATGCCATGAACCGTTTTTCGACTTGCTCGACAACCTCCGTCCGCGTGGCCGCATCACCGCCAAAGAAATGTACAACTGCGGCGGTTTCACCGCGAACTATGCGACCGACGCGTGGCTCTTCACCAGCTCCATTGGGAACGCTCCATACGGCATTTGGCCGATGGCCCCAGCTTGGATGTGCAACCACCTTTGGGAGCACTACCTGTTTGGCGGCGACAAGGAATACCTCCGAAACCGCAGCTATCCAATCATGAAAGAGGCCTGCGAGTTTATGGCCGATTATCTGGTTGAGCATCCAAAGACCGGCTACATGGTTTCCGGTCCCTCTACCTCCCCGGAAAACCGCTACAAAGATCCGAAGACTGGGAAGTCGGTTTCCATCTCCATGGCACCGGCCATGGATACGCAGCTCATCACTGATTTATTTGACAACACGATTGTCGCAAGCAAGCTGCTGGGCAAAGACCGCTTTTTCCGCAAGAAACTCGTTAAACTGCGTGCGCGCCTGATGCCGATGCAGATTGGCGAGGACGGCCGTTTGCTGGAGTGGGCCGAGCCCTATGAAGAGGGCAATAAGGGGCATCGCCACATTTCTCATCTGTGGGCCGTCTGTCCGGGAAACCAGATTACCGAAAACACACCGGAGCTGTTCGAGGCTGCACGTAAATCGCTTGAAGTCCGCGTTGAACACGGAGCGGCCGATTCGCCGGAGTATCAGGGCATTGCCGCCTGGGTGATGTGTGCCTACACGCGCTTGCTCGACGGTGAAAAATCCTACGGGCTGCTTAAGCACATTCTGTCGAACAGCTCGTGGGATAATCTCTTTGCTGTGGGTGAACGGGGCCGCACCCGCGAAATGTTTGAGACCGACGTCAACTTTGGAGCAACCTCCGCCATTGCGGAAATGATGCTTCAAAGCCACGACGGCACCATCAATCTGCTGCCGGCGCTGCCTTTGGCCTTGCCGGACGGCAGTGTGAGTGGGCTGGTGGCCCGAGGCGGTTTTGAGGTTTCCATAGATTGGAAAAACGGGAAGCTGAAGCGTGCTGTTATCATCTCGCTAAGAGGAAATCATTGCAGGTTGAAGCTCGGGAACCAACAGATCGATTTTGAAACGGAAGCAGGACAGGAATATGTATTCAGTGAGACTTTGGAGCAGAATTAAAATATGAAGAACATCTGCATTATTGTGTTAGCAGTGATCTGCGCAGCTTTGTCGCATGCAGGTACATCTACTGATCTTAAACTGTGGTACCAACATCCCGCCCAGGAGTGGGTGGAAAGCCTTCCGATTGGGAACGGCCGGTTGCTGGCCACGAACCAGGGCGGCGTTCGGCGCGAGATCATACAGCTGAATGAAGACACCGTCTGGAGCGGACATCCGGAGGATAAGGATAATCCAGGCGGGGCGGAGGCGCTCCCCGAAGTGCGGAAACTTCTTTTTGAGGGCAAATATAAAAAGGCGCAGGAGCTGGTGCATGAAAAAATGATGACCCCGCATCATGCTCATGGGGTGCAAACCTATCAGACGCTGGGCGGCCTGAATCTGATTTTTGACTATGGCGACCGAGCACTCGAGGCCACGGAATATCGCCGCGAATTGGATCTCGATCGGGCTGTCAGCAACGTTTCCTTCAAAATGGGTGATGCCACCTATACTCGCGAACTTTTTTCCAGCCCAGTCGATCAGGCCATTATCGTGCGTTTGACGTGCGACAAACCCGGCCGTCTAAATTTTGATGCGGCGTATAAGCGGGAACAGGCAACGATTGAAGCAGTCTCCAACAACCGATTGGTGATCTCAGGACAGGCAACCGACAAAGGAAATGACCTGTCCGGCGGGGTGATCTACGAAGCGCAGATTCAGTTCATGGCAACGGGCGGCCGTCTGTCGAAGCGGCCCGATGGCATTCGTGTCGAGCATGCGGACAGCGTTGAGCTGAGAATTGTTGCAGGGACGGATTACCATGGTGAGGATCCGCATGCCGTTTGCGAAAAGCAACTGGCCGCGATTAAGGATAAAGCCTATGCCGCGCTTTTGAAGGACCATGTGGCGGAACACCAGCGGTTATTCCGAAGGGTGGAACTGAATCTGGTTTATAAGAAGCAGGTGCGGGGTCTTAAAATGGCTAGGATCGGGGAGATGCCAACAGATCAGCAGCTGGAGGCCTACCGGCAAGGAACCGATGTTCCCGGACTGGTTGAACTCTACTTTCATTTTGGCCGCTATATTCTGATCAGCTGCTCCCGTCCGGGAACGCAGGCGATTAATCTCTGGGGAAAGTGGGTGCATCAAATTGACCCGTCGTACAATGCGGATTACCACACCAACATTAACATTCCGATGAACTATTGGCCCGCGCAGGTTTGCAATCTCGGCGAATGCAATGAACCATTTTTCGATCTGATTGACGAGTTGCGCCCGAAAGGCCGAATCTCGGCAAAAGTTACTTATGACTGCGACGGTTTTGTTGCGCACCACGCAACAGATGCGTGGCGTTTTTCTGCTGCAGTCGGCAGGGCAACCCATGGCATGTGGGTGCTGACCCCGGCCTGGGGGGCGCACCAAATGTGGCAGTATTATCTCTTTGGCGGGGATCGAGAATATCTGGCCCAGAAGAGCTATCCGATCATGAAAGAAGCCGCTGATTTTTTTGTCGACTATCTCGTGGAAAGTCCGAAGAGCGGTTATCTGGTATCAGGCCCTGCCTGTTCTCCGGAAAACACCTTTATTGCTGAGAATGGCCAGGCCGCTTCCATATCGATGGGCCCGACCATGGATATGCAAATGATCGCGGACCTGTTCAGTAACTGCATCGAAGCGAGCAACGTTTTGGGTGTTGATGAACCGTTCCGCAAAAAACTGGAAGAGTTGCAGGTTCAGTTGCAACCCATGCAAATCGGCCGCGACGGCCGTCTGATGGAATGGGCTGAACCGTTTACGGAGCAGCAACCGGGGCATAAACATTGTTCCCATCTCTGGGGAGCATGCGAGGCCGATCTGATTACACCTTCGGAAACTCCGGAGCTGGCGGCGGCCGCCCTTAAGTCGCTTGATTTCCGCGTTGAAAACGGAAGCGCCATTACCCCGGTATTTCGTGGCAACACGGCGTGGATTGTTCAGAGTTATGTTCGTTTGCTGGAAGGCGACAAAGCCTACGACATCCTTCGATATATGATCGGCAGCAGTTCCTATCCAAACCTGTTCTCCACCAGCGTGCAGGGGCTGCGGCGGGAAATGTGGGAAACCGACGCGAATCTGGGCAATACCTTGTCCATCGCCGAAATGTTCATGCAGAGCCATGCGGGAGCCATTCACTTGCTTCCCGCTCTGCCGACCTCTTTAGCGGATGGGAACGTGAAAGGCCTGCGCGCTCGCGGAGGTTTTGAAGTGGGTCTCGACTGGGCGAATGGAACGTTGAAATCCGCCACGATCAAGTCTCTTCAGGGCGAAGCCTGTAAACTAAAATACGGCGAACAGCTGCTCGAATTTAAAACCGAAGCGGGTAGGCAATATCGTTTCGATGGATCACTACGGGAACAATCATGAAAAAAATACCGAGTTGTTTGCTCATTGCTGCGATGGCCGCCTCTCTAAGTGCTCTGGCTGCTGAACCGGCGGAGCAGAAACCCAATATTATTTTCATCCTTTCTGACGATCAGGGCTACGGCGATCTGGGACGGCATGGCCATCCAACATTGAAGACGCCGAATCTGGATCGAATGTACGATCAAAGTGTTCGTTTCACCAATTTCCATGTCAGCCCGACCTGTGCACCGAGCCGCGCCGCATTTATGACGGGCAAACATGAATTTAAGTCCGGAGTAACCTACACGATGGGCAAGCGGAGCCGGATGAGCCTGGAGTCGGTCACGTTGGCTGAGCAGCTAAAGCAGGCTGGCTATGCCACTGGGATGTTCGGCAAATGGCATCTGGGTGAAGACGGACCGTACCGTCCGGAAAACCGTGGGTTCGATGTGGCATTGACGCGGGAAGGAGTTCCTAACCGCCCGAGAATGGATCATTGGGATCCTCGCATGATGTTGAACGGGGAGGAGCGGCAGTATAAAGGCTTCCGCACCGACATCTTTTTTGGGGAAGCAACGAGCTGGATAAAGGAGCAGGGGGGGCAGCCTTTCTTCTGCTACATCCCGACTTACTCCGCGCACGTGCCGCACGATGCACCTTCGGAATTTATTGAGCCCTATAAAGACGAGCCGAGCGGGGCTAAATATTTGGCGATGCTGGCCAATATTGATCATAACGTCGGGCTCTTGCTTGGAAAGCTGGATGAGTGGGGGATCGCGGAAAATACAATTGTGATCTACATGAACGATAATGGCGGAACGGGCATCGGCCGGTACAATGCCGGAATGCGCGGCGGCAAAGCCACGGTCTGGCGCGGCGGAACGCGGGCCATGTCGCTCTGGTGCTGGCCGGGTCGCTTTGTTCCCGGCGATGTTAACCCGCTGACAGGGCACGTGGATTTAATGCCGACGTTGCTGGAACTGGCGGGCGCCCCATCGCTGACGCCTGCTGACATTGACGGACTCTCGCTGGTCCCACTGCTGAAGGATCATCAGGCTGAGTGGCCGAAGCGGATGCTGTTTACGCATATGGGCCGCTGGCCGGATGGCGAGGCGGATAAGCATAAGTATGCCTTTGCCGGCGTGCTCTACGGCGACCTGCATCTGGTGCGCAGCGAGACCTGCGGCAATCCGTCGTGCCAGGGAGAGTGCCGAGTCTTTCAAAAAATCATTGATGGCACCACGCCGGTCTCCGACCGTAAAAACGATTTTCATTACCGCGTTTTAGAGCGGGGTCACTGGGGGCTGTACGATCTGAAAAATGATCCGGCTGAACGGCATGATTTGGCAAAAGAGCAACCGGAAGTCGTTCAGCAGCTAACTGCCTCGTTTGAAAAATGGTGGACGGATGTTCAACCGAATTTGATCAACGAGTGATTTGGAGATGGGAATGAATAGATATGTTGCAACCCTTTTGTCGGCATTGCTGGTTTTATGTGCGGCCAGTGCTGGGACAAAGCCGAATATCGTTGTGATGTTGTCCGATGATCTCAGCTGGACGTTGCCTGGATTCAACGGCGGTAAAATTGTGCCTTCACCCAATCTCGATCGTTTGGCGGAAGAGGGGATGCTGCTAACCCAGTTCTATGTGCAGTCGGTTTGTTCTCCAACACGGGCCAGTTTTCTGACCGGCCGCTATCCCTTTCGAACGGGTGTGGAAGAGCGCCCTCATTCGAATGACATTGCAGGCATGTTAACAGATGAGCGAACTTTGGCCGATGCGTTGACGGAAGCGGGGTACTTCACCGCAATTTTCGGTAAATGGCATTTGGGCAACTGGCAGAAGAAACATTTGCCAATGCAGCGCGGCTTCCAATACCAATATGGCCACTACTCCGCGTTGATTGATTTTTTCAGTCATGAACGGGAAGGGGTTATGGACTGGCACCGCAACGAAGAACCGCTTCAGCAGGAGGGCTACTCTACGTACCTCATTGCGGATGAAGTTGACCATCTCCTGGCGCAGCAGGATAAATCGAAACCGTTCTTCTTTTATGTGCCGTTCAACGCCGTTCATGGCCCATTCCAGGCGCCAGAAGAAGTGGTCAGTAAATACCGGCACATCGATTCAGCATTCTTGCCTGAACAGTTTGCTCAGTTTGAGTGTCTGGATATTGCGGTCGGCAGGGTTATGGCATCGTTGGAAAAGCATGGCTTTGCAGAGAATACGCTGGTGGTCTTCTTTAATGACAATGGAGCAGGGACCCGGATCGGGAATGGATCGTATAAAGGAGGCAAGGGGAACTATTACGAGGGCGCACTCCGGGTGCCTTGTATTTTCAGGTGGCCGAAACATATTGCTCCCAATCGGCGGGTAGATGTGCCGACACACGCGATCGATCTTTATCCCACGCTGATCAATGCGGCTGGCGCTTCCCTGAAACAGGAGTTGCCCATTGATGGCTTGGACTTATGGCAAACAATTACGAAAGGTGAAGGTTTGGACCGTGAAGAGATTGTTCATTGTCTTGATATGGCTGCGCAGGGGAAACGAAAGGCGTATAAGGGAACATTGCGGCATGGCGATTTTAAATTGGTAGGCGATGAACTCTACAACATTAAGCAGGATCCCTATGAGTCGAAGAATGTTGCCAACGATCATCCAGAAAAGGTGAGCGCCATGAAAGCTCGACTGAAAGCATTGCTGTTGGAACGCCGTCCTGCCGAAAGCCATGATCCTATCCCGAATTATCCTCCGGTGATTTTCGGGGAGGTTGAAAACCGCGAACTTATGAAGAAAGAAGCGAGGAGGAATTAATGCTGAAAATGACGACTATACTAGGGCTTATGCTATGCCTGCTAGGATTGAAAACTGTCGTCGCGGATACTTCATGGGTGGAGCAATATAACGTTGTGTGGAACTCGCAGAGTGAAAATTCGTCTGGTTCCATGCCGATGGTCGGCGGGAATATGGGCTGTAACGTTTGGGTCGAGAACAACGACCTGCTGTTCTATTTTTCCAGTCCGGGTTGCCGTGATGAAAACGGGGCGTTGCTGAAGTTCGGCCGTATCCGCATCAATACAGAGCCGGATATTTTTTCCGGAGCGGAATTCGAGCAAAAGCTAAATTTAGCAGCAGGATGCATTGACATCACAACACGTTCGTCGGCCCTGGGCGAAACGCGCATCAAACTGTGGGTGGAAATAAAGAACCCGATCATTCACGTGGATTTGGATTCCGATTCAGACGTGGTGGTGAATGCCACGTATGAAAGTTGGCGGCATGAGCCGTTGCTGATTCCCGATCATCGGAAGGGAAATCGATTTCTTCCGCATTTTGAACGCAGCCTTGCGTATACCAGCCGTCCGGGATATGAGGGCGATGCCTATATCTATAATGATGAATTTAAGGCTTCAGATAAGTCCATTCAGTTTGTCCATCGAATGCGGAACGACAAATGTTATTTCGGCGAGCAGGTTGTGCAACAGGAGCTGACCGCCATCAAAGACCAACTCTACGATCCGCTCACCGATCTGACGTTTGGCGGAAAATTGTCAGGCGACGGTTTGCGCTTTGTGAAAGAAATCGATGGAGTGTATGGACAGAACCAATTCAAGGGTTGGAAATACCAAACTGGAAAATCAAAAAAAGCCCGTCTGAAAATCATCACGCATATCAACCAGACCGATTCGCTCCAAACATGGGAAAAAGAGTTGGATGAAAAGGCGGCGGTGCGTGCAGATTGGGCGTCGAATGCGGCGTGGTGGAATCAGTTCTGGGTGCGTAGCCGGATTATCATCAATGCGGGGAGAGGTGAAGGCGATGAAGGATGGCAGCTGGGCCGTAACTACAACCTTTTCCGCTATATGCTGGTTAGTGGATTTTTTGCCAATGAGCCGACTATGTTTAACGGCGGCGTTTTAACCTTTGATGCAATTTATGAAGGGGCCGATCGATATGGCCGTCCCGCCGTCACCGAAAGAGAGCGGAAGAAAAAAGAACAGTATGGCGACAGCAACCCGCAGGCCGGTTCTGGATTTACTCCGGATTTTCGTCGTTGGGGCGGGGCGCTGACGGCACAGAACCAGCGGCTGGTGTATTGGCCGATGCTGAAGAATGGTGACTTTGACGGCATCCTTCCGCAACTCGATTTTTATGTCGATATTCTCCCGTCAACCAAAGGCGTGGCGAAACACTACTACGGCATTGACGGCTGCATGAACGCTGAGCAACCAAGCATTATCGGGCTGATCGGTCTGTCGGAATATGGCTGGACCAGTAAGCATACGGAAGGAACCAATAAATATCGTCCGCCCGATTATGAAAAGGGCATTCCGGCCAACGGAATCCGGCATATCTTCCAGTCCCAGTTGGAGTTTTCCTGGATGATGCTCGAATATCACCGATTCAGCGGGAACGATATTTCGGCCTACCTCCCGTTCATTGAGCAGTCGATGATTTTCTTCGACGAGTACTATCGCATGTGGCAGAAAAAACTCACTGGCAGTGAGTTGGACGGGAAAAAGCTGATGATTTATCCCTCCAATGCGCTGGAAGGTCACCCCAATGCCATCAACCCAACCAGTGTGATTGCCGGGTTGACTACCGTGCTGAATGGATTGTTGGAGCTCCCTGATTCAATGCAGAGTGAGGCAAAGAAGCAACGTTGGAGTGCGATGTTGGCCACGATCCCCGACTATCCGTATGGCTTCCGCAACGGGAAAACCTATTTGCGACCCGCTGCAAATAAAGAGCTGGGGCACAAGGTGCATTGTCCAGAGATGTATCCGCTATTTCCTTATCAGATCTACGGTCTGGGTCTGGAAAATCTGGATATTATCAAAAACACCATGGATGTGATTGTGGAAAAATATCCGCAGTACAACCAAACTTCAGGCGGCTGGAACCAAAACCTGATCTACTACGCCCGTATCGGTGATGCAGAAACGGCGCGCAAGCTCACAAGCGATAAAATCGGCAACGGTCCATTCCGTTTTCCGGCCTTCTTCCCGGGCGGCGATTATGCACCGGATCATAACGTCGGTGGTTCCGGAATGATAGGTCTGCAGGAAATGCTGTTGCAGACTCATGGAGGGAAAATTCTGATGCTTCCGGCATGGCCGCATGATTGGGATGTAGACTTCAAGCTCCACGCCCCCGGCAATAAGGTGGTCGAGTGTTCCTTTAAGGACGGCAAAATGATGTCGTCGGAGCAAGCTCAGGGAAAGAGGTAAGGAAGGGATGACTAAGACCATATTATCTATTTTTGCGTTATACTTTACCACGAGTATCGTTCTGGCAGGTGGCTCGAAACCGAACATAGTCTTTGTCTATTTCGACGATATGGGCTACGGGGATGTTTCCTGCCTGAACCCGGAATCGAAAATCCAGACGCCGAACATTGACCGGATGGCTGCGCAGGGGATGACCTTTACCGATGCCCATGCTCCATCGGCGGTTTGCACTCCCAGTCGCTATGGGGTGTTGACCGGTCGCTATCCGTGGCGCAGCCGCCGGAAATCCAGCGTATGCGGCAGGTTTTCGCCGCCGCTGATCCGCCAGGAACGGATCACCATAGCCGAAATGCTACGCGATAATGGATATGCCACCGGGCATGTTGGCAAGTGGCATCTAGGAAACGGATGGCAGCTTAAAGACGGCGGCGATTATGAAAAAGCCGTTGCCGAGATGCGAAAAACGAAGAACAAGTTTGCCGACCCGGGGGTGGATTTTACCAAACCCATTCTGGATGGCGCAAATCAACATGGGTTTGATTATTCGATTACGGCCAACACGACTATTTATGAGAACGGGGTTCCTCTGGGAGAGGTTCAGGTTATTAAGCCCGGCTCTAAGTATGGCTATCTCGATCCGAATCTTAAACGCGAAGAATTTGTTCCGTTGTGGGTTAAAAAGGCCGATGAATTCATCCGCAAGTCTGCGCAAAGTAAACAGCCGTTTTTCCTCTACTATGCATTAACAGCACCGCATGAGCCGCACGTGCCGAATAAGCCCTTTCTCGGCAAGTCGGGTGCGGGGATTTATGGTGACTTCATGCTGGAATGCGACTGGGTGGTCGGCGAGCTGATGGTTTCGTTGAAAGCGGCCGGCGTCGATGAGAATACACTGGTTTTCCTGACGTCCGACAATGGGCCGGAAAACTGCACGCTCGAACTGAAAACAAAGTATGATCATTACGCGGCGGGTGACTGGCGCGGCCACAAACGGTTGAATTTTGAAGGCGGGCACAGGGTGCCGACGTTTGCCCGATGGCCCGGTGTTGTGAGGCCGGGCAGCGTTTGCGATGCCACGGTCAGTCAGGTTGATTTCTTTGCCACCTGTGCCGAGATGGTGGGCCACAAGTTGCGGGATGACGAAGCCGTTGACAGTTGGTCGATGCTTTCGGCGTTTAAAGGGGACGGGCAGTTCCAGCGAGGAGAGTCGGTGATTTATCAAAACTATCTAGGGCAGCTCGCCATTCGAAAAGGGGACTGGGTCATGATGATGCATCCCGCTTGGAAAGGCATGCTTTCAACATACACAGATCCGGAGGAGCCGGAGGTGTTGGATGCCGAGCCTTTCCAGCTCTACAATCTTAAGACAGATCCCCGCGAGCGCACCAATCTGTTCAGAACCAATCCTGAGAAAGCAGAGGAACTAAAAACCCTGGCAGCGGAACTGGTTCGTGAGGGGCGCTCAAACCCTGGCTCGCAGCAGGAGAATGATCAGCCCTATGAATTTATGGACCAGTGGAATCAAATCGATTGGGCAGAATCACGGTAGTACAATTGGATCAGGAGCAGAAGATATGAATATTAAGATCAGAAGTTTACTCGTCGGCCTTATGCTGACAACCGCATTTGCATACGCCGCACCTCGCCCAAATATTGTCTACTTTTTTGCGGACGACATGGGCTGGGGGACGATCCGGGCCAATCAGAAGATCGCTGCCGCCAAAGGGGTGGACACGACTGAAATTCAAAAACTCATCATGCCGAATATTGATTCGTTGTCTGACAGGGGTCTGAATTTCTCGCACGCATACGGCAATCCCGTTTGCTCTCCGTCACGCGCCTGTCAGCAAACCGGGTTCCATCAGGGCCATACCTGGGCCGACTGGAATGACAAGGGGCCTCACAAGGCGATGCGTACGCAGGATCCAACCCTTGGGAAACTTCTCGCCGCAACGGGCTACCGCAACGGTATGTATGGCAAGTGGGGCTACGGCGGTTCGCTGGATCCGTTAAATCCGGTAATCGTCAATCCGCAGACCCTGCCGATTGCGCATGGCTATCATGACTGCGTGGTGGAGCTGCATCATGTCCGTGCGCATACCTTCCTGCAACCGTCGCTTTGGTATTCCCATGTTGCGCCCGACGGTACGGTTGAGCTGGACACCACATTGCGGATGAATAAGGAGGTCTATCCGGAGGAGGATCTTTATGCGGACAACTTTTATGCGGCCGGCGCAATCGATTTTATCCGGGCTGAGGCCAACGGGCCGTCGCCTTTCTTTGTTCAACTCTCTTTTCAGATTCCGCACGCTCCGTTTGACGAAATTGAAACCGTGCCCGGCTGGTTCGATGCGTATGCCGAAACGGACACCGCTGCGTGGAGCAGAGAGGTAAAGCAGTATGCCGCCATGATCACGCTCATGGACACGCGTATTGGTGAAGTCATTGCCACCTTGCGCGACCCCAATGGCGATGGAAATGAATCGGACTCGGTGTTGGAAAATACGCTGTTGATCTTTTCCTCCGACAACGGCGGCTCCGGCAACGAGTCCGTCCGGTTTTTTAACGGTAACGGTCATTTGAACGGTTACAAAGGTGCAGTTACTGAGGGCGGCATCCGCGATCCGCTGGTGTTCTGTTGGGATGGTGTGATTCCTCCAGGAACTACGACCGATCATAAAACATGTATTACGGACATTCTCCCCACGTTTTGCGAACTGGCGGGCGTTGCTGCCCCGGTCGGCGTGGACGGCACATCCATTGCACCGTTGCTGACGGGCAAGGGAGAAGCCCGCAAGCGCCCCGTATTTTGTTATGAAGGGTACGGTAAAAATACCTGGCGCTGGTCCTTGGTTCGGGACGACATGAAACTGGGCAAGGAACAGAAAACCGGGAAGCTTCATCTCTACAATCTTTCGATGGATGAGTCCGAGCAGAACAATCTTGCGGAGAATCCTGAGTATGAAGAAATTATGAAGGAGCTGCTGGCCATTGCACTGGATGAAAACCTGGAGGCCGACAAGCTTTACGCCAACGTCTTTCCGACCTGGATCGGCGGCAACGGCGCCGACGTGAATGCGGCTGACAGCTGGAAGGAAACCGGTAAGTGGGATTTCGATATTAAATGGCCGCAGAGCAAAACGCCGGACGAAAGCTGGAATGCACGGGTGGTGAACGCGAAAAACAAAAAACAAACCGCCCATCTCGATACCTCCATCAAAACCCTTGGTTTCGAAGTGGCGGGAAATTCTTCCTCGAAAGCCCTGATGGAGCTGACGCTCAAGCCCGGCATCACGCTGACCGGCCGCAATGAAATCCGGCTAGCTCCGTTTTCAAGCCTGAAGCTCAATGGTTCCACGCTCAGCTCAGTACGTTGGATCGATGTTTTCGAGCAGGCTACGTTGCAGGGAACAGGGCGGATCAATTCCTCGCTCTACAATGCCGGGCTCATCCAGGCCAAAGGAATGGTGGTTTCTGGCGACTATAACCAGTCTGCTGTCGGAACCCTCGAAGTGGAGGTCGGAAACAAAGCCCCGCTTACCGTCAACGGAAAGGCCGTGCTCAATGGAATCCTGAAATGCACTACTCCCAGCGGAAAGGGCACGCCCTTTAAGGTTCTGTCGGCGGCGTCAATCAATGGATCCTTCACAAATCCAAATGGACTGCTTCGCTCCGGCGGGCAGACCTTTCGTATCCAGTACAAGGCAGATAAGGTTATACTTGAAAAGATTGAAGGCTAAACACTATGAAGATCACTTTATTAAACCGAATTATTCCCGCACTGTTTTCCGCCGATTCATTCACCTATGCGACAAAACCCAACATCGTTTTGACTGTCGTCGTGGCTGTACTGTTCTCAGGGTGTTCATCGACAAGGGTTGAGGTAATTGATTCCGGACAGCAGTATACGTTGAAGAACAACAATGACATGAAAGTTCGATTAGCCTGCTACGGCGCGCGCATCACATCCCTTAAAGTCCCGGATCGCAATGGAAATATTGCTGATGTCGTACTTGGATACGATGACGTTGAACTCTACAAGACCGCAGTGAAGAAACCCTATTTCGGCTGCGTCCTGGGCCGTAATGCCGGCCGTATCGCCCGGGGACGTTTCTCTCTCGATGGGGTCGAGCACCAACTGGCGTGCAATAACGGGCCAAACCACAACCATGGCGGCATTATCGGGTTTGATAAGATGGAGTGGCAGGCCGAGCCTTTTAAGAACGGTGTTTGTTTCAGCCGATGTTCGCCAGATGGAGAAGAAGGCTATCCCGGCAATCTGAATGTTGCGGTCACCTATACGCTCACGGATGACAACGTGCTGATAATCGACTATCGCGCCACGACCGATGAGGCCACGCCGGTCAACCTTTCTAATCATTCCTATTTCAATCTGGCCGGCGAAGGGGCGAATACGGTTCTTGATCACGAACTGTCAATCCATGCCGATGCCATGACGCCGATCGATGAAACGTCTATTCCAACCGGTGCGGTTGTTCCCGTTTCAGGAACACCGTTCGACTTCCGACAGGGGAAGCCTGTGGGGCGTGACATTAATCAGGATAACGAGCAACTTAAATTCGGCAACGGCTATGACCACTGCTTTGTGCTGAATAAAGATGTGGAGGTAGCGGCCACGCTCTACGATCCGTCCAGTGGCCGATTGATGGAGGTGCTGACTCAAGAGCCGGGCATTCAACTCTACACGGCTAACTTTCTCAATGGCACCCTAATCGGGAAATCCGGCCGGCCGTATCTTCGTCGTAGCGCCTTATGCCTAGAAACCCAGCACTTCCCCGACAGCCCCAACAAACCGCAATTTCCCGTTACGATTGTACGTCCAGGGAAAGATTATCAATCCCGAACCATTTACCGGTTTTCAATTCGTTAGTTTACAAAAGGAGCCGTTATGAAAAAATACGGTTATTACCGCATTTATTCTTGGAGCAGTTGCATGTACGGCTTTATCCGATGAGGCCAAACATTATTTTGATCTATGGAGATGATATCGGCTAAGGCGACTTTCATGTCAGCCCGAGCCCTTCGTAAAGTCTCCAGAACCAAAAAACACCCCTGAGACCTATCCAAGATAATAACGCGCCAGAAAGCGCCGATAAGGCCGACGGCCGGCAGCTTGGCGCCACTATTTTGCTTTCATCCGACGACATGGGGAAACCGATGCCGTTCAAGGCGCCGTCTTTTGCGATTCCATATCATGGGGATGATAAACACTCAAAACACGGGCACTCTGACCGCAGCATCATCCCGTTCCAGGAAGGATTCTGGTGGGTCGAGGTCGGCAGCGACTTCGATATCGTCGGCGACTTCGACACCATCCGCCACAAGTTGATGGGCTATGCCTACGGCGTATGGGACTACGCGAAGAATTCCGGCCAATATCCTGAAACGGAGAACTTTGCCCTGAACTGGGTTGGATCTGTTCCCGGTCGCCGCGAATCGCGGCGCTTTATCGGGGATCATATTCTGTCCGAGACGGACTTGCTGGAGCACAAGCACTTCGACGATGCAGTGGCCTTCGGCGGCTGGCCGCTGGATGAACACAACCCGGGCGGCATCGAAAATCTGGATGATCCTCCGAGTTTCTGGCATTCCCATTTCGACAAGGTGTATGAGATCCCGTACCGCTCTTTGTTTTCAAAGGATGTTTCCAACCTGCTTTTCGCCGGCCGCAATGTGAGCGTAACGCATGTGGCGCTCTCTTCGACCCGCGTGATGGCCACCTGTTCCACGATGGGGCAGGCCGTTGGAACCGCTGCCGCGCTCTGCGTACAAAAGGGAATTACTCCCCGTGAGCTGGGCGAAAAACATATTGCCGAGCTGCAGGAACAGCTCATGCTGGATGATGCATACATTCCAAATCGACCAGCCTGCGATTCCAATGACCTCGCGAAAACGGCGAATCGGATTCATGCGTCATCGACTTCGTCCGGCGATGTGAATCTCCTCGTCGACGGCGTCCCGCGCGATGAACACGGAGAAATCCATCACTGGGCATCCGATGGCCTTTCAGCTGAAGTCGCCTTTGAGTGGGACGCGCCGGTGCCGCTTTCAAGCGTCATGGTCAAGTGCGACACCAACGTGAACAAAAACATCATGATGCTAAAGACGCCGCGCGAGACGGAGTCGTATACCAGCACGGTTCCGAAAGAGATGCTCAAGGCGATCGAGCTCGAAGCCTGCGTGAATGGCGAGTGGATCAAGCTCGGCGAGCTCGATAACAACAGGACCCGCCTGATCAAGTTCCGGTTTGAAAAAGTGGAAGCCTCCGCAGTGCGAATCCGGTTGAAGGAAACCTACGGGGCAGCAAACGCAAAGTTGTTCGAAGTCCGTTGCTATGAATCCTGACATGGTCTGGGTGGGTCAATTCCTTCGATACGAGCGGAACGGGATTCGGTCGCGTTGGCGCAATGGAGCGGCATGTTTCGCCTAGCGACGGTAAATAAACTGGAAAGGACTTTGCGCGATGTGGTAGTAATCGTGCAGAATTAAAAGCAGATCAGTAGCAACATTCAGGGGCCCTTGTCTAATGCAAATCGCTGGCTACATGGTAATCGTTCTCGACATCATCGGCATCGTGGGTGCCGGCATGGTGTTTGCCGGAAAGATGAAACGATTCAAGGATATGTTCGGCGCAGGCAACCAGCCGCCGTGGCGGGGCTCCCGCCTCGCTATCTTCGCGCTGCTTGGCTTATGCATGAGCAGCAGCGTTGGAGCGCAGGTTGTTCAATTCGAGTTTGACGAAGCAGAGGGCTTCGCAGACGGGAACATCAACAACCATCCTCGTTGGATAAGCTACTTGGAAGCGAACGCCGTAGATACGAGCGGAACGGGATGCCTCGTGTTGGATTCTGATACACGCTGGGTAAACTCCATCTGCGTGATTGGATTGTCGCCAGTCGATAGCCGGCTAACCACGTCCGCCGATTTGGTTTTCACTGAATCGGTTGCCTTCGGGCGTGGAGACCTCTTTAGTTTAATTGCCAAACACTCGGTTCATACAAGCCTGCCGGATATGCGTGTGGCTCTGAGGCGGCTGGATGATTTCTATCTGTTTTTCTTCAAATCCATGGACGGGACGCAGAGCTTTTCGCCGGGGGTCTCAAAATCAGCATTGGGCCTTGATGGAACGCTCAACGACACCAGCGATGAGCTCTCGCTAACCATGACTCTTCTGCGAGGGGAAGACCAGGCCGACTGGACCGTGTGCACAACCCTCTCCAACATGACCCAATTCACTGAAGTACTGAATCATACCAATACCAGTGTGGTGTCGTCTGCTGAGTTCTTTGATGCCTCGCACCTGTTTTTCGGAATGAGTTCATCGATGGAAGAGGTATACCACGGCACAACCAAGCGTACGGTTGAGCGTTTTTCGATGGAGAGACGTGGGATCAATGCGACCGCTGCTGGGGAGGGCGCAGGATACCGGGCTAGCAAGTCTGGCCTCCCTGATCAAGGCAGCGAAGGGAACAAGGTTAAAACCACAAGAAGCACGGCCAGCACGAGTGTTGTGTGGACGAATACCCTGATTTCCGGTGCATGGGACAATGAACTAGACGCAAAGACCTCGGCGGCAACCTCGAACCTGGTAAGCCAACAGGTGATTGAGTGGCCCGCTGAGAAGGAGATTGCATTCTTTGACATTCCCCGGACGCTGAACGAACTTTATGTTTTGGCAGATGGACTTCGGGCGGAGCAGAACACGCTGCCGGTTCTTAATGACACGCTGCAGTATGAGGCCTATGGGTATCATGGGGGCTATCTCCCCGCGTTGGAGGAGCTGCCGGACGAGCCGCGCTGGACACTGGATTTCTCGTTTAATTCAAATATTGCATTATCCAGGATTATTCTTGTTCCTGCGCTAGACCGCCGGTTTGGGCGCCCGAGCAGCTATGGCTTCCCGCTCCGTTTTCGTGTGCTGATGGTTGCGGCCGATGGAAGCATGAATGTTGTCAAAGAGTGGATGGATGCCGATTGCCCCGATCCCGGGCGTTTCCCGCTGATCATTGATGTCCCCCCGCCGAGGAGCCATATCGTTCGGATCGAGGTCTTTCGTGGATTTAAAGACGAAGGCCGGGAGCTGTTTGCCCTCGATGAACTGTTCGGTGTTATGGGTGCCGCCGACCATCCATGCCTCAGCATGACGGCCAGTTCGGAATATGAATCGCTTCCCTATTGGGGAAAACAGTTCCTGATTGACCGGAAAACCAGTCTGGGTTTGCCTCTTGATGTGAAATCGCAGGACGCGATAAACCCGATGGAGGGGGACTTTGCAGTTTCATTCGACGCTCCACCCACGAATCATTGTGTCGTGGAACTGGATATGGGGAAGAACCGAAAGCTCGGATGGGTATCGTTGTTTCCGGCCCAGTCTTCGGAAGGAATCATGATCCCCGGCTTCGGGTTCCCCGAAAACCTTGCGATGGACATCGTGAGGGAAACGCCGGACGGCAAACGCGGCCGGGTTTTCCGCAACCCGGTGGAATGGGAAGAGATGCATCCGGGCAACAATGTGGCGCGTTTGTCCGGGGTTGACTTAAGCGGGAGATGGATTCGGATTCAGGCAGACAACCTTCCATTGCATAATGGAAAACCGACCTTTGCCATCGGCGAAATACATGTTTACCGGAAAGAAACGACGTATCCAATCGACCAGATTCATCTGGAGGGGTTTCCGCCTGGGGCGGACGCCAAGACCGAGCTAATGAAAGATGGCATGGCCGGAGGACAACCCATTCTGTTTCTGTTGGATTGGCTTCACAAAATAGAACGGCGGCATCAACTGTCACGTTCATTGCTTGAGTTCGCCTCGTTGGAGGATGCCCTGCGAACGCGCTGGAAGAGGTCTTGGCAAATCACTGGTTTTAGCGCTCTCCTATTGCTGGCCATGGTTGCCGTATTAAGCGCTATTACCGCAATTGTCCAACGGCGGCGCTACGCGAAACGGCTTCGTTTCCAAATTAGTTCTGATCTGCATGATGATGTGGGTGCATTGCTTGGATGTTCGATGCTGGCCGGAAAAAAACTGGAGCGCCGGGTGACGGATGACAAAACACTGCATGAGGTTCGGCGAATCCTCAATTCCACGACGAAGGCAACGCACGCGTTAAGGGATGTTGTTTGGATCAGCAACGACGAGCAGGACACGTTGCGCCATCTGGTGGCCAAGTTGAGGGAAACGGCAGAAGTGTATTCCGAGTATTATCAACTCCAGTTTTCCGACGGCAACCTGTCCACCCTGACGGACTATCCATTGAGTCTCGCCAGCAAGCGCGACACGTTCCTCTTCGTCAAGGAGGCGCTGAACAATATCCACAAGCATGCGCAAGCCCAAAAGGTTGAGCTCTCGCTGTCTCAGACGGGGGGGCGGATGCGGATCTCCATTAAAGATGACGGCATAGGTTTTAATTTGAATGCAACCGATCTGGAAGATACAGTTGGCTTTGGCCTTCGAAGCATGGAAAAACGCGCCAAGCATTTAGGCGGCCGGTTAACGATCCACTCCGCTCCCGGATCGGGAACCGAAGTGGTATTGGCGTTCCCCATCAGGAAGGCGAGACGTGTTAAACTATCAGGAGACAGCCATGGATAAAGCTCGTATGCCCCGTTTCGCTGAACCGATCAAAGTTTGGGTCGTTGAGGATTTGGAAGATTATCGAGAGGATCTGGTCTCCTCTTTTGAGGAGCTTGACGACATCAACTGCACGGGGAGCTTCGGCAGCTTCGAGGCGGCTGAAAAGGCGGTTCACCTAAGCACCTATGAACAATGGCCTGACGTAGTGCTGATGGATATCCAGCTGCCGGGGATAAACGGAGTCGAGGCCATCCCCGTTCTTCAAAAGCTCATCCCCAGCGCGGATGTGGTGATCTTGACTTCCTTCGGCGACAAACGCCGCATCTTCGATGCCATATGTGCCGGCGCGTCCGGCTACCTCTTGAAAACCGATGGGATCGATGAAATCGTCAAAGGATTGCATGAGGTGCATTCGGGAGGTTCGCCGCTGAACAGCAGTGTGGCCTCGATTGTCCTAAATATGTTTTCGCATTTGAAAAAAGAGTCCACGGACCATGACCTGAACGAGGTGGAACTCGAAGTCCTGAAGCAGCTGGCCGAAGGATTTCAAAAGAAAGAGATCGCCGCATCCCTTGACTTGGAAGCCCACCAGGTGAACTACCATGTACGCAACATCTACAAGAAGCTGCATACCAATTCCCTGAGCGGAGCCGTCGCCAAGGCCATTCGCAAAGGTTTGATCTAGCCACATCCCCGTTGCCCCGGATAAATTCTTAATGCTTTAGCGTGCATTGCATTGCATGCCAATATCCTTGTTGTTTCCTGCTGGAATCCGGTGTGTCTCTTTTGACACTTTTCGGTCTCCATAGTGACAGTAGACCCATGGTCAGACCCTTGCTATCTTCCTACCGTGTTCAAATGGTTGTGGACGCTATGCAGGTTGGAGGAGGTGCCTACCTGCCTGAGGATGGGGAGACAATGATTGAAGCAACTATAAAACCGATGTCTGCTATTTGCGCATTGTGCGCGTTGGCGACAACTGTTTTTTCCGCTGAAGCACCGCGCCCGAACATACTCGTCGTCATGTGCGACGATTTGGGCTACGCCGATGTCGGTTTCAACGGGTCGACGGACATACGTACGCCTAGGATGGATATGCTGGCAAAGGATGGAACAGTATTCACCTCCGCCTACGTTGCACATCCCTTTTGCGGGCCGAGCCGCATGGGGCTCATGTCCGGCCGCTATCCCCATGCATTCGGCGGCGCGTACAACCTTCCAAACCATGGGCAGGGAATTGAAGAATACAACAACGAAGGAGTTCCCGTTGCCGAAACACTGATCGGCACGGTTCTTCAGAACGCCGGATACTACACCGGAGCCATCGGAAAATGGCATATGGGTTTCACCCAGCCGTACCATCCCAACAACCGTGGCTTTGAAGAGTTTTTTGGCTTTCTCGGCGGCGGCCACAACTATTTTCCGGACCAGTACCAGCCAGCTTATGAGCGTCAGGTTCAGTTCGGAAACAAGCATATCAACGAATACATTTTGCCTTTGGAATATAACGGGAAAAACGTCAACGAGACCGAATACATGACGGATGCTTTCACGCGGGAAGCGTGCCGCTTTGTGAAAGTAGCCTCGGCCAAGGAGAAGCCGTTTTTCCTCTACCTGTCCTACAACGCTCCGCACACCCCGCTTGAGGCGCTGGAAGACGATTTAGTGCTCTACGAGGATATCGAGGACCCGAAGCGCCGGACCTATGCCGCCATGGTTCACGCGGTGGATCGCGGAGTTGGGCAGTTGGTTGAAACGCTGAAAAGCACCGAACAATTCGATAATACCTTGATCGTCTTCCTGAGCGATAACGGAGGGAAAACCGCTGCGGGGGCAAACAACTATCCTCTTCGGAACGGGAAGGGCAGCGCCTATGAAGGCGGCTATCGCGTTCCTATGTTCTTCCATTGGCCTCAACAGGTGCCTGCAGGGCAGAAGTTTGATTTCCCGGTTTCGGCGCTGGATTTCTATCCCACCTTTGCGGGGCTTTGCGGCGCGGCGATTCCCGATGGAAAGATTCTGAACGGCAAGGATATCTGGGCCGCCTTCAAAGATGGGCAGAACCCGCGCCAGGGAGAAATGGTTTTTGCCCTGCGTTATCGAGGGGGCTACAGCGAAGTCGGCGCAAGGCGGGACGACTGGAAAGCTACGCGCGGCGAAGCAAGCACATGGCAGCTGTTCAATATCAAAGACGATGCGGGCGAAGCGCACGATTTGAGCGCCCAGTATCCTGAACGCCTTGAGGAGATGGTTGCGGCCGCCAAAAAATGGAGTCTTACCCATGCGGAGCCGCGCTGGTTCCATGAGGAAAGAGCGCGGGAAATCTGGGACGAAACCCGCATGCCGGCCACTGCTGCGACTTTCGGCATGGATTCGATTGCATTCAAGCCCGCCGACATCAAACCGGTGGCTTTGGAGCAAAAAACAACCCCGCTATCCAATGGAGATATCACTAAAGCCCAGTTTCTTGAGAACGAAAAAAGGCGGTGTGAAGTTAAGGGATGGAAATGGAATTCGGGCAAAGTGGAAACAATGTTCAACGAAATCGATGCCAACCAGGACGGCATCGCATCCGGTCGTGAGAAGAAAATCTACTGGGCAAACTACAAAGCACAATAAGAGAGGGATGAAATGAAAACATATATGCTAGCAGCGGCTCTTCTGGCCGCACTTGGTGTTCAAGCCGATACTTTAGTCAATTGGGGCGCGGCAGACACTGGCGCGGACATGTTTGCCGCTTCGGCGAATCATAATCCCAAGCCAGGTACTGTTTATGCAGCAGGCAATGTATATGGAGATGAGACTGTTCATAGCGTATCATCGGTAGCGCCGGTCGAGTCGCAGACCTATAATGCTGCGGCGTATGCGACTGTAGCCATCACCATATCCAAGGATATCCATGATGATGTCGGCTCCGGCGCCGCTGACGGCGGAGACTCTGTTTTCATCCAGGCTCCAAGTTCTACCTTCTTGCAAGCCATGGTCGTCTGGGAAAACTTCGTAAGCACCAATACGACACTCACCAGCATTGCCATGGGGGGTAGATATGTAGGCAGCAGCGGCGCCTTCAGATACCTGATCGAGAAAGACAATGGAGGATCTACTTCATGGTATGTAAGTGATCCAGCCCTCACGCTGGCACTCTCCTACGCTTCTGCCTCCTCAACGGATCCAGCCTCGTTGACCTGGTACGCCTTTACTCCGGTGAATAACGACGGCGGCGTCATCGGTTCTGTTGCAACGCCGGGCATGAATGATATCACCTCGGTCGGCGTCTATGCCGACATCGCCAAAACCACCGCAGGGAACACCGGGTTTAAGCTTAACTATTTCAATGCAACATCGGGTACAAGCGGGCCGCCTGTCAACCAGCCGCCATCGTTTGCCAACGATCCTTTCAACAAGCCTAATGCTGATATCGATGTAGGCTACACCAACTCGATCGCAGGCGATGCCTCCGATCCGGAATCCGATCCGATGGAATTCTTGAAAACCGATGGTCCCGACTGGCTTACGGTTGATGTCGACGGAACCATCATCGGAACCCCGGCTTCGAACAACGTAGGCGTCAATGCCTTCACAGTTCAGGTTTCTGCAACGGGTGGCGTGGACACGGCCGTGATGAATGTTACCGTAAACGCTCCGCCGGCGCCTCCTACAGGCTGGGAAGAATTTGTCAGTGACTACGACCTTAGCGGCGACAAGTTTGACGATGCGGACAGCGATGGGGTGTTCGATATCTATGAGTATGCCCATGGCGGAAACCCGACCAATCCTGCCGACAAGGGGGTTGCTCCTGTTGTTGAATATGGAACAGACGATGTGGCCAGCTTTATCTGCGTGGAAACCGCCAATACCAATTCGGGCATCACCTATACCGCAGAATGGATTGACAACCTCACAACGAATAACTGGAGCCAAATTTGGGATGCCACCAACGTGACGGCGGCAACGCTTCCAGGATACAACGAAGTGGAACGCCAACTCAACGGCACGGGCCAATCTAAATTGTTCTTCCGCAACCGCCTGTTCCCGGCTGCCCCCACGCCCTCCGGTGAACGACCGAATATTCTGATCATTATGTGCGACGACCTTGGTTATTCCGACGTCGGATATAATAGAGACTATAGCATCGCTCGTTGGGGTCAAATAACGCCTGCTCCAGCACATGCGATCAACACCCCCGAAATCGATTCGCTGGCGGCCAACGGCATGATCTTTGCCCAGGCCTACGTGCCGCATCCGTTCTGCGGACCGAGCCGCGTGGGAATCATGTCGGGGCGCTATCCGCACCACATCGGCGCTTTGGAAAACCTGCCGTACGAAACGGCAAACCGGCCGAGTCTAGTAACACAGACCACCTGGGGCTACGAACCCGCAAATGAGATCGGGGGAATTCTCACCAATGAAACCACCATGGCCACGGTGCTGCAGGATGCCGGCTATCATACGGGCATGATCGGGAAGTGGCATATGGGAGTCGCCGACTTTGCCCATCCGAACAACCGCGGATTCGACTATTGGTTTGGAATGCTCGGCGGCGGACACAACTATTATGCGCCATGGCTGTCGAAATATGATCCTTCCGTGGTCAACGACTACCAATTCTGGCTCACGCGCCAGGCGGCAGAAACCAATATTTTGTCGGGATATTTGACCGACATACTTTCGGTCGATGCCGTGGACTTCATTGAGCAGGCGCCTTCCGATGAGCCGTTCTTCCTCTTCCTGTCCTACACGGCGCCGCATTCTCCGATGCAGGGTAAAAGCGAGGATTTGATCGCCCGGTTCGGCGGGAGCGGCGCCTATGGCGCCTATTCGGATCGACAGAACCTGGTGGCCATGATGGATGCGGTTGACCGCGGCGTTGGCGACGTGGTCGCCGCGTTGACGGCCAAAGGGGTTATGGACGATACGCTGATTGTCTTCCTGAGCGATAATGGCGGAAGGGAAGTGGAAGACGATGCCGATAACAATCCGCTGAAGGGGGGTAAAGGGGATACGTATGATGGTGGAGTGCGCGTGCCGATGTTCATGCACTACCCGAATGCGATCCCTGCAGGAGAGGTTTATGATTATCCGATGAGTGCCTATGACTTCTTCCCGACCTTTGCCCGGTTGGCCGAAACGACGATTCCGGAAGGAAAGACCCTCGCCGGCAAAGACATTTGGGATGGCATCGTAACCAACGGGAATGCCCATGTCGATGATACCATAATCTGGGCTCGCTACCTCAGCAACGGGTACTCGCTTGGACTCCGCAAAAACGACATTAAAGCCACCCGCAAGAACTTCGGCGTGTGGTCGGTGTACGACCTGTCCACGGATGTTGGCGAGGCGAGCAATATTATCACCGATCCAGCCGCCTCCGCCGAGCTTGATGCGATGCTTCTCGTTGCGCAGGAGTGGGGCACACACGGCCTAGACCCGCTCTGGTTCAACTCGGAGATCAGCTATACCAATTGGAACGTGAACGGCATGCCGAAATATGACCAGAGCTTCAGCCGGTAAACCAATGCGGAGCGCATGAAGATGAAATCTTTCAGCAAACCGAAAAACGGACACAGAATTTTTACAGACGTCGAGGCTGTAAATTCGGAGGAACGCATCCGGCCGGTCATGGCCGGTGTTCCGCTGGCGGGAGCATCTCCATAACCCCGGAAGGGTATTTGGGCAAATGGAAGAGTCAGGGAAGTAAAAAGGAAGAAAAACAACTAGGAGAGGAATAGATGAGAATGAAAACGCAGTTCATAATTGGTGCGATAGCCGCCGTGGTTTTGGTGGCTGGACAAGCACAGGCGGCCTTTACCGATTTTACGGCGGCCGAAGGGTATACGAACGGAAATCTTCACGGTCAGGTAGATTGGAGCACGGCCTGGCCGAGCAACTATCCGAATGGGTTCGTTGTCGACACAAACGCAGCAGGATACAACGGTGCCTTGGGGGTTTGCACCGTGTATTCCAACTGGGCCTACTGGGGCGAAAGCGAAGTGGCGGATACCCGCGGCGACACGCTGGTTGCTAAAGCGGTATTCAAGTACGAAGCTCTCGGTGCAACTCCGGCAAACAACGGCATATTGTTTACCTTGAAGTTTTTGGGCTCAGGCGGGAATGACAATATCAGGTGCTCGCTTCGCCGCTCGAAGGGACCTGTGCAAAGCCTGACCTTCCAGCTGGCCTCAACGGGTGATAACGCTCAATCAGCCACTGCCTTTGAGGGGCATCTTGAAAAATATACGGGGGTCGTCAACTATATCGGAGAAAGTGACTGGCTTGAATATACCGCCCAACTGATGCGCGGAATCAATAAGAACGACTGGAAACTCGAGTTGGTAGTTAAAAATCTGGCGACGGATGAGGTCTGCATTGCCGGTCGCTGGACGTTCAAGTCATCCCTTAATTTCTACAATGCACCCGACTATGTCGGCATGATGGAAGGGACTAATGATGAAACCAAAAACAATATTGCGCCGGGAAGCCGGCAGGTTGACTCGTTCGAGTTCTACTCCTATCACCAGGACATCCTGTATGACGAGGTGTGCGATGGGAACATCGATGGTGCCAAAGGGAACGCCGAGGAAGGGCAGGCGTGGACGGATGACAGCAGCACCTGGTATGGCGATTGGGGCTATATGTCAGGAACACCCTTTGTTCGAGTTGCTCACGATAAATACGGCAAATTCGGTTCTCATCGGAATATAGACAGTGCCGTGAATCAGACCGGTCGCAAATGGATAACCGGACTGGGCCGCGCGCCCCTCGTAGACGAAACGATCCAGTGGAGTGTAAATACCAGAGTGTATGCCACCGGCCATGGGGACGAGCATCCCTTCTTTGACCTGTACCTGACGGCCAATTCTATAAACAACAAGGATCCCGATACAAAAATAGCATATTCCATAAATCAGGTAGAAAGCGTGGATGATCCGAATGAGTATACAAAGATGCTTGGCTGCCGCATTGCCCAGGACGATAACGGGTCCATGGCGGTACTGCTCAAGCCGGCAAACAACTATAGCAATGTGGGCTCGTCAAATAACGTTACGGGTTGGATTCCCCTAGGTGATGTCGGCATCTCCGGTGATGACCTTCAGGGCGATCGCCTTCACGTAGCCTACCGTGCGAAAAAAACAGCGGCACCGACGGTCTGGGATTGCAGTGTGATCATATCCAACATGGATACTGCGGCATCATGGACCTTCACCGAAGACGGGATGACCAATACCCTGCTCTATTATTCGGGCAGTGCCATCTATCCGACTGTGATTGATCCTAAAGGCTTTACCTTGGGCGGCGGCATTGAAATGGATGATCTCATCTGCCGCATCTACTACACAAACGCCTTTGATCTGCCTCCGGGACCATGGGACGACTTTACCGCAGATTATGGCCTGACGGGCGTCAAGACCGATGATGCAGATATGGATGGCGTCGTTGACTGGGGTGAATATGCGTTCGGTGGCAACCCAACCAATGCAGACGATGTCGGTGTGCTGCCATCGTTCGAGGCATCTTCGGGGAACTATATTTTTGCCCTGATTGGCGACAACACGATTAGCTATTCCGTGCTCACCAGGGATGACCTTGTGCTTGGGTTATGGACAACCAACGGCCCCCTTCCGATTACCGCTAATGACAACATTCTTAGCAACTATACCGAAAGTGTCGGTACTGCAACCAACAAGATGTTCATCAAGCTACTGGTTGAATAGGAAGCAAGACAGGGTTGAAAGAGCGCCCCAATCTCCTCCGAGGCGCTCTGGAGACCAAATTAAGAAACACAAACGAACAAAGGAGAAACAAATGAAAAAAATAATAGGAATAATCACAGTAGCGCTCATGGGGACGACTCTGGCTCAGGCAGCGCTGTTCACGGAAGACTTCAATGAAACGGTGGGAACAGCTTTCACTGCTCTGCCGGCAGAGGTTGCGGGAACTAGCTGGAGTGCAGGTTCTGCTCTTCTCGATGGGCGCGTTTCCGCAAATCCAACTACTGGATCCAATGTTGGTGAGCTCAATGGGACCGGCAACGAGAAAACCGAGGCAAACTTTGCTTCCACCGCGGTGAGTACCGCTTTGCAGGTAAACTTTGATCTGTTTATCAATCTCAACACCGTACTTCCGCGTGATCTTGGTGCGCAGCTTGAGTTTACACCGAACGCTACTACCGATATGGAGATTGAGTTCAACCAAGGCGGTAATATCACTCTAGTTGGTGGCAATCTGGCCTTTGCGTCTGGAAGTGGAACGACCCACCTAGGTGATGATGTATGGCAGGATATTACCGTTTCCTATAATAATGTTACGGCCAATTCCTATGAAATGGATCTTACAATGACTGACGGTACTACAACAAGCTATGCTACAATTATTGCTTCCGGCTTGGTAGCTTCCGATATGTCTATCAACCGTTATCGCTTCGGCATGCACGGTGGAAACGACGAGACGATTTTTATAGATGACCTTTCAGTCGTCATTCCGGAGCCGGCAACGCTCGGTCTGGTTGCAGTCTTCGGTGGTGCAGTCATGTTCATCCGCCGCAGATTCATGATCTAGGCCATCTCCTCTCAATACGGAATCTCATGCAGACTGCATGAGATTCCTTTGTTCAGCACATTGGTGAATTAACCTTATTCGCTTTTGGCAGATTGGTTGTGTCTGGTCGTTTCGAAAGCTACCGATTAATTGACGGGAAATACTATGAAAAAACATGCGTTGGTCATGGTGGGGCTCTTGTGTGTTGCCACAGCATCGTCGGATGCCGCGGTCGTTATTGCGGGATCAACCGGAAACGGCGATTTCGAAGCAACCGAACCTGCCGCGTCGGGCGAACAAACCTTTGCGGAGACGCCCTATTGGTACAACGCAAGCGGGGTTGAATCTCTCGGATTTACAACCGATACCGGCACGGGCGGAAGCCCCCAACCGGACTCGCGAGGTTCGCTTCCGACCCTTAATCAGGCCATCAATGCTGCCGGTTATATGGTGGTCTCAACCGGCGAAACGTTCAGCGTTTCTTTGTCCCTGCACGATTGGGGCGGCGGTTATAGCGGTGATGAAACAGCACGGATCAGCCTGTTTACTATTTCGGCCCCTATGAATGACGATTTGACGACATCCAACTTAACGGAAGTGGGCCATATTTCATTCAATATTGACGGCACCTGGATCGACCATCCGTCAACCTCGTTCTATTCGACTACTTCAGCCGATGTGGGCAGGATTATATATCTGGGAATGCGAATGGAGGCCCCGACTTCTTCTCCGAAACCCCGCCTTGATGTGCTGGAATTGACCGTGGATTCCATTGGCGGAAACAATCCTCCAGGTTTCAGTGTTGATCCGATCGCCAAGCCCGATGCCGCCGAGGGCGCTTCCTATACCGGCCAATCGCTGGCCGGTGACGCTTCCGACCCGGAAACCGATCCGATAACCTTCGCAAAAGTATTCGGTCCCGAGTGGCTTCAGGTTGCAACCAATGGAACGCTTTCCGGCACTCCGGGTGCGGCAGACGCGGGAACCAACACCTTCACGGTACTGGTTACCGCTCTGGGAGGTTCCGATGCGGCGACCTTGCAACTTTACGTGGAACCTATTCCGGTCGTCCTCGATGGCTGGGGGGAATTCATTGAAGCATACAGCCTGGCTGGCCGCAAATTTATCGACACCGATGATGACGGCGTACTTGATATATATGAATTTGCCCATGGCGGCGATCCAACCAACCCGGCCGATAAGGGGATTCAACCCTATGTTGAATACAACCAACTCGGCGCAGCTCATTTTAACAGCCTGGAGACAACACATACCAATCCGGGCATTTCCTATACGGCCGAGTGGACCGACAATCTGGCAAACGGCGAATGGAATACGGCATGGGTTTGCTCGAACAGTTCCCCTTCAACTATTCCAGGCTACAACCATGTGGTGCGCACGATCTGCGCATCGACCCGGGATCAGTTATTTGCAAGAAACCGGCTTTTTACATCCCGGCCCAATATCCTCGTTATTATGGCGGATGACCTTGGGTATGCCGACGTGAGCTTCAATGTTTACGCTCAGGGGCGAACCCCTGATATCGTGACGCCTCAGCTGGACAATCTGGCGGCAAACGGCACGGTGTTCACCTCGGCGTATGTGGTGCATCCGTTCTGCGGCCCCAGCCGTATGGGGCTTTTCTCCGGCCGCTACCCGCATGAGTATGGCGGGCCGTTCAATTTGCCGAACTTTAATGGGGGCGACTACACCGACCAGGGAATTCCCGTCAGCGAAACCATGATCAGCACTGTGCTGCAGGATACCGGATATTTCACGGGCATCATGGGCAAATGGCACATGGGGCAGCAGCCGGAACACCACCCCAATGTTCGTGGATTCGACGATTTCTACGGGTTCCTCGGCGGCGGTCATAACTACTTTGGCCCCTATGGGAATGCCACGGATTATAAGTCGTATCCTGAACATAACGGGATTGACGACACAACCCTGACGGCGACGAACTATTTGACCGATGTGCTGACCGATTATGGAGTCCGCTTTCTTGATGAGGCTGTAGAGCGGGAGCAGCCGTTCTTCCTGTTCATGTCGTACAATGCGCCCCACACGCCACTTGAGGCGAAAACGGAGGACATGGCCATGTTCCCGGATATCACTGATTACCAACGCAAAACCTATGCGGGCATGGTCTATGCGATGGACCGCGGGGTGGGTGACCTTGTGGATGCCCTGAAAGCCAACGGCCAATTCGACAACACCCTGATTATTTTCCTCAGTGACAACGGGGGAAGAACCGACCAGGGCGCCAGAAATACCCCGTTGAGGGGAAGAAAGGGCGATACGGTGGAGGGCGGATTCCGCGTTCCCTTCTTCATGCATTGGCCCGACGTGATCCAAGCCGGCGCCATCTATGACCATCCGGTATCCGCGATTGATTTTTATCCGACATTCGCCCGCCTTGGCATGGCAGAGATTCCCGCAGGCAAGGAAATCGATGGAGTCGATGTCTGGGATGCGATCCTCGCCGGCAACAGCGGGCGCGTGGGCAACCCGATCTACACCCTGCGACATAATCCGGGGTATGGAACAACGGGAGAACACAGTGTGGGCATTCGGCAAGATCAATGGAAAGCCGTTAGGTGGACTTCTTTCGGCGCTCCCGTCACTTGGAGACTCTTCAATATCGAGAATGATATTTATGAGAGCAACGATTTAAGCGCCACGTATCCAACGATCCTCAGCAGTTTGGTTTCCGAGGCGGAAATCTGGAGCCAAAGCCATATCCGGCCACTGTGGTTCGATGGCATCGAACAGGAGCAAATGTGGGACGACCGGAGCCTGCCACTCTACGACCAGGTCTTCTCGCTTCCTTAAATCAGAGGCAGAAATCCAAATCAAAACGGTATGGGGAACGAAATGAAAAAGACACTAACGATTCTGTTTGCGCTGGCTATAGCGACCGTTGCATCAGCGGGATCCTATTTCTGGTTTTCCGACGCCGATCTGGGATCCAGCGACCCGGGCTATGACCTCAATACAGAGGCGGGCAAGGGCGCTGTCGGCGGCCGTATGGTAGCGATCTTCAAAGCAACCGAAGCTCGACCTTCCGGCACATGGTACAAGGATCTGGTTATCTACGATGATTTTTCGGTGAGCGCTCCCTTTGCGGGCGACATGAAAGTCTATCAGAGTACTCTTATCGATGATTCCGGTTGGGTCTATTTTGATGAGACCGTATCACTGGATGACGGCAGCAATTACTATACGGTTATCTTTGATGTTCCGACAGGAAGTGTTGTTGCCGGTTCAGAATACATCATCATCGAAAAAGTTACGTTCCTTGCAACGGGAACGGATTATGAGGTGTATTCAGAAAACCAGAACGCCGGCATTCAGTGGAATACCGTTCTGGCCGTTCCGTCAGATAATCCGCCTGAGGTGATCATCACTACTCCGGATGCCAAAGTATTACCTGCAGTTCCAACCTACGATATTTCAGGCACGGCCAATGCCAATGTGGTGGGCAACCTGGTTTGGTCCAATGCTTGGAACGGTGCTTTCGGAACGATTCCAGCGGCTGCGAGCTGGACGATCACAAGTGTGCCGCTGGATGAGGGCGTCAACACAATCGCGGTATCCGGCACAAACTCAACCGGGACGGCCTCGAAGAAGATTGTAGAGATTATTCGTCAGGAAATAAGCACGGCGCCCTGGTTCCAGGGATTCGAAACAAACACGCCCTCCAGCTGGTCGCAGGAGGATACCTGGGCCATCCTTCAGGGAGCGGACCTTGGAGGGATCGACCCCGGTGCCGAAGCGACTCCCGAATCACAAACCGTAAGGTCTCATCTGGCCTCCTGGCAGTCAGCGAATGAGCCGACTGCCGACACCGCGCTGCTGGAGCTGGATGAGATATCCGTTTCCAACCTGACCGGAGCCTTGACCTTGACTGCGCATCTTTCAGCCATATCGCTTGATGAAGAATTCATCGGTTTGCTGAACGGGGATCAAATCAAGTTCTATGTCGCGTTGGATGGTGCGGGATATTCGGCAACGCCGGATATTACGATTGAGGGATTCGGTTCTGCCGACGGTGTAACATGGGGATACAACGCAACCGGCGTGGCCTCCACTACGGCTGGATCACCGATGAGCTTCCAGCCGACCAGTGAAGGGGAACTGGCGGATGGGTTTTCAACGGTACAGATCACTATTCCGGCAGGGACTTCTATGGTCAAGATGAAGGTTGAAGCAGGGATCAACATTGATTATTTCACCAGCTGGAATCTGGATGACATCTCTCTGACTGAAGCGGAAATCCCTCTGGAGATTACCGATATTGCGATAAGCGGCGGCGACGTACACCTCGAGTGGCAGGGCGGCGCGGGGGCCACGCAGGTGGTGGAATACATAACCAGCCTCGAAGACACCGGCGAGACGTGGAAGGTGCTGTACACCGCTCCTCTGAATACGACGAACTTCAGCTATGCAATGCCAACCAACAACGCATTGTTCTACCGGCTGCGAACCGAATAAAAACCAACAGGAGAAAAAGAGAATGAAAAAAATATTGAGCATAGTGTGTGCGCTTTTTGCGCTGGCGACGGTGGTTTCCGCACAGCTGGTTGAGCATGACTGGTACAGTATTGATGATCTTGGGCGTCTCGATGATCCCTATACGCTGGAAAATCTGACCGGAAGGGCAGCACCCGCCAATGCGGTACTCGCGGTATACCGGGCAACCGAAGCCCGCGATAATACAACCACCTGGCACAATGATATTGTTGTTAATAAGGACCTCACCATTGGAGCCGGTACGGGGGATCAACTGCATTTTGTTTTCAATTGTGAAAAGGTAGGAGTTACCTATTTTTACTCTCCAATATTTCTGAATCCCGGCGACAGCTATTATACCGTGGTGTTCAGCAGAAGTTATATTGCAGACATCGCGGCCGGCAGCAGCACCAAATATATTGTCCTTGATAGACAGACCTACCAGGCGAAAACTGGCGGGAATGTAAACTATGAAGTTTTCGAAAAATCCAAGTGCAATGGTATTGCCTGGCAGGATGTCGTGAATGCGACCAATGGGCATGGCGTGGCAGCAGTCACCGATTTTTCATTCGGCACCAATGATGTGAGCCTGGCATGGCATGGCGGGTTCGACAAGACCCGGTATCTGGAATGCACGGATAACCTTGGGACGAATGCACCGACGTGGAGCATTCTGCTGACCAACAATGCCTTGACCTCGGTCTATGGGAACTATTCCACCAACTCGGCTCCAACCAACAGTGCCATGTTCTACCGCGTCAGAACGCTTCCCTAACCGGAGAGGACAAGGTGATCCGAATGAAAAAAACATTCTTAATATTAAGTGTGCTGGCCGTGGCCGCCTCGGTTGCGAATGCCACGATATACTCTTGGTACAGCGATGGCGATCTAGGGGACACCGATCCGGGATTCGACCTCTTTAGTGTATCCGGAAAATCGGCTGAGAGCGGGCATATGGCCGTGCTTTATAAAGCCAGCTCCGCCCGCTCTTCCGGAACATGGTACCAGGACATGGCTTTGTACGACAACTTTTCAACCAGCTATGGGGATATGAAGGTTGCGGAAACAACCATTTTTTCAGACCGAAACTGGCTCTTTTTTGAACAGGACGAGGATCTGGAAGATAGCAGCCATTACTTCACTGTTTTGTTCGATGTGCCCGTAGGAGGAATTTCAGCCGGCAACCAGTTTATCGTGATGGATAAAAAAACCCAGGCCCCGGAAACCGGCAACGAAATACTTTGCTATGATTTTAGCGGGAGTTACAGCGGCATTGTTTGGAACGATGTCCAGGCCGTTCCCGAGCCAGCCACCCTTTCCCTTTTTGGCCTTGGCGGCATGGGTTCATGGCTCCTGCGCAGAAAACGGTAAAGGCGTTTCAAGGGAAAGCAGCATCAGGAATTCGAAATAAGGGCAGGTGTCCTGCAAGGGCTGGATGTCCTCCCGTTGAAGTTCATTGGTTATAATTCCTTCCCGACATATTGTAAGATGCTTTCGAGTACGACGTTCTCCTCGGCGAACTTGTCGATGAGCGGTATTCGAGCACGAGCCTTTCGCTGATCTTCACGGCGAAGGCGGTTTCCTTTTCATCGAGCCTTTTCTGCCGACAGAGCAGCACCTGCCTGAAGTTGCGGATGTAATGGCCGGGGCGGACAGACCGTGCACGGAACTCGCTTGAAAGGTGGCAAAGGAAAGGCGACCGAAGGTGGTCTGTGGGTGCCGTGTCTCGTTTCTTGGCCTGGCCACCTGCCGGAAAATGTGGATCGCGAAGAGCTTTGTGGGCACATCGATTGGTTTATGACTTTTGCCTCGCTTGCAGGCCGCTCGATCTCCGCACCAGGGCAGCAGGCTTGGGATGGGCGCAATATGCTACCGGTTTTATCCGGCGCAGCGGATGCTGGCTGGAATAACCGCTTGTTCGTCGGCCACCGCGCCCGTTGGAAAAACGGAGAAGCGGCAGAGACGAAGTATGTGGAATGCTCCATTCAGAATGGAGACTTTAAACTCTATAACCATAAACATTGTCATCCCACAGCTCGTAAACAAAAAGGCTGGCTTGTGAGCTCTAAATCCTCCACTCGGAGGGTATGAAAAAACAGAGACAAAAACACAAGCCAGCCGGACATAGGTATACAACCTTGAAACAATTGTGCAATCTGATTCCCGGGCACATGGTATCTAACCTTGCGAAGAAGCATGGCGTGGATATCCAGAGCCGGACGTACACGCCGTGGAGCCATGTGGTTTCGCTGCTCTACGCCCACTTCGCCCATGCGCTCGGACTCAACGATGTGTGCGACGCGCTCCAGATGAACGCGGCGGCGCTCTCCACCATACGCGGAGCGGTTCCGCCTTCGCGCAACAACCTCAGCCATGCGAACAAGATCCGTAGCGCGGACATGGCCGAAGAACTTTACTGGAACATGATGAAACATCTGATGGATACGGTTCCGGGCTTCGCGAAGGGCAAGGTTCGGCGCGGATACCTCCGGCGCTTCAGCAAGACGATCCATGTGCTGGACTCGACCACGATCCAGCTGGTCGCCAACTCCATGGAGTGGGCGAAGCACCGCCGCCGCAAGGCGGCGGCCAAGTGCCACCTGCGCCTCGACCTGCAAAGCTTCCTGCCCCGGTGCGCTATCATCGACACGGCGAAACACCACGACAGCACGATGACCCAAAGCCTGTGCGCCGACCTCAAGCCCGGCGAAATCGCCGTGTTCGACAAGGCGTACAACAAGTTCAAGCATCTCTTCGGGCTGACGGAGCGCGGCGTCTGGTGGGTTGGCCGGGCGAAGGACAACATGCAGTACAAGGTGGTGCGCACCCTCGAAACCACCGGGCACAAGCGCATTCTGCGCAACGAGGTCATCGAGATGGTGGTCGAAGCATCGAGGAAGGCCTACCCGTGCGAGTTGCGCAGGGTCGTGGCGCTCGTCGAGGTCAACGGCAAGGAGGTCGAGATCGCCTTCATCACCAACCATCTGGAGTGGAGCGCGTGGACGGTTGCCGAACTCTACCGTTGACCGCAAGCGCGTCCAGGCCGTCGACGAGCGGGACGTCGTTTGCGTAGCGAACGGTGTGGGTTTCCCATTTGCCCTTGTTCTTGGCGCGGCGCGTTAGCGTGTGCAGGCCTGCGCCGGGCTCGAGCTCGTCCACCCATTCGTAGAGGTGCTTGTGCGAGTCGGGCTTGCAGACGAAGATGAAGTGGTAGTTACCTTGCGGCAGAAGGGCTGGCGCGAATAGAGGTCGTCGCCGAGCAGGGTGTCGTTGCCGGTGTGGCAGAACGCGCCGTTGGCCGCGAGCCAGCGCTTGGCGGCGTTGGTCTCGCAGTCCTGCTTCCCGGCCCCGTCTTGCGGGACGATGAACTCGGGGCGCAGCGCGATGGCTTGGCTGCGCCCGGGCGCGACGACGACGGGGGTGATGGCGCTGTGGTGGTATGTGATCGAGCCGTTCTTGTGCTGGCGGGTCGAGCAGTTCTTGCAATGAACCTTGCTTGAAGAGTGGTGCCAGGTGCCGTCGAGGGCGATGAGCTGGGTGCCACCGACGCAACGGAACCCGTCGAGGACGCCCTGCGCGCGCATCGCGGCGTGAATGCGGTCATAGACCGGGAAGAGCGCCTTCGGCTCGACCGGGTCGAGCAGGCTGCGAACATGATTGTCGGTCGGGATGGCGCCGGTTTTAAAAAGCGTGCCCGCATTGCTGCGCCCCTTGCTTTCCTGCATGGCGCGCTGGGCGGCCAGGAACGACGAGTTTTGCATGAAGAATACCGAGAAGGCCACCAGCCCGGCGTCCTGCATCGAATACTGCGTGTTGCTTCCCGTCCGCTTGTCGGGGAGCAGGGCCAACGTGTGGCGGAGTTCGTCGATAATTTGGTCAAAGCCTTCCATACGGAAGCAATAAACGCAGAAAAAAGCCGGCCAAGCAGCCCCTAAATGAAAAAAAATGCGGCCGACCCGCCTGTTGCTGTCGCTTCAATCCATAATTAGAATTGCTGGCAGAGCACCCTCCATATTCCTTTTGGGCCCTATATTTGATATACAGCGTAGCTGGACATCTTATCTAAGATAATTTCATTGGAATTTTAATATCCAGTTTATGCTGCCCGTGATCGAGGGAGTGAGTGTTGCGCGGGCAAGCTCGTCTGCTTGTTCCACGGCTGATAGAATTGCTGTTTTATCGCTTGTTTTAAGCTCCATTGCTTGGAAACCATCGGGGCAGACGATACGCAGCTCATAGGGGTCGTTGGCGACGACATTGCTGGTTCCGCGCAGTTCTTTTTTGCGCGGATTCCACTCTTCGGAGACCACGTCGATTAGCCCCTGGGTGATGTGGCGCGAGGTGCTGAGCAACTGCGGGTGATCCTTTGTTTTGCGTAGCGCGAGTACCTGGCAGTGCGCACCTTTCAGTGTGGTGTTCAGTTTGCCCTTGACGGTGCCGAGATAGCGGTTGGCCCAGAAGTCGAACGCTTCGTAGCCTTTGTTCGGGTCGAGGCCCATGCGTTCGAGAGGATAGTTGATGGCGGTCTCTTTCTCCTCTTCCCAGTTGAACAGGGCGATAACGACCATGCGGTCGTTTTCAACCTTCCAGATCTGCGGCTTGCTGTTTTCGAGGATGTCGATCGGGCGCACATCGAGGTTATGTGCGGGAAGCGTGCGCTTGATGATGTCGAACCGTTCGGGGGAGAGTAGGGAATACTGCACGCTTGTGGTGTTCAGAGCCCCGCTGACCGCCACCCAGGAGGCCATCCAGCGGGCTTTGTGGAGGGGGTTGGATTTGCGCACGTAGATCGGGTCGGGGTCGTTGTACCAAACGCGGTTGTTAAGGAACCAGAGGTTGCCGGCGTAGTCGGCGCCGGCGATGGTTTGTTTCCAATCGCCTTTGGATGCGCCTCCGTTGTCGGGGCCGACGCGCATGGCGTCGACCAGTCCGAACACGGGGGCGAAGGAAACCATGTTCTGGGTGGCGGCGCAGCCGAGGATGGTGGTGTCCGGGAATTCTTCGCGCATGATGTCGAGCCCTTTGCGGTAGGCTTCGACAAAGGTCATGCTTTTGTCGTGGATTTCCGCATTGCCGAACACCTTTCCGTCGTAGGAGCGGTTGACGTAGAGGTTGTGGCTCGGGGAGCCGATGTGCAGGCCGTCGACCTTGATGTAGCGATAGCCCCAGTCGTAGATGCGTTTAAAGCGTTTGCGCAGGAAGGCTTCGCCCAGGGGGCTGGAGGCATCGATGGTGGTTCCCGACCAGCGGTTGTCCTCAAAGGGGCCGCCGGTGGCTTTGTCGATGGCAAAAATGGCCGGATCAAAGGTGGGATTGTTCAGGTCTCCGGCAAACGGCATAAACCAGATGCCGGGGACGAATCCTTCCTTTTCGATTGCATCGGCGGTTTTGGCCATGCCGCTCGGGAAATGCTTGGTGGTGGAGATGAAGGTTTTTATCGGTCCCTTATTCTGTTTCCCGGGGTTGTTCTCGGGCGCCTGCCAATTGTCGTCGATTTGAAGGACGTCCAGGCCGAACGGTTTCAGGTATTTTTGTGCGAAGACGGCGTTTCCGGCGATCATACTTTCGGTCGAGGCGCCGGAGCCGGTTTGTTTGCGGTGGTACCAGGTGCAGTAAACGTTGGGTTTGGGCGGCAGGTTGATGTCGTAAACCTTGGCGATGTCGTCGGCATACTGCTCAAGGCCGAGGCGGGCATCGTCGAAAAATCCGATGAGCAGGATGTCGGTCTCGCGGGTTTGGTCGGGTTGCACGCGCATCAGCCCGAAATCGAGCTGCGTTTCAAGCTGGTGTTTGCCTTCCTTGAACGTGGGCAGCATTAGGCCGACACCGCGGAGCTGGGTCAGCCAGCTGCAAATCACGCCGTTGCGCGATTCGGGATCGGCCAGTACGGAGTAGGCATAGCTTCCCTTGGGGCTGCTTGCTGTCCGAAGTCCACCGGTTCCGAGGGTGTTTAATTGGGATTCCTTCACGTCGAAGTCGAAATCCATCTTCGCGATAATCAGTTTTTTTAGATTGAGCATTTCCTCCCCATGGTTGGAAACCCGGGTTTCAAGATGGGCGAAAGGATTGCCATCGTAGAGGGTGAGGGTGGTGGTGCTGTCGCCATGCTTGATCATGAGCTGCTTTCCCTTTCCCCAGAGCTGATCGCTACATTCCGCAATCTTGCTGCTTTGAATGAATCCGGGAAGGTCCAGCTGGGCGGTCATCTGCTGCGCATCGACTAGCGAAGACAGAACCAGTTTTTCGCCAGCTCGTTCAATTTTCATGTATTTGTTCTGAATGAGTGGCGCTGCCTGTAGGGAGCAGGCTGCAAAAAGGGCGAGTGTTTTTACCAGGGATTTCATTCTGATTCTCCGTTTAATGACGCTCTATCAAATAAAACAGTATATCCTGCGAGTAAAGCGATAAGTATGGCCTATTTAGATAAGGTTTGTCTGTTTTTGAACAACACATGCAGATTACGCAGAAACTCCGTCCAAAAAGAATGAAATATACCGTTTTATTATTGTGCTCCTGAGCTCTTTGGCTAAGGTATCTTGCGTGGGTTTATTAAATGTCATAATCCCGCTTTGTGGGTGGTCGGGAAGCGGTAACGGGGAAAATGCATGAAAAGGAAACGCGTGGTGTGTGGTTTCGGGCTGGGTTTGCTGTTGTTGGGAACAGGCTATGTTTCTGCTCAATCGCCCAATATTGTGATCATTTATGCAGATGACCTGGGTTATGGCGAAGTGAAGGCGCTCAATCCTGAGCGGTGCAAGCTGGAAACGCCCGCCATCGACTCGCTTGCCCGCGATGGCATGGTGTTCACGGATGGGCACAGCAGCTCGGCGGTCTGCACACCCTCGCGCTACAGCATGCTGACCGGCCGTTATTCCTGGCGTAGCAAACTGCAGAAGGGCGTGTTGAACCCCTGGGGCGAAAATCTCCTCAATCCGGAGCGCATCACCATGCCGGAACTGGTCAGAACGAAGGGATACCTGACGGCGGCTATCGGCAAGTGGCACCTAGGCTGGGATTGGCAGAAGCGGGATGGCAGCTATGTTTTTGACGAACCGGTGCGGGGCGGACCGGTCGATCACGGCTACGACTATTACTTTGGCCCCGACGTGCCGGATTTTCCGCCGTTTGCCTGGATTGAAAACGATCGGCTGACCGCGATGCCAACGGAGAACAGCAAACCCGATCCGCGCGGCGGACGCGGCGGGCCGTTGGTGCCGGGCTGGGACCCGGAGGCGATGCTTTCGACGATGGCCGGTAAGGCTGCGGATTATTTTGATGAACGTGCTTCCGACAAAAACCCATTCTTCCTCTATTTCGGGCTCACCTCGCCGCACACGCCGATCGTGCCTTCCAAGGCGTGGCAGGGAAAAAGCGGGATGGGGGCCTACTGCGACTTCGTGCTCGAAACGGATCACACGGTCGGGCAGGTTCTCCAGGCATTGGAAAAAAGCGGGCTGGATCAGAATACGCTTGTTTTCTTTTCGAGCGATAACGGCTGCTCGAGCGGGCCATCCAAATCGATAAAGCTGGCCAAGGAGTTAGGCCACTATACCAGCGGTAAGCTGCGCGGCCATAAAGGCTCCAACTTTGAAGGCGGAACCCGCGTACCGTTTATCGTCCGCTGGCCCGGTGTGGTGCCGGCCGGTTCCGTTTGTGATCAGATGGTCTGTCAGATTGACTATATGGCCACGGTGGCCGACGTGTTGGGCATCGAAATGCCTGCATCAGCCGGGGTGGACAGCATCAGCTTTCTTCCGCTGCTGAAGGAACCGCAGGCGGCTCCACCGCGCGAGACGCTGATTCTGCACAACTACTATGGCGAATTTGCATTGCGCGATGGACCCTATAAGCTGATTCTTGCTCCGGGCAACGGGCAGGGGTTCGGCGGCGGGCCGTCTGATGCCGAGGCCATCCAGCGCGGTGACCCCATGGTGCAGCTCTATAATCTGGGAGACGATGTGGCTGAAACCACTAATTTAGCGAATATACACCCCGAGCGTGTCCAACTAATGACCGAAAAACTAGTCTCCAGTGTGGCGCGGGGCAGGACAACGCCGGGCAAGCCGCTCAGGAACGATGCTGAAATCGATCTCTACAAGAAACATTTACACAAAGGTAAATAAACAATGAAGAAAACTACGATTATGACTGCAGTGCTTATTGCAGCGCTGGCCTCGGGCATTCAAGCCGCGACAGAAAAACCGAATATTGTGCTCATCTACATGGACGATCTGGGCTGGAAGGATATTGGTTGCGCCGGCAGCACGTTTTACAAAACTCCGAACATCGACCGTCTGGCCGCTCAAGGCATCCGCTTCACCCGCAGTTACGCAGCTGCGCCGCTCTGTGCCCCCTCCCGCGGTGCGGTACTAACCGGAAAATTTCCCGCCCGCACAAAATACACCAGTATCTCCGGCGGCGGCTCGGACGATTCTCTCTGGACGCAAAGCAAGGCGCTGGGCGTGGGCAACACCTGTATAGAAGCGAAGGATCGGCATGTGGTTCCCAGCACGGAAACCGTCTTTGCCGAGCAACTCCAGGAGGCCGGATATAAAACCTGCTTCCTTGGGAAGTGGCACTGCGGCAGTAAGTCCGGCTACGCTCCACAGGATCGCGGCTACGACGAGGTGCATGCTTTTTTCCCCAAGAGGGATGGAGGACTCTATCCGCATTACCTGACCCAGAGTGATGTCGACCAGATGGTGGGCCTGCCGAAGGCCAAGCCCGGCGATTATCTTTCTGAGATCATGACCGACCAGGCTTGCGAGTTCATGGGGAAACAAGCGAAGGACGGGAAGCCCTTCCTCCTCCACCTGTGCCATTATTTGGTACATGGGCCGGTCGTGCCCAAAAAGGGATTGCCGGAACAGTATGCCGAACGCCTTAAAACCATCAAGACCGACCAGGACAACTGCGACTATGCTTCGATGGTTGAGAGCATGGATGATTCTGTCGGGCAGATCATGGATCAACTTGAAAAACTGGGAATGCTTGAAAACACGCTTGTCATTTTTACCGCCGATAACGGGGGGTTGACCTGGAAAGAAGTTACCTCCAACTATCCCTTGATGGGAGGCAAAAGCTTTTCGCACGAAGGCGCCTATCGCGTACCGTTCATTGCAAACTGGAGGGGCCGCATCGAACCGGGCCAGATCAATGACACGCGTGTGATCGGAACAGATCTTTATCCGACCCTTCTGCAGGCCGCCTGCCTGCCGCCGAACCCCGAGCAGCATATGGACGGGCTGTCGCTGATGGGCGAATTTACCAAGGGGAAGGAAGGCCTTTGCCTTCCGGAACGCCCGCTCTATTTCCACCATCCGCACTACACGCACGCCAGCAGCCCGCACTCGGTCATCATCGATGATGGCTTCAAGTTGGTGCGTTACTACAATGATGAAGAGGGGGCCTACGCGCTTTTCAATCTCGAAGAGGATCCCGGTGAGCAGATCGATCTTTGCGACACGAATCCGGAAACCGTTCAGCAGCTCGCCAAAAAACTGGACGCCTTTCTCGACGGGGTCGATGCGGAACGACCCATTCGCTCCGACAGCGCAGAGGGTCGCCGCACGCTCGAACTGCACGCCCAAGGCAAAAACAAGGGCTGGAGCAAAAAGTACAAGGACCACACCAAGATTATAAACAAAAAAACCGAACGTGAATTTGCGATGAAAGAACGCGCAGTGCAGGAAGCAAAAATTGCTGCTGGAAAAAAATAGGCCAATGAAAAGGGCACACATGAAAAAACAAATTCTGATGGCGGTTTGCATGGCCGTTTGCGGTGTTGTGGTCGGCGATGTTCAGTTGGCCTCGGTGTTCAGCGACCACATGGTGCTGCAGCGCGGCAAGCCGGTGCCGGTCTGGGGCACGGCGGAACCCGGAGAAAAAATCACGATTGAATTTGCAGGGCAGAAAAAAACGGCCTTGGCAGATGCTGCAAACCATTGGAAGATTCTGCTCAATCCCATGCCCGCATCTTCAAAACCTTGGAAACTCATCGTCACCTCTCAAGTTTCAGATTTCAAGTTTCAGGTTTCCGACGTCCTTGTGGGCGATGTCTGGCTTTGCAGTGGGCAGTCCAATATGGAGTTTACGCTTAAAAACACGCTGGATTCCGAAGCTCTGCTACAGTCTGCTGGGCATCCGTCATTGCGCCTGCTGGAAGTGCCGGGGCGGCAGATGGTTTCTTCGCCCAGCAAAGGGTTCGACGCGAGCTGGAAGGTCGCCGCTCCGGAAACCACCGCCACTTTTTCCGCCGTCGGTTTTCTTTTTGGTCAGCGCATTCATACGGAAAGCGGTGTTCCGATCGGCTTGATCGAATGCGCAAAGGGCAGTTCAAGTGTCGAGTGCTGGGTTTCAAATGAAACGATCGCAAGCGAATTGTTCGCCCCGGCGGTAAAGAAGTGGCGCGAGGTGGAGGCTGGCTGGGAGGATCCTGCTGTGCGTGCAAAAGTGATCCATAAATCCGTCAAGGATCCCGATACCATCCAACCCTCGGAATCGCGGACTTATCCCGCCTGCTGCTACAACACCATGCTCCACCCGCTCTTCCCCTTCGCCATCAAAGGCGTTGTCTGGTATCAGGGGGAAGCCAACCGCGAACGCGCTCACCAATACCGCATGCTCTTCCCGGCCATGATCGAAGAATGGCGCGAACGATTCGAGCAGGACGACTTTAAGTTTTATGTAGTCCAGCTTCCAGACATTGGAAAAGATACCGCGCCATCCGGTGGTGAAAGCATCTATGCTGAATTGCGCGAGGCGCAGTTACTTACTGTGCAAAATGATCCGCTACTGGAAATGGCCGTCATCATTGATTCCGATCAAGAGGGCAACATACACCCGAAAAACAAACAGCTGCCCGGTGATCGCCTGGCGCGGATTGCTCTGGCAAAAGATTATGGAAAACAAATTGAATGCAACAGTCCGCTCTTTCGCGAAATGAAGATCAAAGGGAAAAGGGTCCATCTCTCCTTCGACCATGCCGATGGTTTAATGGTTGGCAGGCGCATTTCCCCGACCAGTTTGGAAGTTGAAGCTACCGATGAGCCGCTGGCCAACTTTGCGGTGGCCGGCGCCGACCGGAAGTTTTATCCGGCCAACGCCGATATTAAAAGCGACAGGATTGTGGTCCATTCCAAGGATGTGAATAAGCCGGTTGCGGTTCGCTATGCCTGGGCCGACAATCCTGCAGGATGCAATTTATACAACCAGGCGGGGCTTCCTGCCTCGTCGTTCCGTACCGATGACTGGCCTTGCGTAACCGAGGGTAAACTCGATGGAAAGGTGCTGGTCATCCGGCCATGAAATCAAAAAGGAAATGAAGATGAAAAAATTGACGATTCTATTCGGTCTGTTGTTTGGGGCTTGTCTGGCCTTTGCAGATAATCAGCCGAACATGATGTTTATTCTGGCGGATGACTGCACGTTCCGGGATCTGGAACTCTATGGCGGCCCCGCCAAGACGCCGCATATCAATAAACTGGCGGCAGAAGGCATGACTTTTTCGCGCTGCTACCAGGCTGCGCCGATGTGCTCGCCAACGCGCAATAATCTTTACACCGGTGTTTATCCGGTTAAAAGCGGCGCTTACCCGAACCACACGTTTGTTTATTCCGACGTTAAGAGCATTCCACACTACTTGAAGGAGCAGGGGTACCGCGTGGCGCTGATCGGCAAGGTGCATGTCGGCCCGAAAAAAAACTTCCCGTTTGAGTACATCGACGACTTCGGCGCACACGGCGCCATGCCCGAAGGGGAAGATGAGCTGAGTCGTCCCGTGCGTTATCCGGAGTTCGATGCCTTCGTGAAGGAATGCACCGAATCGGGAACGCCGTTTTGTATTTTCGCTACGTCCAACGAGCCGCACGGACCCTATGACCGGGGCGATGCCACCCAGTATCGGAATGGAAAACACAAGATGCCGGCCAATCTGGTCGATACCCCGAAGACGCGCGAAGAATATGCGCGCTATCTTGCGGAAATTACTTATTTCGACGGGCAGGTTGGCGAGTGCATTTCGATGCTTTCGAAGTATGGCGTAAAAGATAAAACTCTGATCATGGTTGCTACGGAGCAGGGCAGTTCGTTTCCTTACGGGAAATGGACCACCTATGAAAACGGTGTGGCCAGCGGACTCGTGGCGCGGTGGCCGGGCAAAATCGCCGCCGGAAGCAAAAGCGATGCGATCGTGGAATACTGCGACGTGGTGCCCACGCTGCTTAAGGTCGCAGGGGCTCCTATTCCGAAAGCAGTCGAGGGGCTTTCCTTTCTCCCTGTGTTGATCGGCGAATCGACGACCCATAAAGATTATTCCTATTCGCTGCACACGACCGTTGGCGTGAACGGATTCAAAGAGCCGTATGGAACGCGATCCGTTGTTTCGAAGCGTTACCGCTACATTCGTAACCTAACGCCGGAAGGCAAATTCACGGTGGGGCCCACTCGTCGGATTGCCGATGGCAAGGAAGCTTCCGGCTATATTGGGGAATGGGTGGAGCGCGCCAACGACGGGGATAAAAATGCCCGCGCCCTGATTGATAATTATATCCGCCGCCCGGCCGAAGAGCTGTACGACATCATTGCCGATCCCTACTGCCGCAACAATCTGGCCGCGAATCCTGAAAATAGCGGCATCTTGAAAGAACATGCCGCCAAGCTGGATGCCTGGATGAAGCAGCAGGGCGACAAAGGGGCGCAGACGGAATTGGATGCCAAATATCGTTGCACCAAGCTGGACGGTAAGGGCTGGAAAAACAATGAACGGCCTTCGGAATAGGTCGGATCGATGAGCTTATGATGAATACGAGAAAAGAAATCAGGGCATTCACTGTTGTATTGTGGGCTGTGGCTTCTCTGGTTCATGCTGCTGTAGAAGGACTGCCAAGCATCGTCTATATCATTTGCGATGATCTGGGATATGGTGAAATACATGCTTTAAATCCGGATCGGAGCAAGGTGCCGACGCCGCATGTGGACAAGCTGGCTTCGCAAGGCATGGTCTTTACCGATGCCCACTCTGGCTCGTCGGTCTGCACCCCGACGCGCTACGGTGTGCTGACCGGGCGCTACGCATGGCGCACCCGTCTGCAGAACGGCGTAGTGCATCATAACGGAACCCCGATGATCGCTGAGGATCGCCTGACTGTTCCCGCATTGTTAAAGCGTTCCGGATACCACACGGTCGCAATCGGCAAGTGGCACTTGGTTTATAACTTCGTCGATGAAGGCGGCGAAAGGGTACAGGGGAGCAAGAAGAAAAAATGGAATGCCGGCATGCCCGTCGGTACACGCGTGGAGGACAGTCCGATCACGCGAGGTTTCGACTATTATATCGGCTTTCACCATTCGGCGATCATAGAGACCTTTGTTGAGAATGATCGGGTGATTGCTGACAAGCCGAAGAACGAGGTGCTGGAGTTTCTCGGCAACCGTGCCGTGAACTATATCGGCGAACAGGCCGGAACGGATAACCCGTTTTTTCTCTATCTCGCCCTCAACTCCCCCCATACCCCGATTGCCCCTTCCAAGGATTGGATCGGTAAAAGCGGCATGGGTGACTATTGCGATTTCCTGATGGAAACCGACGATGTGGTTGGTCGCGTTCTCCAGGCCTTGGAAGACAGGGGGATGGCCGACAACACACTGGTCTTTTTTACCTCCGATAACGGCTGCTCGGCTGGGCCGGCCCATGCTGCCGACCTGATCAAAAAATACGGCCACTATCCGAGTGCGCACCTGCGCGGCTACAAGTCCGATGGCTGGGATGGCGGGCATCGCGTACCGTTTGTCGTGCGTTGGCCGGGCAAGGTGAAGGCCGGTTCCACAAATCAGGAGTTGGTCTGCCATACCGATATGCTGGCCACTTGTGCCCAACTAACCGGACAAAAACTGGCCGCTAACGAGGGCGAGGATTCTGTCAGCATTCTTCCTGTATTGCTCGGCAAAAACACGAAGCCGGTTCACGATGCGGTGGTGCACCATTCCATCAATGGAAAGTTTTCCATCCGGCAGGGCAAATGGAAGCTGTGCCTCCATCCCGGTTCCGGCGGATGGAGCGGTCCGAAAGACGCGGCCGCTCGCAAAGAAGGTCTGCCGGAATATCAGCTCTACGATATGGAAAAGGATATTGGAGAAACCACGAACCTTGCAGGCCAGCACCCCGAAAAGGTGGAACAGCTACTAACCCTGCTGAAAAAGCAGGTAGCCGATGGCCGCAGCACCCCCGGAACGTCCCAGCATAACGACGTCGGGATCGATGTTTTCAAAAAGGATAAATAATGCCAAAACATGTAATCGTATTATTCGGAGCCAGCATTTGGTTGGCCTTTTCGAATACCGGGTTTGCCAAACCCATTACGCTGGAATCTCCGGAGAAGAAGGCTTCGGTATTGCTGTCGCTGGCAAAGGGGCAGCCACAGTGGGAACTGGATTATAATGGGCATAAGGTATTGAAGTCCTCCCGGTTGGGGCTATTGCTCGGCGAGGCATGGCAAGGCGGTTTTGAGGTGCTGGGCGCGGAGACGGCCTCGGCAGACAGTATTTGGAAGCCCGTGTGGGGCCGTTGCTCTGAGGTGCGCGACCATTACAACGAACTTACGTGGAAGCTTTTGGAAAAGCAGGGCGCGAAGCGGCGGCTCGACATTGTTGTGCGAGCCTACGATGCCGGAGTGGCGATTCGCTACCGGCTGCACGGCGAAGGAAACGTTCAACTAGAAGCCGACGAAACCCGTTTTGCATTTACGGGCGACTACACGTGCTGGAGTGCCAACGGCGAGCGCCCCAATATAGGCCCGGTTAAGTTGAGCGAATATAAGGGGAGCCAGTTTCCACTTACCGTTCGGGTGGCTGATGATTGCTACGCATCGGTTTTGGAAGCGGCGATCTTTGACCACGCATTCAGCCAACCGAAGCGGATTGGGCCGACCGAGTTTCAGTTTGCCTTCCACAATAAAAATGAGAAGGGCGGCGAACTGGCCCTTCCGGCAGAAACCTCGTGGCGCGTGGTTTTGTTGGGGCAGACTCCCGGCGACCTGCTCACAGGAAATGTGATGCTTAACCTGAACCCGCCCAATGTGCTGAAAGACAGTTCGTGGGTGAAGCCAGGGCTGGCTATGTGGGACTGGCGCGCGTGGGGTGGAAAGGGCGACGATGGCTTTGTCTACAATTTGGATATGGCCTCCTGGCGGCGTATGATCGATTTTGCATCGAAGCACGGGATCGAATACCTCGTGCTCGATGCCAACTGGTATGGGCATGAGTTCGATGCCAAATCGGATCCGATGACCAGTCGTGACTACATCGTTTATCAGCCGAATCCGAACAGCCCGAAGATGGGCACGAAGCCTGCACCGGAAAACGGGGACGATTCCATTGATGTGCCCGCCCTTATTCAATATGGCAAGGCGCACAACGTGGGCGTAATTCTCTATATCAACGACGTCGCCCGCAATAATTATGATTTTGACAAGACACTGGCCACCTATCACGAGTGGGGCGCGGCGGGCATTAAATACGGATTCATGAAACGCAACGGCCAGGACAAGGTGCTGACTACTCGCGAGATTGTGCGGCAGTGTGCGGAAAACCAGTTGCTCTGCGATTTCCACGATGGGCCCGTGCCGCCCTCGGGCGATGAACGCACCTATCCGAATTATGTGACCCGTGAGTTCTGCCACGCCCAGGCTGATGCCAGGAGCTCGTTCACGCCGGAAACCTTCTGTACCACGGTGTTCTGCAATATGCTGGCCGGGCCGCTGGACATGTGCAATGGCTTTATGACCCTGACCGATCTGGAAAAAGAGCGTCCGAAGGTTTTCAGACCCATCAATTCCACGGTCGTAGCCGAAGCGGCCCGTGTGCTGATCACCTTTTCCGGATTGGCCTATCTACCGGACACGCCGGAGTCCTACGAAAGCAAGGCCGATCTGTTCGAATTTATCGCCCGGCTTCCGATGACGTGGGATGAAACCCGAATTCTCAACGGCGAGATTGGTCAACACATCACCACCGCGCGCCGTTCCGGCCGCACCTGGTACATTGCTTCCTGCTGCGATGAAACGGGTGCCGAGCTGCTGATCGATCTTAACTTTCTGGAAGAGGGCACGGCGTATACGGCGACCCTCTTCGAAGATACCGAGAAGACTCATTTCAAGACGAACAAGGAAAGCTATCGGGTTCGGAACATTTCGCTGAAGAAAGGCGATCGCATCACTGCTCGGCTGGCTCCGGGCGGTGGGCATTGCATGATAGTAGAGATTGAAAAATAGCAGCATATGAAGATTATGTAAACACAGACAGAGGGAAACTGTTCTATCGCCTAATCCATCAATTCGTGAACATGATAGAATCAGCTAGCCCCGTAAAAAAAGATGTGTCCAAGAATCATAAAACTTTACGTCTCCATCAGATTCGGATGGTGATGCGTGCCTACTTTGGGTCGATATGCTCTCCGTTTGTACCAGAATCACTCTTTTGGACTTTCTTATAGCCGCCTGAAAGACGAGCTCTCATCAATCAGTTAGGATTTAAATATGAAAAAGAAAAACACAATCAAAAAGCTCTTAGGTTATGTCATCGTAATACCGTTGATGGTTATGACGGTGAGTGCCGCTGCGGAGAGACCCAATATTCTATATCTCTTTTCGGATGATCACAGTCCCCGGACGGTCAGCGCGTATCCGGGGTCATACCCATATGCAAACACACCGAATATCGACAATCTGGCTGAAAACGGGGTCAGTTTTGAAAATGCGTATGTGGGTGCCCGGTGTGTGCCGTCGCGCGCGTCGATGTTGACGGGCCGCTTGCAGATCCATGTGGAGAGTGGCACGACCCGCTACTGGCCTCAGGATTTCAGAGCTGCCGGCTATACGACGGCAATGATTGGTAAGTGGCATTGGGGAGCTGGCGCAGAAGCCCACCAGCACGGGACGGCCTGGGATTGGTCCGTGGTCTGGGATCATGGTGCTCCTGACGGGGCGGCCGGCGGCTATTACTATGACCAGTTCGTCATGATCGACGGTGCCGATCCGGTTGAACTGGGCGGCTACAGCACCGACCGCTACACGGATTATACGCTCCAGTTCCTTGAAGAGCAGGAAGGTGCCACCAAGCCCTGGTTAATGTGGCTTTGCTATGGTGCCGTGCATGGGCCCTATACGCCGGCGGATCGCCATATCGGAACACTTACCGATGCGGAGCAAACTCCGGTTCCCGCCGATATTTATGGGCCGCGCCCCGGCAAGCCGGATTATATCAATACGTTTACTCGGTGGAGCGACCAGAACGGGGTTCCATACACGGGCACGCAACCGTTTGATCTGGCGGTGAAGCAGTATACCGAAGCGGTGGCGGCGATCGACGAAAGCGTAGGCCAGATTTTCGCTGCGCTGCAGGCCAGCGGGCAGTTGGAAAACACCATTATCATTTTTAGTGCCGATCAAGGGTATGCTTGGGGGAATCATGGTCTGATAGATAAGCGGTTCCCGTATGAGGCTGCCTTACGTAGTCCGTTAATTTTCTATGCTCCCGATCGTTTCGCTACCAATGCGTGGTGCAATCATCCGGTCAATGGTCCGGATATTGTTCGCACCATTCATACCTTGGCGGAGGTTGAACCGGTTATTCCGATGGATGGACGCGATTTCTCGCAACTGCTGGTGCAGCCGGAGCACGATGAGACCTGGTCGGACGATCCGATGGTTCAAATATTCACGGAAAACACCTATGGCTCGGAGGCGATTGAAGAGCGTTTGGCTGATGAGGATTGGAGCAACCTGGACTGGAACCAGAATTCTCCGGCGGGAACCCCGTACTGGATTATGACACACGACGGCCGATACAAATACACACGCTACATGGCCGACAATCATATGGAAGAACTCTATGATTTGCAGACCGATCCGGAGGAATTGACGAATCTGGCTTTCACCGCGGAATTCAGTACGAAGCTGGTGGAGCTCCGCGCGCAGACTGTTGACGGGTTCCATGCCATCGGTGCTGATTTTGTGGATCTGCTTCCCGAGCCCGGTCCGCTGCCGGCACCTGTGCCTCCGCTCCCGCCGAAAGACGCCTATAACTTACTTGAGGATTTTGAGTCGCGTTCTTTGGGGGCTGCGATCAGCGGGCAGGGTGATTGGGGGGGCAACACCACTTCCGCCGATGAATTTGTTGTGAGTCAGGAACCGAATGACCCTTCCAATCAGGTGCTGTTTTTCAATCAGGGAACAGATGCTGATGTATCCTTGAATGCCAGCGCATTGCGCATCACCAACGATACCACCAGCACCCTGTTTTTCCGCATGCGCGGTATGCCGGTAGAGCCGGGGGAATCCAACCTTCTGGTTCGGACTGCACTGATTGAGCAGGCTTCGGGTTCAGACACTGAACCGGGATCTGGCGCATCAGAAATAGCAATCGATTTTGATTCAATATCGTCGGCGACAGAGGCCGAGCTTTCCGCTGCAACGATTGGCGGAAGCTGGACGCTGAACTTGGACCGAGGGGCGGTTTACAGCATTCAGGCAGATAATGGCGGTGCGAATGACCGGGCCTTTCTGGCGGATGATGGAAACGACGGGAATGCCGGTGAAATCCTTTTCGCAACATTGGCCTTCGACACCTCTATGGATGTTGTGTCAGCGCCCGACCGCAGTTGCAGCATGACTTTCGAAACGGGAACGTCCCGCAAGAATGTTGGAAAAAATATCATGTATGTTTTTCATGACGGCAGCTCCGCTGAAGCCATACGAATTATTTGGCAGAACGACGGCTCACTGTTGGTGAACGGCACGACCGTGGGCACCGTATCAACGCTAACAGATGCCCAGATGACTTCGGGAAACTGGGACTCAACATCAGATAAGGTTCAGCACATCCAACTTGTATTCGGACAAACCTCTTGGGATCTCGATTGGAACGGCGCGGCTTTTTCCGGCCTCAGCTACGCGCCCGGATTCGATGGAGAAATCACTGCGTTTAACTTGTATAGTGAAGGAGCCGGGGACAATTCCAAGGGGGCTTATCTCAACGATATCAGCATCATCATCACCGAACCGGCATCGAGCGCATCCGAAATAGCAATCGATTTTGATTCAATATCGTCGGCGACAGAGGCCGAGCTTTCCGCTGCAACGATTGGCGGAAGCTGGACGCTGAACTTGGACCGAGGGGCGGTTTACAGCATTCAGGCAGATAATGGCGGTGCGAATGACCGGGCCTTTCTGGCGGATGATGGAAACGACGGGAATGCCGGTGAAATCCTTTTCGCAACATTGGCCTTCGACACCTCTATGGATGTTGTGTCAGCGCCCGACCGCAGTTGCAGCATGACTTTCGAAACGGGAACGTCCCGCAAGAATGTTGGAAAAAATATCATGTATGTTTTTCATGACGGCAGCTCCGCTGAAGCCATACGAATTATTTGGCAGAACGACGGCTCACTGTTGGTGAACGGCACGACCGTGGGCACCGTATCAACGCTAACAGATGCCCAGATGACTTCGGGAAACTGGGACTCAACATCAGATAAGGTTCAGCACATCCAACTTGTATTCGGACAAACCTCTTGGGATCTCGATTGGAACGGCGCGGCTTTTTCCGGCCTCAGCTACGCGCCCGGATTCGATGGAGAAATCACTGCGTTTAACTTGTATAGTGAAGGAGCCGGGGACAATTCCAAGGGGGCTTATCTCAACGATATCAGCATCATCATCACCGAACCGGCATCGAGCGCATCCGAAATAGCAGTCGATTTTGAGTCCTTGTCGACCGCAACAGCCACTGAGCTTTCCGCTGCAACGCTTGGCGGAAGTTGGATGCTGAACTTGGACCGAGGGGCGGTTTACAGCATTCAGGCAGATACTGGCGGTGCGAATGACCAGGCTTTTCTTGCGGATGATGGAAACAACGGAAATACCGGTGAAATCCTTTTCGCAACACTGACCTTCGATCAGCCCGTTGATGTGGCGTCGGCGGACGACCGCAGTTGCAGCATGACTTTCGAAACGGGAACGTCCCGCCAGGGTGATGGAAAAAATCTCATGTATGTTTTTCATGACGGCAGCTCCGCTGAAGCCATACGGATTATTTGGCAGAACGACGGGTCACTTTTGGTGAACGGCACGACCGTGGGCGCCGTATCAACGCTAACAGATGCCCAGATGACTTCGGGAAACTGGGACTCAACATCAGTTAAGGTTCAGAACATTCAGATTAATTTTGGGCAAACAACTTGGGATCTCGACTGGAACGGGATGGTCGTTTCCGGTCTCAGCTACGCGCCCGGATTCGATGGAGAAATTACCGCTTTTAACCTGTATAGTGAAGGAGTCGCGGACAATTCCAAGGGGGCTTATCTCAACGATATCAGCATCATCATCGCCGAGAGTCAGGTCGTGGTTTTTGGGGATCCACAGCTTACCATGGACCTTGCGAGTGATGGCTCTTCGAATATGACGTTTATAGGCGACACGGTTCTGGACGAAGCGAAGTGGTACGATGTGTGGTGTGTTGTGGATAATGCGGACGACACCTTCAGTGCCTATATCAGGCCGGATGGAAGTAATCAGTTTCTAATTGCAGTAAATAAGGCGTTCTTTGACAGGGAGGGAACGAATGATTTGGTCTCTTTGATGCTGAAGAGTCCGGGGGGTTCCGGTTCCAACGGGGATGCCTGGTTTGATGATTTTTATATTTTTCACGGGCTTGATGCGCATCACATTGATCCGGTCGCTCTTCCGGCCGATCACCTCTCGCCGGTAGCGGATGCCACTGTGCATGACGGGGATCCGGTCTCCGGAAACTTTGGCAGCGACCCGGCTCTGGCTACTAAAACCGGTGTTGCAGGCTACAACCATCACACCTACCTGAAGTTTGATGTATCGGGCATCAGTAGTGAAGTGTCCCGGGCTCTACTGCGATTGAAGGTTCAGAGCATCAATAAACCGTCTACCAGGCACCATATATATTTTGTTGAAGACGATACGTGGACAGAATCGGGTATCGTTTGGACGAACAAGCCGGAGCAGGGATTGGCGCTGGATTCAGCATTGGTTTCCAGTGTCGGCGAATGGATCGAGTTGGATATCACCTCGCAACTGGAAGCGGAACGCACCGGCGACGGACTGTTGAGCCTGCTTATTGAGGATACTTTCGGGAGCGGTTGTTCCAGCGCTTACCACTCCAAAGAGGCCGCATCTCAAGATGACCGTCCCTCAATACACGTTTATTATGAAGTTCCGGAGGAGACGAATCCGATTATGTTACGATCCCTTTGGGCCGGATCATGGGGGCAGGATATCGGGGCTCTGACTGAAGATTTCGATGGGGATGGCGTGAACAACTTGTATGAATATGGATGGGGCGGAAATCCCACCAATCCCCAGATTAAGGGCACCCTTCCAATCTTTGGATGGTCCGGCACGAATCTGGTCTATGTGTATGCGAAGCGCACCAACGACACGTCACTCATCTACTATCTGGAATCAACGGACGATCTGGTTGATGGCGTATGGAGCAATGCCGGTTATCAGGTTATGTCCACGAATTCCGGGGAGCTTGATACCGTAACGAATCGGGTCTCGCTGGATCCGTCTCGGCTCTTTGTTCGGCCTGTTATCAAATAAATGCGCCTAACCTCGTTTTGGGAGTAGACGTCAGGTGTCCGCATCGGCTTTGGATCGTCGATTAGTTGTACAAGAGAAAAGAGGCATGAAAAATAGATTGGAAAAATACTCATCGGGGCCGTTGCGTGTTGTGCACTGTCGGTTGTCGCTGAGTTGAATTTTTTCTAACTAGAGTGGCTTGTATGAAACGGATGATTTTATCGCTGGTGTTTATGACTATGGCTGCGGGGGCTTCGCCTTCCGTTATACCCCAACCCTTGGAGATGAAGGAGACGGACAAGATCCTTACGCTTCAGCCGAATGCGGGCATCTCGTACGTCGATACTGCGGCAAAATCATCCGCCGAGCAATTGGCGTCTATGCTCCGACCTGCAACGGGCTATGACTGGCCGGTCCGGCAGGGAGGAGAGGGCACCATTGTTCTGCAAACTCGAAAAGACGCTTCGCTGGGTAAGGAAGGGTATCGGTTAAACATCACAGATCGCGTTGTCATTCAGGCACCGACCGCTGCGGGACTCTTCTATGGTGCGCAGACCCTGCTTCAGCTCTTGCCTCCGGAAATTTATTCCGCCAAAAAGGTTTCCAAGGTTTGGAACGTGCCGACGGTGGAAATCCGCGACACGCCGCGGTTTGAATGGCGCGGTATGATGCTTGATGTATCGCGCTGTTTTTTCGGCAAGGAATTTGTGCTGCGGTATATCGACCTGATGGCGATGCATAAGGCCAACGTACTGCATTGGCATTTGACCGATGATCCGGGCTGGCGAATTGAGATCAAGAAATACCCAAAGCTGACGGACATCGGTGGGTTCCGCGGCAAAGGGGAATCGAGGTATGGCGGTTTTTACACACAGGATGATATTCGGGAAATTGTTCAATACGCGGCGGATCGTAATATCATGATCGTGCCGGAAATTGAACTTCCCGCGCATTCGCAGGCCGTGATGGCCGCCTATCCTCATTTGGCCTGCTTCGACAAAGAGCAGACCATTCCGACACGCCACTTTATTTCGAGAGAACTTTATTGCGCGGGCAAGGAGAGTACCTGGGAATTTCTTGAAGATGTCATGGATGAAGTCTGTGAATTGTTCCCTGGAAAATATGTGCACATCGGCGGTGATGAAGCCAAATATGATCAATGGAAAAAGTGTCCGGATTGCCAGGCCAAAATCAAAGAACTGAACATTAAAGGCGAACATGAGCTTCAGGGATGGATGACCCAACGGATCGAAAAATATCTTCAGCAACACCATAAAAAAATTCTGGGCTGGGACGAAATTCTCGGCTGCGGGGTTTCTGATGAGGCCGGTATCATGAGCTGGTGGCGCCCGAAAGCCGCTGTAGAAGCAGCGAATCGTGGGAATCCGGTTGTCATGGCCCTCACGGGTCACTGCTATTTCGATGCGCCTGAAAGTCATGTCGTCGGCGAGCCCCCCGCCGCAACCTGGATTCCGCCGGTTTCATTACGCCATGCCTATAACTGGGATCCCGTTCCCGCCGCGCTGAAAGGCGCCGCGATTAAAAATATTCAGGGAGCCGAAGGCTGCATTTGGAGCGATCAGCTCATTAACCCTGCAAATGGGCTCATGGATAAACCCGGAGAGGGAACAGCGCATTCCGAGGCGTATGTGGAATATCTAACACTACCGCGTCTTGCGGCATTGGCAGAGGTTTGCTGGACCCCTCAAGACGATCGTGTCTGGGATGATTTTTTCAGCCGGATGGCCACGCAGTATAACCGCTATGACGCAGCAGGCTGGAACTACCGAACACCGCTTCCGGTGGTTGAAACGAAGCAAAATGAGGAGGGAACTTTTTCCATTTCCGCGATCGCTCCTATGCGCGGCGCTTCGGTTCATTACACACTAAACGGAATGGAACCTACCGCTACATCTGTGGAGCTGAATGCCCCGATTAATGTGAAAGACACGATGGCGTTCAAGGCGGTTACGGTTGGCGCGGATGAACGACGAACCAGCCTGGTGTTTAATTTCGAGGAAAAACTGGCGCCGCGCTACCGCAAGCTCGGCGCGCTGGTGGGCAAATGGTCGGCAGAGAATGTGGCGCCCGTCATGAAATTCAAGGTGACGGGCAAGGTGGATCAAAACGGGATCTACCGCGTCTCTTTCTCGGAAAAAAAGAGAGGCGAGGCCATGGAGGTTACCGGTCTGAGGTTGTTGAAGAACGGACGGGCCATCGCGGAAGGCACGCTATTGGGGCCGACTTCGAAACGGCCGAAAACCGAAGGTGTTGATCTGGTGGTTTCAGACTATGAAACCGGAGCGCACTTTGAGTTGGAAGTTACTATGAAACCCGGAAAGAATCAGGGCTTCGTGTTGATTAAGCGAAAGTAGAATGAACTCCTGGGGTCGTGGATGTGGATCTGGTTAAACCCGTTCGGGGAAGAGTGGGTGAGAAGTGATTTTTGAAAATAAGGAAACGATATGAAAACATGTGTTGTCAGAATGATGTTAGGAATTGTTTTGTTGGGTGCGCTGTCGGCTACGGCGGACATGGAAGGGGCGGAGACCTTCAATCCCCGCAACCTGGTTTGGGAAAATAAGGATTTTTCCGATGATTGGGAAAACGTCGGTTTTATCGGTGACGGGCAGCAGGGCGCGAGCGTTCTGCTCGATAACGAAAATGCCAACGACCTGCGATTCTTGCTGAGCCGCTACGACATCGTCGAATATCCCGAAAAAGGATATTGGCCGCGTGTGTTTGCCGGTAATGTGATCATCAGTCCGAAGGGCACCGTTGCCGACCGCACGATGGAACAGGATCTCTATACGGGCATCATTTCGGGTACGCTCAAAAGCGATAAAGGAATGATTGAATGGAAGGCGTTTGCCGAGCGCGAACACAACGTGATTGTAGTTGGTGTGCGCGGGCAGGGCGGTGAAGCAGGAGCCGAGCCGACCTATCGCGTCGAACGCCCGGTGGACACCCGCCGCTACTTCGTGAAAAGTAAGCACTATAAAATACGCGGCTACGATAAAATTCCTTTCGCTCCTGAAGCCAAGCCGATGCGTTCAATTGATGGTATCCAGGTATTGGAACAACCGATGAACAACCGGGGTGGATTCGGGGTGGCTTTCCAACCAGTGGAAAATTCCAACGGTTGGAACTATATCCTCATTGCCCTTTCCGCTGATCCGGGCACTGATCAGGACGCGGCCATTGCTCGTGCGGCGGAGCAGTCGTTGGTTCGCGTTAAGGCCGCGGTTGCTAACGGCGTGGACAAGCTGACTGAATCGAATATCGAGTGGTGGAAAAACTACAGTGAAAAATCTTGTCTGAAGATTGATGAGGATCCCCGGTGGGAAAAACTCTATTCGATTCAACTCTACAAATTCGCAAGTGCGAGTTCGAAAGACTCGCCCTACCTGATCGATAATCAGGGGCTGTGGCCGTGGCATTGTGGCTGGGCGGGTACCTGGTGGAATCTGAATGTTCAGCTCTCCTATTTCCCGATGTGTTCGGCCAATCGTTTGGATGCCGGCAAGTCGATGATCAACGGAATCAACCGTATGTACAACGACGGAACGCTGCGCGCCAACGCCGAGCAGAACGGCTGGCCGGGCATCACGGTCGGGCGCAGCTCCGACTACCGCGGCCGCAAGGACCAGGGCTGGAGCCGCGAGTTCGGCAATCTGACCTGGGTGCTGAACAATTACTGGAAATATTGGAAGTACAGCGGCGACGAACAGATCGGCCGCGATCTCTTCCCGATGCTTAAGGACAACATTGTTTTCCTGACGCACTTTCTGGAGAAGAAGGAAGACGGCAAGCTTCATATGCAGAAGTCCCGCTCGCCGGAATATGAAAACGTGACGGGGGACAATGAAGCCATGCGGGAGGATAGCAATTATGCGCTGATGTCGCTCGACTGGGCGCTGCAGACCGCCATTGAAATAAACGAGGAGCTGGGCTTCAACGATCCGGCTTCCAAGGTTTGGAAGCAGACGATGGCCGATCTGACGCCGCTTCCTGTCGCGGAAAAAACCGGCTTCATGGTCAGCGGGAATACGGAGTTTGATCACGGGCACCGGCACTATTCGCATCTGTTGTCCATCTATCCCTACCACACCGTCAATGTGGACCAAGGACCGGAAACTCGGGCGCTGGTCCAGAAGAGTGTGGATAACTGGCACAGTTTTGGAGGCAAAGGATCGGCCGGATATACCTTTACCGGAGGTTGTGCAATGTATGCCTTGCTCGGACAGGGTGACCGCGCACTGGAGCTGCTCGACCAGCTGCCCGGACGGCTTAAGCCCAACACCATGTACCGCGAAGGCGGCGGGCCGGTGATCGAAACGCCACTCTCTACCGTCGAATCGGTTAACTATCTGTTGCTGCAGTCGTGGGGTGGAGTGGTGCGCGTCTTTCCGGCGGTTCCGGCAAAATGGAAAAATGTCGAATACCGCGACCTGCGCTGCGAAGGCGCGCACCTGGTTTCTGCGAAGCGCGTCAACGGAAAGACGCAGTCGTTCGAACTGACAGCCGGGCGGGATGGAGACGTGCTGATCAAAACCGACCTTGTTAATCCCAAGGCCAATATGAAGCTAAAATGCGTGGCTCGGGACGGTTTCTTTGCGACTTACAGGGTCCAGCTTAAGAAAGGTGACAAGCTAATGGTAGATGCCGACTAAAATGGTTTAATTCCACATGTCAGGATGATATTGTGCTCACTCCAAAGAGAAGTCTATGAGCGATCAGTATAATACTCGATATACCCTGATTCAGCGGGTTCAGGAAAATCAGGATGAACATTCATGGGAGGAATTCCTGCAAGCCTACCAGCCGTATATTCAGGCCATCATCCGGAATATGAATATTAATGAGCATGATGCCGAAGACATTGTGCAGCAGGTTATGCTCAAGGTTTGGAAAAAGATCGGCGAGATTGATAACGATCCGAACAAACGCTTCCGCAGTTGGCTGAGCACGGTAACGTCAAATTGCGTGAAGGATTTTATCCGCAAGCGTAAGCAGGATGTCGCCCGCTTGGAAAAGGCCGCCCAGGATGAAACGCTATCGTACATTAACTCCATTCGCTTGCCGGATATTGAGGAGATTGCTGAGCGAAGGTGGGGGGTCCATGTTTTTAACCTCGCGCTGGAAAGGATCGATGGTCTTTTTTCCGGGAAAGCCATACAGGTGTTCATGTTAAGTCTGGAGGGGATGCCTGTGGATGTAATCGCTCAACGCATGGAGCTGAAGGAGAACTCGGTCTATCGTCTTAAAAATCGGGTAAAGGAGCGATTGGCTCTGGAGATTAAACAGTTGCGCGAGGAGCTGGAATGAATTGAGGAATATCGAATATTGAACAAGGAATATTGAATGTTGACGGGGATATATCCTTCGACGTTCCATGTTCGATATTCATTATTCGATATCCTCTTCAATCACCTCAATACCCTGTTTGCGGATATAGCTGACCGTATTTTCTGAATAGTCGCCTTTTCCCAGAATCACCTGTTCGACTCCCATGTGTTTCAACATTCCGGCCATTCCTTCGGCGGGTTCAAGGTTTACGCTCACCATGCGAAGCTTCTTCACCTTCAACGCCCATAACTCTCGCACAAGCGATACGGGGGTATGACTGATATCCAGCGAATGCAATTTCAGCGGCTGTAGGACATTTTGTCCATAGACCAAAGGGATTTCTACTGTGTAGATACTATAGGGGGTATGGGTCAGGTCCAGGTGATAGCCTTCGGGGCGTTTGCTGAGTTTTAATTCCGGTATTTCAGATGAGTTAATCTGGTTCAGCCGAGCCAGCATGCCTCCGACCACATCGATGTGGTCTTCTGGATTCAAAGGCCGTTTTCTCCGGCGGTCGTGGTAATAGGCATACATCGCCAGAGAACGCGGGAATATTTTATAGTGGGTTGTCAGGAACAGGGCCAGATCCCGATCAGACAGCGGCAGGGCATCGTCAGGTTTGATCGCTGCGAATTTCCGGCACACGCCCAGCATGCCCGGCGAATTCTCTTCCGGATCTTCCATGGACTGGAATGTTTCTGCCGCGGCATTGAACTGCTGGAGCACCATGTGCATGCGCGCTTTATGCACCTGAATGTCCTGCTTTCGATCCGAGGTGAGCGTGTCATGTTCAAGGAGTTGTTCGGCAACTTGTATCATGCTTACTGCGCTGACATAGCTGAGCACGGTTTTTGTGCTGAAGGAAAGTTCGGAAAGTTTTTTGTTTGTCCGATTGGCTTTTTCTTGTTGCTCCCGGTAGAGGGAAAAATTGTTTTCCGAAAGTTGTTTTTCCCTGCCAATAATAGAGAGATTGATGCTCATGACGATCGAAAGCAGAGCTAGGAAGGCCATAAGCCACAAGGTTGGTTTACGGTGCCGCTGGGTCAGCAGGCTTATCCGGGTGAAAAGATGGGCGTGTTGTGCTTGGGTCGGGTATCCTGACAGGTAGAGGCTGATGTCGGCTTGCAACGTCTGCACGTTCGCATAGCGGTTTTCCGGTTTGAGTGCCAGCGACTGCATAGCCACGGCAGCAAGACCGCTTGGGACATGTTCGTTGGTTTTGCGCCTGAGGGGCGGGATGACCTTGCCTTTTCGCGTGTTTTCCACGACTTCGTTGGCATTTTCCCCGTCAACTGGAAGTTGATGGGTCAGAATCAGGTAGAGAATCGCGCCGAGGGCATAGACGTCGGTTTGTTTGTTTTTTTTGTCGTTGGTGATCTGCTCCGGGGCCATGAAGCCCGGGGTTCCCTTGATGGTTCCGGATAGCGTCATGTCGTTTAGGAGGTCCGCATCCAGCTCGCCCGGTTCAGGATCGCCCATGTCAATGTGTCCCTCGACCCGGGAGAGGCCCCAGTCGCAAAGGAACACCTCGCCAAACTGGCCTACGCGAATATTGTCGGGCTTGATGTCCAGATGCAGCACGTTCCGGGAGTGGGCATAGGCCACGGCATCGCAAACCTTGTTGAAGATGCTCAGCATGGTTTTTAGGCCGTAGTGAACTTTGTAATCGGGATTTTCCGACTTTAATTGGTCGATGATATCCCCAAGACTGTCGCCGGGTATCAGCTCCATGGAAAAGAACGGGGTTCCATCGCTCCCGATCCCCATATTATGGACCGGTACAATGTTAGGGTGGGTCAGATTGGCGGTCAGTTGCCCCTCGCGCAGAAACTGCTCCTGGTCGCGGTCGGTTTTTGCGCGCACGGCCTGTGCCATGGCGACAAAACGGTTGAGATGCTTGTCGTAGACCTTGAAAATCCGCTTTTCACCCCCCTCGGCCAACAAAGCCGGGGTTTCATAGCGTGATTCCGGTTTTTTAAGGGTGTTCAGGATGGGGTTAAGATATTGCTCCTCTTCGTCCGACGAGACAGAAACGCTTCTTTTGTAGAAATCATAAGCAATTTCCTCGAAATCATCTCCTTCGTATTCAGATTCGTTTTCCATCGACTCGTTGGGATATAACAGTTTATTTAAATCTTGTTGTTGCACTATTTCTATCCATTTCATGGCGATTGTCAATAATTGAATATTTCGTGTCCAAATGAGGTTGTCAGTTGAGTGTTCTGTTATGGAGCACGGAATATTATGTTTTATTCCGAATGTGGTAATCGATAGGTAAAAAAAAGGAGATGAGAAGATGAAAAAAAGGATAGCAATAGCAATAGCTGCAGGATTCGCACTGAGCGCTTCCGCCGCTGTCTTGCAGGAGTGGACATTCGATGAAGTTGCTGGAAAGGGGGTTCACCAACTCAGTAACTCGGGTACACCGGGAGATGCGGTGTGGAGTTATGGAGCGACTGATAAATACGTCACAGATGGAAACGGCAACTTGAACATACTTCCCGGCACGAGCGGCTACAACTCTGCGCCCTTCGCTGCCGCTTTGGCCGGCAGCGAAACGTATTCGTTTGAAGTCACCGTCGGCGCTTGGGCGGCCGGAACAACCAACGTCCAATTACAGTGCAAGTTGGGTGCCGAAGTGGAGATTTACGCCATTGTCGACCCTGTCAATGGTCTGGTTTTCAAATTTAAAGCCGACGGAAAATATCAGAGCGTTACTGCCTCCACCAACTTGACCGGAACGACGGAGCATACGGCTCGCATCGACTTCAATATCGATGCAGGCACGGCGGCGTATTTCATTGATAATGTCGATGTGACAGGTAGTTGGGTCGACCTTACCGGGCTTACGTTCGACAACGCATCCAGCATGATCTGGCAGAAGTCTGGTGGATTTACCACAGCCGATCCTTCAACCGTGCTGAAGATCAGCTCTCAGAGACTGAGTAACACGGATGCGCCGGAAGGTGTGTATGTTGTTGATAAATATGTAAGTTCGGATAATAACTCGGCGATTACCCATACGGTAAGAACCTTCAATGTTCAGACCGGAGACGTGATTGTGGTTGTTTCGTCATCCAGCAGCAAAGATGAACCGGCCGAAGGGTCTGTTGTGTTCAGCGGGGGAACCGCCACACTGGATGCCGTCGAATCGGCGAGGGCGAATGAATACAAGGGATGCTCCACCCGCTACTGGTATACTACGGCCACATCCAGCGGAACCGTTCCGGTTGAAGTGCAGAGAAACGGTACAGCGTATTGGATCACGGGAGTCTATCATTTGCGCTCGAGCGATGGATATACAGTTCCGACCCTGATGGGTGGCCCCCAGGCCGCAGCTTGGGATGCGGCGCAGTCGGTTACCAACAGCTATACGCTCGGAACCAATTATGCCGGTGTGTTCATCGAAGCCATTTCCACGTATGGCACTGGCTACTGGGACCCTTCCAATGCCGATACAACGGTGACCTACGGCAATCAGCACAAGCGCAATATCGGTTCCGGCGCATTCCGCGGTGTGGCTTCGCTTGACAATATCTGGTCCTCGACCAACGCGGCCACCCAGGTCACTTTGGTTGGATTGGCTTTTGCTTCCATGCCGGACGGTATTGAACCCACTAACCAGGAAAAATATGATATCTGGTTGAGCGGATACTCGGTTGATGCAGAAACCGGAATGATGGATCATGGCGACAGTGACGGACTCAACAACCTGACTGAATACATGTGGGGCGGAGAGCCGGACAATGCTGCGAGTCAGGGCAATTCCCCGGTTCAGTCGATGGTTAACGATAGTGGCACCGACTATCTCGAATACATCTACTACGAGCTCGACGATGCGGCCAGCCGCGGTATGGCCTCGATCTTCGAGGTTGGCACTGGTCTGGTTATCACCAACTGGGCGGACGCTAGTGGCTATGAAACCGGACGCGGCGCCTCCAGCCAGGTGGGCCTCGATGTGGTAACCAACCGCATTCCGACCGATGTGGAAGCCAAGCGGTTTATTCGCCTGCAGATTGAATTTACTCCGTAACTTTAAACCCATTGTTCTGTCGGAAAGCTCTGTTTGCAGGGCTTACCGGTGGAGTGTGCAGGAAAACAGTAAAAGGAGAAATAAAGATGAAAAGATGGATAGCAATAGCAATGGCAACGGGATTCGCGCTGAGCGCTTCCGCCGAAATACTTGAGTTTGACAGCAGTTTCACGAATTCGTGGACGTCGTCAGGAACCCAGACCCGGTGGATTCGCCCGGTGGGACAGTCGGGCGTTAACCGCGCGTGGAATGATGGAGAGACTGTGGCCATCGAGTTTGATGTTCAGGTGCTCGCTTCGACCGATCCCGTTGATTACAATACAGGTGCCATGACCCTTGGATTTGGGCTGGGCGACAATGTGGAAGCGATCTGCTGGGGCATCAAGCACCAGAACTACAACTATCAGTTCGCCAACATCGACATCGATACAGGTGCCGGCGGTGCGGGATCATTGAGTGCAAACCTGCTCAGCTCCAGCGACCGGGTTCGGTATACGGGTATCGAAAACACGGCCTACGACCTGTACGACAATAACGAAACGGCCCACATGATCCTCACGGCCAAGCACAATGGTGGAACCTCGTACGATCTGTCCTGGACGGTTCAGAACACCGCTACGCCTGCCAACTCGTTTACAATGTCGGTCACCCGCGACGAAGGAGTGAAAATCGACTTTATCGATGAATTCCATGTTCGTCGCAACCTGACGTCCGGAACGGCCGACTATGCGTTCAGCAACGTGCAGATCGAAGTGATTCCGGAACCGGCTACGTTGGGACTGGTAGCTTTTATTGGTGCAGGCCTTCTGTTTGTACGACGCAGATTTATGATTTAGCGGCAAGTGGTTAATTGGGTGAGGTGTTCCGGAGAGACACCTCGCGGTTGTGGGATAAAACATGGAGATGAAGGAGAAGGAGACATTATGAAAAAGTTAATATTTACCACACTTATTGCAATGGGCGCAGGCCTGGCCCTGGCGGATGGGACACTGACGGTCGGCGCATTCAGTGGCGAAACACAATCCAAGGCGGTATCCGCCGGCACCGAGACCGATCTGACCTGGGATATCGGCGAAACGCTGACCATGAGTTGCGATGTGACGGTTTCCAACGGCATCACGTGGAAAGCGGGCGTTGACTTGTGCATTGGTATGGGGGACGACTCGCAGGGAATCGGCTTTGGGATCAGCCCGAATGATGGTTATTGGAACTCAGAAATTGATACATCGGCCGGTAATGCCGGCACCTTTGCGGTGAGCACCTGGAGCACGTCAGCCCGGGAGACGATCGGCGCAAATATTCTCGGCACAACGGCCGATCTGCAAGCGGACAACGATCAGGCTTATTTTGTCTTCGAAGCGCTGCGTACCGGAACGAGCAACTATACAACGACAACAACCTGGTACGACATCGGGCAGACCACGTCCGAATCGATAATACGCGTGATAACGAACGGTGTTGTTGCAACATACCATGAAGTGCTGGTTCGCATTAACAAAACCGCTGGCAATGTGGTCATCGAGAATATGGCAATAAGTGTCGAGGATACCGGTGTTCCCGGACCTGGGTTGACGTCGGCAAGTTCGATGACATCCCTTAATGGGGCGGATATGTATGTCCCGATTTCTGCGACATATGGCGGGGATCTGATCTGGGATATCGGTGAAACGTTCCTTATGACGTGCGACATCACGGTCACCGACCCCGATCTTATGACGGGCGGCGGCCAACCCACCATTGCGTTCGGGGTTGGAGACAACTCCGAGGGGATCGGCTTCGGGATCGGAATGTGGGATGCCAGCAAAGATTATCTGAACACCGCAATAGATGCCGATGCTACCAGTGGCGGTAATTTTGGCCCCAGCCTCAGCTCGTCATCCGCCCGAATCGCTGCAGTCATTCCGGATGCGAACGACCTGCGTGACGATGGCGAAACAGCCAGCTTTGCCGTATCGATGGAGCGTGTCGATATCGATACCTATGACTGCTCCGTCGTTTGGGCCGGTGTGACCAACACCTGGTTGGTCGACGCGGTATCAACCAGTACGAATGACACGGTCGATACGTTCCATGAGCTCCTGCTGCGGGTTAATGAGAGTGGATCCACTCTCAGCAACCAGGTCGTGATTTCCAACATTGAGCTGGATGTCATTCAGCCCACAGTGTTCAGCGATCCGTATGATGGCTGGGCGACTGCCAATGGCGTGTCCGGTGGCAAGACCGGTGACGATGACAACGACGGTCTGAACAACTTTGGCGAGTATGTCTTTGACGGCATTGCGACCGGAGCCACCGGTGTAACGAACCAGGGCGTGCTGCCGATGTTCGATGCCGCTGCGGGAGACTATGTCTTCTCCGTTCGTGCAGATGACAACCTGAGTTGCTATGTACTCACCACCGCGGTCCTGGAGGGAGGCTCCTGGGCAACCAATGCGGGCCCCGTTGCCATCACGGAGACCGATGGCGCGATGGACAGCTATACGAACACCGTAGGCACATCTGCCGACAAACTGTTTATTAAGCTTTCTGTTCAGCAGGACTAACGAATAGCAGGCAAACGAATCAACGCTGGGCTCCGTCGTGAAATCGGCGGAGCCCTGTGCTCGAAAAGAGGATAACGAATGAAGAACGCATTTTTAACACTGATAACGATCCTGGTGGTTCCGCAGCTGGTCGCGGCGGTTGGATACAACCCCGACATCTGGCTCGATGCCTCCGATGCATCTTCCATCGTCCTTTCATCCGGCAACGTTCAGCAGTGGAACGACAAGAGCGGCAACGGCTATCATGCCTTCGCGCCCGCCTCCTCCAACCGCCCGGCTTATGACAGCGTAAAGGGCTCGATCGAATTCGACGGCATTGACGACGGGCTGAAGATTTCAGGCGGGAGCGCCTATGGCCCCGGCAATGAAGTAACCTTTTTTGTGGTGGCGCAGCTCGACGATGTCAGTCGTCCTCAATCTTTCCTGACCGATGTTTCTGCAACCACTTTCTCGAAGCGCTTTGCGCTGCATTACCAGCAATGGAGTTTTTCCGGGTATCTCCCTTTAATCGATAACACAAGCCTCACGCACGACAACAAAAACTACGATTTGCACATGGTCGGTGCCCTGTACGACGGGACGACTTTTTCTACCTCTATCGATGGCTCCAATCCTCCGCTTACGTCGACCGCCGCGGCGGGAGACAGCGGCAGTAGCGATCTGGTGCTGGGAAGTTTCCTGAACCTTACCGGCAATGCACTCGATGGCCGGATCCATGAAATCATTATCTACCGAAAAGCCCTCGCTACCACTGAGTTCGCGGCGGTGGAAAAATATCTCAGCGACAAATGGGGGCTTCCGCTGGAGGAAACCCATCCTTTTTACTCAGGCGATTTCGGCGTCCTGGCCGGTTCTAGCTTTTCGGTAACGGAAAACGCACCGAACGGAACCGTCGTCGGCACCCCGACTGCCGTTGCGATCGATCCCGGATTTGTCGCTCAGGATTGGCGGATTGAACCGGAAGGCGGCTTGGATAAAACGGTCGATATCGGAGCATTCGGCATCAACCCGGCATCGGGCGAAATTTTCGTGGCTGACAGCAGTAAACTTGATTTTGAACAGTTCACCACCCACCGCATTGCCGTCAGCGTGTCCGATGGAAACGACCGCTCGCAGGGCATCGAAGTGGACATTGATGTGACCGACGCAGCCGACGGCGACCCCGCCAAAACCCATTCGCAGCTGTGGGGGGTTAACGGCGAACGTTGGGGTTCCTACAGCCGCCTTCCCGACTGGTCCCACGCCGGCTACCGCTGGGGCGAACAGACCATTCCGGATAACGCCGGATGGCCCGTCTACAACATCACCTCCTACGGCGCGGTGGCCAACGACGGCAACGATGACAGCGCCGCCATCCAGACCGCGGTTGATGCTGCTGCGACGAGTGGCGCCATCGTCTACATGCCCGCCGGACAGTTCAGGGTTGAAAGTCTCGTTTACATTAACCGCGGCAACCTGATCCTGCGCGGGGCAGGGCGCGATGCTGGCGGCACCGTTCTCTACTGCCCGTTCAGCCAGGCTGATTTAGGACGGAGCAGCCTGAATGACCATATGATCGAGTTCGAAGGAAATGACGGAAAAATGGGCACCTTCAACTCAAAGAACGTAGTGGGCGAAGCAAAGCGCGGCGATCGCACGCTGTTGCTCGATTCCGCTCCCTCGTGGCAACCCGGCCAGAAGGTTCACCTCGGCCTGACCGAAGAGGGGCCGGACCTGCAGGGTTCGCTCTGGCTTCACCTCCATAACGACCAGACCGACCCGCTGGCCGAACCCAGCGCGTGGGCCGGCGGCAGTGGCACCTGGCCCTATACGGTTGACCGTGTGGTTGGCAAGCTGGTCACCTTCCGGGAGCCGTTGCGCGTTGATGTCCGTCTCGTGTGGCAGCCAAAGGTCTTTGAACGCAAAGGCATGAGCGAAGTCGGCGCGGAGGACTTTAAAATGGAATTTCCCGACACTCCGGTTCCGGAGCACTTGCAGGAAGATGGCTACAACGGCCTGCACTTCAAGTATGTCGAACACAGTTGGATTCGCCGCCTGGAATTCGAGAACGGCGATAATCCGGTTGCACTCAGCCGCAGCAGCAATAGCACCATGAACGACCTGCGCTTCACCGGTCGCGCGGCGCATCATGGCCCGACGTCCGACTATGATGGCAACAACCTGATTCGCAACATTGTATTTGATCAGACGAATTCCTTCATCCACTCCATCACCTTCACCCACAAAGCCACCGGCAATGTGGCCTGCGACCTGTCGGGCACCGCGCCCATCAAGCTCGACCTGCACGGCAACTGCCCGATGGAAAACCTCTTCACCGGCGTCACCACGGCGTGGGGCGACGGCAGCAGCGGCACCGCAGGCTCGCAACCGCATGGCGCCCATGGCAACACCTACTGGAACCTCACAGGAAGCAATACCTTCGAACCTGGAAACTATAAATATATCGGCACCTCGATCGTAGGACCAACCCATCTGCCCGACAGTCACACCGTCACCCGCGACTGGGTCGAGGACATTACCAGCGTCAGTCCGGCCAACCTCTACGATGCGCAGCTTGCACGCCGCCTCAATCTGCCGGCAGATCCGGCCTTCGCTTCTGGAGCCTTCGGCATCCGGGCTAACTGGTTCGAGCGTGATCCGGCCCGCTGGCGCGTTTCCGCCGGCGCGGAGCCTACCTACGAAATCCTTTTCGGCGAAGCGCCTGCCGTTCCGGGCAACCGATTAGCCACCTACAGTATTTTCACCAATTCACCCGAAACGGAGATTTCCGTTCAGGTTCGAACCCTGGAAAACCTGCTGTACGAACCCGGTGCTGAGATTGCACTCGTGCTTGGCTACCAGGACGACGAAAACTATCTCTATGCCGCTGTTGGCCTTGCCAACGGAGTCAGGATCGTTCGCGTACAGAACGGAAACGGTTCCGTGCTTTCATCGGATCCGGCCATCCTGCTGGCTTCCAATGATTGGAAAAACATTTCCTTTGCCCGTTCCGGCAACACCGTCGAGCTGACCTACGATTCCCAGACCCTGCAGGCAACCGACTCGGTCTTCACCTCCGGCCATGCCGGTATTGGATCCATGGTAGGCAAAGCGGCTTTCAAAGAAACGGCGGTTATAAACACAGCACCTGTGGCCGATGCGCAAAGCACCAATACGCTCGAGGAGGTTTCCGTGAACCTGGTGCTGACCGGCTCCGACGCCGAGGGCGGCAACCTCACCTTTACCGTTGAAAGCCTTCCAAGCTCTGGAAGTCTCAGCGGCACCGCTCCAAACCTGACGTATGCACCAAACACCAACTACTTCGGTGCAGACAGTTTTACCTTTTCCGTCAGCGACGGCTCCGCCACCAGCGCGGTCGCCACCGTTTCGATCACGGTCGATCCCTTACAGGACGATCCGATATTCAGCGTCGATCCAATCATTGGAAGCCCGGCCACGCAGGATGTCGCCTATGCCGGCAGTATCATTGCCACGGATGTGGATGGCGACAGCCTGACCTATAGCCTGACCAGTGTCCCGTCCTGGCTGACCGTTTCGACGAACGGCATGCTCGGAGGAACGCCCGGAAGCGGCGATATTGGCTTGAACAGTTTCACTGTGGAGGTAGACGACGGCAACGGCGGAACGGATGGCGCCACACTGCAGATCGTGGTGCGCGCAACCACAACGCAAACGAAAACGGATGAACTGGAATTCGATAACGCGAACACAAATTCCTGGGTGACATCCTCCACAGCAACCCAGTGGCTCCGTCCGGTCGGGCAGCCCGGTTCGAACCGCGTGTGGAACGTGGGCGAGACGCTGGTTATGGAGTTTGATTGCCACAATATTTCCGCGAATGCCTTCACATGGAGTACCGCTGCGATGACGCTCGGATTCGGCATCGGGGACAATGCCGAGGCGATTTGCTGGGGGCTCAAGCATCAGACCCCCACCTATCAGTTCGGCAACATCTCCATCGATACATCGGCCGGTGGAGCCGGCAGCATGAGTGCGAATCTATTGAGTTCCAGCGACCGCGAGCGGCTGACCGGAATCGAGGGAACGAGCTGCGACCTGTATGATCCGCTTGAAGCGGCGCACTTTATTCTTTCCGCAAAATATACCGGGGGAACGGAATATGAGTTGTCGATGACGATGTCGGAAATCGGCAACACCAACAACTCGCTGACCATCAACCGCACCCGCGATGAAGGCGTGGTGATTGATGCGATCGACGAGTTCCATATCCGGTTCAATTTTGCCAGCGGTTCTTCGACCGAGTTTGGTTTCTCGAACATGGTGATCCAAGTGGAAACAGAAACCACGGTTGTGGTTGAAGACACCGATGGTGACGGACTGACTGATGAGCAGGAAATCGCGCTGGGTACTGACCCCTACGATCCGGATTCCGGATTCGGCATTGACGGTTCAACACTTCCAGCCACTGGAAAAGTTCAGATCACATGGCCGAGCGCGACCGGCGTACTCTATCGCGTCTGGGAAAGTCCGGATCTGTCTAGCTGGTCCGTCGCCCGCGACTGGGCCAACGCGCTGACGCCGCCGGGGGATACGTTCGAGTTCGATCTGACGCCCTCCAACGGCTTCTTCAAGGTGGAAGCTCAAATACCGTAATAGGTCGGTCAGGATATCCCCGTGAAGGAAACAAATACCATGACGATATTCTCCTTCAGGAATCGATACATCTGCTTTGCATTGCTGGGCGTGCTTATTCCCGGGATTTCAGCTTCGGTTCCCGTTCCTCCCACGTCCGCTGAAATAGTACTGATTGAAGCAAAACTCGACCAAGACCTGACCGCCCAGGAAGCTCAGGCGCTCCACGACAAAATTGTTGAGGGCTATCGGATCCGCGACTGGACCGGCGATGACGTCAAGGGCTTCCTTGATGATCCCGGCACCATGCCGATCGCCGCCATGACCAACGATAACTGGCACTTCAACGGCTGGTTCCCACGCAATATCCACCGCTACTACCAACACTATCGCGCGACGGGCGATCCCTACTGCATCGAGCAGTTGGAGTATTATGCGCAATGGATCGACGACTATGTGCCCGTTTGGCATGAAGAACAGGAAAAAATATTCAACTATTTTGCGCATCCGATGGTTGCATTGCTGCTCCTCGAACGGATGGATGCCGGGATCGATCCCGTCGATACCGCCACCCTCGATAAATGCCACGACTATCTCGAAACCTTTCTTTCAATAGCCGACACGCACAAAGGGATTGATCCCTCCGAGCGCCCCGCCAAATATTTGGATCCGGTTTCCGAAAGCGAATATGTCGCCATTGAACAGGAACTGCAAACTGCCGGCCTTTCGGATGTCTTTTGGGCAAAGCCTTGGAACCAACGGGCCACCACGGTCACCATGATGGCTATGGCCATCAAGGCCACCCGTCACTACCACCAGCTCAGCGATACACAGGTTTTTCAAGCCGACGAAGACAACCTGCTGGATGCACTCAACTTCTGGATTGAGAGTTTCTATAACCACTCCAGCGAATATACATATAATGGAACAAATTATGTCACGTGGGCATACTCGCGCAGTCGGATTACATCGATAGACGCCGACGGCACACTTAATTATAAAATGCAGGAAGATACCGACCACGCTTCTCACAACATGCGTGCACTGATCTATCTCTGGGAGCTTGGATTTGGCGGCGATTATTTTGACGCCGATTACATTCAGGGGGCGGCGAATACAGCCGTTGATCATGCCTATCTGGCCCACCTTAACCTCAACTCTTATTGCCCGACAAAGCTCACCAATTCGGCTCCTCATCTCCTTTCTCCCCAAACGGCCCCGTATTATGAAAACTCGTGGCTGACGGCGGATGGCTTTGGGGTTCGCGCCATATGGTGGGTGTCCATCAGCGGCTTCCGACCGGAATACTACGTCCTCTTTACGAAGGAATATCGCGGAGGTACGTACGACGACTATGATTCGTCCTTCGCCTTCTGCCGCTACACCCGGCGGAAGCTGGTCGGGGATCAACTGCTGTTTGTCAGCGATAACTACAGACCGGTGGCCTCCAATGCCATTGTCTTTGTAAGCGGGGGCGGTTCGATGGCTATCACGCTGACTGGCTCCGACTCCGATGGGGACCCACTGAGCTATACAGTCGAAACACTTCCAACCCATGGAACCCTGAGCGGCACGGCACCGAACCTGACCTACACGCCGGGAACCAACTTCTTCGGCTCCGACAGCTTTACCTTCACTGTGAACGACGGCACCATCAACAGTCTCGAAGGCACGGTCTCCATCATCACGAACAATCCGCCCGTCTTTGGCGTTGATCCAACCATTGGAAACGCGGCGACGCAGGGCGTGGCCTATGCTGGCAGTATTGCCACGACGGATGTGGACGGCGACAGCCTGACCTATAGCCTGACCGGTATCCCGTCCTGGCTGACCGTTTCGGCGAACGGCATGCTCGGAGGAACGCCTGGAAACGACGATGTTGGATCCAACAGTTTCACCGTGGAGGTGGACGACGGCAACGGCGGAACGGATACCACAATATTGCAAATCGTGGTGCGCGCAACCACAACGCAAACGGAAACGGATGAACTGGAATTCGATAATTCCGCCACCAATTCCTGGGCGACATCCTCCACGGCAACCCGGTGGCTTCGTCCAGTTGGGTATCCCGGCTCGAACCGCGTGTGGAACGTGGGCGAGACGCTGATTATGGAGTTTGATTGCTACAATATTTCCGCGAATGCCTTTGCCTGGAATACCAGTTCGATGACGCTCGGATTCGGCATCGGGGACAATGCCGAGGCGATTTGCTGGGGGCTCAAGCATCAGACCTCCACCTATCAGTTCGGCAACATCTCCATTGATACTTCGGCCGGTGGCGCCGGCAGCATGAGTGCGAATCTATTGAGTTCCAGCGACCGCGAACGGTTGACGGGCATCGAAGGAACGACGTACGACCTGTATGGTCCGCTTGAAGCCGCGCACTTTATCCTTTCCGCAAAATATATCGGTGGAACGGAATACGAGCTGTCGATGACGATGTCGGAAATCGGCAACACCAATAACTCGCTGACCATCAACCGCACCCGCGATGAGGGCGTGGTGATTGATGCGATCGACGAGTTCCATATCCGGTTCAACCTTGCCAGCGGTTCTACGGAGTTTAGTTTCTCGAACGTGGTGATCAAGGTGGAAACCGAAACCACGGTTGTGGTTGAAGATACCGATGGCGATGGGCTGACCGATGAACAGGAAACCGCACTGGGTACCGACCCCTACGATCCCGCTTCCATGTTTTCCATCACCGGCAACACGCCGCTTCCAGGCATTGGAAAAATCGAAATCATATGGCCGAGCGCAACCGGCGTGCTCTACAGGATTTGGGAAAGCCCGGATCTGTCTAGCTGGTCCGTCGCGCGTGATTGGGCCACAGGACTGACCCCGCCGGAAGATGCGCTTGAGTTCGATCTGTCGCCCTCCAATGGTTTCTTCAAGGTCGAAACGGATATTCTGTAGCTTCTGTTGTCCAACATATGCATTGATTCTCGTCAATATATAGAATAATACGGTTTATGCAGGTTCGTTGGGTAACTACGAAGGCAAGATGAAAAAGGATGTTGGACATGATCATGAAGAAGTTTGCGGCATTGTCGCTTTTGGTTGTTGCTGCGGGGGTTGTGCATGGCATGTCATCCGTCAAAGGGGTGGGCGAATGTCGCCCTAATATCGTTTTCTTTCTGGCTGACGACCAGAGCAAGTTCGACCATTCGGCCTATGGGAATGAAAAGGCGCCTACACCGGTAACCGGCAAGTTTGCCAAAGAGGGGGTGGTGTTTGAACGCATGTTCACGGGACAAGCTATCTGTGCACCAAGTCGTTCGATGCTCTACACCGGGCTCAACCCTATACGTAACGGATGTTTCCTTAATCACACCCAAGTCCGTCCGGGTGTGAAATCCATTACCAAATATATGGGCAACCTTGGTTATGAGGTAATACTCGCGGGTAAGTCGCACGTTGCACCCGATGAACAGTTCCAGTGGACAAAGCGCTTCCAGCCGGTGAAGGTTCCCGGTCTGCCGCGTCCATGGATTCCGGTGGAGGAAATGGAGGCTTTCATGAAGAATCCGGGCGACAAGCCGTTTTGCATGATCGTGGCGAGCGAGTTTCCGCACAGCCCGCATATCAAGGACACCTCATTCGGTGTTGAGGAGGTTAAGGTTCAGTCGTTCATTGCGGATACGCCAGACGCCCGGAAATCGTACACACAATATTACCAGAGCATCGTCGAGAAGGAAAAAGAGTTTGAGGCCGTGCTCGGCATGATCGACAAGCATGGGCTTCGAGACGATACGGTGGTGTTCTATGCAGACGACCATGGCGGCAAACGCGGGAAGTTCACGGTCTATGATTCTGGCTTGAACGTGGCCTTCATGGTGCGTTGGCCGGGCAAAATCAAGCCGGGGCGCACGGGTGCTCTTTCCAGTTTTACAGATTTCGTTCCGACGGCTATCGAGCTGGCCGGTGGAACCGTACCCGCAGGCATCGATGGAAAGAGCCTGTTGCCTGTGCTGACTAGAGGGGCCGTAAACCAACATGACTATGTCTACGGCGTTGCGCACAACCAGGGGATTCAGCAACGCCACGTCTTTCCGCAGCGTTCCGTGCATGATGGGCGCTATCACTACATCGTCAATTTTAACAGTCTCGAAAAAATCGAGTCGGATCGCACGGCCGGAAAGACCATCGACTATTTCTTTGAGCATGGTGCAAAAAAACATTCCAGCCAGCCGACCGAAGAGCTGTATGACACCCAGGTCGATCCCGACGAGCTGGTCAATCTGGCCGGACGGGAAGAGACGGTTTCCATTAAGGCCAAGCTTCGTGAGCAACTGTTCCAGTGGTTGGAAATGCAGGGCGACTATCTCGGTGAAGACGGCCCTGTGGTTTTTCTTCAGGGAAAACAGCACGAGCTGGACGAGCAGGCTGAAAAATATGGCTACAAGATTCCCGCTGCGCTCGTTGGTTCCTTAAACGGCCTGAAGAACGATCCGCACGCCATTACCGGCGAGGACGCCAAGGCCGCGGTCGTGGCCGATCCGGTCGTTCCCGGCGATGGGAAGCCACAGGCATCGAATAAGAACGCTACATCGGTGCCGGAAGGGGCACCGATTGAAGATTTCTTGGAGAACAAGCGAAAATACTGCACGAAGCAAGGGAAAGAATTCAGCGAGACCAAGTACCTAAAAAGCTTCGCGAAGCTCGACGCAAACAAAGACGGGCTCCTATCAGCAGGGGAATGGTCGCCGGGAAAAAAATAGCGAATGACAGGGTACCGAATTTTATCCGTCCCCAATTACAGGTTGCCTAAGTGCCCTTTAAGTAGCTGTGTCCAACGAATGGAATTCGGTTTTCAGTATTTCGTGGTTCTACGCAGTTTCATGGTGAGGGTTCCCGCTTTCCGCAGTAGAACAAATAGGATACTCGCGCGATAGCTTTCAAAATTTATGAACCCACGGGCATTGGCCTTGATAGAAACAGACGAATAAGTTTCGACCCTCGCGCGCAAAGAATCCACGCCCGATCTGTCCTGCTTAGATTGTGTCGCTTATGTGAAGCGGGATTTTGCAGGATCGACTCCTCGGGGCGGCAACGTTGAATTCAACAGAAATGGAATGTTTTTAGGCTGTTTCCTTGTCCAGTAAGAGAGTTGACTGCCGTGTACTATAGAATAATACGATTTATTCTGTGCCTGTGACTCGATTAAGTTAATAAACAAGGTGGCTGGGAAGTGCATATGGGAAGCTTCGGTACGATATAAATGAAGGTCCATCATCCAGTCCGTTTCTCAGTATGGAAAGCTTGAGAATATCGATGGGGCAACAGCTTCCGGCGTAAATAATGAATTCTGTTTAACATGATCGGTTGTTCAGAAAAAAAGAGCGGTCTGTTGGCAGGGGATTTGTGAATGAGAAAAATGACTAGGAAATCAAAGGGAGTGGTCAGGGGCGCGCCAAGCGGATTGGTGATCAGCCTGTTGGTTCATGCGGCGGCATTCATGTTGGCAGGATTACTGGTGGTTTTCACAGTGACGCAGAAGGAAGAGAAAAAGTTCGTCCCCCCCAAGGCCGTTGAACGCCCGAAAATGAAACTCAAAAAGCCGAAGGTGAAGGTGAAGAAATCTGCGAAGCCGAAACCGACGACTCGCATCGTCACCAAGGTTAAACGCGCCAGCATGCCTGACATCCAGTTGCCGGAGATGTCCGGCTTGGCGGATGGGCTAATCGGCGGCATTGGCGGTTTCGAGATTATGCCGGACTTTTCCGAGACGACCATTTTTGGCTCCGGCCAAACCATCGGGAACGACTTCGTCGGCACGTTCTACGATTTCAAGCGCGATCGGCGCGGCAAGAGCATGATCATGGATACCGGCACCTTTACGGATGAAGTGGCTAAATTTGTCCGAAGCGGTTTTAAAGTGTCGAAACTGGCTAGGTACTACCGCTCTCCCAGAAAGTTGTACGCGACCAGTTTCATGGTTCCAACCGTAAGGTCATCGGTTGCTCCCGCGGCATTCGGGGAGGCCGATACGGGCGGCTGGTGCTGGATGGCCCACTATAAAGGGCAGCTGGTTCACAAAGACGGAATTAAGTTCCGTTTCTGGGGGCAGGGGGACGATATTCTCATCGTGCGCGTGGACGGCAAGGTTGTGCTGAACGGGAGCTGGCCCAACTATCAGGAAATCTACAGTAATTGGCAGACTTCCGACTCCAAAAACCGGACTTACACGATGGGCAACAATACGGCTGTTGTCGGGGATTGGATCACGCTTGAACCCGGTGTGCCGCTCGATATGGAGGTGGTTTGCGGCGAGGTTCCCGGCGGGCATTTCGACATGATGCTGGTGGTTCAGGAGGACGGTGTGGACTATGAGAAAAATTTCCAGAACGGCCCGGTTCTGCCTATGTTTAAAACGACGCAACCGAACCATGATTTACAAGACCAGATATTCGAAACCCTGGTTGAAGGCGAGGCATCGGCAACCAATGGGCCTGTTTTTTGCGATTTTTCATCCAAAGGCTCGTCGTTGCACACGGAAGCGGAGAACATGTTGACAGAACCTGTCGCAGAGGAAGAAGACGCCATGCGACTATGGACGAGTGTCGCCGGCAAGACTTTTGATGCGGAATATATCAGCTTTATCGGTGGCAAGGCGGTACTGAAGTCTAGCCGCGGCAAACAAATAAAACTCGATATGAACCAATTGTCCGAGGCGGATCGCGAATATATAGAATTCTTGAATCCGCCGGAGTTCGATATCAGCTTTACCAAGCAGAGTTCGCAGCGAATCATCGAAACGACGCCCTATCTCGAGGAGGCGGCGCCACAGATTTTCGACTGGACGTTCGGCGTAAAGCTGAAGCAAACGAGCGCCACCCAGTACAATCATGAACTGAACATCGAACTCTTCGCTTTTGGCCAGCAATATCTAGACGACAATAAGTTTATTCTGCTTGATCGGCAAACCACCACCTTTGTGCCAACCAAGGAAAACAAGAGAACGCACATATTTAGATCTCCCCAAACGGTTGAAACGAAAAAGTATGATTTACACGCTCAGACGCACGGAAGGAAATACAAGGGCTATCTGGTGCTCGTTAGGGATGCCCGCGGAGTAATCATTCAGCATGCGGCCTCCAACGACTGGCTGTATGATAACCGTGAGAAAGTTGCAAAGGTTCCCGTCGGCCGATATCTCGATGAAACCGGAAACCGGGTGCATCCAACGGGACCCAAGCGATACTATTGATTGTCGCCATTGTGCCGTTCTGGACAGTGGGGCTATCGAGGGTTTTCCATGAGCGGATAAAATGAAAAGGATTATGAATGATGAAACGAATGGCACTCAATAGCATGCTCATGGCGATATCGGTTCTTCCGGTGTTTGGAAATGCGGAAAATCTGGATTCTTCAAATCCGTTAGAGCCGAAAATGGATTGGGAACGCCATTTGGCAAAGAGTGATCTTGTATGGACGAACGGTATCGGGGAACTCTGGGGAGAGAGCGCCTTCATTGCCAACGGCCTCACCGGAGCTTCGATCTACCGCATGCCCGGTGAGGACTGGATCCTGCGTTGGGAATTGGGGCGCACCGACGTCGCAGCCGAATATCACATTCCCGGCATCGACTGGTCGATCCCGCGTGTGCCGATCGGCAACATTGTGCTTAAGCCAGCCGGTACTGTGAAGAAGGCGGGTATGCGGCTTGATATCTGGCATGCCGAAGCGCGCGGCACCATAGAGACCGACCAGGGTTCCATCCAGTGGCGCTCTTTTATCGATCGCGATTCCAACGTGGTGGTAATCGACTCGAAAAGCTTTGATGGCGAAGCAGGCCTTGCTCTTGACCTCGCAGAGCAGTGGGCCATCAGTGGCCGTATACCGCACACCAAGACCGATCCAGCTACAATCGACCCCAAGCATCTTTCCCCGAAGCCCTACCGCAAAATGGTTGATGACGTCACTGTTGTGATTCAGCCGCTCACGCTGCATGGTGCGCATGCCACGGCCTTTGTGAATCTGCCGGGCAAGAATGGCGAAAACGTATTCCTGCTTTCCGTCGGCAAGGTCTACAATCCTGAATTGAATCAGGAGGACAACATTGCGCAGGCCATAAAACAGGCGATCGATGCAGTGAACGATGCGCGCATCAAAGGTATGGCCAAACTTGAAAAACGGCATCGCAGATGGTGGCACGATTATATGTCTCAGGCCTATGTTTCTCTGCCGAATGATCCTCGTTGGGAGAAGTTCTACTGGTTGCAGATCTACAAGTTTGGAGGGGCATCTCGTGCGGATGTTCCGATCATCACCGACAATATGGGGCCGTGGTTTACGCAGTGTGGCTGGCCGGGCACCTGGTGGAATCTCAATGTGCAGCTTTCCTATTATCCAACCTTCAGCGGAAACCGCATGGATGTCGGGCGCTCAATGATCACCGCCATGGACCATTTCTTTGGCGCCGGCCTGCTGGGCAGCAAAGATAATCCCTCCGCCATCACCCGCTCGCGCACATCGACCTACAATCTCCAGCGCAGCAACGGCACGACTTCCGAGCTTGGCGACCTGACCTGGGTGTTGCACAACTACTGGCGTTACTGGCGCTACAGCATGGACGAGCAGATTGCTCGGAACCTTTTCCCGATGCTTAAAGCCAATATGAACTATTATTTCCAGGTCTTGGAATTTGATGAGGACGGAACCATTCATCTGCCGTTGATGATTTCGCCCGAATACAACTTGTCGAAAGCCAAAGGCAGTCGCCCCGGCCTGCTGCGCGACACCAACTATTCGCACCAGCTTTTCCGCTGGGGGCTGCAAACCCTCATCGATCTGAATTGTGAACTGGGGCTGAATGATGCGGATGTGGATAAGTGGCATGATGCCCTTGATCACCTGATTCCTCTTCCGGTTGGCGAATATGGACTGAAAATCAGCGCCGACGAGGATTATAACTTTTCGCACCGCCACTATTCGCACCTGCTGGCACTCTATCCGCTGCACACCATTAATCCCGATCAGGGTTCCGAGGCAGGGGAGCTGTTCCGCAAGTCGGTCGAGCGCTGGCAAAGCATGCCTAGCGCGCTGGCGGCCTATTCCTATACCGGTTCGGCGGCCATGTTCGCCACGCTGGGCGACGGCAACCGTGCGCTTGAAAAACTCAATGGCATGCTCGGAGCGGTACTGGGAGCCGGTCTTCAGGGCATTGGCGATACCGCCGAAGGGTGGGGCAACAAAAAGGTGGGCATTATGTGGAATACCATGTATGCCGAAGGTGGTGGCCCCGTCATTGAAACGCCGCTGTCAGTTGTGGAAAGCATCGGCTACATGCGCATCCAAAGCTGGAATGGCGTCGTACGAGTTTTTCCGGCCATGCCCGATCGATGGGCGGACGCCGTCTACCGCAACCTACGCACCGAGGGGGCCTTCCTTGTTTCTGCCGAACGCAAGGATGGCAAAACAGAGTGGATCCGTATCGAGAGCCTCGCTGGTGAGCCGCTCGTGCTGCAGACCGACATGACAAAGTTCACTCCCGATCGCAAAATCGCCATCGAGTCTGTCGAAGGTCCGCGCGGACAGCCTCACTGGAAGATTGATTTGAGAAAGGGCGAAGCCGTTTTGCTGCGAGCCATGTAATTGTTAAGCAGGCTAAGGATGTAATGATGAGTGTTAAACCCAGAAAACGTTTTTTTGCGAACCACGCCAAGTCGAGCGCAGTGTTGGTTAGTCTGGCGGTGCACGCCGCATTGATCCTCGTGGCACTGTCTTTTGTGGCTGTCACGGTCATCACCAAAGATGAGCAGAAGTTTGAGGGCAAGCCGGTGAAACGGCCGAAAATGACGATGAAGAAACTTCAGGTTCCGGTCAATATCAAGAAAAAAAAGGTGCAGAAACCAAAGTTGCGTAAGCGAATTGTGGTTCAGCCAAAGATGAACCAGATGCCCGATATCAAGATGCCGGAAATCACAGGCGTCAAGGGGGGGCTGGGTTCGGTGGCTGGCGATGGTCTTGGCGGGGCCGGGGGCGTCGGTTTCAGCATGCCGGAGATCGAGCTTTTCGGAATCAAGAGCAAGGGAGAGAAGGTGTTCATCATCCTCGATGCATCCGGCGACATGATGGTCGATGAAATCGGCGGGATTCCGGCCTATGAAATTATTAAAGAAGAGTTGGTGCGGATTCTTGAGGGGTTGAATTCGACGGTTTTATTCAATATTGCGGTGTATGGCGGCGGCGACTACACCCTGTTCCTGAATCTTGTTCCAGCCAGTGCAGGGAACGTGGCTAAAGTGAAAAAATGGCTTGAACCGCTCAATGCGCTGACGAAGGACATGGGGGATAAGGACTACGGTCCGAAGACGCTGGGGCCTGGAGGCATCAGCATTCCGTGGGGGAATCAGATAGAGCCCTTGGAAAGCAGTATCGGATATTGGGCGCGTCCCATGGTTCGAGCGATGGAACAACAGGCTGATTCGGTCTTTGTGCTTTCCTGTTCATGGGGATTTCTGGCCTATAAAACAGATGACGCCGAGGTGTGGAGCGAATCAAAAATGACACGCTGGAAGGAAAAGGTTGAGCTGTCCAAAATAAAATTTAAAGAAGATAACGATTTGCGTCGGGAAAAGGGGGAACCGCCCCGGGTTCTTCCGAATAGCAATCAGGATAGGCATCGCGTGAGAATCTATTTTCCGAACGAGCCTCAACCTCCTCACCCTAAATTCATCACATACACCCCGAAAGAGGTGCTGGAAGCGTTCGACAACACGCGTAAGAAGTTTAAATCAAAGATTCCGACCACCAGTGGTCTAGGGAAGAGCAAGAAAAAAGAAAAGTACGCGATCAATGTCATTCATTTTGTGAAGACGGATGATAGCGATGGGGATGATGAGCGATTTAAAAAAATAACCACCCTTACCCGGGGCGGATACCGACGGATCCAGGGTATGGAAGCCATCGAAAGTTCGATCCAATAAGAACTTAACGGAAATGAAATACATGGCGAGAAAATCAACTGCAGGTTTAACGATGGTGCTCATGATGCTTGCCGTTCCGTTGTTGGCGACGGAATCGATGGACAACGCCCTGTTCAAGGGCACCAACCCGTTGGGCGATGCGATGGGCAAGCCCGTGTTTGCCAACCGCGTCTTTCAGCACGGATACCATTGCTGGGATCCTTCACTAATCAAAAAGGGCGACACCTACCACCTTTTTTACAGCCGCTGGAACATGGTGGAGGGGAAAGTAAATGACGTGACGCACTGGATGACGACGAGCGAGATTGTCCATGCCACATCAAAGAACATCCTCGGACCTTATACCAATGTGGAAAATCCGGCACTCACCGCCGAGGTCAATCACGACTGGTCGTTGCATAACCCTAAGATAACGCCTGAATACAATCCGGACGGCAGCATCAAGCGCTATATCCTCTATTTCATTAACGTGAGAAAAGGGGCTATTGCCGGAACGAGCTGGCTTTATTCCGACGATCTAGCGCCCGGCAGTTGGTACGGGCATCATGAGGAACTGGTTAAAGAGGCAAAGTTCAACAATCCCGCGCTCCTGTTTTATCCGGATGGCAGTGCGTATGGACTTTCAAAAGGCAAAGATCCCGCTTATCCAGGTACGCAGCGTCACCTGTTGGCTTATCGGGCGAAAGATTTTTCGGCCTATCCCGGCGAGCCGGAAAAGCGATGGGGCGCTCCGCTGCCGAACGGGCGCGGCACTATCAATCAGCTTCCCGGCGACGTGGATCATGAGGATGCCTGCCTGTGGGAGATGAATGGCCAGTACCACACCATCATGACCGATATGAGTGGGCGCGCTACCGGAGGGAAGAAAAAAGCGGTCATGCATTGGTTCACGGATGTAAAGTCAGGAACTGACTACCGGCTCTATTCCGATGTGCCGCTGGGCTATGTCGGCGACTCCGTAACGTTCGAGGAAGGCAACACCGAGCGCTACTACCGCATGGAACGCCCCTACGTCTATGTGAATTCAGAAACCGGCGAAGTGGAGGCCTTTTTGCTGGCCTGTATTCCGCGTGAGGGGTCGCAGTCGGTCCCTACCGAAGGCGCCGGCATCATTATCTGGCCGGTCGACGACTGGTCGCCGGAGGCTGAATGAAAATAGCGATTCATCATATTGTGCTGGCATCTGTTGCAGTGTGTTGCAGCGGGTTTGCCTGTGGAATCTTTGATCCGGTGCTGCTGGCTAACTTTAAGGAACCACAAAAACCGGATATTAACTGGACGCTGTTCATGGCCGAGCAGGATCTGGTTTGGGAAGGTGACGTCGGCGACGCATGGGGCGATGCGGCCTTTGTCGCCAACGGACTGACCGGAGCCTCGATCTACCGAAAGCCCGGCGACGAATGGATCCTGCAATGGGAGCTGGGCCGCACTGACGTGGCGGCCGAGTTCCACATTCCGAGCATCGACTGGTCGATCCCGCGCGTGCCGATCGGCAGCATCATTCTCAACCCAGTAGGAAAGGTTAAGAAGGCCAACATGCGGCTCGATATCTGGAACGCCGAGGCGCGCGGCCGGATCGATTCCGACAAAGGCCGCATCTACTGGCGCTCGTTTGTTGAACGTGAGTCCAACGTGATGGTGGTGGAATCGCGCGCCACCGGTGGCGAAAAGGGGCTGACGCTCGGCATGGCCGAACAGTGGGGCATCAGCCCGCGTATCATCACCACCCAAACCGATCCGGCCACGTTGCCGGCCGGCGAACTGCCGCCCAAGCCCCACCGTGAAATGCGCGGCGATGTGACGGTGATCATCCAGCCGCTCACTCAGCACGGTGCACACGCAACCGCCTTCGTGAATGTTCCCGGCGAAAAGGGGCGTAATACGTTTCTGCTGGCGGTCGGTAAGGCCTATGAACCCGAAAAACCGCAGGCTGAGAATATTGAGCTGGCGGTGAAAGAGGCGGTCGAGTCGGTCCAGCGTGCCCGCACCGAAGGAATCCCAGCCCTGGAAAAGCGGCACCGCGAATGGTGGCACAACTATATGCAACGCTCCTTTGTCGAGATCGAGGGCGACGATTTCTGGGAGCAGTTTTACTGGCTGCAAATCTATAAGTTCGGCGGGGCGGCCCGCCCGGAGCTGCCGATCATGATCGATAACATGGGGCCGTGGTTTACGCAGTGCGGCTGGCCGGGCACCTGGTGGAACCTCAATATTCAGCTCTCCAACCTACCCAGTTTTACGGCCAACCAACTGGAGCAGGGCAGTTATTTCACGCACATGATTGATGCCTATGATGCCAAAGGCACCTTCAACTCCGCAAACAATCCAGATGCAATCACTTGGACGCGCACTTCGACCTACAACATGATCCGGCGCGAGGGCGGCGATACCTACGAGCTGGGCAACTTTACCTGGGCGTTGCAGCACTACTGGCGTTTCTGGAAGTACAGCATGGATGAGGCGACGGGCCGAAAGCTGTTTGCGCTGCTGAAGAAAAACATCAACTATTACTTCGATGTGATGACCATCGATGCGGACGGCACCATTCATTTGCCTCCGCAGGTTTCTCCAGAATACAATTTCAAGGACGAGCCTGAAGTGCGCGGGTGGGCGATGAATCGTCCCGGCCTGCTGGCCGACACCAACTATTCACTCCAGCTTTTTCAGTGGGGACTGCAGACCCTGTTAGAGATGAATGAAAAGCTCGCGATGAACGACCCGGCTTCCAAGGATTGGAAAAGCACCCTTGAAAACCTTCGTCCACTGCCGGTAAACGAAAATGGTTTGATGGTCAGCGATACGCACGGTTTTGATATTTCGCACCGTCACTATTCACACCTGATGGCGCTCTATCCGTTGCATACCATTAATCCCGATCAGGGGGCGGAGGCCGAAGCCCTGTTCCGCAAGTCGGTCGAACGCTGGCTGAGTCTTCCCGATGTGTTGGCCGCCTATTCCTTCACCGGATCGGCGGCCATGTTCGCCACGCTGGGTGACGGCGAACGCGCACTGACACAACTCGACGGCATGGTGACCGCTCAGGGGCTGGGTATGGAGCCCGGCAAGCGCGCCATCAAACCCAACTCGATGTATGCCGAAGATGGCGGCCCGGTGATCGAAACGCCGCTTGCTGTGGTGGAGAGCATGAACTATATGTTCCTCCAGAGCTGGGGCGATGTGCTTCGTATCTTCCCCGCCATGCCCGACCGCTGGTCGGACGAGACGGTGTTCCATAAGCTGCGCACCGAAGGCGCTTTTCTTGTTTCCGCCGAATGGTCCGAAGGCATGACCCAATGGATTCTCATCGAAAGCCTCGCCGGAGAGCCGTGCATCATTCAGACTGATATGTCAGAATTCAAGTCTGACCTCGATATCGACATCCAACCATTGGAAGGCCCGCAGGGGAAAAAGCGCTGGACGTTTGATCTGAAAAAAGGCGATTGCATCCTGCTGAAACGGAAGAAGGATTGAAATGAACAAACGAACCCTGATGACACTTGCCGCCTTGGCGGCAGCCACGGTCGCATTAGGTGGTGCCAAATCCGCATCATCGCTGCCCAATATTATCTACATCCTTTGCGATGACCTCGGTTACGGCGACGTTGGCATTTGCAATCCCGACGGCAAGATTCCGACGCCGAACATGGATCGGCTCGGCCGCGAAGGAATGGTCTTCACCGATGCGCATTCTGGCTCCGCCGTCTGCACCCCGACGCGCTACGGCGTGTTGACCGGCCGCTATGCCTGGCGTACCCGCATGAAGAGTGGGGTGCTCAGCGGCTATTCAAACCACCTGATTGAAGAAGGGCGCATGACCGTCGCCTCGCTGTTGAAGGAAAACGGCTACCACACCGCATACATCGGCAAGTGGCACCTCGGCTGGGATTGGGTCAAGACCGGCGATGCGGAACCAGGCAAGGGGCTGGGCCGCATTACGCCGGTGGACTACACCCAACCGATCCAAAACGGCCCGAAGGAAAATGGATTTATCTATTCCTTCGGTCACTGCGCCTCTCTCGATATTCCTCCCTACGTTTATGTTGAAAACGGCATGCCGACCGCCGTACCCGATCGCGAAACCTTTGCTGATAAGAAAGAGGTGAAGAACGGCTGGTGGCGCAAGGGTCCGACCGCGCCCGATTTCGATCACTGGGACGTGCTGCCCAACTTTACGCGTCGTGCGGTCAAGTATGTCGAGCAACAGGCCAGGACGGATAAACCGTTCTTCCTCTACCTGCCATACTCTTCGCCGCACACCCCGGTTCTGCCGACCTCAGAATACAAGGGCAAGAGCGGCATCGATAGCGCCTATGCCGACTTTACGTATATGAACGATGACTGCATCGGCCAGGTGATGAAGGCCGTCGAAAAGGCGGGTATTGCCGACAATACCATCATTATTGTCACTAGCGACAATGGATGCTCGCCGGAAGCAGATTTTGAAGAACTCAAAATGCAGGGCCATAACCCCAGCGCCATCTACCGCGGACACAAGGCCGATATTTTCGAGGGGGGCCACCGTGTTCCGTTCATCGTCCGCTGGCCAGCCAAGGTCAAGGCCGGAACGGTCTGCACGGATACCACCTGCCTGACGGATATGTTGGCCACCTGTGCTGAAATTGTCGGTGCGAAGCTTCCGGCCGATGCCGGAGAAGATTCGGTCAGCATGCTGCCTAATCTGCTCGGCACGGCGACAGGGTCATTGCGCGAAGCGACGGTTCATCATTCCGTCAATGGCACCTTTGCCATCCGTCAGGGAAAATGGAAGCTGATTGACGCGCCGCACTCCGGGGGATGGAGCACGCCGCGCCCGGGCAAGGACAAAGAGCTCTACAAGGATCTTCCGCTGGTTCAGCTTTACGACATGGAATCCGATCCCGGCGAAACCATCAATGTTCAGGATCAACACCCGGAAGTTGTCGATCGGCTGAAGGCCCTGCTTGAAAAATATAAAAACGACGGTCGCAGTATCTGCGCGGACTGAAGCGCTGACCGGTCGATTTGAAATAGAGCGAAGGCATTCTGCAGAAACGGGAACAATATTTCCCCGAAAGCGAAGCGATAGATAATTTTTCTGAAAGAAAAATAGCGACCAATAGGAGCGGTTCATGGTTGAAATATTCGGTAAACAGAAAAAATGGATGTGGGCCGTAGTTGCTTTGGCGATGTCTGCCTTGCCAGGTATGGCGGGGAAACCGAATGTGGTTTTTTTTCTCGTTGATGATTTGGGGATTAAGGATCTGGCTTGCTATGGCATCGATTTTCATGAGTCACCGAATATCGACCGTCTGTCGAGGGAGGGCATGCGCTTTACCAATGCCTATGCTACGCATCCGGTCTGCGGGCCGTCACGCGCGGCCATCATGACCGGTCGTTTTCCGGCTCGTTTGGGTGTGACGGGCGTCGGCGGAAGAATTCCGGAAGGCAATACTATCTGGCCGAACGTCCTGAAAGATGCGGGTTATACCACCTGGTTCGGCGGAAAGTGGCATCTAGGCAATGCGGACAGCGTGACGGCCAACGGTTTTGACTACAACATTACCGGCTGCAACCGTGGCCAGCCGGCGGACTTTTATTTCCCTTATAAAGGGGTGCCCGTCAGCCATAATGTAACCGGGCTGGAGGACGGGAAGCCCGGAGATTACCTGACCGATGCGCTGACCGACAAAGCACTTTCCTTTCTGGATAAGCATGGGCATGAGCCGTTCCTTCTCTATTTTTCCTACTACAACGTCCATAAGCCGGCTAATCCGCTCGGGTACAAAAAGGGTGATCTCAAACGCTACGTGCAGGGCAAGAAGGAACACAACGCCTACTTCGAGAAGAAGCTGGCCACCATGGACGGCTCCAACCGGGCGTTGCAGGATGAGGCTTATGCCGGTAAATCCGTTCCGATGGCCACGAAGCAGCGTGAACCGGAATTTGCCTCGCAGATCATGGCCGTGGACGACAGTGTCGGGCAAGTGCTGGCCAAGCTCGATGAGCTGGGCGTGGCAGAGCATACGATTGTCATTTTTACGTCCGACCAGGGCAGCATGGCCACCTCGAAAATTGCGGTCAGCTCGCAGTTGCCATACCGCTTCGGCAAGGGCTTCCTCTACGAGGGCGGCATCCGTGTGCCGCTTATGATCAAATGGCCCGGAAGGGTTGAACCGGATACGCTGAACGACACGATAACGGTAAATACCGACATCTACCCAACCGTGCTCGATATGCTCGGCATGGAATTGTTTCCAAAACAGCATGTGGATGGCGTTTCTATAATGCCGGCTTTGAAGAGCGGAACCGTGCCGTTTGACCGCACGCTTTACTGGGCTTTCCCGTCCAACCACAGTTTGGGACATAAGGCCTCGGTGGCCATGAGGCAGGGGGCGTATAAGTTGATTTATTGGCCGAAAGACAATCTGCGGGCTGTTTATAATGTTGAAGACGATGTCTCCGAACGGAATGACTTGAGCCTGACCAATCCGGAATTAACGGAGCAGCTAATGAATCAATTAAAGATGTGGGATCCGATAAAGCCAATTTTGAAAAACCAGAAATGAACAGGGACTACCATGAAGAAACTAATTATAGTTGCCATTACCTCTGCCATACTGCTTCCAATGCTTGGAAGCGCCAATGTGAAGCTGCCTGATTATCTCAAGGGCGATGCGTATGAAGAACCGGAGTTCGCTACGGGAGCCAGTATCCCGAAAATTGCAGAAGAGGCCTTGAAGACGCGCGACGAGCGACTTCAGTGGTGGGTGGATGGCCGCTTTGGCTGCTTTATCCACTGGGGTGTTTATGCTCAGCTCGGCGGTGTGTGGCAGGGCGAAAAAGTGCACGGCTATTCCGAGCACATCCAGCGCAAGGGCAAGATTGACCAGGCCACCTATGCCGCAGAATGCGCCTCAAAATTTAACCCCGTTGATTTTAATGCGGAAGAGTGGGTCAAGCTGATCAAGGCGGCGGGCATGCGCTATTTGGTCATCACCGCCAAGCACCACGATGGTTTTGCGATGTACGACTCGCAGGTGTCGGACTGGAACATCATGAAGGCGACGCCGTTTGGTCGCGATCCGATGGCCGAACTCAAGGCCGCCTGCGTGAAGTACGACATTAAATTCGGTTTCTACTATTCGCATGCCTTCGACTGGGGCGAGCCCGATGGCCCCGGCAACGACTGGGAATTCAACAACCCCGGCGGCGACAAAAATCTGGGGGGTCGCAACTGGTGGGACGATCCGGTGATGGGCAAGGAGCTGCCGCGCATTCGCGAAAACTATGTGAACAAAAAGTCGATCCCGCAAGTAATCGAGCTGCTTACAAAATATGATCCCGATATCATGTGGTTCGATACCCCGCACAAACTGCCGAATTCGGAAAACTGGCGGATCTACAGAGCCTTGCGTGAAACCGATGCGGAAGTAGTGGTGAATGGCCGCATGATCTATGGCGGCGGCGACTACACGACTACGTGCGACAAACCCAAGGAAATTAAACCGACCAACGAGAAGTATTGGGAAGCCATTCCTACCACGAACGAGTCGTATGGCTACCACTCGGAAGACGACAGCCATAAACCGGCCTCCGAGTTAATCCAGTTGCTGATCAAGGCCGTGGCTCGCGGCGGCAATATTCTGATGAACCTCGGCCCCCGCGCAGACGGAAAAATCGACGATCCCGATGTGGCCATCCTCAAGGAGTTTTCCGACTGGATGGCGGTGGCTTCCGAGTCGATTCACGGCGCAGGTAAATCCGGCCTTCCGGTACAGGCCTGGGGCGAATCGACCCGCAAGGGCGATACCGTCTACCTTCAGGTGTTCGATTGGCCGAAAAATGGAAAACTGCTCGTGGGCGGCCTGAAAAGCGACCCCGTTTCCATCCGCATCCTCGGCGCGGAGCAGGCCCCGATTTCCTCCAAACGAATCAATGAAACCACGCTTGAGCTGGGTGTTCCGGCCACGCCGGTGTCGAAAGTATCCACCGTGGTGGCGATTACGTTCAAAAGCGATGCCCAAACCTCGGAAGCGCGTTTGCTCGATTCAGAGCTAAGATCGACGCTTTCTGTGTTTGACGGCAAGATCGAAGGAAGCAAACTCAAGTATGGTTCAGGAGCAAAAGGGTATGGGAACCGGCGCAGCGACTGCCTGTTGAACTGGTCTAAGGAAACAGACCGGGTTGAGTGGAGTGTTTATGCCAACGAACCAGTCACCTATGAAGTAACCGCCGTCTACCATGGCAACACGGATGGCAATACCATGGCAATCGCCCTCGATGGCAACGAGTTGACGGCAAAGGTCGAGCCCGGCGAAGATAAAACGGCGGTGCTCGGTACATTCAGTGTGGAGCCTGGAGTTCATGCCATTACGTGGAAAGCGTCGGGTGTAATGAACGGAGAACTGGCGCGTCCGTGCGCATTGATCTTCCAACCTTTGCAACGTTAACGATTGAAAAGGAATCTTATGGAAAAAACATTCATTAAAAATGCGGTCGCACTGGGCACGGTGCTGTTTTGCAGTTCCATGGCATTGGCCGCAGAAGAAAAACCGAACATTCTCTTTATCTTTGCGGATGACCACAGCTACGAAGCGATCCGCGCTTTCGGGTATCTGGATATCGACACGCCGAATCTGGACAAACTGGTTAACCGCGGTGCGAGCTTTACGCATGCCTACAACATGGGGGCTTGGCACGGCGCCGTCTGCGTGGCCAGCCGCACCATGCTCACCACTGGTCGTTCGGTCTGGAACGCGGGTATGCTGGAGCAGAATATTGGTCAGGAAGTGAAGCAGGATCATATGTGGGCGCAGCAGATGAAGCACGCGGGCTACAAGACCTACTTTTCGGGCAAGTGGCACGTGAAGGTCAAACCGGAAGATTATTTCGACGTGGTCAAGGATCGCAGAGGAGGTATGCTGCCCTCAACTCCGATGGGTGGTGCCGCCTACAACCGTCCCAAGGATGAAGCCGACTATGAAGCCGGCTGGAAGCCGTGGGACACTACCCAGAAAGGCTACTGGGGCAAGGACGGTAAACACGCCAGCGAGCTGGTGGGTGACAACGGCGTTGCATTTTTGGAGCAGGCCGCCAAGGAAGACCAACCGTTCTTTATGCACCTCGCTTTTAATGCTCCACACGATCCCCGGCAATCACCGAAGGAATATGTGGACATGTATCCACTCGACCGCATAAAGATTCCCGAGAACTATTTGACGGAATATCCATATAAGGACGACATCGGTTGTTCCAAGGGTCTGCGCGATGAAGCACTCGCGCCATTTCCTCGCACCGAATATGCAGTGAAGGTCAACCGCCAGGAGTATTTTGCGATCATCACGCACATGGATTATCAGATCGGGCGTATTCTCGACGCACTCGAAAAGAGCGGCAAGGCCGACAATACCTACATCTTCTTTACGGCCGATCATGGCCTTGCCTGCGGTCGCCACGGGTTGATCGGCAAGCAGAACATGTATGACCACAGCGTGCGCGCGCCGTTCCTTGCCGTAGGGCCGGGGATCAAGCCGGGGTCAAAGGTTGAAACATCGATCTATCTGCAGGACGTGATGCCCACCACGCTGGAATTGGCCGGCGCCCCTGTTCCGGATTTTGTCGAGTTCAAGAGTTTGAAGCCTCTGTTGGCGGGTGAGAATAAACACTATCCGGCCATCTACGGTTCCTATCAGAACCAGCAACGAATGGTCACCCAAGATGATTGGAAACTAATCTATTATCCGTCGATCAAGAAGACACGACTCTACAACCTCAAGGCCGATCCATTCGAAAAGGCCGATCTTGCGGGCAACCCGGAATATGCAAACAAGATTTCCGAGTTGGAAAAGACGATGGCTCAACTGCAGAAGCAGTATAACGATCCGCTTGACTTCGGAAATCCGAAGGAATCCTGGAATGCCTACCGCGAAGCGGCCGGCATGAATAAGAAGAAAAAGAACACGACGACTAAGAAAACGCATTAGTGTTTTGGAGATTGAAAAGATGAGACGATTAATTTTGCTAGCGGGCTTTGCGTTTGTACTGCAGGCGGTCGGAGACGGTGCATTCGACGGCGATCCGGAGGGGCCTCGCTGTAATCTACTCAAGGAAGCGATGGGACGGCCACTGGTGAATGGAGGGTTTCAGCGCGAAGGCTTCCACTTATGGGATCCGTCGATTATCAAGGTGGGCGACACCTATCATATGTTTGCCTCCTGCTGGCCGAACGATGATTTCCAGAAGTGGAAGCAGAGCTATGTGGTGCGCGCCGTTTCTGAAAACCTGTTCGGCCCTTACACCTATGTCGAAGACGTGCTGCTTCCAAGGCCTGGAAAGTTTTTCGATAGCCAAGGGTGCCATAATCCGAAAATCACCTTTCACAATGGAAAGTATTATCTCTACCACCTCGGCATTCCCGCTTGGAAGAGTGGGGTGGCGGTGAGTGATTCGGTGGAAGGGCCCTGGGAGCGGCGCGACGACTGGTGCATCCCTGCCAATAATCCGGCGATCTGGATTCATGAAGATGGTTCGGTCTATGGCGTTGGCAAGGTGAAGGTGCCGAATCCGAAATATGATGGCAGCAAGGAGTTCAATCACCAGTTTCACCATCTGCAGGCGATCAAGGCCGACTCGATCTTCGGCCCCTACACCCAACTGCACGCAAAGGGCGAAAATGCGCTGCCGGAAAATTACGAAAATGAAGATCCCTGTATCTGGTACGACGGCACTCGCTACCATGTGTTGGTGACCGATCTGCACGGCTATGCCACCGGGGATGATCGCGGCTTTGTCTACTACACTTCGGAAGATGGGTTGAAGTATGAGCTGGTCTCAACGGAAACCCTCTTTTCCAGAAACCAGCCGATCCGCTTCGCCGACGGCAGTGAATTTAAGTTTGCCCGCATCGAGCGTCCGAATGTGGTGCTCAACGAAAAGGGTGAAGTCATTGCCGTGCTGGCAGCCTGTCTTCCGCCGAAAAACGAGCAGGGCTCGCGCATCCTTGTTTTCCCGGTGAACAATTTTTCAGCTGCGCGATAGGAACTTAATGAACGACGTGCGATATTTGCTGTTGATCGTCTTGCTCCTTCCGGCACTCAGCCCGGCAGGGAGCCCTTCGGCGCTGTGGGGGCGGCGGGGCGAGCTCTGGCGACCGGACAGCCGGTTGCCTTTTTTCGGGTATGCCGGCTACCACTGTGGCGATGATCCGATTCCGGATATAAAGCCGACGGCGAATGTTGCTGATTATGGCGCGCAGGCAGATGACGAGATCGGCGATTCCGACGCCATTCAGACCGCCATCGATGCGACGGAAAAAGGAGCGGTTCTCATTCCGGCGGGACGCTTCATTCTCGACAAGCCGATCACCATCAAAAGATCAAACGTGGTGCTGCGCGGCGCCGGGCCACGCAAAACGATTCTGTACGTTCCTCGTTCGCTACAGGAACTGGATCCAAAGGAGAGCAACGCCGACGGTGGCGAAAAGCTGGCCTATTCCTTTGGCGGCGCATTTCTTTCGATCGAAGGGAAGCGGCCGAAAGAGCACGGCGTTGCCGTGGTGGAAACGGCAACGCGAGGGGATGCCTGCCTTCAGCTTGAAAGCGCCAAGGGCATGGAACGCGGCTCATGGGTTCAGCTCAACATGAAGATGAACGAAGAACTCGGTCGTCATGTGCACGCTGGGTGTTGCGACGCGGGCGAGGGGACGATGGGCTTTGTCGTCTCAACGGTCGCGCAGGTGAAGTCGGTGGACAAAAAGAGCATAAAGCTGGATCGCCCCCTGCGATTGGATGTGCGACCCGAGTGGAAGCCGACGGTCAGCCTTTTTGAACCAAGCATCGAGGAGGTCGGACTGGAAAACTTTACCATCCAGATGGCCGGAAAGCCCAAAAAGAAGCATTTGCTCGAAGAGGGATTCAATGCCATTCAGTTCAATGCTGCCGTCAACTGTTGGGTCCGCCGCGTCGAGATCATCGATGCCGACCTAGGCATCAAACTCGATAACCGCTCGCGCTTTTGTCAGGTTGAACGCGTATTGATCCGGCATGAAAAACGCGATCTTGCGGATGGTCCGACCGGTCATCACGCTATCTGGCTGTCGGGCGTTACGCAGGGCTGTCTGATTTCTAATTTTCATATCGAAACAGAATATGTACACGACCTGACCTACGAAGGGTTGGCTCACGGAAATGTGATTCGGCGCGGCAAGGGGGGCCGCCTTAACTTTGACCACCACCGCAACGCCCCCTTCGAAAACCTTTTTACGGATATCGATGTCGGCAATCCCGACCGACTGTGGGATTCAAGTGGATCCGGTCACCGCGGTCCGCATTCGGCAGCGCGTTCCACAGTCTGGAACATCCGTTATTCCGGCGGAGAACCCATGGTCCCGAAGAAAGGCCATTTCCCGCAACTAAACATGATCGGTATTAAGGGTGCCGAAAAAAAAGATTTTGACGACTGGTGGGTTGAACCACTCGGAGGAGCTGTTGATCCACCCGACCTCTATGAAGCGCAACTTAAACGCCTCGGAAAATAATAATTTAAAACACTGTCATCCCATAGAGGACGCTAACGGAGTGTCAGCTCCCGTTTTTGTTAAGGTTTCTGATGTTTAGTTTATTTAGTCGATTCCGATTTTTTGTTGAAGAGTAATGATGATTCCCCGTTTTAAACAGTTGGCTGTCCCACAGCATTTAGATGAACCCCGGCAGATACGCCTGTTCCGGTGCTCCTCGGATGCGACCGGGTGGTTTGGCTGTCCCATAGGATTCCAGCAAGGCGGGCAGGTTCCAGCGACGCCAAAGCGAGACCCTTACGACGGTGAACAGGCGCTTGAAGCTGTGATCCCATCCGTGCATGAATTTGAGACAGCGCATCAGCAGATGGACGAGCAGCCCGGTCCATACCTGCCAGCGTACGGCATTAGCGCTGTAGCCGAGAAAGTCGGAGAGCTGGAGCGTCTGTTTGATTTCCTTAAAGAACACCTCGATATCCCACCGGCAGCGGTAGAGCTCCGCGACCGTCCACGCGCTCCACTCCAGATGGTTGGTCAGGAAGACCATTTCGACATCCTTGCCGTTGATCTCCACGAGGGCTACAACGCGGCGCAACTCGCACGGGTAGGCCTTCTTCGATTTTTCGAGCATCAGCTCGATGACTTCGTCGCGAAGGATGCGCTTGTTTTTAGTCGTTTCGAGGGAGCGCATCACCGTGTACTGCATGTTGTCTTTCGCTCGACCCGCCCAATTAATGCCGCGCTCCGTTAGCTCAAAGAGATGCTTGAATTTGATATAAGCCTTGTCGAATACAACGATTTCTCCGGCTTCAAGGTCGGCACACAAGCTCAAGGTCTTGCGGCTGTCATGGTGTTTTGCAGTGTCGACAATGGCACATCGTGGAAGGAAGCTTTGCAGGTCCAGACGCATGTGGCACTTCGCGGCGGCCTTGCGGCGGCGGTGCTTTGCCCAGTCCATGCTATTGGCCACCAGCTGTATCGTGGTCGAATCGAGCGCATGGATCGCCTTGCTGAAGCGACGGAGGTATCCACTACGCACCTTTCCCTTCGCAAAACCAGGCACCGTGTCCATCAGATGCTTCATCATGCTCCAATAAAGCTCTTCGGCCATGTTCGCGTCGCGCACTTGATTCGCATGGCTCAGGTTGTTGCGGGACGGTGGAACCGCACCGCGGATGGTGGAGAGCGCCGCCGCATTCATCTGGAGCGCGTCGCATACATCGTTAAGCCCGAGCGCATGAGCAAAGTGGGCATAAAGCAGCGAAACCACATGGCTCCATGGCGTGTACGTCCGGCTTCGGGCATCGACGCCATGCTTCTTCGCAAGGTTCGTGACCATGTGTCCGGGAATCAGATTGCACAATTGCTTCAAGGTTGTATACCTATGTCCGGCTGGTTTGTGTTTTTGTCTCTGTTTTTTCATACCCTCCGAGTGGAGGATTTAGAGCTCACAAGCCAGCCTTTTTATTTAAAATCTATGGGATGACAGTGATTTAAAATATAAGGACATTATAGAATGAAAGCATCAAGTAAAGTCAGACTCCCGATACTGCTGTCATGCATCGGTCTATCCATGTGCGCATCGGCCTCTCCCAGAACGTACGAAATTTGGGAGACCGAGCCGGCTCCTAACCGCGGTGGCGACTGGGATGTCGTCAAGGCGGGAGGAACCCCTTTTGATCAGGATTGGGAAGAATGGTCCTATGCCATCGGCAATGGCTACATGGGGGCAAACCTGTTTGGCCGGGTCGATACGGAACGGATTCAGATCACCGAAAAGACACTGCACAACAAAGGCATCTATAATGGCGGGGGGCTCACCAGTTTTGCGGAAATCTTTCTGGATTTTAACCACACGGATGTTCAGAACTACCGTCGCTCATTAAACCTCAATGATGCCATCGCCTATGTCTCCTATGAAGCAAACGAGGTGAAATACACGCGTGAGTATTTCATGTCCTACCCGGATAACATCATGGTCATCAAACTCTGCGCGAATAAAAAGGGCGCTCTCTCCTTTGTTCTGCGGCCTGAAATTCCTTATCTCAACAAAGAGGATCAGCGCACGGGCAAGGTTTCGGCACACAAGGATCTGGTGACGCTCTCCGGCAAGCTCCCGTTTTTCAACATTAATTATGAAGGCCAGATCAAGGTCCTCAACGAAGGCGGCTCCCTCAAGGCCAACAACGGAACCTTCACGGTCGCCAAAGCCGACTCTGTCACACTGTTGATCGCGACCGGCACGAACTACCGTCCGGGCACGCACATCTTCTCCAACGCCAACGGTGAAAAGCTGGATGCAGACCTTTTCCCCCACGAGGACGTTTCGGCGCTCATTGCCAATGCACAACGTAAAGGTTATGCCGGCCTCAAACAAACCCATCTCGACGATTACCGGAACCTGTTCGAACGTGTTGCGATTAATCTGAACGCCGAGGTTTCTCCTGACCCGACCCATATGCTTCTGGAAAAATATAAGCAGGGTGAGAAGAACACCTACCTGGAGGAACTCATGTTCCAGTATGCCCGTTACCTCCTCATTGCCAGCTCAAGAGAAAAAACATTGCCGTCCGCTCTGCAGGGCGTCTGGAGCCAGTACCACAACACCCCGTGGACGGGCGGCTACTGGCACAACATTAATGTTCAGATGAACTACTGGGGGGCCTGTAGTGCCAACCTTGCGGAAACGTTCGTCTCCTACATTAATTATTTTAAAGCCTATTTCCCGAAGGCGCAGGAGCACGCCGACAGTTATGTGAAAAAATTCAATCCGGCCCGGCTCGCGGATACGCCGGGCGACAACGGATGGATTATCGGGACATCCGCCAACGCCTACAATATTTCCGGCGCTGGCGGCGGCCACTCCGGACCGGGCACCGGCGGCTTCACATCCAAGCTGCTGATGGAATATTATCTCTTCACACAGGATCAAAAATTTCTCGAAGAAATCGGCTATCCTGCCATGCTCTCCATGAGCAAGTTTTTCTCTAAGGCACTGGTTCCGCAAGGCGACCTGCTGCTGGTGAAACCGTCCGCCTCTCCGGAACAGAAGGTCCGAAAGAAAGAGCAACTCGCAAAAATTAAAAATCCCGGCCATGTGGACAAGAAGGGCAACTACATCACTACGGGTTGCACGTTTGACCAAGGATTTGTGTGGGAAAACCACAACGACACCCTGATCATGGCTGAGGCCCTGGGCAAAAAAGATGACTTCCTAAAGACCATTCAAACTGAAATTACCAAGCTCGACCCGATCCTGATCGGCACCTCGGGCCAGATCAAAGAGTACCGCGAAGAAGAGGCCTATAGTGATATCGGTGATCCCCTCCATCGTCATATTTCCCACCTCTGCACCCTCTTCCCCGGCACTCTCATCAATTCGGACAACGAAGAGTGGATGCAGGCCGCCCGCACAACGCTCGACCTTCGAGGCAGCAAAACCACGGGCTGGGCCATGGCTCACCGCATGAACTGCCGCGCCCGTCTCAAGGAAGGCGAAAAAGCCCACGAAGTCTATCAACGCTTTATCAGCGAACGCACCGTGCCCAACCTTTGGACGCTGCACCCGCCGTTCCAGATCGACGGCAACTTCGGCACCATGGCCGGTGTCGCTGAAATGCTGCTGCAGAGCCATGAAGAATATATCGAAATCCTTCCAGCCCTGCCCAAAGCCTGGAACACCGGATCCTTCAGCGGCCTCGTTGCGCGCGGCAACTTTGTCTTTTCCGCAGATTGGAAGGACGGCAAAGCCAGTGCCATCTCTGTCACCTCAAGAAGCGGCCGCGAATGCCGCATCGCCTATCCCGGTCTCGAATCCGCCCGAATCAAAAACAGCAACGGTAAAACCATCAAGACTTCTAGCGACAGGAGCGGCCGGATTAAATTCAACTCCACCAAAGGGGAATCTTACACGGTTGTATTCTAAGAATGATTTCGAAGCGTGTCCCAATCCGAGAAGTTCGCCCGTGTTCTAATTAAGTAATAATTAATTTTAGCTGGATGGCGGAAATGAATCGAAGTGGTTTTATAGGTGTTGCTTTTGCGTGGGTCGTGACTGCTGTTTCGGGAATGGCTCAACCACTTGATGTGTTGGATTTCGGCGCAAAGGGGAATGGAAAGACATTGGATACCGTCGCGATCCAGACTGCGATCGATGCCTGCAGTAAACAGGGTGGCGGGACCGTCTACTTTGCGCCGGGTCATAGCTTCCTGACGGGAACGTTCGAGATCAAAAGCAACGTGGCGCTGCATTTGGACGGCAATGCGCGGATTATCGGCGGCGATCACCTCAAGGATTACCGCGACGACGTCGGCGGGTGCCCCTATGGTGAAGGACTCGACCGCGCGTTGGTTTATGCGAACGGGGCGGAAAATATTGCGCTCATCGGCAGCGGAACAATCGATGGCGGGAACCGGGGTGTAAAAAATAAACCGAGCGAGTGTGCCAAACTGCTCGATGAAAAGGGCGAAAAGACCCGCCATCGACCCATGGCAATCCGCCTGAAAAACTGCAAGCGGGTGCGTATGCGCGACCTGCTGTTCACCAACTCCCGTTCGTGGTTTACCCATCTGCAGTTTTGCTCCGATGTCGTGATCAGCGGGATTACCATCGACAATCCCTATCAGGATGGCTTCAACATCGAGAGCTGCCAGGATGTGCGCATCAGCGATTGTTCGCTTGATTGCTACGACGATGGCTTTGCGCTGACCACCAGCCATCTGGATAAACCGATCCGCAACTTCACGGTCAACAACTGCACCGTGAAGAGCCATTGGGCCGGCATTCGTTTTGGCCCGCTCTCTAAAGGCAATTTTGAAAACGTGTTGTTTAACAACCTGGTGCTGCACGACTGCGAAGGTGGGGGCATTAAGATTGATCCGTGCGAAGGCGGCACTGTACGCAACTGCCTGTTCAACAATATCCGCATGGAGCGCGTGCGCGGGCCCATTTGTATTCAGAGCGCTCGCTGGCCCGATATAGGTGCGGGCGGCTGGAATGACAAGGGCCGTGAACTCATGCCGGCCTCGCCGATCCATGATCTGCGTTTCAGCAATATGATCATTGAAGCGGTCGGCCGCCCGTCTACCAACCCGAACCATAATCCACTCATCTGGATTCATGGCCACCCGGAGGCTATTGTGAAAAACATTTATCTCGAAAACATCCAGCTGACGTCGCCCGGTGGCGGAACGGCCGAGCAGGCGGCGCGGCGCGATCTGCGCGATGTCGATGATATAAAATGGGACGAAGCCGGATACTGGTATACCAATAAATCGGCCTTCGGTGTTCCGCCTTCCTATGGCCTTTATGCCCGCCATGTAGAGGGACTGGTTCTGAACAATGTGCGCTTCCTGACTGAAAAGGCGGATGCGCGCCCCGCGCTCTTCCTGAACGAATGCAGCGATTGCAACATGAATGGTGTGCGCGCTGAGATTTCGCCGGAGGCCTCCAGTTTGGCCGTCGCAAAGGATTGCGTCCGCGTCGCTTTCGACTGGGTCGGAAGCGAAGGCGAAGTGGAGGTGCTGCTCCAGCAGGAAAACACGGAATTCGTTTCGGTCGTCAATCCGGCTTCGTTCAGTGGACATCTGAAAGACACGATTTCAAAATAACGGGAATACATATGCATATGAAAAAATATCTACACATCATTTTGGCTTTTCAGATGGGCGCCTGCGCGGCTTTTGCAGACAACGGAGAGGCGAGTAAAAACAAGTCTATTGTGAAGGGGCAGCATGGTGAGATCGGCAACATGACCGAAACGGTTTCTGGCCATACCGCGCATCCGGATGCGCAGTGGTTTCCGGATGCTGGACTGGGTCTTTTTCTTCACTGGGGAATTTGCAGCGTTGAGGCTATGAATATTTCCTGGCCGATGATGGTCGGTGCACGCCTTCCGCGTATTGAAGACCCCACCGAACGCGATCGTATTATCCGCGAAAAGGATTGGGAGCTGAAAGGTCAGCCGGAGATGACGCCGATGGAATACTGGGCGATGGCAGAGAAATTCAACCCACAAAACTATCATCCTGCAACGTGGTTGGCGGCCGCGAAGGCATCGGGGTTTGAATATGTCGTGCTGACCACCAAGCATCACGAGGGCTTTGCCATGTGGCCCAGTGCCTTTGGCGATTTCAACACGAAAAACTATATGGGCGGCCGCGATCTCGTGAAGGAGTTTGTGGATGGGTGCCGTAAGGCCGAGATCAGGGTGGGACTCTACTATTCCCCGCCGGATTGGTATTTTGATCGGGAAAACGTCAACTTCACGCATCGCAACCTGCGCAAGAGCAACCCGGAGCTTTCTCCGCTGGATTATAACCTGCAGCCAAAGGGCCCTTCGATGGAAGGCGAGGAACTTGTCGCTCACCAGAAAGCCTATGCCGAAATGGTCAGCGGACAAATCCGCGAGCTGCTCACCAACTATGGAAAGATCGATGTGCTTTGGTTCGACGGCAATCCAAAGGTTGGTGAATATACAAAGTTGCTCATTGGTCAGGACGAAATGCGCCGGCTCCAGCCGGGCATGGTGATTAATCCGCGTATGGGCGGCAAGGGCGACTTCCGTACTTTCGAACGCCATCTGCCTGAAAACCCCGAACTCAAGGACGGAGAATGGGCGGAGTTTTGCAATACATGGAACTTTAACTGGCCCTATGTCGATAAGGATTACCGCCACTTCAATCGCGTGCTTGACGAACTGATCCGCTGTCGCATCCACGGCATCAACTATCTGCTGGGTATCGGCCCCAAGGCCGACGGCGACCTCTGCTACCGCGCCTACGAAGGCTTTGAGTTGTTTGAAGATTGGATGAGCACAAACGGTGAATCGGTCAACGGCGTACACCTCCTTGCAGAAAACGAAACCTGTTCCACCCATGCCTCGCAGAAGAGCAATGTGCGTTATGTTTACCTGATGCCTTCCAATATCCGCGAAGACCGTGTGCCGCAACCGGAGACGGTGGAGTTCAATGGATTGCCGAAGCCGAAGAAAGTGTTCATGTTGCACAATGGGCAATCAGTACCTTTTGAATTCAACGAGGGTCAATTGATCATTTCGGTGGCCAATGAAATGCAGACCAAATATGCGGATGTAATCAAGGTGGAGTTGTAGATTGAAACGAGCCCCGATGCTAAACGCGTTAGCGTGTATAGCGGACGGAGAGGTGAAAGCGCTACAGGATTATGTGGATCCAGCCAGTGAAACTATTTTTTCGGCTTGTAGTCAGGGTTGGGCAGATGCGGCGGAGCGTTGACTGATTTGGACCACGCATCGAGTTTGGTTCGCATTTTCTGGGCGCGCTCGGGATATTTGGAAACGAGGTTATGCTCCTCGGCGATGTCGTCGACGAGGTTGAACATTTCTTCCTCTTCATTCTCGAAATAGGTGCAGAGTTTCCAGTCGCCGTCCCGCATGGCCATGCCTGCACGTCCGGCAAAGCTGTAGTTGGAGTGGAACCAGTAGAGCGCGCGCTTCGGCAGCTGCTTCCGAGGATTGGAAAGTGCCGCCGAGATGTCCATGCCGTCCAGATGGTGTCCATCTGGGTTTTTCAGTCCGACTTGCGCGAGCAGGGTGGGGTAGAGATCCTGGGTGATGATCGGTTCGTGGCTGAGGGTTCCGGCAGGAATACGGCCGGGGAAGCGGAAGATGTAGGGCACACGGATACCCCCCTCGTCAATAGCGCCCTTGCCACCCTTGAGGATGCCGTTGCTGGTGTTGGGTTCAAATTTGTGCCACCACTCGCCATCTGCTTTCAGTGGAACACCTCCGTTGTCGGAGGTGAACACCAGCAGGGTGTTGTCGGCGATGCCGAGCTCTTCCAATGTGTCCATAACGCGGCCGACGGTGCGGTCGAGGCTCTTGAGCATTGCGGCCAGTACGGGGTCGTGATGCATGTTACCTTTTGGCTTGGCCTCGAAATAATCGATGTCCTTCTGGATAGCCTCGAATTTGGAATGCACCAGCATGTCCGGGAGGTAGAGAAAGAAGGGTTGGTTGGCGGTTGCGTTTTCTTTCAAGAAGCCGACGGCCAGATCGCACATGTAGTCGGTAAGATAAACATTTTTCGGGATCTGCTTGTCGGTGTTCACTCCTTGAGGCAGCAGTTGGGTGTTGAAGTGGTTGTAGTCCACCCGCATCTTATATTCATCGAAGCCGCGTTCTCCGGGAAGATCTTCATCTCTGCGACCCAGATGCCATTTTCCGAACATGGCCGTGCGGTAGCCTTGGGATTGGAATGCTTCGGCCAGCGTAACCACTTTTTCATCGAGGTAGCTTTGGTGCGGGGGCTGGATCAGGCGGGTTTTAGGTTTGCCGTACTTTTTGAGATTGCGGTGATTATCAGAAACGCGCAATACGCCGTGGCGCGGGATATCCCAGCCCGACATCAGGCTAGCTCGGGTTGGGGCGCAGATCGGATCGGCGGCGTAGCCGTTGTCGAACCGCATGCCTTGGCTGGCCAGCTTGTCTAAGTTGGGGCTTTCATAATAGTCGCTTCCGAAGCAGGCGGGGGAGTTCCATCCCAGGTCGTCGGCTAGAATCAAGACCACGTTGGGCGTTTGTGATGCGGCGATGGCGACACTGGCAATACAGGAAAAGATCAGTGTTTTAAGCAACTTCATGTTGGTTTCCTTAGTTTATTAATTCCATTTAACGGGGCGATATGAGCATGTAGATTCTTCCAATGCAATAATACGTTATATTTAAATTCAGAATTGGCGGATATGCGACGTGTATAGATGTAGGTAGGGAGATCGTGCGTTGTGCAGGGTTGTCGTCCCCACTGATTTAGATTTAACGGATTGGGTTTTTCATGGATTGGATCGGAAGTTTTAGCTTATTCAGCAAAAAAGCGTTGTTCGGGGGCTTGCTGGCTGTGGTGACGTTTGCCGAAGCGGCGACTTCGGGGCTTTGGGGGGTAAATGGCGAGTTGTGGGACAATACCTATCCCTCCAATTCAATCAGCTCCCGGATTGCGGATGCATCCCACGCCGGTTATCAGGGCGGCGATGTGCCGATTCCGTTCTATCCTGTATCCATAGTTGCAACCAACTTTGGCGCCATTCCGAACGATGGCATCGACGATTCCGCCGCCCTTCAGGCGGCAATCGATGCCTGCCCGACCAACGGCGTTGCGATCTTTCTTCCAGAAGGCGTCTACAATGTCACCAATACGGTCTTTATCAATAAACCGAATATCGTGCTGCGCGGTTCCGGCCCCGCGAAAACGGTGATCGAGGCGCTCAACGGGATTTCAGCCATCAAGCTCGACGGCGATACGACCAAGCAGGGGCTCTCCATGGTGAATGGATTTTTGCGTGGGGATACCGAGATTTCAAATGTGGCGTTGGCCAACCAGGCTCAGGTGGGGGACCTGATCTATATGCAACTGTCGCTCAGCAAATATGATGGCGCCGCCTTCAGTAATCTTGTTGAGCAATGTATTGGGGGAGTGCAGATTCCGCAGTTCTCGGGAAACGTTTCCTGTAAAATGTATGCCAAGGTCGTCGGAGTGGCCGGCAAAGTGGTCTCGTTCGATCGGCCGCTCGAATATTCCTTCCAGGGCGGAACCAAAAAGTGGGGGCTGGGTATCATGCGCCCCGTAATGCACGACGCGGGAGTGGAGGATCTCACCGTCACCTTCGATCCCGACTATCCCTATGCCAAGCATTTCAACGGAACGGCTCCGGGGCCCGATTATGAAGAGGATGTCACCACCGACGGTATTTATTTGCAGGCCTGCGTGAACTGCTGGGTGCGCAATGTCGAGGTTCGTGAAGCCTGCAGTGCGATTAGCATGTATGGTGAAAATGTCCAGTGTACCGTTTCGGACGTCACGCTGGTGGCCGAGCGGATGAGCCAGTCGGAGTTTCCGCTGCAAAGCGGTTTGGACTACGACTATGCCATGCAGTTCGACACGCCGCTCGAGAGCAACTATTGGGATGTGCGCGCGCACGCCGCCGTGGCGCTGACCGGCTCCCACATGCTGGCCGAGCGCATTCGCCTGAACTATGCCGGGCTGCACGACCTGACTATCAATTCCACGGTAAACAGCGTTTTTTCCGATGTTAAGGGCTTTGATATATCGCTCGATCACCATCGCCAGAACGGCTCGCGCAATCTTTACACGCAGATCGATGTCGGTTTGGGTCGCAAGTTCTGGCTGAGCAGCGGCCTGAATTCGGCCGGCATCCAATGCGGCGCATGGGAAACCTTCTGGAATATTGACAGCGCGTTGGAGCAGGATTTTCCGTCCTACGCTGCTACGGGAAACGCTTTCTGCCGCGGGTACATCAATCTGGTCGGCATCCATGCCCTTGCGGATCCCGTAACCGATGCCTCCCCGCGCTGGTTCGAGGCCGACATTGGCCCCGGCGAGCTGGACCAGCCCAATCTCTACGAGGCCATGCGCGTCAAACGTTTTTCCGAAAATGGCTGGGATGCCTTTCCACCAACCGCCGTGGCTTCCGCAGATACCTTTCAGGGAACAGATTCGCTGACCGTCAATTTCACTGGAGACAGCTCGTCCGATAATATCGGCATCGTTTCCGCCCTTTGGAACTTTGGCGACGGCTGCACTTCGTGGGAGACCAATGCGCAGCATACCTACACGGAATCGGGTGTCTATACGGCTTCGCTCACCGTGCGCGATGCCCGTAATCTGCGCGACACACAGGAAATCACCATCACCGTTCTCGAATCTGACGGACTGTATGATCTCAACTACAGACTGGCCGGCTCGGCCGAGCTTGAAAACCATGCGCTCGGAACCGGTCATGCGCTGGTCGGGGCAACCAATCAGGTGGTGGCCGAAGGCGGAGCCGGAATTGTTGTCATCGCCGTGCCGGGTTCGGGCTGCCGCTTTGCGGGCTGGAGCGATGGCGTGAGAACCGCCGTCCGTATCGATACAAATGTTCTTCAGTCATTGGAACTCACCGCCTACTTCATGGAAGGAACTGCGCCTTCTGGAAGCGGGCCGACCGATCTGTCGCTGGGCAGCAATACGGTTGAGGAAAACGCCGCCAACGGGACGCTGGCCGGCACCTTCACCGCCACCGATCCGGATGCCGGGGAAACCTTTGTCTACCAGCTGACCGACGATGCAGGCGGGCGCTTTGCCATTGACGCATCCTCCGGGGAACTCACCGTCGCCGATGCGGATTCCATCGTCTATGCATCGAACACCACCCATTCCATTACCGTGCTGGTGCTCGACAGCACGTCGGAATTCTACAGCGAAAGTTTTACGATTCAGGTTCTCCGCGCCGGTGCTCCGCCGCCGGTCTATGCGCCGCTCGAGCTGTTGGTCAACGGTTCCTTTGAGTCCGGATCTGCAAACTTTGTTTTTACCGGGAATGCCGGCAACATAGCGCTGGCTCCGTCGATGGCCGGCCAGTGGGCCGTGCGCGAATCCGGCGAAGATACTAACATGGATCTGGCCGACGCAAGCGGCGTTGTTTCTGGACAGGATGGAAACGTATCCATGATGTTCCAGATTGCGTCCAAGCGCGGAATAGTGCAGGTGGTCGATGTGTCGGATATCGTTGTTTCCGGTCTGCAGATTAATTTTTCAGCGGTCTTTGCCGCGCCGGGACGCGAGGGGATGACCTCTTCCGATATGGCCTGCTACCAGGTGGTCGGCTTCAATGATTTCACTGGGCTGACCGTGGATCTCGGCGGCACGTACGCTTTCACCAGTGGCACCTATGACAACTTGGTGGCGAAGCGCACCATTGCCGATGCCGAGTTGTCCGGCAATGCCTACACCATCTTCAGCAACAGCGTGACCCCGGCTGTTGACTACAACTACCTAGCGGTGCTGGCAGGCGGTTTGGCCAGCGCCAACAATAATAATTCCGAGTTTGTGGGGGTTGATGCGGTACAGCTGATACTCATGCAAATTGCCGAAGACAGCGATGGCGACGGCCTGACCGATGCGCAGGAGATCGCGCTCGGCACTGATCCCGGCGATCCGGAATCCGTGTTTGGTTTTTCAGGAAGTGCGCCGCTTCCAATGTCTGGAAAAATAGAGCTTTTCTGGCCGAGTGCAACGGGTGTGCTCTACCGTGTTTGGCAGAGTCCCGATATGGCCGGCTGGACGGTTATCCGCGACTGGGCTATTGGCCTGACGCCGCCGGAGGATGCGTTTGAGTTTGATCTAACGCCCTCCAATAGTTATTTCAAGATCGAGGCGGACATCCAATAGACATGACCGCCAATCTATAGGAAATTTGGCAGAAAGAGGGAAATGATAAGACGTATGAATCATTTATGGATAAAGACAGGTGTTGGTTTGATGGGCTTGCTGGTGTTGGTTGGTGCGGCTGCATGGGGCGGCTATCCGGATTCGTCGGAATGGAACGCATTGTTCAATTCGGATCTTTCGAATGCGGACAAGCCTGAAGGGGTGTGGTCGGTTGAGCAGGGCGTGCTGACGGCCAGCGAAGATAAGGCCATCTGGACAAAGCGGGATTATGATAATTTTGTGTTGGATCTCGAATTCAAGACGGCACCCGGTTCAAACAGCGGTATTTTGGTCTATTGCACCGACACTGAAAAGTGGATTCCGAATTCGATCGAAATCCAGCTTACTGACGACTTTTTCGAAAAGTGGGCGAAGTCGAGGGGGACAAGAAGTGCGGAGCGATATACGGCCGTTTGGCCCCCGCCAAGAGCATGGTGAAAAAGCCAGGAGAGTGGAACCGTTGCGCGATCACCTGCAAGGGGCGCCATATCGATGTGGTGCTGAACGGGGAACACGTCACCTCCATGGATATGGCGCTTTGGACGGAAAAAGGCAAGAACCCGGATGGGTCGACGGTTCCGTCGTGGCTGAGCAGGCCTGCTGCCGAGCTTGAAACCAAGGGCCGCATCGGCTTTCAGGGAAAGCACGCGGCTGCCCCGATTTTCTTTCGGAATATCCGGATCAAACAGCTTTAGATCTGGGGTACGCCTATCGGTGGTTTCGAACTGTATTGATTTCGGTTAACGATCTGCTGTTCAAATGAAAATAAAACGCTATATTAACTATGTCGAGGCAGTGATTCGGGGAAAGAGGCCCCGGTTGAAGCAGGCAATGGCGATGAGCGATCAATACAATACAAGGCAGACGCTGATTCAGCGCATTCAGGCGTCCCATGACGATCAGTCGTGGGATGAGTTCGTGCGCATCTACCGCCCCTACATCTATGCCATTATCCGCAACATGAATGTTTCCGTGGATGAAGTGGACGACCTGGTTCAGCAGGTCTGCATCAAGGTGTGGAAGAACATATCCGGCATGGAGCTCACAGCCACCCATCGGTTCCGCAGCTGGCTCAGCTCGGTGACGATCAATTGTACGCGGGACTATTTTAGAAAATCTGCGAGGGATGCCACGCGCTTGGAAAAGGCGTCGGAGGATGAATCGCTCAACTACCTAAGGTTGGTTGATGAGCCGGAGATCGATCGGGTTGCCCAGCGGGAGTGGGAAATCCATTTAACGAACCTCGCAATGGAAAACATAGAGCCGCTCTTCACGCGGCAAACCATCGACGTATTCATGCTCAGCCTGGAAGGATTGAGCGCCAAGGAGATTGCGGCAAAAACCGAGCTGTCTGAAAACGCCGTGTATTATCAGAAAAACCGTTTCAAGCGGCGGCTGGTGCAGGAAGTGGCCCACTTGCGGGAAGAGCTGGAATGAACCGTTAAATATTGAACAAGGAATATCGAATGTAGAAGGGGAGAGATCTCTCGAAGTTCCATGTTCGATATTCAGTATTCGACATTCCCTGCTTCTTCCATCACCTCGATTCCCTTGAACCGGATTTTTTTGAGGACTGATTCGGGATATTCTCCCTTGCCGACAATCAATCGATCAAGTCCTATGCCCTGCAGTGTCCACGCAAGGTTGCTGGCCGGTTCCAGAGAGACGCCAATCATGCGCAGTTCCTTGGTTTTCAGGTTTTTCAGTTCCCGTGTGAGCGAGACCGGGGTGTGGCTGATGTCGAGCGAATAAAGATTGAGGTGCTGCAAGAGGTTTTGCCGATATACGAGTGGGATGGTTACGAGATAGGCGCTGTAGGGAGTATGCGACAGATCGAGGTGATAGCCCTCCGCCTGTTTGCTGAGTCTCAGTTGTGGTATTTCCTCGTCGCTCAGTTCATTCAGCCGCGAAAGCATTACGGCAACGACCTCGGCATGCTCCTCCGGTACAACCGAGGGGACCCGCCGGGTGTAGTGGAAATAGAGGAAGAGGCTCATGTCCCGGTTGATCGCATCGGTGTTGGTCAACAGCTGGGCTAGATCATGGCCGGACAGAAAACCGGAATCGTCGGGTTTGATGACGGCATATTCCCGGCAGAGGTTCAGCATGGCATTGCCCCTCAATCCCGTATCATGTACCTGTTCCAAGGCCTCTTCTGCGGCATTGAACTGTTGCAGCATAAAATGCATGCGCGCCTTTTCGCGCAGGGTCGCCTGTTTGGTTTCGGGATCGATGTCATCACGCGCTAAAATTCGTTGTGTTACGGGAATCATGCTATTGGCACTGATATAGCTGCGCACCTCTTGTGTGTGGTAGGAGAGGGTGGCCAGCTCTTCGCTCACACGCACCAACGTTTCCTTCTCTTCGCGGTAAAGCGCAAAGTTTTCTTCGGCGGTCTTTTTTTCGCGTCGGATAATGGAAAGATTGATGCTAACGACAACGAACAGCAAAGCCATGAACGCAATGAGCCAGAAGCTGAGTTTACGGTGGCGATGGGTCAGCAGGATCATGCGGGTGTAGATGCCGGCATGTTCGGCCTCGGTGGGGTAGCCTGTGAGATAGCGGTTGATATCCTGCTGGAGTTCCTGGGTGCTGACATAGCGGCGTTTTGGGGACGTCGCCAAGGCTTTCATAGCCACAGCCGTCAGACTGGTCGGCGCGGGGCGTCCCGGCCGGCGTGTGCGGGGATGAATCACATTGCCGTTGCGGGTGTTTTCCAACACTTCGTTTGTTTGCCGGCCTTCGACCGGAAGCTCGTGCGTCAGGATGGAATACAGGATTGCGCCGAGGGCGTAGATGTCGGTTCGGGGCGTTTTTGCTTCCCCGGTGACCTGCTCGGGAGCCATGAAACCCGGCGTGCCTTTCATGGTGCCCGAGAGGGTCATGTCGTTGAGCACTTCGCCGTCGAGACCGTTGGGCTCGCATTTTTTCGTGGCGGTTTCATCGATCCCCACATGCGCCAATCCCCAGTCGCACAGGAACACTTCACCAAACTGCCCGACCCGGATGTTGTCGGGCTTGATGTCCAAGTGGAGCACGTTACAGGAATGCGCGTAGGCCACGGCATCGCAAACCTTGTTGAAAATGCCGAGCAAGGTTTCTAGCGGATACTGTGTCTTGTAGGAGGCGTCCCCGTCCTTCAGTTTTTGGATGATGTCCTTCAGGCTGTCTCCGGGCACAAGCTCCATCGAGAAAAAGGGGTGGCCGTCGTCGCCGATCCCCATGTTGTAGATCGGGACAATGTTGGGGTGCATCAGGTTGGCGGTCAACTGGGCTTCGCGCAGGAATTGTTCGAAGTCGTCCGGTGTTTCAGTCTTGATAGGGTGCGCCATGGCCACGCAACGCTTCAGGCGTTTGTCGAGCGTGCGCACGATCCGCTTTTCCCCGCCGGCCGCAATCGGTTCAAGCTCCTCGTAGCGATTCTCGGTCTCTTTAAGCGAATTGAGAATGGGGGTCGACCATTCCAGCTCCTCGGGGGTCGGTTTGCCCGGATCCGCGGCATAAAACTTGCGCAAAACGCTTTTTCTGCGCTGGTATCGCTCTTTGTCGTTGTTCGGGCTGTTTTCCATGGTCAGTCAGGAATTTGGCATAAAATGGTCAAAAATGGAAATAAAACGATAATATATATAGCCGGAATTCCTGTTCGCGGAATCGTCATGTGAAAAAAATCAATTATATTCACGAATAGTATAATATGAGACGTTTCTAGGGCTATAGGTAAGAGAAGATTACATCCGAGTAAGTGAGATAAAAAGATATATTAAAAGCTCGAATTGTAGCGGAACTAAAAAAAGAAAGCAAAAGGAGACAGCAGATGAAAAAATATGGATATATAATTACATGTGTGACTGCTATGGCGCTGGGTTCCGCTTTGGCGGGAACGGTTTCCGTGATTGGCGGTGCGGATCCATCGACAGTTCTTTCCGGACTCGAAGGGACGGATGCAGGGACATCCAAACAACGCGAAGTTATTAATCGTGCTTCTGATAATAAAACAATTATTATCGGGCAATCGTTCACACTGGACGCTGCCCAGGTTTCTGGTGGAGGTTTTCAGTTGGGGGAGATCTTCCTTAGGTCAGCAAACAACAAGCATTTCTCCTCCTTTGCAGGGGATCTTGAAATCAACCTGTATCAAGGCGAGGGCGCGACGGCTGTTCTGCTGGATACTTATGAATTTAACATGGCTTCCTTTGACGACGGGGATACCAATGCTTTTGATGTGGCCATTGGCGACTGGGTGCGTTTTTCCCTGGATGGTGGCACCAACCTCACGGTTGCCACGAACTATAGTTTCGTGGCGTTCTGGGATACGACTAGCTCGGATGTTGCCAATACATGGAGCTTTTACCGCGGTGACACCTCTGGATATACCGACGGCGTTCAGTATGAAGAAATCAGTGATCTTTCCTGGACCAATAACTGGCCGAACAGTGCCTGGACAGGGATGGCTATTGCTGCCGCAGACCGGGATTTTTCCTTCTATGTCGGAGAGGCCTTGGTAGGTAATCAGGCTCCTGTTGCAAATGCTGACAGTGCGACCATCTACGGGGTTGATACCGCGCTCACGTTAACGGGAAGCGATCTGGATGGAGATGCATTGACCTTCTTAATCGAGGATCTTCCGGTAAACGGCACGCTGGTCGCCACAAATCTCCCGCAGGTGATCTACCAGCCAGACAGCCCGACCTTCGAAGGTAGCGATAACTTTACTTTCACAGTAACGGACGGCGTTTCCACCAGCGCGGCGGCAACGGTCTCTCTTTCGTTACTTTCCATAGAAACACCGGTGGTTCTTGATGTGGGCACCAGCACACCTTCAGCAGGGTCAATCGCTTCGCATCTCGCGGCAGGTGGAGACGAAGGAAACCGTGAAGTACGTTGGGACTCTGCTGCCAACCATTCTCTTGGTGGGCAGAGTTTTATAGCCACGACGAACGGCACAGCACAAAGTATCACCCTTAAAGTAAGATCAACTGAAGTATTCGCAAACTGGACGGCTAATTCATTCCAAATCCAGGTATTTGAAGGGGTTGGTGCGGGGTCAACGTCCTTAGGCTCGTATGATTATGATGCCACAGCGCTGGGCAGTTGGAACAACCACTGGGTTAAGTTCGGTCTGGGTTCCGGTATTCCAATGACCAATGGCGTGACGTATACCTACCTGATCGTATGTGGTGAGGAAGATGCCGATCACCGCATCAATTTTGCGCGTGATTCAAGTTCCACCGAATATCCTGATGGAAATGAAATGCGGGGAGCCAATGCCTACGATGTTGCAAATTTCGATACCGACCCCTGGGATGTTGCAACGCCGATTGGTGCCGCCGTTAATACGGCTCAGGTCGGTGACATGCTGTTTTCGATCGATGGAGATATCGGCCCGCAGTTGAGCGCACTGGAGCAATGGATTAAGGATTATGGCCTGAGCAACAACCTGTTGCTGGATTTGCCCGATGGCGACGGGATCAACAACCTGCTCGAATACGCGCTGGGTGGAAACCCTAACAACGACGATGCGGCCGCCATTCTGCCGACTTCCGAAGTGGATGGCGCCTGGTTGAACTATGTCTACCGTCGCCAGAACCCTGCGGATCCTGCGCTTAGCTATGCGGTGCTTTCCTCCACCGATCTGGTGAATGGCCCCATAACCAACGCCACTAGCGAAGCGGGGGCATCCCCGGTGGTGGATGGTTTCGAAACGGTAACCAACCGCATTTCCACCACAACGGAAGCTACTCAGTTCATGAACCTTAAGGTTGGATTCGGCAACCCGTAATTTGAACCTTCTGCCCGTTTTCCCGCGATGGGCGGGAGGCGGATGGAGGAACATGAAAAGGAGAAAGAAATGAAAAAAACAGCATTAATTGCGCTGGTTTCTGTCGCCGCCATCGGCGCGCAGGCCGGGGTGATTGTAAACCATGGGACGACTGCTCCTTCGGCAAATGTGTTGACGGGGGCTGATGTTGTCGGAGGAACTGTCCGGCAAGCGGTAAAAAACATCGCTGCCGTCAATGAGGTTGCAATGGGGCAGGTGTTTAGCTTGGGAGCCATTAACCCGACGGAAAAATATCAGCTGTCTGATCTTTATCTTAAATCGTATACCACTGAGAATCTTTCCTCTATGTCAGGTAATCTTGAGGTCAAGATTTTCTCGGGAATCAGCGGAGATGCATTGACGACGATTGCCTATGATCTTGCCACTTCTGCTTCTGTGGCAAAGGATGATTGGATTAAACTGGATCTAGGGGGGTATGAGCTGGCTGCCGGCGGCCAGTATTCCTTCATGGTATTCATGACTAGCGATGATGCCGATAATAACTGGGAATTCTACAAGTCCAAAGGCAGCGTATATGGTGGCGCTGGCGATCACGCATTGTTCGCCTCTACTGCGGACATCACAACGCCATGGAGTTCTACGGATCCATGGACTGTTATACAGCACCGGGATGATTCACATGATCAGGCATTTTTTGTGGCCGGGTCGGTGGTGATTCCGGAACCGGCGACGCTGGGGCTGGTTGCAATGGTTGGGGGAGCCCTTTTCGGTATCCGCCGATTTTTCATTGTCTAGTCTGTTTGGCAATGAAGAACGAATGGAGATGCGGCATCGCGCCGCATCTTTTTTCAAATGCTAATGAGGGTGTTTTGGAGAAAATATGAAGAAGTGGAGTGTCCTATTATTAATGATCGGCATGGCGGCCGGCGTAAGTGCAGTGGAAACAATGATTACTTGCGAGAAGATTGCGGATGAGGTAGCGGTTTCGGTCAGGTGGTCCTCGTCGCCGAGCATGGGATACCGTTTCTATGGTCGGCCGAACATGATAATTGGCGATTGGGACGATTTATCCGACCAGGTGGCGACGCCTGGTTTGTTCGCGACCAACTTGCCGAATGCACAGTTTTTTTTCCGTGCCGAATCCTACGAACTCCCTCCTCCTTCGTCCGGCATGGTGATGATTGTTGCCGGAACCAACAGCGGAACCGACCCGGATTTTGGCGCCTATTCGCTTACGGTGGATCGTTTCTGGATGGATACGACGGAGGTCTCCAAGGAAAAGTGGGACGACGTGGCGCTATGGGCATCCAATAACGGCTATAATATTTCCACGAACAAGGGTGCTGCCAAGGCTGCGGGACATCCTGTGCATTCCATCAGATACATTGAGAGCGTCCTCTACTGCAATGCCCGGAGCGAGATGGAGGGGCGGACTCCCTGTTACACGGAAGAAGGCGTGGTGTTCCGTACTTTTGACTATGTGAATCCGTTTACCGTAGATTGCGGTTTTCAGGCCAATGGTTATCGTTTGCCGACCGGCGACGAGTGGGAATATGCCGCCCGCGGCGGCCTGTCCGGCAAGCGCTTCCCGTGGGGCGATACCATCACTCATGTCAAAGCCAACTATTATGCATATTACAACAACCCAGCCTATCCGTATGACTTATCTACGGTGGCTGATGCGGGGCCTCATCGCTCCTACTGGTTCGACGGCGATGTGTTTCCGTATACGGCACCAGTCGGCGATCTTCCGGTAAACGGATATGGCCTGTTTAACATAGTGGGAAATCTTGCGGAATTCACCAATCCCGACGGAGCGATAACCAAGGCTTCGCAGCAATCTTCCAGAGGGGGATCCTTCAACTGGGAAGCCGATAAAGTCCGTTGCGGAGACAAGACGATGACGGGCGGATGGCTTTCCGGTGACACGAGATACGGTTTCCGCGCCGTCGTTTCCGCTCCATAATCTATTGTTCCAGACCTTGCAAACTGCCCCGAATGGAGTCGGGCGTTGTCTTCCTTTTGTCTGTGCGCATGTCAACTACGTAAACCAGAGGTTCATTGTGGAACACAATACACGAAGAATAATTCCTATCATCGCGCTGGGTTGCTTTGTAGCACTTGTGCTGCCCCGCGGATCGCACGCGGCAGCGATCAGCTGGAGTGCCGCCACGAACACCACGGGAAAATCCCAGCTCGTCGAGGGGAATGTTTTGCATGCATTTAATTGCGGAACGTCGCCATCCACGATTACGGGAGGGGGATCTAGCGGAACCGGTTCCTACCCCTTTTCTTCCGTGAATTTCCCCGGCTTGGACTTCGTTCCAACGGGAGCCGATGCTGACGAAAGCGTCGGGTCTGGCACGCTGGCATCCAGCGTCATTTATAAAGCGCCGGTCGTCATGGCCTCCACGGGCGATGCAAACTTTGATCTCGTCATTGGAAGTCTGGCCTATGCGAACCAGATCAAAACTGGAACGCTTACTCTTTCCGGACTGACGGTCGGCAACGATTATAAAGTTCAGGTGTTCTACAACGACCAGCGTAACTATAAATCTCTTACACTGGGTGATGGCTTGGGAAATTCGGCAACCATTATGAACGGAGCGGTATCCACTGGAGAGCCAGACGATTATGGGCAGCATGCCGTGGGCAGTTTTACCGCGGATGCTTCCTCCCAGGCCGTGACACTGTCAGCCCAGGCCGGAAGCATTCATGTGAACGCCATTCTCGTGGTGGGCATCAGCAAGGCTCCCTCGCCCGATGTGCCGGAGTTGCTGACGGCCATCCCGGCCAATGGACGCGTTGCCTTGAGCTGGAGCAAAAACGAGCAGGATGGGTTCGACCATTTTGTCGTCAAACGTTCCTCCGCAAACGGCGGCCCCTATGTTGCGCTGGCGGGAGCGGCCCCAACCACTGGAAACTTTATTGATACCAATGTCGTCAACGGCACCACCTACTATTACGTGGTTTCGGCAAAGAACAATCTGAATGAAGAATCGGCAGACTCGCTTGAAGCGTCTGCCGCGCCGGATGCATCGGTCAATCAGCCCAATATTTTCATGATCTACCTCGATGACCTCGATCCTTCTTTTGGCTGTTATGACGGATCGTTCGGGATTTCCCCCGATGCGGATCTCACCCATACGCCGAACATCGACACGCTGGCTTCGCAAGGTGTGCGTTATACGCGTGCCTATGTGGCCAACCCGGTTTGTTCGCCATCGCACACGGCACTCTTCTCCGGAAACTATGTCACGACCATCGGGGCGCCACATCATCGCTCCCACTATATTGACCAGTTGCCGGAAGGTCATGGGTCCCTTCCAAAACTGTTGACCGATGCCGGCTATTTCACGGTAAACATCAGCAACGGGGATATCCGATGGGGTGCATCGGGCAAGACCGACCTCAATTTTGACCGAAATCCCGATATGGTCAAAACGGTGGGCGACAACCCTCATCCACTCCAGCATATACAGGGATTTGACTTTACCGGCCCAGCAGATAGTCCTTCGTGCGATCCCTCGACTATCTTCATGGGCGGAGCCTGGACCAACCGCATGGCGGGGCAGCCGTTCTTTGCCTACGTCAATATTGAAACGGGCAAGAAGCACGGATTTGGAACGGGAACCACTTGGGCCAACGCCACCGGTGTGGCGGTGGATCCTGCGAATGTAACCATCCCTCCCTATCTCGAAGATTCCGCCGACTGGCGCGATTGGGTGGCCCAGTCGCTTAATGCGGTATCATGCACCGATTATGTGGTCGGCCAGTTTCTCGCCGGGCTCGACCTTGGCGGCGAGGCGGACAACACCCTCGTCATTCTCGCGTCCGACCACGGACGTGCCACCATGCGCCATAAGCAGTGGCTCTATGAAACCGGAATCCATGTGCCGATGATTATCCGCTGGCCGGGCAAAGTCACCCCCGCTTCGGTGAACACCAACCTGACCAGCATGATTGATATTGCCGCGACCTGTGCCGGTGTGGCGCATGCGATCCGTCCGCCGAAAATGGAAGGGCTGGATTTGTTCAACGACGACCTGACCAGCCGCACGGTTGTGTTTGCCTCCCGCGATGGGGTGGACGGCATCTTCGACCGCTCGCGGGCGGTGGTGGGCCATCGCTTCAAGTATATCCGCCATTTCTATCCCGAACTGCCCTTCATAAACGGGAATTATGCCAACTCCGTCCTCAATCCCCGCAGCATGACGAATAGTGTTTCCTTGACTCCGGAGCAGAGCTATTTCCTCGGCACGAAAGTGGCGGAGGAATTCTACGATCTTTTCAACGATCCATTCGAAGCGGTCAATCTGGCAACCCATGCCGCCTATGCGGCCGAGCTTAAAGCCTACCGCAAGATCCTGTCCGACTGGATGGATTCAACCGGTGACTACGCACCCGATGCCCGCATCGGTTTAGGGCGGGATCTGGTGGCCTACGACAATGTCGGGCCGGTTATCGCAACCTATCCCGTGCTGCTGGCCGATGCCGATGCCGATGGATTGAGCTACTATCATGAACTTGCATTTGATCTGGATTCCAACGTGCCCGATGCCTCCAATGCCACTTCGTTCTTCATGAACGTCAGCCAGGAAATGGATTATACCGTCCGCAACCTGCTCGATGGTGTTCGCTACGACATCCAGGTTTCCACCAATCTGGTGGATTGGGAGGTCTTCACCACGCTTGATGGCGAAACCGGCGGAAGCCCCACAACAATCACTATTCCGGACGCCCTGTCCGGTTCGTCGGGCAAGCTGTTTGTTCGCGTGGCCATCCCGCAGTAGGAATGCTCTTCAAGGAGCAATTTATAATAACCCAAGGTAATGCAAAATGAATCTCAGGGAATTCGTTTCCATGATGGCGGTCGGGCTGGCGCTTCAAGGTTGGGGTGCTGGGCTGGAATTGGATATGGTCCTGAACCAGGATGGTGTGGCGATTCATGAAAACTTTTCCGGGGCACCGGATGCGTTGGGTGTGCTGGGTCAATATTCCTTAAAGCTTCCTGCATATGACCGCGGAGTCTATTACCAAGGCGGCTGGTGGCCTTCTGGAGGTAACCGCGTCTACAGTCGCGTGATCCGCCCGCATGCCAATGGAACCGTCGACATTCTTGAGGTGCATGACCAGAATATAGAAGGGGGCATCTTCGCCATTTTCGAACTAACCGGCGGCGGCTATCTGGCCCTGCTTCCATTGTCAGGAACCGAGACCTATTCTTGGTTGAACGTTGATGGTGGCACCATCCAAGAACGGGAAAACCGCGAAGCCCCGACCGGGGAGTATGAGTGTCTTGGCGGAACATTGGAACTGAAGTTCGGGCATCACGGGGCTGCCGCCATCTCAAACGATCTTCCGATTTGCGCCTGGGCGAGGGGAGGGAGCCCCTACGAAGCTGCCGCCAAGGTATGGGAACAGGCCGCCGACCCGATCCTGTCGCAGGGGCGCTTCAAGCTGCGCGAGGAAAAAGCCTATCCCGAAATTTTCCGCTACCTTGGCTGGTGCAGCTGGGATTGTATCGGCATGGACGTCAACGAAACAAATATGGTGGATGCACTGCAAGGGCTCCACGAATCGACGGTACCCATCCGCTGGGCGCTGATGGACGACGGTCACTACGACAAGCTGACCCTCTTGAACGATACTAACGACTTCCCGAACAGCTATGGGAGCATGATGCAGTATCGCACCCCGGAAAAGCTGAAGTGGATGGGGATCTGGTATGCCATGTTCGGCAACTTCGGTGCCACCCCGCCCAACGACGCATGGGATGCGGTTTCGAACTCCTATGAAGTGGTGAATTCCAGAATGATGCCGAAGAACGATCTCGAATCGGCCCGCACGTTTTTCCGCCATATCTTCCGGGAAGGAAAAACCAACGACTTCGATTTCCTGAAAACCGATTTCCAGACCTTCAATATCAAGTTTTTTGGCGGCGTGTGGCCGGGCCGCAGCACCGCGCCGAGCGGTGCTTTCGCGAATCCCTATGCGGCTTCGATCAACGCCCAGCAGGGCTTCCATGAGGTAGTCGATAGCGATTTCAGCGCCCTGATCAACTGCAACTGGCATAACGCGCCCAGCCTCTTCGGATCGTTCGACAGTATCGTCGGCCGCTGCAGCGAAGACAACAAAGGGGGCGAACAGGATGCCATCAGCCACACCTTCCATGCCTTCTCCTCCACCCCCTGGCTCGGCCAGGTTTCATGGGGCGACCACGACATGTTCCACTCCGGCGACAGTTACACCAATGCCGCTCGGTTCAACGTGATTGCCAAGGCGGTTTCCGGAAGCTCGATCTATCTTTCCGAATATGCCGAAGACATCAATCGGGAATATGTGGAGGGGCTCTGCTATCAGGATGGCCTGCTGCTGCGCCCGCTGGCACCGGCGGCGCCTCTGCCGGAAGACCTCTTCCACCAGATGTACGACGATCGTCTCTCGGCAGCGATCGCCCCGTTGCCGAACAGCAACGCGACCCTCGTCGTCTACAACACGCACCGCCGCGGCCCACAGGCATCGATTGTCTACTCCAGAACTTTTACCGAAGCAGACTACGCAGAAGCGGGCGGCATGATTCAGCCTTATTCGGGGCCATGGAGCGCGCCGGATGAAGGTTTGCTGGTTTACGATTGGTACAACAAAAGCGCAAGAAAGATGGAAGCGGGTTGCGAAGTCAGCCTTGTCAACTTCGACTACCGCGTCCTTCAGCTCAGCCCGATACAGAATGGTTGGTCGGTTGTTGGGCGGACCGATAAATATCTCTCCGCCGCCGCCGTGAAATCTGTGCAGGCCGGAGCCGATATGCTGGTCGTTGAACTGCACCGCTCTGGGCCACTGACCATCTGGTCCGAGCGCGGCTATATCCCTCAGGCCGGCGGGATGGTCTTTACCTATTTGGGCGACGGCTTGTTCACGGCCGACCTCCCCGTCGCCAACGCACCTGTTCGGCTTGAGATCACGGACGGCGCTATGCTGCAAAACAACCGACCGGTGGCCGAACCCTCTACCGTAACGGTTTTGAAAAACGATAGTGTGGCCATTGTCCTGACCGGTGCCGACCTGGATGATGATACGCTCTCCTATATGGCCGACGATCAGCCGCGTCACGGCACCCTTGTCGGTACGGCACCCAGCCTGACCTATTTTCCGGATGCGGACTTCATCGGGGCCGACCGCTTTACCTTCACGGCAAGCGATGGGCAGACCAATAGCGCCGAAGCCACGGTTCCAATTACGGTTGAAGCCGAATCCGTCACGGCAACGGCTGAGAAAACCGGCCCGATCTCCCCGTCGGGCGGTGCCCATGTTCTGGCCGGAGGCGAAGGCTCGCAGACCCGCCAGCGTGAGGTGATCCGTACCGACACCCAGCAAATTGCAATCGGCCAGTCGTTCAGCCTCGCGGGGCTTCCGCCGGGGGGAGGCCAAAAACTTTCGGCTATCTACTTCAAATCGGCATCGGCCGAAAATTTCGATGCGTATTCCGGCCAGCTACAAATCAAGGTCTTTGCCGGAACCCAGAACAGCTCGAATGAGCTGGCAACCTATTCCTGCAATCTCGCCTCGTTTGGTGACGGTACGTCCGCCAACGAAGTGGATGCCAATGACTGGGTCAGGTTTTCTCTTGGGTCTGGCCTAGTGCTCGATGCCGTCGGCACATATAGCTTTCTCATGTTCTTCGACGAAAGCTCCGGCTCCAACCAGATCCATAAATGGGGTTTCCGCAGGGATAATTCAGGAATCTATACAGAAGGAACATTGTTTGAATGCACTTCCTACGCCGTTGAAGACTGGAATTCCAATGCTTGGAACAACGTCCTTGCCATGAACTCGGATGACTTTATGTTTTATGTTTCCGGTGCGGTCGTCCCAATCAATGTCGATAGTGACGGCGATGGATTGACCGATTCGCAGGAGATTGCGCTGGGTACCAATCGCGCCGATCCGGAGTCCGTATTCGGATTCACCGGAGTCGCACCTTTTCCTGTATCCGGAATGTTACAGCTGACGTGGCCCGCAAAGTCCGGCGTGCTCTACCGGTTGTGGGAAAGCCCGGATTTGGCTGACTGGGCCATTCTTCGCGATTGGACCAACGCGCTGACGTTTCCGTCGGATGTGCACGAAGTTGATCTCGCCACATCTGTCGGATTCTTCAAGATCGAGGCCCGGATTCAATAGCTGGTGCAGTACAAGACAGCAGAAGCGAGGAACTGGTCCATCTTGGCAGGGTTCTTTGTCGGGCTATTGCTTTTCCAGTGTGAACGACAGGTTGATCGTCTCTTTCTTGGGCGGCATGCAGACACCGGAGTCGAGGCAAAGCTGATATCCTGCCGTAACGGCCACGGTTCGGGGTTCGAAGGCGTATCCAGAGAGGGTCTTTATGGGTTTCTTCAAGATGAAGATGCCGTGGTATACTGTGTTCCCGTTAGGATCCTTTTCACCTTCGGGGCAGATCGTTTCGCCGAACTCCAATCCCTTGATTCCCGTAGTGGTGACGGTCATGAAGTTGAAGGATTTACTGACCGTTGCGTGCTGCCCCTCGGGAATGTTGTAGATGATCTGGAGTTCCTTTCCGGTAATCCGCGCCGACACCAACGGGAGCTTTGCGGCATCCAGGGTTTCGTCTGGTTCTGCGGTTGCGGGTTTTGCCGGGGCCAGCTTTAATTCACCCTGAGCGGTCACTTTGACGGGGAGTGCTGTGCTTGCTTTTTCGGCCATTGCGATGGTGGCAACGGCCAATGTTATGAGTATAAAGAATTTATGATTCATGATATTCCTATAGGGATGTCAGGCCGAGGCGCTGTTCAACCGCTTCCTTGTATTTTTCTGGCGGCGGGGGCATTCCCGCCATGTTCTGCTTGAGGAATTGAGTGAGCCGTTTCTGCAACTCTTTTGCTGCTTCGGGATACTGATCGATGAGGTTGGTGGTTTCGCCGATGTCCTTGTTGAGGTCGTAAAGCTCATCACCGTCCCCGTTGAAGAACATGAGATATTTCATGCCGCTTTTTTCGTCGAATATAGCGGCGTTGGCGCGTTGCCCCCATTTTTCGCGCGTGTCCGGGAAATACCAGACAAACTCGCGCGGCGGCAGCTGTTTCCCGGCAAAGACAGGAAGCAGGGAGGTGCTGTCGTTCGCGGGAGCCGTTTGCCCCGTCGCGTCCATAACGGTATTGAACACATCGCCAATATATATGCAGTGGTTGTATTCGGATCCGGGTTGGATATTCCCTTTCCATGCCATGAACGCGGGCACGCGAACGCCGGCCTCGTAGGTGGAGTTCTTTCCCCCGTTGAGCGGAACGCACGGTATCGAGTCGGTGGTGGAGCCGTTGTCTGAAAAGAAGATGAACAACGTATTGTCGTATTCGCCTATGGCTTTAAGCTTGTCGATCACGCGACCGACGGAGTCATCGACGGTTTCAATCATGCCCGCATAGACCGGATTGGTTTCGCTGGTAATCAGGTCCTTGCCGGTTTTGGGATCGTGGCGAACGGTTTTTTCCAATCCCATCTGCTTGATCTTGCGTTCATATTTTTTGATCAGCTCCAGTTTGGCCTCTTTTTGATTGTGGACGGAGTAGTACCAAAAGTTCAGGTAGAAGGGCTGGTCGGGCTTGCGCGCATCGATCAGTTTGAGGGCTTCCTCTGTCAGGCGGTCGGTGAGCTGCTCGCCCTCTTGGCCGCCTTTCTTGAGCATCGGCACGCTGTTGCGGTTGTGTGCTTTGCCGTTCCAGAGGTAGGGCCAGAAATAGGAACCGGGACCCCACGCCGTCCAACCGGCAATGTTGGCATCGAAACCGAGGTTTTCGGGATAGGTTTTATCCTTTTCGTTGCCCATATGCCATTTGCCGACGTGCCAGTTCTGGTAGCCCGCTTCTTTTAGATATTGCGGAAGAATTTTCTGTCCCTTGGGAATGAAGTGCATGTGGTTCCACATCTGCATCTTCATCGGGTGGCGGCCGGTCAGCGCCGTGGCACGCGCCGGCGCGCAGATAGCGGTGGAGGTGTAGGCCTGTGGAAAGCGTATGCCCTCGGCGCAAAGGCGGTCGATGTTCGGCGTTTCATAGAGCTTGGCGCCGAAGCAGCCGAGATCCTTCCAGCCCATATCGTCGATCAGAAAAAAGACGACGTTGGGTTTTTTCGTATTGTTTACCGCGCGGCAGGTTCCTGCGGCGGCCGTCACTCCGAGTGTTTGAATAAATCCTCTGCGTTTCATTTTGGTCTAATTCCTTTTGATGGCGAGTTCATAGGGTTCTGCATTTACGGGAAGATCGGCAACGAAAAATCCGTTTCCCTTTTCAATAAATTTGACGCCTTTGGCGATCGGTTTCCCATGGGCCAGCCAAATTCCGATGGGACCGGCTTCATGCACTAAAACCCAAAGCGTATCGCTTTCGCAGGAGAGCACTTCAACGGCGGCGGAGGATAGATATTTGTCGGTGCGTCCGATCACCGACCAGCCGTTTTTAATCGGGCTGAGTTGCAGGAGACGGTCGCCGAATCCTTTGATGGAAACGTTGTAGCCGCCACCGAGCTTTTGGGCAGTACCCTGATAGAAGTCAAAAACCACGAGACCCTCTTCGGGCAGTTTCCAATCATTGGAAAACGGCTGCATCATGCCACCGGCTGCGGCATAGTCGGCCGGGACAATGGTGGTGGGATATTCGGGGTTGTCGTTCTTGGCATCGCCATGGAAATTGTAGATTTCAATGGCGGCTGCGCCGTTGGCCAGCGGAGCCATGACCCGGTGCAGGCGTTTGCTTTCCAAGGGTTGAAAAATATCCTCGGGCAGCGGTGCGGCCGGGGCAAGCGGGCGCAGCAGCAGGCCGTCTTCGTAGCAGAGCGGCTTGATGTTTTCCATGTCGAGGTGGTCGTAGGGATCGGAGAGGTAGACCGGCGCGCCGGAGAGCGCCTTGGAGACGGCCATCATGCGTCCGGCAAATGGGTCGTTGGAATGGAACATGTCGTGGTCGCCCCAGGCGGTCTGGCCAAGCCACGGGATGGCGGCGTAGGAATCGTAGAGGTGTGCTTTGGCTTTTTTGAGGTTACCCTTGCTGTAGTCGGCTGAGCAGCGCCCGACGACCGAGTCGGCGGAATTGAACAGAAAGTGCGGCTGGTGCCAGTTGCAGTTAATAAGCCCCCCGAATTCTTCTTCGACCACATTCTGGTAAACGCGCGCGTAAGTGACGGTTGCCTCGACGGGGTTGTCGATGGCGTGGGTGTTGTCCGCGGGAAAGTTGGCCGTGATGGAGCCCTTGTCGGCACCGGCATAGTAGGGGAGCAACCCGCCGTAAAAATCGACTTTCAAGAAGTCGATGTTATCACGTTTGGAAAAGCTGAAGAGATAGCGAAGAAAGGCTTCCGTGTCCTGCGCGTTGGGTTTTGCTATCCGCTTTTTGTTGTAGGTGGTCATCATGTGCTTGCTGATATCGCCGAGCTGTCCCGGCGCGCGAATCGCATTGCATTCGCCCATCAGCGCATGCCACATGCCGACCCATCGGATGCCGCCTTCGGAGCGCAGGTCGGTCAGCGGCTTGTAGCCTTGCGGGAAGGTTTCGGCCTTCGGCTTGAGCGTCTGGTTGTTGAAGTGGCCATCATCGACGAGGAAATAGCGCACCGGGGCAGGGGAGGCGGCCAAACCTTTGAGCTGCTCGACCAGTTTGCCGGAGTCGATGTTCTTATGGAACTCCTCCCATGAACACCAGCCGAGGTAGCGGAACATTTCGGGATAGTCCTTTTCCGCGCGCAGCTTCATGTGGCCTTTGATCTGAGGTGTTTCGGCGGCGGATTTCCAAACCTTGGAACACGCCTCGTAGGGCGTGGTGCCGCGCGCCCATGCGACCAGAGGAAAGTCGCCCTTGATGGAGGATTTTCCATGGGTGCCGAACTTGAGGATGAAATCAGAGCCGTTCGGGGCGAACCAGGAGTAGGCTTGGTCTCCACTCAATGGAAGCACGGCCAAGTAGCCGCCGTCCTTGAGTTCGAGCAGCAGGAAGATGCCGCCTTCGTCGCCCTTGGGCGTGGTGATGTGGCGGCCGGAGACGCGATTGCCGGCATAAGGCCACCACTGGCCGCGGTAGTAGACCCCGCGGCTGAATTCCGGCACTTTTAAGGTAAAGGTACTCATCACGCCTTTTGAATCGGGGGAGGCGGAATGGTTTTCGAGAATCTTAACCCCGTTTTCCAGTGTTTGGAGATCGATTGTGGAGGCTTGGGCGGAGATAAGGCCGAGCAGGAGCGGCGTCAGCATGACATTTTTGAGATTCATAGATTATCCTGTTAGCTTGATTCGGGTTCTTTCAGTAAACGATGGCCAACCGGGAACTTTGAACAAAATTTGGGCAATTCCTCAGAAAACTGAGTTTTACAATTGAACCTGCAGATTAAATAAAACATATTATTCGCAACGTATACAACCTTCAATTGAAGATGGGAAACAATCATGATTAATCAAATAGCAAGACGCGGACTGGTTCTCAGCCTCGGGCTGGTCACCGTATTTATTTCAGCTGCTGCAAATGTACATGGAGCGGGTAATAAACCGAAGCGGCCTCCAAATGTATTGTTTATTCCGGTGGACGATCTGAAGCCAATGCTCGGCTGCTACGGTGACGACACCATCAAAACCCCTAACATTGATCGTTTGGCGAAACGGGGCATGGTTTTTCTGAACAACCATTGCCAGCAGGCGGTCTGCGGGCCGTCGCGCGCCAGCCTTATGACCGGCCTTTATGCAGACACCACCCGTGTCTACGATCTGGCGACAAAGATGCGTGATATGAACCCGGACATCCTGACCCTGCCGCAGTATTTCAAGCAGATGGGCTACGAAACCACAGGCCTCGGCAAAACCTATGATTCGCGTTGTGTTGATAAAAAACTGGATGAACCCTCTTGGTCGATCCCCTATTCAAAAGGCGGCGCAAATATGATCTACGCTGAAGGTTTTGAAGAACCGGTCTATGGGTTTCAAAATCCGGAGACTAAAAAGCGCAATTTGGCGGCCAGCAAGCTTTATCAGCAGGAAAAGAAGAAAGAAGGGGGGCGTAGCGAAAAGGAAATCATTAAGAGCTCGCCCGGCGCCCGTCCCGCCTACGAATGCTGCGATGTTCCGGACGATGCCTACTACGACGGCGCTCGCACGGCCGGCGCCATGAAACTGCTCGAAAAACTGGCCGCTGCCGACAAGCCGTTCTTCCTTTCGATGGGCTACCAGAAGCCGCACCTGCCATTTGTCGCGCCGAAAAAATACTGGGACCTGTACGACCCCAAAAAGATTGAGCTGGCGGAATATATCAAGATGCCAGCGGATGCGCCATCCATCGGCTATCAGCCGGGATGGGAGCTGCGCGGCATGTATTCTGATGTGCCGGCCGATGACAATCTTCCTGAAGAGTACCAGCGCACCCTCATTCACGGCTACATGGCCTGCGTCAGCTATATCGACGCGCAGGTTGGCCGTTTGCTCGACCAGCTCGACGAGCTGGGCATTGCCGACAATACCATCATCTGCCTGTGGGGCGACCACGGCTGGCATCTGGGCGATCACAACATGTGGTGCAAGCACAGCAATTTTGAGCAGGGCACCCATTCGCCGCTCATCGTGGCTGCGCCCTGGTCAAAGACCAAAGGCAAAACAACCGCTGCACCGTCAGAGTTCGTGGATGTTTTCCCGACCCTGTGCGATTTGTCCGGTCTGGAGATTCCATCCCACCTGCCGGGGAAAAGTCTCGTGCCGCTGATGGACGGCAAAGCCGGCAAGGTGAAGGATTTTGCATTCAGTCAGTATCCCCGCACGCCTTCCGGCAAGGTCTATATGGGCTATACCCTGCGCGACGAACGCTACCGCTACATTGCCTGGTACAAGGTTGAGGACGAGCAGGCCTATAAAAATGAGAAGCGCGACTTTGGGATGCAAGCCGAGCCCGCCTTCATCGAGTTGTACGATTATGAAAAAGATCCGCTCGAAACCCAGAGTCTCGCCGGGAATCCTGAACAGGCCGGACGCATAGCCGCCTATGAAAAAGCGTTGAAACAGAAGATTGCCGAAATAGCCGCCTGCAAAGTGAGCAGCAACTAGAGTAAATCTGAGAGTAGAAGAGTATGGTTAAGAAGATAACGATACTCAATGTTTTCATGATTTGTTGTTGCACGGGTAGCGCGTTGGCTAAGCAATCGCGCAAGTTGGAGCATCTGCTGGATGGCACCTCCATTAATTATTACTACCAGACCGGTATGACGATTCATCTGGAGTGACATCAAGAGTTTCTCTGGATATGAGGGAGAAGGAAAGCAGGGGCTTGAATATCTGATGCGAGTTCCCGGTTGGGCGGTTCTCATAAGAGGAACGCGAAGCGGATATCTGTACCACTCCAGTTGGCCCGCACCTTTCCTCGCAGGTGCGTCATGAGCATTTCAATCTTCCAGGCCGAGTTCCAGTTTCAGGAACTGCTGTGCTTTTCCCGTGGTTGGAACGCGGTTGGTGACGATTTCGAAATTGGCGTCGATGATGGCAGAACCGACCTCCTGGGTATCGTTTGTCCAGATATTGGAAACCAGGTTGGTGGTCGATTGTACTTCATAGGTCAGCTTGCGCAGGGCGGCGTCCCGGTGGCGGGTGTAGATGTAGTTGAACCAGTTTGTCCCGAGGGACTCGCCCATGGTGTGGAAGGGCAGAATGCTCGCGGCGTCGTTTGAAGTTGGATTACCGCCTAGCGCATATTCGGCAAGGTTTGCGAGCAGGTCGCCATCCGGATCGGAGAGGGTGTTGGTATCGCTCAGGGCGGGGTATGTGCCGACCCAATCGGTATAGAGCTGCGACGGTGTAAGAGCGATGGTGCCGATTTCTAAAACGGGAGGCATTCCACCTTCCTTGCTGGAGAGTTCCCCCAGGCTATCGACCGGGGTCTGGATGGCAGCGCTGTAGACGCCGTTGCTGGTGACCATGCTGCTGACATCGATTTCCGTCCATGTGTTCGATGTAGCTTGCGCACTGCCGATCAATGCGCCAAGTGGGAGCAGATTGTTCCAGGTCAGGGTATCTTCCGTCCAAGACGAGTCGGATATCCGGTGGAAGTCAATCTGGCCGTTCTGCGAAATGGAATGCACTTTCAGGATGGCACTCGACGGATTGCCTGTTAGGCTGACTGCAAACTTAATAAAGGCAATCCGCGCCCAACTGCTGTTTGTTGAGCGCAGCTGGAGGTAGGTTTTGTTCCCGTTGATGCTGTCCGGCCCCGTTTTCCGTAGGAGTCATCGGTTGCTTCGAATTCGAGCGTCTGAGGGGGAGATACCCCGTTCACGGTGATCTGCACGGTGGTCTGGTCGGAAAGGCCTCCGCCATCGGTGGCTTCCACCACGATTTGGTTGGTTCCGGCATCGCTGTTTTCCGGAACACCGGCCAGGGTGCCGTCACTCCAGACCAGCAGCCAGTCGGGGCCGGGAATTTTGCGGAAGGTCAAGGCGTCGTTTCCTGCATCGGTAATGTCGTTGGTCAGTGATGCCTGATAGAAAATCCCTTCCCGTACATCGGGTTTAATGATGGGATCGGAGATGAATGCCGGGGCGGTGTTCGAGGTCGTGATGACCAATTCGGGCGGGGTTCCCCCCTCCAATTAACAGCATTGCGCTGATGACTATTTTAATCCGTTCTTTGTATGGGGATAGCATTTTAATTCTCTTCTTTAAACATCCAGTGAATTTAGCAGCCTCATACGCACAGCCGTGGCGACCGGGAGGCCTCCACGTATTTTAAAATGCGCTGCCCACGCAGGCAGGGAGTCGTATATAGGGGGGAGTGCTGCTACAGAACCAGGCGCCGGATAAACAGCAGTCCGCCTCCGCACAATGCAATAAGTGATAGTACAGCCGGTTCCGGAACAACGGTCAGGTAATCCATATTGCTGGAGGTGCCGTTCCAGTCTTTGGCGGCTGGAATCCAAAAGCTAAGACTAGCGATATCCGTCAATCCAGGAACCCCAGTGGTTGTCGATGTCCAGACAGTATCGCTATCCATTTTCCAAGAGGTGGACAGCGTGCCTGCATCCAAATCGAAATCCATTTTCATAATGGCTCCGTCGGTTCCTGATGCATGGGCAAAATCATTAGCGGTGGTTTTTGTGCTCGTAGAGTCGACAAATTGCAATTGCGTTGTCGTGTTCTTTTTAATCCAGGTCGCCTTCGTGGTGGTACCGGCGGAGTTCTTTAGATTGATTTGGAATCCCGCGCCACTTGTAGCGGCTGCCATGGACCAGCTGTCCATACGAAACTGCATTGTAACGGTGCCGGAGGTTAGCCCCATTCCCGAAACGGAGCTGCCTACGCCATTCACTGTAGGGGCGAACACCATGTTGCTGGATCCATCTTGAGCAATACCAGCAATGTTGGAGTTAAAGTTGTTGGTAAGACTGCCCCCGCTCACGGATTGCTTCAGCTCAGTTCCTGACGAGTCGCCGAACTGGTAGTCAATGATGGCCGCCGAGGCAGTCATCGAGACCGCTAGTATTGCAATAGCTATTAGACCTGCTTTTTTCATATTTCTTATCCTTTTTTTATTTCTATCCGATCCGTTCGGGGAAAGTTCAAGTGACTTAATCTTCACGAGGCGTAGCGCCTCACGAGATTGTATCGCCGTTTAGTTTTTGATGATCCTCAGCTGAATGTACTGTTGGTCGTCGGCAGCAGTGGAAATGCGGTTGGTGACCGCGTCGAAATCGCTATCCACTTCGCCCGTACCCGTTACGGCATATTTAGATGTGTCGTTGGTCCATGTGCCTATTGCCAGATTGGGCGTCAGCTCAAGGTTGTAGTTCAGCCCATCTGTGGTGGCTGTTTTGCGTTTGATATAGACATAGTCCAGCCCCTCGATGGTCGGGGAGATGCCCATCTCAGCCGCATTGGTTGGATTGCCGCCCAGCGCATATTCATAGAGGTTGTTGTAGCCGTCTTTGTCGGGGTCGACCGCATATCCTGCGCCGGCGCCAACCAAATCATGATCCAGGGCCCACTGGCTATAGGGGAGCGCGGTGCCGCCGGCATAGTCATAACTCAGGATCAACGATCTCAGATAAATGCCGTTCGTTGTTCCGGCATTTCCCGTGAAGTGGATAGACCACGTGGAAATATTGGTCTCCGAGAGAGCGGTCAAGTTTTCCAGTACATTGCCGGCACCATATTCAGCAACATCCACATCCAGAGCAAATGGGCCCATTAGGTTGGTTGTGGTGGTTCCATCGGAAACACTGAGCGACTGCGGGTTGTTCCAATTACCAAAGCCGAATGATGCCGAAAGGTTGGATACCGAACCGCCTTCGATGGCCAGCGTCAATTTCAGGGATTCCGCATCGGGAACGCTGTCGATCCAGTTCGTTGTTCCTCCGGTTACACCCATGCCGGTATTGAGAGCGTAAATATTTCCATTCACGGATTCCGCAGAGACCGTGAAGATCAGTCCATTGGTGTCCATAGCAACAAAGTCGGCCGACGGAACGCCGGTATCCTTAGGCAGCGGCGACATCTCCCACCAGCCTGCGAGTCGTGTGTTTGGCCCGCCTAGGACCACCGTGTTGGCAGGGCCTGTATTCGTGGATGCGCTATCAGAAAATGTCAGGTAATCAATCTCAATATGATCTCCGGCCACATACTTCTGGTTGCCCACATTGAGCCGGACCACATCGACCGCACCATCGTTGACGGAAAGATCCAGGGACGATTGTTCCGAGTTGGTGCCGATTGTGTAGTAGACGTCCAGCAGGTCGTTATCCAGATCCACCACGGCGCGCACAACCAGATCATTCGTCAGAGTGTGCGAATTGAAATAGTGGACGTCGGTTCGAGTCGTACCGACCTTCACCTGCAAACGTAGCCCCTCGGCTTTGTTAATCAGCCCAATGCTCCACAGGTCGGTTCTATCATCCCCGTTTATGTCGGATAAGCCGACGGTGAAACTTCCGCCAAGGCCGTTTGAGTTTACGGTGCTGCCGCTGATAAATTTGGTTTCGACGGTGTAGGAGCCGCTGGTCAAATCCGGTGTGGTCAGTTCCGCGTTAGATAAAAGGCCGTAGTTGGATACAAAATATGAAGCCCTTAGGTGGCCGTTTGTGACGGTTACGCCGGCATTAGCGGTAGCAAACGTTGCTGTGCCTGCGTCGTTATTCAGCTTTGTAACCTTTCTTCCATCGATGTCGTTCATCTGCCAGTCTTCAAGGACTGCGGCCGAGGCCGATACTGCGAATGCGAGTATTGCTATTTGAATTACCGCTGTTTTTTTCATCTTTCAACTCCATCTTTGCCTGCCCGATTCATTCGGGCAGATCTATATTTGCACAAGCCTGATGAAACAGGTGGCTAAGGCTTTTATCCTTCCTTGGAGCGAACAGCCTAAGTGTAACAGGCTCACCGGGACACCTTGCTTGTATTTCTATAGTGCCATGATTAGCCATGAGAAGGCCGAACGTCCATGGTACGTATGGCATAAGGTTTGTGATGTTTGGTAACGCGGATTTCTGCGGTTTCCAGGGGCTGGAAAACAAAACAGCCCGGTGGAATAAATCCCGCCCGGCTGATAAGCCATCGTGTTATTATGCGCTTGTTTTAGAAATGAAGGCGGCGCGGCAGGATAGAGCGGGAGGCTTCGATGGTTCGTGCAAGGGCGCGTTCTTTGAGCTCGCGCGCCGGCAGGGTTTCAAGCCCGTTGGCCATATTTTTGAACTCGCCGGGATCGGCCTGCAGGTCGTAGAGCACTTCGCGATGGCCGTTCTCTTCGACATAACGCAGATATTTATATTCTTCCGTTCGCAGCATAATATGCCCCGGTCCATGCACGGCATAGACATCGTCTCGGCATTTCACTTCGCTGCCGTCGAGGAGTCCCCGGGCATAGGAGCGCCCGGCCATGGCCGGGTGCAACGGCGTACCGGTCAGGTCCAGCAGGGTCGGCAGGACGTCGATCATCTCCACCAATCCATCGATGCGGCGGCCCGGCGTGCCGAGCCCGTTAGGCCAGTGCATCGTCCATGGAACCCGCATAATCGAATCGTAGAAACTCGGACCCTTGCCCATCCGTCCGTGGTCGCCGCACAGGTCGCCATGGTCGGAGTTAAAGAGGATGAGGGTATCTTCGTAGACGCCAAGTTCCTTGAGTTGGTCGATCAGCTTGCCGATGGCCATATCGACGCCGGTGGCCATGGCGTAGAAGTGGCGGCGGTATTCCTGCAAATGGTCCGCGCTCCACTGATTCGGATCGTTCCAATCATTGGAATGGTGCAGCGGCAGATCCATTTCCTGGTCGCGGTAGGGCTCGAACATTTCGCGCGTGGGATTCATCGGCGGGTGGGGGGCGTCGAAGCCGAGATGCATGAACTGCGGGTCCTGGCGGAGCCCCCATGCGCCGAGGTAGCGGCAGGCCTGCGTGGCGATCCATCCGCTGTGCGAAGCCTGCCACGGAGCATCCAATACCTGGAACTCGGAATATTCACTGTGCCGCTCCTTCGACATTGGCCGCGGAAGCGTGAAGGTGTCGACCAGCTCCGGATATTCGCCGCGCAGCCAGGTGCGGTAGGCATCCTCGTAGCAGCCCGGTTCTTCCGGGGCCTGGAAAATATCGAAGCCGTAGGTGTTGCGCGGGCTTGGGTCGAGGTCGTGGTCTTCGTGTCCCTGGAAATGCAGCTTGCCAATCTGCAAGGTGCGGTAGCCAGCGTTGGCAAAGCTGCGCGCCATGGTCGGCGCGAAGTCGGCCGGCAGCTCCTGCCCGTTTTCCATGACGCCGGTCTGCTGCGGGTAGCAGCCGGTCATGAAGGAGCAGCGGCTGGGCATGCAGAGCGGATTCTGTGCAAAGCAGTTGGTGAAGCTGGCTCCGTTGTTGACGAGTTTATCGAGGTTGGGCGTCTGCACAACCGGGTTGCCGAGGGCGCCGATGGCGTCGGCACGAATGTGGTCGGTCGTGATCCAGATAACATTGAGGGGTCTTTTTTTCATTGGCGGAATTCACACTCAGTCAGGTCATGGGCGTCATAAGGATTTCCTTAAAACATCCAACGTTTATAACCCTGCTAGACCTGTGCACCAATGCGCCTGCTGGCATTTTGGTTGTGATATTTGGTCATTCCTCGTGGACGGAATCCAAGATGCCCTGTCTGAACTTTTTGGGGGAGGTACCGGTGTATTTTCGGAATTGGGCGCTGAATTGGTAGACATCGGTATAGCCGAGTTCAATGGCGATACCTTCGATGTTCTTTTCGCGGTGGGTAACGAGTAGGTGCTGCGCTTTATTGATGCGTTGGCGGATATAATATTTCCCGGGCGACATCCCGGTGATGGCTTTGAAGGTTTTGCGGAACTTTTCATAGCCCCAGCCGTTTTCCTTGCAGACCTGTTGGAAGTCGATGTGAGTGTGCAGCAGCGAGTCGATGATGATCAGTGCGTCATCGATCATCTTTTCATCGGTCGACTTAAAGCCGCCGCGAGCGAGCAGCATCAGGTTCTGTTGAAGCTCCATCATTTTAACGAGCACCAGATTTAATTGATCCTCCCGCGAATCCCGCACGGCTCGGCAGATTTCAGCGAAGCGGTCTACCCAGATTTGGGACAGGCCGATGTGTTCAGTCGGTCGTTGTGGATCGAACATGCCCGTTTTTTCCATGCATTTTGCAAGCGACGGGCTGAAAACAATACAGCATTCGTGCCATGGATGGCTTTTGTCGATCAATGTGGTGTGAGTCCGCCCGAAAAAACGGTGAAAAATGGTGCCGTCGGTGATTTTGTATTCCTTCTTTGCACTGTCGATGTAGAGTCCCTTTCCCCGGGTTATATACGAGAGGGTATAGAATGGGCTCCTTACATTGATGTATTTGCTTTTCCAACCGGTTTTATCGAGCAATCCAGCAGCAATATATTCGGCAGAATCACCCGTGCCAGCACCCAGGGCGCGGTGATGGTAGCAGTGTTGCAGCTCCTCTGGGATTACAATGTTCATCTCGTTAGTACGCTTGGTTTGGTCTCTTTTGCACACGTAAAATCATAGGATATTATCCAGTCATGTCCATGGCATTGTGAGCTAAGCTGCTAATTGGGGCGTTCCGGGGGCAGCGATTGCTTCCACCCTTCATCCAGCACTTTTTTCATCGCGGCCAGCTGGTCTTTGTATTCCGGCGAAGGCGCAAGGTTCTTGGCTTCGATCGGATCCTTTTCCGAGTTGTAGAGTTCCTGAAAAACTATCTTCCCATTCTGATCGCGCCACTCCGTATAGCGCCATTGCTCGGTGCGGACGGAATAGCCCTCCTTGCTCCCGCGCGGGTATTGGCTGAAGGCCGCGCGCTTCCAGGGCTGGGCTGGGTCGTCGAGCAGCGGGACAAAACTGTTGCCTTCGAGCCAGTCGGGGGCTTCGAGTCCGGCCAGTTCAGTGAGCGTTGGATAAAGGTCGACATATTCCACCAGGGCATCGGTTTTTTGGCCTTTGCTGGTCATTTGCGGTACGGAAACAATCAGTGGGGAGCGGGTGGCCAGTTCATAATTGGTGGCCTTGCCCCAGTTGCCATGGTCGCCCAAATGCCAGCCATGATCCGACCAGAAGACAATAATGGTCTTGTCCATAATGCCTTGCCGTTCCAGCTCGTCGAGCAGCAGGCCAACCTGCGCATCGATGAAGCTGACGCAGGCATAGTAGCTATGAATTAGCTGACGCGCGTTGTCATCGTCAATGCCGTCCTGAAAGTTCCACCATTTTATGGGGCCGGAATTGCCGGCAATCGTGAAATCGGGCTGGTTTTCCTTATTACGCACCGGGTGGGGCGAGAGGGTTAGTTCTTCGGGATTGTAGAGGTCGTAATATTTCTTCGGGCAGACAAACGGCAGGTGCGGCTTGGTGAAACCCGGTGCAATAAAGAAGGGCTTGTCCTGCTTAACGGCTCGGCGGATGGTGGCAATCGTTTCCTGTGTCATCTGGCCATCGATAAATTGTGCGTCCTCAACATCGGCGTGTTCCCAGGGTTTCACGTTTTTTACGGTACGCTTCTTTTTCCCGTTGGGTTGCTCGACCATGTATTTGGATTCATTTTCCGGCAGCTTGTATTCGGTGACGGTGGCGCGGTAGTTCGCTTCGGTCAGGCCCCGGTCGAAGTTTTCTTTACCATGGTGGATTTTACCCAGGGTGCGCGTGTAGTAGCCGTTTTGCGTGAAAAAGGTCGGAATGGTGGTGTGTTCGGGCACGAAGTCCTCAAACCAATTCTTGGGGTAGGGGTAGTCCACGCCCGTGGTGTCCGGGCGACAACCGGTCAGCAAGCAGGCGCGCGAGGCTGAGCAAATGGCCTGCTGAACATAGGCGCGATTGAACATCAGCCCCTGTTTTGCCAAACGGTCGATGTTGGGGGTGATCATTTGCGTTTCGCCGTAACAGTTCAGCAACGGCCGCAGATCGTCCACTCCGATAAACAGGACGTTCAGTTTGCCTTGTGCCTGGTTATTTCCAAAGCTTGGAAAAACGCACAAGACTGAGAGTCCGGCAAAGACATGAATCACGGCGTTTCGGAACGGGTTCTTAGGTTTTGTGGTTCTCATGAGTGGTCTCCGGGTTTATTTCCAACAAATGGATTTCCTTTTGTTTTTGAAGTAAACTCCTGTTTCGGTTGGTTGACAATGAATGGGATGGGCAAATATTTGTGATATTTGGGATTGTTTGTTTATGCGGGGATTATTGAGAAACCAAATATCACAAATCTTCTGCCATGGCCTACATGGACAGATGGGGCTTTGGGCTGTAGCTTTTACATATCTTTAGATAAGGACAAGAGAGACTGAATATGGTTGTTTTACGAAAATGGGTATTGATGGCAGCCGTGACTGCACTGCTTTGTTCGTGCATAGGCGCAATTGCCGGAGTGGGTGATGCGGCCATGGATGCAGACCGGAATATCCTGGAGGATCTCTTCCTGTCAACGTTCCAGGAACAGGAAACAGCACAGGACAGTTTCCGCTTGGTCGATCTATCTGACAGCAAATACAAAAAGGCGGTGGAAATTCGGAATGACCATCGTGGCAGCCCTTGGTCTGTCCGGTTTGAAGTGGCGGCTGCGGAAAAAGTGCATAAAGGCGACGTGCTGCTGATCCATATTGTTGCCCGGTGTCCCGAGACAAAAAATGAGAGCGGTGAGTGTGATGTGCCGGTGGCGTTTTCTCCTCAGAATTTGTGGGGTGAAGATTCTGCGTTCTCGTATGAACAACGGGATCTGATTAAAGGGGCGGGTTTGGTGGATGCGATTACCCTCCAGACGGATCATCGCTGGAAGAGCTTTTATTATTCTGTTTCTGTTCCGGTCGACTTAAGCGGGCATCCGGTGTTCCTGATGTTTGATGTCGGCCATGTTCCGCAAACCCTTCAGATCGCGAAGGCGGCCGTTTACCGCTATCCGGCAGGGTACGACATCAGCAAGCTACCCAAAACGAAGGCAACCTATCCGGGGCGCGAGTCCGATGCCGCCTGGAGAAAGGCAGCGCTGAAACGTATCGAAAAACATCGTATGGCTCCCGTTTCGATCCAGATTGTTGATGGGCATCGCAAGGCCGTTGAGGGCGCTGAAGTTGAGGTGGTGCTGAAGAGGCACCAGTTCGAGTTCGGCACTTCGGTTAATGCCCGGCAGCTTACGCCATGGAACCCGGACTATGTGAACCTGCGCGAACGGATCAAACACGATTTCAATGAGGTCTCTTTCGGCAATACACTTAAATGGTTTGCGATGAATGGCGAGTGGGGGGAGGACTACGACTTTGAAAAGGTGGCGGTGCCTGTTCTTGAATGGATCAGGGGAAACCATCTTAAAACGCGAGGGCATGTATTGGTATGGCCCTCCGCTGCAAACGTCCCTTCGGCCGTACAGAAGCTGTTGGCGGAAGAACCGCTCAACAAAAAAGCCATTCGCCAGGCCACCTACGAGCGCGTGAGGGATGGCGTTGAGCGGACGAAAGCTTATTTCGACGAGTGGGATGTGGTTAATGAATCCATTCCGGAAAACGAAATCATGGAGAAACTGGATTACGGCATCATGGCAGAATGGATCAAGCTGGCGCAGAAGACCAATCCGGACGGACTCTTTGCGATCAATGAGTATGCCATCCTGACGGCCCCGTCCGTCGGCAGCAAAAAACAGGATGTCCATCACCAGCGTATCCGGATGTTGCTGGAGCAGGGTGCGCCGCTGGGCATATTGGGATTGCAGGGCCATTTTCCAGGAACTCCCGTGGATCCCGAAACCATCTATAAACACCTGGAAAGCTTCTCGGAGTACGACTTGCCCATTCAGGTGACGGAGTTGGATATTCTGAGCAATGATCCGCAGTTGATCTCCGATTTCTTCAGGGACTTCCTCATCATCTGCTATTCCCACCCCAACGTTAAAGGGGTGCAGTTTTGGCATGCCTACAACTATTTCTATAAAAATTTCAAGGAGGGCTATTCCAAAAATCCGACCACGTTCGGTTGGGAGAAGCAACCCTGCGCAACGATGTACCGCAAGCTGGTGCACGGCAGGTGGAAGACCCGGGAAGAAGGTTTTACCGGTAAGAATGGAACCATGCAGTTCAAAGGCCACTTGGGCGAATACGTGGTTCGGGTTAAGGCCAATGGCCAAACCATCACCGTCCCGCTGACGCTGGAAGCCGGCGGTGCGAAGAAATTGATTACAATCAACTAAAGGAGTTTATATGGACTTTCATGGATTCAGAAAAATCGAGCCGCTCGGTGAGCTTAAGACCGCGCCGTTTGTTGAAAAATATGCAGGCAACCCGGTTTTGAGCGGGAAGGATATCCCGTACTCAGCGGCCTTGGTGTTTAACTGTTCTGTCTGGAAAGAGGACGATACGTACACCATGGTGTTCCGCAATGACTATTTTTACAGTGGCGAGCTGGTGGAACAACATCCGGATGATACCAATTTTGGTATTGCCCATTCAGATGACGGCATCAACTGGGAGGTCGCACCGGAGCCGATCTTTGAATACAAGACCGAAGATGTCGGTCGCGTGTACGATCCGCGTGTCATTAAAATTGAAGGCCGCTACTACCTGACCTGCTGCGCTTCAACCACGGGGACCACCGAAGATCGAGCACCCCATGGCCCGCGCGCAGCCATCTTTGTTACAGATGACTTTAAGAACTTTGAGCTGGTTGATATGTCGCTTCCGTGCAGCCGAAACAGCCTGCTTTTCCCGGAAAAGATCAATGGAAAATACTACCGCCTTGAACGTCCGTTCTGGGGGGACTGCATTGACAGTTTCAGTAATGAAACCGACCATTGGATCGGCCAGCCGTTTAACACCTGGGTCACGTCCTCGCCCGACCTGGTACATTGGGGCCAAGCCCAGCCGCTAATCATGGTTGACGACATGCCGTACGCGAATATCAAGAACGGCCCGGGGGCACCGCCGATCAAGACCGACAAGGGTTGGCTGCTGCTGATCCACGGCGTGGACTATGATCCAGCCCGCGGCAAGAACGGATGGGAAGATAAGTGGAAGCATCGTTACCACGCCGGCGTTGCCTTGCTTGACCTCGAAGACCCAACCAAGCTGATCGGCCTGGGCCAAGCGCCGCTGATTTGCCCGGATCTGCCCTACGAGACCGATGGCGGTTTCCGCAACAATGTGGTGTTCCCGATGGCCGGGATTGTTGAGGACGACGGAATGGTGAAGATCTATTACGGCGCGGCCGATGCACACATCTGTCTGGCAACAGCGAAACTCGACGACCTACTCGCAGCCTGCGACCCGGTCTAAAATAAAATCAGGGAGATGCGCGTGAATAGGTTGCGAAAAACTTCAATCCAACTATTTGGATGTGCCTTGGCCGCGCTTTGTATGCAGGCGGCCGGGGTGCAGGCGAAGCCCAATATTGTGTTTGTGTTGGCCGATGACCTTGGGTACGGAGGTCTCGGCTGCTACGGCAGCACGTTCGCGGAAACCCCGAACATCGACCGGTTGGCGCGCGAGGGCATGCGCTTTACGCAGGGCTATGCCTGCGCGCCAAACTGCGCGCCTTCGCGGGCGGCCATTGTTAGCGGGCAGTATCCAACACGCACGGGGATTCTCCGGGTGCAGGACCGGTTTAAGTCGCAGAAGAATCACATCAAGGTGGTTTATCCCAAAAACAAGCACGACTTGGATCTGTCCACCATCACCATTGCGGAAGCCCTGAAGAAGGAGGGGTATCGGACGGCCTTCCTAGGCAAGTGGCACATGGGGCACGGCGAGGAGTTCCACGCGTCCCGACAGGGCTTTGATCTGGCGATCGAATCTGCCGGAAAGAAGCACTTTGGTTTTAAGACCATCCCGAAGACCGATATTCCGAAGGATGTTTATCTGGCCGATTATCTGACCGACCGCTCGCTGGAATTCATTGACGCGTGCAGGAAGGATGATGAACCCTTCTTCCTGTATCTGGCGCATTATGCCATTCACATTCCGCTGGAGGCAAAAAAGGAATATCTCGACCGCTTTCGCGAAAAGCTCGGCGCTGATGCGAATCCCGTTGTGTTGAAGGCCGCCGCCATGACCGCCAGCCTGGACGACAGCGTAGGGCGGCTGATTGCGAAGTTGGAGTCGACGGGCCAGTTGGAGAACACCCTGTTTGTCTTTTCTTCCGACAATGGCGGCTATGCCTCCGGCGGCAAGAAAGATCCGCTCAGTGCTTTCAACGTGCCGTTCCGAGGAATGAAAAAAGATTTGTATGAAGGTGGAATCCGGGTGCCGTATATTTTCCATTGGCCTGGAAAAATAAAGCCCGGAACGGTTTGTGAGGAGCCGATTATCGGCGTCGACCTCTATCCCACGTTTGTCGAGTTCGCGGGCGGTAAACCCGAAACATCCCAAATTCTCGATGGCGAAAGCCTGTGGCCGTGCCTGCTGCCCAATGGAAATGAAACGCTGGAGCGCGACGCGATCTATTGGTTCTTCCCAAACTGGACGATGTTCAACGAAGATAAAGGGGAATGGTTCCAAGGCTGGCGTAACGCCATCCGGCAGGGCGACTACAAGCTGATTGAGCATGTCGATGGCGGCAAGGTGGAACTCTACAACCTGTCGGCCGATCCCGGCGAAGAAAACGACCTTTCACAATCCAATCCTGAAAAAACGGCTGTTCTGCAACGAAAGCTGGCCGACTGGAAAAAACATACCGGCGCCCCCGCAGCGGTGCCCAATCCGAACTATACGCCATGAAACTAAAACCTGAACAGACCTCTTTTCATGCCCATCATTCTCCAATGGGCGCATACGCCACATTAACCTTCGGCATGTTCGGTGCATCCGGTGGCCTGGCCGCGGAAGCTGCGCTGCCGGGCGAGGGCGGATTGAGTGTCGGCTTTATCGATTCCGATGGCGTAATCAATGAACTTCCCCTGCTTGGTATCCAGGAAGATGACCGTTCCAGTTATGTGGACCAGATCGAGGAGGGCGCGGCCAAAGAGACGCATCGTCTTATACCAGCTGCGGAAATCAAGCGTACCTATGACTGGGCAACCGACCGCTTCGAAGCCGGAAACCTCAAGATTGAAATCATCAATCCATTCTATTCGCTGCCGGATCCTGCCTGCAGTTCCTATGAAGACCAGCGGCGTGCAAGCTGTCCGGCTGGTTTCATCCGCCTCTCTTTCGACAATCGATCCGGCTCGGAAGACACCACGGTCTTCTGCGGTTTCCCCCTTAAACAACGGGAGCGGTGGCGGCTGTTCGAGTCGGATGGAATGGTTGGCGGAATCCACCGGGACTCCATGGGCTTTGCCACCTGCGAATCCGCCAAGCCATTTGTACACTGGAGCATTGAAGATGCCCTGCGTTTTCCCAACGAAGCCGATCCGTTTCTACTGGGCGATACAGCCGGGTTGTTGTTCGATGTGGCCGCAGGAAGGACGGGAGAATTCCTGATTGCCTACGGATTTTATCTGGGCGGAAATGTCACCTACGGCAAGCCGATGAAGTATTGGTACAGCCGCTATTTCCAATCCGTGGAAAATGTCCTTGGGTATGCTTTGGAGCATGCGGAGTATTACCTGGACGAAGCTGTGGCGCGCGACCGCGAGCTGCACGTGGCGGAGCTCAGCGATGCTCAGAAATTCCTGATCGCCCATGCCACCCACAGTTATTATGGATCGACGCAGTGGTTCGATGACGGCGGCAAGCCGCGTTGGGTGGTCAACGAGGGCGAATTCCGCATGATGAACACCTTCGACCTGACGGTGGACATGCTCTTCTATGAAATGCGCTTTAATCCGTGGACGGTTCGTAATGTCCTGGAGCAGTTTGTTGCTGAGTACAGCTATTACGATGAACTGTTTTTGCCGGACCATCCCGGAAAAATGTATCCGGGCGGGCTGACGTTTACGCATGACATGGGCGTAGCCAACCATTTTACGCCGGATGGGCAGAGCAGTTATGAGGTGAAGGGGCTGGATCGCGAATGCTTCAGCTTTATGTCGTGCGAACAGCTGACCAACTGGATCTGCTGCGCCGGGGTTTACTTTGCTCAAACGGACGATTTCCAATTCCTGGAAAAACACCGTCAGGTGCTGCTCGAATGTTTCGCCAGTCTTCTGAACCGCGATAATCCGAACCCCGAGAAACGCAATGGGATCATGGCGTTTGAAAGTTCGAAGACCTGGCCGGGCGGAGAAATAACCACCTACGACTCCCTGGATCATTCTCTGGGGCAGTCGCGCGGCAATACCTATCTGGCCGGTAAGAGCTGGGCATCTTACCTGGCTCTGAATCATCTGTTTAAACAACTCGGAATGGCCGATGAGGCCGACGAGGCCTACGTGGCGGCTGAGCGTTGCGCGGCCACTCTGGTTGCGGCGTATGATGATCAGCTGGGCTTTATTCCCGCCGTGCTGGAACGCGGAAACGAGAGTGCCATCATTCCGGCCATCGAGGGGCTCATCTTTCCTCATGAAATGGGATTGGAAGCCATGGTTTCGTTCAACGGTCCGTTTAGCGACTATATTTACACCCTTCAAAAACATTTGCTCAACATCCTTAAGACGGGCGTGTGCCTGTATGAGGATGGAGGGTGGAAACTTTCCTCGACGGCGGATAACTCATGGATGAGCAAGATCGGCCTTTGCCAGTATGTTGCCCGGCAGGTTCTGAACATTTCCGTTGATCCGAGATCGGACGAGGCGCACATGGATTGGCAAGTCAAGGGTTCAGCCGCGTATGCCTGTTCCGATCAGTTTGTTTCCGGCAAAGCACGTGGCAGCTGTTATTATCCTCGGATCGTAACCAATATTCTTTGGCTGGATGAGCAGTGTGGAACCTGTGGTAAAGCCAATAAAGTCAGCGAGGAGCAAATGCGATGAAAGGGATGCATCTTACTGTGAAGCAGCTTCTGTGTCTTCTGCTTTTGACTGCCGGTTCGTTGGCCGGTGCAAAACAACCCAATGTATTGTTCATTCTGACGGATGACCAGGGGTATGGAGATCTTTCGCTTCATGGGAATCCGGTATTGGAAACACCGAACATTGATCGTTTGGGCGCGCAATCGGTTCGGCTCGACCAGTTCCATTCCGCCGCGGTCTGCGCGCCGACGCGTGCTTCGCTCCTGACCGGTCGCAACCATTATGAAACCGGCGTTTGGGGGGTACATCTAGGTCAGGATTATCTAAACCTCGATGAAGTTACCCTCGCCGATGTGCTGCGCGATGCCGGTTACGATACGGGTATGATCGGTAAATGGCATTCCGGCCGCGCCGGCGCTTGGCTGCCGTGGAACAGGGGTTTTGACGATGCCTGGATGTCGGAACTCTATTGGCATGAAAACACCCTCATTTCCCACAACGGAAAATTGATGAAGACCCAAGGATATGCGGCCGATTGCCTGACGGATCTCGCCATCGATTTTGTCGAGCAGGATCGCGGGGAGCAACCGTTCTTCCTTTTCATGGCGTATATGTCGTCCCATGCCCCATGGGTGGCGCCGGAAGAGTACATCCAGAAATATAAAGCCAAAGGATGTTCCGACCGGTTTGCCATACTTAACGGCATGATTGATCATTTGGATTTCCAGATCGGGCGTTTATTGGAGAGCCTGGATCGGTCCGGTTTGGCAGAGGATACGCTGGTTGTCTTCATGACCGATAATGGACCCAATAAAAGCTGCCCCAATGCCGGCGAGTTGTCCAAAGAAGAGATGACGCAACGCAGTGCCGGAATGCGCGGCCAGAAGGGGAATATCTGGGAAAATGGAACTCGGGTACCCTGTTTTATTCGTTGGCCTGGAAAATTCAAACCGTCGGTCGTCGGTGCGTTGGCCGATGTAACCGACCTTTTCCCGACGATGCTGGATGCGCTTCATGTCGACATGCCAAAGAACGGGAAGCCGGTTCATGGCCAATCGCTGATGCCGTTTATCGAAGGTAAACAGGCCGATTGGAACGAGCCACGAGAATTGTTCAAACCCCATTGGTATCCGTTTAAGGATGACGGGTGGTCGCGAAACGGTGCGCTGGATCCGGCGGATGTCACCTATAACGACCAGATTAACTCCCTGTATCAGGGTTCATATAAAGTAGTGAAATACCGTAACAAATCGCTGGAGCTCTACGACCTGTCTGCGGATCCCGGTGAGAAGAAAGATATTGCGTCTGAACACCCCGAGGTGGCTTTGTCAATGGGTAAAAAGATGCAGAAATCCTATGAAGACATGGTGGCGACCGGCCACTGCTATCGGCAGCCGCGGTTCCATATCGGCAATCCGGAATATGATGCATACGACACCGTGGGGGAGATGCTGGCCGGCTCTCATATCCCATTCTGCTCGTCGGTGCGCGATGAAGGCAACGTGGTTTCCATGAACTATTTTTCCAAAGGTTGGAAAGCTCCGGGCGATGCCCAGACCATTCTTGTGGATGTGGTCTCGCCAGGGCGGTACGACGTTGTTTTGGAAGCAAAGAAATTTATGAAGGGAACCCGTGTGCGGCTTGAAGTGGGTTCATCCGTACTGGAAGCCGCTCTGCCTGCCGGGCAGGGTAAGGTTCCGGTGGGCAGCATCAATCTGGAAAAAGGCGGGCAGGATCTGCGGTTCAGCCTCCTGTCTGTTCCGGGTGGTGCGGACGATGTGATTGAGTTGATGAAGCTGGCGATTTTAAAAAAATCCAAATAATTGACCTGTTAGAAAAAGGATCAGGATGAAACCTCTTAACACTATTCTATTTTCCATGTTGTGTATTGCGACCGTCCTGCCGGTCGGTGCAGTCGCTGCGGATAAACCGAATGTCATTTTTTTCATTGCGGATGATATGTATACCGAGATGTTTAACTGCCTGCCGGATGGCAGGGGAGAAAACCTCACGCCGAACCTCGACCGCCTTGCGGAAGAAGGCACCGTGCTGCTGAACCAATACGTGGTTTCCCCGCTCTGTACGCCGAGTCGATACAACTGTCTCACGGGACGGTTTGCGAGTCGGGCGACTAATGAGAAGTTTGTGACCCAAACCAAGAATGAGGGAGGCCAGACGGTCATCCAGTGGAACACGTTTATCACCGCAAGCGATAAGTCGCTGCCTGGTTATCTCCGGAACGCCGGCTATAAAACCGGCATGGTCGGCAAAAACCATGTCTACGAAGTGGGGGGGCTCGAACATTTTGATGACTATTGGGACGATCCGCGCAAGCCGGAGAATGCTCGGAAGCTGGAGTCCAACTATCAAAAAACCAGGCAGGCCATTCTGGATGCCGGCTTCGATTTTGCAGAGAGTATCTATTTTGACAATCCGAGCTACATCGGGCTCGGGCAGCTGGCGGTGCAGAACATGGAGTGGATTGCCCAAGGCGGCATCGACTTTATCGACCGCTATAAGGACGACCCATTTTTCCTCTATTTCGCTACGACCGTTCCGCATGCCCCGTCGGACGCAGAGCGTTCATGGAAAGCGGATCCACTTGCAACGGCATACGGCTTTATGGATAAAGCGCCCAATGTAATGCCGCCGCGCGATACGCTGGAGCCCCGGTTGAAGGAGGCGGGCGTTGAAGGATATGGGAAAGAGCTTGTTCTCTGGATGGATGATGCGCTCGGCGCACTGCTGGACCGCCTTGAAAAGCATGGCTTGATTGATAATACAATCATCTTCTTCTTTAACGATCATGGGCAGCGAGCGAAGGGACATCTCTATCAGGGCGGTATATTAAACCCCAGTCTCGTATGGCGCTCCAAGGGGTTTACGTGTGGTTCGTCCAGCCATGCCAAGATACAAAATATCGACTTTTCGCCCACGATCCTTGATTTCGCCGGGGTTGAGTTGCCTGACGGTACGTTTGACGGAAAATCATTCAAGCCGGTTCTCGATGGGGAGAAAGAGGAAGTCCATGACAGCCTGTTTTTCGAGCTGGGCTATGCCCGCGGAATCATCAAGGGCGATTACAAATACATGGCGATCCGCTATCCCGAATATGCGGAGAACATGAGCATGGAAGAACGCACGCGGACCCTTGCAGCATACAATGAAACCCGTTTCCGCATGAAGGCGGAGCCCGCGAACTATGATCCGGCCGCGCCCTTTAGTCATTTCTCCACGGTACCGGGCGGCCAAACGGCGGAAAATGAGAGCTATGGCCGCACGGAGGCCTACTTTGATTCGGATCAGCTTTACAACCTTAAGATGGATCCGAAGGAAATGAAGAACCTGGCCGGCCGTCCTGAAAATGAAGCCCTTCTCAAGCAGATGAAGGCGGAGCTGAAGAACTATCTCGTCGAACTTCCGGGTTCGTTCGGGGATCTTAAAACGACAGACTAAAGGGCATATCGATGAAATATAAAACTGAACCCATGGTTCCGGCGGAAGATCGGGTACCGTTTTCTCGCAAGTTGGCTTACGCGATCGGCGGGCCGGTGGACACGCTCAGTGTCTGGATTCTGGTGAGCATTGCCTATCCGCTGTTCAACATGGAAATGGGGATGCGACCTCTTTACGTGTCGATCATTCTAATGTCGCTGCGCCTGTGGGACGGCATCATTGATCCGATCATGGGTTGGATCTCCGACAACACACGTACCCGGTGGGGGCGGCGCCGGCCGTTTGTGTTTGTCGGTGCCATCCTGTCGGCGATCACGTATCCGCTGATCTTCTGGTTCCCGGCGGGGCTCAGCCCCGAGGCGACGATGTTTTGGGTGATTGGTTTCGGCATGCTCTTCTATACCTGCTTCACCATCTGGGCCATGCCGTATAACAGCATGCTGCTGGAAATGACGCCGGATTATAATGAACGCACAAGGGTGACGGCGGTACGTGGGTATTTCCAAACCATGGCTGGGTTTGTCAACGGGTGGGTCTGGTGGATTACCCTGCGCCCGGTCTTCACCAGTTCGGTAACCGGTGAGCCGAGCATGGCCATCGGCATGCGCTATGTCAGTCTCATCATTGCGGCGATCATTCTTGTTTTCGGGATTGTTCCCGCGATTTTTGTGAAGGAACGATATTATGAAACGATCGGTTCGCGACAGAAGAAGATCGGTCTGATCAGCAGCTTGAAGGAAACCTTAAGCAATAGACCCTTTATCATACTCTGCTTTATTACGCTTAGCTTCCTGTTGGGAACGGCGATATTCGATAGCTACGGGCGATATGTTGGCACCTATTATGTCTTCGGTGGAGACAAGGAAGCCAGCGCGATGATCTCGGGATGGTCGACGTTGATTTATACGGTGTTCAGCCTCTCTTTCATTCCTATTTACAGACGCCTGTCTGAGCATATTGGCAAGAACAAGTGTCTTTTGATTTCCGTTTGCGTGGTCTTGGTTGCAGCTGTAACCACCTGGTGGACGTTTACGCCGAAATATCCCTACCTGATGCTGATCAATACGGCTTTCATCGGCATGGGGTATGCGGGCCTCTGGCTCATGATTCCGTCGATGCAGGTGGATATCGTGGATATGGATGAGTTGAAAACCGGGGAGCGGCGTGAAGGTGGATTTTCCTCGATCTTCTCCTGGGTGCTTAAGCTGAGCTTTAGCATCGGCTTCCTCATTTCGGGGCCGTTGCTCGAACTCACCGGGTTTAATGCTGCGCTTGAGGGGGCCCAGCCGGAGTCCGTCTATCTGAAAATGCGGATCGGCTATGTGGTGATTCCGGTCGTCGCGCTGGTGTTGGCGATTGTACTGATTAAGTTTTTTCCGATTAATGCCGAAAAAGCAGCCGAGATCCGCGGCCAGCTCGAGGCGCGGCGCGGCAAGGTGTAATCCTGTAAAAAAATCTGAGGAAATTATGAGAACCAGTCGTTCTGTTTTTTTGAGCGCCGCAGTGATTGCGGCCTGTTCCGTTTTTTCGTGCCGGGCAGAAGTAAGCGCTAAAACCGTCGCGCCGAAAAATGTGTTGTTTATTGCGGTGGATGATCTCCGTTTGCAGGGAAATATCTTTGGGCAGGACAACATGAAGACGCCCAACCTGGATCGCCTCTGCGCTGAAGGGGTGGTATTCAATCGTGCCTATTGCAATGTGCCGGTTTGTGGTGCATCGCGTGCCTGCCTGCTGAGCGGAGTTCGTCCGACGGCTGATCGTTTTCTTGGGTTTGCTGCTAAAAAAGATGAAGATATGCCTTCGGTTCCAAGCCTTGGAAAATGGTTTAGGGAGCAAGGCTATATCACGCTTTCAAACGGGAAAATCTATCATCATGCGAATGATGATCTCAAAGCATGGTCCGAGCCCTTGTTTGATCCTCCTAGAAACAAAACGTTTGGCGAAGAATGGTCAATGTATCAATCACCGGAAAGCGGGAGATTGATTGCAGAATATGGAGCCCAAAATCCGGGGGAAAAGCGCGCTAAAACTCCAGTGGTTGAAGCGGCGGATGTGCCGGACGAAGGCTATCCTGATGGCCGGTTGACGCAGAAGGTCATTGAGGATATGCGACGCCTGAGCAAACAGGATCAGCCGTTCTTTTTGACGGCCGGTTTCTGGAAGCCGCATTTGCCGTTTTGTGCGCCGAAGAAATATTGGGATCTATACAGTGACGATGAGATTAAGCTGGCGGATAATCAGTATAAACCTGAAAACGCGCCGAAGCAGGCCATGCACAAGTGGCAGGAACTGCGCAACTATCTGGATGTTCCGCAGAAGGGGCCTGTACCCCCTGACATGCAAAAGAAACTGGTCCATGGCTATTATGCCTGTGTCAGCTATGTCGACGCGCAGGTTGGCAAACTGCTTGATGAACTGGAGGCGCTCGGCCTGAAAGAAAATACCATCGTTATTCTGTGGGGCGATCATGGTTGGCATCTCGGTGAGCATTCATTGTGGGCCAAGCACTGCAATTTTAACCGCGTGCTGAATGCCCCGCTAATCGTCAGTGCACCCGGTTTAAGCCAAGGGTTGCAAACGGAAGCGATTACCGAGTTTATCGATATCTACCCCTCGCTTTGCGATCTGGCTGGAATAAAAAAGCCGGATCATCTGGCAGGGACGAGCTTTGTGCCGGTGCTGCAGAACCCAGCTCGCTCGGTAAAGGAATATGCATTTTGCCGCTTCCAAAAGGGCGAGTCAGTCGTATCTGCAACGTATAACTATACCGAATGGTATAACTACAAAACCGGCGAGGTGGATGCCCGAATGCTCTACAATCTGGATAAAGATCCGGCCGAGAATACGAACATTTCTGAAAACCCGGAGTATGCCGGGGTCGTAAAAAAGATGAGCGACCAGCTTTCTGCATTGCGGCAGGAGCTGAAGAAATAGATGCCTTTCAGCCGAAGCGGCGGGCAGGTCTCGTGCTTCAACCGTGCCCTCCTTACAATAACAGATATCCAGAGGGGAGGTTGATTTTATCCAGCCCTAGGCTTCGGCATGCAAGCCGAGCCCGCCTTCATCGAGTTATACGATTATGTAAAGGATCCGCTCGAAACCCGGAGTCTGGCCGGAAATCCTGAACAGACCGAACGCATGGCAGCCTATGAAAAAGCATTGAAACAGAAGATTGCCGAAATAGCCGCCTGCAAGGTACGTTAGGAACAATGAGTGGTGAGGAATACAATACGCGCCAGACACTGATACGCAGAATCAGGGATTGCGGGGATGACGAGGCTTGGGAAGAGTTTGTCGATATCTACCGGCGGTATATTTATGCCATCATCCGGAATATGAATATTTCGGATGCCGATGCCGAAGACCTCGTCCAGATGGTTTTGATCAAGCTGATGGACTGTTGTTCGAAACAGGATATGGGAGAAATTCGGCGCTTCAGAAGCTGGCTGAGCACGATGACCCGGAACTGCGTAATCGATTTCATCCGGAAACGTTCGGTGGAGACCGAGCGATTCGAAATGGCCGCCAAGGAGGACGCAATGGCCTACCTGAAAGATATCCGCCTGCCGGATATTGAGCAGATTGCTGAGCGGGAATGGGGCGTTCATCTGGCAAACATGGCCTTGGAAAACATTCGGCCGCTTTTTTCGGGAAAGGCCATCAAGGTGTTTCAGTTGAACCTGGATGGAATGAGCATTCCGAAAATTGCCGTGGAGATGAATTTGAAGGAAAACTCCGTGTATCGTTTGAGGAACCGGGTCAAGGCGCGGCTGATCACCGAGATCGAGGAACTCAGGAAGGAACTGGAATAAATACGAACATCGAACTCCGAATGCACAACGTTGAACGTCGAAAATTAGGAGCCGAGCGTTCAAATTTCGATGTTGGAAGTTCAATGTTCGGTATTCGAATCCTCTTCCACCACCTGTATGCCTAATGATTGGATTTTCCGGATGATTTTTTTCGGATAATCGCCTTCGCCAAGGATCACCTTTTCAACGCCCATTCTGTTCAGCATATTCGGAAGTCCATCCCGCGGTTCCAGCATGACGTTGACCATTCGGAGTTCCTTAAGCTGGAGATTTACCACTTCTTTCACCAGCGCCATCGTGGAATTGCTGATGTCCAGGGAATGCAGATGCAGCGGCTGCAGGATATTCTTGCGGTAGGAGCCTACAATCGGCACGGAATAGGTCGTGTACGGGGTTTCCGAAAGATCCAGATGGTAGCCCTCCTCCGTTTGGGTCAACTTAACGTGGGGGATGGTTTCATCGTGGATTCCGTTCACCCTTCCCAGCATGATGCTGGCCAAGGGCATGTAGCTTTTCGGACTGAAGCGCTTCTTTCTTTCCGTGTGGTAGTGGTACATCGGATAGGCCATGCTGCTTTTCACGGTGTTCCTTTGAGAGAGCAATTCTGCGAGCTGTAGATCCGGCAAGAGATCCCGATCCCGGGGCTTGATGGTCCCGTAGCGTTTTGCCAGTTGCCACAGGGGCTCGGTTTCGGGCGATTCCTCCAGCTCCCCGTAAGTGGTCGCGGACGCGTTGAAGCGTTGCAGCATAAATTTCAGGTGTCCCATTCGCTCAAGTATGATCTGCGCTTTGGAGGGGGCCATGCCGGTCAAATCGATTTCCTCCAGCAGCTTCAGACGCTCCTCGGGGTAGAGCACGCCTAGGGATTTTGAGGTCAGGAAGGATGCGCTTTCAAGCGCCGCATCGAGTTCTTCCGCCTCGACCTCCTTGCTGAGGTAGAGGGCAAAGTTTCTTTCCGCCGTCTGCCGGGCATCCTCTGCTTCCAAGTGTTTTTTTTGGATGATCATCAGGTTGGCGCTCACGACGGCGCTCAGCACCACGAAGAAGATCAGGAACCACAGGGTCAGCATACGGTGTCGCAGCGTCAGCAGGCTCAGCCGGCTGATCGGTCCCGCCCGTTCGGCGTCGGTCGGGAAACCGGTCATATAGCGACGGATTTCCATCTGCAGGGCCTGGGTGCTTCCATAGCGATCGGCAGGGTCGAGAGCCATGGCCCTCATCGCTACGGCGGCGAGACCTTTGGGCACGTGCCGGTCGGCTCGGCGTTTGCGGGGCGGAATAATATTCCCGGCTTGGGTGTTTTCAATCACTTCATTGGCGCTGCTTCCGAGCACGGGAATCTCGTCGGTCAGAATTTTATATAGAAGGGCTCCCAGGGCATAGATATCTGTTTTTGGGGTTTTCTCGCCGCCTTGTACGGTTTGCTCCGGAGCCATGAAGCCCGGGGTGCCTTTCATTGTTCCGGAAAGGGTCATGTCGTTCAGTACGTCGGCATCGAGCTGCCCGGGCTGCGTCTCCTCTTCCTCTTGGTTGATGATCCTTGCCATGCCCCAGTCGCACACCAGCACTTCGCCGAACTGTCCGACCCGTATGTTTTCGGGTTTGATATCCAGATGAAGCACCTTGCGCGAATGGGCATAGGCGATCGCGTCGCAAACCTTCAGATAGATGCCAAGCAGGACGTCCATCGTGTATTTTTCACGATAGTCGGACTCGTCTCGCTCAATTTTCTTAAGAATGTCACCCAGGCTGTCGCCGGGAACCAGTTCCATGGAGAAAAAGGGTTTCCCTTCAATATCAACGCCCATGTTGTGGATCGGCACAATGTTTGGGTGGACGATATTGGCGGTGAGTCTAGCCTCGCGCAGGAACTGCTCCTGGTTTTCAATGCTCTCGCCTTGAAGGGCGTATGCCATGGCAACGAAGCGATCCAGCCTGCGGTCATAGGTGCGGAAAATGCGTTTTTCGCCCCCTTCGGCGAGCAGGGTTTGTTCTCCGTAGCGCGAGTCCGTTGCCAATAGCGAATTATAGATGGGTGTCAGCGATTGGATTTCTTCTTCGGAAAGAAGAGGGCGGGCGGGCTTATAGAAGTCGTAAAGGGTTTCCTGCCGTTGTTGGAAGTCTTGTTCCAGTCTCTTTTCAGGGGTGTCATCCATTCGTTGCTCCGCCGGTTTCAGGAAACCATTTCTTTTCATTGCGCCCGCCCGGTTGCAAGCGGAATCGCATATGTGTTTTTTTTCCGCGAAAAATATTTCCAGCCAAATAGCAGCGCCAGGAAAACCATATCTATGAATTTACAAGGGGAAACGGGTCATAGGAGGAAGAATAAAGGGACTTGATATAATCAGGCGGAATAAAATGTATTATCCCGTGTCCAGTTTCTGAACCTTTTCCCGTCTCCACCGTAGATCATGCAAGACGAGAAGAGGTTTGTGCTCAGATCCGGCTTTCCGGGCAGACCTTTATTATAGTTGATATGGGATTAAATCCATACGTTGCAAACCAGATAACCAGGAGATGAGGAAATGATGAACAAAAAGATAGGAATGATGATGGCGAGTTTAGCCGTTTTGGCGGCTTCGGTGGCGCAGGGTGCGATCCTGCTCGATGGAGGTTCGAGTGTTTCTGGCTCGATAACCAATGCTAATGGTGGCGCGGATCTTAGAGATAGTTATGCTCTCACGGATTCAGACACGGGGTTGGCGGTTCCGCTGGGAATTGGCGAGACGTTTAATATCGAATTTACGCTTCAGACCGTGGCGGTTGATCCGACCACAGTGGGTGATAACATTGGAAGAAATGGTACCGGTTGGTCTCTTAATGACAGTCTGAAATTCGGGTTTGGCGATGGTGCCCAGGCGTTTGGTGTTCAGTTTGACTTGCCGGATTTCAACCCGAAGATTGAGTTTGGTGGCGATGCGGCTGCTACCAGTGCATCGGACTTTAAGATTGAGACGACCGGAAAATCGGGTGAGATCACTTCGGCGGGGGTTACGGGGACGGAAAATTGGTTGAGGTATGTCGGTGACACGGCCACTTTTAACCTGAGCGTGACTCACACCGCTGCTCAGACGTTTGACATGACAATGACCTGGGGTGCTTACACCGCTAACTTTGTCTATACGGGGGGCGCTGAACTTTCGTCGGTTAGCGATTTTTATGTCGTAATTAACGACCTCGATGTGAATTTGGGTTATGAGATCAACGTGATTACCCCCTCCGCGGGTACCACCCTCACGTACCAGCTCGGCGGGGATAGCGCTGTGCGGGATCAGGGTTGGGCAGAAAATGTTTCCACCAATTCAGGTGCAACTCCGACCGAATATTCATGGAGCTTCGGAGCACCGTATTACTACGAAGAACTAAGCAATGTCCTCTTCACGGTCACCGCCGTGGAAACCAACGATGCGATGGTTATCGCCAATACCTTCCTGGCAGGAACCAACGGAAATTCAGGCCGGTTGGATACCAACGAAATGGTCACGGTTAAGGTATCCTATGTCGATCCGGATAATAAGCTGATGGATCTAAAGGTGCATTCAGTGGGCCCGTGGTGGAACAACCAGGCGGGTGAGGAAACCCTCTTTAGCGATGGTTCGGTTGTGTATGCCTTCACAGAAACGGATAATGGATTCAAGAAGACTATTGATAACATGGGGCTGGAACAGCTTTCCTTGGACAATACGGCTACCTGGTTCATGTCCGTATATGAAACCAACAATACCACGTTTTCGGGCCTCGGCGGATTTAAGCTGGAATACACCGTGGATGCCGAGTATATCGAGCCGCCGGTAATTACCAATGCTCCGATTGGTGAAGTTGCATTCTCAAGCAATTGGGATTTTAAGGTTGCAACAAGCAACATGGCGGTGCTGGCGTCCTCCGCCGACGGGTTCTCGGTCGAAATGACCAACAGCGCATCGAAGCGCTTTATGTACCAGACGGGTACGAATTCCTTCAATGCTCCGTTCCAGGTGGGCGAAACCGCAACATGGTCGTTTACGGCGGGTGCGGGTTCGACCATGGCCTTCAATGCCGAAAGTGCGGGCTTACAGGGTGCGATGTGGGATTCGGGTATCGGAAGCGATAACGGTGTCTGTTTCCAGGTCGATTGGGGTGCGGTGGACGCAACGTATATACGGCTTGGTAAACTCAGTGCAGGTGACGAGGATGATGTCGGGAAAATAGCTGGTGCGGTTGACTCGGTTGGAATCCCGGGCACTGTAATTGGTGGAGCCGGTCAGTCAGCGGATTTCGTGATCTCCATGGAACGTACTTCGCCGACCGACATCGTGGCCATCATGAGCTATGACGACCTGTCGGTGACGAACGATTTGACCATCTCGGCGGATATGGACTCGCTCGACGAACTCGGCTTCCGCTTCAGGCAGACCGGAGACAATGCGTTGGTCATCAGCAACATGAAGCTCGTAATCACCAATCCAAACTTTGACGTGACCTTTGCAAGCTGGGCCGCCGACAAAGGTCTTACAGCCGGAAATGATGGTCCCAACGATGATGCGGAGCCAGGTGGTGGCGATGGCATGGAAAACCTGCTGGAATACGCCGTGGGTGGCGATCCGCTGGTGGATGATGCGGATGTTTACCTGCCGAAATCCGACGTGAATGGCGGCTTCCTGAACTATATCTATAACCGCCAGAATCCGGCTGACCCTAAGCTGATCTACACGGTAATGGACGGAACGGACCTGATGTTCGGTGGTTTGGATAACACGAATACGGCCGAAACCGTTTCCGGAGTGGTCGATGGATTCGAAACCGTGACCAACACCGTTCCAACGGCCACTGAAGACAAGCAGTTCATGAGCCTGAAGGTCGAATTGGCCGATTAAATTGATTGGGTCTTCCAACGCAGCATCCCGTATTTGGCGGGGTGCGGGTTGGAAGAACAACATAAGAACAAAAGGAGAATAAAATGAAGAAATTCATAGCACTCATTGCAATGCTGTCGGTCGGAGCCGCCCATGCGGGAACGATTTCGCTGGGCAGCACATGGACTACAAATGGTGCAGCCACGGCTCTCGCTGGTGAGAGTGCCACCGGCTACACCGTGACACAGACCGCCAACACCCAAGTGTATCAGGACAGTGGCCTCGGCGACGCCTTTGATGTTGGCAAGACGATCAACATGTCCTTTACCGTTACAGTAGGTGCCGACAATGGCCCGACTAAACGGGTTGGTGAGGCATTTCGTTTTGGGCTCATGGACTCAGGTTCAGGAGCATCGATCGCTGCTCGTTTGGACTGGGACAATCCCGCCGGTACCACCATGATACTGGGCTACAAACCGTCTGGAACCGCTATCACCGTGATTGGTAGTTTTACTGATGGTGGTTCCACAGGATCAACAGCCATCCCGACGGGAGAGGTATTGGGCTATGAAGGTTGGTCCAAGAAGTTGGATACTGAGGATGTACTGTTGAGCATTACCCGGACGGGTTCCGATAGCTACACGACATTCATGGACTGGGGGGATGTGAGCGTGACGAATAATATTGCTTCCGGACTGACCTTTGATTCCATCGATGCGATCGGGTTTAAATTGGACTCGGATCCAACTAGAACAAATGAATATACACTAAGCAATCTGTCCGTTTCAGTTATTCCGGAACCGGCTACGCTCGGTTTGGTTGCTATGGTTGGTGTTGGCCTGATCGCCATTCGCCGCACCTTCCTTGTCTAGGTCAATTCGCACGATTGATCGAAGCCCCGTCGTTTAGGCGGGGTTTTTTTATTTCTCCACACCCCTCCCGCTTAACTTGGCTAGTATTCTGTAAAACTTAAAAGGTTGTACCGGAAGAAATCATCCACCGATTTCCCCGAAACCACGGATGAATGGAAAAATCTTTCGCGTGTCCAGGAATCACCAATTTCCCCGTCATTCACAATGAACATATTTGCACATAGACTGTCTTTGGGAGCGGTAGGAAGGGATTCGACCCACATAGGTCGATATGGGCGTATGGAAAGAGGAGGAAGAACGCTTTCGCATGTCCAAGAAACACCAACTTTCGCGTCTCCAATAAAATGTTTAATATAGGCAGCCCGCCGAGCAGCACCCATTCTTGGGCTGGATACACGTACCAGCCGCGTCTTCACGAGGAAAAAACGCAGCAGTTCCTTCGGCTTAAAATCGGCATTACCGAATAATTTGAAAAACAAAGGATTGAGAGTATGAAAAAACAAAAATATAAGACTGCATTTCTTGTGCTCGCGATCTGTGGCGCAACGTCCATCCTGGCCCACGGGGAAATCCTCCTCGATGGGGGTTCGAGTGTTTCTGGATCACTGATCGGGGGCCATCCCACCGCGGATCTTAGGGGCGGTTATGCTCTCACGGATGGTGGGTCGGCGGTTTCGCTGGGAATTGGTGAGACGTTTAATATGGCATTTACGTTCCAGGCTGTGGCGGTTGGCGCGACCTCGGTGGGTGATAAAATTGGATATGGTGGTACCGGTTGGGATGCTACTAAAAGTCTGAAACTCGGGTTTGGCGATGGGGTCCAGGCACTGGCGCTTCAGTTTGACTTGCTGGATTTCAACCCGAAGCTCTACCTTGGTGGCGATTCTGCTGCTAGCGATGAAACGAACTTTAAGTATGAAAGCGGATCGGGTTCGATCACTTCGGCGGGGCTTTTGAATGCGGATAAGTTGAAATTTGCCGGTGACACGGCCACGTTTAACCTGAGCGTGGATCACACCGCTGCTCAGACGTTTGACATGACACTGACCTGGGGTGCTTTCACCACGAACTTTGTCTATACGTCGCTTGCTGCTAATGACATGTTGTCGGTTAGTGAGTTTTATGTCGTAATGAACAACCTCGATGCTGATTTGGGTTATGAGGTCACCGTGATTCCGACCCTATATCCCCTTTACGCGGATGCCGATCAACTCTACAGCAATACCAACACCTACGACCTGACGCAGGAAACGTATACGTTTTCCGAGCTCTGGAGCACGCCGGTTCAGACAGATATTACTTTCCTGCCGGAATTCTACAACAGCCCGATCGCCACCCGAGGCGACGACACCTTCGTCTTATTCGTGGATCCCGACCACCGCATGAAGATTGCGCACCTCACCAATGGGGTGTTCAAAGGGGAAACCTTCATCGATAACACCCTTTATCAGCCAGACGAATTCTATGCCAACCACGATGCCGATCCATCCAACGATGTGTCTGCGCCCGACTACCACCGCTTTAAATTTGAAGACAGCCACCATTCGATTGCGCTGGGCATTGATGAAGACGGCTATCTCCACATGGTTGGAGATATGCATAACTATCCCCGCTACGAAGGTTCGATGGATCACTTGCCTCTACGTTATTTCGACAAGAATATCATGTATTGGCGTTCGGACAACCCGCTCGATATCTCCAGCTTCTCCTTTAAGGGCGACCAGGCGGGCGAATGCCCGACCGGCTCCGGTTTCACCTATCTGTTTTTCTTCAACGATCTGTACGGTAAGTTGCACATCACCTCCCGCGCTATGCAAACCTTGAACAATGGCACCCGTTGCGCCACCTACAGCAGCTACAATGCAGACGCCGGACTCTGGTCCACCATTGGCGGCGCTCCCGACCCTTCGGACCCCGCCAGCATTCCGTGCACTTTTTATGATGATGGATATGAACACAACGAAGACGGCAGCAGTGCCGGTAAATACAGCAAGCTCCGCCCGCACGGGGTGTTCGACCGTCAAAACAACATGCATCTTTTGACCCCGCTATTGCGTGATCCGACGTTAAATCCTCTTGGACTGGGTAATGGCTTCCACTTTACCGACTGTCTGGTCTACGCGCAGTCGAAGGATGCAGGAGCAACGTTTACGTCGGTTGGCGGTCGTGAGTTCACCCTGCCGGCCACAGTGAACCTGACGGATAATCGTGCGGAACTTGTGTATGGAGCGGTCGGTGACTATCTCTCGCCCAATGGCCAGCTTGCGGTTGACTACATGAATCGGCCCTACACCTCGACGCAAAGGAAAGAGACGCCCACGACTCCCAGCGAGAATGTTCTGCTCGGTTGGGATGGAAGCAGTTGGGTTAACTATGGAAATATCACGACGGAGGGTGGCGACTTCCGCTTGGTGAATGATCCGGCAGGTGTGATGAGCTACATCAGTGATGGCGCGAACGTGCTGTACCGCTTCTGGAATCCGACCAATATCCGTGAAGTAACAACCCCTTGGGCCATCCGAGTCATCGACTACGAATACCAGAAGAAAACCGGGCATATCATGGGACTCGCCAAGGTTGACGGCGAACTCACGGTGGTGAAGATGGAAATCAACAACCGTCCCGGCATGGTGCTGATCGATCCTCCGGCAGCAACCATTACCAACCACCCTCCGGAAATCACGGCACAAGCGACGCTCAACGGCCAAATCCTCTCCGTGTCGGCCACCGATGCTGACAGCGACCCGCTCACCTTCACGTGGAGCACGTTCTACGGGCCGGGCGACATCATCTTGAGCCAAAACGGAACCACCGCCAGTTCCAACACGACCCTCTCCGTGAGTGAAGAGGGAACGTATGAAATCAAGGTCGCGGTGTCAGACGGAATCAGTACCCGTTTCTCCACCTTCACCGCCTACCTGACTCCTGCTGCCACCGATGCTCCGCAAATAGTAACTCCGGCAGTCGCATCGCCAGACACCCTCACGCTGGTGGAAACAACCACTCTTACGGTCAGTGCCACCAACGCCGCAGCAGGCGGAAATGCAACCTACACCTGGCTTAAATCGAGCGGGCCGGGAAGCGTTTCCTTCAGCATCAATGGCACCACGGCCAGCTCAACCACCGTGGCCTCGTTCGACGCAACCGGCAGCTATGAACTGCAGGTCATCGTCTCGAACAGCGCGGGTACCGCGAGCTCCAGCTGCACCGTTGATGTGAATGACCTTCCTCCTGTTCCGGCCAATGGATACCTTGCGATCGACTTCTCCTCGCAGGCCTTTGAAACCTTCGTGAACGACAATGAATTTTTCGACCGCACCGGCACGGTCGAGGTCGTCGAGAGTGGGGCAGGGGTTCGATTCATCGGCGACCTGTGGAAAGCGTTCCCGATTGATTATCAGATGACCTCCAACACCGTGATCGAATTCGACTTCAGCTGCCCCAATGAAGGAGAGCTTCATGCCATTGCCATGACCGACACCCCTAGTTGGGACTTTACCGGAAGCAGCTATGACCTGATCAAGCTGCACGGCACCGATAGCGGCCTCTACATCATGGACCGCGACGGGGAATACACCGGGGGGACCAACCGGTATTCGATTGCGATCGGCCAGCTGCTCGCGCTCAATACCGAGCAGAAAAACTATCTGGATTTTGTCAATGCCGACAACTCGGGAGAAATCACCCCCGATGCACAAAGCACCTTCGCCAACGTGATCATCTACGAACCTAACGGCGACAAGGATGGCGATGGCCAGAGCAACCTGGCCGAAATCCGACTCGGCACCGACCCGGAAGATCCCGCTTCCATGTTCGGCATCAACGGGGGAACCGTTCTTCCAGACCTCGAAAAAATCCGCATCTCGTGGCCCAGCCAGGCTGGCGTGCGATACCGCATCCAGCAAAGCCCCGACTTGGTCGCCTGGAGTTTGGCACGCGACTGGACCGTCGCCCAGACCCCGCCGGACGACCAGTTCGAATTCGATCTCACACCATCCAACGCCTTCTTCAAGGTGGAAGCGGAGATTCAATAATGAAAAACAGACGAAAAGCCCTCCTGTTCATCTCGGGATTCCTCGGCATAACGGTTCATGCCGCAACCAATCCTCCTCCCCAATACCCCCTTTACGCCGAGGCCGATGAACTCTACAGCAATACCAACACCTACGATCTGACGCAGGAAACCTATACCTTTTCCACTCTTTGGAGCACACCGGCTCAGGAGGAACTTAACTTCCTGCCGGGGAGCTACCACAGCCCGATCGCGACCCGCGGCGATGACACCTTTGTCCTGTTTGTTGATACCGATCATCGCATGAAAATTGCCCATCTGACCAACGGGCTTTTCAAGGGGGAAACCTTCATTGATAACACCCTCTATCAGCCCGACGAGTTCTACGACGGCAACGGCGGTGTTCCCGGTTACCACACCGTCCTGTTCGAAGACGGCCACCACTCCTGCTCGCTCGGCATTGATGAAAACGGCTACCTTCATATTGTCGGCGATATGCACAACTATCCGCGTTGGTCAACAAACCACCTGCCGTTGCGCTACCATGACAAAAACATCATGTACTGGCGCTCCGACAACCCGCTCGACGCCTCCAGTTTCTCATTCAAAGGCGACCAAGCTGGGCAGTGCCCTCCCGGATACGGTTTCACCTACCAATTTTTCTTCAACGATCTCAATGGGATGTTGCATATGACCTCTCGCACTCACCAGTGGACAAACAACTCCACCCGCTGCGCCACGTACAGCCGCTTCGATGCCGACACCGGGCTGTGGTCGATTATTGGCGGCCTTGACCCAGACGACCCCAATAGCGAACCCCGTACGTTCTACGACGACGGGCGCGAATATGATCTCGGCAACATAAACAACAAATACAGCAAAACCTGCCCGCACGGCGTATTCGACCGCAACAACAACATGCACCTCGTTACGCCGCTGCTCTCCAACCCGACGCTCAATCCATGGGGCATGGGTTCCGGTCAGCATTTTGTAGACACCATCCTCTACGCGCAGTCCACCAACGGAACCGATTATGCCAAGGCCGACGGCTCCTCCATCACCCTTCCAGCCACCATCGATCTCACCTCAAACCATGCCGACATCATCTACAACGCCCCGACAGACCGATATCTGTCCGTACTGGGCAACATGGCCGTCGACTACCAGAACAACCCCTACACGGTCGTGCGGCAGAAGAGCTATGATCCCAACGACAACAATGCCGACAACCAATCTATCGTGCTTGGCTGGGATGGAAACGCCTGGACCAACTATGGCGAAATCGTGGTCGCGACCACCGACTTCCGCCTCGTGCACGACCCGGCCGGCGTCATGAGCTACATTCCCGACAGCCTCGACCGGTTCTACCGCTTCTGGAATCCATCGGAAACGCCCGAGCAGGTCAACCTGCCCGCCGCCTGGCCCTACATCAAAACGATCGACTACGAATACCTGAAAAAGACCGGTGACATTCTGGGGCTCTCTAAGATCGGCGGAGAGCTCACCGTGGTTAAAGTCGAGATTAACAACCGCCCCGGCATGGCCCTGATCGATCCGCCCGTAGAGACACCGGCGAACCATGCGCCGGTCATCACGGCACCGGCAACCGCAACCGGGTACGACCTTTCAGTAGCAGCCACCGATGCCGATGGCGATCCGCTTACCTACACTTGGGAAAAAACCTACGGCCCGGGCGATGCTTCCTTTAGCGTCAACGGAACTGCGACGAGTTCCAACACCACGATATCCGTCTCCGAACTGGGCACCTATGAATTCAAGGTTGTCGTCTCCGACGGAACCGACCCACGCATCTCCACCTGCTACCTGCTGGCCACCGGCCCAGGCATCCCCGCCACCATATTCCAGATCGGCGGACTTACTGTAGAACGTGACACCGGATGGAACAGCCTCGTGTTGAACGCCTCCACCGGCACCTATTCGTTTGCCGACACCGAGGATACAAACCTGGTCTTCACCCTCACCGCCGTGGCGCTGAACGGGGACACTCTCGACCTGAACAGCACCCACCTGGGCGTGGACAGCACGGCTCGCCAGACCGATCCGAAAACCGGTCGAATCAACCTCGACGAGGCCATTGTATTGACCGTTTCCTATGTGGACCCGAGCAACTCACTCGTCTCGCTAGACGTCGACAAGTTTGGCTTGTATTGGGGTAACGGGGCAACGGAAACCACCGTCTTCACCGACGCCCGTGCCAACAGCACCAACATGGTGGCCTTCGATCACACGCTGTATAACAACCTGGTCGACTACGACTCCACTGGTCTGGATCCGCTCACCAAATACAATACGGCAAACTGGTCCATGACCGTCTCGATCGACGACACGCTGGGCCTCACCCAATCCGGCATGGGCGGCTTCATGCTGGCCTATGTCGTCGATGTGGGCGGCGACAACCTCGTACCGTACGACCAGTGGGCGGGAAGCTACTATCCCGCCATCCACGACAACGACGGCTACGGCGACGATGCCGAACCCGGCGGGGGAGACGGTATGGTTAATCTGGTTGAATATGCCCTCGGCGGTAATCCGCTCGTCGATGATGCCACAACGAAACTTCCAACCATTGGAATCAGCGAAGAAGGCGGAACCAACTGGTTTAACTATATCTACAACCGCCGACTCGACGCCTCCGCACGCAACCTGACCTACGAGGTGTTTGTTACCACGAACTTAGTGAGCGGCGCGTGGACCAATACCACCGAAGAGGCCGGATTAGCAGTTATTAATGCCGACTTCGAATCGGTCACCAACCGCGTATCCAACGAGGTGGAAATGCAGCAGTTCATGAAACTCGAAATCGGCATTACCGAATAATCGGCATACGAAACTATTATGGCAGATTAGCCGGCCTTGCTGTATCCAGTTGGACGCTTTATCAATTAAGGAAAAACCAATTAAAAGTATAAAATCTATTATTGCAGCAATCGCGGTTTGTGGCGCAACTTCCGTTGCCGGCGAAACCATCCAGTTGGGCGGTGATCTTGCAGTCCGAACAGCAGGTTGGCTTGAAATGGCCGGGGAAAGCGGTGCCCAACCCATGTCATACACCGATACGAACGGAATTACCTTCACCGTCACGGCCAAAGCAAACGCCGGCCAGACGGTTAATGTGCAGAATGTTGGCCTTGCCGTCACGGGAGGGTCAAGCGAGACGCGGATCGATGGTTCGGAGTCGCTTGAGTTGGCATTGTCGGTTTCCGGAGGAAATCTCGCAAGTTTGTCGGCCTCCTTCTTGGTAGGAAGCCTGGGTACGGATGAGGGTTTCGATGTCACGGACGGAACCAGCACTGTGGTGATCGCGGAGCTTGCCGATTCGCTGGTGGAGTATGGTACCGGCAAGGAGCTGGATGGCTTGGTGCCCCTCACCGAAAGCAATGTGTCAACCTGGTCGATCAACTTCAGCGTGAACGCGGGATATCCAGACACAAAAGGAATCCTGAATGCACTACTCCTAAACTATACCGTTGCAACGGAAACCAACCCGCCGGTTCAATATCCCCTTTACGCCGAGGCCGACCAGCTCTACAGTAATAATGTGGCTTATGACCTGACTAGTGAAAGTTATTCCTATTCCGAAATCTTCCGTACCGAGACCTACCCATACCCCGTCTTTAACGATAGCCATGGCACCCCGCTTGTTTCCTGGAACGACAGCACGTTTGTGGTATTTGCAGACGCCGGGCGCCGGGTTAAAATCGCAAAAATTACGGGCGATACCGTTGAAGAAGCCTATCTCGATAATGTGGAGTATCAGACCGAGGATTTTTATGCCAATTCAGATGGTGATCCGGACAACGATATCGTTGGCCCCGACTTTTACCGCATGATCGAAGCCGACGGTCATCACGATTTATGCATGAGCATTGATAAAGACGGCTACATTCATATTGTCGGCGATATGCATAACTTTCCTGATGTTGCGGGTAATATGGATCATTTGCCCATGCGTTATTTCAATTCGCACTGCCTCTACTGGCGTTCCGACAACCCAGGCGATATCTCCAGCTTCAGCTTTAAAGGCGACGACCCGACCACGTGCCCGCAGGGATATGGGTTCACCTATCTACAGTTTCATAAGGATCTTGAGGGCGAACTCTTTTTCAGCTCGCGCGCCTTTCAAGGCGACCCGGCCAAAAGGGCGCGGCGTGCACAGGCCACCAGTCGCTATGATGCCGAAAACGGTACGTGGAGCATCGTCGGCGGAAAAGCCTTCGAACCCGACGGCTACGATGTCACCTTCTGGGAAGACAATGCCGAAGGCGGCGGCTCCTACGTAAAGATGTACGGCGATCTCAGTTTCGACCGCGAAAACAAAATGCATATGGCAACGGGAATTCTGAATTATGATGCCGATGTTGTGCAGACGGTTTGGGCCGTCTTGACCGATCTGCTGTATCTTCAATCCACCGACGGCGGCCTTACCATGAAAAAAACGGATGGTTCCGTAGTCAGCATTCCCGCCCGCGCGGAAGCCGGCGCCAATCAGGCGGAAATCATCTATACAACCGATTATTTGTCCGATCCGGATAATCAGGAATACCTCAACGCCCCCGTGCAGATCGCCCACGACATCTCCAACAACCCGTATGTGCTTTGCAAGCCCAAGCATACGGATGGGCTGACCATACTCTCGCAAGGCCCGACGAAGCTTTTCGGCTGGAGCGCGGCCCATGGGTGGACCGGTTACGAAGACGTGGTCTCCGACTATCAATATTTTTTCACGGACCCGGCTGGAGTCATGACGGTCATTAATGAAAGCAAGGTGACTCGTTTCTGGGATGCCGCTTCCAACTCGGTTGTCACGGCCGACTGGGATCGTGTGAAAGCGTACGATCGCGAGTATGTGAAAATGACCGGCAATCTTCAGGTGCTATGCGAGGACACCGCGACCGGCGAGCTGGTTGTAAAACGCATGGAGATCACGCGACCGGGACTCGGCCTGATCACTCCTCCGACAGATCCTGTTACCAACCACCCGCCGGAAATCACGGGCGCGGCAACCATCAACGGAACGGCCCTTTCGGTGGCTGCAACCGATGCCGATGGCGACCCGCTCACCTACACCTGGTCCATGGCCTACGGCCCCGCCGACGTTTCGTTTTCCCTGAACGGAACCGAGGCCAGCTCCAACACGGTAGCCACGTTTACGCAGTCCGGAAGCTACGAGTTGAAAGTGGCCGTTTCCGACGGCATCGAAACCCGCATTTCCACCTGCTCATTTATTCATGTGGCAGGCGATCCAAACGCACCGCGCATCACAACCGAGGCCAATGCATCCCCCGCCGCTCTCATACTGGGGGAAACCGCAGCCCTTTCCGTCGGAGCCACCAACGCCGCAGCAGGCGGAAACGCAATCTACACCTGGCTTAAGTCGAGCGGGCCGGGAAGTGTCTCCTTCAGCGTCAATGGCACGACTTCCAGTTCAACCACCGAGGCATCCTTCGACGCAACCGGTACCTATGAACTGCAGGTCACTATCTCGAACAGCGCGGGAACCGCGAGCTCCAGCTGCACCGTTGATGTGAATGGCCTTCCTCCCGTTCCGGCCAATGGATACCTTGCGATTGACTTCTCCTCGCAGGCCTTCGAAAGCTTCGTGAACGACAATGAATTTTTCGACCGGACCGGAACCGTCGAGGTGGTCGAGAGTGGGGCAGGGGTTCGCTTCATCGGCGATCTGTGGAAAGCGTTCCCGATCGATTATCAGATGACCGCCGATACCGTGCTCGAATTCGACTTCAGCTGCCTCAATGAAGGAGAACTTCACGCGATTGCCATGACCGACACCCCTAGTTGGGACTTTACCGGAAGCCGCTATGACCTGATCAAGCTGCACGGCACCGATAGCGGCCTCTACATCATGGACCGCGACGGGGGATACACGGGAGGCACCAACCGGTATTCGATTGCGATCGGCCAGCTGCTCACGCTCAATACCGAGCAGAAAAACTATCTGGATTTTGTCAACGCCGACAACTCGGGAGAAATCACCCCCGATGCACAAAGCACCTTCGCCAACGTGATCATCTACGAACCCGCAGGCGATGCCGATGGCGATGGACAGAGCAATCTTGCCGAAATCCGCCTCGGCACCGACCCCGCTGATGCCGCGTCTATGTTCGGCATCAACGGCGGAACCGTTCTCCCAGACCTTGGAAAAATCCGTATCTCGTGGCCAAGCCAAGCCGACATACAATACCGCGTGAGTGCAAGCCCCGACCTGGCCGAATGGAACGTCGTACGCGGCTGGGCCGTCGCCCAGACTCCGCCGGAGGATGTTTTCGAAGCCGATCTCGCGCCATCCAACGGCTTCTTCAAGGTCGAAGCTCAAATCCAATAAACCAATATTTATTGAAGGGATATAAACTGATGCCGGTGCCAGCTGTCAGTGGAACAGGAATAAGCCCTTCGATGGTATTGCGTCGTGAAGAATGCTCAGCAGAGCAGTCTTATCAGTTATAGTAGGGGTCTATCGTCTGGATGGTTCCATCTTCGTTGTATTTCAGTTCCGCCATTTTGATATTGCGCAGGTGAGTCTGACCACCGGATAGTTGGCAGTCATGATAAAATAGGTACCACTTCCCTTGATACTCGACGATAGAGTGGTGGGAGGTCCAGCCCAGTACCGGCGTCAGGATTTTACCCTGATAGGTGAACGGGCCGTAGGGTGAGTCACCAACGGCGTAACAAATGTTATGGGTTTCGCCGGTAGAGTAGGAAAAATAATATTTCCCGTCATACCTGTGCATCCATGGACCTTCGAAGTAGCGGCGTTCCAGATCTCCGGTTTTAATCGGTTCACCGTTTTCATCCAGAATCACGATTTCGCGGACCTCTTCAGCCAGCTCGACCATGTTGTCTTTCAGCCTGGCGACGCGCGGCGGGATGGCCGGCTCGTCATCGGCAGGGTAGATGTCGCCGGTATGTTCGTTGCAGCTGTTCCACTGCTGCAGTTGGCCGCCCCAGAGGCCGCCGAAGTAGATGTAGTATTCGCCGTCGTCGTCCTGCAGGACGGCCGGGTCAATGCTGTAGGAACCTTTGATTTCGGTTTTCTCTGCAACAAACGGGCCTTCCGGGCTGTCGCCGACCGCCGCACCGATCGCGAAAATGCCGTTGGGCTTGCGGGCCGGGAAGTAGAGGTAGTATTTCCCGTCTTTCTCTGCGGCATCCGGTGCCCACATCTGTTTGACGGCCCACTCGACACCATCGATGTCCAGCGCACAGCCATGATCGTTCACTTTGCCGAACGGACGATCCAGAGAAAAGACATGGTAGTCGCGCATGGCAAAATGATCGCCGTCATCATTCATCGGCATGTCGGTTTCAATATCGTGCGACGGGTAGATATAGATTATGTCGTTGAACACATGGGCCGAGGGATCGGCAGTGTACATGTGGGTTACGAGCGGGGAGTTTTTCGGTTGCATGGACGCGGCTCGCTTCATGTCGCGCGCGGTAACAATTTCTGCATCGCTCAGACCTTCGGTATTCAGATTTTCTTCAGCCATGATTAATTCCTTCATGTTATTCAGTTGAATTCGATTTTTCCGGTTTGATCTCCTTGAATTCAACAGGGCACATTCTTTTCATCGAGCTTGAAGCCGCAGATATGTAACCAGAACCGGATTGTTGGTTTGTGAGATAAAACGGTATATTACAAGTCTATGACGAAGGATCAATCTAAAAAGTGCGAAAGGTGAACATAGATATGAAAGCCTGCTTCATACGATATTTATTCGGCAGATAGGGAATTTAAAGGGAGATAAAACGAATTAATAATATAGTAACTCAGGACTTGCTTGATAGGTATATGTTCCCTATAAACGTGATAAATCAATTTATTCACATGAGAAGGCATGTGGAGCGTTTTGAATAGATAAGGGATTGCAGCATGGATAAACCCAAGAATTTTGTAGATATGATTCACAACGAGGCCTATCTGGAACCTTTCCGGAAGGGTCTCATTACCAATGAGTCGTTGATTAATGACTACGGTCGCAGGATCGAGCTGTTGAATGGGATGTGGAGCTTTACGATTGATCCCTATGACACCTGTCTGCGCGGCAAATGGTGGCAGGAGGAAGATCGTGACAGCCGCGGAGCCTTTGTTCCGGTCGATTATAACTTCGATGACTGGGAGCTGACGTCGGTTCCATCCTGCATCAACCTGCAGAAGCCAGAATATTTCTGGTACGAAGGGCCGGCGGTCTATACGCGGGAATTCCACTATTATGAAGAAGTCGGCCGGGAGCGCGTCTATCTCAAGGTGGGTGCAGTGAACTATGAAGCCCTCATCTTTATCAACCGTCGGTTTGTCGGCCGGCATCTCGGTGGATCGACCCCGATGTTTGTGGACGTGACCGATTATCTGAACAAGGAACACGGTAACGAAACGAATCGCATCCTGATCGTAACCAACAACGACCGCAAGCCGACCCAGGTGCCGATGCACAACACCGATTGGTTTAATTATGGCGGCCTCTACCGCGATATTGGTTTGATACGCCTGCCGAAAACCTTTATTGCCGACTCCTCTGTCGGCCTGCAAAAAGGTTCCGGATTTAAGAAAATCGATGTGAGTGTCACCGTGGATGGCCCGGAACAGAGCGGTACAGCTGCCGTCGAAATTCCAGAGCTTGGAATTGTCCAGACATTGGAAGTCAGGGACGGCAAGGGGACCCTCGAAATCGTTGCAGAACCTGAGTTGTGGGACACGGATAATCCGAAGCTCTACGACGTAATGATTTCCTATGCCACCGATACTCTGAACGAAAAGATCGGCTTCCGCGAAATCGCCACCAGCGGCACCGAGATTTTGCTGAACGGCAAGTCGATCAAGCTGAAGGGCATTTCCAGCCACGAGGAAAGCGTGGTTGGCGGAAAGACCATGACCGAAGCCGAAATCCGGGAAAACTTTGCGTTGGTGAAAGAGATGAATGCCAACTACATGCGGCTGGCGCACTATCCGCATACTGAAAAGGCCGCGCGCATTGCCGACGAAGTTGGCCTGCTCCTATGGGAGGAAATCCCGGTCTACTGGTCGATTGCCTTCACCAATCCCGACACCTATGCCGATGCAGAAAACCAGTTGTGCGAAATGATCAAGCGCGACAAGAACCGCGCCTCCGTCATCATGTGGTCGGTAGGCAACGAAAACGCGGATACCGATGAGCGTCTGGTATTCATGCGCAAGCTGGCCGAAAAGGCCAAGGAAATGGATCCGAGCCGCCTGGTTTCCGCCGCCTGCCTTTGGAACAAGGACGAGTTGAGAATCGAGGACCGCCTTGCCGACAGCCTCGATGTTATGGGCATCAACGAATATTTCGGCTGGTACAATCCGCACTTCGACGATCTGGTGACGCTGTTTGAAAACTCAAGATCCGGCAAGCCCATTGTCATTACCGAGTGCGGTGCCGATGCACCCTTTGGCGAACATGGAACCAAGGACCAGATGTGGACGGAGGAGTATCAGGAAAACGTCTATATCCAGCAGGTGGAAACCATGCGTAAGATCGACTATATGGCCGGTTTCAGCCCATGGATCCTCTACGATTTCCGCTGCCCGCGCCGCACCAACCGCTACCAGCAATCATTTTATAACCGCAAGGGACTGCTTAATCCGGATAAGACACAGAAGAAACTGGCGTTCAAGATCCTGCGGGATTTCTACGCTGAATGGGAGTAGCGGGATAAATTCACCTTTAATTGAAACAACGAATAAACGAAGTGTAATTGCACGAAGGAGCCACCATGAGTGACATGAAGAAACGAAATGAATTTATTGATAATCTGATCGGCAGGATGACCGTTGAGGAAAAAGTGGGGCAGTGCTTCACCTTCTCTTGGCGCGGATCACTTGTTACCCCGGCCGTTAAGGCACTGATTGAAAAGCTGCATGTGGGCGGTCTGCGTATCGAGCCCTATACGGCCGAATCCGCACGTTCCACCTACTACGGCAAGAGCCTGGCGGACACCGACTATGAACAGCCGGAAGGCTACACCGACATGCCGAAGACCTACTTCACGGCAAAGACGCCCGGCAACTACATCATGCCGTCCGAGTATGCCGAGCGCATCAACCGGTTGCAGGGGATCGCGACTAGCTGCCCGGCCGGCATTCCGCTTAACATTTGCGCCGACAACGAAGGCGCCTGCACCAACGACTACCAGTTCGGCGGCATGCCCGGCTATCCGGCTCTGATGGGGCTGGCCGCCACCGGCGACCTCGAATTGACCGAAAAGGTCGGCAAGGCCATCGGTCAGCAGCTGCGCGCGGTCGGCATCACCATGCTGCACTCCCCGGTGTGCGACATCAACGTTAACGCCGCCAACCCGGAAATCCGCTTCCGCGGCTTCTCCGACGATCCGGAAATGTGTGCCGACTACGTTGCGGCATTTTCCAAAGGTCTGATCGCCGGCGGCATCATCCCGATGGCCAAGCACTATCCGGGGCGCGGCGACTCTTCCACCGATGCTCACTACGAGCTCGAACAGATCAATGTGGATAAAGAACGCCTGCACGATGTCGAGCTGCGCCCGTACAAGCGCATGATTGCAGAAGGCTGCCTGAAGGGCGTCATGACCTGCCACAGCGCATATCCGCTCGTGGTTGGCGAAGATCTGCCGGCTACGCTTTCCAAGGTGCTCGTCACCGATATCCTGCGGAACGAACTCGGTTTTGACGGGGTCATCACTTCCGATGCCATGGGCATGGGCGCCATCGTCAACCGCTACGGCCTGCCGAACGCCTGCGTGATGGCGCTGAAGGCCGGCGTCAACCTGATGCTCTGCAAGTCCGACGACGAAACCCGCGAGCAGGTTTACTACCGCATGCTCGATGCCGTTCGTTCCGATGAAGTCACCATGGAACTGCTGGAAGGCTCCGTCCGCAAGGTGCTCGAAGCCAAGTACGACCAGGGACTTTTCGAAAACGCCCAGGTCGATGCGGCCGCCGCAAGCGCGTATGTTCGCAACGACGAAATCCTCGGAGTCGCCCAGCAGGCCGCCGAACGGTCGCTGACCTTGATGCGCGATGAAGACAACCTGCTGCCGCTGAGTCAGGACAAGAAGGTACTGATCATCGAGCAGCTCAAGATGGCCGAGTTCACCCCGAACGATATCTACCAGGGGCACTGGCGCTTCAACGCGGAAATCCTGAAGCACTCCGACAATGTCATCAATGCCGACTGCACCTTCATCCCGACCGCCGAGGAATGCGACTTCCTCTGCGACGTGGCGAAGGAAGCTGACGTGGTGGTCGTCACCAACTTCTTCTGGCGCCACGCCGGCAACAAGGCCAATGCCGAGCTGGTGGAACGCCTGATTGCCGAAGGCAACAAGGTGGTGGTCGTGACCAACGACCCGTATGCCGAAGGCGCACCGGCCACCGCCGGCACCGTGCTCAACTGCTGGAGCCTGATGGGTGAATCCCTGCAGGAAGTCGCGGCAACCCTCTACGGCAAGAAGGAAGCCACCGGCACCTTGCCTGTCAACAACTATCAGGCCTACGCAGGTAAGACCGGGGAAGCAGAGGACCTGGTTCCTGCATAAAAGAATAGTGCCAATGCAAGGGAATCCGTTCCGGGTTCCCTTGCGTGTTTTTTTTAGGAAGGATGGTGAACAATGGCTTATCAAATTCAGAATCCCGATTACACTCTGAGCCCCGAAACCGGCATGACCCGTCAGCACTGGATCGATGCAGGCACCCATCTGCTCGAAGGGATTTTCAAGCATATTCCAACCATGGATGATCCGATCGTACTGCCGAAACAGAGCGATGTGATTTATCCGAAGGCCGACGATCCGGCCTGGCGCTTCAAGGCCGAGGAATATGAAGGTCTGTCCCGCACCTTCCTGCTGGCCGCCCCGCTCATTAACGCGAAGCCGGATCTGAAGTGCGGCGATTTCAAGGTGGCCGATTACTACGCGCACCAGTTGCTCCTGGCAACCGATAAAACCTCCGAGCGCTATCTCGGCACCACCAGTGAACTGATTGAGGAATACGGTCCCGGCTGGTATCAGCACACCTGCGAAGGTGCTGCGCTGGCCATCAGCCTGATGAATTCAAAAGAGCACATCTGGGACAACTACACCCAGGAACAGAAAGACCAGATTGCCGCCTTTCTCAGCGACTACGCCCACAGCAAGACCCTTTCGCACAACTGGCGCTTCTTCAACGTTATGCTGCTGACCTTCCTGCGTGTGAACGGCTACGAAGTGGACGACGGACTGCTGCAGGATCACATGCAGCACATCATGGCGCTGTATTGCGGCGACGGCTGGTATCGCGACCTTGGTTTTGACTACTACACCCCGTGGGGATTCCATTTTTACGCGCCGATCTGGTGCAAGTGGTACGGCAACGAGCACGAGCCGGAATTGGCGAAGATCATCGATCAGCGCCACGCCGAATTCATGCAGACCTATCCGTTGATGTTCAGTCGCGAAGGCCATCAGATCATGTACGGCCGCTCGATTATCTACCGTTTTGCGGCAAGTGCTGCGCTGGCAACCTCAGCGATGGTCAAAGACTCGCCGGTCGATTTCGGCTGGATGCGCCGCATTGCTTCCGCCAATCTGATGCAGTTTGTCGGTCGCGACGATTTCTACACCGACGAAGGCGTTCCCTGCCTGGGCTACTACGGCCCGTGGGATCCGATGGTGCAGTTCTATAGTTGCGCCGCCAGCCCGTTCTGGATGGCCAAGGCGTTTGTTTGCCTGATGCTGCCGGAAGACAGTCCGTTCTGGACCGCCACCGAAAACAGCGGTGAGTGGGACGAAATCGGCGACGGCTTTAAGACCGTCACCCTGCCGGGGCCGGGCCTGACCATCACTGCAGATGGTAAAACCGGAACCAGCACCGTGCAAATGGGCAAGGTTAAGTCGTCGGAAGGCTACAACAACCTGCCGCCGTACTACAGCCGGTTGGCCTTCAACTCCGACTTTCCGTGGGAAGACGATAACACCGATGGTGCCGTACCTCAGCAGTACTGCGCGGTTGAACTCGATTATCCGGAAGACCACCTGCTGCCCTACAGCGTCGGCTCCGCCGGCGAGCGTGACGGCGTGGTCTATCGCCACGTTGAAGTCAAAGCCCATGACGACGTCCCCGGGCGTTTCGACCTGGCCGATATCGTTGTGCCGGGCGGGCTGCTGCGCGTTGATCGCCAGCGCCTCTCCACCCGCCACGAAGTGTCGCTTGGTCACTATGGCCTGCCGCATATCGAAGGCGTTGCCGCCAAAGTTGAAAAACGTACCGTGAACGGTTGCGAATGCCTTACTGCCGCTATCCCGGGGCGTCAAGTTGCGTTGATTGCACTGCACGGCTGGGATGGGGTCGATCATCTCGTGCACACCGGCAAGCATCCGGAAGCCGACGAAAGCACGGTCATCTTCGCCCGGCGCCGCCGCGAAGAGCACTATCAGGGCATGCCGTTGCTGATTACCCTGATGCTGCAGAAGACCGATGACTCTCCCTGGACCGACGAGGAACTCTCGGTCGTCAAGCTCGTCAAACCGATTGCCTGGCTCAAGGACGGACAGCCCATGGGTGCCGAGATCGAGCTGGCCGACGGTCGCTCGTTCGTCATCGATTACGGTCATATCGAAGGCAACGTTTCTTATTAATCTAGGAGTTTTCGATGGTTGGAAAAATTCGAATCACACTGCTGACAGGCGCACTGGTTTGTCTGTCGGCCTTCGCCGAAATGCAACCGAACATCCTGTTCATTTCGGTTGACGACCTGCGCCCTGAACTGGGGTGCTATGGGCAGGACTACATGATCACGCCCAATATCGACCGACTGGCTGATGAAGGTGTACTGTTTGAAAAAGCCTTCTGTAACTATCCGGTTTGCGGTGCATCGCGGGCCAGTCTGATGACCGGGCTGCGGCCGACACCGGAGCGCTTTAATATTTATTATTCGCGAGCGGACGAGGATGCCCCCGGCATTCCGGACATTGCGGTAACGCTCAAAGCTGCCGGCTATCGCACCATCAGTAACGGCAAGATCTATCATCACAAAGATGATAATGAAGCGTCGTGGGATGAGATCTTCCGCCCGAAGGAGTTTTGTCAGTATTTCACTGAAGAAAACCTCAGCATTCTCAAGACGGCCAAGAGCCTGAATGGGAAGAGTGTGAAGGGGCTTCCATATGAAGCGGCGGACGAACCCGACGAGTCGTATCAGGGCGCCAAGGTGGCGGCCAAGGCCATTGAAGAGCTGAAGAGGGCGAAGGAAAGCGGGAAGCCGGTCTTTATTACCGCCGGTTTCACCAAGCCGCACCTGCCGTTCAACTGCCCGCAGAAATACTGGGATATGTATCCGGCCGAAACGATTGCCATGCCGGACAATTTCTTCGTGCCCACCAACGCGCCGGCCGAGGCCATTCATGACTTCAATGAGTTGAGGGGCTACTACGGTGTGCCTGAGTCCGGGCCCTTGCCGGAGGCGATGGCGCTGAATCTAATTCGGGGCTATCGTGCCTGTACCACGTTTTCCGATGCCATGATCGGCCGCGTTTTCCAAACCTTGGATGACTTGGAAATGTGGGATGATACCATCGTGATCCTGTGGGGGGACCACGGCTGGCAGCTTGGCGAACATACGCTGTGGTGCAAGCACGCCAATTTCAACACGTCGCTTCAAACGCCGTTGATTGTTCGTGCACCGGGTACGTCAAACAAGAACACATCGGCGCTGGTTGAGTTTGTTGATCTGTATCCCACCATCTGCGATCTGGCCGGGCTTAAAAAGCCGGCCCATCTGGACGGTACCAGTTTTGTGCCGCTGCTGGCCGATCCTTCCATGGATTGGAAAAAGGCGGTGTTCGGCCGCTACCAGAAAGGGGATTCCATCCGCACCTCGCGCTATCTCTACACCGAGTGGAGGAACAAGGAGGGCGAGACCGTGGCAAGCATGCTCTACGACCACAAGGTCGATCCCGACGAAAACAACAATGTTGCCGGCCATCCCGAATACAAGGATGTCGTGAAACGGCTGTCTCATGAACTCAAGGCCGGTTGGCCTCATTTGCAAAACTAAACTTTACGCACAAGGATATGGATTAAATGGATTATGTTGCACAACTGAAGGCGCTCCCGAAGGAGCATGATTATTTTATCGGATTCGATAGCGACGGCTGTGTGTTCGATACCATGGAACTCAAGCACAAAGAATGCTTCTGCCCGGCGGTGATCAAACACATGCAATGCCAGCCCGTCAGCAAAGCGGCGCGCGAGGTGTGGGATTTTGTCAACCTCTACAGCAAGACGCGCGGCTGCAACCGCTTTTTCGCCATTCAGTTTTTCCGCGACCTGTTGCGCGAGCGCAAGGATGTCCAGGCGCGTAATTTCCAGGTATTGGAACTCAAGGAACTCGACGCCTGGATCGAACGCGAAACCAAGCTTGGCAATCCGGCGCTGAAGGCCGAAGTGGAAAAAACCGGCAACGAAGAGCTCAAGCGCATGCTCGACTGGAGCATGGAAGTGAATGCGCGCGTAGCCGACATGGTTTCCGGCGTGGCACCTTTTCCCAGGGTGATGGACGTGCTGAAAACGGGCAACAAAAAGGCCGACATGATTGTTGTTTCCCAAACCCCGCTCGAAGCACTCGAACGCGAATGGGAGGAAAATGGAATGACGCCTTACGTCAACCTGATTGCAGGGCAGGAGCACGGCACCAAATCGGAGCACATCCATTTCGCCACGGAGGGCAAGGGCTACGATGCCGACAAGATCCTCAAGGTGGGCGACGCTCCCGGCGACTACAAGGCCGCCATGGACAATCGTGCATTTTTCTACCCGATTATCCCCGGTAATGAGGAAGCTTCGTGGAGTCGATTAGCCTCGGATGCATTGGACAGGTTTTTTGAAGGCACCTTTGCCGGCCTATATCAGCAAATGTTACTGAAGGAGTTCGATGCCGCCCTGCCGGAAAAACCGCACTGGGACTGATATGAAAACGCACGGATGTTTATATGCTGCACTTGCATCGCTGCCGGTGCTTCTGACGGCTTCATGCTCCACCATCGTACCGGTGGAGGTTCGGGAAGCCGTTTCGCCATCGTCGGGGTTGCGCCATCCCGGCATTCTGCAATCCAAGGCTATGCTCGACGCCATGAAGCGCGACCTCGAACAGAGGCACGAACTGCGCACCGCGGCATGGGAAGACATGCTCAAGCATCCGCGCGGAAAGATCGGGTGGGGTGGCGACCCATGGAAAGCGCCGAAGGAAATCTTCGGCCCCGATAACCTGCATTTCAAAACCGCAGCGGCCATTGCCAACAGCTATGCGCTGCAGTGGATCGTAACGGGCGACATTTCAAAGGCAGAGAAAGCCATCAAGATGATCAACCATTGGTCTTCAACGATGAAGTCCATCCGCCCCAAACCGGGAGATGAAAATTTGCACACCCGCTTGATCATGGGGATCCATAGTGGCTACTGGGCACAAGCCGGCGAACTGCTGCGTTGTTCCGGCGCCCCATGGCCGGAGGAGGAACAGGTGCAGTTTAAAGAGTGGCTGCGCAACGTCATCCTGCCAGCAATGGAGCCACGCCCGAACACCTACAACGGCAACTGGGATGCGGCCTGCACCTGGAGCACGCTGGCCGTCGCGGTGTTCCTTGACGACCGGGAGCTGTTCGATGCAAACATTGAGTATCTCAAGAGCGGCGACACCAATGCGCGGTTGACCCACTACCTATTGCCCAGCGGCCAGTGCCAGGAAACCGGCCGCGACCAGGATCATGCGCAGATGGGGCTGGATTTCCTCGCCCGTGCCTGCGAAATCGCATGGAATCAGGGCATCGACCTTTATGACTTCGAGGATGTGTCGATCGGAACATGCGTAGAATATTTGGCGCGCTACAACCTCGGCGACGACAATGTACCATTTGAAGTTTATCCTTCGCCGGTCGGGGAGGGCAACGCCCATGACAAGGCCACAGAACCTTCAGCCAAAAAGCGTGGCGAATACCGCCCACTTTACGAACTGGTCTACCACCACTATCATGATCGTAAAAAACTTCCGATGCCCTATACCAAGCAAGTGCTTGAAAAGACGCGTATCGAAAACCCCGGCTACTTCTGCGACTACTGGAATACGCTCTGCTTTGCAGATCTGAAGGAAGGGTAGGGTGGCATCGAGATCTACTGCACCGCCGAGAAACCAGAGGGCGTGCCCGCGGAGAACGGGTTGCCGACCGTTCGCCACGACGAGGCGCTCGACAGATTCGAGCCTCGAGAAGATGAAGACATGGATGCCATCCAAAGTAAAATTAGTAAAATAAACGACTGCAGAAATTCCTGCTAAAGCCCTATATTGGAGAGGTTGTTGTATATACTAACCCAGACAAGAGGTTCTTTGCTTTATGGCTATAGCAAAATACAATAGTTACATGGGGGTTGGTCGCATCGTCGGCAGACAGCCAACCGGAACGGCTAAGCACCGGGCTTTCGCATCCGCACGTTTAATTGTCAGTTGCCTGCTACCATGCCTGCTGGCCGGTTGTGCAAGCATTGGTCCACGCTCCATCACCGCGGGGCGGGTGGCCTATGCGGAGGCCATCAACCAGACTCAGGACGAGCAGATCCTCCTCGCGATCGTCAAGGGCCGCTACGGCGAATCGGCGACGCTGCTTGCGGTTAACGGGGTGGCTGCAAATCTAAAGTTTAGAGCCGAGCTGGGGATTGAGGCTGGCTTCAAAGGGGCGGGCGCTTCCGGCGAAGACCTTATTATTGGTGGCATGGCCTACGAGGAAAATCCCACGATTACCTATGCCCCGGTACAGGGCGAGGATTACATCAGACAACTCATGTCTCCTGTGCCGTTGGACTTTCTGCTCGTCATCGCGCGATCCACTAAGCCGGACCTCAGTGCGTTCAGCCTGTTGGTCAATCGAATCAACGATCTCAGGAACCCGGATTTCCTCCAAGGGCCGACCTCCGAGGCAAGCCCTGAGTTCAAGCGCTTGGTCGAATTATTCTCTGAACTGAGCTACACCGGTGCTTTGGATCTGATGCAGAGCAACGATGACGGTGGAGCATTCAATGTTTGGTTCGAGCCGCTTTCAGACAAAGACGCGGTCCGCATTGCAGAGGTTCTCGACTTGTTGGATCTCCCTGCTGCTGAGGATGACTCCAAGGCCATTGTTGTTCCCGCCTTTTTCGGTATCCGGGGCGATTCGAGCGCGCGAATCGGAATCACGACGAGGTCGACGTTCGATCTGGTTAAAATGATGCGGGCGGCGGTTCAGGTTCCGGAAGCACATGCAACCGCAGGCATTACGATAACCTACCCCCCGCCGGGACTGGCCGGACAGGATATTCGGATTCATTCTTCGACCCGCAAGCCGGATGGACAGGCGCTGTCTGTTAAATACAGAGGATATTGGTTCTGGATCGACGATGCCGATCTGAAAACCAAGGCGCAATTCAGACTCGTCCGCACCCTCTGGTCGATCAGTATCTCCAGTACTGTCGATCAGATGTCGGCTCCGGTGATGACGCTTCCTGTGGGAAACTGAGACAAGAGCCAAGCCGGTGCACGATCTGACGAGCATCGAAAAACCCTGATACTTTTCCGACTACAGGAACACATTCTGCTTCGGCGATCTTCAGGAATAGCGTGTCCATACATGGCTCGTTGCATCGTGATCTAAGTAAATAAGATGCCCAGGCGGTATTTCTACTTGCTGTATGAACACTGGTTTGTGGCCTGCAGGCCACAATCTGGCTTCAGTAAAACATAACGCTATTGCAGGAAGCGCCGACCGTTGAGTTCTATCGCTGCTCAGCAGGGTTTTAAGGAAACAGTAGTAGATCAAAAAAAAGGGATGTCCAACATGAAGGTCTTTAATTCTATTTACATCGGTGTGACGCTGAACTTGGGGCTGTTGCTGACCGTCGCTTGCGGCTCCCAGCCAAAAGTAAACGGGGGAAAGACGAATCCCTATATGGAAAAACATGATCCGGTGGAGATCCGGGGCAACGAAATATATAACAGCATGGGTCGGGCGCATGTGGAGGGTGGCTACAAAGACGCTGACTACTGGGTCTGGGGTAGCTCAATCGTCAAAGGTGATGACGGGAAATACCATATGTATGTTGCCCGCTGGCCCAAGGGGATTAAGTTTCACCCGGGCTGGATGGTTGCTTCGGAGATTGTGCATGCCGTTGCCGATCAGCCGGAAGGTCCTTATGAATTCAGCGATGTGGCCGTGGGGCCTCGCAGTCCCCAGTTCTGGGATGGCTGTTCGCAGTTTAATCCCAAAGTTTTCAAGCACAAGGATACCTACATTCTCTTCTATACCGGCTCGACCCACCCGTTTGCCACCGCCGGAAAGCATTTGGACGAAGTGATCCTTGGGTCTAAGTATTCGATTGTTGGACGCAACAATAAACGGATTGGCATCGCCACCTCCAAGAGTCCCTATGGACCTTGGACTCGCATGAATCATCCGGTGCTGGATGTCAAACCGGAGACCTTTTACAGTTTCCTGACCTCTAACCCGACTCCGGTCGTTCACGATGACGGCAGTGTGCTGTTAATCTTCAAGGCCCGCCAATACAACAACGAGTTTCCTTATCATAGCGGCATGATGCTGGGCGTGGCCAAGGCACCGCATTATACGGGGCCGTATACGGTCGTGATGGATGAGCCGATCTTCAGCGACGACCGTTTTGGCGTCTTGGAAGATCCCTTTCTCTGGCAGGACGAAAAGGGCTATCACATGCTGGCCAAAGATCAGCACGGCAAGGTGGGTGGCGTTTTTCAGGGAGGGATTCTGGCGCACTCGCAGGATGGCCTGAGTTGGACGCTGGATGATCAACCGACCGCGTATACCAAAATCGTCAAGTGGGATGACGGTACCGAACGCCAGATGGGGCAGCTGGAACGTGTTCAAGGTTTGATCCAGGACGGAAAACTGACCCATCTCACCTTTGCTGTGATGGATGGTGACGGCGGATTTGATGACGGTAAAAATATCTGGAATATTGTTGTCCCTCTTAATCCTGCAGGGGAATGAATCCTGAAAACCGTGCCTCATCTGCTGATATCCGTCAGACGGTAGAACAGTAGAAAAAGGAGTGAAATATGACTGTATGGATGTGTAGGAATGTTTTGGGGTGTTTGGTTGTCTTGGCAGGAGTGCTGTCCGGGGGGGCTGAACCCAGTCGCAGGGATCAACCCAATATTATTTTTCTGCTGACGGATGACCAGCGGGATAATTCATTCGGCATCATGGGGCACGAGTTCGTTAAAACGCCCAATGTGGACAAGCTCATTCGAAGCGGGGTGCGCTTCAGCAATGCCTATATTGCGGAGCCGACGTGTGCACCGAGCCGTGTGGCGTTTTTTACCGGGATGCATGAACGTGTGAATGGGGTGGGCTTTACCTCCAGCTATCGGCTTAACGATGAACAGTGGGAGCAGACGTATCCCGCCCTGTTGAAACGAAGCGGATATTATACGGGATTTATCGGCAAATTCGGGGTCGAATACTACACGTTCAGAGGGCAGGCGGATAAGCGGTTCGACTTCTGGCGCGGCCATGATGGCTGGGCGAATTTTTTCCCGAAGGCAAACGATACGAACTGTAAAATCTATCACGATTCCGGCGAGGAAATCATTACCCCGGTGATGGGCGAAAGCATTACGCGTTTTCTCGACCAAGCGCCCGCCGACGCGCCGTTCTGTCTGTCGGTGAGCTTTTCGGTGCCGCACGGATCTCAAATGATGAGCATGCATGACTGGGAAGCCCGGGCGTGCGAGAATCCAAAGCTGAAAGGCCATCCGGTCTATGGCTATCTGTACCGAGACCAGGGCATTGGAATTCCTGCTGAAACCGCGACGGATCCATACCGGTTTATTCCGAAGGCAATAATGGATCAGGACCAGGGGCGCAAAGGAAAGATCTATCCCTACGACTACACGGTTGAGGCCTGCCGGGAGCATCACATCCGGTATTATCAACAGATTACGGGACTGGATCTGGTTATTGGCGACATGGTCGAAACCCTGAAGGCAAAAGGGCTTGATCAAAATACGGTGATTATTTTTTCTAGCGACCACGGATTGCTCATGGGCGAATACGGCATGGGCGGAAAGGCGTTGCTCTATGACCTTACCGCAAAATTCCCTTGTTTTGTGTATGACCCGCGTCTTCCGGAGGAGCTGCGCGGACGGGATGTTAAAGAACTGGTGTCGAGTTTGGATATAACCAGCTCGATTCTCGAGTATGCGGGAGTGGGTCAACCGGCAGAGATGCAAGGGAGCAGTCTTGTTCCTCTGATGAAGGGTGAAAATGTGGAGTGGCGGAAGCACCTGTTTCTGGAGAATCTCTACACAGGGCGCGATACGCCGTTTTCTGAGGGGATCCGAAAGGGTAAATGGAAATACATCCGCATGTACGACGGTGTGGAGGGCTATACTGAAACCGATCTCAATTTTGCAGAGAAGAAACCCGACTTCGAGCAGTTGTTCGATCTCCAGCTTGATCCCTCAGAAATGAATAATCTGATCGAAAAATATGAAGGCAGCCCTGTGCTGACTGAACTCAGGGAAATGTGCGGTCAGTCATCCGATGAGTTGAATGACTGCCGGGCGCGTTTCCGGGACCGTCACGGCGTGACACAACGATAGTTGAAAAAGGAAAAGAAGATGAAGAATTGGGTGATGAAAAAAACAGTATGTGGAGCGTTTGTGCTGATTGTTGTGGTTGGCGCATGTGCCGAATCAGGCGGCGTTTTGAAAGACCTGCCTGCTCAAAACCTGAAACCCTCAGGCTGGGCGCTTGACTTTCTGGAACGGCAGGAGTCGGGATTAACTGGTCATCCGGAACAGAGCGGCTTTCCGTTCAATACCGGCATGTGGACGGAAGCTATGAATGTGCGCGACCGCGAGTTTTCGGGCAGCGGTTCGGATTGGTGGCCCTACGAACAGACGGCCTATTATCTGACCGGCGCGTTGCGTTGCGGTTACCTCCTTGAATCCGATGCGCTGATTGAACGGGTGCGGAATAACGTCAAAGCTGTTGTTGAAAACCCCAAGGCCGGCGGGCGGCTCGGTGCTTCCAATGTTGAAAACGATTCGTGGCCGATGGTGGTGTTGATGCGCATGCTGTTCGAGGAGTATGCCAACACGCAGGACCCCGAACTGCTGGCGGCAATCGAAGGCCACTATAATGCCGTTTATCCTGAAGGGCAGTCTATTGAATTTGCCGATTTGAGCGGCTTCAACGAGCGTACCGTGCTGCATGTGGAGCATCTATGTTCGCTCACGGAAGTCACGGGCGACTCCTCTTGGCTGGAACGGGCGCAGAGTCTTTATGCCGCTTTCGTAAAGGCGAAGGGAGAAAAGCACTGCCTGGTTGCGCCGGGAATGCTGGCAGGCACAACGCCTACTGGCCACGCGGTTTCCTATCTCGAATTTCTCAAGCTGCCCGCCGTGCTCTATTTGCACACCGGCGATGAGCAATATCGGAAAGCGCTTGAGAAGGCCTACGATAAGATGGAGCGTTACAGCACAATGGCGGATGGCCTCACCACGGGTGTGGAAGGCATCCGCCCGGTCAGCAGCGCCGCCGCCCACGAAACCTGCAACGCCACCGAGTTTGTCTGGACGGCCGGTTGGGCCCTGCGGGCAACCGACAATCCCGTCTATGCTGATCGCATGGAAAAGGTGATTTATAATGCCGGTTTCAGCTCAATCACCAAGGACTTCAAGGCCTTTCAGTATTACGGGTCGCCCAACCTGATGATCAGTACCGATGGCACCAGCCATTGGAACGACCACGACGGATGGGGCTACATGACCAAGGGGCGCATGACTTACCGCGCCGGCCACGACACCGAGTGCTGCGCCGGCAACATACACCGCATGTTTCCCGACTTCCTGAAGCGCTCGTGGCTGCAGAAGGGCCATCAGGTCACGGTTGCGCTCTACGTGCCGGGCACGGTGGGACTTGAGCTGGAGAACGGTAAAGCGCTTAAGATTAAGCAGTCCACCGAATATCCATTTGAACACGCGATTCGTTTCGACTTCGAGATGGAGAAATCGGAGCAACTGGAATTTCGTCTCCGCATTCCAGGTTGGAGCACGGGCTATAAAGTACTCGTTAATGGAAAAGAAGTTCAGTCCGGAACGGAAAATACGATTTATGCAAAGCTGAACCGCACCTTTAAAAATGGTGATTCAATTTCGATCGAATTCGATGCCGCACCGGTCGTGGTCGATCGAGGGCAGGGCATTTCAGTGGAATACGGTCCGCTCGTTTATTCGTTGCCGATCAAGGCTAAGCAAACGTTGACCACAGATGACGGCGGCATTGGAAAATGCTCGGAAGAATATCCGTCCATTCAGTTGCAACCGCGTTCCACCTGGAGCTATGCGCTTTCCGCCAACCTGAAGCCGGAGCAGATTAAGGTGATCCAGACGGGGGCCAAGGGCTACCCGTGGGATAACCCGCCCATCAAACTAAAGGTGCCCGGCCGCTATGTCAAAAACTGGAAGCTGTGCCACCATCAGGAAGTCCCGGAGTTCCCGGAAAAACTGGAGATAACGAATAATTCTGTGCTCACACTCCAGCCGCTCGGCAGTACGCTTCTGCGTATCACCGAATTTCCCAAGGGCGACTTTTAGTGGTGTTTGCGAGTTGTTCATAATGAACGAGAGGTATCACATGAGACCATTTTATGCGGCCCTTTTGGGGGGCATGTTGTTCTGCTCATGCGGTTCCCTCATGGTTTACGGGGCCTTGCATATGGAGGTCGGCGCAACGAATCAGGTTGACGTTTGGCTCGAGCGCGCCGAGCCGGGGACAACCTACCAGTTTCAATCGTCGACCAATCTCATGACACCATGGGAAAATCTTGGTAACCCCATTGTCGGCGATGGGCGTTTCCATACGGAGCGCGATTTCAACGACACGTCCGCCGGGTTCTATCGGGCCATTGAAACCAATATTCCTGCGGTTAGGCTGGAGCTCCAAAGCGACTTGCTGGACAGCTCGATATTTGGTCGGCATGCGACTCTTGCCGGAGGGGCTGTAAATTTTATCGAGGGACGGACCGAACATTTCCAAGCCTACGCATTCGATGGAGCCAACATGCTTGATCTTCCAATCATTGGAAGCGTCGATGCACTGACGCTATCCATGGATGTTTATCTTGACGATATAACCGGTGCAACCACCATGCTGTTCGATTCCGGTTCCTTGCCCGGCAACGTGCAACTGTATTTACGCGACAACCATTCCGGCACCCACACCGGGGATGGAAAAGACCGGGATGTCGGCTTGGTTTTCAAGGTGCATGGAAACACGGGGGGCAACGGGGTGACGGGCGAAAGCGTGGAAACAACCTATCGCCGTTTTGCGGAGCACTCACTCGATTTTTTAATGACGGTCAGCCACGAGCGGCGGAATCACCCGGAGCACAATTGGCTTCATCTCGCCGTCACGTACGCGCCTTCGGAAAAGCGTGTTGATTTCTACATCAACGGAATGCATGACGGGACGCAATATTTCACGGTTGCGCAACCGTCTGTTTTGGATGCCTCGCGGATCGGTTCCGATCTGGCAAGAGCCAATCCATTAATTGGAAAAATCAGCGATTTCAATATTTACGATACCGTGCTGTCCGCAGAGCAGATCCGCGCAAAGGCAGATTTCCGGCAGGACTTGTGGGCGGTTCGCGATATCGAGCAATGGACGAGCGACCGAACCTTCTATGTGGATGGGGCCACCGGCAGCGATGGAAACGATGGCTCCGTCGGCACTCCGCTGAGCTCAATTGGAGAAGCGGTTGATCGAGTCAACGCTCTGTCAGCAACCATGGCGCCGGGAAGCCGCATCGTAATCAAACCCGGGGTGTACCGCGAAGGGGGTATTGTTCTGAAGAAAAATGGAACCCGCTTCAAACCCATCATCATAGAGGCGGAAACACCGGGGACCGTCACGCTTAGCGGGTCGGAAGTGTGGGACGATGATGCTTGGTCGGAAACGGCTCCTGGAAGCGGGATCTGGACCCATGCATGGGCCTATAATTTTGGGCGCAGTACAACAAACGTCTTTGACGAAACCACTGAAGCGCGGTATCGCCGAGAGATTGTTTCCATGGATGGCGAACTGCTGCGCCCGTACATGACGCTCGCCAGCCTGCAGGCGGCTCCGGATCCGAGCAACGATGCCTACATGACCGACGAGCATGCCTTCTATGTGGATGAAGATAATGATCTCATCTATGTCCGGACAACGGGAGACCCCAATACGAGTTTGCTGGAAGTCGGCATCCACGAGGAACTGCTGCGCTTAAATCTATATTTTAATAACTGTGAATATGTGGTTATTCGAGGCATCCGGGTTCAGCATTCCGCCTCATTCTATGGTTATCATAAAGGTGCTTTGAATATCGTAGGCAGCAAATACCTGCTGATCGAAGACTGTGAAATTATCGACAATGGAAGCTCCGGACTGAAATCTTCCGGTTCCGGATACAATACGGTAATCCGTCGTTGCTCATTCGACCGCAATGGCCGGGAAGGGCTTTCACTGGTGCGCGGCTACAGCCGTGCATGGGTTCAGGATTGCGCGGTGGAACAAAACCAGTGGCGCAATGATCTGGGGAACTATACGGGGCCCGATCTCGCAGGGATTGGAAAGATCATGTTCTCAAGCCGGCTCTATTTTGAGCGGACCCGTGTTTCCAAACACAATTATACCGGACTCTGGGCGGATGCCCAAAACTGGGACATCACCGTTGACGATGGCTATTTTTCCGAAAACCAAGGAGCCATCTGGTTCGAGATCAATACGTTGAACCAAGAAGCGATTAACAATTCCTGCTACGAGAACCGAAACGCTGCCATCATAATGGATGCGGAGAGTAATCGTGTTGAGAACAACCTGCTTAAGCAGACCGGGTTGGTCTCGTGGCGGGGCATGCTCGCTTCTTCCCGTACGGTCCGGACGAAGCAGGCAAATATTCCGGATATCTACGCGGCAAAGGATGCCGTCGTGCGGAACAATGTCGTTGCGTCGGCCGGCACCTCCGGCAGCCTGCACCATTTTGATGACTCCACGATCATTCCCGACTCCATGATCTCGGCGGACAATGTCTACTATGCGCCTTATACCGCCAATCTGTTCAATATTGCGGGTTCCGCCATGCCGTTTTCGACATGGCATGACAACTATCTGTACGACTCAACCTCGCAGCTGCTGCCGGTAGGCTCGCCGCCGTTCGTGAACGATGGCAGCGTGACCATCAGCTTCGAAAGCGACTGGGTCGTTGCGCCTGAATCGCGTACGGCGCTTCAAGTACCGATCGTCCTTTCCATGGCGGTTGACGACGCCATCACGGTGGATTTGTCGGTTGAGGATGTCACTGCGGCTAAGGGCGCTGATTTTCGTGTGATCGGCAGCGGACAAATCACCTTTTCCCCGCTGGAGCGTTCGCGTGTGATCAGCGTACCCATCGCCCGCGATCTGATCGCCGAGAGCGAGGAGACCTTCCGCCTGCAACTGAGCAATCCCGGCAATGCCTCTATGGGGAGTATCACAACGTTCACGGTCCGGATTCCGGCCAATACTGACTAGGATAATTACCCATTGTTTGGGACAGGGTTTTTGTGGGGGGCGACGCTCCGTCGGAGTCATTACTATGGCACGTTACGATAGAGCTGGAATTCGCTGAGGTGTATGCGTCTCTTCGGTGACCGCCTCGACAGGGTTACTCTCCGGTGGTTTCGCGGATTGATTTCCAGCGGGCTGGCGTCCAACTGGCAGCCTCGGACTGTTTCATCGTTGGCAGGGCCTCGAGAATTTCGCGGAGATAGTCTGCCGGATTGATGCCGCAGGGCGCGCATGCTAGATTTATTGCTCAATTTGAACCGCTCCCTATGCTCGTTATATCTCCAGAGGAAATAATGTGTTGTGACATTCTTCAACGATATCATCCTGTCATCCAATGATCCTGTCCCCTTTCTACGCGGCAGTCCGGTTATCGCACGGTTTAATGCTGGAGGGGCGCGCTTCGTCGCGTCCTTATGCCGCAAAGAACTCAGGACATTACCTTAAGGATGCTTGTTATGGCCGCTTTCGCGGATTGCCGGCCAGGTAAGGGGGCCAAGGGGCGCCAGTTTGTTCTTTCCGATTGTTTTTTTTCCAAGGAAATGATGTCGGAAAGACGGCGCCAGAACATTTTGCAATCCGGATGCTTTCGGATGATGAACAGAAGCAGGCTAGAATTTGCCGGGGCGACATGGGGAATGTCCGTTCATCTGAGTTGGGACGGGCTGTTGTTTTTCAGGGGGTGGACTCTCAAACGTCATCCGTTTCTGGCGGCGAAAAAATCAAACGGTGTACCTCGGTGTTCCATCATGTTCCACTTGCCGTTGCCGGCCTTTCCTGTGATCCTGTCTGCAGGCACTGGGCCAAAGGATATTTCCAGGGCCGGTAATTAATAGAATAAGCTGTCCAGCATAACCTGCCTGATACGGATTATTTTGAATGAGGTTTTAGATACATAGGATGGGAATGAAAAAACTGAAAATATACGTGTTGACCGGCCTTACGGCCCTAATGGCAGGATGGGCTTTAGCGGGACAAAAGCCGAATATTCTTTTTCTTCTGGTGGACGATCTGGGTTGGACGGATCTAACCTGCAACGGAAGCTCGTTTTATGAAACGCCGAACATAGACGCGTTGGCGGCATCGGGCATGTTTTTTACCGACGCCTATGCGGCGGGGTCGGTCTGTTCGCCGACGCGCAACAGCATCCTGAGCGGAAAATATCCCGCCCGCACCGGCCACACCAACATTGGCGGGGCCATGAAGCGCTCGGAGGTAACCATCGCCGAAGCGCTGAAGGATGGCGGCTATGCCACCTATTTCACCGGCAAGTGGCACCTCGGCAATGCAAAGGGGAAAACGCTGCCGGAAGATCAGGGCTTCGATATCAACATCGGCGGTTGCCACTATGGCCAGCCCCCGACCTATTTTTATCCCTATTTTTCTGAGAGACAGTCGAAAAAGTTTGCTCATCCGATTCCCGGATTGGAGGTCGGAGTTGAGGGCGAATATTTGACCGAACGGCTGACCGATGAAGCGATCAACTATCTGGAAAGCCGCGCAGGAAAGCCCGAACCGTTCTTTCTCTATTTTTCGTACCACACTGTGCATACGCCGCTCGAAGCCCCGGCGGAAAAAATCGAAAAGTACAAAAAGAAAGCGGCGGATATGGGAATTTCCAATGATCGGAACCTGGCCGAAAACCGTCAGAAGAAAGTGCAGAACGATCCCACCTATGCGGCGATGGTCGAGTGTCTGGACGAGAGCGTGGGGCGCTTGCTCTCAACGCTGAAAACTCAGGGCATGGAAAAGAACACCATCGTGGTGTTTATGTCGGACAACGGCGGGCTGTCCACGAAAGGCACCTTTGGCGGGCCGACCTCCAACCTGCCGCTGCGCGCCGGGAAGGCGTTTGCCTATGAAGGCGGCATCCGCGAGCCGATGATCATCCGTTGGCCGGGCGTGACCAAACCTGGCAGCCGTTGCAGTGTGCCGGTGACCAGCACCGATTTTTATCCGACGCTGCTGGACGCCGCCGGACTGCCGCTTCGCCCGAAGCAGCACGCCGACGGCGTATCGCTGGTGCCGTTGCTCAAAGGAGGCAATGCATTGGAGCGGGAGGCCATCTACTGGCACTATCCACACAATCACGGAGGAACTGGCGCCAAAGCTTTTTCGGCGGTGCGCATGGGCGACTATAAGCTCATTCACTTTCATGCCGGCAACCGGTATGAACTCTACTGTCTTACCGACGATCTCGGTGAAATGAATGATCTGTCCGACTCCGATCCGGAAAAAACACAACAATTGAAGAGTCTGTTGACGCAATGGCAGAACAGCATTAATTCGGAGTTGAAATATGGAACCAGACGCAATCGCGTTAAATAAAAGATCAAAAAGCTGGGCAGGAACCTGTCCGGCCAAAGCGTAGGTTGAAACCGAAGGCCAAAGGGGGCGCACGGCCAACTCAAAGGTGTTCGTACACGTTGATCTATAGGCGGGAACGTATGGTTTCCTATAAAGAAGAATGGCAAGAGGTGATGTAATGAAGAATGTCTTAGTATTATCGTTTTTGCTAGTGGTCATGAGTGCGTGGTGCGACTCATCATTCACGATTTTAAAAAATGGGAATGTGGCTCCGATCTGCGTTGACGCTGATGCCGCTCCGGTACTTCATGAAGCCGCCCGGATGCTCGCGGAGGATATTGAGGCGATCGGCGGCGTGCGCCCTGCGATTGTGCATGCGGTGTCTGCCAAGCCGGCCATCTATCTCGGACAGGTTGGGAAAAGTGCGCTGATCCAGCAACTCGCTGGTCGGGAGACGTTGCCGGTGAAGCAACTCACGGGCGGGTGGGAACGCTTTTTACACGCCCGCGTTAACGGCTCGGTCGTGGTGATGGGGTCCGATCCGCGCGGAACCGCCTACGGCACGCTGGAACTCTCGCGAATGCTCGGTATCTCCCCGTGGATCTGGTGGGCCGATCTGCCGCCGGAACCCCGGACTGAAATTGAGCTGAGTGTTTCCGATAAGGTTTTTGCCGGTCCAGCGGTGCAATACCGCGGCATTTTTATTAACGACGAAGATAACCATCTGCGACCCTGGGCCTGCAACTATTTTAATGAGGAGCATCTGGGCCCCAAGGCCTATGAGAAAATCTATGAACTGATGCTGCGCCTGCGCGCCAATTATCTATGGCCGGCGATGCATAACCGAACGAACTCTCGCATTTGGGGACAACTGCCCCACAAAACCTTTCCGTTCCATTATGTGGAGGGCAATCGGGAGATGGCCAACCGCTTTGGCATCATCATCGGATCCAGCCACCATGAGCCGCTGCACCGCAATACGCTGCACGAATGGGGCGATGAAAACGGACGGGAAAAGTATGGGTATTACGCGAACAAAGAGCTGTTCCTGGAATGGCTGAAGAAGCGAGTGGTCGAAGCGAAAGAGTGTGACAATATTTTCACCCTGGCGATGCGCGGCAGCGGTGATAGCGGAATTAAGGTGCCGGACGGGGTGGATGTCATCGACGTCATTAACGAGGGTATTCTGGCACAACGCCAGATTCTGGCCGATGTATTCAAGAAACCAGCTCAGGAGATCCCTCAAATTTTCGTGCCCTATTCAGAAGTGCTGAAGCAATTTAACGAGGGGTTGATTATTCCGGAAGATGTCACTCTGGTCTGGCCGGATAACAACAGCGGCACCATGCGCCAATATCCTGATGCCGATCAGCAGGCGCGCAGTGGCGGCAATGGCGTGTATTATCATTTCCAGCATCTCGGACCGGGAATCAGCGGGCGCACCACCTGGCTCAACTCCACCCCGCTGGATCTAATTGCCAAAGAACACCACGCCGCCCTGCAGGCAAAAACGGATAAACTTTGGGTCGTCAACGTCGGCGACATTAAGCATGCCGAGAAAGAGCTCGAGTTCTACATGGATTTGGCCTGGGACCCGGCACCCTGGACGGAAGAAACCGCAATGTCCTACTATCAGGCGTGGGCCGCGCGGACCTTCGAGGCGGACTCGGCCGCAGAAATTGCATCCATCCAGAGCGACTTTATCGATCTGATTCGATTTTGCCGGGCGGAATATATTGATGCCGACAAATATCAGTTTGAGCGGGACGAGGAAATTCAGCGCACCGAAAAATGGCAGGAACTCATCTCCCGGACTGATGCCGTTTCTGCGCGTCTTCCCGCTCGCCTGCAAGATGCCTATTTCCATCTGATCGCCTATCCGGTCAAAGCCTGTGCCGGCCTGCACAGCTCGCGCTATCTGGCCAAGCGAAGCCGCGAACTGTCAGAGCAGGGATCGCCGGAGGCCAATGAGCTGGCCCGGAAGGCCTACGCTCAGTTCATGGTTGCCCAGCAAATGGCCGATTATTTCAACAACGACCTGCAGAACGGCAAGTGGTACAAGATGACCGCCATCGCCAACTACATTCCGTTCCGTCCGCCGGTCGTCGGCTGGCGCTACGAGATTGAGCCGAAGCTTCCGAAACTCTCTTTGAGCACGGCGCGTATCGAGGCACCGATGCAGCTCGTCGATGGGGCGCTCAGCGGACCGACCGAGCAGCCGCGCTATGCGCCGGGCGAGGGCGGCTCCGCCAGCTGGACCTTTACTAGCAATGTGGAGGGATTTATTGCCCTCGATCTCTTCGTGGATTGCCCAAGTGTCCTGAACGACAGTCTCTACGTCACGCTCAACGGGCAGCGCACGACGGTCGAATGGCTGCTCAACGCCGTCGAGCCGGGAATGAGGGATTCAAAAGCTTTAAATCGTCAGAAAGGCCCTCTCTGGCAGACGGTGCTGTTGCTGGATCTTAAAAAAGGTCGCAACACCCTGACCCTTGCGACGTGCGAACCGGTCCGGATTCTTGACCTGAAGCTTTCCCGGTTGAGTAATCCTGATTGATTATCGAATTGAACCCAAAGAATCAGTGTATCGAGGAGACTGAATATGAAAATGATGTTTGCCAGCTTGTTGAGTTTGATGTTGGCGTGCACCGGCCTGGCCGGAACGACCGTGACGGAGGCCGGTCCGGTGGTTACCATCGCCAACCAGAAGATTTCTGTTCAGTTTAATCTGTTCGAGGGAACCTATCAGGTGACGGATTTGGCGACCGGGGACATCCGAGTGAAAAACGCTTCGTTCATTTATGACCGGGGATTCAGCAAGGCGGAGTATGAAAAACGGGTGCCAAAAACCTATCCTGCCAGCTACGCGGTTGAGCAGGAGCCGTTGGCCGATGCGCTGGGGAAGGGCGTGCGGCTCAAAATTTTCAAAACCATCGCGCATGACTACCGCCCGATCGAAATCTTAATGATCGATCTTTATGATGAAGCCGATTTTATCGCCCTCGGTTTCGGAATCCGTAACCGGCTGAGCTTCCCGGTCCGGCTGAAGGAAGCCATTGTTTGCGACGGCGTGATCCCGGAAAAGGAACGGGTCACCTCGGCCTTGAATCTCAATGGCGGAGCGGGTCAGGCGAAAACTAAACTGAACAAGGGGGCGAAGATTTCGTCCCTGAATATGGCGTTCGTCACCTATCTCGCTGGCGAAAAGCGACGCAGCGTGACGGCCGGCGCATTGCAGACCTATGAGTTTATGAAAGAGGTTCGTTTTGCGGAAGCCAAAGGCGGTTTGTCGCTGGAGCTGCTGGCCAGCGATCCGCACGGACGCCTGATTGATCCCGGAACCGACTATATTTCGCGCGACCGGTTTTATCTCGATTTGAGCACATCCGACGGATTTGCTTCGCTGGAAAAATACGGCCAGACGGTGCGTGCAGCGCATCAGGCCGCTCCAAAGGTTTATTCTTTCCCAACCGTTTGCGGGTGGGCGACTCAAAACCGAGGTCTGGGCAGCGGCATTCCAATCAACAACACCGCCGGCATGGTCGAAGAGATGGATATCGTACAGCAGAGCGGGTTCCTGAACTATTCGCCGGTCGCCGTTCGGGTTGAGCCCGACTATTACTGCTACGGCAAACACGGCAATACCCAGCAGGGCTGGTACGACGACGAACACTGGGCCAAATACAATACCCTCCGTGAGCCGTATCCAACCTTTGGAAGTTTTTGCGCGGCTGTTGCTGAACGCGGCGGGATTCCATTTACCTATTTTCAGGTCGGCATGCCGTCGAACGACTTTGCCTTGGAGCATCCCGACTGGATGCTGAACAACGACATCAGCCGCCTGCACCTGTTTCACGGGCATAACCGGCCTCCGGTCTCCTACGACCCGACCGATCCCGGATTCAAAGCCTATATGCTGGCCATGTGGCAGCGACTGCGGGCCGAAGGCATGAAGGGGATCAAGTTTGATTATCCGGAAACCGGATGGCATCCCGAAGGAGGGTTCGAAGACCCGTATGCCACGACCCTCAGCGCCTATCGCAGCTATTATGAAACCTGTCGCGAAGGTCTCGGTCCCGGGGCCTATCTGCACGAACGCCTGCTCGGCGGAAAACACTGCCCGCTGATGGAAGCGACGCTTGGGGTGGTGGACTTGCAGCGCGTCACCGGCGACGGCTCCGGCTTCGATCCCGAAATGGTCAGCAAGATTGGACTGCGCTGGTATAAAAATCGCGTGCTCTACAACTATTACCCCGACAGCAAGGCCATCGCAAAGCCGGATCGGCCGCTGACTCAAACGCAGCTGCGCACTTGGCTGAGCACGCTCTACATGGTCAGCGCGCGGCTGGAGCTCGCCAGCTCGTTCCGCGACATGTCGCCGGAGGTGCTGCACGATCTCGAACGCGTCTATCCGGTGATCCCTGACAATGTGCTTGTGCGTCCGGTTGATCTTTTCCAAAGTCTGGAAGACCCCAATATCTATGCGCTTGACGTGGAGCTCGGCTGGCAGCAGATCCTGGTTTTTAATCACGATAAAAAGCCGAAAGAGATCTCTGTACCGCTGAGCGCCGATCCAATGACGACCGGTTCGCTCGGGCTCGATCCGAAAAAATCGTACTATGTCTACGACTTCTGGAATGATGCGCTGGTGGATACCGTTTCCGGTGCAACCGCGTTTACCGTGTCGCTCGAGAAGGGGCAGGCGTTGATGGTTTCCGTGCGCGAAAAAGTGAACCACCCGCAGGTGCTTTCCACCGACCGCCATATTCTGCAGGGCATGCTGGATATGAAAGATGTCGTCTGGGATGCGAAAAAGAAAACCCTCTCCGCAACCTCATCGGTGGTGGCCGGCGAATCCTATACCATTGTGGTGGCATCGAATGGAGCAGCGGCCAGATCGGTGGCATCCAGCGCCAAAGCCAGCCTGAAGAAGGAAAAGGGATTGGTGCGCGTCGTTTTAGAATCGCCGGAAAACCGAGAGGTTTCCTGGACGGTGCAGTTCTAGCCGGATCAGATGCTTTGGCATAAATGAACGAGGACTATATGAAGAAAAAATATGTTGGATTATCTCTGCTTGTGTTGCTGGTAGCGAACCTGGGGGTTGCAAAACCATCGGCGTCGCCGGCCATTCTGCGAAACGGCCATATCGAAGCGGTTTTTGCCAAGCAGGGAAATGCGTGGTCGCTCGAACAGTGCCGTCGGCCCGACGGCAGCGACGTGCTCTCCATGGACAGCGACGAGTTTGAAATTCTGCTGCTCGATGGATCACGCTTTACCGTGGAGGACTATAAAATTGCAGAGGTGGAGCATGAGCGTGCCGACGGGATGCAGGTTGTTCGGTTTCATTACCAGCCGATTGCATCTTCCGGAGCTGCCCCGGCGCAGATTGTCGTATCCTACACCCTTGGCAGCGATCCGTTTATACGCAAAACGGTCTTTCTGAAAATGAAGGAAGGCGATGTCGTCGACCGGCTGCAGGTGCTGCGTTTCTCCTCGAAGCAAACGGCTTCCCGCGGTGGCGAGGGCCAGCCCATCTTTCTCGGAAACTGGTTTGTGGCCATGGACTATCCGGCGTTCTACAGCCGGCACAGCGATGGGTTTGTGAACCCGAAATACAGCTATACCTGGCACTATACGATCGATCTGGAGGACGGCGAAAACGAACGCGCTCCGCGCGACGGTCTTGTGACGCTGTTTCATTTCCCCGGCCATGCCAAACGGCAGGCGGATGGAAGTTGGGGCGTTGCGAGCAAGCCGGCTGTGCTGGGGCTGAGCGCGACGCCGGGCGAGAATGCCGAGTTGGCGCTCCTCGATTATATCAACCTGACCCGCCGTCCGGCGCGCAGCCATTTGCATCATAACAACTGGTACAACCGGGAGGCCAAGCATTTGACGGTCGACGGCTATGTGAACGGTTTTTCACGCACGCTGGCCGAAAACCTGGCCAAGTACGGGGCGCATCTTGATGCGATGGTCCCCGATGACGGCTGGCAGCAGAAGAAAGATTATAAACGAATTTACGAGCCCGGCTCGCAACATGACCCCCTTCCTGAAATTTCCGCAGCACTGGCGGCACTTGATATCGAGTTGGGGATTTGGCTCGGACTCGACGGTTCGACCTCTCCGCTGGAACCCGGAATTAAATTGGGCTATACACCGGCGGTTCCGCTGGAAAACTATAAGCCGCCGAAGCAGTGGGGGGGGCAGAAATATTTTGATATTCTAAACCCCAAATATCAGGCGGACCTCAAGGAATCGCTTCGCTTCTTGATCGAAGACGCCAGCGTGACGTATTTTAAGCATGACTTTAATCATTGTTTGACGCCGCATTATTTGCGTCCGCGCCACGCCCGGGAAGCCTGTCTGGATGTCACGCTAGAGCTGATTGCCTATGAGCGCAGCCTGAATCCGAACGTGTATATCAACTATACCAACGGATCAACCTTTTCTCCGTTCTGGCTGCAGTTTATGGAGTGCATCTGGATGCAGTCGGGCGACTCGCCTTCCAACAGCGATTGGCCGCAGCTCTCGTTACGCGAAGGCGCGACCTCTTATCGGGATAATCATTTCTATAAGAGCTTCAATAATCCGACGGTGTGTGCGCGCCCGGTATTGCCGATTGCCAATTTTATGACGCATGGGATTCTCTATACCGAACGGAAGCCGTTTACCGATTTCAAGGATACGCTGCTGGATTGGTCGAACTATGTGGTGATGTACCTTGGGCGCGGCACGCTGCTCAAGGAGCTCTACATCTCGAATTCGCTCTTCGATGACGCGCAGTGGGAAGTGCTGGGAAAAGCCTGCGCCTGGGCGCAGCAAAACCAGGATCGCATGCTCAATACGGTTTTGATCGGTGGCGACTGTGCAAAAGGGCAGGTCTATGGCTATGTCAGCTGGGTGGACGATCGGGCGGTGCTCGTGGTCCGCAATCCCGACCGCGCCGAACAGACATTGACGGTTCCTTTCGATGCTTCGGTCTACTTCCGCGGCGCGAAGGGGAAGGCCTATCACGCTCGGGCGATCTATCCGTTTGTCGAGCAGATGCCGTGGGCGCTGACCTCCGGCAAGGCGATGAGCGTGACGGTTCCCGGCGACTCCGTGCTGATTTATGAACTGGAGCCGGGATCGCCAGTGGTGAAAACCGCCGTACAACCCGCTCCATTGCCGAAAGCGACCGTGGACACTTCGAAGTCGGTCTGGAGCTTGAAGGTGACCGTTCCGGATGAAGAGTTGGCGCGCTATGATCTGCTTCTGCAGACCGAGAAACTGGCGATCGCATCGGTTTTGATTAATGGCGAGCCGGCGGCGGCGACGCGCACCAGTAACGGCAGAGCATGGACGCTTGCGACCTACGACCTACGTGCGTATCGCGGAAAGACGCTGAATATCACCGCCGAGGCCGGCGTCTTTTCGCTGGAAAAGGTTCCAGCAAAAACAAGGCGTCTCATGAAGACGGTCGCTTCAGGCGACTCGGTTTTGATGGAGGCTTGGCTGGTTGCTGATTGTCCGGTGGAGACCCAGGCGGCGCCAGAGGACGAAGTCCTGCCATTAACCGTCGGGCAGAATTACCGGCGTCAGACGCAGTGTCTGGTTCCGGAAACCGCGATTGAACTCAAGTAATTTATTCCGCAGCGTAGAAATTAAAAGGCCCTCTCATGAAAACGAAACAGAAAATAATCCTCGGTCTGCTTGTTGCTTTCCCGCTGCTTTTAAAAGCAGAAGGTTCGGCGGTTGATTCGGTTCGCGGTTTGATTGAGAGGCGGCTGCCGGCCGCGTAGTCGGCGCACCGATGCTCCGGCGGACGAGGTGCTTCCTTGCCCTATTGGGCAGCACTGCCGGCGATTAACCCAGCACGTTGTTAAAGGGGAGCGTTTGAACGTTGCAGAAGAGCTTGAAAATTAAGGGAAATGACTGGTGAAAGTCGTTCTCCAATCATTGGAAATCCAGGAAGTAACCTGGACGGTTCAGTTCCAATAAACGGCCTTTTATTCAGTCAGGACGATAATTCTCCAAAAAATCCACCAGCGTGTCCAAATCCGCTTTTACAATACGGATACTCTATTATTAAGCAGGTTTCGGGGGCGGTTAAAAGGTCCGCCATAGGTGTGAAAACGCAGTTTTCCGCCAAATTAAACAGAAATCCCGGTAAAACGAGGAGAGATATGAAGAAGTTAATTCTGGGATGTATTTCTGTACTGGTTGGCATGGGGGCATCGGCGGGCGTGTTTGTTGATTTTAACAGCACCAACGATCTGGCCACCTTGTTCAATAACAACGACAACGATTTAAACACGGCCAATGTCGAAAGTGGCGGCCTAGGTGACTCGGGCGCGGTGAAGCCGAGCAATTCGGGGCAGGTGTTTGCCTGCAATCAGGCCTCCTTCAACCTTGCATCCAACGAGCTGACGGTTTCCATGTATGTTAAGGTTAAGAACAACGTGAACTCTACGTCTGCGGAAAACTTCTGGCTGGGATTTACCAGAGACGAAACGGATGACTACGTGCATGCGGGAGGGGGGACGTCGGATCCCGAAGAATTCTATGTGTTGATCAAGGAAGGCGGAAACACCAACGAATATGTCCTCGTGCTCAAGGATGGCAATCTACGGCCGGCGTCATCGACCACCAACAGCGTTACGCCCAACAGCTGGTATTACGTGACCCTGACGGCTTCGCGGGACACCGAGAACACCAACTTCCCTTTCATGAATGCATCCGCGGCCATGTACAACTCCGACACCAACGGCACGGTCGGCAGTCTGGTCATGTCGGTTCCAGAGACCAACTTCCGGAGCGCCTCGGCAACGAATACAGGGCTGTATGCCTTTTTTGGCGGCGTCGGTCCGGCAAACAACGGCATGGACTATTGGGACAATTTCAGGGTTGTCTCGTCCGATGATCCGGTGCTCTCGCCGTATGACCTGTGGGCGCAGGAAAAAGGCCTGACGGGGTCTGAAACCAACTATGCCGCCAATCCGGACCACGATGCGTTGAACAACCTGTATGAATATGGCCTGGGCGGGGACCCCAAAGCCGATGTCGATGCGGCGTTGATGCCGACCTACAGCAACCAGGCCGAAGGCGGCACCAACTGGATGGTCTATGTCTACCGCCGCCGGCTGGATGCCGCCGCCCGCGGATTAAGCTATTATCTGGAGCTCAATGACGAGCTGGTTGAGGGCACATGGACCAACAGCGGCTACGAGGCCGATATTGGCAGCTTCGCAATCGATGCTAGCTTTGAAACCGTCACCAACCGCGTTTCCACCGAGAGCCTGGACGCGCAGTTTATTCGCTTGCAGATTGAATTATGATATGTGATAAACCGCTATAAGTTTCATTAGTGTTATAGATAGAAATTCTACCAATGGAAGAAGCCAAAAAAGGAATAAAAAAATGAAACTTAAGAAAAAGCAAATTATAGCGGCCATGGCACTGCTGTGCGTGGTGCCATTGAGTTCGTTTGGCAGCGTGTTTGTTGACTTCAACAACACCAACGATCTGGCCGCCTACTTTAACAATAACGATGCAGTGACATCGCCGAATGACCCCGATGGCGGTCTCAGTGATTCCGGCTCGGTGGATTACAACAACAGCGGTCAGGTCTTTGCATACAATCAGTCTTCGTATGACCTTTCTCAGGGCGCGTTGACCGTCTCCATGTATCTGCAGATTCAGGGCAACGGATTAGGCACTACAGAAAACTTCTGGCTCGGCTTCACCAACGATAATACGGACGACTATGTCAATGCCGCCGGCGGAACCCGTGGTGCAAGTGAGTTTTACCTCTACGTACAGGAGGCGGATGCTGCTGACCAATACACCTTGAACCTCAAGGAAGAAAATCAACGTCCGGCGTCTTCGAGTGCCGCGACCCTCGTGGATGGCAATTGGTACTTCCTGACGCTGACCGCTACGTATGTTGATGACACCCATATCGATCTGAGTGCGGGCATGTATAATTCCGCCGCCGACGGCACCGTTGGTTCCGCGGTCTACACGATCTCTGCGCTGAACAATGCAAATGCCGGCGCATCCGATACCACCCTCTACGGCTTCTTCGGCGGGGTGACCATGCAGAACAACGGCTCCAGCGCTGGCGACAACTTCTCGATCACCCAAATTCCTGAACCGGCGACGCTGGGTCTGATTGGTTTTGCGGGTATGGGGATAGTGTTTGCCCGCAGATTCCTGAGTATGTAAAATTGATTCTGACCGAAAGGAAAGCGTTTGGGGGCATGTCTCAGGCGCTTTTTTTGTGGAGAAAACACATGAATAGGATGCTGAAACAGGCCTTGAGCCTCAGTTGTTTTTTAGTTTGTGTTAATCTTTCCGTGCAGGGCGATCCCTCGTTGCAGGAGATCATCGAGTTCCAGCCGGTGAATGCCAATATACTGCCTAACGGCGCTTTCAGTATGGGACTGGGCGCCGAACCGTTTTATCCCGGCTGGCGCCCGTTGGCGGCGGTGGATGGGATCGGCGCACCGGCGACTGCACCGGCCTTGCCGGAGATTGTCGACGACGGCGCGCAGCTCAACTGCCTGAAGTTTTCCATGGATTCCGAGGAACAGATGGGGCTGCTGTTGTTCAAGTCGTTTGAGATCGGCGACACCAATCAGGTCTACTATCTCCATTTCAAGGCGCGCGCCAGTCGCACCGGCATCGACCTGCGGCCGGCGAATAACGGTGCGACCGGCGGAATCGTGGTGACCAAGCCAACCCAGAGCCTGACCACGTCCTGGGCGGACTACTATGTAAAAATAGATGGTGCCAGAATTCGGTTGGCCCCGAGCCTCCGTTTTAATATCTGGGACGACGGATCGAGCAGCGGGCCGTTCGAGGTTTATATAGACGATCTGATGCTGGTCAACGACAGTTGGGGCATCGGCGGCTATGAATTGAGCCCCGCCGAGGTGGTGCTGACTCCCGAAGCGCGCAACGGGGTGCATTTCCACGGAACGGACTATCCGCTCAGCTGGAACGTGCAGGGAACCTATGCCGACGATGTGGATCTGGTGCTCTATCTGCGGGATCTCTCCCGCGACGGCGCCCTGACGACCCATGCGCTGGGCACGCACAACCTGTCGGACGGGCTGGTGCATTCGGGAACCAACAACCTGGCCAACCTGAAGCGCGGTCACTATCAGGCGCTGGTGGCGGTGCTCGATACGCAGAGTCGCGAGCTGGTCGCCGTGGGGCGCGAACTCTTCTCGGTGATGAGCGATCTGACCGGCCTCAACCTGCCCGCCTTCACGACCGGAACCGACCATGGGCTGGTGTCCAATGGAAACCAGTATGAATACAACTACCGCGGGTTCTGGAGTACGGAGGAATATTATCAACAAAACTTCCAGAACGGGTTGCGCGTGCAACGGATCTATTACCATCTGGACAAGCTGGCGCCGCAGGAAAACACGTTTAACTGGTATCTCGACAACGACATTGATGGGGCCGCCTCCAACGGGTGCCAGACCCTGCTGGTGTTTCCCAGCGAACCCGCGGCTTATTCAACGAACGACTACGATGCCATCATGGCGGCGGATCCTGCGGATGGCGACGGCTACTGGTGGATCCAACAGGGAACCCTGCTGGCGGATGCCGACGCCTATGGCCATATGAGCTGGCCCAGCAATATTGACAAGTATGATCAGGTTTCTCCGGAAACCAACTTTCTGACATCGGTTGCACAGCAGTGCGCGCTGCGCTATGGCGACAACGTTCATTTTATCGAGTATAAAAACGAGGCCAACGGGGCGGTTGTCGCGCAATTCATGCTCGACCACATCGTCAAGCCGGTCTATGAGGCCTACAAAACCAACAGTCCGAATACCAAGCTGTTTCTAAGTACCACGAGTAATATTGATGGGAACGATCCGCAGGTGGCCTCCTATTCCACCGAGTTCTTTGATCTAGGCGGCACCAATTATTCGGACGGATATTCATTCCATGCCTATGGCGCGGCAACCATTCTGCCGGCCGGATTCGACCTGAGCACGCCCGAGGCGGAGGGAGCGGCCACCGGGATCGAGCGCATGGCGGTCTACAAGGCCCGTGCGGAAAACTATGGACTGGAGTTCGGCCAGTCGGAGGTCTTCTACTTTTCCGATCCGAACTATCCGAAACTCACCGGATGGCAGCATCAGCAGCGGGTGCTGCTGGATGTTTCGTACGGGGCGCAGTACACCGTTTCGGTCAACCCGATCGGGCTGTATACCTTTGAGACCGGGGTCAAGAATGCTTGGCGTAATCGAGGAACCGGGGTGCCCTCCACGCCCTGCGTGGCCCTCAACGGCATGTACCGCATCCTCGAAGGCGCCTCGGTGCTCGGCGTCATTGAAAAAGGGACGGAGTTTCTGATCGGCACCTTCCAGACCCAGCGAACGGGAATGGGAACCCGTTATGTCGCCGCGCTGGCGGCAGGCAACAATACGAAGATTGCCGAACTTTCCGTCGATCTGAGCGGCATCGGCGATCTGGTCGCCTACGATCAGTGGGGCGAGGCAATCGCCGTGCCGCAGACCAATGGAATGCTCTATGTGGGGCGCGATGCGCTCTATCTGGAAACCGCATCGGCCACTGCGTTGTTCGATGCGCTGCAGGTGGCCACGCTGACGTGGCGCCCCGGAATCGGAATCGATCAGGTGGATGGGTCGCTTACCGCAGAAGAGCAGGTTGTCGCCCTTGGGAAATCCGGCATGTTTCAGGAAAACGAGAATCTTGTTACGGGAGCCTTTACTGCATCGCGGGTGGCCGCCGTCTCCAGCGATTATATCCCCGACTTGACCTCGCTGGTGCTCTCCGGCAGCGCCATCGCCCCGGATACGGAAGGCACCTATGTGCTGGAGCACGCGAGCCTGCCGGGCAGCGGCGCCTATACGAAAATGTCCGCGCTGGTGGCTTCTGCCGGTGCACTTGCCGGACAACAATTTAATCTAACGTGTACAAACTGCGATGAAGCCACCCTGTTTGTAAACGGCCAGACGCTCTATGACGGCCCGGTTTCGAATCTGTATTACCGCACCGACTGGATCCAGGTTTCGGATTCGCTGCCGACGGGGCTCACGCTGGTTGAACTCGTCTTCCGTCCTGCCGCGAATGTCTCGCTGGTTATGCTCGAGGCCGTGGCCGGCGTTCCGCTTCCCCAGACGGGGGATCTCGCCTGTGCGCTTCTGGAAGATACCTACGTCTACTCGGCTGGTGACGGAGACGACATCTATGGCACGGACGATCAGTTGCTGATCCGCGGATCGACAGGCTGGGCCCGTCGCTCGTTCATCAAGTTTGATCTGCGCACGCTGCTGGGCGAGGTGACCAATGCCGTGCTTCGGATGTATGCCGAGGATGCCAACACGGATGTGTTGCTGCGATCGGTCTCCGACAACGCCTGGGCGGAAGAGACGATGGTGTGGACCAACGCGCCGTTTGCTTCCATTGAACCGACGGTGCTGGCCACCGCAACCGCGACGAACGATACCTGGTTTGAGCTGGACCTGTCCGGAATCATCACTAATGCCGGGATCTATAGTTTCGTGCTGGATGCAACCACCACGGACAACAGCATTCATCGGTTGACCAGCAGCGAGGGCGGTGCCAATGCACCGGTGCTGGAGCTCGATGTCGTGCTTGATCTCGATAGCGATCAACTGCCCGACAGTTGGGAGGCCGAATGGCTCGGCGGCTATTACGTATCCGACGGTTCCGGCGATTTTGATGCCGACGGATTTATTGATCTGCATGAATATATGGCGGGAACCAATCCAACCAACTCGGCTTCCATCTTTGAAATCGAAAATCTGGATATGGCGTCGGCTCAATCGTGGGTTCAATGGTCGAGTATCTCCGGAAAAACCTACGCGGTTGAATATTCGGATGATCTGCTGGAATGGCACCCCTTGCCGGATGCGGGCAGCGTGTATGCGACCGGTAGTGAAACGGGGGTGGTCGATACCAATCAAATCGTCGCGGTGAAGTTTTACAGAGTGGGTGTTCTGCCCGAATAAGGAGAAAAATAGATGTACGGAAAATATTTGATGTTGGGTGTGTTGGTGACGGTCGGTTCGGTCTGGGCCGCGAATGATAATTTTGAGATCCAGGAGTTCAAGGTCGATAAGTCGATTGTGCTTCCAACCGCCTCCGATGCGGCGCATGAAGCCTGGAAGGATAACCGTTTCGGCATGTTTATTCACTGGGGTCCCATCAGCCAGATGGGCGAGACGTTGAGCCACTCGCGCAACAGCCCGAGCCACCACCCAGGCGGGAAGCCCTATAAGGTGTCGAAGATTGAGCCGGAGGTCTACGACGTGCAGTACAAAACCTTTAACCCGGTGAAGTTCGATGCGGATGATATGCTCAAAATGGCCAAAAAAGCAGGAGTCGATTACATCGTCTTCACGGCTAAGCATCATGCCGGGTTTTCCATGTTTGATTCGGCGGTCACCGAATACGACATGATGAGCACGCCGTACAAAAAAGATATCGTGAAGCTGCTTGCAGATGGCTGCCGGGCCAACGATATGAATTTCGGGTTCTATTATTCCCCGCGCGACTGGGGCCATCCCGATTGCGATTCCGAAAACAACCACGACCGCTACATCCAGTTCTATAAAGCACAGATGGGCGAGCTGATGACGAAGTACGGACCGATTCATGAAATCTGGTTCGATGGAATGGGACCGGGCAACTGGGGCGACACCTCTCGTGAAATCATGGGCGCGATTCGTGCATTGCATCCCGATGCGATGGTCAATGACCGTGGCGGCGCCGGCGCCGATTTTTATACGCCGGAGCACGATATCAGCTATTTCAACCGCGAGCACAACTGGGAGTCTTGCCAGACAACGACCGGGCAGTGGGGCTACAATCCGAATCAGAACGCAAAGTCCATTGAGGACCTCATGGAAATCCTGCTCTATGTCTGGGGCGGCGATGGAAATATGCTGCTGAATATCGGGCCCATGGGCGATGGGGCGGTCAGCCCGGCTGAACGGGAGCGTTTTGAGCAGATTGCCGATTGGTGGGGCGTCCATGGCGAGGAGAGCATTCGCGGCTCGCGCGGCGGCACCTATATGCCCGGCCCTTGGGGAACGGCGACCTGCAAGGATAGTCGCGTTTTCCTGCATATCTTTCGTTGGCCGGCGCAAGGCGGGCTGCAGTTCCCGGCATTGAAGGGCTTGAAGCTGAAATCCGCCCGCCTGCTCAATGGCGGGTCGGTTAAAGCCAAAGCCAATGCGAAGGGAATTTTGGTGGATGTACCGTCGGCGGACCGCGAGCCGATCGTAACCACCGTCGAACTCACTTTTGATGGGCCGACGTTTCCGGTGGAGCCACTTCAGCGGCGGGCTTCATTGGCGGAGCAGGCCACCTTGACCGCCTCGCACAATCCAGAGGCCTTGAGCAACCTGACCGACCAGAATGCAAATACGTATTGGGATGCGAAGGCGGCCAAGGGCGAAAAGGAAATCTGGGTGGAAGCCAAATTTGACGAGCCGGTGACGATTGGATGTTTCAATATTGGCCGCGGAGACGAGTGGTCGCCGAAAAGCACGGCGGTTATGCAGGTTCCGGATGGTTCCAAGGGTTGGAAAACGGTTTCGCCAAAAGGCATGAAGCTGAAGTGGATCCCCATGCACTTCCTCGGAAAACCGGTCACCACGGATCGCATTCGGTTGCTTGTGACGGGAACCTCGAAGTTTGTGTTTGCCGAATTTGAACTGTTCGCTCCCGTGCAATAAGGAAGAGGTGATGAAGAGTTCCGTTGGTAAGAAAGGCTATTTTGGGAAGCATGCAAAGTCGAGCGCGATGCTGGTCAGTCTGGCGATTCATGCGACTCTAATCCTCGTTGCGGTTTCCTTTGTTGCGGTCAAGGTGATCGTTAAGGACGAGTCGAGCTTTGAGTCGAAAACGGTTAAGCGTCCGAAAATACAGCTCAAGAAACTGGTCGTTCCCGTAAACGTAAAGAAGAAGCCGCCCAAGCCCAAGCTGGTGAAAAGGCTGGTCGTCAAACCAAGGCTGAATCAAAATATTCCCGACATCAAAATGCCGGAAATAACAGGCGTCAAGGGTGGCATGGGAAGCGGTGTTGGCGATGCCGGCTTCGGAGCGGGAGGGCTTGGTTTCACGATGCCGGAAATCAATTTGTTCGGCGTGAAGAGCAAGGGGGAAAAGATTTTTATCATGCTGAATTCCAATTCATGGATGATGGTCGATGAAATCGGCGGGATGACGGCCTATGCCATCATTAAGAATGAGCTGGTTAAGATTCTGGGCGAGTTGAACCCGACGGTGCTGTTCAACATTTCGGTGTACTCCGGCATGCAGGCTCAGGTTCTTTTCCCAGGCTGGGTCAGTGCGTCTTCTGAAAATGTTGGCAAGGTAAAGGAGTGGCTGGCTCCCTTGAATATGGTTGAAGAGGGGATGTCGGATAATGCCTATGGACTTAAAACATTAGGTGCGGGCGGCAGCGGTATTACGGAGGACTTCGCGGCTGAACCCTTTGAGCGTATGGAAAGCTGGGCCATCCCCACCATGCTCGCCATGAAGCAGCAGGCCGACTCGCTGTACGTGCTCACCTGTCGCTGGGGGCTCCAACGCAAATCGGTTTCAAAGGGAGCGAAAACCAACGATGCGGTCGTTCGCCGTTGGGAAGAAGCCTATGAAAAGGCCAAGGTGAAACTGGAGCAGGAAAACGAAGAGCGCCGGAAAAAAGGGATGCCGCCGCGGGTCTTCAAGAACAAGGGGGATATGATTACGAGCTATTTCCCCAATGCCAGGGGGCCGGCGATTTCGAAAGAGTTGTACTTGTTTACTCCGCAGGATTTTGAGGATCTCATGAACGCAACGCGCAGTAAATGGATCCCTAAGAAAACCCAGAAATCGAGTGGGATCGCAAAAAATAAACCTGATCGTTATACCTTCAACGTGGTTCATTTTGTCGGCAGGAAGGGCGGTAGTCCGAACGATGAAACCTATTTCAAGAAACTAACCAGCTTGACCGGTGGGGAATACCGGACGCTGGCTGGGCTTGAAGCTATTCAGAGCGCGGTAAAACCGGAAAACTTGGAGTGAGTGGTTTATGAAACAACGGTATTTTATTTTGACAACGCTTGCGGCTTTCGTTGCGGTTAGTTCGGTTGCGGTGACTTCGCCGAAACGGCCGAATGTGATTGTGATCCTGACCGATGATCAGGGCTGGGGAGATCTGGGGTCGCAGGGGCATCCATATATTCAGTCGCCGAACGTCGATGCATTGGCGGCGGAGGGCTTGCGGTTCACGCAGGGCTACGCCGCGGCCGCCGTTTGTTCACCGTCGCGCTCATCGATTCTGACGGGTCGCACCCCATTCCGCAACGGGGTTTACCGCTTTCTGCCGCTCCACCATTTTTGCCATCTTCCGGCGAAAGAAATCACCCTGCCGCAGCTGCTGCGCGAAAGCGGCTACCAGACCGCCCATTTCGGCAAGTGGCACCTGAGCTTCTACGACGAAGACAAGCGCTGGGGCGGCATCACGACCGATGAGCGGAAGGAAAAGGCGCAGAGCGAAAGACCGCTGGATCCCTTTGTTTTCGGGATAGAGGGCGAGCCGTCGATGAACGACTACGGCTATGACTACTGGCTGGTGACCGGCAATGTCGCGCGACCCAGCCATAAAAACCCCTGCAACTTTTTTCTGAACGGCGAGCCGCTCGGCATGCAAACCGGATTTGCCGCGCAGCTGGTCGGCGCGCAGTTTGAGGCTTGGATGCAGAACACCTGCAAGACGGATGAGCCGTTCTTTGCGACGGTGTGGCTGCACGAGCCCCACGGGCCGATTGAGAGCGATCCGCGCTTTATGGATCTGTATAAAGATCTGGACGATTCCTCGTTGCGCCAGTATCTGGCCAATATTACCCAGCTCGATGAGGCGGTTGGCCAGATCGTCAAAGTGGTTGAGGCGGCAGGGCAGACGGACAACACGCTCATTTGGTACACGAGCGATAACGGCCCCGAGGGGGCAACGGACGAGGGCAAGCCGGGGGATCCGGATGTTGCGCCGGGCAAGCAGCGCTATCGCGGATCGACCGGCGGGTTGAATGGCCGCAAGCGCTATACGCACGAGGGCGGAATTCGGGTTCCAATGATTATTAAATGGCCTGCTGGATTAAACGGTGCTGGAACGACCTGTGATGTGCCGGTGATCGGTTCGGATATTTTTCCGACAGTCCTCGAATTGGCGGGCATTCCTCTGCCAACCGACCGCACGTTTGACTGTGCCTCGATTGCCCCAGTGCTGAAGGGCGAGTCGATGAAGCGGGAACGTCCATTGTTCTGGCGCAACAGTTCGAAGACGTATCGGGTGGCCCTGCGCGACGGGGACTGGAAAATCCTGGCCGATGGGAAGCACACGAAGTTTTTACTGTTCAATCTTGAAGAGGATCCGAATGAGGCTACCGACCTTGCTGGCTCTGAGCCGGAGCGATTGGAGTCCATGAAGAAGATGTTGCTCGAGTACGATTTGGAAGTGCTTCGCGACGGTCCGGACTGGTGGAAAAAAGAGCAAGGCAAAGCGGTTCCGGCAGGATTGTAGTGAGGGAGAATCCATAGCACCTTGAAGGAAAACAATATGAAAAAAACGGTCTCAATTATTCTTTCCACCCTGTTTTGCGCCACCGGTGCAATGGCCAACACAAAGCCGCATATCGTCTATATTCTAGCTGATGATATGGGGCACGGCGACGTGCAGGCGCTACGCGCGGAATGTAAATTTCCCACGCCTCACCTTAACCGCCTGGCCAACGAAGGCATGGCTTTCACGCAGGCTTATTCGGGCTCGGCAATCTGTACGCCGACGCGCTATGGCATCATGACCGGGCGGTATTGCTGGCGCGATGGCGTCGGCCTAGCCTCGGGCTACACGGGACCTGAAATCGAGGGCGTTCCAACCGTTGCCGAATTCCTGCGCGGCCAGGGGTATCGCACCCGCATGGTAGGCAAGTGGCATCTCGGGGGGCAGTGGACTGGAGTGGACGGCGCGCCGGTGAAGGAACGCAAGCCAAAACCCGGCACGGTTGACTTTTCCCACGGGATTACCGGCGGGCCCGTCGATCGCGGTTTCGAGTCGTGGTTCGGCATTATCGCCAGCCTCGATATGCCTCCGTATGTTTATTTCCGCGACCGCACCCCCGTCGCCATTCCGACCAAGCTGGTTCCGGCAAAAAGCCCGTTCGGAAACCGCGCAGGATTGGCCGATCCCGACCTCAGTCCATATACTGTGCTGGGCGACATCACCACCGAATCGATTAAGGTAATTCGTGAACATAATCCGAAGGAGTCGCTCTTCCTCTACATGCCGCTCAACGCGCCGCACTCGCCTGTCGTACCCAGCCCCGAGTGGCAGGGCCGCAGCAAGATTGACGAGCATGCCGATTTCCGCATGGAAGTGGATCATTCCGTTGGCCGGATACTCAAGGCGCTTGAGGAAAAAGGCATCCTCGACGACACGCTCGTGATCTTCACGGCGGACAACGGAAGTGCGTCGTTCGCCGTAACCAGCATGCTCAAAGAGGGCGGGCACGATAGCAGCGACGGCCGCCGCGGCTGGAAGGCCACTTGGTTCGAGGGTGGACATCGGGTGCCGTTCATTGTCCGCTGGCCCGAGGGGCTCAAGGGCCGGGGCCGCAAGGATGCGGGGATGATCACTCTCGAGGATTTCTTTGCGACGGTGGCCGATATTCTGGATCAGCCCTTGCCGGCAGAGGCGGGCGACAGCGTCAGCTTTTTGCCGCAGCTTCAGGGCCAGTCGCAGGATAAATCCCAGCGCGAAATTATTATGAGCAGCCTGAGCAACAAGCTCGTGTTGCGCCATAAGCAATGGAAGCTCATTTGCGTTGGCGAGGAGGAACTGGTCGGGCGGGTAGAGAAGAAAAGGGAGAGCAAGGGCAAAGCCCCTAATCCGAACGCGGCGTGGCATGAGCAGGTGTCGCTTTACAATCTCGAAGACGATGTCGCCGAAACCACCAATCTTGCACAACAGAATCCGGCCATCGTCGCACAAATCGCCAAACGTGCGGTAGCCGCCATTCTTGATGGGCGCACCAACCGCGGTCCGGCCCGTCCGGACAGCTGCAAGCAACCGCAAATCGAGCTATTGAAAAAACTAAGCACGCTGGATTAGATTGATAAGTGTGCTGGTTTTTAATGGTATAACGAATATATAACAAACCGAATAATATGATCATGGATTGTTTGTCCAGAACGCGGTTCTGCATTCGTATAATGATATAGGTAAGATATATTATATGGCATCGTGTTGAACGAGTGCATTTTCCTATAACAACAGGCGCGGTGCCTCGGTCGTCGCGCGCATCAATCAGGGGGAAGCTATGAAAACAAGACAAACCATTTTGCTGGCAGTGCTCGCAGCCGCAACCATGTCGGCATTTGCGGCGCATTACACCCCGCCGCACACGGATGGGATTGAACCGTATTTCAATACGACGGAGTATCAGGCTTGGCTGGATAAGCTGCCGCCGGCCGATGCCGCCGCCTTGGTGGCCTCCGATGAAGAAATGGCGTGGTGGAACGAGGCCCGCTTCGGCTTCTTTGTGCATTGGGGCCCCAGCTCCATGCTCAAATGCCCGATGAGTTGGGGGCGAAAAGGGCCGCGTCCGGGGCACTCGAGCGATGGCACCGTCAAAGGCGGCATCGACGAAGCGGTTTACAACAGTCAGTTTAAGCAATTCGCGGCGCCGGACTTCGATGCCGACGAATGGATCCAGCTGGTGAAGGCCTCCGGGGCCAAATATTTTATCTTCACCGCCAAGCATCATGACGGATTCTGCATGTTCGACACCAAGCTGACCGATTACAACGTCATGAATACGCCGCTCGGCCGCGATGTGCTCAAAGAGCTGACCGATGCCTGCCATAAACAGGGCATTAAGGTGGCGATCTATTATTCCCAGCCGGATTGGTACAACCCGATTTATGCCACGGGCGATTATAACCGCTATTGCGACGAATATCTGTTCCCGCAGATCCGGGAGCTGTTGACCAACTATGGCGAAGTCGATGTGCTTTGGTTCGATGGATTGGGAAAGCACCCGGACACGTGGAAGGCGGTGGAGCTGATCAAGATGGCCAAGCAATTGCAGCCGGGCATTTTGTTTAATCATCGCTGGGGGCCCAAGCACTGGCATGTGGGCGACTTCGATGGGCCGGAACGCTCGATCGGCAACTTTCAGGTCAATCGGCCGTGGGAAACCTGCACGGTGATTGGCGGCGGCTGGGGCTGGATGGGCGACGCCCCTGCAATGCCCCTTCCGCAAGCGATTGGGCTGCTGGTCCGTTGCGCGGGCAATGGAGGAAACCTGGCGCTGAACACGGGGCCGAATGGAGCCGGAAAAATTCTTCCCGACCACAAAAAGCGTTTGCTCGAGATGGGCGCTTGGCTCGAAACGTATGGCGAAAGCATTTATGGAACGCAGGGCGGCCCCTATCAATCCGGTCCGTGGGGCGCGGCGACCTTCAAGGGCGATACCGTCTATCTGCATGTGTTGGCCCATTGGGCGGGCACGCTGGCGCTTCCTGCCCTGCCGGCAAAGGTGCTTTCCGCCAACGTCCTCACCGGTGGTACGGTAAAGGTTGAGCAAAAGAATGGGAAACTGACGGTTAGGCTCAATCCCGAAAACATTGATCCCGTGAATACCATTATTGCGCTCAAACTGGATCGCCCTGCGGCTGAAATCGCGCCGATCAAAACCGTCGGCCTGCCTTTAACCATTGGAGCAACGGCGACCGCCTCTTCGGAAAAGAGCAAGAAGAACGCCGCCCGGTCGGTGGTCGCTTCCGATCTGAAGGAATTTTCCGAAGGCATCATGGTGAAAAGCGCCTGGAGCCCCGATTCAAAAGATAAAAACCCCTGGATTCAAATCCGTCTCAAAAAACCGCAGATGGTGAGCCAGATCCAGATTCGCGAAGGCAAGTTTGGCAACGCCAGCCACGTTGAGCAGTTTGTGATCGAGGCCAAGGTTTCCAACGATTGGAAAACCATCCATGAAGGTTCGACTTTGGGCGGTGACTTTGGCTTGGTTTTAGATGAAGCGGTGAAGAGCGATTCTTTCCGCCTGCGTATGGTCAAATGGCAGGGTGGCCTTTCCATTAATTCATTTGAACTGTTCTGAAAAACTCAATCCAGAAGTAGAATTGCAGGAACAACCATGAAGAATATTTTTATATCAGTCGCGATGCTTGTGCTGGTTTCGACATGATCTCTGGCGGTCGCGCGATAAAGCGGCTGGTTTGATTAGGAATATAAAATCATGAAAAAAATACTCATAGCAAGCACGTTGTCTTGTCTAGCGTTTAGCCTTCAGGCACATGCGGCGAAGAAAGTAGATACGCGCCATCCCAATGCGGAGAGAGCCATCGAAATTCCCGATGTGCAACCCGAAGACCGCATCGGCTTTGTGCTCTACACCCTGCATGAGCGTACGCTCAAGATGACCGTTCAGTTCTATCCGCTCGCCAAAAGCGAGTCGCGCACCACCGTGCTTGAAAAGATGGAAAAGGGAAAATGGGTGAAGGTTGCTAAATCCACGATCAGCGAAGAACCCTACAAAACCACCAAAAGCGATGCGCAGAGTTGGACGGCACTGTTCCGCGTGGAAAACTGGGATGACACCGTCGCGACCCAATACCGCGTTGTGGCTATCGATGGAAAGGCGACCTACGAGGGGATCATCCGCAAAAACCCGATCGATAAAGAAGAGATTGTGGTCGCGGCCTTTACTGGAAACACGTGGCGCGACGCTCGCATGAAGCCCGACATCATCACCAATATTAACGCGCAGGATCCGGATCTGCTCTTTTTCTCCGGCGACCAGCTTTACGGCCATGGGGTTCATCTGGCCCACTGGCTGCACTTCGGCCGCCAGTTCGGCGATATCACCCGCAACCGCCCGACCATTTGCATCCCGGACGACCACGACGTCGGCAACGGCAACCTCTGGGGCGAAGGCGGCCGCGACTGGAGCGGAAAAAAAGTAGGTGTTCCCAATCAGGGCTATGGCGATCCGCAATACGTCAAGATGGTCGAGCGCGCGCAAACCTCAAATCTTCCTGACCCGTATGACCCGACCCCCATCGAACGCGGCATTGGCGCCTACTACACCTCGCTCAAAATCGGGCCGATTGACTTCGCGATTGTCGAAGACCGCAAATTTAAAAGCTCCCCCGCCAGCCTCGAGGAATATCTCACGGGCCAGGGCATCGAAAATACATTCAGCGGGGCCTGCCCCTCCGTTCCGGGCCAGCCCGTTTCCATTCTCGACTACCCCGGGGCCAAGTTGATGGGCGATCGCCAGCTGGCTTTTTTGGATGAGTGGGCGACCCATTGGAAGGGCGTGCAGATGAAAACCGTTCTTTCCCAAACCCTCTTCGCCAAGGCGCATACCGCCGGCAAGCTGGACCTCGACACCAACGGCTGGCCGCAAACGCCTCGCAACCGCGCCGTCGAAACCATCCGCAAGGCCTACGCCCTGCACATCAACGGCGACCAGCACCTTGCGACCGTCGTCCAGTATGGCGTCGATGATTGGCGCGACTCCAGCTATTCGTTCTGCGTCCCCGCCATCTATAACCACTACACCCGCTACTGGAAGCCCAACCGGAAGCCCGATGGCCAGCCGGTTGCGGGGAGCGATATTGAATTTGCCGGCGACTATTTCGATACCTTCGAAAATCGGCTGACGGTCTACGCCTACGCCAATCCGAAAGAGGAATGGCTGAATAAGTGGGCCAATGAATTCGGCCGCTATGCCCCCGGCTACGGGTTGATTCGCTTTAATGTAAAGACCCGCAAAATCACCATGGAATGCTGGCCGCGCGGCGTGGATGTCACCGACCCAGCCATTCCGCAATATCCGGGCTGGCCCATCACCATCGACCAGCAGGACAACTATGGCCGCAAGGCCGTGGCGTGGCTGCCGACGCTGAAGGTCTCCGGCATGGAAGATCCGGTCGTGCAGGTGATCGACGAGGCGACCAAAGAAATTCTCTACACCCTGCGCATCAACGGAACCTCTTTCACCCCCAAGGTGTTCTCGAAGGGAACCTTTACCGTGCGTGTCGGCGAGCTCGACACCGCACGGGAGCAGCAGTTTAAAAAACTACCTGCACTCGAACAATCCGGAGCTGAAACGCTTCGTGTAAAATTTTAGGGAACGCAACTATGTTTAAACGAATTTTTAAAACCGCTGTTGTTTTATCCTTCGGCCTTTCGGTGTTTGCCGGATCGCAGAAGCCGCCGAATGTTATCGTCATCCTCGCGGATGATATGGGGCGCGACTCGGTCTCGGCCTTCAATGCATCGCTGGGCTTTGAAACCCCGCGTATCGATGCACTGGCTAAGCAAGGCCTTGTTTTTTCCGACGGGCATTCCGGTTCGGCGGTCTGCACCCCGACGCGCTATGGGCTGCTCACCGGGCGCTACAGCTGGCGCTCGAGGCTGAAGAGAGGCATCGTTCCTAAATGGGATGCCCCGTTGATCGAGGACGGGCGTATGACGATGGCTTCGATGCTAAAAGCCAAAGGGTACCATACGGCCTGCATCGGCAAGTGGCACCTCGGTTTAAACTGGCCGTTCTCTTCGACGGACAAGGTGCCGGTGGGCAATGCCAAGGCGTTGGCGAAACTGGCCGCGGCGGGCATCGATTGGACTGCTCCTGTGCCGGGGCCGCGCCTGGCGGGTTTTGATTATTATTTCGGCGATGACGTCATAAACTGGCCGCCCTTTGTCTACATTGAAAACGAAAAGGTGCTTGGCACGCCGGATGCAAAATTTAGAACACCCGGCGGAGAGTGGGCGGAAAATAAAGTGCTCCCGACCATTACGTCAAAAGCGGTTGAATATATTGAAAAACAGGCTGCTTCGAAGAAGCCGTTCTTTCTCTATTTCCCGATGACTGCGCCACACGCGCCCATTGCGCCGGCGGTTGATTTTGCGGGGAAAAGCGGCCTGACCAAGTACGTTGATTTTGTGATCGAAACCGATCGCCGGGTGGGGCAGATCCTCGATGCGGTGGATCGCGCTGGAATCGCGGCCAATACCTTGATTGTTTTTACGGCCGACAACGGAACCTCGCTGAAACATTCCAATGCTGATGATGTGGAAGCCAAAGGCATTGACTTCGAAGTGAATGTTCGTGGCGGGAAGTCGGATATTTGGGAAGGGGGGCATAAGGTTCCATTCATCGTCCGCTGGCCGGGCAAAATCAAAGGTGGAGCAATCAACACGACTCCGATTTGTACAACGGATATTATGGCGACGGTTGCCGAGCTGGTCGGTGTTGAACTGCCGGACGATGCGGCGGAAGACAGCGTGAGTTTCCGGCCGGCTTTGCAGGGAGAGCCGCTTGAGCGCGGTCCGATTATTAATCATTCGATTCAGGGGCGGTTTGCCATTCGCGACGGAAAATGGAAGTTGGCCTTTTGTCCCGGTTCCGGCGGATGGAGTCTCAGAGATGAACTGGCGCTTAAGAAAGGGTTGCCGGAGCTGCAGCTGTACAACCTTGCCGCCGATCCGCTGGAGCAGAACAATCTGATTGCATCGCATCCAGAACAAGCGGCGCAACTCACGGACGAACTTCGGGAAATAATCAACAACGGCCGCAGCACCCCTGGAAAGCCGCAACGGAATACCGGTGAGACTTGGGTGCCTTAAACGTAAAGAAGGACAAGGAAACATGAAAAGAGAATGGTTTATATTAGGGCTCACAATGCTGCTTGCCGGCTCGGCTTTCGCCGTGGACGGGGCCTATTTATCCGACTTTGATCTGCTCTGGGATCGTACGCCGAAAGCGTTTGAAGAGAGCGCCTTTCTTGGGAACGGCGAGCTGGGCACCTGCATCTGGTCGGCCCGTGATGAGACCCTGCATTTTGATATTGGCGACACGCGGGTCTATTCCGAAAAAAGCCGCGCCCCCATCGGCAAGTTTATTCTCAAAGCCAAGGGGGAAACGACTGACTTTTCAATGCGCTTGAGTCTGCATAAGGCGCTGGTGGCGGGAACCATTGCGACCACAAAGGGCACCGTTGGTTTTCAGTCGCTGGCCTCCGTGAAGCATGATGTGGTGCTGGTGGAGTTCACCGTGTCGGGCGATGAAAAAATCGACATCAAGCATTTTGCATTGCCGGGCGCTCCCGCCGACGGGCTCTATGCGATCCGTAAAGAAAAGGGCATTAAACTGGATAATGTAAACGATTTTTCAGATCCCCAAACCTATCAGGCGATCATGGGCATGGAGCTGGTTAAAAAACTGGCACCGGAAAAAAGGGGCGATGTCGGAGGAATCAAAACCCGGTTTGTTCCGCTCAAAGGCGGGCAGGCGTATGTGCTGAGCTGGAAGTTTGGTAAGGTCGCCCGAAACCGCTATCTGTTGGCCTGGACGACGGACTACAGTCAGGACGCAAAGACGCTTTCCAAAACGGCCGGGATTCAAACCATTCAGGAGGCATTTCGCGCCGGTTCCGAATCGATCAAAAAAGACCACCAGGCCTATTGGGCGGACTATTTTTCCAAGCTTTTTATCTCGATTCCTGACAAGCAGATCGAAGCCAACTATTGGGTTCAGATGTATAAGTATGGTTCGGCCACCCGTCCGGGCGCGCTGCCGATCGACCTGATGGGGCCCTGGTTTCGGGCAACGCCTTGGCCGCGGATCTGGGCCAATCTGAACGTGCAGCTTTCCTACCTGCCGATGGCGACGGCCAATCAGCCGGGCATTGCCTCCACGCTGGCGGACTGGATTGATGAGAGCACCGATATCTTCATTCAGGCCGCGGATAAAGAGTTCCAGCACGATTCCGCAACCTGCGGGCGCGGAACCAGCCCCTACGGGCCGACCGGCTTCTGGGGGGAATACGGCAACTTCCTCTGGACCCTCTACGACTACTGGCATTTCCTGCGTGTCTATCCGGATGACCAGCGCGCCGTGGAAAAGTTTTATCCGATTCTGAAACGCGCGAATAATTTCCTGATCCACGCGCTCACCAAAGGCGATGATGGTTGCCTGCATATGCCCAAAGATATTTCCCCAGAATGGAAAGTGGAGGGCGAAGACACCACCTATGATCTTGAACTGCTGCGCTGGGGGCTGGAGACCGCACTCTACATCGACGGGCATTTTAAGCTGAACGATCCGGATGCCGTCCGGTATCAGAAAACCCTGAAGGAGCTGGTTTCCAAGCATATTTGTGAAGGGGTAATCATGCTGGGAAAAGACCTCCCTTTGACCGGCCCGCACCGTCACTATTCGCATCTGGTGGGGCTCTATCCGCTGCGCCGGATCGACATCGATTCGGCAGAAGAGCGCGAGCTCTATTTGAACACGGTTGATCACTGGCTGGGATTTAAGTTGAGCAAACCGCTGACACGGCACGACTGGAGCTACAAAGGCTACACGCGCACCGGCGCAACCTCGATGTATGCCATGCTCGATGAACCTGAAAAGGCACTCGGTCAGCTTCGGCAATATTTTGATCTCTACCTTTATCCGAATACCTTCTATCTGGAAACCGGCCCCGTGATTGAAACGCCGCTTTCTTCCGCTGCGGCCACGCAGGAACTGTTAATTCAGAGCTGGGGGATAAATAACTACGCGATAAACCTGGTGCGTCTGTTCCCCGGCGTTTCGAAGAATTGGCCTGAAGCCGGTTTCGACGGGCTCCGCGCAGAGGGCGGCTATACCGTCAGTGCGCGTCATCAACAGGGGCAGACTACTGCCTTCCGGATCACGGCGGATCGGACGGATACGTTGCAGTTGCGGTTTAAAAGAAATGCCCCGGCTGAAGTCAAAACGACGCAAGGCAGTCCATTGACCACCACGATGAATAATGGGTGGCAGACGGTTAGCGTTGAGCTGAAGAAGGGTGAAAGCCTCGTCTTCGGAGCCGACAACGATTTTAAAACGCCGGTAGTAGATGCAAAGACGACTCAGCGTAATTACCATTTTGGACTGAATGATCAATGTGTGGTTGGAGAGGACTAATGATGAAGAGTTTGATTGTAGGGATTTGTTGTTTGGCAATGCTGTCGCCGGCCGTGTCGGTCGCAGCGGGAAAGACCAAGGTGATTCTATTTGCCGGGCAGTCCAACTGCCGGGGCAAGGGTGATTTCAGCAAACTGACGAAGGACGAGCTGAAGCTTCTTGAAAAAGCCGGAAAGCAGGTGACCTTTGCCTTGTTTGAAAACGGTGAAAAAACCATCGCGCCGCTTCATCCGTTCAAAGCCTCCGCAAACGATACCAAAAAATATGGTCCGGAATGGTTCTTCGGCCCCGAGCTGTTTATGGGCATGGAATTCAGTCAGCAATGGCCGGATGAAAAGTTTTTGTTCATTAAGCATGCCGTAGGCGGCTCGTCGCTGCATGGCGCCTGGAACATTGATTGGTCGGCCGATATCGTAAAGGGCACGCCGGATGAAAAGCGCCCGAGGCTTTACTATACCTGGAGTTCCTACGTACAGGAGGTGCTGGCGACGCTGGATCCGGATTCATATGAGATTGTCGGCATGATCTGGGTGCAGGGCGAGTCGGACAACCCTGGGCTGAAGAGCGGCCCCAAAGAGGCCTATTCGTTCAACTATAAGGACAATCTGGTTAAGCTTATTCGAAAGGCGCGCGAAGATGTGCAGGCGCCGGACATGCCCTTTTTCTGTCTCCAAATCGGAAGCCTTCCGATGAAAGAAGCCACGCAAGAAGCCGGGAACGCCTTTGTGTTGCGACATGACGGAAAAAAGGGGGAAGGGAAATATATTTATCCCATGTATCCGCAGAGCCACTACAACTATGAAGGAATGAAGAAAATCGGATCAAACTTTGCAGAGTTGTATATCGAAGAGCGCGGCAGCCTGATTGAGTGAGATACGTGTTTTACTTGGAGAGAAGATAGGAGAAATGAATATGAAACTGTTTACGATGATAAGTTTAAGTTTGTTGTGCGCTGGGACGCTGTCTGCAGAGACCCGTCCGAATATTATCTGGATCGAGGCCGACGACCTGATGCCGCGCTTTATGAACAAGCTGGGCGATGGCTTTGGCCTGACGCCCAACCTGGACCGGCTGGCGACGGTCGGAACGTATTTCCCGAATGCCATGTGCCAAGGGCCGATGTGCGGGCCTTCGCGCAACGGGCTGCTGGCCAACCTCTACTCGCATAATCTCGGATTCTATCGTAACGGGCACTTGAGAAATATGCCGAAAGGCACCTGGACTTTTCCGCCCGTACTTCAGAAGGCGGGCTATCAGACGGCCTACATCGGCAAGTCTCATGTCAAAGCTTCGGCGGATAACCCCAAGGCCTCCAAGGATGACGCGCTTCATGGCTACGGGTTTGACTATGTTCAATGCACCGGCGAACGCTATGCCATGTGGAAAGCACTGAGTCAGGACAAGCCCATCAGCGGACCTTTTGTCGAGCATTTGAAGCGGCGCGGGAAATATGAACAGTTTCTTCAGGATGCCGACGGCTACGGCAAGAAGAGTACGATGGAGGAAGACATCGACTACCTCGACGGCTTTACGGCACAGGTCGCCATCCATTGGTTGACCAAGGAACGCGATTCCAAAAAGCCGTTCTTTATGTGGTTTAACTTTTGCCTGCCGCATGGCCCGTACGATGTGCCGCAACGCTGGTACGACAAGGTGGCCGATCTGAAAATTCCCCCGCCGAAAACCGACCGGTTCGGGCATGACATTCCCGAGCCGCTGCTGGTGGACAACCGTCCGATCAAGAATGCGGAGGGTGTTGCCAAGGATCGTTTGGGCGAGGCGGCTTCGGTGGCTTTTATGGATGCGCGAATCGGTGAGCTGCTGGATGCCTTGGAAACCGCGGGGCAGCTCGAAAATACGGTCGTTGTTTTCTTTTCCGATCACTCCATTTTCCTTGGAAACCATGGGCGCCTGCACAAAGGCACCCTGTTTGAAGAGTCGTTGAGCACCTCAATGATTGTTTGTTTTCCAAAGCGGTTTGCGGGGGATAAAATTAATGTTCACCCGATGGAACTTATGGATTTGGTGCCTACCACGTTTGAGCTGGCCGGAATCAAGAGTCCCAATGAAATCGCGAAGAACGGATTGAGTATCGTACCGCTGCTCGAAGGCAAAAAAACCAACGGACGGACCTATGCCTTTTCCGAAATTCTCGGTGCTCAGTCCGCCTGCGACGGGCGCTACCGCTATATCATCAGCGAAGGCGTTGAAATTTTGTATGATCACGAAACCGATCCGTGGGAGATGGAAAACGTGGCCAGTAAATATCCGGAGATCACAGCAAAAATGGGGAAGGCCGTGGCTGACTGGATGGAAAACACAGGGCCGGTTTATCCGCCCAAAACCTTTTAGGCAGGAACAGGACAATGAAGAAAAAAATCTACAGTTTGGTGGTGCTCGGAGCGCTGCTAACCGCAGGAACCCTGCAATGTTTCGCTTCGGGGTTCGAAGGGGAGTCGAGCCGGTGGAAAACATTTGAAAAGATTAGCTTTCAAGTGGATGGCCGTGCGGGCCATGTGGTGTTGCCGGAAACTCCGGCCGAGGGCAATCCCTGGGTGTGGCGCGCGCGCTTCCCCAACTGGCATACGGAAGTGGATCTCCTGTTGCTGGAAAAGGGATACTCAATCGGCTACATCGATGTGACGAAGCTTTTTGGTTCGCCAACCGCAGTGGCGCATTGGGACGCCTTCTATGCCTTCATGGTTTCCAAGGGCATGTCGGAAAAGGCCGTGCTCGAGGGCGTCAGCCGGGGCGGACTGATCTGCTTTAACTGGGCAAAGAAAAATCCGGAGAAAGTTGCCTGCATGTATCTGGAAGCGCCGGTCTGCGACATCAAAAGCTGGCCTGGCGGAAAGGGAACCGGAAAGGGCGCTGCCAATGAGTGGGGGCAGGCCCAACAGATTTACGGTTTCGACGAAGCGGGATTAATGGAATGGAACGATAACCCGATTGATAATCTGGGCGCATTGGCCGCTGCCAAGATCCCAATCTACGCGGCGATCAACCTCAAGGACATCATTGTTCCGCCCGAAGAAAATTCACTGGAGCTCATGCGCCGCTATATCGCGCTGGGTGGCCCGTTCACGGTGTATCCCATGACCCTTGGCGAGCAAAAAGCCGACGGACATCATTTCACTATTGAACGGCCGGATCGAATCGTCGATTTCATCGTCACTCACACCACCTCAACCAAACCGTAATCCTATGAAACTCCAAATCATTTTCCTGCTTCTTTTTTGTTCAGCCTCTGCTTTCGCGAAGGTTCAGTTGGCTTCCGTATTTTCCGACCATATGGTGCTGCAGCGCGGCAAACCGGTCCCGGTCTGGGGGACAGCCGATCCCGGCGAAAAAGTCTCAGTTGCCTTTGCCGGACAAAAGAAAACCGCTGCCGCGAATCCCGCTGGAAAGTGGCGGCTGCAACTCGATCCTTTGAGATTGTCGAAACACCCGCAGAATTTGTCGGTATCGTCTCAAGTTTCAGATTTCAAGTTTCAAGTTTCCGACATCTTGGTCGGCGATGTTTGGATTTGTTCCGGGCAGTCGAATATGAAATTCGCGCTCGGAAACACGCTCGGGGCTGAGGAAATCATACCGTCGGCTGACATTGCTAATCTCCGCCTTTTGCAGGTTCCTAAAAAGATCGAACTACAGCCCTCAAACGAATTCAACGCATCGTGGGCGGCGAGTTCGCCGGAAACGGCATCAAAATTCACGGCGGTTGGCTTTCTGTTCGGACGACGCGTCCAGAAGGAAGCGGATATTCCGATCGGGCTGATCATGTGCGCCGAGGGCAGCACCAGCGTTGAGTGTTGGGTCTCCAACAAAACACTGGAATCGGATCTGTTCGCCCCCGCGGTCAGGAAATGGCGCGAAGTAGAAGCCAGTTGGGATGACCCGGCGGTGCGTGCCAAGCATCTGCATAAAAGCCTTAAAGCTGATGCACGAGTCAAACCCTCCGATGCGCGCACCTATCCGGCGGGATGCTACAACGGCATGCTGCACCCGCTTTTCCCGTTTGCGATCAAGGGCGTGGTCTGGTATCAGGGCGAAGCCAACCGGCTGCGCGCCCACCAATACCGTTCGCTCTTTCCAGCGATGCTCGCCGAATGGCGCGACCGGTTTGAGCAGGATGATTTTAAGTTCTATGCCATCCAGCTTCCAGAGATTGGAAAGCCCAGCGTAAAGCCCGGCGGCAGCCCGTATGCCGAGCTGCGCGAAGCCCAGCAGTTGGCCGCCCAAAACGATCCGCTGGTGGAACTCGCGGTTGTCATCGACAGTGATCAGGGGGGCAGCATCCATCCCAAGAACAAGCAGCTGCCCGGCGAACGTCTGGCGGCCATTGCGCTGGCGAAAGACTATGGCCAGGACATTGAGTTTAGCGGCCCGGTTTTCCAGCGGTTGGAAATCAAAAGCAAAGCCGTGCGGTTGTTCTTCGGTCATGCCGACGGACTCGTCTGCGGGAAACGCGTTGCCCCGACAAGCCTTGAGATTGAGCCGACCGACGACGCGCCCGCCAACTTTACCGTGGCTGGCGACGACCAGGTTTTCCATGAAGCGCAGGCCATAATAAAAGGCGACAGCATTATCGTTCGGAGCGATGCGGTTTCGAAGCCGGTTGCGGTGCGCTATGCCTGGGCCGACAATCCGGCCGGGTGCAATCTGTATAACCGCGCGAGCTTTCCCGTACGGCCTTTCCGCACCGACGACTGGCCGTGCGTAACTAAAGGGAACGTTGAGGGGAAAGTCCTCGTGATCCGATGACGCCAATGGAAGGAAATACCATGTTCAGACCCATTCAATTCACTGTCGTTTTGGCATTGCTTCTATGCGCTGTTGCGGTCGATGCAAAGCAGCCCAACATTATTTATATCAATACGGATGACTGGGGGATCGGCAAAGTTCCGTGCTACAAGATGGACGATGCCAGCATGAAGATCATCAAAACGCCGTGCCTCGACCAGTTGCGGGCGGGCGGCATGTTGTTTAACCGGGCGTATGCAGGGAACGCCGTGTGCGGGCCGTCGCGATGCAGCCTGCTCACCGGCAAGCACCCCGGCCACGCCGCGTGGCGGGCCAACACCTCCACGGATATTCCAACGCCGGACTGGCCGCCAAAGTTTCCAATGCTTGGCGAGGTTGCGCGACAGGCGGGCTACGCCACGGCCGCATTCGGCAAGCTCAGTCCGGGCGGGAGATCTTTGCCGGAGCTGATCACGGCAACGGGTTGGGATTATTGGTTGGGCTATCTGGGCCATGTGGATTGCCGCAGCTTCTACAACGACCATATCTGGGAAAACGGCGTTCGCAAACCGATCCCGGAAAACAGCCCGGAGCTGCTGGCGGAGCATCTGCCGGTTCTGGGAGACAAAGGCGTCTTCATTGAAGATCTCTATGCCGACAAAGCCATCGAGTTCATGGGTCAAAATCAGGACCGCCCCTTCTTTATCTACTACGCCAGCGTTGTCCCGCACGGCGACGCGAAGACGGTTCCCTTCTACGGGCTGTGGACGCCGAGCCTCGAAGGATACGACCAGCTCGAACTTACCCAAAGGGAGCAGCTTTACGCGGCGCTCATGACCCGCCACGACCGCAACGTCGGGCGCATCGTCGAGGCGGTGCGCAAACTGGGGCTGGCGGAGAACACCCTCATCATGTGGACGTCGGACAATGGCGACGAGAGCAGCTACTACGGGCGCACCGACACGTTTGACGGGAACGGTCCGTTCCGCATGTTTAAGCGCTACCTCTACGAAGGCGGCATCCGGGTTCCGCTCATCGCCTACTGGCCCGGCACCATCGAGCCGGGGTCGACCACCGACCAGTGGACCACACAATACGATCTCATGCCCACACTCGCCGATGCCGGCGGGAAAAGCACCACCTCGGAAATGGATGGAATTTCGATTTTTCCAACCCTTGGGAACCAGCCGGAAAAACAGAAAAAACGCGAATACCTCTATTGGGAATTCTATGAAAAGATGCCCCAGCAGGCCGTGCACCTCGGAAAGTGGAAAGGCTACCGCGCCCACGGTCTCGACGGGGAACTGGAACTGTACGACCTCTCAACCGACATCGGCGAAGAAAACGATGTCGCCCAGCAGCACCCCGAAATCGTCGAACGCATCAAAGAGATCATGACGGACGAGCATGAGCCCCATCCACGATGGAAGCTCCCTGGAATCGACATGCCAAGCAGCGAAGCTCCCCCGTCAAAGAAAAGAAAATAGGAGTTCAACTTATGCACCGGTCATTTCAGAATCATCAAAAAGTGAAGCGAGCATTCATCGCTTCCCTCTTTATTGTTTCCGCAGCAACTGCCGCGCACGTTTCCACGCCGCACACGGATGGGATCGAGCCCTATTACCCGCCCGACGCATTCGCGAACTATCTGAAAACGGTGCCGGATCCCGATGTCCTGTTCGCCGGCGAAGGCGACATGGATTGGTGGACCGATGCGCGCTTCGCGTCATTCATCTGCTGGGGGCCGAGCTCGATGCTCGAGTGTTCGCTGGGATGGGGGCGCAAGGGACCGCGGCCGGGCCATCCCTCCGACGGCACCGTCACCCGAGGTGTGCCGCAGGAAATCTACGACGATCAGTACAAGCATTTTGCCGCGCCGGACTTCGATGCGGACGAGTGGGTCAAGCTGGTACGCGATTCGGGCGCAAAATATTTGGTCTGGCTGACCAAGCACCACGACGGCTTCTGCATGTTCGACACCAAGCTGACCGACTACAACATCATGAACACCCCGTTCGGGCGCGATGCCACCAAGGAGATTGTCGATGCCTGCCATAAATACGGGATCAAGGTCGCGCTCTACTATTCGCAGCCCGATTGGTACAACCCGATCTATGCCACGGGCGACAAGGGAAAATATTGCGAGGAATACCTGTTCCCGCAGATCCGCGAACTGTTGACGAACTATGGAAAGATCGATGTCATGTGGTTCGACGGCCTGGGGCTTCATCCCGACACGTGGAAAGCGCCCGCGCTGCTGAAGATGATCCGCTCGCTGCAGCCCGGCATCATCGTCAACCACCGCTTCGGTCCGCGGGATTGGCACGTGGGCGACTTTGACGGGCCGGAACGTTCCATCGGCCGATTCCAGAGCAACCGTCCGTGGGAAACCTGCTCCGTCATCGGCGGCGGCTGGGCCTGGATGGGCGATGCTCCGGCGATGCCGTTGCCGCAGGCCATCAGCCTGCTGGTCCGGTGCGCGGGCGGAGACGGCAACCTTGCGCTGGGTTTTGGCCCCAATGGCGACGGTCTGGTGCTGCCCGACCACAAGAAGCGTTTGCTCGAAATGGGCGAGTGGCTCAAGCAGTACGGCGAAACCATCTATGGCACGCAGGGCGGCCCCTACATGCCCGGCCCGTGGGGCGCGGCGACCTGCAAGGGCGACACGGTCTATCTGCATGTTTTGGCCAATTGGTCGGGAACGCTTACGTTGCCGTCTTTGCCAGCCAAGGTGCTGGAGGCCAACGTGCTCGCAAACGGCAACGTCAAAGTAGTGCAAAACAGAGGCCAGCTGCGGATTGAGCTGCAGCCTGACGCGGTGAGCGAGATCGACACCGTCATCGCGCTGAAGCTCGATCGGCCGGCCTCGGAAATCGCTCCGATCAAAACCGTCGATCTTCCGCTCACCATCGGTGCGACGGCGACCGCGTCTTCGGAAAGGAGCGAGAACCACTCGGCCCGTTCGTTCGTGGCCTCCGACCTGAAGGAGTTTTCGGAAGGCATTATGGTCAAGAGCGCCTGGAGTCCCGCGCGCGATGATAAGGCCCCGTGGATTCAGGTCACCCTCGCTAAACCGGAATCGGTCGATCAGATTCAGATTCGCGAAGGCAAGTTTGGCAGCCCCAGCCGGGTGGAGCAGTTTGTGATCGAGGCGAAGGTTTCCAAGGATTGGAAAACCATTCACGAAGGCACCTCGCTGGGCGGCGACTTTGGCTTGGTGCTTCCGGAGCCCGTGACGAGCGATACGTTCCGAATTCGGTTTGTCCGCTGGAAGGGCGCGATCAACGTTAATTCATTGGAATTGTTCAAAGGAGAATAAGCGATGCGCAGGATTGGACTTTTAAGGATTGCAGTTTTGGCCCTGGCCGGTGTTTTGGCGGTTCACGCCGATGCGGATCGGCCCAACTTTATTTTCATCATGGCGGATGACATGGGGTATTCGGGGCTTTCCTGCTATGACAATGCCAGCGGCATAAAAACGCCGCATCTCGACCGCATGGCGGCGAACGGCGTGAAGTTTACGGATTTTCATTCCAACGGGGCGGTGTGCAGCCCGACGCGGGCCGCGCTGTTGTCAGGGCGCTATCAGCAACGCACCGGAATAACCAGTGTGGTGAAAGCCAAAGAATGCCGGAATCAGGGACTGGCGCTCGAAGAATTCACGATTGCGGAAATGCTCAAGTCGGGCGGCTACCGTACGGCCTTGTTTGGAAAATGGCACGTGGGGTATTCCACCAAGTTTAATCCGGTCAAGCAGGGGTTCGACGAGTTCATTGGATTTGTCAGCGGCAACGTCGACTATCAATCGCATCTCGATCTCGCCCAGCAGGAAGACTGGTGGAAGCAGGATCAGCTGACTCCGGAAGAGGGATACCAGACCACGTTGATCGGCAGCCACGCCCTCGATTTCATGGAGCGCAACCAGAAGAATCCGTTCTTCCTCTATGTGGCCTTCGGTGCACCGCACTCTCCATTCCAAGGGCCCGGCGATCCGGCGGTACGCGGGGCGGGTTCCGTGAAGCAAAGCGAGATCGACATGGAATGCGCCTACCGGGAAATGATTGAATCGATGGATGCCGAAGTGGGGCGCATCTGCACAAAACTGGAAGAGCTGGGTTTGGTAAAAAACACGTTCATCTTTTTCTGTTCGGACAACGGCCCGGCGAAAGAGTGGTCGAAGTCTGCCGACCTGAAAGGGGGCAAGGGATCCATGAGCGAAGGCGGGCACCGCGTGCCGGGCATTGCGTTCTGGCCGGGAACCATCCCGCCGGCCGTCACGGGCGAAACCGCCATGATTCTTGATTTTTACACCACCTATGCGGCGCTGTCCGGCACTCCGGTTCCTGAACAGGTCCAGCTCGACGGGGTCGATCTTTCCCCGCTGCTGTTTAACGGGGAAAAACTGCCGGTGCGCACGCTCTATTGGTCGAAGCCGGGTGCTGGCGCGGCTCGGCGGGGTCCGTGGAAATATTTTCCGCAACAAAAGGGGGCTTTATATAATCTGGATACCGACCTAGCTGAAACCACCGATGTGTCTGCGCAGCATCCGGAAATTGTCCAACAGTTGAAAGCGGAATATGTGCGGTGGGATGCCGAGGTGAACGCCAATCCGACCGGCCCGGCAATCGACCCGGACATTTCTGCAACGCCGCCCAAAGGAAAATCAAAATGAAGAAGACGCTGCTGATTGCTTTGGCGCTCATGCCGGCACTTGCGTTGTCGGCCGCGAAGGAGCCGGACACTATGCCTGTGTATAAGACCGCGGGCGATGCGGAGCTGAAACTGCATGTATTCACCCCCGAGGGAGCGTCGCAGGAGCCGCGCGCCTGCGTGGTTTTCTTTTTTGGCGGTGGCTGGGTCGGGGGGCGTCCGGGGCAGTTTTACAGCTATTGCACCTATCTGAAATCTAAGGGCATCGTAGCGATTTCCGCTGAATACCGGGTGAAAAAGACGCATAAAACAACGCCGTTTGATTGTGTGGAGGATGGCAAGTCCGCGATCCGCTGGGTGCGCGAACACGCGAAAGAGCTGGGGATTGATCCGGAGCGCATAATTGCGTCGGGCGGTTCTGCCGGTGGTCATGTGGCGGCCTGTACCGGCATGATTCAAGGGCTGGATGACCCCTCCGAAAATCTGAAGATTAGCTCCGTGCCGAATGCGATGGTTCTCTTTAATCCGGTGGCGGATACGACCGAGCTTGGCTATGGATTGGAGAAGGTCGGTGAAGCGCGTAAGACAGAGATTTCGCCCTGCCATCAGGTGCGGGCGGGGCAACCGCCGACCTTGGTTTTTCACGGCATGGCCGACACCACTGTTCCCTTTGAGAATGTGGAACGGATGACCCGTCTGATGAAGGCAGCCGGGAATGACTGCACGCTGAAAGGTTATGAGGGTCGCAATCACGGATTTTTCTGCCGGGGAGAGTTTAAGAAAGAGGATGTTCCGAAGATTCAGGCCGAGATGCTCGACTGGATGAAAAGCAGGAATTTTGTGAAATAATGAAAACTGTTTTAAAACTGATGTGGGTGAGTGCATTGCTGGCGACCGGGGTTTTGGCGAAGGAACCGCTCCCGAACATTGTTTGTATTTTAGCCGATGATATGGGTGTGGGAGACATTGCCGCGCTGAATCCGGCAGCGAAAGTGAAGACGCCGAACTTGGACGGCCTAGTGGCGTCTGGGATGAAATTCAGTGATATGCACTCGTCGGCGTCGATCTGCACGCCGACGCGCTACAGCCTGCTGACCGGCCGGTATTGCTGGCGCAGTGAGCTGAAGGGCAATGTGCTCTACGGCTATTCCCGCGCGCTGATTGCGCCGGGCCGCGATACGGCGGCGGCGCTGCTGAAACGAAACGGCTATCAAACCGCGATGATCGGCAAGTGGCACCTTGGCCTGAACTGGATGCTCAAAGACGGTTCCCGCGTAACGGAGCTGAAGGCGCCGGAGGGGATCGAGGCGCAGATCGATTTTTCGAAGCCGTTCACCGGCGGACCGTGCGATCTCGGGTTCGATTCGTGGTTCGGAATCAATGCTTCGCTGAATCTGCCGCCGTATGTCTGGATGGAAAATGATCGGGTGGTCGAGGTGCCGACGGAACGGCACGTTTCCAATGGTTTGAAAACGCCGGAAGAGAAGCAGGTGCGGATGGAGAGCGGTCTGCAGGCCTCCGGGTTTGATCCGTCCACGGTTTTGAAAACGTTGACGGAGCGGGCGGTGGAGCATATCGATGCGGCGGATGCGGAATCGCCGTTTTTTTTGTATCTACCGCTCACGGCACCGCATACGCCGGTGGTGCCGCGCGATGAGTTCAGGGGAACCAGCGACTGCGGGATCTATGGCGATTTTGTGCAGGAGATCGACTGGAGCGTCGGGCAGGTTCTCGACGCGCTGGAGGCGCGGGGAATTGCGGAGAATACGCTGGTGATTTTTACCGCGGACAACGGGGCGTCGAAGCCGGCCTTTCCGCTGAAGTTTGAACAGGTTTTTGATCACCATCCGAGCGGGATCTATCGGGGGCGCAAGGCGAGTTTGTACGAAGGGGGCCATCGGGTGCCGTTTTTGGTGCGTTGGCCGGAAGTGGTGGAGGCGGGCAGCCGCTGCGATGTGCTCTGTGAATTGACCGACTTTTATGCCACCTGTGCGGAACTGGTCCGCGCGCCGGCGGCACCGCAGGTCGGTGAAGACAGTTTCAGCATGTTGCCGCTGTTTTTCCAAACCTTGGAAAAATACAAGCGAACTCAGGCCGTGCATCACGATTTCGGGGGACGCTTTGCATTCCGTGACGGTCGCTGGAAATTGATTCCGTCGAAAAACAGAAGCAAGGCGGCTTTGTATGATTTAGAGGCTGATGTGTCCGAAACCGCGAACCAGTATGCATCGAATCCGGAAGTGGTGGAGCGGCTAGAAGCTCGCTTGACGGCGGTGGTGGCGAACGGACGGAGCACGCCGGGACCGAAACAGGAAAACGATGGACCGGCCTGGTGGTCGCAGCTGGTCTGGATGGAACAAAAATAGAGGATGGATAATCCAAGATGACGAGTCGGGTTTTAGGTGGATGATGTTCTGTTGAAGGTTAACGGGAGTGCCGTCAGCGGCGTGGGGCAGATGAAAACGCTGCTGGAAAAAGCGAAGCGCGGAACCTCGCTGAAAATGAAAGTGATGCGCAATCAGGAAGTACAGGAATTCACCTGCGAGATCCCTTGAGTAATCCGCGGGTGGAGTACAGTTTTTTATTAGTCGAATGAATGGTTACCGGTAAAGGAATGAAATGATGAAATCCATATGGAAATTAATGTTACTGAGTGCGTTGACCGCAACCGGCGTATTCGCCAAGCAACCGCTGCCGAATATTGTCTATATTCTGGCGGACGACATGGGCGTCGGAGATGTGGCGGCGTTGAACCCCGGCGCGAAAGTGAAGACCCCCAACATTGACGGGCTGGTGGCCGGCGGGATGCAGTTTAGCGATGCGCATTCGGCATCGGCCGTGTGCACCCCCACGCGCTACAGCCTGATGACCGGCCGCTATAGCTGGCGGTCTGAAAAGAAAGAACGGGTATTGCATGGCTACTCGCGTTCACTGATCAAGCCGGATCGCGATACGGTGGCGTCGCTCTTGAAACGCAACGGCTATGCTACGGCGATGATCGGTAAGTGGCATTTGGGTCTGAACTGGATGTTGAAGGATGGTACACGAGTTAGCGAGCTTGACAGTAATTCGAGCGATATTGAGCCGTTGGTTGATTTCACGAAGCCGTTCACGGGCGGACCGTGCGATTTCGGTTTTGATTCGTGGTATGGCATCAATGCTTCGCTCGACTTTCCGCCCTATACCTGGCTGGTGAATGACCGGGCCTCGGTGCTGCCCACGGAGCAGAATCCTTTCAAACACGACAAAACGCCTGCGGGCAAGCAACGCATGATGCGCGGGGGCCTGATGGCGCCGGGCTTCGATCCCTCCCTTCTGTTGAAACAACTGACTGAACGGGCCGTGGACTACATCGGCAACGTGGATTCCGCGAAGCCGTTCTATTTCTATATGGCGCTCAATGCACCGCATACGCCGGTGATGCCCCGCGAAGAATTCCTGGGCAAAAGCGGATGCGGAATCTATGGCGATTTTATCCAGGAGATTGATTGGACGGTAGGGCAGGTGGTCGCCGCGCTGAAAAAAAAGGGGCTGCTTAAAAACACGCTGGTAATCTTTACGGCCGACAACGGCGCATCCCGGATTTCGTTTCCGGTGGAGTTTGAAGAGCAGTACGGCCATCATTCCAGCGCGATCTATAAGGGACGCAAGGGCAGCTTGAACGAAGGCGGGCATCGCGTGCCGTTCGTCGCGCAGTGGCCGGCGGTTATTCCGGCCGGAAGCCGCTCGGATGTGATGTGTGGCCTGACCGACCTCTATGCCACCTGCGCAGATTTGGTGGGAGAAAAAGTGGCGCCTAATGCGGGGGAAGACAGCTACAGCATGCTGCCGCTGTTTTTCCAAACCCCGGGAAAGTATAAACGCACCAATGCGGTACATCATGACTTTGGAGGTCGTTTTGCCTTCCGCGACGGGAAGTGGAAATTGATTCCGAACAAGAGCCCGAAAAAGGCCGCTCTTTACGATCTGGAGGCCGACGTGTCCGAAACCACCAACTTGCACGGAAAATATCCTGAGGTGGTGGAACAGCTTGAGAAAAGTCTGACCGAAGTCGTGAGCAACGGACGCAGCACCCCCGGCCCAAAACAGCAAAACGATGCCCCCGAATGGTGGCCCCAGCTGATTTGGATGGACGAGAAATAATAAGGGATGCGTAAATTTAGATATAGATGAAAAGGAGCAGGATGATGAAGAGTATATTAATGATAGGTGTTTTAGTTTCAGCGGCATGGGCCCATGCCGCGGTTCATACCTTGAAGAACGACCAACTGACGGTTCGCTACGATACGAAAACGTCAAGCTATTCGGTGCAATCGGTTCAAAACCCGAAGCTCGGACTGAAAGGCGGGCAGTTTGCCGAAACCGGCGGCACCGTGGAAAAGGGCGCTGCAACGCATCCGGATTGGGGGCAGGGCTCCGCCTTGGTCATCACGCACCAGTCGGGCAGTTCGGATCGAATTGTGCTCTATCCTGCATTGTCCTTTGCGGTGATCCAGCACATTCAGAAGAACGCCTCGACTCAGGTAGAAACCTTTCAGAAGATCCCAACGGGTGGATTCGCGGTTGAGATTAACGGGAAGCGTGCCGACGAGCTGGCCGTGCGGTCGTCCGGTGCGCTGTCGAAGCCTTCTTCGACAGAAATTGGAAGCTATGTTTTTGCCGCCGTGGCCGATCCGGCAACCCGCAACGGAATGGTATGCGGATGGCTGACCCACGACCGCGGCGACGGCATTGTCTTTGTAGCGACCGAGCAGGATCGGGTGCAGGTACGCTCGCAGATCGACTATGGAGCGCTCCGGATTGCGACGGGCGGCGAGGAGCAACTCGAAAGCTTCATGGTTGGTTTGTTCGACGATGCGCGTGTCGGGCTTGAACAGCTGGCCGGACGCATTGCCGAGCAGTATGACATCGAGTTGAAAGACAAGCCTTCGCTCTATTGCACGTGGTACAACACCTTCCGCGCCACCAATGAAAAAAACCTGTTCAAGACGGTCGACCTTATTCAGGAAAAGCAGCTGCCCGGCTACGGCTTGAGCGTGGTGCAGATCGACGATGGCTGGCAGGCGGGCATCGAAAAGGGCGGCCCGGCGCGCGATTTTTACCATGTGAACGAAAGCTATGCCTCCGGCATGAAGGCTACGGCGGATAAGATCAAGAGTGCGGACATGGTTGCCGGCATCTGGTTCAAGCCCTTCTCCGGAACCGCAAGCGATCCGTGGTTCGCCGACAAGCAAGAGCTGTTTGCTACGATGGATGGACAGCCTTACAACGCAAGATGGGGAGGCGACTGCCTCGATATGACCAACCCCAAGGCCCAGGACTATATGAGCGAGCTGGCGCGATTAATTTCGAAGGACTGGGGCTATAAATATTTCAAGCTCGACGGCATGTGGTGCGGCACCGCCACCCAGCAGAAATACATTAATACGTTCTATGTGGACGATAAGATCGGTGAGTCGAAGTTGTTTAATCCGGACATGACTCATATTGAAGCCTTTCGCACCGGCCTGAAAAAGCTGCGCAAGGCGGCCGGGGATGAGGTCTTTATTCTTGGGTGCAACACCTGCCAAAACATGCGCTCGCTGGGGGGTAGTTTCGGGCTGGTCAATGCCATGCGCATTGGTCCCGACAACCGCGCCAGCTATCCGGCCACGCTGAAAGGGCCGCTGTTTGGCGGACGCTTCTACTTCCTGCATAATCGCGTTTGGCACAACGACCCCGATCCGGCCTACGTCCGCGAAAGCCTGCCGCTCAATGATGCCCGCTCGCTTTGCTCGTGGGTCGCGCTGACCGGAACGCTGACTGCAAATAGCGTGGATTACAGCAAGCTTCCCGCGGAACGCCTCGATTTGCTGCGCCGCACGATTCCGTCGCACTCGTTGAACGCCAGGCCGGTGGACTTCTTCGATTATGACAGTCCGACGGTCTGGATGCTCGAAGATCCGAAGAGCGATCGAAAACTCGTTGGCCTGTTCAACTGGGGCAAGAGCGAAAGCGATGTGCTCAAAGAGATTCAGCGTGCCAAGGACGATGATATTGAAATCCAAGGCAAGTCGAAGAAGAAGGGCAAAAAGAAACCGAAGAAAAAGGGGGATGAATGGGCCATGACCGCTCCGATCGATCCCGCCTTCAGCCAAAACCTCGACTGGGTTGGTTTGGATGAATCAAAGCAATATGTCGGGTTTGAATATTGGAGCAACTCATTCATTGATCCATTTTCCAAGACGCTTGAGCGAACAGTCCCCTCACGCACCTGCCAAGTGATCAGCCTTGTTGAGGTGAAAGACGAGCCGCAGGTGATCGGCACGTCGCGCCATATTACACAAGGAGTGATGGATTTGTTGAGCACCGAGTGGAGCGCTGGTGAGAAGAGTCTGTCTGGGCGAAGTCTGGTTGTGGGCAGCGATCCCTACGAAATTCGCGTGGCGGCTCGGAAGAGCGGCGGGGCATGGACATGCACCAAGGCGGTTGTGTCGAAGAAAGACCGGAGGGCCGGGGTCAAAATCAAGATGGTGGAACAAGACGGCTGGAAGCTGCGTGTTCAGATTGACGCCCCGGAAAACCGTGAAGTTCAGTGGAAGCTCTTGTTTAAATAATTGAGGAGACTGTATGACCCGTTTTATTGCCCTGATGATCTGTTTTGCAACCGGGGTTGCAACCGCTGAGTCAGACCGCCCGAACATTCTATTTGCCTTTGCGGATGACTGGGGGCGGCATGCCGGCGCGTATGGAACCGACTGGCTGAAAACCCCGACGTTTGACCGGGTGGCGGAAAAGGGGATTCTTTTCGATCAGGCTTATACGGCCGTGGCGAAGTGCGCGCCGTGTCGCGCGTCGGTTTTGACGGGGCGCTATCCGTGGCAGAACGAGGAGGTGGGCAACCACCTCGCCTACTGGCCGAAGGATAAATTCCAGACCTATATCGAGACGCTGGTGAAGAACGGATACTATGCGGCGCGGGTCGGCAAGGGCTGGTCGCCGGGGCAGTTGCCGGAAGGGCGCAAGCTGTGCGGCGAAATCTATACCGGCAGCTACGTCGAGGCCTTTGAAGCCTTTCTTGACGATGTTCCCGAGGGGAAGCCGTTCCATTTCTGGTTCTGCTCCAGTGATCCGCACCGGGGCTATAAAAAACAAAAGCACACCGCGAAACGGTTGGCTCAGATTGATTTGCCGTCTTATTGGGAGGATACGCCGGCTCTGCGTCAGGATGTGGCCGACTATGCATTCGAGGTGGAGCGGTTCGATTCCGATACCGGGAAAATGATCCAGCTGCTCGAAGAGCGGGGGCTGTTGGAAAACACCCTGATCATCATGTCGTCCGATCACGGCATGCCGTTCCCGCGCGCCAAAGGAGATACCTACATGGCCGGGAATCATGTGCCGCTCAGCATCATGTGGAAAGGGCAGCTTAAAAACCCGGGACGCACCTGCACGGCCTATGTGAACTTTGTGGATATTGCCCCGACCCTGCTGGAGCTCGCCGGGGTCGATCCAAAAACGACGGGCATGGACTCGCTTTCCGGCCGCAGCTGGACGGAGATTTTCCGCGGCGATGACCTGAAGGGGTCGATTCCGGAGCGGGCCTTTGCGCTGTATGGCCGCGAGCGCCACGATGTGAACATACGTCCCGACAACAGGGGGTATCCTTCCCGTGCCATCCGGAAAGGAAAATATCTCTATATCAACAATCTGGCTCCCGACCTGCCGCCTACCGCGCTGAAGGAATCCGGGGGCATCGCTCAGTTTAAAAAACTGGATGAAAATTCCAATGAGTGGAAGCTGCTCTATGGGAGCCGGCCCGCAGATGAATTCTACAATGTGGAAGAGGATCCGGAATGTGTGAATAATTTGGCCTCAAATCCTGAATATTCCCGTCTGATGAAGTCGATGCGCTCCACGCTGCACGACCAGCTGCGCGAACAAAATGATCCCCGGATGACGGGGGGCGAGGTCTTGTTTGACACCTACCCGGCCACCGTTCCGTGGAAGGAAATTCATCAAGCCCGGGTGCAATGGGAAAAAGAAAACTCAAAGAATTAAACAAGGAGATTCAAATGTACGTTCAAATGATATCAGGTCTGCTGCTCCTGTCGGCAACCATATCGATGGCGGCGACGCCGAAAAGTCTAGAGGGCTCGCGCCCGAATATTATTCTGGTGGTCACGGACGACAACAGCTTCGACACGGTCGGCCGATACGGCGGAGGCGCTGTTTCGCCCAATCTCGACAAGCTCTACGATGAAGGGTTGCGGCTGAACCGCTTTCATGTTTCGCCAACCTGTTCGCCCAGCCGGACGGCCATGTTCACGGGGCGGCACGAATTTTATGCCGGCGTAACGCACACGATTTTCGGCCGCGACCGTCTTAATCCTGAATGCCGCACCATCCCGGAGGTGCTGCGCGATGCCGGCTATAGAACCGGCATGTTCGGCAAATGGCATTTGGGCAACGAAAAGAAATATCGGCCGTACCAGCGCGGCTTTGATGAAGCGTGGCAGCACGGCGGCGGGGGCATCGGCCAGTCCTATGCAAACTGCAGCGACTTTCCGGCGAACACCTACCACAACCCGATGCTGCTGCATAACGAAGAGATCGTGCAGGAAGAGGGCTATTGCACCGATATCTTTTTTGATAAGGCGATGCAGTGGATCAAGAACGTCAAAGGCAGGAAGCCCTTCTTTGCATATATCACCACCAACACGTCGCACGGCCCCCATATTCCGCCGCTCGGCTACGACAAACGTTTTCCGGGGGCCGATGCCTACACGCTGATGCAGGCCAACATCGACGATAACATGGGCCGACTGGTGGCCTTCCTTGAAAAGCAAAATTTGCGGGAAAACACCCTCCTGATTTTCCACACGGACAATGGCCGGGGCGGGCAGGAAGTCCACGGCATTAAACTGAAAGCCGGCAAGGGCCGGGCGCGTGAAGGCGGCGTCTGGGTGCCGTGCATCGTGTCGTGGCCGGGAACCCTCGGCAACAACGAGGATCGCGGTCAGTTGTGCGGTCACATTGATTGGTACATGACGTTTTCTGACCTCGCCGGTGCCAAAGAGAAAGCGCCTGGAACCAAGGCATGGGACGGCCGCAGCCTGCTTCCGCTGTTTTACAACACAGCTCCGGCCGACTGGGACAACCGTCTGTTCCTCGCCCATCGCGCCCGCTGGAAAAACGGAAAACGCGAAGCGGCCAAATATGAGGAATGCTCCATCCAGAACGGGAGCTATAAGTTGTTCAACAATGAGATTCTGTTCGATATGCAGTCCGATCGTGGAGAAAACACAGACATCGCCGCCCAGCATCCGGAAGTGGTTTCCAACCTTCGGAAACAGTTTGACGCTTTCTGGGCCGATTCGGTTCCCTACATGATCAATGATGTGAACCCGCTCGAAAACGGCCTGCTCGAAGACGAGGAGTTTCATAAACTCTACAAGGTAAAATTTGGCGAGAAGGCCTATCAGGAACGGCTCGCCATGATGAAGGGATGGGGGAAAGGCGGGCAGACTGACGCCGATTTCGAGGCCTGGAAATCCGCGCAAAAAAACTAAACAAAATGCAACGGGAACATGAAGAGGTTCGAATGAAAAAAATAGCGCATACGAATTGGAAATGGACGCGATTGTTCTCGTTGCTGTTGCTGGGGTGTGGGGCCGTGTTCGCGGCGCAGAGGCCGAATGTCATCGTGGTGATTACGGATGATCAGGGGTATGGTGATTTATCGTTCACCGGAAACCCGATTGTCAAAACACCGCAGCTCGACCAGTTTGCCGAGCAGAGCATCCGGCTGACGAACTACCATGTTGATCCAACCTGCTCGCCGACCCGCGCAGCCTTGATGACGGGACGCTATTCCGACCGCGCCGGCGTCTGGCATACGCTGATGGGGCGCAGCCTGCTGCGCGCCCGCGAAACCACCATGGCCGATGTGTTCGAAGCCAATCATTATGCCACCGGGTTTTTCGGAAAATGGCATTTGGGCGACACGTACCCCTTCCGGCCGGAAGACCGCGGGTTCCAGCATGTGGTGATGCATGGCAGTGGAGCCATTGGGCAGGCGGCCGACTATTGGGGCAACGACTATTTTAACGACACCTATTATGTGAACGGCAAGTGGACCAAGTTTGAGGGTTATTGCACCGATATCTGGTTTTCCGAAGCCCGGAAATTTATTCAAACCTGCGCAACGAAAAAGAAACCGTTTTTCATCTACCTCTCGACCAACGCGCCGCACCAACCCCTGCGGGCTCCTCAGAAATATTTGGAGATGTATCTGAACAACCCGGGCATGGAAGGCCACCAGGAAGCGATTCCCTTCTACGGAATGATCTCGAATATTGATGATAATTTCGGGGTGCTGCGCGCGTTCCTGAAACAAGAGGGGCTGGAAGAAAACACCATCCTTATTTTTACCACCGACAACGGCAGTTCCAAGGGGTCGGGGATCTACAATGCCGGAATGAAGGGCGGAAAAGGGGTGGCCTTTGAGGGCGGGCACCGCGTGCCGTTTTTCCTGCGCTGGCCGGAAGGAAAGCTGGTCGGCGGAGCGGAGGTGGATCAGATCACGGCGCATTTGGACCTGCTGCCCACCTTTATTGATCTGCTCGATCTGCAGGCCCCGTCCATTGAGTTCGATGGAACCAGCCTGGTCGATGTGCTTCGGGGCGATAAGAACAAACTACGGGACCGAACGCTTGTGGTGGAATCGCAGCGCGTTATGCATCCGGAAAAATGGCGCAACTGCGCGGTGATGCAGGGCGGCTGGCGGCTGAAAGACAAGGATCAGCTGTATAATCTGAAAACCGATCCGGGGCAGGCCGATAATATTGCGGCAAAGCATCCGGAGGTGGTGGAGCGGCTGCGCGGAAAGTATGAAGCATTCTGGGCGGATGTTTCGGCAGAGCACAATCTCGACAGCCGCTTGGCAATTGGAGCAGCGGAGCAGAACCCGACGGCCCTCAATCCAATGGATCAAATGACGAAGGAAGGCTATCCGGCCTTCAACCATGGGGCGGTTCAAAACAAGGCTCCCTACGAGGCGCCGTGGGCAATACATGTTGAGCGTGCCGGCAACTATGAAATCTCCATCCGTCGCTGGCCGGCTGAGTATGATCAGCCGATCAACTTTCATTCGTCGGCCAAAAAGGCGCTCGGCGCGAAGACGGCCTATCTGGAGATCGGCGATCTGAAGGTGGAGCAGGCGATTCCCCAGGGCGCGAAAGAGGTCACCTTCAAGGTAAAGCTGCCGGCCGGTCCGGCCATGCTCAACACCGGCTTTGTCGCCGCCGGCGGGCAGCGCGCCGCTGCGATGTATGCCTATATTTTGAACACGGATATTTTCAAGGGAAACCAGCAAGGGTGGCAAACCCCAGCAGGTCTCGGCCTGCCGCTGGTTGATCCGGCCTCGTTGCGCCATAAAGACGTCCCGCCCCTCAATGCCAAGCTCGGCAAGAAGGCCACTCATTGACTCTTGGGGGAGGGCCTTTCTCAAAATCACATAAACAAATCGAGTAGGACAAGGCTGAGTGATCAAGCTCAGCCTTGTTCCTCTCACAGAACCGTGCGTACGGACCTCGTACACGGCTCCTGTTTACTTTTATCCCCGATTCAATGGGGAAAGCGTTCCGGTCTCTACTTGATCGGCCGGGAACAGCCCGATCTCGTTGAACCAGCGGTTGGGCATCGCCATATGGGCGAGCTGGCAGGAGGCGTTGCGCCAGGAGGCCATTTTGATCCGCTTAAACTCTCCCTTATAGCCCAGTTGCCTGAGCCGTCGATGGAGCTTTTGCGGTTTCTTCCACAGCTTCATTTGTATGGCGCGCAACCTCCGTCTTAGCCAACTCATCAGCTTCTTCAACTCCGTCTTGCAGTTCGCAACCTTAAAATAGTTCACGAACCCGCGCAGGACGGGATTGAGGTCGCGGATCACTTTGGCAAGGTTCACGGGCGTGTTTCTGCGCGTGACGGCTTTGAGCTTGGCCTTGATTCGGGCGATTTTCTTGGCCTGTATTTTCGTATAGGTCAAACCGATCTCCACTCCCAGAAAGGCGACGCCCTCCTGCAACTCGGTCACATGCGTCTTGCGACGGTTGACCACGAGCTCGAGCTTTCCTTCAAGGTAGTCCTCGGCCACCCGAAGTGCGTTTTGTGCGCCTTTCGGGCTACCCTTGAAAATCAGAATGTCGTCCGCATAGCGGACGATCCGGTGCCCTCGTCCCGCCATATACTGGTCGAATTCGTCCAGATAAATATTGGCGAGAAGCGGACTGATAACTCCGCCCTGCGGGCTTCCGGTTTCCGTTCGAGCAAACAGGCCATGGTTCATGACTCCGCTCTCCAAGAACATTCTGATGAGCGCAAGGATACTGCCGTCAGCCACCTTGCGCCGTACCGCTTTTAAGATCAGATCATGATCCAGCAGATCGAAGCATTTACTCAAATCCATATCCACCACATGCTCCAACCCCTCCTCGCGCATTCGTGCGGTTGCCTCGGCAATCGCTCCATGTGCGCTTCGTTTGGGTCGGTAGCCATAGCTTCCGGAATGAAACCCTGCTTCAAAGATCGGCTCAATCGCCATCTTCAATGCCTGCTGCACCACGCGGTCGCGCACCGTCGGTATCCCAATCAAGCGGATCCCTCCATCCGGCTTTTCGAGCTCCACCCGTTTCACGGGGCTGGGTCGATAAGCCTTTGTGCGCAACGCCTCAAGAAGTTCGGCGATATTTTCCGACTGGTTCAGCGCAAAGCCTTTGCAGGACTGCCCGTCTATTCCGGGAGCTCCATTGCTCGACTTCACCTTTTTAAACGCCCGTTCCAACACACCCGTGTGGAGCAAGCGATCATATAGACTGTACCAAACCCGCATCCTATCGTTCATCCTTTCTTCTTTGTGCTTCGCTCCGTCCATCTTCCGTTTTCACGATCTCGTTCGGTTCTTCAGCGGGCTTCCAAGGGCTTTTATCCGATTCAACGGCAATATGCCTCTTCCGCAACGCCTACTCCGAAGGAACAGTTTGCCTCCAGCCCGCTCGTTCCCGAGTTCGCCAAAGACCACTTGCCCGTCTTTCGACGGCTTACCTCCCCGAAACCGCGCCCCGTCAATCAACGCAGCTTTCAAGTAAACTTCACCCCTTCACATCCAGCCGACGCTTTTGGCCATCGACCGTCCCCGCGAACAAGTCGCGGGTCAATCCGGTTTTACCCTCCACACCCTCACGGGCTTTCACAGGCCGGATCTTCATCACTACTACGGGCTCATCTGCCACCCTGCACGCTTCGCCCAGCTCCTTGAACTTCTTCTTGGAGCCAAACTATTGCGCTCTCGCACAAACCATGCAGGGCTTCCCCGGTTATGACTCCGGCTCCCTGTGAACGATTCCATCCTCAATCACAAACGCAGTCTGTCCGAGTACCAGGCTTCGCGCTATTTTGCACGCTTACCTTCTGCGCCTGCCGAATCAGGTTTACAATCGCTATGTACCGTTCACTTCCTATCGCTTCCTTCAGACCCTGCCGTTACCAGCAACGCCCTTGCGATTCAGATTTACTTCCCCTCGGACGGGGTGTTATCGCTTTCTTTCAGGCGACTGGGTTTGCCGGCTTTGCCGGGCAAACAAAAAACCGAACACCTTTTGGTGCTGGGGTTAATGCCAAATCCGTAATGCCACGTTCAAATTCTTCTCGGATTAAATTTTATCTCACGCAAAGGCGCAGAGGATGCGGAGAGAAATAAAACACGAAGGCACAAAGGGCTCTAAGCATTACTGTGAGCAAGGAACTTTGTGTTCTTCCTGTCTTCGTGTTTAAAAATACACCTCTACGTTTTTGCGCGGATATAATTCCGTATCCACCAACATGCTCGGCACTATTTGTCCACATGGGCGGAGGCGAAGAGCGACCGAGCTTGTCCACAATTCCGGAAGCGGCGTCGATGTTGTAAACAGCGATTGAAAAGCTCAATGCCGTCACCGACGATTCTTTGGGCAACGGATTTAATGTCTCGCTACAACATGTTGTAGTGGGCACTACAACTTCCATAGTTTGATTAAAATCTAGACGTGTGGTTTGAATAGAACTGTAGCAGTGGCAGAAGGTTGCTGGATTTGACAACGCACTTGATGTACTGGGTGCGGCAAGGCAAGGAAACAGAGGAGGAGGGTATGAGACGACGTTATTTGAAGGTAGAGGTGGAAGACACGCTGAAGAATAGACGGTAAACAAACACAAGGAGACGGGATGAAAATAAAAAGAGCAATAATGGCCGTGCTAGTGGGCATGGGAATGATAAGTGCAACGTGGGCAGACTCCACGATCATCAACACCGGCTTTGCCGCTGGCGATGGATATTCCGATGGCGATCTGGCTGGTCAGACCGATACTACTGGCGGAGGGGGCATCTGGACGCAAGCCTCGGACACACTGCCGAATGCATTCAACGTTGATGCCACGGCCGGCATTGCCGAGAATGAAACAATCGCGGTGACCAGTGGAGCGCGTACCGTGTACTTGAGCGGCGCCACGATTGGCAACGCGGCCAAGGATGAATGGACCACGGTGGTGGACTTTACGCTAAAAAGAGATGCCGCCGAAGGTTGGGCGAATGCGTCCATTTTCACGTTTGGTCTCTCGCACATAGCTACCAACGCGCTTAGCTTGAGCGGTCAATCGGATTTGACGTTCTCAGTTGGTACCGAGTTTTCTGACAACAACATTGAAATTAAATCCAGCGTGGGCGATCTGTCCAAGCTGAAACCCATCGAGGCCGGATGGGACGACTCAGGTGCCGGCGCAACCGATTTGGAGACCGAACCTCTTCGCCTTACCGCTGTTCTGCGCAAGACCAGCGCCGACGGTTATTATGAACTGAGCACTACGCTTGAAAACCTGACTACGGGCTCGAACAGTGTGAGTATGCTAGGGGTAGTTAGTGCAACAAACGCCTACCAGACTGCGCAGTACTATCTGCTTCAGAGCAGCCCCGCGTTGCAGAGCGGCGCAGCAAGCGATTATTTCACGGCATCCATCGATAGCCTGAGCACGGTGCTGACGAACAATGTGGATTTATCCGAACTGGTTGCTCCCGTGGTTGCGGTCGTGCCCGGTGTTGGGCAGGTGGACCTCTCGTGGGATTCCATCGTTGAAGCCGACCAGTATGTCGTGCAGCGTACCGCCGCCAACGTCGGCATTGGAGGACCCTATACGGATGTGGTGGCCACCATCACAACCAATGGCTATCAGGATACAGCCGTGCTGAACGGAAACCTCTATTATTACATTGTAACCGCAACGAACACCGCGACTGGCGTGTCGGCCGATTCCGACCCGGTCGCGGGCATGCCTGATGCACCCGCGGCACTCGTTACGGGCGCCTTCATCGACACCACGTTCACGAACACCGCCATCTATGCCAATGGCGACCTAGCCGCTCAGGACAAGTGGAGAGCCAACTTCAATACGCTTGCTAACGCCTTCACCGTAGAAACAGCGGGCGACGGTTTTGCCACGGGTCTCTCGACCGTGGCGAATACAAACGACGCCACGGTATTCTGGCGGGATTATTCCACCAACAATGTAGGAGCTGTGTGGAGCGGTACCCTTGGTTTCAAGGTATCCGTTGCCAATGCCCCGACGGTTGAAAAGGTTGTTGGCGGCGTGACCAACCAGGTGGCTGTGTTGACCGCCGAGGAAGCGATCTTCGATTTTGGCCTCACTTCCAATACGGAAGGCGCCCGGACTGATCCTGACGACTCCGACGATGCGGTTATTACGCTCTATCAAGGCGACGACGGCGAGATTCGGATGGGCTTGAATGCCCGTTACTGGAGCCTGGCTGATTTTGGAGATAATGGCATTCAGCTGACAGCGGAAGAACTCGGCTGGGATCCGGCATGGAACAACCCGAGCAACAGTGTGCCGGACTTCCAGACCGATCTGGTCGAGTTGGAGTGGAGCATTCGCAAATCCACAAACGAGGATTATGCCTACAGTTCAACAATCATCGCAACGGTTGGCGGCAACAGCATTACCAGCGACGTCAAATATTGCACCGGCGCCTACAACGCGGGCACGCTTTGGGAAGCAACGACCGCCAACTTTGTCATGGCGCACCAGTCCCCGAACCCTGACCTGACCGAAGTTTCGGTCGATTATGTGTCGGTCGCGCACACCAATGCAAGCGAGGTTCCGATCATCGCGCCTAGGAACCTTGCCAGTTCCATCGGCAACCTTTCGGTGAATCTTGCTTGGGCCCTCACAGGACAAGAGGCAACAGGCTTCGATATCTACCGATCGGCAACGAATGAATCGACCTTTATTCTGTACGAATCCAATGTTACCAACGCGCTGCCCTACCTCTACGTGGATGCCGGCCTAGACGATAAGCGGGTTTATCTCTACAAGATCAAGGCCAAGTTCCCCGGCGGCGACAGCGACTTCTCCGAAATAGAGGCCGTCCGCGCCCTAGGCGTCAGCAATGCCCTTGGATACGATCCGAAGGGCGCCCTCACGGGAGGCGCGTTTAATCTGTCGAAAGGAACGGGTATCGTTTCCAACGATGTGGTTCTGTTTACCGGTGGCGGCCTGAACGGTTCGTGGGTTGACGAAACGTATGTAAAAGATTGGGAAGCCGGAACGGATACATGGGATACCAACGCGGCTCCGCTGGTTTATGGCTGGGTGCAACATGATAACAACGATGGCGGCGCTGCCGGCATGTTTGTGGGTGTGCGGGATTCCGCAACCCAGGACAATATTCGAATGAAGTCCCAAGGGAATGCCAGCCTGTTGTATGTCAACGGCGGTCCGCTTGATGCGACGGCCCAGACCTATACCCTCGAAGGCAAAAGTGCCAACTGGGATTCCACCGCGCGTCCTGCTGTCCGGAACGGAAGCACATGGTATGCCTGCGATACGGTATTCAACAACAATGTCGACCAGTCGTTCGGCGACCTGTCGACATTGAAATGGGCTTCGTTCAGCGCTCCGGCGCCGGGAGATACCTTTGTGACCATGCCGGCATCAGGCGATGCAGCCTACACCACCCGGTCGCTGGACAATGTGACCGCCGTTGGCTGGCTTCGCGAGCATAACGAGCTGGATGCCAACAGGTCGGTTGCCTATATCCGTTTGCTGACGGGGACAACGACAACGGCCTATGAAAACTGGACGTTTGGTTATGGCATCTACAACGAAGATGCCTCCTCCACAGGCGACTACGATAACGATGGTATCAACAACGTCACCGAATGGGGGCTGGGTGGTAATCCGGCGAATGATGGTAACCAGGGAATTCAAAACCATCCGTACGGGGTGGATGATTCTGGCGGCTTCATCTATATCCATCCGGCATTGGAGTCGTGGTTGACCACGGGCGAACCGACCTATACCGTGCTGGAAAATGCCAATCTGGTTCACACGGACTTCACCGATGAATCCTCCTCCTACACCATTAACATTGGTGGCGAGTGGTCATCTAACCGAACAGATTTCGTGACAGTCACGAATATCATCCCAGCTGCGGATGCGGTTAAGTTCTTTGGCTTGGAAGTCACGGAATAGTCCGTGCAGCAGAAGATGCACCTCAAAATTTGGGGTGCATCAAGATCAACCCCGTCGGTTCCCGGCGGGGTTTTCTGGATGCAGGGTTGAACTATTTAGTAACGGTTTTGTCATACACTCAATAAGAGGCGATTGAATGAAAGTAAGCAGAATAATATTACCAGCGTTGTTAATGTTGATGACTTCCATCAGCTACGCCGCACCCATTGATGATGTCACATTCTATGATGCGTCAGTCGAGACGCATGCCGTGGTGACCAATGTGCTGGGCTTCGGTGTGACGAACAATGGAACCAACGATAATGACAGCGTTGCTTTTCAGGCGGCGATTGATTATGTCGCGGCTCAGCCGGGCGGCGGTGATCTGGTTGTTCCGGCCGGCGATTATGTGCTCAGTGGAGTATATCCCAAGTCAAACGTGCATATTCTGATCGATAAAGATGCGACGCTCATTCTTCCGTATGGATTCATGTTCATTTATGAGTCGGGCGGTGCCACGCCGCTGACCAATCTGAGTATGCGGGGGGTAGGCGGCAAGTTTACCGTGCTGTTTCCCTCGTTGGAGGATCAACCGGCTGGGGTTTCGGATGAGGACTGGGCTGTGGTGGTCGAAGAATTCAACTCAGGGGCATCCCGTTTTATCAAGGTACACAATGTTCACAACTTCTATTTAGGCAATTTTCATGTCATCGGGAACTACATTAAGTATTCCACTGTGATCTTAACGGCGGAAGGAAACAGCTTTGAAAACGGCGGGTTTGCCCACAATGGCACCATCGAAAACATCAGTGCGGATCGGCAGAGTGTCGGCTACGGCCTCATTCAAATCCACGCGGCCGAGTCGGTGCTTGCGATCAATCTTTGGGTGGATGGAGGCGTCTGTTTCCGGCTCGAATCAGGCGTGGGATCGAATGATCAGTTTGGCGGTCTGAACAATGTCTATGGTCGTGATTTGACGGCCCTCAATTCGTTGGGGGCGATGCTCGTCGGACCGCATGGCCACCAGAATGGCTATATTGATGTCGATGGTGTCGTGGTCAGTAACAGTGTGCGCGGGGTAGGCGGATCGGACGGCCATGTGGTGGATCGCTATACCAATTATGATGTGCTCCCCGGGACATATGCTAATGGCTCCATCCTTAGAAACGTGGAAGTCTACTTCGGAACAAACGCTCCGCTTTCATCGAAAAGCCTGAGCACGGTTGCGCCGGATCTGCAGCATCTGATTCGCTCGGATATTGGTCGTCCTTATAGTGCTTCGGATTATCTGGGACCGTCTCTTTATGGCGGAGTCGACGGGGCTCTGATGTGGGATTTGGAGTTTGAGGGAATGAAGATTCACGGCAACGGGCTGCAACGCTATGCACCGATTTCCACCGACTACGAAAAAGGCTACGGAATCACCGAAGAAAATTTTCATTGGAAGGATTTCGGGCTGACGCTCGACAGCGAATGGTGGGCGGTCACCACAAATATGAATGCCGGCGGAACCAACTGGTTGAGTGGCAATGGCGACGCCGGGCTGCTGGATACGACGGTTGCCGGGCAGGATAACCACGGGCTTAACTACTGGGGTTTCTCGCTGGAAGATGATGCCGATGCCGATATTGAATCGGATTTCCGGTATTACCATCAGTCCGGAGGAGATGTCGGCACAGGTATGGACCAGGCGGCTTTCGGGTTGATGCTGAGTACGGACGCAGATCCAGCTTCGGGAACCAACCGCTTCAGCGTGTTGGCTAATCAAGGTGCTGGAATCGGCCTTCTGGGTCACGCCGGAGATCTGGCCGCCCACACAAACCTGAATGTTGATACCTCATTAGGCGGTTGGAGCGACTGGTTCCGGCTGAAGTGGCATATCGACCAAGGCACAGTAAACTATCAAGGAACCGCATCACTTTACGATAGTGCCGGCAATTTGCTGTTTACCGGCCCGACTACCGACCTTGGCATTCCGAACGGTACAAAAATCTGGGCCGGATACACCACAGGCCCGAACAGCGGGGGCGGAACGGTTTCCAGCTTCAGTGGTCTCGGTGCGGTTCAGGTGGATAATTTTCACTATGAAAAAGGGTTTATCAATGATGTGCCGGTCTGGGTAGTAGAGAAAGCTCGCATGTATACGATGGTGAACACCCCGCTGGTCACCTCCTTCCCGGTAAACAGCAATCTGCGCGGATTCATCCACGAACCCGATGGCACCTATGTTGTGTACTCCAAGCTTTCCGGGCCTGACTGGCTCAGCATTGATGAGAAAGGAACTCTCCAAGGAACTCCGAGCCTGTTTGATATCGGCGAAAATGAGTTCACCATCCTGATCGAAGATCCGGAAGGGCTCTCGGCTACCGGCCAGGTAAGCGTTACCGTCAGTCCCTTATCCGGTGGGTCATTCAGTCTGCTGCCGATTGATGACCATTCTGTGGATTCTCTGAATCCGACAAACAACATCTTAGAAGGAACTGGTCGTGCGTTGACCGTTCAGAAAAACCGGAAAGAAGCTTTCTTGAAATTTGATCTCTCTGCAGTTAGCGGTGATGTGGTGACGAATGCCTTCCTGCGCCTGAAGGTGAGTGATCCTGATGACAACATGCTCCAGACCGCCTGGTTTGTAAGCGACGACAGCTGGCAACAGGAGACACTGGTCTATAGTAATAAGCCGGCTTTCACCGCTGCACTGGCAAGTGATTTTCCTGTTCCTGTCAAAGACTGGTGGGTTGAGCTGGATGTGACCGACCAGATACAGAATGAGTGGTCCGGAGATCAGTTGTTCTCGATCGGGTTCAGTTCTGCGAATGGATTTAAGGCGGGATATCATTCCAGAGAGGCCATTCCCGGCTATCGTCCGGAACTGGTGGTGCAAACGGCCAATACCAATAATGCAGCGCCCGTTGACCCCGGTCGAGTGATTGTCGGCCAGGGTGCCATGGAAAACAGTGCGTACGCTGTGAACCTCAATGACGTCGTAACGGATCCGGATGAAGACACCATGTTCTTCCAGATTGTCAGCGGCCCGGCCTGGCTGAGCGTTGATCTGGACGGAACTACGAGCGGCACACCGTTGGCTGGCGATGTCGGCGTTAACTCTTGGGAGATACTGGTGACCGATGCCCTTAATGGCTGGACTCCGGCCGTGCTGAAAATTTCCGTTTTCCTCGCTGGTTCAACCGACCACTTTATACTGAATCCGACTGCAGATTCTTACGTTCGAGCCGGTGCAAAAACAAATGTCAACTATGGCACCGGAAGCTCCCTTTTGGTTCGCGGGGGCGGCTCGCGAGAGGCGTATCTTAAATTTGACCTGTCCGCTGTGCCGGGCGATGTGTTTGATGCCGTTCTTCGGCTGAAAGTGACGCCCGAGAGCAGTACGAGTCCTGACAACCAGACGGCATATTTCATCCCTGATGACAGCTGGGGTGAGACCCATATTACATGGGACACCAAACCGCCTGCCGGAACGGCACTCGATTCTGCGCTGCGTCCGGGAATCGGATCGTGGATGGAGCTGGATGTCACCGATCAGGTACGGTCGGAATGGGCTGGAGATGGGGCCTTTTCGGTTGCGCTGCATTCCTCATTGACAGAAATCACCTATTATCATTCACGGGAAGCGGATGCTGCGGATCGGCCTCAACTCGTAATAACTGCAGGTCATACAGGCTGGAGCGAGTTCATTCAGGCATACGGCTTAAGCGGTGTCGGGACGGATGATACCGATCTTGACGGACTAACGGACCTGCAGGAGTTCGCTCGAGGTGGCAATCCAACGAACCCGGCGGTTTTCGGCTCGTCTCCGTGGATCGTATATCAGTTAGATGACAACGTTGGCTTCCACTATCTTGCGCCGGCTTATATCAACCCGGGGATTACGTATCATCCGCAATGGGTAACCAATTTGGTAACCGGTCCGTGGAGCAATGTGTTTGATTTTGAAACACAAAACCCAAATCCTATGACGGATTATAATGAGACCAAACAGACCATTTATGGTGGTACAAACGATCATCTGTTCTTTAGGTTGGACGTTACCAAACCATAGTACAACGCCGTGGCAAGGTAGTCCACCCGACGAATTGCTCATCAAGTCGTTGGTGGATTGATCATCGGAATCTAATAGGGAACAGCCTGATGAAAAAAATAATCGTATTCCATTCCATATTCATACTTGCGGCAATGCCGCAACTCAATGCTGCAACGGTCTATGAAAATGACTTTTCGTCTGAACCGACTTTAGTGTTCAGCGCAGGGGGCAATGACAGCATTGCATTCGGAGCATCCGGTGCAGTGGATCAGGCAAATGGGCCGGTAGTCTATGCCACGAATGGCCAATGGGTGGTTTCCGACAGCGGCACGGATCCGGTTTGGGATAGTGTGAATGAAGAGCTTGATATCATCAGCAATAATTCCGGACGCCGGGATGGTTACGGGATCTTTATCGACACCTCCTCAGCGACGGTCGGCACTTTTTCTGTGTCGTTTGATGTAACCTATTTTTCCGCAACAACTGGAACCAATATCTATTGGGGCCTCTTTCAGGGATGGGATACCGACACCGGAAATATACTTGCCGATATTCGGCTGAATCATGCAAGCGATCTTTTAAACATAGATGTTGAAAACGGCGCAAGTGTCGCGCAGGTCGACGCAACCCAATCCTTTGACGGCACGGGTTCGTTCAGCTACGATTTTTATGTGTCCGAGGCGGGCCGCCCCGGCGACTGCGTTGCCCTGTTTTTTACCAAGAAAGATAACGATGAAATTGGATTCTCCATCGATAATGTCGTTATCTCAAATACACCGGCGCCTCCGCTTACAGGAATGGCCAGCTACGATACGGGCTACACCATACTGCAGGTCCGCACGGCCACAAACGCCGGAAACTATATTGTCGCCAGCAGCTACGAGGGTACCGTACTGGGCATGGCTATCGACGGAACCATGCTGTGGACCAACGCTCTTTCGGGATTCGTGAACCACGATATCTACTGCGAAGACCTGACCGGCGACGGCGTGGATGAAATCCTTGCTGCCAACGCCGAAGGAAGTATTTACTGCATGGACAGCTCTGGAGCAGACCTGTGGTCGTTCAAGACCAACAACGCCCTGATGAATGCCGTTTGTGTGATTCATTCGAATACCACCCCTTATGTTGCCTGCGGCGGCTTCGACAAAAAGTTGTATTATTTAACCGCGTCAGGAGAGCACGTAAAAACCATCCATTCCTCCACCTATTCGCAGGACACAACGTGGGGGCCCAACGCACCGCCGAACGGCGAGCACAATGTCAATTTTTTGCGGGTGCAGAAATATGCCGACGGATCGGAAGACCTGGTCGTGCACAGTACCGTCGGTTGGTCGTCGAAAGGGCACTTTTATTGGTTTAAACCATTGGCTGACCTGCCGTATCAAACGGACAAAGTGGACAAGGATTTTGCCACCGACAACCACGGATACATGTCGGAGCACGATACGGATGGTGACGGCACCAATGAGTTCTTCATGGGCAGCTCAGGCCATCGCGGCTCGGCCTGCATGACCAAGTTTGACCCGGCCAGCCGAACCTTCAGCCTGTTTAAAATTTTTGATGCGTTTTCGCTCAATCCCTTCGGCGACACCCACTACAAAGTGGCCGAGCCCGTTATTATTCCGGAAGGCACAAACAGCTATCAGCATTTGATCCTGCACGGCCATCATATTCTGCTGGTACCGCCGAATATGGATACCAACACTACGGAAATCGTGGAGTCCAGCTATTCCTTCTACGATGTGCAGACGCATCCCGATGATCCGGCAAAGCTCATCCTGGCCAGCGAGCAGAGCGGCGGCAGCTGCATCCATATTCTGGATACGGGCGATCCAACCTGGAAAACCGCATACGCCAACTTCACCCCGCCCGGAAAGATCGCAACCATCCTAGCGAACACCGATAACGTTTGGTCGAATCTGACCTCCTTTGCCCAACCCGCATGGGAAAATCCGGAGCCGGTCTTTCTGATGACCGGCGATGAGCTCAACGGCCTTGATGTCCATTTTCACGATATCACCAACAACTATACCAGCCCGGTCATGCTCAACTGGCTCGGTGCCCTTCAAAAACAAACGACCAACTGGCGGACTTCCGCAAACGGGTTCACCAATGAAGAATACCGAACGAGGCTGAAAAACGGAATCTCGGGATACACGCTGACGCAGCAGCAGGCGATTGATCAGTTTACGCCGCACTATGCCGGCGTGCCGGGCATCGCGGCCTGGTTCGGCCACGGCAACGATCCAAACTGGTATCAGCCGGAAACCATAAAGAGCATCATCGACAATGCGGCCGGAAAGAAGACCGTCATGTTGTGGCCGGAATGCGGTGCCGATTCATCGACGAACTTTACCTTCGTCCTCGACTATCTTTTCCATCCCGTCGCAACGCATGCCAACAGCAACAATGCCATTGTTTACTTCCGGGCGAAGAGCCCGCAGTGGCAGTCGGATGTCTACCGCCCCCACTGGAACCGATTCCTTTCCGGCGAGTTTGCCGACTCCTTTGTGCCCGCTCTGGAAGAAACAGGAACCCGATCTGCCGACCTGAGTGTCGCCGGCCGGATGGGACTCTGGCAGAGCGGTGCCGCCAACAGCTGGGGTGCGCGGGCGGTTCCCGACAACGCCAGCTACTACGGCCAACGCAAGCATGCCAATCAGCGGTTGCTGAATCATTTTCTGCGTAACTCGGTTTACAACATCGCCTGTGGTGCGCAGTACATCAATAACTTCGATGCAACCGATGAATACATGAGCATTCTCTGGGATCTGATTGCGAAGGGGGCACTCTTTGTTCCTCAGCGCTCCGAGATTGTGAGCATCAATCCGGTATATCTGGGAATGACCGAACCGGATCCGCGTTTTGACGGAAGCGATCGGCAGGAAAAATTTAACACTTGGTACGACGAGGTATGGGAAGCAAACAATCCGATGGTCATCAGCCGCAAGGGCACGGAATGGGCGGGAAGCCCGGTATCGGATTGGGACTTTTCCCGCTATGCATCGGGAGCCAAGGAAAGGCGGATGGACTTCTTGCCTTCCTACCCGAACGGCCTGGTGATGATGGCCCCGCCGCAGCAGGGCGCCTTTGCCGATACCAATGCAGTGCGTGGTGCAATGACCGAGCATATGCACCCGATGTATAAGAACATCATGCAGGAATTCAACACCGACGGGCGCTATTTTATTTCCTCGGACGGAACAACCACGAATACGGCCGATACCTACCACACCACCGTTTCGAACGCCATCGCCAGCGCCGCCGCGCAGTTGCCGCTCACCGTCTCCGGCGGCGAAGTCGCGTGGGTTTGCGCGCAGACTTCACCCAACCATCTGCGCCTGACGCTGATCGATGGCGGCTATCTCAATCCAAAAGCCCGGACGGCAACCGTGACGTTCAACACCGTCACTCCAATCACCATAACCGATGTGCTCGACGGAACAATCTTCAGTGCATCCGGCGGAAGCGCGACCATTGATGTGCCGCTCGGCCTGTTCCGTTTTATCGATATAGAACTTGCGGCTCCATTTTTCCCAAATAATGGATGGGGCGATTTTGCAAGCAAGCATGGGTTAACGGGCAACACATCGACCGACTGGGATAAAGATGGTCTGGTTGACTGGGGTGAATATGTAATCGGCGGGAATCCGACCAATTCAACGGATGTGGGAATGCAACCGCTCTTCGATGTGGCTTCCTCAAACTATATTTTCTGCCTCATCGGAGACGACAGCCTTAGTGCTCTTGTGCTCACCAACTCGGATTTGGTCGCTGGCAACTGGGGAACGAATGGTCTTCTCATATCGGTTACTTCAACCAATGGGTTGCTTGGCAGCTATACCAATACCGTCGATACGACGGGTGAAAAGCTGTTTCTCAAGCTTCAGGTCGATAATTAAAATTAGGTGCTTTAGTTATAGGGGGTGCATATAACCAATCCCCTCGTAACCCAATGGGATTGTTGCGGTAAGTAAAAGTGACCACTAATTGGATATAAAAGAGGAACTATGATGTTACAAAAAAGAGCTATCGCACTGTTGGTTGTGATGAGTATGTCTTTGTGCACATATGCATTCTACGATGCATCCTTTGAAACGCATAACGTGGTCACGAATGTAATGGATTTCGGTGCCGTGGGTACTGGGCTTGCGGACGATACGGCAGCGGTTCAGGCGGCGATTGACTATGTGACGGCCAACGGCGGGGGAGATGTCGAAGTACCGGCAGGAACGTACCTACTCAAGGGAGTGGAGCTCAAATCGAATGTGCATATGCTGATCGATGCGGGCGCAGTACTGAATCTTGATGGTGCGGGCACGATGATTTACATCGACGGCCATCCTGATTGGGTTGAAAACGTAAGTATTCAGGGGGTTGGCGGGAGGTTTACTGTTAATTTTTCGCAGGGTGTAAGCGGAACACGGTTTATCCAGGTCAAAAAGGCCCGTAATTTTCTGCTTTCTGATTTTCACGTAAACGGGAACGTCTCTTCGTATAGCTCAGTGGTTATGGGTGTCAGTGGTTTCGATGAGGCCACACGCGCTATGGCAACCCAGGGCACCATGCGAAATGCGAGTATTAGTCATTCCTCGTATGGCTATGGTCTTATTCAGTCTCAAGCATGTGACTCGGTGTTGTTCACAAACCTGCATGCCAATGGGGGGGTAGCGCTTCGCATGGAAACCGGTTGGGACAAGATGGGTAATCTGCAATACGGTGGCGTGTTTAATGTTGTCGGGCGGAATATTTCTGCAGAAAACGCAAAAACGGCCGTCATGATGGCTCCGGTTGGCCTTCGGCAGGGGTTGGTTGATATCGATGGGGTATATGCAACAAATTGCGCCGCAGCGGTTACTATTGCGGCTGGCGGTCTTCGCAAGTTGTACAATCCGGACATCTTTCCTGGGTCGTATGCTGAGGGCTCATCGGTTCGCAATGTAACGGCTGTTTTTGGACTTACCGCGCAATATAAGTCGCTGCCTGACGATATACCGGCTGAATATGTCAACTTGTTTTCAAATGTGTCCCATGATGTGTGGGGAGCGCCCTGGATTGGTCCATCACTCTCGGTTGTGAACAATGATAATGAGCGTGTGAGCGTTTCCAATGTGAGAGCGGTTGGGTTTGAATATGTGCCTCCGATTACAGGAGCAGGGTATGCCCTTGTCGAGGAAACATTCTTCAGCACAAACTATGCTTCAACCATTGCCGGCGACTTCTGGTCTGCAACGACCAACCTTGATCCGGGGGGTACCAACTGGATCAGTGGAAACGGTTCGATTGGCCAAATGAATATGGCGGTTGCCGAAGGCGAAAACCATGCACTCAAAACCTGGGGATTTGCGCTGGAGGACGGCGAAGATGCCTCGATCTCTTCCGACTTCCGATACGACCATCAATCCGGCGGCGATAGTACCGCCAGCCTGAATGAAGCGGCGTTTGGTCTACTGTTCAGCACGGATCCGGACTCTGCAACCGGATCCAACCGCTATTGCCTGCTGGGCAACCAGGGCAGCGGGCTGGGATTCATCGATGATGCACTCAGCGAGGTCGCTCATACCAATCTGAATGTTGATACCGCCGTCGGCGGTTGGAGCGATTGGTTCCAACTTACATGGAGGATTGAACAGGGCGCGGTGAATTATCAGGGAACACCGTCGCTTTACGACCAAAGCGGTGCATTGCTCTACACCGGACCAACCGTGGATCTCGACGTGACGAACGGAACCATAATCTGGGCAGGTTATACAACGGGCACGAACAGCGTCGGTGGAAGCATTTCCGGTTTCAGCGGCCTTGAGCAGGTTGAGGTGGATAACTTTGTTTTTGAAACAAGCTATATTAATGAAGCCCCGGTTTGGCTTGAAGCACCGGCTCGTCTGTATGCAAAGGTCAATACGGCATACACCAATTCATTGCGGGGATTGGTGCTGGAACCGAACGGTAAATTGGTTAAGTACAGCAAGCTGCAAGGACCTGATTGGTTGAGCGTTGAAGAAAGCGGTTGGATTACAGGAACACCGGGCGCGCTAGATATGGGGGCGAATGAGCTTGAACTCGTTGCAGAAGATTATGAAGGGCTCGCTTCGACGAATACGTTGATCATGACCGTCAGCTCGTTGAGTTCGGGGTCGTTCAGTTTGCCGCCGGTTGAGGATGCCACCGTACGAGGTCTCAACCCTACGGATAACTATGGGACTGGCCGTACAGTCGGGATACAGGATCATAGTTCGAAACAGCGCATCGCTTATTTAAAATTTGATCTGTCTCAAATTTCTGGGGATCAGATGACGAATGCGTTTCTGCGTCTTAAAGTCACTGATCCTGATACGAGTATGGTTCAAGCTGTTTGGTCGGTTTCCGATGATAGTTGGCAGGAAGATGTGATCACCTATTCAAATAGACCTCCTGTAATTTCCTGCGCGTCGGGTGCCCCTGTTCCGGTTCCGGATCTCGGCTGGTGGGTGGAGCTGAATATTACCGACTATGTTCAGGCAGAGTGGTCGGGGGATCAGGTGCTTTCGTTGGCGGTAGTTGCATCGAACGGGTTCCAGTCAGCGTACCACTCTAAAGACGATATGCCCGGGCACCGCCCGGAATTGGTAGTGCAGACGATTCTCACCAACGCCGCTGTCAATACCGGATGGAATACCTTTGCTTCGACATACGGCCTTAGCGGGGTAAAAACAAATCATTCGGACAGCGACGGCTTGAACGATTGGGGGGAGTATGTCTTTGGCGGAAGCCCGACCAATTCGGCAGACCTTGGGCTGAAGCCCGTATTCGATGCAACTTCGTCTAATTATGTCTTCTTCCTTATCGGAGACAGTAGCATTGATGCCTACGTGCTCACCAATTCGGGTTTGGTAGGCGGAAACTGGGGGACGAATAGATCGGTAACCGTTACATCGACCAATGGCTTGCTGAGTGGCTACACCAATACGATTGATACCTCGAAGGATAAGTTATTCATCAAGCTGTTGGTGGAATAGCATGCGGAAATGAGAAAATCCCCCGTGGGGGGCGGGAGGTTTAAGAATATGGTTTGAGCGGTGTTGCAACGAACGATTTCGACTACGATGGTGAATCTGACATCTATGAATATGCACTCGGTGGGAATCCAACGAACGGCAGCGTTCAGGGAATCGTACCGCCTATCACATATCACCCCGGAGACGATGTCCGTTTCCAATATCTGGAAGTGAATAGTTCTAATGCAGGGATAAACTATCTGGCGGAGTGGTCGGAGAATTTGTTTTCCAATTTCTGGAACGGCAGCTGGGATTGGTCAACAAATGCGGTGTCGGGCACTCCGGGCTATGACGAAGCTGAACGCCGGATCTATGGCGGCACAAACGACAACCTGTATTTTCGGTTAAAAGTCAGCCAGCCCTGATTCAACTAGTTGCCGTTCAGGGCTGTTATTTTTATGAACAACCCTTTATAGTTTGCAGACTATGCAATCGGAGAAAGCAACAGTCAGGGTATTAACCATTCGGAAATCCAGTTTGGGTTTGGTTTTATCCATTTTGCTCTGTGCTCCTTTAACCGTCCTTTCTCAAGGGCAGGATGGGGTTCGTGAACGTGCTGACTATCGCACCGTTTTTAAGATTGATTTTCAGGATCATGAGCCGGGCCGTTGGGAGTCAAAGTATGGCACAGGCCCGCTGGCTGACTGGGGATTTGCCCATGTGGTGAGCAATACGGAGAATCCCGCCGACAAATATATTGAACATCGGCCGGGGTTTACGGCCAATGGCGGCACGCTGGATTCCAACTGGTGCGGACAATATTTTACCAATGCTGTAGCGCACCTTAAACCCGGTCAGTCACTGCAGTTAAGTTTGGATTACAGACAGTTCGCGCGAAATTCGCTGGACGGCGTGAACATGTTCGATTGCCACGTCACCACATCTCAGGGAGGGAGCGGGAACTATCCAGAAAAACTCCTCTACTTTGGTAAAACAACTTTTGGAAATAGACGGGCGGGATTCAGGCTGGCACAATCGCCTCCGCTGAAAAGCGGGGCTTGCCCAGACGGCTGTTTGACTGTGGCTTTGAAGCCGCTGGAATACTGGAAACCCAACTTATGCATCAACCTTAACGATATTGGTATTTCGGGGCTTGGAACTGCAGATGCGGATATTGAGAGCGATGAGCTTCGCTTAACGTATACCTTGAAATATTCCCAGACGAACGCTCCGTTGGAAAGTGTTCTCGTGGTCTCGAATAAAGTTACGCACCAATCATGGGTCGCGGAATCAAACCTTCAGAACAGCTACCTAGCGCGCATCCCCAAACTGTTTCTAGGTATCAACGCCGATACCGAGATGTCGGGGGATGAAGGATTTGAAATAGATAATGTGGAGTGCCGGATTCTTCATGAAACCTATCCTCTCGATGAGTTTCTGACAGCTGTAAAAGCAAGCAAGGGAGCCACGTTGGACGTTGAGGGTGGTTTTGCGCCGATTGTGGAGCCAGAGTGTCAATCCGGCCTGTCAGGATTGAATAATGAGGCCTTGCTCTCCATTCCTAAGACGTTGAAGCGAATCCATGATCGGCAGAAGCAGCTCAATTCGGAACTGTCGCTTTTGCCGAGTCTGCAGGAGCCGCTGCAGTTTGATGCCTACGGATTTCATGGGGGCTATCTCCCGGCATTGGCTGAACTTCCTGAAAATCCTCGCTGGACGGTGGATCTTCAGTTTTCGGGCGGCGCTCACGTGCACGAGATTATTTTAGTTCCGGCCATTGATCGGCGGTTCAGTAGCTTGAACAACTATGGTTTTCCGCGGCGCTTTAGGGTATTGCAGGTCTTTCCCGATGGAAGCACACGCGTGGCCAGGGAGTGGGTCGATACCGACTGTCCCGATCCGGGACGCATGCCGCTGTCGATCGATATGCCGGATCCCTCTACGGGCAGATTTCGAATCGAGGTTTTGCGGGGAAGTGAGGAGAACGGTAAGGAACTGTTTGCGCTCGATGAGTTTTACGCGGTGGTCAATCAGGAAATTTTCAAGGCCAGAAAGGTCGATGTGCATTCGGGGTTCGAATCACGGCCCTACTGGGGAAAACGATATTTGACCGACCAAAAAACCAGTCTGGGATTGCCGGTAGATGTGGGAGGGGAGGGAACGGGTACGTCGCCGGGCGGAGATTATGCGATCATATTTAACTCGCCTCCCACAAATCCATGCATCCTTGAGGTCGATCTTGGAGCAAATCGTACACTGGGTTGGATTGATCTTTTCCCAGCCCTCCCTCCAGAGGGAATCCTGATTCCCGGCTATGGCTTTCCCGGTAAAATTTCTCTAGAGATGGTGCCTGAAACAGAGGAGGGAAAGCGGGGAGAGACCATCGATGTGCAGACGGCCTGGGGAAGGGGAACCTCTGGCGGCCATGTAGTGCAGACTGCCTGGGACAAGGGAAATCCCGGCAACAATGTTGTGCGACTCCAGGGCAGAGGAATATCAGGACGTTGGATACGATTGATACTCAACGACTTTCCGGTTCATAACGGCCAACTGACGTTTGCATTAGGGGAAATCAATGTCTACCGGTTCGACGAAACCTATCCGATTGAGCGCGTGCATCTCGAAGGATTCCCGCCGGGGGCTGAGGAAGATGTCCGCCTGCTGATGGATCGAAAGTCAAACGGGCGTCCGATTATGTTCCTGCTCGATTGGCTCCATAAAATCGAACAGCGAAACAGGTTTGCCCGAGAACTTTCCGGAATATCTGCGGAGGCTGAAAAGCTGGAACTACGGTGGTGGTTCTTTCTGAAGGTGGTGGCCATTGCGATTGCTTTGTTGGTTGTGTCGGGTGCGCTGGCAATCGCCCTCGTTGCTGTGATACAGCGGCGTCGGCATGCGAAGGCCTTGCGCCAACAGATTACCCAGGATCTACATGACGACATCGGAAGCCGGCTCAGTGCGATGTCCCTGGCATCGACCTACCTTCGGAGAATTTCAAAAGACGAGCGCGTGCATGAACGCAGCGGTAAGATCGAGCGAATGGCGCGCGAGATGCAGGTGGCTTTGGCCGATGTTTTGTGGTTCACCAACAGCGATACCGATTCCCTGCAGGAGTTGGTGGCCCGTCTTTCGAACATCGCTGAACAAAGCGTTCGGCCTGAATTATTAAAGCTGCAGGTTGTTCCGCCGCTGGCTCAGATTCCTGATTCCATAGTGGGGGTTCAGTTCAAACGCGATCTGATGTTGCTGTTTAAGGAAATGGTCAACAATGCCGTCAAGCACGCGGAGGCCAGCGAAATTCGGGTAGAGCTACGGTGGGACAGGTCACACCTGTCCGTTACCGTAGCGGACAATGGCCGGGGATTCGATGTCGAACACGAGCACGAACGGGTGCGTGCCCGCCCACACCTTGGACTCAACAGCATGGATCGGCGGGCAAAACGTCTTGGCACAAAACTTAGTATTGATTCCCAGCCCGGCAAAGGTTGTACTGCGTCGCTTAAAATAAAGGTATAATATTATGACTTCTCCATCTAACTCCTTCGGCAGCGCACTGATTTGGATTGTTGAAGATAACGATGACTATCGCGAACAGCTGGCGGACCTGCTCAGCCTGGATGCATCGATCAAGTGTCCGAATACCTTTGCGAGCTACGAAGAAGCCCGCGAGCAAATGGAGTCGGACGACACGTTGCCGGACATCATGCTGATGGACCTGAATCTGCCCGGCATCCACGGCATCGAGGCCATTCGTGAAATGAAACAATCACATCCCGCTGTGCAAACGGTGGTATTGACCGTGGCCGGAAATCGCAAGACCGTCTTCGAGGCGCTGCGTGCCGGGGCTGCGGGCTATCTGCTGAAAAGCGAACCTTTCGAAGGGATTCTCCAGCATATTCACGAGGTGATCGAAGGTGGCGGTATTCCGCTGAGCAGCTCCGTTACACCCTACATCCTCGATGTGCTTAAAATGGCGCCTGCCACGGAGAAAGACAGTGATCTCACCGACCACGAGATCCAGATATTGGAAAAACTGGCCAACGGCCAGAGTCGCAAGGAAATCGCCAGCGAATTCAATGTGGCTACCGTTACCATCGATTACCACCTGCGGAACATCTACGGCAAGCTGGGGGTTCACTCCACCTCCGGTGCCGTCGGGCAGGCCTTCCGCAAAGGGATCCTTAAATAAGGTTCATGGCCGATTGTTGTAAGCGGGGGCGGTGACCCCGTTTCCTTTTTTTTAAACATCATATTACAGCGGATCCGGAGTCATCGTCGTCGGCTACAACAGTGCTAGCAGCGCGCTTATTTTGGGCTTCACGGCTTTTAAGTGGAGGGCGACGCGTCGTCGGAGCCATTCTATGCGCTGGCTCGGACAGAGCCTCGCCCTCCAGTTTCCGTTCATGAAACATCCGCGTAGCTGTTTTGGAGCTAAAACCATGCGCATAGATGGAATAAATTTCCGCATTTCTCCTTGCCTGGCTACAAGATGTTGTAGCAGGAACTACAACTTCCATAGTTCGCCCGTGAAAACGGCCTGTGGTCTAATCAACCTGTTCAATTGGAAGTATATAATTTCCAATGGTTGGACACAGCAGTTCGAATATCCGTGGTTCACGGGTGCGACAGGGGAAAATAAAAATGAAGAAATGGATTACTGCATTAACTGTGATTGCTGGTGTGTTCAGCGCGCAGGCGTCGCTTATTGTTAATGGAGGAATGGATGCTGCTGTACTTAAAGCAGCTGATTTTACGTTTGACGTTGCTGGAGCTTACGACCCGGTCTCAACGACTAGTTTAGCCAATCAAATCTCTCTTTGGCATGTTGATCAGGGATGGGTTTCCAAAGGCGGATGGATAACAACCAGTGGGGTGGCAGAGAAGGATGGGACAAAGACAGTTTATGGTCTTCGGCAGATTTCCTCTGTTGGCGCTGAGACGGGTAATAAACTTGTTGTTAGTTTTGACTTCATCGCGGCTGCAGGAACGGAAATTGGTGTTTCACTGTTCGGGTGGGCAGGTGACGCAAGCGGCTTGGCCGACAACGCAAAAATAATGGATTCCCGTACCAGCTTAAGGATCAACCAATTCTCAGGTATGACCGATTACGATCTCCTGACAGGAAATACGGGTAACAATCCAACTACAGCCACTACCTTGACGCAAACCTTGGATGGCGTATCCCAAACACATAGTTTTTCAATTAACCTGACTGGTATAAGCGACATATCAGACTTAGATTATTTCGGCATTAACCTGGCAGGTGACTATGCGGACGCTGCCGTTCAAATTGATAATGTTAGCGTAACAGCAATTCCGGAACCGGCCGTGCTGAGCATCGTTTTGGCAAGCGGTATTGGCATCCTTTTTCTTAAACGCAGATTCCAGTAGCGCAAGGCGCTGGAGTCTAGATAAAGTCGCCCTGTTTTGGGCGGCTTTTTTTATTCATGTCCCGATTCCGGGGAATACTTCTGCTCGTAGACGCGTACGTCCTCGTCGCGTTTCCTCACGTTCGGCTCTGCGGACGCGCGCGCCCCTGTATTGCAGGGCGCGCAAGCGACGAGGCGTCGCTTCCACGACACAATCCACCATCTCCCCGGAATTGAACCATGAACCTTTTTGTTGCCGGTCATGCAATCGCGCAAGGGGACTACAAGATGTTGTAGCGCCAACTACAACTTCCATAGTTCGCCCGTGAAAACGGCCTGTGGTCTAATGATGCTGTTCAATTGGAAGTGTATTCATTTTCAACGATTGGACGCAGGAGTTGGAATATCCGTGGTTCACGGATCTTGTATAACTAAAAAAGGAAAACAAAATGAAAAAATGGATTATTGCATTAACGGTGGTGGCTGGCGTGATTAGCGCGCAGGCAGCCCTCTACACAGAGACGTTCGACTCAAACGTGAAGAACGGATCTTCGTTCAGCCTCGGAACCGACCCCAGCTCTGCAAACTCATTTGGCTTCTATGATGTCGACACGAAGCTTGGCACCTACGGTTCGGTGCTCGGCTCGGTGACCAATGGAACCTTAAAAATGAAAGAGTTCACTGCTGGCGGAAACAGGACGAGAGCTACAGGCGTAGCAATTGATCCGACCGGGCTTACGGCCGGAACATGGGACATATCTTACGGCATCAGTGATTATAGCAATGCCAATGCGGTAGACGGCGATCAGATCCTCTTCAATGTGTGGCTGTTCTCCGGTGTCAGCGGAAGCTCAAATAACTTTGTCGATGTCGACATGTTTGAAAACAGTTTTATCAATGGATCCATTATAACGGCAAATGGAGCCGCGTCGGCGGTTCAGCTTATTACGGGCGATGTAATTAACGGTAACGGCACCTACAATACGACTTTCACTTTGGCTTCTGATGTGGTTGCTGGAGACTATCTGTATCTGGACTGGATTTCGAATTCCACATCTCAAGAAACCGTAGATACAACTATCCCAAGCTATGCACTCGATAATGTTATTGTTGCTGCTGCCATCCCGGAACCGGCCACGCTTGGATTGGTTGCCGCGACAGGAGTTGGCATCCTATTCATTCGCCGCAGAATGATGCTGTAATAAGCTGATTCTTTGCCGGATAAAAACCGCCCTTTTTCGGGCGGTTTTTTTGTTGCTTAAATGCGGTTGTGAAAGGGCACTACAATATTATGTAGCAGAGGCTACAACTTCCATAGTTTGCCTTTTAAAGGCGGCACGTGATTACATGCCTTTGACAGATATAAACTAAAATTGGCGTTTTGGGTTGTGGGACGCGAATCAGATACAAAAGGATTTTACGATGAAATGGATGGGGCGATTTTTACTGAGTCTGGCGATGTGCGGAGCTTTGAGTGGTTTCGCTCAAGCATCTCTCCCGAATGTAATTGTAATCCTTGCGGATGACCTAGGCTACGCGGATGTCGGTTTTCATGAGGTTGTGGCCGATGGGGTGCATACACCGAATCTGGATCGACTAGCAGAATCCGGTGTAGTTTTCAGGAATGCCTACGCTGCATCGCCGGTTTGCAGCAACTCGCGCCTGGCGTTTTCGACCGGGCGCTATCCCCAACGCTGGGGCGCGTACTTTTATGGCCAGGGCGGTCTGCCGACCACCGAGCAAACGATTGCCGAAATGATGCGTGAAGCGGGTTACCGCACCATGAAGATAGGGAAAAACCATCTCAACCGAGGAGCGAAGGAAGATCCCATGAAACACGGCTTTGATCATTGGCTGGGTTTTACGAATCACTCATGGGATTTCAATCTGCTGAGCGAAAAGGATGTCGAGGCCTACGAAAAGAAAGAGGCCGGGAGCATCGCTAAGGCGAAAATGGCGCCTATCGGACCGTTGACCCGCGACAATGGTGAGCCTGCTTCATTTGAAAATACTAATACCACTGAAGTTTTCGGACGCGAATCTGTATCCTTCATTAAAACCGAAAGCGAAAAGCCATTCTACCTTCAGCTGGAATTTAACGCGGTACACACCCCGTTGACCCGTGCGCCGAATGAACAGCTGCGTAAAAAATACGGCATTCCTGACCATCCTTTCGACCGCGATGCCAAGGTTTGGCCGTATCCCTACTGGGATCCTGTAGCGCAACCGGAATACAACGAGTGGTACGACCAGACCTGTCACCTCGGCATACCGGATCCTTACGGCCGCAAAATCTACCTGGCCCATCTTGAGTTGATGGACTCGGTGGTTGGACAAGTTATGGATACGCTTAAGGAAGAGGGACTCGACGAAAAGACATTGGTTTTCTTCTCTTCGGATAATGGCGGGTCGGATCAGTCCTACGCCAACAACGGCCCTGTTAATGCCTATAAATACTGCCTGATGGACGGCGGCATCAAGGTTCCAATGGTTGTAAGGTGGCCTCGGAAGTTTAAGGCGAAGACGATTGATGCGGTCGTTACCCATCGCGATATATTCGCCAGTCTGTCGGAAATTACAGGTGTAGCTCCGCGGAAGCCGCTGGATGGCGAGAGCCTAATCCCGTTGATTAAGGGCGATGTGATCTCGCTGCATGACGAAGAAGCCATGTTTTGGGATTCGGGGAAAAAACGGCAGAACTGGGTGGTGCGCGAGGGAGACTGGAAGTTGGTTTACCGGGAGGAGTCCTATGACTATCAAGCTTATGAACTGGATGAAAACGGCTTGGTTAAATCAGCACTTCGTACCGTTCCGCTCGCAACCGGCCTGCAACTTTACAATATGGATGCTGACCCGGGAGAGTTGAATAATTTGAGCACAAGCCATCCTGAGCGGGTTGAGGAAATGAAAGCCCTATATGAAAAATGGCGCGTTCAGATGGCCGATCCTGTCCGCGGGAAAAAGGCGACAATCATTCAGGTAAAACTCTAAGGCTGCTACGCAGCAGAAGGAATATAGGCAGAATGATTTTGGGGCAGAATAATTTCAGTTCCCAGAGTAGAAAAATTATTCTGCCACCCAATTATTCTGTCTAACCTTCTCGTGAAGAGCAGGTAAAGGTTGGTTCGCTAAGGATCGCAAAAGGGATAGAAGTTAGAATGGAAGGAACTAATACCATTCACTTCTTATAGCTGAAAGGTCTGTCTCGATTCCCGATTTCACTTTGTATTCAAGATATAAGGGAATCGGCACATGACTCACATGTTGTCTCGAACCTTGATCCATCTAGTTTAAGCAAAGGATAAACATGAAAACAGTTGCTACCATCACTTGTTTTTTTATCGCCATAACGATTGCTTCAGGCAACCAGATTGCCGAAAGCCAACAGCAGTGGTTCGCGAGGTATAAGAAGCAGAAAAACGCTCCTAATCCATCCGAAATGCTGATCAATACAGATCGCGAACCGGATTTAAAAGAGGGTTTTATTAGCTTATATAATGGCGGGAATCTCGATGGCTGGACGTCCATCGGAGGCTCGAATACCTTTGAAGCCAAAGATGCAATTATTGTGGGCACCCTGGTTAAGGATACAGATGGCAGCACATTCCTTTCGACCACCAAGAGCGATTATGCTGACTTTATATTTACGGCTGAAATTAAATGGGCCGTCGACGGGAACACCGGAATCATGTTCCGCGCTCAGGTCAAAGACGGGAATGTGGTCTTTGGCCCCCAGGTTGAAATGGAAAACGAGTCCAAGCAACGTTTTTGGTCTGGCGGGATTTATGGTCAGAGTTGCGGGGGCTGGAGCTATCCGCTTTGGTTGGAATCCCATGAAAAGGCCCGCAATGCCATCGATCGCAAAGGCTGGAACCGAGTCACGATCGAAGCGGTTGGCGATACTGTAAAGACCTGGGTGAACGGGGTGCCTGCCGCCAACTGGAAGACAGAAGAATACAAGCAAGGCTTCTTCGGTTTACAAGTCCATCCGGGTAGAAGCGGCACGATTCATTTCCGTAACATTAAGGTAAAAGAACTGTAGTGAAGAAACGCACCCTAACCTTCATTGCAACAGTCGCCGTACCAGCTCTTTTGCTGGGTGTGGAGCGGCCTAGCATTGTTCTGATTGTTGGGGACGACATTGGCTTTTCCGATATCGGGTGCTATGGCTCCGAAATCCAGACGCCGAATCTGGATCGGCTTGGGCAGAACGGCATGCGCTTCACTCAGTTTTACAATATGGCAAAGTGCAATCCGACGCGCTCCTCGCTGATGACTGGGCTGTATCTGCCGCGTGCCGATGCGAAGAATTCGATCCCGTTTTCCTCGCTGATGCACGATGCTGGATACTATACGGCCATGGCGGGCAAAGAACACTTCGATAAATGGGTGCCCGCCAAACGTTTTAGTTCCGCCGAGGCCTTTGAGGATTCGTTCGCGTTCTATGCCTGTGTCAGTTTTTTCGTTCCGCCGACAGGGGAGTATGAATATCCCTTTAAGCTGAATGGCAAGGTGGTGCCGGCGGATGAAATCCATGCACAGAAAAAACCATTGTACAAGACGGACATCATCACCGACTACGCACTGGGTTTTCTAGACAAGGCGAAGGCGCAGGACAGGCCGTTTTTTCTCTATCTTCCGTATCACTCGGCCCACTACCCGCTACAGGCTCGTCCCAAGGATATTGCCAAATATCGGGGCTCGTATAAAAAAGGGTGGGATGTGATTCGACAAGAGCGTCAGGCTCGTCAAAAGGAACTGGGGATTATTGACGAAGAGGTAAAGCTGAGTCCGCCTTCAAATAATAAGAACAAGGGCGGTGGAGGTGACTATCAACCATGGGATTCTTTGTCTGCAAAAGAACAAGATGCGCTAGATCTGGAAATGGCCGTATTTGCCGGCATGATTGATTGTATGGATCAGAATGTCGGGCGCGTGCTCGATAAACTGGAAGCGATGAATGCGCTCGATAATACGCTTGTTCTCTTTTTCTCCGATAACGGCTCGTGTCCCTATAACCGGAACAAGACCAAGAAGGTTTCGCCCGGCGGCGCGGATTCGTATCGCTCGCTGTCCGCACAGTGGGCCAACGTCGGGAATACGCCGTTTCGCTACTTCAAGCAATATGGCCATGAAGGTGGTGCACGCACCCATTTCATTGCGCACTGGCCGGAGGCGATTCAATCGGGCATCAATCCAACCCTAGCCCATGTGGTCGATCTCTATCCTACTTTCCTTGAATTAGCCGGGGCCGAATATCCATTAACGTGGGAGGGTGGCTCAACGCCGAAGCTCGACGGAAGCTCGCTGGTGTCTGTGTTGAAAGGCGGAGTGCGCAAACCGCCGGATATCATGATTTCCGGCTATACCGATAAGCAGCGCATGGTCCGTTTCGGCGACTGGAAAATTGTTAAGCTGCTCGGTGGGCAGTGGGAGCTCTACAATATTAAGCAGGATCCGACCGAACTGAATAATCTGGTGTCCGCCATGCCTGAAAAAGTGAGTTCACTCGTGGCTCTGTACGAAGAGTGGAAAAATAAATAGGACACCCTTATGAAATCTAAGCACATGTTATTGAGTGTACTGTTCGCGACTGGTGTCGCACTTTTATCCGTTGCCACCGCCGAACGGCCCAACATTGTTCTCCTGCTGGCCGATGATATTTCGCAGGCGGATATTGGATGCTACGGCCATCCGGTCATTGAGACGCCGAATATTGATCAGCTGGCGGCGATCGGCGTACGCTTTGATAATTGCATCCTCACCACCAGCAGCTGCACACCAAGCCGGTGCAGCATCATAACCGGGCGCTATCCGCATAATACTGGAGCTCCGGAACTGAAGATGCGGCTTCCTGCTGATCAGGTCGTATTCCCTAAGTTGCTGAAGGATGCCGGTTATTACACGGTGCTGTCCGGCAAGAATCACATGGGAGATGTTAAACGCGGATTTGATTTGATTACGAATGGAGGCGGTGGTGCCGGTGCCGGGGACTGGGTAGAACTGCTGGAGAAGCGTCCGAAGGACAAACCCTTCTTCTGCTGGTATGCCACGCACGATGCGCACCGCGACTGGAGCACGAGCGAAGAGGTGCGGAAGTATAAACCGGAAGAGGTCGTGATTCCGCCCTACATGTTTGACGGCCCGAAGACGCGCGAAGATTTGACCGGCTATTATCATGAAGTGTCCCGGTTTGATTATAATGTCGGCCGGGTTGTGGCGGAGCTGAAGAGACAGGGTGTATTTGAAAATACGCTGATCTTTGTTACGGCCGATAACGGTCGCCCGTTTCCGCGCAGCAAAACCCGCCTCTACGATAGCGGCATCAAGCCGCCGTTCATCGTGCATTACCCGCCGGCGATGAAGCAGGGTGTTTCCAAAAGTTTTGTCAGTTCAATTGATATTGCAGCCACAGCGCTGGACGTAGCGGGGCTTCCGAAAGACGAACGCATTCAAGGCGTCAGTTTCGCGTCGATCCTGCTGGATCACACTGCCGTTGTTCGTGAACTGGCGATTGCCGAGCATAACTGGCATGTCTTCCCGAACCATGAACGCAGCGTGCGCTTCGGCGACTGGCTCTACATCCGCAACAACAAAACGGATCAGCAGAATCTGTGTGCCGAAGCTTTTGGATGGGGTGCCGGCGAAGAGCTGTGGGACGCCCACGCGGCGGGTAAACTGAACGAAGCACAGAGCAACATCTTTTGGAATCCCTGTCCGGAAGAAGAACTCTACAATGTCGTTATGGATTCGGATCAGCTGACCAATGTAGCCATGAATCCGGAAAACAAACCGGTCATGGAGGAGATGCGCAGGCAGTTGTTGCTTTGGACGGAACAGACCGGTGATACCGTTCCTGTCAAGTGGACCGGGCCGAAGGCCAAATATGTTCCGCCGGGTTTTCCAACCCCTGGAAAAAACAGTTCAAAACGCGGCGATATTCCCGGAGCCGCCGCCGGTGCAGAGAAGATCAATAACCCCGGACCGATTAAGTTTAAATAAGGATGAGCAACATGGTTCCAATATATGAATTGAGACAAGCACAGTTTCGTAGCAGGCGGGTGTTGACCGCAAAGCATAAAGAAACGAAGTCCGGAACCTCTTTAGCGTCTTACCTTCTTCGGGGTCATTTCTTCTGCGGCACCGTCAATTCAATCCTCTGCGCTCTCTCGTGGTCAACCTTCTCCACACGAGCAGGGCGTCCAATCCCTGGAAAATAATTAACCGCGATAGAACACACAGAACGCAGAATGAACCACGGAATACACGGAATGGTTTTTACCGCAAAGACGCAAAGAAACGAAGAATTGAGAATCAGGTGCGCCGATATGATGGCTGCCAAGAGGATCAAAAGGCACGAAAACCTGTAGTTCTTGTCTTTGTGGTCCTTCGGAGCGCAACTGCTTTTCAATTGTGTGGCTAAACTCACAATATTTAGATGTCGGATCGATACAGATTAAACTGTTACGTGTCGGCCGGTGCGGCAGAGACGGCTGTCCTCGCTGTCCAGCGGGCATGGAGACGCTGGCCATGGTCCACATGCCCGGATTGGATGCCCTGCGTCCTGCAATTGTTAAGAAGTCATGGGGAGCGGTCCAGCGCCAGGCTGCCCCGAAAAAGGGGAAGAAGAAATAGCGGTATCGGTATAGCCGAGTAGGGCGGGGGCCAAGACCCCGGCTTGTAATTTTCACCACCCGACGCCACAAAGAGGCACAGGAAGCACGAAGACCCCGTTCTTCCTCTTTGTGGCATACAGCGCTCCATTTATTTAGTTCCTTCCATTCTCACTTCTTACCAGTTTTCGTTCCTAAACAGAGCACTCTTAAACCATTCTGGGACAAGGTGTTTAACCACGAAATACACTAAATACACGAAACCTGTCCTGAGAATCTGTTTCGTGTGGTTCGTGTATTTCGTGGTTCATAAATCTGCTGCGAAGCCACATTAGTATATACTATTTCCAGAGCGACCTTATTTTAAGTTTATAGAATGGCGGAATTGTGGGAAGCTTTAGTTTCTGAAACTTCGGGTATTTTGTAGGTGGTATTTAATTGAGGAAAACACTTCATGAAAACTGAACGATATGGCGTGTTGCAGTATTTCATTTTATTGACGTCCTTTTTATTGGTTTCCTGCCAATCAAACTCGAAGCGTTTGCCCGAACATGTGATTGATAAAAAAATCCCTACTTTGGCCGTTTTGGAGTTTAATGATAAAAGCCAATGTCGTTGGCGTTGGAATGTGGGCGAGGGGATCCGCGATACCTTGATCGATGAATTGGTGCAATCGCAACGCTACAAAGTGGTCACTCGGTTTGATATTGATGCGGTTATCTCTGAATTACAGATTCAGCAGAACCAACTTTTTCGCAAGGAAGGCAAGTCCGATTTGGGGCGGCTCAATAATGTGCAGTATTTACTGAAGGGATCGGTAACCGATTTTGCTTATGTGGCGAGCACGGGGCTGACCGCTTTTTTCAGTAAGATTGGTTTCTCTGGACGAAGTCATATGGCGATTGTCACGGTGACGCTTTATATCATCGAGGTTGAGACGGGCGAAATCATTACTTCAAAGCAAGTTGAGGGCAAAGCTTATGCGAGCTCTTTAGATGTGAAGGGTAGTAATGATAATGTGGGCTTTGGCAGTGGAAGTTTTTACCGCACTCCTCTTGGCAAAGCCTGTAAAAAACTCATGGCGGAGGCCCTCGATGAAATCAATCTTGTGATTGCGAACCAAAAATGGAGCCCGCGTATTGTGCGTATTGTTGAAAATAATCGGGTGCTTGTTTCGGGCGGAGAAGATCGTGGTCTCATAGCTGGAATGATATATGAGGGCTATTATGCAGGCGAAACGCTGATCGATCCCGAAACCGGGGATGTTTTGGGTCAAACGGAAGGTTATTTGGCGGGTCAGATTGAGTTGGTTGAGATCAAGGAGAAATTTTCCTACGCAAAAATAGTACAGGGTCAATTTGAGCCAGGACAAAGCCTCCGGCAGATGCTCCCTGTGAGCAAAAAATAAGGCTTCAGGAAAATCCTCGAGGCGCACCGGAATGGTTCTGCCGAGTTTTTACCGCACGAGCACCGCTTCCGATGCCAGGAAAATTAACGTTTGTAGTCTCGCCTTTAGGCGGTTCTGTACGAAAAGCCTATCTCTCCGCATTCCGTCTAAGCCGGAACTTCCATCGCGTCTTCCCTTCTTGTATGTCAATTATAACCGCTGATGAACACGGATAAACTCGGATGATCAGAGTGCATCCCGTCCAGCAGGAGAAGTTGGCCACGAGAGAGCGCAAAGAACACAAAAGGGAAATCCAGAAAATCTGCTTTGCTATTTATGCGTTCTTTCGTGGCAATCAACGGGCTCCCGACCGTTTTTGCATCTCCAATGCTCCCCGCATTGAATAAGCCGCCAACCCCTTATTCATTGCCCCTGAAAAGAGAATCAAAAAAATAGTTGACTGTACCGTCCGGACGGTATAAATAATGAGGCATATGAAACATACAAGAATAACAAATTCGCGGGAAAAGCTGCTGGATGCGGCGGAAACCATTGTGATGGAGCGCGGCGCGACCCGCATGACGCTGGATGCCGTCGCCGCCCAAGCCAAGGTCAGCAAAGGCGGATTGCTCTATCACTTTGCATCGAAAGAAGCGCTCGTACAGGCCATGGTTGCCCGGATTGTCGGACTGGCCGAGGAGCACTTTGCTGCCGCGCTAGCCAACGAGTCCCCGGGGAAAGGCCGTCATGCTCGCGCTCTGCTATATTTGATGCTGGATGACAACGGGCCCTTTTTACTTCGGGTGAAACGGATGGCCGCACCGCTGCTCGCGGCCGTGGCCGGCAATGCAGACCTGTTGAGCCCCATGCGGCAGTTTCTGCAAACCGTTCGCCAGGGAATGAGCGACGACGGGTTGTCTGACGATCGCGCATGGCTGATCCTTGCTTCGCTGGACGGAATTAAATTCTGGCGGATTCTGCACCTTTTGGAACCGTCCGGCACCGACCTGGCCAAGGTTCGATGCCTGCTGGAACAATTGATAGACAGCGAAGATTTCTATGAAAAATAAACCAATCCCAGTAAACGTTTTTGCAACGGTTGCACTCGTCGTCCTGACAGCAACCGGGAACGCGCAGACAACCGATTTACGGACGGCTTACCAACAAGCGGCGGCATCGAGCCCGCTGGTTGCACAGACCCGTGCAAGATGGGAAGCCGAACAGTTCGGCAAAGACATCGCCCGCTCCGCGCTTGCACCGCAGCTCACCGCCGCAGGTTCTATCAGCCAGAACAATCTCGACCTGACCGGATTCAGCTCCTCGGCGATCGACGAGTCCTATAATCCGTCGAGCTACAGTGTCACGCTGACGCAACCGCTGATCAACGGCTCCGCTTGGTCCACGCTTCAGGCATCGCGCTCAATCGCGGAGAGTTTTAAAGCCGGGCTGCTGGCCGTTCAGCAGGATTTGATCCTTCAAACCGCCGATGCCTACTTCGCGGTGCTGCGCGCCGAAGCACTGGAGCGCACCGTTGTCAGCCGGCTGACGCTGTTGCAGAAAATCAGCGATCGCGCCGAGAGCGAGCGCCGTGAGGGCACCGGCGATATCATTTCAGTTGAAGAAGCGCGCGCCCGGCTGGATGGAGCGCAATCGGAACGGCTCAGTGCCCGCAACGGCGTGCAGCTTGCCCGCCGCGCATTGGAGCGGCTGACGCATCAATCTGCCGATGCTCTGGCCGATCTGGAAACGCTGGAACCACAAGGACCGATTCCTGCCCGCATGGAGGACTGGGTTCAATCCGCCGAAAACAGTCAGCCGGTGCTGGAACAGGCTCGCCAGAAATTGCAGGCCAGCCGCTACACGATCTCTGCCGCTTCCCGTGGAAGCTGGCCGGTGTTGTCGCTGAACGCGCAATACTTGCACTCGGACGGGTCTTTCATTCCTGAAATGGAACGGCGCGAAAGTCTGATCGGCGTCAGTGTGGTCTGGCCGCTGTTTCAGGGCGGCGCTGTTCGCGCCTCCCGCGCCCGGGCCAAGGCGTTGGCCCAGGCCAGTCAGTACGGACTTGAAGTTCTTCAAGACCATGTGCGAATGGAAACGCAACGCTCGTTTTTGAATCTGGAAAACAGCGCGGCGCAGCTGACCGCCACCCGCCGCGCGCTGGAATCGGCCACCACTGCGCTGAAGGCCACGCAGAAGGGGTATGAAATCGGCAGCCGCTCCGTGGTCGAGATCCTCGACAGCGAACAGCGGCACGCTAATGCCGAATCGGATTACACCCTCGCGCTCTACAGTCAGGTTCTGGCCCGCATGCAGCTCAAAGCTTCAGCAGGCGTGTTATCTGAACAGGATGTGAATGCGATCAATGCCCTTTTAAACGTTAGTGCCGAATCCCGGAGTCAAAAATGAATATCAAAAAAGTTTTGCCCAAAGCCATCCCCGTTCTGCTGATTCTGGTCCTCATTGCCGGGGTTCTGATTTTTAAACACGAGCACGAAGGGGACGGAAAGCTGTCGTACTACGGCAACGTGGATATCCGCCAGATTCAGTCGGCCTTCTTCAGCACCGGCCGCATTCAGCAAATGCTCGTCCGCGAAGGTGAATCCGTGACCAACGGGCAACTGATCGCCGTACTCGATGCCGCGCGCTATGAAGCGGCGACGGCCAAAGCACAGGCGCAGGTTGAACTGCAGCGGCAGGTGGTGGCGCGGATGCGGGCCGGAAGCCGGCCGGAAGAAATTGCTCAGGCGCAGGCGCAGGTGCGCGGCGCCAATGCGGCCCTGACGGATGCGCTGCAAAAACAGACGCGGGCGCAGGCTCTGGCGAAAGACGATTATGTGTCGCAGCAGCAGCTCGACAGCGCCCGCACGGCGGTCGATGTGACGCGCGCCAATCTGGAAGCGGCCCAGCAGTCTGCCACGCTGGCGGAGCAAGGTCCGCGCAAAGAGGATGTCGCCGCGGCGCAGGCGCAGCTGAATATATATGGTGCTTCGCTGAACCTGGCGCAGCAGGAATTGGCCGACAGCAAGCTTTACGCCCCCGCCGACAGCATCGTCCAGAACCGCATTCTCGAACCGGGCGATATGGCGTCACCGCAGCGGCCGGTGTACACGTTGGCGCTGAACAATCCGGTCTGGGTGCGCGCCTACGTTCCGGAACCCGATCTGGGCAAAGTATTCGAAGGCATGAAGGCCGAAATCCGGACGGACAGCTTTCCCGACAAGGTGTATGAAGGCTGGGTCGGAACGATTTCGCCGGCGGCGGAGTTTACGCCGAAGCAGGTGGAAACCACCGATCTGCGCACCCGGCTGGTGTATCAGATCCGGGTTTATGTGAAGAATCCGGAAAACGAACTGCGGTTGGGCATGCCCGCCACCGTACAGCTCATCTCCGGTTCCACACTGGAGGACAAACCATGTCCGTCCTTGAACTGAGCGGCGTAACCAAACGGTTTGCGGGCGTTCCGGCGTTGAATGATGTCCGTCTGAACATCCGCAAAGGGACGGTTACCGGATTGATCGGGCCGGACGGCGCGGGCAAAACCACGCTGATGCGACTGATCGCCGGACTGCTGGTGCCCGACAGCGGCGCCATTTCCGTACTCGGCATCGATGCGATCCAGGACCCGCTGAAGGTGCAGCAGGTGATCGGCTACATGCCGCAGCGGTTCGGGCTGTATGAAGATCTGACGGTTCAGGAAAATCTCGATCTCTACGCCGATCTGCAGGGGCTGCCGGATGCGGAGCGCCAAGCGCGCTACGCGGCGCTCACCCACCTGACCGGGCTCGCGCCATTCACCCAACGGCTGGCGGGAAAACTGTCCGGCGGCATGAAACAAAAACTGGGGCTCGCCTGTGTACTGGTGCGTCCGCCGCAGCTGTTGCTGCTGGACGAGCCGACGGTCGGGGTCGATCCGGTTTCGCGTCGCGAACTGTGGGCGATCATTTACCGCCTGGTTCGCGAAGAAAATATGACCGCACTGCTGAGCACGGCCTATTTGGACGAAGCAGAACGCTGCAACGAAGTCATTCTGCTGCATAAAGGCGAATTGCTCGGACAGAGTTTGCCTGCGGAATTCAGCCAAAAAATGGCGGGAAGAAGTTTTCAAGCCACCTTGCCCGGCATGAATAAGCGGTCGCTGCAAAGCCGGCTCGCCCGCTCGTCCGGCGTCATCGATTCCACCATCCAGCGCACCGGTGTGCGGATCGTCATGGAAGCCGACGTGCAGCCGGATCCCGCCGCCCTGCCGGCCGGTATCCGGATCGAACCGGTGGAGCCCCGCTTTGAAGACAGCTTTATCAGTCTGCTCCGCGAAATCGACGGGCAGCCTGCGCTGCCGGAAGTTTCGCTCGCCCGCGCTGTGCCGTCCGGGACCGACGACGAAGAGGTTATTATCGTCGATCAGGTCACCAAGCGCTTCGGTTCATTCTCCGCGGTCAAAGACGTCAGCTTTAAAGTGAAAGCCGGCGAAGTGTTTGGGCTGCTTGGGGCCAACGGTGCTGGTAAATCCACCACCTTCCGCATGCTATGCGGTCTGCTGCCCGCTACCGACGGGCACCTGCGCGTCGCCGGGCTCGATCTGGGCCACGCCCCGGCCAAAGCCCGTGCACGGATCGGATATATGGCGCAGAAATTTTCGCTCTACGGCGATCTCTCCGTCCTCGAAAACCTGCGGTTCTTCAGCAGCGCATACGGCCTGCGCGGCAGCGATCAGCGCGCGCAAATTGATTGGGCCTTGCAGGAATTCGAACTCAAACCGTACGCCAACAGCACCAGCCAGAAACTTCCGCTCGGCTATAAACAGCGGCTGGCGATGGCGGCCGCGCTGATGCACCGCCCCCAAATTCTTTTTCTCGATGAACCGACCTCCGGCGTCGACCCGCTGGCGCGTCGCGAGTTTTGGCAGCGCATCGCCGCGCTGGCCGAAGAAGGCGTGACCATTCTCGTTACCACCCATTTTATGGAGGAAGCCGAATATTGCGACCGGCTGGTCATTATGGCCAAGGGCGACATTCTGGCCGAGGGTACGCCGGACGAATTACGCGCCCGCGTTCAGTCCGATCAACTGCCGGATCCCACCATGGAAGACGCGTTCGTCTATCTGATTGAAGAACATGAAACCGGAAGGAGATCCGATGCGGTTCCTGCGAAATCCTGATCCGGCTCAGCAAGCCGCCCGAATGCGCCTGCGCGGAATGATCCGTAAAGAAGCCCGACAGATCGTCCGTGACCCGTCGAGCATCGCGATCGCCTTCGTGCTGCCGATTCTGCTGCTGCTGCTGTTTGGCTACGGTATTTCGCTGGATGCCAAGCACGTCCCGTTGGGGATTGTTATCGAAAGCTCGTCCCCTGAAGCGGCGGCATTTGCCGGGTCGTTCGAGCAGTCGGAATATTTATCGCCACACCGCTTCGGAACCATTCAGGAGGCCGAACAAGCGCTGATTACGCATGAGGTGGACGGGATCGTCTGGCTGCGCAACGATTTTGAAGAAAAGCTGCTGTCCGGCGCCAACGCACCCATCGGGGTGATCATTAACGGCGTTGATGCCAACACAGCACATATCATTGAAGGTTATGTTAAAGGCGCGTGGTTGTCGTGGCTTCAGCAGCGCGCCGCCGAACAGGCCGGCGAACTAAACCTTCCGGTGCAACTCCAGCAGCGTGTCTGGTTTAACGCCGAACTGCGCAGCCAGAATTTTCTGGTTCCCGGATTGATCGCCGTCATCATGACCCTGATCGGCGCGTTGCTAACGGCCATGGTCATCGCCCGCGAATGGGAGCGCGGCACCATGGAAGCACTCCTGGTCACACCGGTCACGGCCAAGGAAATTCTGCTCGGCAAGCTGCTGCCCTATTTTGTGCTCGGCATCGGCGGTCTGGCACTCTCCGTCGGCATGGCCGTCTGGCTGTTCGGTGTTCCGCTGCACGGTTCGCTGCCGGTTCTGTTCATCAGCTCCTCCCTGTTTCTAATTGCCTCGCTGGGGATGGGGCTGACCATTTCGACCGTCGCCCGCAATCAGTTTGTCGCCGGACAGATTGCGATCATTGTATCGTTCCTTCCGGCCTTCATGCTGTCCGGCTTTATTTTTGATATTAACAGCATGCCGCCGGCGGTGCAGGTTGTTACCTATCTGTTGCCGGCGCGTTATTATGTTTCGATTCTTCAAACGGTCTTTCTGGCGGGGAACGTCTGGAAGGTCATTGGGCTCAACTCACTGGCGCTGATTGTGTTCTGCGCCTTCTTTCTGGGAATCGCCCGGCGGCGCATGAGCAAACGGTTGGAGTAAAAACTGATATGTGGAACCATCTTAAAGCCCTGATCGTTAAAGAGCTCCTGGCCGTGCTCAAAGACAAGAAAAGCCGGTTGGTGCTGATCGCGCCGCCGCTGATTCAGCTGATGGTGTTCGGCTATGCCGCTACCTTCGATATGAATCATATCCGCTATGCGGTGTTCAACGAGGATCACGGCGCGGCCTCGCGCGAACTGCTCGCGCATTTTGAACACTCAGACACCTTTGAGTGCGTTGCACAGCTCGACGGCGATGCGCAGATCGCGCCGGTGATCGATAATAAAGAGGCGCTGCTACTGCTGCGTATTCCGTCCGATTTTAGCCGTAACCTGGCGCTGGGACAGACGGCGAACCTTCAGGCGAATGTGGACGGTCGGAATTCAAACAGCGCCATGCTTGTACTGAACTACGTGCAGTCAATGGTTTCATCATTCAACACCGACTGGATGCAGGACCACGGTGAAAGCCCGCTGCCGGCCCATTTGGTGGTGCGGTCGTGGTACAACCCGAATCTGGTCAGCCGCTGGTTCATTGTCCCCGGCATTGTCGGACTGCTCACCCTGCTCGTCACATTGCTCATCACGGCGCTCTCGGTCGCACGAGAACGCGAGGCCGGCACCTTCGACCAACTACTGGTCACCCCGCTGCGCCCGTTTGAAATTTTGTTAGGGAAAGCACTCCCCGCGGTCATTATTGGACTGTTGGAAGCCACGGCAAGTATTCTGATCATCGTCTTCTGGTTTAAGATTCCGCTGCTTGGAAGCCTGTTGGCACTGTACCTCGGGCTGTTCCTCTTCCTGCTCTCTTCGATCGGGGTGAGGTTGATGATTTCGTCGCTGGCGGTCACGCAACAGCAGGGACTACTGGGCGCGTTTCTCTTTTTTGTGCCGGCGATCATCCTATCCGGATTTTCCACCCCCATCGCCAACATGCCCGAGATCCTGCAGGCGCTAACCCTGTTGAATCCGTTGCGTTACTTCATCGTCATTCTGCGCGGCGTCTTTCTGGAAGGAGCCACCGTGAGTCTGCTCTGGTCGCAGTACTGGCCCATGGCGCTCATCGGCCTGTTCTGCCTTTTCACTGCGGGCACGCTCTTCCGCCGACGCATGGTTTAAGCCGGGTTCCAAAAATATGGGAAACCACTCCTTCGTCGAGGCGACATGAATTAAACGCAAAAAAGCTCCTTTAACTTGATGCGCTTCGCTTTGGGGAAAACCCTTCTTACGCCAAATATGCCGCTGCCTGTTTCGTTGTTGTCTTTCATGTTGTACACAGGACTAAACGGGGTGCTGGCAAAAGCATGAATCAACCCGGCTACACAGTAGTTTTCTACCACGGAGGCACGGAGGTGCAGAGAAATATATAAATTCCGTAACTCTGTGTCTCTAGCGAAGCGGGTGGTGAAAATCGGCTACATGTGATTGGTACTGAACATTTAAAGGGGCTCGCTAAGGAACGCCCCGTTTGTAGCGGTTCAATTATTCCGGCTTGTTTGAGACTTCATTGCCGAAGAGGACGTTATTGCCGCTTCGCTGCCGTCGCTTCGCACCAGCCTCTCTTCGTGTCTTCGCAAGCTCAGGTGAAACGTCACTACACCAAACAAGGTGTAGTATCGCTTCACCGGCCGAAGGACGGAACGCGATTTTTTTGCAGAAGTCAAATTCATGAAAAATCCAGCGCAGCTGGTGGGGGGACTAAAGCCGTTGCTACGAACCATTTTAAAAGGAAGAGATACTCATGAGACACGTAGCAGTTTGGTGTGCGGTGACTGAACTGACGCAGGGGTGCCGGGCCAAATAGATGTTGTCCATGGGAACGGCGCTTCTTTATGTGGGTGTAGTGGGCGAAATCTGTATATGTTGATTGCCATTGAGAGGACGATGCAATGTCTGAAACCATACAGCCAGAAAAAGGGGTCCGGTTGGAGCTGGCCTATCTGCATGGCGGTGAGGTCGTATTCCAGCCGGGGGAGTCGCTCGGACCTCGAGTGCTGTCTGATTATGAATTGGTATATGCTATTGAGGGAACGATTACTTATGTTTCCGATGATACCACCTATGCCGTTCCTCCGGGCGGCTTTATTCTCGGCCGCCCCGGGTTTCATGAAACCTACGTTTGGGATTCGCAGATCATAACCCGCCACGCTTTTTTTCACTTTGATATTGAGCGTTATCCGAATGATTGGCCGAAACCGGAAGATTGGCCTCGATGCAGAACGGCGTTAAGTCCGGTTTGTGCGAGTCTGTTCCTTCATATTCTTCAGCATATTTTTGAGCATGACGATTGGCCGGCGGCTCGGCCGGAACCGAAGGACTGCCGTTTGGTGGAGGTTCTGATTGATACGTTCATCGAGGATCACCGAATCGAACTTGCTTCATTTGAACGCGAGCGGCCCGAGCCGGTTCGGCGTGCTCTGCTTCTGCTGCACTCCCTGGTTGAAGAAGACCCGATGCACCCGCTTTCGCTCCCTGAGCTGGCGGCGCAAGCGAATGTGACTCCAAAGCATTTGTGCCGCCTGTTTTCCCGAAGCCTTGGCTATTCACCGATGCAGACCTATACGCTGATGAAGCTGCAATCCTCGCGTCCGCTGTTGATGCGGACCAACCTCAGCATCCAGGAGATTGCGGAGCGTTGCGGTTTTGACAATCCGCTCTATTTTTCCCGCCGCTTTTCGCTGGCCTATGGCTGTTCGCCGCCGAGCTTTCGCGCGCAGTTGCGCTCGGGAAAGCTGCCGTCAATGAAAAATCCGTTGCCAACTGATTTGATGACGCGCATGCGCCAGTAGGCGAATTATGTACATATCATGGCAACCTGCGGGTATGGTCATCTTTTGGTTGCTTCGGTAACTTGTATTCACAGTAAACCAGAAAAATGTGGATTAAGTAAAAGAAGGAATTTTCAATGACATCACGCGAAAAAACACTCAAAGCATTGAACCATCAATCCGGCCCCGTTCCGATCGATCTGGGCTCCACCGCTGTGACGGGCATGCACTGCTCAACCGTGGCCGCGTTGTGCGACCATTATGGGCTCGATAAGCGCCCTGTGAAAGTTCATGAGCCATACCAGATGCTTGGCCTGCTCGAAGAAGATCTCATTGCCTCCATAGGCGTGGACACCGTCGGCATGGATCCGCTCTCCACGTTCTTCGGTTTCCCGCCAGAAGACTGGAAGCCTTGGATCACGCCGTGGGGGCAGGATGTGCTGGTGCCTGGCAAATTCAACATTACGGACGACGAAAAGGGGATCTACGTCTATCCTGAGGGCGACACCTCGATTGGCCCGTCCGCCCACATGCCGACCGCGAGTTTCTTTTTCGACACCATTATCCGCCAGCCGGAAATCGATGAAGACAATCTGAATCCGGAAGACAATCTCGAAGAGTTCAATCCGCTGACCGACGAAGAGGTGGCGAAGCTCAAGGCGGCTGCAGAACGTGCCGCTGCGACCGGTCGTGCCGTCGTGAGCGGCGGCATCGGAACCGCGCTCGGCGATATCGCGCTTGTTCCAGCTCCCTTCCTCAAAGCGCCCAAAGGCATTCGCGATATCGAGGAATGGTATGTATCCACGGCAATTCGCCAAGATTACATTCACGAAGTTTTTACCCGCCAGACCGAAATAGCGATTGCGAACATGGAAAAGATATCCGAAGCGACGGGTGACCTGATGGATGTGATCTTCATCTGCGGCACCGACTTCGGCACCCAGACCGGCACGTTCTGTTCTCCGGATACCTATACTGAACTATGGCACCCATATTATAAAAAGATGAATGAATGGATCCATGCCAATACAAGCTGGAAAACCTTCAAGCATTGCTGCGGTGCGGTTGAAAACTTTATGAGCCTCTTCATCGAATCCGGCTTCGATATCATCAATCCGGTGCAGTGTTCGGCCACCGGGATGGATCCGCAGACGCTCAAGGACCGCTACGGCGAAAAATTGGTGTTCTGGGGCGGCGGCGTCGATACCCAGCATACGCTTCCGTTCGGCACGCCCGAAGAAGTTTCCGCTCAGGTGCTCGAACGCTGCGAAATCTTTTCCCGTAACGGCGGGTTTGTTTTCGATGCCATCCATAACGTCCAGGCCAATACGCCGACTGAAAACATCGTGGCCATGATTGATGCCGTCCACACCTTTAATCAGGGGTAGAACCGTCTGGATTGAACCAGTTGGAAGCCGATTTCCTCGATTCAATGGGCAAGGTCCAGAGCGGAGCCTATTACGTGGAGATCAAAAACTGATCAAGTGAGGCTTGCGTGATGCTGTCTCTGGTGTCATTACGTTGCGTACACTTTCATTAATGCGGTGTCTTTGTCTAAAGACCATCGTTAACTTGCACTACAAGATCTTGTAGTCAATTGGCTCAGGAGGTCTGCAATGTTCAGCCGCTGAGCTATTCGGCTCCACGAAACAATGCAAAGAACCAGCGTGAATATATTCCCGTCGCTGTTTCGTTTGCCGTGTTCGGCTTGTACCTAGGTAATAACAAATCGCCTTGAGAAGACCCTCTCGTTTTCGTTGGTGTCGTTGCGTGCAGATAGCGTTATTAACCTGGGAATAGACATGAAGAAAATAATCGTACTGTTGTTGGCCGGTTTCTGTTTCTCCACCTCATGGGCGGAATACAGGGAGGTCATGAATCCAAAGGGATTGTCCAGAAACCTGAAGACTGACTACGGTTTGGTGGACGACAATGCCCAGAGCGACCAGAGTGCAAAATTACAGAAAGCCATTGATGAACTTTCTGCAAAGGGCGGCGGCAACCTTACCATCCCGAAAGGAACGTATCTGTTCAACGCGGTCGTAATTAAGTCGAACGTTCATATTTTGATCGAAGCCGGAACGGTCATGAAGCCGACGATTACTCCTGGCACAAAATCCGGCATGTTCAGTATCGACGATAAAGCCAAAGAAAAGTTTGTTGAAAATGTCAGTATCCGTGGTGTGAGCGGCCGATATACCATCGACTATTCCACGGCGGGACTGGAAGCCGGTCCGCGCTTCATTCGTTTCGGAAAGGTTCGAAACTTCCTGGTTGCGGATGCCGATATTCTGGACAGCTTTACTCCCTACAGCGCTATGACTTTTACCGTTGCGAAAGATAAGGGGGCGAACAAGTGGGACGTATTCCGTCCGACCGACGGAACCGTTCGCGATTGCAGCGCATTTGACTCCAGCCATGGGTATGGATTGGTTCAGGCGCACGGCGCGAAAAATGTCCTTTTTGAAAACCTCTATTCCCGCGGCGGCGTGACCCTGCGCTTCGAAACCGGCGCGGGCGGTCCATATGCCGGGGTGCATGAAGTCTACGGGAAAAACATCATTAACGAAAACGGCGCCATGGCCGTCGTGTTTTATCCCCACGCCGTACAAAACGGCAATGTGTATATTGATGGGGTCAAAGCCATCAGCAGTCAGTGGGCCGTATCAATCGGTGGTGGCGGCCCTCCCTCGAAAAAAGACATCGCAAACAACCCGGATGCAAAGCCGGGGGTTTTCGGCAACAAGAGCTATGTTAAAAACGTCCATGCGATCTTCGGGAAAACAGCGCAGATTTCAAAGAAATCGGCATCCACAACCCCGGAGGAATACCTGAAAGATCTCAAAGTGCTTCCCGGCTCCGTCTATTTTACCGGACCCTCCTGCGGCGTTGTGAGCTATGGCATTCAAAACGACGCCTATAAACTGAGTGTCGAAAACGTGACCGATGAAGGATTCAAATATAATAGAGGGATCGTGTATCCGGACCCCAACGCCGCGAAGGGCGCAGACCGTTGGAAGTTTGCTAAACAGCTTCCGGGTGCCGATGAACTTGGTGATAAAAAAGCCATGAAGAACCTGGCTGCTGAGCAAAAAAAGAAGGCCGCCGGCAGCAAGAAAAAGAAAAAATAGCCGAAGCGGATTTTCCAAACCTTGGAAATAGAGTCTGAACTACAGAAAGAGAACGATATGAGAACTATACTTTGGATTATAGCGGTGCTGGCTTGCACCTCCGCAAGTCAGGCGGAATATGTAGAAACCATGCAGGAAAACGGAAAGCAGTGGAATCTGCAAAAGGATTTCGGACTGGTGGACAACAATGCCAAAAGCAATCAGAGCGAACTGCTGCAGAAGGCGATTGATGACGTTTCCGCCAAGGGCGGTGGACGTTTGATCATGCCGAAAGGGACGTATAAATTTGCGGGCGTTTTTCTGAACTCCAATGTGCATCTGTTGATTGAGAAAGATACGGTAATCAAGCCGTATTGGCCGAAAGGAACCAAGGCGGGCATTTTCACCTTATCTACGAAAAGCATGGACAAGGGCCATATCGAGAATGTCAGCATCCGGGGGATGGGTGGTAGTTTCATTGTCGATTATTCCGACCGTGAGCGCGACCCGAACGAAGGTTGCCGGGCGATCAATTGCCGGCAAGTGAAAAACTTTCTGCTCTCCGATATTCTGATCAAAGACAGCTGGACCAAATATTGTTCGGTGAATTTCACGCCCTCGAAGGCTGACGATGCCCGGGAATGGGAGGTTTTCCGACCGACTGACGGACTGGTTAAAAATCTGAAGAGCACCGATTCAAGTTCGGGGTACGGCCTGCTTCAAATGCACGCCGGCGACACGATCCATTTTGAAAATCTGTGGACCAGCGGCGGCGGAGTCTGCTTCCGGTTGGAGACCGGCGGTGGCGGGGAAAACGGCGGAATCGATAATATTACCGCGAAAAATATCTATTGTGAGAACGGTCTTTCCGCGGTGCTGATGGGCCCGCATAAATCTCAAAACGGAATGGTTGTGATTGACGGCGTCACAGCGAACAGCTGTGCGACCGGGGTCACCATGGGGCCTGGATTTGTTGAAAAGAGAAATCTGGATAATCCCAATTATAAACCGGGCCGGTTCGCTGACGGCTCCACGGTGAAGAATGTTCATGTAATTTTCGGGACAAACGCACCGATCTCACTGAAAGGGATTGGCAATGTGCCGAAGGAATACCTGGACGATCTGCGGTGGGGAAAAACCGGGAACAATCGTCTGAGAGGTCCTTCCATGTATGTCGTAAAAGATTTAACCGGCGATAGCTGGACGCCCGTTATCAAAAACGTCACCAGCGAAGGATTTAAATATAACGATGGCATAGTGGTCGGGAAAAAAGAACCGCGGGCGAACTATCGGGAAATTCTCAAGGGCTACCCAGTGCTCGGAGAGATTCCTGAAAATCATAGATCAGTGTCAAGCTCGGAACAGGTTTCGGGAAAAGCAATGGACACGAAGAAAAAGTCGGAAAAGAAAAAGAAGAAATAACGGAATATGCACCTCATCAATTACGGAATTATACCTATGAAAAGAATCCTCATCATACTGGCCATGCTTGCAGTAATCCCCTCGGTAAACGCCGCCTACAAAGAAACCATGGATCCAAACGGATTGACGAAAAACCTAAAGAAGGATTTCGGGATGGTGGACGATAATGCAAAAAGCGATCAGAGCGAAAAGCTTCAGGAAGCCATTGATGCCGTATCCAAAAAGGGCGGCGGTCGTCTCATCCTTCCGAAAGGGACGTATTCCTTTACGGGTATCACGATGAAATCCGATGTTCACCTGATGATCGAAAAGGACACGGTCATTAAACCCTGGTGGCCGGCCAATACAAAAACTCAGCTGTTCTCTCTGAACGGTGACCTGGAACACATCGAGAATGTCAGTATTCGCGGAGTGGACGGCCCGTTCATTGTTGATTATTCCAATCGCGGGAGTATTGCTGGCGAATCGATCCGAACGGTTAATTGCCGACGGGTTAAAAATTTCCTGATTTCCGACATGACCATTAAGGACAGCTACACCACCTATTGCGCCCTTTCTTTCACTTCAGCCAAAAACAAAAATGGGATGACAAATACGGATGTTATGGTTCCGACCGATGGCTGGGTGGGAAATTTGCTCTGTACCGACTCCAGCCCGGGATATGGCCTGCTCCAGATGCACGCAGGCCGACGGATTGACTTTGAAAACCTGTCGTCGATCGGGGGCGGCCCTGCATTCCGCCTGGAAACCGGCGGTGGGGGTGAGCACGGCGGAATTCATGATATTACCGCTAAAAATATCTATTGTGAAAATGGAGCCCAAGCCGTGCTTATGGGGCCGCATACTTCTCAGAATGGGTTGGTCATGATTGATGGGGTGACGGTTAAAAGCTGTTCATGGGCCGTCACGATGGGTCCGGGTTTTGTTGAAGAAAAAAATAAGAGCAATCCCGATATTAAGCGCGGCTGTTTCGCCGATGGTAGTACGGTTAAAAACATTCATGCCATCTTTGGAACCAATGCATGCATCTCAACCAAATCCATTAGCAGCGTTCCGAAGGAATATCTGAAACTGATTCGGGTTGATAAACCAGACCGCAAGCAGAAGCGGGTCCGGGGACCGTCTATCGGGGTGGTCAGTGACGGAACGCAGGGAAGCTGGTTGCCGGTGATTGAAAATGTGACTCAGGAAGGCTTCAAGCATAACAAGGGGGTCACGAAGACCAGCAGAGACAACCGATCCTCCATGGAAAAGGTGCTTAAGGGGCTTCCTGTTCTCGAAGAGTTTGAAGCATTGAAAAAAGAGTACGCGGCGGCTTCACCTAAAAAAAGTTCCAAGAAAAAGAAGCATTAAGAAACAAGGGGGCAGTTGTTCCAAACATCGGAACCCTTTGGGTTGTGAGTTTCCACCTTCGAGAATTACGGCGGGATAAAGTGGCGATCAGAAATTTTAAAAAGGAGAACATGATGCATATTCAAACTAAATTATTGCTATCGATCCTGTCGCTGACGGTTTGCGTCGGTGCTGCACAGGCCGTTGACAAATATGAGGCCACGCAGGAATCCATCATGCAGCATGAGATCCCTGATTGGGCCTTGGATGCCAAGTTCGGGATCTACGCCCATTGGGGCCCGTATTCGGAGATTGGTGTGTGGGAGGAAAACCAGACCTATCCGGATGTCGGCAATTATTACATTGTCGGTTACCGGGGGATGTACGACGAATCACCGGACGAACCGCGCCGCAAAGCGTTTGAAGCGCACTACGGGCCGATGAGTGAAGGACATGGCTATCTGGATTTGTGCCGTGACTTCAAGGTGGAGAAGTTTGACCCGGCATCGTGGGCCGACTTAGTAGCCGAATCGGGTGCAAAATATGCAGGAATGGCTGTGGTGCATCATGATGGCTATCTGCTTTGGGACAGTGAGGTGACGCCCTATTGCGCAGGCAAGCTCGGAGCCAAGAGAGACATCGTGGGAGAGCTCTTCACCGAGTTTGAAAAACGCGATATCAAGACGCTCGCAACCTTTCACCATGCCCGTACCAAAGGATTTTGGAACGGTTATTATAATCGCTGTAAAAAGTTTGATTCCCTGCATGGTGCAGACCTGACCTTGCCGGAGAATCAAAAATATTTATGGTGGCTCGGGCAGGATACATTTGCTGAACGCCGACTGGCGATTACCACGGAGTTTATCAATAAGTATCAGCCGGATACCCTTTGGTTTGATGGGGGCGGTGCAAAGGATACCCCTTGGGAAATCCTGTCGACCTATTTCAATATGGGCCTGGAGGCCAATAAAGGCGTGGTGGTTCATAATAAATGGGCGCAGTTCGGCGAGGGCCTTGGTATTTACGGATATGAGCGCGGCCGAGATCGTCCTGAGGATCTTGCCTGGCCTTTCGAGGATGACATCACATCCAGTATCGGCCCCAACTGGTCGTGGTGGCACGGTATCCGGTACAAGACGCCGGAGCACATCATCCGTCGTTTAACGCACGTGACTGCTCAAGGCGGTGGTTTGCTGCTGTCGCTGAATGTTCGTCCAGACGGCTCCTTCGACCCGGAACTCGTTGCCCAGCTTAAAGGCACCGGTGCCTGGCTGAAGCAGAATGGTGAAGCGATTCACGGAACCCGCCCCTGGAAAATTCATGGGGAAGGCCACATGACGAATAAGGAAAACTTTACGTATTGGACAAAGCAGCGCTGGGACATCGGGCACCCGGTTGAAAAAAGTAAAAGCATGGGGCCGAACGTAGATAAATTTGACCATACCGATATTCGGTTCACCACCGGCTCCTCCGACACGCTCTATGCGATCCAGATGAAAATTCCTGATTACCACGGCAAGACCTACATCAAGACGCTGCGCAATGAAACGCAAGTGGGATCCAAGAACACCATCAAGTCGATCGAGCTGCTGGGCCATGGTCCTGTGAAATTCGAGCGGTCGGATGAAGAATTGACGATCTGGCATCCCGCCAAGCTGCCGAATCAGGTTGCATTGGCTTTTAAGATAACAGTCGATGGCGAACTCGAACGTCAGCTGCCTACGGGGCGATAAATATGAAGATTAAAAGTACCTTGTTTGTTGTTGGGGCTGCTGCCTGCATTTGTTGCGCAAAAGCCGCTCCTGTATCAAAACCGAATATCGTGATCATCTACACGGATGATCAAGGCTACGGAGACATGAGTCTGTTGAATCCGGAGTCCAAATTCCAGACGCCGAATATGGACCGTCTGGCGAAGGAAGGAATTAACTTTACCCACGGACACTCCGGCGGAACCGCCTGCACGCCGTCGCGCTACGCGTTGCTGACGGGCCGTTATTCATGGCGTACAAAACTGAAAACCGGGGTTGGCAACGCGAATGAAGAGAGTCTGATTGCGGAAGACCGCCTTACCTTACCTCAAATGCTGAAAGATGAGGGATACAACACAGCCTGCATCGGAAAGTGGCACCTCGGGATGATCCTGCCTGGATCGTTCCGGAACTATGACTGGTCAAAGCCGATTCTTGAGGGGCCGGTCGATCGCGGGTTCGATTATTGGTTCGGCATCCCCACCTCGCCGAAAACCATCTGCGCTTGGTTTGAAAACCGCGGATTGGCTCCGGGAGCTGCCGAGCCGACGCTGTTGACCTATCATAAATTAAACGGCGACCTGGGGCCGCGTTGGCGCATCAATCAACCCTTTTACGAAGATCTGGATGATCAGCCGAAGGAAACCATTCAGACGACCCGTTTTAAGAATGAAGCGGCGCCGGATTGGGAGGACTCGGAATGCCTGAACCGTTTTACGGACAAAGCGATTGAGTGGATGCAGGGCAAAGAAGCGGACGTGAAAAACGGCAAACCGTTTTTTGTTTATTATGCCCTCACTTCGCCGCACGAGCCGGTGGCTCCAACCGAACCGTTTATCGGGAAAAGCGGTTGTTCCGGCTATGGCGACTTTTGTATCGAGACGGATCACCATGTTGGGCGGATTCTGGATTATCTGGATGAATCCGGTCTGGCCGAAAACACGCTGGTCCTTTTCTCCAGCGACAACGGTCCGGAGCACACCTGGAAAGAACGTATTCCGGAGTTTGGCCACGACAGCAGCGGTGTTTTGCGGGATGGAAAACGCTCGCACTACGAAGGCGGACATCGCGTTCCCTTCGCCATTCGCTGGCCCGCAAAAATTCAGGCCGGCCGCGTTTGGGATAAACCGGTTCAACAGCCTGACTTTATGGCCACCGTCGCGGAAATCATTGGGACGAAGCTACCGGAAAACACGGCTGAGGACAGCCAGAGTATCGCCGATATACTGTTTAACGCGGAGTCGAGCTTCGAGCACCTCCCGTTGATTGCCTACAACAACCGGGGCGGGCAATGTGCGATCACCGATGGCAAATGGAAGCTGGTGCTGCCCGGACAGAAAAAGGGCGAACTGTATGATCTCGATGCGGATATCGGGGAAAAGAACAATCTGATCAGCAAATATCCTGAAGTTGCTGAAGCCCTTCAGGCGAAAACAACCGACATTGTATGCAACGGACGCACAACGCCCGGGCCGAAGGCATCGAACGACACCGGTTGGTGGAAGTCCATCGCCTGGATGTCGCCGGAAGAATACAAAGCCAACCATCCGGAAGGGGAGCCGCTCATTTCTCAGACCAAAGGCAAAAAAGACAAATCCAAAAAGAAAAAATGATGAGGGCTGCGCCGGGGCAGTTTGTCTGCTTGGCCGAAGTAAAGAGTCGGCATTGGCAGTATGGCGGTCCTGAGGGTGTGATTTTAACGGAAGAGGCAAACGTGCATGCCGGTTCAGCCGTACGGCATTCGGACTCCTGCGTGAACACTCATTTCCTTGGGAAATAAACGAGCAGGTCGGGCTGTGGCTCAGCCTGCTCGCTGAATTGAAAAAAGAGCGATAATTGATCAACGTCTGGTTGAAGAGGCAACTTTTTTATATTTCGGCGGGCAATTTTCGGCGGCTCATGGAGTATCCTGATAGTATGACCGATCAGAAACATTCAAATTCAGACCAAGAGGCGTTCGTTCAGCTGTTTACGCAGTACGAACGGAACGTGCGTGCCTATGTGGCTTCGCTGCTGCCGAACTGGGAGGGCGTAGACGAGGTGATGCAGGCATCGAGTCTGGTCATGTGGCGTAAATTCGACCAGTTTGACGCCAACCGGCCGGACTCCAGTTTTTTGAGCTGGGCATTTATTATTGCCCGCTACGAGGTGTTGAAATACCGACGCAAACGGGCAACGGACCGGCTGGTTTTCAGCGAGGATGTCTTTGAACTGTTGGCGACCGAGAGCGAGAAGATCTGCTCCGGTCAGTCGGCGCGGGAAGAAGCGCTCCGCCGGTGCGTGAAGAAATTGGAACCCGTCCAGCAGGAATTGGTCAATACGGTCTATTCGGAGGGGGTTTCGATCAAAGCCGCCGCGACGCTTGCCGGGCGCACGCCGACCGGTGTTTACAAAGCACTGGCCCGGGTCCGGAAGAATCTCCAGCGTTGTGTCCGTTTAACGGTATCCGAAGAACATTTGAGGGAACTGGCATGAACGAGCGGCATATTCAATTAGTGAACGGCTATTGCTCGGAGAATCTGAGTGACGAGGAATTTGCGGAGCTGGAGCAAGCATTGCGCGCGAGCCCGGAATTGCGGCGTCTGCTGCTGGAATACCGCAGTCTGGAGAGCGGATTGCGCGCAAATGCTTCGATGGCGAATTCCCCTTCTTTGGCGGCTTCGGCGAATTGCAAACAGATCAAGGTGGTTCGTCGCATGCGGCGTGAGCTGCTGGCCATGGCCGCGATGATTGTGGCTTTGCTGTCAGGATTTGCTTACGTGTGGCTGAACCCATCTGCTGCTCCGCTAGAAGAGGCCCGCGATCATGGCGTCGCGGTGTTGACCCGTGCGTTGGATGCGCAGTGGGGGACGACGGATGTTCACGCCGGCGATTCGCTGCCGCCGGGGCGTCTGACGCTCAACGTGGGTTTGGCCGAAATCGAGTTTTACAGCGGCGCATCCGTGATTCTGGAAGGTCCTGTCGATCTGGAGATCGTATCTGAAAATGCGGGGATTCTGCACCGAGGTAAGCTGCGCGCTGATGTGCCGACGCATGCTCATGGATTTACGATCGCCAGTGCAGACGTCAAGCTGGTCGATCTGGGGACTTCGTTTGGTATGGATGTCGGATCCGGCGAGGGAACCCATGTTCAGGTTTTCGATGGCAAAGTCGAAGTGTACGAGCCCGAAGCGAATACTGCGGAACGGTTCGGGTTGGAAATCAACAAGGGCGAGAGCCGATTGGTCGAGAGCGGGGCTGAATTTTCCGTCGTTAAATCCGAGAGCGAGGCTTTTTTGAGCCCACAGGAATTTGATCAGCGGATACAGAGCCGCTTGGATGCGGGACTGGAAAACTGGGCTAAAATGAAGGGCCGATTGATTGATGATCCCCGTTTGGTGGCGCTGTATGATTTTGAGCGGAATCCCGTTCAGCCTCGGCGGTTGCTCAATCTTTCAGAGCATCAGGTTCCTGAGTTGGATGGAAGTGTTATCGGCGCAAAATGGAGTGAAGGACGCTGGGCAGGCAATGGTGCCCTGGATTTTAAAGGGCCGGGGGACCGGGTTCGTATCCGGGTTTCGGAAACCTATGAGTCCGTGACGCTGGCGACATGGGTCCGGGTGGATGGCTTTGATAACTATTTCAATTCACTGCTGCTTAGCGAAGGCCGCAAACGGCTCGGCGGGGTGCATTGGCAGCTTTTGAACGATGGGCAGATTCAGTTCGCGGTTCAGGGATTGCCTAATCTTATGCGAAAGGCTTCTAAAGTGAAATTTGAAATGCAACCTGCCGATTTCGGGCGATGGATGCATCTGGCCGCAGTTTATGATGGAGAACAGAGCCGGGTTCGGCATTACCGCAATGGTGAATTAATTGCTGAAGTTGTCCTGGAGCAATGTGTCCCGATTGCCATCGGGAATGCACAAATCGGTAATTGGAACACACAAGGCGAGGGTTCAAAACGTATCCGCAGCTTTAACGGACGTTTCGATGATTTTGTCATTCTGGGAGCCGCCTTGAGTGAATCTGAAATCAGAGAGCTCTTCCAAAACAGCCGGCTGTGATCGATGGGTGATTCGGGGCACGGTCTCGCTGAAGTTTTCTTTTTTTAGGCGGGCAATTTCTGCGGTCTGTTGGAGTACCTCTTTAATGACACGTTTTCGTCATGCTCCGCGGTGCGGGGCAGGCTGAGTCGCGTCGGAATAGTAAAACATTGAGGGGCTGCATGAAAACGAAGCTTAAAAGGATGTTTACTCCTGCGAATGGTTGGATTGCGGCCATTCTGTTTATCGCGGGATCGGCTTATGGAGCGAAGTCCACAACCGCGCTCATACCGGATCCCGATGCTGTGCCGTTAACGGACGCGTTTAATCCTGCAGCTGCGAAGCAGCTGCTGAGTCAAGGGATTCGTGAAGTCGTATTTATCAAGCGGCATACGTTTGATTCGAATCACTACTATACGGAATATCTCAACAGTAAATGGAAGCCGGGTGGAAACCTTTGCGTTCTTAATCTGGAAACGGGGAATGTTCGAGAAGTGGTGCCCGAGCTGAGCGGCGGTGTGTTCAACCGGTTTGATGTGTCGTTTGATGCGAAGAAGATTGTTTTCGACTACAAGAAAAGCAAGGAGGCGGGGTACCGGATTTATGAAGTAAACGTGGATGGAACCGGCCTGCGGCAGATAACGTTCCCTGCGGTAGAAGAGGCTGGCTATGCAGAGAAATACAACGGGGTGACATCTCACTTAACAACGGATGATCTGCATCCGTGCTATCTGCCCGATGGCGGGTTCGCCTTTGTTTCAACCCGCATCAAAAGTGGCGTGTTGTGTGATCAACCGGATAGGTTTACCACGAAGGTGCTGTATCGAATGAATGCAGACGGTTCCGGCATCCGTCCGCTGAGCAACAGCGTGGTCAGCGAAGCCTGCCCAACCCTGATGCCGGACGGGCGCATTTTATACCACCGCTGGGAATATAATGATAAATCGCAGGTTAAGGCCAAGTGCCTCTGGGCCGTGCGTCCTGATGGAACCGGTTCGGTTGAAATCTACGGAAATACACTGACGGTTCCCAACACACTGATTTATGGACGTACCATTCCGGGGGCGCCGCACAAAATGGTTGCATTGGCCTGCACTCATTGTTGTCCTAACAACGCCCTTGGATCGATTGTCGTCATCGACAGCTCCAAGGATATTCGCTCCCTGGAACCTCTCACGTATATTACAAAGGATATTGGTGCCCGAACGCATAATGGTTTCGATTTTCTGGTGGATGGGGAATGGATGATCAGTGAGCGGACGGGACGTCCCGGGCGACTGTTTAAAGATCCGTACCCGATTTCTGAAGAGCTGTTTATTGTATCGCACAAACCCAAGGGCTATGAGTGGAGCCACCCGAACGCATTTGATTTGGTCCTGCTCAATGAGAAGGGGGAAGGTACGCCGCTTTATCAGACCAAGGATATTTCCTGCTGGCATCCTTATCCTCTGATTCCCCGCGAAAAACCGCCGGTTTTGAGTTCTTCGCTCAACAGCCAGCTTGCGAAAGAAAATAAAGCGGTCTGTATTGTGACCGATGTGTATGTCGGACTCGAAGGTGTAGCGCGTGGCACGGTCAAACATCTGCGCATTCTTGAGCAGGTGCCGAGGCCTTGGGCCGCTCATACGCTCTGGCATGGAGATGCCGGAAATGGTTCGAATACCATTATCGGACACGGGCGTCTCGGGGTGAAGGTACAGTATGGAGTTGTGCCGGTTGAAGAGGATGGATCCGCCTGTTTTGAAGTCCCGGCCGGGCGCAATATTCATTTCCAGGCATTGGATGAAAACTACATGATGGTGCAGACCGAGCGCACCTATGTGAACTATATGCCCGGCGAAACCAGAAGCTGCCTCGGTTGTCATGAAACTCAAAATACGGTTCCGCAGGCAGGTTCCGGCTTCACTTCTCCTCTGGCCCTGCGGCGCGCCCCGTCAAAACCTCAGGCCCAGCCCGGTGATGCATCTGCTCAGAAGGTGATTGATTATATGACGCAGATTCAACCGATCCTCGACCAGCACTGTGTTTCGTGCCATGGCGCAGACAGTCCGAAGAATGGGATGAGTTTGACGGCTGAACCAACCCCATTATACACGGTTTCCTACGAATCATTGATGGGCGGTCCGATGGACGAAGAGAACGCCCGCGCCGGGGAGCGGTTAAGCGTCAGCGAGGTGTATAAGACGTACGGTGTTGAATACCGAGGATCCTATTACTCCGGGTCGCATACCAGCGTATTGGTGCCGATCCTGAGCGGCGGGAAAATCATGCCGCTGAATACCGCGGAAGACGCCGCGCGGATCAAGAAGCTGGCCGATGTTCATAAAGGGGTGGCGTTGAGTCAGGGCGAGTTTGTGACCTTTGTGAACTGGCTCGATACGTTCGGCCAGTTTTATCCCTCCTACTGGGGATTAAAGAATGCCGATTTTAAAGGGCTGTTCGGATACCGCCCGGAAATCAGCTTCGAAGAGGCCATCGGTTTAGAGATCCCTGAAAAGCTGGTGGAACTCTACCAAAACCCGCCGCCGTCAGAACACCTGAATCCCAAAAACAAGAGCAAGAAAAGTACCGGCAGCAGCGACGGAGACGCACCAAAGTCGAAAAAGAAAAACAGGAAGAAAAAATCATGAAAACAGGGTGGTCGAAAAAGTTTGTAGTCCCGCCTTTAGGCGGTTTGTCCGCAGAGCCGTTCCTTTGTAGCCGCCTGAAGGCGGGACTACATACCTTTGCGTGCATTATACTGACGATGAGTTGTGCTGTTGCCGAAAAACCCAATGTCGTGGTCATTATGGTCGATGACCTGGGAGCGGAAACGCTGGGCTGTTACGGCAGCACCAGTTTCTCAACGCCCAATCTGGACCGTTTGGCCAGTCAGGGAGCTCGTTTCGAAAATGCCTATGGAACGCCTTCATGTTCGCCGAGCCGGGCGATGATTGTGAGCGGTTTGTATTCCAACCGCTCTGGAATTCTGGAGCGGTTGGGTGCCGGGACGCCAAACTGCCTTCCGGGACATATTCCCACCTTCGGCGATCTCTTTCAGGAGAACGGCTACAAAACGGGAATTACGGGCAAGTGGCATATAGGGGACTTTGACCGTTACCCTGAGCATCCTCAGTCGCATGGGTTTGCAGAATCATTCATGTGGGCCAAATATTATAAGGGCGTCGACTACAGCAACTACTTTAATCCCGGTGTGATCGACCATGGAGAGCTGCAAGTCCGTAAGGGCGAATACGGGCCGAATCTCTTCTGCGATTATATTTTGAATTTTATCGAGCAGAATAAAGAGGGGCCCTTCCTCGCGTACTATCCGATGGTGCTGGTTCATAAAAACTTTCATAACCCACCGGAGAAAGAGGGTGTGAAGCATTTCTTTCCGGAGTCTGCAGGTGACGATAATAAAAAGTACGCCCTGATGGTCTCCTATATGGATATGCTGGTGGGCCGGATTCTCGATAAACTGGATGCGCTGGGGCTGACCGACAATACACTCGTTATTTTTACCGCCGACAATGGATCTCCCAATGCTATTCTCAGTCAGCTCGGCGACCTGACCGTCCGGGGCGGCAAGCTGAGTCTGATCGAGTCCGGTTATCGCATTCCGTTTATCGCCCGTTGGCCCAGGAAAATCCCTGTCGGCACTCGCGATCAGTTCATGACCCTGGCGGATGTCTTTCCAACGCTGGCCGGGTTGACCGGTCTGTCCATGACGGCAGACGTCAATGGGATGGATCTCTCGCACAACTTTTTCGGGAAACCCGGTGAAGATCGTGACTATGTGTATATCGCCTGGGAGGGCGGATTCTATTTTGTCCGCGATAAGCGCTTCCGTCTGCATGAGGATGGCAAACTGTACGATATTCCCGTTTCGAGCAATGGAAGCCGATACAGCGAAAAACTTTCTTCCATCACCGAGCATCCGGAAGAGGCGCAGCGCCTTCAGGCGAAGCTGGATGAATTCAAGAAGATTCAGAAGACTGACGAGTCCTACACGATCATTCCGTTTAAGGGCTACAAAAAGTGGCGTGCGGCGAACAATCCGGAACATCAGGCGAAAACTAAGAAAACTAAGAAAAATAAGGTTAAAAAATGACAAATGTTCGGGGGATAAGGTTTGTAGTCCCGCCTTTAGGCGGATTGGTGTATCGGTCCTTGCGTAGAAGCCGCCTAAAGGCGGGACTACGTACCTTTTCAATCCTGCTCTTCGCTCTGTTCGGGGCACATGCAGGACAGGAAAAACCCAATATTCTCTTTGTGATGGCCGATGATCATACCTCGCAGGCGGTCGGCGCGTATGGCGGTCGTTTGGCGGCATTGAATCCGTGCCCGACGGTCGACTCGCTCGCTGCAGAAGGAATGGTGATGGAAAACGCATTCTGCCAGAACTCCATCTGCACACCGAGCCGCGCGTCCATTTTGACCGGCCAGAGCAGCGCCGTGAACGGCTGTATCGATCTGGGCGGAAAACTGCCCGCCGAGCGGCAGTATCTAGCGCATGAGATGAAAAAGGCCGGGTATGAAACCGCGGTGGTCGGCAAATGGCATTTGCACACCAATCCGGACGCCTTTGATTATTATAAGGTGCTCATCGGTCACGGCGGAGGACAGGGGCTTTATTTTGATCCGGAGTTTGGCGAATCGATCGCGAAAGGCGAAAAAAAGGTGAAGATGTCAGGGCACTCTTCGGATTGCATTGCGGATTCCGCGCTGACCTGGTTTAAGGAGAAGCGCGATCCGAACAAACCGTTTTTTCTGAAGCTTCACTTCAAAGCCCCCCACGGCATGTTTGAGTATGCGCCGCGTTACGAAAGCTATCTGGCGGATGTGACCATTCCCGAGCCCGCGAATATGCGCGACCGAAAGAATCATGGTTCGCTCGGCACTTTAGGCGAAAAGGGTGAGTTGGCATCAGTCATCGGCGCCTCGATTGGACGCCGGCATAAACGAAAAAATTATACGGATGCCGATGGCCGCGGCGCATGGCAGAAATCACTCGATCAGTCCAAAAGCGATGAAGAGATCATGGGCGATGCGTATCAGTATTATCTGAAAGCCTACTTGCGCTGCGTCAAAGGGGTGGATGACAACCTCAAGCGCGTGATTGATTATTTAAAAGCAGAAGGGCTCTACGAAAACACCGTCATCATTTACACGGGAGACCAGGGCTTTTATCTGGGAGAACATGACTATCAGGACAAGCGCTGGCCCTATGAGGAATCGATGCGTATGCCGTTCATTGTCCGTTATCCGAAGTCCGTAAAAGTCGGCCGCTCCGATGCGATTGTTGAAAACATCGACTATGCCCCGACGATGCTGGACTTTGCCGGCGTTGAGACCCCGGAGTACATGCATGGAAAAAGTTTCCGCAGCATCTTGGAAACGGGTCAGGAGCCGGCCAGCTGGAAACAGGCCGCGTATTATCACTATTGGATGCATATGAAGCAGCTGATGGTGCCCGGCTGCATCGCGATCCGCACCAAGGAATATAAGCTGATCCAATACTACGGGTGCCTGCCAGACGAATCAGAAGCGCAGACCCCTCCTGCGTGGGAACTCTATGATCTGCGAAATGATCCGACCGAAGACAACAACGTCTACGATAATCCAGAATACGCTTCGGTTATCGAAAAGTTGAAAGCCGCTTTGAAAACACGGCGCGCCGAACTGGGCGAGGATGATCCGAAGTTTGCTTGCAACAAAGTCATCGACGAGTTTTGGGACTACGGCCCGGAGGAGCATGCGCGTGCGGTTGAGATCTCCAACAGTTTCGGCAAAAAGAAAGGCAAGAAGGCGGAAAGGAAGAGGCCATGAGACATCTGTTCACAGCCGCCGTATTGACCTGCTTGGTCTTTACGAGCTACGCAACGCAACGTCCTAACATCCTCATCCTCTACGCCGACGATCTGGGATACGGGGATTTGTCGTGCCAAAATCCGGACTCGAAAATCCCAACACCGCATCTGGATAAGCTGGCAGCGGAAGGGATGCGTTTCACGGACGGGCATTCGTCGTCGGGACTTTGTACGCCCAGCCGTTACGGGTTGCTGACGGGCCGCTATCACTGGCGTAAGTTTAATGACATTGCACGTGAATTTGGTTCATCCAAGTTTGATGCGGCTCGTCTGACCCTGCCGGAAATGCTGCAGGCGTCCGGCTACCGTACGGCGGCGATTGGAAAGTGGCATCTGGGCATGGGCTGGGATGCGATTGCCAATGACGGCGTTGCGACCGTAAAGGCGTTGGGGAAAAACGCGAAAACGCCGGTTGCATACGATTGGTCGAAACCGATTCCCGACGGGCCGACAGCGCACGGATTCGATACCTATTTCGGCGAGGACGTCATCAACTTCCCGCCCTACACATGGATTGAAAACGACCGGGTGACGAAGGCGCCGAACCTGATGTATGACAATCGCGAGCTCCAGCGGGCGGCCAAACTGAAGGCGGGGGACCATTCCGTGGCCGGGCCGATGGTGGAAGGCTGGAATCCATATGATGTGCTGCCGACGGTCACACAGAAAGCGCTGGAGTTTATTCAGCAGCAGGAGAACGCGGAACAACCGTTCTTCCTCTATATGGCATTCGGCGCACCGCATAACCCGATTGTGCCCAATGACGAGTTTGACGGGAAATCACAGGCGGGGCCGTACGGCGATTTTGTTTATGAAACGGATCATTGCATTGGGCGGATTCTAACCGCACTCGATGCGGCGGGGCTGGCGGACAATACGCTGGTAGTATTTACGGCGGACAACGGGGCGGAACGGTATGCCTTTGCGCGTGATAAAGCACATGATCACTGGTCATCCAATCCGTTCCGCGGAGTGAAGCGTGATATCTATGAAGGAGGACACCACGTGCCGTTCATCGTTCGCTGGCCGGGGGTGACCCCGGCGGGAAAGGTGTCGGACGCGCTGGTTTCCCAGGTCGACCTGATGGCCGCCTTTGCGGCGATGACCGGATTTGACCTTCCGTCCGATCAGGCCGAGGATTCGTACAATGTTCTGCCGCTGTTCAAAGGCGAAGAGACCGCGATCCGTTCGGCGACGGTACATAACACCGCCGACGATCAGTTCGCCATGCGCCAGGGCGACTGGGTGCTGGTCAATGTGATTGACGCCCCAAGGAAGAGCGACGCTCCTTCGGCCTGGGCGCAAAAGCATGGCTATGCCAGCCCGAAAAGTATCCAGGGCGAGCTCTACAATCTGAAAACCGACCCCGGCCAGCGTCATAATGTTTCCGCAGAACATCCGGAAAAAGTAAAGACGCTTACTGCACTGCTGAAGAAGATTCGCGAACAGGGGTTCAGCGCGCCGCGCCTGATGAAGTAACATCATGAAGAGAGAATGCATATGAAACGATGGAAGATGTCTTTGGGTGCAGTACTTTGTGCGGCGGGCGTCATGGCGCAGGACAAGCCAAACCTGATATTTTTGATGGCGGATGATCAGGCCTCCTGGACACTGGGTTGTTACGGCAATCCGGATGTGCAGACGCCGAATCTTGACCAGCTCGCCCGCGACGGGGTGACATTTGATCATCATTACGATACGACGGCGATCTGCATGGCCAGTCGCGCCACAGTGATGTCCGGCATGTTTGAATACAAGACCGGCTGCAATTTCCATCACGGTAAGCTGTCGGCAGAGAACTGGAGCAAAACGTATCCCTCGCTGTTGCACGCGGCGGGCTACCGCACTGCGTTCGCCGGGAAGTTCGGTTTTTTGGTGACGGATGATCCGACGAATAAAAAAGGAAAGGGCTACATGCCGGAAGATGATTTCTCCGTTTGGGCGGGGGGCGATGGACAGACTTCCTATAAGACGTCGGCGAATGAGGCACTGAAGAAATATGCAGAGGAGTATCCGCATTCGACGCTGGCGTACGGGGCATTTGGGAGCGATTTCGTCCGCGAGTCTGTTGGGGTCGGGGAGCCGTTCTGCCTTTCGATCAGCTTCAAGGCGCCACATCGCCCGACACAGCCGGATCCACGGTTTAACGGTGTGTATGAGGGCAAGACGTTCTCCAAGCCAGCCAACTTCGGGCGGGAGAATGGACTGCATTTCTCGAAGCAGAGCCAAATGGGCCGTCAGTACCCGCGCTTCGAAGAGTGGAATTATGCTACCAATTATGACGGGGTCATGGCGAAGTATCATCAGCAGGTGTACGGCATCGACGTGGCAGTCGGCATGATCCGAGCGGCGTTGAAAGAGTCGGGCGCGGATAAAAATACGGTAATTATTTATACCTCTGACAACGGTTTCTTGTGCGGATCGCATGGATATGGCTCCAAGGTATTGCCTTATGAAGAAGCTTCGCGCGTTCCGATGATCATCTATGATCCGCGCCATTCGAACTCCGGCAAGGGCCTGCGTTCCTCTGCACTGACCGGCAACGTCGACTTCGCGCCGACCCTGCTGAACCTTGCGGGCTTGCCAGCGCCTGGTAATATGGACGGTGCCAACCTGATGAAACTGTACGATAACCCAGCGGGAGAAATTCACGGTGCGCTGTCGCTGATGAATGCATGGGGCGCGGCTAAGGCGCAGGCGCTGTCGGTTGTGACGCGCACGTACAAATACATTTACTGGTACTACGGTGGCGAAGGCTTTGAGCCGACGGAGGAGCTTTACCACATTGGCCGCGATCCGTTGGAGATGACGAATCTGGCCCACGATCCGGAACAGCAGGCCGTGTTGGAAATGATGCGGAAAAAGTATGATTCGCAGCTGAACCACTGGAAGGAACAGGGCGTTGATTATAGTGGTTATACACCCTATGAGACCTTGTTCGAACGTACTCTGCCCTGGAGTGAGAAAGCCTCTTTAGTACAGGATATGGATGACGGCGAATAAACATCATTTCGTATGCATTATTGCAGCGGCGTTGGCGGTAGTCAGTTCCGCTAGGGCGACACCGCAGTTGGAAGCAAAATACAATGTGCTGATGATTGTGGTGGATGACCTGAACGACTGGGTTGCGACGCACGGCGGGCATGCGCAATCCCTCACACCGAACCTTGACCGGCTGGCACGCCGCGGCATGAAGTTCATGAATGCGCATTGCACCGCTCCGATATGCAATCCGTCGCGCAGTTCATTCAATACTGGAAAATATCCATTTAACATCGGGATTTATGACAATGAAATCAAAGATAAGAAGCTCTTCAGCGAGCGGCCTTCGATCAGCCGTCATTTTCTGAATAATAATTATTACACGGTAGGCTCCGGAAAGATCCGGCACGTATTTGCTTTTACGCAAGAAAATTGGGATGTGAACTATAAAAGTAAGATCTCGGGGGCACCTTCAGCGAAGGAGGATATTGCGCTGGGGTTGAAACGGTTTAAATGGGGGCCGTGCGATCAGCCCGATGAAGAATTCGGCGATCATCTGAACGTGGATTTCATCAATTCCCAGTACGCAAATATCCCGGAGGGGAAACCCTTCTTCTTTGCCTGTGGAATCTATCGTCCGCACACACCGTTATATGTTCCGCGCCGTTTCTTTGATCAGTATCCGCTGGAGGACGTTCAGTTGCCGGTTGTTGAACCCCATCCCATGGATGGGTTATCGATCCCGGCCAAGGCCTTTGCTTGGAATTTCTACGACTGGCTGGATCCAACCCCGACCTATGAACGCTCCGATTTTAATATTATCGTCGATAAACATCAACAATGGGACACCGTGACTCAGGCGTATCTTGCCTGCGTGGCCTGGACCGACTATCAAGTCGGGCGGCTGCTCGACCAACTGGACGCGAGTCCATATACCGACAACACCATCATCGTTTTGTTTTCTGACCATGGTTGGCATCTCGGTGAAAAACAAAGCTTTCGGAAAGCAACCCTGTGGGAGGAATCGACCCGCGTTCCTTTTATTGTGAGCGTGCCGGGCTTCGTAACCGCCGGGGCGGAAACCAAAGAACCTGCCAGCTTGATTGATCTGTTTCCCACACTTATCGATCTGTGCGGTCTGCCGTCAATTGATGATCTGGACGGAACGAGCATGCGCCCGGTTCTGGAAAATCCGCTGAGCACGGTCGACCGTCCGGCGATCACGACGATGGGGCGTGGCAACCATGCGGTCCGCTCCCGCGATTACAGGTATATTCAGTATTACGAGGGCAGCGAAGAGTTCTATGACCACACCCAGGATCCGAAAGAGTGGACCAATCTGATTAATAACCCTGAATATTCAGAAATCATTGCGCAGCACCGTAAGTTCGTGCCGGCAGATAAATAGGAGATCATCTTCATGAAATTGAAACAGCTCGTATTGGCGGCCCTTTTGGCTGCATTGGGCACGGCTGAGGCGGCGAAACCAAACATCATCTATATTCTGGTCGACGACATGGGGCCGGGCGATGTGTCCTGTTATAATCCGGAGGGGTTAATTCAGACGCCGAACATCGACCGCATGGCGGCGGAAGGGATGAAGTTCATGGACGCGCATACCAGCGCCAGCGTCTGCACGCCGACGCGCTATGGAATTCTGACCGGCCGTTATTCCTGGCGCACCCATTTGAAAGAAGGAGTGGTCGGCTTGCATGACCCGAGCTTAATTTCCATGGATCGTGAAACCGTGGCATCCTTCATGAAGAAAGAGGGCTACGCCACCGCCTGCATCGGAAAGTGGCATTTGGGTCAGGGATGGGCGAATAATGCGCCGGAAGGAATCAAACGCATTACGCCGAAATATGTGGATGCCACCAAACCGATCAAAGACGGTCCGCTGGATCTTGGTTTCGACTATTATTTTGGCGCCTTCCCCCGCGATCAATTCTACGTCGAGGGCCGGCAGATGCTCGGAGATCTGGAGCTAGTTATGGATAAGAAAGAGCTCACCGCTCTCGGTTATTTTGAACCGGATCCGGGCTGGATTTCCAAAGGATTCAAGCAACGCGAAAAACTGAAGACCCTGGTGCATAAGACCGGCGGGTGGATTCGCAATCATGCGGAAAATCCGTTTTTCATCTATCTGGCGCTTCCGTCGCCGCATGGTCCGGTTATTCCGCATCCGGACTTTCAGGGCAAGAGCGGGATTTGTGCATATGCCGACTATTGCATGGAGACCGACTGGGTGGTTGGCGAAGTGCTGAAGACTCTCGATGAGCTAAAGCTGGCCGAAAATACAATGGTCTTTTTCACGGCGGATAACGGCAGCTCTCCGGGTGGCCCCGACGTGAAGAATCTGAAAAAGGCCGGTCATGATCCCAGCTGGATCTATCGCGGGGCCAAAGGCTCCATTTATGAAGGCGGCCATCGCTTGCCGTTCGTGGTTCGCTGGCCACGACAGATCAAAGCAGGCAGCGTGTCGGAACAGACAATCTGCACTACCGACCTGCTGGCCACCTGCGCTGAACTTGTTGGAAAGAAACTGCCCGACAACGTTGCAGAAGATAGCATCAGCTTTTTACCCGCATTGAAAGGCGATCCGATTCCAGATGAGGAGAATCGGTTGATTGTCCACCACGACCGGCATGGCTATTTTGCGGCGCGTAAGGGCAAGTGGAAGCTGGTGCTCGATAGCACGTCCGGCGGCCGTTACGACTTGAAGAAACAGAGAGACATTCAAGACGCATCTGAAATGATGTTGTTCGATATGGACGTCGACCGGGAGGAAACGAGGAATCTGGCATCGCAATATCCCGAAGTGACGGAGCAGCTGAAAAAAGAGCTGGCGGATTTGATTTCCAAAGGCCGCAGTACGCCGGGCACCCCGCAGGCGAATGATCCGCTGCGCGACGGGCAAACGTGGCATCAGTTTAATGCGCTGCAGGACGATTTGAAGTAATGATCAAAGGAAATGGTATGAAAACAACAATTGCAGTTTTATGTCTGGCCGCATGCGCGGCCAGCGCGAGGGAGTATCACGTTTCGGTTGACGGATCGCATCCATTCAAAACCATTTCAGCGGCGGCAGAGGTCGTACAGCCCGGCGATGTGATCACCGTGCATGCAGGAATCTATCGCGAACGGGTGAATCCACCTCGCGGCGGAACGTCCGACGCTAGCCGGATCGTCTATCAGGCTGCGACAGGCGAAAAGGTCGTCATCACCGGATCGGAGGTGCTTACCGAAAAATGGGAGCTGGTGGAGAACGACACATGGAAAGTCATCATTCCAAATAGCTTTTTCGGGGAATTCAATCCGTTTGCTGATTTGATCCGCGGTGATTGGTTCGCTAACCGGAAGAAGCTGAAGATTCATACCGGTGCGCTTCATCTGAACGGACACTGGCTTGTGGAAACATTCACCCTCGAAGATGTGATGAAGCCCGCTGGCAACGATCCGGCCTGGTTCACGAAAGGGGATAAGAAAAACACTACGGTATGGGCGCAGTTCAAGGGCGTGAATCCGAATGAAGAGCTGATTGAGGTTACGGCCCGCCGCACCGTTTTTTATCCGGAAAATCCGGGCATCAATTATATCACGGTGCGCGGTTTCATTCTGAAAAACGCCGCTACGCCGTGGTCGCCGCCGACCGCGGAGCAGATCGGGCTCATCGGAACACACTGGAGCAAGGGCTGGATCATTGAAGACAACGAAGTGAGCTATTCCGCCTGCGCCGGCATTGCGCTCGGAAAGCACGGCGATGAGTTTGATAACAAGGCGCGTTCAGCAGAAGGCTATGTGGGAACGATTGAGCGCGGGTTGAAGCAGGGATGGTCTAAAGAGAAGATCGGCAGTCATGTGGTTCGTAATAACCATGTGCACGACTGCGGGCAGGTCGGCATCGTCGGATCGCTTGGCTCGGCATTCTGCACAGTCGATGGCAATACCATTCACGACATCTATGTTCGCAAGCCCTTTGGCGGAGCGGAGATGGCCGGGATAAAATTCCACGGGGCGATGGATGCCGTGATCAGCAACAACCACATTTATCACTGTGCTAATCATGGAATCTGGCTGGATTGGATGAATCAGGGCACCCGCGTGACTGGCAACCTGCTGTACAACAACGATATGGACGATCTGTTTATGGAGGTGAATCACGGGCCGTTCGTGATTGATAACAACATCTTTCTAACGAGCCCGACGATCTGGGACCGGTCGGAGGGCGGCGCGTATATTCACAATCTGATCGCCGGAAAAATTAAGTTCAGGCCGGAACTCAACCGGCTCACGCCGTATCACCCGGCGCATTCGACAGAGATCACTGATCTCGTCAACACGAAGGGTGGCGATGACCGCATCTATCACAACATGCTGATGCTGCCGGGTGCACTGTCTGTCTATGACGACGCGACCCTGCCGGTCACTCGCGCAGGGAACGCCGTGATCGAATCCGCATCGATTGTCAAAAAAACCGACGGGGTGTATCTCGATTTGACGGTTAGCCGCGGCGACTGGGGAAAAGAAAAACGTCCCATGGTCACCACCGATCTCCTCGGCACGGCAAAGGTTACGGGCTTGCCCTTCGTTAAGCCCGATGGATCTCCTTATCGCTTTGATAAAGATTTTCTCGGGGCCGACCGCAAGGGCAACATGACTCCCGGCCCGTTCTCAGAGCTGAAAGAAGGTCGCCAGCGGATCAAAGTCTGGCCCAAAAGGTGATTTAGTATTTCGCGGAATGCTGGGAGAAGCTATCGGTGAATTAGGGGCAATCATTATGAAACTTTTTATAACAGCAATTCTGGCGACAGGATTAATTGGCAGCGCGTTGGCGGCAGATAGACCCAATATTGTTTTCCTGATGACGGGCGATCAATCGATACATTCGATGGGTTGTTACGGGAACGGAGACGTTCAGGCCCCGAATCTGAATCGACGGGCTTCCGTTGCCCGTAATTCGTCCCGGAAAAAAGGCGGCTTTGGAAAGAAAAGCTCCAAGAAGAAAAAGCAATGAGCCGCTCCTTTATTTTGCTGTTGTTGTTCTTTGTCGCGTCGGTTGATGCCGAAATTAAACACCGGTTGTTAATCACCGATGACGCAGGGCACCAGTTGGTGCATATTGACGAAAATGATCCCTCGAACAATTGGGCTGTGCCGTTGGAGGGGAAAGCATGGGACGTGCAGATCGTTGGTAATCATCAGGCGACGGTTACCACCGAAACGGGCTATCATCTTATTGATCTGCGCACAGGAACGCTGATCAAGACCATCGAGGTGAACGGTGTTCCCGGGATCAAGTCGATTCGACGTTTGCCCGACGGTACTGCGATTGCGATTGGCTCCGTCAAAAAAACGGGAGCGCTCCATGTGGCGGTCTTGGATAAGGACGACCATATCGTTAAAAAGGTGGAGATCGATAAAGTCGCGAAGCAACTCCGTTTCGGGCGTATCACCCAGCAGGGAAACCTGTTGATTACGCCGAATGACGAGCTGATCGAATTGGATTTGGCCGGCAAGGTGCTCAACCGCTTTTCGCTGCCCATTGATAAGCCTGCCAACGCCAAGAAGCTTGGCGCGTTTATGGCGCTGAAAGACGGAGATAGCCATTATTGGGTGGCTTGCGGATACGCCGGAGCAACGCTGGTTCTCGACCACGCGGGGAAATTGCTGAAGTGCTACAAGGGTCCCGAAGGTGCGCACTTTTTTGGTGGCTTTCAGCGGCTTGAAAACGGAAACCTTCTCCAGTCGAACTGGTGGGGACATCATCCGGAGGCCGCTGCAGAAGGGCCTCAGCTATTTGAATTTAATCCGCAGGGTGAAGTGATCTGGACGTTCCACGATCCGGAAGTCCTGAAGTGTCCGGTAGGGGTCATCGTGCTCGATCACCTGGATGCCGGTAGAACGGCCGTCGACACCGACAGCGTTCTGAAATCATCGCCACCCGCTCATCTGAGTCCACAAAAGTAAGACAGGGAGAAGAGGTCATGAAAAAAGGGGCGTTGAAAAAGTTTGTAGTCCCGCCTTTAGGCGGTTTCGTTGGAACAGCTCTGCGGGCAAACCGCCTAAAGGCGGGACTACATACCTTTGCGTGCATCATGCTTACGATGAGTTGTGCTGTTGCGGCAAAACCCAATGTAGTCATCATCATGGTGGACGATCTCGGCGCGGAAGGGGTGGGGTGCTATGGCAACACCGGTTATTCCACCCCGAATATTGACCGGCTGGCGAGTCAGGGCGCACGTTTTAACAATGCCTACGGAACGCCGTCGTGCAGTCCGAGCCGGGCCATGATCCTTTCCGGGCTCTATACCAACCGCAGCGGTATACTGGAGCGGCTGGGATCGGGCACGCCCAACTGTCTTCCCGGGCATATTCCGACCTTCGCCGATCTGTTTCAGAAAAACGGATACCGCACGGGCATTGCCGGCAAGTGGCACCTGGGCGATTTTGATTTCTATCCGGATCATCCGACGTCCCATGGCTTTGACGACTATTTCATGTGGCTGAAGAACTATGATTTTGTAACGCATGAACGCTATTACGATCCGGTAGTCTGGCAGGATCAAAAGATTACAACCTATGACGGGAAATACGGGCCGGATCTCTACTGCGAGTTTATCTGCAACTTTATCGAAGAGAACAAAGAACGCCCGTTCCTCGCCTACTACCCGATGGCACTGGTTCACAAAGAGTTTCATCAACCGCCGAAGCTGGAAGGCATCAAACATTTTCTGCCGGAGAGTGCCGCCTCGGTGGATAAAACCTTCGGCCTGATGGTGGCCTATACCGATCTGCTGGTGGGGCGCATCATGGACAAACTAGATGAGCTGGGACTGACGGAAAATACGCTGTTGATCTTCACGGCCGACAACGGAACGCCGAACGCGATTACCTGCCGGTTGGGGGATCAAAAGGTGAAGGGCGGAAAGCTGAGCCTGATCGAGTCCGGATATCGCGTTCCGTACATTGCCCGCTGGCCCGGAAAAATTCCAGTCGGCGTTTGTGACGCATTTTTTACGCACGCGGATCTGTTTCCTTCGCTGGCCGGGCTGACCGGTTTGCCGATGGATTACGATGTCAGCGGCATGGACCTTTCTCACAACTTTCTAAACACCGCCGGAAAGGATCGCGATTTCATCTATCTCGGCTGGGAGGGCGGATTGTATATGGTCCGCGATAAGCGTTTCCGTCTGCACGAAGATGGTCGCTTCTATGATATTCCCGTCACCAGCAACGAGGCCCGCTACAGCGAGAAAAAGGTGAGTCCGGCCGACTTTCCGGAGGCGAGTCAGCGGCTTCAGACTGCAATGGCCGAATATATGAAAATCAAGCAGACGGACACCTCCTACAGCATCATCCCGTTCAAAGGGTACAAGAAGTACAAAAAAGAGGCGGCGGCAAAAGCGGGAACCACGTCGCGCAAAAAGACGAAGATGAGGGATAAAAAAAAGAAGACCGTTAACAAAAAGGAATCAATCTGATGATGAATCGAAACTTAATGATGACCCTTCTGCTTAGCTGCGGTCTTTCTCTCAGCTATGCCGCTAAAACCCCGAATGTACTGTTCATCATGTCGGACGACCTGAATACCGCCTTGAGCGGCTACGGACATCCGGACTGTAAAACACCGAATCTGGATCGGTTGGCGGAGCGCGGGGTGCAGTTCAACAATATGCACTGCCAGTTTCCGCTGTGCGGGCCGTCGCGCAATTCGATCATGACGGGACTATATCCCTATAAAAACAACGCGCTGACCAATCAGGCCCATTTGCGCGAAAAGATGCCGGATGTGGTGACGCTTCCGCAGCTGTTCCGCAACAATGGCTATCAGGTGGATCGCGTCAGCAAAATGTTTCACATGGGGATTCCAAAAGAGATTTATGCCGGCACCTCTGTCTATGATGACGCGGCCTCCTGGGACAACGCGATCAATATTAAATGTAAGGATAACCCCGGGCCCAAGATTGACTGGTCGCCCGGCAGCAAAGGCAACCAGGGCTTTGTCGCCACCTACGGAACCGAAGGCGATTCCAGCTATGTCGACGGCATGGCCGCCGATCGGGCCATAGAGCTGTTGAATTCGTTCGGCGCGGACAAACCGTTCTTTTTAGGGGTCGGATTTGTGCGCCCGCACGTGCCGTTGATTGCGCCGCAAAAATATTACGACCTGTATGAGCGCAGCGCATTAACGCCGCCGTTCGCTCCGGAAGACGACCTGGACGACCTGCCGAAAATCATCCAGAACGATCAGACCAAAAAGGCCTATGGCGTCACGACGCTGGAAATCCATCAGGGGCTTCTCGAAGCCTACTACGCCAGCATTTCCTACATGGATGCTCAGGTCGGGAAACTGCTCGATACGCTCGATGCGAAGGGGCTGACCGATAACACCATCATCGTCTTCACCAGCGACCATGGCTATCACATTGGAGAGCACAACAAGTTTCAGAAACGCCATCTTTTTGAAGAGACCACCCGCGTTCCCTTCATCATCAGCGTTCCGTGGATGAACTCTCAGCACGGCGGTAAAACCGTGAAGATCACGGAGCTGATCGACCTCTATCCGACCCTTGCCGAGCTCGCCGGACTGCAAGCGCCCGACGGTCTTCAGGGAACCAGCCTGCTTCCAATCCTTGGAAATATTTCTTCCAATGATTGGAAAAAACAGGAAGCCTTTACCGTCGCCGAAAAAGGCGGCGAAACCCTTCGCACCGCCGACTGGCGCTACACGCAATGGGGCTTTGGAAAGTCCGGAAGTGAGCTGTATGACCTCAACGCCGACCCCGGCGAATTTACCAATCTGACGAACAATCCGGAATATGCGGCGTCGCTTGCGATGATGAAGAGCAAGCTTGAAGAAAAACGCCTGCAGGCCGGCTATCAGGGAGCTGTCACCCAAGAGCACTGCATAAAGGTAAAGCCAGCTTCACGCCAGAAAAAGAACAAGGCCGGAAAGGAGAAATAGGGATATGAAGCATATATTATTGATACTGGTATTCTTTGCATGTATCGCGAACAGCGACGCAGCCTACACGGAGGTGATGAAGACGGACGGTCCTGAAAAAAACCTTAAAACGGATTATCACCTAGTGGATGATAACGCCGAAGTCGACCAGAGCGATAAACTCCAGAAAGCGATCGATGAAATGTCCGAAAAAGGCGGCGGTCGTTTGATCATTCCGAAAGGAACGTATCAGTTTTTCGGAGTGGCCATGAAATCGAACGTCCACATTTTGCTGGAACAGGGAACGGTCATTCGGCCGAGCCTCATAAAGGCAGGAAAGGTGTGTGTCTTGACCTTTGTCTCCGACGAGGGGCCGGAACGGTTCGTCGAGAACGTCAGCATACGCGGGTTGAACGGCAGATACACCATTGATTTTTCTCAAGGCGGATCGCTCTGTGGCGCTCGTTTTATTCGTTGCGAACGCGTTCGTAACTTTCTGATCGCGGATGCGGATATTCGCGATAGCCAGACCGGATACAGTGCCATGAATTTTTGTCCCTCCAAAGTTAATGGGGCCAACACCTGGGAGGTCTTCCGCCCAACCAACGGCACGGTGCGAGATTGTAGTTTGTTTAACTCACACCACGGGTATGGGTTGGTTCAGTTTCATGGCGCAGAAAATCTGCTGTTCGAAAACCTGTATTCCCGCGGCGGCATTACCTTGCGCTTCGAAACGGGTTCGGGCGGCGACTATGCCGGTGTATTTGATATTACCGGAAAAAATATCGTTAACGAGAACGGAGAAACGGCCGTCGCTCTTTACCCCCACGCCGTTCAAAACGGAAACGTGTGGATTGATGGCGTGACGGCCATAAGCAGTGGCTGGGCGGTTTCCGCCGGTGGCGGCGGGCCACCATCAAAAAAAGATATGGCTAAAAATCCGGATTCCAAACCGGGGCGTTTCGGCGATGATAGCTATGTAATTAATGTTCACGCCATCTTTGGGAAAACGGCGCAGATTGCCAAAAAAGGGGCCTGCCGAACACCGAAGGAATACATCAAAGATCTGAAAGTGCCGGAAGATGCGGACGGTCAATATTTCGAAGGGGCCTCGATCGGCGTTGTGCACGAAGGGATTCTCAACGACACCTATCAACTGCGCATCGAAAACGTCACCTCCGAAGGGTTCAAATATAACGACGGCATTGTTCGAGGCGATCAGGGCTGGCCAGAGGGCTCCGCCCGCCGGAGGTTTGCCAAAGAGCTTCCGGGGTACGAAGAGATTGCCGCGAGAAGCAGGGCGAGGGGTGAATATAAGAAAAAACTGGCGGCGGAGAAGGCCGCTAATAAGACAAAGAAATAGAAAAGCGATAGGTTTTGAGGTTTTTGGGAGATGAGCATGATTAAACGGATTTATATTTATCTGCTGGCGCTGATGTGCGGTGCCGTCGCGGCGGGTGCCGCGCCGGATATGCTCATCGGAACCGAAACGGGTATTCTGAAGGTAAAGGGCGGTCGGGCCATTGCTGGACGCATTCCGGGTGTGCTGGTGCGCGACCTGCATCAGCTCGATAACGGCAATATCCTGTTCGCCTTTAATACGCCGGGTAAAAAAGCGACCGATGTCGAATGCGGCGTTCGCGAAATCTCGCCCGACGGAAAAACGGTCTGGGAATACAAAATCGATGACGCGCGGTACATCATCTCCTGCGATCGCATGAAAAACGGAAATACGCTGATCGGGGCCTCCTGTAAAGCGGCGCTGCTGATCGTCAACCCGGCCGGAAAAATTGTGCGGACTATCCCGTTGCGCGGCAAAGACAAGAAACACGCGTCCACGATTGTTCGTGAACTTTCCACCGGCAACCTGTTGGTGGCCGAAGAGCGGGAAGGGGTGGTGACGGAATATACGCTGGATGGCCAAATGGTCTGGGAATTTCAGCCGCCGTTTAATCCATTCTGCGTAGAGCGGCTGGCGAATGGCAATACGCTGGTCAGCGGCAAAGACGGGCTGGTTGAAGTGACGCCCGCAAAAGAGATCATCTGGCAGTTCACTCGCGAAGAGGCCGCCGAAATCGGGCCGCGCTGGTTTGCGAGTTTCCGCGTCCGAAAAAACGGCAATATCGTCATCATGAATCCGGGCGGAACCGTTCCGGTCTATGAAGTGAACCGGGCCAAGAAAATTGTCTGGAAAACCCCGCTTTCAAAGACGGAAATCAAAATGGGGCACGGCCTCTTTTTAATGGAGGATCAATAATCCCATGAAGCAAATGAACCTCATCCTCGTCCTGTTGGCCGGAGCCCTTTCTCTTCAGGCCGCAACGGTAGACCGTCTGAATGTCGTGGTCGTTATGACGGACGATCAAGGCTACGGCGACATCAGTTATCACGGCAATGACGTCATCAAAACGCCGCACATGGATCGGCTGGCCGAGTCGAGCGTGCGGTTTACCGACTTTCACGTGAACCCGTTCTGCTCGCCGACCCGGGCGGCGTTGATGACCGGGCGCATGTCGGATCGAACCGGGGTGCTCTCCACCCAGAACACGCTCAACTACATGCGGCTCAGCGAAGTGCTGATGCCCGAATATTTCCGGGCGGCGGGCTATCGTACCGGCCACTTCGGCAAGTGGCATATCGGATCAAATTATCCGCTGCGTTCGATGGATCGCGGCTTCGAGGAAACCCTTTGTCTGGGAAACAGCGGGCAGGCGACGGCCTCGGATGTCTGGAATAACGACCGCATGGACGACGGCTACTATCACAATGGAAAGATTGTGAAGCGGAAGGGCTTCGGGACCGATGTCTATTTCGACGAGGCGATGGCCTTTATGAAAACGTGTAAGCAGGAACGGAAACCGTTCTTTACCTATCTGGCCACGAGTGTCCCGCACTGGGAATGGAATGTGCCGCTGGAATGGATGCAACCCTATCTGGATGCGGGGGTGAGCCGTGAGCGCGCAGCCTTTTATGCTTCGGTCGGTCGCGCAGATTTAAACCTCGGTCGGTTGATGGATTTTCTGGAGACAGAGAAGCTGGCGGACAATACGATTCTGGTATTCCTGACGGACAACGGATCGGATGTGCCTCAAAAATCCAAGCAGGGCTATAAAAACGGCGGTATGCGCGGGTATAAAGGCGCCGAGTATGAAGGCGGGCATCGCGTTCCTTGTTTCTTCCGCGCACCGGCGGAGATCATGGGCGAGCCGCGCGATATTGATGTACTGACGGCCCATCTTGATCTGCTGCCAACCTTTATTGACCTGTGCGGGTTGAAGGGGCCAAATCGCGACCTGCCGCCGCTGGACGGCCGCAGTCTGAAGCCGTTGCTAAAGGGCGATTCTGCGTGGGATGACCGATTGATCGTGCTCCACACCAAGGGGATCAGTTCGAAGAAGCCGGGAAGTAATTTTGTGGCGATGACGTCGGATTGGCGGTTGGTCACCCCTAAGAATCGCAAAGCAGAGCTCTACGACATGCGGAATGATCGCGGTCAGAAAAACGATGTGGCCGATCAGTACCCGGAGGTTCTGGAAAGCCTGAAACAACGTTACTTCGCTCATTTTGACACGTTGAATATCAAGGAACCGAATCCGCGGCCGCATCTTTCCGGCAAGGCGGTGCTTCGTCTGGACCCGGGGATGACAGAAAATAAGAATATGAATACGCAGCATGAGGTTCGAAAAGCGCTGCCGATGAAAAAACCGAACTGGTCGCTCGTTGTGGAAGAGGCCGGGACCTATCGCTTTGAAGTCCGGCGCTGGCCGCGCGAAGCGGCGGTTCCGATGAGCGCTGGACTCCCCCCGCAATCGGACCCGAACCTCGAATACATCGGGCATGCCAACTACAACCTCAACGTGCCCGGCAAGGCGATCGAGATGACTGCGGTTGAGCTGACCGTCGCCGGAAAAACGATGAAGAAGCCGGTCTCCAAAGGAGATCAAGGCATCTTCTTCGACGTCGAACTGCCGATCGGGCCGGTTGATCTGGAGGGCTGGCTCCTCCAGCCAAATGGCAAACGCAACGGCGCCTATTTTATCTATGCGGAGAAAATCTAATGATGAACCGAAACGTACTTTTTACTCTTTTATTCAGTTGCTGCCTTTCTTTCGGGTATGCCGATAAAAAGCCGAATATTGTCTATATCCTGGCTGACGATATGGGTCCGGGCGATGTTTCCTGTTACAACCCGGAAGGAAAAATTCAGACCCCGTATATCGACCGGTTGGCGGCCGAGGGGATGAAGTTCACGGATGCACATACCAGCTCCAGTGTCTGCACACCGACGCGCTACGGAATTTTGACCGGGCGGTATTGCTGGCGGACCAACAAGAAAGACGGGGTATTGAGCGGATATTGCCCGCCGTTGATTGAAGTGGGCCGGGAAACCATCGCTTCGTTCCTCAAAAAAGAAGGGTACCAGACCGCAAGCATCGGCAAGTGGCATTTGGGATTGGACTGGGTCCATACATCGCCGAAAAAGATGAAGCGCATTTCGCCGGACTATGTGGATCATACCCAGCCGATCTCTAATGGTCCGTTGGAGCTTGGGTTTGACTATTTTTATCGCGTACAGGGATCGACTTTTTACTTTCTCGAGAATCGGCATGTGATCGGGGACTTAACCTATAAAACGGCTGAGGAGATGGAGGCGTTGGGGTATGATCCCAAGGCGAAATTCATCGTCGAGGGCATTCAGCAGAAGGACCGGATTTCGATCGTCGCGGAAAAGACCTGCGACTGGATTAAGGAGCACGCAACGGAGCCGTTTTTCGTCTATATGGCGCTGCCGTCGCCGCATGACCCGATTACCCCGAGCGAGCAATTTCAGGGGAAAAGCGGATTGTGTCCGCATGGCGATTTTGTGATGGAGACCGACTGGGCGGTGGGGGAAGTCCTCAAAACGCTCGACGCCTTGAATCTGGCCGACAATACGCTGGTGCTTTTCACCAGCGACAACGGCACCAGCGGCAGTGCAGGAATCGGCCAGATGCAGAAGCTTGGGCATTACTCCAGCGGGATATATCGCGGCGCGAAAAGCTCGATTTTTGAAGGCGGACACCGGATGCCGTTTATCGTGCGCTGGCCGGGAGAGGTGGAGACTTCTTCAGTGAGCGACCAGCTGATTTCCACGACGGATATGTTGGCAACGCTGACGGAACTATTTAACAAGACCCTGCCCGATAACGAAGGCGAGGACAGCGTCAGTTTCCTCCCAGCACTTAAAGGCCAGCCGATCCCGGGCGCAACCGAACGCCTGATTATTCATAATGACAACCGGGGCTATTTTGCCGCCCGCAAGGGCAAGTGGAAGCTCGTAATTAATAATAAAGGGTTCGATGCGGGCAAGCAGAAGAAGAGCAGCAACCCCATTGCGAATATCGCAGATATGATGCTCTTTGATATGGATAACGATCCTTCAGAAACGGTCAACCTTCTCGCTCAATATCCTGAGGTCGTTGAATCCATGAAAAAAGAGTTGGGGTCAATCATTACAGCAGGTCGCAGCACACCGGGTGAAGATCAACCGACGGATGTCGAAGAGCTGGGTGAAAAGTGGTTCCAGTTAGATTCGATTCGCGACTATTTGAATAAATAAGGAAACGACCCATGAGCAATAATTTAATAACTCGTCTGATGGTCGGGGTGCTGGGAGCGGTGCTTTCCACGCAGGCCGCTCCGCTGAATGTGATTGTCGTCATGACGGACGATCAGGGCTACGGCGATATTGCGTTCAACGGGAATCCCGTGATCAAAACCCCGAATATGGACCGGCTGGCCGCCTCCAGTGTTCGGTTCACCGACTTTCATGTGAATTCGTTCTGCTCGCCGTCTAGGGCGGCTCTCATGACCGGGCGCATGTCGGACCGGACCGGTGTGACCACGACCAATGGCTATCGCAACTATATGCGCCAAAATGAAGTGATCATGCCGGAGTACTTTAAAGCTTCCGGCTATGGTACGGGTATTTTTGGGAAATGGCATATCGGAGCCAACTATCCGTTACGGCCGATGGATCGTGGTTTTGATGAGTGGATTGGCCTGGGTAATAACGGGCTGGCGACCGCGAATGACGTGTGGGACAATGATCGGATGGATGACCGCTATTACCACAATGGAGAAATTGTCAGTCGTCCCGGGTTCTGCACCGATGTCTATTTTTCGGAAGCGATGACGTTCATGACGAAGTGCCAAAAGGAGAAGAAGCCCTTCTTCGCCTACATCGCAACCAACGTGCCTCATTGGGATTGGAATGTGCCCGAATCCTGGCTTGAACCCTACTTGGGAACAGAAAGTCGTGATCGCTCGGCGTTTTATGCGTCGATCCACCGCGCCGACTGGAATCTTGGGCGGCTCATGGATTATCTGGATCAGCAAAATCTTTCGGAGAATACCATTCTAGTTTTTCTCACGGACAATGGATCCGACCTGCCGCAAAAAAATAAAAATGCATACAGTGCAGGAATGCGCGGATTTAAAGGGGATTTGTACGAAGGCGGGCATCGCGTCCCATGCTTTATTCGGGCCCCGAAGGGAATCATGGGCGAACCGGGGGAAACGGATGCCCTGGCGGCTCACATTGATTTGCTTCCAACATTTATCGACATCTGCAGTCTCAAAACCCCGAACCGTGAGGTTTTACCGATGGACGGGCGCAGCCTCAAACCGCTTCTTTCCGGCGGTTCTGACTGGGATGACCGCTTGCTGATTCATCATTCACAAAATGGTTCGCCCACGAAAAAGGACGCTAGACTTGTGGTGATGACCGCAGACTGGCGGCTGGTTAATAATAAAAAATCCGGCAAGCCGGAACTCTTTGCCATCCGCACCGACCGGGGACAGAAAACCGATGTGGCCAGCCAGTTTCCGGAGGTGGTAGAAAGCCTGCAAGCACGCTACGACACCCATTGGAAGTCATTGGGTCTTGACCGGCCTCAGCAGATCCCTTCGCTGTCCGGAAATGCGACCCTGCGCCTGAGCCCGGTGGATGCAACCGCAAAAAATAAAAACACTCAACAGGCCGTCCGCAAAGCGGAAGCGATGCCGAACCCGAAATGGGCATTCAATGTGGAAGAGGCCGGACGCTACCGGTTCGAAGTCAGACGCTGGCCGCGCGAAGCACCGGTGCCTATGACGGCCGGACTCGAGCCGGCGAACGATCCAAATATTGAATATATCGGACACAAGACCTTCCGCATCGATGTACCCGGCGTTGCCATCGCCATCGATTCCGTCGAACTAAAGCTGGCTGACAAAACCCTGACGCGCGCCGTATCTAAAGAGGATCAAGGGGCCGTCTTCGAAGCCGATCTAACGACGGGTCCTCTTGAGCTTGAAGCCTGGTTTATCACCCCCAATCAGAAACGCCGCGGCGCCTACTACGTCTATGCGGAAAAGATTTAAAGCGAAGGCTAACATAATGAATATGAACCGATTAATATGGTGTCGAACGCTTCAGTTCAGTTTGCTGATTGCCGCGCCGATCTTTAGTGTTCAGGCGGAGGTTCCGTCTCGTACCGATGTGGTTAAAGCAGTCTGTGCAAGCGGCGGAAAGAAGGTCGTCTTCGCCGCCCGCAAACACAGCACGAATCATCACTGGTACGCCAACTTTGGCTACTACGCCACCGATGCCGAAAAAAAATATTATCTGCACGGAGGTGCGCTCTGCGTGGTTGATTTGGAAACCGGTAAGCTGACCAAATTGATTGAAACGGAAACCGGAACGCTGCGCGATCCGAAGATTCATTATGACGGCGAGAAGATGATCTTTTCCTGGCGCAAAGGAGGGGAGGATGCGTTTCATCTCTACGAAATGAAGCTGGACGGCAGCGACTTGAAACAGCTGACCGACGGGATCTATTCCGATATTGAGCCGACCTATCTGCCCGACGGCGGCATTGCCTTCATCTCCAGCCGCTCCCGCCGCTGGGTCAACTGCTTCGGCTCCCAGGTGGCCACGCTGTTCCGTTGTGATGCGGATGGAACCAACATGCGCGAGCTTTCGGCCAACGTCGAGCAGGATAATACGCCGTGGATGCTGCCGGACGGACGCCTGATGTTTACACGCTGGGAATATGTTGATCGCTCCCAGATGAAGTTTCACCATTTATGGACGGTCAATCCGGACGGAACCCAAACTCAGATACTTTTCGGTAACATGCACCCTAATAATGTCTTCATCGACGCCAAGCCGGTTCCTGGCACCCATGAGATCCTGCTTGTTCGTTCACCTAAACATGGTCAGACGGATCATACGGGAGCGATCGCCCTGTTGGATCCCATGAACGGGCCGGACGACCTGCAGTCGCTTCGTGATGTCAGCCGAACCATTAAGGCAGTGAATAAAAAAGGGAAAACGATCGAGAAAAACATGGGCTATTGCGATCCGTTTCCGCTGACAAGCGATCTGTTTCTTGCGGCCAACGGGCGCAATCTGATCGCGCTCGATCGGGAAGGAAACGAAACGGTTCTATTTTCGCTGCCGGATGAGTTTGATTCTGAGCTGGTTTTATATGAACCACGCCCAGTGAAGGCCTATCAACGAGAAACACGGATGCCGGATCGGATCAATTTGGCTAAAAATACCGGCACGCTGATTCTGAACAGCGCGCATGTGGGTCGCAATATGAAGGGCGTTAAAAAGGGTGATATCCGTAAGCTGCTGGTTCTCGAAACGCTGCCCAAGCCGATCAACTACGGCGGCAATATCTGGGATCATATCCCGGTGACTCCGCGCGGTAGTTATACGATTGAGCGGATTCTAGGAACCGTGCCGGTCGAAGCGGACGGATCTGCCCATTTTGAGGTCCCTGCTAATCGTCCAATGGTGTTTGTGGCGCTAGACGAAAATGACGTCACTGTCAAGCGGATGCACAGCTTCCTGTCTGTCGCTCCCGGCGAAGTGCTCAGCTGTGTCGGGTGCCATGAGGAGCGAAATAAAACACCGGATAACCTCAATCAATCCCTGCAGGCCTTAACCCGACCGGCCACCCCGATCACCCCGATTGAAGGGATTCCGGAGATTATCGACTACGCTCGCGATATTCAGCCCATCTGGGACCGGCACTGTGCCAGCTGCCATAACCCGGACAAACTGGCTGGTGATCTGGACCTCAGCAGCGACTATGGCACCGTCTTTTTTAACAGCTATATCAACCTGGATGAAAAACGGCTCGTCTCGCATCATCGGAACGGGGTGGGCAATACCCCGCCGCGCAGTGTCGGCGACGTCGCCAGCCCTATCTTCGAAAAGTTTGATGGTAGCCATCACGATGCCGAACTCTCGCCCGAAGAGGTCAATCTGGTGCGTCACTGGGTTCATGTCGGCATTCCGCAAGTCGGCACCTACGGCTCATTCGGTGTTGGGATGATCCCTTGCCGATCCGATAAAGACCTGACGGAACGTCAGAGAAGTAGCCTAGAAAAAGCTGCTGAGATTTTGGAAGCCAATTGCGCGGCATGTCATGGGAAAAAAAAGTTGCCGCCCATCGATCTGGTCTCTGCGGATGGTCGGCCGAGGGGGCGTATCGTCTACTCCTTGTATAACCTCACGCAACCGGAGAAGTCGCGAATCCTGATGAAAGCATTGGCAAAGGAAGCCGGTGGTCATGCAGGCACCGTTAAAATGAAAGGCGGTAAAACCGTTGATCACGCCTTTTTCAAATCGACCGAGGACCCGAACTATCAGGTGCTGTTGCAGACGATTCGTGATGCGCACGACTACATCCTGACCAACCCGCGGTGGCACATGGAAGGGTTCAAGCCGAGCGTTGAGTATGTGCGCGAAATGAAGCGCTACGGCATGATTCCGGAAACCTATGATAACGCCAAGGATCCCATTGATGTGTTCGACGTGGATCGACGCTATTTTGAGGCAAGCTGGTATTACCCGGAAGGTCGCCCGGCTCCGCCGTATGAAAACAAAACGTTTTCAGAATCGATCAATTCGGCACCCGATGTCTGTGAAGGCATGGACGTGACGGGCGGCAAGATTAAGCCTGCCTCAAAAAACACCTGCTATTAAAGGATACGCGATGCAGTTTAAAACCCTACTTATACCATTATTCGCCGTCGCTTCGGTTGTGTTTTCAACCGGTGCGGCTCCTTGCCCGATGTGGGTGGGCAGCGAGACCGAACTGCTCAAAATCGAGCAGGGATCCAACATCGTGTGGCGCACCACGCAGGGTATTGTTCGGGATGTGCACCAGCTGCCCAATGGGCACATTCTCTATACGCATAACACGCCCGGAAAAAAGGATCCGGTTGATCCTCAGTGTGGTGTGCGTGAACTAGATGCAGAAGGCCGCACCTGCTGGGAATATGAGATGGAAGGCCGCTATATACTCTCCTGCCATCGCATGAAAAACGGGAACACCTTGATCGGGGCCTCGCTGAAGGGTGCGGTTTTTATCGTGAATCCAGCAGGCGAAATCCTACACACACTGAAGGTCCGAGGGAACCACACCAAGCATAGCATTAACAAGGTTCGGGAACTCGAAAACGGCAACCTTCTCATTCTAGAAGCGGACTGTGATTTCGTGACCGAATACACGCTCGACGGAGACGTTGTCTGGGAATACCCCGTGCCTCTTCTCGCGTTTCAGGCGGAGCGCCTCCCGAACGGAAATACCCTGATCAGTGGCCGTGAAGGCATTATCGAAGTCAGCCCCGCCAAAGAGATTGTTTGGAAATTATCGCACGAAGATGTGCCAGAAGCCGGATCGCGTTGGTTTACAGGGTTCGATATTCGTGAAAACGGCAATCTGGTGGTCATGAGCCCCAAAGGAGAGACCCCAATCTTCGAAGTCACCCGCGATAAACAGGTTGTCTGGAAAACATCATTAACCCCAAAGCAGCTCGGGCTGGCCAACGGACTTTTTTTAATTGAGGACAACTAAGCATATGAAAAAAAACATACTCACCTTTTTTGCAGTTGTCGCCGCGCTTTCCATTCGGGCTGCCGAACGCCCCAATATTGTGCTGATCATGGCCGATGACCTCGGTTATGAGTGCATCAGCGCCAACGGTGCGAACGACTATCTGACGCCGAATATTGATCGGCTGGCGGCGGGCGGCATCCGATTCAAACAATGCTTTTCCAATCCGAAATGCACGCCGTCGCGGGTGAAGATTATGACCGGTCTGTACGGCGCGCGGAACTATGTTGAATTCGGCACGCTGGATCGCTCGCAGACGACGTTCGCCCATCAACTGAAGCAGGCCGGTTATGCCACGGCGATTGCGGGCAAATGGCAACTCGGCCGGGAACTGGATGCGCCAACTCACTTTGGCTTTGATCAAGCCTGCCTCTGGCAGCACATACGGACTCGTACCATCGCGGGGCGAAAAGGCGACACGCGCTATCCGAACCCGCATCTTGAAATTAACGGGAAGGAAGTCGATTTTAACAACGGCGAATACGGCCCCGATATCTGCGCCAAATTCATCTGCGATTTTATCGAAACGAACAAGGATCGTCCGTTTCTCGCCTACTACCCGATGATCCTGCCGCATTGGCCGTTTGAAGCGACTCCGGATTCCGCAGACTGGGATCCGAAATCAATGGGCGGCAGAAAACCAAAAATTCCAACTCCCAAGGCGAAAGCCCATTTTGTCGATATGGTGGCGTATGTCGACAAGATCGTGGGTCAAGTCGTGGATACACTGGAGCGGAATGGACTCCGCGAAAATACCCTCATTATTTTCACGGGAGATAACGGGACCGAAAAATCCATCACGAGCCAATGGTCTGGGCGTGACATCCACGGCGGGAAGGGGCAGGCAACCGACGAGGGAACGCGCGTTGCGCTCGTGTTCAATTGGCCCGGCCGCATTCAGCCTGAAGTGAATCAAACCGAGCTGGTGGAGTTTTCGGATGTCTTGCCGACGCTGTGTGAACTGAGCGGCGCGCCGTTGCCGGCAAACTATCCCGGTGATGGCTTAAGCCTGTCGCCGGTGCTGTTCAAAAAAGGGACGCGCAACAAGGAGTTCGTTTTCCTCAAGTACGACGCAAAGATCTGCTTGAGAAATATCGATGTTGGAATCATTCCACAACGGAAGAAGGGCTATCAGTTATTGAAGTATAACGGTCCCTATGACTCTGAACCCGTCGACCCGGCCAACCTCCTTGAAAAGGATCGGGCCTTTATCGAAAACCTGCAGAAATTTTACGAAGGGTTTAACCACTAACCACCCTTAACTCGCTTTGCAGGAGGGTGTTTCGCAGAACAATGGACGGCAGAACAATCTTACTGGCCGATTTTTATTATTCTGCCGAACATCATTCTGCCTATCCTCGTCCGTACTGTAATCATTTTGCTCCAAATCATTTTGCATCAATAAATCTGCTGCGCAGCCGCATCAGGATGTACTCATCCGTGGCGCTGGCTCCGCAGCGGACGTGTCGGGTTTAACCACGAACCACACGAAAACGGTGCGGAATGGAATTTGATTAGCCACAAGAGATCTCAAAAAAAGCAGAAGAGAAAAGGTAGGGCGCGACCGCCTGTCCTGAGCTCATCGACGGCCCGAGCGCGCCGTGTTCTGGTGGTTTTCCCGAAATCGCATCGATAGATATGCTTGCTGAAAAGGGAGTTGCTATTTACTATTTCCCAGATTTTACATATCTGGAAAGAACTCATGCCACTCACGAACCATCAAGCTAAATACCTTGCCCACGAGCTTACCCGTCGCTGGTCTTCGGACAGTGTTGGAAAACTCGCGGCTGCCGTGGCGGGGGCTCAGGTTGATCTAAATCCTCATCAGGTTGATGCTGCGTTGTTTGCGTTTAAATCGCCCTTTTCCAATGGCGCGCTGCTCGCCGATGAAGTCGGGCTTGGAAAAACGATTGAGGCGGGAATTCTGCTCTCTCAGCGATGGGCCGAACGGAAGCGCAGCATCCTGATCATCACTCCCTCGAACCTCCGCAAGCAATGGCATCAGGAGCTCGCGGAAAAATTCTTCCTTCCGGCCACGATCCTCGAAGCCCGATCCTACAAGCAGGCTATCAAGGCAGGCAGTGCCAATCCTTTTCAGCCTGATGAGCCGAATCTCGTCATCTGCTCATACCACTTCGCGCGCAACAAGGCCGAGGATGTCGTCGCCACGCCATGGGATCTCGTCGTCATCGATGAGGCCCATCGCCTGCGTAATGTCTATAAAACCAGCAACGTCATTGCCAACACCCTGAAGAAGGCCCTCGAAGGTCGCCCCAAAGTTCTCCTCACCGCGACACCGCTTCAAAACTCTCTGCTTGAATTGTACGGGCTCGTCTCCTTTATCGACGAACACGCCTTCGGCGACTTGAAGAGTTTCCGTCAGCAGTTCGCGAATCTCAGTCTGGAGGGAACCTTCGACGCACTCAAGGCCCGTATCGCACCGCTCTGTCACCGCACGCTGCGTCGCCAGGTCACGCAATACGTGCCCTACACCGCCCGGCACGCCATCGTCGAAGAGTTCTCGCCCGAAGAGAGCGAAGAGCTGCTCTATCAGCTCGTTTCTGAATACCTTGCGCGCGACAACCTCTTTGCCCTGCCTCCCGCCCAGCGCACCTTGATGACCTTGGTCCTGCGGAAGCTCCTCGCCTCCTCAACCTTCGCCATCGCCGGAGCCTTGCAGACCATGGCCCGCCGCCTTGGTCGCGATCTCGCTGAGCAAGAGAGCCTTTCACTGGTGGACGAACTCGACGAGGAATACGAAGCGCTCGGTGAAACCGCCGATGAATGGACCGAGGACGACGTTGTCGAGCCGCTGTCTGAGAACGACCGCGCAGCCCTCGCTGAAGAGATTGCTGAGCTGGAGGCGTTTGCTGAACTGGCCGTCTCCATCACTAACAACGCCAAAGGCCAAGCGCTCCTCCGTGCGCTCAAAATTGCCTTCAATAAGGTTTCCGGTTTAAAAGCCGCCGAAAAGGCCATCATTTTTACCGAATCTCGCCGCACGCAGGACTACCTCTTTCGGCTCCTTTCAGAAAGCGAATGGAGCGAGGGAATCGTCCTCTTCAACGGGAGTAACACCGACCTGCGCTCCAAAGAGATTTACGAGGCTTGGAAAGTCCGCAACGAAGGCAGCGATCACGTCACGGGTTCCCGCACCGCCGATATGCGCTCCGCGCTCGTTGATTATTTCCGCGACGAAGGCCGCATCATGATTGCCACCGAAGCGGGGGCGGAGGGGATTAACCTTCAGTTCTGCTCGCTGGTCATCAACTACGACCTCCCATGGAATCCCCAGCGTGTAGAACAGCGCATCGGCCGTTGCCACCGATACGGGCAGAAGCATGATGTAGTTGTTGTTAACTTCCTCAACAAGAAGAATGCCGCTGATCAGCGCGTTTATCAGCTCCTCGCTGAGAAATTTCACCTTTTCGAAGGTGTCTTTGGCGCCAGTGACGAAGTCCTCGGGGCCATCGGTTCCGGTGTTGATTTCGAGAAACGCATCGCCACGATTTATCATCAATGCCGCCAGCCCGAGGAGATCAAGGAAGCCTTTGATACCTTACAACTGGAATTAAGCTTTGAGATTAATGAAGCCATGACCTCTACTCGTAAGAAACTCCTCGAACACTTTGATGACGAGGTCAGAGAAAAGCTCAAGATCCGCGATGAAGACTCGAAAGCGATCCTTGGTCAGTTCGAGCGCCAGCTCATTCGTCTCTCTCGGCATGAGTTGAGCGGCCATGCCGAGTTTCAGGGCGAAGGCTCTTTCCGTCTCCTCACTGCGCCTTTTTCCGAGATTGCGGAAAAGACACCCATCGGCCTTTATGAACTCCCTCGGCGCACTGGCGAAGCCCACCTCTACCGAATCGGCCATCCGCTGGCTGATGCCGTCATCCGCACGGCCAGCGGCCTCGTGGACTTCGACGATATCGACTACGAAAAGCACGCCGACCTGCTCTACGAACTCGCCAGCCAAACGGTCAATCATTTCAGGGCTTATCTCAGCGAAGAAGAGACCAAAAAAATCCTCTGGCGGCACCAGAAGGAAATCGCAGCCTTCATCCACGCCCAAATGCAGGAGCACTACTGGGAAGACGAAGAGGTTGAATACGAAGTGGTCATCAGCAAGGGCTTTACCGAGCTGAAGTCCAGCGCCTACACGGCTTCAGCCACCGAGGATTCGCTGGATTTCAAGGTGTCGCCCAAAGACAAGAGCAACATGTCCAAATACCTGTTTGGCGGATTCCAAAAGTGCCTCTACCCGGTGCAGAAATTCGACGCCGAAGGCGAACGCATTCTCGCCGTTATTCTCGACCGCGAAGCCGATAAATGGTTCAAACCCGCCAAAGGCCAGTTTCAGATATTCTACAAGCTAGGGGCGGATCACCCCGAATATCAGCCTGACTTCGTGGCTGAAACGGCAGATGCCATCTACATGCTGGAGCCGAAAGCCCGCAATAAAATGGACGACCCCGAAGTGCTTGCCAAAAAAGATGCCGCCGAGAAGTGGTGCAGGAATGCAACAGACTATGCGGCCAAACACGGAGGCAAGCCTTGGCACTACCGGCTGATTCCTCATGACACGATTTCCGAAAACATGTCGATTGATCATCTCGGGAAGGTGTAATCGTCGAAAGGGTCATCGAAAGGTGCCAGTCCCGTAATCTAGTAATCGAGTAAAAAAGGAAACGGATCAGCCGATGAATTTTAGAAAATGATGTTTTCCATCCGCCGTCGCCGGAGGCTATGGCGGGAAATGGGTCAGCCTATAAATTTCAGAAAACGATTAAGATGGAAGTTCAAATATTTGGAAGAGCAGGCGGAGCACCTGCCACGGTGATCGCCCCCGAGAAGCTGAGGAAACAGGATGGATTTTTATTTAACATCTGAATATCAGAACTGGCTGACGGAAATTAAGAGCCGGATTGTCGCCAGCCGAGTCCGGGCGGCGATTTCGGCCAATAGCGAACTGATCCGGCTCTACCATGATCTGGGGGCTCAGATTGTGGAGCGTGAGCTCACGGCCAAATGGGGCAGCGCCTTTATTGATTCTTTCAGTCGGGATCTGAAGAAAGCTTTTCCCGACATGACCGGTTTTTCCCCGCAAAACCTGCGTTATTGTCGGGCTTTTTATCGTTTTTACCGTGCGGATGAAATTTGCCAACAGTCTGTTGGCGAATTGACCGATGAGGTTTGCGACGTAATTCCCCAACCGTCTGTTGTCAAAATGGATGGGGCTGATTATTCCACGATCCAGGAGCCTCGAAAGGGTCAGTCCCGTAATCTAGTAATCGAGTAAAAAAGGAAACGGATCAGCCGATGAATTTTAGAAAATGATGTTTTCCATCCGCCGTCGCCGGAGGCTATGGCGGGACAAGATGGTTGGAGGAGCAGGCGGAGATTGATTGCGATTTGCGCTCAATCACCAGTCGGTACGGGTTCCAAGGTATGGAAATATTGGTGTCCATGAGCCATTTTAGAAACGAGTGGGCCGGAGCTGCCACAGTAGCTTCGGGCCTTTTTATTTAATGGAGCCGTGTGCGGACTGTGGGGGCGATGGGCGTTTTTTTCATATTTAGGCGGGCAGTTTTGTCGGGCAGGCGGAGTAACTAATTAACGCAGGGGCTTTTTTCTATTTCTATACGAAAATAGCCGTATCGTGGCAGTCGAGGCATAAAAAGGGGCACGTCGATATGAAATGGATTTTTCTAACCGCATTGATCATGGGACTGCGGATATCAAGTTTTGCTGTAGAACCGGCGGAGAGTGATTTTTACACGGAAACCATTCACCTGGTGGATCAAACGGTCGATCTGGCGACGGATTACGGCGCGAACGGTTCCGACACCAATGATGATTCGGTTGCGATTCAGGCCGCGATCGACGATATGACCACAAACGCCAATGGCGGAGTGGTGCACATTCCTTCGGGTACGTTCTATTTTGATGGCGTCAGGATGAAGAGCAATGTTCATCTGGAGGTTGATGCGGGGGCGATCCTGGTTCCCGCCGGGAATGATGACGAACGAACGGGGTACATTCATTCAGGCCGCAGCAATTATAACGAAATTAGTTTTGATTTAGACGGATGTAGCTAAGCTAGGATGCATAGCTTATGGAGAGTGGACACAATACCAGTTACACCTTGTTGCATCGCGCCCTGGACCTCGGCGACGACGAGGCGTGGGAGCGCTTGGTGGAACATTACAAGCGCTTCATTTATTATGTGCTGCACGGCCTGAATGCCAATCCGTCGGATATTGATGATCTTACCCAGCAGGTTTTGGTTCGCGTGCTGAACAGTCTGAAGCGGTATGATAAATCCAGAGGAAGCTTCCGAACGTGGCTGATTACGATCATTCGCAATACCGCAGTCTCCCAGTATCAAAAGAACGCCTCCGAGCAGAGGCGAATTGACCGGCTGGAGGTTGAGGGTGGATTTGGCTCGGGCAGTCAGTCGCCGGAGATCGATGCATTTATTGAAAAGGAATGGAGCACCTACATTGCCACGGAGGCGATGGCGCGGGTGCGGAGTCAATCCCGCAGCCAGGCCGTGGAGGTGTTTGAACTGGCGCTCGAAGGGCTCTGCGCCGCGGAGATCGCAGAAAAAACCGGCCTCACTCTGGCGTCTGTTTATTCGCTGAAGAAAAAGGCAAAACGGCTGATCTATCTGGAGATTTTGGAGCTGACAGCTCATTTAGAACCATGAGCGAGAAATACAAACAGTATAAACCGGACCCGCGCCTTTCGCAGATGTTTGATCAAGCGGCGCGGCGCGATGACGAAGTTTTGGAATTGATTTGCCCCTCGTTCCTGGCGTGGGAAAAATGCGCCGTGCGCTATGAGCAGCAGGAGCTGCTGGGGCGTGGCGGGCTGAAAGAGGTTTTTCGGGCCTATGACTGCAAGATGAAGCGCTGGGTTGCGCTTGCCAAACTGCGGGAGGACCGGGGACTGCAGTATTATGAGCTGTTTGTGCACGAAGCGCAGCTGATCGGGTCGATGAGCCATCCGAATATCATCAAAGTTTACGATGCGGATACAGAGGCGTCCGGGCGACCGTTTTTTTCGATGACGCTGAAGGGGGAATCAAACCTTGCCAACCTGCTGCAAAGCGGGGAGGTCCTGTCGCGCTCCTCGCTGCTCGATATTTTTCTCAAGGTCTGCGACGCTATGGCGTATGCCCATTCTGTCGGTGTGGTGCATCTCGATTTGAAGCCGGAAAATATTCAGTGCGATCAGTTTGGCGAGGTGGTGGTTTGCGACTGGGGACTGGGCCGTTGTCTGACGTGCGGCGATCCGGAAGCAAATCTGGATTCGCTGTCCGCGCGGTTTGAGGAAAATGGAACCCTTTTCGGCCGCGTACAAGGCACGCTGGGGTATATGGCTCCCGAGCAGATTCAGCAGGATCTGGCCAAGAATGAGCGGACGGATATTTATGCGCTGGGGTGCGTTCTGCACACGATTTTGTGCGGGGAACCGCCCTTCCAGGGCACGGTTGACGAGGTCTTTGATGGGACCGTGTGTCGCGGTGTGGAGTCGTTGTGCACGCGGTTCCCGGAGCGCCGGATTCCCGAGAGCTTAGATGCCGTGGTTCTGAAAGCCACCCGGCGCGATCCGAATGCACGGTATGCATCTGTTCTGCAGATTCAACAGGAAATTCGTAGTTATCTTGGGGGCTTTTCAACCGATGCAGAAGACTCCGGTTTTTTTAAAGAAGCCGCTCTGTTCATCGGGCGCAACAAGGTTTCATCGTCGATTACCCTGGCCGCCTTTTTGTTGCTGACGGTGTTGTCGGTTCTGTTTATCCAGCGATTGGGCCAGCAACGGTTGGTCGCCGAGGAGGAACGCAAGCACGCTCAGGCGCTGCGCACTGAGGTGACGGTGCTTTCCGAAGATTACAAGGCCTTCTCCGAAAAGTCAGAGATCGTCAGGCGAGAGCTAGCCGAGGAGTTAACGGTGGCGGTCAGTAAGCTGATCCGATCCAGTATGTTCTCGCGCCCGGTTCCGACGGTTGCCCAGGCCAGCCAGATGCTCGAGGTGGCTCTTCAGCTCGACCCGGAATGCGCCCCCGCCCGTAAGGAGCGTTTCAAGCTCAATTTCCTGATGTTGAATTTTAAAGAGGTGATCAAGGAGACCGACTATTTTCATGAGGCCTCTTTGAAGCTCGCGAATGCCTTTCCCGACTATGAGTTCGGGCCGGAGTCCCGGCCCACGTCGGAGCAGATGATCGCGGTGTTGCATGCGGCGGAACCGATGCACCGAAAATTGGCCGGCCCCATGGAACAGTTGTATGCGTATTACTGTGCTCGTTCGAAGCCGCAGTCGGGCCGGGCCAGCGAGGTGGAAGCGCTACTGGCGTTTTACAACGGTGGAAACGATCACTTTTCGATGACGGTGGAGAAACGGTCCAATGCGGTGCACATTCACTGCGATCAGGAGGCGCTCCATTTCTTACCCAAGAAGGTTCAGTCAGGGCACAACCTGTTGCGATTTATCCCGATTCGCGACTTGAAAATTACGACGACTGGCAAGGTGCTGTTGGCAGAACTGAGTCATCCCTCGCTAACGAGTTTCGATTTCAGCGAGTGTCCAAATCTGGTGGTGGATCGAACCGTTTATACGCCGCGGTTGTCCAAAGTCGTTGTGCCCCGCGGATCACGGCTGGTCTCTTCTCTCAAAAAACACATCCAGTCCGATGTGGATGTGGCGATCATTGAAGTGGATCGCTAGCCGCGTTCCCTGTTGCGACATTTTCTCGCCGCCGTTTATTTTTTAATTTTTTCATCCCAAAGTTCCGTTTGGCTTTGAACTCATAAGAGAATGTAGAACTCAGTCTTTTCGAGGCCTCAGTGGTGCGTGAGGCTTCGGAGGGGAAAACAGATGAATAAAACAGTATTTTTTATAATGGTTCTGTGCGGCGCAGTCGTTTTCGGCAATGACACTCTGCTTGTCGACAAGGTGTTGATTAGCACGGACCCAAACCAGCTTTTTTCCCAATTGCGCGTTAGCGCGCCTTAAACGTAAAGCGAAGCAATAATATGATTAAATGGATGCATTTTTGTTTGTTCTGGCTCTGCTTTGCTGTTGCGGCATCTGGGAAAGAGTCGATTTCGAGTTTTGATACTGGATACACCATGATGAAGGTGCGGGCAGCTACGGCCAGGAACTCCCCCTTGATCGTTGGCGCGAGTTATGAAGGCACGATCGCCGCTTTTAAGTACGATGGAACACGACGTTGGAAAAATCCGCTGTCGGGGTTCATGGTGCATGACCTCTGGTGTGCGGATATCACCGGCGACGGGAATGATGAAATCCTGGTGGCCAACGCCGACGGAACCCTGTACTGCCTGAATCTTCGCGGGGTCGTCCAGTGGTCGTTCCGGCAGAATGATGCGCCGATGTATGCGGTTTGTGTTGTGCACGACGCGCCGGGGACACCCTATGTGGTTTGCGGCGGGTATGACCTGAACATTTATTATCTGACCGCGGAAGGGACGCTGGTTAAGACCATTGCATCTTCGACGTATGGCAAAGAAAAGGCCTATGGGTCGATGCATGGCCATTTGCCGCCCAATGGAACACATATTGCCAATTTCCTGCGCCCGGTGAAGGTGGGTGGTGTCGAAAAACTGGCGGTGCATGGCGTGATGAACAACATGCAGATGCCTGGATATCTCCACCTGTTCGATGTGCTGGCGGATCTGCCATCTCTCAGCCGTAAGTGCGGAATGGTGGTCGGGGATTTCCGGGCGCTCGATCCGGATGGGGACGGGACAGATGAAATTCTGATGGGCAGTTCCAAAAACCGCGATCAGGGCCGAGCGATCCGCTACGATATCGCGTCGGACAAGAATACGGTGCTGGATATTTCGAAAACGCGTAAGCTGAATGCAGCATGCGGCGCGGGCTATCGGCTGCCCCAGACTGAACTGCTCAAGAACGGTTCGGGCGGAACGCAATATGCCATTTTTTACGGATCGAATATCCTGCTGGCACCGGCCGATCTAGATGGCGATAAGACAGAGGCGCTGACCTGCCGCTATGCCTTCAACGATATGTGCAAAGATTCAGAAGGACGATTTATCCTGGCCAGCGCACAAAGCGGGGGCAGTTGCATTCATCTTATCGATCCGCGCCAATCCAATTGGAAAGCCGACTACGAAAACCTGACTCCACCCGGTAAAATTGAGGCGATTCTTGCGAATACAGCCGCCGCACGGCAGCAGCTGGAGACGTTTAAAAAACCGAGCTACGAACGAGACCCGGTCCCCGTTTATTTCATGACGGAAGGAACGCGCGGGGTCGAGAAGCTGGCTGATTCGTTGATGAAGAAATACGATCATATGGTTTTCCTGAACCAAGCCAGGTGCAATGCCGAGCTGCGGGATTGGCGTACGGACATCGATAACGAGTATTACAGGGAGAAAAAGCACCGCAAAAAGGAATACACGCTCACGCAGCAAGGGGTGCTGGATACGCTGCTTCCCGCCTATGAAGGCGCTCCGGGCATTCAGTTTTGGGGCGGCCATGGAAACGATCCCTATTTCTACAATCCGGAAACGCTGAAAAAGGTGATCGATGGCGCTCAAGGGAAGAAGACGGTCATTACCTGGCCGGAAATGAGCGATTATAGCGAGAATCTGACCTATCTGGTCGATAACCTGTTTGATCCGGTGGCGACCCATGCAAAGGGGAAAAATGCCACCCTTTTTCTGCGCAACAAAAACATCTACTGGCAGGGAAATGTCTATCAGGCCGCGTGGAAAAAATTATTGTCTGGCGAGTTTGCCGAGGTTGCTGTGCCGTCGATGGAAGAGACCTCGGACAAGACGATGGATCTGAGTATTGCCGGCCGCCTCGGGTTATGGGCCAGCGGAGCGGTGGATCATTGGGGAACCCGGTGCGCCACGGATAATCCGAGTTTTGACCGCTTGCGTCAAATTTCCAAGCAATGCCTGCCCAATCATTTCCTGAGAATGCTGGTTTATCATCTATCCAGCGGGGCTCAATATTTGAACAACCATCCGGTGGATCAGGAATACCTCAGCATCTATTGGGAGCTGGTTGCCAAGGGGGCGCTGTATATCCCCAAGCGCGAGGAAATCGTCAGCTTCAGCCCGGTTCATCTCAGCATGATTGAGCCGGACATGGATTATATGAATGATGGCACCGGCGTAAAGTGGACGACCTTCTGGGACGAATACGTTGAAAAAGGCGAACCGATGGTCTTCAACCGGATGAATGGTTCCTGGCCGGGTGCGCCGGTAGTGGAATGGGACTTTTCAAAGTATGCCGCGGGCACCCTGGATCGGCGCCAGAACTTCCTGCCGTCGTATTCAAATGGAATGGTTTTGATTACACCGCCGCAGGAAGGCGTCTTTGCCGAGTTGAATCCCCCTCGCGGGAGGCTGGTGGATCATCTTCACCCGCTCTATCGCGACATCATGAAGGAATATATCACGGACGGAAAAAAATATTATTCCGCGGATGGGACGAAAACCTATTCGGCGGAAACCTATTACAAACAGGTGGAAGCGGATATTCAATCCGCCGCAAATCAACTGCCGCTAACGGTCTCGGGTGATGTGGCATGGGTTTGTGCTCAGACCTCGCCGACCCACCTGCGTCTGACGCTCATTGATGGGGGCTATTTGAATCCATCGGATCAAACCGTGACGATCCACTTTAACTCCGTGACGCCGCGTAAAATAACGGATGTGCTGAATAAGCTCAGGGTTTCAGTAAACAATGCCACCGCCACTGCCACGGTTGACGTTCCGTGCGGACTATTCCGGTTTTTGGATATTGAATTAATGGAGATGCTTTAATGAAAAGAAAAACAATCGCTACATGCCTATTCATCGTTACGGTTTTATGCGGGGCTCAGGCGTCCGAAATCTGGCGGAATCCGACGGTGTTTCGCATTAATAAAGAGCCGGCTCATGCCGAATTTACGATCTATGCGGATCGGGCGGATGCGCTGAAGCCGTTGGATCTGAAGAACCCATGGAACAGCGATTCTTATCAGAGCTTGAATGGTGAGTGGGACTTTAATTGGTATGGCAGTGTCGCTGAGGTTCCTCGCGATTGGAATCAGCTTGAAATGCCGGTGAAGGAGTGGGCGCAGATGCCGGTTCCCGGCGTGTGGCAGTCGAACGGGTTTGATAAACTCTATTACCTGAACAAATTCATTCCGTACGAATACAACTGGGAAACCGGCGAGCGGGCAGAAGGGTTCCGCGAGGGCGAGATCGAGCGTTCAAAAGCGCTGGGATTCATTCCGGATAGCGCACAAACGGTCGGGTGCTACCGCAAATGGGTCGATCTGCCCGCGGAAAAACTGGTGGGCCGGACGGTTTTACGGATCGGCGCGGTGGAAGCGGGCGTCGAGGTTTATGTGAATGGGACGGAAGTCGGGTACAGTCAGGATAGTCTGACGCCAGCTGAGTTTGATATTTCAGCGTGGCTGACCCCAGGGCGCAATCTGATTGCGCTGAAGGTGTTTCGCTGGACGGATGGCAGCTATATGGAAGTGCAGGATATGATCCGCTTTGCGGGGATCTATCGCGATGTTTTCCTGAAGTTCGAACCGCAACAAAGTATCCGCGATATTCAGTTTTGCGGCACGCCGGATAAATCGCTGAAGAAGATTGCGGCGACCTATCAGGTTACGTTGGCGAACACGGCTTCGACGGCGCTTAAAGACGCAAAAGTGACCTTTGAATTAGTGCCAAACGGGTCAACCAAACCGGTCAAAACATGGGATGAAAAACTGGCGTCCATTGAAAGCGGAGCCGAGCTGGTTGTACGGGGCGACCTGACGCTGAAGAAGCTGAACTTGTGGAGTCCGGATTTGCCGAATCTGTATACGCTGGTGACTTCATTAATAGACTCCGATGGCCATACGCTACAGGTGACGCGCATCGACACCGGTTTCCGCCGGTTTGAGGAGATCAACGGTAACTTGCACCTTAATAACAAACGGTTTCATATTCGCGGGGTGAACCGTCATGATCATCATCCGGTGTACGGACGCCACGTACCGGTTGAAAATATGATTCGCGATCTGGAACTGATGAAGCAGAACAACATCAACACGGTTCGCACGTCGCACTATCCCAATGATGAGCGTTGGGGCTATCTCTGTAATCGCTACGGAATGGCATTGATCGATGAAGCCAATGTGGAGTGTCATGGGTTTGAAGATGTGCCGGGCAATCGGCCGCAGTGGACGGCCGCAGCGGTTGACCGGATTCAGAATGTGGTGGAGCGCGATAAAAATCATCCATCCGTCTTAATTTGGTCGCTGGGGAATGAACAGGGCCATGGCTGGAGTCGAGCATTTGACGAGCAGTATGACCGTGCAAAAGAGATCGATCCGAGCCGGTTGGTGATGTGCGATCGCGGAAATCGTCTCAGTGAAAAATGGAAAAGCGAGAATTCCGTGCGTTTGGATAAGCCGGACACCGTAACGCCGATGTACAACGTGTTTAAACGGACCGAAAGCTATCTGGCGAACCGCGATGTCGACAAGCGCCCGTTTTTCATGTGCGAGTATCGCCATGCCATGGGCAATTCGGTGGGTTCGCTGAAAGAGGTGTGGGATCACTTTTATGCCAACGAGGAGAATGGTCTCAACGGCGGGTGTATCTGGGACTGGATCGATCAGGGCGTAGAAGCGCGTGCTGAAGACGGAACCGTTTACTATCAGTACGGCGGCGATTGGGGCGATAAGGAATCGTTCGGAAACTTTTGTTTGAATGGATTGGTGATGTCCGATCAGAGCTGGACGCCGAAGTTGGCCGAGGTAAAAAAATGCTATGAGCCCTTCACGATGCAGGCTGTATCGCTGGACGCGGGTACGGTTTCGGTATTGAACCGGTTGAATCAGCTCAGCATGGATCACTTTAAAACGAAGTGGCAGTTGCTGGAAGATGGGATCCCGGTTCAGTCGGGCCTATTGGATGTGAATGCGAAGCCGCGTGAGACGCAGACGATTACGGTGCCGTTTGACCGCTCTCTCATGACGGCCAACCATGAATATATGCTTCGCGTCGGATTTGAGCTGAAAGAGGATGCGTCATGGGCCCCGAAGGGGCATGAAATCACCTTCTCTGAATTTGCGTTGGGAGGGGGGACTCACTATGAACTCGCGACGTCCGCTTCGGCGCCTACGGTGATGCAGGCCGATGGAAAGTTGACCGTACAAGCGGCCAATGGCGTGTCGCTGGTATTTAATCAAACGAGTGGGTTACTCACCTCATTGCGTGTTAATGGACATGAACTTCTGACCTCCAGCGATCGCGACCGCCTGTTTGACCACTCGCAGGCATGGATCGATAATCTGTTTAGTCTCAACCGAAATTTGGTTAAACTCCCCGCGTATCGGAAAGAGGGCTTAAATCATATTATTCGTCAAGGCACTGCCAAGGTAACGGTTGCGGAACAGAACGCATGCGTGGTGGTTACGGTGAAGAATACGTTCATGAGCGGACAAAGGGGCGGGTTTGATGAAGTTCAGACTTGGACCATCAATGGGTTCGGGGAGATCGAGGTTCAGGAGTTTGTGACAGCTGCTGGCAAGTTAACTCCGTCCGATTGGATCGCCCGGATCGGCTTGCGGATTCCGCTGAAACCGGAGTTTGAGAATGTCAGCTACTATGGTCAGGGGCCTCACGGAAATTATCCGGACCGTTGTTATGGAGCTTGGACCGGCATCCACACCGCAAAAGTTGCGGAAAACTATGTGGCGTATCCTCGCCCGCAGGATCACGGCAACCGCGAAAAGGTGCGCTGGATGACGATCAGCGATGCAGCTGGTAACGGATTAAAAATCATCGCGCCGGAGCCGCTATCGATGAGTGCGCTACCCTATACACAGGATGAGTTAGAGAAGGCGATGCATACGATTGACCTTCCAAAAAAATCGACCACGACGGAACTGCGGATTGCGGCCAAGGTGACCGGTATCGGCAACGGATCGTGCGGACCACTTACGGATGAACACTATAGAACCAAGGCGGAGCCGACACAGTACCGGTTCTTCATAGTGCCCATCACAGGAAAATAAGCGGGAACCCTAAGGGACGAATGATTATGAAAACGTTGATATTGAATCTGCTACTCCTCGCCGGAGCTTTCGCTGCACAGGGGGCTGTTGAAACCGGAACCTTTACCGATGTACGGGACGGTCAAAGCTATAAAACCATCACCGTGGGTGAACACACCTGGATGGCAGAGAATCTGAACTACGAGACCAGCGCAAGTTGGTGTTGGGGCGATGATCCGGCTAACGGTGAAATGTACGGACGGCTTTATAAATTCAGAACGGCTTTGAGCGTTGCTCCAAAAGGGTGGCATGTGGCGACAGACGCTGAATGGGATGCGTTGGTTGACGCATTTGGCGGTGCCGATCTGGCGGGAAAGACGTTGAAGAGTTCCGAGGGGTGGCAGGATGCGGGCAATGGAACCGATTCCATTGGGTTCGGTGCATTGCCGGGCGGCGATCGGTTTATTGACGGAACACCTCGTCAGCTTGGCAAGGATGGGTGCTGGTGGTCTGCGGGTGAAGGGACGACACCGGTCGCTCGTCATCGGACAATGGGTTTCGATACCGATTATGTCTACCGTCTGGAGCACGGCGAGGCTTATGCCCGTTCGGTGCGCTGCGTAAAAGATTACCCGGTGAAAAGACCGAAGTTTGTCGGCACAGTAGAATCGCTCAAGCAGTACGAATGTCCGGAATGGTTTCGCGATGCCAAGTTTGGCATTTATCTGCACTGGGGCATTTATTCGGTAGCCGAGATGGAGGCGTGGTACGGCCGGTTCATGTATTGGCAGGGCACGGAAGAGTATCGCCATCATCTCAAAAATTATGGTCACCCGTCTGAATTTGGCTACAAAGATCTGATTCCGCTTTGGAAGGCGGAAAAGTTTGATCCCGATGCGCTGGTGAGTCTCTTTAAAGAAGCGGGTGCTAAATATTTTACACCGGTGGCCGTGCATCACGATAACTTCGATTTGTGGGATTCCAAATATCACAAATGGAATGCGGTGAACATGGGGCCGAAAAAAGACCTGATTGGAATGTGGAAAGCCGCGGCAGATAAGGCGGGCCTTCGCTGGGGGGTGACGACTCATCTTGCACGAAATTATCAATGGATGAGTCGGTGTAATGATGCGGATGTGTGCGGCCCGATGAAGGGCATCCCATACGATGCCGCACAGGGCGAAGGCCACGGTTTTTATCCGCCGAATGATGGTCAGACCTGGGCACTGAATGCGCCGGAAACGATGTCAAGAGAGTGGCGCGCAAGCTGGTTGAAACGTCTGAAACAGCTGGTGGATGATTATGAACCGGACCATATGTATTTTGACGGGGCGATTCCGTTTGCGGGAGATGACCAAGGAAGAACGGGCATGGAGTTTATGGCTCATTATTACAACGCCCGCCCGGAAGGATTCCTCTGCTTTAAGCAACGGAAGTCGGGCATTGTCGTTGAGGGTGTGGGGTCGTTGGATCATGAGCGAGGCAAGGCGGATGATATTCATCCAGAACCGTGGCAGACCGATGACTCGATTGGTGCTTGGGGCTATCGCCGCTCGATGCCGGGCGACGAATATATGAATGCCGATGTGCTGATCGATAAGATCATCGATATCGTCAGCAAGAACGGAAACATGTTGTTGAACATTCCAATGAAAGCCGATGGAACGATTGATCAGGAATCAACGGATTTGCTTAAAAATTGTGGTCGCTGGTTCAAGGTCAATGGCGAAGCGATCTATGGAACGCGTCCGTGGTATACCTATGGTGAAGGTGAAAACGTAATTGGTAAGCGCGATAAAACCTCTTGCATGACCAGCAGTGATATCCGTTTCGTGACCAAAGCCGATGTGCTTTATGCATTTGTTCTGAACTGGCCGGAAAACGGACAGCCGGTGGTGATTGAAAAGCTGGGATCTAATCAACCCCAAGTTGGAACCATTGCTGGAGTCGAGTTGCTTGGATATACCGGAACGCTGAATTGGAAGCAGACTGACGCAGGATTATGCGTTATTTTTCCGAAAGCAAAAACCGGCGACTATGCTCACGCGTTGAAGATTCGATTTAAATAAACACTGAAAAATGGACTCTTTTCGAGAAGGAATAATTATGAATGTCAGAACCCCCTTAATGTGCGTTGCACTCACTTTTGCATGGACTGCGGCTCAGGGCGGCAGCTTTACCGACCCGCGTGACGGACAGACCTATCAAACCATTCAAGTGGGTGAACATACTTGGATGGCGGAAAACCTTAATTTTGAGTTGGGGGGTAGCTGGCCTTGGGGTCGCAAAGCCGCGAATGGCGAAAAATACGGGCGAATGTACAAACCTGAAATCGTAGCTAAAGCCGCACCCTCAGGATGGCATATTGCCACGAATGAGGAATGGGCTTCGCTGGTTGAAGCGATGGGCGGAGCTGACGTCGCGGGAAAAGCTCTTAAAAGCAAAACCGGCTGGCAGAACGATGGCAATGGGGTGGATCAGGTGGGCTTCAACGCGCTGCCCGGTGGGGTGCAGTTTGTCGGAACGAGTCGAGCGCCAGGCGAACGATCCAGTTGGTGGTCGGTCGGCCATCGCAAAGGGCAAGCTGAACTACGTTGGTCCATGGGCTGTGAGGATCCGTTTGTCTATCGTCATGAGCAGTGGGCCGTTGGATCGGCTTATGTCCGTTGTGTGAAAGACTACCCGGAGACTAAACCAAAGTTTGCAGGCACCATTGAGTCGCTGAAACAGTATGAATGTCCGGAATGGTTCCGCGATGCAAAGTTTGGCATCTATCTGCACTGGGGCATCTATTCAGTGCCGCAGATGGACGCATGGTATCCGCGCTATATGTATATGGAAGGGACCGATGCGTATAATCACCATCTGAAAACCTACGGACATCCTTCGGAGTTCGGCTATAAGGATCTCATTCCCCTGTGGAAGGCTGAAAACTTTGATCCGGATGCGCTGGTGTCGCTCTTTAAAGAAGCTGGCGCAAAATATTTCACGCCCTGCGCGGTGCATCACGATAATTTTGATCTCTGGGATTCAACCTATAACCCGTGGAACGCCACCAAGATGGGGCCGAAGAAAGACCTCATCGGCCTATGGAAAGCCGCGGCGGACAAAGCGGGACTTCGCTGGGGCGTCACGACGCATCTTCAGCGCAGTTACAACTGGTTTAACACGGCGAATGGAGCCGATGTGGCGGGGCCGAAAAAAGGCGTTCCATACGATGCACTCCGTGGCGAAGGGAAAGGCCTATATCCGCCAAACAACGGTCAGGGAACCTTGTTTAATCCGCCGGAAGAAACCTCCCGTGCTTGGCGCGAGAATTGGTTTAAACGTCTGCAGCAGCTGATCGATGATTACGAGCCGGATCATCTCTATTTTGATGGAGCGATTCCATTTATGGGTCCAGAGAATAGTCAAACCGGCTTGGATTTGATGGCCTATTATTACAACACCCGCGCCGAAGGGTTCCTGTGTTATAAAAAGCGGAAGTCTGGCCTCTTTGTGGAAGGTCTCGGATCGCTCGATCACGAGCGAGGCAGAGCCGACGGCATCGAAGAGGATGCCTGGCAGACGGACGACTCCATCGGCCCCTGGGGGTATGTTAAGGATGCCACGTATAAGACGCCGGATCAGGTGGTGGACAAGATCATCGACATCGTGAGCAAAAACGGAAACATGCTGCTGAATGTGCCGATTCGCGCGGATGGCACATTGGATGATCAAACAGTGAGCCTTCTCAAAAATGTGGGGCGTTGGTTTAAAGTGAATGGCGAGGCCATCTATGGGACCCGTCCGTGGCATATGTACGGCGAAGGCGAAATCACAGCTGAAACTGGGAGCAAAAGTTCCGCAAAACCCGTCATTCGCTTCACCACCAAAGGGGAAACGCTCTACGCATTTGTTCTGCAATCGCCCGAGGCCAATCAGGCAGTCGTGATCCAAAACTTGGGCATCGGTCAGTCGAAGGTCGGTGAAATTGTGGGCGTCGATTTACTCGGAAGCGTCAAACCACTGGATTGGAACCAAACCGTTGACGGCCTTCATGTCACTTTTCCAAAGGGAAGCTCCGGCGACTATGCCCATACGTTGAAGGTGCGATTTAAGTAGAGCGACTTGGTCCCTTATTCTGGAAAACATATGAGAAAGAAATATTTGATCACGATAGCATCGGCAGTGGCGTGTTTGATCTTGGATAGCGTCGCCGATGATAGACCGAACATCGTCTATTTGATGTCTGACGATCATCAGGCGACGGCGATGGGGTGTATGGGGAACTCGGAAATTGAAACGCCGAATCTCGACAAACTGGCCTCGCGTGGCGTGCTGTTCGAACGTTGTTATGCGACCACCCCGCTCTGTATGCCGTCGCGGGCAACGACCATGCTGGGTATGTATGAGTATAAAACGGGCTGTAATTTTTTGACCGGCAAGGTGAGTCTGTCGAATTGGAAAAATTCGTCCTATCCGATGCTGCTCAAAAAAGCGGGCTACCGCACCGCATTCGCCGGGAAGTGGGGATTTAATCTTGAAGGTGAAGTATCGGCGCAGACCAGTGCGAAAGATGATTTTGATGTGTGGGGTGGGCTTCAAGGTTCGCAGGGGAATTATCTGACCGAAAAAAATAAGGCCATGAAGGCTTATGCGAAAGAATACCCCCATGTAACGCGCGCGCTGGGCGCATTTGGCCGGGACTTTATTGTCGATTCTGCCAAGCAAGACCAGCCATTTTGCCTGTCGATCAGTTTTAAGGCCCCGCATGCGCCGTATAATGTCATCGATCCCGAAGATCAAAAGAAATATGCGGGGGTTCGTTTTTCAGAACCCGCCGGGTTTGATCAGGAGGGATGGGATAACCTAGCGATACAGCCTAAACTGGGACGGCAGTACATGCAGCGCGACCGGTGGGATAAAGATCATTACCAAGATCATTTGAGGGTCTACTATCAGCTTATATCCGGTGTTGATTCGGCTGTGGGCATGGTGGTCAAGGCGCTTGAAGAGGCGGGCGTGGCGGATAATACCGTGATCATTTATACGGCGGATAACGGATATTTTTGTGGTGCGCACGGACTGCAGGGCAAGGCGCTTCCTTATGAACAGGCCACCCACATTCCGTTGATTATCTACGACCCGCGCACCCCGAAAGCGGCTCGCGGCAGGAAGACCCCGGCGATAGCGGCCAATATTGATTTCGCGCCGACGATGCTCGATTTGGCCGGTGTGCCCGTGCCGGCTCAAATGGATGGAAAAAGTTTGGTTCCGTCTATTCAAAACCCGGATCATCGCGTTCGCACCCAGTTAGGGCTCGTTCAAAACTGGGATGTACTCAATCGGGATATGCCTAAAGCGCTAGCCGTGGTGAGTGAAGATTGGAAATACATCCATTGGTGCTATGCCGATGAAAATGTACCCGTCTGTGAACAGCTCTTCGACCTGAAGCGCGATCCGAATGAAATGAATAACGTGGCCCAGTCGCCCGAAAAGTCCGCGATCTTGAAATCCATGCAGAAACACTATGACGCCTTTCATCAGCAATGGGTCGAAGGGTGCGTCGACGGACCGCATTATAAACGCTATGCAACGATCTTTGATCGGAATATCCCCTGGCAGAAAAAAGACTACCGTGTCGATATCGGTCGGGGTGATACATCGCAACTGACCGAAAAGGAACAGAAGTTCCACGCGTTGATTCTCGACATGTTTGGCGAACAGACGATCCAGACGTATACCGAACAAACGGGGGCTGCTTATCCCGTCGAGGGCAAACGATAAAGAGAATGGTGAAGACGTGTTGCTAAATAACCTAGACGCTAACCGCTCGAACGTAGGGGTGCCTGCTCATTCCGGTACGCTCGGTTGGAAGCAATCGATGGATGGACGGCGAGTTATCTCTCCAAAAAAATAAACTAAAATTAATCCGGCTGCTTTCGTAGCCGGATTATGCAGAAGAAGGAACTCACATGAAAAAATGGATATTGATTGCACTGTGTATGACGGCTCATCAACTGATGGCTGCGAATCAACCGAATATTGTCCTGCTGTTTTCTGATGATGCCGGCTATGGGGATTTCGGGTTCCACAATAGTTATCATTTCAAAACCCCTCATCTGGACCAATTGGCAAAAGACGGGGTCCGGCTTTCCAATTTTTATGTGAGTGGTGCCACCTGCGGCCCGTCACGGGCGGGATTGTTATCAGGAATTTATCAGCAGCGCTTCGGCTATGAAGAGATCAATATTCCAAAAATCATGAGCGAGAGTAGCAAGTTGGAGGGTGAAGCCATGGGGCTTCCGACCGACTTGAAGACGATGGGAAATTATCTACAGGAACTAGGCTACCGCACCGCAGTATTTGGAAAGTGGCATCAGGGAGAGGGAGGTCAGTTTCATCCGATCAATCGCGGTTTTGACGAATTCTATGGTTTTCGCGGTGGAGCCCGCAGCTTCTTTGCCTATAAAAACCCCAGTAAGGCTCCGCCGGAAAAATTGATGGAACGCGGTTTCGAAAATTATCAGGAGCACGAAGGCTATTTGACCGATGTGCTCGCCGACGAAACCTGCAACTTTATTGAACGCAGTAAAGAGGGACCCTTTTTTGCCTATGTTTCGTTCAACGCAGTCCACACGCCAATGGAACCGGATCCGAAAGATGCGGCTGAATTTCCTCAGCTGGAAGGAAAGCGTCGGGCGGTTGCGCAGATGACGTTGTCGATGGATCGTGCGTGTGGGCAAATCATCGACAAACTCAAAGCACTCGGGTTGTACGAAAACACGATCATCGTTTTCTCCAACGACAACGGCGGACCAACAGATAGTAACGGGTCCGGCAACTACCCCTTTAGCGGAGTAAAAGCCACGCAACTTGAAGGCGGCATTCGGGTGCCGGGACTGATTTCCTGGCCGGGAAAATTAGCGGCGGGCGCAGTGTATGATTATCCGTTGATCACACTGGATTTGATCCCAACTTTCGTCAAAGCGGGCGGGGGCGATCCGGGGGCCATTGACGGGCTCGACGGAGTCGATATGGTTCCGTATCTGACGGGCGCAAACAAAGAACGGCCGCATCAGGTGCTGCATTGGAAAATGGAAACCCGCGGCGCGATTCGCGATGGAGACTGGAAACTGTTGCGCTACCCTGACCGTCCGGCGGAGTTGTTTAATTTGGCTGAAGACCTGGGCGAGCAAAACAATCTGGCCGCTCAATATCCAGAGAAGTTCAAAGAGCTATTTCGCAAGCAGTTCGCTTGGGAACTCGAGCTGGCGCGTCCGCTTTGGATGCTGCGGCGGCAGGAAGAAGGGTGGTCGTCCCGCCGGACAGATACATTTCGAAAACCGCCCAGCGCAACCTATTAACAAACGACTATTTAGTAGAACGCCTTTATAAAAACAGGAGAATACGAATGAAGAAAAGGACTCTCATTTTCTGCGGTTTAATGATCGCCGGCATGGCCTCTGCCCAGCAGCAGGGAATCATTAATAATGCGGACAGCCCGCACGTCAAACTCAAGAGCGTCAACATAGGCGACTGCCAGTGGACGGACGGCTTCTGGGCGGACAAGTTCAAGCTCTGCGAAGAGGTGATGGTCCCTCATATGGGCGAGATCCTCACCGGCGATATCGGCTTCGCGCTTGATAATTTCAAGATCGCTGCGGGCCTCAAAGAAGGTAAGCACCAAGGCACGAACTGGCATGACGGTGATTTCTATAAATGGATCGAAGCGACGATGTATGTCTATGCCATCAACAACGATCCAAACCTCCTGAAAGCGGCAGACGAATATATAGCAATCATTAGCCAAGCGCAGTGCGAAGACGGGTACCTTTCAACTCAGACTCAGATCCCCGACGTCAAGAGAGGGAAGCAGGAGCGGTGGAGTAATCGTCAATTGCACGAGATGTACAACTCGGGCCATTTGCTGACCAGCGCCTGTATTCACCACCGGATTACCGGGCAGGACAATTTCCTCAACATCGCCATTAAGCATGCCGACTTCCTCTGCAAAACCTTTATGCCTTGTCCTGACAACCTGAAGCGCTTTGGCTTCAATCAAACCCAGATCATGGGCTTGGCAGAGATGTACCGCGAAACCGGGAACAAAAAATATCTACAGCTGGCGGAGGAATTTATCAATCGGCGTGGAGAGTCCGCGGCGGCACCGGCACCCTATGCGAACTACAAGCACATCGGAGACATGGTCCAAGAGCGCACGCCGCTACGCAAAGCAAAAGAAGCCGCGGGTCATGCGGTTCTAGCGCTCTACTACTACGCTGGTGCGGCGGATGTCTATGCCGAAACCGGGGAAAAAGCGCTGATCGATGCGCTCGACCGCATGTGGGACAGCGTGGTGAATCACAAAATGTACATCACCGGCGCCTGTGGGCAGCTGCACCACGGAGTCTCGCCAAAAGGGGACATGGTTCACGAGGCGTTCGTCGAAGATTACATGATGCCCAATGCCCACGCGTATAACGAAACCTGCGCCAACATCTGCAACGGCATGTTCAGTTACCGTCTGCTTGGTATCCACGGGGAGTCTAAGTATGCCGATATTGTGGAGCTGGTTCTTTACAACAGCCTCTCCGGCATCAGCCAAGATGGTACGCACTATTTCTACACGAACCCACTGCGCAGAACCTTGGATAAGAAGATGGACACCACGGACTACGCAGAACGCGTACCCTACATTCCTTGCTTCTGCTGCCCGCCGAACCTCGTTCGTACGGTTGCCAAAGCCAACAACTGGGCCTACAGCCTAGCGGATAACGGCTTGGCAGTGAATCTCTACGGCGGGAACAAACTAGCCACCAAGATGCTCGACGGCTCAAACATCAAGCTGACGCAGGAAACGGACTATCCGTGGGACGGCGCAGTTAAAATCACCGTGGATAGCTGCAAAACCGCTCCGTTCGACATGATGCTCCGCATCCCCGCGTGGGCGGAAGGCGCTACAGTCAAAGTGAACGGAAAAGATGCCGGTCTCAACGTGAAAGCCGGATCCTTCGCCGTGGTTAACCGCGCATGGAAAGCCGGCGATGTGGTCGAGCTGGATATTCCAATGGAAGCCAAACTGATGGTCGGCAATCCGAAAATCGAAGAAACCCGCAATCAAGCGGCGGTCAAGCGCGGCCCGATCGTCTACTGCATGGAAACCCCGGACCTACCGGAAGGCACCTCGATTCTAGACATCTACTTGCCTTCGGACATCAAGTTAAAGCCGTCGAAAGACCCGGCCTTCACGGACGGCCTGACCACCCTGACCGGCAAGGTGCTGGTCTACGATGATCAGGAAAACCAAATGTATCGTTCGCTCGAGAGGAAACCCTCTATGAAGAAACTGCAGACCCAGTTTGTTCCGTACTATGCGTGGAGCAACCGAGGCAAAGCCGAGATGAGTGTTTGGCTACCGCTGGTTTGGAAATAGCCATCACCAGAATAAACGATTTGGAAGATATAGGATGCCAAAGATGACACGACCTTGGACAGCCGCAGCGCTGAACGTGAAGTTTAACAAACACGGAACTGTATCTATGAAAAAGAATATCCCCCTTGCACTCGTTGTTTCCGCCGTGCTGGCTATTGCTGCGAGTGCGGCGGAACAACCCAATATCATTCTGCTGTTTGCGGATGATGCCGGCTATGCTGATTTCGGATTTCAGGGCAGTAAAACCATGAAAACGCCGAACCTCGACAAGCTGGCGGCAGAAGCCGTTCGGTTTACACAGGGTTATGTCGCCGAGTCGGCCTGCGTGGCTTCTTAAACGCCACTATGAAGGAAAAGACGCTGAAGGTTTGGACTATGATAGACAGCTTGTGAGGGGACAGAAAAATGAAAAATAAACGCGCAACGAGAACGGCACTATATTCATGCGCAATCCTGCTGGGAGCATCGGCTCTATTTGCAGGCTGCGCAACGCAACCGAAAGAAAGTGCCGCCGCCAAACGATACCGCAAGCTGGGCCAGCTACAGGAACAGGACAATGAGTTTTATACGGAATTTTTCGCCAGCAATGTGACGGGGATCGGTCGAAAGGGTCAGTCCGAAAGCGCCGATTAATCGAAAGGGTCAGTCCCGTAATCTAGTAATCGAGTAAAAAAGGAAACGGATCAGCCGATGAATTTTAGAAAATGATGTTTTCCATCCGCCGTCGCCGGAGGCTTTGGCGGGACAAGATGGTTGGAGGAGCAGGCGGAGATTGATTGCGATTTGCGCTCAATTACCTGCCGGTACGGGTTCCAATGTTCGGAAAGTTTTTTGACGGGATTACAGGATGAACAGGATGGGGTTTTAATGTTTCAAAAAACAAGTCAGGAAATGCCTCTCTGGGGAGCATCACAACATTCACGGTTCGGATTGCGGCCAATACTGGGTTCTTCGCAGATTTTAGTGGCAACGAATGTAGGAAAGCAACGAATGTTCCGGCATGTTGGCTCGTTGCGATGAGGTGCGCCGGCCAGTGCTCTTCCCATGATTAATCCCCGTTTTCAGAGATACGGCAACGTTTTCTGCCCATTTGATTCGTTGCTTTCCTACAATCGTTGCAAACGCTCGCTGTAGACCCCTAATCTGCGAAAAGTCCTCATCCTCCATAAAAATATACGAGGAGCCCAATACTGACTAGGATAACCGTCTTATACGCATTGTTTGGGACAGGATTTTTGTGGAGGGAGACGCTCCGTCGGAGTCATTGCTATGGCACGTTACGATAGAGCTGAAACTCGCTGAGGTGGGTGTGGCCGTCTTTGAGCAGCAGGCGGAACTTTTGCGCGGTGACCGGCGAGAAGGGTTTTTCCAGATCACCGGTTACCTCGTCGGCGGAAAAGATGGTTTTCCATTCCCCATCCTGCTCGTACTGCAACGAGAGTTCTTTGAGGTAGGCGGCATATTGGAGAATCTTGATCCGGTCGACGGTTTGCGGTTTTTCCAGATCGACCGCCAGCCATTCTTCCTGCTTTCCGGACGGTACCCAGTGTGAGCCGGGGTTGTCGTCGAACGCTTGATGCGGCCCTTGGAAATCATGCTGGTTCCAGCGCACGGAGGAAGCCGTGCTGGGCTTGCGGAAGGTGAGCGAGCCGGTGACGGAGCCCATATCCATCGGTTCAATGGAACCGGCGGGTGCATCGACGGTCAGCTTGACTACCGTGGCGATTGGATCGCGGTCCTCCGCCGGCACGCTGAGTTCGTAGCCGTTTGCAGTCTGTTTTAGAGTAGCCTCTTTACCGGATAGGTTTTCGGCCTTCAGGATTTTTCCAGTCATTGGAAGCGTATGGATGCCGTTGGCGGGCCAGCGGGCGATGAAGAGATAGATGGCCTTGCCCTTGTGAGTGGACGCTCCCCAGCCGGATGGTTTGAAGGGGCCGCCTCGCGTGGCGTGGATGCCGTCGGCATAGTTGCTGATCCATTCACCCATTTCCTTCAGACGCGCAACCTGTTCTGGCTCGATCTCGCCTAGTGCATTGGGGCCGACGTTGAAGAGAAAGTTGCCGTCGCCTCCGATGGAAAATATCAACCCGTGCAGGCACTGTTCGAGCGACTTGACGGGATCGTTCGGTTTCCACGCCCATTGGCGGGCGATGGTCATGCAGGTTTCCCAGGGGCGTTTGTTATTGAAGATGCCCAGATTCTGTTCCGGCGTTTCATAGTCGGCAACATTTTCGTCGTAGTAGGCGCGGTTGTTGACGACTAGGTTGGGCTGGAGCTTGCGCATCATTTCCAAGGTAGGCTCGTTGTGGCGCGCTTTTACGTCGCGCGGAACGTCGAACCACATGGTGGTGAGCGGGCCATAGTTTTTGATCAGCTCTGCAGTCTGATTCTGCAGGTATTCGATATATTTGTCCATGTCGCCGGCGGGCTTGTCCTCCGATCCGGCGCGGCCGCCCTTGGGGTAGAGCGGGTGCCACCAGTCGCAGACCGAATAGTAGGTTCCGAATCCGATGCCGCCCTTGCGACAGGCTTCGGCCAGTTCGCCGACCACATCACGCTTGAACGGAGTCTCGCCAATGTCGTAGTCGGTGTATTCGCTGGGCCAAAGGCAGAATCCATCGTGGTGCTTGGTGGTGAGCACCATGTATTTCATGCCGGCGGCCTTGGCGACGCGCACCCATTCATCGGCATCGAAGTTTTTCGGGTTGAAGCGCTTGTAGAGGTTGTCGTATTCCTCGATCGGCGTCTGGCTGCCGCGTGACCAGCCGATTTCATGACCTGTCAGCGCCACCGGCCCCCAGTGGATAAACATGCCGAAGCGCAGATCCTTCCATGCCTCCACCGCTTCCTGCGGCGCTTTGGAGCGAACCGGTTGGTCGCTCCATGCGGAAGCGAGAAGCAATAATGCGGAGCAGGCGATCAAGTGGCGTTTGAATCCTTCCATGGGCTTTTTCCTATATTTTTCGGACATACACATAGTAGGCGCTGGTGGTTGCCTTGCCTAGCTTATCCAGCAGGCCAGCCTGCTGGTTGATGTGGCCTTTTTTCAGCGTGGCGGCAAATACGGTGCAGGAATCGGTGGAGGAAACGGGTTTCGTTTCCGCGAACGCGCCGACTCTCACCCGAACGGAATCCACAGGCAGGGCTTTCATTTCTCCACCGTAGAACAGTCCTTTGACCGGTTTGTCGGGAACCCGTATTTTCCTCGGAGGCAAAGGCCAATCCAACTGCGGCGACCAGCAAATCTGCCATGATATATCTGTTCGGCACCATTGTTTACAACCTTTGCAAAAGAATGCTGCTGGGCATGAAGAGTTCCTTGCCGGTGATCTCCTCGCCTTTGACGGTGATGGAGTGGATGCCGGGCTGGAGCCTCACTTTGCCGAGCGTGTGCGGAATATATTTTACCTTTTTGGAGGAATCGGGCTTGGGCTGGGTTTCAACATTGGCGGTGAACCGTTGGTCGTCTACGGACACGGTGTAGCGGCCGCCGTGCTGGCCTTCAACGGCGACGTAAACCAGGTCGAGCTGCAGTTCCAGCGGCGCCTCGACGCGCACCGACCATTCAACCTGTCCGTCTTCCATGGCACCTTTGTTCCAGCCGACCACACCGTTGTCGCGCGGGCTTCCCTGTCCCCATTTCAGGCCGCCTTCGACCTTGGATTCAAAGGCGTGCAGGCGCTGTTCTTGGATGTTGGAGACGAGCAGGGTGGTTTCGTCGTTTTCAATGCCGATCGGTTCGCCATCGGTTTCGACCACGATGACGGTATTGATTGGATCGGGCGCGTTTCCCGGCCCTTGGATGTTCCAATCATTGGAACCGGCGGATGAAAAGTCGAGCGGTTGCTTGTCGGCCAAAAGCCACGCCTTGGCGATCGGGGTCTTGAGCCCGGCGAGGGTGATCTTTCCATCAACCGGCCAGCGCATGACGTGAAGATAGAGCTTGTTGCCCTTGCGCGAAACATGGCCGAAGGTTTGCGGGGGCAGGGGCGTGTGTGTGGTGCCGTAGATCGATTCGCCGTTCACGTCCATCCATTTTCCAATGCCTGTAAGAATCTCCACATCCTCCGGCGCGATCAGCCCGTTGCCCATGGGGCCAATGTTCATGAGCATGTTGCCGCCGCGCTCGGCGGTTTTGGCCAGCAGTGCGATGAAGAACGAAACCGGCTTGTGGCTCTTGTCCTTGGCGTGGTAGCCGTAGGAAAGGTTGGTGGTGGGGATGCCTTCCCAGACATCGTGTTTCTTTTGGTAGGGCTGGATGTCGTCGGGCTGGTCGCAGGTGGAGGCATAGTCGCCGAGGCCGTAGCCGATGCGGCTGTTGACGACAATATTCGGTGCGACTTCGCGCATGGCTTTGAGCACCATCTGGTTTTGGTAGAGCGGCACCCAGCTGGGCGTGTCGAACCAGATGATGTCCGGCTGGTAGCGCTCGACGATTTCCAGCAACTGCGGGATCGACTTTTCCTTGATGTATTTTTCCGACCGCTGGATGTGCTCGGCGAACTTCGGATCTTCGTACCAGCCGGGGTTTTTTTGGGTGGGGTTGCCGGGAAAATCCCAGGTGTTGCGCTGCCCGCCGGGGTGCGACCAGTCCTGCGCCTGCGAATAGTAGAACCCGAAATGGATGCCGTGCTTTTTGCAGGCGTCGCGCAGCTCGGCCATGGGATCGCGCTCGAACGGGGTGGCATCGGCAATATCCCATTCGTTTACGTCCGACGGCCACATCGCCAGTCCATCGTGGTGTTTGGAGGTGATCACAAAATATTTCATGCCCGCCGCCTTGCACAACTTGATCCACTCGTCGGCGTTGAACTTGACCGGGTTGAACTTGGCGGCAACATCTTTGGCGTAGGTGTCCAAAGGAATCTGGTGCGACCGCAGGATATGCTCCGAATAGCCGGTGGCCACTTCGCCGTTCCATTCGCCCGCAAGCAGGGAATAGACGCCCCAATGCACGAACATGCCGAACTTGGCTTCCTTGTACCACTCCAGCCGCTGGTCGCGCGTTTTCATCGATTCCACAAACCAGGCCGGATCCTTTTCGGGCTGCGGGTAGCTGGCTTTAACGGTTTGGCTGGCTGGGTTGCGTTCCTCGTCGGTCAGCAAGCCGTCGCCGTTCTGGTCGAGCTTGGCAAACAGCTTGGTGTATTTTTTTGGGTCGAACTCTCGGCCGATGCGTTTATTGTATTCACGCTTTTCCGCAAAGTATTGTTCGAGGTCGATGCCCTCCGCAAACGCGGTGGCGGTTCCAAGCAGTATGCTTGCGGTAATGATGTTGATTATGGTTTTCATACAATCTCCTGTTGATTCTTAATTCTCTCGAATTTTGAGGAAGTACATTGATGGCTGTCCAAGCGGTTGGTATTCGATGTTGGCATCGGCTTCGCATGGGTAGCGAAAGCTGCGGCACAGGTTGGGATTATAAGGAAGTTTCTGCATTTCATTATGCCGGTCATCCCTCTCGTTTATTGGATCTCGGCTTCGATCTTAAAGAATCCGTTGGACGGGGTGATATTCATTTCGGTCGCATCCGTCGGCGGGGTGAGAGCGTTTGTCCAGTCACGCGCAACATTCCAGCCGATCAGGTCGGGGCTTTCCCAAATGCGATAGAGCACGTTGCTGCGGCTTGGCCAGGTCAGCTGGATTGTTCCTGATATTGGAAGCGGCGTAGTACCCGTAATTTCGAAGACGGAATCCGGGTTGTTCGGATGGGTCCCCAGCGCAATTTCCTGCGCGTCGGTCAGCCCGTCACCGTCGGAATCAACGGCTTCGTTCTGGATCAAGGCCAGTTGCACCCCGTCGACCGCCACAAACTCGGTGTCGCTGTTCTGGGCCGTCGCCTCCCCTCCGAGAAGCACTGCGATGTAGGGGTAGTGATTGCTCAAGGTTATGTTGTGATTGAAGAGCGTAAAGCTGGTTTCGGAGACCTCCGAATCGCTCAGCGTACGTCTGTCCACCAGCGTATCGTAGGTGCCGCCGGTAAACTCATACGTCCCGCCAAGATCCGCGGTGAGTCCCGAAAAATCGTCGAAGCCGATCACTTGGTAGCCACTCATATCCGATGAAGTCAGCCCTTCGCGGCCCGGGGAGGCAAACAGCGCCGAGAAGGAAAGATCGAGGCCGCTAATATCGGCTTGCGGAACCTGCACGACCTGCACGATTCCCCGTTTGGAGGCAATCTGGAACATCATGGAAAGAGAGCCGTCCTGTCCGGAAATAACGGCCTGGGCATCAGCTACATCCATGTTGGTGTCTTCGCCCAATTCACGCACAACCCACCGGCCAATCATATTGGTTGTTAAGGGAATGTTGCCTGCATTGGCGGCAAAGGTGAAGTTGGATGTTCCGTCTTCGAACGATCCGTTGATCAGCAACTCAAGGGGTCCGCCGGCATCAAGCGGATCAACTGTGATCGAAACCGTGCCAGGCGTACTATTGGTCTGGCCGTCGCTGACGGTGAAGGTAAAGCTGTCGGAACCGGTATAGTCAGTGTCCGGCGTGTAGGTCAGGTCAGGAGCTGTGCCGCTAAGAGTCCCGTTGGTGGGTTGCAAAACAACCTGGTAGGTCAGGTTGCTGCCTTCCGGGTCGGAGCCGGTCAGCACGATATTCGTGCTTCCGTTTTCCATGACGGAGACCACCATGTTGGAGGCCGCCGGCGCCAGGTTGGGTGGAGCGGTGCCTGCATCGACAATCGTGGAATCGCTGGCACGCTCGCCAGCGCTGTTTACCGCGATGACTTCGATGGAATAGGTTCCAGAGATTGGATAGATATGCGACAGGGCACTTACGCCGGTAAAGTCGATCCGGCCGTCGCCATCGAGATCCCAGCCGATGTTGGAGGAGGGGATGGGGAAGCCGAGGCCGTCATCGGATGCCGCCACCGAGAAGGTGTAGGCGAGATGATTGGTCGGATCGGCATCCACCTGCAGCGTGACGGAAGGGATTGCTCCGACCACGGTGTGGCTGAAGGCCTCAGGAGGAACGCGTTCGTAGTTGTTTGAACCCGGCAGTTTCCAGTCGAGGAAAAAGGTGCCGATGTTGCGCATACTATCCTGGTCGGTGTCGTTCCACGTTAGCAACACTTCGATTTTGTGCGTGCCGGCCAGCAGGGCAACCTGCACCTCCCACGGTATACGGCGCTCGTCGGTGAGCGAGTTGCCGATTTCGACGTCGTTGATTTTGAGACCTACATCTTCGCCCATATAACGGAAAGAGTATGTTCCAGAGGTTGGAACATCGATGAAGCCTTCGTAGATATAATCGTTGGAGTCAGAGAGACCCAATTCCGGCACTCGGATATCCGGCAGCACCGTGCCGCTGCCCTGAGAATAGCTGCAGAACAGGCCGGGATAGGTGGTTCCTGATGCCTGCCCCGGCAACACATTGCGGAAGCCTTGCTTAATTTGTGGCGGAACCATCACACCACCGCTGTTTTCGGTCTGGGCATAAAGCACGGAACCGGTGCCGGCGGCAATTGAAGCTGTGGAAATGATATGCGTGTTGGTCGCTGTTCCCGAAGGCGGTGCGTCGATGCCAATGCGAACGGTTCCGTTGAAGTCGCGCGTGTCGATCACGATGTCTCCGGCAGGAACCGGAAGGGTTTCGGACGGCATTTCACGCTCCCAGCGTCCCTGGTTTGGCGAAATGTGTGCCACGGGCACGGTTGAGGCCGAAGGCATGTAGCGCACGCGCACCTGCGCCGCTTCGCGGAAACTCTGGTTTACCGCATATTGTTTGAATACGCCGTCAACGGGATCGTAATCGACGACGGCGTCCTGATGAATGGCGATGAAGACGCCGTTGGAGTGGGCCTCAATGCGTTTGATTTCGAACGAATCCACAAAGTCAACCGAGCCGTCGGGCTTCAGGAAGTCGATGTAGATCATTTCGCGGTCGAGCCGTTCGCCAACGGGCAGGTTGATGTCGCTGACATACCCGTCTTCATCGTCGCCGAGAATTGCGCGGTGCGTGGCGAGCAGGCTGCCGGTCACAACGGCTTCGGACAGGTTCAAGCTTTTGCTTCCATAGTTGGCGGAGGTGCCGCCGACGAGGTAGAGGTCGCAATCGCTTCCGTCGGTGATGGCGGCGGCATAGGAGGCGTTGGCGCTGAGTGCGCCGGTCGACATGCTGCGTTGGTCTTCAATGTTCACCTCGTCGGAGCCGTCGAGCGAGAAGAGGTGGTGGTCGACACGGCCGTCGGTGAAGGTGATCGTGAGTGCCAGCTCCACAGGAACACCATTGCTTTCGACGAGGGTTTTATCCACGGACTGGATGGCGCTTGCTCCACCGTTAAAGGGCTCATGCACGAGCACGAAAACGGTTTTAAGGTTGGAGCCGTCGCGCCGCAGCACCATTTTGGGCGTGGTGAGTCCGGCTTCGCCGGTGGACGGAGTGGAGGTGTCGTAAAACACCGGCCCGTCGCCAAGGATCAGTTCCATGTTGTCGGAGGCATCGTGGGCTAAGTGGATCTTGACGCCTTGTTGCACATCGTCGGTGTAGCTCATTGTCACGGTGGTGTCGTCCCGCACATCGCCGATTTCCATGTTGCTGAGCAGGCTGTAGTAGCTCGTGCTCGTGGTGTAGGGCTGCTTTTCGCCGGTGGCAAGGTTGCTGTTGGCCTGCATGCGGTCGCGCATGGAACCTTGAAGGAAGAATTCGTGTTTGTTTCCGCCGAAAACTTCAAACAGGTCGATCAAATATGGGCGGTCGAGGTCGGTGGTATTGAGCGCGAAGGTGCGGCGGTAACGGTCGATAGATGAATCGGATACCCGATAGTCTTCGGAATGATCGATTCGAGTGACGGCAAGGCCGGGCATGGTCGGCGCATGGAACAGGTTGTTGCCGATTCGCCCCTGTCCGGTGTACGGACTGTTGCCGTTGATCAGCACCGTGTTGTGGCCATAGGGAGCCCGTGCATAGGTTGCCCAGCTGTAGCCGGGATCGCCGTAGAGTTCGCGGCCGAAGGCGAAGAGTCCCATGGTTAAATTATCGTTATGGGTGTGGCTGCCGCCCCCCGACCAGTGGAGGTGCGCCTGGATCTGTTGGTCGTCCTCGCCGTCTCCCAGCGAGGTATGGCCAAATCCGGGGGCAATTCGGTTTAGGCATTTTTCAATGATCCCGGCGCTGTAGTTCGGCCATCCGACATTTTTAATCGTGGTGGGCTCGCGGTTGGCGGCGTCGTGTACGGCCATGTTCCGTCCATCGGGATAGCGGAAGACATCGGGGCTGGTGAAGATGCGCTTAAAGTTGTCGGTCAGGCGGTAGTCCTGCGCTTCAAGATGCACGCCGTTGGAGTCGGTGTAGCCGGGCGGATCTTCGTAATAGTTCATCAGGTGGGCCGCGCGCGACACGTTGCCCGCCCAGTTAATGTGGTAGCCCGGCGACTCGAGCGTGATCATATCCCAACTGGCAATGCTTTGGGTCAGGTTGATTTCAACATAGTCGTTGCACATGCGCGCCCAGTCCGGTTTGCCCATCACCAGTGCCGCATGGCAGGTGTCGAACGCATAGTCGGCAATGTTGCCGACCACCTCGTCTATACTCGGGCGGGTATCCCAAGAGAGGTCGAAAACCGGTTCGATAAAGTTTTGTTCGATAAAGTCGCGGGCACTGATCCCTGTGCCAGGGACGGTCGCATTCAGTGCATCGGCGCTGTAGATGCTGTCATAGATATCCATCAGGTCATTGAGCCGGTCGATGCCGACATGGTAGCCGGTGTCTCTGTGAAAACGCTGAAGCAGCTTCATTGAAGAACCGATATGGTCGAGCATCGGGTCGAAGACATAGCTTCCCATCCGGCCTTTTGAGCTGATGTGCTCTCGCACGCCGAACATGGAGTTGTAGTTGGCGGCGTAGCCAACGAGGATTTCCGTTACGTATTCTGCATAGACCTCGTCGCCGCTTTCGAGGTATGCCCGCGAAAGGTATACCATGGCAGTCATCAACCATTCGTTGCGCAGGTAGTCGCGCATACCGGTGAAGTAGTAGCGGCCGTTGAAAATATTCAGGTCGGGTTCGCTTGTGTCCGACGTGCAGTAGACGGTGTAGGGACTGGAAGCATAGGCCGGATCTTCCCAGTAGGTGACGGAGACCACTTCGCCCTGCGCGGAGACGCCGTAGCCGGTCTGGTTTTCAGGGTAGGTTGCGTTGGGGAAAGCGACCCCGTATGTATCGGTAATCACATCGGGGTTTGCCGGGCTCCAGTTCCAATTCACATTGTGGTCGACGGGATGCGGGGTTTTGATGCCGGGGGTGTGCTGAGGTGCCCAGGCGGCTACCTCTTGCTTTGTATATTTGTTGACCACGTTGTTGTCTGCCCAGCTCACATCGTACGCGCTATGGCTGTGGCGACGGACGGGATGCGCGAGCTGGAACGCACGCGAACGGTTTCCAGAGGCATATTCGTGGATGTCGCGCAACGGATAGGTGAAGTCGCCGTTCATGAAAAAAGTCATGCGCTCGAGCTTGTTGGAGTGGTCGGTGCCCATCGGCGGGAGCGTATTCGCGACGGTCTGCGCCACCGCCGCGCTGGAGAAGGGGACATAGGCTGCCGTGGTTTCCGCCGCCTTAGAAAGGAACGGAATCAGGGAAACAGTGCTGAGTAATAATAATCGCTTTATCATATGTTTTATTCCGTTGTGAAGACGGAGGCGGGCAGGCCTTCTTTGTTGTAGAGATTGGCGCCTTCGGGATAGATCGACCAGGCATAGCGCACCGCCACCGGATCCGGAATGTCGGGGTGCGAGACATCAATGGTATCCGCCGAAACGATCCTGGCCTCCGCCCGTTTCCAATCGTGGTCAGCTCCTGTAATCTCGAAAAACTGGAGCGGCTCATTCACTTCCTCCGCATCGTCGAGCAGGTTTTTGTGCCCGGTCATTAGGCCGGACCCGGCGTGGTCGAACGTGACGAGCACGGTGCCCTTTTTGATGGTATGGCTTTTGTAGAGCGGCCCGCTATAGGCGGGAACCTTGATGCCGTAATCATTGGCCAGCGCCCACAGCGCCAGTCGTTTGCCGGCATCCATCTTATTGTGCGGATGAACATCCTGGGCTTCTCCAATATCATTGAGCACCGCCATTCCAGTGTTTGGAAGTTTCAGGGTGCGCCGCTGTTGATCGCAAACCTTCACCCAGCCAAGCCGATCCATCCACGCATCACGACCGTCCCAGTTGGCAAGCTGCGCCCAGTAGAACGGGAAGTCGCCCCGGCCCCATTCCTCGCGCCAGCTTTGAATCAGTGTAGTGAAATAGTCTTCGTAAGAGTCGGTCATATAGCGCGAATTCGATTCGCCCTGATACCAGATGGCGCCTTTGATGGCATAGGGCACGACCGCCGAAACCATCCCGTTGTGCAGGGTGACGGGGAGGTAGGGGGTCTTTACCGGATCGATCGGTTTCTTCGGGCGCTTGTCTTTTTTGTCGCTGGCTTCCCACTTTGCAAGAGCCTCTTGATAGACTTGTTCAGCCGTTTCGGCGTTCCAGGTGCTGGAACGTTTTTTGAGTGCGGCCGCCTCTGACTCATAATAGGCTGCTTTTTCCGGGTCTGCGCGGTAGACATCAGGTGAGATCCACGCCTGAATTCTCGTGCCGCCCCAGGTGCATTCCACCAGACCGACCGGTACGCCGAGTTCCCGGCGCAACTCGCGGCCGAAAAAATAGCCCGTGGCCGTGATGCCTGAACTCTCTTCCGGATTAACTGAAACCCACCGGCCCTTGAAATCAGACACCTTCTCATAAAACGACGGGTTCCGCGGCACTGCGATATGCCGCAGCAACGGATCGTTGGCGGTCTTGATTTCATTGCGAATATAGTCCACCAGGGGCTGATATTTTTCCTCTTTTGCGTCTTTGGTAAAGAACTTGAGTTCGCAATCCATATTCGACTGTCCGGTACAAAGCCAAACTTCGCCGGAGAGAACATTCGTGAGGGTTTCGGTGTTGTTTCCCTGTACGGTGATATCGAACGGGCCGCCAGCTACCGGCGTCTTTAGAGCCACCTGCCAGGTGCCGTCTTTTTCCGCGGTCGCGGCGGCTTTGGCGCCCCATGTGGTCGATACCGTTATTTTTTCGCCGGGCTCTGCCCAGCCCCACATCGGTGCGATGGTCTCGCGCTGCAAAACCATGCCGTTGCTGAACAAGGCGGGCAGCTTAACATCCGCCGCTGCGGACAGAGCGGCCAGAGCTCCTGCCAGTACAATCCAAAACCGTTTCATTTCAGCTCCCTTTCGTGTGATATTCAAATTATTCTGACGTGGTGGAACGAAAAAACAGGCAATCACTACACATAAGATAAAATGTTTTATACAAAAGGGTTCTAAATGGCAATTCCAAAAGGTAGAAGTTAGCTGAACGGTCCGTTTTTCATCTAGGTGCTTTTGCGCCGCAGGTCGCCAACTCCGTAAAGAATGCGCTTCGGTTTGTTGCACAAATCCAAAAGGGGCCAATAGGGCTGATTACCATATTTTGATGGCCATTTCTTTGGTGGTGTAACGGGAAGGAACCCCGTCATCACACACCATAACTTTCAGTGTCCAGGAGGTGACGTTGCCTTTTTCCAGCGGATAGTATTTGTTGAGCGACGTGGTGCGCGTCTTCCCCGCCGTGCCGTCGAAGTGGCAGAATGTCGAATATCGCGACCTGCGCTGCGAAGGCGCACATCTCGTATCTGCGAAGCGCGTTGATGGAAAAACACAGTCGTTTGAATTAACAGCCGTAAAGGCGGGTGACATCCTGATCAAAACTGATATCGTGGGCGCAGTCGGTAAGAAGATGGAAGTTGTTGCCAAAGATGGAGTATTCACTACCTATAGGGTCAACATGCGCAAAAGGGGAGACGCTCCAGATGAAGGCCGACTGACGTGGGCTTGGGGCGGTTGATTGATGGATGATGACTATAAAACCAGACAAACGCTGATTCAGCGGTTGAAGGAGAACCATGACGAACAATCATGGGAGGATTTTCTGCGCATCTACCGCCCGTATATTCGCGCGATCATCCGCAACATGAACATTTCCGAGAATGATGCGGACGATATGGTCCAGCAGGTGATGCTCAAGGTCTGGAATAAAATCGGGGAGAAGGATGAAGATCCCACCAAACGTTTCCGGAGTTGGTTGAGTGCGGTCACGTCAAATTGCGTGAAAAATTATATCCGCAAGCGCGTATTGGATACAGAGCGGTTGGAAAAAGCCCGTCAGGATAAAACACGCTCCTACCTGAATGCCATTCGCTTACCGGATCTTGATCGGATTGCCGAACGGGAGTGGCGGGTGCATATTTTTAATCTGGCCATGGAGCGGATTGACGGACTGTTTTCCGGCAAGGCGATTCAGGTATTCAGACTCAGCATCGAAGGAATGAGTGTGGAGCAAATTGCGAGCAAAATGGAGCTCAAGGAAAATTCGGTCTATCGGCTGAAGAACCGGGTTAAAGAGCGTTTGGCGGAGGAAATTGAGCTGCTGCGCGAAGAACTTGAATGAACTGATGAATATCGAATATCGAACAACGAATATCGACCGCCGAAGGCAGAGGCTGGACTGCGAAGCAGGACAGCAACGAACGAAGAGAGTGGCAATGCTGAAGGAGATATATCCTTCGACGTTCCATGTTCGATATTCAGTGTTCGTATTCCTCTTCAACGACTTCGATTCCTTTTGACCGTATAAACCGGATCGTTCCTTCCGGATAGTCGCCTTTGCCCAGAACCAGCCGTTCGAGACCCATGGATTCAAAAAGTCCGACGAGTCCTTTGGCGGGTTGCAACGCGGCTCCGACCATACGGAGTTCCTTAATCTCAAGGTAGCGGAGTTCCTTTACCAGGGAAACCGGGGTGTGACTGATGTCCAGCGAATAGAGCTGCAGCGACTGGAGAATATTCAGATCCTCGACTGGGGACGTCATTTCGATTCGGTAGGAGCTGTAGGGCGTTCGGGAGAGATCCAGATGCCAACCTTTCGGGCGTCTGTTTAGTTTTAGATGAGGAATTTTACCTGCGTTAGAGATGTCGTTATGCCTTACCAGCATGATACCGACCACGGCGATATGCTCCTCCGGATTGCGGGAGCGGGGTGATTGGCAATCATGGTAATAGATTAACTTGGCGAGCGATCCTGAAAGGGTCGAATAGTGGGTGGCCAGCAGCTGGGCCAGCTCGGGACCGGAAAGCGATTTCCAATCCTCGGGTTTGAGGGTCGCGTATTCGCGGCACAGTTTCAGACGTCGCAGCGTGTGTTGACTCGGATCGGTTAGTTTTTCATAGGCTTTGATGGCCTCGTTGAACTGTTGCGTCACGAGGAGGCCGGTGGCCTGTCGACGCAAAACGACCTGCAGTCGGTCCGGCTCGATCCTGCCGAGGGCAAGAAGCTTTTCGGTGAGCTTTTGCATTCTGTGAGCATGGGTATAGTTGGGGATTTCCTGTGCAAGGATAGAGAGATCCGTCAGTTCTTTGTTGATGCGGTTGGTTTCTTCCTGCTCATTTCGGAAGAGCGCGAAGTTGGTCTCGGCCGCGCGATGTTTGCGGCTGATGATGGACAGGTTGATGCTCATCACGATCGCCAGCACGGCCAAAAAGGCGGTAAGCCAGAACGTGAGTTTGCGGTGGCGCTGGGCCAGCAGGGTTAATCGTACAACCGGACCCGCCCGTTCCGCTTCGGTTGGAAAGCCGCTCACAAAACGCTGGATTTCCGCCTGAAGCGCCAGAACGCTGCCATACCGGTTGTTCGGATCAAATGCCAACGCCTTAAGCGCAACGGCAGCCAGGCCTTGCGGGATATGCTTTTCGGGACATCTTTTGCGCGGCGGTACAATTTTTCCGACACGGGTATTCTCCACCACTTCGTTGGCACTGCTGCCCTTTACCGGAATTTCGTGGGTCAGGATATTGTAGAGCAGGGCTCCCAGGGCATAGATATCGGTTTTTATGGTTTTATTGCCCTCCCGCACCGTTTGTTCGGGGGCCATAAAGCCCGGCGTCCCCTTCATGGTGCCGGTAAGAGTCATGTCGTTGAGGATATCGCTGTCGAGCTCTCCCGGCGGGGGTTCCGCTTTTTCCTCGTGGATGACGCGGGCCAGCCCCCAGTCGCACAGGAACACTTCGCCAAACTGTCCGACGCGGATGTTGTCGGGCTTGATGTCGAGGTGAAGCACTTCGCGGGAATGGGCGTAGGAGAGGGCATCGCACACCTTACTGAAGATACCCAGCAGGGTTTCAAGGGGATATTGCGTCTTATAGGAGGCGTTGCCCTTCTTGAGTTCATGGATGATGTCTCTCAGGCTGTCGCCCGGAATCAGTTCCATGGAAAAGAAGGGAGTGCCTTCGGAATCGATCCCCACGTTGTAGACGGGTACAATATTGGGGTGGGTCAGGTTGGCGGTCAACTGGCCTTCGCGCAGAAACTGTTCCTGATCGCGCTCGGTTACCGCCCTGGACGCCTTCGCCATGGCAACAAACCGGTTGAGGTGCCCGTCATAGACTCGGTAAATCCGTTTTTCCCCGCCTTCGGCCATTAAAACCGGTTCGTCGTAGCGCGATTCGTTGTCCGTAAGAGACTTCAGGATTGGATTAAGCGACTCCGCTTCCTTCTCAGAAAGGACGTTATCCTTGTTCTCGTACAAATCGTCGACCATATCCCGATCGGGGCCGCCGTGCGCTGTAGAATCCATACTCATAATGATCTGAAAATAAAACAGTTCATTCCGATGGCAAGCAAAAAGGTCCCTGCGGGGGAACATTATGATTCCGTTCAGTGCCTTCGTTTCATCAGGGGTGAAAAAAATAACGTTCTTCTGTCCAAAACCGGAGAATAGGTGTGTCTTCAGCGTGTATTAAATAAAAAGATTTATGATGATCCTAGTCGAAAGCCGGGGTTGATATCAGTTGTTTCGACCATGAAGTCGGGACGTTAAATAGAAATAAGGGAAAATAAATAAAATGAAAAAAATTAGTTTTATACTCACCTGTTTGTTTGTTGCGGGCCTGGCGCAGGCGGATGTGGTCACAACGTACATGAAACCAAACTCTACGACTTTGACAAGCGGGGCGTTGGATGCCTCGACGGCCTCAGCCACGTTTGAGTGGAGCGCTAATAATGCCACCATTCAGATGACGTTACTTGCAGATGGTGGAAATATTTTTTCGGATGATAGCGCGACTGGCGTTGATAACTTCCGCATTGGAAGTACCCAGGGTGTTACCATTTCATTCAATGTCACCGCAGACGCCGGATATCAGCTGGATGCGCTTAGTTTCGAACGCGTGAGGTACGCAGCTACAGATGAGGGCTCCACGTACACATTTACAGATAACCTGAGTAATATAGATAATTTCACCGCAACTGCTGCAAAAGAACAATACTTTGGCTTCGTGGGTGGAGCGAATGTGCAAGTGGCGTTTGTAAACGTCGCACCGCTGACCAAAGACAATCAAGATACGTGGACATTACACGGAACAACGGATGCAGGTGCTTACGCAATCAACGATTTTAAAATCACCACCGATGTTTCAGTCATTCCTGAACCAGCTGCGCTGGGGCTGATCGGTTTGTCAGGCCTTGGCCTGCTGGCTGCCCGTCGTTTTTTCCTAATCTAGAAGTTGGCAATAAAGTGACGTCCGGAGGTTCTCTCCAGGCGTTTCATTCAGTAAATAAATGGAGATGGGATATGAAAAAAATAATTATGTTTAGTGCGGCTCTGATCGTGGCCAGTATGGCGCAGGGGGTTGTGACGAATGTGACGCGGATCGGTGGCGATGGTGACATGCGCGACTCGGGCTGGAGTGCTTCGATTACGACCAACACCGCCGTTTCGCCGGTGGAATATGAGATGAGTTGGGGAGCCGATGCCAAATACACGGAACTGAGCAATGTCGTCTTTACGGTGACGGCCCAGGCCGACAATGCCCTCGATGTGCTGTTTATTGGCGCGGGGCACCTGGCGGTCGATAGTACCGCGCGAAATTTGGCCGATACGAATAATATGAAGCGCCTTAACCTCGATGAATCCATCACGCTTAAATTTTCCTATTCGGATCCGGATGGCACGCTGTTGGGGCTCAAGATGGATTCCATTTCACCTTTATGGAATACCGGTGCGACTGAAGAAACCCTGTTTACGGACGGATCGGCCGTATATGCCGTGACGGACAGCGATAATGATGCGTTGTTCGATTACGACACGACGGGGCTCGCGCAGTTGAATCTTTCCAATACCAACACTTGGTTTATGCAGGTATATCAGACCAACGATCTAACCACCTCGGGCATGGGCGCGTTCAGGATCGAATATATTGCAGATAGTGACTATGTCGAGCCGGTGACGGAAGGCCTTCGGTTGGATGGTGTCGACACCCAATCCGATTCACTCACTGGAGCGAATGGAGTGCTCGATCTGAGAAACTCTTATGACGTCACGGAATCGACGACGGATTTGCCGGCGCCGCTCGGGATAGGGGATACGTTTGATATGAAATTCGAGTATACCGTTGATCCCGTTGGAACGACGGTCCTGGGGCAAAAAATCGGCTATGGAACGGCTGGAACCAATGGATGGGCCGGAGCCAATGCGCTGAAAATTGGCTTTTGTGATGGCACAAACGCGCTTGGGTTTACGCTGGATTTGACCGACTATGTGGTAAAGATAGAGCTTGCTGCCGATCTAACGTGCACGGGTCCGGGGACGCTGGGTCTGGGTGACAATAAAACCGGTGAAATTAAAGCCGATAACGTGAAAGGCACAGACGATGAGATGAGGTACGCTGGCGATACGGCCACCTTTGATGTAAGCATCTATCACGATGCAGCGGGGGTCTATGATCTAACGGTTATTTGGGGGACGGCAACCAACAGCCACTCGATTACGAACGCGGGGCTGCTGATGAGTGAAGTGAACCTGTTCATCGTCAAGGCGGATAACCCTACCGCTGACATGGGCTTCACGGTTACCGTGATTGATCCGCCCGTAGCGCCCCCCGTGGATTCGGGCTATGGCACATGGTTGGACGACTACCCGACGCTGGGCTCGTTGACCAACCACACCGACGACGCCGAGAATGGCGGAGTAGGCGACGGCATGAACAACCTGTTGGAGTATGCACTGGGTGGAGATCCGACCGTCGACGATGTCGCAGACTATCTTCCGACGTCCGAGGTGACCGGTGGCTGGCTGTACTATATCTACAACCGCCAAGATCCTCAGGATCCGGCGCTTAGCTATGAAGTACTCGCTGGCACTGATCTCATCAATCTTCCCGTAACCAATGCGACGACTGATATCGGGACCTCCGGAGCTTTCGAGGGATTTGTATCCCAAACCAACGGGGTTCAAACCACGTTCGAAGCCCAGCAGTTTATGAAACTGAACGTTACGATCACCGAATAATAAATCTGTTCGATGATGGTGAAAATGCCCCGCCGTTGCGGGGCATTTTTTTGAACCGGGTTTCGCGGTCGCCGGGGTAGAGGGGTTGATCCGCTGCGTCAATCGTATTAGCGTAGGGCATATTGGAGGCGAATAGATGAAAAAAAATATCAACCTATTTTTGTCAATGGTCTTTGCGGCAAGTTTCGTGACCGCCGAATCCGGCGGGCCAACGGCTATGCTGGTGCCGGTGGATATTCAAGTGGCAACCAGCGGGGTGTCGCGCCTGTCGCCCGTTGCGCTGACGCTGACGTTCAGCGAGGCCGTGTCTGGACTCGGTTCAAATGATGTCTATGTGAGCAACGGAGCGGTGACCTCCTTTAGCAGCACGGCAGACCCGTTGGAGTGGGACATCGAGGTGACCCCCATTGATCTGGGCAACTTCACTGTTCTTCTCCCCGCCGACTCGGCCTTTGGAAGCGGAAAGGGCAACCAATCTGCGGAACTCACCTTGACCTACGACTGGCGCTATCCACTCGATCAGGAGACCGTCAGCTTCCAAACATTGTGGAATCGACCGGCCGACTTTCACCTAGGCATTAACGCCGAAGGATATAACACGCAGTGTGCAAGCCATGGAACCAACATCTATCTGATCTATTACGATACGGCTCGCGTTCCCCATCTGGTAAAGATGGATGACGACGGTTCCAGTGTGCAGGATGTGGTCCTCAGCGATCAATATACCGTAACCAATGGAAACTACGTTGCAAAAGATGACGGTCACCATCGCATGTCCATCGGGGTGGATGAAGCGGGCTACATTCATATTGCGGGCGATATGCACAACTATTCGCAACTCTCAACCAGTCACATGCCGATCGAATATCAAAACGGGCAGTGCAACTATTGGCGAAGCAACAATGCCGGCGACATAACCGCTTTCACCTGGCTGGGGGGAGATTCCCTGCGCAGCCCGCGTTTCGAGGGCCATACCTACATGGCGTTCACCTACGATGCCAACGGGCATCTGTATTACTATGCCCGCGGCAGGAACGATGGACACTGGACAGAGTCCTTTCGCACGTACAGCATCAGCCGTTATAACACCACCACCGAAGAGTGGGGAATCGTGGGCGGCGTCAACGAGTTTTCCGATGACCACAACAGCGTACTCTATGCCACCTCAGGCGAGGAACATGACTTAACCGGATCGCGCTACTCGGCCATCCATGGATGGCTGGGCTTCGACCGCTACAACCGTATGCACGTGGCTGCTCCGATCCTCAACGATGGAAGTATAGGACACACGAATGTCAGCCACTGGTCATCGCACATGCTCTACCTGCAGTCCGAGGATTTTGGCCGAAGCTTCTCGCGGGCCGACGGCACCCCCGTTCAAACTCCGGCTAAAATTGGAAACCCCAGCGATACCAACCGAGCCGACATCGTCTTCGCCGTCAGCCAGCCAGTCACCAATGAATGGATATCAACGAGTTGCAGCGTGGGAGCCGACCGCTTCGGAAATCCGTTCGTCTCTTTTGGCGACGGATCCACCGACGATCTCATGCTATATGGCTTCAACTCCGCCAATGCACAGTGGGAATCGCAAGGGAATCCGCTTTCTCTTTCCGAGGACGACGACATGAAGATGCACTCCGATCGGCTAGGCGTCCTGACCTTCGTTGCCCACCAGAACAAAATATACCGCACTTGGAATCCGAACGATCCCGCAGCGGAATGGAAGACGCACGCCATTTCCGGGATGTGGAACATGCGTCTCGACCGCAGGCATTTCATGCTGACGGGCAACCTCCGCGGTTGGAACGGCAACAACGGGAACCTAGTTCAGGCAACCATCACCCGTCCCGTGCCCTATCCCGCGCCCTACGACACCGACCGCGACACCTTGCCCGACACGTGGGAGATCGCACATGGGTTGGATGCAGCGTATGCCGCCGATGCCGCATTGGATCCCGACAACGATAACTTGAACAGTTTCCAGGAATTTTGGGTGGGAACCCATCCAAACCTGGCCAGTTCTGGGCTTTTTGGCATCAGCCTTTTACCCGTCAACCAATTGCAATTTAAATGGGAAAGTGCATTGGGCAAAACATACCGAGGATGGTTTAGCGAAGATTTAAACAGCTGGACTCAGGTCTTTGATGATGTCGTCGGTTCGCCGCCTGAAAATACGGAGAACATCACCAATGCGCCATCTGCCGACCAAGGTTTTTTCCGGGTAGAGGTCGTGCATCCCTGACGGGTTGGGTTTAGCGGAATGTATAGATGTGGTGATTGAAGGGGGCTTTCGGTAGACTGTTCGGGTTGATAAGGAGATGGGTTGAATGAAGCATTTTTTATTAGGACTGGTTGTGGTGTGTTTTAATGTGGCGTTCGATGGCTACGCGGGTGCGGGGGAAACCCGGTTGTCAACTGTTGTGTTGCAGGAGGATTTCGAACGTTTCAAGCCGGGCATCTATCCGGACATGCCCTTTGCCGAATATTGGGACAACATGGCATGGGCGCATCTTTACGGTAAGCTTTCGGTGGTGGAGGACGAGGCGCAGGGCAAGGTGCTGCGCATTTTCTATCCGGAGGGTTTTGTGGGGTCTGAACTCACCGGAAGCCAGTTTGTGCTGAAGCTTCCGCCAGCGGAGGAATATGAACTTTCCTACAAAGTGAGGTTCGAGGAGGGATTCGATTTCCGATTGGGCGGCAAACTGCCCGGCCTGACGAGCGGCGGCGAAAAATTCACCGGGGGCCAGCATCCCACAAAAGGGGAAGGGTGGAGCGCGCGCTTCATGTGGCGCGAAGGCGGATCGGCAGAGCTCTATCTTTATTATGTGGATAACAAACAAGAGTGGGGCGATCAGTTTTCGTTTGGAAATGTTAAGCTGGTGCCGGGCAAATGGCATGAAATCCGCCAGCGGATTCGGTTGAATTCGCCCGACGGGAGCAACGGCTCGATCCAGGCTTGGCTGGATGGAAAAAAGGTAGTCGATTTGAAGGACCTTCGTTTGCGCATTGGTGAGCAGGGCTATATCGACTCGTTTTATTTTTCTACCTTTCACGGCGGGCAAACCCCGGAATGGGCGCCGGCCAACCATTCCTATGCCCGTTTCGATGACATCCGAATCTATGTCCCCTAAGACGGAGTGGGTTTATCTTGAGGGAATAAAATATTATCCGGTGTGCGTATCTGGGAAAGCCGAATTTTAAAGGGAAATGCTTGGCTTCGATTAGGATTGGGGATACCTTAATAAAAAATTTTATGGATCTTCCTGCGGGAAGGCATAGTTGGAGAGGCATTTTATGGGACGTGTAACAATCAAGGATGTAGCCCGCGAGGCTGGAGTTAGCCTGGGAGCGGTTTCGCAAGCATTGAGCCCGAATCCGAAATCCACCATTAAAGTTGGCGATGCCACCATAATGAAGGTTCAAAAGGCGGCGGCCAAGTTGGGTTTCCGCCCCCATGCAGGCGCCAAGTCCGTCCGCTCCAATAAATTCCACAACATTGGATTCTTCATGGCGAAAAAAAGCGGTTCTCTGGACCGGCCGCCGGAGGGGTATTTGACGGGGGTGAGCGATGCTGCGCAGAAACGTGGATATCGCATCGTACTAGTGGGCATGGAAAGCGGGCAGGGTAACTACCAGGATGTGGTTCCGTCCCTGTTGCGCGAGAAAAACCTCGATGCGCTCGTTGTGGCATCCTATCACCATCTATCCGCTCTCATTCATGATGAGCTGGAAAACATGGGACTGCCCGTGGTTTATGTGAACGACAAGCATGAGTTCAATTCCGCGTGGGTCGATGATTTGGATGGTGCCCGCATGATGACCGATTATCTGATTGAACGCGGCAGCAAGAACGTGGTTTTCGCCATGCGTACGCATTTCGAGGGACAGCGGATCGAGGACATGCATTACAGTGCCCGAATGCGTATCGAAGGTTATACGGCTGCGATGAAAGCCGCTGGTCTCGAGCCTGATATTCGCACGATCATGATGCGTGAAACACTGGATTTTAACCAACGCATTCCGGATGACTGGCTCTTCGGTAACGGAAGGCCACTGCCCGACGCAATCTTCGCCTATGATGACGACCTTGCAAACAGTATAGCCAAGATCATGTACCGAAAGGGGATTCGGATTCCCGAGGACATCGCCTTGGCAGGTTATAACGGCGCATATGCCTCGCTTTGCGCATGGCGACCGCTGACCACGATGCGCATCCCATCCTTCGAGATGGGCTATACCGCTCTCGAGCTGGCGATTCAGATCATCGAAGGTTCGGGGCAGAAGGAATTTCCTTCCATCAAGTTCCGTCCCGAACTGGTTATCGGCGAGTCTACGCGTTAATTCGTCCGTTAAATTTGAATTAGAGTTGTTGACATCAGGGATAAAGCGTTTTATTTATATATGCATCGTTTGTGGAGCAGTTTGATAAAACAAGGGTTGTTGCATGCAAAAAGACATTAGTATGATCGATATCGGGGTGCTGGTTTTCTATTTTGGATTCCTGTTTTCCATCGGATGGCTCTCGAAAAAATTCATCAAGAATACCAGCGACTATTTCCGCGGAAGCGGCCAGATGCTCTGGTGGATGGCCGGTGCCTCGGCATTCATGATGCAGTTCAGCGCCTGGACGTTTACGGGGGCCGCCAGCGATGTCTACAGCAACGGTCTACGGATTCTCTCGGTGTTTTGGGGAAACGCGCTGGGGTTCGCCATTGCTGGTTTCTACTTTGCGCGCAAGTTCCGCCAGATGCGCGTCATTACCGCCATCCAAGGCGTGCGCCAACGCTTCGGAAAAGCGACTGAACAGGTTTATACTTGGCTGTCGATACCGACCGGTGTGTTTGTGGCCGGCCTTTGGCTGAACGGGCTGTCCATCTTCATATATTCCGTCTTCGGTTCCATGTTTCCGGGCTGGGTAACCGTCGAACACATCATGATCATTACGGCTTTGATCGTCCTGTTTAATTCGACGATGGGGGGCTCATGGGCGGTAGTGGCCTCCGACTTCATGCAGATGGTTATCCTTATGGGGATCGCGGTGGTCATGGCTATCGGCTCGCTGAACGCCATCGGCGGACCCGCTGAAATCATACGTCAATCGCCGGTCGAAAACCTGTTCCTTGGCAACGGATTCAACTATGGCTGGCTCATAGCCATCTGGATGATCTCGAATTTGTTGAAGTTTGTGATGATCGTGAACAACCCTCAGGAAGCAACGCGCTACCTGACAGCCAAGGACAGCCTCAACGCCAGTAAGGCCGCCTTCATGGCCTCGGGCCTGTTTATCGTCGGTCCGTTGGTTTGGTTTATTCCGCCGTTGGTGGCCGCCATTCAATATCCAGATCTCGCCGCCGTCTTTCCGGGCATGGGGAATCCCGAGCAAACGGCCTATGTCGTCATGGCCTTCGAAACCCTGCCGGTCGGCCTCATGGGCTTGCTGATTGCCGGCATGTTCGCTGCCACCATCTCCTCCATGGACACCGGTCTCAACCGCAATGCCGGCATCTTCGTGAAAAACTTCTACCAGCCCGTGCTGCGCAAGCATGCCTCCGGCAAGGAACAGATGCTCGCCTCGCGAATTACCACCTTTGTGCTCGGATTCATCATTGTCGCCATGGCTATGTACTTCAATAGATCCAAAGCTGGTCTATTCAAGCTTATGATGGACTTTACTGCGCTGGTTTCCACCCCAACCATTATACCGCTCCTGATGATGTTCTTTATCAAACGCACGCCCGACTGGGCTGCTTGGGGCACCGCGCTCTTCGGCCTCATCTTTACATCGCTCAGCTTCTATGTTCTAACGCCCGAATGGGCGAACACCACCTTTGGTCTTGATATGTCGCCCCGCGAACTGGGCGACTTCGGCCAGATGCTGCCGGTGATCCTGTGCGTCGTATTCCAGCCCCTCTTTTTCTACTGCACCAAGTTCTTTTATAAGGATCATCACGACGAACGCGCCAAGGAGTTGCAGGAGTTTATTGATAACCAGAAAAAGCCAGTCATGGCTGCCGACCACGAGGAATGCCTCGACTATGCACAGGGCAAGATGCTCGGCTCGCTGGCCGGGGTCTACGGAGCCTTCGTTCTGCTGGTTGGTGCAGTGGTCCTTGTTATCAACCTGGTTAAAGGTAATGCCGTCACAGCGATGTCGATTTTTGCATTCCTTGGTGTTGGCGGATCGGTAGGCATTCTAGGATGGATACTCGCACATGCTTACAAACCGGATGCATCCAAATAGATGTTCATTAAAGCAGATAGGTTGCATCATCACCCAGCTCCTTAGCAGCAACCCTCTTGGGCGCACTTCTTCGGCAGGCACTTTTGTTCAACTGATACATAAAGAAAACCCGCCCGGCACGAGGCCGGGCGTCAGAGGCCGGGCGTCAGTCCTTGAATTTTAACATTTGCTGCTTCAGCGCTCATAAGGCCAGGGGTCAGTCCTTGAATTTTAACATTTGCTGCTTCAGCGCTCATATCTCACCCTTGGTTGCGCTCTCCATTAATTTAATATTTCTCGAAACACTGCTCGGATGCCCCATCGTTAACAAATCTGATATCCAACTATTTTTAACGCATGTATTTCGGCGGATTAACCAAGCAATTGCCATTTTGTTTTTGGCCCCTTTTGAATGTTATTATTCAAGGAGTGATCTCTTTTTCCGAGCATTTACCGAGTAGGCTCCACTGGTGGTTGGCTATTTCTTTTTCACGAGGCTGATCGCAAAGAGGAGAATGATTGCTCCTATAGTAGATGTAACAATTGGGCCTACCCATTCGCCACCGATTGAAATATCAAGTACTCCAAATAACCATCCTCCCAACAAGGCTCCAAGCAAACCGACAATTATATTTCCAACGAGGCCAAATCCGGCTCCCTTGAAAAGAAATCCAGCTAGCCAACCTGCAACACCACCTATAACTAATGCAATAATGACCTGTTCAATTTCCATTGCTTTCTCCTTTGGTTCTTTTTATGAAAAGCCAACGATCGGGCTGAGTTGCCGTGAATATAAACTTCGACCTAATCAGCTGGCGTTTTCACGGTAAACTCAAGCCCCTTGATACTCATCTAAACCTTTCCGAAAGGGTCGTTAAATCCTTAAGCTAAAATGAGGTGCCTCCTTCTGGCCAAGCAATACGGCTGACCACCCGAAGGCGGCGTCTCCAATTGGCACTAATCGAAGGAGGCATTGATGAAGTATTACAAAACGACGACGAAATACAACTGCGGAATCGATCTGCATACGAGGCAAATGTACATCTGCGTGATGGACCTGGATGGGAACATTCTGGTTCACCGCAACATCCGGAACAACGACTTCGGGTTTTTCCTGAAGCTGGTGGAACCCTACAAGGATGATCTGACCGTAACCTGCGAGAGCTGCTTTGTCTGTTTCTGGCTGGCGGATGCCTGCGAGGATGCCGGGATCAAGTTCGTGCTGGCCCATGCGTTCTATGTGAAGTCGATTGCGGCGAACAAGCACAAGAACGACAAGGAGGATGCCCGGGAGCTGACGGAGTGCCTGCGCACCAGCCGCATTCCCCCTGCCTATGTCTGCCCCCGGGATCTGCGGCCGGCCCGGAAGCTGCTCCGCCGCCGCAACAAGTATGTGAAGAACCGGGCCGAACTCACCGGCCATTCGACTTGCGAGGTGATGGCTGCCGGAAACCAGCCGCTAACGATCAGTGCGAACAGCAAGGAGCGCTGGCGGGAAGGCATCCGGTCAAGTTTTGACAACCCGCTCGATTCGTTCACTGCCGAAATGGAGTTGTCCATCGTCGAGCGCTACGACGAGATCATTATGAAAATGGAGCAACGCATCGAAAAACATGCACGGGATTTCAAGCAGCAGGACTACCGGCTGCTGCGCACGGCTCCAGGCATTGGAAAAATACTGGCACTAACGATCCTCTACGAAACAATAGACATCAAACGCTTTCCGACCGTGAAGGATTTCATCAGCTATTGCCGATTGGTCTGCGGCACCAACGAGAGCGGCGGCCTCGACCCAGCGGCAGGCGTTGAATGCGATCATCTTTTTGTATCGCGAGGTGCTGGACATCGAACTGGGAGCAATCTCGCCGATACGGAGCAAGAAGCAACGCAAGCCGCCAACGGTTCTGACACAAAACGAGGTTCAGCACGTGTTGCGGAACATGGAGGGGACGCATCGGCTGATGGCGCAGCTGCTGTATGGATGCGGCTTGAGGCTGATGGAGTGCGTTCGGCTGCGGGTGAAAGATGTTGATTTCGGCAATGGCTACATCAGCAGGTGGAAGGGAAGGGCGGAAAGGACCGCCGTGTGCCGCTGCCGGAACGGCTGTTTCCGGATTTGAGAGCGCATCTGTTGCACGTTAAGCACTTGCATGAAGCCGACTTGAAGGCGGACTATGGGGCGGTGTTTATTCCCGAATCGCTGGGCCGCAAATATCCGAACGCGTGCCGGGAGTGGGCGTGGCAATATGTTTTTCCAGCAACGCGCATCAGCACGGATCCGCGGACGGATGTGAAACGGCGGCACCATATCAACGAAAACGGGCTGCAAAAGGCGATCAAGGCGGCGACCGCGAAGGCGGGCATTGCCAAGCGGGTGACCTGCCACACGCTGCGCCATTCGTTTGCGACGCATCTGCTGCAAAGCGGCTCCGACATCCGCACGGTCCAGGAATTGCTGGGCCATTCGGATGTTTCGACCACGATGATCTACACCCATGTGCTCAACCGCCCGGGTCTTGCGAGCGGCAGCCCGCTGGATTTGCTTTAGGAGCATGACGGGTGTCGGGGGACGTGAGGCCGGCAGGATGCGACGGCAGCGTAGCGGTATAATTTTTCCTGCTCGGGGAATTGAAATCATTCTGCCTATACTCCTGCTGCTACGGAGCAGTTTTAGGCAGAAAATTGAAGGGTATAAAAATCCATGTGCATGCTCGGATGTTTCTGCCTCATAATATTTCTGCTGCGGAGTCGCTTTAGTTCCCGCCGCACTCCAGGATTATACCAATCAGCTCCTTGAGCATTGCGGTGGCGGGGCCTTCATCCAGCAGCGGGTGGCGCCCGCCGAAGGTTAGGTAGTCGTTGTCTTTCGAGAGCATGACCTTCCGGTTGCGGACAATGACGGATTTAACCCCGCAATCCGCCGCAACAATGCGCAGCTCGGCAATGAGCATGAGGCGCTGGACTTGTTGCGGGAGCTTGCCGAAGCGGTCTTTGATCTCGCGCTTCATCATCGAAATCTCCTGCTTGGTGGCCAGCGCCGACATCCGCTGGTAGAGGCGCAGCCGCAGGTTTTCATCCTCGATGTATTCATATGGGATAAACGCGCCGGTGGCTTTGTCGCCCGACTTTGGGGAAAGGTCGAGGAAATCGATTTTTACGACCACATCCATCAGGGGCGGGGGCTTTTTGCCCTGCATGATGGCGATGGTGCGCTTGAGCAGCTGGCAGTAGAGGTCGAAGCCGACGGCGGAAATATGGCCGCTCTGCTTGGCGCCGAGCATGTTGCCGGCGCCGCGCAGCTCGAGGTCGCGCAGGGCGAGGCGGAAGCCGGAGCCGAGGCCGGTGTAGCGCTTGATGGCGTTCATGCGGTCGCGGGCGGCGTCGATTATGTCGCCGCCGGGCGAAAGCATCATGTAGGCGAAGGCTTTGTGGCTGGAGCGTCCGACGCGTCCGCGCAGCTGGTAGAGGTCGGAAAGGCCGAAACGTTCGGCATTCTCGACGAGCAGCGTGTTGCAGTTGGGGATGTCGACGCCGCTCTCGATGATGGTGGTGCAGAGAAGGACATCGAAGCGGCCTTCCACAAAGGCATGCATGATTTGCGAGAGTTCGGTTTCGCCCATCTGTCCGTGGGCCACAGCGATGCGCGCCTCGGGCACCAAGGCCATCAGCCTGTTTTCGACGTGATGGATGGTTTTAACGCGGTTGTGCAGATAGAACACCTGCCCGTTGCGGTGGAGCTCCATGCGGATGGCTTCGGTGATGATTTCTTCGTCGTAGGGAATGACGTTGGTATCGACGGGCTGGCGCTCCTGAGGGGCGGTTTTGATGGTGCTGAGGTCGCGCACGCCGGTGAGGCTCATGTAGAGCGTTCGGGGAATGGGCGTGGCCGACATGGTGATGACGTCGACCTGCTTGCGCAATTCCTTGAGATGCTCCTTGGCGGTGACGCCGAAGCGCTGCTCTTCGTCGATGATGACGAGGCCGAGGTTTTTAAAGTTTACGTCTTTGGAGAGAATCCGGTGGGTGCCGATAAGGATGTCGACTTCACCCTCCAGGGTTCGTACCAGGGTTTGGCTCTGTTGAGCACGCGTACGGAAGCGGCTGACCATGTCGACCCGGATGGGGAAGGCGGCCATACGTTCGACGAAGGTGTCGTAGTGCTGCTGCGCCAAAATGGTGGTGGGAACCAGCACAGCGACCTGCATGCCGTCCATTACGGCCTTGAAGGCGGCGCGCATGGCGACTTCGGTTTTGCCGAAACCGACATCGCCGCAGAGCAGCCGGTCCATTGGGCGCAGCTTTTCCATATCGCGTTTGAGCTCGTCGGAAGAAGTGAGCTGATCGGGGGTTTCGGTGTAGGGGAAGGCGGCCTCGAACTCGGCCTGCATGGCGGTGTCTTTGGAGAATCGGTAGCCGCGCTTGGCCTGGCGTTCGGCCTGGGTCTGCAGCAGCTGGGAAGCGAGGTCCTGCACGGCTTCTTCCGCGCCGGCTTTGTCGTTGCGCCATTTGCGCCCCCCGAGCGTATGGGGCTTCGGGGTCTGCTTGCCCATGCCTTTGTAGCGGGTGAGCAGGTGCGCTTGCGTGACGGGAAGATAGACCTTTTCGCCTTTGGCATATTCAATCGAGAGCACTTCCATGCTGCGCCCGCTGAATGAGGTTTCGACGAGGCCGAGATATTTCCCGACGCCGTGCTCCACATGCACCACAAAGTCGCCGGGCTGGATGTCGGCCGCCTCGGAGACGCGATCTTGCTGCTTGTGGAACCTTTTGGTGTGGCGGGCGTGGGCGTTGCGGTTGGTGTGATAGGCGTAGAAATCGCTCTCGGTTACGACCAAAATTTTGCGGGTATGATCGACGGCGCTTTCGTGCAGCACGCCGGGGTGGAGTTCCAAGGAAAGGAATCCTTCGAGGTCGTCGTAGAGTTCCCGGAAGCGGTTGAGGGTTCCCTTTGTTTCAAAAAAGAAATGAACCGTCCAGTCGCTAGACGCCTCGGCGCAGCGTTGATCGACAAAGCGCCGGCGCGCCTGTTCGGCTTCTTTGGGATGCGTGTCGTACGAGACGGCGAAGAGGCCGGTGTCATAAAAACTGAATCCGGATTCAATTTTCTGTGAGTCGTGATTCGTGAATCGTGAGTCGTTCACGATGAGCGTGTTTTCGGGGAGCAGCTCGGTGAGCAGGCAGGTTTCTTCTCCGGCGAATCCAAAATCCATTTGAGGCAGCTGAATGGAGTTGGTCTTTTCGATGGAGCATTGGGTCTGGTCGTCGAAATAGCGGATGGAGTCGACCTCGTTGCCGAAGAATTCGATGCGGACGGGGCGGGGGGCGCCGGGGGGCCAGCAATCGAGGATGCCGCCGCGCAGGGCCGCCTCGCCCTGGGAATAGACCTCCACGCCGAATTCATAGCCCGCTTCCGCCATCCATTCGGTCAGTTCTTCAAGCGGGTGCTCTTCGCCCAAGCCCAGGGTGCGGACCGCCTGCTCCGATTCTCCGGCAACTGGAACTTCCTGCTCCATGGCCTGCGGGCAGGTGATAATGATAAATCCAGCGTCACGGAACGCTGCACGATCGCGCAGCGTTCCGTGACATAAAGGTTTTCTAATGTATTCGACGAGTTTCAGGTGCTCCCCAAACACTGCGGGATCTTTTTCCAGGGGTTGGAAAAGATGAATGGCCCTATCCGAGACGCTGGGAGAGAGCGTTTGCAGCGACTCGTGCAGCTTGTCCATTTCCCGGACGTCGGCGGCAATCCAGAGAATGTTTGTTTTTTTGTTCTGAAAGATGTCCCGGCACAGCAGGGCCTGCATGCTGACGGGGGAGTCGTCCGAGCGCGCATTGCCGGGGGAAACGCATTTTAGCACCTCCCCGTTTACCCGGAGGGTGCTCGTTTTGGGATCATCGAATGTCATGCGGGAAATGTAAGTGAAGAAAAGTGGGATGGGAAGGGTGGACTTTGCGTTCGAGCTCGCTATTATTCTTGTATTGAAGGGAAATGATTATGGGCGATCAGGACATTAGATGGATTCAGCGGTTTTCGAATTATTCGAAGGCGCTGGCACAATTGGAGGCTGCTGTGGCTCTTTCGCAAGAGCGGGCGCTTTCGGACCTAGAGAAGCAGGGCGTGATCAAGGCCTTCGAATATACGCATGAAATGGCGTGGAAAACCTTGAAGGATTTTCTGGAGCACAAGGGGAACAAGGATATCTACGGTTCCAAGGATGCCACCCGCAAAGCCTTCTCTTTCGATTTGATTGAAGACGGCGGCGTCTGGATGAAAATGATCGAGCACCGAAACGAAACCGTTCATACTTATACTGAAGCGGTCTTGGATGAAATCTATACGGCCGTCGTGGATTTCTATTTCGAGGAGTTCATGAAGCTGAAGGTACGGCTGGCAAAACAGATGGAAGAGTAGGATGCCGTACGGACTGGAAGAAGAAACCATTGTAGAAATCCTCGGGATTATTGCAAAAAACCCAAAAATCGAGGAGGCGGTTCTTTATGGTTCACGGGCGAAAGGAACCTATCGCAACGGATCGGATATTGATTTGACGCTAAAGGGCGAAGGGCTGACTGCATCGGATGCGTGGGGGATGTTGAGTGAGTTGGACGACACCTCGTTACCGTATTCTTTTGATGTTTCGGTTTTTGGCGAAATATCCAATCCGGATTTGGTGACGCACATCAACCGTGTCGGGGTGGTTTTCTACAAGCGGATGGAAACAGGAAAGCAGGAGAAATGATGAAAAAACTGAGTGGAATTTCGTGGCGTGATTTCAAGGCGCTGCCATTGTTGGAAAAAGGCGACTATTTTCAGGGGACGCCTCCGCATACGCTGATTGCGCAACAGTTCACGCGCGAGAAGCTGCAGGAGCTGTGTGCGCTGGCCACGCGCATCAAGCGCATTAACAAACGGCGCGACGGAGCAAACTTTCTGAAGACGCTCCTGTGCGACAAGCGGGCGATGCTCTATTTTGCGCAGCCGTCGTCGCGCACCTATCTTTCGCACAACGCCGCCTGCCAGATTCTGGGGCTGGACACGATGGATGTGCGCGACAGCAAAACCTCGAGCGAGGTGAAGGGCGAGTCGCCGGAAGATACGATCCGAACCTTCAGCTCCTATGCCGACATGATCATCATGCGTCATCCGGTGGGGGGATTTGCCGAGCGCGTGGCTTGGATGCTTGCGCATACCAATCGTGAAATCCCGGTGCTGAACGCCGGATCGGGCGCTGACCAGCATCCGACGCAGGCGCTGCTCGACATCTATACGCTGGAGCGCAGCTTTGAAAAGATTGGCGGCGTTGATGGAAAGAACATCGTGTTTGTGGGTGATTTGATGCGCGGGCGCACCGTGAGGTCGCTGGCGTGGATGCTATCTCTTTACAAAGACGTGAAGCTCTATTTTGTTGCTCCGGAACCACTGCAGATCGGGCAGGATATTTTGGATCTGCTGGATGCGGCCGGAACGAAGTATGTTGTGACGCAGGACTTTGCCTCGACCATGCCGATTGCCGATGCGATCTACATGACCCGCATTCAGGACGAATGGGATGCGGAAGGCGAAAGCAGCACCATCGATACGAGCGCGTTCAGCATTGGTGCCGAGCACATGGATATCATCAAGGATACCACGGCCATCATGCATCCGCTTCCTCGCCGCAAGGAGATCAGTACGGACATCGACAACGATCCCCGGGCGGTCTATTGGCGCCAGATGCGCAACGGCATGTGGATCCGCGCCGCGCTTATCCTGACCACCTTCGGGCGGCAGGATGAAGTGAACCAATATTACGACAACTACAAACCGGGAGCGTGAAACATGACGGTTGATTCGTGTTTTTCCTTTTCACGGATCACGACTCACTCATTACGCCCTACGCATCACAAGGAACAGCCATGGAACATTTGATTACACTGAAGGAATGGAGCCCTGAAAAGATCAGGGTTGTGTTGGATCTGGCCAAGGACGTGAAGGCCAATCCGGATAAATACGGCAGCGCGATGGCACGCAAGACCCTGCTGATGATTTTTGAAAAACCCAGTTTGCGCACGCGCCTTTCGTTCGAATCCGGCATGACGCAAATGGGCGGGCATGCCATATACTACCATACCGGAAACTCGCCTATGGGCAGCGGCAAGGAGACCATCAGCGATTCCGTCAAGGCGGCCTCGCGGTTTGTCGATGTCATCATGGCGCGTCTCTTCAAGCACGGAGACCTGCTCGAAATGGCGGAATATGCCACTGTGCCGGTGATTAACGCCCTCACAGACGACAGCCATCCCTGCCAGATCCTCGCGGACCTGCAGGCGATCGAAGAAAAGAAGGGGGTGTTGGCCGGCCTCAAGCTGGCCTATCTCGGCGACGGCTTCAACAACGTGACGCACTCGCTGATGTTCGGCGGCACCAAGATGGGGATGCACGTGAGCGTGGGCTCGCCGGCTGGCGAGGAGTATTCGCCCCGTGCGGACGTGGTTGCGGACTGTGCTGCTTTCGCGTCGGCATCCGGCGGCTCTGTTGCCGTGTCCGCCGATCCCGTGGAAGCGATAAAGGATGCGGACGTCGTCTACACCGACTCATGGATGAGCTACCACATTCCGAAGGATCAGGAACAGGCGAGAATTGCCAAGTTCATGCCGTACCAAGTGAGTGCTGAGCTGATGGCGCACGCCAAACCGGACGCCATCTTTATGAACTGTTTGCCTGCGATCCGCGGCTGCGAGCAAACCGCCGAAGTAATCGACGGCCCGCAGTCGATTGTATTCGACGAGGCCGAAAACCGCCTCCACGCGCAAAAAGCGGTCGTTCTGAACCTCTGCAACGCCTAGCTTGTCAAGTTTGACAAGTTTGTGTTCGGTGCTAACGTGCCATTGGAGGTCGGATGAAAACATTGGCAGTCGGTGATTTTAAAACCCATTTTTCAGAAGTGCTTGAGGACGTTAAGCGCGGCGAGGAATTTGTGGTTTGCTACGGACGCAAGAAGGAAAAGGTTGCGGTGCTTATTCCGTATGAAAAGTATGAGAAAAAGCCCGTGGTGCTAGGCGTGCTTGAAGGCATCGCCAGCTACAGGTTCCATGATGATTTCGAGATGACCGATGAGGAATTCATCGGATCATGAAACTCCTGCTGGATACGCATGCCTTCATTTGGGCGGTCATGGACACTGCGAAGCTGAGCCCAACCGCGAAGTTTCATTTGCTTAAGCCGGGCAGCGATGTATATGTCAGCGCGGTTTCATTGTGGGAAATCGCCATTAAGCATGCTTTGGGAAAGCTTGATCTGAAGGGCGTTGATCCGTTGGAGCTGGCTGGATATGCCACTGGCAAGATGGGTTTCAAACTGTTGGATTTAGATGCAGAACTAGCCGCCGGCTACGAATCCGTTCCTGCCAAGCATCCGGATCCTTTTGATCGGATGCTGATACATCAGGCCGTTGCGTTGGGTTTGCATGTTGTTTCTGCCGACAAACGTTTTCCGCTGTATGTAGAACATGGGCTTAAGTTGATCTGGTAGGGGGAATGCCTTGGCATGAAGTTGTGGAATTATGAAGCCTTTGTCTTGGATTTGGACGGAACCTTGATTGATTCGGGGAAGTACCATGCGCGCGCGTTTGCCGATGCGGTGCAGGAGCAGAGCGGATATATGCTTACTGCGGATGAACACCACGAGTTTTTTGCCATGCACAGCACGTGGTTTTCAACGGTGTTGAACAAACGCCATGGTTTGTCGCTCAAGCCGGAAAGCGTGCTGGCCCAAAAACGGAAAAGGGTGGAGGAAATTTTTGTGGCCGAGCTATTCTCGGGGGCCAGAGATTTTCTGGAGCGGTGGTACGGTAAAAAACCGATGGCGCTGGCGACCAACTCGCCGCTCAGTTTTGTGCAATCGGCTTTGAAAAAAGCTGATGTAATGAAGTATTTCGAATGCATCACGACGGCCGACGATGTGGTCAACCGCAAGCCGGACCCCGAGGTGGTTGAAGTCTCCATTCAACGGTTGCAGGCTGACCCACTGAATACCCTCGTGTTTGAAGACCAGTTAATCGGCATCGAAGCCGCCCGTGCGGCCGGTGCGAAAGTCATCGCGGTGGATAACGGGCAGCCCGTCAACTATCCCGTCGATGTCGCCGTGTACAACTGGAGCGAGCTGCTTAAACTATCGGAGATGCGTTAATGCCCCCTCAATTATTGATTTTTGATCTCGATGGAACGCTGATCGACTCGCGCGCCGACCTCACGGCGGGCATCAATCATATGCGCGCCCGCTATAAACTTGAACCGCTGACGCTGGAAACGGTCAGCGGCTATGTCGGGGACGGCGTCCGCAAACTGGTTGAGCGGTCGCTGCAAGGGGCTTCGGTGGATGCCGATGAAGCGCTTCAAATTAATAAGGATTATTACTTTTCACACCTCACGGTTCATACCGCGACCTACGACGGGGTGGAGGAAGGCATCCGTCAGTTGGCCGCGGCAGGGCATGCGATTGCGCTTCTCACCAACAAACCGGGCGATCCCAGCCGCCGGCTCTTGCGGCATTTCGGAATTGCTGAATATTTCTGCACCGCTGTTGGCGGGGGCGACACGCCCAATCTAAAGCCGGCTCCGGACGGAATTTTCGAATGTATGGAAGCCTCCGGCTTCGATTCTTCTCATGCGTGGATGATTGGCGACCACTACACCGACTTATTGGCGGCGGAAAATGCGGGGATCAAAAGCGCGTTTGTCCGGTACGGGTTTGGGGACGAGCGGGGCCATAAACCTGATGCATATTTTGCTTCGTTTTCGGAGTTGGTCGGGTACTTTGTCTGAGCCATGAAAACATACCTTTCGGAAATCTTCAGTTCAGTCCAAGGCGAGGGCCCCTACGTGGGCGAGCGCCATCTTTTCGTTCGCTTTTGCGGGTGCCACCGCGACTGCATTTTTTGCGATACCAACACCGAGCGCACGGAGACGGTGCTGGTGGAAAAAAATCCGGGCTCCGGAATCTTTGAACAAGTGCCCAATCCGCTGACGGTGGAGCAGGTGATGGAGCTGGTCCGCGAGGTGGACGGCAAAAAGAACAACCGGCGCGTATCGCTGACCGGCGGGGCGCCGCTGCTGCAGGCTCATTATCTGCGCGAACTCCTGCCGCACCTTTGTGGCGATGACCATAGCATCTACCTCGAAACCGCCGGCGATCTGCCGCTTCAGCTTAAGACGATTATTGAATGGGTCGATATTGTGGCCATGGACGTGAAGCTTTCCAGCGTGACCCAAGAAGCAAACGCCTTTCCGGCGCACTGGCAGTTCCTCAAGACCTGCCGCGATTTTGACGTCGATGTATTCACCAAATTAGTGCTTTCGGCCGGCACGCACGACGGCGAGTTGATGGAGGCGATCAAGGGCATTAAGAAAGCGGGAGGCCGGGAAACGCTGGTGGTCATCCAACCGATGACCAAGGCGGTCAAAACGGATGCTGTTCCCTCGGGCGAACAGCTGCTGCGCTGGCAGGATAAGGCGCTGGGTGTGCTTCCAAATGTTCGGGTTATCCCGCAAACCCACAAGATGATGGAAATGCTTTAATGTCAGACAATCCGAAAAAAGCGGTCGTGCTTTTGAGCGGCGGATTGGATTCCGCCACGGCCATGGCGATGGCGCTCAAGGACAGGTTTGAGGTTTATGCCATGTCCTTCAACTATGGGCAGCGGCATTCCGTCGAACTCGATTGCGCGGCCGAACAGGCCGAAACGGGAGCCAAAGAATTCAAGGTTGTGGAAATTGATCTTCGGGCATTTGGCGGCTCTGCGCTGACCGCCGATATCGACGTGCCCAAGCATGATGAAGTGGACGAGCTCTCAGACGAGATACCCGTTACCTACGTGCCCGCGCGCAACACCGTTTTTCTGTCCTATGCGCTGGCCTGGGCGGAAGTGCTCGGGGCGGATGATATTTTCATTGGCGTCAATGCACTCGACTACAGCGGTTATCCGGATTGCCGTCCCGAATTCATTGCCGCCTACGAAGCGATGGCCAACTTGGCCACGGTGGCCGGCGTGCAGGGGCGGAAACTGACCATCCATACGCCGCTGATTGATCTGACCAAGGCCCAAATCATTCAACGCGGGCTTGAATTGGGCGTTGATTACGCTAAAACAACAAGTTGCTATGACCCGGCGCCGGATGGGCGCGCCTGCGGGCGATGCGATTCGTGTTTGCTGCGCTTGAGGGGGTTTAGCGAGGTTGGGAAAGCTGATCCACGGGAGTATGTTTAGTATACTGCGTACTGCGTATTACGTATTGCTTGACTTCTGTCCGTAGCGAACGACCTTCATACGCAATACGCAATACGCAATACGCAATAAGGAATTCGACCGATGCCGAAAATGAGAATCTACAAGGAATTCAAATTTGATTCAGCCCATTGGCTGCCCAACGTGCCACCGACGCACAAGTGCTCCAACATGCATGGGCATACCTACATCATCGAAATCCATGTGGAAGACGAACTCGATCCGGCGTTTGGCTGGGTGCTCGACTACAATGATCTGCGAAAAACGGTTGAACCATTGGTCGATCAACTCGATCACAAGGTGCTGAACGAAATTGCGGGGCTGGAAAACCCGACGGCCGAGCACATTGCGCTCTGGTTCTGGAACAAAATCAAGCCTGAGCTTCCGCAACTCGCGCAGGTTGTCGTAAAAGAAAACCCCACCAACGTCTGCATCTATTCGGGCGAATAATACGAAGCCTATTTAGGGCGCTCTGAGATCTGATCCGGCGCCTCGGGCATGGTTGCGGTAGCGGCCCAAAGAGGTGCCGGTTTCTTTTTTAAAGATGGCGCCAAGGTGGTTATAGGTGGCGTAGCCGCACGCTTCAGCGATCTCCTGCATCGGGAGGTTGGTCTGGGCCAGCAGCCTGCGGGCGTTGTTGATGCGGATACGCCGCATTTCCTGAGCGGGAGACCGCCCGATAAGCTGCATGAACCCCCGCTCCACGGTCCGTCGCGCCACGGGCACCTTTCTAAGCAGTACTTCAATTTGCATTCCGTCGCATGCGTGGTCGCGGATGAGGGTGAGGGCCTGCTTGATATAGGGATCGTCGATGGCCAAGGTGTCGGTGGATAACCGCTCTTTAATCTCTTTTGGCTCAAGAAAGACCGAAGCATTCGGGGATTTTCCACCGAGCATGGTCGTGTGCAGCATGGACGCGGCCATATATCCGATTTGATTTGCCGGCGTGATGATGCCCGAGAGGGAGGGGTGGCAGGCATTGCTGAGCAGTGCGTCATAGTCGCCGCCGAGCACGGCGACATCGTGGGGGACGGGAATGTCCGCTTCACGACAGGCGCTCACAATATCACGCCCAATCTGGAAGCCCCACGTAAAGATGCCGATGGGTTTGGGCAGTTGTTTCAACCAGAGAATAAGATGCTCATCCCTAATCGACCATGGACTCTTGGCACCTAATTGAGAATCCGGTTGAAAGACATGGCAGGGGGTGCCGGATTCCGCGAGCCGGGTCTCAAAGGCTTTTTCGTGTTCTCGAACGCAGGAATCTTCCATGGGGCCAACATAGGCAAAGTTGCGAATGGCCCTATTGCGGAAATGGGCTACGGCCAATTTGGCGGCGGCATGTCCATCGGTGGAAACGCGCGGAATACTACAGCCTTCGATTTTCAGGGCAGAAACATTGATCGTGGGAATGTTCAGCCTGTCGAGAGCCGTGGCCAATTCAGGGGTTGAAACGCGGGCGATAACGCCATCCACCCCGGTTTGCTTTGGTGCTTCGAAACGCTCCTTTTGTCCCTTGGGTTCAATCAAGAGGTCCCATGGACCATGTTGCATGGCAAAATCGAGAACGCCTTGGACGATGCGCCGTCCCCAGCCGGTCGAGGTATCAACAAGTAGAACGATGCGAGGTGCTTGCATGGTAAACGCCTTCCCTTTTCTATTATCCCGCAGATATAGCGAAGTTCTTTACTTTTGGCAAGGGTCTTGTCGTGTTTGCGACTAAATAATACGCGTACGCGTATAGACGGGGTTTTAGATAAGTGTTTTATTGGCAGCAATGAAGCGGTGGCTTTTGCCTTGGATGCCTGAATGGTTTGGAGCAGGTAGACAATCGGATGGATCACAAGAAAATCATTCGGGTGCTTAGTGCAGTATAAGCCTTGTTTTTTACAAGAACGACGGTGTTCTTATCCGCTGAAGAGGCGCACCGTATTTGATGAAACCGGGATGGGCCCGGATAACCACGCAAGCAGGAGGAAATAAGATGAGAACGAAATTATGGTGCATGGCAATCGTTGCTATGTTGGGTATTCAGGCATCATTCGGTGCCAATTTATTAGTCAATAGCGATTTCAGTAGTTCTACGATTGCTAATGAATCAACGCCGGAGTTTCAGGATCTGGATGGTGGGTGGCTGACCCCAGGAACAACATCGTGGACGCTTCCTGGTGATGGGAACGCATTAGCAGGGAACATCGAAAAAGGACTTGCCCAGATCGTTTCGCTGAATAGTACAGGAACCGGATTTGACTTTTCTTTTGACTGGACTCCGGACAGCGCTTCGGGCGCTACCGAGTTAGAACTGGCGTATTATCTTGTCGGTTGGAAGCTCAATGATGGTGCGAGTCCGTCCAATACAGACGATTTTTTCAATAATATGAACAATACGTCTCTTTCGACCCGGGAGATGATCGGTGCGCTTGGCGGAAAAGCCACTGCTGTTGATCTGATCACAGGCTTGGAATATACTACAAATTATCCCGTGGCTGATGCTCAGGTCGCTGGCGGCACTGCAGGCACCACGCTTAATGTTTCACATTCAAGCTTAACTTACACTGTGGATGACTTTGATTACATTGGAGTGCTGTTCCATAACAACAATGAAGCTAAAGCTGGAAGTACCATTTCCAATCTCAACCTCTCCGTGATCGGAGGGACCACACCGAGTCTGCCTCCGTCCTTCAAAGAGGAGCCAACCGTAAAATCAGGGACCTTTGTTCAATTGGATTATACCGACACCCTTGCTGACGATGTTTCTGAACCCAACGACGATGTGGTGACATTCACCAAGCTCACGGGGGCCGACTGGCTGAGTGTCGCCACAAACGGTGTTCTAACTGGCACTGCAATGACCAATGATCTAGGCCTTAATGTATTTACCGTGGAAGTAAGTGATGTTGATGGTTCAGCAACCGGTACGGTCCATATTTCTGTGGGTGATGTACAGCCGGAAGCGGCAGAGGGTGAAATGGTCGTAAATTGGACCATGGCGGATCCTGATTTTGCTGAAGATAATCAATTTGTTGCCTGGCGGAATGTAGACGCCGGTTGGGTTGCCGACAAGACCGTTGATGTATGGAGCCTTACTGACACACCCGGTGAAATGAAAATGGTTTCAGGTTCTTCAAATGATATTGAGGACGGTCTGGCCCAGATTTTCTCTGTTCAGGGTTACGGCGACTCCCTGACCTTTAAATTTGACTGGACGGCCGGGGCGAACGCCAGTAATGGCACGGAGAATCTGCTGTATGAAGTGATTGGCTGGAAAACAACTAACCCGAGTCCGGCAAGTCAGGGTTTCCGAAGTATACAACTTAACACCACCGTTATTGACGATTTTGCAGGCAATGCGATCTGGACGGACCTGCTGGATGGAATGAGCGGAACGGGGCAGACCAATGCCACGCAAGGCACCTTCGTTGGAACACCCGGCGTTGTGACCTCTGCAAACATCACCATTGACCTCAGTGCTTTTGGGGCAGATGTCAGTGATTTCGATGTTATGGGAATCCGGTTCCATATTGCCACCAACTCGCTTAGCGGCATCGGCGGCGTGATCGATAACGTGAGCCTGCTTTCCGAAATCCCTCCTGCCGCTACTGTTGTGCAATGGGGCATTTCCGGTGGCGACACCAATATCGTAGCAGCCGATGCTCTGGAAGATATTCTTGATACCCCCACGACCTATGTTGCGGGGACGGATGTCACCGCTGAACTGGAAGCCGCCTATACGAATGCTTCGGGTGAGGCGCTGTATTACACCGACCGCACCGACCGCACTCCGGGCTTCAACATGGCTTATTATGCCACTGATCCCCTGACCTCCAACCACGAGATAACCGATGAAACACCTGGTGATCAGATCGCGTTCGGAAGAAACACCACAAATATTCAGCTGATGGTTGTCTGGGAGGCCGCGGACTTCCTCGTTCCTGCGGAAGAACTCAAGACGCTGGCCATTGAGACCGAGAGAACGGGAACGACGGGTACGAATGAATATCGCTACCTGATTCAGCAGGGCAGCCAGTTCTACGTGAGTGCATCTAACACCCTGTTGGCGGCCCATAGCAGCGACGGCGATGTCGAGGTTGATTCTCTCGACTGGTACGCGTTCACCGCGTTCAGCAACGACGCCGGAACCATTGCAGGCACCGCAACGCCGATTGCAAGCTTCACGAACATCAATGCCGTCGGGTATTACGTTAATCTGGAGAATGCCAGCACAGCGACCATGTCGAGCCGCACCCGCTACTTCAAGGCAGCGGCCACGCAGGCTGCAGCGAGTGGTTTCGATGGTTTCCTTGAGCAGTATACTGAGCTGAGCGGTGTTGAAACGGATGACTACGACGAAGACGGCCTGAGCGACTGGGGTGAATATGTCTTCGGTGGTATTCCGACCGACGACACCGATATCGGCACGCAGCCCGCGTTTGATTCGGCGAACGGGGAATATCTCTTCTCCATCATTGACGACAGCACCCTTAAATACTATGTCCTCACCAATCTGGACCTGGTTATAGGGGAGTGGGGCACCAATATTGGCCCGGTCGATATTACTGTCGATTCCGATTCGCTTGGCAGCTACAGCAACAACGTTGGCACTGCGAACGATGCACTGTTTCTGAAGCTGTTGGTTGAATAATTAACTGCTTATTCGCGACTCTTGTGTCGCAACTGTGCCTCGCCGGAAGGCGAGGCATTTTTGTTTTTTGAACGATGGAAATCACCATGAAAATGATCGTGCAGTATGATTACGTATATTGCTGCGACGATGACTACATCTTCCAGTTCTCGACGAACTAGAATTACATCTGGCAGGATCTCTTTACCACGAATGTCAACGAAACCCCGTTCCTGCCCATTGACGGGAATGCAACTAATGCCTATCGGTTCTGCCGGGCAATAAATGGAGAATAAAAATGAAAGTATGGCTGACAGTACTATTGATCGCCGCCTCGGCAACGCTGGTTGAGGCGGCCAAAGGCGATTCCACGAAGGAACAGTTCATGGCTACGCAGCAAAAGAATGCGGAAGCAAAGGGCATGAAGTTCGACGCAAAGAAAACCGAGAAAATGTTCGAGCAACTCGATGCCAACGGCGACGGCATCGCTTCTGGCGATGAAAAGAAAGCCTACTGGTCAAAGGGCAGCGCGAAACCAGCGCCTGCTCCTAGAGCAGCGCCGGTGGCCAAGAAGACGCACGTTGCGGATCAAACCAAGGCTGAGTTTGTTGCTTCTCAGAAGGTTCGCTATGAATCCAAAGGGTGGAAGTTTAACCAGGCCACGGTTGAAAAAATGTTCGTCGAAATCGACGTGAACAAAGACGGCCTCGCCGATGGCAAAGAGAAAAAGGCCTATTGGGCCAAGCAGAGCAAGAAATAGTCTGCGGCTTTGCCGCTCTGGAGTGCGCCGACCCCGTCGGCGCTCTCCAAATCGCTTTACGCAAAATAAAACGGAATAGAACACCATGAAATACAGCAGCTTCTTGCTCCCGGCCCTTCTGGCGGCACTCGTCCTGAACACCGCAAACGCACAGGAGATCGATCCAGCCAGCGACGCAAATGTCCAACCAAACGCGGCGGTCGAGGGCTATAAGCTGGCGTGGTCCGATGAATTCAACGGTACTGAGATCGATGATGCCAAATGGGAATACCGCTTGGATTCCAAGCATTGGAGTACCCAGCAGGCCAAGAACATGAGCGTCTCCGATGGGGTCGCTAATATTAATCTGCGGAAGGAAAAGACCGGAGGCATGGACTATACCGGCGGCGGCATTATTTCGAAAAAATATTTTCGATATGGATATTATGAAGCCCGCATTAAATGTCCGGCCGGAGCGGGGTGGCATACCAGCTTCTGGATGATGGATAATCACCACGAAAACTCGGATACTTCGCAGGTTGAGTTGGATCCGCTGGAAACCAACTCGATTGATCTGCATACGTTTTCGACCGATTACCACCAGTGGCGCTCGGACATTGGACACATGAAAAGGTATCAACTGGTCAAGACCCCAGATGCTCCGCTGAACGAATTTTATGTCTACGGCATGGAATGGACGCCGGAAGCCGCGTATTTCTATTTTAACGGCAAACTGGTCCGTACAGCGAAAGACCTGACTCAGCAACTGCCGAAGGAAGAGAAGACCGCAGGCAAAAAGCCGATTGTGCGCAAGGTTTCTGAAACCGATAAAAACGATCTGCAAATCTGGTTTACCAGTATTGCAACCTGGCTGGGCAATACCGAAAAAGTGGACGACTCTGTGCTTCCTTCAACTGCCCAGTGCGACTACGTTCGCTTTTTCGAGTCCGATTTCTCGAGTGCCGCAATGAAAGGCGTCACAAAGAAACCCGCTCCCAAGAAATCTGCTGCTCCGGTTAAAAAACTGGCCAAAGGCGACTCCTCATTGGAAATGTTCTTAGCCACGCAAAAAGCGCAGCAGGAAAAAAAAGGGTTCAAGTGGAATGCAAACAAGTATAAAAAAATGTTCGAGCAGATGGATACGAACGGCGACGGCATTGTCTCCGGTGCCGAGAAAAAGGCCTACTGGACAAAATAATAGGCCGGTACTTAAAGCATGAAGATGAATAAGTGGATAATATATGCTTCGGCACTGGGTTTGATAAGCGGCTTCTGCGATGCGGAAGCCGCCGAGAAACTGCATCTCGATGTTGCATCAACTCGTCATCTGGAGCTGCCGACGCTCGAAACCGGCAATGCTTCGCCCGGAAAAAAAGCGGCCGTCACCCCGCCGGAACATGCGGGCAGTACAGTGTTTCATACGCTCTACCTTCCAGAAAACTGGAACCCCGACTGGCAGAAAACCGGCGAACGCCTTCCCATTATTTTTGAATATGCCGGGAACTATCATCCCCCGACCGGTTCAACCGGCGAGCCGGAAGATGCCGCACTGGGGTACGGCCTGTCCGGCGGAAAATATATCTGGGTGTCCCTTCCGTTTGTGAGTGACGATCATCAGGACAACGCCATCAAATGGTGGGGCGATCTCGACGCCACGGTGGAGTATGCCAAAGTTAATGTTCCGCGTATTATTGAAACCTATGGCGGCGACCCCAATGCCGTATTCCTCTGCGGCTTTTCCAGAGGGTCGATTGCCGTGAACTATATCGGCCTTCACGACGATGAAATTGCCGCGCTTTGGTCCGGCTTCATTACGCACGATCATTTTGACGGTGCCAAAGCGGGGGGCGGCTGGGGATCACCGCTGGCCGGCTATCAGGCGGTGGCCTCCAATCGTCTGATGCGGGTTGCGGGCCGTCCCTACATGGTGGGCAGCAATGGCGCTTCCAAACAGATCCGGGCGTTCATCGACTCGGCTCAGACCGTTCAGACCAACTTTTATTTCCATGCCGTCGGAATTAACTCCATCTTTCCGGAAGGTTTTCCAAATGACATTGCGGCGCATGCGCATACCGATCGATGGCTAACACGGCCGAGCGTTTACCGCCAGAATGCATGGGAATGGATGAACGGCGTAATCAATAGAGACTGAATATGAATAAGACTATTATAATTGCCGGGTTGGTTCTTTGTGGAGCGGCATATGTCGGCGCGCAGAACAACGGCCTGATGAACTTTAATGACGGCTGGCTTTTTACAGAAACCGATTCTGGAGACTACAGCTTAACGACCTACCAACCTGAAGGCTGGGAAAAAGTGGATCTTCCGCACGACTGGTCGATTGAAAAGGACTTTTCACAGGAGCTGGAAGGGTGCACGGCCTTCTTGCCTGGCGGCATCGGTTGGTACACCAAGGTCTTTGATACCCCCATCCAGAAAAACCAGAAATGCTACATCGTTTTTGACGGAGTATATAACAATGCTGAGTTTTGGCTAAACGGCATAAAGATCGGCGATCATCCCTTCGGCTACGCTCCTATCCACTATGACTTGACCGATCTCCTCGCACCGGCCGGACGGGAAAACCGGTTTTCTGTCCGCGTGGACCACAGCCGCTATGCCGACTCGCGCTGGTACACCGGTTCCGGCATTTACCGCAACGTACACATGCTGATTGCCGACAAGCTTCATATCCCGGTCTGGGGCACCTTCATTGCCACGCCTAAGGTGTCGAAGGATAAAGCCACCGTTGAACTGAAAGTTGAAGTAGCCAACGATTATGATGCCAAACGGAAAGGTTCCATTGTAACCGATGTTTTTGATGAAGACGGAACCAAAGAAGCCTCTGTGAGCACATCGTTCTCCATTGGATCGAACGAGGAATCGGTTTACACGCAGAAAATTAAGGTGGCGAAGCCAAAACTATGGAGTGTCGACCATCCCCTTCTCTATACCGCGAAAACCCGTATCGTGACCGAAGGCCATGCGCTGGAAGAACGCTCGACCCGTTTTGGCATTCGTTCCATCCGCTTTGATAAAGACAAGGGCTTTTTCCTGAACGAAGAAAACATGAAAATTAAAGGCGTTTGCCTGCATCATGACGCGGGCATCGTGGGTACTGCCGTTCCGAAGGATGTCTGGAAGCGCCGGCTGCAGCTGCTGAAGGATGGTGGTTGCAACGCGATCCGCAGTTCGCACAACCCGGCGTCCGATGAATTTCTGGATCTGTGCGATGAGCTCGGATTCCTGGTTCAGAACGAGTTTTACGATGAATGGGACCTGCCGAAGGACAAGCGCTACAACATGCAGGACAAGGAAGTCGATTACATCACGCGCGGGCATTCTGAACATTTCCAGACCTGGGCGGAAATCGATCTGAAAAATACGATGCGTTCCGGCCGCAACCATCCGAGCATTTTCCAGTGGAGCATCGGCAACGAGATTGAGTGGACCTATCCGGGCAACCGGGGGGCTACCGGAATTTTTAAAGAAGAGGATAAAAACGACAAAATGGATTGGACGCTTTGGCGCACCGAAACACCCCCGCACACCCCGGAACAAGTGCGGGAATATTTGGCGGACTTTCCGGAGCAGACCTTCGACATCGGCGAAACCGCGCGCAAGCTGGCAAAGTGGACGCGCGAGATGGATACAACCCGCCCGGTCACGGCCAATTGCATTCTTCCCACGGCGAGCTTTGAAACAGGCTACATCGATGCGCTGGATGTGATCGGCTACAGCTACAAGCCGCACAAATACGATTACTTCAAAAAAACCTATCCGGATAAGCCCATGCTGGGGACGGAAAACGTGCCGCGCTGGTACGAGTGGAAAGCGGTCGTCGAGCGCGACTTTATCCCCGGCCTGTTCCTTTGGACCGGCGTAGACTACATGGGCGAGTGCCGGGAAAAGCATTGGCCGGTTAAGGCCACGCCGCATGGCCCGTTGGATGTTGCCGGCTTCCCCCGGGGTTCTTTCTACCAGTATAAATCGTTCTGGAGGGAAGATGTTCCCACGTTGGCCATGTATTCACAGACCGCGAAAAAATCCACCTTCAAGAAAGATAAAAACGGCAAGGCGATTGAGAAAAAGAAGGATGGATGGAAGCTGGCACCGCGCGAATGGCAGCATGTGAATCCGCACTGGAACTATCTTGATGGTGAAGAGACGATGGTTGAGATCTACTCAAACTGCGAGGTCGTTGAACTGTTCCTCAACGGCAAGTCGTTCGGAAAACAATTTCTGAACGATCAGGAGGACCGCATCTATAAATGGCCGGTAAGCTATGAAGCAGGCGAGCTGGCCGCCAAGGGAACCTGGGGCAAGCAAGTGGTCAATGCCAAACTTGAAACGGCGGGCGCACCCGCTTCGATTCGCCTGACTGCAGACCGGCGCCAGATGGCTGCAAATAAAACCGATGTGGTTCATGTAACAGCCCAGTTGGTGGACGCGCGGGGCCGGGCCGTAAAAAATGTGGATGAGGAAATTACCTTCGAGGTGCACGGGCCGCACAAATTCCTGGGCACCGACTGCGGTGATACCGCCAAACTGAAAAACTTTAAGGGTAAGACGGTGCCGACGGCTTTCGGCCGTTGCCTGATGATTATTCAGGCCACCGATCAACCTGCAAACCTGCGTATTGCCGCAAAATCCAAAGACGGGCGCCTAGGGTCAAACATCGCCAATATTGAAGTAAAATAAACTCTAACTGGACATCATTATGAAAAAATTCTTAACCGCCGTTCTTGTCGCTTCAGCATGCATCTGTTTCGCCGGAAGCCGGCCTCCTCAACAAGCAGAGGACCGGCCGAACATTTTGTTCATCGCCATTGATGACTTGCGGGCCGAGCTGGGCTGCTACGGATCTGAAATTGCCGTTACGCCGAATATCGACAAGCTGGCATCGCAGGGGCTGCAGTTTAACCGGGCCTACTGCCAGCAGGCGATTTGCGGGGCGTCGCGAGCCAGCCTGATGACGGGCGGCCGCCCCGATACCATCGGCATCACGCACAACTATGTAAAATTCCGTGATCTCAATCCGGATATTCTAACCCTGCCGCAGGCCTTTATGGCGCAGGGATACGACACGGTATATTGCGGCAAGGTTTATCACCATGGCGATTTGGATCCAGCCTCTTGGAACCGGCAGCCTTCTATCGATAAACTGCCCGCGGGAAGCGCAAAGCCAAAGGATGGATTTGCGCTTCCAGAGAATCAGAAGATTAAAGCGGAAAACCGCAAGAAGATGATTGCGAAATACGGGGAAGTGGCAAAGCTGGGCTTGGCTATGGGGCCCGCCTATGAATGTGCCGATGTTCCGGACAACGCCTATCGCGATGGGTACCACACCGATCTGGCCATCGTAACGCTGCAGGAAATGGTTGCGGAAGGCGACAAGCCCTTTTTCTTTGGTTTCGGAATGAACAAGCCGCACCTGAACTGGGTGGCCCCAAAAAAATACTGGGACCTCTACGACCACGAAAAAATCCCGCTGGCCACGCAGGTCGAAGGACCGGAAAACGGGGCGAAAGTGGGCATCCATCCTTCCTTCGAACTGCGCGTCCGGTCCGGCATTCCGAAAAGCGGCGACTTCGATCCCGAACTTGCCCGTACCATGAAGCACGCCTATCTCGCCTGCATCAGCTATGTGGACGCCCAGATCGGCCGCATGATCCAGGCCTTGGAAGAGGCGGGTGTGCGCGACAACACCATCATTATTCTCTGGAGCGATCACGGCTATCATCTCGGCGAAATGGGCATGTGGTGCAAAGCGACCAACTATGAAATCTCCACCCGCGTTCCGCTGATGATCTGGACGCCGGACATGCCCAAGTCCAGTCAGGGAAAAACGACTGAGGCACTGGTTGAGCTGGTCGATATGTATCCGACGCTCTGCGATCTCGCCGGCATTGAAAAGCCGGTGCATCTGGAAGGACTCAGCTTTGCGCCGCTATTGGAGAATCCTTCCAAACCTTGGAAGAGCGCCGCCTTTAGTCAGTTCCCGAGCCCGGCGCTGCGGGAGTGGGGGGCTTACCCGATTCGCCCGGCCATGCGCGAAACCTACTTCGGCCCATTGCTCATGGAGGTCGAAGACGAAATCAAGGCGCAGATGGGCGAGAAGTGGGATCGTGAATTGTTTGAAAACAATTTGATGGGCTACGCCATGCGCACGGACCGTTACCGGTTCATTGCCTGGAAAGATACCAAGCATCCCGATGCAGCACCATTGTTTGTCGAGCTGTACGACCACAAAACCGATCCAACCGAAACGAAGAATGTGGAGGGTCAATATCCCGAGCTCGTCGCAGAATTGTTGAAAGAACTTAACGCGGGCTGGAAGGGAAGCCTGCCAGATGGAATTTAAACACAAAGACACCAAGCTCACGAAGAAAGACTATTTTCGAGCCTCTTCGTGTCCTTTGAGTCTTTGTGTTTAAAATTTGATTAGGATCTTAATGCAAACTGCTGACTACATCGTAATCGTTCTCTACATCATCGGCATTGTTGGCGCCGGCATGGTGTTTGCCGGAAAGATGAAAAGCTCCAAGGATATGTTTGCCGCCGGCGGTCAGTCGCCGTGGTGGGTGTCCGGGCTGTCCGGCTTCATGACCATGTTTTCCGCCGGCACCTTCGTGGTGTGGGGCGGCATTGCCTACAAGTATGGTTTTGTGGCCGTCGTGATCAACATGTGCTACGGCGTGTCGGCCATGCTCGTCGGCTGGTTTCTGGCCGGCTACTGGCGCAAGCTCGGGGTCAATTCGGCGGCGGAGTTTCTGCAGTTGCGCTTCGGCGGATCGATCGTTCAGTTCTACACCTGGTTTCAAGGCACGGTCGGCATCTTTGCCGTCGGCGGTGCCATCTATGCGTTGTCCAAAATCGTCTGCGCACTGATGCCGTTGCCGGTGGGTCATCTGCTCGCGGATCCAAATACCGGCATGCTGTCGGTGCCCTTTGTTTCGGTCATGTTGTGCGTGATGGTGATTCTGATCACCTTTTCCGGCGGCCTTTGGGCGGTACTGATGACCGACGTACTGCAGTTTGTCATTCTGGTGGTTTCCGTCATCTTTGTCGTTCCGCTGATTTTGATGAAAGCCGGCGGATGGAGTTCGTTCATCGAAAAAGCACCGGAAGGTTTTACATCGCCAGTTGCCGCGGATTTCACGTGGTGGTTTATGGCCGGCTGGGTGATCATCCACTTTTTTAAAATCGGCGGAGAGTGGGGGTTTGTCCAGCGCTATACCTGCGTGCCGACCGCAAAGGATGCCAAAAAAGCGGCGTTCATTTTCGGTGCGATGTATCTGATCAGTCCGCTGTTCTGGATGCTTCCGCCGCTGGTCTTCCGTGTGCTCAACCCCAATGTGGACGTTGAGCAGGCCTACATCCTTTCCTGTAAGTTGGTGCTGCCCGCAGGCATGATGGGGCTAATGATTGCTGCGATGGCTTCAGCCACGGCGAGTGCGGCGACCTCGCAGCTGAATGTGTTCGCCGGTGCCTTTACAACGGAGGTGTATCAACGCCTGCTGAAACCCGGAGCTTCCGACAAGCAGATGGTACAGGCCGGACGCGTCTTCACCATCGTTCTTGGAGGAGTGGTGATTGCCGGAGCGCTGTTGATTCCTCGCTACGGATATACGCGTTTCATTCTCGACCTCACAACGCTCCTGACCGGTCCGCTGGTGCTGCCAACCATCTGGGGCCTCTTTTCGAAAAAGATCGGCATCAAAGCCGTCTGGGGAACAACGCTCGTTGGTTTTGCCGCCGCAGCGATCGTAAAGTTCGGACTTACAGACGGTGGCTTCCTTGCAGGCGTTGGCTTCCTCGAACCGCTTTCTGAATGGGTGGTTTCTCATATGCGCATCGCCGACCTGACCTCTGGTATCTTGGTGCCCTTTATTGTGTTGGTGATCCTTGAACTCACCGAAAAGCACGAGCATCCCGGCTGGCAGCGGGTGATGAATTCCAAGCAGGCGTTCCATGAAACCGAAGCCGTTCAGACCTCTACCATGCCTGCCGTCATGGTGGCCATTACGCTGGCGGTAATTGGTGTTATGATGACCATTCTGGCTCTGATCAACCGGGCTGAAATGAAAGTCCTGCTGAGCTTTGCTTTGACGCTATACGCGATTGTCGCCGTTGTTTTCTTCGCCATTCGTAAAGCAGGAAAAAACTGATTTCAGGAGATATTAACTATGAGTGAGGGTGAAGATTTTGCCGGTTTGACCGACCGGAGCAGGGATCAATGGCTCCAGATGGGCACCGGAAAGATGGGTACGCCCATCCGCAAAAAGACCATGGATTTTGAGGTGGCCGTTATGGGTGGCGGCATGGCCGGAATTTGCGCGGCGGTGTCCGCTGCGCGCAACGGGGCCAAGGTGGTGCTGGTTCAGGACCGGCCGATGCTGGGCGGAAACGCTTCCAGCGAACTCCGCGTTATTGTACACGGCGTGACCCGTCTGACGAGCGGACTGCCCGAACGTGAAACCGGCATCATTGAGGAGATCCATCTGCACAACCGCTTCTGCAACGAACAGGAATCGTGGACGGTATGGGACCATGTGCTCTACGACTTCGTGACCCGCGAGCCGAACATTACCCTGATCCTCAACACCCAGGCGATTCAGGCAAAAACGGCGGACTCCAAAATCGTATCTGCGATCTGCTGGCAGCTCTGCACGGAAACCGTTCTAACCATCAATGCCGACCTGTTCATCGACTGCTCCGGCGATGGCCTGCTGGCCGCTACGGCCGGTGCGCTCTACCGGACCGGGCGTGAAGCCTCCGCCGAGTTTGGCGAGCAATACGCTCCTGAAGCGGCGGATGGCTGGCAGATGGGGGCGACCATTTTGCTCTCATCCAAGGACATGGGCAAGCCGACCTCGTTCAAGGCGCCGCCGTTTGCCATTGAATATGAAGCGGACAAATCACACCCAGACCGGGCCATCCTTCCGTTTGACGAAGGGTTCTGGTGGGTCGAAGTTGCAAATGAACACGACATCATCGGTGATGCAGAGGTAGATCGCCAGAAGCTGATGGGCTATGCCTACGGCGTATGGGACTACGTGAAGAATTCAGGCAAGTTCCCAGAAGCCGCCAACTATTCGCTCGACTGGGTGGGCTCGTTGCCGGGGCGTCGCGAGTCCCGACGCTTTATCGGCGACTATATTCTCTCTGAGCCGGACCAGCTCAGACACATGCATTTTGAAGACGCCGTGGCGTTCGGTGGATGGCCGCTGGACGAACATAATCCAGGCGGGATTGAAAACCTGCCGGAACCTCCGAGCTATTTCCATGAACATTTCAGCCGTGTCTATGAAATCCCATATCGGTGCCTGTATTCCAAAAACATTTCGAACCTGCTGTTTGCAGGAAGAAATGTGAGCCAAACGCATGTGGCGCTTTCGTCTTCTCGCGTGATGGGAACCTGCTCCACGATGGGGCAGGCCGTCGGCACGGCAGCGGCGCTCTGTTTGGAGAAAGGGGTTGCCCCGCGCGAATTAGGGCAGAACCATATGGATGAGCTGCAGGAACAGCTGCTGCGCGATGACGCCTTTATTCCGCTTCGCTCTGCAAAGGATCCGAAGGATCTGGCAAAGACGGCGGCGCGCATCTCCGCATCTTCCACTCTTTCCGGCGATGTGAAGCTGCTGACCGACGGCATGGCGCGGGATGAAGAGCACTTCATTCATCACTGGGAGTCAGATGGCCTGCCGGCGGAAGTCACGCTCGAATGGGACAAGGCGGTTCCGCTTTCAACCGTTGAAATAAAGTGCGACACCAACGTAAAGCGCAACATTATGATGCTCAAGAACCCGCAGGAGAATAAAGCCTTCACGAGTGTTGTTCCTCGGGAAATGCTGAAGTCGCTGGAGCTTCAGGCGCTTGTCGATGGAGAATGGCTCCGCATCGGCTTAAACGACGACAACCAAAGACGCCTGATCAAGTTCCAGTTTGATTCAATCAAGGCAACGGCAATCCGGATCCATATGAAAGAAACCTTCGGAGCACAAAACGCCAAGCTTTTCGAGATCCGCAGCTATGCCTGATGAAAGAGGGAGCCTGATCCGAAAACTAGGCTTCAGCCGAATCAATCTTTACGGCCGAGGTGATGCCGCCGCGCGCAGTGAAGTCGCCGTTCACTACCAGCCGCCGTGGTTTCAGCAGGGCTTCGAGATCGGTGTAGATGCGGTTGACGATTTCTTCGTAGAACGTACCGGTCTGGCGGAACGAGAAGAGATAGAGCTTCAGCGACTTGCTTTCTACGCATAGCTCGCCCGGAATGTATTCGATCGTAATCGTCGCAAAATCGGGTTGCCCGGTGATGGGGCAGAGCGAGGTGAATTCCGAGGTCTGGAACGTGATCCAATAGTTTCGCTGCTGGTTCGCGTTTTCAAAGGTTTCAAGCTCCGCTTCGTCCGGCGTGGTCGGATAGCGCATTTCGCCTTTTTTCAGCAGGGTCAGGCCTGTCAGTTTAGTTTCGTTGGTCATGGTTCTTTCGTTTCGTTTGCGGTGGTTTCATATGTTGGGGGAGTTTCGCACACGGCTATGGGTGCGCGCGACTCCTCTTTCGTCTTAAAATAGTTTACAATTTCTTTCGGGCTCATTCCTCTGGTCTCTTCATAGATGCGCAACTGGGCGCGGCGTTTCATTTCAACGCAGTCAAAATCATGGATAGGGGGGAAGTTTTTCCAAAAAGCTTCATTCATCGAAATCCACCTCCTTGGGGCTGATAATTGTAATGATGCCGTAGCCGTTTTTGAGGTTCACCGCGTTGTATCCCTTAATTTTGTCCAAGCGGACAATGTGCTTGAAGTTCCATGATACGATGGCGTCGGCTCTGCCAACTGTCGCGGCCGCCACGTGCAGGGTGTCGTCCAGCCACTGGGGGCCAACGATTCCTGCATCCAAATAGGCCTGGCTTAGCTCCGAGATTTCCTCCGTTAGGTCGATTTTGGTTTTCGCGCTATCCGAAATTGCGGTAAACAACGCCTGAACACGTTCGGGAGCATCCACCAGCTCTTCTTCAAGTGCAGGCGAATAGAGCAACTCTGCGACGCCGCTTAAAACAGCATCGATAACCCGTCGCGAATCGCGGTCGAATCCTTCGCGAATATCAAAAGCGCCACCGAACACCGACGTGTCCAAATAGAGTTTCCACTTGTGTTTCATGGCGTTCATCATATCCCGCCCTTGAAAATGGGCAAGCCCGATATTCAACGCAACGCGGGGTTTTGTGTCGATAAGTTAAGCGCGTTGCAAGATTGACCGCAACGGCGGGTTTCGGTCTACTCGGCTGGATTTTGAAAGGAACACATGTATCAGAATGAACCTCAGGATATTGGAAGCATGCGCGGGATCACGCCCGCGGTTCGGTTTTTGATTATCCTAAATGTTGTTGTTTATATATTGGAATATCTCTTCCATTTGCCGATCGCCAACCTGTTTGCGCTGCCCGCCGTGTGGTGGAAAACGCTGTCGTTCGGCCAGCTGTTCACCTACATGTTTGTGCACGGCAGCTTTTCGCACATTCTGATGAACATGATGGGCCTATTCTTCATCGGCCCAACCATGGAACGAAGGCTCGGCGCCTACCGCTTCTTCATCCTCTACTACATCAGCGGCATTCTCGGCGGGTTGGGCTGGTCGCTTCTGGCGAGTCCGGGCCAGTACTGCGTCGGCGCATCCGGTGCGGTTATGGGTATCCTCGGCGCATTTGCGGCGCTCTATCCCCATGCCAAGGTCGTGCTGATTTTCCTGCCGTTTTATCCCATCAAGGCCTGGATACTCGTCTCCGTGCTTATTGGATTTGAGTTTTTCCAAACCTTCGTGCATCCGGTCTTTGGCGGCATCGCCAACGCCGCGCATCTGATGGGTGGCATTGCCGGCTTCTGCTATGCCTATTCAATAAAGAACCCGAACTTCATCGGGCAGCTTAAGAACAAGCTGGGGAAAGGCGGAAAATCCAAGCCTAAGCCCAGCTCAGCCTCAAGCGCCGCAAAGCTATCCAAAGAGGACATCGATCGCATTCTCGATAAAATCGGCAAAGAGGGCATGGGCGCACTCACGCCCCGCGAACGCGAGATGCTGAAAGCAGCCACGCGTTGAAAAAAATCTAACGCAAAGGTGCCAAGACCGCTAAGACTCGCAAAGGAAAGCTTTGCGAAACTCCCTAGCCTTTGAGTCTTTGCGTTTATTCTTTCTGTTTTAAGGCTTTAATCTGGTCGCGCAGGACGGCGGCGCGTTCATACTCCAGCGCTTCGGCGGCTTCGACCATTTCCTGCTCCAGTTGGTGGATGATTTCGCCGACGGTATAATCCACGCCGTCCTCGGCCACGGCTAGTTCGACCGTTTCTTCCGCGGTTTCGTAGATGGTCTTCAGGCTGTCCGCAATGCTCTTGGTGATGGCCCGCGGAACAACGCCGTGCTCTTCGTTGTAGGCGCGCTGCCTTTGGCGACGGTGATCGCATTTGTCCATCATGCGCTGCATCGAGTCGGTAATCTTTTCGGCATACATGATGACGAGGCCGTCGATGTGCCGCGCGGCGCGCCCGGCGGTTTGCACCAGCGCGGTTTCGGAACGCAGAAAGCCTTCCTTGTCCGCGTCGAGGATGGCGACGAGCGAGACTTCCGGCAGGTCGAGCCCTTCGCGCAAAAGGTTGATGCCGATCAGGCAATCGAATTTGCCGCCCCGCAGGTCGCGCAGGATATCGACTCGTTCGAGCGCTCCGATGTCGGAATGAAGGTATTGCACCTTGAGTCCCGTCTTTTCCAGATATTCGCTCAGATCTTCCGCCGTGCGCTTGGTGAGCGTGGTTACCAGCGTGCGCTCGCCGCGTTCGGCGCGGAGCCGGATTTCCTCCATCAGATCGTCGATCTGGTTTTTGAGCGGGCGCAGCTCCACCGGAGGATCGATGATTCCGGTCGGCCGGATAATCTGTTCGATCGGCGTTCCGCCGTGCTCCTTCTCAAAGACGCTGGGCGTGGCGGAAAGGAAAATCATTTGGTTGGTCACCGATAAAAACTCATCAAAATTCATGGGCCGGTTGTCGAGTGCCGAGGGCAGGCGGAAGCCATGTTCGACCAGCGTGCCTTTGCGCGCCTGGTCGCCGTTATACATGCCCCGAACCTGGGGAAGGGTCACGTGCGATTCGTCAACAATGGTCAGGAAGTCGCCCGAAAAATAGTCCAGCAGGCATTCCGGACGATCGCCGGCATTCCGGCCGGCGAGGTGGCGGGAATAGTTTTCGATGCCGCCGCAAAACCCGATTTCCTTCATCATTTCCAAATCATATTCGGAGCGCATCTTGATCCGCTGTGCCTCGATCAACCGGTTTTCGCGCTCGAACACGGCAACCTGCTGCTCCATCTCTTGGCGGATGGCCACGAGGGCGGCGTCGATCTTGGTTTGCGGCATCACAAAGTGCTTGGCCGGCGAAACCATGATGTGGTCGAGCGTTTCGAACGTGTCTCCGGTCAGCGGATCTATCTTCTTGATCGCTTCAATTTCATCGCCCCAGAATTCGAGGCGGATGCCGTAGTCTTTGGCGTAGGAGGGGAAGATGTCGAGCGTATCGCCGCGTACGCGGAATTTACCAGGGCCGGGCTCGTAGTCGTTGCGCTCATACTGGATTTCAACGAGCTTCTTAAGCACCGCATCGCGGTCTGCCGTTTCACCGACCTTTGCGCCGACGACCATTTTTTTATAGTCCTCCGGAGACCCCAGTCCGTAGATGCAGGAGACCGAGGCCACAATGATGACGTCCTCGCGGTTGAGCAGCGCGTCGGTCGCCGCCAAACGCAGCCGCTCAATCTCCTCGTTGATTGCGGAGTCTTTCTCAATGAAGGTATCGGTCTGCGGAATGTAGGCCTCGGGCTGGTAGTAGTCGTAGTAGGAGACAAAGTATTCCACCGCGTTGTGCGGGAAGAACGCCTTCAACTCGGCATAGAGCTGCGCCGCCAGCGTTTTGTTGTGCGACAGCACCAGGGTGGGGCGGCCAAGGCGGGCAATGGTGTTAGCGATCGTGAAGGTCTTGCCGGAACCCGTTACGCCTTCCAAGGTTTGGAACTTTCGCCCCTTGGCCAAGCCCGCGCACAGCTTCTCAATCGCCTCCGGCTGGTCGCCGGTCGGCACAAAATCCGCAACTAACTGGAAGGTGTTGTTCATAGAAGTTTTTGACGGGATAACAGGATGGACAGGATTTTCACATGGCAAGATCCGATCCTGTAAATCCTGTTATCCCGTCTAAATAAAGTTAGGCGTGGAGTTCGATTTCGACCTTCATGCCAACTGCCCGCGCATATTTGTTAAGCGTGGCGAGCTTCATGTTTTCGGGGTGGTTTTCCAGACGCGACACAAAGGAGCGGTTCACCTGCATCCGCTCGGCCACCTGGTCCTGTGTCAGCCCCGCCACCTTCCGGGCTTCGTAGAGTTGGGCCTGGAGGCGAAGCTCTTCAACGAGCACCTTTACATCGGTGTCAAAATCGGGATCGGCAGCGCATTGTTCTGCGTACCACTCATCAAAAGATTTGCCCAGTCGCTTGGTTTTACTCATTGTGCTTGTCTCCTGAAATAATCCTTCTTCCGGGCCTCAGCAGTCTTGATCTCCTGCCTCGGCGTTTTTTGTGTTTTCTTCTGGAATCCACTGGCCACGACGATCAGTTCGGAGCCGTGGAAAAAGCAGAGCAACCGAAAAATATTTCCACCCTGTTTAATCCGAATTTCCCAAAGCCCGTCCGTAGCCGTCATTTTCCGAAACAGGTGTTCCGGGTTGGTGTCGTTTTGGATGTGCATGAATCCGGCCGCAACCGCTTTGCGGACCTGTACAGTTTGTTTCCTCAGAAACTTTTCAACGGGCGACGCTCCCTCCGCCGTTTCATAGAAAGTAATTTTCCGTTTCATATTCAACAAGCTCGAACGTAACGCTAAAGTTACGTTGTGTCAACGCGGTTTCGAGTTCTGTCTCGGTCGTTGGTTGTCTAATTGCCCACAACTAAGTGGAAAGGCTTGTCCATTTGTGCGAGAGTACACGCGTTGATTAAGAATAAAAGCAAAGCGATAGGGGGTAGGGTTATGAAACGGTTTTTTCTTTTGTGTTCGGCCATGTTGGCCATATCGGTAGTTCAAGCGGCAAAGCTTCCAAACGTTGTCGTTATTTATGCGGACGACATGGGCTTTGGCGATCTCGGGGCCAATAATCCGGAATCCAAGATTCCAACGCCGAACCTTGATCAGCTGGCGGACCAAGGGATGCGCTTTACCGACGGGCACAGCTCGTCGGGCATCTGCACACCGAGCCGCTTTGCGCTGCTGACCGGGCAGCACCATTGGCGACGGTTCCACGGGATTGTGAACGCATTCGGCGAATCCGTTTTTGAGCCGGACGATTTTACGCTGGCGAAAATGTTCAAGAGCAAGGGATATAATACGGCAGCCGTCGGCAAGTGGCACCTCGGTTGGAACTGGGACGCACTAAAGATTGACGACACAGCGAACACCACCGTTGAGCAATGGGGCAAGAAAAAGAAGGCCTACAAGCCGGAGGCTTTTGATTGGAGCAAGCCGATTCCTAACGGCCCGCTGGCTCAGGGCTTCGACTATTATTTCGGTGATGGAACCATCAACTTTCCCCCCTATTGCTTTGTCGAGAACGACCGGGTGACGGAAGTGCCAACGGTCATGATGGATACGAAGCTCTTCAAGGAAATACCCGAGGGCAACTGGGAATTCCGCCCAGGGCCGATGGTTGAAGGCTGGAACCCCTACAAGGTGCTGCCCACACTGGCTGACAAGGCGGTTGCCTGGATTGGTAAACAGAAAAAGGAGCAGCCGTTCTTTCTCTACTTCGCATTTCCTTCGCCACATGCGCCGATCATTCCGAACGATGAATACCGCGGAAAGTCCGAGGCCGGGCCCTATGGCGACTTTGTGGTCGAAAGCGATGCCATGGCCGGGAAAATTTTCCAGGCTCTGGAAGCCGGTGGCTTTTCCAAGAATACGATCGTGGTGTTCACCGCCGACAACGGCCCCGAAAAATATGCCTACGAGCGCCAGAAAAAATTTGGCCATTGGAGTTCCGGTCCGTCGCGCGGCCTCAAGCGCGATGTTTGGGAAGGCGGCCACCGCGTTCCGTTCGTGGTCAGCTGGCCGGGAAAAGTTAAACCCGGTATGGTGTCGGACGAAACCGTCAGCCAAGTTGATCTCGCCACTACCTTTGCAAAAGTAATTGGCTACGACATGACCTCGACCGAGGCCGTCGACAGCTACAATCTGCTGCCCGTGCTGGAAGAAAAGAAATACAGCCAGCCGCTGCGCAAAGCCACCGTGCAAAACACATTCGACAAAGCATTTGCATTGCGCCAAGGCGATTGGGTCTACATCGATGCCAAGTCGGGCGAGCATTCCAAGAGTCCGGCTTGGTTCAACGAAGAGCGCGGCTACGGCAAGGATGCAACGCCGGGACTGCTCTACAATCTGAAGGACGATCCGGCGCAGCATGTTAACCTATATGCCAGCCACCCCGAAAAAGTTGGCGAAATGAAAGCGTTGCTGGAGCGCTACAAAGGCGGCGAAGGCTGCGCCCCGCATGCGAAAAATAGTAACCACTAATTTTCACTAATCTCCACTAATTCAAGGGAAGGAATGATTAGTGTGAATTAGTGTAGATTAGTGGTTAAAAAACCGAAGGACTGGACGATGAAAAGGTTTCTGTTGACAAGTATAGTGGTCTGTCTTGCATGTTCGGCTGGTGCCGTCGACAGGCCGAACATTCTTTTGATGATGGTCGATGATCTGGGGTTTTCCGATTTTGGTTGCTACGGCTCGGAGATCGAAACACCGCGGATTGATGCACTGGCCGTAGAGGGACTGCGCTTTACCCAATTCTATAACACGGCAAAATGCCACTCGTCGCGCGTTTGTCTGTTGAGCGGGCTTTACTGCAACCAGGCCGGCAACCAGAAGCTCAAGCGCGCAACCACGATCGCCGAGGTGCTTGGCAAGGCCGGTTACTTTACCTCGATGGCAGGCAAGTGGCATCTCGACAAGCAACCGACCGACTTTGGGTTTCAGCGCTATTGGGGTCATCTTTCAGGTGCGACCGACTATTTTGTCGGCGACAAAACCTTCCGGCTCAACGGCGAAGTGTGGAACGAATTTGATGAAGATTTCTACACCACCGACGCCAATGTCGATTGGTCGATGAAGTTTATTGATGAAGCACTGGAGAGCGGCAAGCCGTTCTTTCACTATATTGCCTTCAACGCGCCGCACTATCCATTGCAGGCACCCAAGGCGGACATTCAGAAATATCTCGGCCGCTACGACGACGGCTGGAAGCAGATCCGAAAAACGCGCTTTGAAAAACAGAAACGTCTCGGCATCTTTCCGGCGGACATGCCGCTTCCCCCTATGCCGGAGCATGTTCCTGAATGGGCAACGATGACCGATCAGGAGCGCGAGTTTGAAGGCTTCCGCATGTCCATTTTCGCAGCGATGGTGGACCGGGTGGACCAAAACATTGGCCGGATCATCGACTATTTGAAGAGCAAAGGTCAGCTGGACAATACGCTTATCATCCTGTGCTCCGACAACGGGGCCTGCCCGTTTGAGCGCAGCAAAAACATCGATATTCCGCCGTGGGAGGGAAAGTCGTTCTACCTATACGATGCGAGCTGGGCGACCGTCGGCAACACGCCGCTGCGCCACTACAAACAAACCCAGCACGAAGGAGGCATCTCTTCGCCGCTGATCGTTCACTGGCCTAAGCACATCAAAAACAAGGGTGGCTGGGAGCGGGATCCCGGCCATTTGGTCGACATCATGGCAACGTGCATCGAGGTCGGTAATGCGAATTACCCAGTCGCGGAAAATATCGAACCGTTGCAGGGCAAGTCGTTGGCGCCGCTTTTCCAAGGATTGGAAAGGGCGGGGCACAACGAAATCTATTTCCAATTCACTTCCTGCCGCGCCCTGCGCCAAGGCGACTGGAAGATCGTCAGCTTCTACGGCCAAAAGTGGGAGCTCTACAATATTGCCGACGACCGCTGCGAGCAGATCGACCTCGCGGGTAAATTTCCCGAACGCGTTGCTGAAATGTCGGCTCGCTGGCAGGAGCTGGCTAAAAACAAGGACCACTTAGCCGGGAAGCAAATCAAGCCGGTCAGCAACAAGCCTTCAACGCATGCCCAAGGTACGTGGCACAAGAGCAATGTTTCCAAGGATTGGAAGATGCCGCAGTTTTAACGTAGAACGGGCTGCCAGCCCGTTGCGGCAGAGCGGTGCGCGGACGGTGCGGAACATGGGCAGGATGCCCATGCTACGATTTCGGATTCACCCAGAATTCGTCTTCGTTTCCAGAAAGCTTGGCGGCGTAGCGGGCGAGGACGAAGAGCGTGTCGGAGAGGCGGTTGAAGTAGGCCAGCAGGATCGGGTTGACCTCCACGGAGTCGCGCAGGTAGACGAGCCGGCGCTCCACTTTACGCGATGCGGTGCGGGCAAGATGCAGATGCGCGGATGCTTTGCCGCCGGCCGGCAGAATAAAGTTAGTGAGCGGTTCAAGCTCCTTTTCCAGCTCGTCGATCAAATTTTCCATGGCCTGAATGTCAGCCTCGGTGACGAAGGGCAGGCGCTCGTCGTTCCCCACATTGGTGACTTCTGATCCGGCGACAATCAGCAGGCTTTGATATTGCTTGAGAATGCCGTCGAGCCGCTCGTCCTCATTGTAGCTACGCGCCACGCCAATCATTGTATTGCATTCATCGATGGTTCCGTTGACCTCAATGATCGGATCGTTTTTCGGCACGCGCGTTCCGTCGAACCGCCCCGTCTCGCCCTTGTCGCCCGTTTTGGTGAATATCTTTGGCATGAGTAGTCTCCTGGTTAATTCGCAATCAAATTTGTGAGCATTGCCGTGATGACATCTTTTTCCTGCGGACGGCTCTCGGCAATCATCAACGTCATGGCGACGAGTGCGTTGTTGGCAACGCGCTTGTTGCCTGCTTTGTCATAGATCAGCCGGTTTTTGTCGGCGAAGCGCAGAAAGACCGCGGCGGCAATCCGTTTGTTGCCATCGACAAAACTGTGATTTTTGACGAGGAAATAGAGCAGGTGCGCGGCCTTTTCCTCAACCGATGGATAGACGTCTTTTCCGTCGAAGCTTTGCATGACGGCATTGAGCGAGCTGTGCAGGCTCTTGTCTTTCTCTTTTCCGAACACCGCCGAGTCGCCAAACTTTTGGCGCATGGCCTCGATCAGTTTCATGGATTCATCGTACGAAACTGGTTTTGCTTTACGGCGTGATACCTTGCCTAACTCAACCCGTTGATGGTCGTAGTCGTCGAGCAGATCCAATGCAACTGCATATTCGGAGACGGTCTGCAAAAGAATGGAGGCCTCGTCGCCAGACAAGGTTTTCCGCTTGGAGATGTCGGAGGCCAGTTTTAGCGTCTGCTTCAGCTCTTTCAGCCGCTTTTCGTTGATAGTATAGCCCTGCACGATGTGCTGCTTCAGCACATTAGTCGCCCAAATACGAAACTCGGTGCCACGTTGGGATTTGACTCGATACCCAACGGATATTATTACATCCAGGCTATAGAGGGTAACGGGTTTATCCGAACCACTAATATGCATTTTTTGCATATTGCTTTTCGTGGGCAGCTCCCCCTCATTGAAAACATTACGTACATGTCGAGATACTACAGATTGGTCTCTACCAAACAGCTCACACAATTGCGACTGCGACAGCCAAATTGTCTCCTGTTCCAGTTGGGCATCCAACTGAACTGATCCATCCTTGCTTTTATATAGCACCAGCTCCGAAGTTTTCTTCGCCACGCCAAATCTCCTTTAGAATGTGCGCAGTCTAAAGACCGCGCTTCAAAAGCCAAAATCTATTCAGTGCATATTTAAGAGAAATAACGACAGGCTATTTTTCGGGTTTGGGTGTTGAAATTAAAATCAGTAAGGGCAACCTAGCCTCAAACTATGAAAGTCCGCCCCCTTATCGTATTGATTGTTTGGCTGTGCACCTGGCTGGTGGTTCTGACGGATGCCAGCTGGACGGCGCTGTGGCCGAGCGTCGTGGCGCTCGTTTCTGTATTTCTGCTGAACCGGTCACTCTCCGGGCTCCTGATTGGTGCGAGCGCCGGCCTGATTCTTTTGGCGAACGGTAATCCGTTCAACGCATTTGTCTCCGGCTTTTCAGACCATTTGATTCCGGTGCTGCAAAGTGCGTGGAATCTGAGCGTGTTGATCTTCACGTTGCTGCTCGGCGGTTTTGTGGCGCTGCTCGAGAAGGGGGGAGGCATTCAGGCGCTGATGCGCAAATGGTTCAACAACTCGGAAGGGAATACTAAAAGACGCGTGCAGTGGGGGGCGTACTCGCTTGGCCTGATTTGCTTCTTTGACGGGCTGGCCAACAGCATGCTGGTGGGAAAGTCGCTCGCGCCGATGGCCAAGAAAGCCGGCGTCTCCCGTCAGAAAATGGCCTACATTGTGGATTCCACCAGCTCGGCCGTGGCCTGCGTGGCGGTCATCTCTACTTGGATCGCCTATCAGTTGTCGATGATCCGCGAGGGGCTGCTGCAGGTGGACGCGGAGTCAACGGTTCAACCGTTCCAACTCTTTTTGAATTCGATCCCTTTTAACTATTATTGCTGGTTCACCCTGATCCTGCTGGCGGTCGTTATTTCCAAAGATTGGAACATTGGCCCCATGCGCAGGGCCGAGGCCGACGATGCTAATCGGGGAAACAAGCCAACGCCGGAAGTTGAAAGCAACGGTTCGGCGCTGCCGGCGCTGATTCCGCTGACCTTCCTTATAATCGGTTTGCTGATCGGCCTTTACGGCAATGGAGTGGAGGGGAGCTGGTTTCCACTTTCACTCAAAAAGATATCCGATGCCTATGGAAATGCAGATGCTGCGCTGGTGCTGGTCTGCGTCAGCGCGGCGGCCGGAATGCTGGCCTACCTGCTGAACGTTTCAGGCATCCGAAAACTGGGGGAGCACGCCTCGCAGGTTTTTGGCGACGGTGTGTTGAAGCTATTCAATCCGGTGCTGATTCTGATTTCGGCCTGGGTGCTGAGCAGCACGCTCCGCGAGCTTGATGCGGTTCACGTGCTCTCCGGCATGCTCAACGGAAACCTGCCTCCGTCCACGTTCCCTGCGTTGGTCTTTGTGACCGGTGCGCTGATTTCGTTCAGTACGGGCACGTCGTGGGGGACGATGGGCATCTTGATGCCGTTGGCGCTTCCGGTTGCACTGGGCTTTACAGACGGTGCGGTTATCCCGCTAATCCATGGAACGGTGGCGGCGGTGTTCAGCGGCGCTGTGTTCGGCGATCATTGCTCGCCCTTTAGCGACACAACGATTGTCTCTTCCATTTCCTGCGGCATCGAACCGATGGAGCATGTCAGAACGCAGATGCCGTACGCGCTCATTGCGGCGTCCCTAGCGATTCTCATCGGGTTTCTTCCTTCCGGTTTAGGGCTCACTCCGTACGCATCGCTTGCGCTTGGGGTGATCGTCTTGTTTTTTCTGCCGACGCTCCTCCGTGGGAAAATCGATTCATGAAGCTGACTGATCTCCAAGCCATTGCTCGCAACAACATCCGTCGGTTTCTTGTGTTCCGGGTGTTGTTCAACGCGCGGTTCTACTATCCCGTCTTTGCGGTCATCTTTCTGGACTTCGGACTGACGCTGGATCAGTTCGCGATGCTGAATGTCATTTGGGCGACAACGATCATTCTCGCCGAGGTTCCATCGGGCGCATTGTCGGATTTGCTGGGGCGTAAAAAGCTGCTGGTTTTGACAGCGACGCTAATGGTCGCCGAAATGTCGGTATGGGCATTTGCCCCGCGGGGAAACCCAACGTTGCTGTTCTGGGTGCTTGCACTCAACCGGGTACTCAGCGGGCTGGGCGAGGCCTCGGCCAGTGGTTCCGATGAGGCTCTCGTCTATGAGAGCCTAGAAGAAGCGGGCATGAAAGACCAATGGTCGCATGTACTGGAAAAAGCGGCAAAATGGCAGTCCGTTGCATTTATGGTGGCGATGATTACGGGCGGGTTGGTCTATGACCCGGACCTGCTCGGTAGGATCGCATCGCTGTTCGGATTTCAGGGCAGCATCAACAAGGAGGCAACGCTGCGGCTTCCGCTCTATCTAACGCTGCTCTCATCCATCGTATGCTGGTTGAACTGCATCCGGTTTGTGGAGGTGGACGATGGTCACGAATCGAAGCAACTCTCGATTGGCGCCGCTTTCCGGCAAACGTTTGAAGCCGGGCTGTGGATTTTAAAAACACCTTTTGCTTTGATCGTGATTTTGGCCGGCGCATTTCTCGACAGCATTATCCGGATGTTTGTGACACTCAACTCCGAATACTACCGCCTCATCGAGTATCCGGAATATGCGCTGGGCATTCTCGGCGCCCTGATTGCTCTGATGAACTTTGTCATTGCGCCGCTCGCACGGCGTTTGGTCGAGCGGAAGACCCCGGGTTTTGTTTTCGGTGCAGCTGCTCTTGCCGGTCTGATTGGTTTTGCCGGGGTATCGTTTTTTATCCCGTATGCCGGCCTGCTTTTTTCGGGACTATTGTTTGCCGCGTTTACGATCGTTACGTTTTCGCTTTCCTACTACCTCAACCGCATATCGGACAAATCCATGCGCGCCACGATACTCAGCTTCAAGGGCATGGCGTTGAATCTGGGCTATGGATTCATCGGCGTGGTCTACGCCCAGCTTTTGCGTTATCTGGCCCGCTCTCCGGACATGCCAACGGGGTCGAATGAGCTGTTTATCGAAGGCGCTCAATATTTTACGCCATACTTTCTAATCGGGAGCTTGGCCGTGGTTCTGTTTGTCAGGATCGTCTTTCCCCGCGCCACCCAGCTGTCGCCTCAAAAGGTTGATGAATGAACAAAGCGACGGGCCAAGCGGTCAGAGTTGACACAGTTGCTACAATAACGGCGTGGCAGGAGGTTGCATGAAAACACTAATGATCATTGCATTGCTGTGCATCGGATCGTTCGCTTTTGCAGAAGATCTCAGATTGCGGACCGGCGAGGTCTATAAGAACGTAATCATTATTTCTGCGGACCCCGAGCGCATGCTGATTGTGCATGACGGCGGCGGATGTCAAGTGACCTACGCGGCGCTGGCGTCCGACTCATTGACTGAACAGCAACGGAAATCTGTGGAAGAAGGGTTGAGGACCTATGCCCAGCGGAAGGTCCGCCTTGAAAAACTCCAAATGGAGAAGGACGCCTTTGAATTGGCGCAGCTGGGACAAGGCCTGATCCTTTTTGAAGGCAACTGGATGAAACCGGCGGACCGGCAGGAACTGCTGGCCAATCGCGATGCACAGGAACTAGCGTTGGAGCGGTTGAGGATCGATCTTGAAAAACAGAAGGTTGAGCTTCAGAAGGAACAGCTGCTCGCCGAGCAGGAGCGCCGAAAGCTGGAAGGCTCTCCGCGAACGTATTTGTTTTATTCCAGCAGTCCTAGCTACAGCGGGTATTCGCATCGCTACACAAATGATCGTTGGAGCCCCGCCCATTGGAATTCCTGTGGTTCCGGCATCTCCTTTTACGGGGGTGGCGGCTCGGTTTCGTTCAGCGGCAGGTCGTCTTCGTCAACGCGCAATTTTAACCGTGGCTCAGGCCACAAAAAGCGCTAAGCACTGGCACGCGAATCTAGTCTTTTTTGCTGAGGCCGTGGATAAACTTGCGCAGCACTTGTTCGGGGCATTTGCGGTAGTTGCGGTGTCCGTCTTTCCTGAAAAACGAACCGAGCTCGGCCTTGGTGACGACGAATTCCGCATTCTTGAACGTTGCCAGCACGTCCTCCTCCTTCATTTCCAGGGCAATCCGCAGTTTTTTAAGCACCTCATTATTGGAGAGGAATTCGAGAGGCTCGGGCGCTGTGCCGGAGGGATGAGGGCCTCGACGGTCAATGATGAGTCCGTCGAGAAAACGACAGAGCAGGGTGTCAGAAAAGGCCGTGTAGCCCGGCTCATCTTCCCGCTTCAGCCAGTTTGCGACTTCGTCCGCGGTGGTTGCACGTCCGGTACGGGCAATGTTGGCCGCCACTTTGGCGTCGTCGATGTTCAGAGCGTAGCGCAACCGGCGCAAGGTGTCGTTGTTGGTCATGATTAGGTTCCTTTAGAAAGGTAGGGAGTTAAACACAAAGACACCAAGTTCACGAAGCGTATTCCGAATGGCTTTTCTTTGTGTCTTTAGCTGGCCTGCAGAGCGGGTGTTTTATTTCGTTTGATCGGTTTTGCGACGGGCTTTGCGGATCAGCTTCATGGCTTTGAAGCTGATGAGCTTTTTGGTGTCTTCGTCCCAAAGGTGGATGCGGAGCGACTTGAAGCTTTTGCGGAAGCCGAGGGGCTCAATGTGCTGCAGGGCCTGGATTTCGTCGTGGCACGGCTGCAGGTTGTAGTTGGGGATCGACGGATTTAGATGGTGGATGTGGTGCAGTCCAATGTTGCCGGTGAACCATTGAGCCACCTTGGGCAACTTGTAGTAGGAACTGCCTTCAAGCGCGGCTTTCACGGAATCGCGGACATCGTTGCGCGCCCAGTAGACTTCCTCGTACTGGTGCTGCACATAAAAGAGCCAAAGCCCAAGCGTGGCTGCAATGATGGTGATAGGAAGCTGGATCAGCAGGAAGGTTTTATAGCCGATAGCGGTCCAACCCAGCAGGAAGAGCAGAAGCATGGCCAGGTTGGTGATGTAGACGCTCAACCGTCCTTGGTGCTGGATGTCTTTTTGCGAAAAGCGGTGAAAGATAAGAAATACATAAGAGGGGCCAACGCCGAAAAGAAACAGCGGATGGCGGAAAATGCGGTAGGTGATCCGCTTCAGCTTTGGGGCCGAAATATATTCTTCCACCGTTAGCGTCCAAACATCGCCAACCCCGCGGCGGTCCAGGTTTCCCGCCGTGGCATGATGCCTGATGTGGGCTTTGCCCCAGTCCCGGAACGGAGTCGAAGCGAGGACGCCGGTTATGTATCCGGTCAGCGTGTTGGCCCACTTGGATGCAAAAAATGACGAGTGGCAACAGTCGTGGAAAATAATGAATATGCGCACGAGAAAGGGCGCGGCAGCCAAGATCGGAATAAAGCAGAGCCAGCGGGAATACCCATTTTGGAAGCCGTAGACGGCCAAGGCCCAAAGGCAGAAATAGGGAATGAGCGTATCGGCCAACTGCCAAGCTGCTTTGCCTCGGCTTGGCTTGGCGAACTTAAGGATAACTTTGTTCAATGCCTGTCGCGTCAACGGCTCTTCTATAGTGTTTTCGCTCATGCTATCTGTTCCGCTTTCCTGATTTGCAAACTGTAATGTCAGCAATCGCGCTTGCCTCCAAACCCATAAAGTACCCCAAACATACGATGTGGCGAGCCTATAATAGCCCTGAATTGGTGCTAGTTTGCGGCATTGCTCCGGCCAGACCTTCCTGTGCGCTTTTTCGCTTTGCCTGAAGGGACGATTCCGCTTAACTCTGCCTCTTTCCAGATAACTGACAACTCCAAACTCATAACTGATTCCCTATGTTCGAAAACCTATCCACTGCATTGCAGAAAACCTTCAAGAACCTGCGGGGCTACGGCAAGCTCAGCGAGAAAAACGTCAAGGACGCTTTGCGCGAAGTGCGCTTGGCGTTGCTGGAAGCCGACGTTAACTTTAAGGTGGCTCGCGATTTTGTAAAGCGCGTGCAGGAGTCCTGCATGGGCGAAGATGTGCTTAACAGCGTTACGCCCGGCCAGCAGGTCGTTAAGCGCGTGAACGACGAACTCGTCGAGCTGTTTGGCGGAGCGCACAAAGAATTTGACCTTGCCGGAAAGCCGGCATCGGTCATGCTGATGGGCCTGCATGGCTCAGGCAAAACCACAACGGCCGGCAAGCTGGCCAACCGCTGGAAAAGATCGGGGCGTCGCGTTTTGCTCGTCGCCTGCGACATCCGCCGTCCGGCGGCCGTAGAGCAACTTTCTATTTTGGCCGGTCAAGTGGGTTGCGACATCGTCAAGCCGGAACCCGGTGAAACGGTTCCCGCGCTTGGAAAACGCGCGGCACAGCTTTCCTGCGAAGGAAAATATGACGTCGTGATCTATGACACCGGCGGCCGATTCCAAGTGGACGACGAACTGGTCCATGAACTCAAAGAGTTTAGTGCCGAAACCGAACCGAAAAATACCGTACTGGTACTTGATGCAGCCATCGGCCAAGAGTCCGTGAATGTGGCCGAGGCCTTCCGTGATGCGGTCGGGCTCACGGGCCTAATCCTGACCAAGCTCGACGGCGACGCACGGGGCGGGGCGGCGTTGTCCGTTCATGCCGTCACCGGCTGCCCGATCCTCATGACCGGAAGCGGCGAAAAGATGGAAGACCTGGATCCATTCTATCCCGACCGCATGGCTTCCCGTATCCTCGGCATGGGCGATGTCATCAGCTTTGTTGAAAAGGCGCAGGGTGTGGTCGATCAGGACGAGGCGATGAAAATGCAGGAAAAGCTGATGAACAATCAGCTCGATCTCCAGGACTTTCTCGGCCAGATCCAGCAGATGAAAAAACTCGGTCCGATCAGCAACCTTTTCGATATGATGCCCGGTAATGCCATGAAGCTTGACGGCAAGCAAAAGGAGGCCATGGCAACCGCTTCCGAGCTGGAAATGAAGAAGTTTGAATCGATTATCCAGAGCATGACGCCGCACGAGCGGCGGCATCCAAAGGAAATCGACCGCAGCCGGCGTTTGCGGATTGCTGCAGGCTGCGGGCGCAAGCTTGCAGATGTGAACCAGTTGCTAAAGCGGTTTGAGCAAATGGGCAAGATGTCGAAGCAGGTCAAAAAGATGGGAAAAAGGTTGCGACACCTCAAGAAGTTCACTACAAAGTAGCCCCTTTACCCCAGAGAAGGGGATATCACACGGAGAAAATACGATATGGCAGTTAAGATTAGACTTCGTAGAATGGGCAGTCGCAACGCCGCGTTCTACCGCGTTATTATTCAGGATTCACGTCGCGCACCGACTGGTCGCTTCATTGAAACAGTTGGCTGGTACGACCCGAAACAGGAAGGCAACAACTTTTCTCTAAACCTCGACCGCATCAACTACTGGATTTCCAATGGCGCTCAGCCTTCGGAAACCGCCAAGAGCCTGATCAAGAAAGCCGCGGCTCTTCCGATTGAACAAGCCGTAACCGGCGAAGTAACCGAAGAAGAAGTTCCGGTTGCATCCGTTGAGGCAGAAGAAGCGGCAGAAGAAGCCGTTGCAGAAGAAGCTCCGGCTGAAGAAACTGCTGAAGAAAAAGCCTAGGCAATGAAAGCAATTCTAGAATCCATTGCTAAATCGCTGGTCGACGCCCCCAACGAGGTGAAGATCACCGAAGTCGACGGCGAAAAGACTATTATCTTCGAGTTGCGCTGCAACGCGAAAGATGTAGGCAAAATCATTGGAAAGAGCGGCAAGACGGTGGGAGCTATGCGAACCATCATGAACTCGATGGCTGCTAAGCAGGGCCGCAAGGCCATGCTCGAAGTGGTCGATTAAACGTTTTCAAGCAATTGAAAACAATGAAAAGAGCGCGCCTTTGGCCGCTCTTTTCTTGCGTAAAAGGAACAACCAAAATGGCCGAAGTGTTGAAAGTTGATGTCATCACGCTGTTTCCTCAGATGCTTGCCGGATTTCTCGGGGAGAGCATGATGAAGCGGGCTTCCGAAGCGGGCTTGGTTGAGTTCCGATTGATCAATCCGCGCGACTTCACGACCGACAAACACAACACTACCGATGACCGCCCGTTTGGCGGCGGGCCGGGCATGCTGATGAAGCCGGAGCCTCTGTTTGCCGCGGTTGAGTCGGTCCATACGCCACAGAGCCATGTGATCCTTATGACTCCCTCGGGAAAAACCTTCGAGCAGGCCGATGCCCGAAGACTATCGATTGTGCACAGCCACTTGATTTTTATCTGCGGCCACTATGAAGGCGTCGATGAGCGCGTGCGCGAGGCGCTGGTGGATGAGGAAATCTCAATCGGCGATTATGTGCTTACCAACGGGGTTCTGTCCGCCGTTGTGATTATTGACGCTGTCGCCCGGCTCCGGCCCGGCGTACTTGGAGGCGGAGAGATTGCTACGGAAGACGAGTCCTTTTCATCCGGTTTGCTGGAGCACCCGCAGTACACGCGTCCGCCTGAATTCCGCGGGATGAAGGTGCCGGAAATCCTGTTTTCAGGCGACCACGGAAAGATTGCCCAGTGGCGTCATGACCAGGCCGTTCAGCGAACTATGGAGAGGCGCATCGATTTACTGGAAAACGAGCGTGAAAATAGCAAAAACAACCCTTGACCCAAATCGGTTCTTGGCTATTATCAACCGCTTCTCAAATTAATAGCTATGAATCAGAGAGAGATTTAAATGAACACTATAGAAAAAATCAGACACGAAAACGCCAAACAGGACCGCCACCCCGACTTTGTCATAGGCGATACCGTCCGCGTACACTACAAGATTAAAGAAGGCGGCAAGGAGCGTATTCAGGTTTACACCGGAACGGTTATTGCCCGTAAAGGTGCAGGCGTAACGGAATCAATTACGGTTCGTCGCGTTTCCTACGGCGAAGGCGTTGAACGTATCTTCCCGCTGAACAGCCCGAACATTGATAAGATTGAGATTGAGCGCCACGGCAAGGTTCGTCGCGCAAAGCTCTACTACTTGCGCGATCTCGCCGGTAAGAAAGCCCGCATCAAAGAACGCCGCGTATAACGCAATCGAGGCGATTCAATGCCCGATGTCCTGCTTTATGAAAAAGAAGCCTGGGCGTCGGGTTTTTTGCGTCTAGCGGGAATTGATGAAGCGGGAAGGGGGCCTCTGGCCGGTCCCGTGGTCGCCGCGGCTGTCATTTTCGACCCGGACTACATCAAGGCCGGGTTAGAGCCTGTATATGGGAAGCTAACCGATTCCAAGGCGATGACTGAGCGTCGGCGCGAGGAATACTTCCAGATCCTGCAGGAATCTGAGTTTGTTTCGATTGGGGTGGGAATTATAGATTCCGCCGAAATCGACCAAATCAACATACTCAAAGCGACTCACAAGGCCATGGCGCTCGCCGCCACGGAAGTCGACCCTGAATACGCCTTGGTGGACGGCTTGCCGGTAAAGGGGCTCCCATGTGAATCTCGAAGCATTGTGAAAGGCGACGCGCTCAGCATTTCCATATCAGCTGCCAGTATCATAGCAAAGGTTACCCGCGACCGGATCATGGTCGAATTGGATGCGCGCTACCCAGACTATGGATTTTCCCAGCACAAAGGTTATGGCACCAAGCGCCATCTAGAAGCGCTTAAAAAAAATGGTGCAACACCGGAGCATCGCAATTCATTCAGGCCTGTCGCTGAACTCAATCAGCTCGATCTGCAGCTTTAGGCTCATGGCTCGCTCCAATCCGTTTCGAGAATAACCATAGTGGCCGCCTATGCGCCAATTCGCTCCTGCGCAACAATATGTAGAGGTTTGCTAGCTCATTATATAGACATAAGATATATTATGCGACGTTGCGCTTGTGCATGAAAATGTTGATAACTGTTGATGAATATTCGAAGCTCTGCCGAGTGCCCCAAAGCAAGAAGATTTAAAAGCCCCTACTATGATCCAGTCCATTTTTTGTCGGAGAAATTCCGGTTCTAAAACTTTCCCTGCCTAAACACTTCCGTGGGTTTGGTCATTGATTAGCTTTGCGCTGCTCCTGCCATGCAGATTTAAAACCGTGACTTGTGACTGATGCTTCCAGTCTGTTGACTACGGCAGGATCTTTTTAGAAACCTCTGTTGGAAAATGGTCAGCGGAATCAGTTTTCTGAAAAACAACCAACCACCCATCGCCGTTGTATTTTTTTGAATTCTCAGAGAGTTAATTTTTAGGTTGCATGGATTCTTTGTACGCACAAGCTTTGTGTGAACAAAAAACGGGATCTACGAATGATCCCGTTCCTTGGTCTTAAGTTGGGTTGCTATATTCGTTCTCGCGTTTCAATGCCGAGCAAACCCAGACCTTGTTTGAGGATTGCCGCTGTGGTCTGGCAAATCCGGATCCGGCTTTCCCGAACACCTTCTTCTGCTTTAAGGAACGGAACATTCTGATAAAAGCTGCTGTAGATTTGAGCGAGGTCGTAGAGATACTCTGCCAGAATGTTTGGGCTGTAGTTATCCGCCGCCGCCCGGATGGCAGCAGGAAATCTCGACAGCTTTATGGCTAAGCGACGCTCTATCTCGTGTTCAATATTTATTGAACACTTCTCCAGTTCAATTTCTGGATATGTCGCGTGGAACTTGTCGTAAACCGACGAAATGCGCGCATAGGCATACTGCAGATACGGTGCGGAGTTGCCTTGCATATTTAACGCCTTTTCCCAAGTAAACGTCACAAGGCTCTGTGGATTCTGGCTCAGGTCGGTATATTTTATGGCGCCGATGCCGATGGCTTTTGCCAAATCCCTCTGCTGCTCTTCGGGCATTTCCGGACTGCTGGACTTCACCATTTCCAAAGCGCGCACTTCGGCTTCGTCGAGCAAAGCGGCCAGCTTTATAACGTTGCCCTCGCGGGTTGAAAATGTGGCTTCCGGGAGGCGCATGAGGCCGAACCAGACATGCACCAGATTGGCGTTCATACCCAGCTTTTCTGATATGGTAAAAAATTGTTTAAAGTGAAGCTGCTGGCGTTCATCGGTAACGTATATGATCCGTTCTGGATCAAACTCCTCGATGCGGGCCTCAACGGTAGCGAGATCCGTGGTGGCATAGTTGTAGCCCCCATCGCTTTTCCGCACGATGCAGATCGGCATGCCGTCCTCTTCCAGACCAACGATCAATGCGCCGTCGCTTTCCTTGGCCAGATCCTTTTCTTCCAAGGACTGGATCATTTTCGGCAGCCGGTCGTTGTAGAAGCTTTCGCCGCGGTAGAGGTCGAACTTAACGCCGAGGCGGTTATAAATGGTATTGAACTCTTCGATGGAAAGTTCGATGAACTTTTCCCACAGTGCGCGGTTTTCGGCGTCTCCCTGCTGGAGCTTGACGAGCTCGGCCTTGGCCTGTTCCCGCCACGATGCGTCTTCCTTCGACATGTTGTAGCTGGCCACATAAACGCGTTCGAGTTCCTCGACCGGCGCCGCCTTGAGCGCATCTTCATCGACGAAGTTGCGGAAGCCGACCATCATCAGGCCAAACTGCGTGCCCCAGTCGCCTAGATGATTATCGGCGATGACGTTGTAGCCGAGATAGCGGTAAAGGCGGTCGATGGCGTTGCCGATCACGGTCGAGCGGATGTGGCCGATATGCATCGGTTTGGCCACATTGGGACTGGAATAGTCAACGATTACGGTCTTCCCCTGCCCTACTTGCTCGGCGCCCAAATGCGGATCGTTCTCCAAGGATTGGAGATACGCCGCCAAAGCGTGGTTGGAGAGAAAAAAGTTAATGAAGCCGGGCCCGGCGATCTCAATCTTTTCAACAAAGTCAGGAAGTACGGCCGCATCCGCGAATTCCTGCGCAATCTGCCTGGGCGCTTTTCCCACCGTTTTGGCCAGCGACATAGCGGCATTGCATTGATAGTCGCCGAATTTGTCGTTGTTAGTCGGCGAAACGCCTAGGTTTATATCGGTGCCTTCCAGTCCAAAAACCGACTTCATGGCATCGGTGGTCCAGATGGAAAGCCTCTCTTCAAATGTAGCGAACTCGCGCATATGCTCTTCTCCGTAAAAAGGGCGAAGGTTATTTATTGCCCCTGACAAAATCAATCCCCGATTTCCAAGCAATGGAAACCGAGGATGCTGTGTTATCCAAACGATTGGAAAACAGCTTTTATTCTTCCGTGGCCGGTTCTATAACCGTCGCGGGTGCGCTTTTAAAGGTCAATTTTTCCTTGTTGGCTTTGACGGTAACCACCGAGTTGTTTTCGATCGTGCTTCGCAGGACTTCCTCGGCCAGCGGATCCTCCAGATAACGTTCGACGGTTCTGCGCAGTTGACGAGCGCCGTAGGTTTTATCGTAGCCTTTTTCCAATAGAAACTCGCGGGCTGATTTCGTGATCTTCAGCTCGATGTTGCGACCCAACACGCGGTTTTGGATATTGGCCAGCTCCAGATCGATGATCGTTTCAAGGTCAACGCGGTTGAGTTCGCGGAAGACAATCATGTCGTCGAGGCGGTTAAGCAGCTCGGGCTTGAAAGTCTTCTTGGCGATGCCCAACATCATTTCCTTGAGTTTCTGGTAGTCGACATCTTCATTGGCCGGCGCAAAGCCGAGTGCCCCGGCTTTCTTGACTTCCATCGCGCCGAGATTCGAGGTCATGATGACCACCGTGTTGCGGAAGTCGATGTTGCGGCCTAGGCTGTCGGTGAGGCGGCCTTCCTCCATAATCTGGAGCAGCATGTGCATCACGTCCGGATGGGCCTTTTCAACTTCGTCGAACAGCACCACGGAGTATGGGCGTCGCCGGACGCGCTCGGTGAGCTGGCCGCCTTCTTCATGGCCGACATAGCCGGGAGGAGAGCCGACTAGCCGGGAGGCATTGAATTTTTCCATGTATTCCGACATGTCGATCTGAATGAACGACTCGGGGTCGTCGAACATGAACTCCGCGAGCGTTTTCGCCAGCAGCGTTTTCCCGACACCGGTCGGCCCAAGGAAAATGAACGAACCAATCGGCCGTTTCGGATCCTTGAGGTCGGCGCGGGAGCGGCGCAGTGCGCGGGCAATGGCGGCTACGGCCACCTGCTGGCCGACCACCTGTTCGCCGACGACTTCCTCGATGCGGAGCAGGCGCGCCATTTCCTTTTCGCCCATCTTCATCACCGGGATGCCGGTCCATTTTGAGACGACGACCATGATGTCTTCTTCGGTCACCACAGAACGGTTTTCATCGCGCTGCTTGCGCCATTGGTTCAGCAGGTCGTCGAGTTTTTCTTTGGCCTGGCGCTCTTGGTCGCGAAAGTTGGCGGCATCCTCAAACTTTTGCTCATGGATGGCGTCGTTCTTTTTCTTTTCAAAGGTGTGGATGTCCTCTTCGAGCTGCTTAAGCTCCGGCGGACGGCTCATGCTTCCGATGCGGGCCCGCGCCCCGGCCTCATCGATGAGGTCGATTGCTTTGTCGGGCAGGAAGCGGTCGGGCAGGTAACGTGCGGAGCATACCACGGAGGCCTTCAAGGCTTCGTCGGTGAACTGCGCGTGGTGGTGCTCTTCATATTTCGTCCGCAGGCCCTTCATGATTTCGATGGCGTTTTCGACGGTGGGCTCCTTGACGTGCACGATCTGGAAGCGGCGTTCAAGGGCGGCATCTTTTTCGATGTATTTCCGGTATTCCTTGAGCGTAGTTGCGCCGATGCACTGGAGTTCGCCGCGCGAGAGCGCCGGTTTGATGATGTTGGCTGCATCCATCGTACCTTCGGCTGAACCTGCGCCGACAATTGTGTGGAGTTCGTCGAGGAACAGAAGAATATTCTTTTCCTTACGGATTTCGTCCATTACGGCCTTGATGCGCTCCTCAAACTGGCCTCGGTATTTGGTGCCAGCCACCATCAGCGCAAGGTCGAGCGTGATTACTTTTTTATCGATAAGAAGGTCCGGCACGTTGCTGTCGGAAATAATTTGAGCGAGGCCCTCGGCAATGGCGGTTTTGCCGACGCCGGCTTCACCGAGAAGCACGGGATTGTTTTTCGTGCGGCGACAGAGAATTTGAATGACGCGCTCTATTTCGTCTTTTCTTCCAATCACGGGGTCGAGTTCGCCGTCCTTCGCCAGCTTGGTCAGATCGCGGCCAAACGTATTGAGCGCAGGAGTTTTGGACTTGCCCTTGCCTCGCGGTTGCTGCGGCCCGCCCATGGGAGGTCCTTCGCGTTCGTCCTCCTCTTCAAATTCGCCTTCGGCGGCCGGATCATAATCTGGATCGAGGGTCTTCATGATTTCATAGCGGGTTTCATCAAGATCGACGCCGAGGTTTTCAAGGACGCGCGCGGCGATCCCCTCCCCTTCGCGCAGGAGGCCGAGCAGGATGTGTTCGGTTCCCACGTAGCTGTGGCCAAGCCCGCGCGCTTCGCTCGCAGAAAGTGCCAGCACTTTTTTTGCGCGGGGCGTGAAGGGAATGTTTCCGATCGTCTTGGTTTCCGGCCCGGTTCCGACCGCTTTTTCAACCTCCAGCCGCACGGAGGCGAGATCAATGCCCAGGGCCTGAAGCGCATTGACGGCCACGCCGTGGCCGAGTGCGATCAAGCCGAGCAGGACATGTTCGGTTCCCACATAACCGTGGTTGAAGCGATCGGCCTCTTTGCGGGCCAGCTGCAGGACCTGTTGAGCCCGTGGTGTAAAATTGTCCATAAAGCGTCCTTTAGTCTAAATATCACTTGCACTAGCATTTTTCATATAGTCGCGCAACATTTCGGCGCGGACAACATCCCGCTCTTCCGGTTCAAGCTCTTTGTTTTCCAGCTTCTGAAGGTGCGCCGGCTGGCTGGAGATAAAAAGGGTGTCAAGTTCGCGGCGGGAAAACTGGTCGGTCATTCCCAGATCGCGGCCGAGGCGCAGGGTCGACAGCAGGTTCAGCGCTTCGCCGCTTGAAAGCAGCCGGGCATGCGACAGCGTTCCAAAGGCCCGGGCAACATGATCTTCAACCATGAGCGACCGGTTCTCCATCAGACGGATGCGCGCATTGTTTTCGTGTTCGATCAGCTCAAGTACGATTTGTTCGAGATGGGCAATAATCTCATCTTCGCGACGACCCAGCGTGATCTGGTTCGAGACCTGGAACATATTGCCGGCGGCTTCGGTGCCTTCGCCCCACATGCCGCGCACGGCCAGACCGATTTTCGAAATGCCGTTGATGACCGGATCCATTTCCTCCATCAGCACCAGTCCCGGCAGGTGCAGCATGACCGATGCTCGCATGCCGGTGCCGACGTTGGAGGGGCACGATGTCAAATAGCCCAGTTTGGGCGAAAACGCGTAGGTGAGCTGCGCTTCCAGCGCGTCGTCCAGTTTGTCGGCCGCCCGCCAAGCTTCCTGCAGGTTGAGGCCGGCCTGCAACGATTGGATGCGGATGTGGTCCTCTTCGTTCACCATCACCGACATGCATTCGTCGGGCGAGACAAACACGCCGCAGCTGTCTTCCTGCTCGGCCAGCTCTTGGCTGATGAGGTGGCGCTCGAAAAGGATCTCTTTGTCCAGTGCCGGCGTTTCCGCCATGCTCCAGCTAATGAAGTTCGGCTCCAGAGTCTGGAACATGGCAACGGCTTGGTTCCAGACCGCCAGGTTTTCCTCTTCGCTTGCCCAGCCGGGAAAGCTGTATTGATCCAAGTTGCGGGCCAGACGGATCCGGCTGCTTACCACAGGGCCCTCTTCAACTCCGGCTTCCAGCCAGCTGCCGTGGCGGCGCACCATGTCGTCAAGAGTCATGAGGATTCTCCTCGTCGGAAGCCTGAACGCCTTCTTTCAATGCCCGGATTTTATCGCGCAGGCTGGCGGCCACTTCGTATTCCTCTTTTGCAATGGCTGTTTCGATGTCTTTCTGCAACGCGGCCGCTTGGGCGGTAATGCGCGCTTCATTGCCTTGGCGCGCCGGAATTTTTCCAACGTGCTGGCGACTGTGGTGCATGGCCAGTGTTAATGCACTAAGTTCGCCCATAAACGCGTTGTAGCATTCGGGGCATCCAAGCCGGGCCCGTTTCTTGAATTCCGCACGCGTCATTTGGCACCGGTTGCAGCAAAGGTCGAATTCAGACATGTCTGAAGCCTTTGCACCCGGCTGGCCAAGCCCCAGCAGTACATCGGTAATGGAAATCGGCGAGTTCAGGTCGATTCCGTTCTTTTGAGCGCAGATTTGACAAAGATTCAACTTCTTCACCGCGCCATCAATCACCTGGGTCAGATGAATGGTGGCCTCTGCTTCTTTGCAATATTCACATATCATGGGTTTTTCCCGTTTTCTTGTCTGACAACAGGAACGGTAATTCGTTGGGATATTACTGCGCAATCTTTATTGCGCACAGACTGCACCTAAACGATCAGCGTGCCTTCTGAGTGGGCACATTTGGCATAGAGGCCGGCCAGCTCGGTGGTTACCTTGCCGGGCTTTCCATCGCCGATTTCTCGCTTGTCGATGTCCACCACCGAAATGATCTCAGCGGCGGTGCCGGTGAGGAAAACCTCATTGGCCACATAGAGGTCGTAGCGCGCCATAATTGCTTCGCGCACCTCATAGCCGGCGGCTCTGGCGATTTCCATCACCTTGTTGCGGGTCAGGCCCTCCAGCGAGCCGCAGTTGCTCGGCGGCGTAGTGATGACGCCGTTTTTGATGGCAAAGATATTATCGCCGGAAGCCTCGGCCACCTCGCCCTTGTGGTTGAGCATCAGGCATTCCATGCAACCGGCGTTGATCGCCTCGATCTTGGCCATTATGTTGTTAAGATAGTTCAGGCTCTTGATGCGTGGATTAATCGCTTCCGGATGGTTGCGGATTGTGCCGACCGTAACGATCTTGAGGCCGTTTTCGTAGAGTTCCTGCGGATAGAGCTGGATTTTAGCGGCGATGATGATGATCTGTGCCTTGTTGCACAGATACGGATTAAGGCCCAGCGTGCCCTTGCCGCGCGTCACCACCAGACGGATATAGCCGTCTGCGATTTCGTTGGCCTTGCAGGTTTCGATAACCGCGTTAGACATTTCCTCCTTCGACATCGGGATCTTCAGCGCAATGGCCTTGGCTGAGTCGTACAGTCGGTCAATATGCTCGTCCAAGAGGAATATGCGGTTGTTGTAGGCGCGAATGCCTTCAAACACCCCGTCGCCATACAGCAAGCCATGGTCGAATACAGAAACTACGGCATCTTTTTCATCTACCAGTTTATCACCTAAAAAAATCTTCATTTGTAAAACCTTTATTAAATTAAGAATCCGTCCTTTAAAAAAAGTTCGCGGGAGCACCGCGATGCGACGTCCTGACTATGGGTAACAAGCACAAGAGTATGCCTTCTTGCCTCGATCAGTTGAAATAAATAATTCAATACTTTTTCGCCCGTTTTGGAATCGAGGTTCCCCGTGGGTTCGTCGCAGAAAATAATGTCGGGATCATTCATCAGTGCCCGTGCAATGGCCACCCGCTGCCGTTCGCCGCCGGAAAGCTCCTGTGGCCGGTGGCCGATGCGGTCGCCCAGCCCAACTTCGGTCAGCAGCTCCTCGGCACGAGCCTTGGCCCCGCCCTTTGAACGCATCGCCATGGCCGGAAGCGCCACGTTTTCAACAATATCCAGTTCGGGCAACAGGTGGAAGGCCTGAAAGACATAGCCCACGTTTTGCGCACGAAACCGGGCGCGCCGCGCCGTCGACATGCCGTAAACGCTCTCGTTCTTGAAGTGGACCTCCCCTTCCTTGGGGTTATCCAACCCGCCCAGCACATGCAGCAGGGTGCTCTTGCCCGACCCGCTCTCGCCCATAATTGAAAGCGTTTCGCCGGAGTTCACCTCCAGCGACACGCCCTTGAGCACATCGAGGGTGGTTTTTCCGATGGTGTACGAGCGTTTGAGGTTTTCTGACGTAAGAATGGTTTCCATTTACCCGATGCACTCCTTAACGACCGCGGTCAGGCGCTCGGCAATGGTTTGGGTCTGTTTTTCGGAAGGGCCTTCCACCATGACGCGGCACATGGGCTGGGTGCCGGAGTAGCGGATGAGCACGCGGCCCTTTTCCGCCAGCTCGGCTTTGGCTTCAGTAATCGCTTCCTGCAGCTTTTCAATTTCCGCAATGGGCGGTTTTTCGGCCACATCAATATTGATGAGCACCTGCGGGAACACCTTCATCACCAAGGCGAGCTCGGAAAGCTTTTTGCCCGACTTGCGCATGATGGCCAGCAGCTGCAACGCAGAAACAATGCCGTCACCAGTGGTATGGAAATTATTGAAAATAATATGGCCGGAATCTTCGCCGCCCAGCACAGCGCCCCTCTCGCGCATCATTTCAAGCACATAGCGGTCACCCACATCGGCAACATCGGTGTCGATGCCCAGTTCCTTCAGCGCCACGTGGAAGCCAATGTTGCTCATCACCGTGCCGACGACGAGGTTGTTTTTCAACAGGCCGGCATCCTTGTAGTATTTGGTGCAGATGGCAATGATCTGGTCGCCGGTCAATTTGCATCCGTTTTCATCGACTGCAATCAAGCGGTCGCCGTCGCCGTCGAACGCCAGCCCAACGTCGGCCTTGTTCCCTTTGATCTTCACGCACAAATCCTGCGTGTGCTGCGAACCGCAGTTGTCGTTGATGTTAATGCCGTCCGGCGCAGCGTGGATGGTGGAAACATCGGCGCCCAGCTCGGAAAAGATCAACGGGGCGCATTTGTAGGTGGCGCCGTTGGAGCAGTCGAGCACTACCTTCATGCCGTCAAGCGTCATGTCGTCCGGGAAGGTGTTTTTGCAAAATTCGATGTAGCGCCCCATGGCATCGTCGATCCGCCTGGCCTTGCCGATCTCCTGCGCCACCGGGCGGATGTTGTTGATGCGCCCGCTCAGCACCAGATCCTCGATTTCCGCCTCCATGGCGTCGGGCAGCTTGTAGCCCGTACGGCCGAAAATCTTAATGCCGTTGTCGTAGTAGGGATTGTGCGACGCAGAAATCACCAGTCCCATGTCGGCCCGCATGCTCTGAGTGATGAACGCCACGGCGGGCGTCGGGATCGGGCCGAGCAGGAGCACGTCAACGCCCATCGAAGTGATCCCGGCGGTCAGCGCGTTTTCAAACATGTAGCCGCTTAATCGCGTGTCCTTGCCAATGATGATGCGCGGGCGCGTCCCCTTTTCCTTGTGGTATTCCTTGCAGGTGTAGGCCGTAGCGCGGCCGATCTGCAGCGCCATCTCGGCGGTCATGTTCCCCTCGTTCGCCATCCCGCGAACGCCGTCGGTTCCAAATAGTTTTCCCATAGCTCTTTCCTTATTGGTTTTCTGGATAAATCAATGGAATCGTCTTTCGGCCATTCCGTCTGTAAATTTTAAAATCGCTATCCAGTGTAAACACCTTGCTCCCATCATTAATCTCGCTCATGCGCACCAAACACGCATCGGCCAGCGACATCGGCACATCGTCGTACTTATTCATGAGTTTTTCAACAGATACGACATCGGAATCCAGAGAAAAACCGATTCGGAAAAAACCGGCCTTCATAAGGTCAAATATCACGGCTTGTTTTTGCCCAAGAAGAAAACATGATTCCGTCAAAACCGGCTCGCAAATCAGCATCGGCAGCTTAACCTGCTTTAGATTTGCACATACCCACTCATTATAGTGGTCCCTTGCATTGGCCATGGCGACCAACGGACCGGTATCGAGGAGGACGGGGTTAGCCACGGCTAAAACCTTCCATATGCTTTGGGTTCGTGGAGAGATCTTCCGGCCCGTCCTTTATACATCCAATCACCCCTAGGGCCTTCGCAACATCATACGCCGAAGGCTCCTTTTTGCGTTCGGGATTATGCAAATACTCATCCAGGGCCGAACGAACGACTTCGGATTTAGAAACGGAATGCTCCTTGGCTTCCGACGCCAGTTCGGCCGCCATCGTCTCTGGTATTTTCAATGTCAAAGTGGTCATAAAAACCTCAGGTATTACCGATTCACCCGAACCATAATACCGCAGGGGCGGATGTCAATCCATTTGGGCTGTTTGGCGTAAAAACCCGTATGGAGCGCGTGGAGACGATTGACATGACTACCACCCTTTCGGAAGTTGCGGCAAACGAGCGAGACGCTCGTTTTACTTTCGAAGAAGACGTTTCCGTACCACAGGCGTCTCGCCTGCCCTTTGACCACGCCTCGTTCATAACCCAGCCTCGGCGAGATATTTCATAAAGTTGCGTTTGGGCGATTCTTCGTCGGCGCCGCGGCGGCGGCCTGCAACTGGAGACTTTCTAGAAAGTCCGAGTCTTCGACACAGTGCACCGCAATCAGGTCAACCAGCTGTTCCTTCGTCTGTTTTTTCAACCAAGATTTCAACAAGTCGGTGCTCATAACGTGTCCTCTGAATAAAGGAATATAGGTTTGTTTTGTGAATGCCTTCTTTTCATGGGGGAAACGCTGCTTCAACGTACCGCAGGCGTCCCGCCTGCCCGCGCCACCACGGATTCCCCGCAAAGCAGGCGGGACGCCTGCGGTACGGTTTCTGTCCGCAATGTCGTTGCGGTTCGGCGCTTCACGGCGCCTCCTCCTCTTCAACAGGCGCGAGAATTTGGTAGAACTCGTGCAGCTTGGCTTGGAGCAGTTTCTTATTGGGCATCTGGGTCTGGTATTCGGCAACCATAGCGGGGGAAAGGAAGCGGCTGAGCGCGTATTCGACGACCTCTTCGTCTTTGGTGGCGCAGAGCAGCATGCCGATGGTGGGATTTTCGTGGGGCTTGCGGTGATTGCGGTCGAGCGCTTCGAGATAGAAGTTGAGCTTGCCCAAATGCTCGGGTTCAAAGCGGCAGGCTTTGAGCTCGATGGCGACCAGCGCGTTTAGGCCGCGATGGAAAAATACCTGTCGGGATCCATGGAAATCGACCCGTTTTTAAGAAGGTCACAAAGCTTCATGCGCTTGACTGCCGCAATCTCCCCACGCAATTTTGAAATCTCTTCTTCTAGAGATGCGCAACGAAGCCGGATGCATCGTCTACAATACCCTGCAGCCAGGCGCGGCCGGTTTCGCGGACGGATGGCACTAGGAATTGGATTGCCTCCGTATAGGAGTCCCTGGGAAGCGATATTCCCAATGTCTGGGAAAATTTTTCCGGTGGAGGAAAGCTTTGAGTCATTTTTTCCAGCAGGTTGTCCCGCATTGCCGGCCACTTGGAGGCAAAGCGTTTTTGCGTTTCGACGGCTTTTGCATCGCCGCCGTTGGCTTCGAGCCATTGGAAGGAATATTCCATTTTGCCGGCAAGGTCGCCGAGGCGTTTGATGCGTTCGGCCAGAACGAGGTCGAGGTTTTTGACGCCGCCGTCGAGGACGGCGTGGTCGAAGCTGTCGCGCAGAAAGCGGTAGCGCACGTTGCGGTACCATTCGCGCAGGGCAAGGATGTTGCCGATGTAGATGAGGTTGTTTTCAACGATCCGTTCGATGCCTCTGTAGACCCCGGTTTCGTAGGCGCGGGTTCCCGCTTTTGGCGTTGGAGGAACCTGCAGCTGGTTTTCTTCGAGAATGTCCTTTCGGCAAACCCCGCCGGCGGCAATGACCGAGCCGCAGGCGATGCGCGCAGGGCCGACCAAGCCGCCCTGCCCGCCGAGAAAAATCGGCTTCTTGTCGAGAAACACGCCGTTGGGCACGTCGCCCATGAGCGAGGCGGTGGCTTTGTCTTGATGCGGCGTAAAGTTAAAGTGGATGTAGGACGATCCGACTTCGGAGTGATCCTTGCGGGAGGTGCCTCCAGCCATGAGCACGTCGCAAAAATTGATCAGGCTTCCGAGCGTGACGAACGGCAGCAGGATGGTTTGCTTTAAGCCGACGGTATGCGCGCCGTTGGCTTCTTCCTCCAAAATGGTGCCGGCGCGGATGTGCGCCCCGCTGCCCATGTTGGCTCCTTCGAAAAAGACGGCTCCAGAAAAATAGCCTCCCTTGAGTTTTACGCCGCGGCCCAGTTGGCAGTTTTCAACCACCGCCGGCGCTTCGGCGCCAAGCACGCAACCCGGCCCGATCGAGGTTTCCTGGCCTTGGATGCGGCTCCCCGAATGAATGACGGCATCATCAGCGATTCGGGACAAATCAACGTCCTGATCAACCTCTACCCCGGCTTCCCGCCATTTTTCTATTGTTCGCTGTACCATTCAGTCTGCTCCAAATAGGTTTTAATACGTTGGAAATGAAGCGCCGAATGTAGCAAACCCCCTAAAAAAGTCGCCCTCTTTTTCCAACGTATGGAAATTGAAGAGTGGTAGGCGCAGTGGTGACCACCCGCGCTTTTAGTTCCTTCCGCTCTAATTTCTTACCATTATGCATTCCTAAACAGATCACTCTCAAACCACTCTGGGATAAGGTGTTTAACCACGAAATACACCAAGCACACGAAATCTGTCCTGAGAATCTGTTTCGTGTATTTCGTGGTTTATTAATCTGTTGCGCAGCCGCGTTAGTTACTTACATTCTGACTTCTTACCAGTTTGCGTTCCTAAACTGGCGCCCCCTTACCTGCTTTTCACGAAAATGTTAGGCAGAATAATTGGGTGGCAGAATGATTTTTCCTGCTTTGAGAACTGAAATTATTCTGCCACTAAATCATTCTGCCTATATCCCTTCTGCTGCGAAGCCGCATTGGGTAATATATTAATTGTTAAGAATTTGGTTTATTTCAAAATCCCTATTGGCAATGCGCATTTAATCCTGCTAACTTGCTTAATATATATTGAACAATGGCAACACAGGGGGATGCAATGCTTGGTATAGAAGACCCATGGGTGGTAAGCGCCTACTATCTCTGCATATTCAGCGCACTATTTTGCCTGATATGGGGAATCATCAAATGGAACAAGGACGATCCAGAAACCGAGCCAGGGGAAGAAATCAGGCGTTGGGCTGAAGAGGAAAATCGCGTTGAAGAGGAACTCTAGGGTATTTCGACTTTCGGATCTGCGACCGCTTCCCTTAGCAGAAGGCCAACACCGCCTGCGTTCCACACATCAGCAATCAAAAGTCCATAATCTAAAATCAGGAGCAATCACATGTCTATTTGGATGATCATCATTGTTGTCGCCTATCTGGGCGTTATCGGCTACTTGGGCTTCCGGGGCTTCAAGTCCACCAAGACCGCCACCGACTATCTGCTCGGCGGTCGGGAGGCTCATCCCTATGTGATGGCGATGTCGTACGGCGCCACCTTCATCAGCACCTCCGCCATCATTGGCTTCGGCGGTGCGTCGGCCGTCTTCGGGATGAGCCTGCTGTGGCTTCCGTTCCTGAATATTTTTCTGGGCATCTTCATCGCCTTCTGGCTGTTCGGCCGCCGTACGCGGAAGATGGGCCTTCGCCTCGACGCGCATACCTTCCCGGAACTGCTCGGCCGCCGTTTCAAGTCGCGTTTCATCCAGGGCGCGGCGGGGGTGATTATTTTCCTGTTCGTGCCGATGTATGCCTCGGCGGTGCTGACGGGGGCGGCCAAATATCTGGCCTACCAGTTTTCGATGAACTACAACATCGCGCTGTTTGTCTTTTCCGTCATCATTGCACTTTACGTGGTTATGGGCGGCATCAAAGGCGTCATGTACACCGATGCGCTGCAGGCTACAATCATGTTGATTGGCCTTAGCTTCCTGTTGTACATGACCTACCACAAGCTGGGCGGCCCAACCGCCGCACACCAGGCGCTGACCGACATGGCCGACCAGGTTCCCGCCAAACTGCAGGCCGCCGGACACCGGGGCTGGACGCGCATGCCGCAATTCGGCACCCCGCTGTGGTGGACGGCGGTCAGCACCATCATCATGGGTGTCGGCATCGGCGTGCTCGCGCAACCGCAGCTGGCCGTGCGCTACATGACCGTTAAGAGCGGCAAGGAACTCAATCGCGCCATTCCCATCGGCGGCGTATTCATCCTGCTGACCGCAGGGGTCGCCTACATCGTCGGCTCGCTCTCCAATGTTTTCTTCCAGCAGACGGTCGGGGAAATTTCGATTGCGGTGGCCAAGGGAGATGTGGAGCAGATCATTCCAATGTATCTGCAGGCCGCCACGCCCAATTGGTTCAGCGTGCTGTTCATGCTCACGCTGATGTCGGCCGCGATGAGCACGCTCAGCAGCCAGTTCCATGTGATGGGCACTTCCATCGGCCGCGACCTGATTGAAGAATCGCTCGGGCGGAAAAGCAAAAACGGCGGCGTCCTGGCCACACGCATCGGCGTGTTGGCAGGCATTCTGGTTTCCGTTTACCTCAGCTATGCGATCGAAATCAAGTTCGGCAAAACCGGAACCGCCGTCGTAGCGCGCGGCACCGCAATCTTTTTCGGGCTATGCGCCTGCGCCTTCCTGCCCATGTATGTCGGCGCGCTCTGGAGCCGCGGCATCACCAAAGCCGGGGCCATTGCCGGACTGATCGGCGGCGCGGCCTCGAGTTTGCTTTGGATGTTGCTTATACACGAGAAAGCCTCCACCGCTCTGCTTCTATGCAATACGTTTTTCGGCACCCGTTCGCTGGCCATCCAGACCGTGGAAGGCAAGGAGGTCTTCCTCAGCAGCGGGCCGATCATCTGGGCCTTTGTCGATCCGCTCCTCATCGGCCTACCGATCTCCATCTTGCTCACGGTGCTCGTTTCAAGGTTTACGAAAAAAATCACGGACGAACATTTGGCGCACTGCGGAATGATGAGCGAATAATCCATAATTGCGTATTGGCATTCCGTATTTATTTGCGCTAACATATTGGGTAAGTCAAACTAGTCAATGATAGGGGGAAGTATGTTAGGTATAGCGGATCCGTGGGTGGCTTTGGCCTACCTGCTTTGCATTGTCAGCGCACTATTGTGCTTGGTATGGGGAATCATCAAATGGAACCAAGACGATCCTGAAACCGAGCCTGAGGAAGAAATCAGGCAATGGGCGGAAGAGGAAGATCGTGTTGGAGAGGAACTCTAAGGCATTTCGAATGCCGATTTTTGAATTTCGATTTTCGGGTCTCCGAGCGCCCCCCTTAGCAGAAGGCCAACGTCGCCAGAGTTCCACAAATCAGCAATCCAAAATCCAAAATTTGGAGAAAACGCATGTCTATTTGGATGATTATCGTTGTTGTTGCATATCTATGCATTATCGGATACCTCGGCTTCCGAGGCTATAAAACCACCAAGTCCGCCACCGACTACATGCTCGGCGGACGCCAGGTCCACCCCTACGTCATGGCGATGTCGTACGGCGCCACTTTCATCAGCACCTCGGCCATTGTCGGCTTCGGCGGCGCGGCCGGCGTATTCGGCATGGGCCTGCTCTGGCTAACCGTCATGAATATTCTGATCGGCATCTTCATTGCCTTTTGGGTGTTTGGCGGACGAACCCGTAAAATGGGGCTGCGGCTGGATGCGCACACCTTCCCGGAGTTGCTGGGCCGGCGCTTCCAATCCAAGTTTATCCAAGGCGCGGCGGCAGTGATTATTTTCATGTTCATCCCGCTCTATGCCTCTGCGGTGCTGACGGGCGCGGTTAAATACATTTCCTCGCAACTGTCGATGGACTACAACACCGCGCTGTTCATCTTCTCGGTCATCATTGCCCTGTACGTCATCATGGGCGGCATAAAAGGCGTGATGTACACCGATGCGCTGCAAGGCACCATCATGCTCTTCGGCATGCTGGCCCTGCTCATTCTCACCTACACCAAGCTCGGCGGCGTGACCGCCGCGCACCAGAGTCTGACCGACATGGCCCATCTGGTTCCCGCCAAGCTGCAGGCCGGAGGCCACCAGGGCTGGACCAGCATGCCCAAGTTCGGCGCGCCGCTCTGGTGGGTGCTCGTGAGCACCATCATCATGGGCGTCGGCATCGGCGTTTTGGCTCAGCCGCAGCTCGCCGTGCGCTACATGACCGTCAAGAGCGGCAAGGAGCTTAACCGCGCCATCCCGATCGGCGGCGTGTTCATCATGATGATGACCGGCGTAGCCTTTATTGTCGGTGCGCTGGCCAACGTCCACTTTCAGCAAACCGTTGGGAAAGTCGCGATTGTCGCTGCCAAGGGCGATGTGGAAGCGATCATTCCCATGTACCTTCAAAGCGCGATGCCCGAATGGTTCAGCATCCTGTTCATGCTCACGTTGATCTCGGCGGCGATGAGTACGCTCAGCAGCCAGTTCCACGTGATGGGCACCTCGCTCGGGCGCGACTTGGTAGAAGAATCCATGGGGCGGAAACAAAAGGGCGGCGGCGTATTGGCCACCCGCGCCGGCGTATTGCTCGGCATTCTGATTTCCGTTTACCTCAGCTACATCATGGAACTGAAGTTCGGCAAGACCGGCACCGCCATCGTGGCGCGCGGCACGGCAATCTTCTTCGGGCTTTGCGCCTGCGCCTTTCTGCCGATGTATGTCGGTGCGCTGTGGAGCCGCGGCATCACCAAGGCCGCCGCTATCGCCGGCTTGCTGAGCGGATCCCTTTCCAGCCTGTTCTGGATCATGTTTGTACAGGAAAAGGCCTCCACCGCCCTGCTCGTCTGCAGCAAGCTGTTTGGAACGCGCTCGCTGGCCATCCAGCTGGTCGACGGCAAAGAGGTCTTCGCCAAGACGGGACCGATGGTTTGGGCGTTTGTTGATCCGCTGATCATTGGCCTGCCGATTGCCATCGTGGCAACCGTGCTTGTTTCGTTGTTTACAAAAAAAACAGCGGCAGCGCATCTGGATTTTTGCATGGGAAAGAAGAAGTAACTATAGGGGATGAAAATGGAAAACAAACGTATCATCATGTTGCTCGCAGCCGCAAGCGCCGCAAGTGTTGCCTTCGCGGCTGAAACAGAAATCCCGGCGACCAATGCTGCACCGGAAATTGCCGAGGTTGAAGCTGGAGAAGCTATGGCCATGTCGGAGCTGGCGCCAAAAGAAGAAGACCTGTTCAAGATGGGCGGCGATGTTCGTCTGCGCGAAGTCTACTTCAACAACATTCCTTACAACATCGGCGCCCAGGCCCGCGGCGGCGAAAATGAGTTCCAACGCTATCGCCTCCGCCTCTGGGGCGAGCTCCACCCGGCCGAAGACCTCTATTTCCGCACTCGTGCGGTCTACGAATTTCGCACCGGCTCAAAGGGAACTGCGCGCCAGGGATGGGAATCAGAGGATGAAATTGTCTTCGACAACCTGTTCGTCGATTGGAAACTGGACGACATTGCGTTCCGCATTGGCCGCCAGGACCTGATCTACGGCACCGGAAAAGTGATCTTGGACGGAACGCCGAAAGACGGCTCCCGCACGATCTACTTCAATGCGGCGAAGGCCAGCTACACGGGAATTGAGGATACCACCGTGGATTTCCTGGCCATGTATATGCCGTCCGAAGACGAGCTGGCGATTCACGGCCAGGATCGGGATCTCATCGGCAAGACCGGCGGATACTATCACGGCGATGAAGTCGGCGGCGGCGTCTACGCCAAGAACCAGTCCTGCGAAGCGCTTCCGTTCGAGGCCTACTATCTAATCAAGACGCAGGAAGGGGAATGGACCAGCCCGGCCACCGGCATTTCGCACGACGACGAAGTCCGCCACACCTTCGGCACCCGCTTGATGCCAAAGTTTTCCGAAACCTTGAGCGGCAACCTTGAACTGGCCTACCAGACCGGCGACGACATTTCGGCCTATATGATCGATTCGCTGGTAACCCTGAAGTTGACGGCGCTTGACGACCTGAAAGCTTCGGTCGGACTCGGCTGGTACCACCTCTCCGGCGACGACCCCTCCTCAAGCACTGATGAGGGCTGGAACCCGCTGTGGGCGCGCTGGCCGCAATATTCCGAACTCTACGTCTACTCGTACGACACCGAAGGCGCCGGGCGCTGGTCCAACGTCAGCATGCCGCATATTGACTTTTCGATCTCTCCGTTCGAAAGGCTGAAAATGGACTTCCTGCTCGGCTATATGTTTGCGCCGGAAGACGACGGCGTTGGCGGCGGACATAACCGCGGACTGCTCTTCACCTTATGGAACAAATTCACCATCGGTGAAGGAATGTTCTCCGAAAAGGATAAGCTGACCGGCCACCTGCTGATCGAACTCATGCAGCCCGACGACTATTACTCGTCCAACCAAGAGAACGAAACCGCCGCGTTTATCCGAGCGGAACTCAGTTACGCGTTCTAGGCTTTCTTTCGCCAAAACACAAAAAGCACGCTCCGCTCGCGGAGGGTGCTTTTTGCTTTTTCAATGGAAGAAAAACTATTCGTGTTCGGGAAGCGGCGTACTGGTTTTATAAACGGTGGCGTTATAGACGGCAATCTGTTCGCCGGCGGTGTTCGTGACCTTCACCCGGTAGTGCGCCAGACGCCGGCTCGCTGAAACCTCTTTCGCTTTTGCAATCAAGGTGTCGCCCAGCTGCGTTGCATGAAACACCTGAATATTTCCGTTGGTCAGCAACGCCACGTTGCCATAGGAGTTCGAGGCCGCTGCCAGCGCAATGTCGGCCAGTGCAAAAATTGAGCCGCCGTGCGCAACGCCCGCCGCATTGAGGTGCTCTTTAGCAACCTTCAATTCGGCATAGGCCCGCCCTTCGCTCACCTCGGTCAACTCCACCCCCAGCAGCTTGCCGAGGTTGTCGTTCTTGCGGATCAGTTCCTTAATATGTTCAGCACTCACTCAAAACCTCCGGTTTTGCAACGTCTAATTTCTAAGCTCTAAACCCTAAACAAATGATTTACCAGATTTGTTTAGGACTTCCGCCACTAGGCGGAATCGCCTCTGCCTAAATGGAAGGCTTTTTCGTTCACGTCAACCAAACGTTCCGGAAACAGCTGACGAATGGCACTCATCCACTGCTCAACAGAAAACTCCATGTGTTTGCTAAGCGCCCCCAAAAGAGCAACGTTCAGCGTTCTTTTATTGCTCAGACGTCCCGCATCGAAATCTGAAGGCTTGACGAGAACTCCACCGGCTTTCATGAAATGCTGGTTCGGCTCAATTTGATCTTCGCCCAGAACAACCAGGTAATCGGCTTGACCAGCAGAAATCATCGGACTCAAGACCTTGTCGCCAAAACGCAGGTCAGAAGTAATTGAACCGCCGCGCTGGCTCATGCCGTGCACTTCAGCTTTTTTAACATCGTTGCCCAGATCAAACACGACACGGCCCAGAATATCGGTACACGTCAGAATCCCCTGGCCGCCCAACCCGGCAAATTTTACATTTGTAACTTTACTCATTTTTCAAATCTCCTTTGCGTATTTCGTACTGCGTATTACGTATTTCTAAAGCAGGTTTCTTTCCGTCGCCATGCCAATACGCAATACGTAGTACGATTTTCTAGCGAACCTTCTCGCCGCGTCCGATTTTTGCATCGCGAACAATCGCTAGAATGCAGGGGCGTCGGGCAATAATAACGGTCAGGTCATTCGAGGCCAAAGCGTCTTTGGTTGCCTGTTCAAAGGCTTCCATTTCGCGGGCCGGATCAAAGATCAAAACTTTATCAACCCCCATTGCTTCGCATGTTCCTTCCAGCGAAACGGTTTTTTCTGCCGGCTGATGATCTAGTTTTCTGCCTGTTCCCGGGTGCTCCTGCAAACCGGTCATGGCCGTGGTTCCGTTATCGAGAATCACGATGACATGTCCGTATTTCGGCCGGTTATAAACCATTTCCGCCACACCGGTCAGACCGCTGTGCATAAAAGTGCCGTCGCCTATGACACTTACAATTTTACGGGCCTGTTCTTCCGGAAGCACATGGCGCATGCCCAAGCCGATACCGATGGAACCACCCATGCAGATGCAGGTATCCATGGTTTCGAACGGTGGGAGCACACTCAGCGTATAACATCCGATGTCCCCGGAAATCGTGCACCCGACATTTTTCAGCATCTGGAAGCTGTTACGGTGCGGGCAGCCGTCGCACAACTGAGGGGGCTTGCCACGCGGAGGCGCAGGCTCTTCTGTATCGTCGCCGGCAATAATGCGCTTCACGCGCATCACGTCGAGCTCGCCATAGCGGTAGCGTTCCATACGGGGGCGAACCCTGCCGCCGGCCGCCTGTACTTCCGTCTGGATGAAGGGGTCGCCTTCTTCAATGATTACGCAGTCATCAACGGAATCGATAAAGTTCAAAATGGATTTTATGGGCAGCGGATAAACCATGCCCAGCTTCATCACTCTGGCGTCGGGATCGGCTTCCTGCGCGTGCAGGGCGGCAACACCATTGGCAATAATTCCGAGCTTATTTCCGCTTCCAATGATTGGATTAGGACCTTCGGTGCAATTCCATTCTTCTATTTCGGCAAGTTTTGCACGCAACCTTTTATGCGCAGGACGGGCATAGGCCGGAATCATGACGCGACCCTTAATATCACGGACATAGTCGGCCAGAGGAACTTCTTTGGAGTCGGATGCCGCCACGATCGTTTTGGAATGGCAGACGCGGGTGCAAAGGCGCAGAAAGACGGGCTGGCTCCAACGTTCGGAAATTTCGAACGCGAGCTTGGTCATGTCATAGGCCTCCTGCGAGTCGGCCGGTTCGAACATCGGCACGCCGGCAGCGCGCGCATAATTGCGGGAATCCTGTTCGTTCTGCGACGACGCCATTCCGGGGTCGTCGGCCACGGCCAAAACCATGCCGCCGGTCACGCCGGTATAGGCGACGGTAAAGAGCGGATCGGCCGCCACGTTCACGCCCACATGCTTCATGGTCACGATGGTTCGGGTGCCTGCAAAGGCCACGCCGATGCCGACTTCCAGAGCCACCTTTTCATTGGGCGACCACTGCGCTTTGCAGCCTTCGAGCTTGGAATAGTTTTCCAGAATTTCTGTGGATGGCGTTCCGGGATACCCCACACCCAGCGCACAGCCGGCGTGTTTGGCTCCCAATGCCACGGCTTCATTGCCGCTCATCAGTTTGCGTTCACTGCTCATGTGTCTCTCCATTTAATAAATCATTAATCCAATCCGGAATCCGGACCGGCTTCCCTTCGGGGGTGGTCAGGGCGTGGATCGTAAACCCCTCGGCAACCAGCTGGCCAGAATCCGCCAGTGTAATCACCGTCTCAAATTTCAAACGGGCCCGTCCTTCGCGGTCACAGACCGTTACCATATTCAGCAGATCATCGTATCCTGCCCGACCGCGAAACTTAAGGCCGGCGTCCACAATTGGAGCCATTATTCCGCGCTCCTCCCATTCGGCATACGGTGTGCCCGCCGCCCGGGTCAACTCCGACCGCCCCACTTCCATCCATTCAAGCAGTCTGGAATTATAGAAAGTTCCCATTCGGTCTGATTCGCTGTAGCGCACTCTAAGTTGATGTGTATGGCTGAACATAATTTCCCCAGAGAAAACAAGTGTGCAGTTAACCCGTTTTCTGGAGACGTTTCAACTCCTTATGACTTCAGTCGCTACCGGTTCTTCAAGAATTATTACCCGGCCCGCCAATTGCTCTGGGAAAGGTTGACCTTTTTCTTCCGAATGTTCTATCTTCTGACGTCCAGCTACATAGAAAAAAAGCAACCTTAACCTCCGGGAGGAAATATGAAATTCACCGTTGACCAGAATCTTTGCATTGGATGCGAGGCATGCCAGGGCATCGCCCCGGAAGTATTTGAATTCCCCGACGGAACATCTTCGGTAAAAATCGATCCGGTACCGGAAGAGCTTCAGAAAAGTGCATTGGCAGCAGAGGAGAATTGTCCCGTAGAGGCTATATCTCACATTTTGTAAGAAGGCGTTTTGTGCTGTGTGCTTCAATGAAGCCGAGCATCTAAACCGAATCTTGCTTCGGTTCCTGGCGAAAAGGGCGTTGGGCAACGGCTCCTGCAATTTCACGGGTCGCGGCCTTGCTTAAATTGCGTATCTTTAGTAAACGTTGTCGGTTCGTTTAAATTCTAGAGAAAGGCACGATTATGCATGCACAATGGAACGACCGGGAAAGTCTGATGCACCCTGCTTCAGCCCCCGATTATATGCGTGAGGAACAACTCCGCACCCTTCAACTTCAGCGCCTTCGCGCCATCACCAAGCACGCCTACGATAATCAGCGGCTTTTCCGCGAGCGCATGGATGAACGTGGTGTAAAACCAGAGGATGTCCGATCACTGGAAGATATCCGCAAGCTGCCCTTCACCCAGAAGACCGATCTGCGTGACACCTATCCCTACGGTCTTTTTGCCGTTCCGATGAACGAAGTGGTTCGCTTGCACGCTTCGTCCGGCACCACCGGAAAGCCGATTGTGGTGGCCTATACCGACGAGGATATCGAGGTTTGGAAAGAGGTCATGGTACGTACCTTCGCCTGCGCCGGCCTGCACAGCGGCGACATTATTCAGAACGCCTACGGCTACGGTCTCTTCACCGGAGGGTTGGGCGCGCACTATGGCGCAGAAGCCCTCGGCGCCACGGTTATTCCAATCTCTGGAGGAAATTCCGAGCGGCAGATCATGGTGATGCGCGACTTCGGCACCACCGCCATCTGCGCTACGCCGAGCTATTTCCTGCACCTCATCGAATATGCCGAAAAGATGGGCATCGACTGGGACGAAATCCCGTTGCGCGCCGGCGTATTCGGCGCCGAGCCGTGGACCGACGAAATGCGCGAATACATCGAAGGCAAAACCGGCATCAAGGCCTACGACATCTACGGCCTCTCAGAAATCATCGGGCCGGGCGTCGGCATGGCCTGCGAAAAACAGCACGGCCTCCATATCTTCGAAGACCACTTTATGATCGAGATCGTCGATCCCGTCACCGATGAAGCCATGCCCGATGGCGAGGAAGGCGAGCTGATCATTACCACGCTCAGCAAAAAGGCGATGCCCGTCATGCGCTACCGCACGCACGACATCACCAGCGTTATTGCCGGAAAATGCGAATGCGGCCGCACCATCCGCCGCATCAACCGCATTGCGCGGCGTTCCGACGACATGTTCATCATCCGCGGCGTGAACATCTTCCCGTCGCAGATTGAAGCGGCCCTGCTCAAGGTTGAAGAAACCCAGCCCCACTATCAGATCGTGCTCAGTAGCCACGGCGGCATGGATCAGATGGAGGTGCAGGTCGAGGTCAGCGCCAAAACATTCACTGATACCGTCCGGGGTGTGGAAGCCGTCCACAAGCAGCTTTCCGATGCCATCGCGCACATTCTCGGCATCCGCGTCAAACTCACCCTCGTCGAGCCCAACACCATCGAGCGCTCGATGGGCAAGGCGAAACGCGTAATCGACAACCGGACTAAATAATTAAACACAAAGGCACAAAGAGCTCGAAGCACACGAACAGCCGCCGCCTCAGTGAACTTCGTGCCTTTGTGTTTAAAATACAGGAGCACAGAAAATGAAATTAAAGCAGTTATCAGTATTTTTGGAGAACAAGCCCGGACGCCTGCGCGAGCTGTGCGCTTTGCTGGCCGAAAACCAAATCAACATCATTACGCTTTCGCTGGCGGACACCGAGCAGTTCGGCATTCTGCGCCTGATTGTAAAGGACTACGACAAGGCGAAGACACTGCTCGAAAGCAATGGCTTCGTGGCCAAGCTGACGGAAGTTATTGCGGTCGAACTGGACGATCAGCCCGGCGGACTCAGCGAGATTCTTTCCATTGAGGAAGCATCCGGCATCAGTGTTGAATATATGTATGCCTTTGTCATCAAGAGCGGCGAAAAGGCTGTGCTGCTCTTCCGCTTCGACGACATGGACAAAGCCGTTGCCGCTCTGCAGCAAGCCAATCTCCCCATCCTCGACAGCGTCGAGCTCTATCAGCGCGCCGAAGGGTAACAAAGATTTAACAGAAGAACGCAAAGACCGCGAAGCAGGTATGATTTCGCAATCCCTTTCTTTGCGACCTTTTCGTTCTTTTTTGAAAACAGTACAGGTTGTTTGATATGAGTAAATTTGTGATTGAAAACCGGATTTGGGACAAGGAAGAGTCGTTGCCGCGCGGCGAACTCAAGGCTCTCCAGTCCGCGAAGTTGCGCGAAACCGTTGAACGCGTGCAGAATGTACCATTCTATAAAGAGGTGTTTTCTAGAACCGGAATCACGCCGGGAAAGATCCAATCCTTGGACGATCTGCAACGCCTCCCCTTCACCACCAAGGCCGACCTGCGCGCGGAATATCCACTGCGCATGCTGGCCGTCGATCGCGCGGAGGTGGCGCGCTACCACGGCTCGTCCGGCACCACCGGAAAACCGACCATGGTGGCCTACACGCAAAACGATCTAAAAACCTGGGCCAACCTGTGCGCACGCTTTTTGACCGGAGGCGGACTGCTTCCGCAGCACACCGTCCAGATTGCTTTTGGCTACGGACTCTTTACCGGCGGGTTCGGCCTCCACTATGGTGTGGAGCACGCTGGCGCATCCGTCATTCCGGCGGCGGCCGGCAATACCCCGAAGCAAATTATGCTGATGATGGATATGCAGGTCGACGCGCTCGTCTGCACGCCGAGCTATGCGCTGAACATTTCCGAATTCATCATCCAGAACGATATTCCGCGCAATGCGCTGAACCTCAAATATGCCCACTTTGGCGGCGAGCCGTGGACGGAAGACATGCGAACGCGCATCGAAGATGAAATGGGCATCCTCTGCTTCAACAACTATGGCTTGAGCGAAGTCATCGGCCCAGGAGTCAGCGGCGAATGCGCAGTGCGCGACGGCATGCATATTTCCGAGGACGCATTCATTGTCGAATGCATCAACCCCGAAACACTCGAACCGATTGCGCCCGGCGAAGAGGGCGAGCTCGTGTTCACCTCGCTCTGCAAAGAGGCCATGCCGATCATCCGCTACCGCACGCGCGACATTGCCTCGCTCAACCCCGAGCCGTGCGCCTGCGGACGCACCACGGTGCGCATGAGCCGCATCACCGGGCGCAGCGACGACATGCTCATCATCAAAGGCGTTAACGTCTACCCGTCGCAGGTGGAGCAAGCGTTGCTGCGGGTCAAAGGAACCGCCCCCCACTATCAGATCGTAGTTGAGCGCCCCGACCGCAAGGATGTGGCCACGGTGAAGGTTGAAATGACGGAAGAGTCGTTCAGCTCCAGCATGAAAGAGATGCAGGAACTCAAGGACAAGATCGGCCGCGCCATCCAAGGCATCACCGGCCTGCGCATGAACATCGAACTGGTTTCACCCAATTCGCTGGAGCGTTTCATCGGCAAAGCCCAGCGGGTTGTTGACCACCGAAAAATAGTCTGATCCCATGCCTTCGCGACCCGATGCTTTTTCCGAAACATTCGGACTGACGCGCGGCATGAAAGGAATGGTTGCTTTCGGGCTGGCATTCTTTTCCATTGAATTGCTGGCCAGCATCGCTTTTTGGTTCATTCCAGCATTCAACAAACATCCAGCCCTCCGCTGGACTTGGCTCGCGAGTGCCGTGGGTTACGCGGTTTTCGTCGCGCTCTTCATCTCGGTATGGAGAAGAACAAACGACTGCATCGAGATTACGAACGAGAGCGTCGCATCGCACTCTCCCCACGGCCGCAATATTATGATGAAATGGGGCGAGATCGCGGCGATTGAAGAATCATTACAAGGCGCCTGCCTTAAGCTGCGATCAATGAACGGTGAAACAATCCGTGTGGAATATCAAACTGAAAACCTGCCCGACGTGCTGAATCTACTGGAGCGAAACCTTGAGCATCTTGGAAACAACACGGAGGGCGCCGTCTTCAGAAAACGCGGAGACTTCTACGCCGTGCACCTCTTGATACTGGTGTTTTTCGCGGGAGGCGCCGCATGGGCTTGCACGCTGGGACTATACTGGGGAGCGATTCTGCTTCTATTCACGCTCCCGACCCTCAAAGCATTCGTCGCGGAACCATGCAAAGTGATTGTCGAGCCCGCTCGAATTTCCATCCAATCCACCTTTCGCCACCGCATCATCGACATGTCCGACATCCGAGATGTTCGACTCGACCTCGACCAAAGCCGCGACCCCGCCCTAGCGGTGTTGATCAGCGGACGGCGAACCAACGCGGAGATAAAGCTGATCCGCTTCAAGAACATCTTTCACCTTCACCTGGTGATGAAACACAACCATGAACGGACACTCGATTCTTGATGGCCGCAATGCGGCCGCCTATCAATCGTTCGCAAAAGGCGACAGTTCGCGCAGTCGCGCAATGATGCGCGGTATTTGTTCGAGAACATAGTCGATGTCCTCGCCAGTGTTGTAGTTGCTTAAGCTGAACCGGATCGAGCCGTGCAGCATCGAGCGAGGCACATCCATGGCGCGCAGCACGTGCGACGGCTCCAGCGAGCCGGAGGCGCAGGCCGAGCCGGTCGATGCGCAAATACCGACGTCGTCGAGCATCAGCAGAATCGCTTCGCCTTCGACATATTCAAAACTAATGTTGGTGGTGTTGGGCAGGCGCTCGGAGCCTCCGCCGTTGACACGCGCGCCCTTGCAGGAGGCAAGGATGCCGGCTTCCAGTCGGTCGCGCAGCTTGCGCTCATGCTCGGCGTCGTGCTCCATGCGCTGCAGCGCCAGTTCGCAGGCTTTGCCCAGGCCCACGATGTACGGCACGTTTTCCGTGCCGGCGCGCCGGCCGCGTTCCTGGTGCCCGCCCATGATGTGCGGGGTGATTTTGGTGCCGCGCTGCGCATACAGCACGCCGATGCCCTTGGGGGCATGCAGCTTGTGGCCGGAAATGGAGAGCAGGTCCACGGGGATATCCTTCACGGAGATCGGAAGCTTTCCAACAATCTGCACGCCGTCGGTGTGGAAGATGCCCCCGCCCTCTTTAATCAGGTTTCCAATCTCTGGAACCGGGAAAATAACGCCAGTCTCGTTGTTGGCCCACATAATGGATGCAACGGTTGCTTTTCCAGACATGGATTTCTCGCGAACCTGTTCCATATCGAGGTTGCCCGCGTCGTCAACTTCGAGGGTCGATAGGCGAAAGCCCTTGTCTTCAAGATAATGGCACGGACCGAGTACAGCGGCATGCTCAACGCGGGTGGTGATCAAGTGCGGATGGCCCCCCATGGCGTCGACCGCGCCACGAACGGCCATGTTGTCGGATTCTGAACCGCAGCTCGTAAAGATGATTTCGTTGGGATGCTCGGCGCCGATCAACGCCGCCACTTTTTCGCGCGCTTCGTCGATGTGCTTTTTAACGCCGCCCCCAAACGTGTGCATGCTCGAAGGGTTGCCCCATTGTTCGTAAAAGAAGGGAAGCATTGCTTCCGTAACTTCGGGCGCAACCGCGGTTGTGGCATTGTTGTCTACATAAACTGACTGCTTCATGAAATTCTAATCCCTAATTTCTAAATCCTAAACAAACTCAAAATCCAAACTTTCAGGTTTCAAATTTCAAGTTTCAGGTTTCCACCTACACGGCTTCTACGACGATGTCGTCGGAGACGGCTTCGCGGAGTTGGTTTTCTACAACGTCTTTCAGCGTGACGGCCGAAACCGGACAGCTGACGCAAGCGCCGACAAACTTAACCAAAACTTTGTCGCCGTCTACGTCGTGCAGCTCCAGATCTCCGCCGTCGCGCCGGAGGATGGGACGCACCTGGCGGTCGATGGTTTCTTCGATCAGCTTGATTTTCTGCAACTGGGTCAGCTTAGGCTTTTCTTCGGTCTTGGCTTTTTCTTCGCCAATAACACGGTTGATAATCTCTTCGATTTCCGGAATGCACTGTCCGCATCCACCGCCGGCCTTGCAGGCGTTGGCGACTTCTTCGGCAGACGTCAGCTTTTGCCCGCGGGCGACCTTCTCGATTTCCTTATCGGTCGCACCAAAGCAGTGGCAGATGACTTCGCCGTCGAGTTTCTTGTCGAACGTCTTTCCGGTGCGATAGTTGTAGATGGCCGCTTCGAGCGCCTCGCGGCCCATCACAGAGCAGTGGACCTTTTGCTTCGGCAGGTCTCCAAGATAGTCGATGATGTCGGCGTTGGTAATCTGGTCAGCCTCGTCGACCGTCTTGCCAATCAGCATAACGGTGAGTGCAGAAGAGGAGGCGATCGCACTGGCGCAGCCAAAGGTTTGGAACTTGGCCTCCGCAATCTTCTTTTCTTCGCCGAGCTTGAAGGTGAGCCGCAGAGCGTCGCCGCACGCGAGCGATCCGGCCAGACCGTCTCCGTCCGGATTTTCAACCGCGCCGACGTTGCGCGGATTCTTAAAATGATCGGTGACTTTGTCCGTATATTCCCACATAAAACTCGCTCCGCTTGTTCAAATTCTAAGCACTAACCACCCAAACCCTAAAAATTCAGGTTTCAAGTTTCACATTTCAGGTTTCTATTAACTCAGTTCCAACATGGCTTCGATGGACTTGCGCGCCAACGAACACGTGGGTTCCGGCACCACAATGCGATGCTGCATGTCCTCGAGCGCCCAAAGCACCTTTTCCAAATCGATTTTTTTCATATTCGGACAAAGGGCCCTCTCGCTGACTGCGTAGAATTTTTTCTCCGGGTTTTCATTCCGGAGGCGGTAGAGCAGCCCCATTTCGGTGGCGATGATGAACTCCGTTTCGTCCGATGCTGCGGCGTGTGTACACATTTGGCCGGTCGAGAGCAAATAGTCGGCCAAGTCGCGAATGACCAGCGGACATTCCGGGTGAGCCATGACGACGGCGTTAGGGTGGTCTTTCTTTTCGCGGACGATGTCGACGTCGCGGATTCGGGAGTGGGTCGGACAGTAGCCGTCCCAAATGATCATTTCGCGTCCGAGCACTTTCTGAATGTAGTGCCCGAGGTGCGTGTCGGGCACAAAAATGATTTCCTTGTCGACCGGAACCGAGCGGGCAATGGCCATCGCGTTGGACGAAGTGCAGCACAGGTCGCATTCGGCCTTAACCGCCGCCGAACTGTTGACGTAGCAGATGACCACGGCACCGGGATGTTCGGCCTTCTTTTTTCGAAGCTGTTCGGCAGTAATCATGTCCGCCATGGGGCATCCGGCAAACTGGTCAGGCAGCAGAATCGTTTTTTCCGGGCTCAGGATGGCCGCGGTTTCGGCCATGAAATGCACCCCGCAGAAAACAATCACCTCTTCGTCGAGCTCGGCGGCCTTCCGGCTGAGCTCCAGCGAGTCGCCGGTAAAGTCGGCGATGGCCTGCACCTCGTCGGGCTGGTAGTTGTGGGCAATGATGATTGCGCCACGTTCGCGCTTCAATTCTTGGATTTTATCTTCAATCGTTTGCATGAATTCACCTCATAAAAGGCGGGGTTTATAAATCGGAAGGGGCGACGAAACAAAACAAAAAGATGAAGAGATGAATTATTTAGTCCACTAATGGTGCTGCATAAATGCAGCAAATGGATCAGTAACGGTACTTTTCGTCGAAAAAACAAGGCATCGGAGAAAGACGTTTAGTTTTTTTTGATCTTCTTCGCGCTACAGACCTTGTCCTTTTTCTTCACGACGGCGCCGCACTTTTTGCATTCATACATGCCGACCTGTTTTTGCTTCTTCGGTTTGTCTTTTTTGCATCCCATGAATATCCTCCTGACCTTAAATCAAATAATCGGTTAATTTTAACACCAAGAACGCAAAGTCCGCAAAGAAAAGCCTCGGCACCTTGTTTCGCGCTCTTTGCGTTCTTTGGTTTAGAATTCCCCCATTCGATCGCCTAGGCAGGTATCGACCAGCATCGCGGTTTTGAGCCATGCATGATTTCTAGGAATAATCTTGGTTTGCCCAGCCACTTCATGCAATGGCACCGCCACGCAATGCTCGCCCTTGATGCCGACCATAACGTTATATACGCCTTCGGCCAGCAGTTCGCCGGCCTTTGTGCCCAGTCTAGTAGAAAGCAGCCGGTCGGTGGCCGTCGGCGATCCGCCGCGCTGCACATGGCCGAGCGAAGTGAAGCGCACCTCGAGCCCCGCCGCCTGCTGGATTTCGCGCGCAATACGGTTTGCCACCGGTTCCTCGATCAGACCTTCCACCTCTTCATCCGGAATGGATTTTTTCTTTTTCTTCCCGTCTTTCTCTACATTCTTGGAAACAGCACCCTCGGCTACTGCAATAATCGAAAAGCGCTTATTATGGTGGCGACGCGCCAGCAAATGCTCAACCACGAGATCCATATCGTACGGAATTTCCGGCAGCAGAATCACATCCGCGCCGCCGGCAATGCCGGCGCCCAGCGCCAGCCAGCCGGCCTTGTGGCCCATGATTTCGCAGACGATCGCCCGATGATGGCTGGTGGCCGTCGTGTGCAGCCGGTCGATCGCTTCAGTAGCAATCGCCATAGAAGAGTCAAATCCGAACGTAATGTCGGTGCCGGCCACATCGTTGTCGATGGTCTTTGGCAACGTAATAACATCCAGCCCGGCTTCATGCAGCCGCATGGCATTTTTCTGGGTTCCATTGCCGCCGAGGCAGATGAGGCAGTCAATGTGGTTTTTCTTGGCATTGGAAACCGCGACCTCGGTCATATCCATCACCGTGCCGCCCATTTCCATCTTATGCGGCTTGTCGCGGCTCGACCCCAAAAAGGTGCCGCCATGCGTCAGAATGCCGCTCACGTCGCCGTCCTCCAGCGCACGCATCCGGTTTTCAACCAGCCCGCGGAAGCCATCCTTAATGCCGACCACCTTCGTGCCCTGCCCCAGCGCCGCTTTGGCCACGCCGCGGATCGCCGCGTTGAGCCCCGGACAGTCGCCTCCGGAGGTTAAAATACCAATGGTTCTTGTTTTAGTCGTCATACGATTGATCCGCCCGGTTATTCTTTGTTCCGTAGTCGGGGGATTCTTCTGCCACTAAAAGCCCAGTGTTTTTTCCATTTCGGGTGATCACTGGATGCCCACAGTTTTTCTGATGTTTCCGCAAGTCGTCACAAATTTCTGCAATATCATAATCGAATTTCTTTGCATGCTCGTCGCGAATCCTTCGCACTTCATCAATGATTGGATTGTTCATAGCTCTGCCTCATCCAGTTCTTCCGGCGAACAAATCTCCGGCATGGCATATCCTTCCGTCACAACCACGTTTCGAATGATTTGCTTCATTGTTGGGTTGTTGATGTGTTTGAAATTCCACGTGACAATGAAATCAACGCCCCCAACCGCAGCGACAGCAATATGGATGGCATCTTCTACGGAGTTTTCCGGCACAGCTTTCTTCTTTACCAATACTGTAGCCAAAGACTCAACCTCAAGGGAAATGTCAAGAACGGGGATCCCATCAATCGCTTCGGTACGAAGCTTGGCCCGGACAGCGTCTCCCTGTTCGCACTCCTGTACCACGAGGTCTGAAATTACAAGGTCGTACCTATCCCGACTTTCCCAAAAGGAACGTGTGCTTGCTTGGTGCCCGGCTAGGATCAGATCGTTCGACTGACGCGCAGTCAGAAAGCCAATGACGCTTGTTTCTAGATAGACGAGATTTTTCATGGTTGCAATTCGTCGGTTCCTTTCCAGCCACTTTTGTAGTCCTTCCCACACAGCTTCGCTAGTTCAAATAGCGGAAAACAAAAAACGCCCCGCAAATGGGGGCGCTTCTGGCACTTACTGGCTCCTTGGATCGGCGGCATCTCCAAGGGCGACGACTATGCCACGCACGACTCGACCAAACGGCTTTAGTATTTCCACTGCCACATCAACACCATGTGTCCTGTTCTAATGCCTTTGGATTTGAAGCACGTTCCCATTGCTGGCGCGGATGCGGAAATAGCCTTTCTCGTTGGACGCTGGCTGCAGGATGAACGAGTTGGTGCCACCATCGCCGCCAAAACGCTTCATCATCTTCCACGACCCGGTTAGTGAAGGCGTGTGCTCCACCCAGTAGACCCGCCCGGACGCGGTGCCGACCAGGAATGCGCTTTGCAGTTGGCCATTGACCGTTGCATTGCTTGAACTCCAGAAGAAGCGGCTGTCACCATCATTGGGCAGGGTTCCAAGAACATATTCCGCATAGTCGGAATAGCCGTCGTTGTCGCTATCAACCACCGAATTACTCACGGAAGCATTCAGGGAATAGGACTGCTCCCAACCATCCGGCATACCGTCGCCATCGGAATCCTTGCTGAACGGATCGCTGTCGAGCATGTCGTTCATCCCGTCGCCATCCGAGTCGTAGGTCGCGGGATCATCCGGCATGACTTCGGCCTTGATGCGGTAGTATTGGCTGTCCAGCTCATCCGCATCGGGATCGAGCAGCATCATGTTGGTTCCGGTGCCGAAGAACCGCGCCAGCACCATCCAGTTCGACGACATCAAATCATCCGTCCCCTCAATGGTGTACCAGCGCTTTTCACACGTGCGGACATCCATTTCCATGCTTCCGCTCGTCATCGAGAATACGTCGGCATCCAGTCGATTGGTCGGATCGGTTCCAAAGACATATTCCCGCAGGTTGCTCTGCCCGTCGCCATCGGCATCTGCATCCGCAACACAATTGGTCACGTGCCCGAAATAGTTCGTTTCCCAGTGGTCAGGAATGTTATCCGTATCGTCATCAACGCCATATGGCGTATCCAGCTTCAGCAGGCTTTCAGGATAATCAAACGGTGCGCCGCCAAGTTCTGACGCCACCACAACATCTGGCACACCGAACACCCGTTCGGCACTTGCATCCCAAATCTTGAAGCGGATGTCTTCACCATCGGCATTCACATTGACTGCCATGGTCGCAATGGCTGCTTTATCAAACATGATGTCAACCTGCTGAACGCCGCGTAGCTCATTGCCAACATAGGCAGCCACCACATCGCCGTACACCGCATTTGAACCATAGAGTTTTACATCGGCCAAAACGGTCATTACGGGATTGGGGTAAACAACGGGATCACCAAAAGGATGAGGGGAAGGTATTCCATTAACGAGTGCCGACGATGACTGCACCGCCAGCATGGTCAAAGCGGATGCGGTATTAGCATTGAACGTCAGTAGATACGGCTGATTTGCTTTAATCCAATATCCTCTCCCGGGCCTCATTTGTGTCAATGAATTGACCATGTCGGGAACATGCGGATTAAAACTTCCTGATGAATCCGTCACGCGGTCAATTACACTGGAAGACAGTGCGTCGGCCAACACAACCCGGACATCCGCCGCCCCCGACAAGGGATACCCGACGTGGTTCCATCCTTCGATCAACTGAATGGTTGCCGTTGCTCTCTCCAAAGGGGAACCCGTCAGCGCCAGACTTTCATTCCCAGTCATATGCAACCAGAATCCGTTTGCCGGAGCAAAATCAACCAGCGTATTCCATGCATCCGGCAAGTCAGGATCGAAAGAACCGTTCAACCCTTTAGCCATCGAAACGGAACCGAGCACGTTGCTCAGAACATTCCGGATGGAGTAATCTTCAAAGTCGATGTTGAAAGAAACCTGGTTCCATCCGGCAGACAAATCCATATTGAGAACAATATCGTCGGAAACAAAGATTGGAACGAGGCCATCTGGATACGAACCGAGCGTTGTGCCGGAAACCGCGTTTACATTGCAATCCGGACTGACTTCATAGACCACACCTTCGTTGCTGTCCCAAAGCTTGAAGGTCAACAGTTCGCCGTTTTGTGCAACCTGAACGCTCAAATTGACTCCGCTGAAGGTCTCCTCAACAATCACCTCGCCCTTGCCGCGCAGCTCAGTCCCGCTGAAGACGGCAACGATATCCCCGTCCGAAGCGGCTTGGCCAAAGAGTTCGACCCTTCCGAGAATATTCATTCCGACGGTTGGATAGGTTTCAGGATAGCCAAACGGGTCATCTGCTACGGTGGTATAAGTTGCCTGTAGCGTAACATTCGAAGCCGGCATGGCTACGTTTGCGGTTAAATTGGAAAGATTGTCCACGAAACCGACGTCGCCGCTCCATCGTTCAAAAACCTGCCCGGAAGGTGGTTCTTCGGCGACAATCGCCACGGATTGACCCGAAGGATAAACCCCGCTTCCGTTACCGTTCTCTATGGTTAACCGATATCCCGTATAGGTTGCAGTTACGCTCACATCATGGGCGGGCATAAGCAATGAAGTCGAAGCGGAGCTGGCATCAGCCAGAACATTCGTATCGCCTGTCCACGCATCGAACCGCTCGCCGGACGGCGGAGCATCTGCAACGAGAGAAACACTGCCCCCCAGAGCGTAGGAACCACCACCTGAACCATTATTAACCGTAAGCGTATAGCCAGGCGTACGATAGGTCGCCGTAATCGACACATCATGATCCGGCATGATCACCGTTGTATTTGTCGCGGAAATATCGGCCAAATAATCTGTATCGCCGATCCAAAGATTGAAAGTTTGGCCTGGCGGAGGCGCACTGGAAGCAATGGCAACGACATGTCCCACAGGATATGTCCCCGATCCACTGCCGTTATTAACGGTGAGCACATTATCCTGAACGACATAGGTAGCATCCAAGGACACATCCTGATTCGGCATCACGAAGGATGCTTCTTCGCTCATCATGTTGGCCAGAACACCAACATCCCCCTGCCAACCGGCAAACTGATGAGCCGATGATGGAGAAACTCCTCCAATATACACCGTCTCGCCGACAGAATATTGTCCACTGCCAAATCCTCCCGCAATATGAACCTCGTGCAAATTATCGGGATCAACCAACTGCCATATAATCCCCCTAGTGCCGACTGCCCCACCCTCTACACTGACAAAACGTCCATCGGGTAGATATGCCACAGCCTGCACGGAATCCGAATGACCAATACAATTTTTAACACACTGCTCTGTAGTAACATCCCAGACCTTAACAAGATCATCATAAGCCCCTGAAATCACATGCAAGTCGTCCGGAGAAAATGCTGCATCGAGCACCGTCAAAGAATGCCCTTCAAAGAACTTTAATCTATCCCCTGTTACCACATCCCAAATACCAACATCATTACCGGACGTCATCAAAAGTTTGCTGCCGTCCACTGAAAACTCGCGAACAGAAATCCATTGATTATCAAATTGATGACTATACAGAAGAGATCCGCTGCTAGCGTCCCATATATCAGCAATGCCATCAGAGCAGGTGGCTACCAGAGAATCATCATCAGAAATAGCGAGGGAGCCGCCACCATCTTCCCATGTTTCCATCAATTCGCCATCAGGAACCGACCATAATTTTATCTCGTCTGAAGATGTCGTTATCAGCAAATCCCCCGAATGGAAAAATTCGACATCAGATCGACTATCTGCATCTACTTCAAAAATACATTCTGAGGTAACCAAATCCCACACCCGCAACATACGATCTGCATCAGAGGCCGCAACATACCGACCATCATCACTTATATCGCAACAATACACACTCTCTTCATGCTCAAACACTACTTTAGAAACCCCGGTATTCGCATCCCAAATAATCACTGTTCCATCGCGTGAAGCCGTTACGATCGTCTGACCATCAGAAGATACAGCGACATCATTCAGGTCATCTGTATGCATAGCACTGCAAGGCATAACATCGGGCGAATTTTTACGGGGTATCCAGTGATCAATTTCCCCCGTATTCAAACCAAGAAAACAGCCGTTAGAAGAGATGGCAGATGAGTAAATATAGCCATCTACAGATATCAGCTCTGTAAATATTCCCGACTGAAGATCGCATGTGCCCAGGCTGGTAATAATTGACTGATTATCATCCGAAAACTGCAACACGCTCCCCGAACTATTCATTTTATACAATAAGTTACCCGATGAAACATCCCAGACAAAAGGACCCCCAACCTGAGAGCAAGCCAACGTAGTCCCATCGCCTGCAAGCGCAATGCTTGTTACAGTATACGACGACTCATTAAACGTTTTTAGGCACGTTCCGGTTGCTACATCCCACATTCGAACATCACTGTCTTTACCTCCCGTATAAACGATAGAGCCATCGGGTGAAAATACGGCGCAATTAACACAGTTTGCATGACTAATGAGTGTCGCTTCACATTGCCCGGTAGCAACATCCCACACCTTTGCAGTGTCATCCCATCCGCACGTCACAAACTTTGTTTCATCGGGGGAAAAATAAACATTTTCTATGCCATCCCCCGCATGAGCCGGTATGCTTCTTATTAACTGATTTGAATCAACATCCCACAACTCGACGCCATTGTAGCGCATTGCAACAAGCACTCGGGAACCATCATCAGTTATGTCCACTCCTAGGCAATAATCCCCCATATCGCGAGACCAGACTTCACTTCCGTCGGTTATATCTAAAACCTTGACTTCTCCTTCCCATGTCCCACTAATGACCCGTTCTGCACCATCAGCTGCCGCGATCATTTTCACCTCATTAGAGTGTGCCTGAACCGGATAAAAAGCAGGAACTCCGCTTTCATAACGATATTCATAAAGTGATATTTTTCCATCCCCATTGACGCCCGCAATATGCGCCCCGTCATGAACAAATTTTGCAGCAGGGTATGTTTGCAACTGTCCTTGAAAATCAAACACCTCTGTCCATGTATCCAGTTCCCATATTTTGCTCTGGCCATACAAATATGCACCATCTGGAGAAAACGCCATCGAGTAGATGTATTCGCCGTTCGTGTCATGGGAATCAGTCATTGCCCCTGTATCAACATCATATATTTCAACAGATCCCAGACACCCCAACACCAATGAGCTTCCATCCTGAGAAAGAACACAGCGTAAACCACTTGTGGTATCGACCATTACTAGACATTGCTGACTTGCAACATCCCAAACTCGAGCGGTTTCATCGTAACCACTTAGGGTTGCCATCATAGAACCGTCTTCTGACAAGGAGATCGATGTAATAGCTGAAGTGTGCCCATCAAAACTGCCGACGACTGCCCCTATCCCAATATCCCAAATAGTTACTCTCTCCGGACTTTCTCCATCTATACCGACAAGCAGATTGGGATCATTTAAAAATTTTCCAGCCCTGACGCCACTCTGAAGCCTTGATAAAACCTCGCCCGTTCTTGCATCAAGAATGTAGTCATCCCCGAATTGTTGAATCACCGCCACCCGGCTCTCATCTGCGGACAGAGCCAAACTTATGTTGGATGCGGATATTTGAGGTAAGTCTGTATATTTTCGTAACAATACCCCAGTGAGTAAATCCCACCGGTACAAACCGGCACTCGTAAGCGTATAAACCTTATCATCACCTGTAATTGCGAAATCTTTAATGGCGCCTGTTCCGAGCTCCGCCTGAATCCTTGCAACCAGCTGATTGTTCTCAGATCGCCCCTCATCTCCACCGTAAAGACTGGCATTTGCCCCAGAACTCGAATTGGCGGCACGCACCCAATAATTATAATTACGACCGACATCGCCTGTCGTGTCCTCATACTCCAGCTGAGTCTGCCACCCACTAAGAGCCTGTTTATACGTGTACCAACTGTCAGAACGATAAATACGGTAATGCGTGGCACCCGGCACTGCGGGCCAATCGACAACCACTTTGTCAGAATAGATCCCGTCTGAAGCACTGACATCTACGGGCGTAGTCAGCAAAGGAACATACCCGGAACTCGCCTCACTGAAATCACTGGCATTCAGTCCTGCGTCACTGGCTGCGGATTTAGCCCAGTAATAATAGACCGCCCCTCGTGCCACACTTGAATCCCAAAAAACATTATCAACAACCCAATCTGTGATTTCCGCTTTTACTCCCGATACTGAATCAGACCGATAAAATTTATAATGCGTTGCATTCTTCGCAGAACAGTTAAGTCTAACTGAACTTTCATAATCACCATTAGATGCACTAATACTGGGGCGAGTAGGTGCTGAATCATCTTCAGCCGCCGTCTCAAATTTCTGATCCACCAAATCGCCATCTGCTGATTCGCTATCCAACAGGCGTGTATCTTCATACAACTCGACTTTCCAATCATACAAATTATGGCTCAATCCCGCGGATCCAACCGATGCAAGATTCCAGTTTTGCAACCCTACCGTCCCTGCCAGAGATCCGCTGTTCTCAAAATAGGTCGTCCATGTGCTTCCGGTTTTTTGCGACACCTTGAACCGGATGTCCGCCGCCACGGAAAGAGTGGTTGAAAAATGCAGCTTGCGCTGATGCGTATAGCCGTCTCCGTCGTCATCCAGTTCCTCGCTCCAATAGATGCTGGAAAGCGAGCCCGTGGCCGTGGATTCAACTTTCCGGAACCCGCTGTCGTGTGTGCTGTACTCACTGGCATTGGCGCCGCTGGAGCTGGCGGCGGCTTTGACCCAATAGTAGTAGGTGGTGCCGGAGACCGCCGAAGTATCGTAGTAGGTGCGCGAGGTTTGCCATGAACCCAGTGTGGTTTTTTCGCCGCCAATGCTGGTTGCGCGATATACGCTATAGTGCGTGGCACCGCTGACGGCGTTCCAAGAGATGGAAACCATGCTTTCCAATGTTCCATCGGAAGCCATCACACCCGCAGGAGTTGAAAGTTGAGTGACTTCCTTGCGATACCCCGTGTCCGCCGCACTGTATGTACTGGCATTCGCACCCGACGTGCTTTCCGCCGCCTGGACCCAATACCAGTAAACCGTCCCTGCCGATGCGGTGGTGTCATCGAACGCGTTTCCACTTTGCCAACTGCCCAACGGTGTTTTCATCCCGGATGCGCTGATTGCCCGATAGACTTGGTAATGCGTGGCGCCAGATACGGCGCCCCAGCTGATTTGCACCTTATCGATATACGCCCCCTTGGTCGCAGAGATGCCTATCGGCGCGGACAATCCAGCGCTAGGGGTATTCTGGAGCACTGTGTAGGCATTGAGCAATCCATGCCCCGAATCCCGGTCCCAACCGGATCCTTCGATATCCATAGACCCGGCAATAAGCGCCTGCCGAATCTCCGGCACCGACAGCCCCGGGTTTTTATCCAGCATCAACGCCACAATCGCCGCCGCATGCGGAGCCGCCGCCGAGGTCCCGTGGAAATCGCCAAAACCCGACGTGGCACACTTCACGCCATCGGCGGCCGCAAAATCCGGCTTATTACGAACCGCTCCACCGGAAGAAGTATAATTACCCGATGTGATCGCTGAACCGTTTGCATCGTAAAAAACTCGCCTCGGCCCATCGGAAGAAAAAGTTTCAACAGGTTCCCTGCCATCAAAAACCCCGCCTGATCCACGTGCGGCATTGGCATCCACGGCCGCCACGGCAATACATCCCTCCGCTGCGCTGTGACCATAAATCTGTCCCGCCGTGCCACTGGCCAACCGGCCTCGGTTAGTGTTCAGATGCAAAAATCTGGTTTGCTCCCCGGCCTTTCGGGCAATCAACAAATAATATCCCGCAAGGTTTACGTTAAACTGAAATCCTTCACACGGATCATCATTTCCATTTTGGATGTTAGAGGAACTTGCCGCAACTTGACCGCTGGAATCAACCAGAAACAGATCATAGTCATTACCGGATGCCCCATATCGATCCGACCATTTCAATATGATCGGAGTCCCGTTACACGCGGTTATTTGCAACAAATCCCCCGACCCAAAGTCATGTGTCTCATAGGCTGCCCCGTCAATATTCATCGTTTGGTAAACTCGAAAATCACCTTCCCACACCCCGCTTTGCCCATCGTTATCATTCCCAGAATTACCCGCCGAAGAAAGATACACAACCCCATCACCCTCAACCTCATTAACGGCTTCTGCAATCACTCCATCTTCAAAGGCGGGTTCCAAAAAATAACCAACGTCATCGACAATCACGTTGCATCCAGCATCGCGCAGAGCCCGGATATTGCTTGCGAAAACAGGTTCTCCTCCATTGGCCGTGGCAAAATAGAGCTCCGCGCCCGGTACCAGATCGTAAACAATTTCGAGCATGGCCAAGCCTTCGTCAGAACCAGAGCTCTCCTGCCCGGGAAGCACCGTGACCCGCCCGGCAGGCAAGTCACCACTGGAAATCAAGGTGCTCAGTTGGGACGCGCTGGCGCTATCGGAAATCACCCCAACTTTTACGCCCATTCCGCCTATATCAAAACCAGCCCGCGCAATACTGGCGCGATGTGCCACATCGCCTTCGCTCACATTCACCTTATTCAACATAGGCGGCACATACCGCCGAATAAAACGAACCTGATCCAAACCGGCAAGCGATTCCAACGCAGAAGGAGCTATATCCAAACGAACCCAGTCATGCTCTTGAAAAACCGAATGGATGTGACCGCCCAACCGCTCGATTTCCAGCAGCAAAGACTCATCGACTTGGGCCGTTACCACCAAATCCAATGAGGGTATCGCCTCCGCGGAATCGATGCCCAAAGATCCACTGCCCGGAATCAAACCCAATAACCCCGAGTCGACTTTCTGCAAATTAAGAGGTCGCTGCTCCTTCTCGGAAAGCGCCTTTTTCAATTGCTCAACTCCAGACGGGCTCAGCTCTGTCATTGGAGGAGCGGACAGGCTCTCTTGGGCTTTGTCGAATGGTGAATCGGCATCTGCAACACCGTTCGTAACCTGCTCTGGAATCGTCGCAGGTGGTTTATCGTGATCCGAGGCCAAATCATCCTTTGCAACCGCCTTTTTTCCAACGACAGCAACCTTTTCGGGATTGTCCACCGAAGAAACTTTTTCAGTATCCGCATTCTGTTTGATTGGTACCAGCGCATGCAGGGAAATGCCCCCTACTAATAACATTCCGACCACAAAAAACGACCACATCCACTTGTTCATCATGTTAATCTCCTAGATCCTTCATTTCCCTAGCCCCGCAGAAATTCTCATCCCAAAACGCTATTCCAATTTAAAGACGGCGTTGTCGGGCTTGCCTTCGGTTTGGAACCATACTCATCTTGCCTGCGCTCCGTTGACGGAAGGAAACTGCAACGTCCATTCAACCTGGCAGAAACTGCCGTACACCTGCATATCCAAAAGCACCGCTCCTGCGCAAAACGGGCAAGATGTCCATTCTATATTCGAAAGCAGTTTGGCCGTTCTGTTCCCTCCGCACTCCAAATCTTTTCTTTGCGGTCATCCATCCTGTTCATCCTGCGATCCTGTCTAAATTCCCTGCGCATTCAAAAGCACCGCACCCACGTAAACGGGCAAGATGCCCGTTCTACGTCAAAACGAAACGCCTACTTCAGCTCCGCCTCCAGCTTGAAGAATGAATTGTCCGGCGAGCCTTCGGCCTGGAACCATTCTCGATCGGCCGGTGCTCCATTGGTCGGGGCAATCGGCAATGTCCATTCCACCAAGTTCGAGCTGCCCAATAGCTGAACATCCACAAACGGGAGGGTTGCATCGTCTTGCGCCGGGATTTCCACCACCGGCTCGCCGTCGATCACCCTGATGTCCAGCAGCAGGTCGCCGCCTTGCAGATTGGTGCCGAATGCATATTCGAAGCCGTTGGCAATTCCGTCGCCGTTGCGGTCCTGCGCGAAGAGCGCCTCCGCTTCGCCGCCAAGGCCAAGTTCATTTGCCCAGAGGGCAAAACCCGCATAGTCCGGCATCCAAACCACTTGGTCCAGCCAGCCGCGGTCTTGGCCGCCCGACAGCGTCTTGTCCTTGGTGTATTCCCAGCGAAGCGTGTGCGTTCCCGCACCTTTGATGGCTACGCTTACGGGTCGCCAATCGGTTTCGCCGTTGATTACGCGCCAAATGGAACCGTCCACCTGCAGCATGAGCCAATCGTAGCGCTCCTCGCTCGAAACCTTCCACCAGAACGAAAGCATGCCTTCGCCACGCACCGTGGTTTCCAGCCAGCTTTCCTCCTGGTCGTCTATGCCGCCGGTGGTCGCGGCGTCTTTGCCATCGGACGTCTCCACGATCTGGGGCATCCAGTTGGTTGCGCCGCCGGTTGTCCATTCCAGATCATGGTTGTCCACGGCTTCGGCCAGCGACAGTTCGACGAAGGATGCCGTTGCCGTGACGGCAGAAGTCATCTGCACAGAAATGGAAGGTTCCGCTTCGTCGGAACCCGGCGGTGACAGAGCGCCGCCCTCCAGTTGCCAATGATCAAACCGCCAGCCGTCTGCCGGGGAGGCCGAGAGCGTTAGGTTGGAATCGGCTGGTTCGAAAGCGCCGACGGTATCGGGCGCACTCCAGGGCGGTTGCGCCGCAACCGATACGGTGCCCGAACCGGACACCTCGACACCCAGCCAATAGTTCGTTTCCCAGCTCCAGACAACGCTTCCATGGTTAGTGACGGTGGAAATGTATGTAGTCCCGCCTTCAGGCGGCTCCCCGTAGCCAAGGCAACGGTAGAGTGCCCCGCCATTGGTGACGGCGGCTTCAACCGAGTTGGTGACCAACGTGCCGTATTCGATCCAGTTGGTTCCAATGGTTGGAACGGGCGTGCCGTGGGCGGACTCGACGATCCAGCTGATCCATTCGACCTCCAGCATTACGGCATCTGGTGCACTCGACGTTGTGCCGTTTCCGACAATCAGCTGCAACTCGTATGTGCCCGGCAGGTCGGGTGTGAATGATGGAGTAGCCGATTCTCCATCCGTTAGCGCCGCACTGCTTCCCTCAGGAGCCGAGGTCACCGTCCAGATATAATTCGAGGCTTCAGTGCTGGCTGAACCATCGAAAACAAATGTCTGGCCGACAAAACAATAAGCATCCGCTCCCGCATCGGCATGCAACGTACTCGTCTGTGGTGCCGCGCCATACAGCCGCGCCACTTCGTTCGACGACAGTGCGCGGTCGTATATGCGGACTTCGTCAAGTTTCCCGATAAGTCCTTGTGCCGAATATGACTCAAAACCTAGCCAAAGGTCACTAGCATCATGCTGAATTGCTCCTCCCTGAGAGTGGGTCTTTTCGCCTTGGAGTTTCCCGTCGATAAATACCTTCATGGCATTTTGATCGTAGGTGCTTACGATCTGATGCCATGCACCGGTGGAAAAAAGGCCTTTATCAAATGTAGCGAAATCCCATGCATCACCCGCTTTTATATAAAACTTACCAATGGAGGATTCCCATCGAATGTCGTAGCCAGAACCATTAGAAAGCTGCTTTCTGACAAGCTGATGGAGTTGGGTAGTTGATTCAACGTTAACCCAACTTGAGATCGTTATACTTTGCGGTTCCAATCCCGGGGTTCTGGGAACCCGTACGGCATCGTTTCCGTCAAAGCTTCCGGCTAGCCCGCAAACGCCTTGCCCATAGCTTTCATCCCCCGACCACGCACCATCATTGCCATTTGTCGTCGCATCCAAAGAATCTCCGTCAAACGGATAATAGGCGACGAGGCCGAGGGTGGAGCTGGCCTGGGTCGGATCGGTTCCGTCGTCCTCCTCTTCGGCGTTGGTGCGGCCGTCGCCGTCAAAATCGCCATCGGCAAACTGATCGAGATTCCCGAACGCGGCAATCTCCCACGCATCACCCATCCCGTCGCCGTCGGTGTCGGAGTTCGGTTCCGTTACTGCCACATACTCTGCCGTCGCCGTGAAGTTCGTGGTCACTGTCGCCGGAATTGATGGATTCCAGCCAGTAAAACGCCACCCCGCGTCTGCGTTGACCGTTACCACTGGAAACAGTGCGCCGTTAGTGACCGTGACGACGTAGTCCGCGCCCGAATTCGAGATGCTTCCGTGGTCGCCAGGGTGGAGCGTGACGGTGTGGGTAGTGTAACCAGCGGGAACCAGACTGATAACGATAGCGCCATCAGAATCATATGGGTTGTCGTAGCCATCGTCGCCGAAGGCGAGACGAACGGGGTTCGATCCGGAAAGAGCCAGATAGGAGCCGCCTCCTTCTGCCCCTCCACGATAAACCCCTCCATCTCCACCACTATAACCGCCGCCACCGCCGCCGCCACCGCCAAAATCTCTAGCAGCACCACCGCCACCACCAAAACCGCCAGCACCTCCATAATAATTTTCGGCACCACCGTATCCGCCATTCAAAAAACAAATGCCACCACTACCGTTATAGTAACCAGTCAAACATGTCTCACCATTCTGACTGAAGCCTGCACCACCACCACCTGCACGCCCAGTCTTCCCATAGATTTGCGCATCTACGGCTTGCCCACCGACATCACCCACGTTGTTCGTTGTGCCATGTCCACCATTACAATAACCTGTCGCTCCACCGCCGCCACCAGCTACAATCAAAGGAACGTTACTATCATCAACCACGAAGCTGCCGCCACCGCCGCCACCGCTTCGGTCGTCCCTAGTGGACTCCTTTCCTCTGCTTCCAACGAGCAGTTTAAGAACATCCCCTTCATCCAACTCAAAGTTGCCACCGATTCCGGCACCTCGTCCTCCTCTCGGCTCAGGATTGTAGTACACTCCCTTGTTGCATGCTCCACCTTGGGCACCATAGGCCATAATTCGATAGGTTCCGGACTCTGGAACCGTCCACTCTTCAATCGCCCCAGTGTACTGATTAGTTCCGACGCCCGGTTCAATAGCAAACTCAGCCGTTATGTTGCGAGCTTGTGTCATTGAGGCAGTAATCACATTGTCTGCGATATCGCATCCGGCCGTATCACCGCTCCACCACAAAAAGAGCCAGTTTTCAGAGGGAACAGCTGTTAGCACGGTGCTTGCTCCTTCTTCATACCATCTGTTGGTTGCGGTGAGTTGCCCTTCTCCGGTCTTTGATGCCGTCAGCTCGTATTCAGTTCGCCACTGCCAGGTCAAAACGGCATCGTTGGTTAATGTCAGTGAAATATTCGTAGGGCTGACGAGAGTATAATCATTACCACTCACGCTGCCGCGTGTACATATGTGGCGCACACCAGCACCACCAGACGCAGGAGAATTCGTTATCCATTGTTCCACAAAGCCGTCGGTTGTTAAAGTTCCTGGATATGTTTCACCATGTTCCGAAATCACACTAAGGGAGAAACCGACCCATTCATATTGTGCTGTAGCCTTAAAATCATTGGAGACACTAGAAGGCACATCAGGATACCAGCCCGAATGGATCCAGCCCATGTCGGCATTGATCGTCACCGCAGGAACTGTTGCGCCATTAGCGACGGTCGCGACATAGTTCGATCCTGAGTTCGCCTCGATGATACTGCCGTGATCGCCGGGATGGAGCGTGACGGTACGGGTGATGTGACCAGTGGAAACAAGAGTGATAACGATGGCACCATCCGAATCATATGGGTTCTCGTAGCCGTCATCGCCGGAGGCGAGACGGACGGGATTCTCAGCGGAAAGCTCCAGATAGGAGCCGCCACCTTGGCCTCCGTCACTGTAGCCGTAACTCATTCCTCCATCGCCACCGCTATAGCCGCCGCCTCCGCCGCCGCCACCGAAGTCGGCCCCGCCTCCTCCGCCTCCTCCGAAGCCTCCAATACCACCCGCGTAGCTACCTGCACCACCCTGTCCACCACCGATGAAGCTAGTACCACCCGAACCATTATAGTAGCCGGTTGGAAGCGTCATGCCATCGGAACTGAAGCCTGCACCGCCACCACCAGCGCGACCGGCATGTCCTCCTTCGTATGCACTTCCACCAACATCCCCATTGTTGTCAACCGTAGCATTTCCTCCGGGACGGCTGTACGTTCCTCCTGTGCCGCCGCCGCCGCCAGCCACAACGAAGGGTATATTGCTTGTCGAGCCTACAAAACTGCCACCACCACCACCATAGCCTGCAGAGGACCCAGGAGATACTCCCCGGCCTCCGACCAACAGGTTCAGGACATCTCCTGCTTCAAGTTGAAATTCACCCCCGACGATCGCGCCGCGGCCACCAGCACCGCCGCCGCCGCGAGCACCGTAAGCAACGATGCGATACGCACCGCTCTCGGGAGCGGTCCATTCGTCAATAGCACCTGTGAAGAGGAAGTTGCACGTATCGTCGGCGGCAAAGTAGGCCGTAACACTGATATCGCTGTTCACGTTTATGTCCGCACGAGGATTATTGGTCGAGCTATCGCTCCACATAACAAAGTGATAGTTCTGGTTGGGCACTGCTTCTACGACACTTCCGCTCGAACTGTAATCTACGGTCTGCGTCAATACGCCGCTAATCGCTCCTCCCGTATCCGCCGTATAAGTTAAATTGAAATTGTTGATGGCAAAATTTGCAACAACGGTGATGTTGCTGGTCACATTTTCGTCGATGCGAGGATTTTCGATCGTGCCATCGCTCCAGTCGACGAAGTGATAATTCTGGTCAGGAACCGCTTCCACTCGCAGACCGGTTGATCCATGTTCCACGATCTGCGGCGCGTAGCCACTGATCGAACCGTTCGAGCCAGCCGTATAGGTCAGCGCATACCGCGCTAGGGGCGTCACTTCAATTTCAACAGTTGCGATGTTCGATAGGTCATTACTAGACGAAATCTGGTAGGTAAAGGAGTCCGTGCCTGTAAAGCCTAGGGAGGGTGTGTACTCGAAGAGCCCTGCTTGGACATCGAGCCACACCACGTTGCCGTTGGTCGGTGCGTTCACGGTTGCAACGGTCAAGACATCACCGTCCGGGGCGCTATGAGGCGCGATTCCCCTCAAAACCTGATCGAACGGGGTTTCGCCGATTCGGTGCTTGCCCGGGTGTCTGCGAAACAAAGGCCAAATCGCGTTAGAGTTGCCATCGTTAGAAGAGGCCCCGAAATGACCGTCACTAAGTCTCGCGCAATAGTGGGATGGCGAGAAAGAACCCTTTGTGAACGACCAGTAGCCCATACTCGGCCAGTTCATGTTGAAGAACGGCTCATGCTCGTTCGGAGTCTGCCTTAAAATACCATAAAGTGCGGCATATTCATCAATGTTGCCTAGACACCAGTCTTCGAGATCCCAAAACACCAATTCATCTGCAAATGCATTTCCCTGGCCCCAGTTCATTTTACTTTCTGTTACAGCCTTAGGGTCGGCAGGAAATGTCAGATCAAGCACAGGACAGTAGACGAGCGGACCGTATACCTCAAAAACACCGTCTTCGACCACAGAATCGGGCTCATACTGGATTCCGCCCAGCGCAGCGAGCGCATTGCTGCGGCTGAACGCCTGAAGCGAGGGATACCCGTTGTTCTCACCGGGGATCACCTGCCAGTCTGTCTGCAGGTTCCACGTCCCGCTTTCGAGGTAGTCAGTGTCGGTAAGCTCGACCTTGGAGACCCCGCGTCCGCCGCTGCTCGTGGCGGTCAGGGCAACGTTAGTGTCCCAGAGGCAGTATGGACTGATTGACGAGTAGGTCTCCGAGCCGCAGATACCACCACCACCGCTAACGACACCAGCAAAGTAACACCCCGCCATAGTTGTGGAATAGTTGTAGCCGACAATGCCGCCATAGCCATAGCTGCCGAGATCGGCTGTAACGTTGCACAAGGAATAACAATTCCCCGCTCCGACAGCATCGTACAGCGCGCCAAAGATGCCGCCTACATAGTGCTGACCATGCACGGAACCCGTGGAGTAACAGTTAAGGGTCATGCCTTGGCTTTTGCCGACAAGCGCGCCAACATAGTTGCCGCCGCGCACGTTCACATCCTCGAGTCCGATGTTTAGAATCAGGCCGGAACCCGCCAAATCACCAAATAATCCAACGTTGTCAATTCCACTTCGATCAATTGTCAGATTGCGGATAACATGGCCATGACCATCAAACGTGCCTGAGAAACCTGTAATTGGCGTAAAATCCCCCACTGCGGACATGTCCAAGTCATCCATCAACCGAAACCACTTGCTCTTGTCGCCAGCGTTCGTCTGGATGGAACTCAACTGTTGCGGGGTGTAGATCCTGATCGGATCATCTGCAGCACCTGAGCCCGCGTAGGAGAGCAACGTATCATTGGCCACCGGCACTTCCGCCTGCGCAATCACCGCCACCATAAAGCCAACAAACAATCCCATCATCCATTTTTTCATGATTTGTTCCTTTTTATTACCAACTGCCTCATTAACCGCAAAGACGACACGAAGGTTTGTTTCCTTTGCGCCTTTGTTTCTTTGCGGGCATCCATCCTGTTAACCTGTCCAAAACACCCGCGTGCGGACTCAAAAGCGCCGTTCCTCCTTCGCAAAAGCTACGGCGTACAATGCGCACTTCAAATTCTTTCTGCTCCCGCGGAAACGGGCAAAATACCCATTCTACATTCGAAAGCGGCACCTATTTGCTATATGCTGATATAAATTAAGCATTTAACGGGATTATGACGCCAAGAGCAAGTTAAAGTCTGTTTTGAATTTATTAACAGGTCGAGATAGACGAGGCATCTAACAAGGAATGTGAGACTTGTCTCATGCTCGGCACCATATGGCAGAGACGCCATAGTCGCGAAAGGGCTGGCAGGATGCCCGCTAGTACTTAGTCAGGAATTAAATATCGGGTGCTTGGGAGTAGCTCGAAATTGCCACTTCGTTGCTGTCGTTCCTCCAGCCTCGCTTCGCGTCTGTTTCGAGTTTTTGCACGAACTGCTCAACCGCAAACGCGGAACGGAATTCCGCGCTACGCCAGAAACCCAACTACCCAAAGAAGGCCAAACAACTAAGCCCGAAATTCAGGCGACATCCGCACAAAGCTTCGGAATTCCGGCTTCGTATTTCTTTCGTGCTTGGGTAATTCGTTATTTGAAATTTAGCCGGCAACGACTTATGACGCCATATGAATCAGCCATGGATGCCCGGCTCCCACTTCCCTAGCCTTGCTTGGAATCGGGCCGGTGGGGCTCGAAGCGGGTGCGACGGTTTTTTTGCGCGGATGCAATAGCTTCGCAAGCCTGGCCATAGAACACCTGCTGGCTCCGGACCTTCTTCGCCCCTTTAGCCAAAGTCCGCTCATAGCTTCCGTTGGGCTTGAGCTGCCAGCTGCTTTGGTTGTCGGCCATATGGAGATTAAGAATATCGATCAACCGGTCGCGACACGCCTTGTCCTCGACGGGCACCATCAGCTCCAAACGCTTGTCGAGGTTGCGCGGCATCCAGTCGGCGCTGGAAATGAACACGCGGGACTTGCCGCCGTGGCAGAAGTGGATGATGCGGGCGTGTTCGAGATAGCGGTCGATGATGCTACTGACCTCAATGTTTTCGCTGAGCCCCTTGACGCCGGGCTTGAGCCCGCAGATGCCTCGGATGTTCAGCTTCACTTTCACGCCCGCCTTGGAGGCTTCGTAGAGCTTGTCGGAAAGAACCACGTCTACCAACGAATTCACCTTCGCTGAAATGAAGGCCTTCTTGCCTTTGCGGGCGCGGCTGATCTCGAAGTCGATTAATTCCATCAGCTTGTCGCGCATGCCGATCGGCGCCATGCTGATCAGGTTGAAGTTCTGCGGCTGTGCGTAGCCGCAGAGCGCATTGAAAAAGGCCGAAGCGTCGGCGCCAAGTTCCGGGTTAGCGGTCATATAGCTGATGTCGCCATACAGTTTGGCCGTCGATTCGTTGTAGTTCCCGGTTCCGAAATGGCAATAGCGCACAACGCCGGCCGGTTCGCGCCGCACGACCAGACAAATCTTTGCATGCGTTTTGTAGCCCTTGACTCCATAGATGACCTGAGCGCCGCACTGCTCCAAGTCGCGCGCCCAGCCAATATTGCGAGCCTCGTCGAAGCGGGCCTTAAGCTCCATCAGCACCGTCACGTTTATGCCGTTTCCGGCCGCGCGCTTGAGTGCGGCGATGATGGCGCTGTCGGAGCTGGTGCGGTAAAGCACCATCTTAATCGCCATGGTTTCCGGATCGACCGCGGCTTCTTCAATGAAGCGGACGACCGGATCAAATGTTTCATACGGGTGGTAGAAAAGCAGATCCTTCTCAGAAATTTGGCCGAACATCGGCTCGTTGGGCACCACGTCCGGCGAGGCTTGCGGGGGCCACGCTTCAGTTTTCAATTCGTCGAAGCCCTCCAGAAAAGCCATGGACATGAAGTCCTTCAGATTCAACACGCCTTCGACCGGATACACATTCTCCGCTTCCGCCGGCAAGCTGTTGCAGAGCATCTTGAGCAACGCCTTGGAAATGGAGGCTTCGACTTCGAGCCGGATGCAGTCGCCCGTTTTCCGTTCTTCAAGTACATCTTCCATGCCCGAAAGCAAATCGGGCGCTTCATTTTCCTGTACGGCAAAATCGGCGTTGCGGGTGATCCGGAACACCGCGCTTTCCTTGATTGAGAAACCGGGGAACCAGTTGGCCTCATATTTTTTTACGGCCTCCTCGTTAAGGACATAGGTGTAGCCGTCTTCGGCCGGAAGCTGAATAATCCGAGCTCCAGCCCGAGCGAGCGGCATGATGGCAAAGCGGTCTTCTGTGTCTTTAGCGCTATTTGGCTGGAGGCGCACCATCAAATACATGGCCAGATTCTGCAGCAACGGCATCCCCTTTTTGGGATCGACCGCCATGGGGGTGATTACGGGAAACAGCTCCTCGCTGAAAATTTCAAACAGCGCCGTTTCCTGTTCATGGGTCAGAGCGTCAATGGAGGCATGGCGCACCCCTCCCGTGGCCAGCGCGGGAGAGACCACTTCGTTAAAGCATCGGTGCAGGTCGGTCATCATGTTGCGGGCGCGCTTGCTGACTTCGCGCAGTTGTGCGAGCGGCGTCAGCCCCGATGGTTCGCGCTTGCGGAGGCCGGCCTTGCGGGCCATATGCAACCCGCCGACCCGCACCATGAAAAACTCGTCGAGATTGGATGCCGTGATGGCCAGAAACTTGAGACGCTCGAGCATCGGGTTATCCGCATCCTTCGCCTCCTCCAGTACGCGCTGATTGAACTCCAGCCAGCTCAGCTCGCGATTGAAATATTTCGGTTCGTTTTTTGCAGCCATGCCCTATCCCTGCCTTCGTTTGGCGCGCAGCACAACGGTGCGGCCATAGACTTGTTCAAACATTTTACCCTTCGAAATCAACGCCCGTTTTTCGGCGGCAAAATCGCAGTTGCGTCCGGCTTCGAAAACCAATTGCCCTTCCTTTAGCAATACTTTGACGTCCCGAATGCTCTGGGTGTGCGACCGGTCGAGGGCATCGGCGGCCCGAAGAATGGACGCCAGCTTGTTGACCACCAGCCGCTTCTCGCGCGTAAGCACGTCGTAGCCGGGATGAGTATTGCGGGGCAAGGCGCCTCGATGGTAGCGCGCCACCAATGCGGTCAGCCGAATATCCTCTTTGCCGAGCCCGAAGATATCGCTGTTTTCAATGATATACTGAGCGTGCTTGTGGTGGCTGCTGCTGCCGATGAACATGCCGACGTCGTGCAGTTGCGCGGCCACCATCAGCAGCACTTCATACCGGTATCCCAGCCCATGCTCGGGTTCCATCGCCCGGAAGAGCGCCAGCGCATTGCCGGTTACACAATCGGCGTGCGCTTGGTCCAAACTATATTTTTTCCCAATTTCTCGGACCGAGTAGAGGATCTGCTCCACGAAATCTTCCGTCCATGCATTGAGCGAGGCTGCCTCGGCGAGCAAACCGTCGCGCAGCGTTATGCCGCAAACATAAACGCTTTTGAGGCCGAAGGCCTCCGCCATCCGGATATAGATTTCCAATGCCGGCCCCAGCGTTTGCGCCTCTTCATAAGTCAGGCGGTATTTCCGCGCTACCTGTTCAATATCCATCTTAAGGACTTTGCCGGCGAGCTTGACCAAGTCAGCCAGCTTGAGTGACGACAGCTCCGATTGCTTCGACTCATTGGGAGCAAGCCCCGCCGCCAAGCGGGCTTCGCTGCCCATTAGCAGCATCGATGTTTTGAGCGAGGTGCTGCCCACGGCATCGCGACACTGGCGGACACCGGCTTCGATCTCCATCCGCAACACCTGTGCCTGACGTGCTCCAGACCCCTCCTGCGCGTCCATCGCTTCGCGCAAGCGGTACGAACCCATGCGGTAGGCGTGCGCAAAAGAAACGCGGCCTTCATCGATGCCGAGCAGCTCTGTGCTTCCGCCCCCCACCTCGGCAACCAGAAGCCGTCCCGTGCACAATACGGTTTTCGCCTGCAGCAGCGGGCGGATGCCCAGAAAGGTTAGGCGGTTTATTTCCGTGCCTTCAATCACTTCAACATTGATGCCGGTGGCCATGTAGGACCGGTCCAGGAATTCATCCCGGTTGCGGGCTTCGCGCACGGCGCTGGTCGCCACGGCGCGCACGCCCTCTCGCAGATCAATGTTGTATTCTTTCAACACCAAAGCAAAACTCCGCAGCACCTTCACCGAATCCTCGATGGTGCTTCGTGAAATGCGCCCGCGCGTGAACGTATCGCTTCCGATGGCCACGCTTTGGTTCAACGCGTCCAAGGTTTGGAATTTGCCATCCGCATAAACCTGCGCCACCACCATGCGAATCGACGTTGATCCAATATCAATGACGGCCTTTAGTTCATAGGTCGTTCCGCTTTCTAATACATCCAGTGCTGCAGCCATACGATGTTCCTCGAAAAAACGGACTCCAGCTTAGGCATCTTTTCGACGAAACACAACCTTTGTTAGAGTTTGGTTAGCTTGGAGCCCTTTGAACATTCACTGCCACGAGTTTAGAAATGAAAAAAAGCGGAGCCGAAGCTCTGCTTTCCAAATGAGAAAACCGTTCTGATGGACAACTAAAACTTCCAGATCACGTTTACGGCGAGAAAGTGAATCAGGTTGGTGTCGAACTCTCCTTTTAAATCCCCTTTCAAGTTGCCGCCTTCCTGTTTGATTCTGCCCTTGCCCGCATCCAGCAACTCATAGGCACATCCAACCGTGACGTCCTCGTTCACATCGTACTGAAGGCCGGTGCCGACACGAATCTGCCGGTCCAATGGAAGATCCGGCGTTCGATTGTCTGCACCGTCAACCGGCGAAGTGTCGTAGGCAGTGCCGACCGACCACAACCACTCCGGAGCAAACCGGTATTGGGCGCCTAGCGCAAAGTGCCAGGTGTCGTCATAGTCCAAATCCTTGGTGACCTTTGTGCTTGTGGTGTCTGAAATTGTAAAATCCTGCTTGCCGAATTCGCTCCATTCCTGCCAGCCGATATTACCCATCACCGCCCACTTTGGGGTGAGTTGGTGGTACGCGCTAAACATGACCGTCTGCGGCAGCGTCATATCAATATCCGTTTTCTTGTTGGCAAGGCCGGAAAGATTTAAAACACCCTGCAGCACTGGTCCGATATTATTGAGGTCAACGGTATCCTTGAACTCTAAATCAACTTTTGAACGATAGGTAAGGCCAACCCGGGTGCTTTCCGTCGGCTCAATCAATAGGCCGAGGTTGTAGCCATAAGCTACATCGTCGTCTTTAATCTTCAACTGTCCGTCGTCCATGTTGGCCTGTCCCGGCACCGCACTGTTGTTGACGGCAACCTTTTGGTCGAGCGTGGCCGTCATCACCGTAAAACCCGCACCGGCCGAAAGCCAATCGGTCACCCGGTAACCTACGCCGGGATTGAGTCCTACGCTCAGCATCTCTCCTTCAGTAACGTAGTAGCGCCCCGCCCAGTTGTCGCCATAATCGAGCCCCAGCCCAAAGAAGGAACCGGCGCTAATGCCCATCCGGAGCCTGTCCGTTGCCGCATACACATAACTCATGCTTCCGGCGGGCACAACGCCTCCGGCATTGCCGCCGTCGCCTCCGCCATATGTTGAAGAATCAACATCGAACCGGGCATCGATATACAATCCTTGAAGGGCGAGGACGGCTTGGGAGCGCTCAAGGCGGGTCATGGCTGCGGGGTTGCCGCCTGCAGTCGAGGCATCCGCTCCAAGAGCCGCCCGGCCGGCTGATGCCGTCCCTAGGTCAGGGGTGCCCTGTTCATACAACCACAAACCTGCTCCCCGAGCCGAAACTGCGACAATGACACTCATCGCAATCAACACAAACATCAAACTATTCTTCATGTGTTTCCCCGTTGCTTTTTTGAGTTCTATACTTTCAAGATGGTCTAAGAGAAACCAAATATTGCAAGTTGGCAACACAAATTTCTCTGTGCGACTCACAAGTTGCGCGAGCATTACGTGTCTAGTTCAAGTCTTCTTTTCTGCTTGCCCCCCCCCTCTGGCAAGATAGTATCATCCCAGTTCCATTGGTTAGAGTATTGAGCACGTTTAACTATTCACCCCAAAAGGAGTTGCGTAATGAAGCATCTACGAACCACCCTATCAACCGTCCTGCTTACGGGCATCTGCATGGCGGGACTTCAGGCTCAGGCGGCCGACAAACCAAATATCCTTGTCATCTGGGGCGATGACATCGGATGGAATAATGCGAGTTGCTACAACCGCGGCATGATGGGCTACAAAACGCCCAATATTGACCGCCTTGCTGACGAGGGGGCTCTCTTCACCGACTGGTATGGCGGACAAAGCTGCACCGCCGGCCGCTCCGCTTTCATTACGGGTCAAAGCCCGTTCCGCACCGGTTTGCTGAAAGTCGGCCTTCCTGGAGCCAAAGAAGGCATCACCGAAAAAGACCCGACCATTGCCGAACTACTCAAAAACCACGGCTACATGACCGCGCAATACGGGAAAAACCATCTGGGCGACCTCGATGAAATGCTGCCGACCAATCACGGCTTCGACGAATTCATGGGGAATCTCTACCACCTCAATGCCGAGCAGGAGCCGGAGCATCCCGACTATCCCAAGGGAGCAGACTTTAAGAAAAAATTCGGTCCGCGCGGGGTCATCAAATCCACCTCTGACGGCAAAATTGAAGACACCGGTCCGCTGACGATAAAGCGCATGGAAACCATCGATGATGAAATCACCGCCGGTGCACTCGATTTCATGGACCGCTCTAAAAAGGCCGACAAACCGTTTTTCCTCTGGTGGAATGCCAGCCGGATGCATGTTCATACGCATCTCAAGCCGGAATCCCAGAACGTAACCGGTTTGGGCGTCTACGCCGACGGTATGATTGAGCACGACAATCACATTGGGGAAATCCTCAACAAGCTCGATGAACTCGGCATTGCGGACAACACCATCATTATGTATTCCAGCGACAACGGAGCAGAATGTTTTTCCTGGCCGGATGGCGGCTCCACCCCGTTCCGCAACGAGAAAAACTCCAACTGGGAAGGTGGATACCGTGTCCCTACCCTCATCAAGTGGCCGGGCGTGATCAAGCCCGGAACGGTTTACAACGATGTGTTCTCGCACGAAGACATGCTCCCGACCCTGCTGGCCGCCGCCGGCGAGCCAGACGTGAAGGAAAAACTGCTGAAAGGTCATCAGGCTAACGGCAGAAACTTTAAAGTGCACATTGATGGCTATAATATGATGCCTTACTTCTCGGGCGAAGTGACCGAAGGTCCGCGCAAGGAATTCTTCTACTGGACCGACGATGGAAACCTCTCGGGCCTGCGCTATGATCGTTGGAAAATGGTCTTCATGGAGCAACGGGCACATGGTTTAAATGTCTGGCAGGAGCCGATGGTTACGCTGCGGCTGCCGAAACTCTTTTGCCTGCGCACCGATCCTTTTGAACGTGCGGATTATGAAGCGGCCAATTACGATTATTGGCGCTTTGACCGAGCATTCCTAATTCTCCCAGCCGTTGATTATGTTGCTCAGCACCTTGCCACCTACCAGGAGTTCCCGCCGCGTCAAAAACCGGGAAGTTTCAATCTTGATCAGGTGCTGCAGAAGCTTCAGGAGAATCGCGGACAATAGGTTCAATCGTTGAAGACAACGCCTGGAGCCTCCAACGCTCCATGCGTTTTTTCTGTTCATAAGAGATACATTCACATTTCACTAAACAATAAGGAGAAGTGTCATGAGAAACATTCGATTAACCCTGTCAGTTGCCGTGCTTGCAGGTGCCTGTCTGGCAACCGCTCAAAGCCATGCAGCAGAAAAGCCTAATATCCTCATTATCTGGGGTGATGACGTCGGTGTTGCAAATATTAGCGCCTACAACCATGGGATCATGGGATATCAAACGCCCAACATCGACCGCCTTGCAGATGAAGGCGCCATGTTCACCGATGCCTATGCACAGCAAAGCTGCACGGCCGGCCGCTCTTCTCTTGTTACCGGCATGCACCCTTTCCGCACCGGCTTGTTGACCATTGGAATGCCGGGCTCCGATCACGGCATTCCTGACTGGGCCCCGACGATTGCCGACCTGCTGAAGAATCATGGCTACGCCACCGCCCAGTTCGGCAAGAACCATCTTGGCGACCAGGATGAGCACCTACCGACGAACCATGGGTTTGATGAGTTTTACGGCAACCTCTATCACCTGAATGCCGAAGAAGAGCCGGAGACCTATCACTATCCGCAGGATCCGGAGTTCCATAAAAAATTCGGACCGCGCGGTGTGATTAAATCTACATCAGATGGAAAGATTGAAGACACCGGACCGATGACCCGCAAGCGGATGGAAACCGCAGATGATGATTTCACCCAACACGCGCTGGATTTCATCGAACGCTCAGCCAAGGCGGACAAGCCCTTCTTTACCTGGGTGGCGCATACCCGCATGCACGTTCACACTCGTTTGAAAAAAGAGTCGCGTGGAGTAACAGGAATCGGCATCTATCCGGATGGCATGGTGGAGCACGACGGGCATGTTGGGCTGCTGCTGGACAAACTCGATGAACTGGGCATTGCTGATAATACAATCGTGATCTACTCCACCGATAACGGCGCAGAAACCGTGACCTGGCCGGACGGAGGCATTACCCCGTTTTATGGCGAAAAAGGAACCACATGGGAAGGCGGCTTCCGCGTGCCGCTGGTGGTGCGCTGGCCGGGAACCATCAAGCCGGGATCGCTTAATAACGACATCATCAGTCAGGAAGACTGGATGCCGACCTTGCTGGCCGCCGCCGGCGAACCGGATATCACAGAAAAATTGAAAAAGGGACACCAGGCCAATGGAAAGAACTGGCGGGTGCACCTGGACGGGTATAACTTTATGCCCCGCTTTAAAGGTGAAGTGGACAAAGGCCCGCGCGAGCAGATTATCTACTTCGGACAGGGCGGCGAACTCAATGCCGTACGCTGGAACGACTGGAAGGTTCACTTCGCTACCATCGAAGGCAACATTGCGTTCGGTCAGCGGATCACTCCCAACTGGCCTACCATCATCAACCTGCGGGCTGACCCGTATGAAAAGGCTTGGCATGAGTCGGAATTCTATCTCCGGTGGTTTGTCGATAACATGTGGTTGTTTGTTCCGATCCAGCAGGAAATCCAAGAATTCCTCGGTTCACTGGCAGGCTACCCCTTCCAGGAAGGCCAGAACATGAATGCAAGCGGCATCAATTATCAGTCGCTGAAAGCGTTGAAAATTCTCGAACAGATAAAAGAGAAAGGCTTGATCGAAATCCCCAGTAATTAACCACCAAAGTTCGGCCTCACCAGCAGGCTGTTTTGGCTCTGAAAACGCTTGGGGCCGCAATGGGTTTCAAGCGTTTTTATACTATCTGAGATGCAGAAAAAGGATGTTTATTATGAAACTACGGATGGTCATCTTCCTTTCAATTATCGCTAGCCTGAGTGGTTGCACGCACCCCAAAGCATTGCCGCTTTCGGGCAGCAAAAAGGCTCCGCGCCCTAAACTCATCCTACAAGTCACCGTCGATCAGTTGCGCGGCGATCTGCCGGAGCGCTTTATGCAGCACATGGGCGACGGCGGCTTCCGCTATCTAATGGAGGAAGGCATCTGGTATGCCGATGCCAACTTCACGCATGCCAACACCGAGACGATCGTTGGGCATGCCTGCCTAGCCACCGGTGCGGATCCATCCGCTCACGGCATGATTGGCAACATCTGGTTCGACCGACAAACCGGCAAGCTGACCTACAACATTGAAGACCCTGACTATCATCTGCTGACCGAGGGAGCATCGGTCGACAAAGCCTCGGAGATCGATCCCACCCAGAAAAGCGCCTCCACGGACGGACGGTCGCCAACCGCCATGATCGTCTCCACCTTCGGCGATGAACTCGCCATCAACACGGCCGGCAAATCCAAAATCTTCGGCGTATCGGTTAAAGACCGCGGTGCTGTTTCGATGGCTGGCCATGCCGGTAAGGCTTTCTGGTTTTCAAAACAATCCGGCGAGTTTGTTACCAGCTCCTATTACTACGACGCCTATCCAGAATGGGTGAACGAGTGGAACGGCAAAAAGCTGGCCCAGGCCTACTCCGGCAAATCGTGGGAGCTGATGCTTGAGCCGTCCGCCTATCTCTTTGGCGATGCTGACGACGCGGAATGGGAAACCGACTTTCCAGGGTATGGAAGAATCTTCCCTCATGCCTACGGAACAGCGGACGGCAAATATTTCACGACGCTGCTGACCCTCAGCCCGGCCGGCGACGACCTCACGCTCGACTTTGCAAAATCCCTGATCGCCGCCGAGCAGCTCGGACAAAACGAAGTGACGGACTATCTCTCCATCAGCTTTTCCTCCACCGACTATATCGGCCACCTATTCGGCCCCTCCAGTTTGGAAACCGAAGACAACATGCTGCGCTTGGACCGCACGCTGGCCGATCTGTTTGCCTATGTGGATGAACACGTCGGATTGGAAAACACGCTCATCGTGCTGTCTGCCGATCATGGCACCCCCGAAGCGCCCGGCTATCTGAATTCATTCGGCATCAATGCAAAATATGTGACGCCCGAAAAATGGGAAAAAGAACCCGCCATCATCGAACTCAAAAAACGGTTTGGTATTGGGAAGGAATTAATCGAAGCCTATCATCATCCCTACGTCTACCTCAACTACGAGGTCATTCAGGCAAACCAGCTTAACCAGGCGAAGGTCGAGCATGCCATCGCGGAAGAACTGATGAAGTTCGATGGCGTTGCGCTGGCCGTTTCCAGTACGGCGCTTCGTGTAGGCGACTTCCCGGACACGCCTCTGATTGAATCGGTGCTGCGCAACTACAACCCTGCGCGTTCCGGCGATGTTTTTGTGGTGCACGAACCGCACTGCTTCATCAACGACTTTGACGGTTTGCAGGTAACCTGCACCCATGGCTCGCCTTGGCGCTACGACACCTTTGTTCCGGTGGTCTTTGCCGGAGGCGACCTAGAGCCGCAGCGCATCTACCGCGCCATTGAACCGGTGGCCATTGCCCCGACCCTCTCCGCGATTGTTGGCGCCAAGCCCCCTTCCGGTTCACGCACCGAACCGTTGCTGGAAGTTATGCAGGGCATCGATAAAGACTAACGGAAAAAGCAGGAGTACATCATGGCGAATGCGCTGGAATCTCTGAATACCCTTCGCTCCGAAATGGAGCAATCCATCCTTGGCCAGAGCCACGTGGTTGAGCGGTTGCTGCTGACACTGCTCTGCAACGGCAACGCCCTGCTCGAAGGACTGCCCGGACTGGCCAAAACCCGCGCGGTCCGGAGTTTGGCCGACAACCTTCATGCCGAACTTTCCCGCATTCAGTTCACCCCCGACCTGCTGCCGTCCGACATCACCGGCTCTGAAATCTATCTGGGCGAACAGGCGACTGAACGGTTTGAGTTCCAGCCCGGCCCGATCATCAGCAACCTGGTGCTGGCCGATGAAATCAACCGCGCCCCCGCCAAGGTGCAGGCGGCGCTGCTCGAAGCGATGGAAGAGCGGCAGGTCACCGTAAACGGAACCACCCACAAGCTCCCGGAACTGTTCATGGTGCTGGCCACCCAGAACCCGGTGGAGCAGGAAGGAACCTACCCCTTGCCCGAAGCGCAGATGGACCGCTTCCTAATGCACATTCAGGTCAACTATCCGGACGACGAAACAGAACAGCAAATCATCCGGCTCGTGCGCGGAGAAGCCACGGCTCCGGCTATTGCATCCGAACCGCTCGCCCAGCAGGTGGTTTTTGATGCCCGCAAAGAGATCGCACAGATTGAAACCCCGGACAGCATGGAGCGCTATATCGTCGCCATCATTGCCGCGTCACGGCGCCCCGCTGAATACAGCGAAGAGCTCGGCCGCTGGATCCTCGTAGGCGCCAGCCCGCGCGGTTCGCTGGCGCTCGACAAGGTCTCGCGCGCCCACGCCTGGCTGAACGGCCGCTCGACCGTCACCCCCGACGACATCCGCGGCGTTGCCCACGACTGCCTGCGCCATCGGTTGATGCTCAGCTATGAAGCCCGGGCCGAAGGGGTTGGCCCCGACGAGGTCATCTCGGCCCTGCTGAACAATGTAGCCGTGGAATAGCGGCATGCGCGATCCGTTTCAAATTCGCAAGGCCGCGGCCGGCGCTGCAAAAAAGCGGAAAGCTGACCCGACCGACCCGCGGGTCTATGTTTCGTTGGAGCAGCTTGTTCTGTTGCGCCCGCAAGCCAACGGCTTTTCCTTTCTGCCTCACCAACCGGTTCACAGCCTGCTCACCGGAAAACACGGTTCGCGGTTGCGCGGACGTGGACTCAATTTTGAAGAGATCCGGAGCTACCAACCGGGCGACGACATTCGTTCCATGGATTGGAAAGTCACCGCCCGCACCCGCTCGCCCCATGTACGGGTTTATTCCGAAGAACGCGACCGCCCGGTGCTACTGATTGTGGATCAGCGCATTCACATGTTTTTCGGCTCGGTCGACAAAATGAAATCGGTCTCTGCCGCTGAGCTGGCCGCCCTCGCAACCTGGCGCGTTCTTTCGATGGGCGACCGCATCGGCGGCCTTATCTTTAATGATCGCGAGATCGAGTATGTCCAACCACGCCGCAGCGAAACCACGGCGATGGAACTGCTGAATCATGTCGTCCGGATGAATTGCCAGCTGTCGTCCGATGCGCCTTCTGGAGATCCCTCACGCCTAAACGCGGCGCTTGAGAAGGCCTCCAGAGTGGTGTCGCACGATACACTGATTGTGATCATTAGCGATTTTGACGGCGCGGATGATCAAACCTTGGAACTGACCACACGGATGGCCGAGCACAACGACCTGCTCGGGCTGCATCTCTTCGATCCTTCCCGCTCCGCCCCCCGCCCTGCCGGAGCCCTGTCGCTGACCGATGGACAGCTTCAGATTTCAGCCGACTTCAACGATGCCCGCTTCCGCGATAAAATTGCGGCCGACTACAAACAGGAATCAGAAGAGCTGACCCGCACGCTGAGAAAACTCTCCGCCCCGTTGCTGCCGATCAGCACGCAGGGCGATGTGGCCGATCAAGTCCGCAAACTCCTTGGATATGTTCCTGCTACGGGGAGCATTTGACAGAATGATTATGGGCAGAATAATTAAAAAGCACCTGTCGCAGGGCATCATTCTGTCCATAATTATTCTGTTAAAATTAATCTCTCAGGATGAGTTATGACGAATCGCGTCTTATCCATTCTAGACCTGAACGACATCGTCGAACCCGATGCGGTAGGCGCCTGGCCGTTGGCTCCGGCATTGACCGCATTTTTGGTGCTGGTTTTGGCCGGGGTGCTGGGTGTTGTAATCCTGACTGCTCTGCGTTGGCACAGCGCCGCTTACCGGCGGGAGGCGCTGAGACTGTTGAGTGAAGCCTCCACCCCGGGCGAGATCATGGTGTTGCTCAAACGGGTGGCCCTGGCGGGGTGGCCGCGCGAGACGGTGGCTCCTTTGCATGGTGATGAGTGGATTAATTTTTTAAACGACTGCTGCCCGCGTTCCAGTTTTAAAGCCGACGCCGAATTGGCGGCACTTTCAGCTCAGGCCGCTCTATGGATTCAGCATCACCGGAGGCCGGACTCATGCTGAGCTTTGCCTACCCATGGCTTCTGCTTATTCTGCTGCTTCCTGTGGCCGTACGGCTGCTGCCCTCGCACCGAACGCAGCGCGCGGCGGTGCGCGTACCATGGTTTAATCGGCTCGCCTCCTTTTCCGGAACGACACCGCAGGCCGGCGCAGCCGTGGCACGGCGTTCACACTTGCGCTGGGCCGTTGACGGGCTTTGTTTCCTGCTGGCCGTCGTGGCGCTTGCGCGCCCCCAAATGCTGGAGCCTCCGGTCTATAAAAGCGTCTCGGTCCGCGACATCCTTTTGCTCGTCGATCTCTCCGGCTCGATGGAAGCCGAGGATTTTACAGATCGTTCGGGCCAAAAGGCCGATCGCCTGACGGCGGTGAAAGAGGTGCTCGACGATTTTCTGACGCGGCGCGAAGGCGACCGGGTCGGGCTGGTGGTGTTCGGCAATGCGGCGTTTGTTCAGGTGCCTTTCACCCGCGATGCTCAAACCGCCCGCCTGCTGCTCGACGAATTGCAACCGCGCATGGCCGGCCCTAAAACCGCGTTCGGCGATTCCATCGGCCTCGGGATCTCCCTGTTTGAAAAGAGCGATGCCGCGCAACGCGTCATGATTGCCCTGACTGATGGCAACGACACCGGGAGCCGCATCCCGCCCACCGAAGCGGCCACCATTGCCGCCGATCACGACATCACCATTCATGTAGTTGCGGTCGGCGATCCCGAAGCGGTCGGCGAGGAAAAGCTGGATGTCGATGCGATGCAAGAGGTCGCCGACAAAACCGGCGGACAGTTTTACTCCGCCAATGACCGAACCGAACTGGTCGGCATTTATGAGGCCATTGATCAGCTCGAAGAACGCGAAGTCAACACGATCAGTCATCGCCCTCGAAAAGAGCTGTTTGTCTGGCCGGCAGGTGCGCTCCTGCTGATCAGTCTGGCCTCCTACACCATTCAGGTTGCACGCAGGGAGGGGCCGGCATGATGGATAGTTTCCATTTCCTGCGTCCGCTCTGGTTGCTGGCCTTGATTCCGACGGTTCTTCTTGGAGCCGGACTACTGCGCCGTCAGCGGGGCCAGTCGCAAGCACAGCTTTTGATTGCACCGCATTTGCTGACGCACCTCATTAAAGAACCTGAACAGCAAAGCCGGTTCCGTCCGCTGCACCTGCTCGTCTTGTTCTGGGTGGCCGCGGCACTTGCCCTTTCCGGTCCAACCTGGCGGAAGCAGCCTAACCCGTTTGCTCAGGATGAGTCGGGGCTCTACGTACTGATGGAGTTCTCCGGAACCATGCTGGCGAACGATGTCCCGCCCAACCGGTTGGAGCGTGCGAAACAAAAGCTGAGCGACCTGCTCGAACTACGCGCTGGTGCGCCGACCGGACTAATTGTATATAGCGGTTCGGCCCATCTGGTGATGCCTTTGACCACCGACGGGCGCATTCTGATGCAAATGATCGAGGACCTCGAACCGGAGTCGATGCCGAAAGAAGGACATGCACTCTCCGAAGCACTGGCCTTGGCGGATCGTATGTTTGTCAAAGCGGGACAATCCGGATCCGTGCTGGCCATCTTGGACGGAGTCGACGAATCAGAGCTTCCAAACAACTACCCGTATCCAATCCAGTTTCTGCCCATGGCCGCTTCGGTTCCAACGGAGCTTACGAAAGCCGCCCGTTTGCTGGATGCCAAAATCACACCGCTCACCGTGGATGAGGCCGATGCTGAACGTATCTCGCGACAGACCAGCCGGGATATGAAAAGCATACTGTCATCGGAACAGGGCGACCGCTGGAGCGATGCCGGATATTATCTGATTCCATTGCTGGTCCTCGCCACGCTGCTGCCGTTCCGCAAAGGATGGGTGGTCGAATGAAACGCTTCATACTCATTTGGCTGTTGCTGGCCGTTGCGGTGCTGACTGGCGGACTCCTTTCGCTGAATGGCCGCCCTCCCGCCTTACTGGTGATGACGCCGGATCAGTACGGACAGCGGCTATACAATCAGGGACGCTTCGAGGAGGCCGCCAAATGGTTCCAATCCTCCAACCGGCAGGGAACCTCGCTGTTCCGCGCGGCCAAATTCAAGGATGCGACCGGGCGGTTTGCCGGGACCGGTTCGGCGGAGGGGTTGTACAACCAGGGCAACGCGCTGGCCATGCAGGGAAAATATGCCGATGCGGCGGAGCGGTATGTCCAGGCATTGGAACTTCAACCGGGCTGGACTGAGGCCGAAGAAAACCTGCAGATCGCCCGCTTTTCGGCGAAACGGCTGGAGCAAACCGGAGGAGAAGCGACCGAGCTCGGAGCGGATGACTTCATCTTTTCAAACAAAAAACCGCCCGCCTCTGCTGAAGAATCTACCGAAATCGCACAAAAGGCCTCTTCCGCCCAAATGCATGCCGTCTGGCTGCGGCAGGTTCAAACGCGCCCAGCCGACTTTCTCCGTTCTAAATTTTCCTATCAATCCGCCATGCAGCAGAAGGGCCCGCAGGAATGAAACAACGGCTCTCCATTTTACTGCTGCTCCTGTTCTGTGGTTCGCACAGTTTGTTCGCTGAGATTTACGTAAAGGCGCAGATCGCTGATCAAGACAAGCCGATCTGGGTGGGCCAGCGGGTGCGCATTAAGATCGACGCATTGGCCTCGGACGGCTGGATCGGGATTTCAAAGATTAACCTCGATGACATTAACGGTGCGCTGATCTTAGACCGCAACCCCGGCGGAGTGACGATTAGCGAAACCGTGGACGGACAACGTTGCTCCGGGCAGCGCAAAGAAATTTTCATCTACCCGCAGCGCAATGGCAAAATCCGGATCCCCGAATTTTCAATCCAAGTCGAACCCCGCGCGGCAGGTGCCAGCACCACCACAGAGTCAATCAACAAACCAGTTCCATCCCTCTCATTCAAGGCGCAGCTTCCCGAAGGCGCTGGGAGCGGAACGCTGGTCAGCACTACGGACCTAAAGGCCACCCAGCAATGGTCGTTGGAATCGACCGAGGTATCGGTTGGCGATGCAGTGGAACGGAAAATTCGCATAGAAGCCGATGATCTTCCGGGCATGCTTTTCCAACCCTTGGAAGTGGAAGAAACAGAAGGACTGGGCATCTATCGCAAGCAGCCGTCGATAGAGGATCGAATGAATCGCGGACAACTTCGCGGGGTGCGCGAAGATTCCGTCACCATCGTGTTCGAAGCGGCAGGCACCTATATTATTCCCGACATATCTGTGCAGTGGTTCGATCTAAAATCCGGCCAATTAAAAACAGAAACGCTGCAGGGACGCACCTTCACTGTTCAGGGCGTTTCAGCTCTAGCGGATGAGAAGTCAGGCAGCCGGACTCTCACGATGACAGCCGGCGCCATCGTATTGCTCCTGCTATTGGCAGCGGGACTGAGGCCCATGATCCGGCGGAAACGTGCAGCACTGCAATCCAGCGAATGGATGGCCTTTCAGCATGTGCGCCGCATGGCGCGAAAAGATTCGCCCAAAGCACTGCTGAATGCGTTGCTGCAATGGGGCGACCAACTGGAGGAAGGCTTCCGTCTCGATACCTTCCTCCAACGGAATGGCGACACCATCGCCCTCCAATCATTGGAACTTTTTTATCAATCTATTTGGAGCAACGCCCCGGCCCAGCAAACCGCATTTCTAAAAAGCATGACCCAGGCCCGAAGGAATTATTTCAGGCAACTGAAAAAAACAGCGCGCGAGCAAAAACTTCTCCCCCCGCTCAATCCATAAAAAAAGCGGAGCCGAAGCCCCGCTTTCCAAGGATTGGAAATCCTGCTTATTTGTTCGCGCGGAAGTATTCGATGAGCGCGTTGGTGGAGGAGTCGTGCGCCAGTTCGGTGTCGACTTCGAGCTCGGGGAGGATTTCCGCCGCGAGAACTTTGCCGAGCTGGACGCCCCATTGGTCGAAGGAATAGATATCCCACACGATGCCCTGCACAAAGATTTTGTGTTCGTAGAGCGCCACCAGCTGGCCGAGCACGGACGGCGTCAGCCTTTCGGCCATGATGCTGTTGGTCGGGCGGTTGCCTTCGAACGTCTTGTGCGGAATCAGCTCGGCGGGTACGCCTTCGGCCTTGAGCGACTCGGCAGTCTTGCCGAACGCCAGCGCTTCGGTCTGCGCAAAAAAGTTGGCCATCAGCTTGACGTGGTGGTCGCTGATCGGGTTCTGCGATTTGCAGAACGCGAGGAAGTCGCATGGGATGAGCTTGGTGCCTTGATGGATCAGCTGGTAGAAGGCGTGCTGGCCGTTGGTGCCGGGCTCGCCCCAGATGACCGGGCCGGTTTGCCATTCCACCTTTTCGCCGGAACGGGTGGTGCTTTTGCCGTTGCTCTCCATGTCGCCCTGTTGGAAATAGGCGGCGAAGCGCGAAAGATATTGGTCGTACGGCAGGATCGCCTGGCTCTCGGCACCGAAAAAGTTGTTGTACCAGATCCCCAGCATCGCGAGGATGACCGGCATGTTTTCGGCCAGAGGCGCGGTGCGGAAGTGCGTGTCCATCTTGTGGTAGCCGTCGAGCAGTTCGGTGAAGTTTTCCGGTCCGATGGCAAGCATCACCGGCAGGCCGATCGCGGAAGTCAGCGAATAGCGGCCGCCGACCCAGTCCCAGAAGGCGAACATATTGGCGGTGTCGATGCCGAATTCGGATACGGCGGCGCCATTGGTGGAGAGCGCCACGAAATGCTTGGCAATGGCGGCGTCATCCTTGAGAGATTCCAAGCACCAAGTGCGTGCGCTGTGCGCGTTGGTCATGGTTTCCTGCGTCGTGAAGGTTTTCGAGGCGACGATAAAGAGCGTTTCTTCGGCGTCCAATCCTTGCAGGGCTTCGGCAATGTGCGTACCGTCGACGTTGGAGACAAAAATCAGGTTGAGGCCTCGCTGGGAATAGCACTTGAGCGCTTCGTAGGCCATTACGGGCCCGAGGTCGGAACCGCCGATGCCGACGTTGACAATGTTTTTGATCGGCTTGCCGGTGTAGCCCTTCCATTCGCCGGAGCGGACCTTGTTGGAAAACGCGGCCATTTGGTCAAGTACGGCGTGAATGGCGGGAATCACGTTTTCGCCATCGACCTCAATCACGGCATCCTTGGGCGAGCGGAGCGCAACATGCAGTACAGAGCGGTCTTCGGTGGCGTTGATCTTTTCGCCGGTGAACATGGCTTCAATCCATTTTTTGAGATCGGCGGACTCGGCCAGCGCAATCAGTTTGTCCATGGTTTCGGCGCTGATGCGGTTTTTTGAATAGTCGAGCAGCAGGTCTTCGGCTTTGAGCGTAAACTGCGCGGCGCGGCCGGCGTCGGCAAAAAGATCGCGCAGGTGGGCATCCTTCATTTCGGCATAGTGCAATTCGAGCGCTTTCCACTCTGAACGTTCAGTCAATTTGGCTGTCATATTAGTAGCTCCTGGTTAAATCGGTTTCGAGCGCCAGAATCTACAGGCATTGGAATACGGGTTTAAACCTAAAAATGACGGAATCTAAGGCGGAAAGCAGCTTGTTTTGAGATTGAGCGCACTATAGTCTGTTTGGGTCTTTATTTGTGCATCTAAGGAATCTTACATGAAATTGAAGCAAATCATTGCAACAACCAACTCAACCTTGATCAGTTGCAGCATGCTGCTGCTAGTCGCATGCTGTTCGAAGGCGCGCGAAGACGACAGACAGGATGCTCAGTGCATCGCCGTTGCGGAAGCCCCGGTTGGCACGAATGCCGTGGCTGCTCAAGAAGTCCGCGCTGCCGCACCGGAAATCAAGGCGGTTCAGGTTCAGCCCGAAGCAACCGTTCCGAAGAGCGATCTAAACATTAAGCGAATCAGCCGCGCCGTCGCCTACTCCCTCCCCCTCTACCACCTCAACCAACTTTCGATGAATGAGCATATTTCCACGAATGCCTTCAACCTTTTCATCAGCTCGCTGGATCCCGCCCGGAGCTATTTCCTTCAATCCGACATCGACGAGTTTTCAAAAGATTCAAAAACTCTTGATAAACAACTGAAAAAGGGCGAAATCACGTTTGCCATCGAGGTCTATGACACGTTGATGGAACGGATCAAGAACCGGTTGGCTTTCTCGGAAAAGATTTTGGTAGAGGGGTTCGATACCTCTGTGGATGAAGATTTTCTGTGGGACCGCAAGGATGTCGCATGGCCCAAGGATGAAGCGGCTTGGGACGAGCTGTGGCGCAAGCGGCTCAAGAATGAATACGTCAGCCGCTTGGTCTCCACGCAGGTTTTTGCAGACAGCGGAACCGAAACCAATTCCATGGGGCTGACCGGCACAAACCTGATTGTTGAAATTGAAGCCGTTCAAAGTAATTTCGTTGCGGTGGCGGAAACGACAACCTCGAATCTTGTGGCCGAAGCAGAAGCCGATTCAACCAATCAGGTTGCCGGCGCTTCAGACGAATATGATGAAGCGGCCGAGGTGGCGGCCCTTTCACCGGAAGAGTTCATCTTGGAGCGCTACAAGCAATTCCTGATGACCATGGAGTCGTTCGATGAAGAAATGCTGCTGCAGCGCTACCTCACCTCGTTCTCGCAGGTTTATGATCCGCACAGCGACTATATGTCGCCCAGCAGCGTCGAGGATTTTGACATCAACATGAAGCTTTCGCTGGTGGGTATCGGCGCGATGCTCCGCCCCGACGAAGGCTCTGCCAAAATTGTGCGCGTCATCCCGGGCGGGCCCGCCGACAAAGACGGGCGGCTCAAAGCCGGCGACAAGATTGTTGCCGTTGCCCAAGGCGACAAAGAACCGGTGAGCATCATGCACTGGCCGCTCTACAAAGCCGTCCGCCTGATTCGCGGTGAAATTGACACCACTGTGGTGTTGACGGTCATCCCGGCATCTGACCGCACCGGCTCACGCACCAAGAAAATCGACCTCGTTCGCGCCGAAGTGAAACTTGAAGAACAAGCCGCCAAAAGCGAGGTCAAGGAAGTCGAGCTTGAAGACGGCACTACCCGCACGCTGGGCATTATCACCCTGCCCGACTTCTATGCCGACTTTAAAGCCACCAGCAAAAACGAAAAGAATGCCCGGCGCGCTTCGACCGATGTTCGCCGACTGATCGATGAGCTCCAGCTCGAAGGCATTGAAGGACTCGTGCTTGATCTGCGCAACAATGGAGGCGGTTCATTGGTCGAGGCCATCGAAACGGCCGGCTTGTTCATCACTTCCGGCCCGGTGGTGCAGGTCAAAGAACGTCGAGGTATCCAGGTATTGCCCGACGCCGATCCGGAAGTGAGCTATGACGGCCCGATGATCGTGTTGGTCAACCGACTGAGCGCCTCGGCCTCCGAAATTCTCGCCGCGGCGCTGCAGGACTACAAACGCGCCGTCATCGTTGGCGACAAGCAGACCCACGGCAAAGGCACGGTGCAAACCCTGATGCCGCTGGGCGACAAACGCGGCTCGCTCAAGCTGACCACGGCCGGCTTCTACCGCATCAACGGCGGTTCGACTCAGCTTAAGGGCGTTTCTCCCGACATTGTCATTCCGTCGTATCTCGACGTCATGGATCTGGGTGAAGACTCGCTAGAACACGCTCTCCCCTGGGACACCATTCGTCCCGCTATGTACCGCACGCAAAGCGGACTTTCTGAATTGCTTCCGGTGCTCGCGGAGCAATCCAGCGAACGCATTGAGGCCAATGAAGAGTTTCAGGCCTACCTCGCCAAACGGGACCGCTTGAAAGAGCGCTACGACACCAAGTCCGTTTCCCTTTCCCTGAGCAACCGCCTCGCGGAAGCCGAGGCGGAAAAAGAAATCGACGACATTCAGAGCGGTGCGTTTCTCGAAGATGAAGACGGAGAGAAAAAGAGCAAGGACATCATCCTGAATGAAACCCTTTACATCCTCTCTGACATGATCGAACTGAAGCAGGTAGGGCGAACCGAAATGCTGGCGCCCAACCTCAGCGCCAGCGAGGGTTAGCAATAACCGCGGCGCCGGATTCCATTCCGGCGTTTCTCGCGCGAAGACACCGGATCGGAATCCGGTGCCACAACCTCCGAAGCGATCCTTCCTTTACTCGGCATCCAAGCCGTTGACATGCAACGTCTGGGTCGGGAAGGCGAATTCAATGCCGGCTTCGTTGTAGCGCTTGAGCAATTCGAGGTTCAGCTTTTCAGAGAAGGCGAGATAGTCCCAGTATTCCGGCGGGTGATACCAGTAGATCGCCAAAATGTTCAGCGAGCAGTCGTTGAAGTTGTTGAAGAAGACGCGCGGCGGAAAGTCCGCGTTCATGCCCTCGTGGTTATCAAGCAGTTCCTTGAGGATATCGAGGGCTTGCTGCACTTTTTCAGGGGGTGTATCGTAGGTGATGGTCACGTTCATCACGCGCTTGATATAGGCGCGCTTGCCGATGTTCTGGATCATCAGATTGGCCAGCTCGCCGTTGGGTACCGTAACCAAATGGCCGTCAAGCGTACGGATGCGGGTTGAACGGAAACCGACTTCCTCCACCGCTCCGTCGTGGCCGCCCACTACGATGCGTTCGCCCAGTTCGAACGGCTTGTCGGCAAAAATGACCAGCGATCCGAAAAAGTTCTTAATCGTTTCCTGTGCGGCCAACGCAACGGCCAATCCGCCGACGCCGAGGCCGGCCAGAATCGAAGTGATCGGCTTGTCGCTTAAAATCTGTGCCACTTGCACCAGCGCCAGAACAATGATGACCACTCGCAAGCTCTTGCGCACCATCGGCGCCATCATGTCGTCCATTTTGGTGCGGGTCTTTTTCGTGTAATGCGAGATCGCAAAATCGAGCACATCAACCATGGAATAGATAAAGAAGGTCACGGCCACCGTCAACAGCACGGATAAGCAATCGGCTAGAATCCGTGCAATGCCTTCACCCACCTGCAGGGTTCCAAGGCCGGGGAAAAGGCCGAGCGTGAAAAAGAGGAACGGCACCGGACGGGCAAACGCCTTGAAGGCCGCCTGTATAATTTCCTTGCCCTCGAAGCGCTTTGACTTGCCCATATTGGTCAGGATGATTTGAACCACTTTGCCCAGAACAACTGCACCGAGCACCCATCCAGTCACGATCAGCGCCTGGCCCCAAGTGATCCCTGCAAAAACTTCTTCATTCAGCATCGCACCATCTCCATTCGGTTAATGCTGCCGAAAATAGCCGCCCCTTCAAAAATTCCAAGTTCCAATGGGTGGAAAGTTGCATGATCTTGCGGAATGCGCAGGCTTGACTGCGCTTTCAAATACACCCGCAAAGCAACACGCCGCTAAAACCGCAGTCACGCAAAGCGAGTCTGAGCCTGCGCAAGACCACCCACCGCACTCCAATGCAGCTGCAAATACTGCAACTCCACCGACGTCGTCAAAGCCGGCACACGCAAACTCAAGAGCGGCGTCAAGCAGCTCTACAAATGCAACGACTGCCTGCGCAAGTTTTCCAGCCTGCACCGCAACAGCAAAAAAACCGATCCCGACATTATCCTCAAGGCCCTTATCACCGTCTGCAGGTCAAGGCGCTCCAGTTCTCCAATACCAATTTCAAGCGCCACGACGTCGTCGAGCAGTTCATGCTCAACTGCGACCGCTATACGATTGCCGCCGAGGTACCGGTGTGGATGGATGCTATGGAGTGCTCTGGCTTGACAGAGCTTTCAAAACAGGGTGGCTTGACGCCCGACGATATGGAGTGCGCCGGCTCGACGGCGCTTTCAAACCATACCGCACAGCAATTTAAAAGCGGTGTCGAGCGGCTATCGCCGGCCTTCGGCCCACCGCACTCCGAAATTGCTTCTACTGATGGTTGTCGATGGTGGGCGGGGTGGAATTGCCGGAGGAGGCTTGCATTTCCAACGCTTCGGGATGCTTCTGGTAGTGCGCCCGGACGGCGACGGCGAGTTTCTGCTTGGTGTCGCCGTCGATGACGCACGTGCCTTGGCTTGGAAGCGCGGCCAGCAAGGCATCCAGCAAACGATCCTGCGGTTCGGGCATGCGCGAGCGCCAGGAGGCGAGCAGGTTTTTGTCGATCCGAGGCGGCAACGAGCCTAGAATGCCGACATCGTTTTGATCGTGCACCAGCAGGCCGGTGGTCGTGCCGCGGTCGAGCGTGAGCACCTGGAAAAAATAAAGCGTGTGATAGGCGAGTTGCGCCGCTTGCTCAGCCTCCGAAGCTGGAGCAGCATCCTTCGACGCTTTTTTCAGTAGCTGGACATAGGTGTCGACGGCCGCTTCTCCCACCCTTTGGGCAAAGGCGCGGTCGGCCTCGAAATCGCCGGTGCTGTAGTTTTCGAGATAAAAAAGAGCAGCGCCGCGATGGCGGTTGAGGGCCGGAATGAAAAAGTAGCGATCACCCTGTTCCGTAGCTTCGCCGAACCGCTCGGGCGCGGCCTCGCGCAATGCGTCGATGAAGCGTTCGGTGTGCAACGGGTTAGGCAACGCTGGGTTGAGGTCCGCCATGATCCGCCAGTAGCCGGCGCCGCCTTTCATCTCGGTCCAGCTGATGTGGATATGCACCGACGGCGCCAGAGGGTGCGACGGATGCACAATCGTTGAAATGGCGGTGGCGGAACCGAGCTTGCGCTCCGGATCATCGTCGTAGTGCACCTGCGAGACATTGACGGATGCTCGGCCGAGCAGTGCGGTGTCTTCAGCCCCGAAGCGCCACCCGCCGCCGTGCCGGCCTTCGTTGCGCAGCCACTCCGAAGAGTTAAACGCTTCGCCTCCCAGTTCTTCCAGTGACTTGACAAACCGGCTTTGGAGCGACTCGACGAGTTGAAGTGCTTTCGTGGCGTGTGTTGAGTGAGCGAAAGTCCGGGTCATTCAGGGAGGTCCATCACATAGCGGAAGCCGACGTCGCTTGGAACCACGGGGGTGTCGGAGGCATAGCAGCACGGAAGGAAGGTTTCCGTGGTAAAGGCGCTCCCGCCCTTGAGCTGGTAAAGCATGTTTTCTTGGATGCTGCCACCGTCGTAGTCGGGCAGTGGCGACGAGGTCATTTCGCGTACGTTGCCAGCCATGTCGAAGACGTTGTAGACCGATTTGTCGCTGAATTTAAAACTGCCGGGCGGGGCAGTAAACGGATACTTAGCTTTTGCGTCTGTGTTCTTTTTAGTCATGGTCAGCTTCACATTCATGCCGTTGCCCCAAACATAGCGCCGGCCATCTACGCCGCGCGCGGCTTTTTCCCACTCCTCGGCGGTTGGCAGGCGGATGCTGGAACCGCTTTGTGCGCCCAGCCAGGCGCAATAGGCTTCGGCCGCTTCACGCGTAATTCCGACCACGGGCAGGTTGGGCTTATGCGGGCTGTCGGCGTATAGGTTCCCGTCAGAATCCCATGCATCATAAAACTGCCGGACGTTTTCGTCATACCGGATACGGCTGCTGAATTGTTCTTTTTGTTTGCTGTCGAGCGCTTTCCAAAACGCGATGTATTCGGCAAAGGTCACTTCGGTCTGCTTGATAAAGAATCCGTCGAGCTCGTAGCGGTGCTGGCGGTAAAACCGCGATTCTTTGCCACCGAAGAAGAACGGACCGGCAGGGATGTAGGCCATGCCCGGCGGAATCGGAGAAGGTATGTCAAGCGTCAGCGCTTCGTGCTCACCGTGCTCAATAAAGACTGGGTATGGAATTTTACTTCCATCCTCCAGCACCACCTCCATGATGTATGAACCCTTCTTGATGGGGTCGATTGCGAACGGGAAGGTTTTGCTGCGGTCAAGCATATCGCCTTGGGTAAACCGCGGATCATGTTCATCCACCGAAAAAACCATCACTTCGGTCACGCCGGGCGCTTCGAGTATTTCTAAAACTCCGTCCCCTTGGACCTGGAGCTTAGCTTCCGCCAAATACGCTTCAATGTCCGGGGGAAGTCTGCCTCCCCATCGTTCAAGGCGCACCTCCACTTCATTTAAACGGTTGCCCGCTTCGTCGTATTCTTTGCGGTAAAGGGCAAAGTCGTTCCGCGTGCGCAAGATGTCGCCGAGCCCCCCTAGAACCGGTCGTTTGAGCCTGAATTGTTCCGGTACGTTTTGGAAGTAGTTTTGTGCCAAATTAAACCCTTCATTAATCTCATCAACCAGCCTGTTGAACGCAGTTTGAATTTCGGCTTCTTCCGGCGATGCGCCTTGGCTTCGGGCGTTTAGGCAGATGTGCTCCAGTTCGTCATACTTGGCCTTGGCATCGTCCACTTTAGCCAACGCCCCGGATAGGAACTCTTGCGCATGGGCCAGATTGGCCTTATAGCTTCCGTGCAGCATGGCACGTTGGAAGCCAAATGCAAAAACCATGGCAATCGAGGCCGCCAAAACCACGCTGGCCTTGATGGGGTTTCGTTTGCACGCCTTCCAAAAACGGATCAAGCGGGGTGCCTTATATGCACTGACTTCAATATTGCCCATATAGTTCCGGATGTCCTGAGCAAATCGTTCAACCGACCGGTAGCGGTTGATCGGGAAGAGTGACATGGCTTTGGTGCAAACGGCATTGAGCTCGCGCGGTATATTCAACTCAGGTCTGCGTTTGCGTGGCGGCTGGAATTTTCCGGCTTTCACATTTTCGAGCAGATTGCGCAGCGGGGTTTTCTCAAACGGCGGCAGGTAGGTAAGCATGTGATAAAGAATGGCGCCGAGGCTGTAGACATCGCTTTGGAAATCAATATCCTTGATCCGCCCCTCCGCCTGCTCCGGCGCCATGTAGTTCGGCGTTCCCGAAACTGCACCGTCCAGTGTTTGCGAGCCGTCGTCGAATTCGTCCATCTGGAGCTTTACCTTGGTGAATTCCTCATCCTCCGCCCCAAGATGCTTTACCAACCCCCAGTCGAGAATAAGCACTTCACCATATTCGCCGATCATGATGTTGGCCGGCTTGAGGTCGCGGTGAATCACGCCGCGGCTGTGCGCAAAAGCCACGCCGTTGCACACGGCCAGAAAGATTTCGAGCAGGACGTTGAGCGGATATTTTTTCAGATAGAGCGAGGTGCCGGACTCCAGATGGTCGAGGATTTCCTTCAGGTCTTCCCCTTCGATCTTTTTCATCGTAAAATAGATGCCGAAATCGTCGGTCACGCCCATCTCGTGCACCGGCATAATGTTGGGGTGCTCCAGCTGGGAGGTACCGCGCGCCTCTTTCAGAAAACGGTCGACCACTTCCTGCTCTTCGCGGAAATGCGCCTTGAGGGATTTGATGGCCACCTCGCGCCCCAACAGGGTGTCGGTGGCGCTATGCACCTCGCCGAACGATCCTTTGCCCAGCGGAGCGATGCCGGTGTAGTGCGCCGCAGGATTGCCCTTTTTAACGGACAACACGCGTTTTACGTTTCCGAGTTCAAGCGAGGACGACTCCCCTCTTGTTTTCATCAGATCGCTGTCTTCACCCGCCCCGAAACCCAACTCTGGCTTATCCATTAAAACCTCCAGTCGCGAATCCTAGGCAAAACCGCAATGCGGGTCACGCACTCGTAACGTTTTTCTTTACGGTGCGCCAGTCGAGGCCCGTGCGCCGCGCCACTTCGCCATAGTTGCCGTAGAGGGTATAGAGATCGCGGCAATAGTGCTCCACCAGTTCCTTGGCCGTCAGGTTTCCCGCTTCAACGGCCTGGCTCAGCGCGATTTCCTCTGTTGGCTCAGTGGCCGAATCGCCCGCATAGGCGCCGGTCAAAAGAATGCGCCGGATGGCCTGCTCCAACTCACGGACATTGCCCGGCCAAGCATAGTTTTTGCCGACATCCTGGTTTAGCTTGCCGAGAATGGGAAGAATTTCACCCTCTCCGCAAATCCGCTGGGCCAGATGGCCGGCCAGTTGATCCAATGCGCGCGGCGTTTCGCGGATGCGCTGCCGCAACGGCGGCATGGTGATGAGGTCGGAGCAGAGCCGGTAATAAAAGTCGTCGCGGAACGTGCCCTCGCGCCGCAAGGCGTCGATCGATTTGTTGGTGGCGGCAATCACCCGCCCCTTGAACCGGAGCTTGTCGTGGCTGCCCACCGGCGAAAAAGTGCGCTCCTGCAAAACCTGCAGCAGTTTGATCTGCACCGGAATGCTAACATCGCCGATTTCGTCAAGAAAGATGGCGCCGCACGGGCTGCATCGCGAAAAGATGCCGTCGTGCTTTTCGATGGCGCCGGTGAACGCCCCCTTGCGGTGGCCGAACAGCTCGGACTCGATCAGCGTTTCGGGATATTGCGACAGGTTGATTGAAACGAAGGCCCGCGTAAAACTTTCCTCGAACTTTTGAGCATTCGGATTAAAGGGAATGTAGCCCGACCGCCCAATCGCCGCCGCGGCCGCGCCTTTGCCTGTTCCGGTTTCGCCGAGCAGCAGCGTCGAAAAGTCCTCCATCCGGTTCCAGAGGCACTGAACATACCAAGCGATGTCGTGCGTGAAAATATTATCCCAAAGCTGGGCGCGCATCTGCCGCATGCATGGACTTTCACCAATCAACTCGGTGGAGATAAAATAAAAGGCGCGGCGAATCTGATAGAAAATGCCGACGTAGCGGCACGCATCTGCACGTTTGAAGCCATAGCCCGCCAGATCTTCGAGGCATTGGAATGCAAACGGCGCACGGCACGACTCATCGCCCGAAGCCAGCTGCTCTTCGATCAGCGCATCGAACGCCTCCATATACCGATGAAACACATGGAACAATACGCTGACCGTCACATTGCGGGCTTCCCCTTCGGCCTCGATATCCACCACCAGCTCGCCGGCTTGCTCAAGAGACTGAATCTGCTTGGCCAGATCGCGCAGCAGCGGCGGCAGCGTGGACTGCCACTCCGTACTTTCGGACGCCCCTACAATTCGGCGGTCAATCTCAGCCCGCTTCTCTCCGAACGGATTGCTGAACGCCGCCTCCGCCACCATCTTAAAAAATTCATCACTCATATGCACCCAATGCCTTCGCTTTATTCACTAGGTGAATATAGGAGATTCCATGAGTTTTTCAACAAAATACTCAACAACCTATCCTTCAACAACTAACAACTATACCCGGCGTGCTGGCATACCCTGTGCAATAGGGCAGTCATAACTACAACCTTCAAATTCAAGGAGCGGAAAATGAAGAAAACATTCAAATGGTTGAATATCAGCCAGTTTACCGGGGCATTTAACGACAACGCCTTTAAGATGACTGCCGCCATCGTGCTGGTCAAAATTCTAGGCGAAGGCAGCCTGCCCACCGTGCTGGCGATCTGTTCGGCCCTGTTTGTGATTCCTTTCCTGCTGTTCTCTAATGTGGCCGGAACACTGGCCGACCGGTTCAGCAAACGCGACATCATCGTGGCAAGCAAATGGCTGGAGGTTGCATTGTTCGTCTTTGCCATCCCCGCCCTGCTCTCCGGCCTCGCTTGGCCGCTTTATGCGCTCCTGTTTCTCCTCTGCACCCAAAGCGCGCTGTTTGGCCCGGCCAAGCGCGGCATTGTTCCGGAACTGGTGGATGACGGAGCACTCTCCCGCGCCAACGGATTCCTGACGGCCGCCACCTACATGGCCATCATTTTTGGAACCGCAATGCCTTCGCTGCTGATCGGCTATATTGGAACGAGCCCCTTCTACGTGATCGGCACCTCGCTGGCGCTGGCGGCGACCGGCATCTTCAGCGCATACCGAATTGCCAAAGTTTCCGCCGCCGGTTCGTCGAAAAAATCCTCCCCGTGGATCATTCCCGACGTCGTTCGCGCCGTTAAAAACCTGAAGAGCGACCACTGGGCCAAACAAGCGGTTCTCGGACTCGTGCTGTTCGGCGCCATTACCGCCCTGCTGCAGCAAACCCTCGTCATCTTCGGCCGCGACGCGCTGAACCTGTCCATCGAAAAAAGCCCCATGCTTTTCCCGCTGGCCGCCATCGGGATCGGAATCGGCGCGCTGCTGACCGGCCGCTTTTCCAAGCACACCATCGAGATTGGCCTGATTCCGGTTGGCGCACTGGGCGTCATGATTTCCTCGTTCTGCATCAGCGTCACGCACCACCCGATCCTGATCGGCTTCTGGATCATTAACCTGGGCGCATGCTGCGGCATGTACCTCGTTCCCCTGAATGCTTTTCTGCAGCACCGCATCCCGAAGGACCGCCGAGGCGAGGTCTTCGGCGCCGCCAGCTTCCTGAGTTTCAGCGCCATGGTGGCGGCATCCGGCCTATTCTATGTAATGACCCAGCACCTCCATTTTGGCGCGCGCCGCTGCGTTTTCGTCACCGGCCTCATCGCCGCCGTTCCAGCCATAATCGCCTGCATGCGCCTGCCGAACTTTTTCACGCGCTTCTGGCTGATGCGTCTGATCCGCAGCCTCTATAAAATTCGTTTCAGTGGCGTGGAAAACCTGCCCCGCGAAGGCGGCGCCCTGTTGATCTGCAACCACACGGCCTATGCCGATCCGCTGCTTCTTCAGGCCGCCACGCAGCGCCCCGTCCGTTTCCTGATGTCGCGCGACGTGTTCAAAACCTGGAAATGGTGCAAACCCCTCTTCAAGCTGACCGACTGCATTCCGATCCACACCTCCGACGGCCCGCGCGCTCTGGCGCAGTCGCTCAAGGAAGCGCGCGAAGCCATGGAAGCCGGCGCCATTATTGCCATCTTCCCCGAAGGCGAACTGACCAAGGACGGCAACCTGATGAAATTCAACAAGGGTTTCGAGCGGATCGCTAAAAACAGCGACTGCCCGATCATCCCCGCGCACATCGGAAACCTGTGGGGAAGCATCTTCAGCTTCCAGCGCGGCAAGCCGGGTCTTAAGCGCCCTCTCAAGTTCCCCTACCCGGTATCCGTCCGCTTCGGCCAAGCCCTCCCGACCGACACCTCGGCCGACGAAGCCCGGCGCGTGATCGCCGAACTTGGCGCTGAATATGCTACAGAGCAAAGCCTTCGCCCAGACCAGACGCTCAGCCACCAGTTTGTGAAGCAGGCGCGCCGCAATTGGTTCCGCCCGATCGCAACCGACACGCTCACCGGCAAGGCCTCCTACGGCAAACTGCTGATCGGCGCCGTTGCGCTGGCCAACCGCATCAAGCCCTGTACGAAGACCGAGAAAAACGTGGGCATCTTCATGCCCACCACATTGGGCGGAGTCATGGCCAACCTGGCCGTCACCCTTTCCGGCAAGACCAGCGTCAACCTGAATTGGACCGCCTCTGAAGAAGCGCAGCTATCCGCCATTCAGCAGGCACGCATCAAATATGTCATCACCTCGCGTCGGTTTTTGCAGAAGACCGCGCAACCGTATCTGCCGGTGCGCTGGCTCTACCTGGAAGACCTGCTCAAAAACCTGGGCCGCCTCGAACGCGTCCGCGCAGTCCGCGCCGCACTGATGGCCTCGCCCAAGCATCTGGCCGGCGGACGCACGCCAAAACCGAGCGATGTGGCCACCATCATCTTTTCCTCCGGCACCACCGGAATGCCCAAGGGCGTTGTGCTCAGCCACGCCAACATCCTTTCGAACGTGGAATCCGTCCAAACCGCACAGCAGTTCAGCACACAGAACTCGATGTGTGCCACCCTGCCGCTCTTCCATGCATTCGGCTTTCTCGGCCTATTGTGGTGGCCGTTGTTCAAGGGCATCCGCGTTGCCTACCATCCCAACCCGCTGCAGACCGGACGGGTCATCCAACTGATCAAAGAAGAAAAGCTGACCGCCCTGCTGACCACGCCCACCTTCCTGCAAAACTACATGCGCAAGGCATCCGCCGCCGACTTCCAAACCCTGGAAATCGTCATTGCCGGCGGCGAAAAGCTGCGCCCGCAACTGGCGGACCTTTTTGAGAAAAAGTTCGGCGTTAAGCCGCTGGAAGGCTATGGATGCACCGAGCTTTCGCCCGTGGCCGCACTGGGCTCAAGAAACGGCACCCGCACCGGAAGCGTTGGGCAGGCGCTCCCCGGCATCGCCGTAAAGATTGTCGGCCCCGAAACCCACGCCCCCCTGCCCAACGGCGAGGAAGGCCTGCTGCTGGTCAAAGGACCGAACGTGATGCAGGAATATCTGGGGCAGCCCGAGAAGAGCGCCGAAGTGCTGCGCGACGGATGGTACAACACCGGCGACATCGCCCGGATGGACGGATGCGGCTTTATTTACATCACCGGCCGTCTTTCCCGCTTCAGCAAAATTGCCGGCGAAATGATTCCGCACGGCTTGGTTGAAGAAGCGCTTCAACAGGCGACGGAAACGGAAGAGCCGTGCGTCGCAGTCGTCGGCATCGCCGACGAAGCCAAAGGCGAGCAGCTCGCCGTCTGCTTTACCCAGCAAGCCGGCGATCCCGAAACCCTGGTTTCCAAACTTCGGAACCTCGGGTTGCCCAACCTGTGGATTCCGCGCGCGGCCAACTTCTTCAGCATCCCGGAACTTCCAATCCTTGGAACCGGCAAGCTCGACCTGTGCGCCGTGAATGCTTTCGTTCAAGGAGCTTAAACCATGAAGACACTATTCATTCTAGCGATGCTGTTTCTGGTCGCATACAGTTGCAAATCACTGCAGTCAAACAACTATCACACCTGCGCAGGTGTGAAAAAAAAAGAAACCATCGTTCTCCTGCACGGCCTGACTCGCTCCAGCAAGGCCATGAACAAAATGGCAAAAGAACTGCGAACAGAGGGCTACCGCGTGATCAACCACGACTATCCCTCCACCAACGCAACCATCGAAAAACTAACCAAGGACATCTTCAACACTCTGGAACCGCAGATCAAGGATGCGCCACGCGTGCATTTCGTGACGCATTCCCTGGGCGGGATCATCCTGCGCGAACATTTGGAAACCCACTCGCTTCCAAACCTTGGACGAGTCGTCATGCTCGCGCCGCCGAGCCGCGGCAGCGAAGTGACGGACAAGCTGGGCGGCATCTTTCTCTACAAATGGATTAATGGACCGGCCGGGAATCAGCTAGGAACCGGAACCGACAGCCGCCCGCTCCGGCTGAAGGCGCCGCAATTTGAATTGGGCATCATTGCGGGCGACCGCTCGATCAATCCAATCCTCTCCCTGCTGATTCCCGGGCCGGACGACGGCAAGGTCGCCGTCGCCCGCGTCAAGCCCGCCGCCTACACAGACTATGTCCAGCTCCACGCCACCCACGCCTGCATGGTCTGGAACCGGAAAGCGATTTCCCAAATCAAACATTTCCTGAAGTACGGAAAGTTTATTAAGGAGAATTCCAATGCTTAACATCACGGCAGCATGGATGGGCTTTGCACTCGGATGCATTTCCGGCGCGGTTCCCGGACTGTTCTTTCACAAACAGGATTGGCTTGGGGGCTACACCTCCTGGCCCCGGCGACTGATCCGGCTGGCGCACATTTCCTTTTTTGGCATCGGCTTTCTTAATCTGGGGTTTGGGCTGACCAGCCTTGTGCTTGGCATCTCTTCACCGACCGCTTCGGTCCTGATGCTGGTTGGCGCAGCGGCCATGCCGACGGTGTGTTATGCAAGCGCTTTCCATCCCGCCTTCCGCCACTTGTTTTTCATTCCCGCAGGCTCCGTCCTGCTCTCTATTGGACTGTTCATCATCAGCGTAGACGGAGCTTCCAGCTCCGTTCAGGGAAAAAAGCCGAGCACAACTTCGGCCTTGCGAACTTTGGACGTCCACCCCGCCACACACAACCCAACGGAGCAAGATGCTCCGTCTACGACAACTGAAAGGATGGTGTAACCCATGAAAATTGCATTTATAGCTATGAGCGGTATCCGCGCGTGCGATACCGAGCTGCTCGAACTCGGACTCACGCTCCCCGGCTTTGTGGAGCGCAGCAAACAGATTGCATCGCTCCCCAGCCTTGGCCTGCTGACGCTGGCGGGCATGACGCCCAAGCGCCACGACATTCACTACCTTGAGGTGCCCGACCTCGCATCCAAACTCACGGCCGTCGATCTGAATGAGAAGTTTGATCTGGTGGCCATCTCCAGCTACAGCGCGCAAATCGACGAGGCCTATGAGCTGGCCATGCGCTTCCGCACCAACGGTACGCCGGTGGTGATGGGCGGAACACATGTCACCGCCCTCCCGCACGAGGCGCAGAAATATTGCACCTCCGTCGTTCTCGGCGAGGGCGAGCCACTTTGGCTTGAGGTGCTTGAAGACGCTGAGCAGGAACAGCTCAAACTGTTCTATGATGCTCGCAAGCTGGACTACAGCCTGGCCGACGCCCCAATGCCGGCCTTCGAGCTGCTCGACATTTCAAAATATAACCGGCTGACCGTGCAGACCAGCCGGGGCTGTCCGCACAACTGCGAGTTTTGCGCCGGCTCCAACCTGATCTGCAACCGCTATAAACAAAAGCCCGTTGAAAAGGTGCTCGCAGAGATCGACCGCATTTGCAAAATCTGGCCACACCCGTTCATCGAGTTTGCGGACGACAACAGCTTTGTCGACCACGCTTACTGGAAGGCGCTGCTGCCGGAGTTGAAGAAGCGACGGATCAAATGGTTCACCGAAACCGACCTTTCGGTGGCGGAAGATCCGGAACTGCTGCGCATGATGCGCGAGTCCGGCTGCGCCCAGGTATTGATCGGCCTCGAAAGCCCGACGCTTGACCCGCTCGACGGACTGGAGCTGAACGGCAACTGGAAGCTCCGCCGCTTTGCCCAATACAAAGAAGCCATCCGCACCATTCAGGCTCACGGCATCACGGTGAACGGGTGCTTCATCGTGGGGCTCGACGGCCAGACCACTGACGTGTTCGACGACATCTACGACTTTGTCCGCGAGGCCCAGCTTTATGAGGTACAGATCACGATCCTCACCCCGTTCCCCGGCACGGCGCTTTATGACCGGCTGAAAAAAGCGAACCGGCTGATCGAGCCGAGCAACTGGAAAAAGTGCACTCTGTTCGACTTAAATTTCCGCCCTTTGGGCATGAGCGGAAAAGAACTGCGAGAAGGTTTTCACGCGCTTGCCATGAAACTGTATTCCGACAGCTTCACCAATTGGAGGCGCGACACCTTCAAACAAAACCTTAGGAACAACTCGAAGAACGAGCGTTTGTGCGCATAATGACATCGGTATAAACTGAAGCAGTATAAGGAAAAACATGGTTGCATTAATGATACTCATGGGGCTGTTGTTTCTGGCTGCTCCAATTGTTGCGCTCATTGCATTGGTCAAAGTCGGCGATGCAAAAATGAGAATCGAGAAATGCGAGCAACAGATAAATTTCTTAACCCGTGCCCTTGCTGAGCAGCTTAAGCGTTCGGTGCCGGATGTGAAACCCGAAGAGGCCGCTGCGGCAGAAGCCATCCCCCCGAAAGAGCATGTGGCGCCCCCCGTTATTCCAGCTTCAATCCCTCATGCGCCAGCTCCAAGAACAGCCGAAGCACCTCCTCCTAAACCGGAACCTGTTGTTCCTCTCAAACCCGCTCCTGAACCTTTAATTCAACCGAAGCCGAAGAAAAACATGGAAGAAGCGCTGGGCGGTAAAGTTTCCGGCGTGATTGGCGTGCTGATTCTGGTGGCCGGGATTGCATTTCTAGTAGGGAGCCCTGAAATTTCCTGGCCAGCTCCCCTGTTTAAAATTTTGATGGGAGTAGCTCTGGGCGGCACATTGTTGGCCTGCGGTCACATTGCAAATAAAACCGCTAGCGGAAAATTTGTTCAACTCGCCCGCGTGATGACGGGTGGCGGAGGCGGCCTGTTTTATTTTTGCATCTTCGCATCGTACGATTTGTACCATCTGAGCGGCCCTCTGCTCACGGCGCTGAGTCTGTCCGCCAGTGCGGCTCTATTGCTGTTTTTAGCGCTGTCGTATAATAGTCAGCTGGTGGCGGCACTTGGAGTGCTGGGCGCATTTATTACCCCGTTGATGGTGGGTGGCGACATTGATCAAGGCGTCTTCCCTCTGGCCTACATTGCCGTAATCAATCTTCCGGTGATGATTCTTGGCATCAAGAAAAACTGGCAGGTTTTGTACAACAGCGCGTATGCCTTTACCGTGTTCTATTTCTTTTACTGGATGGGCAACATTAATGCCGAGGGCTGGCTTGCACCGTTGTGCGCCACAGCCGTCTATTTCGCTGAGTTCATGACACTGAGTCTATTGATTCTTAAAAAACGAGACCGACTCGAACCCTCCAATTTAAACATTGCCCGTATCGCGGCAACAACCCTGTTTTTATTCTGCAGTCTTTATCTAATCTTTTATGGCGCATCGGTTGAACATTGGATGAGCGTGTGCCTAGTCTGCGTGAGTGCTGCGTTTGCGGGAATGTTCAAACTAAGCTGGAAGTGGCTTCCTGAGTATAGAAACGAAACCCTCGCTCTTCTGCTCTGCGGATTCGCATCTGTTGGACTGCTCATTTTTGAGGCGGCCAGCATGGAATACCGAGGTATTCTATGGAGCCTGCAAGCCCTTGCGATTGCCAGGTTCTTCCGAAATGCATTCATCTTCAAAATTCAGCTAAGCAGTGTTTTGCTGAGCATCATCGGAGGCGTTGCACTTGCCATGCTTATGCTCAGTCAGAAAGTGCCCAGCCATGCTTGGTTTAATCCGGACATTCTACTTCTTCTGACCGGCGCATTGGTGCTGGGAGCGGCGTCCTGGATCCTGCGCCTCCACACCAAAAACAAAGACCTTTTGAGCTATATAAATATCATTCGGTTCGGTTCTTTCGGGCTGATTCTTCTGGCCGCAGGAAATGACCTGTTTGTTTTCGACAGCATGGACTGTGTTCCATGGATGGCCGCAACAGCCGGATTTGCTGCCGTTTCATTGTTCTGTCTAAAAAGATCATCTGCCTACGTCGGCGAAACTTTGCATTTTACGCTCGCCGCCATTCTTTGTTTTGCCATCTACCTTCACATGCAATTGGCCGGTCTTTGGATCAGTGCGGCTTGGGGGCTGTTGGGAATCGGCACAATGCTGTTTGCACTGAAAAACCAATCCAAGGAAATACAGAACAGCGCTCTCATTATTGGCTTTTCAGCATTGCTGCATGCCACCCTTCAACCGATCCAAAATGACTCAAATCTGATCCTGATAAACCCGCATACCCTCTGTGGTTTATTTGCGGCTTTAACCATCGGCATTCAAGCGAAATTCTATGACCGCATTGAGGAATCAGATCTATCCCACCTTCGGACGCGTGCGCTCTGGATGATCTGTGTTGGAGCGGTGCTGGCCATTGCCTACCGCAACATATTTCACACACTCTCATGGTATACGCCCCTGCCTTGGCTCCTGACATCGCTCATCACCCTCTTTATGGGTAATCTCGTCAACTGGATGCTCGGCACCGATCCTGTTCTGCAAAAAACAGGCCGATTAATCATTGCCGCCCTGCCGCTTAAAATACTCCTTCTCGACAATGGGATTCCGTGGTTGAACGGCACTCCTCCAGCCCTTACCTCATATGTTCTCTGGGTTCAGGTGGCCATGCTTATCCAGATCATTTGGTTTAGCGGTCGGATTAAAAACTCAGCTCCATCCATGACCGGCTATTTTTCACTGGCACCGCTTATCACGATTCTTGCAATCATCTCACTGGCCATCGGATCGTTGGACATCGCCTGGAGTTGGGCGCTCGTATCCATTTGGTGGGCAGTCACGGCATTAACGATTACGATCTTCGGATTCTCGCGCAAGAGCAAACTCCACCGGCACTTTGCATTGCTCATGTTTGCTGCAACGGTTGTGAAAGTTTTGCTGATCGACTGCAGTATCTTTCAGGCCGGCGCACGAGTGATGATTTTCATCGGCGTTGGCCTTCTATTGCTCGTACTCTCGTTCATCTACCAAAAAGTTTCCGAAAGACTCCTGTAGCACCTAACGGAAGGAGACACATAACATGAGAAAAGTATCGGCAAAACATATTCAGTGGCTGGAAAAGGAGCTTCCGCTTCTTGAAACGGAAGGGGTTGTCTCTTCCGAAACCGCCAAGGGAATCAAATCGTACTATTGCGAAAACACGGCCAGCGGCATGCATTGGGCCATCATTGCCTTTGCCGTCTTAGGCTCGCTGCTGATCGGCGCGGGCATCATCCTGCTGTTCGCCCACAACTGGGACCAACTCAGCCGGCCAACCCGCGCTGTGCTGTCGGTCTGTCCGCTCGTGATCGGTTCGTTGCTCAGCATCGTTGCCTTGCTGAAAAAAGGCGGCGTCGCTTTGCGCGAGTCGGCTGGCATATTCCACACGCTTGCGATCGGCGCATCCATCGCCTTGATTGGGCAGACCTACAACATACCCAGCAACATGCCGAATTTTTTCCTGACCTGGACGCTGTTGGCATTGCCGCTCACGTTCCTGTTGCGCTCTTCGGGCGCTGGACTCATCTATCTCGCACTGGCCTGCGGCTGGAGCGGTGTTGCGCAGGAAACCTTAGGGTATGCCTTCTGGTTCTGGCTGCTAATCCTTCCAAGCATTGGAAGATTGGTCAGCTTGATCCGCACCGACCGCCACGCGCCTGAAACCCTGCTCAACTTTTGGAGCGTCATGCTCACGCTCTGCATTTCCACCGGCATCGTATTTGAACGAACGGTTCCGGGACTGTGGATCGTCGCCTATGCCGCGCTGCTCAGCGGGGCCGGCCTGCTCGGCATCCATCTTTACAGCGATCGCGACGGCTGGAATAATCCGCCCAAGATTTTTGGAATCATCGGAATGGCCGTGCTCGCCTATATCTTCACGTGGTCGGATATGTGGGACGAGATAGGCTGGCACCATATCCGTTCCGGCTGGCACTACCGCCAATGGGGCCCATGGTTCGACGGAGGCGTTACCCTGCTGTTCCTAGCCGGCTGGATCGTAGCGGCCATCAAAGCCTTTCGGCGCAGCTCCATCGAAACCATCACGCTCGCCGTTTTCCCGGTTATTGCATCCGGCTGCTTCCTGCTTGGACTGAGCGATAACGACATGGACATGGTGAATGCGCTGATCTTTAACGGCTTCATGCTCTTCCTCGGCATCATGTATATCATGCTCGGCTGCCGGAACATCAAGCTGCGCCAGCTCAATGGAGGAATGGCCCTGCTCGCCCTCCTGCTGATCACTCGCTTCTTCGACGCCGACTTTGGCTTCTTTGCCCGAGGCATCGTATTCATCACACTGGGCGCCTGCTTCCTGACCGTAAACCTGGTAATGGCGCGCCGTAAAAAACAAAAGGAGGTCATCTCATGAAAAAGCTTCCCCTCATCGCCCTCGGCCTATTGATCGCAGTCCAATTCGCGGTGCCATTCAAAATGATCCAGGGAAAAGAAAACATTCTGCGCAATGGAACCGAGTTTAAATTCAAAACCCGCCCCATTGACCCGGCCGATCCCTTCCAAGGCCGCTATGTCCGGCTGGCCTACGAGGACGACTACATCCCTGGCAACAAAAAGCAGGATCCGGACCTCGCATACAAGCAACCTATCTATGCCCTGCTCCAAACCGGCGAAGATGGATTTGCAGTATTCACCGGTTGGAGCATCGAAAAGCCCATTGGCGGTCACTACCTCAAAACCCGCAGCCTCGGCCGCAAAGACACATGGAACCGCGAAACAAAAAAAAGAACGGACAAAGGCCTTCGCATTGACCTGCCCTTCGACCGCTTCTACATGGACGAAGCCAAAGCGCCCCGCGCCGAGGTGCTGGCACGCGAAGCCACGCGCAACACCAACTGTTGGGCATCCGTACGGATTCTCGCCGGAAAAGCCGTTATTGAAGACGTCTTCGCCAAAGGCCAATCATTACGCGATTTAGCCTCGAAAAAAGAGTAGGAATTGGCCTTGCCAAGCGGGAGGGGTTTAACTATCTTCTGCACTTCTTTTCAACAAAAGGCTGTGTAGCTCAGTTGGCAGAGCAGCGGAATCATAATCCGCTTGTCGGTGGTTCAAGTCCACTCACAGCCACCACTTTAAACCCTGTTATATTAAACGATAGCAGGGTTTTTTATTGTTTTTGTATTTCCGCTTTCTTTTTGATGACTCCTGATGTTTGGTGATATTTTAAGCCAACTTGCCAAACATTTGCCAAACATATGGGCTCTCCACATTACCCGTAACCCGCACCCAAACCATTCAGGCACGAATCATAATGGTCGTCTCGTGTGGATGGACCACATGGGATGCTTCCTGATAATTATGGTGGTGGACGTTTCATTTCGAACCTTCCCCGAGATAACCGCGATGGCAGTTTTATCAGGAACCGCACTCTGCATTTCCCGCAACCCGAACTTCTCGGCATGAATATGCGTATCTATCCGACTGTGAGTCGGTTGCACAAATACGCTTTTCTTGCTGCTGGCTACATTCCTCGCGTTGCTCCAAGCCATTCTAGTATTTTTTGCTGGTAGGGAGTCGGGGTTGAGGTGGTTTTGAAGTCTCCTTTTTTATGGCCTTCCACTTTGACCCGCGAGCGGGTGATGGCGGATAGGGTGTTGAGAATGTCGCGAAAGCTCGATATGGGATGCTGCCCGTCCGGGGTGCGGCGGGTTTGGTCTTTTTTCTTGGCGGAGTCGGAGCGTTTGACGGGGTCGACGACGCTATCGCGTTCGGCCGCGGTTTCTTTTTGTTCGTCGGCGAAAAGCAGGGGCGCTAGCTGGCTGCGCATTTGGTGCTCGATGTGGTAGGCGAGCATGCAGATGAAGATGTGCGCGCGGACTCGGTTGTCAAGGCGGTGATAGATGGGGCGGACGTTTAGGTCGATGGATTTGAGGGAGCGGAAGGCGCGTTCGACCATTTCGAGGTTTTTATAGTTGGCCACGAGTTCCTGGTCGGTCATACGGGTTTTGTCGACGCTGCTGCGGATGACATAGAGGCCGTCGGTGGCGGATTCGGAACGGATCTTTTCTGCGTTGCGGTCAAAGGCGAAGGTGTCGTCCTCGATGGTGAGGTTGAAGTGTTTCGCCATCTTTTTCTTGTTGATGATTTTGCCGACCTCCACCCCGATCGCATCCTTGCCGCGCAGGGGTTTGTTTTTGCGTTCGACCTTTTTGATGATTTCGGCGAGAAGTTTTTCGGTGGCTTGCAAAAGGGCTTCGCGCCTTTTTGAGCGGCGTTTGGCGAGGTCGGGGTTGCGGCAGACGACGAGGCGTTCGTCCGGGTAGTCGGGGTGGGTTATGCTCGCGAGGTCGCATTCGTCGAAGAACGTGAGCTGGATGCTCCCGCACCGTTCAAGCTTTGCAATGGAGGCGGCATTGAGCGCCGTGATCCAGTCCGCGCCTTCTTCGTCGCGAAGGTATTCGTCGATGGCTTTTCCGCTGATCATTCCGCGGTCGCCAATGAAGATGACATTCTTGTGGTTGAAATCCTTTCGCACCCGTTCCACCGCTATGGGAAAGGCAATGCGGTCGCTTTCGTTCCCGGCCAGGACTTCGACGCCGACGGGCGTACCAGCGGTGTTGCAGTAGATTCCGTAGTTCACTTGCTTGCGATCCCCCCGATGATCGCGGGAATACCCGAATTGGGCCAGCTCGCAGCATTGCCCCTCGAAATAGGAGGATGAAAGATCGAACAGTCCGGGGGCGCCGTCGGCAAGATGCTTTTTCGCAAGTTTCTTTTGGATTTTATCCTCTCGTTCCAGCAGCCAATCCATTGCCGCATAGCACTCGTTTTCATGCAAATCCTCAAGGGAGAGTAGCTCGCCCAGAGAGGTTGAAGCGGTCTGGGGGTCGCAATGGCGAACCGTTGCGAGCTTGGAATCCCCGCTGATAATGCGATCAATAATCATCGCCGCAACCACATCCCTTTCACGGGAACGTTTTGAGTCGATCATGCCCAGCAGCCCCGACTTTTTCAGCACAGAATGGATGGCTGCAACATGGCCGTGCTGGCGGGCGTCATGAATGGATATGGCTTTTTCAAGAGATGCAATCCCTTCCGATGCCGGGATCGATTCGCCCTTGAGGGCCGCCCGAAGCGCCTCGACGAGTTCATCGGGCAATCCGCTCAGATTAGCCACTGTTTTTTTTCGGACTTTTCCATTTTCCCGCCACGACTCCCGCAAGAGGACGGCGGGCGGAGAGTTTCGATTGGGCACTCGTTCTATATACATGGCCGCACAATATGCGACATAGCGAAACATGCAAGCACTAAGTTTATGTTTACATGGGTACAGATTTTGAAAAACTTGGACATTCTTTTTGTTTAACTCATTGAGTGCGAGAGGATTGCATCGCAGAAGGAGCCGTATTTCCTCAGAAGTTCGGCTTAACGGGAAAAGACAAAAAATATCCCTCAAAACCTCTGATGCCGAAGAGGCAAAGCAAAAGCAAAAAGAGTTCATGGCTCCCTTGGTCTATGCCGATGAGAAGACGGCCCTCGACCAATTGGCTCTGAAAGCCAGCCAAGCCAGCGAAAAATTAGACGTGGCATTGGAGAGTCAAAATCCCCCACTATCCATTTCCGACACATGGCAGTCGTATACGGGTAGCTCTGGTGTTGGCCGTAATGGGTAAGACCGATGAAATCGATGAGGTCACCGCCGAGGGGGCATGCAAGATTGTGGACTGGTGCTTGTCGTCAACAATCCAGCTATTGCAAGGGGCACGATCCGACGCCTTAGAAAGGGCTTCGGATAAATTGGAGGAGAAACTCTGCAACTCAGACTACAACGGAGTGGCAACCCTGCGCCAGCTCAAGAAACGGCATGGATTCGAGACGGAAAAAATTGAGTAGCTTGTTCGGCATTTCCCCAATCGTTTCGAGATCATAACAATGCAGAACCCCAAAGGGGGGCCTTCATCGCTTCAAGTCAGCTTGCTGGATTCACAGGAACATTAACTCCCAATCGTCATAATCCCCATAACTCCCAAAACTAGACATGATCCTTCCCGTATTGGGAGTAATGGTAGTTTTGGGAGTGGGGATAAAGGGAACGACCCAAATGAAACTGATCGACAAATATGCCGGCGCACTGACCAACCTTCCATCATCAGGAAGCGGAGGGTGCCATACCGCCCTGCTGGGAATCGCCAACCTTGGCGTGCTGGCCGGATTAACCGAGGAGCAGATCCACAGGGACCTGCACAATGCAGCACACGGGTCACGCCATATTTCGGACAACGAAATTATTGCCGCGACCCAGAAAGCACGGCAGGAGAATCAACCGCTTGAAAACGGCGCTGGCTATCACCCCCGCCCCATCAGCCGGAAATCCAAACCGAGGGTTAAACCCGAATACAGGGATAGGCTAATCGAACGCGGTTCAGGCGTAAGCGAGCAGGACATCACCAATGCCTCGCCGGTCCCATTGAACAATGATCAAGCGACTCATGCATACCAGCTTCTAAACTCGCTCTACTCCCCGGATGACCATCTATTCATCGGAACCAAGTATGACACCGACGTAAAGACCGTTCATGAATGGGAGGGCATCATATCGGCCTCAGGACCCGCTGCTCTCCCCCACTACATTCCCAATCCCGTTTCGGGACTGCAGCGACCAGCTCGCCTTTTGGTCCAAGATTCCATTACCAGTGGCCGCGTTGATTGATAGCGGCGGGAAATCGATCCATGCATTGATTGCCGTTCAGGGAATAAAGACCAACGCTGAATGGCAACGTCGGATCGAGGATGACCTGTACGCAAGATATCTGGTTCCGCTGGGTGTCGATCCGGCCTGCCGAAACGAAGCCCGCCTGAGCCGTCTCCCGGGCCATCTGCGGGATGGGGAAAGATGGCAACGTCCTCTACCTGAACCCCAATCCCATGCCCCAACCGCTGATTTCCCAGCTATGAAAGCGCCGTATTCAGAGGAATGAGGACGCGCGCGCCCATGACATGGCAGTTTCGAGTACAACCAAAACGCACCCTAAAACCATCTAATTCAAGGTAACCTTCACATGAGGAGCACATTACAGATTCACCCCCAGAACGGTCTCTCCGACCCCATTATTTCGTGTTTCCCACACAACCCCCATACCCAAAACTACCAATACTCCCAAAACAGATATGCACCCGAAGGAAACGACCATGAAACGATCAGACAATAAATACGCTGTATTAGAAGGCCAACGCCTCGAAATGGGCGCCGACCATGCCGAGTTATACGGAAAGTACACTGTCCGCCAATTGCGCTACGTGCTCGCCAGAATGATATTCCCGGAAGAATCCCACGCCGCATGCGCAAGGCAGGCAGGCTATGCTCCAGAATCCGCCGGCGTCAGAGCACTGGAACTTGAGCGGCGCCCGCACGTGAGATTGATGCTGTCACGCTGCGAGTGGAAGCCGCGCGATGTCGATCCCGAAGCGATGAAACGGGAACTGAAGAAGAGCGATGTCACTTTAATGTTGTCCCACATGATCCGAGATCCTGCCGTCCCGATCCGGAAGCGCCTTTCAGCAGCACGACAGCTGGCAACCCTGAACGGCTGGATCGGCGAGAAGAATCAGCATAAAGATGAAAAGTCGATCCTCGCTGACATGATGAAAGCTATTGATGGGACAAGTATTGGTTTGCCATCACGTACAACATAATGGGAAAAAACCATCCTAAAAAAATGCCCTCCACCGCGGCAAAGAACTCCGCTTCCATTTTATCGCCAATTCCGGACGCGACATCAATCCGCACCCATCAACCTTCACATTTCGTTTCGCAACCTAACTATCCAGTTTGTGCAATGCAAAGGCATAGGCGCCAAGCGATATGGCTTTGTTGGCTCCCAGACTGGAGAGCATCACGCCGATTTTCCGCTCTGCCTGATACGGGATCTTTTTATCGGTTCCGGGAATCGTTATCTGAACCGTCTCGCCGTCCAGAAACTGCTTAAGCTGCTCTTCATCCGTCAGATCGTAGACCTTGACTTGCATTCGCGAGAGAACAGTTCCGTCGCATTCCAGCGTGCTGTTCATCTCCGCCACCATGCCCGGTACGATATATTTCGAGGCTCCGGCCAGACCGCCGCCGATCACAATCAGTCCATCAATCGTAGTGATGGCATGGCAGACCACATCCCCGGCCATTTCTCCAAGCTCGGCAAAGGCCTGAACCGCCGCCTTCCGATCTCCCTCTTTGACACCCTCGGCAATATCAAAGATATCCTTGGGATCCAAATCGGACGAATCGGCGGAACGCTCTGCATAGACGCGCTTGACCGCGCGGATGCTCACGCTGGTTTCGATGATCTCGTGAGGAAACTTCTTATTGCGGTAGCACCAGATGTCGCCGCCGAAGCTGTTGTCGCCGATCAGCAACTCGTCGTTGATCACAACCCCGCCTCCGAAGCCGGTTCCTAGCGTTATGCCAAACAGGTTTTTGTATCGTTTCGGGCTGCCGGCCCCTTCCAAGGTTGCATTGATTTCCGGCAACGCACCTGCGAGCGCTTCGCCGTAGGCAAAGAGGCTTCCGTCATTGTTGATGAACACCGGAATGCCGAACTCCGCCTCCAGCATCGGCCCCAGCGCGACACCACCTCTGAATGCGGGAAGGTTGCCCAAATCCCCGATGATTCCGCGCGCATAATCCGCCGGACCGGGGAATGCAAAACTGATGGCTACCGGCGGCTGATCCAGTTTGGCGATCACTTCACGGAACCCATGCCTGATCGTTTCGAGGCACAGCTCGAGGTTGTCGGCATTCGAATTGAGACGGATCGGATCGACGACCTCTTCCTTACCCTGAATGGCCGAGAACACGAAGTTGGTTCCGCCCGCATCTAGCGTGGCGACGATTCGTTTGTCATTGTCGTAGTTCATCTAGCACTCCCTTCCATTAAACGGTAACTTTGCCGCCTTTAAGCGACAGAACAAAGAGATAAATAAAGCAAACCAGCGGAACAACAAACGATATCGCATTCATTCCAGCATCAACCAGACCGCCCATCACAAGAGGAACGAGCGCCCCGCCGGAAATCGCCATGCACATCAGTCCGCTCAACTCGCCGGCACGCTCCGGCTTCTCTTCGACTGTAATCGAGAAAAGTAGCGGCCAGATGTTAGCGAAACCAAGACCACCCAGAATCACGCCGCCAATTGCCAGCGATGTATTTCCGGTCATAAGCAAGCCTACACCCACCACACCCATCAGTGCCGACACGCGGAACGCCGGGCGCGGTTTTACCTTGGCAAGAGCCACCCCGCCACCGATGCGGCCGATGGTTAACAACAGGAAGAAGAGCGCGGGGCCGAACTTGCCGGCCGTCGCCTCGTCCATGCCCATCTCTTTCAGGCTGGGGAACAGGAACCGGGCCATGCAGACCTCCGCGCCGACATAAAGGAAAATGCCGAGCACAGCCATCGCAAAGACCGGCTCTTTGAGCAGGCGGAGACTCGAAGCGACACTCGGCGGAACCTCCGGCTTGCTTTCCTCTACTTTTATCAAAGAAACAAAAATAAATGCCACTGCCATCAACACAAAGAACACAGGGAAAGTGCCTCGCCATCCCATTTTGTTGAACAAGGCAATCGCGGAGATCGCGGTCACGAGATAGGTGGCCAACGTGCTACCCAACCCCTTGAAGCCCTGAGCAAAACTTAGGTTGCGGCTGAAAGCACCTTCCGCGCTGACATCGCGCATAATCGGATTACCTGCAACCTGCAGGAACGTTGTGCCGATACCCAGCACAAAAATGCAGGTCAGCAGCAGGCCAAAGCCCGGCACCATCAGACTCGGCACCAGCATGGCCACGGCATTCAAACCGAGTCCCAGCAGAAGCAGTTTTTTCATCCCGATCCGGGATGCCAGCAAACCGCCCGGCACACTGAACGCAGCAAAAGCAATAAACACGAAGAACGACAACATGGTCGCCATCACATTGCTCAACTCATACTGGGTTTTTACGGCATCGGACAACGGTCCCATGGCATCGGCAACGCCCATCACCACAAAGGCCATAAAAATAGGTAGTGTTTTCAGCTTCATTCAATCGATCCTTTCAATTTAGGTTTCTAGATAAAGAAACCATACCAACTTTGTAACTTTCGCCTATCATCTGTTTAGATGATGACCGTTACAGAATCCGGGTTTCATGACGTACATTTGACAGCAAAAAAGCGCTTGAAACTGCATCGATAACACAAAACACCCATATCATTTAAGGATGCGAACCCGCCAACGGTCATCGAGGTCATGGGATGGACGTTTTATATTGAAGACGCAATCCATCGTGCCATCGGAATTCCGCACGCCCTGGTAATAGTTGTTTTGATCGATCTCCACCGATTCAAGCGGAACCCATTTCCCGTCGAGATGGCGCTCGGCTTTCAGAGCGCATCCGAGCGGCACGTCGCGCAACAGGATCGGAACGTGACCAATGCCGCCGCGCTCGATCGTAAAGTCGGCCAGCACCTTGCCGCTTTCCAATGCCTGGATTTCGACCGGATAGTTTCTTTCAAGCCTTCCCGAGCGCACCGAAACGCCCAGTTGAATATTATGGTCGAATTCATCGGCCACTGCCTGCCATGCATTGGTGCCGTACGATTTCAGGCGTCCGGAAAACTCGCGATCCGTCCCCCAATACACATCGGGCGTTTTGGGAGGCAGGATGAATTCCAGCTCGCCTTCCACCACATCCCCGGCGGAATAGGATCGGCTGACCGAGTCCGAACTCAGGTCGAATGTCGCACTCCCCGTTCCTTTGACACCATGAAGGTGCAAGTAGGCCGGAAATGGCTTGTCATTCAATTTTGACCCAATGGACAACAGTCCCCTTCGAGTCTTGGCTGTCTTTCTTTTTCTGTCACTGCTGGTTGTGTCGTCGATGGCCAGCCACCTATTTTCAAATGGGACGGTCGTTCCCGTGTAACCGCTAGTTCCGGTCGGGCAATCATATTCCGCTTCCAGCCCGTGCCGGCCTCCGAGATAAAACCGGTCAAACTGAACCGAGTTATAATAGTCCGCCGCCATCTGGTGGAAAACCAATCGTTTTGGAGAAGCCACATCCTTCAGAAACTCATATCTATAGGAGTGGAACCGCCGATGGTAATCGGCCGTACGCACGGATCGGATGCGATAGTTGAAACGAATGGCATCATCGTCCGTCACCCCCGAATAAAGCACCTCGCTCATATTCGGCCCCGTCCAGCGATAGGCCGTCTTGAGGCGTTTCGTCCAGCGGTAGGTATTGCTACGGTCAAAATAAACCAGAAAATCGCCGCCGCCGACATTCTCCGTCCATTCATAGGATTTCTCCCCGTTCCCCGTGGTGAAGGCGGGCCGCACATCGGTAATGAAGGAGGAGCCGAGATGCTGGGAGGGATCATAGCACATCGACTCGCCCCAGCTGCCCAACGCGCTTTCGTCCCACTTCCAGTTTCCGCCGTAGCCGATGACGCTCAATTGGGCATAGGACACCGCAGGCACCTTCCCCCAATAACCGGTCACAACCCGTAGGCGAAACCGTTTCGTTTCTCCGGCCTTCAACGGCACCATCGTATAGCCGCGCAGCCATGGGCCGTCATGCACGATTTTGCGCCCGGGCTTGCTGTGCCAGTTTTTTGAAATCTGAACGGGGATGCCTGTTGGTCGTCCATCGCGTTCCTCGCACAGCAGCATGCTTGTTCCCGTAATCCCCCGTGTCTGGATTTCATCAAATATCAATGGAATGCTTCGGTCGGAACCCGAAGGATTCCGAAGCTCGACCACAAACTCATCCAACCGGTTCGTATCGGCGGGGAACCTGACACGCTCCATCGGAAGCTTGATCCGAAGGCCCTGTTCTATGGGATCGAAATCAACCTGCAACGAATCGTGAACTTTGATATGGGAAGATGGTTCCAAAGATTGGAACGCCTGATCCAGATGGGGCTGAAGCGTCAAAACCGTCCGCGTCCCCATCATTACTGAACGATGAATCTTGCCGGCCGGAGAGGTCAGTTGGATGCCCGTTTTAGTGACGCCTACCACGCCTGACAGATCCAGATTGAAAACCACATGCTCCGGCCAGGCCGTAATCTCCAACCGACCGGCCTTTGTGAGCACCTCGCCATTTGCCCCGGTAAAGACCAGCCCAACGTGATCGAACCGCTGAACAAACTGCCCGCTCTGAATTAAGCGCATATTCTGGCCTTCGGGATCCTGAACTACGCCCGATGTGCAGGTATATGCGATGCCGTCTTTTTCGATGCGAAGCTGCAAATCCGCCGCCGTAAAGGCGGTCATATCCTCGTTCAACGCCGTAACATAATCGGAACCTTGCACGGCATCATAGCCCGAGAGCCGCATCGTATCGCAATCCAACCGCAGGCTGTAGAATCCCGTCTGCACCACCACATCCGGGTTCGCGCGGGCCGTCCGGTTCGCCATGCTTTCCGCTCGCCGCCCGATCAGCCGCGTGGGATATCCCTGTTCAAAATAGATAAAGGAATAGTCGCGGTTGCCCGCAGGCACCGCACCGGACGAGACCATGCCCAGCTCCCCGCATAAGCATATCGCGGCGGCAATCCATTTCATATTCATCGGAAGGAACTCCCTATCAACATGGCAAAAGGCATCCTATCCTAAAAAACAGGTTTGAAGCCAATGGATTTGAGGCTGGAGGTTTTGCCGTCGCCTTCGAGACAGGTGACAGCAACTTTGTATTTTCCAGGCTTGGGGAAATTGATCCAACCGATGGGAAATTCCTGATAGTTATGTGAGGAGTTTTGCTCGTTCTGAATATGCTCACCACCCACTACATCGACACCCCAGACCAGACGACCCTCGCCGGAGTAGGTCAGGCTGATGTTGTAATCACCGGATTCGAGCACATCGACTTCAAATACCGCTTTTCCATCAGGCGTCCAGTTATGGACATGTTTGACCGCCTTCCATTCGCCAAACTTTTCCATCCAGCGTTTGGTCGTGCTCTTAGCGCCCTGAACCGTCGCGAATTCGGCGAGGATTTCAGTTTCCATTTCCGGATCAATCCCGAACGTCGGATCGACTTGCGGCGAATCTTCCAGATCGACCTCGATCACGGAAACCAGTTTTTCCGGCGCGACACGCGGGACTTCGAAGACGGTCCATCCATTGGATTTTTCAACCTTGATGATTTCCGCTTCATTGCCGTTCAACAGCTGGGCTGATTTGACGCTTGTTTTCAACCCGGGCAGGTAAAGCTTTCCCGAAGCCGGCCAATCGAAGACGGAGAGATACAGCTTATGATCCTTGACGGTAACGTCGCCCCACGGCAACGCATGTTCCCATGGCGAGGCATCGGTGCAGTAGACCACTTGCGGATAGCGGTGTATCCATTCTCCGGATTCACGCAGGGATCGGGCCGCGCGTTCAGGAACGGAACCGTCCCCGCGCGGACCAATGTTGAGCATGTAGGTTCCTCCGCGGGCGATACACGCAATCAGACGGCGTAGAATTTCTTCCGGCGTTTTCCAGTATTCATCATACCAGGCATAGGCCCACGAATCGTTGGTGGTATCCACGGCTTCCCACAAGCCCTTGACGTTGCGATGCGGGACTTCCATATCGCCCAGCGACTGGTAGTCGCCCAGCCCATGCCCGGCACGCCCGGAAACCAGCGCGTTGGGCTGGTTTTTTCGAACAACGTCCACCAGCTGCTGCACATATTTTTTCGGCATTTTGCCGGGGGTGTCGAACCAAACCAGCTCGATCGGGCCATAGTTGCTGGTGATCTCCTCCACCTGGGGAAGGCACTTCTTCACGAAGTAGTCATCGAACGTGGCCGGATTCCCGTCTTCGTCCACTTTCGGGCCGTTGCCTCCGCCCGGGAACGTCCAGTCCTGGTTGTGGGAATAGTAAAACCCAAGCCCCAATCCTTCCGCGCGACAGGCGTCTGCGAGCTCGTGCATGGGGTCTTTTGCCCACGGCGTCGTTTTCGTGATGTTAAAATCGCAGGCCTTGGAATCATACATCGCAAAGCCGTCGTGATGCTTGCTGGTGATGATTATGTATTTCATACCCGCGTCCTTCGCGAGCTTCGCAATGGCCTTGGCATCGAATTCCTGCGGATTGAAGGTGCCCGCCAGCTTCTTGTATTCCGCGGGTGGGATGCCCGCCATGCGCGGATTCATGATCCACTCGCCAATGCCGTAGTATGTTTTTCCATCGACCTTGTTTCCGAGTTGGGAGTATAGCCCCCAGTGGATAAACATGGCATAATTCCCTTCTTCAAAAAGCTGGCCGCGCTCGGCGTTTTCGGCACGCAGCTTCACTGTGCTTTCGCCCCACATTTTATCCATGCCCTGCTCCGCAGCGCCACCATGCAGCGTCATTGCAACGAGCAATCCGACTATTAAATAGATTCTCATCATACTTTCCTTACTTGTTGATTGTGAATTCGGTCAAAATATAGTTTAGCCTCAGGCGTCTGTATCAGATGCGGGAACATTCAGCGCGTCGAGAACCTGTTCGCACAGGAAACGGTTTCCATTCTCGTTCATGTGAACCGAATCCTTAGTTAAAACTCCTTGTTCCGTATTCTTCGGGTTGTTTCCCTTGAGATACACCAGGAATCCCTTACGCAGATCAAGCAGCTGGGAGCCCGTCTCTTTGGCGACCTTGCGGCTGATATCCGAGTACTGATCCAGCATCTTGTCATTGGGATTCGACCCGTCATGCTTTTCACCAATCACGGAAGGCGTACAAAGTATGACCCGTGCGCCGACCCCGTTAATTCGCCTGATCATATCTTTCAGCCCGCTTTCAAACACTTCGGGCGTCGTTCCCTTTTTCCCGCGAGCCACAACCTTAGGGTGGGTCCAATGCCACACATCATTGATGCCGATGTATATCATCACGATCGTCGGATTCTTTTGAAGCACATCGTGATCAAGCCGCTTTTGACAGTCGGGCACTTTATGTCCGCCCTTGCCGGCGCCAATGATCTGGATATTAAGATCCGGGTATGCCTTTGCTATGGCCTGTGAAGTCAGCGTGATGTATCCATCGGGACTGAGCGCCTGGGCGGTAATCGAGTCGCCCAGAAAGACAATCGTATCATTTTCCTTGAGCGACTCCTTCCCAAATGCCGTGCCTCCGTACAACAATGCACATGCAATCCCGATTGAAGCCCCTGCTTTCATAAATTTTTTCATACCAATCTCTCCCTGTATTTATCTTTAAGTTGCGGTGATCTCTCGTTCCCTTCCTGCGCACTCAGCGCATAGCTGGAGAACTTCACCTTCTTTTTCCTCACGATGGACATGTCGTCCACCTGCGGGTAGGAAACCATAAAGCTATGCTCATCAATCAAGTTGAACAGTTACCATTTTTCTGCGTTAAACTGATTCATCCCCGGAAGACATAGCCATCCTTGACAACCCCGGTCTATTCGGTGGCGGCCAAGTCATCTGCCTCCGAGGCCGAAACATAGCTTTGGATCGCCGCCATGCCCTTCACCCGGCTGTATTCCCCCCGAGTGAGGCTGGCCATCTCGCTGAATTTGGCATCATTGCCCGATGCGGCGTCCTCCGGAATAAAATGTATGACATTGAAAGAAAAACCACTTTTCTTCTTTTTCCTGCCGATCCCGCTTCGGGTTGGAAGGATGGGCCTCGAGCGGTCCTGGAGGCTCTGAAACGCCTCAACGAGTTCATCCGGCGAATAATTATGCCACGTAATTCCTCCTCCGGGAGGTGTTGGCGCACTCGGCAGATAGGCCATCACCAAGCCTCGATCGCCACGCGTTATAACGCGCGGTGGCTGCCCCTTGCCTCGACGGCGTTCATTTTCCTTTTCGTGCAGCGCCTTGGCCTTCTTAATATTCTCCATATAGCGCCGCTGGTCTTCCTCGCTCCATTTTCTTTTTTTATCATTGTCTGCGACCTTATAGCGATGCGTACCCCAGCGACAGGAGAGCAGAAAGACCACATCCGCACCCTGCTCCATCGCCTGCAATGCGGGACGAGCCCACTCGCCGGGATTGTTCTTCAGCGGTTCCTCTATAATGGTGCCATCAACACGAGCGCCCCCCGCCCCTTTCGTCTTCGTGCCATAGTCCCTGTCACCCATGCCTGTTGAAACCGCATTGAGCGGCTTCAGCCACCCTTCCACCTTGGCCACATTGGAGACACTGGCGGAAACCAGCGAGGGGTACAGGGTGTAACTGGTATTCCCTTCATAGATGGCAATATTGAAAAGGACAGCCGGATTCAATCCCTCGAGAATGCGCACCAGCTCGGATTTAATAATCGTATAGGCCGGAATGCCCCCCATCGTATCGACCATCATGTATCCCGAGGTATCGAGGATTATGAAAACCTTTTCCCCCCGGCTCTTCACCCCGAACAGGCTCATTTCCGGCATATTGAAGCCGAGGCTTCCCGCACCACCCAGGCCGGCACCGGCAGCATTGCCCAACCCGCCTTTGACCCCCGTGATTTCCGGCATTTTAATGTCGGGCATGGTCTGGTTCATTTTTGGTTGCACCACAATGCGCTTGCGCAGCTTCGGTTTCTGCGTCTTTTTCTTTTTAATATTAACCGGAACCTGCAACTTTTTGAGTGCCATTTTGGGACGCTTTACCTCCTTCGCCTCAAAAACCTGATCCTCTTTCGTAATGACGGTAACCGCAACAAATGAAAGCGCAACGACGATAAGCACAGCATGGATCCCCAGACTCACCAGTGCGGCGCTGGACTTGGCATGCTTGGCAAAAAATTTATTTTTCATCGAATTACCATTTAGGGACCTTGAACTGATCCAACACCTGAAGGTTCGTCTCCGGCACCTCCAACGAACAAATTGCACGGCGCAGGTTGCGCATAGCTTCTACACAGGACTTCTCGTCCACCGGCTCCGCCAACGCAATCCCTCCGAGCAACGCCATCGCCACCATTCCCAACTTACGCTTCATCATCATAATCAATCATCCAGCAGAGGTTTATCATCGACTCTCACCACCCAACTCAACTAAACAGTATAGAATATTCCGCACCTGCGCCTATCATCTGTTTGAATGATGGAGGAAAATCGGACGGTACAAAATTCCTGAAACGCACTTCCGAGAAAAACCATTTATTTTTGCCATGGCACCCTCGCGCCAGCCATTCCAGCTCCGGTTCGTTTAATCAAAGAAGGGTGTAATTCCCCGCCCCTCTGGGGCGCACCTTTAAGGAGTTGAGCGCAGTTGTGCTGAAAGCACTACATAGTTTAGCCCATGGCAACGCCATGGGAGCAAGTGTTGGAATTGGAATTTGCCCTGAAGGGGCAACACAAATACACGGACGGGTTGTGTTGCCCCTTCAGGGCAAGTATCTTGGATGTCACGGAACCTTGGGCTTTGCCCAAGGCTAAAATTGTGCAGCGCTTTCAGCGCTGTGGGCTGCAAAGAGATACCCCGACCCTTGGGTCGGGGAGTGTCATTTTCACAAGAAATCAAACTGCTCGGTCCATTTGGGTAATGCTGTGGTCAGCGCGGAGGCTACCGTTCATTTAGAACGCTAAATCTCCGGGACAGTCCATGTGGGAATACCGCTCTGTTCCAACTGCAGCCTGTATTTCACGTGATAGGGATTCGGATCCATTTGCTGCTGACCCTCATTGACCATGAATGGCCTGACCTCATCCCACCAAGTGTCGTAGGCAGCCTGCATAACCTGTACGACTTCCGGCTTCTGTGCATAGAGGTTTTCTGCTTCGCCAGGATCGTTGAGGATGTCGTAAAGTTCCTCATGGTTGACGAGGCGATAGCGTTTATTGCGCACGGCGAAACCGGCTTTCCCGGGTGTTTTGTCATATTTCGACTGATCCGCTTTACCATTTCCCCAGCGCCCAATGTGGAAGAACAGATTGCGGTCCTCCCATGGCGCATCGGGATTCTTCAAGAGAGGAAGCAGACTTTTTCCGTCAATATCCTTCGGAGCTTCACCTCCAGCGATTTCAACCAGCGTGGGCAGCAGGTCGATATGGGCCGTGAGCGCATCGCAGACCGCTCCTTCCTTCAACACACCCTTCCAACGGAAAAACGCCGGCACCTTGGTCCCGCCCTCGTGCGGACTTTTCTTTGATCCTTTCAGTCCGGCATACCAGGCGGTCATCGGTTTCCCTTCCCGGGTTCCCAGTTCACCCGATCCTGTCCCGGCCGCGATAAAACCGTTATCCGACATGAAAATGACGAGCGTATTTTCCTCCAAATCCCACTCTTTTAGGCAGGACATCAGGCGACCGACATTATCGTCAATATTTTCAACCATCCCGTAAAATCCCTGTTGGCTCGGCTTGAATCCATAGCGTCTGAATTTTTCCTTTTTATCATTCGGCGCGATGAAGGGGCCGTGCGGGGCGTTGCTGGCAATGTAAGCAAAAAACGGTTTATCCTTGTTCTGCTTGATCCAGCCCAACGCCTGGGAAAAGAAAATATCCGTACAGAATCCCTTCGTCTTGACGAAGGTTCCGTTATGGCGAATAACCGGATCGTAGTATTTATTTTTGGGCACATCCATCGGCTGGCCGATTCCTCCATAGCCATGGACAAACACCTCGTCGAATCCACGAGCTCCCGGCTGGTATTTTTCCTCCAGACCCAAGTGCCACTTGCCGAAGATGCCGGAAGTATATCCGGCCTTCTTCAGGTATTGAGGCAGCGTAACCGCCGAAAGCGCCATCCTTGACCGGGCTCCGCCGGTATGGGTCACCCCGTTCTTAAAAGGAACATTCCCAGTCAACAGGGCCGAACGGGTCGGCGAACAGGTCGGGCTGACATGGAATGCGGAAAAGGAAGTGCTTTGCGCATGAAGGGCATCGATATGGGGCGTTTCGAGCCAAGGGTGCCCCTGGCATCCCAGTTGCCCGTACCCTTGGTCATCGGTCATGACCAGAATAATATTCGGCTTGCTTCCCGCCAGCGCGGCGGTCGAAGCCAGCGTAGGATGTGCGCTGGCCATGCCTGCCGCCATCACCACACATTTTATGAAAGTTGATTTAGATACGTTCATGTGCGTTCCTTTTCCATTATTGACTATTTTTCCACGGCCCAGTCATCCGTCCGTAACGGTGACGCGGGGAAACCCTCGTTACTGAAGAGGTTGCATTCCGCCGGGTTGTTGGCCCAGGCATAGCGTACCGCAGCCGGCTCTTTAACCTGGGCGGAACTGACCACCACACAATCGGCCCCATCACGGGTGACAATTTCAGCGTCTGCCCATACGAACTTTTTATCGGCTCCGGCGATGGCGAATGTCTTCAGTTTGCCCCCTTTCGCCATGAGCCCTGAGCCGGTATAGTCGAACGCAATAACCACCTTGCCGCCTTCCACCTTGAATGATTTCATGAACGGAGTGGTCGGCGTTCCTTTGCCGTAGGTTTTGTTCAAAATCGTCGAAGCCATGCGACGGCCGACATCCTGTTTGTTTTTAGGATGAATATTTTCAGCTTCCCCGAGATCAATCATCGTGCTGGTAAAAACACCCGGCGTATGGTTAGCGGCATGCACAAAACTCTCGCGAATCACCGCCCAGACATTATCCGCTTCCACCGGATTCACCTGCGGATCTTTAAAGTTGGGCAACTGAACGGAATAAAACGGGAAATCCCGGCCCCACGCCTTCCGCCAGCAACATACCATACGGGCTAACTGAATGCGGTAATGCTCTGCTTGCGCCATTTCTTGTGCGTTGTTTTCACCCTGATACCAGAGGGCTCCCTTGACAGCAAAAGGCGCCAGGGGCTGAACCATCCCGTTGTACAAATTGGAAGGATAGTTTTGATCCAGACGCGGGTCACCCTTCAGTGAAGGCTTGCGGGGAGCACGCCCCTTCTTCCCTTTGGCTGCTGCAACTTTCTTCTCCCATCGCGCTAATAGCTGTTCATAACGGGCCTGCGCTTTTTCAGGGGAATACTCTTTGGCTTTCTCGTCCAGCTCGGCTTTACGTACCAGCGCAAAGGGATCGTCTGCCTGCTCCGCCCACGGGGTCCAGGCCTCAATGCCGGTTCCGCCCCAGCAAGTCGTCAGCAAACCAATCGGAACATCCAGATTCTTATGGAGTTCGCGCCCGGTGAAATAGGCGGTGGCCGAAAAACTTTTAACTGTATTCGGAGAACAAACCGTCCACTCCCCTCCGCAGTCGTCCGCTTTCTCCAACACCGGATTACGCGCCACCATGAAATGGCGGATATGAGGATATTCTGCACCAGCAATATCTTCTCCGGGACTTGCCGTACTCCTAACCGGAACCTGCATATTCGACTGCCCCGAACACAACCAGACATCGCCAGACAACACGTTCTTAAGTTCCACCGTGTTCTTGCCTTTCAGGGTGATCGTGTGCGGGCCACCAGCTGACGGAGTCTGAAGTTTGACGCTCCATTTGCCAGCTTTATCCGCCGTCGTTGATGCCGCGCCCCCCCAACTACCGGTCACGGTCACTTTTTCGCCCGCATCGGCCCAACCCCACACGGGGGCCTGAGTTTCGCGCTGGATAACCATGTTGTCGACAAACAGACCGGCAGGCTTTACATCCGCCATGGCCATGGCGGCAGTGACGACACTCACCGTTGCAACAACAAATCGTTTTGATATCATTTTATACATCCTCATCTTTTAGTTTTTGCTTCTATTTAGGTTGCAGCGGCTTTTCATTTGCGGCGACGCTCTGATGGAGAGGCTGCAGGTCGTCTGTTTCTGTCGATATAGGGCAACGCCCCCTATATCAAATTGGGCGAAAACTATTTTTCTGTTTATGCGCTCGTTGTTGGTCTCAAGGGACTCGTCTATAAGCGTTGGTTGCTTTTCGGCAGTGCTAATGCTCGTTCCAACGGCCATGCTGAGTGCGAGTGTCAATGATTTCCAATGTTGATATTTATTGTAGGGCTTATTCGTCATATGATCCATGTTTCAACCGCTTATTGCACAGGAAAAGCCGACTCAAGAAGCACCTTGATCACGGAATCATGCTCGTCGATGGCCTTGGCCGGAAGGTCAAGCGCGATGGTTGATCCGTCTTGGAAGAGCGAAATCTTTTGATCCGCTCCCTTGGGTGCCAGGAAGGCTGCTGAGGCGGCTTTGACCGGCATCCCGCCAACGCGAAGCTTGCCATTGGCAGGCCACTTCATGACATGGAGGTAGAGGGTTTTCCCATCCTTTGACAGGGAGGCATCGCCCCACTCTGGCCGGGAAGGCAGAGGGTTCGCCTCGGTATCGTAGATCGACTCGTGGTTGTCGCGTATCCAGTCACCGATGCCGGAGAACAACTCGACCGCCTTGGGATCGATCTTGCCGTTGCCCATCGGGCCGCAGTTGAGCAGGTAGCTGCCCCCGGCACAGACCGTGTGGACCAGCCGATGGATGAGTTCCTGCAGGGAGTGATAATGGTGTTCGCCGTGGGCCTTGTAGCCATACGATGAACTCACGCTGTCGGGCGACTCGGTGGTAAGAGGGAGCTTCTTCGGAGGCACCTCTTTGTCCCCCAGCGAGAAGTAGTCGAAGACCTCGAGCATTTCCGGGGTGATGACTTGCTTGGAGGACGCTCCTGCCATGGTGTAGAGACGGGAGTTGATGACGCAGTCGGGGTTAATCCGGCGCACGGCGTCGCTGAACAGGACGGCGCGCTCCCTGGTCATGTTGCGGGGGGTGTCGAACCAGATGAGGTCGATCTGGTAGTTCTTGAGCAGTTCCTCGATCTGCGGCAGGGCCTTGCGCGCGATGTAGGCGTCCATATCGGGTTTATAATCTTCCGGCAGGTCGGGGTGGATGCTTTTTAGTGTGCCTTTGCGAGTAAACGACGAGGAATCCGGGTCGCTCCAATCTTTGGCCTGCGAGTAATACACGCCGAACTTCAGTCCGTGCCTGTGGCAGGCTTCGGAGAGCTCTTTGATGATGTCGCGCTTGAAGGGCGAGGCATCCATCACATCGTAATCCGAGCAGGCGGAATCGAAAAGCGCGAAGCCTTCATGGTGCTTGGCGGTGATGACGACATGGCGCATGCCGGTGGCTTTGAAAAGTTTCACCCACTCCTCGGCGTCGAATTCTGTGGGGTTGAACTGCCCCACGACCTCCTTGCGGTATTCCTTGTAAGGGATCTCGAGATCCATCTGGATCCACTCGGCGTAGTTTTTTGGAGTCACGCGGTCCTTGTATTTCCCGGCAAGCTGGGAATACGCACCGAAGTGGATGAATGCGCCGAACTTGGAATCACGGAACCATTGGTTCAACCGGGCCTCCGTTTCCGGCGGGTGCTTCAGCGTGGACGGCATGATCTTGTCGAAGTCCTTGTTCTTTTTCTCCCCGGCATGGAGGGAGGTTGCGCAGAGGAAGGCGAGTAGCAGAGAAGTGAGAACTGTTTTCATAAAAGGCTCCATTTATTTCGTTATATAGAATGGCGAAAGTCGTATTTATCATTGTGTTCGCGCTCGGTGTTCATAGTTGTGGAGGGATCCAGTCAGGAATACCTGTCTTCTTCTTTTGTAATTCAAACTGAACAATGAATGGTGGCTCCTTATCCAGTGATGCGTCTTCATTGATCATTAAAGATCTGACTTCACTCCACCAGGCGTCATAGGCTTTCAGCATATTTTGGGCGACTTCCGGATGCTCTTTGATGACGTTGTTTTTCTCGCCGGGATCGTTGTCGATATCATACATTTCACGATTTTTGACTAGGCGCCATTGTTCACTGCGCACGGCGAAACCTGTGTATTTTGAATGTTCAGGAACGTGATCCGGCCGTCCCTTTCTGACGCGCATGCCTTTTTTGTTCCATCTGCCTTTGTGGATGAATGTGTATCTGTCCGGCCATTCAGCATCCGGATTCTCAATCAGCGGGATCAGACTTCTGCCGTCAAGATCCAGTGCTTCGGGGGCTTGCGTGCCGGCAAACTGGGCGAGGGTCGGGAACAAGTCATAATGACGTGTCAAACGGTCCACGTCGACACCGGCCTTGATTCTGCCCGGAAGTCTGAAGAACAGCGGGACGCGCGTACCTCCTTCGTTGACGGAACCTTTCTTGCCTTTCATGCCGTAGTTGAAGGTCGCCATGGATGAACCGTTGTCGGTCATGAAGATCAGCAGGGTGGTATCCGCCATGCCCCATGCGTCCAGCTTCTCCATGAGTAGACCCATACTGTCGTCGATATTGGAAATCATCCCGTAAAAAGCGGCCTCTTCGTCTTTGCATTTGTCTTTGTACAAGGCTTTGTACTTTTCAGCTACGATGTATGGAGAATGGGGCGCATTGGCTGAGATATAGGCAAAAAACGGCTTGCGGTTCTCATGCTGCTGTTTGATCCAGCCCAGTGCCTGCCGAAAGAAAACATCCGTGCAGTAGCCCGTTGTTTTCACGAAGGAGTTATTGTGTTTGATGATGGGGTCGAAATAGCCGTTGTTAGGAACATCGGCGCATGTGCCGGGGTATTTTTGGCCGATCCCGCCTGCTCCATGAATAAAAACTTCGTCAAATCCCCGATTATGGGGCTGATAAGGATCTTCATCGCCCAGATGCCATTTCCCGAAGATGCCTGTGGTATAGCCGGCATCCTTAAGCACTTCTGCGATGGTTGTTGCCTTGAGGGTCATCCGTTCCCGTTCCCAGATCGTATGGGTGACCCCGTTTTTGAAGGGTACGCGGCCTGTCATCAATGCGGCCCGCGTCGGGGCACAAGTCGGGCTGGCCTGAAAATCGGTAAAGCGCGTGCTTTGAGTGTAAAGCTTATCCAGATTCGGCGTTTTCAGGAAAGGGTTACCGTGGCATCCAAGATCTCCATATCCCTGATCGTCCGTCATCACGAGGATGATATTAAGTTTGTCTCCCGTTAGAACGATGTCTTCTGCCTTTAGGCTGCTGCAGAATACGCATGAGCTTGCGATGATCAGCGATGCAATTTGTAGTAATGGCATGATTTTCATGGGTCTGTTTTCCTGTTTATCTACTCTAAATACCCGGGGTAGCATTAACCGTTTTCTTCCCTTTACGGGGCGGTGCAAGACGCGGTACCGCGTTAATCGTTGGCTTCCTTTTCTCGATCGGATTGGCTTCGAGCATCTTGCCGGCCTCTAGAAGAATGGATATCGCTTCGTCCTGGACCACACCGTTTCCATCCGGGCCCACATTGAGCAACAGATTGCCACCCTTTTCATTTACATCCTTGAGCTTCTCGTAGACGGTCGCCGCATCTTTCCAATCGTCATCGCCCTTCTTGTAGCCCCAGGATTTATTCATGGTGTAACAGGCTTCCCAATGTTTGGGGAATGCCTCTTCAAAATGCCGTTGCTCTTTACAGACAAAGTCCGCTTCAAACGAGTTACGTTTGCCCACACGATTGTTCATGATTACGTGAGAACTCGCGCCACGCAGGGTGTTGTAAAGGTCAATCCCGTCATTAACGGTCCACCACTGAACCCACTCACCATCAAACCAAAGAATTGCCGGGTCATAATTTTCAATCAGCTCCAGAAGTTGATTCTTTAGATAGGTGACATACGTTTGCTTGTCTTCACCATCATCGCCATCGCGAAGATACGTGCGTCCCCATCTCCAACTCGGTTTATCTGTTTGCAAACTCGGCACCTGTGTCGGGTGATTCCAGTCAAGGACACTGTAGTAGAGCCCGAATTTAATGCCGTGTTTTTTGCAGGCTTCGTTGAGTTCGGCGAGGATGTCCCGTCCTTTGAAGGGCGTACTGCCCACATCAAATTCGGTGTATTCGCTATCCCAAAGGCAAAACCCGTCGTGGTGCTTCGAGGTGATGACTAAGTACTTCATTCCTGCCGCCTTGGCCGTGCGGACAATGAGGTCGGCATCAAATTGAGTCGGATTAAAATCCTTGATGATTTCTGCATATTCTTCTCTGGGAATCTCCAAATCTGCTTCGATCCACTCTGAATACTTACCACGCATTGGCTGGCCCTTAAATTCGCCGCCTAGCTGTGAATAAACACCAAAGTGAATAAACAAACCGTATTGTGCATCCACGAACCATTGCATGCGCTCGTTGTAGGCCTCGAGAGACTCTTCCACAAAAGTCGGCTGCTGTTCGGCACTGCTAATGCTTGCGTCGATAGCTGTGGCAGCTTTCGCTTTCTTCCTTGCTTCTGCATTAGCTTTACGTTCAGCCGAGGTTATTATTCCATCTCCGTTCGTGTCTATCGCTACATACCTTTTTTCCTCCCGATCTATTCTGAAAGGGTTTCCGCGGTCTTCTTGAAGCGCTTTCTGCTGCGCGATCCACTCTGCTTTGGTCACGTTTTTAGGTGCTGCCTGAATGCCGGAAACCATAATCATTACAAAGACCCACATCATCTGTTTTTTCATATGCATCTCCTGTCATTAATCACTCCAATACCGCGCGTTCAGGAACCCGATGCACGCAGACAAGGAAAAACATAACCCATCCGCTGAATCCGCACATCATGCATATAGATGATAGTCCTCACGGGTGCGGAGAAGGGAATCACTCAAGTCAAACAGTTCATTTTTTGATTTCCCGTTACAGCTCCACGTTAAGCGCAATGAACTTCGCATCCTCGACGGCTTCGGTGCGGTTGGTCACGGTTTTGCCATTCCACTCCGTTCCATTGCCGCCTTGCAGGCGGCCTCTCTCGACTTCGTCTCGGGTCCAAACATTGGAAACATCTATACCTACTGCGGCACGCGGCTTCCAACCATTGAAACTTCTCTGTGGCTCCGTGACTTGAGCGAGAAACGAGCGGGTGTGAGATATCCCCCGGCACTAAAGCTCCAAGGGCCGTCTATTCGACGAACTCAATCATCAAACGCATGAATCCCTCGGCATCCAGCGGGATCCGGTTGGTGACCGATTCAAAATCGCTGTCGAGCGATCCGGCCCCGGTCTCGGCAATGGTATTGGTGCTCCAGGCGGCGGAGACCAGATTGGAGGTTGCCTCCACGGTATAATTCAGACCGCGCGCGGCGGCATCATTCCGGCGGGCGTAAACATATTCAAACCAGTAAGTGCCATTTTCTCCGAAAGTTCCAAGGACTGGAATATGCCCCCGGTCGGAGCCATTGGTCGGATTGCCGTCCAACGCATATTCACTGAGATTGTCGAGCACATCGCCATCCGGGTCGGCATCGTATACCGCATGGGTGCCGGTCAGCCCGTACCCGTCCGCCCAGTCTACAAAAAACGTCGTTGAGGAAGCCATTCCGAGCTCAAGCTCGGCCAGCTGTGTATAGGCATTTCCGTTGTTGGCGGTAATGTTCAGGCGATAGACTTTATAGGCCGTGCTGTTGCTGAACGGATAGGTCTTGGTCTGGAACCGGGCCGTAAAGTCCTGGTTCGTCCGTACATCCAGGGTATCCCAGCTCATGCCGCCGTCATTGGATCCCTGAAATTCCCAATCCTTTGGATCCCTTGCATCACCGTCATTGGCCGAGGTGATGCTGTATTGCGTCATGGCCGCGGCATTTGTGCTCGTATAATCGTAGGCAATCCAGGCCGTATTCGTGAAGGTCAGCCACTTGGTATTGACGTCGCCATCAAAGGCTTTTACCGCGGTTTCATTAGGCGTGTTTTCCCCCGAGGCCACTACGACCGCCTGTGTCATGGCCGCATTGATCTTGAACAGTGTATCAAAATTTATGTCTTCAATTAAGGATCCCTGCCGGTTGAGGCTCCAGGTCATCATGCCCCCGGCCTCGACCGCCCGGGTTGTCCAGTCGATTGCCTGCAGGGCGGGGAACGCTTCTCCGGCGTTCCACGTCCGTTGCAGCGGGATGAACGCATGTGCCAAGGCGCCCTTGTTTGGATCGTCAACTGGATCACCGTTCTGATCCAACCACGGTCCGGCCTCAATATTTTCGATCATGAGCAAATTGGCCGGTTGCCAAGGCTCGTTGGCTTTCACGCTAAACGGATGCCCGGAGGTATAGTCGCACCAGGGCGAGCTTTTCAGCGGGGCTCCACTGGTTACCGGAATTGCGATTATAGCCTTGGGATTGCCGAGCCGGGCGGCATCGACATACCGTTGCTGATTCTCTGGGGAAAGATTATTAACGCCGTCATACCACCACCCATCGATTTTATCCCCATATTTCAAGGAATAATATTTAATGATCAGATCCGCCACGGCATGGTGGTGATCGGTATATCCCAGCGAGGCAATATGGTTTGTCCAGTTATCCCAGGCACCGGGCGGACAGGAAGACTCCTTGATGCCGTGTGCGGCCTGATAAACGATTACAGGACGGTTGTCGCCTCTCCTCTCCAGTTCGTCCACCACCTCCATCAACAGGTCCCGTTCCGTGGGGAACATGTTGGTGTTAACGACCGAAGCCAATTCCGGATGAGACGATGTATAGAACGTAGCAATGGCTCCGTGACTCAAGTTAAGGAAGTGGTATTTGGCGGTATCCAGTTGGACCAACTGATCCACAAAAGCGGACACATCAAAATTAGTAAAATCGATCCGTTCGGTTCCATTGTTCTTCGCCGGGAGCTGCACGCGCGGGCACCAGCCGCCCATGTAAGGCATGGTTCTAGGAACCACAACCTCTTCGGACAGCGCAAATTGCTGGACGATAGCCCCATGCCAGTTTTGCGCCGTGGTATAGGTTTCCGTTACCAGGATCCCCGCATAATTCAGGTTGGTCAGGCTCAGCGTCCCGACCGAAGCTCCGGTCGCCGAGCCGATATTCGCATTGCCGTCAAAGGCAAACCACTCGCTGGCTGCAGTGTCACCCAGCGTATAGGTCGCATAATCCGTGCCCACATCGTTGTCAACGACCGCACTGACGCAGCATTGGCCACCATTCTCTACAAACCAGCAAAAAGACTGGGTGTCGGACGCGACGCGTTTTTTAAGCGTGACGGTCATGGCACGCAGAGGCAAACCCGTAGCCGAAAAAGCCCCGGCATCGAACGCGATCAGTTGCGAAAACGGCGACACGGCATCATTGGTTATTGAGGTGTCGTCGCCACCGCCACAGTACACCGCATCGAATCCTTCGTTAATCTGGCCGGTATGGCGAAGCTGGGTAACCTGTCCCATGGCCAACTTGATGTCCGCCTGCGTTCCGGGCGAGTCGATCGTCTGATCGGTCGTGTTCCAGACGGTGTCCGATTCGGTCCAGTTGTTTGGTGAATTAATGTTGGACGTAAGGTTCGTTATATCCGAACGGGTTCCATCCCACAGGACCGTTGCCGCCGGCGCCGCGCAGGACATAAGCAGAAGCATTCCGAATAGGGTTCTCTTTTTTATCATTTCAAGCCTATCCTAAGAGAGCTCCTCCAGAAACTGAAGGAGCTCTTTTCAACATGTTCAATGGCGCAGAAACTACATCATAATTCTGCGACGGATAAACAGCACTCCTACCCCGAAGGAGGCGATCATGCCCAGCGTGGCCGGTTCAGGAATCGTCACGCTAATATTGTCGACGTCGAAGCTCGGAGCCTCAATATCCAGCATTTGCTGAACCCATGCCAACGCCAGATAATCCCCGGCCACGCCTGCCTCGGTCAGTTCGACATCAAAGCTCACCGTTCCATTGGCCGAGATGCCCGATCCCTCGGTGCCGGCGCCCCAGGTGTTACCGAGGTCGGTCCATACTGCTGCCGTGCTGCTTTTATCTCTTCTTGGAACGGCGGGAGACGTGTCATTATCGATATTATCCAACGTGATATGGCCGGTATCAAGGCCGCTTCCTTCAAATACCTTAAAGCCCGAGTAGCCAGGCGTCGTACCCGTGCCGGCTACAAAGTTCAAGACATCGAATGAGACGGTATAGGTTCCCGCGGCCGCAGCCGACGTATCGATAAATACCGACAGACCCCGATTACGATTAGCTCTGTCGTTTGTGTCGATGTGAAGCACACCGGTGCTCGTGGTCACGCCAAGGCCATCGGAGCCATTGTACTCGCCAAATGCGAAATATGTCCCCAATGAGCCAGTGGCACCTATCGCCGTGAGGCCGTTGACTGCTGCAAACCCCGGATCGGTCGAGAAATCCTCGTTGTAGAGATCTGCACTCACCTGCGAGGTAGCCGCCATGACCGCTGTGATCATTATTCCTGTCCATAGTTTCTTCATTTTGTTCTCCTTTTCCTTGTTATGGCGGCGGTGCATGCACCGCCGCCGCAATTTCGTTTTAACAATCGATTACTGGCTCACATCCAGTTTGATGAACTTGGCGTCGGTAGAGGCCTCGGTCCGGCTGGTGACGGTCTTGAAGCCGCCGGACTCCGCCGTTTCGCCAACCAACTCGACGTCGTTGGTGTCGACTGCGGTGAAGACCAGATCCGGAGTGGCACCCACCGTGAAGGTCAGGCTCGGATCCTGATTTTGATTATAGACATGGTAGAACCAGTCGGTCCCGGCATCGTCGGCCATATAGGTGCTCGGAGAAACCGCAGCCGCGTCGTCGTTGGTCGGATTGCCGCCGAGGGCGTATTCCATCAGGTTTTCGAGCCCATCGCCAAGTCCGCCGTTTTCCACATCGGCATTCCCGTTGGTATCAGCGCCGGTCAGGCCATAGGAAAGCGCCCATGAGTCATACGAGTCGACAATTTGAACCTCCTCCCGGCACTGAAAATACATCGCCTCGGCTCCCGCAAAGGTTTGGCCCTCGGGACAAGAAACATCGGCGTAGTAGCCGACTGCAGTGATATTATCCAGCGTCGGCGTTGCGGCCGCACCAATGACGGCTGTTCCGCCAGAAAACGGCGTGAAGAGATTCCAGGAAAGGGTCGAAATGTTGGCCGAATGGGTTGCATAGCCCGAACTGTCGAATGCATAGGTATTCGCGCTGATGTACCACTGACTATCCTGCTCAACTAGCCATTGGACTGACCCGGTATTAAGTTTATTCGCAACCCCTCGAACCATAATGGAAAAGTCTGTGACCGCCCGATCCGCCGTCAGGAAATCCTGCCAGACGAGCATGAACTGGATGTTATTTTCATACCCCGAAACGTTGGATGTGTTCCGGATATAATCTCCGGATGCATCGTCGACAATCTCGGATTCCTCATTGGCAATCGATCCAGCCCCATAAATGTTGGGCGACCGGGTGATGCCTGCATTCGGATAATAACCGGCATATCCTCCAGTAAGCAGGTCTCCATCCCACGTGGTCTGCATATTGTTCGCATTATTGATCGTGGTTACCGCAATAATGTCGGTCTCACCTTCGGCAGAACCCCACTGAACCATAACACCGGCCGGCGGCGGCACAACCACCTCGATGGAAACCGTGGCCGGTTCGCTGTTTGCTTCGCCATCGTTAACCGTAAAGGTGAAACTGTCGGCACCCTCATAGTCTGTGTTTGGCGTATAGGTCAGGTCCGGAGCCGTCCCCGTCAACACACCATGGGTGGGCGTACCCACATCATAGGTCAGGGGGCTGCCTTCCGGATCGCTTCCGGTCAATGTGATGTCCACAAATGAATTCTTCTCTGCCTTTACGCTCTGCGCGTCGGCAACAGGCGGCTGTTGCATATTTACAGAAATCGAAACCGTGGAGGGCGCACTGGTTGTACCGCCATTGTAAACTGTAAAGGTGAAGCTGTCTGGCCCGAGATAATCCGTGGTCGGCGTATAGGTCAGGTCCGGAGCCGTTCCGGTCAACACACCGTTGGTGGGCGTATCCTCCACGGAATAGGTCAGGTTGCTGCCTTCCAGATCGCTTCCGGTCAACGTGATGTCCACGAATGAATTCTGCACCACGTCTACGCTCTGCGCGTCTGCAACTGGCGGCGGAGCACCCACACCCACCCACACGTTATCGACGTCGAATGTTGGAGCCAATTCCGTGCCAAGTGTCCTCACCTGAGTGAGTGCCAACGCCAGATAATCCCCGGTCTGGCCTGCCTCGGTCAGTTCGACTTCAAAGCTCACAAATCCATTGCTCGAGATGCCCGTTCCTCCGGCGCCGGTTTCGCCGAGCGCGACCCATGTTGCCGTCCCGCCGGTTTTTTTTGGAACGGCGCCATTCGTAGCGTTATCGACATTATCTATATCGAGATAGCCGGTATCAAGGCCGCTTCCTTCAAACACCTTGAATCCCGCCGTACCCGTGCCGTCGACCCAGTTGGCGACATTGAATGAGACGGTATAGGTTCCCGGGCCCGCAGCCGATGTATCGATAAATACCGACAGGCCCCGCGAACGCGCACCGGCGCCCTCGGTGTTTGAGTCGATGTGAAGCACACCGGCGTCCGTGGTCTCACCAATGTCACCGGAGCCATTGTATTCGCCAAATGTGAAATAGGTCCCCACTCCGTTCGTGTCGGAACCTATCGCCGTGGTGCCGGCGTTGGTATACCCCGGATCGGTCGAGAAATCTTCTTCATAGAGGATCGTTCCCTCCACCGGCTGCTCAAACACCACGATGGAAACCGTGGCCGGTTCGCTGTCTGTTTCGCCATCGTTAACCGTAAAGGTAAAGCTGTCTGGCCCGAAATAATCCGTGTCCGGCGTATAGGTCCAGTTGTTAGTCGCGCCGGTCAACACACCGTTGGTGGGCGTACCCACAGAATAGGTCAGGTTGCTAGTTGCCGTTTCCAGATCACTTGCGGTCAATGTGATTTCAAGGGACGTATTCTTCTCTACGACTACGCCTTGCGCGTCGGCAACAGGCTGAGTGTTCAGATTTACCGAAATCGAAACCGTGGCCGGTTCGCTGTCTGTTTCGCCATCGTTAGCCGTAAAGGTAAAGCTGTCTGGCCCGGTGTAATCCGTGTCCGGCGTATAGGTCCAGTTGTTAGTCGCGCCGGTCAACACACCGTTGGTGGGCGAACCCACGGAGTAGGTCAGGTTGCTGCCTTCCGGATCAATTGCGACCAATGTGATGTCCACGAATTTATTCTGCACCACGTCTACGCTCTGATCATCGGCGACTGGAGGAAGGTTTGGTCCAAAAAACACATCGACCAGCACATTGTCGATGTCGAATGTCGGAGCCAATTCCGTGCCAAGTGTCCTTATCTGGGCAAATGCCAACGTCATATAATCCCCGGCCACGCCTGCCTCGGTCAGTGCGACATCAAAGCTATACGTTCCATTGGCCGTGATGCCCGTTCCACGGGAGCCGGTGTCGCCGATCACGGCGCTGGGTGCCGTTCCTTGTTCCCGCGGCCAACTGTCGCCAGCACTGTTACCGCCAACATCCCACTGGGCATAGAGGGTATCCAAGCCGCTTCCTTCATGGACCGCCATTCCCGCCGTACCCGTGCCGTCTACAAAGTTGGTGACATCGAATGAGACGGTATGAATTCCCGCGACCCAAGTCGACGTATCGATAGTTACCGTAAAGCCCCGATTACGCGCACTGCTGCCGCTGGTGTTTGAGCTGATCTGAAGCGCACCGTTAGTCTGGGTTATGCCAATGTCAGCTGTGCCACCCCACTCGCCAAATGCGTGATATGCTGCCGTTGAGCCAGCGGCACCTACCGCGTGGTCATTGGAGGGGGTATACCCTGGATTGGTCTCGAAATCCTGAGTGTAAAGCTGTGCACCCGCCTGCGCCGCAACTGACAGCACCAAGGCTGCCGTGAATAATTTTATTTTTCTCATCATCTTAACTCCTCCATTTACTAGTTAACACACAGATCGAGATCCACGCAGATCTCCCAATTCGAATTCTAGAGTAGCACCCCCAAACGATCTGCCTATCATCTATTTAGATGATGTCGCCATCACGTGAAAAAGCGCCCGGCAGGGGCATCAATCGATTGAGATAAAGTATTACCTGAATCCGTTAGACAATACCTCTTAATTAATAGTTACCTGTTGGACCAGAATGACTAATACATCCGTTCGCTAAAACAAAAAACCAACCCAACAGGTGAAGAAATGAAACACTATAAGCTTAAGACCGGCAAGGGCGAACTCAACTCAACCAGCGGAAATCACCTTTGCAGCCTCGTGCTCGGCAACCTTCCAAAGGCAACGCTCCCCCCGAATTTCCAACCACGCCGCTCAGATGCCATCGCCGACCGCGACATCCTGCTCTGCGCCATGGTCGCATTCAACCTGCTGCGCACCCTCGGACAAGAGGTCATCAAGCGCAAAGCCACAGCCCCGCAAAGGATCAACGCCAAGCGCTGGCGGCTCAAAACCGTACTTCAAAACATCATCTACTGCGCCGTCCGGCTCGTCCGACACGGCGGGACAACCGAACTGCACCACGGTAAACGATGCCCCTGGTTCGATGTCATACGCGACATCGCCAGCTCCTACGCATAACCAGACCATCCATCAACCGCGCCCACCGCCCACGCGGAAGAAGCCGTGCGCCTGCGAAAGGGAAAACCGGGCCTTTGCAGCCAGGAAATCAGGGAGTTATCCGAACCGGGGCAATGAAATCAGGGACACGGAGCAATCGTGCAGGTAAACGCGGGCCAAAATGAAGAGTTGATCAGCTCTTGAATACCGAGTGTTCGTTAGCCAACGGATTCAGATATTCTTCTTTTTTTGAGCTAATTCCGAAATAGAGCGCCATAGCTGCGCATGAAGCAGCACGGCCTTGCTTCTTCATTTCACCTTCCAGATTTCGCCTTGAACCAGCTTGCCATCCGAGTTGGCATCGTGCGGCCCAAAGAACGGCGCATAGGTTGCCAGGTATTCTTCGAGCGTTATCGTGCCGTCGTTATCCGCATCGATGTGCTTAAAGAGAACGGCCGATTTATATTCGTCCGCTATCAGCGCGCCATCTTTATCGGCATCCGACTTGGCAAATTGCTGTTTCCAGTAGAGGTTATATTCCGACCGCGTAACCTTTCTGTCCCGCTCCTCCAATTTATCCATCATTCCGAACAGATAGTTCCAGCAGGGTGTCTGCTCATTCAATTCAGGCTTCCCTTTCTTCAATCCAAGGGCACTCATCATCGCGGGCATAATCACCTGGAGCGCCCCGTCGCGGACGGGGTGAATCCCGTCCGGAACATATTGAATAAAAAGCCCGGGATCTTCATTCAGGAGTTTTTCCCAGTTCGGATAGTGATCGATCAGCAGGAATCCCCGCGCCTTCGCCACATCGCGGTACATCTGATAGTAGGTGACGAGGTCGGGCCGGCGATCCGCATGATGAGAAACCGCCGGATCCATCGTCATGAGAATAATTTTACAATCAGGCTGCGCCGCCAGAAGCCGGTCGATCATATCCTCCAGATTTTCGCGCGCTTTCTCCACGCTGACTTTGCGGCTGGCCACCGCATCATTGATCGCGAACTCAATGAACATCGTGTCGGGCTTTTTCTGAATCACCCGTTCATCAAACGATTTCCGGCCCCACTCGGAATTGCTCCCGCCCCGGGCGCTGTTGATGAGCGTGATCTGGCCGGGATAATTCTGTTCAAGCACTGCCCGGAGCTGATCTACCCATGCTCCCACCGCCGTCAGGCTGGTGCCATAGACCACCACGGTTTGCTTCTCTCCGGCTTCCAATCTTGAAACCCGTGTTTTTGGGGAGCCTTCAGTAACCGGTTTGGCGGCGGGCTTCAGCGCAGCGTTCACAGGAATTTCAGCCTCTGTGGTAAAAACAGAAGCGGGCAGACCCTCTTTGTTGTAAAGATTGGCTGCTTCAGGATTCTGTGCCCACGCATACCGGACAACGGCCGGCTCCGCTACTTCCGGATGAGAAACCGCAATCGTGTCCTTGCCCGTAATTTCAGCCTGCGCCCATTTCCATTGACGATCCTTGCCGCAAATCTGGAAGTATTTCGGTGGTTCATCCGTTTTCTGCGTATCGGCCATCCCGGTTTTGTTCCCCGTCATCAGCCCGGAACCCGCATGGTCGAACGTGATGATCACGCGATCACCCTTGATTTTATGATGTTTGTAAAGGGGCCCGCTGCAAGCTGGGACATTCCTGTTGTAATCATGTTTCAACGCCCACAGAGCCAGCCTTTTGCCCACGTCCATCTTGTTGTGCGGATGGATGTCATTGGCCTCGCCGATATCATTCAGCACCGCCATGCCGGTGTTTTTCAGGCTGAGCGTCCTCCGTTGCTGATCGCAGATCGACGCCCATCCGTTGAACTCAACAGGTTCCGTGACGGGCGCTTTGAAGTTAGCCAACTGGGCAAAATAGAACGGAAAATCGCCCTGATCCCAGTGCTCGCGCCATGCACTGATCATCGCCCGGAAATTGTGTTCATAATTTTCAGTATTGTGGCTGGCATTGTTTTCCCCCTGATACCAGATCGCGCCTTTCATGGCATAGGGAATCACCGGATTAACCATCGCATTAAACAGCGTCGCCGGCATCTGCTTGTTTTCTTTCGGATTACTCGCAGGTCTGGGTTTGCGGCCTTTCTTGGTGGTCTCCCATCTTTTCAACGCGGCCTGATATCGCTCCTCCACCTTTGCCGGATTCCATTTTGAAATTTGATCCTTCAGCCCTGTGCTTTCGCGCTCAAAATAAGCGGCCATTTCATCATCCTTCAGATACTCCCCGGCAGGGATCCAAGGCTCCACCCGGGTTCCGCCCCATGCGCACTTAATCAAGCCCACCGGAACACCAAGCTCCTTGCGCAGCTCGCGGCCGAAAAAGTAGGCCGTCGCCGAAAACGCCGGATTGTTCGCCGCCGAAGAAGCCTTCCAACGGCCTTTTAGCGCATCCAGCGACTCAAATGGAGAGGTGTTTTTCTCAACCTCAAACTGACGGAAAAGCTCATCCTGCGCCGTTTCCATCTCCTGCCTCACACAGGTGGCCGCAGGCTCATATTTTTTCTCCGTCCGCGACGAGGTCTTGGCCAGCATGTTCAATGCAAAATCCATATTTGACTGCCCCGAACAGAACCAGACCTCCCCGGAGAGCACATTTTTGATTTCAACCGTGTTGTCCCCCTTGATCGTAAGTGTGTACGGCCCGCCCGCCGCCGGCGTTTGCAGTTTAACACTCCATTTACCGGACTCATCTGCTTTCGTTGATGCGGTTTCCCCCCAGCTTCCGCTGACCATCACCTTTTCGTCCGCATCCGCCCGGCCCCAGACGGGGGCCTGCGTCTCGCGCTGAAGCACCATGTTATCCGCAAACAGCGCGGCCGGCCGAACATCGGCAAAACCGGCGCTGGACACCAAAAGAGCAATGGCGGCAGTCATTACGTTTGTGTTCATTTTCATCTCCAATCGATTCCATCCTTGTGAATAGTTTTCCTGTGCTTTTCCATTTCCCAGGCCGCACCCCAAACTGAACGGGGATTTTGGCAATGCACTATAAAAAACCAACATGCCCGAATCCTTGAATGATGCATATCATCCATTTAGATGATGCCAGTAAACAACAGGAATAGCGCCCGGAGCGGGGCGACCTCAGTGTAAAACCATCACCTTCAGCCTTCTCCCAAAAGCAGAACGGGTGCAGAATCGTTTGGGTTGCCGCTTCGCTGCCGTCGCAAGCTCCAGCCTCATGGTGTGTCGCTCGTAGCGAGCGATCCGATAGATCAAAGACATCATCTAAACGGATGATATCCAGGCTCTGGGTTATGAGAGAACATACACGGCTGTTAGAAAAGGGAATTTGAATAAACAGGGTGCCTGCATTCGAATAGCGCCTCAAGGTGAACAAAAGTGATAAGGAATTAAATATGAAACTTCACATTAAATCGTTTCGTAAAATCAGGTTGCTCTCATTCGTAATCTTGGCGACACAGATGGCGGCAGCAGCTACGGAAAAAACGAACCCCGTTGACTACATCAACCCCGTGATCGGCAATAGCGCACAGAAACGGTGCGGAAGAACCATCCCCGGACCCAATATGCCATTTGGCCTGATGCAGCTTAGCCCGGACACGATAACGGGGAAGGGAAAAACCAGCGGATACAACTATTTCGACAAAACCATCGAGGGATTCAGCGTCAACCGCATGCCGGGCGTGGGATTCGGGGGATCGTTGGGCAACTTCCAGGTCATGCCAACCACCGGAAAAATCAAGTTTCACAGTGGTTCCAACACGCTTGACCTATATAAAACCAAAGGGTCGGGATGGAAGTCCGAGTTCAGCCATGACGACGTGGTCGCCGAGGCGGGCTACTACAGCGTCATGCTCCAAAAATACAAGATCCAGACCGAGCTGACCTGTACCCAGCGCGCCGGCATGCTGCGGTTTACCTTCCCGAAGTCCGATTCCAGCCATATCCAAATCGACTTGGCCCGCAAAATCGGCGGCTATTCAGGAAAGCAGCACAACATCGTGGTGGAAAACGGCACGATCAAGGGAAAGATCCGCTGCTGGGGCGAAGGGAACGGGTTTGCCAAAGGAACCAAATACAATCTCTACTACTACGCCCAATTCGATAAGAAGTGGGATTCGTACGGCCTCTGGAACATGGGCGATGATCTGGGTGCCAAACCGGATGTTGAGAATAAGGACCTCGGCTTCTACGCCAACTTTGCCACGACGGCTGGCGAACAAATCACCATGAAGGTTGGCATCTCCTATGTCAGCATGGAAGGCGCCCAAGCCAACCTCGAACAGGAACTGACCCACTGGGACTTCGATGCCGTCAAGGCTCAGGCACGCCAAACCTGGAAAGATGAAATCAACGGCATGCTGACCACCCAAGGTGGAACCGAAGACCAGAAAATGATCTTCTACAGCGCGCTCTACCGTACCATGATGTATCCGTGCGACTTTACGGATGTGGATGGAAAATACTGGGGCGCCGACAAAAAAATCCATGGTGGAAAAGACTACACCACGCGGATGGGCTTCAGCGGATGGGATGTTTATAGACACGTGTTCCCGATGCTGACCCTCGTTCGTCCGGACATCGTCAACGATCAGGTCAACACCTTCCTGGATATCTGCACCCTGACGGGGAAAACCTATCCGTTGTGGCAGATGATGGGCGACTATACGGGCGCGGGTCTGGGCGACCCCGGGATTTCGGTAACCGTGGATGCCTATATGAAGGGCATTCGCAACTTTGATGTCGACCGCGCCTATGAAATTGCCATCCAGGAGGCCACCGGCCCGAATTCCACCCGATATTATCCGGATGAAATGAACTCTCACGGGTACGTATACAGCCACCCGAAGATGGCCATCTCGCTGACGTTGGAGAATACCTACGGCGACTGGTGCATCAGCCGCTTTGCCGAAACCTTGGGCAAAACCAAGGATGCCAAATTCTATGGCAAGCGCGCCGGCGAGAACTATAAAAAACTTTTTGATCCCAACGTCGGCTGGATGCGCTCAAAGGATGCCAAAGGAAACTGGAAGAACCCGTGGACCGACAAATTTTCGAGAGCGGGCTGCAAAGAGGGCAATACCTACCAATGGAGCTGGTTTGTGCCGCATGACGTTCAGGGGCTAATCGATCTGATGGGCGAAAAGCGTTTCGCGTCTGAGCTGGAAGAACTTTTCGAAGGCGCCCCGGCGGACTTCTCCCCCGGCAACCCATACTACAACCATTCCAACGAGCCGGTTCACCAGATCATCTCCTACTTCAACTTTGTCGGCAAGCCGTGGCGGACGCAGTACTGGACCCGCACCGTGCTGGACGGCGCCTACGGAACCGACCACAACGGACTCGCCCACAACGACGACTTTGGCCAGCTCTCCGCCTGGTATGTGTTGAATGCGATAGGCTTAAATCCGGTGGCACCCGGCGAAAACGTTTGGCATATCGGCAGCCCGGTCTTCGACGAAATCGAGATCAACCTAGACGAGCAATACCATCTCCGCACTCAGGGCAAGACCTTCAAGATCGTCGCCAAAAATAATGCGCCGAAAAATTACTATATCCAATCGGCGACCCTCAACGGCCAGCCGCTGAACCGCACGTGGATCACGCACAAAGAACTGATCTCCGGCGGAACCCTCGAACTCGTCATGGGACCGACCGAAAGCAAATGGGGCAGCGCCAAAAACAATCGTCCGCCGTCGATGAGCAACGGAACATTCCCGAAAGCCATCGAACGGGGAAGATAAAACCCAGTGATTTAGTTAAGTTCCAAAGGCAGAATAACCGGAATCGTTTATGAAAAAGAACATAGGTTGTGTAATGATGATGCTGGTCTTGGCGACGGGCAACCTGTGCGCCTGCGCCGACAAACCCTATATAGACAACTGGGCTTTGACCATTCCCGGCGGCGGTGCGGGTTGGCTTGGGGTCACCCAGGAGAAGGGAGAGCTGAAGGGCGACATTCTTTGGGGTGGCGGCAGTGTGACACCGGTGGACTCGATCAAGATCGAAGACGGAAAACTTATCGTCACGCGCGTTCAGGTCCAGCGGCGCGGACCGGACAAGGGAAAGAAGATTACCGAAACTATCACGGCAACGCTGGATGGCGACGACCTGAAGCTCGTTACCGTAAAAAACAAACCCGACGGCAAGCAGTTCGGGCGGGCGGACTTTACCGGGAAACGCATGTCTCCCCTGCCCCCCAAGCCGGATCTGTCCAAAACAACCCGGGAGAAGCCGATGGCCTTGTTCAACGGCAAAAACCTGGATGGATGGGTATTGACCAATCCAAACAATGCCAATGGATGGGTTGCGGAAAACGGCATACTGGTCAACAAGCCAATGCAGACCGAGGGCAAAAAACATGTTGCCTACGGGAACCTGAAGACCATCGCCGAGTTCGAGGATTTCAACCTAAAGCTGGAGGTCAATGTCCCGGAAAAATCCAATAGCGGAATCTACCTTCGCGGCATCTACGAGCTTCAAATCCTCGATTCCTACGGGAAGCCTCTAGACTCCCACAACATGGGCGCAATCTACAGTCGCATCACCCCCGCTGAAAGCGCGGAGAAACCGGCGGGGCAGTGGCAAACGCTGGATGTTACCTTGCTGGAGCGGCACGTAACCGTGGTATTGAACGGAACAACAATTATCGACAACCAACCGCTGCTGGGCTGCACGGGTGGAGCACTGGGATCGGATCCGATGAAACCCGGCCCGCTCTACCTGCAGGGAAACCATGGCGCGGCCAGTTTCAGGAACATAGTGCTTACCCCCATTGCCGGACAAAGGTAAATAAAACCTCTCGAAAAACAGGCAGAAAAGGGAAAAAGAATAATATGGAAACAGGAAATCGCATGATGATGAAACAAATCGTATCAATCGCCCTGCTCGCTTCGGCTTGCGGATTGGCAAGCGCTGAACGCCCGGACAAACCGAACGTTGTACTGATCTTGGCCGATGACCTGGGCTGGCAGGATGTAAAATGCTACGACATCGACGAACCGTCTCCCTACGAGACGCCCAACATCGACCAGTTGGCAAAGGAAGGCGTTAAGTTTTGGCAGGCCTATTCCCCCGCCCCGACCTGCGCCCCCTCGCGCGGTGCCATATTGGCAGGAAAACATCCGGCACGTTTGCAGCGGACGCATGTGGTTGGCGGCGCGCCGCCCATTCCGCACAACGAAAAAGTATGGTCGGTGATCTCGCCTTGGTACAGCGGTAGACTGCCGACATCCGAGACCACTCTGCCGGAAGCGCTGAAGGCAAACGGCTATACAACCGGTCACTCCGGGAAATGGCATATCGCTATAAGTCATCATGCGTTTCCCCAGCCTGAAGATCATGGATTCGATTTTACGCGAAGCAACCTGGGCGTCAGTGCAAAGATGAATCCCCACCGACTGACCGGATTTGCCACGGATAAGAAGAACGATAAATACCGCCTGGACAAAAACGGGTTCCCGTACGATCAGACCACGGCCGATGCGTTGGATTTTTTGGAACAATCCAAGGACAAACCCTTCTTCCTCTACTATGCCACCTTTCTGGTCCACACCCCGATCCACTCCCAGAGCGAAGCGCTGCTAAAGAAATACTGCAAAAAGATGGACGTTCCCTATCCTGAGAACCCCGAGGGCTGGAAAATTCCGGGGCAGAAAAACCCCTATTACGGCGCGATGGTCGAGATGTTCGATCATTATGTCGGGCAGGTGATCGACTATTTGAAAACCACCGACGACCCGCGCTGGCCGGGGCACAAGCTGGTTGAAAACAGCTACATTATTTTCACCTCGGACAACGGCGGAATGGAGAAGTATCCCAGCGAGATCATCACCGACAACTATCCGCTGGACGAAGGGAAGATCCACGCCCAGGAAGGCGGGATACGCGTACCCATGATTTTCTCAGGCCCCGGCATCCCCGCAGGCGAGGAATCCAACGTGATGGTCAATGGGCTCGACTTCTACCCCACTATCCTGAACTGGACCGGCACCGAACAACCCGAAGAACAAGCGCTGGACGGCGCCGACCTCTCCAGACTGCTGAGCCAAAACCCGACAGACCGAAATCTGGTGAAGGAAGCCGACGGCAGCGTGCGCAACAGCATGATGCACCACTTTCCCAACAGCGCTTCCATGCATTCCACCCTGCGCATTGGTGACTATAAAGTGATTCGCAACTTCAAGCCGGAAAAGAAGCGTTTGGAACTCTACCGGCTCTACAAAAACGGCGACCAAAGAGTGGACATCGAAGAGATGAACGACCTGGCCGACAAAATGCCGGAGAAAGCGCAGCAAATGGATCGACTGCTACAACAGAAACTGGAATCCATGGGCGCCAGCTTCCCCTACCTGAATCCATTCTGCCGCGCCGACCTGCCTCATAAAGACGGCGTCTGCAAGGTCCTGGAATCCGGACAGAAAGACAATCAGGTCTGGTTGAAGTATGCCGAGCAAGGCAACCGGGTGGTCCGGGCGAATCTGCTCTACACCACCAACGGCGGGCAACAATACGAAGAATGGTATCGCGCCCCGGCAACACTCGAAAGCGGAAACACCGTAAGCGCCACGTTGCCGACCAACACCACCCACTATCTATTCAATCTGGTCGACGAATACCAGTTCCTCATCAGCCACCCCAGAATGGGAAGCATGTCGGATTATAAAAAAGGAAATTATTCAACCCGGGCATTGGCGATTGAATAATTGCCCCTCGGCGAAACGAGCACCGGCCCTGTTTGAAACGTTCACGGTGTTCACTATTTCCTTCAGAAATTATCGCTTAGCGGCTGCGAAAATTATTTACGCTTCGCTCAGCGCTGGAGACACGGAGACTCCGCATTTTATATTGCTCCGAGCCTCTAGGGTAAAAAATGCGAATGTACGGAATCGGTACAATGGGAAATTAGAGCCCCCACAGGCAAGGCGGCATGAACTATTGACGACTGACCCTAGGAGAATCCAGTTATGAAAACGATCCGTTTTAGTATTGTCGTTGTTTGTTTTGCCTCGTTTGTTTTTGGTGACGCCCGGCCGCCATCGACACGTGTCGCAGATTCGGGGCAAGGCCTAGGAAAAGCTGATGCCCCCGAAAAGAAATTAAATCCAGATACTCAATGGTTGCGTGACGCCAAATGGGGCGTGTTCGCACACTATCTGGCTCATACCGCCAGCACCGAGGTCCCAGGCGAAATGAACCGTGCGGTCTGGAACAAGCGGGTGGACTCGTTTCAGGTGAAGCAGTTGGGGGAACAATTATCAGCGCTCGACGTTCCCTACTTCTTTATCACCATCAGCCAAAAGGGAGGATATTTCTGCGCACCAAATAAAACGCATGAGAAATATTTTGGCTCAGACAACTCGAACTCATCGAACCGTGACTTAGTTGCCGACCTGGCTGCGGAACTCATTCCACGGGGAATAAAATTGTGTGTCTATCTGCCCGCGTATGGGAGAAAGGAATCGGCCGAAGGTCAAAGCCAGTGGCAGGAAATCATCGCCGAATGGTCAAATCGATGGGGCAATTCCATCTCGGCCTGGTGGATTGATGGCTGTGTATTTCAGCAGCCCGAGATGTATCATGCCTATACGGAGGCCTTTAAATCCGGCAACCCGGATGCTCTGGTTTCCTATAACACCGGCCCCATCGGTTGGAGCCGTGAGCCGAAAAAGCCGGCAACGGCCTATGAAGACTATCTGGCTGGAGAGGTAAACTGGAGGTTGCCGGTAAGCGGAGTCCGGCCTTGGGATCGAAAGGAGTACTATATGGGTCCAAACCTTCTAGGCGACCAGCTTCATTTTCTTACTTTCCTAGGCACCTTCTGGGGCATGGGCGAGCCGCGTTTCCCCGACGAATTGGTCGTCGGCTGGACCAAACACACGAACAATCATGGCGGAACGATTTCCTGGGATGTCCCATTGAGCTATTCCGGCGTTATTCCTGCGAGCCATTACAGGCAGCTTCAGGTGCTGAAGGAAGCAACGCGTTAAGACGGGACATTGTTCGCAACAGAAGAAAAGTATGCGTCTCTTCGGCGACCGCCTTGACGGAGTTACTCGCAGGTGGTTTCGCGGTTTGATTTCCAGCGGGCAGGCGTCCAACTGGCCGCTTCGGATTGATTCATGGTCGGTAAAGCCGTAAGGACTTCACGAAGGTAGACTGCCGGATTGATATCGAGCTTTCGGCAGGTTTCAATGAGGCTATAGATAACAGCGCTGGTCTGGCCGGAGTCAGGGCTGCCGAAAAAGAGAAAATTCTTTTTTCCGATGGCGGTCGGCCGAATGGCGTTCTCGACAAGGTTGTTGTCGATTTCGAGCCACCCATGCTCAAGGTAGAAGTTGAGCGCATCCCAGCGTTCGAGGGTGTAGTTGATCGCTTTACCGAAATTGCTTTGCGGCAGCTGCCGGAACCGTTCGGTTTCGAGAATGGTTTTGATTCCTTCCATAACGGGTGTTGCGTGTTCCCGTCGATATGCGGCGGGGTCGAGGTCGGGGTTGTTGCGCAGTTTTCTTTCAACCCGGTAAAGTTTGGCAATGCGTTTCACGATGTCCTCCGCAGTCGGATTGCCCGGAACCTCTCTGAACTTGCGGCGGGCATGCGCCCAGCAGGCGGCATGAATGATTGCGGCTTTTTCTTTTGCATGCGACTTCTTATTCAGCCAGCTGGTATAGCCAGCGTAGCCATCGGTTTGCAGCAGCCCGGCATAATCAACCAACATCGAGTCAAGGCAGGTCGCAGCGCGACTAGCATACCATTCAAAGAGCACACCTTTGCCTGGCGAATGATAAGCCCATAGGTATCCGTTGGGACAGTAGTCCTTTTTCGGATCTTGATATTTGATAAAAGTCTCGTCGGCCTGAATGTATCCGCTCGCGCGGATTTCATTTCGAAGTGCTTCATAGATCAGAGATAACCATTGGGCTACGAGATACATCCATCCGCCCATCGTTTTCCGACTGATCTCAACTCCAAAGCGTTGCTTAAAAATTTGTTCCTGCCGATAAAGCGGGAGGTGGTCGCAGTATTTACTCAGGATGATATGAAGAACCAGTCCGGTGGAAGCGTAGGAGTTTTCGATCAGTTGCTTCGGCGCGGGAGCAATCAGCGGAGCAATGGAACGGTCGTCGCGCTTCTTGTATTTGTTGCGAATGATGACCGTGCGAAAGAAGCGCGTCGGCGTGACATCTAGTTTTTCGGTGCGGACTTCGGCAATCTTTTTGTACAGCTCCGGATGGGCAAGAACTTCATCTGGATCAATAATAATGGTTTCGGTCGGGAGGTCTTTGGGAATGCGCGCATCGAGCCCCTTGCGCTTCCCTCGTTTTGATTCCTTTTGTTCTTCTTCGGCCAACTCGGCTTTCGTTTCGGCCAGCTCCAAAGCCTCTTGCAGTTCGCGAAGTTCTTCAAGCTCGAGTTCCAGCTGATCGGGGCTGAGTTTTTCCGAACTGCGCCCGAATAGCTTCTTCATCAGGCACTGAACTTTTTCCTGAAGCAGGTTTACCTCGCTCTTTAGACTCGCATTTTCGGCGAGCAGTTGATTGAAATTTTCACGCGTATAAACCATGCCGCACATTATATCAAAACTCGTAAAAAATGCGGCACCAACCTGGCGAAAAACGCAAAAGAATCAGCGTTGGTACCAGGGCTTAAACGAGCCCTGCTTCAGGTCAACGCCATCGAGCAGGAGGGCCAGTGCTTCCGGTGCGAGTGCGAGTTTTTCACTTTCTCCAACGCCCTGCGGCCAGGTAAAGCAACCTTGCTCCAGTCGTTTGATCGCCACCCACATGCCCGTGCCGTCCCAGTACAGTGTTTTGATCCGGTTCCGTCGGCGATTCGTAAATACATACAGCGCCCCCGAACACGGATCCTCCTTCAGTCGATCCAGCACAACCCCATGCAGTCCGTTAAAACTTTTACGCAAGTCCACTGGCTCCACCGCCAAGAATACCCGGATCGAATTACTTAATCCAAACATCCGGCAGCCTCCCTAAGCACGGTGCCAAGTCCTGCCGAAGAGGCAATCGGAACCACGACCTCAATCTGATTCGGAAGGCGAATTCGCACCTCATCAGCCAGAACCGCTTCACGGCGAAGCTCGACCTCGCAAAAAGACACCTCATTATCTTCCCGCTCGATTCGCAGCCAGCGGGCCAGCGTTTTGGAATTGAGATTCCATTCCCGACAGAACGCCGCCTGTGTCAAACCAGACGTTTTATATTCCTCGATCAACTCCCGGCGTTCTTCATCCGTATAAGAAGCACGCCCCAACCCATTATTTTCATTCGTATCCATGCCCGATAAATTATCAGGCTTTGGCTGGCTTGCCTATGGGGTCGGGGAAGAGGCGCATACTTTCGGGACACCTCCGGTCCACCCATTGGAAACTCATAAACCCGGAGCTAAAACCCAAAATGACGCTTAAGGCGGACTGCCCCGAATGGCATCAACGTAATAGCTCCCTGTATTTGTAGGACACGTTCCTCTTACAGCTTCCTTTTACATAGGAAACTATTGTTTTCATGAAACGATCTCTGGAGCAACTGTATGGCGATTTCCTGGAGTGGAATCTACTGACTTTTATGGAAGTTCCTGCTCCATTATTGATGGGCATATCCCGTCAAACAATGCGTTTGATCCATTCAACGTAGCGAGGAGCCAAAAAATAGATCGTTTGGATCCTGTCCGACAGAACAACTATTTCATGACGCAGTATATCCGTTACAGAAACATCTAGGTTTATCGGGTGCGCAGCTCTGAAAAGACATCGCCCTCGGGTTTCACCGGAAGGGTTTTCCGCCAGGCATCGATTTTTTTGAGCAGTTGCTTCACGACTTCCGGGTGCTGTTCTTTCTGGTCGTTTGTTTCGTATGGGTCGGCGGCGATGTCGTAGAGTTCGACGTAGCCCATATCCTTGTTGGCGACCAACTTCCAAGTTTGGTCCACCACGGCGAAGGAAACCCAATGGTCGGACTTGCCTTGCTGAGCCGGCCACGGGGAATCGAATTTCCAGAACAAGGGTTTTTCACGCTTCGGTGCTGTTGCACCTTTCAACACGGCGAGCTGGCTTACCCCGTCCGGGCGATAGGAGGCGGGCAACGCTACCCCGGCCACTTCGCAAAATGTGGGCAACAAATCAACGGCGGAGATGAGCGATACGTCATCCACCTTTCCCGCCGCCACTTTCCCGGGCCAGCGGACAATGAACGGAACGCCGATGCCACCTTCGAAGAGCGCGCTTTTGTATCCCTTTCGTCCGCCGGTGATGCCCTTGGAGGCACCGATCCCAAAACCAGCGCCGGTGGCGGTGTCGTGCTGCAGCGAAGGTTTCGTCGGCTTCGCCGCGCGAGCCGGCCCGTTGTCGGAACTAAAGACCACCAGCGTGTTGTCCGCAATGCCCAGGCGATCCAATGCGTCGAGCACTTCGCCGATGCGGTCGTCGGCATGCGACAGGACCGAGGCATAGATATTGTCGGCCTCTTCCAGATCGGGAAAGCGCCAGCGGTATTTCGGTACGGTGTGGAACGGCGTGTGCGGTTCGTGCATCCACAGATTGATGAAGAACGGTTTGCCCGCCTTGTGGCTTTTTTCGATGAAAGCAATCGCGTTGTCGGCATCTTCATGCACCGGCATCTGTTCCCCCGCGCAGTTGAACGCGCCATACTCGTCGTAGCCATATTCGCTTGGCACGGGTGAATCGGGAATCATGTTGTTGGAGAGGTGCCACTTTCCGTAGTGGGCCGTGGCATAGCCGCCCTTTGTCAGCATGCGGGGCAGGAAGGGAGCATCCAGGGACAGCCAGTCGGGCATGCCGCGCTTCTCATTGGTCGGCACCCAGGCAAAATGACCGTCAATATTGTAGCGGGCTGGAAAGTGTCCGGTCACCACCGCAGTCCGGCTAGGCGAGCACACACCGCTGGCCACCGTGAAACGATGGAAGTCCGTCCCCTCCTCCGCCAGCCGGTCAATGTTCGGTGTTTTGACATAGGGATGCCCGTGGCAACTCAGATCGCCCCAACCCCAGTCATCGCCAAAGATGAAAAGAATGTTTGGGCGCGCCTGTTCAGCCTGGACATTCGCCACGCTCAAAAGGGCAACCACAAATCCGACAAAACCCAACTTCAACCACTTCATTTTCATTTGCACTCCATTCTTTTGTTTGCAGGGACGTTTTCGTTCCGGTAGTCACCGGACATTCGACTATAGATCCTTCAAATTTTGTTCGCAACTTTTTTGCCACTTGCCCAATTTGAACCTTAATCGTGTCGCAATCTCCGGCTTCAGACCGGCCATGTCCTTGGCTTCCGAACTGGCTGTCCCCCAGACAGGAACCGCCTGACCCCGCGGCGGGACCATGTGATCCGCAAAGGCCGTGGGAAGAGTCAATGAAACGGCAAATCCACACGGGGCGAACAGCAAAAGTGCCACACTGATCATGATAATCTTTTTCATCTTGTTCACTTTTCTCTCATTATGGCGGCGGTCTCGTGCCGCCGCCAAATTTCTTATCACAACAGTTTACTTGCTGACTTCCAGTTTGATGAATTTGGCAACTGTTGCGGCCTTGGTCCGGTTGGTGACGGTCTTGAAGCCGCCGGATTCCGCCGTCTGGCCAACCAACTCGATGTCGTTGGTGTCGGCCGCGGTGGTGACCAGGTTGGACGTGGCGCCCACCTCAAAGGTCAGGTCTGGATCCTGGTTTTGATTATAGACGTGGTAGAACCAGTTCGTGCCGCCATCGTCGGCCATATAGGTGCTCGGAGAAACTGCGGCCGCGTCATCATTGGTCGGATTGCCGCCGAGGGCATATTCCATCAGGTTATCGAGCCCGTCCGGCTCCACATCGGAGCCTTTCAACGCATCGTCGCCGGTCAGGTTATAGGATTCCGCCCATGCGTTATACGGGGATGTAGCCTCCCCCCGGCACTGAAAATACTTCACATTTGCGGCCGCAAAGTTCCCCGAGGCGGTCACATCAAAGTAGTAACCAACGGCTGTAACGTTATCCAGCGTCGGAGTTGCCGCCGCGCCAATGGTTGCCGTTCCACCAGAAAACGGGGCAAACAGGTTCCAGGTCAGACTTGAAACCGAGGCTGAATGATTCGTGAATACGGCACCCGTGTAGGCGAAGGTTTGCGTGCTGACATACCACTGACTGTCCTGCTCAACCAGCCACTGAATGGTCCCGGTGTTGCCAGCTATTCCCCCGACCGTAACAGAAAAGTCTGTGACCGCCCGAGCCATTGTCAGAAAATCCTGCCAGACGTGCATTCCTTTTAAGTTATAGCCGTACCCCGAAACGTTGGATGCGGTCCGAATATAATCTCCGGATGCATCATCGACAATCTCGACTTCCTCATTGGCAATCGATGAAGCCCCATAAATGTTGGGCGACCGGGTGGTGCCTGCGTTCGGATAATAACCGGCATATCCTCCAGTAAGCAGGTCTCCATCCCACGTGGTCTGCATATTGTTCGCATTATTGATCGTGGTTGCCACAATAATATCGGTCTCACCTGCGGCAGAGCCCCACTGAACCATATCACCGGCCTCCGGCGGCGCAGACACCTCTATGGAAACCGTGGCCGGTTCGCTGTTTGCATCGCCATCGTTAACCGTAAAGGTAAAGCTGTCTAGCCCGAGATAATCCGAATCCGGCGTATAGGTCAGGTCCGGAGCCGTCCCCGTCAACACACCGTTGGTGGGATCACTCGCCACAGAATAGGCCAGGTTGCTGCCTTCTGGATCGCTTCCGGTCAATATGATGTCGACAAACGTATTCTTCTCTACGACTACGCCTTGCGCGTCGGCAACAGGCGGACTTTGCGGATTTACCGAAATCGAAACCGTGGCCGGCTCGCTGTTTGTTTCGCCATCGTTGACCGTAAAGGTAAAGCTGTCTGGCCCGGTATAATCCGTGTCCGGCGTATAGGTCAGGTCCGGAGCCGTCCCCGTCAACACACCGTTGGAGGGCGTGCCCACAGAATAGGCCAGGTTGCTGCCTTCCGGATCAATTGCGACCAATGTGATGTCCACGAATGTATTCTGCACCACGTCTACGCTATCATCATCGGCGACTGGAGGAAGGTTTTCCCCGCTCGATTCAGCGACCCGCACATTGTCGATGTCGAATGTCGGAGCCAATGCCGTGCCAAGTGTCCTTATCTGAGCAAATGCCAACGTCATATAATCCCCGGCCACGCCTGCCTCGGTCAGTTCGACATTAAAGCTATACGTTCCATTGGCCGTGATGCCCGTTCCACGGGAGCCGGTGTCGCCGATCACGGTGCTAGGTGCCGTTCCTAGGTTCCGCGGCCAGGCGTCGGCAGCACTGTTAGCGCCAACATCCCACAGGGCATAGAGGGTATCAAGGCCGCTTCCTTCATGCACCGCCATTCCCGCCGACCCCGTGCCGGCTACCCAGTTGCTGACATCGAATGAGACGGTATAGGTTCCCGCGACCGCAGCCGACGTATCGATAGTTACCGTAATGCCCCGATTACGCGCACTGCTGCCGCCGGTGTCTGAGCCGATGGAAAGCACACCGCCGGCCTGGGTCACGGGAAACGTAGCGGCGCCACCCCACTCACCAAATACGTGATAGGGTGCCACTGAACCAGCGGCACCTACCGCGTGGTCTTCGGAGGCGGTATACCCCGGATTGAGATTGAAATCTTCTTCATAGAGCGTTCCCTCCGGCTGCGCAAGCACCCCTATGGAAACCGTGGCGGGCGCACTGTTTGTTTCGCCGTCATTGACCGTGAACGTGAAACTGTCGCCCCCCTCATAGTCTGTGTTTGGCGTATAGGTCAGGTTCGGAGCCGTGCCGTTCAACACACCATGGGAGAGTGTATCCGTCACAGAATAGGTCAGGTTGCTGCCTTCCGGATCACTTCCGGTCAATGTGATGTCAACGAACGTATTCTTCTCTACGTCTACGCTCTGGGGGTCGGCTGCTGGAGCACGGTTTTGCGGCGGTTGCCCCACGCCAGTGGCCACGCACCGGAAGTGCGTCACAAAGCAACCGGTATGGAAAGCCGTCGTCGTTCCGTCGAAGTAGTAGCCGACCGATGTCACGTAATCCAGCGTAATATTCGTCGTAACGGTTCCAATCGTTTCAATCCCCCCCGAAAACGGGGTGAACGCGACCCACGAAAGGGTGGATGCATCCTCGACGGCAAACGAGGTAAATGAACTTCCGTTAATGATGTAGCGATCCGTGCTGATGTAGAATTGGCCGTCTTTTTCAACGAGCCAGCGTACCGAGCCGCTATCAGCGGAATCACGTGACTTGGCTACAATTGAGAACGTGGCAATCTCGCGTCCATCCGTCAGGAAATCTTGATCCTGCCAGACGAGCATACCCCGATAGTTGCCCCCCCATCCGGCTGCATTCATACGGGTTTCCATATAGTCCCCTTCAGCTCCGTCTTGGATATCTGTTTCGCCGCTGTTGATGCTTCCCGCGCCATAGAAGGAGGGCGTCCGGCTGGTGCCGGCAAATTCGTAATAATTAGTGCCGACCGCCGGACTGATCAGCGTGTTCGGATCGTAGGTGTTGCCCTGCACGTTCGCCACAACCTGCTGGCTCGTCACAATGTTTGTTTCCGCGACAGCAGATCCCCACTCAACCAGTACATTCGGCACGATCGAATTAGTGGAATCCACGGAATCGACCTGGATGAGGAGCGTTGTGTAATCGAGCCCCCCCTGCCCGTCAGAAACCTGTATGACCCAGCTGTTCAGATTGGTATCCGCCGAAGTCGGCACCCCGCTGAGCGCACCGTTCGTTGCAATCTGCAGCCAGTTCGGGCCGCTGTACTTGCTGTAAATCAGCGTGTCGTTATCCGCATCCGTTGCGGATCCTGCCACCGTTCCGCTGTAGGCCAACCCTTTGGCCTTGATCGTCCCGGTGGCCGCATCGAGCCCAGACTCCAGCGTTCCGTTTGCGTTCGTGATGGGATCGCCGCTGAAGACCGGAATCCTGTTGGCGAAAACATCCATCTCCCCATAGAAGGTCTCCTCGTGCTGAATATCCCATAACAACCAACGAGCCTCAACCAACGGCTCTCCAAATGAATTCAGCGTATTCACCGAAACCTGATTCGTCTGCGTTGCGGGGACTCCGGCATCCACCGATGTGATCAGCATCCAGCCATTGGAAACCAACGCGGTGCCATCCGCCGCAGCGGAGGTTGCATCGGGAAGCGACTCCGCATTACTGTAGTAGAAATCGTATTTCTGATTCGCATACCAGGAATAGGTATTCACTTCACCCACCTGAACGGTTTCCGAAAATTCCATCACCAGACGATTCGGGCCCGCATCGGAAAACCAGAGGCTTGATGCCGTATGGCTGACACTGGGTTGCGCCGCGCCGTCGACCAGAATGGAGAGTCCGGCACCGGCGGGTGTTCCGGCAACGCAGGAGATCGTTACGCCGTTGCCTTGCGAAACATCGGCATAGTCAGCGGCAGACGGGGCTTCTGCCTGCGCGCCGGTTGAAACCTGACTGAGCGTTGAGACCCCAACCGGTATCTCCAGCGTCGCAAATCCGGTTCCGCCCGATCCGTCGGACACCCAGACCGACCAGCTGTTCGAACCCAGATCGCTCGCGGCGGGCGTTCCACTGAGCTGTCCGTCCAATGCAACGTTCAACCAGGCCGGGCCGGAGAGTTTGTGATAGGTCAGGCTGTCGCTGTCCGCATCCGTTGCCGATCCGGCCAGTGTTCCGCTATAGGCCACGGCCACACCGCCGGTGCTTCCACTGATTGGATCGCTGCTGAAACCGGGCGCATTATTTGTATCGACCGGGGCCCATTCACCCGCCCGGAATGCGGAAGCCACCAGACCCGCTCCGTTTACCAGATTCGGCATGGCGATACTGCTCCATGCAAAACGCACGGAAACAGGCGCGGGAACGCTCGGCGAACTCAAGACCACATGCTCGTCGACGATCCCCGCCACGGCGGAGCTGAACACGTCATCGCTTCCAGCAATTTCAAACCAGTCTGGAGCCAGAGCGTCGCGGGTGGTCAGTCCGACGGCGGAATCAAAATAAACTTCCAGCGTGCCGTTCGTACTTTCCAAGGTTTGGAAAACCGGTCCTGTGCTGACTATGTCCTGGCCATAGGTGTTATCCAGAGCCAGCAGGGCCAGACGCGTTCCAGGGGTCAGCTTGTCCGCCGGATGGATGCGATCGAGGTCCGAGGCATCGGTGATAACGGCCATACCGGTGTTGGGAATGGTTGCGACAATGGCCGACTGCGCTTCCCAGAATTCGGGCAGAACATTCGTGGCCACAGCACCATACGAGGCGAGCTGAACGAAATAATAGGGAAAGGCTTCGCCCCACCGCTCGCGCCAGCCGTTGAGCAGGGCTTCGGTTTTATCACGGTAAAGCATCCCGTCGCCACGATTAGATTCTCCCTGATACCAAATGGCTCCGCGCATCGCATACGGGACGTGGGCGTGGATCATCCCATTATACAGCGCCGACGGCGATTGTTCGGTTGCATTTTCATCCGTGAGGTTATTCATTTCCGCCACGATATCGGTCAACGAGTCCATATTGTAAAACCCTTCAGGCGGGGTCCACGGCTCGATTTTGGTGCCCCCCAAGGCGCTCCGCAGCAGACCGATCGGAACACCGAGTTCCTCCTGCAGCTTTACCGCAAAATAGTAGGCCACTGCGGAACAGTCTTCGGCCGTGACGGGCGTGCAGACATCCCACGTCGCCGCAATGGTTTCTTGCGGGGTCGCGGAATAAACATGAGGCGCATTGTAAATCCGGATCAACGGATAATCTCCCCCGGTTTCCCGAAGGTTCCAATCCATATTGGACTGCCCGGAGCAAAGCCACACTTCCCCCACGAGAACATCGGTAATCACAGTCGTCTGACCGCCGGATGAAACGATCAACGTTTGAGCAGTGGCTGAGGCCGACAGGGCATCCAGATCGACCCGCCAGCGGCCGTCATATTCGGCGATGGTGGTTTTTATCTGTCCGGAAAACTCAACGGTGACCTCGGCCTCCGAACTGGCTGTCCCCCAGACAGGAACCGCCTGATCCCGCTGCAGGACCATGTGATCCGCAAAGGTCGTGGGAAGAGTCAATGAACCGGCAAATCCGCACGGGGCGAACAGCAAAAGCGCCACACTGATCATGATAATATTTTTTATCTTTTTCATCTTTCCCTCTTTTCTCTAACATTATGGCGACGGTTTCGTACCGTCGCAAAAGTTCTTATCTATGACCTATATAATAGCTCCCCGGCACAGCACTCCTATCATCCGTTTAGAGGATGCCGGCCAACAACAGAAATGGTTCAATTATTCTCTCGAAGAATTCGCTTAAACCACTCTTATGTTGCGTAGTTCATTATGTTGCGACAGGCGCGTTTCCTGCATGAATCTCAATATTTGGAGCGGAGTTCGCAACATCATTCCCGGCACGAAGAGTAATCACAATAGTTTACTTGCTGACTTCCAGCTTGATGAACTTGGCCGCTGTTGCGGCCTCGGTCCGGTTGGTGACGGTCTTGAAGCCATCAGACTCAACCGACTCTCCTACAACATGAACATCATTCGTATCCCACGAAACACCTGTAAGATTCGTTTTAGTTCCCAGCGTATAACGAAGGGATTGATCATCCGTGCGTCTGTTGTGAACCAAATAGAACCAGTTGGTTCCAAGGACCGTAACTACGTAGGCAACCGGCGCAACAGCATCGGCGTCGGCGTTGGTCGGGTTTCCGCCGAGGGCGTATTCCGCCAGGTTGTCGAGCCCGTCCGGCTCCACATCGGAGCTCTCCAACGCATCGTCTCCGGTCAGGTTATAGGAAACCGACCATGCGCTATATGAACTCCCATCCATGGGCGGAGCACCCTGACCCACCCACACGTTATCGACGTCGAATTTCGGAGCCATTGCTGTGTCCGTTGACCTTACCTGAACCCATGCCAACGCCATCCAATCCCCGGACTCGCCGGCCTCGGTCAGTTCGACATCAAAGCTCACCGTTCCATTGCTCGAGATGCCCGTTCCCTTGGCACCGGCTCCCCAGGTACTTCCGAGCAAGGTCGAGGCTGCCGTTCCGCCGAAGTTTGGCGTGCTTCCAGCATCGTTGTTGTCGGCATTATCCAATTCGATATAGCCGGCATTAAGACCGCTTCCTTCATGCACCTTAAATCCCGCCGTACCCGTGCCGGCTACCCAGTTGCTGACCTCGAATAAGACGGTATAGATTCCCGCGGTCGCAGCCGACGTATCGATAAATACCGACAGGCCCCGCGAACGCGCACTGCTGCCGGTGGTATTTGAGTCGAAGTGAAGCACGCCGGTTCCCGTGGTCACACCAATTTCAGGGGTGCCATTGTAGTCGCCAAATGTGAAATATGCATTTGCTGAACCAACGGCACCTATCGCCGTGGCGTTGTTGCCGACATACCCCGGATCGACCGAGAAATCTTCTTCGTAGAGCGTTCCCGCTGGCTGTGCATACACCCATATGGAAACCGTGGCCGGTTCGCTGTTTGTTTCGCCATCGTTAACCGTAAAGGTGAAACTGTCTGGCCCTGTGTAATCCGTATCCGGCGTATAGGTCAGGTCCGGAGCCGTCCCCGTCAACACACCATGGGTGAGTGTATCCGTCACAGAATAGGTCAGGTTGCTGCCTTCCGGATCGCTTCCGGTCAATATGATGTCAACGAACGTATTCTTCTCTACGTTCACGCTCTGGGGGTCGGCTACAGGCGGCTCTTGCAGATATACTGAAATCGAAACCGTGGCGGACGCACTGTTTGTTACGCCATCGTTGACCGTGAAAGTGAAACTGTCTGGCCCAGTGTAATTCGTGTCCGGCGTATAGGTCAGATCCGGAGCCGTGCCTGTCAACGCCCCATTGGTGGGATTACTCTCCACGGAATAGATCAGGTTGCTGCCTTCCCAATCACTTCCGGTCAATGTGATGTCCACGAACGTATTCTTCTCTACGTTTACGCTTTGGGGGTCGGCTACAGGAGGAAATTGCCCATCCCACTCAACGGTGACGGTGACGGTATCCGAATCGGTCGCACCGTAGTCATCGGAAACAACAAGTCGCAACGTGTATGTGCCGGGCACATAGAAAGTGGCCGTGGTATTAAAATCAAAGGGATCGACAAAGGAAACCTCTCCGGGCCCGCTCTCCTTGCTCCAGACCGCGCTCACCGCATCACCGTCCGGGTCGTTTCCGACCCCGGAAAGGTTGGCTGAGACCATAAATCCTCCCGGGGCAACCGCCTTAAAAGGATGTTCTGCCGGCAGGTTTGCCGACATCTCCCACTTATGGGCAAGATATCCTTCGACCATCTGACGGTCGAGCGTCGACAGTCCCGGTGCAATAATCACTTCCCTCAAATACGCATCACAGCTGTAACCTGACGCTGCCCTGGCTGCCCCCAGAGAGAAGGATGTGTATGTCGGGAGTCCAATACCAACTTCATTGTCCTCAGTCAGCTTTTCATCGGCGAACACATTAACCAACCCTTTTTCTTCAAGAGGGTTGTTGAACATGCTCGTAATTTCATCAGAGCCTATAGTTGGCCCAATCCCGACAGAAGATCCAAACAAGGTTCCGATTCCGAAGTGAACCGGAAATCTTGCAGCAACACCCACCTCGGCACCCCCATATGCATTCCCCAGAAGACACCCGGAAGCTGCGTTTGCATTCAACATCATAATGACCGTCGTATTATTGTAATCGATGGCATTGGCGAGCGCATTTGCATTATTCAGATAGTAGCCGCCGCCCGAAAACGAGACAGACTCTCCAGGTTGATTTATGGGCTGGCTGGCTTCGGCTTCCTGCGTCATGTGGTAGCCATTGCTGCTTTTATCGTCCCATTGGCTGACCCGGCCGCCACTTGCTGTAATTGTTGCGGTATCCGCCGCGTCATACCAGGCCGTACATTGCTGAAGCTTTTCCGGGGTCCAGAGGCCTTGATCCATCAGCGTCACGTTCTGATCAGCCCCCGCATCTGCAACAGGAGGCCGGTTCAACACGAGGATACGAACAGTCCCGGTTGTGGATTGGCCATCCGAATAGGAAACATTTAAATAGTTCATCCCCTGATCCGATCCTGCGGGCGTTCCGCTAAGCGACCCGTCGGCCGCAACCTGCAACCACGCCGGTCCATCGATCTTGCTAAATCCCGAAGCCCCCGGGAGCGCCTCACTTAAACTGCCGGCGTATTCGGAATTAATGAATGCGGACGACATCACGATTAAGTTGGTGTAGTCCTCTGCCCACTCAATGTGGCTTTCCCTGTTTTTTATATCCACATAAACAAACGCGTGTTCAAATTCACGGGTAAAGACCAGACCGTAACGTTCATAATCCCCCAAAGGTGCACCCAGCGACTTTTCGTATTCAGGAATCGGCATCATCGAACCGGCGTCGTCTCCCGAACCCCATGAATTAAGGGAACCGCTATCACGACTCCATCCCCAGGAATAGCAAAGATATGAATATTTCCCCGCGCCAATCAGGAAACACGCCATAGGAAATTCGCGTCGCTCATAAAGCAACTGATTTTTTTCCGATACGGTCATCTCGGAGTAAGGAGAGGCAATCCAGTTGAACTCAGGCCACGCCTTGAGGATCATGACCTTGCCTTCCTTCGCCGCCGTCGACAGAGTCACGATGTTATCGATAAAATGGCTGTCATCCAGCGTATCCATATCCGCACGGATAAAATTGTCGATCATGGCCCCGTCCGTGGCCATCAAATGATCCCAGCCGCCGCCGGTGCCGGCATCGTTTTCCCAACCCCCATGAATGGGATTGAGTATCTGCATCCCGACAGGACCCATCTTCGCCCTCGCCTCTTCCCACATCGTAAAGCGCAAATTATTCAATACCTCGTTCTCGGCAATACTGAGGTACGGACTGCTTGCAGGATGTCCGGGTGTGTGTGAACTGTAGCCATCTATAAAAACGCCGTCGCAATTGTACTGCGTAATTGTCCGGCCGGCAATGTCGGTCCACCAGTCCCGAACCGCCGGGTTCGCAACAGCCAAATACTTATAATTCTCGTTCACCTGCACAAATTTTTCTGCCGGACCTTCCAGATTAAGCGTTTCAGCGTAATGCGGCTTCAGCCCATCCGGCGGCCAGTAGAACAGAACCTTTGCATCAGGGTTCAGAGCTTTTATATCCTGAGCTGCCTGGGAGTAGACCTCTTCAGCCCCCGCGACCTCATCGAAATATTCACCCGTCCAGCTTCCGCCGGTGAGGGTGATGAAATCGTAGCGGGCCGCGACTTCCGCAGTTTCTGCTGCGGTTAACCCATGAACCATATCCGTTCTCGGATTTCCGTTGCCGTCGAGAATCGGGTCTCCGTTTTCGTCACGCTCCCATACGGTATAAGACGCTCCAATGTGCATATTCAACGGAATTTTATCCCATGAGAATTCAGGATAGCCTTTGTCGACCGCAATCACATCGACTTCGGCAAATAGAGTCGGGGTCGGCTTGGCTTCAACGACCCACAGCAGGTGGCAGTAGGTTCCCAGCGCACCTCCTCCGGCAGCAGCTACAGAGGATCCATGCAAACCACCGTTAAATGCCCCTGCGGTATCCACCTGCGCGATATATTCCCAGCCGGAGGCGAGCCCATTCGTAAAAACAGGATCCAGCATTTCATGCTCATTCGATCCCCACAACGTAAAAAGCTGACGCGCCGCCTCGTTTCCCGACGAATCATCCTTGCGGCTGTAGGTATTGATTTTCTCAACGTCCGTGCGGCCGGGCAGGGTCAGGCCAAAGTATCCGTCACCCGAAAAAGAGACCGACTGCACCGGATCATTATCCTGTGTTGCCGCGAGTCCGTCATTCAATACAGGCAATACGGCTTCTGACAGGCCATCCGCAGAGAACGCCTTGACTCTAACACCGAAACCATCTGAAGCATCGTCATCCGCAATGGGAGCCCCCATGAACAGGCTCTCCCATGAACTTTGGCGATCAACCGTCGTGACACCCACCGGCGTCAGTCCATTAAGGTTGACGGACGCATGAGCATCCGGCACCGAAATCAGGCCCATGCATAAACTCAAGCAACCTGCTATTGATTTTGCTCTTTTCATTGCCGTTCCCTACGTCCTTCTTGCCCAGAAATAAATAACAGCTACCGAAGTCAATCCCCCGAATCAATGCTCCAAAAACTCAAAGTAGAACCTTTAATTTGGCATGGGTACCGGTTTGTACCGATCTCCGCAGCTCTCGTTGCAGGACTGAATCCATTTGCCCAGCGCCGCTTTCATTTCGGCAACCTGCTCGGGGTGTTGATCCGCTATGTCCCGCTTTTCATAGGGGTCCTCGATCATATCATAAAGCTCAGGCTTGGCCTTGTTTCCCCCAATGCCCACGACCAGTTTATAACGCTCGGTCATCCATGCTGCGTTTTGACTGTAGGCAAATCCCATGGGGCTGTTGCGCACCGTCATCTCGCCATTCAGCGCAGGCAGGATGCTGATGCCGTCCTGAGGCTGACTGCGCTCGGCATCGGGATCGCCCAACAGAGCCGCGAGCGTCGGGAACATATCTGCGGTATTGCACGGCATGTCGATTACCTCATGTTTCTTGAAAACTTTTGGATAAAAAAGGAGACTCGGGACACGGATTCCACCTTCATACATGGATCCTTTCCAGTCGCGGTAAGGCCCATTGGATCCAAACCCGCCGTAGTCCCCGAACTTATCGCTTTTGTTCTCAGCCGCGCCGTTATCGGAGCAGAACCAGATGAGCGTATTTTCATCTTCTCCCAGTTCACGCAAGGTCTGGCGAAGACGACCAATCTGCTCGTCCATGGCCGTAATCGCACCGTAATGGTGGCGGCCGGCATGTCCGTCATACATCTCTAGGTATTTCCCGCCACTCACCGTCGGTGTATGGGGCGTATGGAAACAGACATAGGCAAAGAAAGGATTCGGTTCATTCGCCTGCTCTTTTACGAAGGGAATAACCCGATCCATGATGATGCGGCTGTCGTCGCCAGAGAGATTGTCATTGTGATCAATCATCTTCCCTTTTTGGTTCCAGTAATTATTGCCCCAGAGTCCGGTCTCATAGCGTTTTTTCTGACCCCAAGACCCTTGGTCCGGAAGTTTCATGGGATCCCAGGTCGGGGCCACATTCTCGGTGCTAAAACAGACATCAAACCCGTTCTGCCACGGAGGGCTGAAGTCTTTCCCCGGCTTGCGGGGGCCGGTGATGAAATCATGGGTGCCTTCTTTGTCCAGCAATCCCAAATGCCATTTCCCGAAATGCCCCGTCGCATAGCCTTTCCCTTTGAGAAATTCTGAAATCAGGATATCGCTCGCCTGCACATGCGAGCTGCCCCAGTGGGAGATCCCCAGGCGGGCACCGTTCTGGCCGGTCATAATCGAGGCGCGGGTCGGAGCACATACCGTCGATGCCGAATAAAATCGATCAAAGCGGATGCCCTCTGCGGCCATTTTATCCAGAAAGGGTGTCTTCTGAACCGTATTGCCGTTATAGCCCGTATCGCCCCAGCCCATATCATCGGCCAGGATCAAAATAATGTTGGGCCGCCCACCGGCAGACTCCGCTAACGACCGGACGGCAAAACATGCCGTCAGGATAACACTCAATGTCAATCGGATCAGAAAGCTTGTCGATTTCAAACGTTTATTCATGGTTTTGTCTTTTAGAAATCCCCGCCGGTTCCGGCCCCATCTCCAGCTCCAGACTTCCGCCGGACACAATTTCATCATGTAGGATATAAAACCGATCGAGCGGCTTGCCGTTCAGTCGGATGGATTGAATATAGATGTTTTCCGCAGAATTGTTTTTCGCTTTGATCGTAAACTTTTCCCCCGAGTAATACTTCGAATCCAGCGCAATCTCGATCTTGCTGAAGACCGGGCTGGTGATCTGGTATTTTTTGTCGCCCGGACAGATTGGGTGGATGCCCATGGCGGCCAGTACATACCAGGCCGACATTTGGCCGACATCCTCGTTTCCGCAAATCCCGTACCGGTCGGCGCCATAGGCGGCGGCGCAGATTTTCCGCGTCCATTTCTGGGTCAGCCAGGGCATCCCGATTTCGTTAAACATGAACGGCACCTGATGAACCGGCTCGTTCGCATGGTTGTAATAATCATTCCACAGGAAATCATCCGGGGTGTTTTCGAAGAAGGAGACCAGCTCCTGCTCAAAGAATTCGGCTCCCATCAGGTCGACCAGTCCGGGCACATCGTGGGGCACAAACCAGCCCTGCTGAAAGGGATTCGACTCGCGGCACCCCTGCCCATGCACGGTTTTTCCTTTCCACTCAAGCCAGTTGCCCTCGTCATCCTTTGGACGGAACCAGCGAACCTCCTCATTCCAGAGATTGGTGTAGGCCTTGCTTTTGGCATAATACTCCTGCGCGATATCATCCCTGCCAAGGCTCTCGGAAAAACGGCCCAGGCACCAGTCCGTATAGGCATATTCGAGCGTTTCGGAAATGACGCCCTTTTTGCCCTCGGCATAACCGCGCTCCCCGTTTCCAAAAGTATCAACGCTGTTCTTGCAATAAGTAAACGCCTTATCGATGTCATAGTTGCGAATCCCCTTTTCGTGAGCGTCCACAATGACGGAAACACCGGGGTTGCCGAGCATGCAGCCGGAATAGGCATTGAGAATTTCCCAGCGCGGCAGATACCCCTTGCCGCTCAATTCCGCGAGTTGCAGCAACGAATTGATTTCGTCGTTCACCATTTCCGGATTGATGAGCGTTTGAAGCGGAAACTGGGACCGAAAAACATCCCAGCCACTGAAGATAGTGCGATAGGTAAAGCCGTCCGCTTGATGAAGCTGCCCGTCCGCTCCAATATAATTCCCGTTCACATCGGACGCGCTGCGGGGGTCAATCATCGTGTGGTAGAGCGCAGTGTAAAACTTGATCCTGTCCGCGTCGTTTCCGCCTTCGACCTTCACCTTTGAAAGGGCTTCATTCCACCGGTTCCGGCTCCCGCTTACCACCCGATCAAAATCCCAATGGGGGATGTCGTGCTCCAGGTTTTCCTGCGCCCCGTCCATGCTGACAAACGAGATCCCGCTCTTCACAAGCACCACTTCGTCCGCTTCGGTTTCAAATTCGGTGAAGAACCCCAGATGCGATCCCTTGGCGCTCCGTTGACCGCAAACAACCTCGGCCTCGGCCACCACCTGCTGATAGGCCTTGCTCTCGATTTGCTGGCGCTTGCGCGGCTGATCCGTCGGAATGTCGGCACGCCAGATTCCATGCTTTTCCAAGGGCTTGCTGAATTGGCAGTAAAAGTAGACGGTGTAGTCGGCTTGGCCGGCGCCGTTGCCCCAGCCGCCGCCTTCTGGCGGACACTTCATCCATCCACGAATTGTACGATCATCCACCACTTCAACAAATTGCTCGGTCGATGTACCCCCTACCCGGCGCGACAGATCGATCTGGATTCTCGATTGCTCGTTTTCGGGAAAAGTAAAGCGGAGAATTCCCGCGTGCGGCGCGGCCGTCAGTTCCGCCCGGATGCCGTAATCCGAGAGGGTCGCGGCATAGTAGCCCGCCTGGGCGATTTCGGTTTCATGGGAAAAACGGGAACGATATCCCGTTTCCGGGTTTTCCGGATCGCCCCGGTTCGTTTTGAGTTTTCCAAGGGTTGGAGTCACCAGAAAATTGCCCAGATCGCCGTACCAACCCACGCCGCTCATATGCGTAAAACTGAACCCCTCGATCGTCGGATGTTCGTAGGAATAGCCCGAGCCGTTGTCCCCGCCGGTCAAGGTGTCGGGACTGAGTTGAACCAGACCGAACGGGGTCGCCGCCCCCGGAAAAGTTTTACCCAAACCATGAACATCCGCTGTATCCTGTCGGTAGGTCACCGCCCCGATCATCGGATCGACATAGTCGACCGGTTGTTTCGCACAAACCATCCCTGCCATTCCCAGAACGGCACCCCCCATAAACCACCACTTCATATACTAACTCCAATTATTATTTTTCTACCGAAGCCGAAAACCCCTGCGGTGATTGTGCCCTTTCCAAAGATTCAGACCGCGTCGCACTGATGCAGGCCGGATCCGGTTTTTGGGGCAAGGTGGCATTCCATTCAAACGCCCGCTTTTTCAATCGGGAAACCACCTCCGGATATTGATCGGAAAGATCCTCAGCTTCCGCACGGTCGGCGGGGATACGATGCAGCTCAACCCGTTTGCCGTCATAGGTCGTCATCAGCTTCCACTCCCCGTCGCGCACCGCCAGACCCGGCCACAAATCATGCGTGCCGGCATAGCCCCGCCACTCCCAGAACAACGGGCGGGTGCGTTTGACGAGTTCGCCGTTAAAGGCGCTCAACAGGTTTTCGCCATCGCTCTGATAATCGGTCGGCAACGGAACGCCGGCCGCAGCGCACAATGTCGACAGTATATCCACCGTAGAAAGAACCGTCGTTTCATTTTTCAGCCCCGCCAGCGCATGACCCGGCCAGCGGACAGAAAATGGAACCCGCACGCCACCTTCAAACAGACTGCGCTTTTGTCCTCGCAAACCGCCCGTCTCCCCGACGCTGTAGTAGGTGCCGTATCCGTGCGCATTTCTTTCTACATCCTTCGTTTTTCCAGTAACCTCGGGCCCGTTATCGGAGGAAAAAATAACGAGGGTATTTTCCTCCAGCCCCATTGCTTTGAGAGCATCGAGAATTTGACCCACCTGATTATCGCCATCAGCAATCACCGCAGCATAGACCTGATGCTGCTCGTCGAGGTGCTCGAACCGCTTCATCGACTCGGCCGTCGGCCTATGCGGAGTATGGCTTTCGTGAATCCACACATTAACAAAGAAAGGCTTTCCCTGACTGGCCTTTATAAAGTCGATGGTGTCAGATGCCGTGTCATGCAACCCTTCCGCCGGCCAACCGGCTCCGCCGTTAAACACGGAGTTTTCATCGTAGCCGTAAGCCTCTGGAAGCGGAGCCCCCCAGGTCTGGCCATTGGTAAGGTGCCACTTGCCGAAATGGCCGGTACGGTAACCGGCCTGCTGGAGAAACCGTGCCAGCGTAGGGGCGTTGGGGTCAAGCCAGTCGGGCATATTCATCCTGCGGTTCAGCTTCGGCGAAGCGAAATGTTGATGGATACTGTAGCGGGCCGGATAACGACCCGTCATCAGAGCCGCTCGACTCGCCGAACAGACCGGGTTCATCACGTTGAATTGCGAGAATTCGGTTCCTTCGCTGAATAACCGGTCGAGATTCGGCGTCTTCAGCCAAGTATTCCCGTGGCACGACAGATCGCCCCAGCCCCAGTCATCGGCATAAATAAAAACAATATTCGGTCGCTCCTGTCCTGCCTGACTGGTTGCCACACCCATGAACATCGCCAGAACGGCACACCCTACAAACAAAAACTTCATATCCAACCCCCGGATCCGTTACTTCCCTGCCGCGGTTGCGGCCATGGGATTGACGAGGGTTCCATGTTGCTGTTTTTTCTCCCCGCTTTCCACCTTAATCAATGTCACCTCCGGCCCATCCTCCAGCGTCAGCTTGACCACACTGTGAAGTTCCCCCTTCTTCCCCTCTTTCAACCGAATGGTCAACCCCGCATCGCTTTGCGTAAAACCAACCTTCTCACCGCCCAGTTCTTCGCAGCCCAGAACCTTCCGAGGAAGGGGCGGCAGTTGCAAGGTTCCATCCGTCCATTGGAAAACGTGCAGGTAGAGCACGTTCCCCTTTATGCAGGATCCGCCCCACTGGCCGCTGATATAGGGACCGCCTTCGGTTCCATAGATGCTTTCGCCATAGGTTTGAATCCACGGCTTGAATTTCTTGAGGTTCTCGAGTTCCGACGGTCGGAGCGAGCCAGTGGCCATGGGGCCGACATTGAGTAGCATATTCCCGCAGCCGGTCACGCAGGCCGCCAACATCTCGGCACACTGATCAAAACTGGCCGTAACGGACTCGGGCCGGTAGGACCAGCCTCCCCCCCCGCTCGGTCCCTTCGACATCGGCATACAGGTTTCCCACGGGTATTCCTTGTGGAAAACACCCACCTTGCCTTCGGGAGTTTGGAAATCGCCTCGGGTAAGAGCCACAAGTGCCGGATCAGGTTTCTCGGCCCCCTTCTTTCTACGAATAAATTTTGCCGCCCGGTTATTGACGATAATGCCCGGCTGCAGCTCATAGATCATATCAAAGAGTTCTTCGAATCGATACTGAGACCAGTCGCCTGCCACGTGATCGAACCACAGCACGGACACCTCGCCATAGTTGCTCAGCAACTCACGAATCTGACCATGGTAAAAATCGTTGTATTTGCTGTTGTCGCCGTTCAGGTAATCCGGGTGCGTCCAGTCACGGGTCGAGTAGTACCAGCCCAGTTTTAAACCATATTTATGGACGGCATCCGCCAGCTCTTTGCAGATGTCGCGTTTAAAAGGGGTATTACTGATATTGTAGTCGGTGAGCTGGGTGGGCCAGTTGCAAAAGCCATCGTGATGCTTGGCCGTAAACACAATGTATTTCATGCCGGCTTCCTTAGCAGTTCGCACCAGCGCATCGGCATCGAACTCAACCGGATTGAATTCCTTATAGAGCGCGTCGTAGACCGCATCCGGAATCAACTTCCCCTTTCCGGGATGGTCGAACGGATGCGTTTCGCGCGCCCAGCCGATTTCCACGCCGGCAACACTCGACGGCCCCCAGTGAATGAACATTCCAAACTTGGCATCGAGCCACCAGTCCATCTTTTCCGGCGTCGAATTCTCGGCCCACACAGAACAGGCTCCGACAGAAAGCAAAAAAAACAGGCCAGCGATGGCATTCATGATTGTTTTCATAATTTAGTACCCCTACACATACGCATGATTCTGCCACCCTTAAAATTCGGCGACCATCATCTATATGGATGATGAGTATGGGCGGCTGACCATCATCCGTTTAGACGATGGCCATTCAATATAGCTCTGTGTTATAAACATCATTATGCGCATACCCCTTAACATGCTTCTTCTGCTATGTATGATCGGACTCCTGTCGAATACCTCCGTAATGGCCCTTGCGAAAAAGCCCTCCATCTCACAAATGGAACACCGGTTGGCGGAAATCGACAGCGAGCTGAGCGGGCTCGCCAGCTTCAGCATGCGCAGCGGCGTCGGCACCGTCGGGTTTCGTTCCGCCGACTATCCTGACCCCCGACATACGGAATGGATTCAGATCGAACTAGGCGAAACAGCGCCCGTTGATCAAATTGTGCTGGTTCCCGCCATTTGGCGCGATACAAAAACCGGCTTCCAGGCCGACGGATTCCCCCTCGAATTCAAGCTGATTGCCGGAACCGACCAAAGCACGAATGTCGTCGCCTCCTTTGATGCAACGGACAACCTGCTTCCCCGCCTCGCCCCGCTCGCCGTCTCTTTTCCCGAGATCCAGGCTTCCTGGGTGCGAGTCGAAGCTTCCCTGCTGTCGCCCCGGGCCTGGGACGGCCAGTATATTTTACAGCTCTCGGAAATCCTGATTTTCAGCGAAACGGAAAATATCGCCTTGCGACAACCTATCAAAACCTCTTCAACCGTCATAAAAGAAGCACGCCCGCGGATAAAAGATTCGCTGGTGGATGGATTCGTACCCTACGAGATGAATTCTGCACAAGGCGAGCAAAGCATTGCGTTCATGAGCCCCCCCGGGATCGGCAACCAGCCGGCTCTCAGCATTGATCTAGGCGCAACCCTTCCGATTAACCGAATTCATCTGCACACCCCGGAATTAAGCGATACCGTCCCCCAATCGTCCGAATCGGGACACGGCATTCCGCGCAGGCTGCTCATCGAAGGGGCTAACCAGCCTGATTTTTCCGATGCCGTCCAACTGGCCGAATACCAGATGAAATCGATTTTTGATGCGGGTCCGATCATTATGCGACGCTTCACCGAAACCTCCTGCCGCTATGTCCGGCTAACCGCGACCGAACCCTACTTCATAGATGGAGCTCCGGAAAAGTCACAGCTCGGCTTTGCCGAAATCGAACTGCTTTCCAAGGGTCGGAATGTGGCGCTTGACAAACCGGCCATAGGCAACTTCGAAATCCGTCCTGACCGCTCGTTTTCCTCACTAACCGACGGCCGCAACCTGTACGGAACCATCCTGCCCCTCCGCAAGTGGATGAACGAACTGGCTCGCCGACATGATCTGGAAGCCGAACGCCCTTGGATTGCCCACGAGCTGCACCACCGCTATGAGCGCCAGAAAGTCAACCTCAGGCGCATGGGATGGCTGGCCGCCCTGCTTGCCGCCGGCATCGCCTTCACCATACTCATCGACCGGATGCTACGCATGAAACAGGTGACAGCCATTCGCGAGCGATTCGCCGCCGACCTGCATGATGAACTGGGTGCCAACATCCACACCATCGGCCTGCTCGGTGATGTGGCGCTTAAATCCATGGATACCCCCGAGCGGCTCGAAAACGTACTCACTCGCAGCCGCGCACTCACGGAACGCACCGGCACCGCCGTGCGTCACTGCATCAACCTGCAGAAGGCCAACGGTCTCTTCGGAAGCCTGCCCGACGATATGCGCCGATCCGCCCAGCGGATCATGGCCGACACCGAATACGACATCGCCATCGAAGGCGAAGAGTTCTTGGATAAACTCAAGCCCAAGACCCGGGCCGACCTATTCCTCTTTTTCAAAGAAAGCCTAGTCAATATCAGTCGCCATGCCAAAGCCACCCGGTTCAATTGCCGTTTAATTGCCAGCAGCAAAGAAATATTCCTGGAAATCAGCGACAATGGCAAAGGCATGTCGGACTCCACGAATAATGAGGTTCCAGCCTCGCTCAAACGCCGCGCACATCTGCTCGGCGCCACTGTTTCGGCCGGACTATCCGCCAGTGGCGGAACCCGTATTGCTCTAACATTAAACCCCCGCAGATTCAGGATCAAAAAATGAAAAGAAAAATACGCGTCATGATGATTGAAGACCATCCCGATTATCGCGACGGGGTCAGCTTGGCATTGGAGACCGAAACGGATATCGAACTTCAGATGACCTTCGGCACGGCGGAACGCGCCCTGCGCAGCCTGCAGGACATGCGTGAGCGCAAGGAGCCCGATGTGGTTTTGCTCGACCTAAACCTTCCGGGCATCTCCGGCCTCGAAGCCCTTCCCTTTTTCCGCTCCGCCATTCCCGACGCAAGAATCCTCGTACTTACCCAGTCCGACCGGGAAGCCGATGTGCTGGAAGCGATCCGGTGCGGTGCGGCAGGATATTTGCTGAAATCGGCCAGTCTGGACAAAATCACCGAGAGCATCCGAACCGTTATGGCCGGCGGCGCATCCCTGGATCCCAACGTGGCCAGTTATATCCTGGGGCTGATGCAAAAGAGTCCGCCCAAATCCAAAATAGACGTAACCCTTTCGGATCGCGAAACCGAAGTCCTCGTTTTGCTCGGCGAGGGCCTGCTCAAAAAGGAAATATCCGACCGGCTTAAGATCAGCGAGCCTACCGTCGCCACCCACGTGCGGCATATCTACGAAAAACTCGAAGTACAAAACGCCCCAGCAGCAATCACCAAGGCCTACCGCGCCGGCATCCTCCCCTTGGATAACGACGAATAAAACGCTATCAATCCGGAAAATCGGGCTTGCTGCCATAAACGCCGTTGACGGACTTTAAACTCGAAAGACAACACTCTAAACTTCCTTCAGCTAAAAAAAACAAAACCAATTTAATTTCACCACCCTTTCGAGGGGGTCGTGGGGGAAAGCACCTTCTAGTCAACATAATTACGGGATACAGGCCAATTTACAAATACCCCACGACAGCCAAACCCTTCAAGGGGCTTCCGGGTTGACGTGGGGGAACCGACCGGGGTATATCTGCGAGCCTAGAAATATGGATGTGGGTGACTTCGTAGGGGTGCTCCTAAACTGCTCCTAAATCATCTCCACCGAAATATAGGAACAGGCGAAACACAGCGTCATAAATAACTAATATAGAGTCATTTAGAACAACGAATTTTAAGGCCATGGTAAAAGGCGGGTTCGAATACATCCCCCAACCACCACTTCCTCACAAGTCTTGCCTCCAAGACAATTCGTACTCCCTATGATTCACCATAGTTTTGGGAGTAATGGGAGTTTTGACGATCGGGGATAAGCTCTCGGGAAGATTTTGAACCGCCCTCATTCTGAAAGGCATGCGCCCCTCCCCAGATTTTTTATTTTTTTCGAAAGGACGTTGCTGGAAATCCAAAGTGCTTTTCTGGGAACACCGACCATGCGCATGGAACTCCGCACCGGAACGATCCACTATAGAATACCCCATCGGATGGGACCCAAAGGGGATACGGGGGGCGCCCTACCGAGCTCCGACCGCAAGCCAAACAAAACGCCTCGACAACCGCTCGTGGGTTATTGTGGTATTAACTCGGTCTTCACAGTTGGATCTGGAGAAAACTGAAAGCATCAACTTGAAACAGTCGATGGAAATATTACCCAATGATAACGCCATAAAAGGTAATGGTGCCGGAGGTGGGACTCGAACCCTCATGACCGAGCATCGACATCGTGACTACCGTAACACTCTCATTTTCAGCATGTTAACAACCAAAACCACAATCACACTATCTCATTGAAAAATGATCTTTTGTACCAAATTTGTACCAAGCTATTTTTCACCTAAGCTATGCACTATTCTATATCCCGGTCAGCTCCCCTCCGTCAACCCGGAATCCCCATATAACCCCGTGAAGATTCTGACCATCGCGGGGCATTTGTAAGCTGGCCAAGGTGAGGCACTTATCTACCCTCAAGCACCTGTTCCCCCACGACCCCCACGAAACATGCGTGAAATTAAATAAAAGTGAAAAACCAAAACTTTTAGCGGAAGACCCATAGAAAAAGTGCAACGGATTACAAATCCAGACATTCACACCCATATGTCACTTATTATCAATATTTTATAGGATTTATGAAAATCACTGTTACAAGGGGATACAAAAAGTGACTGTCAGAAACGTAGCAAAAACCGGAACAAAATATTCAACCAAATACTGATCTCTCGCCAGTAATCTTTGAAATCTGTTCCAGAATATTTTTTACCCTGCTTTCCCCCTTGCAACTGACAGTTAATCAGTTGGTTCTAAGGCTGGTTTCGGGGTGGCAATCTGCTGCGTATCATCCTGCCGCATGTGTTTCAGATGAGGAAATAACAGCCCACCTTCCCTCTTCAGGTCTGCCATAAAAAAATCGGGTAGTTTCTACATCATATCTTCCGCCATTCTCCATCATCATATTGTCATACATATGGAAACAGCTCATTCTACCGATCTGGTGCGTAGCTAGCAGGCCTCCATAGCATTCGTATCCTATGGATTTTCAATCACAGTTTTCCTCTACGTTGCTCCAGCTCAAGTCGTATGGCATGGCAACGGGCTTCGTCGAGCTGGTAACGGCTGATGATCCAAAACATGCCAATCATGGCGATGGGTGGAAGGAGTATGTAGATTCCTCGCATAAGGGTTAGGGCGCTGGCGCTCTGCGCACTACCGAGACGGGCATCGAATCCCGTTTGCTCAAGCACGATATTGGAAAGCAGATAGGCGATAGAAAACCCAAGGGTGATGGCCAGTTGCAAGACGGAGGTATAGCTCCCTTCGCGGCGGCATCCGGTCTTTAGTTCGTCTTCATCGCAAATATCCGCCACCAACGAGCCCAGAATAATCCACACCCCCGTTCCGCCGGGGCCGGTGAGTGCGGCGTTGGCAACCATACCCCAGGGATGCGCGGGATTGACGAGCACGAAGCGCGACAGCGCAGCGAACACAACAATTCCAGCATTTACCTTTAGGGCGGAGAGTTTTCCGAATCGTCGGGAGAGCCAGGTGAACATGGGGATGCTTGCAACGGCGGCGCCCATCTCGGCCGTGCGCATCCAGCCTTCGATAACCGACGCCGCATGGGTGTCGCCCTCGAAAATATAGTAGATGTTGATGTAGCGCCCGAAATAGTTGGCGCTCCAGCTGCCTATAAGCGTAAGAACCACCATGCCCATCACCATCCGGAAGCTTCCGGAGGAGAGGGTTGCCTTCAGGCTTTCCCGGAGCGGAATCTTTTTTTGCCGGCTGGCGGCTTTGTAGAACCGCTCCTTGATGAACAGGCCGGGGAGCACGCCGCTTGCAATGAAAAGGACAGCGAGCCCCAGCGAAACCCAGCGCATGCCGGAGACGGGATCCTTGAACGACTCGGTGAAAAAGAAAAGCCAACCCACGAGAATGAAGGAGGTCTTCCCGACCATCTCTCGCCACGCCATGATGCGCGTCTTTTCGTGGTAGTCCGGCGACATCTCCATCGCAAGCGTATTGTACGGCACCGAAAAGATGGCATAGGCCGTGTAGAAGATCAGGCTGCTGACGAGGAAGTAGGAAAAAACCTGGAACTCGCCCCACTCCCTCCGCACCTGCCAGATCAGCGGAAACGTGAATCCGCAGAGCAGCGCCCCGAGCACGATGAACGGGCGCCGGCGCCCGTACGTGCTACGGCTGTTGTCGGACAGGTTGCCGACGACCGGATCGGCGAACGCGCTCCACAAACGGAAAATGGTTCCGGCCAACCCGACGAGCGACGGTCGCACGAACAGATTGACGTTCAGGATGATCCCGGCCATTTCCATGACCACATGGTTGCCAATAACGGAGAGAAGGTGACCCTGCGCATAGATCAGCTTACTCGCCACCGGCACCTTGTCGGCGTCGGCCGTCTGATAGTGCTCGGCAGGATTTTTCCTCATGCCTTATGAAACATTAATCATGAGATGATTTCCAGCGCATAGCCCATGCCTTTGCTTCCAAAGGTTGGAAGCGTGATTTCGATGCCATCGGCCTTTTCCGACCACTCGACCTGGCCGGATTCGCCAAGCATATTGATGCCGGAAATCGGATGGCCTTTGAGCGATTTAATGGAGACGGTGTTTCCTTCTGGGCGGGTCATGGCGATGGCATAGAGCGTGTTGCCTTTTTTCGTGAACCAGAAATCTTCGGGCGTGACATCCAGCTTGAAGCCTTTCTTGCTGCGGTGCTCGGTGCCCTTGATCGCAATGCCGGTCGGCCCTTCATGGGTGACTTTCCAGGGTTTGGTGCCGTAGATCGCGTCGCCATTGACTTTGAGCCACTGGCCGACCGCCACGAGATTTTGGACCGACTTCGGCGGAATGGTTCCGGTGCCGTCGGGGCCGACGTTGAGCAGGAAGTTGCCGCCCTTGCTGACGTTTTCCAGCAGCCAGAAGAGGGTTTCCTTTGGCGATTTCCAGTCTTCGTCGTAGGATTTGTAGCCCCACGAATTGTTGGTGGTCGCGATGCCCTCCCACGTGTTTTCGCTGGCTTCGTCGGGAATGACGTTGTCGCCGGGTGTACCGATGTCGCCAAAGCCGTTTCCGATGCGCTGGCTGACGAGGGTTTCCGGATTGGCTTCGTAGATGGTTTTGTAAAACTCGAAGCTGTGGCTGGCCGGGATATAGATCGGCGTGTCGAGCCAGATTTCCTTGAGGTCATAGTTGGCGACGAGCTCGCGCACCTGCGGCAGTGACTTGTTCGCGATGTAGTCGTCGAACTTGACGGGGGCCGGATCAAACTTGTTGACGAACATTTCCTGCTTCGGCTTGTCGTGGTAGCAATAGTCCTTCATGCCGGAGTCGCCGCCGTCGCGCCAGTCGAGGGCGTGGGAATAATAGACGCCAAACGAGATGCCGCCCCGTTTGCAGGCCTGCTCGAGCTCGCGGATAATATCGCGACCGAACGGCGTGGCCTTTACCGCGTTATAGTCGCTCACCTTCGAATCGAACAGCGCAAAGCCGTCGTGGTGCTTGGAGGTGATGACCATGTATTGCATTCCCGCCGCCTTAGCGATGGCGACCCACTCGTCGGCATCGAATTTCGTGGGATTAAAGGTCTTGGCGAGCTTGGCATATTCAGCGCGCGGAATCTCTTTGCGGCGCATGATCCATTCGGCCACTCTCGGCCCCGTGCCGTCGCCCTCCTCCATCTTTTCGCCCTTCCAGATGCCGCCGCATTGGGAATAGAGCCCCCAGTGGATGAACATGCCGTACTTATTGTCATTAAAGCGCTCGCGCCCGCGCTGCTTGGCGTCCGATGCATTCAAGGCTTTCCATTTTTTACCCAGCTCAATCATTTCGGGCGATCCCGGAATACCCGATCCGTTGACTCCGGCAGCCCATCCCCAGCGGGTCATGGTCAGGGTTGAAACCGCCAGGCTCGACCATATGAAATTGCGTCGTGAGTTTTTCATTGTTCTCTTCTCCGTTGTTAAATTTATTCCACTGTATATTTCCAAACCGCTCCCTGCTCCACCGATCCATCAGCAGCCACTGCGTCGACCCGCCAGAAATAGGTTGTTCCGGCAGCCAGGGCCGGGGGCGAAAAGATATTGGTATCCGATAGCTCGGCGACCTGCTTGAGATTGTCGCGTGATGTGCCCACCCATACCCGGTGCCCTTTCACCTCGTAACCACCGAGAAACATGAGGTCAGCATTCGGCTTCACGTTTACTGCATCGTCCGGCGGAACGGGCGTTGAGGCGTGCGGATATTGGAAGCCGGGCATCCAATAGGCTTTGTCGCCGTATTCATAGGCGCCGATGTCTGGCGATTTCCCGACAAAGTGCGGCTGCGAGTAGTACTTAAATTTATCCATGTCGGAGAGCGTGCCGCCATCAACGAGTGGGGAATCCTTTTCCGGGCGGAAATCCCAATTGGCTGGATCGCGCAGGTATTGCCCGGTGTCCGGCTCAAAAAGGTTGTCGTGCTTGATGCCGGGGAACGGCGGTTCCTTCCCCCACCAGCGGGTCATGTAGCGCGGAGCCAGGTTGTTGACGACGATGGTTTCAAGATGGAACCCGTTCATCTTTTCCCACAGCAGCGTACACATTCCCGGCATCTTCCAGAGGGTGTTGTTGTTGATGAGCTGCTTGTCGCCCTTAATCTGCATCTGCCCGCAGTTCCACCCGACATTATGGTGCATGGTGCCATTCTGGCTGGGCTTCCTCGGAGGACCGCCGCCGCCGTCGAAGCGGAACGAAAGCTTGCCGTGGTCGTGCGACCAGTTGTGGTCATATTCCAGCCGGTCGAATTCCCCGACCTGGATAGCGGTTCCATCGGACTGGAAGGCGCAGATATTCCAAAAGTTTCCATATGCAACCCGCCCGTAATCACTCGCTTTGACACACTGCCCGGAACCCGTGTTGTAGATGGTGAACCGCCTAAGGTGAATCGCGCTCGATCGTTCAAAGTCAAACGTCAGCGCGCGGCCGATGCAGCTGTAATCCGCATCGTGGACCAGAATATTTTCAAGGACATCCCCGATTTCATTCTCAAGACGCAAAGCGGTGCCGTCGAAGGTATGGAACACACAATTGATCAACCGGTTTTCAGTCGGTTCTTTGTTTTTGGCTCTGCCTGCAAACACCGTCGCCGGCACGCGCCCCAGCTCGCCGAGCATACGGCGTGACCACGCAGGATAATCGAAGCGTGCATTTTTAATAGTGATATTTTTGCAGTCCTGTCCTTTGAAGGTGGCCCCGAAAAAACCGATCCCATCGAACGTGATATTTGAGCAGTTATTCAGCTCCAGCACATAGCTCAGCACCTTGCCGCACAGATTCATTTGCGCCGGTTTTTTTCCGGCCGGCGGAATCATAAAAAGCGTCTTCGTCGCCTTTTCGTACCAGTATTCGCCGGGTTGGTTCAGACAGGGAAGCCCCTCGATCATGTAGTGCGCCTGCCCCAGCTCATAGTTTTTTTTGATCATGCTCGGATCCTGGGCCGTCCGCTGGATGCCCTTATCCCAATGAGCCGGTTCGCCCTGATTGGAAAAGTCGGTACGGTAGGTAAAGCGGTTTGAACCGGCGTCGTGCGAATCGATCACCTGCGCCCAGGTCATCCATGAGCCAATGTTGAGGATGGCCACCGCGCCCTTCATGCTGACGCCGGTCTCCGCCAGCGACACCGTATTCACATCGTCGGGAATGGTGCTGCCCTGCGAAAGCGAACCTTCATCCTGTTCATGCTTGCCCTGTTCGTTCACACCGGAAAGCGGGCGCTCGTCGATCACCGTTCCAAAAGAGGAGTCGGATGTCATTTTCCGATAGCTGGCCTTCTGGTTCCAGAAATGCTCGTCGCCAATGAAGCAATCCGGCCATCGTGCGGTTTGCAGCATTTCGCGCCCGTCGAACAGCTGCCAGATATCCTGCGAAAGCTGCACGCTCCAGATGCCGTCCGCCCCTTTTTTCCAACCACTGGAAACCGGCAATGGAATGGTGCCGTCGAACACCGGTTGTTCGCCCTCGGCGGCGCGAATCGAGAGCGGCCCCTTGATGCCCTCCAGAATCACCGCATTGGAATAGGTTCCGCCTTTCAAGGAGATGGTATCGCCGGATCGGGCCATGTGAGCGGCCTCGGCGAGATCGTCGCCGGGCGAAAGAATCCGGTCTGCTGCAAAACAGGATGCGGAAAACAGCAAGGTGACAGATAGCAGATGAGCCGTCTTCATTTACCTTCCTTTATCCCAGGCACTGCGGTGACCTGCGGAATTTGTTTGATGATCGGCTCCTCGCGAATCAACAGGGCGGTTTCCTTTAGGATGGCTACCGCTTCCGGCTGGATCTCGCCGTTGCCGTCGGGCCCGACATTCAGGAGCAGGTTGCCGCCCTTCTCATTGATATCCTTCAGCTTGTTGTAAACCGTCTGGGCATCCTTCCATTGGTGATCATGTTTTTTATAGCCCCACGATTTGTTCATGGTGTAGCACCCCTCCCAATGTTTGGGAAAAGCCGCCTCAAAGTGTTTCTGCTCCTGGGTCACAAAATCGAGTTCGAACCGGTCGCGCTTGGCCACGCGGTTGTTGACGATGATGTCGGGGTCGGCCTCGCGGATGGCATTATAGAGCTGAATGCCGTCCTCCAACGTCCACCAGTCGACCCAGTCGCCATCGAACCAAAGCATATCCGGCTCATACTTGCTGATCAGCTCCATGATCTGATGCGTTTGGTACGCAAGGTATTCCTGCTTCCGCCCGTCCAGCATCTCCGTCTGCCCCCACCGTTTAAACGGATGGTCGCCTTTCATTACCGGCTGTTGGGAGGGGTGGTTCCAGTCGATAATGCTGTAGTAGAGGCCGAAGCGGATGCCGTGTTTCTTGCACGCCTTGCTCAATTCGGCAAGTAGGTCACGTCCTTTCAAGGCACTACCGGCCACGTCAAACCCGGTGTACTCGCTATCCCACAGGCAAAAACCTTCATGGTGTTTGGAGGTAATGACCAGATAGGTCATACCCGCTTCTTTTGCGGTGCGGGCGATGAAATCGGCCTTGAATCCAGCAGGATTGAAGGCTTCGATAATGTTGGCGTATTCGTCGCGCGGAATATCGGCGCTTGCCTGGATCCATTCGGCATACCAATCCACCTGCTCGCCTTTCCACTCGCCCCCCAAATGGGAGTAGAGACCGAAGTGGATGAACATGCCGTATTGTGATTGCGCAAACCAATCCATGCGGGCGTTGTAAGCTTCCAACGGAGTTGCCGGGGGCGTGTCCACATGAGTGCAACCCGAAAACAGACCAACCATTATGGCGCTTAAAAATAATTTGGTGTGAAGCATCTTCATTCATAACCCTTTCATTTTGAGAAACTCAGATCAATCCGGTGCGTTTGGGGCTGGGCGGCGGCACAAATTCTAAAATCCATTTTTTCATAATCTACCTACTTCACTCCAATCAAAAGCCTTGCTCCGATAATATCATTGTTGTTCATGTCCTTGCGGTAGCCTTCCGACTGGTATGCCCATCTAGAGCTCACACCCCATAGTTCTGTTGCTTCGGGTCTGGATGGATCGCCGCCATGGAGGGGGTTGTTGGGTTGCCAGAAACTCGACCAGTTCATGCCTTCGGCCATTCCGGTTCCGTGGCCAAACCGCTTGATGAGAGTGAATGTAAAACCGTCCTCGGTCCAATAGAACGCGTGTTTGTGGTAATTCATGTAGATCAGGCCGTTCTTGTATTTCACCAGATTGGCGGAATGGCCGCCCATTAGGGGATTGCCCTTATACTTGGTATAGGGTCCAAGAAGGTTGTCCGAGGTGGCCACCCCGTTTAGAGTCTTGTTGCTGCTTTTGCCTTTGCCTTTGTAGTACATGAACCATGTACCATTGAAGTGCTCGATGCGGGGGTTCGCCACGAACAGGTGATCCCAAGCCTCGGGATCGTCGATTTCCGGCGTCAACAGCAACCCCTCGTGGGCATAGGTCCATGGCCCCTCCGGCTGGTCTGCAACCAGGGCGGCGATTCCGCACCGACGCTGGCGGTAGTCCTTTGCGTTCGTCGTCATGGGCTCATAGAAAAGATAGAATTTTTCATCATGCTTGATCACATCCGGAGCCAGTCGCTCTGCATCGTCCATTGAACCCTTTTCGCCCAAGGGAATCTTTCCTCTGTCGAACCATAATTTTCCATCCTTGGAATTCATATAGGTGGTAACGCTTTCACTCTTTTCGGCCTTCTTGTCACCTTGCGGAATATCGATGATCCACATGTGGAACAGGTCGTTGTGATAGATGATTTTCGAAGGGCTTTCCTGCCAGTCCCCCATTTCATAGTCATCACTCATGACCTCGATATAGTCATGCTCCAGCCGGATATCCTTCAGTTCCGGCGGCATTCGCCTAGCGACCTCCGGATCCGCCTTGGAAAGAAGTGGTGCAACCTGGTCTTTCAATTCCAGCCCGTCATTGCCGCTCCCGCCTATCCCATTCGCTTCCTCGCCATAGGCACTGAGGCTTGTGAAAACAAGGGCAACCATTGAATATTGCAGTGTTCGTTTCATAACGCTCTCTCGATTAAATATTGAAAACTAGCGCATGAAATTACCAAATACAAGCGCTTGCATATAAATTCTTCCGTGCTATGGTCTGCAAACATGAAAAACCTATTGCATACCACCTGCCTTCTGGCCGGTCTACCCCTCACCTCTGCCCTAGCGTCTGACTTCTTTGTGTCGCCCACCGGCAGCGACACCAACAACGGATCGTTTGCCCAGCCCTTTGCCTCCATCCAAAAGGCCGCCAACACCATGTTTAGCGGCGACACCTGCCACATCCGCGCCGGCACCTACCGCGAAACGGTTGCGCCGCCGCGATCCGGCACCTCCACGCTGCCGATTCGCTATCAGGCCTATTCCAACGAAAGCGTCATCGTGACCGGTCTTGATCTGGTTTCAGGCTGGAGCCTCCTCTCAAACGGCATCTACCAATGCGCCGCCCCAACGGAAGTCACCCAGCTTTTTTCCGACGGCGAGCTGATGGTGGAAGCCCGCTGGCCGAATACGGACACCGATTATTTATCGCCCACACTCGCGCTCGTCGATTCCGCTAGCATGGGGGCCTACAACCAGCCCTCCACCCTGACAGACGCCGGCCTTGCCCCATTCCCCGACGGCCACTGGAACGGCGCAAAAATGTGGTATCTCCCCGGCTCCCAATGGGGTGCCGGATCAACCACGATCACCTCGCATTCCGGCAACCAACTCGACTTCCTCAACACCAGCAAGGTGTCCGCGCTGCAGATCGAGACAAATAGCAAATACTTCCTTTACGGCACCCTCAATGCACTGAATGTTCAAAAGGAATGGTTCCACGACGCCGGCCAGCTCTACTTCAAAGCGCCCGGCGCGGCAAACCCATCCGGCCTAAGTGTAGAGGCGCGAACCCGACGCTACGGATTTGATCTGGGCTGGCGCAACTATACTGAAATCCAAGGACTGACCCTTCGTGCAGCGACGATTACCATGAAGGGCGAACACAATCTGGTGGAAGACTGCTCGATCCTCCACCCCACCCCGTTTTTCGATGCGGCCATCTGGCAGGGCGACGACGGCGTCGAGCTGCATGGTCAAAACAACACCATCCGCCGAAGCGAGATTGCCTGGTCGTGGGGCGACGGCGTATCCCTCAACAATTCGGCCGTCAGCAACACCGTCGAAAACTGCCTGATCCACGATTGCAACTGGGGCGGCGGATGGTCGGCCCCGATCCGCACGCTCGGCACCGGCCACGCCTTTCTGGGCAACACGATCTACAATAGCGGCCGCAGCGGCATCCGCTTCCAGAAAGCCACCCGCCTGCGCATTGAAAAGAACCACATATCCCACATGGGCTGGCTCACCAAGGATCTCGGCGCCATCAAGACCGGCGGCACCGACGGGCTCGACACCGTAATTGCCTACAACTGGGTGCGCGACCACAACTCCGCCGCCTGGTGCACCGGCATCTACCTCGACAACTCCAGCACCAACCACATCGTCCACCACAACGCGGTCTGGAATTTCGACAACGGCATCCGCATGAACAAGTTCGGCACCGGCCTCTACGTCTACAACAACACCATGTTTAACAGCGCCAAGGAGTCGATGGCGCACTATGCCCCCGGCGGAGAAACCTACGACGGCGTACTCACCTACAACAACCTCTGCACCACCGGCCCCTTCCGCGGCACCGACCTGCAAAACAACCTGCAGGACGACCCCGCCAACATCCTCTATGCAGGGACGGAACACGGCGACTTCCGAACCCTGGAAAACTCGACCGCCATCGACTATGGGCGCAACATTCCCGGCTACACCGAAGGCCATGCCGGCGCCGCCCCCGATGCCGGGGCCTACGAATTCGGCGGCGCCGACTGGATCGCCGGCATCGACTGGACGCCCGATTGGAATGCATTGCCAATCCCCGCCTTCACCATCTCCGGCACCACCTTCGACGCATCGCCCTCAACCGATGCCGACGGCTTCATCATGCGCTACGACTGGGATTTCGGCGATGGCACCACCGCCTATGGAAAAACCGCCAGCCACTCCTTTGCAACCACCGGAACCTACTCTGTTGTGCTGACCGTCATGGACGAACTGAACGGAACAAGGCAAACCACCAACAGCGTCACCATCGGTGCCGCTCCCGTTGTCGGCATCTTCAACCTTGGCACCGACCTCTTCATGGAATCCGACGGCACCAAACACGACACCGACACCCTGCTGGCCGGCAAGCCGCAGTCGGGCACCAACGTACTCGATTCCCGCCGCGCATTCCTCCAATTCGACCTCTCCGCACTGCTTGCCGAACCGATCTCCAACGCGGTTCTTCGCCTCTACCACATCGAAGGAGAAAACGACACATGGGGCAACGCTCAGATTTACCCGGTCACGTCAAACTGGACAGCACAAACCGTAACCTACAGCCACCCCGTCGGTTCATCACTTGGCGTGCTGGTTGGCAAAGACGGCCCGTTCAACCAATACCATGAAATGAATATCACCCCGCTTGTTCAATCCTGGCAGAACGACCTCTCATCGAACCACGGGATCAGCCTCCGCGGCGCCGAGCCCTTTTCCCTCACCGCCAAATATTTCCAATCCTTGGAAGGCGTCCATCCGCCCCAACTGAAAATCACCTATGCCACCACATCCGCGGGAGTGCCGGTCTCCGAAGCCGCCATCGAACCTCAGGCCATCCCCGCCCTCACCTGGTTTTCAACAACGGAAGCGTACTACACCATCGAACGCAGCACCAACCTGGTTTCCGGCGAATGGCTTCCCGTCGGCTCAGCCATCGAAGCCACGCCGCCCGCCAACACCTTTCACGACCATAGCTCGACCAACGCCGCCTTTCCTCTCTTCTACCGGGTATCCACACCATGAATAGAATCAAACCCATCCTTGCACTGCTGCTCATCTCCGCCCCGGCCTGGGCGACGGACTACTATGTATCGCTATCGGGCAGCGACACCAACTCCGGCACCTTTTCACAACCCTTCGCCACCATTCAGACGGCGGCCAACGAAATGGATCCCGGCGACACCTGCCACATCCGCGCCGGCACCTACCGCGAAACCGTTATCCCGCCCTCTCGGGCCACGAGCGCCGCACTGCCCATTCGTTACCAGGCCTATCCCAACGAGACCGTCACCATCACCGGGCTGGATCCCGTCTCGGGATGGACGCACCACACGGGATCGATCTATCGCTGCGCCGCCCCCGCGCCCGTCAGCCAACTGTTTGTGAACAACCAGTTGATGTTGGAAGCGCGCTGGCCGAACTCAGGAATCAACCATCTGGCACCAACCAACGCCGCCATCGAAACGGCCACCAGCATTGTTCCCGGCGGCGTCTCCACCTTTTCCGACAGCGCCCTCTCCGCCTTCGCCAATGGCCACTGGAACGGCGCAAGAATGTGGTACGTGCCCGGCTCGGAATGGACCTCCACCTCCACCCTGATCAACGACCACACCGGCAATCAGCTCACCTTCACCAACACCAGCACATCCAGCTCCATGCAGCCCGAGGCCGGTGATCCCTATTTTCTCTATGGCTCGCTCAAGGCCCTCGATGCACCGACGGAGTGGTTCTATGATGACGCGGCCGGAACCCTCTATCTGTGGGCGCCCGGCGGCATCGATCCCAACACACTGACTGTCGAGGCACGCACGCGGCGCTATGCCTTCGACCTGAAATGGGATCGCGACCATATCGAGATCGGCGGGCTTACGCTGCATGCGGCCTCAATTGTCAATGCATCGACCAGCGACCATTGCCTGATTGAAAACTGCCGGTTCATGTATCCCACCCCGTTCTGGGACACCAAAATCTGGGGGGTGGACGGCGGCGTCTTCATCAAGGGTTCAAACAACACCGTGCGCGAATGCGAAGTCGGCTATTCATGGGGCGACGGAATCACCTTCAACTACAACTCTATCAGCAACACCGTGGAAAACTGCCTGGTTTACGATTGCAACTGGATCGGCGGCCTCTCCGGCGGCATACGTGCATCCGGCACCGGCCACCAGATCCGCAAAAACACCGTTTTCAACACCGGGCGAACCGGCATCGTTTTTCGTGGTTGCAAGCAGACCCTCATCGAGCAAAACCACATTTCCCACGTCGGCTGGCTGACCCACGACCAGGGCGGCATGATGACCGGTGGCCTTAATGGCGAAGGAACCATCATCACCAAAAACTGGGTGCGCGACCACAACTCCGAAGCGTGGTGTACCGGCATCTATCTCGACAACGACAGCAGCAACTACCTGGTGCATCACAACGTGGTCTGGAACTACGACAACAGCATGCGAATGAACATGTCCGGCGTCGACAACCAAGTCTACAACAATACCTTCTTCAACGCCTCCCACGAAAGCATGGGCCACTACGCCCCAGGCGGCGAGGTCTACACCAACGTCCGCACCTACAACAACCTCGCCACCGACGGCCCCTTCCGCGGCACCGACCTGCAGAACAACCTGCTCGACACCGAAGCCAACATCGCCTTTGCGGGAGCCGCGCACGGCGACTTCCGAACCTTGGAAAACTCGACCGCCATCGACTATGGCCGCATCATTGCCGGTATCACCGACGGCCATGCCGGCGCCGCCCCCGATGCCGGGGCCTACGAATTCGACGGCGTCGACTGGGTTGCAGGAATAGACTGGACACCCGACTGGAACGCCCTGCCCGTTTCTTCGTTCACGAATAACGGCACCGCATTCGACGCCTCCGCCTCCACCGATTCCGACGGCTTCATCATACGCTACGACTGGGACTTCGGCGACGGCACCACCGGCTACGGAAAGACAGTCGTGCACGCCTATGCCTCCACCGGAACCTACAAAGTGGTGCTGACCGCAATGGACGAGCTAAGCGGCACCAGCTCCGCCACGAACACCGTCACCGCCGGCGCCCCCCCTCCTCCGCCCGTGGTCGGCATCTTCGACATCGGCACCGATCTGTTCATGGAATCCGACGGCACCAAGCACGACACCGCTACGCTGCTCGCCGGCAAGCCGGTTTCGGGAAGCGATCCGCTGGACGCCCGCCGCGCCTTTCTAAAATTCGACCTTTCCGCCCTGCTCGACGCCCCCATCTCCAACGCCGTGCTGCGCCTCTATCATATCGAGGGGGAGAACGACACCTGGGGCAACGCCTACCTCAACACCGTCTCCTCCAACTGGAGCTTTGACAGCATTTCGTGGGATCACCCCATCGGCTCATCACTCGGCGTGCTGGTCGGCAAGGAAGGCCCGTTCAACCAATACCATGAAAAGGATATCACCGCCCTTGTGCAAACTTGGCAGGCCGACCCCGCCTCCAACCACGGCTTCCGCATACGTGGCGACGAATCCCACGGTATCAACGCAAAATATTTCCAATCACTGGAAGGCGCCCGCCCGCCCCAGATCAAAGTCACCTACGCCGCAGCAACCGCCGGAATCCATATTTCCAACGCCACGCTCGACACCGAATTGCGCCCCTCCATTTCCTGGCCGTCCACCACCGACGCCTCCTATTCCCTCGAACGCAGCACCAACCTGCTTGCCGGCACATGGGAGGCCATCACCAACCTTTCAGCCACCCCGCCCACCAATCTTTTCTCCGACCCCTTCGCCACCAACCTCGCCTTTCCCCTTTTCTACCGCATCGCCACGCCATAAGCCCCCAAAAACAGCACCCTTATCCCGGAACAAAAACTATATACAAACGCTTGCATAAAAAACTGAATTCGCTATATTCCGACAATCGACTCATCAGGATCGCATCATTCATCACCCAGAAACAGGAGGAGAAAAATGAAAAAAACACAAACCCTATTAACCCTGCTCATAGCCGTAATGCTGACCGGAGCGGCCATGGGCGACACAGGCTACTGGAACGGAGCCAGCGGCACCGACGTCAACTGGATGACGACCAACAACTGGATCAATGGTCTTCGACCCACTAGCGCAGACAACGCCAACTTCCGCGCCCGAACGGGTGGCGCAGAAAACGCACGGGGAGAACTGACCAATGCCGTGACTATCGTCAACTTGTTGACGGGAGGAAATGGCGCTTTGAGTACCCAAGGCATCCCGGCGCTCACACTGAAACCCGGCTCCGAACTGACCCTCACCGGCATCGCCCACATCGGATATTCACTGATCCAAGATAAGGTTGAAGCCATCGGCGAACTCAACATCGAGGCGGGAACCCACACGATTGCTAACACCCTGAACATTGGCAATGCGGCGGGGACTTCCACAAACGATGCAACCGGTACGCTAACCATTGGCAACGCCACCCTGAACGTAAATAATACCACCAAGATAGGGACAGCAGGCGCCTCTGCCCCGGCCTCCTCCACCGGCACACTGCTGATCAATCAAGGAGCTACGGTCAACATGACAGCAGGCGGCGCACATACGCTCTACGTGGGTGATTATGGCACCGGTAATCTGACCATGAACGGCGGCACGCTCAACTTTATCGGAGAGACCAAGCAAACGTTTGCTGGATATCGGGCGGGCTCCACGGGAACCATCGAGTTTAATTCGGGATCTATCAATGGAGCCCATAGTATAACCATCGGAAAAACAGGCACAGGAAACCTCGTCGTTAACGGGGGCATGCTCTCCTTCGATCCATTAAAGACGCTCCTCGTCGCCACCGACGCCGGAAGCACCGGCACTGTCGAGGTGGTTGACGGCGTCCTCAATCTGGGCAAGGAACCCACCTTCGGAGCCGGAGAAGGCATAGTAGACGTCCAGGGCGGGTTTTTGATGATCTCGGACGGGGCCTGGAGAAAAGCGGCCATCGAAGCCCAGATCAATGCGGGACAAATCACCGCGACCGGAGGTGGTTCTTCCGTTGCAGATGACGCGGCTTACACGGCGCTCTACACAGCAGGAACGGGATCTACCAACCTGACGGAATTCATCACGCTCAAATGGGGCATCACCTCCTCCGAGCCCCGGACCAACGCGGTCTGGGCGGTGGACTCCACCCTTCCCCCAGATCCCACAGATCCTTACGATGCCTGGATGGCGCCCCACACCAACACGCTGAGCGAAGCTGAGCAGGCCAAGGATGCCGATCCGGATGACGACGACATGGACAACCTGCTTGAGTACGCATTGGGCGGCAACCCGACCACCAACGATGCCGCGGCCATCCAACCCACCTCATCACTGGTCGGCAATGAGCTGGAATATCTCTACAACCGCCGCACCAACCATGTTGCGCTGGGGATCTCCTACTATCTGGAGCTGACCCCCAGCCTTGTCAATACGGCCTTCACAAATGATGTCTCGGCATACACAGAAATCGGGGCTTCTGATCCAACCGGCGAGTTCGAAACGGTCACAAATAGGGTTGGCACCGCTGCAGATTCCGCAAAATTCATCACATTAACCATCGAAAACTAAACGGGAGAAAAACCATGAAGAGAACCACAACAGCCACCCTGCTCGCCACCCTGCTGTTCGCGGGAACGGCCATGGGACAAGCCACCCGCTACTGGAATGGAAGCAGCGGCGTGGACAACAACTGGGAAACCGCGGCCAACTGGGATACAGCACCGGTGCCAGGAGACAACGCCAACTTCCGGGGAAAAACGGGAGGTGCTCAGGATGCCACGGCGCAGCTTTCCAGCGCAGCAACCATCGGCGATCTGCTCATAGGCGGCGTAGGAGCGGCCAGCACACAGGGCACCCCCACCCTGACCCTGAAGTCAGGCTCGGCACTCTCCGTTACCGACGATACCCAAATCGGCTTTTCGCTGGCGGGCGATTCGTCGGCCGCCGTGGCGCAGCTAAACGTCGTTGACGGCACGCACAGCTTCACCGACCTGTTCAACATTGGCAATGTGGCGGGTGTCGGAAATGCCAATGCGGCAAACGGCTCAGTCACCGTGTCAGGCGGCAGCCTGAGCCTTGCGGCTATCGGAAAAATCGCAACCCGCGGGGCGACCGCAACCGGCGCATCTTCGGGAACGCTCACGCTTGAGGGCGGCCTGCTTACCAGCACTAAAACCGGAGTCGGCTTCTATGTCGGCGACTATGGCAATGGAATGCTCACGCTGGACGGCGGGAACGCAACGTTCGCCGGCAATGTCAACGTGGCTCAACAGTCGGGTTCCTCGGGAACCATTAGCCTGCTGGACGGCAATCTACATGCCAACACCGTAACCTTGGGAAGCGGAGATGCATCCCTCGAAATTGGAGAAGGCTTCCTGACCATGAATCTGAACCGAAACGGGTTAGTGGCGGGATGGATCGCCGGCAATGATGTTTCCGCCGTAGGAGGCATCGTCGATGACAGCACATTCACCAGCGTCTACGCATCGGGCCTTACCACCGTAACCAACGGCTCCTTTGTCCTAAAATACGGCTATGACACCGTCAATGCTGAAACCGCCCTTTGGTCGCAGGCCATTCCCGAACCGGCCACGATCAGTTTTGTCCTGCTTACCGGATGCGGACTTTTAGCCGTGCGTCGCATTATGATTTAGGAACGGGATTCCAATCATTGGAAAACCGCTCCATCGGGGCGGTTTTTCTGTTACAACACACCAACAACGCTCTGGATCAAAAGGAGAACAACCATGCTGAATCGAAGACACATCATCCAAACAGGAGCTATCGCGAGTGGTGCAACCTTGGCGGGATGCATGAACCCACGAGTAGCCAAAGTACAAGTTCCTTCCTACCTTAGGGGATATGAGGATTTGTATGTGTCCGATCCGCGCCAGGCGGCGGTGCAATATTTCCGCGACGCCAAGTTTGGCTTGTTCATCCACTACGGCCTCTACAGCCAGCTCGAAGGTCACTGGCAGGGCGAGCATTCCAAACCTGCCGAGTGGGTGCAGTTCCGCGGAAAGATCCGCCTCGATGAATATGCCAAGCTGGCCGACCGCTTCACGGCTGAAAAGTTCGACGCGGATTTCATCACCGACATGGCGCTCGGCGCGGGCATGAAATACATCAACCTCACCACGCGGCACCACGACAGCTTTTGCCTCTTCGATTCCAAATACACCGACTTCAAGAGCACCAACAGCGCGGCCAAACGCGACCTCGTCGGCGAACTATCCGAACAATGCCAAAAGAAAGGCCTCGGCTTCTACCTCTACTATTCGCACGGACGTGATTGGAAGCACCCGCACGCCCCGAACAACGACGGCTGGGGCGGCGCGGCGCGGCCCAAATACGACCCGCCCGAACCAACCTATGCCACTGGCGACGACCACGACCTGCAGCTTTATGTCGAGTTCATGAAAAACCAGGTCACCGAGCTGCTGACCAACTATGGCCCGATCGGCGCCATCTGGCTTGACGGCATTGGAACGCCAATGTCCCGCCCGGAAAAAATTGATCAATTCAAGAGCCAGGAGCTGTATGACCACATCCACGCCCTCCAGCCGCAGGTACTCGTTTCCTACAAGCAGGGACTGCTGGGCACCGAGGATTTCAAGGCACCTGAACGCCACTTTAAAGGCGAGTCCGCTGTGCCGCTTGAACTCTGCGACACCCTCCAGCCCTATTCATGGGGCTACGACAGCCGGGACGATGCGGGCCACAAGACTGCTGACCAGGTGATGGAAATGCTCGAACGCGCAAAGGCCATGAGCGCCAACCTGCTGCTCAACACCGGCCCCCTGCCCGACGGCTCCATCCACCCAGACGATGTCAAAACGCTAAGGGAAGTCGGTCGGCGCGTAAAAGGATAAGCCCCTAATGATTAAATACCTCCTGATTGCTGGGCTGGTGGCCTCAACCGCCGTCCGGGCGACCGATGTTTATGTTGACCATTCCGCAACTGCAGGTGGCGACGGAAGCTTCGCCTCCCCTTTCCAGACGATCCAGGTTGCAACGGACACCATGACCGGCGGCGATACCTGCCACATCCGCGGCGGCACCTATCGTGAAACGCTCAACCTCACGGCCAACGGCAGCAGCGGCAGCGAAATCACGTTTACCGCCTACCAGGACGAGAACGTCGTCATCAGCGGGCTCGATCCGCTCGCGGCGACATGGACGCTGGGATCAAACGGAATCTGGCAGACCTCCGTCAGCAACAACGTTCACCCGTTGCTCACCAACAACTGGGCCATGGTCTTCATCGGCGACACCCCCTGCGTGGAAGCACGCTGGCCCAACATGAAATACACCGAAAACTGGATCGAGGAAAAGAAGTGGGCGCAGCTCGATGAAGGGCCCACCGAATATGGGAAACTCGTCTGCAGCCAAATCGGCGCCAGCGGCCTTAACTTCGACGGCGCGACCCTGCACATGAAATGGCTGAAAAACGACTTTGCCTCACGAACCGTCACCAACCATACGCCGGGACAGGACGCGGTTTTCTACCCGCAGAAACACGATCACGGCAATCCTGACAATATTCCGAAAGGCCACGGCGGCTACGACCCCCGCTTCTACATCGACGGAAAGCTTGCTCTGCTCGATGCGGCGGAAGAATGGTTCTATGACTCCGCCACCCAGACCCTCTACCTGAAAACGCCCGGCAGCATACATCCCGCCGGACTCGACATCGGAATCAAAGCACGCCGCTACGGAATCGTCGCCAATGAGATTGCATTCACCCGCTTCGAAACGATCAACCTCTTCGCCTCCAGCTTCCGCTTCGGCGAAGAAAAGGGAGATCTGTGTCGCAATATTACGCTGCGCGACTGCTCGGTGCTCTATCCCGACGAAAACCATTTCATCGACACAGAGGCCATCGGCAAAGCCGATCTCGGCGATATTGCCCAGCCGCTCTTTTGCGTGGAGGACGGATGGATTGAAGAGTGCGAGTTCGGCTGGTCGGAACACCGCGGGCTCAGTGTCTGGGTACGCGGCACCACCATCACCAACTGCGTCTTCCACGACACCGCGCTCAACGGCCAGATGAGCCAGAGCGGCGTGCGCGTTCAATACGGCTACGCCAATCCGTTTGCGGGCAACAAAGCGAACACCATTACACACAGCACCGTCTACAACAGCGGCGGGGTTGCCATATACCACATGGGGCCGGGCCCCAACGAAGTGCTCTACAACCATTGTTTCAACGCCGGGCTCTATGCCGGCGACATCTCGGTCCTCTACCTCCCCTACGGCCTGAAAGCCGGTGGCACGGTGGTGGCCCGCAACTGGGTGCACTGGGCACCGCACGGCCTCGGCATGCGCTGCGACACGCTGGGCAACAACATCGCGGTTCACCACAATGTCGTCTGGGATTGCAACCGCGGTTGCAAGTGGCAGGGATACGGCCCGTTCCAAGTGAACAACAACACCTATTATTCCGAGCACCTCTTTTTTGACGGGAACGACGAAACCAACGGCGTGGACATCATGAACAACAGCGATGTCATGAACAACGTTTTCACCAACCGCCTCTATTTCCGCACGCCCGATCTGGATTATGCCTCCCACCCCGACGAGAACAACGGCCATTTCAAACGGAACGTTCAAGTGAACAAGTTCTACGCCGGCAACATCTACGACACCACCAACCTGTTTATTTCCGTCGAGCGCAACACGTTTGATCTGCGGCCGAAAGCCGGCTCCGTCCTGATCGACAACGGCGCCGTTGTGCCGGGCGTCACCGATGGCTATCAAGACACCGCGCCCGACATCGGCGCGTATGAATACGGTGGCGAATACTGGGTTCCGGGAGCCGACTGGCTGCCCGATGGCCGGACGGCACCGTACACCATGGCCGAAGCAACGGAACTCGCGGCCCGCATTCTCGCCGGAGAAACTCAAACCCCTGAACTACAGATTGAATATCTGATCGTGGCAGGAGGCGGAGGTGGCGGCGCCCGGGTCGGCGGCGGAGGTGGCGCGGGCGGGCTGGTTCATAATTTTGGAAATCCATTCACCTTGGATGCCAGCACCTACCCGGTCGAGGTTGGCGCAGGCGGTGCGGGCGGCAGCGGTTTTTCTGACGGAGAGAATGGTGGAAGCAGCTCCGCATTCGGACAAACTGCATTCGGCGGTGGAGGCGGCGGACAACGCGGAGCCTACGATGGTCTCGCGGGCGGCTCGGGCGGTGGTGCGGGGTACGATGGAATCGGCGGAACCGGAAACCTTGGCCAAGGTTTCAACGGAGGCGACGGCAACGGCTTCGCGGGAGCCGGCGGTGGTGGCGGAGCTGGGGCACCCGGCCAAGGCGGCAATGTGGGCGACTGGCACAATGGCGGCAACGGCGGGGCCGGATTCGGCGCTGGCAGCCCGCTTGGAACAACCGTCGGAGATAATGGAATATTCGGTGGTGGCGGCGGAGGTGGTTTCCGCTACGAGGGAGGAACCGAAACCGCCGGAACCGGAGGCATGGGCGGCGGCGGAAACGGGGGCGATGTAACCAGCGGTTTTATCGGGGCACCGGGACTCCCCAACACCGGGGGCGGCGGCGGGGGCGGCAGCAACGATCGTCCCGACGGAACCAATATCTGGCACGACGGGGCGGCGGGCGGCAGTGGTGTCGTGGTGCTCCGCTATCCCAAAAGCCCGTACTACGATCAAGCCTCCGGCGGCCTCGAAGTTGATTTCTCTGACGGCACCAACACCTATCGAATCCATATCTTCACCTCGAACGGCACCTTTACCGTCAACGAAACTGTTACCGCAAACGGAACGCCGCTCGCTTGGCTGGAACAATATTATCCCGGCATGGATCCCACGGAAGCCGACGAAAGCGATACCGACGGAGACGGGCTTTTCGCGTGGCAGGAATACATCGCCGACACGAATCCCACGAATACCGCATCTGTGCTGAAGCTTACGACCATCCAGCCCGAGGCGGGCGGAATACGAATCGACTGGCAGGGAGGCGGACAGGCGCGGCAGTACCTCGAATACACCGCAAACCTACCGGCCAACACCTGGGTCGCGATCTATACGAACGAGCCTGTCACAGCGCCGACCAATATGCTAGTCGACTCGAATGCTGGAGGGAACCCCGGCTTCTACCGAATACAGGCGGAACGTGTTGAATAACGAATACCGAACAGAGAACGCCGAATAAAGAAGGCCTTTACTTCATTATTCGGAATTCCTTGTTCGATATTCTGCGGTTCGTTAGACGCGCGCGGTGGAACCGCGAACCATCAACTCTGCAGCAACGCGGATTATCTTGGGAGCCGGACGGGCTTGCTCCCCCTCGGCGACGCGTTCCAGATAGAGTTCAGCGGCCTTGCGACCGATTTTTTCCGGATGCTGCTCAAACGTGCTCAAGGCCGGGGCCAGCATTTTCCCCCACGATAAGTTGCCGCATCCCACCACCGAAATATCGCCGGGGATGTCGAGCCCGAGCTTACGAGCTGTTTCATAGAATATCGGCACCATGCGGTCGCTATAGCAGAACACACCGGTCGGATGCCCTTCGCCTTCTAGTGCGGGGGCGAGGTCTTCGACCACCGCAGTTTCCAGATCCAATTCAACCTTGCGACAGGCGGCATCCGGTGCTTCGCTCACAACATCCCGGAACCCCTGCTCCCGGAGCCGGCACGTGCTCACGATCTCTTTTTCGCCGACAAACAACAATCGCCGATGGCCCAGCCCCAACAGGTGACGCGCGGCATCCGCACCAATGGCCACATCGTCGGTCCCCACAAAATCGGTCTTGAACAAAGCCATCTCGCGATCCACCACGATCATCGGGATTCCCCGCTGCCAGATTTCTTCGAAATAGGTCTGCTCGAACTCTTCCGATCCGACCCGCAGAATCACTCCATCCACCTGGCGCTCGACCAACTCGTGGATAATCCTTTTCTGCGTAGGATCATCAGCGGGAACAAAGTGATCTGGATTCCAGGCATGCAGCATTAAATGGCCGTGCTCCAGCAACGCTTTATTAATCCCTTCGATAATGCGCCCGCAATAGCCCGTCCCCGGAATCGTCACACCGACCATACGGGTTGAGCCCGTTGCCATGCCGCGGGCTGTCGCATTCGGGCGGTAGTGCAGTGCGGCTGCGGCATCCTGCACCTTCCTGCACGTCTCCTCGGCATAGAGCGAAGCGCGTCCCCCCAGAATTCGAGAAACGGTACTTACATCCACTCCGGCCTCAAGAGCCACATCCTTCAGTCCGATCCGTTTCGGACGGGCTCTTTTTATGCTCGCTTCATTATTTGTCATATAACTGTAAAATATCACATCTGCAAGAATCAGAACAAGCGCTTGTATTGATCATTTAGACCGCTCTTTTCCGAGGTAGCACCCCACAGCCCCTTTTGATAAAAAAATTTATGGGGCCACACCCATCATCGGGATTGGGGCCGCTCGAAGTTACTTACCCCCCCCTCCTAATGGGAGGGAGGTTAAGCATTTTTTTACTCCCTTTGGCCGTACTGTTGCGCGAGTATTTCGTACTCAACGCTTAGGAATTTCGCTGTTTCAACCTCCGTTAGCATTTCAGCTCCTTTTTGAACGGAAAATTCCGACGGAGGCGTGCGGCAAATCCGTGGCTCTGCCCGCCATGGCTTATAGATGAACCAGCAGCCTCTGATTGCCCTCAGGCTCGAATCCATCTTTTTCCTGATCCCGCGCCGCGGCCCCAGGGCGGCTTGAAGGAAGGTATGAACCAGCTCTATGCATAATGTGAAGCAGTGTAGCTTTATCCCTGCCTTTTCAGGAAGAAGGCTGGGGCGTCTGATTCTGTTCCTGAGTGCCGCCGACAGATTGAACAGTACGATCGCAGCAAACAGAAGCTGTTCAATTCGCAGGAGCTTTCGTTTGCGGATTCTCTCAATCCCGATCCTTGTCTTCAGGTGACGGAAGGCGAGTTCGACGCAATAGCGCTGCAGGTATAGCTTCGTCACTTCCCGCCACCCGAAGACAACTTCGTCAATCAAGGTGGTAATCAATACTTGCGAACGGAGCTTGGAGGTGCCGCGCGTTCGGATCAGGCGCACCTTTATGCACGTCCCCAAAAGATGATGGTGGCCTGGATAGTTGGCCAAATGGATTTTGCTCAGCTTGATGCCGATGACAGCGGAGCGCTTTTTTGCCTTGAGGAACTTCTTTGCAAGTGCGCAGTTCTTGAGCGGCATCAGCAATTCATGGTTCTTATCCATGCTGATCGCGATGAATGCCATGCCGTTGTACCCTGCATCGGCCATGTACAGGGATCGGGTCGCATTCGAACCCATATGCCCAATGGCAATGGCTCGTTCCGGGGTGTTGCAGTGCTCGAACCTGAAATCCTCGAACGTACCGGTGGATAACTCATAGAAGCCGAGTGCTTGGGACTGGACATAATGACCCTGCCCCGCTCCGTATTTATCCCTTGTCGGCTGTGTATCGGCGAACGAAACCTTGGTTCCGTCAGGTATCAGGACCTTTAGGCCATGGAATGTGCGGCCGTTCGTTCCATATTCATTCCGATGGCTATTCACGAGCTGTTGCCGCACGATATCGGCAGGCAGTTTGGCGCAGGCCTCATCATACGATTCCCTTGCAGGAAGCATCCCGTCTCTCTCCCTGACAATGCCCAGTTCAAACAGTTTGGCGATCAGCCGGGCAACGCCGCACCCAAAGCCCTGCTGGGCATCGAGCACAAGGGAGAAAAGAACAACCTCCAGCGGGAAAACACGCGATCTGGAAAACGCCCTTTTTTTAGGGCCGTCATATCGAAGGTTTCTTTCGACACAAGCTCTCCGAAGCTTGCAAGGAGACGGTTGGACTTGTCGGTGTTAATCATCGTGGCCTCCCTTCTTGATCAATTTCATGTTTATCGTGCTCAGTTCGTTGTGCAGCAGCCTTATCCTTGCCCCCTGGGCCGCTGCCGCCTTGAATTGGTTTAGATGCGCCGCCGAGATGTAGGTAATCTTGTTTTTTCCCCTGATGCTATGGGAGAGGTAGTAGAACGGGCTCTCCTTGCCGCAGGTCTTTCGGGTCGTTTCAACAACCGACCCGTTCACCCAAAGCGGCGCTTCACCTATTTCCTTCAACAGCACATCGCGTCGTGTCCTCAATTTTTCGACTTCATCCATCCCCGCCGCGCTCCTTTTTTTGAATATGCGTATACGCATATCACACGGCGCAGAAAAAAACAACCTGCGTTCTGCGAAATCTTGACAGGATGGCGAGTTAAGGAGGCTGTTCCCTCTTCAGAAGAGGAGTTGCAACGTTCATTTATCGGTGCGTAGCGGTTGGCCGCAACTCAGCATCAAAATGCTTAACCTCCCACCCATTAGGGAGGGGGGCAGCCGGCAGGCTTCGTCGCCGAGGTCGAGCAACGTGTGCAGGAGGAAGGCGAGGATGTTCATGCATGCGAGCAGCGAACCGAGGTGCTGCTTGCCGTGCCCGAAGTTGTGCTCGAGGTGGCAGCCTTTGGTTTTGAGCGTGTTGTTGTTTTCGATTTTCCAGCGGGCGCGTCCGGGCCGTCGACGAGCGGAACGTCGTTTGCGTAGCGAACGGTGTGGGTTTCCCATTTGCCCTTGTTCTTGGCGCGGCGCGTTAGCGTGTGCAGGCCTGCGCCGGGCTCGAGCTCGTCCACCCATTCGTAGAGGTGCTTGTGCGAGTCGGGCTTGCAGACGAAGATGAAGTGGTAGTTGTGCAGCCGCACCTTGCGGCAGAAGGGCTGGCGCGAATAGAGGTCGTCGCCGAGCAGGGTGTCGTTGCCGGTGTGGTAGAACGCGCCGTTGGCCGCGAGCCAGCGCTTGGCGGCGTTGATCTCGCAGTCCTGCTTCTCGGCCCCGTCTTGCGGGACGATGAACTCGGGGCGCAGCGCGATGGCTTGGCTGCGCCCGGGGGTGATGGCGCTGTGGTGGTATGTGATCGAGCCGTTCTTGTGCTGGCGGGTCGAGCAGTTCTTGCAATGAACCTTGCTTGAAGAGTGGTACCAGGTGCCGTCGAGGGCGATGAGCTGGGTGCCGCCGACGCAACGGAACCCGTCGAGGACGCCGCCCTGCGCACGCATCGCGGCGTGAATGCGGTCGTAGACCGGGAAGAGCGCCTTCGGCTCGACCGGGTCGAGCAGGCTGCGAACATGATTGTCGGTCGGGATGGCGCCGGTTTTAAAAAGCGTGCCCGCATTGCTGCGCCCCTTGCTTTCCTGCATGGCGCGCTGAGCGGCCAGGAACGACGGGCTTTGCATGAAGAATACCGAGAAGGCCGCCAGCCCGGCGTCCTGCATCGAATACTGCGTGTTGCTTCCCGTCCGCTTGTCGGGGAGCAGGGCCAACGTGCGGCGGAGTTCGTCGATAATCTGCTCAAAGCCTTCCATACGGGAGCAATAAACGCAGGAAAAAACCGGCCAAGCAGCCCCTAAATGAAAAAAAATGCGGCCGACCCGCCTGTTGCTGTCGCTTCAATCCATAATTAGAATTGCTGTGGAAAATCCTTCTTATTTTGCGGCGGGAATCCAAAGCGTGTAAGCTTCGGTGTCCAGCGACAGTATCTTCGTCTTGGAAACGGCCAATTTTTGAACCTTCATACTGGCCGGCTTTTTCTTGAACGCGTAACCCAGCAGGTTTTGGTAACCAATGTGAGGTGCATACTGCTTGTAAATACTGCGGTCATTATAAATGGAATAAAACGGCAATTCTTCCGGCAGAGGATTCGGATAAGGCTCAGACTCAGTCATGGCATATATATCCGTGGAAATGATCTGTTTAACCGTACGCTTATCTTTCAGCAGGAAGACGGGAACGGTTCCTTCAACCGGAAACGCAAAGAGCTCAAACGAAGGTTTTCCATTACCTTCTGTCACAACCTTTCCATCAACAATCCACACCGATTGCCTCTTGTCCGCATCAAATTGAATGCGGCTGACCCCCGCCTTGTCCACCAGATTAGCAGCATGTTTCCAAACCTTGGAAAACTCTCCGGCTACGAGATACCAGCGAATGGAGAGTGAGTCGCCCTCTTCTACGTTGATGTGGCAAATCCGCTCGGTAACCTGATAATCACGGGTTTCAGAATTTGCACTGCCCCAGCGAATAACCTGACTATCAGCTTCCCATTCTTCATCCATTTTATCTCGCTGAAATCCGAACACCAAGGCGAGCGATGGACTCGCTTCATTTCCCGTATTCTGCGTCCAGGCTTCCCAGCCTCCGGCATCCTTGAGTGTACGCGTTGGAAGATCCACCCAGCCCCATGTGCCGATTTCTTCTGCCCACGAACCATCTGCCCTGCTCATTATCGTATGTGGCAACGACGACTGACGCACTCCGCCCCACGGAACATTCAGGAAGGTTAGCTTTTCAGAACCAAAATTATGAAGTACCTGGTTCACTTCAATGATTCCTTCGCCCAGATCTCGGTAGGCCGTATAAATCAGCACCCCCGACTTCCAAACACAGGGAGTACGCGCCTGCTGCATCCAGTTGACCAATTCCAAGGTGCGGGTTTCAGGATTCCAGCGTTTACGTAGACACGGAGAATAGAACGGAGCAGGAGCGGTGCCGTTCTCCATGCCCGCACCTTTCGTATAGATCCCTGCCTGATGCACAAAATACATCAGTGGCGTAGTGATCGCGCGCTCCTTGGGATTGGCGTTCTGATAGTCCTGCAGCGGAGCGATCAACGGTTCACTGGTGATGACTGCCTGCCAGACTTCGTCGTTCCAGGGTGATTCCACGCGCTGCGGCGGAACAGATTCCCCAAACGGGCCACGCAAAGAATAGATTTGCCCGCCCTTTCCAACACCCATTTTCCAACCGTCACCTTGAATCGAGGCAAGAAATACCTGCTCCTCATGAATTCCTTCCGTCCAGGTTGACCCGCTTGCTTTATAGTCGAATGAACAGGACGAGCTTCCGGCAACAGGTGCAGTTCCAGTGTCTGGAAAAATATCCAGCACCGATGCACCCTGCACCACTCCGGCAGAAAACAGTAAAGCTACTATATAAAGGCTACATTTCATCGTTGGTCACTACTCCATCCCCGTTTGCATCTCGGCTATCGAACTGATCAGAATACATTTTTTCAAATTCCACAGGCGTCAGCTTGCCGTCAGAATCCATATCGCCGGCTTTAAATGAACCCGCATATGGGAACTCTTCAGTCGTCAGCAGCCCATCACCGTCAATGTCCTTGTGCGAATACATGGGAACAAACAGCGCCAGATATTCTTCCTTGGTCACCTGCTTGTTGCCATCAGCATCAAGACGCTCAAACATGGAGCCCTGTTTCCCTGCGGCTTTCGGAGGGGCAGCTCTTTTGCCGGCTTTCTTTTTAGCCTCCACGTTTGCGTCGTGCTGGCGTGCACGCGAGGCGGCATTCTTACTGGCGTCGGGATCGCCGGCATCACCGCCGCGAGCCAGCATGACCGGATACTGCTCGTCCCACCACTTATCGTACGTTGCAATCATGGTAGCAACGTATTCCGGGTGGCTTTCCGATACATCATTCTGGCACCCCGGATCCTTCTTAACATCGAACAAGGCCCAGTGACCAACCGGTGTAACGCCCCAATGGGTCTGAGCCGATCCGTTAGCATACGTGGTGGTTTTCAATCCCCGACGGACCGCACGCATGGTCGTGCACTGGCTCTGGTATTTTTCACATTCGGGGTCGTGGCACTCCTCGCTGCGGACGAGTAGCATGTTTCCTTTGCGCACGCTGCACATGGCATGCTTGTGCGATGCCGCCGTGCCGGACGGCCAGCGACCGACGTTGTGATACAGAATACGGTCATCATGTTTCCACCCGTTGGAATTCAGCAATGGAAGCAGGCTGTAACCCTGTAGCTCGGACTGCAGTTCCTCCGGAATTTTTGCCCCGGCCAATTCACACAGCGTCGGCAAAACATCAAGATGCGCCGTGAGGCTGTTAACCGTATGCGGTTTCCACTGGCCCGGCCATTTCCAGAATGACATTGCCCGGGTTCCACCTTCCCAACACGTTGCTTTGCAGCCACGCATATTCGCGTTGTACACATCCAGCCCCTTAGTTACCCCGTTGTCATTGATGAACATCACGATGGTATCCTTATCCAGCTTCCGTTCTTTCAGGAAATCCGTGAGGCGTCCGAGGTTCTGATCGATATTCTCAATCATCGCCATATAGGTGGCGTGCTCGGCATTGAGTCCCTTGGCTTGATATTTGGCAATCAGATCTTCCGGCGCATCAAGTGGTGTATGCGGCGAATAGGTGCAGAGATAAAGAAAGAACGGCTGATCGCCGGCTTCATCAATGAAGGTCATCGCTTCATCGAAATAGACATCTTCGCGAAAGCCCTTGGTCGGAAAGCGTTTGTTGTTCCGAATGATTTCCACATCGAAATGTTTACGTGGTCCCATTGGGTTGGTAGCGCACCAGTCGAATCCACGATCGCCCGGAGCATATCCTTTTTCATTGCTCAGGTGCCACTTGCCTATAAATCCGGTTTTGTATCCCGCGGTTTTCAGCAACTGCGGAAGAATCGTTGCCTCCTTGTAAAGATGCTCGCGCGGTTCAAGCGTATGGGTTACGCCGTTACGAAACTCGTGCATACCGGTCATCAACGCAGCGCGCGTCGGCGAACAAGACGGGCTCACATAAAAATTATCGAACCGCACACTTTCATCGTGCAGCCGATCCATATTCGGCGTATCCAGCACCGGGTGACCATGACGACCAATGTCGCCATAGCCTTGATCATCGGTCAGGATAAAAAGAATATTCGGTTTTCCGGCACTCGCGCTTTGCAGCGCGGCTCCGAGCAATACAACAGACAATCCAGCAACTTTTCCAATCATTGGAACTTCCTTCTTTTAAAAATTAATCAGTTTCTTCTTCACCAAGTTCATTTCGCGTACGGCGGAGAACCCACAGCAGCAATGCAATAAAGATAACCAGCAGACCGGCAGCCTGCGGAAGACGGCAGCGCACCACATTCGCAAGTGTAAACAGCAGCGCACAAACCGTGGCCATCACCAACGCCCAGTCAAAAAGAATCTGCGGCACCGTCTGCGCGGGAATATATCCTTCGATTCCACGAATGACCGGCATCCAGCCGGGCTTGTGAATACGGGTGCGTTTAACAAACTCTTCAAGCTGTTCCTTATCAGTGGCCGGCGTGCAGAGCGAAACCACGACGCAGACAATCACCCCGACCGTAACCATGAAGAGCATACGGGCACCGAGCAGGTCGTAGTCGTTGGTGAAACTGACGCCTTCCGGCAACCGCAGCAACGCGCTCATCATACCGTCCATCAACGGAGCCTCTAAGCGGAAAATGACATGCCCGAACAGCATGAGAATACCGACGACCCAGTTCACAACAAAGGAAGCAATCTCACCCACCGCATTGATGCGCCACCACAGCCAGCGCAATGCACCAACAAGCATACCGCCCCCGCCAACCACGTAGAAAATGCCCAGCAGTTGCTGAATATTGTCCGCATTGAACGCGATGAATCCTCCGGCAAAGGCCACCAGCACGGTAATGATGCGGGAGATCCGAACATAGTGCTTGTCGGAGGCTTCTTTAACCGCAAAGCGGCGGTAGAGATCATTCACGATGTAGCTCGACCCCCAGTTAAACATGGTTTGAACTGTCGAGGTGAAGGCTGCGATCAGGGTACCGATCATGATACCCCGCAGCCCGATCGGAAGAATCGTCAACAGCATGCGCGGATAGGCCGCATCGTGTCCGGCCTCGCCCATATCCGGGAAGACGATCAACGAAGACAGGGAAACCGCAATCCACGGCCAGCAGAGCACGGCGAAATAGATGAGCGTAAACATCAGCAGCGCATTGGAAGCATGTTTGGTGTTTTTGCAGGCCAGAATACGCTGCGCCTGATAACCCCCGCAAAGCGCGTTGCCCCACCACAGAATCGTGAAGAACCCGATCGCATTCCAGATCGACATGGTTCCTCCGGGCACGCCCCCCTCCGCCATCTGTGTACTGATTTGCGGCGCCATATTCATGCTGTTCCCCAGCCAGTCGCCATTACTCGAAAGCGTTTCAACCATCGCCTTCAGGCCGCCGACCTCTCTCACCGAGAGCCACGCCAGCATGAACGCACCGGCGGTCGCCAGAAGGAACTGGATAAAGTCGCTGTAAACCGCCCCCATTAGGCCGCCGGTGGTGGATACAATTACGGCGCAGGTCATAATAATGATGGTGACGATCATTTCCGCCGGCATATCCATTCCGAAAATCATGAAGGTCTGCCCGCTGATGCCGAGCGCTTCCTGCGCAATCGTAACCATCGCCTTGCACACCCAGCCGATAATCATCGGGCAGATCAGCAGCGCACCCAGCGCCGCGGAAATACCGCGCAGCGCCTGGGCCGACTTGCCGCTGTAGCGGAGTTCCAGCACCTCGTTATCCGTCACCACCCCCGTGCGTCGCCACATGCGGCTGAACAGGGCCACGCCCAACGCACAACCAATCAATGGCGTCCAGTATTGCCAGACCGCATGAATACCATACTGGCGGATCAGCGAACCGACCCACAGCGGCGTATCGGCGGCAAAGCTGGTGGCAATCATCGAAGCCCCGGCGATGTACCACTTCAGCGTGCGTCCGGAAACAAAGAACGAATCCATGTTCTCGCCGCCTTTGCGACTGAAGAAAATGCCAATGCCAATATTCAGCCCCAAAAAGGCCGCCACAATTATCCAATCAATCCAATGCATAAAAATCCCCTTATAGCGTATTGCGTAATTCGCAATGCGTAACTGAAATTTCGCCAGCCTTCAGCTCTACTGAAATTTGTTTTCCACCACTCACCGAAAGAACAATCTTCTGATCCATTACAGAAAGAAGTTCAACACCTACGGAACCGTTATTCCATTCCATCGAAACCTGCACACCGCCCCGCGCAACCAGTCCTTTTACCGCCCCCTGCTTCCACTGTGCCGGAAGCGCGGGCAGGACCGAAATTTTCCCCAGATCCGAAAAGAGCAGCATTTCCTGAACGGCGGCCGACCAACCCATATTGGCGTCAATCTGGAACGGAGCCCAGTCCATCTCCAGCCCGATGCCCATGCCGCGCCAATCGTTGTGTACGGTGTAAAAATTATTTTTTACGCAGGAGCGCGCCAACAGATCCAAACATTCCAGCGCACGGTCGCCATCGTTCATCCGCGCATAAATATTGGACATGTGTGCCAGCGACCAACCGGTCTGTTCTCCGATTCCGACCGCAAGGCGTTTGCGGAGCGCGATCTCGAATGCTTTATACAGTTCCGGGTCGGATTCACGCGTCACTTCAATGCCCGGAAAGACAGGATAGATGTGCGACTGGTGGCGATGGTGATAGTTATCCGAAAAGAACGGATGCATCCATTCCCGCACAGCACCGTCGTCGTTGATCTGGTACGCCGGAATTTTTCCCAGCATGCCTTTCCATTTTTCAACATCCTCGGTTTCGCCGAGCACGTCCGAACCCTGGATCAGATGCGTGAGCACCTCCTTGACCAGTGCAAAGTCCATCGTGGCGTTGATAGTGGTTTCCATGGCGGCTTCGCCCATGCCGGTTCCATCCCAATATTCTGCCGGATTATTTTCCGGCGAGTTGGAGGGCGAACTGACAAAGAAACCATCGTCGCCGATGGTAAAAAAGTCCTCATAGAAAAGGGCCGTTTCGCGAAGGAACGGCAGCGCGCGCTCCTTCAGGAAGGTTTCGTCGCCGGTATATAGATAATAGTCGTAGTAGTGCTGGCCAAGCCACGCCGCCGCGCCCGTCCAATGGATGATGTGCGGACAGACGGTTTTCAGCAGCCCCGATGGCGGTGTGCTGACCGCTGGAACGTAGATGCCGCGACAGCCATAAACCTTGCGGGCGTTTTCGCGGAAGTCATCTTTCATCCGATCGTAATAATCAAAAACCGGCAGCAGTGTTTCCGGCATTCCGCCCGAAAGCGCCTGCCAATAAATCATCTGCAAATTTTCGTTGGCCATGTTGAACGCCCAGAAACCAACATACTCACCGCACCACAACCCCAGTAGATGGCAGGGCTCGCCTCCACTCCGCGACGAAGAAATCAGCAGGTAACGCCCGTACGACCACATTTTTTCAACCAAGGCCGACGGCGCTTCGCCATCATACGCTTCCAACAGCAATTCTTCGTTGGAAAGCGCATGAGCTTCTTCAGACGTTCCAAGGCTGAACGTTGCCCGACTGAACAGCTCGCCGTGTTCGGCGGCATGTGGTGCCAGTAGCGCATCGTAGTCCATCAAGGTTTCGGCCAGCTCGGCTTTTAACCGGGTCCAGGCGGACTTCCGGTCTTCACTCACAAAAAGTTTTACGACAACAACGGCCGTCTGTTCGCTCTTTTCAACCCGGGCCACGGCTCCGAAGTCGGCTCCGTCATCATTGGTGGCGGCATAGAAGATAAATCCATTTTCTTCCACGGTCTGGAAGTTTTCCGGCAGGGCTACTTCCCCATTAGCGCACCAGCGGGCATCGGAGCGTTCATGCAGATCGAGGGAAATTTCGGCGTTCAGTGAACCTTCACTGCGGATTTTCATCGCCACGAGGTTATCCGTTCGCGAAACGAAAAGTTTACGCTCATAGGCAATGCCGTCGTCCGTCCAGCTGACCGCGATCTCGCCGGTTTCCATATCGAGGACTCGGCGGTATTTTTTGAATCCCTGACTCACCGGCATCCTGATTTTCAGGTCGCCCAGCGGAAGCGGCGCACCGATATTCGGCGCATAGCCCTTTTCTGTCATCGCATCCGCGATCACCTTATCCGCTATCTCAGCCTTTCCGTCGGCCAGGAGTTTCCGAACCTTGGAAAGTTCACCGCTCACATCCGGTAATTCCTGTGTATCCACACAGCACCACAAGTCTTCGTGCGTCAGCAGTACCGTTTCGTCGTGCACGGCTCCATATACCGCCGCACCGATCGTGCCGTTCCCGCTCGGGAGTGCCTCTCGCCATTTTGCGCCCCACCAGGAGGCGGGCGTCTTTAAAATCAGCCTGTTCTTCATGCAAACTCCATTTGGATAATCTATCAGCTAATATAGTACCAAATGACCACCCAGTGCCTATCCCGTATATAGGGGACCTGGCCCCGTCATTGCGACAGTTATACGCATACCGGGCCCTATATGGCCTATATCGAAATGTGGGGGTGACTGATTCCTGCTTTGGGACGGGTTTCATCATATCCCTTCACAGCCCTTCCCCCGTTAGGACAACACAGAGGTCGTCCCTTATCCTAAGATTACTTTTTCTTCAGCTGCGGAGGGATGCGGCCATAGCCGGGATCGTAGACGAGGATGCCCATGCCCCGCGGAGTCTGCCAACCGGGTTTGGGTTTATGCGTCACGTAGGCATAGTACGGCGTGGCGGTCAGATCAGGGCCTATGAATACCGGGGCGAGCTGAGTAACGCCCTTTCTCAATGACACCTTGAAGGTGACTTCCTTCGCCCCTTCCGGAATATCTTTGATCTCATCAATGTCCGCGATTTTCATGCGTGCCTTTTTATAATTGAAGGCCTTACCGTACGTACCATCGTTGATGCCCTTATCGGCTTCGACCGGCCAGCGACGGAGGGAGATTTCGTAGTCGCCCTCACGCTCGACCTCGATCGCCCAGAATGATTCTTCCGCAACGGCGCCACTCTTAATGTGCTTCTGGTTCCACGGAGGGAGCTTATCGATCAGCCAGTCGTGCGAGGAGAGTGACACGATCGGCGAACGATCGGAGCCGATGACCATGTAGCTGGTCAGGTCGTGTTCCTTCGAAACATCGTCCCAGAACTTGTCGTATTCAGCGCGCAGACGCTCGACTACTTCCGGGTGTTTTGAAGCCACATCATTGCCTTGCTTCGGATCACCCTTGAGATCGAACAGTTCTTCCCCGTTGACGAGGCGCCACTGGTCCGTCATGACCGCACTCTTACGCCATTTGATGGGATCCACTACACGTTGTGATTCCACCACCAGCGCACGGTCCAGCCATTTTTTTCCATCGGAGTACAGCAAATCTCGAATACTCGAACCGTCGAATTCAATTTCCGGCGCCGTTAGTCCGCAAAGCTCGATGAAGGTGGGCAGAATATCGATATGTGCTGTGAGGCGCTCAACTGACTTCCCGGCCTCAATCTTTCCATCCGGCCAGCGGATTATGAACGGGACGCGGTGCCCTCCCTCATATTCCGAATTTTTCTGACCGCGCATGCCGCCGTCGTAGCCTCTGCCATTCTTCAATCCGCCAGCGGTACCGTTGTCGGTCATGAAGACCAGGATCGTGTTGTCGGCAATCCCTTCGTCTTCGAGCATCTTCATCAGCTTGGCCATGTTGTCGTCAATATTCGTGACCATGCCATAGAATTCAGTGACCGAAACGTTGGGATTCCCTTCATACGGTTTGGTGTATTCCTCGGGACAGTAATACGGGCTATGCGGAGCGTTCATCGCTATGTAAGCGAAAAACGGCTTGCTCTTATTCACCTTGATAAACTTCATGCCTTCGTCGAACCAGATATCGGTGCAGAATCCTTCGAATCGCTGATGCTTGCCGTTGACGATGTAGGTATCGTCAAAATAATCGTTGCCCCAATAGTCGGGTGCCTGGCCAACGCCGCCAGCCTGGTGATAGATGCAATGCTGGAATCCGCGGTCTTCCGGTCGGTAGGGATAACAGTCGCCAAGATGCCACTTCCCAAAGTGCCCCGTCGCATAGCCGTTGGAGCTGAACACATCGGCCATTGTGATCTCACGGCGGCGCAGCATACTGCGACCCTGCACGGTGTGCCAGACACCAACCCGGTCGGAATAGCGTCCGGTCATCAGTGCAGAACGGGTCGGTGCGCAGGTGGGGTCCACATGAAAATTATTCAGCAGCGTACCCTGCGTGCGCAACTTATCGAGTGTCGGGGTATTGATCGCCGGATTGCCCGTAAAGGCCAGGTCGCCGTAGCCCTGGTCATCGGTGATAACAATCACCACATTCGGTTTCTTCCCATCCTTGGAAAAGGCTGCCGGCGCAATCGCGCTCGCTGCCGCGACAGTCTGCATAAAACGTCTTCTTTGCATGGTTATCTCCTTAATACATAAAGTAACGATATCTATACCGATTCTCTGACGGAATGGCATTTGTTAATTCATTTTCGAATAATAGCAATCCGACTTCCATTATTAGAAAACAATCCGGTTCGTACATCCCCCATATACATGATATTCACCCCCCTCCTTTCACTGTAGGATATGTCCTTGAGGTGAGCAGGGCTGTTAACGGCCGGAATATAACGAGCTATAATACCTTTATGAAAAGAATTATTTGGATTTTGGTGATAGCCGCCCTAGCTGGGGCAGCGGCGTTTTCCCTGATGCGCTATACGCCGATTGAGCCGGTGGCACCGATTGAACCTTCACCCGATCTGCCGAAGCAACTGACTAAGCCGGTTGAAACACAAAAGCCCCAGCGAGAGCCAGCGATCAAACCTAAGCCCGTGATTCCGGAAAGTAAACCCGTTGAGAACGGCGCACTGGAGGAACCAGCCGTTGAATTATTTCCCGTGGCCCTGAAAAACTATTCGTATGCCTTTTGGCTGAATGGATGGAAAAAGAACCTGAATGATAAATCGGCCGATATCCTCAGTTTTGAAACGGGACACTATGGCCTTACGCTGGATCTTTCTGACTTTGGAAAAACGCGCTTCTCCCTGCTCAACGATAAGGCTGACTACACCGAAGCCCTCCGGGAAGATACAAAACGAATTAGCGGCCTGGATCCTGTTGAATTGGTCATCAAAGTAAATGTGGATGGCCGGATCTTTCGCGCGGTCACATGCCAGGCGGGAATAGACCAAGGGGTTAAGAAGCTTCAGGCCGCCCGGCTCTGGGAATCAGGGCAGCTGGTCCAGCATTATGATCTGATCGGACTAGTATTTAAGGACGACAGCGGCCTGGAGCTTTCCTGCGAGGGCAAACTCGATATCGTCGTCTGGCCGAATTCCCTTGCACTGAACCTGGAACTGGCTCCAGAACAATCGGGTTGGTCCAATGCAAAAATCGGCATGCAGTTCAATGACTGGCATACTGAAAAAACCATTTCCGGAGCCTGGGAAACAGGAGCAAAAAAACAGTTCCGTATAGCGTGCGACCTAAATGGGCGGGAAAAAGTTAAGAACGGTATTGCGATCCAGCTCAACACACCACAGAACCAAAACTTCCCGGTCGAATTTGATGATGTCTACAACTGCTATTTCGCCAAAATCTCAAAGCGGGATCTAAAGCGCCGCTGGAAAACCGGCTATACCGATATTCGCGAATACGATGAGTTCGATATCAGCATCGAAAACAGCAATGGCAATACCTACGTCCCGTTTCAACTGGACTTGAGCAACCCCGGCAATATTACCGGACTATGTCCCATACTGTGCCTCAAAGATGGAACGCCCACCGGCATCCCGGTTCAGCTCAGCAAAAACTGGCATCATGAGGGGCTCGGCGCCTATCTGCGTGCCTATGCACTGATTCCTGCGAAACAAGGCGCATCCAACTATAAACTACGGATAGCCTACGGCTTTTACGGCACCCTTCCCTCGGCCTCGCACGCCCAGCTGTCGCTGATTGGATGGGGAAAAGATGGTGCTCATGGAAATAATGGAAGATGGGATCAGCTGGCGATCGGATGCTGGGGGGAAACGATCTGCTTTGATATGGATATGAGTTGTGTGGAAAACGTGATCACGGATGTCCGCTTGCTGATGACCCGCAATGGCCGTACCGGGGGAAAATGGACCTGGACAGACGCCGGTTGGGGTGGCGACTGGATGAACCTGCGGGACAACCACGACCAGAAACTCTATTTCACCGAATTGAAGACCGCCTATGTTTCTCAAGGGCCCTGCCTGACCGAAGTGCATTATGACGGATATTATGGAAGCGAACGCGAAGTCGATCTGAAGGCCACCGTCCGAACCCTGCGCACAGATGATTATGCCCGAACCTTCCTGTCCTTTAACTACACGTTTACCAAACCCGTATCAGCCACAGACGGCTGGCTGTTCAAGATGGGTAAAACTTCCCGACTGGTGACTCCTGAAGTCGCCTATGGAAACATTGACGGACTGATAAAGGAGCACAAGGTACCAAGCAGACTGGATAAAGGTGAGGTCTATCTCAAGCAAACGGAGTTAACGGGTAATGGCCCCTGGTGGGTCGCCTTTCCCGGAGCATATAAAGTGGATGGGAAAGACTGGGGCACGGGGAGTCGCGCACTGGTTATCCGCTCTTATGAGGCCCTACTAGATGGCAAGACCTATACTAACCCGACCATCTCATTTCCTGTTTACCGGGTGGAGTCTAGAGGAAATATTAATCTGGATATGATCTTAACGCCTCCGAAGGGCGTGAAAGAATTCCAGCCTGGCGATACGGTTGCGTTTGAAGCGGAATGGATCACCCTGCCCCGCATTGCCGACGACTATTACGGTCCCAACGAAATCTTCCGCAAACATCTCGCCAAATATCCCCGCTCCTGGAAAAGCGTTTACCGCGAAGCGCTCGGCAATAACCTGAAAGTCCAGACCGTCGGCGGAACCGTTAAACAATCCTACCCGATCATTATCGAAGCCACACGGTCCGACGATATACAGGTTAAGATTGCCGGGGGTGTCGGCGTTGTTCCCATCCGATTCGAGGGTCTTGAATCCGCCAACTATGCTTTATATCAGGTGGTTGGAAGTAAACGCAGCAAGCTCGACCAATCCGTCCATGGAAACGACTTCTGGCAGACCCGCTATGATCCCAAGTCGAATACCTACAGCCTGACCTTCAACCTCCCGCTTGACGGGTTGAGAACGTCCGGCTGGATTCTTAGGGCGGATTAGAGAGACGAATCCGGCAACGAAATTATCACTGTTGAGTACCCGTTCATTCGCTTAATTCGAATACAAGTTTCTGGCACCGGTCTCGGTAATGATCCAGCACCTTTCTGTATTCCGGATTGTCGGCCAGATTGCTCTGTTCCTTTGGATCATCCTTGATATTGAACAGCTCTTCATAGATGGGTTGTTCACCTTCAATGGAAGCAACGGGGAGATATTGTTTGCGGTCGTTTTCCTTAGAAAAGTAGCGAATATATTTCCACTCGGTTCCGCGCACGGCCTCCATACGCGGATAGCTCTGATCGGTGAAGAGGTTTTCGCAGAACACTTCTGTGCGCCACTCAACCGTCTTGCCTTCGATGAGCGGCACCATGCTCTGCCCCTGATAGGTTTCCGGGACAGGCTGACCGCATAACTCCAGAATCGTAGCCGGAAGATCCTGCCCGACCACTAATTCATCGACTGTTGTTCCACGCTCTTTAGCCGTAAAGAACGGGGAGTAAAAAATCATCGGAATGCGAATCGATTCTTCATACAGGAACGTTTTTCCGCCGAGACCGTGCTCCCCGAGCAGCAATCCATGATCGGAGGCAAAGACGATGATGGTGTTATCGGCAATGCCCATTTCTTCCAGCTCCGCGCGCAACTTGCCCAGCATCATATCAATGGCCGTCACCGCCCGGGCCATCTTGGTTTTTTTGTCGAGCAGCGCTCTTGGATTGGTCGTACGGTAATAGCCCATCAATTCATCCTGACGGAACACATTGTCCGGCAGCGGCACCTGGATGTTCGGGTAGCCGTCAGGGAAGACAAAGTCGTCCTGCACATCGCTGTAGAGCGTGCGGTACATTTCGGGATCCTTTGGATTCGCCCCCATCCCGCCGATGCTGGACGCATGCGGCAAATTAACGTTCAACGACAGCGCGAAGGGTTTGCTCGTATCGCGTTTATGCAAAAAATCGGCTACCGAAGCGTGGGCATTATCAAAGAAATAATCTTTGTCTTTTCCCGGACGCATAAAGGCTTCAGTTGCTTCAAACAACCCCTCAATCTGTGAACCCACTTTCAGGTTCTGAAACTCCTTGTGCTTCATCAGGTCAAAACCCAGATGACCGCCTTTCATGTAGCAGAAATCAATGTTTTCCTTCATGTAGCTCTGGCGTTCCTTCTGAGGACCAACCTGAGCATGGTGCTTGCCGATATAGCCGGTGAAATAACCCGCCGCCTTCAACTGCAAAATCCAACTGTTATCGAACAGCTCGTGCGTAATATGGTTTTTGGAGACGTAGTAAAAACCCTGCCGGTTTTTCCGCTCCCATTGGCTCGTAAAAAAGTTAGCGCGGCTCGGCCCACAGATCGGACTCGTGATAAAGGCATTTTCAAAGAAGACCCCCTCTTTCGCCAGCTGATCAATATTCGGCGTCTTCGTGACCGGATGCCCCGTCATACTCAGCGAATCCAACCGCTGATCATCCGTTTTGATAAAGATAACGTTGGGCTTGGCCGCATGCCCCACACTCGAAATGGCCAGCCAACCCATTGCTATTGCAATAGCTTTTTTATTCATTGAATATCTCCGATCTATTTTTTGTAGTAAAATTTATGTCCCGGCAGGCGGGTGGTCTTTTCGCTCAGTCCAAACAGATTTCTATCCGTTTCTCTGACCGTAATCGGCGCGATGGACAGGTCGGCTTGCTTCAGATCGACAGGGGTGAAGGTGACGCGATCGCCTTTCTTGAGCGCGATTTCGTAAACCCCGTCATCCCGCTCGCTCACCTGTTTCTTTTGGGCCGACTTCCCGTTGATATAGATTTTGGGACTGGGAATATCCATCTGAACCCAACAGGGCGAACCGGCGAGGCTTTCAACCGTCACAAACTGCGTCACGCCATCCTTTTTCTTGGCGCTGACCAAAAACGCGCCCTGCGTGCGGAGGTTCTGAAAGGCGACATCTGCCCATTTTTTGGGAACGCCCCGGAAGACGCGAATGGTGCCGCCCCAGCTTTGCAGCAGCATATCGTGGATGGCCGTGGCGAAAGAAAGCGGGCTTTCAATCACGGGATTGCCCTCGGCATACATCGTCGTCGAAGACACATTCTTATGCTGGATGAGGAAGTCGAGGTAGGTGTAGGCCTGTTCAGGGTCGCCAAGACAGGCATACATGGAGGCCGCACCGGTGGTGGTATAGCCGGTGACTGGCATGGCACCTACTTTGATCCCGCTGTTAATCGAAACATCCAACCAATGATCCAGTGTTGTACGCAACAGGTCGGCATTTTCCTTCGTTTCCGGCGTAAGCACCGACAACGGGTAAAAGGCGAGCAGATGGGAATAGTGGCGGTGCGGTTTATCGAATGGAATGTCTTTGCCGATGCGCAGGCCGTTTTCGTCGATCTGGAACTCGACCAGATTATCGAGAAGATTCTGCCACTCCGGCAGAAGCGGATCGTTGAGGTTGTGCTCGTTGTTAATATCCACCAACGTCTGACAGGCCCAGCGCAACAACCCGATCGTGAAGTTAATATCCTGACCATGTCCGGGCTTATATTCCGGAGACCAGCTGAGGCTGATATGGATTTTACCGTCATCCGATTTCACCGGACGCTCTTTAATAAAATTAAGATAGCCGTTGACGGTTTTTTTGAGCAACGGGAAGAGCCCGTCGCGCATGCGCTCACGGTCGCCAGCAAACTCGCACTGCAGCCAGTAGTTGTTCAAAATCCAACATAACATGTCCGGCACCTTGCCATTGTCGTAGGCCTCGCAATCCTGCGGAAAGCAGGCCCCAATCGCCGCGCTGTCCTTCCAGCGTTCGGGCACGTTCTTCGCGAGGTTACCGGCATACTTGTCCAAATTATTGGGCAATGAGTTTCCGAGCGACAATCGGTTCGCGGTAAGCGGCGTCCAGTAAATCAGCTCCACATTCAGATCCCCCCAAACCATCGGCCAGAAGGTTTTGTGATACCACGGCCCCATCAGGTCGAGGATCGGCCCGTTTTCGCGCATGGCAGAGCCGAGTTTGTACATCTGAATCCAATAAAACGCTTCCTTTTCGGGATCGTTGATGGTGAGAAAACTGAGCGGATAGTAGTCGTGCCACCACTGCTGGTGCGTCGTAATAAAGCTCTTATCCGCCAGCATCGTTCGCGCCTGCAGCAGATTCCGTTTCACGATCTCCTGACTGTTGTGTTCAGGAAAACTGTGATGAATACTCGCGGTCAGCACCTGTATGCCGTCCGCCTTGCCGGCGGTCTCCCACCCCGTCGTGGTTTCGCCTCGGTTTTCATAGAGAGGCTGGAAGCAAAATGTAAGCCCATCGTCTTCGCTCAAGGTCGGTTCCTGAGGCAATTCGTAAGGCGCGACACGCATCTTTCCCCAGCTTCCGCCTTTCGGCCCACCACCGGTGTCCAGCCTTGCGCGCACGGAGGAGAACGGCACTTCCGGATGCCAGCTGATCCTGATCGATTCGCCGTCTTTCGCATCCGTTTCGAAATAGATCACATCGTGCAGGCTGTGCGAAAAGCCGCGCACGGCGTAGGAACCCTTGGAGGTTTTAATGGTTCCGGTCATTTCCGCGTTCCACAGCCCTAGCCGCAGATCAACTGATTCAATATCGCCCTTCGATTCCAGGTTAAAATGCCCCAGCGGAAGACGACAACGGTAGATCCAAAGCATTTGTTCGCCATCGTATGGAAGCCGATGGTCGTAGTAATCGTGCCGCCCGGTGTAAATGGAAATCACATTCTTTGCTTCGCCCTGCGCCTGATAGAAAAGGAAGCCCACATTGCCGTTGCCGGTATACGGCGCCACTTCCCAGCGGTTGGGAATCCGATCCCAAACCATGTCGTGCTGACCAAGGAATGCTTTATAATCAATGGTCGAATGAGCGACATGCGCTCCTGCAACCGACCCTTGCATTCCGCATATCAAACCCGTTGCCACGGCGATCCATTTTAGTTTCATAGTGGAAACAATATCACACGAGAGATGTTTTTCCATCCTGTGTATAGGGGATCAGACCAAACCGCCTCGAAAGAACCAGAGGTTTTGCAAGAGGCTCTCCTGCTTTTCTATTTCCAATTAATATTTGCTGTTTCATTTTTAATATCAATCGAAACATCGGCGTGCTCGAATTTTCGCTGATAGCTGTACCCGCTTCTGACCGCCGGATCTTTCGGCGCTCCCAAGGGACGGGAGTACTCGGGCAGATCCTTCATCCATAGTTTGCCGCGACTGCGATCGACTCCATAGCCGTCGGAAAACATAAAATAGCTCTGCTTTTCGGCGCAGATCAGGAATAGAGCCAACGAGTAAGTAAAACGATCCTGAACAGAGGCAAACGCCTTCCGATCCACCTCGTGGTTTTCGTCATCCATATCAGTGTCGGCGTATGTTCCCATGCCAATAGTGAATGCAATGATCCTCCCTGACCGAGCAGCCTTCTGAACGGCGGCAATCCCTTTGGCCATGTATTCCTCACGAGACATACCTCCGACCGCATGTTCGAATCCCTCGATATATGAACCATCAAAATAATCGAGATATTCCAATCCAGCCTGGTCGAAGCGCGCGCGGATAACATTCGCGATAACCAGCTTATCCCGCCCCACCGTTTCCGGTAGTTTTTTCATCATTCGATGATAGGCCGTTTCAACCTCGGCCTTCTTTTTTTCTCCCACCTGTCTCCGCAGATACCCCTCCTCCAGCACTTTGATGTTCCCATCCACAAAGAGCCCATCGATATATTTCGATTTACACGTGAGTTCCGCATTGCGGAGCCACCACTTCCGCACCATCGAGTTGGAGAGGTCGTAGGCCGGCACCTTTTGCCGCACCAGTTTGGTGTTTCCTTTTTTATCAGAAAGAAACGCACCGGGAATGTCGGCTAGTTCTTTGTCGGCACCATACATGGCGTAATGCACTAATATATTGCGGTAGTAGAGAATCTTGCAGCGGGGATTGACCGTTTTGATGGCCTTGGCCGCCAGCCACGTTCCTTTTTCGGTGCTGCCCGCATCCTTCATCCCGGTCGTCTTTTCAAACGTGACCAGCGGGAATGAAGCCAGGTATTCAATTTCCTCGGGCGTAAAAGCGGCAGCCTTTCTCACGTGCATATAACGTGGCACCGTATCCCAGCTAAAATCGGGCATCCGATCCGTGTTGGAGGCCTCTGTTAAGCTTGCGGCGAACAAACTCAATCCAGCTATAATTGATAATGAAATATATTTCATTTAGTCATCGTTTTCCAACTTGGCGGGTGCCCACTTGGGAATGCCTTTTTCCTTAAGCTGCTTGTTATAGCGAATCGCCAGCGGCTGGTCATCAGGAGCAACTCTCGGCAACCCTTCGTTAACCATAAGAGGCAGTACTGACGACCACCAGTTGTTATAGGATTTCCGAAGCCGATCCACCACCTCGGGATGAGCCGATGCCACATTCGTTTTTTCGCCGGGGTCAGTCGGAATATCATACAATTCGGCGTTATTCGTGAACCGCCACTTTGCAGTCCGCACACCGCATTTCTTAAATTTAAAATTATCCAGGTCGCCGGCCTTCCACCGACCGCAATGGACAAATAATTCGCGATCCGCCCATTTTTCGTTCGAATTTTTCAGCAAAGGCAGCAGAGAGCGCCCGTCCATTTGCTGCATTTTAGATGGTAGTTTAGCTCCGGCCAGATCGCAGAAGGTTTTATATAGATCGATATGCGCCGTCAGCGCGTCGACATCCACGCCTTCGCCCAGCACACCGTTCCAATACCAAAAGGCAGGGACATGCGTGCCACCTTCGTTCGGTGAATTTTTTCGTCCCCTCATCCCGGCATTGAAGACGTCTTGTTTCTTGCCGTTGAGTTTTATGGGCGGCATCGACATCCCGTTATCGGTCATGAAGATCAGCAATGTATTATCCAAAGCCTTCCACGCGTTTAGCTTTTCCCAGAGCACCCCGAAATTGTCGTCTATATTTTCAATCATGCCGTATCGGCCAGCCGTCTTTTCATCGTAACCCGCATCGAGGAAGCGCTTCTTATACGCATCCGGAGCGAAGTACGGGCCATGCGGCGCATTGAGCGAGATGTAGGCAAAATACGGCGTGCCGAACTCTTCCTGCTTTTTGATCCAGGCTAGTCCCGATTGAAAAAACAGGTCCGTACAGAAGCCTGTGGTTTGTACGATGGTGGCGTTGTGCAACAGCACGTTGTCAAAGTATGGGTTTTCCTTGTTGGGAGGGAAATCGCCAAGGGAAACCTGTCCGATACCCCCCGCTCCATGAATCAACACTTCGTCGAATCCGCGGCTGCCGGGAAGATAGTCTTCTTCATCCCCCAAATGCCACTTCCCGAAAATGCCGGTTGCGTATCCTGCGGTCTTTAACGCCTGCGGAAGGGTAAAGGTATCGAGCGCCATCCGTTCGCGCTGGAAGATGGTATGCGTCACCCCGTTCTTAAACGGAGCGCGCCCGCTCATGATGGCGGAGCGGGTCGGCGCACAAGTCGGACTCACCTGGAAATCGGTGAAGCGGGTCGACTGTTCGTAAAAGCGATCTAGATTGGGCGTTTTCAGGATGGGATTCCCCATGCAGGAGAGATCGCCCATGCCCTGATCATCGGTCATGATCAGAATGATATTGGGTCGGCTGTTCTCCAAAGGTACTGCTCCAACCAACGATGTGGATGCCATGCATAAGGTGATACATCCCAGTGTTCTAAGTTTCATAATCATTTCCGTCCTCATTCGAAAACTCGAAGGGCATAGAAAAATACTGAATCCGCAGACTCTTCATCCATCCATCAGAGAACCGTTAGTGCGCTGCTGTCTGCGGATCAGTATCGTGATAAATTGATCCCTACTTGATCTCTTCGACGGCGATGAAGCCGACCTTATTTTTGTCATATTTATTATCAAACCGTTTCTTGAAAATAGCAGAAAATTCTTCGCGGGTCAGCTGGCCGTTATGATCTAGGTCCGCACCCTTAAACGATTTGTGGGTATGCTCATCTGGGGAGAGAACCCCGTCATTATTTTTGTCCTTCCGCTCGAAGCCGGTGACCTTTTCTGCAACATATTCCGCTTGGGTGACCCGCCCGTCGTTATCCGCATCCATTGAAGCATGCTTCGACGGGGCAACAGAAACGGGCTTGTCATGATCGACCAGCTCATCGTTGAATAGTTTCAGTTTAAACGTGCCGTCGGCTTGTTCTTCAACCATCCAAATTCCCGTATTCGAGATCCCCTCAAACCCCGTCAACGGATCCTGAGTAAGCATTCTAAGCACCGATTTTCCACTGCTTCCATGGCCGGCAAACAAAATGCTTTTATCCGTTCCGCCGAAGCGAGTCTGGATCATATCAAGTACGCGTTGAATCACCACCCGAGCCACGGCAGACGACCGTTCGTCGGCCGCTCGTCCTGTCCCTGCTTTAGGGACTTTGAATGCGTTCTTTCCATCCTCACGCAAAGAAAAACAAGGGGATTCCTCGGCTCCCACCTCAAGCGGCTTCCCCGCACCGAGAATCGGCTCGGTCGGTACCGGCAGACTCGTATCAAGGATCAGCGCACTGGCTCTTCCCTCGCGAAGCTCCGGCCAGATCTCGCCTTTAGATCCCGTCTCTTGCATATACGGTAAGATCGTATTTTGGCAACGCCACATCGGACTAGCCGCAATGAAATCAAAGTGATATTTTTTAAGTTTCCCAGCCGTCGCCGCCCGTTGCTCCAACCCCTTCGGGGTAAACATATCAGCATTCCCCACATAAGCCGGCCATTGATCTTTGGGCACCTTTCGCTTTTCCCAGTCTTTTTTGACATTATGCCCGGCTTCCGCATGGCGGATATAGTAAATCTTCAGTCCTGCTTCGGCGACACTCGCCCCCAACAGAACCGTACTCAGGGTAATCATGAAGGCCACAGGGCCGGTGAAAATTCTTTTCTTCATCTTTTATCTCCAGTCAATTAAAGCTTCTAATAAATATTGTTCTCACTTTGCCAACAGAACGTCACTATACGTTTGAAAATTATTGGCATCGATTAACAGGAAGCAATAGGCCTCAATTCCTTTCGGGATCTGGGCGCTGACCAAAAGGCCAGAGGCGTCAATCGTAGCAGGCTGCTTCATGCCAACACGGACATCGACGGCCTCTTTACTGTGCCTCGCTTTTTTCTTATCCGTACCGGGCTTATGACGATAAATCACATAGGCCGTTTCGATCGCCGGGCCGGATTTCATGAGCTGAACGCTGGCCTGACGATTAGCCGCATTAAACGCCTGATTTTTTATCTCGGCGGACGGCTTTATTTTGCCTTTATACGCCGGGTTCAGGTACGGCCCCTGCGCCTGGGTTTCTGCGAGGTCGCTTTTCAGTTTCGCGGCCAGCATCTTGACCACCGGAGCGTACTCCGGATTTTCCGCTAGATTCGTTTGCTCCCCCAAATCCTGACGATTTCCTTCGTTGTAGAGTCGATACAGCTCGTAGTCATCGGTGGCATAGCGCTTATAGAGTTTGTAGTCGCCGCAACGAATCGCCGATTTCGACGAGTCCATCGAGTTGTGCGGGAAATGCCACCAAAGGTGATCGCGTTCCGCACCTGTTGCATCAACGATTTTCTGACTCTTCCCGGTGAGTACCGGCGTGATATCCAACCCGCTTAGTTTCTGCTGATCCTTCGCCGCGATGGTTGAACCGGTCAGATTCAGAATCGTCGGGAAAAAGTCGAGCTGATTGACCAGACCGTCGAACTGGCTTCCCGAGGCAATTCCAGCGCCTGTAATGATCATCGGAATCCGGACCCCACCCTCTTCGGAATGCTTTTTACCGTACTTCAGCGGCGCGTTATCGGAGATGATTTCATCCTGGTGGAATTCAACCCCGCCGTTATCTGAAGAGAAAAAGATATACGTGGTATCGATCAGCTTTTTGCCCGGATTGCGGGGATCGTCCGTCTGCTTAAGGAAATCCACCACGCGGCCCAAGCTCCAGTCGACCGAAGTCACCATGGCCGCGAAGTATGGATTCTGCTGGCCGGGCAACGTCATGTCGCCAGACTTGGGCGGAAACGGTTGGTCCATTTTATCGCAATAGTATTCGAGCAGCTCCCCGTTGCGGGTCAAGACCGGCCAGTGAACCATCCAGTGACAGAGGTTGAGAAAAAAAGGCTGGTCGCCACTTTCCTGCATAAATTGGATCGCGGACTCGGTCACCTGATCGTAGGGATAGGAAATTCCTTCGGGCTTCTTCTTGCTGAACGGAGGATATTTTTCCTTGCTCAGGGGGTATTTACTGTCATCGGCTGTGGCAAAATCTTTGGTGCGATCTCCCATGCCGCGATGAATCCCGCGATCCTGGTCCACCACCTCAAAACCAAAATAATCCGCTGTCAGCCCGACATGCCATTTACCGGAGTGACCGGTACGATAGCCGTTCTGCTTCAACGCAGTCGCCAGCGTCAACGCATCCAAATTCAAATGCTCTTCCAAATACGGAGCGACTATCACCTCACTCGATCGGCCCATTTTGAGCGCGCCCAAATCTACATGGGTCAACCCCAGTTTGGCGGGATGCTGACCGGTAATAATCCCCGCGCGCGACGGCGAACAGGTTGGCGCCGGAGAATAACCCTGCGTGAAATTCATCCCCGTCTCAGCAAGTTTCGTGATATTGGGCGTCTCATACGGACACGGCTGATCCACATCATTAATCAGGATATCCTGCCAGCCGAGATCGTCCACGTAGAAAATCACGATATTGGGACGGATGCCTGACAATTCACCTGCCACAGATGACAATGCAAAACTGACCACACCCAAAATCAGAAATCCAACCCACCTGCATTGTTTATAATTCGTCATATTACTTCTCCTGCTCATTTAGATACCCTAGCGACTGAAAAAACATCGCCACCTCGGTTACCGTAAGATGAAAACATATGGATTCGGCCCGCCCAGTTTAGTTGTTGTTTTTGCCTCTGAGGCCGTCGCATAAAATTGCGGCAAGCAGCACGCCATTCAGCATCTCTTTGGTTTTCATTTATTGCCCATTCCAGTTGTTAATTTCCACAAAATATCCGGCGGTTGAATCCTTATCATGGCAGGCGAGGAAGAGGCTCTCCGGCTGTCCGTCCTTCCAGAGAATGCTGGGGCGTTCACTGCGCGCGAGTTTGTCTCCGAAATAGAGTTCGTTGGTTAGATACCCCACTTCCGGGATTCCCCATTCGATGCCATCTTTGGATGTATAGATAAGACCGGGGCGCAAGCCGCCTGATTGCCTGTGGTTCACCGGAAGCGGGTTGCCTTCCAACATATCTTTCACGCCTCGACGATCCTCAACAATCATGTAATACATGCCGTTGTAATGGAATGCGTAGGGATCTTCTATGTCCAGCTGCTGATCGGCATAACTGATCACCGGATTACCGGCATAGTTGACATAAGGTCCTTCGATGTTATCGCTGACCGCCAACGAAATTTCGCGAAACGTATGTTTATCCGTCATCGACTTGTAATAGATCCTGAATTCCCCATCCGGAGCCGCCACAAAGGTGGGATTGGATGCATGGTTGATTTCCGCTCCGCCCATTTTCCCAGAGGCTGGAATAATCGGATTCAATGGGCTCTCTTTCCATGGTCCATCCAACGATTTGGCCGTGGCGATCCCAATTTCCTGCATGGACCCGTTTTCATCGTTGAGCTTATTGAACAGATAAACCAGGACATAGGTATCCCCCACTTTGGAAACCTGCGGATTATGATACCCAGCTTCATCGCTGACAAAGACATCGCCAAGAAACGTATACGGGCCTTCCGGTGCGTCCGCAGTCCAATGAACAATCCTGCTATCTTCCTTCCATGAGCCTTTCGTCGGAATGATTGAATTAAAAACATGCAGCTTTCCTTCTTCATCGTAGATAGGAGCCATACCCCAGGTCCATTCGCCCTCTTCCGAAGGAAGAATATACTTCCCGGGAACCTGCGCTTTGCAAAAGGAGGACACCGCCACTTGCTTTGCGGCATGAGCCACACTGAGGTCTGACAAAATCCCGATCGACAAAATCAGCCCTAAGTTTTTCATCTTATTCATCCCTGTATCTCCTTCTCATCCAAAATGAGTTCTGACCGCGAAGACGCAAAGAAACAAAGGTTTTGATTGCCGCACCTTTGCGACTTCATGTCTTTGTGGTCTTTAAAATAATGATTCATCACTCTTCTCCGAGAGTTGCTTCGATCACAAAACCATTGGTATCGGGTTTGATACCGGTAAAATTAATTTCCAGAGCTTCGTTGGTCTGCTTCCACTTCAGCGTTGAATCATTACCTAACAGACGAAGAGCCGTCACCTTTCCTGATGTTATGTTTAAAGATTCCACCCGAACGTTTTCAGGCGCAGGCGTGAGTGACATGGCGTAAACGCAGTTGTCTTTCGCACTGAACCAGAATTCGCCCGGAACGGATTCCACGCCTTTTTTCGGATTCACATTTTCACTAAAAAGCGTCCAGCGAGTGGTGCCGAAAATAGCTTCACTATTGACCTTCACCCACTCGCCCATCTCTACAAAATTATTCGCGCACGGCTCCGGCACCTGGCCCTTCCCGTCGGGGCCGATGTTGAGCAGATAGTTCCCTCCTTTGGAAATGATATCGACAAAGTTGCGGAGCAACTGGTTGGTGCTCTTCCAATTATTATCATGCGCCTTGAAGCCCCATGAATGATTGGCCGTTCCGCAGGTTTCAAAGTACTTGGCCACCAGTTCACCGGCTTTCGGCGTCGTATTGTCGCCCGCGTCCATGTAGTCGCCATACTCATATCCAACACGCCGGTTCACGACAATGCTTGGGTTGAGGTCATAAATCATCTTATAGAAACGCAAGGCCTGCGCTTCCGTAATCAACCCCTCGCCGTCGAACCAGATCAGGCGCAAATCGGGCATCAGCTTAATCAGTTCCGCAATCTGCGGATAGGCCTTTCCTTCGAGATAGTCCTGATAGGAATTCGGACTTGGATCCCACAGGTTTTTCCCATTGGGCCGCGTCGGCACTCCGTATGGATCATTCTTCTTCTTCACATTGGCATAATCGGCATCGCACCCTTCCATCCAGTCATGGCCATGGGAATAGTAGACGCCGAAATCCAGTCCCTCCGCGCGGCACGCATCATACAGTTCCTTAATGAGGTCGCCTTCATAGGGCGTGGCATCCGCGACATCCCAATCCGAACTGGCCGAATCAAACAAAGCAAACCCATCATGATGTTTGGCGGTGATGACGACATATTTCATACCCGTGTCTTTGGCCAGTTTGGCAATGTTCGCGGCAAAAGAAGAATCGGGATTAAACTGTTTGGCAAACTCGCGATATTCCTCGCGCGAAATATTGAAGGTATACATCAGCCATTCAGCAACGCGCGGGCCCTTAACCGGAGAGTCTTCAACTTTGGTTCCTTTCCAGCTCCCCGCCGCCTGGGAATACACGCCCCAGTGAATAAACATGCCGAAGCGCGCTTGTTTATACCATTCCATCGCCGCCTGCTTTTCCGGCGACTGATGCATCCTGATCCATTCGTCGTAATGCTTCTCTGATCCGACAACAATACGGCTACTGAAATAGACCTTGGGAATGAGCCGAACCTTCACCGGTTGCTCATCACACTCCACCGTGACCGAATATCTTCCAGCCTTTGGAAGATGAACCGGCGTCTCAAAGGTTGAAACAATCCCGTCGTCAATCCAGTAACTTCGCTTCAGCTGATTACAGTGCAAAACACCATCCAACTGAATCGATGCGGAAAGTTCCTTTCCCGCTGTTGCAGGTTGATGAACAAGCTGAATCACATATTCACCGGGTTGCCGCAGCTCAAAATCCACCGTCATGCGGTTGTCGGAAACTTTGTCCTGCTCAGCGCTAATCACCACGCAACTGTCCGCGCGCTGAACAGCCATCGGCGCTGCGAGAATCCCCTGATTCAACAACGCACACAAACTAACGGCTAAAATGAGCTTCATCTGTTTTTTCATTATCTGAATCTTCCAACGCTCATTGATTCCACATCCAATTTCCCAGCTCTAAAATGGGAGCATCCAGTCAGGGTCTTCGATGTTGGATTGTTGCGGACCGGGGGTGCTGCGGCCCTGCTTAACCTGCGTTTCAAACAATTCCGCCAGCTCGCTGGCAACTTCGGAATGCTGTTCGATGATGTTCGCGGTCTCCTTGACATCGGCTTTCAAATTGTAGAGCTCGCGCTTGAAGGTATTCGCCTTGCGATTGTACAAAAAGATCAACTTCCAGTCGCCGCGACGGATGGCATAGCCGCCGTCGAAGTCGTGATGAATCACAGCCGGATCTTCGGCGCGCGTTTTCCCCTGATAGAGCGGGAGGATATTGTTGCTATCCGGCCCGGCATTCTCATTCAGCTTAACGCCCGCAACCTCAGCGGCCGTTGCCATAAAATCGTTCAAACAGATCGTTTCATCGCACGAACTGCCTTTCGGTGTTTGCTTTGGCCAGCGAACGATATACGGCACGCGGTGTCCGCCTTCATAAAGGCTGCGCTTCTGGCCTCTAAACTGATGCGTCAGATCACATCCCATTTTCCGCAATTCATTCAATTCTTTTCCGGTGCTGCCATTGTCGGTGGTAAAGATGACCAGCGTATTGTCGGCAATCCCCTGCTCATCCAACGCGACCAGCACTTCCCCGACCGCCCAATCGGTTTCAATGATCCAGTCCGCATATTTAGACAGCCCGCTCTTTCCGATGAACTCATCCGAGGGCGCAATGGGAGTATGCGGTGAGGTGAGCGAGAAATAGAGGAAGAAAGGTTTATCGCTTTGGGCCTTTTCCTTGATCACGCTTTTTGCCTCGGCCGCCAGCGCAGGCATCACGGCCTCTAGCGTCCAGCCGGGCACCATCGGTCCGGCGATGCCGAACATGGCGCTGGGTTTATCAACCGATGGAATGCCCTGCACCTTGTTGTCCCGAATAAATGCGTACGGAGGCATGTTTGGAACATCGTCGCCGAAATAGCTATCGAAACCATGATCGACCGGTCCACCCTTAACCGGCTGAGAAAAATCGAGGTTTTTCCACTTGTAGCGCAGGTTGGTTTTTGAAAAGTCGCCACAGTTCACGAAGAAGTGCTGATCAAGGCCTCGCTCCTCGGCAATGGTTTTGCCCTCCTTGTTCGTCCAGTCGAGGCCCAGGTGCCACTTGCCGACCATGGCCGTATAGTATCCCGCCTTTTGAAGCATCTCCGCCACGGTTTCATATTCCGGTTCAATCAGCGAAGGATGAAAGCCCCAGGTTACCCCGCTCTTCAAGCCCGAGCGCCAACTGTAGCGCCCAGTCAACAGCCCGTAACGCGTCGGGGTGCAGACCGAGGTGTCGGAATGCGCGTCCGTGAAATTCATCCCCTCCTCAATCAGGCGGTTCAAGTGCGGTGTCGGAATGGCGCATTTTTGATTATTGGCCTGCACCGAGCCATAGCCCATATCATCGCCCAGAATAAGGACAATGTTCGGCCGCTCCGCCGCACTCACCCAAGTGGCCACGCATAGCAGAAACCATCCAACCGTTTGCACTTTTATATTTATCATTCCATTACACCTTCTAGTTTAAAACCACCTTAAAACCGATAACATGCGGACAGAGCTGGGCCTTGGGGCATTTAATGACCAGGCCTTCGTCTGTTTGCTTCCAACGAATCTTTTCATCACTGCCCATCAGGCTGACCGCGGCGATCGCTTTTTCGAGCAACCCTCCTTTGGCCAGCGTCTTAATCACAATGTCTTCCGTCGGAGGTGCGAGAACAAAGGCGTAGAGGTTTCCGTCTTTGGTAGTGAAGCGAATGTCGTGTTGGCACCATGGTGCATTATTTTCGTTGCCGCGGCCGTCTTTGATGACCAACGGACCTTCGCCGAAAACTTTCCAAGGTCTGGAATTATAGATCCCTTCGCCATTCACATGCATTAAATCACGGAACGCATTCAGATATTCCATTTGGTTATCCGGAATGGTGCCCTCGCCTGTAAGCGCTATATTAAGCATCACGACACCGTTCTTGCTAATGGCATCGATCGCATTGCCGACCATCACCGGAATACGCATCCGGTTACTGGCGCCGTTCCGGTAGAACCAGGTTCCGGACAGGTCGGTTGCCCACATCCAGGGTTCCGGCTCAATCTGAGCGGCACTGCCGCGCTCCATGTTATAGGTAAAGGCCGCTTTATTTGCTTTCGAATCCTTGAATGAGAGAACCACATCCTGTTTGCCGTTATTTTCCTTCTGGTCCTTATTCACATAATCCGTGAACAGCTTAATCCCCAGGCTTTCCCCACTTTTAATTGTCGGATATGGAGAATCATTGTTGAACATATCGGGATCATACTTCTCAATAATTTCCCAACAGCGCGCATACCAATGTTCGTTCCAGCTATCCTGACTGCTGTAACTCTTCGGGCTATAATCCATATTGAATAATTTCGATTCCAACGTTCCCTCGTCCTGGTATTTCCGGGCGCTGTTAAAGAATCGCGGCGACCAGTATAAGTGGGTTGAAACGCCGAATTTAAGACCATGCTTCCGGGCGGCGGCCTTCCATTCCTTCAGCGTATCCCGCTTAGGCCCCATATCGACGGAGTTCCATGGATGGGAAGAATCATACATGTCAAAATTATCGTGATGGCAGGCCACCGGCATGATGAAACGCGCGCCGACGTCTTTCACTTCTCTCACAAGCGCATCCGGATCCCAGTTTTTGGCCGTAAACTCTGGAATCAGATCTTCATAACCGAACTCCGCATGAGGCCCATAGGTTTTGTCATGCCAGTCTGTCAGCTTTTGAACCGCTTCCGGGTGCTTTGCCGCACTCAGCTGCCCCTCGGTTCCATACATCCACGCGCCATAGTGTGAACCATCATGCGGGCGCCCATCTTTGATCGATGACGGAATTCCCCAGTGAAACCAAACCCCTAGCTTTCCATCCACAAACCAATCCGGCACGTCATAGTTCGCCGCCAGCGATTCCCACGTCGGCTCAATCTCCGCCAAAGAAACCATGCCTGTCAGCAAGATCGACCCCGCACATACCACCCGTTTAATCATCAAATTCTTCATCTATACCCTTCTACTATCCATATTAATGCTATCCGCCAGTTCTAAACATATCGAAAAAACACAACTCGGGCATCGTGTGTTTAGGGGATGCTACTACTTCTCTATGGTTTATTGAAGTTCATCGCAGATCCCACAGAACCCCACCGTTCCGCCCACATGCTCGCTGTCACTAAACGCGCTGTTCGAAACGCCACAGCCCATCCACCTAAATCATGGTGGATGGGTCGCCCAGTATAGGTTGCAGTCGCAAGCGGATTACTCTGTTCCGTTGATCCTAATGAACAGACTTGAGTTCGCGTCAAGACCTTGATTGAGTCTAAAGGAAAGGGTTTCCGTTCCATCAGCATTATCAACCGGCCCGGAAACAATCGTTAAGTCCGATTCAGCCGGACCCACGCTGCGAAGAATCCAAGATGAGGTGATGAGATTGGTCGAGGTTTCTATGAGATAGGCCCCCGGGGTGATAACACGTGTATAGGTCATGCCCGGATAGTCTTGCCCTCCATCCTGAATGATGGTGAATGACGCATTTGTCACCGCTGGCACAGCCGCCAAAACCGTAAACGATCCGTCGAGATCCCGAATCCGCTCGCTGATTGACGTCGAAGTGACAACCAAAACGGTATTCGTTACAAAAGTAAGTGCGCCGTTGTTAGTAGTTACCTGCGATTCCAGACCGCTTGCACCCTCGCCATAAATATAGGTGCCCTTCGTCCCCCAGAGTCCGCTAAAGCCATCGAATTGTGTAGAAAAACCGGCGTCCGCCGTAAGAACTATGTTTTCAACGCTGAACTGAACAGATTCTCCCGGGTTTATAAAACTGTTGTCTCCGCCCGAGATGCCGAATTCATTATTAATCGTACCAACAGGTACACTTGAGCCCAGCGTAACCGACGAGTCGTTGCTGTTCACATTATAGGTTCTATTCGAGAACCCGGCAACCCGGATATCCCAACTCAATGAGTCAGTAAAGGTTCCGCCATTATCCAAATCCTGATTAATAATGCTAAGCGAATACACCACGTCGTTCCCATTGGTCGCCTTTGTTATGCTGACATTGGGATCACTGATAGGCAGACCATGAATCGTCCCATCCGACAGATTGCCGCGCAAATTATCAAACGATATTTGAAAATGGGGTATGTCACTACCGGATTCGTCCGTCACGTAAATTTCCAACTCCGCTAAATCGATACGGCCTTTGCCATCGGCCGCCACAAGCGTAAATCGGTTCGTCCCCAAATCCCACGTGTTATACGGAGTGCCCGAAAGCGTACCGTTGGTGGAGGCCACCAACCAATCCGGCCCGCCGGGGGCTATCGCGTAGGTCACCGTATCCCCGTCTGCATCCGTGGCCGATCCCGCAAGACTCCCTGTATAGGCTACACCCAACTTCGCATTCCCCCCGTCATAGGTATCCTGCGAAAAGATCGGGGAGGCGACATTGGATACGGCCAATGCGGCCCTTTCGGCAATGAGGTCAGTCAAAAAGGTCGCCGAATCCGCCCTGAGTATTGAGTCGGCATCCGTGAGATCCACATTCCAAGTCCATGACCCCCCCGCATTCAAGCAGCGTGTCATCCAGTCTGCCGCTTGATCCAATGGCCATACAATGGCTCCGCTATTCCAAGCCGTCCCCAGGGCCATAAACATATGCCCGAGGTTTGGCTGAGTGCCTTTATACAGATAGCCATCGGGTGCAGCTTCAATGGCGGTGAGCATGGGCAGATTGATCAGATCATTGGCGGGATAGCTAGCCAAAGGCGTGGGATGGCCGCTAAGGTAATCGCTCTGTAACGAAAGCTCTGCACTCGTGCTAACCACGCAATTGGGATTATACTGTTTCGCAATAGCGAACAACAATTCAGCGTCAAAATTTTCTACGGCTCCATTATCGAACCACCAGCCGTCAATCAAGCGGCCATAGCGCGCGGCATATTCGTCAAGAATCACTTCCCCGAAGGCTCTTTTATACATCTCGCGCTCATCCGCAAAGTCCCCAATATTATATGCGCCATATACATAGTTGCTCCAGTTATCCATCGCCACGGAGGTATATACATTTGAGCTGACTTCGACCGAGTCATAGGCCGCTTCGGCACCATGCTTGAGCATGGCGGGTCCTTGAGCGGCTACATAGGCAATCACTTTTATCCCGTTCGTTTGGAAGCCCTGTGCCATCTCCATGAACAGATCACGATCATTGTCCGGCGTAGATCCGGGATTAATAGCAGTCAGCACGGAATGAGGGGCGATATACGCATCCCCATGAGCCGCATCGGACAGATTGAAGATAACATGATTCACGCCGGGAATACTCTTTACCTGGGACACCAGAGTATCGACATCCCAATTCGCGATTTGCGTCTTATCATCCGCTCTGAAGCGCCAACCGATGCCCCATTCTCCTGACATCCAATGCGCCGCAGGCAAGACGGTGACGACGGTGAGCAGACCCGTATTCTCAGAAAACTCGTAGCCAGCGCCGTTCTCGCTGATGCTCCAGACTCCGTTGGTCTCCGTAAAAGAGCCGGCTGTACTCGCCAGACTGAAGGTTGCGCCAAACGTTTCCATGAGCGTGTCCACATCCACAATCTGCCAGGAATCGCCTAGCGTTCTTCCGGCACCCGTCAGGTCCAGAAGAAAGTCACCATCCAGCGAAACGGCACCCGAACCTGACAACGCGTTATTGACGCCATTCGTGCCGATGGTGAAGGCCAACTGCGCGGCCTCTGACAACGTCAATGCGCCGTCTACCGTCGTGTTACCCGTATAGGTATTGGTGCCGGAAAATACCGTCGTACCTGAACCTGCAACGTTGAGATTCCCGGCTCCTCTAATTTCACAAGCAAAGGTCAGGTTTCCTGTGCCGTTGTGAGTGACATCCAAATTACTGAGGAGGACGACTTCACCGGGGGTTACACTACCTTCGAAGCTACCAAGGGTCTTATCCCCGCTGGCCGAAGCATCGACCGTCAGGGAGGAATTCCCGGTATCAGCAGAGAAGGTTAAATCACGGTCAGCACCATTTGCAGCGATGAATCCAATTTGGGTTGCACCAGTATTCGAACTCGTAAACTCGAGTGACCGAATCGTTCGGTGAGTCCGGATATATTGGTCCAACGTTGCAGTGCCGGCGATCTTGATGTCATCCGTGTTAACAAAAGTTGGAGCGGTGCCCCCCCAGTTGTTGTCATAATTCCAGTCAGCATAGTCATTGCCGGTGGCAGTTTCATCTCCCGTCCAGGTATAAACCGCAGCCTGCGCGCTCCCTGCCGCCAACGCAACGAGTCCCAAAACAAGCAGCAGGGCCGCCTTCTTCGACTTTATTGATGAAAAAGCCATTCTTGATAGGCTGTTGTAATTCATAGATCCTCTCTTTTTGTTGTAATCAGACGCTTTGTCTACGGTTCATGTTCAACAGTAATTCTTATAAAACCCTTCACGGGTATGCGTATGCTATGGTGGCGGCATAATGGAAACGTACTGTAGGCGTCCCGCCTGCTCATCCCGTATCCTTCCCGATTCAAGCTACATCCCATTGAGAATTTGCCTATCCGTCGTTTAAGGGATGCCAAAAAAAACCCGCGTAAAGCCATGCTTACGTGTGTTTTTGACCGACAAACCATAAAACTGAGCTTTTTGTGATTAAAATCGTCCACCTGAATACGCCATGCGTAAAACTCTCCTATATACAACCACTACTTTAACGCCATAGCGGACAGCGGCAGGACGCGATGCGTGAATTTGCCTTTACTCTTTTTTAAAAGCGGTTGTCCTATCTCAGTTAACAGGCACGATTCATCAAGAATTCACAAATGATCCACATGACTACTGGGCCAGCTGGATATCGCTAAAGGTCTGGTAGTTGTTTTCATCGATTAGCAGAAAGCAATACGCCTCGATTCCATCGGGAATCTGGGCGCTGACCCGTTGTCCGGAAGAGGCAATCGTAGCGGGCATTTTTACGCCGATACGAACATCAAATTCCCCCTTGCCGTGCTTCGATTTCTTTTCACCTGGCTTATCACGATAAATCACATAGGCGGTTTTGATCGCGGGCCCCGAGGTCTTCAGCCTCACGCTCGCCAGGCGTTTTTCTGCGTGGAATTTCACCACCTGGATCTCTGCAGCCGGTTTTGTTTTTCCAGAATATGCCGGATTAAGATACGGGCCCTCCACCTGATTTTCTGCTAGATGGCGGTCCAGCTTTTCTGAAAGCTTTTTCAGGACCGGAGCATATTCGGGATCCGTCGCCAGATCGTTCATTTCCTCGAGATCCTCCCGCTGCCCATTTTTGTAGAGACGATACAGACTGTAGTCGTGCGTTTCATAGTTTTTGAGGAGCTTGAAGTCTCCTTCTCGAAGTGCAGATTTCATCGAATCCTCACCGTGCGGAAAGTGCCAGAAAAGGTTTTCCCGCTTCGCGCCTTGCGCATCCACAATCTGCTGGGCACCGTCCAAAAGCACCAGCGTGATGTCCAAGCCGCTCAGTGCGGCCTTTGCTTCCGGCGCAATCGTAGAATGAGTCAAATTCAGGATCGTCGGGAAATAGTCGAGCTGGTTGACCAACCCGTCAAACTGCGACCCCTTCGGAATCCCGGGTCCCTCAATAACCATCGGGACACGTATGCCGCCCTCTTCGCCATTTGATTTTCCGTATTTTAGCGGGGAGTTGTCGGCCAGAACCTCTTGGCCATGGCTCATGCATCCGCCATTGTCAGAGGTGAAAATCAGATAGGTCGTTTCGATGAGCTTTTTGCCGGGATTGCGCGGATCATCCGTCTTTTCCAGATAGTCAACGATTCGTCCCAAGCTCCAGTCCACCGTGGTGACCATGGACGCATAATAGGGGTTGTTCTGACCCGGAATGGACATGGCTCCCGACTTGGGAGGAAACGACTGCCCCAGCTTATCGCAGTAGTATTCGAGCAGCTCCCCATTGCGGGTCATCGCCGGCCAGTGGACCATCCAGTGAGCCAGGTACAGGAAGAACGGCTTGTCCTGGCTCTCTTCCATGAACTTCAGCGCGGTCTCGGTGACATCGTCGTAGGGATACGAAATTCCGTCTGGCTTTTTGGTACTGAATGGTGGGTATTTTTTCTGACTCAGCGGATATTTTGGATCATCGACGGTTGCAAAGCCTTTGGTTCGATCCGGCGGCTTACGATGCACACCGCGCTCTTCATGACTAAACTCAAACCCGAATAGCGACGAACTCAACCCAAGGTGCCATTTGCCCACATGCCCTGTATGGTATCCATTGTCCTGCAAGGCGGTTGCCAAAGTGAGTGCATCCAGCTGAAGGTGGGAACCGAGATAGGGATCGACCAACTCTTGCGTCGGTTTGCCTTTAATGATCCGGTCAAACAACACATGGGTATACCGGAGTTTTCCCGGATGCTGGCCCGTGATGATCCCAGCCCGCGAAGGGGCACAGGTCGGTGCAGCGGAATATCCCTGGGTAAAATTCATCCCCTGCTCTGACAGCTTAACCATATTCGGCGTTTCGTAGGGACACGGTGCATCCACATCATTCAGCTGGGTGCCCTGCCACCCAAGATCATCCACATAAAAGATGAGGATATTGGGGCGGGGTTCTGCCAAAGCAGACAAGGGAGTTAGCGCGGTTGCGGACGCGCAAATCATCGGTGTCATTAGTAATGTTTTAAGTAATTTCATATTCATAGTACCTCTTCTGCTATTCATTCAGTTTCCAAAAAATCGTGTCTATTTCACGAGCGGCCAGTCGGGATGAATCGGACGCTCGGTACTTTCTCTGCTGCCTTGGGGGACTGGTGGAATTTGGTCAATGAGTTCTTTAAGCTGTTTGTGCGCCGTCATCGCCCGCTCGCTGGTGAATGCGCCCGCCAGATTTTTCGCTTCATCCAAATCGTTGGCTATGTCGTAGAAGCGTCCGTCCGCATAGAGTTTGAATCGATCGGTGCGCACAAATGCGCCCGCGTTCTTCCCCCCGAATTTCCAGTAGGGCTGATAGTAACAAAGCGCATGCGTGCGCGGAGTCGTTGATTTCCCAACAATTTGCGGCAAAAAACTCTGCCCATCTTTGGGATCGGTTGGGTCCAGCTTAATTCCAGCCGCGTCCGCCAGCGTGGCGTAGACATCCGTAAAATCAACCAAATCCGCACAAACCGCTCCCTCAACTGCCTTTCCCTTCCAGAATGCAATCAGCGGAACATGTGTGCCCATATCTTTAGTGTCGCCTTTGCCGCCCCGGATTGTGCGTCCGTTCCAGTTCGACCTAATCGGCGTATGGGTTCCGTTGTCGGACGTAAACAAGATCAAGGTGTTTTCCAACTGACCGACCGCCTCCAATTTCGCGACGACTTTGCCCACGATCTTGTCTAGATAGTTGACCATCGCGACAAAGTTTTCTTTCTTCTCGGCCAGCTTATTTTTCTGCCTTTTGTTTGCTTTCTGACTCCGATCACGATTCCCGATCGTGTCCGGTGTTGGCACAAATGGATCGTGAACAAGCACGGTTGGGTAATAGACAAAGAAGGGTTCGTCCTGATTGCGTTCAATGAAGTCGCAGACGAAGTCACTCATGATATCCGGGCCGTACTGATTCTTATTCTGCTCTACCGACAAAAACTCGCCGTTGATCTCCAACGGCGGACTCCAAAAACGCTCGCCGGCACCTTTTTCGTTTTTGCCCTTTGTGACCTGCCATAACGCGTACTCATCAAAGCCCGCTTTATTGGGTCGTGTGTTATCAGCGTGATCGGTAAAAACTTCTGGATCATACAGGCCGTTGAGCTGCCATTTCCCGGCAATGGCCGTTTTGTAGCCCGCCTGCTGCATCAGATGCCCAAACGTCTTCTCTTTTACGTCGAGATAGCCGAAATGCGTATAGTTCCTGAAGTTGTACTTCCCCGTCATAATCATGACCCGCGAAGGCGAGCAGAGCGGGGTTGAATAGCAGTGCTCAAACTTCACGCCCTGTTCGGCCAAACGATCAATGTTCGGTGTTTTATAATCCTCCGCCCCGTACGGGCCGAAGCACTCCCAGCTCGCATCGTCCGTTAGTATCAGCACGATGTTCGGTTTATTCGCCGCCGCCAAAAGCGGCGCAATCAAAAGGCAAAGCAGTATGTTTTTCAGCATCATTTAATCCATCTCTTCATTATTTCTTTTTCTTCTGCTTCTTGTTCTTGCGCCCAGCCTTATTCGCCTTTTTAGCAACAAAGTTTGGGTATCCCGCGTCGTCGCGCTTAGCAAGCAACAACTTTTTCATGCGCTCTACAACGGATGCGTACTCTGGGTTGTTGGCCTGATTGGTGAACTCACCCGGATCCTTACTTAAGTCGTATAATTCCATGCCCGATTTGCCAAATCCCCATTGCGTAAAGCGCCAGTCTTTGGTTCGTAGAGACTCCCCGCCCGCGCGACTGATTGTAAATACCGCATCTTTTGTCCATGCGGGTGATTCCGTATCCTCCAGAAGAGGGCGCAAGCTCGTCCCCTGCAGTGAGTCCGGCGCAGTGATCCCGGCCAAGTCCGTAAGCGTAGGAAACAAATCGATGAGCTCGGTGAGTTGCTTGGTTCCTTTGTCATGCTCTGATGTCATCCACGGCACACTGATAATGAACGGTACACGCGTCGCTTCTTCAAAAAGATGCTGCTTCTGATATTTATCATGGTGTCCCAGCAAGTAACCGTGGTCACTGGTGAAAATCACAATGGTAGACTCCGCCAACCCCTTTTCTTCCAGCGCATCCAACACCCGCCCTACCTGCGCGTCCATATACGACACGCTGGCATAGTACGCTTCCAGCAGCCCTTTATGAGACTCGCTCGTCACGCCGTACTCCTTATTGTTCTTATAGTCGCGTATGATTTGGGGAACATCATCCAGATCATTTTCCGGCACGTATGGAATCTGCATCTTCTCCTGATCATACAGATCGAAATATTTCTCCGGCGCCACCAACGGCACGTGCGGACGAACAAAACCAACGGCGAGGAAGAAGGGGTTATCCTTCACTTTATCCAGGAGCTCAATCGCCTTATCAGCAGCCATGCCATCCGCATGCTCCAAGTCCCCGGCAGTTGAAACGACGCCCACAAATGCCTGTGACGTCTCATTCTTGGGAGACCAATTGGTCTTCTTGCCGGGGGCATCTTGTTCGGGCCCTGTAATATTAAAAGCCTCCGTCCAAGAGCTCGAGTCATCGCTATGAGCGGTCCCCTCTATAATTTCCTGGGGAATATTCATGTGGTAGATCTTACTCACCCGTCCAGCATAATAGCCCTGATTCATAAAGGCCTGCGACATCGTCACCACATCCGGAATTTCCCTACGTATTTTGGATCCATTTCCGAGACAATTATTCGTGTACGGATAGAGGCCCGACATGATCGACGACCGTGATGGGCCACAGAGCGGGTACTGGCAATGCATGCTCTCAAATTTAACGCCTCGCTGAGCCAGACGATCCAAATTGGGGGTTTTACACTGTTGGTGACCAAACCCACTCAATGCGGTGTTCAGGTCATCAGACATCAAAAACAGAACATTCGGTTTTTGTGGCCGCTCAGCAGCAACTAAATTGAAGCTGAGGGCACATATAATAACGGGCAAAATGTGATTTACTTTCATAAGAGATCTTCGTTAAAGGGGATTGGTTTTTGTTTTATAGATCCGTCAGTAAAATACCTGGAATTTTATAGCCACAAAAAACACAAGAAACCACAAAGAGCGAACCGTGCAGATGCTCCGTTTTTGTGTGTTTTCTTGTGTTTTTTGTGGCCATTTTTTTCGCTGAATTTTCAACATTTTAGCGCCGGATCAATAGTTAGACCATTCTCTGATTCTAGTTCAGTTCTACATGTTTGATCTTGATTATGCGATAGGCGACGGGACCGTGGTCGCCCTGGATACGGATCGGACCCATGGCCTCTTCGGGCTCACTCCCTTTCATCGCTGCGCGTGTGGGGCCTGTTACCTCGGCGTTCTCGTGGATGAGCTGTCCGTTATGCACGACCTTTATGAATTTCGCGTTCTCTGTCTTTTTTCCGTTCTCATCGAAACGCGGAGCGCGAAAGGTGACTTCTAACTTCTGCCATGTGCCCGGTGCCGTTGAAGCATTGACCCTGGGTGGCTGTCCATTGTCTTTATTCTTTCCCCAGCGCTGGTAAATTCCGCCACAATCACTGTGCGTAACCTCCGTCTTTCCGAAACTATCGAAAACCTGTATTTCATAACGGCCCATGAAGTATATTCCTGAATTGGAACCCTTTGAGACCATGAATTCAATGGTCGCTTCGATATCTCCGTGCCTTTGTTTGGTGAGCAGATATGCAGCCCTGGATTTTGTTTCCACTACGGCAATCGTCTTGCCCGGCTTCGAAACGGTGAGTTCCTTCTCGTTTGCTGGGTTTAAGATGACCTCGTCGCCCATCGTCCATCCGCTGGAATCCTGCCAGGCACTGAGTCCATCCTCAAGGAGGTCGACCCATTCACCTTCCGCGAGTGCAAACGGGGTGCATGACATTGTTATTGCCGCCACGGCGGCACCTGTACGCTGCATAAACATTTTTTTATTCATCGTTGTCTCTCCCAAATCGCTACATGCCATCTTCAAGGTCTGGTCGAACATAGGCGGCAGATCGATTTTTAACCTTTTCGCCGTTGTTCACTCTTTCATAAAAGTTTCTCTCGTCTTCTTTGCCATAGGGATTTTCAGAGCCATCATACCAATCTCCATTACCCGTCATGCGCAGATCGCCTTGCTGCGTCAATTGCTCAAATAGCTCCTTCTTCAGCTCGGCCATCTGCTGGGCATATTCAGGATTTCCTGCGAGATCCTTCAGGCAGCGTGGATCCTTTGCAACATCATAGAGCTCTTCGGCTCCTCGTTTTGCGAGTGACAGCTTCCAAACCTCAGCGTGCTCGCCAGCCTCTACGACGGCACCCAGCGTCGGGCTTGGATCCGTATCTTTAAATCCGGTGGATGGATTCGCGCAAGGCCAACGGGTTGGCTCAAAATTGTGAATATAAAATAAATTCCCCTTGCGGATGACGCGCACCGGATACCCCCAGTCATTCGGGCGCCCCGGATCATTGCGCTCACGTCCCATCAGGATGGTATCACGCTGTGGAATGCGCGCCATGTCGCTACCGCCCTTGAAGATCTCTATTAGACTGCGCCCTGCCCACGGCTGCATACCGCTTTGCTCCTGGCTGATTCCAGCCATTTCCATAAACGTCGGTGCCAGATCGATGAAACTAATGAACTGATCGAAGTTTCGTCCCGGCTCCTTGATCCCATTTTTCCACATCGCCATAAAAGGCATGTGCGCCGCATCATGATAAGGATGCCCTTTTACGCGAGGGAACGGCATTCCGTTATCCGACGTCACAATCACCAGCGTGTTTTCAAGGTTGCCCTGCCGCTTGAGCACATCGATGCACCCTCCAACATGTTTGTCAAAATGTTCGACCTCCAAGGCATAATCGAGCATATCGTGGCGCACCGCTTCTGTATCCGGCCAATACGTGGGGACTTCCGGAATAGAATCTACTTTTTTGCCATTTTTTGCACCCGATTTAAATTCATACGCCCGGTGGGGTTCATGGCAGCCCAGCCAAAATGCAAAGGGCTTCATGGAGTCACTATCGCTTAAAAACTGTTCGAAATTTTTGGTGTAATCCTTTTTGGAAATCTTTTTAGACGGCGTTTTTTTTGCACGGTGTTGAGTAAACTCTTTTCCCAACAAGTCACGGCCCTGCGAATCGCCCGGGCGCCAGCCCTTTCCCGTGAAGCCGATGCTATATCCATTCTCCTCCAAGGCTTCTGCGTACGTTTTGAACTTTTTGTCGAAAACCGCATCGTGGTTTATCGCCCCTCCGAGTTGCCAAGGATTACGACCCGTAATGAGAACGGATCGCGATGGACCGCATTTCGGGTTCGGCGTGTAGGCTGAAGTGAAGTTGATCCCCTGTTCAGCAACTCGGTCAATGTTTGGAGTATTCACCCACGTGCAGCCATTTACTCCGAAATGATCGAACGAAGCATCATCCGCAATGATGAATAAGATATTAGGACGCTTCGCCGCAGGTGCTGCACCAGCAACACCTGTAATAGCCATTAAGGCCGCAAATACTAATCTCTTTTTCATATTCAACCCTTTCTATAATTCTGAAACGGCCTGCGCCGTCGGCGACGCATTCTTCGTACGAGTCGCTTTGTCCACATCGGGATAGCTCACCAGGAAATTGTTCTCATCGATCAGGTTGATCACATAATGGGTGGTGCCTTCGGGAAGCACGGCCGAAATTTTGTTGCCGGGCAACAGGGTTGCCGGCGTACGGAACCACTCCTCGGCGAATACGTTTTCTCCACCGTTCAAGGTATAGATCAACTGAGCCCGAACCACTTTGGCTCCATTCTCCTGATAGCAGAACTCAACTACGTGGCCATTTTTCGAGGAAGAAAGAACCGTTGGCACCTTTTCCTTATTCGGAAGCGATGATTTGAAATGCGGGTTGTAGTACGGATAGCTGGCCTTCATTTCGGTCAGTCGTTCGCTCAGCTCGGCGTTCATGGCCTGCGCCTTTTCCGGCATGGAGGCGGCGAGGTTTTTAGACTCTTCAATGTCGCCGCGTATTTGTTTTCTATTTTTGGTTTCATACAGTCGATAGAGCTCTAACTCGGGCTCACGTGCATCGCCAACGTGATCGTAGTTACGCACCAGCTTGTAGTCGCCGATTCGAATGGTGCTCTCCAACGCCAAGGAATTCGGAAAATGCCACATCATGGTGTCGCGCACAGATCCATCATCCCCTTTCACCAGCTCGGGATCGGTGGGGTCTTTTTTCAGGAGCTCGGAAATATCGCACCCGTCGAACTTTTTCCCTTCGGGAACCGGAGTTCCCGTCCACGAAAGAATAGTGGGATAGAAGTCGAGACCGTTGATCATCACATCCGACTCCACACCGGCATCAATCCCGGGACCGGTGATGATAAGCGGCACACGAACGCCGCCCTCCATGGCAGAAATTTTGCCGCGATCCAGCGGGTAGTTATCCGTGATAATTTCGCCGGGCATCGATTCCATGCCGCCATTGTCGGAGGTGAAAATGATATACGTGTTTTCGATGAGCCTATGGCCCGGCCAGCGCGGATCCTCTGTCGTTTCCAGATAATCAAACATCTGACCGACATAGTAGTCGAGCTCTTCCACCATGGCGCAGTAGAAGGGATTGGTCTGGCCCTCGCCCTTCCACTCCTGCGGATTCTCCGGCAGTTCCACACCAAGTTTTTCGCAGTATTTTTTCAGCAATCGCTCGCTGCGCGTATGAATCGGGGCGTGCACGAGCTTCGTGGCATAGAAGAGAAAAAATGGCTTGTCTTTGTTTTCTTCCACAAACGTGAGCGCATCGATACTGAGCTGATGGGTGGCGAACCCGTTTTCATCGAGACGATACGGATCGTTCGGGTCGTCCGTTGCGAAACCGGTCAAACGATGGGGCTTCATTCTGGCCGTTGTTCCATGGACACTACGCGACCAATCGAAACCAATATCCTCCGGTTGAGGAAAGGAATTGTGCTTCATGGCCAAGTGCCACTTTCCGCTATGCCCCGTCGTATAGCCGTTGTTTCTAAGCGTCTCAGGGAGCGCAATAACTCCAGCCGGAAAGCGCCCGCTATACCAAGGCGGCATCATGCGATGCGCTGTTTTATGATACGGCGCAGGGGGCGTACCGCCGACCACATGCGTGAGCTGTGAACGGGCCGGATGATTCCCGCTCATGATAGCGGTTCGACTCGGCGCGCACGTCGGAGCCGGTGAATAGGCCTGCCAAAACTTGATGCCCTTCTTCGCCAGCGCATCAATGTTCGGCGTTTCCATATGCGACGGTTCGTCGATGTCGTAACACTTCACGTCCTGCCAGCCGAGATCATCCGTGAGCAGCAACAAAACATTCGGCTTCTCAGGACGTCCATCTTCAGCGAGGACCACGCTCGATATCAGTGCGACAGCAAGCAGGTTAAACTTCATTTTGAACTTCATTTAAATTCTCCAACCATCTTCTAAATTTACTTTTTCGATGCTTTTGAACGCTTCGTCGCATTGAGTTTCCAACGGTCAATCTCGGCTTCATTTAAATAGCTCCTGATTTCTTCTTAGGAGTCTTTTTCTTCCCGCGAGGAGCCCGTTTTGCTTTAGGCACCGGAGGCAACCCGTCATCCGGTTGATCTGAGAAACGGTACGGGTCGTCATGACTCCGCATCTCCTCGAGCAGCAGCTGTTTCATTTCCTGAAGCTTGTCCGCATAAGCCGGATCGTCAGCCAGATTGGTTTCAAGCGGCTTCGGCGTGTAGTGCGTCAGTGCAATGATCTTTGGATCGTGATGTTCTGCCACGAGCTCATTCGGGTTCTCGGCCAGATTAAAGAGCTGCGTTGTGTTCGCTCCATCCGGGGACTCATAGCGAATTAATTTCCAATCGCCCTTCTTGACGCAGCGAATGCCCGGCTTGCCGCGACGGCAATAGGCCCCGTAAAGCACATCGCGCACGGTCTTTTTTTCGCCCATCAGCACCGGCTTAAAGCTGATGCCTTCGCTGGTTGCGGGTGCTTCAATTCCGGCGAGGTCGCAGAGGGTGGCCAGTGCGTCGAGGTGATAAATATTTCCCAACACCCGCGAGCCCGGTTGAATGCCCGGTCCTTTGACAATGTACGGAACGCGGTAGGTGTGCTCATAGAGATTCTGCTTGCCCTGCAAGCCGTGACGCCCAATCGCGATTCCGTGATCGGCAGAGTAAACGATGTACGTATTTTCCAGCTCGCCCATCGCTTTTAGCTTTTCGAGTACCGCGCCGATTTGAATATCAATGTTTTCGCTGCACGCGTATTCACGCCCCAACTCGTTACGGATCGTCCGTTCATCGCGGTTTTTCCAAACCCCGGAAACGGCGACTTCATCGCGCACTGTCATTTCTGTATTATCAAACGGATGCACGCTCAGATAGTTAACCGGCAATCTCGGCTGCTTCTCGTTAACCGGCGGAAGGCGGACGTTTGGGTCGCTATGATTTGCCGCACCATATTTAGCCAGCAACTCCGGCTTCCCGTCGCGCGTATCATGCGGATGAGAGAATCCATAATAGATCAGGAACGGATCCGAGTCCTTGTCCGCTTCACGCTGATTGAGATACTCCAGCACCTGCTTTGCATGCCACGCGCTGCCGGTCTCGTCCGTACCCCCGCGCATGGTGGAATCATGTCTCACAGTAAATTCTTCATTCGCTTCGGCGTAACTATTCCCAGCCTTACAGGTTCGCATGGTGTCATAACCCGCCACATTGAAAACCGCCGCCATCGAACTCTTCTCCAGATGAGCCGGCACGTACTTCGGATTGGAAGCCAGCGGATTTTTGCCGGGAGCGTGCCAAAGGGTACGCCCCGTCATGATCATTGTGCGCGACGGCGTACACACCGCGCCAACCCACGCGCCCATCTCGTGCGCGCCGTCAATAATCATTCCGTCAGCCGCCAACTGATCCAGCACCGGCGTATCCAAAATGGAATCAGGATTATACATTTTCAAATCATACGGCGATTGGTCGTCGGCCATAATGAACAGGATATTGGGCCGCTTCGTCGCAGGCGCCGCGCCGCACAGGCCCGCCGCCAATATGGATACGGCCCCGAGTGTTAGAATGTTTTTATAGGGGTGTAGTTTCATTGTTCTTACTTCCCGCTTTTCCATAGCTTGATTTGTTTCACGTCATTTTCTGATACAGGTCCCTGCGTACTGCGTCCGCGCTTAACGTCCGCTTCCAACTGTTTCAGAAGACGCTCTGCGACTTCAGGGTGCGAGGCATAAAGGTTGGTGGTTTCGCCGGGGTCATTCTCCAAATCATAGAGCTGCGCTTCGGGGGCATCTGCCGAGGCATCTGCTTCTTTCGGAGCCGTCCAGCCGCCGGAACCTTTAGCCAGGCACAGCTTCCATTTTCCCAGCCGGTAAGCAAAGTGCCCACTTATCGAATGATGAATGATACCGGACCGGGTCGAAACAATCGGCTTGCCCGACAACGCGGGCAGAAAGCTGACACTGTCTTCGCCTGCCGTATCCGGCAGTTTGACCCCGACAAGATCGGCGCAAGTCGCCATCAAGTCGGTCAGGCAGATGGTTTGATCGCTCTGGGTTCCCGCTTTAATACCCGCCGGCCAGCGCAGGATAAATGGGACCCGATGACCGCCGTCCCAGAGATCGGCTTTTGAGCCACGGAACTGTGCACTGGGATAGTGTCCTTTTGCTTCCAGCGCCGGAATGCCTGCCGCTTTGGAACAGCCGTTATCGCTTGAGATGATAATGAGCGTATTTTCCGCGAGCCCCGCGGCATCGACGGCCTCTATAATTTCGCCAATCACCGAATCGGTCTGCATCACGTAATCGCCATACTGGCCGAGCGGACTTTTGCCCTGCCATTCTGGGGATGGGACAATCGGCGTATGCGGAGACGGCAAGGCAATATACGTAAAGAAAGGCTGTGAATCTTTCTGCTGGTGAATGTATGCAACGGCTTTCTCCGCCAAATCAGGCAACACATTTACCGCCTCGAAATCTGCCTGCGCAGGTCCCTTGCGTTTAAAGGCTTTTATCGTCGTGCATTCGCCGACAAAATGGTCGTTCTCGATGTAGATGTAGGGAGGCATATCGAGTGAGGCGGAAATGCCGTAGTAGTAGTCAAAACCAAGATCATAGGGCCCTCCTGAAACCGGCCCCTTCCAGTCTACCTGATGCTGGGCTTTGCCGTTTTTCGTAAAGTTCATACCGAGGTGCCACTTGCCGATCATCGCGGTGTTATATTCCTGTGCCTTGAGTAGACTTGCGACGGTCATGCGATGGGTCGGGATAAGCGGTGCACCGAAGCCATTGAGCACTCCCGACTGGCGTTCACTGCGCCAATTGTAGCGCCCGGTCATTAAACCGTAACGCGACGGCGTGCAGACCGAGGAACTGGTGTGCGCATCCGTAAACACCATGCCCTCTGCTGCCAGTTGATCCATATTTGGCGTGGCAATTTTCCCGTGTTCGGGATTCAAACACTGCACATCGCCATAGCCCATATCATCGGCATAAATGAAAACAATATTTGGCTTCGTTTCCGCCGCAAACCCGATGCTCGAAACGGCCAACAGGCTAACCAATAAATTCTTCCTTTTACTCATCTACACTCTCTTTCTTAGTATCTTAAAAACCAATAATACGCTCGGCACGGATCGACTTACTGCCCGCTTTTCCAAAGTTTAATTTTCTCTACATCGTTTTTTGAAGGCAACCCTTCCGTACTGCGTCCACTCATCACATCTTCTTCCAACTGTTTCAGCAACCGCTCGACAACCTCCGGATGGCTTTCATACAGATTGGTGGTTTCGCCGGGGTCATTTTCCATGTCGTAGAGCTGAGCCACGGGAACCCTCTTTGGGGCTTCTTTTTCCGTGGGAGAACTCCAGCCGCCGGAACCTTTGGCAAGTAAAAGTTTCCATTTGCCTTGGCGGTAAGCGAAGTGCCCCTTGATCGAATGATGGATCACGCCATTACGCGTCGAAACAATCGGCTTTCCTGACAGGGCCGGCAGAAAACTGACGCTGTCTTCCGCACTGCCTGCGGGCAGAGGTCTGCCGGTCAGCTCAGAAAACGTGGCAAAAAAATCGGTCAGGCAAATCAATTGATCCGACGACGACCCCTCTGCCACCTTTCCAGGCCAGCGCACCACGAAAGGAACGCGATGTCCGCCATCCCACAAATCCGATTTAGAACCGCGCATGCCCGCGCTCACTTTGTGCCCCTGCTTTGCGAGTTGAGGAATGTTTGCCGCCTTAGAGCAACCATTGTCGCTGCTGAAGATGACCAGCGTGTTATCCGCCAAACCATTCCGGTCCAATGCATCGATAATCGCGCCGACTCCGGCATCGGTCTGCATCACGAAATCGGCATAGGCACCGAGCCCGCTTTTACCCTGCCATTCCAGCGACGGAACAATCGGCGTGTGCGGCGAACCGAACGGCACGTAGAGAAAAAATGGGATGTCTTTTTCGGCCGCACGCGCATCAATATATTCAACCGCTTTGCGAGTCAGACGGGGCAGCATATTGATTTCATCGTCGCGAGCGATAACCTTGTTGTTCTCAATGACGCCTTTCATATCTCTAGCATGATGGAACCCGTGATAATACTCGAAGCCACGATTAGCCGGACCATCGGGGATAGTGGATCCAATAGGGGCATTTTTTTTTGATTTCTTGAGCGCAACCCCTGAAGTCGGATCCAAATAATCAAAATTGAGGTGCCACTTGCCGATAATCGCAGTGTGGTAGCCTTGCGCCTTCAGGAAGCTTGCCACCGTCGGGCGGTCTTCAGCAATCAGGTCAGGCGCGAAACCCTGAACTACTCCGCTTTGCAATTTTGTGCGCCAGCTATAGCGGCCCGTCATCAATCCGTATCGCGTCGGGGTACAAACCGATGAACCGGAATGCGCATCAGTAAAGATCATGCCCTCGCTCGCCAGCTGATCGACACACGGGGTTTTAATTTTTCCATACTCCGGGTTCAGGCACTGCACATCGCCATAGCCCAGATCGTCGCAAAGAATGAAAACAATATTCGGGTTTGATCCCGCCGCAAACCCAACGTTAGAAATGGCCAGCAGGCCGATCATTAAATTCATCGGACATCTCTTCATACTACGCACTCCTAATCTCTTCCAATGGTTGGAAAACCGGCTCATAGAGCCGATGCTACATCTCGTCGGCAGTGACGACGCCGTCACCGTTTTTGTCAAAGGCGTTATCGAACTGCCGCTCATAAATGGTCGCAAACTCTTCGCGAGTCAGCTGACCGTTTGCATCCCGGTCCGCGCCTTTAAACGAGGCGTGGGTATGCTCATCCGGGGTAAGAAGCCCATCCTTGTTTTTATCCTTCCGCTCGAATCCGGCAGCAAAGAAATCGACGTACTCCGCTTTAGTGACCTGCCCGTCTTTATTGGCGTCCTTTTCCAGCAATACGGCAGAGGATTTCGCATTTTTTGCCGGTTTCTTGGGCTTTTGAGTGGCGGGTTTGCTGTCCCCTGCTAGGATCGCGGTTTTTGAATAGGGCTTTTTTCCAACCTCTGGATAACTGCGCATAAAATTATTTTCATCAATCACGTTGATGTAATAATGCGTCGTGCCCTCGGGTAGCTCCGCCGATACGGTTGCACCGGACAAGACCGTTGCAGGCGCCCGGAACCACTCTTCGTAGCGATCGCCGCCGTTGAGAGTATAGATCAGGTCGGCCCGCACCACCTTGGCCCCGTTTTCTTGAACGGCGAATTCAACCTCGTCCTTATTCTGCTGATGGGAAAGAACAGAACACGCTTTCTCTTTATTCGGCAGATCCCCCCTAAAATCGGGATTGTAAAAAGGATAACTGGCCTTCATTTCGGTCAGCATGTCCGTCAGCTTCCGGTTCATTGCCTGGGTTTTTTCCGGCATGGCTGCGGCCAGGTTTTTGGCCTCTTCAATATCGACTCGCTCCTGCTTGCCCCCTTTCGTTTTATACAACTGAAAGAGTTCAAGCTCCGGGGTTTCATCATTATTCACATGGTCGTAGTTCCGGATCAGCTTGTAATCGCCGATGCGGATGGTGCTTTCCTTGGCGCTTCCATGCGGGAAATGCCACATCATGGTATCACGCACCGAGCCATCCGCCTCTTTGACCAACGCGGGATTGGTCGGATCGTTGAGCAGCAGCTCGGAAATATCCAAGCCGTCCAGATTCTTTCCGACGGGATTATCCGAACCGATCAGCCCCAGAATGGTCGGATAAAAGTCGAGTCCGTTCACCATCACATCCGACTGCACGCCTCGGGGGATTCCGGGGCCGGTGATGATCAGCGGCACGCGCGTGCCACCTTCCATTGCGGAAATCTTACCGCGAGCCAGCGGCGCATTATCGGTATAGCGTTCTTTCCCGCTTCCCTCCATGCCGCCATTATCCGACGTAAAGATGATATAGATGTTTTCACTGAGCGTATGTCCCGGCCAGCGCGGATCTTCGGTGGTTTCCAAATACTGAAAAACCTGCCCCACATAATAGTCGAGCGATTCCACCATGGCGCAGTAGTAGGGATTCAGCTGCCCCGGGACTTCTTTCGTATTGGTGTGCTTCGGATCAACCCCCAGCTTTTCCACATACTTGTTCAACAGCGCTTCATTGCGCGTCATGATCGGGGCATGCACCAGCCAGGTGGCGTAATACAGAAAGAACGGTTTATCCTGATTCTCGCGGATAAACGTCAGCGCATCTTCATTGTTCTGATGAAATGGGAATCCGTTTTCATCCAGCCGATAGGGATCGTCGGGATCTGTTGTCGCAAAGCCGGTTAAGCGGTCTTTCATGCCTGAATGGGCTCCGCGATCAGAACGCGTATAATCGAACCCGACATCTTCCGGCTGCGGGAAGGCATGATGTTCAATGGCAATATGCCACTTGCCTGCATGGCCAGTTACATAGCCATTTTGCTTCATCGCTCTTGCCAGCGTAAAGGTATCGGCCGGCATCCGGCCACTATACCATGGATCAATCATTCGCCCACCCCCGGAATTGGGCGGCGCACCGCCGACCACATGCGTTTTCTGTGCCAGGGCCGGATGATTTCCACTCATAATCGCACAGCGCGAGGGTGCACAGGTCGGGGCCGGTGAATAGGCCTGCCAAAACAGGACCCCTTTTTTCGAAAGTGCATCAATGTTCGGCGTCTCCACCGGCGACGGCTCATCAATGTCGTAGCATTTCACATCCTGCCAGCCGAGATCATCGGTCAACAGCAATAGGATATTTGGTTTCGCCGGACGTTCGGCATAGGCACAAGCGGAGGCTATCAGGCCAAACAGGAGGAGAGACTTTATTTTTAACATCTGATTTTTCCCGGTCACTGACATCAGTGGTTTACATGAAGAGCACATAAATTTGCCCCCGCAAAAACTCCGGGGGCAATACCTATCGCGAAGCGTTCTGCTACAGCATGAAACGGCGACGAATAAACAGCACCGAAGCACCGGCCGCAACAACCAGTCCCAGCGTCGCCGGTTCCGGAATGACGGTGAGTGTTCCCGTGCTCTCCGCAAACTCGTAGTCAACGCCGTTCTCATTGATGCTCCAGACCCCAGAGGAGGCTTCCGTGAACGCGCCGTTCGCGCTGCTCGTCAGTTTAAAACGCAGCGCGTAGTCTTCATCGAGAGTATCCACGGCCACGAGAAGCCATGACTCGCCCACCGTGGTTCCGGCTGCGCCAAGATCAAGAAGGAACTCATTATTAAGAGATAGAGTTCCCGATCCCAATATACTGTTATTAACCCCATCGGTACCAATAGTGAAAGACATCGCTCCGCCTTTGATTAAATTCAAAGTGCTCCCCGCGTTTACCGTGGTTTTACCTGTATAGGTATTGTCACCCCGAAACGCCGTGACGCCGGCGCCTGAGATAGTAATATCCCTGGAACCCGTTATTACAGAATAAAAGGATAACTCCCCTGTGCCGTTGTGAGTGATGTCCAAATCACTGACAAGATTGACGGTCCCGAGACTAACAACCTCTCCATATATTCCGATCGCCTTATCTCCAGTGGCCAAAGCATCGACCGTCAGCGTGGAATTTCCCGAATCAGCAGAAAAGGTTAGATTACGAGCAAGCTCACCTGAGTTGAGTCCAATTTGGGTGAGCCCGACATTCGTATCCGTAAACTCGAGTGATCTAATCGTGGCAGCGGAGCGGAGATACTGATTTAACTGAGTAGTGCCAGCTATCTTAATGTCCGCCGTGGTATCGTTAATTTTCACTAGCCCGGTGCCATTATTGGGATCCCAATTTTCACCACGATCCCACCTGCCATCAATTTCACCATCCCAAGTGAGAGTACCCGCCTGCGCGACACCCGCCATCAGCACGGCGATTCCTACTGCCCATACTATTTTCTTCATTTTCTATTCCTTTTCTTAAGTTAGACATGCCCGTGCCAGCACGGGCATGCCCTATTGATTATTGGCTAAATGCGGTTAGTCCTTTTGAACTTTCAATTGGATGAACTTCGCACTCGGGGTGGCCTCGGTACGATTGGTCACCGTCTTATAATTGTTAGCGGTGGCCGACTCACCCACGAAGGAGACATCGTTCGTATCCGGTGCAGTGGTTACCAGATTGTCCGTGGCACCCAGTGTGAAGGTCAGCGAGGCATCATCGGTACGCTGATCGGAGAAATGGTAGAAATAGTCCGTTCCCCCATCATCTTCCGTGTAGGTTTTCGGAGAAACCACGGCTGCATCGTCGTTGGTCGGGTTTCCACCGAGGGCGTATTCCATCAGATTATCGAGCCCGTCGGGTTCCACATCCGTTTCCGGAAGCAAGTCATCGCCAACCAGACCAAAGCCTTCAATCCAAGCATCGAAACCCACTTCTGCCACCAGCTTGTGCAGCGCGAAAATAAGGTCTTTGTCGTTGGCGGTTTCGTCGAACGGCGCTTTCACCCCGAAGCCTGATTGATACAGCATGTATCCATCTGCATATTCATCCACACTGCCATCCGATGTCTTCCAGTTCAGAATATGGTTGGAATTTTCGTACACCCATTCAACCTCGATTCCGTAGGAACCTGCCGGCAAGGTAATGTCGGAAAAATCGATCTTGTAGAAGTTGCCGTTCGTCATCGTCTCGGACGACAAAACAACCGCGTCGACCCACAGCGGAACATTGTTGGACAGCCCATCATCGAGTCCGACAATCCACAGGTCCAGCTCATGGATACTATTGCCGTTGAAACTTGCATCCGCCCCGGACTGGATGGTAATCGCCGACAAGGTGGTTTCCGACGCAAGGGCGAAGGATTGCCCTGGAACCCGGATTCCGAGGCCGCTCACATTTCGCATCAGTATATTTGCACTGTTGGTGGTATCCATGCTGGCTACAATATCGTCGCCCGTCGGGAACACCGTGCCCATATCCACCCACTCGGCATCCGAGCGGGAATGGATCGCAAAGCGCAGGCCGGATCCGGCCGTAGTAGCGGCCGCAAAGGGGAGCTCCGCCCCTGCGCCATTGAGGCGCGAGCCAGCATCGTAATCGCTTGCATCCGTCGTTCTGAACAAGGTCATATCATGGGTGGCATCGGCTGTTGTCCAAGCCAACTGAAATGCATAGTCGCCCGGCGGAAGGGTGACGTCGGAAGTTAAATCGAACGTGAGATGGGTTTTTCCAAATTCTTTGCCCGCCATATCGAAAAACTCGAAGGCATAAGCCGCTCCGGGCGTATCGTTTGTGTATTCCCCCAACCACAGCTTGATTTCGTGCGTACTGTCGGCATCAAAACTTTCTATACTATTAATCCAAACACTCAGCCGCGAAACCGTGGTCGTCGACCCTTCCGGGATCGTGAACGTCTGCCCGGCGGAAGTCGTATTTTCACCCGTGTGTCTCAATCTTTGGACGGTCCCACCCACTGTGTTGGTGTAGGCCGTGAGGTTGAAAACCGGGAAATCATCCACTGTAATGAATGTTCCATAGATCTTTTCACCGACCGTCGCGGACAGCGTTATGAAATTTGTTCCACTTGCGCCTCCACCTGTTTCGGCCCAGGCAATGGTCACAAGTCCAGTGGCCGTCTCGCCGAATGCCAGAGCGGCGACCGTATTATCAAATTTGAACGCCAATTCGGTCGTCTCATTCGTCAGCGTTTGCGGCGTTGCAGAAACTACGGTAAACGCGTTGGCATCCGATTGATCAGAAATGGTAATGGTTACATCGAGGTTCGTGCTGGATGTGTGGACCGCGTCAACCGTACCGGTGGTTGAGCCAGCCCCAGTGGCATGGTACATCGACAGTTCGGAAGGCGTTACCAAATCGACGGTGAGGTCACCAATTACCGAAATCTGACTACTTTCAAGCGTCTCAAAGACGAAGGAAAAAGCATTTCCATCAGCCAACGTTCCAGAAATAGTTCCAGCCGCCTCCTGGATGACGCCGTTCACGTCGTAGGTCAATCCAGTACTTGTATTAGACAATACATCGATAATCATGTGAGCAGAGTCCGATAATGAGACATGGGTATCAAACTGATCCAAGTTGTTGAATAGTCCACCCGACAGATTAATTAGCGGAGCAGCAGCACCCCCTCCTGTGAAGATGTTGCCCACGCTCGAATCATCTTGCGAGAAATTAAATGTTCCGCCCGAAATGGTTACATCCCCATCTCTAATCATTCGTATACCATAAATGGCGCCGTCGCCCGTTTCTGTTGCGTTAAAAGTTCCGCCAGAAATAGTAAGGCTATCTTGATGGTCATTCATACGAGTTAGAGTTGCGTCGCCAACGCCAGACTCGACGACGTTCATTGTTCCGCCAGAGATGTTGACTACTGCGTCAAGGCTGTCTGAGTAAACGCCAATCACGTTTCCAGCGTTTGTATTTGTGGCGGAAAGCGAGCCCCCGGTCATGGTAAACCCGACTGGGGCGGTATCAAGCGATGCGAGATATCCGTTGAGACTGACGCCATCTGCCGACACACCAATGCTGCTTGCGACATCGGAAACGATGACTGCTGCGTATGAATTGATCGATGCAACCGCTGAAATCATGCATGCGATTAGATATATATTCCTTTTCTTCATCTCTCTCTCCTGTTTACTTTGGTTTGGTTGTACTGTGGGTTCATCCCGTAACCTTCCCGATTTCGTAACCTAATTTACACCCCATTAAAAGTTTTCCTATCCCGCGTTTACGGGATGCCCCAAAAACCGCGTAAAACCATTCTTTCACGTGCTTTTGACCGATAAACCATAAACGTATTCAATCAAATCCGCGTTTTTATGGATAAAATCGTCCAGCGGAGTACGCCATGCGGTCGAGATGCGGGGTCTGGCAGAAGGTTTTGCCATGTTTACTCATATCGCCATTTTTTTAGGATACCGGGCGGATTTTCGGGACGGAGACGAATTTCTTAAATAAGACTCAAAGGACACAAAAAACCATTTAGTGCCCCTTCGTGTTCTTGGCGCCTTTGTGTTCCTATTTTTCCGTTCACTCGAAAATTCGTACTTTTCCGAAAAGCCGTAGCTTGCAATTCCAATTGCGAGTTTTCAAAAACAAGCCTGGGGAGGTTAAATCGTGGAAACGACGCCCTCGTCGCTTTTCCCGCAGCTCTGCGACAGCTCGAACGGAACGCGACGAGGGCGTCTACGACCGCTCAACCGAATGGCGGGGGTCACGGCCCTCGCCCGACACCAAGCCTCACCAACCCCATCCATAAAAAAGCCTACCCAGACCGCGAGGTCCGAGTAGGCTTATGCTAGGTATTAATCCCGTTGGTTAGTCTTACGGAGCTTGCTGAACTTCCAGCTCAATGAACTGAACCGACTTATCAGTGATGTAGCGGTTGGTGACCGTTTCATAACTTCCAACGGCCGTGCCCATATTCACCTCATCCTGCGAGTTGGTCGCGAGACCGATTTGGTATATTAGATTCTCGGTATCAATCAGGTCATAGGTCAGGCTCCGCTTGACATAGTCCGAGCGGCGATCATGCACATACTCGAAGTAGTTCGTGCTGCCTTCAGCTACGGTATTGACCGATTCCTTGGAACCGGCATCTTCAGCCGTCGGATCCATACCCAATGCATATTCCATCAGGTTATCGTATCCATCGCCCAATCCACTATTCTCGGGGTCCGCACCGCGAAGCGCGGCTGGACCACTCAGTCCATACCCACCGACCCAGGCTTCGTAGGTGCCTGGATCTCCGGACCGGAGGTGGAACACGATGTCCCATGCCCCGGCGCCTTCACCATCGGTCACGCCATAGAACGGGAACATCTCGTTGCTCTTGTTGAGACGCAGGTGGTTTCCATCAAAACTTCCCCCGACGTCGCCCACCCCGCGGTCAACTCCAATGACCAGGGCTGCCGGTTCAATCGTATTCCAGCGGAGCGCCCAGCCATAGCGGGTATCCGCAGCCAGCGTGATGTCCGGCAGATCGATCATATAGAGGTCGTCGTCATTATACGTGCCGGGGAACACACCCGTGCCCGTAAAGACGAGCTCGGGATCCGGAAAGGTCGTGGCCACATTGGTTGTGCTCAGGTCGCCCAGGACCGCGTTGATCTTCCATAGTTCCAGCTTCAACAAGGCACCGGCCGGAATGACGGGCGTATTGTCCGTCGATAGGTTGATCAGAATATTATCGAGCGGGAAACTACCACCGTCCGTGTCAAAGAACATGCCAAAGGCTTTATCATTCACGATACCCGTGGTGGTTGCCACTTGATCCTGATCGGAACCGGCACTTAAGAGCAGATGGCGGTTATTCCCCGTGAACCGGTTTAAGCTGCCTCCCTCGTTTGAACCAATCTCAATACCGTTGGTCTCCGCAAAGGAGGCTCCGTTTGCAACAAACGAATAACTGACAGTGCCATCAGGCGTGATCGTCACGTCGACTTCTGAAGTCAGCGTACTTGCACCAGCCTTGGCCGTAATCTCAATCGTCAGGACCACATCGGAGACGAGGTTGGAGATTTCGCTGATACTCGCCAGGTCGATGAAGACCACATTTTCGTCTACGTTGTCCTTCCAGGTCCAGGCGGTATTGACCAGATCCACCAGTTCAACCACATTTAACGCTTCTCCACTGTTATCGACGGGAACGTTCACGGTAAACGGCTCATTGATGTAGCTGAAGAAGCCGGATTCGGTGAAGTCCGTAGCCTGATTCGTCACAGCGGACGGTACACCCGTTTTGGTGGTATAGATGGCACGCGCCGTGTTGGCGGCATGATTGTCATAGGCCGTGAATTCGAGCTTGTCGTCTGCGGCATTCCGCACCGCCAATTCAACCGAATCGGCGCCCGCGTACTGGAACGCAACCCGCAGGCGGTCGTTCGGCGTGCTCATGGAGCGATCCGTCACCGGGCCGGCCAGAGTAAACTTGGAATAAACCACATCCAGCGACACTTCGGTAATGTTGGTCACGCCAGAACCGACAGCCGTCCATTCCACGGACAATGTGGAATTGGTGGCGTCGCCGTTGTTCACAAGATCGCCGGGGTTGATGTAGGTCACTGTGATGGTTTCCGCCGGATTCCCCGCATTCAGGGTAGTGCCGGAAAGCACTACACCAAAGTCGGCAACATCCGTGAGCGTTGAAATAATTTCCACATCATTCGATACGACGCCCGTGAAGAAGCTGGCGTTCAAAGATCCGTTCGTGGAGGTCTCGGGATCGACCAGGATCAGCGACAGCGCGGCGGGGTCGATCCCCACGACGGAGTGGACAGGGATACGAGCGGTGATGCCCACGTTGTCCATAATGGTAGCATTGGCTGCAGTGGTATTAGGCGTGCCGCCCGTCCAGGCCAGCTCGAAGACCGCGGTTCCGCCCGGACCGAGATCACGGTCGGGTATGCCGGTCAGATCGACATCAAAGTCTTCCCAGGTATCTTGAGCGGCAATCGTTCCGGTTGCCACGACGCCGGTGCTGATGGTTCCGGACAAGACGGAGAGCGTCCAGTCATTCTGTGCGGTACTGTTATTATACAGCGCATCGAAATGGAATGAATCCAGAATGGTTCTGTTTCCGGTAGCGCTCAGTGTGAATTGGATTTGGTATGTCCGGTTTCTGAAATTCTTGATCGCGGAAGTCTCGTTGATATCGATCGAAGGAACAGCCAGCGTTCCCCAGGTGCCGTCCACGCTTCCTTCGGCATCCGAAACTCTAGGAGAGTCAGTGCCGACGGCAGATCCGATGGCGCCATTGGTTACCGAATTCGGGCTATATGCCTTATCGGGCCACACGTTCCAGCCGATGATCAGCTCCGGCGATGAAGGTTGCGGGCCTGTTGGAACCACATAATAGGTCACATCCAGCGCCACATCGGTGGTGTTGGTGATCAAAGAACCGGCCGCGGTCCAGGTGATGGTCAGCGTGGCGCTGTCTGAATTGCCATTGTCCACCAGGTCACCGGTGTTATTGTAGGTCACGGTAATGGTTTCATTGGTATTAAGAGACGTCAGTGTGGTTCCGTCCTTATCGGCGGTGAAGTCGGCATCGTCCGTCACGGTTGAAATGATTTCAATATCGTTCGCCGATGAACCGAAAACGATGGATGCATCGATGGTTCCGTTGGTGGAAACCTCGGGATCATTCATCGTCATGGAAAGCGAGCTGGGATCGACTGCGAGGGTGGAATTGGCAAGCGCCATGTTTCCGGCAACCGTAGTACTGGACGCTCTCCAAGCACCCCCCACGCCTGCAATCTCAACACTCTGCACGCTGCTCGATGCCGTCATCACATGCAGGTCGACGGCGTTGGCCAGATGGCCTAGAAATTGTGGTACTCCCGCATTCGCATCCAGCCAGGTATTGGCTATGCCATTGGCCGCAACGCTGCCAGAGTCACTACCGCCGCCTGCGCCACCGACTGTAATTCTTTGCAATGACAAACCCGTAATATCGCTTTCAAGCATGTTTCCGCCGTTGGCATTGAAATTAACCACCGCAGGACTGTGTATGGTGGCTGCCTCGCCTGGGTAAAACTGGCTTGAGGCGCCGCCGGTACCGTCAATACCCCAATTGGTTTCATCATATGCGACGACGTTCGTTCCCTTTCCGTCCGCGGCCGGGAAGGTCGAGATATCATACGACACATTAAAGGTCGCGAGCCCGTCCGGCCCGGTAATCGCTGTACTAGTCACCGTCACATTGGTGCCCAGGATATCGCCCGCTGTATTACCCACGAATTTGAACGCCTTGCTAAAGGGCTCCGCCTGCGTTGACATCACAGCCGCGCACAATAGGCCCGCCATGATGGTGGTTAATTTTTTAATTCCTATCCTCATCTTTTAATCCTCCGTTAGGGTTTAACTACTTGACCACCGGACAAAGCACAGACCTTATCCCGATTGTTAAGACTCATTTACTCCCATCTAAAAGTTGTATATCCCCGTTTAGGGGTAATGGATTCGATCCATTTGAGGCGAGGAGTGCTCGTATACCGCTCCGTTTATTCATCACGTTCCTCCTGCTTCCTTTGATTTGATCGATGGGGCAGGCATCTGCCTTCCCCGATTCACAATGCAAACTACAACAGACTGAAAGTTTGTATATCCCGTGTTTACAGGATACCTGCCGAGGATACCTGCCGATCCCGTTTCGCGTAGGATACCAACCAGTAGAAAACGTTAATCGACTCCCCCGAAAACCATGCTATAAACAGAATATGTATCGAACACTGACCATACTCATGACCGTCTTGTTAGTTGACACCGCAACGGCGGACTCGTTGAAAAACAGGTCCCTGTCCGGTTTGGAACAGCGGCTGCTCGAAATCGACACCCACCTATCACAATTGGCCAATTATGGTTTGGGTACCGGAATCGGAGCCATCGGGTATCGTTCAACCGCCCATGAAACCGATAACCATTCAGAATGGATCGAAATCGACTTTGGCAAAATTGTTCCCCTCAACGAAGTCATGCTCGTGCCCGCTATCCGGCGCGACACGGGCAGCAGATTTCAGGCTGACGGATTTCCCCTGCATTTCCGTTTGGTTGCCGGAACCGATGAAGAGCGCGAAGGCCAGGTTGTTGCCGAATACACCGACATGGATAAGGTACTCCCCCGCATCGCCCCGTTTGCCATACCGTGTGGAGGCATCTTGGCATCCTGGATCAGGATCGAAGCCGAACAACTTTCCCTGCGGGCATTCGACGACCTCTACGTTTTTCAGCTCTCGGAAATCCTCGCATTCAGCAGCGAGGCAAACGTCGCGCTGCATAAACCGGCGAAAGCGTCATCGAATATGAATATCGAAAACCCCGGCTGGGACGCTCGGTATGTGGTGGATGGATTCATGCCCTATCTAATGGATGCGGCCGAGGGCAACCAAAGCGTAGCCTACTTAAGCCCGCCAGACATCGACCCCACACCCTCCCTTATGATTGATCTCGGGCAAAGCTTCCCGCTTTCCCGCGTACACCTGCATGTGGTTGACCAGAGCGACACCCTGCCCCAGGCTTTTCTCGGCGACTTCGGCATACCCAAGCACATGCGTATTGAAGGGGCAAACAGCTCCGACTTTTCGGATGCCAAACCGTTGCTCGACCTGCGTCCTGAAACCATCTACGACATGGGACCCATTATGATGCTTGCCTTTCCGGAAACCACCGTTCGCTACCTGCGCTTCAAGGTCCTCGAGCCGACCCCCACCGCTCTCTATGGAGGAATCGCCCCACGAATGGGTTTTGCGGAAATCGAGGTTTTTTCCAAGGGAAGGAACATTGCGCTAAACAAACCGGTCAGCACCTCCTTCAAATTATCAGCCCCGGATCGACCATTATCCAACCTCACGGATGGCCTGAATATTTATGGTTCCATTCTGCCCATTCGCGAATGGCTAACCCAGCTAGCCACACGCCACGAGTTCGAAGCCGAACGTCCCCGGATTTCAGAGGAGTTGAACCAGCGGTATACCCGCCAAAAGAAAAACCTAACCCGTATGAGTTGGCTGGCCGTGCTGCTCGCCAGCGGAACCATCATCACCATGCTCGTCGACCGCATCATTCGGCAACGTGCAATCTATCGAACCCGCGAACGCATTGCGGCCGACCTGCACGACGAACTGGGTGCCAATATCCACGCCATTGGCCTGCTTGGCGACCTCGCCCAGGCCGCCAAGAATTCTCCCGAAAAGATCGATAAACTTCTTCAACGTATGCGGGCGCTCACCGAACGTACCGGTGCGGCCGCCCGCCACTGCACCAACCTGCTCGAAGCCCAAGGACTCTACGAAGACCTCGTAGAGGATATGCGCCGAACCTCTGCTCGCATCATGGCCGACCTCGACCACACGATTTCCTTCGACGGAGAAGAGGTACTGAAAAGACTCAAGCCCCGCAAGCGCATCGACCTCTTCCTGTTCTACAAGGAATGCCTCATTAATGTTCTCCGGCACTCCGGCGCCACCCGGGTGACCACGCAACTGACCGCAAACAGCAAAGAGCTGGATTTAACCATCACCGACAACGGCCACGGCCTGATTGGTGAAATCCCGTCCTCCCTCAAGCGACGCGCGCGGTTGCTCGGGGCGCAGATGTCGAGCGAAAAATCGGAAACAGGCGGAACACGCATTTGCTTATCACTTAAACTGAAAAAATTCGGAGTTTAGAAATGAAACGTAAAATCCGTGTCATGCTGCTAGAGGATAATCCCGAATACCGGGAAGTCATCAGTCTTGCCCTGAAAGACGAGCCGGACATTGAACTGACAAGTCAGTTCGGCACTTCGGAAATTGCACTGCGCAGCCTGCAGGACATGTCGACCCGCAAAGAGCCCGACCTCATCCTGCTCGACCTGCGCCTGCCCGGCATGGACGGGCTCGACTCGCTTCCCTATTTTCGGACCGCCCTGCCTGATGTCAAAATTATTATTCTCACCCAGTCCGACGACGAGGCCGACGTATTGCGCGCCATCTCCCGCGGCGCGGCCGGATACCTGCTGAAATCCTCTACCCTGAATCAGATTACCGAAGGAATCCATACCGTGATGGACGGCGGAGCGCCACTCGACGCAGGCGTCGCCCGGTTTATCCTCGATACGTTGCAAAGCAACATGCCCAAAGAGGAGGTCGAAAACATGCTGACCCCACGGGAACTCGAAATCCTCACCCTGCTCGGAGAAGGACTCCTAAAAAAGGAAATCGCGGACAAACTAGAAATCAGCTACAGCACCGTCGACACCCACGTTGCCCACATCTACGAAAAACTCGAAGTCCGCAACGCCCCCTCCGCCGTCAACAAAGCCCACCGCCTAGGCCTGTTCCCTTAGGGGGAAAAACAGTGTGATTCAGTCGCTTCACCTTGATTAGTCGAGCGAACAGGATACCGAACAATAGAACTTATGCCCCATGTTTACCATTAGAGGTTGCTCCATCTAGTTCATGTTCTGAAGTGCTGTACTTGCACTGCCCTAAAACGGCTTGCGTAAAACCATCTGAAAAATGCAGAAAATCTGCTGGTAATCAGCAATTCTAATTATGGGGTTTGAACGGGGGGCGGGCCTTGGGCGGGCGGGGATCAGCCGGGGTCGTAGGGGCCGATCTCTAGGCCGCGCATCATGAAGTCCATGAGTTCGCCCCAGCTTTCAAAGCAGTGGTAGTGGGTCAGGGCCCGGACGTGCTCGAAGAAGGTCTGGCGCTTCGCCAGCCTGTTGCGGACCAGCCGGCAGGCTTCGTCGCCGAGGTCGAGCAGCGTGTGCAGGAGGAAGGCGAGGATGTTCATGCATGCGAGCAGCGAACCGAGGCACTGCTTGCCGTGCCCGAAGTTGTGCTCGAGGTGGCTGCCTTTGGTTTTGAGCGTGTTGTTGTTTTCGTTTTCGATTTTCCAGCGGGCGCGGCCGGCCTCGGCGAGGCCGAGGGCGTTTTCAGCGGTGGTTTCGTGATCGGTGACGAAGGCGTTTTTATAGGTTTCCTTCCCGCCCGGCCGGACAACCCATTCGATCCAGTTGACTGCAAGCGCGTCCGGGCCGTCGACGAGCGGGACGAGCCGACTATCGGCATTCTGCTCTGCAAATCGAGTGACCGTGTTGTAGCGGAATATGCCCTGAGCGATATCCATAAACCCATAGGCGTCTCGAAATATCAGCTGACCCGCGCCCTGCCCGACAACCTGAAGCCGAGCCTGCCGTCCATCGAAGAACTGGAAGCAGAGTTTAGTGACCCGGAGAGTGAGGACGAGTAAGATTCATACGGAATAACGGCTCGGCTCGTTGCCCCGCCCGTCTACTGAAGATCAAACGTCCCTTCAAACCATGGATTCGTGTTAAGCTCCCATCGTTCGCGTTCTTCATCGGAATAGACCCACGCTGGCATTTGATGGGTGGCGGCCCATTTATTCAGCGCGTTCACCATATCCTGCAGGCGCTCTGGATGCTGGCTGCTCAGGTCATTCTGTTCACCGACATCCTTTTCGAGGTTATAGAGCTTCCAGTGCTGTCCCGAACGTACGGCCTTCCACTCGTTGAGTCGTCCGGCAATATCGGTGTGCTCAGGGCGATGCGAAATCACCGCGATTAATTCGTCGGGATGCGGATTACGGTCGTTCAGCAGATCGATCCAGATATCTTTACCATCCAGTTCCTTGTCGGCGGGAATCGATGCACCCGCAAGGTTCGCCAGCGTCGGGTAGAAATCCATGGTGAGCACCGGATATTCGAAGGTGCAGTTGGCGGGGATAACGCCCGGCCAGTGCCAGAACATGGGCACCCGGAATCCGCCTTCCTCCACACCGCGCTTCTCGCCGCTTAATGGGGCGTTGCAGGCACCGTGTCCAGACACCCCACCATTATCGCTCAGAAAAATGATCAGTGTGTTTTCATAGGCCCCTGTTTCCTTCAGGGCCTCCACCACGCTCTTGACGCCATAATCAACGCAATGAACCATGGCCGCATAGGTTTTGCGTTTTTTGCCCTCAATGTGCGCCATCTTATCAATGTCTTCCTGTTTTGCCTCTATCGGCGCATGCGGCGCATTGTAGGCCAGATACAAAAAGAAGGGTTGTTCGCGCGCGGAAGCCTGTTTGATGAAGCTGACGGCTTCGCGGGAAAATGCGTCGGTCAGGTACTCCGTCTCATGAGCTTCTTTCCCGTTTCGGAGCTGAGGCGTTGTGTTGGGTGGAATCTCCGTGTCTCCAGCTTTTAAACGCTTCTCATACTCCGCCCAATATTTCCTGGGGAAATATTTATGCCCGCCGCCAAGGTGTCCGTAAAACTCATCAAACCCCCGCTGATTCGGCAGGAATTCATGCCCTTCGCCCAGATGCCATTTGCCGAGTACTCCGGTATAATAGCCCGATTTCTGCAACACTCTGGAGAGAAAGACCTCGTCTGTAGATACGCCCCATTGATGATTGAAGTAGGGAATATTGAACTGTCCCCCCATCGTGTATGGAGACCGTCCGGTCAGCAGGGCTGCCCGGCTCGGTCCGCAAACCGGATGGGCCGCATAAGCGGACGAGCAGACGGTTCCGTTTTTTGCGAGCGCATCCAGTGTGGGGGTCGGGATATCTTTCGACCCGTTGAAGCCCACATCCGCATATCCAAGGTCATCACATAGAATGATCAGGATATTGGGCCTAGCTGCAGTTGCGGATAAAACCACGGCAGATAGCGCGATCAAAAGAAATGTCAGTCGTTGAGTTTTCATTGTTATCACGGGAATTTCACCTAGTTTCTATTTGGATCCTAAGAACTCCTTACGCAGATTCGTAGCAGCGCACTTCGAACAGCTTGATGGTTTTATGGCCCCAGGTCTCTTTGAGCTTCAAGCGAATGGCGGTTGCCTTGACCGGATTGAATTTCATTTTCACCAATCGCGTCATGTTGTCTTCAACCGCAGCCACCTCAACCCATTTCCCCTGAACACGGGCCTCGCAGGTGAGGTTCTTCACGAGCTCCGGAGGCACATCTTTTATCTGCTCTGCACCTTTATCGGGTTGTTTGTACATCTGCATATTTCGGCCAATATTGGTGTCGCCCTTGAGTTCCACGGCAGCAACCTGAACCGGCCTCTCCCATTCCAGATGGATCTCAGCATTCAGGCCATCCGATTCCCAGTGGTGAACCGTCTCCGGTTCGTCACGAGAAATGCCGTCGATGAGCAGTTTGGCATCGCCCGAAATAGTTGAAGAGGCGAAAATCCCATCGGCTTTACGCGCCAAATCTTTTTCGTCACTTGCCGGACGGTTCGGAATGAATACATCGTCCCGCAGGAGTTGTTCCTGCAGCTCGTTGATGTGGTTAGCAGCCAACGTGCGCGGCGTGATGCCTTTTTGGACGCAAATGGCCGCTGCCGTACCGGCTGCCTGCCCCATCATGGAACAGGTGGCGATAATGCGGGTGGAGGAAAGAGCCGTATGCGTTACGCTCACGTTGCGGCCGGCAAACTGCAGGTTGGAAATATTTCGCGAATAGAGGCTGCGGTACGGGATTTCATAAACGTACGGGACCCGTCCATAAAAGAAACTCGGCGGATCGTCCAGGTTTTCAATTCCGCCGGGACAATGTTCGTCAAATCCCCACCCGCCATAGGCCACGGCATCCTCGAAGTGACGGTTCTCCTGAATATCGACCTGCGTCAGTATGTGATCACCCATAAAACGTCGCGATTCCCGCCGACCGGGAATGGATCCGATCCAATCCAGCGCAATATTTTCCGCTTCCGGAAAGTCGCCTGAATTTTTGACGTAATCCCAAATGCCGTAAAAATAGGCCATGAGCTTATGGCGGTTGACTTCCCGGTCGGCGATAATATCGAAGTCACTTCCGACCTCGACCCACCAGAATCCCTCAACAACCTGTTTGACGATGCGGGAGTGCTTTCCGGTTTGGGCCGCCTTTACATGATCAAACGGAATGGCATAGGACGGCGGACGAAACGGCACGGGCTTATCCATTTTTTTGGTCATCATCAGAATGGTGTCGCCCATCGTCCAGCCATCGGGCTTTTCGGGGGCAAAAGATTCACCGAATTCATCACGCCCCTCACGGCCGGTTCGATATTCGGCACCGGCGCAAGCAGCCAACAATCCGTCGCCGGAACAGTCGACAAACTCTTTGGCGGTGATCACAAACTCCGTTTCGGATGTGGACTGCCAGCAGACGGCGGACTGGATTCGCTTTCCGTCCATGATGGCCTCAACGGCTTGCGTATTCAGCATCAGCTCCAGATTGGGTTGACGCGTCACGTAATCGTAAAGCACATGATCCCATACAGGATAGGACTCCTGCTGGTTGTAATACCGATTCTCAATCAGGATTTCTTCGATAATACCGGTTTCACGGCTGGGGCGTTTCCTAGAGTTTGCGCCGTTAACAGTCACGCGCATTTCACTGGAAGCATTGCCGCCGAGCACCGGACGATCCTGAACCAGAACGGTTTTGGCACCGTTGCGTGCAGCCGCAACCGCCGCTGAGATGCCTGACATCCCGCCGCCAATAACGGCAACGTCCACCGTCATTTTCTTTTTGCGGTTAGGCAGGCCGGTTGTGCCGGTTCCCACCTGCGTCCATTTGTCGGTGAGCCGTTCACCTTTTTCGTTTGTCGGGACGGCTCCTTGAGCATTCGTTGCCGCAAGGGTACCGGCTCCGATGCCGGCAGCGGTTGTTGTGAAAAATTTTCTGCGCTTCATAGTTATCTCCTTGGGATCATTTTAAGATCGGACCGTTCCCGCTTCCTGGTGTCTTCCAACCCCTGGAAACTCGATCTCGATTTACTTTTTCTTTTTCTCGTTCTTTGACTTGGATCCCTTGGCCTGGTCAGGTCTTCTCCGATAGGGAACGGCATCTGCTTCAAACATAATCTTTTGGGGCTGATAGTCGAATCCGACCTGATTCACATTCGTTACGGTGACATGGAAGTGTCCCTCCTCCTCGCCAAATGCCGTGTAAATAACCGCACAGCATGCGGGTCCGGAATAGCTGATTCCATCCGGATTCAATCCGGCTGAGATTTGATCCCGAAGCTCCACCGGCACCCATTTACAACTGCCAAATTTAAGCTGCGCGTTTGTTCCATAGACGGCGGTCACATTTTTCACAACCGAATCGGCGGCAAAATGCCCCGGGCTGCTCCCATTTCGTGTATCCCCTCGGTCGATGCGAACCGCGCTTCGGCAACTGTCACTGAACACCCCGTCAATATCCACGGTTCCGTTTTTCATTGCGTGAGGAGAAATCATGACGGCGGCCAAACCGTTGGTGCATGTAATATTGCGCCCGACGATATCGAACATCGATCCGCTAACGGCCTTTAATCCGCCAGACCCTGACTCCAACCGGAGCGTGACCCCGCCCGTCCCGGTTATATTATCAAACAGAATGTGGGTTCCGCCCCCTACCTGAACCGTTCCATATCCATTGTGGGCTCCGAAATCATCCACATTCTTCACCACCCCGTTTCTCGGGAAAAAATAGTCGCCGTTATAGGTCGCCATGTTGAACCGCAAGGCCGAATGCACCGTACTGGTCTCGACAACATTGATGTCTGAGATAAGGAAGTTATCCACATTTTGAGCCATCACAGCGGTGGCGCTTACGGAGGGCTTTACCGCACTCAAGTCCACGGCGAACCGATCCCCGGCCTCCCCTGTTTTACATCTCACGCTGACGTTGGAAACGGCTGCGCTGTTTGCTCCGATGGAGAAAACAGCCCCTGATTCGTTCTCGGGACGGATCGTGGTGCCTTTATCCAGTTCAAGATGAACATTGGATTTGATCGCCACACCAGAAACATAATAAATGCCACTGGGAATGCAGATTTTACCGCCGCGCGACGTTGCCGTCATTTCATCAATGGCTTTTTGCAGCGCGGCGGAGTCATCTTTGGCATCCGTCCCGTTCGCGCCATAATCCGTCACCAGATCCACGGTCTTGCTGACCTGGTCGATCGTATCGTTAAAAAAATCACGTTCCATAGACTTCAAAGCAATGGCATTCAATGTAAACGTAATCGTTATCAATACTATATATATTTTTGTCATCAGGTTCTCTGTTAGCTGGGGAGACAGGCCTTGCATTCCTCATTAAATTGCACGATGAATGTTTTGACCCGTTCCGGGTTATTATTTGCACTATTTTAAAATTCAACGAGATCGTTTTATGACTGCGGATCCGGCAAAGAAGCAGGACATCCGCCACCTGAACCAGACCCCCATCAGTACGAACAAAGAAACGGTGAACGACATTTTTTTGAGCGAGATCATACGTTACTCCAAAATTAGGTTTTTCCGATCACTCCCAGATCAAGGGCAACCACACAGTCATTTCGCCTTCCCCGCGGTTGTTCCACGCATAATAGGGAATAAACCTCGTATCGATTAGCTTCCATTGCGGTTTCTTCACCGGGGCGTACATTTCTGAATATTGATCTCCACGCAGACGCACGGTTGCATGGAGCGTTGTAATGGATTCGGACAGGTCGGTTTCCTGCTTTTCCTTAAATTTGATGTCCGACGGAATATAAACGTCCAACACATCCACATCTTCGGGAAGATCCTTCGATTCCAGACAATAAACGACCGGCCCGCGCTGGATGGCCACTTGGTTGCGGACTTCTTCAATACGCGGGTGGCCGGCGATCAGCGCAGGCTCCATCGGCATATCCAATGTAATCACATCGCCCGCCTTCCAAGCCTGAACTATTTCGGCATAGCTGCCCGGAACAGCCTCGACGCCAACATCCTTTCCGTTGACTTGAACCAAGGAACCTTTCGCCCATTCCGGGATGCGAAGCATCATTCCAAGCGGTGCATCCTTGCAGGATTCCACGGTGATTTTCACCGTACCGTCCCAGGGATACCGGGACTCCTGCCTCAGTTCGATTGCTGAGCCGTCCAGCAGTTTGGTGGAGAGCCGGTTACCTCCATAGAGGTTTACCGCCACGCCGTTTTCGGAAAGGCTGTAGGCCCAGTTGGAAACCTTGGCAATCGTTCGCACGACGTTTGGCGGACAGCAAAAGCACTTGAGGTAGGGCTGGCGAACAGCGTGGTCTGTTTTCCCCAGTTTTTGATCCGACGTGCGCCGAAGCGTGTTCGCATAAAAATAATGCTTCCCATCAATACTAATTCCGGAAATACCACTGTTGTAGATTACCTTTTCAATGACATCGGCAAACTTGGACTCTCCCTCGAGACCCAGCATCCGCCAGTTAAACATGGCGTTGCAGACATTCGCGCAACTTTCGCTGTAGGCGGTTGCATTCGGCATCATGTATTCACCAATGAACGCCTCATGAACCGCATCAACCCGGTCAGACGCCCCGTGATGCGTCTGCCCGACCCCGCCGGTAATGTACATTTTTCGATCCACGACATCGGACCAGATCTTATCCAATGCGCCTAGCAGCGCGTCCTCTCCGGTTTCCGCATAAACATCGGCGGCTCCGGCATAGAGATACATGGCCAGCACCGCATGGCCGACCGCAGTCGACTCTTTACGGAAAGGGATTCGATCCTGGGTATGGTCGCCGCTTTTCCGGGCGGAGGTTGCATCGAGTCCGTCCTTTTTTCTGTTTCCGCGCGTATCAATGAAAATACCGGCGAGTTCAAGATAGCGAGGGTCTTTCGTGGTGCGGTACAGCTCGACCAATCCTGAAATCTGGGTTTGGTTATACCCGAAACGAGCCAAGTGCTTTGGCTGAGGTTGAAATGTTTTATACAACAAATCGGCATTCTTCACTGCGATATCAAGAAAGTTGGTTTTCCCTGTTGCGCGGTGGTGAATACACGCCGTGGTGAACAAATGGCCGCAGTTATACATCTCGTGGTGGCCGATATTGGAAAAATGCTCGTTGTTGTTCAGTTGATTTAAGGTATGCAAATAGCCATCTGCTTCCTGAGCTTGCGCGATCACGGCGATGATCTCATCGAGCTCTTCGATTATTTGCGGATCCTTGTTGATAGAATAGACATAGACGGAGGCTTCCATCCACTTGTACAGGTCGCCATCGTGCCATGGGGATCCACCATGTTTTCCTTCTTTCAGTCCTGCCGCAATTTTAAAGTTGTTATACCCATGGCCGATATCGCCTTTAAGGATCTCTCCCATATACGGAACCATGGTTTCTTCGCAGAGCTTAAACTTATCGGCCCAGAACCCGTCGGTCCATTGACAGTCGCCCATGTTGACACTCCGTAAAGTGACATGGGGAGATTTGCTGTTATCGACAACACCAAACTGTGCGCAGGCAGCGCCAGCCGTCAAAACAGCAAGTACTATTGCGATATGATTTTTCATGATAGATCCTTCTTTAATTCAAGCATAGTAAGGCTCGCTATTCGATTCGGGTTATTTCGCCTCCAGCTGGATGAACAGCTGGGGTGGTGTCGTGTCTATGGAATTGGTGTAGCTGTTGAGCACACCATTCGTCGTTGAAACATTCACAGTGGTGCTGGTTTCCCAGTTTCCTGCGAGCAGATTGGTAGTGGTCAGCACGTAAGCGGTGACGCGATTATCGCCGACTAGGGAGAAGATAACGTTGCTCGCTGCTGAATCACCGAACGCAGGTTTAATTCCCGTATCGGAGGGGTTGGTCGGGTTGCCGCCGAAGACATATTCGCCCCAGTCATTCAATCCGTCTCCATCCGCATGGTTTGTTTTCACACCGGACAATCCATACGAGGAGACGAAGGCGTCCCATGCCGGATTCGCTGGAACAACCGTAACAGCGCAGACTGCAATATGACTGCTATCAGTGGTGGTTGCTGTAATGGCTGCGGTGCCGTTGCTTTGCGCCGTAATCAGCCCGTCTGAATTAACGGTGGCAATCGAATCATTATCCGAACTCCAACTTACGGTCGGATCCGTGGCGTTATTCGGTGTTGCGAGCTTGAGCAACTGCATCGTTTCTGAAACCGAAAGCGTTGCGTTAGTTGGATCGACCGATACGCCGGTTACCGAGATATGGGCGGGGCACTGATTCTTGCTGATGGAATCCGCTTCGTGTTGCACGGTCTTGGTTTGATAAACAAATCCTTCCTGCGTCACATTGGTAATCGTAACGTTGTAGTAGCCTTCCCCGGTACCCTCGGCCAGATTCCTCATAGCCGCCGCAGCGGGCCCCAGACGGGCTTTGCCATCTGGAAGCTTTTCCGAGGAAATCAGATACTTCAGCTCGCATGGCACCCATTGATCATGACCGGCTTTTAGTTGTGCGGTTACTCCGTATATGGCGTGGACATTTTTCACGATGCTTGTATCTGCAAACCATCCGGGTGACGTCCCGTTTCTTGTATCCCCCTTGTCGATACGGACCGCATGCACGGAACTCCTACCGAGCACGCCGTCGATATCAATATGGCCGTTTTGCATGGCATGGGGGGATATCATGACCACCGCATTCCCACCGCCACCGGAAATATTTCTTCCGTAAATATCAAACATAGATCCCGTGAGAACCCCCAAACCTGTAGCTCCGGATTCAGCCCGAAGGGTCACCCCGCCGTCGCCGTCTAAATCTTTGAACAGAATATGTGTTCCCGCGCCAATCTGCACGGTTCCGTATCCGACATGCGCAGAGGTGTTGTTTATATTTTTAATGACGCCGTTTCTGGGCGTGAAATACTGTCCCTGATAGGTCGCCATATTACACCGGATCGCGGAGTGCGTGGTAAAATTGTCGGGGATATCCACGCCCGCAATCATAAAGTTAGTCACGTTTTGCACCATAAATGCGGTGTGGCTGGTATCGGCCGTCCTGTCGCTGAAGTCTACCGTAAACCGGCCCCCGTCACCTCGGATACTGACGTTCCGGATTTCCGGATCATTCGTGCCAAATTCAAATATCACAACCTTGGCGGTTGTTTGTATTGGCTTGATCACCGCGTTCGTAGAGATCACCAGATGGACATTCGACCGCATCGTTATTCTACCTAGAATAAAGGTGCCTTCCGGAACGATGATTTTACCGCCGTGCGACAGGGCCGTCATATCGTCGATGGCGTTCTGCAGCGCGACCGAATCCTCATTGGTGTCCGAGCCGTTCGCACCATAGTCGATAATATTTACAACCGTGTCCACCGATCCGATGGTATCCGTGAAGAAATCAATTTCGACGGGCTCCACAGCAAAGGCCGGGAACCCCAAACCGAGCGAGATTGTGCAAAAAGCTGCCGTCTTATTCATCGTCATTTTATATCGCCTTATCGTTCATTCGGATGGGTTCGAATCAGAGGCATCAACATCCAGATGGTAAACGCTAATACGCAAGGTCGATGAAGCGCATCGACCCCGCCGGAACGGTAACCGTTAGCACGGGGCTGGATGCGTCCAGGGTCTCCGTGCTTAAAATATCCATGGCCGAAACAGGCTGACGCCCCTGGAAAGAGATAACGGCCTGCCGCTCTTGCGGGTCGATATAGCCGGGGTCAATCAGGATCAGACGCACATGACGATCATCCAAGCGGATGGCACTCCATGACGCTCCTTTGACCGCAATGGGCATTCTCGCCGCACCGGCTTCCACTATTTGACGCATGTAAGTGCCGAATTGATTCGCGGGGACTTTCTTCCCGTTGATGAAACCCTCTTTTGTGCTACTCACGCTAAACGGGGTCCCCCGCTTCTTCAGCTCGGATTGATACCCAATTGGCGCGATGGGCACCATGCCGTTTGGCAGTTCCGGTATAAAGTTCAGCCAGCGGTAGTCCACGCCCAACGCAACCTTCGATAAGTCATGATCCGAAAGACCGGCACCGGACCAGCCGACGCCTCCGACTGAGATCACAGCATTATCATCTTCCGGGGTGTAGAGCATCACGTCGTGACCATCTTCACTGATCTCGACATGATGTTCATCGATATCCTTCATCAAATGCCAAGAGCCAACCGACAAGATGTCTTCCGGCTGCACTTGAGGCAGGACGCCCGATTTCATGAGTGCATACAGAATTTGAATTCCTGGCTCCTGCTGAAACTTAAGTCCGGAAATAATGCCGTAACGCGCACCATAGGCTGCACGCAAAACACCGCTACGCAGGAAGGGCGAAATACTCGTCTGCCCACAGGCGGATTCCGGGCGCCAACAGCAAACGTTATCTTCAACCAATCGCAAGGCATGCTGATCCACATACCCTCCCATGAACATACCGACCCGGCCTGCCAGGTTGATATCCTGAGTGCTTGAATTCGTATCTTCCGTCGTCGGCACGACGAGGTCGGCATAGTCCCTACTAAAGAACAGCTGATCCCATGGATGCAGATGAGCGCCGGCCGCCCAGAAAATATTTTTAAATCGGAAAAACAGCTTTGCCCTGCCTTGCTTGCGCATGGCCGGGGCAAGTTGCGGAATATAGTGGTTTACGAAATAATGAGAGCGCGGATCCTCCGGATTTCCCATCTCCGCATAAACGAAGCCATAGCAAGTGGTTGGAGCTGCCTCTAAAATACCGATCATTGTTTCGACTTGCATATAGAACGGATCCGTTCCGTGCCCGGCCCACAGCGTAAACGGCACGCCGGATTGTTCCATTTTCCTGGCGCGCGCAATGATTTCGCCCTGACTCAGATCGTAGGGTTTTCTGCGATCTTTCTTTAAGGCGCCTTCTCCCGCAACCTTGGAGATCTTGCTGCGATCGAAGTCCTCAGACCATGTGCTCATGGTAACAAACTTCAAGTCTTCGCCCTTTAGGTTGGCCACAGCTTCATTCGGCTCTCTCCCCGAGACAAGCACCCACGGCTCTTCGGATTTCTTCTGATAAGCGGGGCGCTTGAATTTGAGCGACTGGCGGTAGAGCGTATCCAGATTGGACTCCACCTCAGCCAATCGCCCCAGGAGTTGTTGCGGTGCTTCCCACCAATGATCCTGTGTTAAATCAAACGCGTGCAGGGTCGTGCCTCCCCCAAGCTGACCGTCACCGAAAAGCTGCCTGCTCTCCGGCTCAACTGTCAGCCCGTTGAACGCAAACCCCTCATAGGCCTTTCCGGTGCGTGCGATCAACTGACCATCCAGACCGAGTACATACAACACCGTGCCAAAGTTAACGGCGATTTCGTTGCGAACCGGTTGCAGAGATGCGGCAAAGCCATGGGCGTATAGCTGCTTATCTTTCTTCGGAAAACCAAACTGAACAATTGGCTTCATCTTCCCGTTCATCACAACAAACTGTCCGGCAGCATCCCGGGCTGCAGACGCCACAGAATCCGCTTTTCCCGTTCCCACAAACATGAAGTCGTCAAGCCCGTCACCATCAATATCGGCAACAGTTAGCTCATTAATCATGAGACTTTTAAATTGGAGAAGCTCACCTTTTTTTATGTTCCCCTCAACGAGTACCTCCTTGCTTCGAGGATCGATGATTCCGAGGAAAGACCAGGACCACTTGTCGCTGGTCATAGCCATAACCAATAGAGACTGTTGGTCTTTATAGACAAAATTTCCGGCTTCGAGCTTGCGGATGATGCCGGCGTATTTGGTTTCCGACACGAGGTTCCCTCTCGTATCCAGCTCATAGAGCACACAGTCATTACCACCGGCAAAGATCTGAACCGTATCGCCGTTCTTGACGACGGCGACCTCCGAGAAGCGAACCTTTCGCCCGGGGTTAAACGTCCAGCGCAATTGACCGTCGTGTCCCCAGCAATAAATATTTCCGTTACCGCTAGCCGCCAGCAGGTCATCATTCCCATCTCCATCGAGATCGGCTGCTTCAATTTCAAACATGACCGCCGGGTTGTCAGTCGGATTGCGCCAAAGCGTTTTACCCGATGTGGTATGACAGGAAACGGTTCCATCTATTTCAGAAACATACAGCACGCCTTCGCCATTGATCGAAGCGGATATCGCATTGCGTATGCCGTTCCCATCCGTAGCGAAACCGGCAGCCCAGCCAACGGACGCGGTGAGTATTGATATGGCAAGTAGTATGTATTTCATGCGGCTAATCATTTTAAAGTTTGCGTGTTTTTTAAAGCTCATAAAGGTTCCTATTTATATCCGTTCCGTTTTCGTTGCTGCACAAAATCACGGGTTTCACGGAAAATCGACATCTCCCCCGTGGCACGCGGATCACTGGTCCTCATGCCTTCGGCTTGCAATTGTTCGAAAAGGCGCTGCTTCACCTCGGTATAACGCTCATCGTCGATCAGGTTGTTCATCTGCCAGGGGTCCGCCTGCATATCAAACAGCTTTTCGATGACAGGCTTGACGGCATTTTCATCGGATAACGCATTACCCGACTCATCTACATTGGCGTAGTAAACAATGTAGGCGTAGCGATCATTGCAAATGGTGCGCGCGGATTTACTCGCCGGATCAAATTCCCCATGCCACTCCACCCCGGTGATGATGAAACTGCGCTCCGGCTCGATGCGTCCCGAATCTTCCGAGGTCAGAATATTCCGGAGGCTTCGGGCGCTCATGGAATCAGGTACTTCCACCCCGGCCAGCTCAAGAAAGGTGGGCGCGAAGTCAGCCAGGCGTACAAAGTCGGTTACTTTTCTGCCGGCCTTGATCCCGGCCGGCCACATCACAGCCAACGGCTCGTGTACCCCAAGATCATCAGGCGTTGTTTTGCCCCGGTCAAGAGGGATCGCTGCCTCCAGATCCTCTATCACGCTTCCATTATCCGAGGTGACGACCACCAGCGTGTTTTCGAGTTCGCCAAGGGATTCCAAACGATCCAGCATGTGGCCCAACTGCTGATCCGCCGTGCAAATTTCATACAGAAAATCGCCACGCCTTTTACGGTTGCGCATCGAATCCTCTACGATGGGCGGAACCGGAACGTTCTCCAGAGGCACACCGAATTCATTCGCCAGCCGTTCATGATTGCCCTCGCCCCAGGGCAGGTGCGGTTCATACACGCCGGCCCAGAAAAAGAAGGGCTGACCCGGCTTCCGATCCGCCAGGAAACGCTCGAAGTTTTCGGCGTAATCATTGGGATCGATTCCCGGCGGCGGCGATTCAAGCAACGCTTCATCATAAACCTGACCCGCGACATCCGGACCATGGCCCTCCGGCGGATACATTCCCGGCCCCCAGCTTTTGCGGGTAAATCCTGTGTGATAGCCCGCCTGCTTCAACAACGCGGGGAAGACCGGAAATTTTTTCGGCAGCCAGGCCTGAATAAAAGCCCCCTGCTCCAACTCCCAGAAATTCCGGCCCGTCAAAATTGCAGCCCGCGACGGTGCGCACGAAGGTGCCGAGGCATAGGCGTTCATAAATAACACACCATCGCGTGCCACCCGGTCAAAATGAGGCGTAGGTAAATTCGACCAGCCATAGGCACTCCGTTCAATCCAGCTTTCGTCGTCGGTAATGAAAAAGAGCACGTTGGGTTTGCCTGTTTCTTTGGCAAAGCCAGTCAGTTGCGCGAGCAACAGACAACCGATCAGTAAATTTACTTTCATCATCAGAATTGATTTCCTCATTGTATTTTCATGGTGCGGTTTCGAATGGAAACCCCGCTCTGATCAGCTCTTTTTTTTACTTTTCTTTCCGCTCTTTTTTTCTTTGTTTTGCTTCTCTTTCTTCGAAGCACCGACCAATTCACCTTCCGGATGCTTTGCCTTGTATTCTTCGGGCGTCATCCAGGTGACGGCAGGCCACCAGCCGGTGTCGTTCGACTGTCGCACACCGGGCGTTGTACGGCCATTGCAGAGGATGTCGGTCATCTTCGCTTCGAGCTTTTTCGCAACCTCAGGATGCTGTTTGACAAGATTGTTTTTCTCGCCGATGTCGGCGGTCAGGTCATACAGCTCTGCGCCTTTTTTAGCATTCGGCAGGACGAGCTTCCACTTGCCTTCAGTAATCGAAAACTGACCGCTACGGTTGTTGGTTCCAATGAATGGAAGACGTTCGAATCCGGATGCCGGATTGCTGAACACATCGGCAAAGCTCTGGCTGTCTTCACCGGAATCCTCCGGGATCTTAGCTCCGACGATTTCCGCGAGGGTGGCCAACATATCCGACTGGCTGACCGGCTTGTCCCAAACACGGCCCGGCTGTTTGATGCCGGCCGGCCAGCGAACGGCAAAAGGTACGCGGTGCCCGCCTTCGTAATGGGAACGTTTGCCGTCGCGCAACGGACCGCTGCTGTAATGCCCCTGCTCTTTAATCCGTTCTTTCCACGGATTTTCCGGGCCATTGTCGCTGGAGAAGAGCACCAAGGTATTCTCCGTTAATCCGGCCTCATCCAGATAATCGAGCAGGCGACCGATATGGTAGTCGGTTTCCAGCACAAAATCGCCGTAGCCGCTGCAGTCGCTCTTGCCGATGAAGTCCGCCCGCGGAGCCACCGGCTCATGCGGCGAGGTCAGTGCAAAATAGAGGAAGAACGGCTTGTCGGATTTGGCATCCGCTATTTTGTCCCCAAGCCATTGAATCGCCTTGTCGGTATAGCGCGTCAGCAATTCATCATCATTCCAGTCCGGAGCCACCTCAGTAACCTTGCTTTTGCTTTGAATGGTTTCCGGGGGTTGGTCGTCCAGGCTCTTGTAATACGGTTTCATTATACGCCAGCGCTTGTCGATATTCGGCAGATTCTTTTTGTGATAGGTCCAGAGCGTCGGTTCGGCGGCGCCCGGCTCCAACCCACGATTTTCAAACCAGGCACAGACCGATTTCGGCGATGTGGGTAGGCCGTACCAATAATCAAATCCGTGATCCAACGGACCATCCATAATCGGTTGCGACCAGTCGCGCTTCCCCTTTGTGCCCGGCAGATCCATGCCCAGATGCCATTTGCCGACACAGGCCGTATTGTACCCCTTTTCCTGAAGCATTGAACCGAGCGTCATACGCCCCTCTTCGATCATGCACGGCTCATCCACATTACCGACGCCCACCTTCAAGGTTGTGCGCCAGGAATAGCGCCCGGTCAGCAGCGCGTAGCGCGACGGCGTACAGGCGGAGCTGCTTGAATGGCCGTGGCTGAAGTTGATTCCCTCGTGCGCCAGACGATCCATATTCGGCGTCTGGAACTTAGAGTCCGGGTTCAAATAGCTCACGTCGCCATAGCCCTGATCATCGGTATAAATAATCAACACATTCGGGCGCTGAACCGCTGATGCGCTTAGCCCAATACTCAACGCGATAATACTTATTAAACTCATCTTCATAGTTCGTTCCTTTATTGTTCCAATGTATAAATTCTCAATCCTGAGTCGTCATGGATTTGAACCTTTAATGGCGCGCCTTCTCCCAAATCAGCATATTTAAAGAGATCCGTGGTATCATGAACCTTTTTCTCATTCAGGTTGATAATCAAATCGCCGTTTCGGAAACCGGCCTCATAGAGACTGGAGTTCTCGGGCGCTTTCACCACCAGAACGCCGGTAATCTCTCCGATCCCGACATTCGACATCTCAATTTCAGTGGCCATGTTCCGGATGGTTCCCCCAAAAAACTTGTGCACCTTTTTGTTCCGTTTGATTTTGTATTTAGGTAACGGGGTTCCTCCTGAAAGCTGCGGAAAGGTCCGTTTGGGCAGCAACTGTATCAGCCGGGGGCTGGTGACGCCGAAGTCATTCATCGGGAAGTTTTTGAATCCCAGCTTCAGGGCAGGAGAATCGTCTTTTACGCGATAGTCGCCTTCCGCTGGATTCACGAACATCGGATCTGCAACGATAGAATTCACATTCACGCCCGGTTCTCGTACTTTACTGTAAGCTCGAGCAGTCTCGCCGTCATAGAAAAAGCAGTTGTAATCGATCTGTTTGCTCTCCCGCAAATGGGTTCGCTCTGTCACCGTCATAAACATGGGTGCATTGAGATTCACGACAATGTTTCTTCTCCAGACATCTTCATTCTGATCGAACGAGATGTTCTTGGTCGGCACGCTGCGCCCGACACAAATCATCACATTGTTTTCAACCGTCCGGTAAAATCCTTCCCTGACTTTGATCCCGCAGCCGATCGTCAGATTGTTATAAATTCTGAAATTGGTTGAACCGTCATCCAGATCAATGCCATGGGAATGGCGGGCATCCAGAGGATGGGACACCCGATTATGACGAATGATGTTTGTTTCCATCGCATCGATCAGGCAGTTCTCTTTTGCATGGGGATTTTTATCATGTCCGCCGGAGTGATCCGCCCAGATCCAGTAGCGGTCTTTACCCCAGGAGTTAAAGGGGCCGTGATCGGCTGTTTCCCGCACGGTGTCGTAAAGATCGTTGTATTCAAACACATTGCCGGACCAGGAACAGTCATTCATGCAGATGGCCGCCCGGGGAAGCTTGTGCACGGTGTTATGGCTGATGGTGTTGTTTCGAGTCATCGAAAGCAACACGGCAGCGGACTGCTTTTCATATTCCCCGCTCACCGTCACCAGGTTTCCTTTGACCAGACACTCGGCCGGATAGTTTTCTGTTTTCGGTCCCGGGGTAAGATCTTCCGGCTGCTTAAACCAACCCTCCGGCTTTTCCCAGCGCTTCCGCACAAAGTTTCCATCCCGCAGTGTTTCGTCGAGTTCCTTGAAAAACTGATCCCCCCGCATGGTTTCTTCTGCTCCGCAGAGCGCAACGCCATTCGCGCCGATATTCTGCATCAGGCAGTCGATTACGGAGACACGACGGTTGTAGCCATTGATAAAGACCGCATTCCCGCCCAACTCAATGAACGAGCAGTTTTCAACGGTACAATCCTCTGCGCCCTCGAAGGTGATTGCTCCTCCCCGATGGACCACAAAATCGCCGCCATTGGGCAGATGATCGAGCGTCCATTTCCAGGTCGGCGCGGCACCCGAAATCGTAAATCCGTTGAATGTGATAAATTGTACCGGCGCGACCTGACCGCCTTCGAACCGGATCAAGTGGGGATTTCCAATCGCTTCAACCCGTGCCGTATTCGGATCACACCCGTCTTCCGGCTGCCAATAAAGAAGGTTCGCTTGGGTGTCGTGAAACCACTCTTTGCTGTCATCCAGCTCTTCAAAAACATTTTCGGCAAAACGCTTTTCTTGATTCAAACGTGCATCATCCCCGCGAGTCGTGGTATCGATGCTGACCATGTATTCATACAGTTCACCTTGCTCATCTCGTTTCAGGATTGCGTGTCCGCTTCCCCAGCTGGATTTTTGCATTGCATGGATATATGCCGTTTCCGGGTTCTTCCAACTTTTCATCCGCTCATCTGTTGCTCCCGAACCGCAATAATAAAGGGACTCCGGATCGTAGTTCGGATAACGGGCCATTATCTGCCGGTGCCGGTTGACGAAAAGCTGCTCAATTTTTATCCCTTCAGGAACTGTGGCTTTATATATTTTTCCGGCGTGCTTTTCCCATTTTAATGTCAGGGGTTTTCCCCCGACCAAGCGAACGGTTTCTCCGTCCATTGCTTTCCAGAAAACCGGAGCCTTCTGGGTGCCCGAATCCGTTGCCGTAAAAACCAGAGGCGTATCGAGATAGTAGTCGCCACCTGCAACCAAAATACTGATGGGCTGATTGCGGGGCAGCTCGCGGGCCAGATCGCGGGCGCGATAAAGCGTCTTTACCGGCTCTTCGACTGTACCGGGGTTGCTGTCATTTCCTTCTGTAGAAACAACCAGTTGCCGGGTATCGGCAAGTGCACCTGCTCCCAGTGCCAGCGATACGAGAAATCCAAATACAATACCCTGCTTACGTTTCATCCATTTTCCCTTTGTTTACATTTACTAAAATATCACACGAACCTGCAACATCGGGCTATCTGCCCATCTCTTCTGCCGTATTCAGTTTCTTATTTGTTTTCAAAATAGCCAGCGTATAGGAGTCGTCCGACTTCTTAATCTTCTTAAACTCCGCCAGTTTTCCCTCGAGCCTCTTGCGCGCGTCCGCGTGCTCCGGATTGGTTGCGTGCTTTTCACTGTAACGGGTCTCATTGCTCGAAACGGGGATGTCATACAACCGCCCGTCCTGATGCAGCCGGAAGCGTTTGTCGCGGACAAAATACCGATCCCCTTCCCATGCCATGTATACGTACTCCCGATCCGTTCCGGGCTGGTCCAAAAAGGTATGTGAAAGATCCATCCCATCCACCTCATGATCCACCGTGTGCCCCGTCAATCCGGCGAGCGTTGGATAAACATCCGTAAGGGTCATGAACGAATCACGCGTACCAACCGGAATGGTACCCGGCCACGTGGCGATCATTGGAATTCGGTAACCGGATTCAATCAGGGCCAGCTTGCCACCTTTAATGGCCAAATCCCCGATGTGACTGGTAATGGCATTCGGCGTTCCGTTGTCCGCCGTGAAAATGACCAGCGTGTTTTCGGCGAGCCCCAGCTCATCGAGCTTGTCAAGAACCCGCCCCACGAGCCTATCCATATAGGAGACCATTAACGCATAATGTTTCTCATCCGCGGACGCGCTCTCTGGGAAAAAGTGTTTGATCTGATCGTCGATCATCGGCGGCGCAATGAACGGCTTATGCACCAATGTCATGGGATAATAGGCCAGAAACGGACGATCCCTGTTTTCTTCGATAAAGGTAAGGATGCTGTCGCAATACAGATCGGGTCCGTACACCGACTTATCCAGGACGGTAAACGTGCCGTTTTCCCAAATCGGCGGGCCATACCCGTAGGATTCCTCGCGGATGTATCCTCCATACATATAGTACGTATCAAACCCATTCGCGGCAGGATGGTCCGGAAAATCTTCAAAATCCCCCAGATGCCACTTTCCCGCGATACCCGTTTCATACCCGTTCTGCTGAAAGAAATGACCAAAGGTTTTCACATGAGCAGGCAGCCCCGTGCCCGCCCCCGTTTTCAAACGTTCCAGAAAGCCTGTGCGGTTGAGATACTGTCCGGTCATAATCATCGCCCGGCTCGGCGAACAGGAAGGGGTGCCATAGGCATTCTCGAAACGCGCGCCCCGACGGGCCATCCGATCCAGATTCGGCGTCGAAAAAACCGTGCTGCCGTAGCAACCCACCGACTCGGCACCCAGATCATCGGCCATAATCAACACAATGTTTGGGTTCGACCCTTCGGCAATACTCAGGACAGGCGGGCTCACCACAGGTGGTTGCGATGCACAAACCCGGGAAGTTGCCAGCAACGAAGTGGCAACAAAGAAAACGCTATACAATAGACCCTGCTTCAACACATTCACGATAACCACGCTTATTTCCTTGGGCCGCGCCCCCCTTGTATACCGGATTTTTTCAAATTCTCTTTCCGGACCTTTTTATGTTCGCCAAACGGAATGATCGAATAGGAATCGTCGATCTGCTGAATCGTCTTATTCTTTTCCAGCTCCTCGCGGAGTCGTTGATACGCCTCAGGATATTCATCAATACTGCAGCTTTTCTCACTATACCGCTCGGCGGTACTCGTGATGGGGATATCATAAAACCGACCATCTTCATGCAGGCGGAACCGTTTATCACGCACCATGTATTGCCCCCCCTCCCAGGCCAAATAGACATACTCGCGATCCACTCCCTGCGTATTAAAAAAGTTGTGGGACAAATCCATGCCACTCACGTCAAACGTCATCGGCGCACCCGTCAGGCCTGCGAGCGAAGGCAGGAGGTCGGCGTGGGTAAAGAAAGCCTCCCGTTGACCAACCGGAATCTTTCCAGGCCAGCGGGCGATATAGGGCACGCGGTAGCCCGACTCAATCAGACTCAGCTTACCGCCCGCGACCCGCAGATCGCCTAAATGGCTGGTGATTGCATGGGGCGTACCGTTATCCCCGGTGAAAATCACCAACGTATTGTCCGATAAATTCAGCTCGTCCAGTTTGTCCAGAATACGACCCACCAGATGATCCGCATACGAGAGCATCAACCCAAATGTCTGATCCACAGCGGGCGCATCATCCAGCAGAAAATGTTTAATCTTCCCGTCCAGCAGCTTCGGCTTATGAAACGGTTTGTGCACCAGCGTCATCGGCAAATAAGCGAGGAACGGCTGTTCTTTGTTTCGTTCAATGAAATCCACAATAAAGTCGCAGTACATATCCGGACCATAGGCCCCCTTGTAAACCGTCACTTCGCCATTTTCCCAAATCCCGGGGTTCACATAGCTGTTATACGCGAAAAATTCATAGTGTTTAGCAAACATGCGATAGTCGTCAAAGCCATGCGCCGCCGGGTGGTCCGGATAGAAATCAAAGTCGCCCAGATGCCACTTACCGGCAATGCCCGTTCGGTAACCATGGTTCTTTAATAAGTCCGCAAAGGTTGGAAGATGCGCGGGTAAGCAGTTGGACGTCCCGGTCCCCAGGCGCTCCTTAATACCACTGCGGTTTGTATAGAGCCCCGAGAGAATCATCGCCCGGCTCGGCGAACAGGACGGCGTGCCGTATGCATTCTCAAAACGGGCCCCGCCAGCTGCCAGACGATCAATGTTCGGGGTTGAATAACCGGTATTTCCGTAACAACCGAGCGTCTCCGCCCCCAAATCGTCCAGCATGATAATGACAACGTTCGGCCTGTCAGCGGCCTGCAAGCCTCCGGCCAGCAGACATGCCATCAACCCGATCAAAACTCTTTTTCTGTTCTCTTTAAACCACATCCCCATCCCCCTTCGAAAAATTCCACAGTATCCAAGCATGCCCCGTAAAAACGGAACTCCCCTTCGCCATTCAAACTGCGAGCAACAGAAGACTTGGCGGTACTATTCAGTTACTCCGCCTGCCCCACAAAATTGCCCGCTTATAATCGACAAAAAAATACCCGCTACCCCAAGGCACGCCTGCAACTGGACAGAAATTTTACACCTTACAGTGAAACGGGAAGAGCCGAGTTACCGCACTCTCATTTCTTTTTTCCTTTTTTGGAGCTGCTCTTCTTTGACTTCGATTTTTTGGACTTCTCCGGATTGGATGGCGGATTCTGATAGAGGTCGAGCAATCTTTCCGGAATCTCCAGACTGAGGGCTTCGTCGAACGTGATTTCCGGGCGGAAGAATTCATGACCTTGGAAAGAGAGATCTTTCAGTCCCCAATAGGATGGATAGAACTGCCCAAAGGTGTCGATCCAGTTCACGACGGATATCCACTCCCGCTGACTTAACGAGATTCCCTTATGCGCCTTAACCAACCGGTCAATCCGCTCCTGTGAAATGGCTCGCGGCACAATGTCTCCGCCGCTAAGGGCAATCACCAGCGGAGCCGTATGGACCCCGGAAAAATAGGGTTTCTTGTAGCTGATGCTGCGATCCTCCGGAATCCGATTCACACACAGACGGCCATCCACCATCTCCCCGATAGCTTTAACATGGTTGGGCTTATACAGTTCACTCGCGCTACGTCGCTCTCCAACATGCGGAACGCCAGCCTGATCGTAATCCCCCATCAGATTTTCATACGAAGCGGTAAACAATTTGGTGGGTCTCGAGGTCAGATCCAGTCCGGCCGACGGCTTGGATTCTCCGTGACAGCGGATGCAGTGCGCATCCAGAACCGGTTGCACCTGCCTCATGAAATCGATCACCTTTTGCGCCGATTCCTCCCCGGCCTGGGCCTGGGGTATTGAGGGGGCGCGACGCAATGCCAAGGGCGAGGCGAAGCCGCTGACAGACGCAGGAGTCACATCCGGGGTTTCATGGCATCCCAAACAGCTGCGCGTCTCGCCCGGAATATAGTTGATGTAGGAGCGCTCCGTTTGCACCATCAGATAATTTTCGTCGAGCGCCTGGAAATAGATATTGCGTCCTGCAGGAACCTCAAAAAAGGCGGATCCGTCTTCTTCGACCGGAACCACTCCATACTGCGCTTTCAACCCCATCGAGTTCATCCCGAGGGCGCTATGTCCATAGGCGCCGTTGTTTCCCCAAGGGGCATACGCCGACCACGGACGGGGAACCTGTTCGAGAACGCGCAGATATTTGATGGTTCCGCGCTCCACGCCATCCAATCCGATGTACACATCCGTCACCATGCAATGCGCTTTCCCCGCCGCCGCCAGCGCCTCATCCATCGGCGAGCCTAGGACGGGCGGCTTTTCACGCGGCACCAGCGCCATGGGATGCCAACAGGAAATATCTTTCGTCTGATAAAGCGGCGAACTCGCTCCCTCCCCGTCCAACAGACAGAGATCATAGGCATTGGGATGACACCATACGTAGCCCTTCGGCTTCTGAGCCACCATGAACAGCTCTTCTGAAATCGGATAAGGATCTTTGAACAAGCGTCCGGGACGTCCCGTCCGCTCATCATGCACCCACTGGCCATCGACCAAAAAACTAAATCCATTATGCAAGGGGACGTCGACATCCTTGGTCACAAAACTGAGCGGCTGCTCGGTTCGAATGCCTTTGCCGGGATCGATTTTGATCACCGTTCCCACTGCATTGTTGGGACAGCAATGGGAACAGGCCAGCGCCACAAACTGATCCGTTTCGGGAATGGGACGGCCATAAATAATGCCGCTCACCCGATCCACCATATTGCCATACACCTCCACCGAACCGGAGCCGTCCGGGCGCATGGCCCACAGGCATTTCGCAGTAGACTGCGTTTTGTCGTTGTACTCCCAGCGATGATAGAGAATCCGCCCGTCCGGGAGCATCACGGGAGCGGCTTCACTAACGACGCTATTACTCAACTTGCGGATATTGGAGCCGTCGCCATCCATCCGGTGCAGCACCGTGGTGGTAAAATTATCCGGACTGTCGCACAGAATGCCGTACTGGCATCGGGTGGAAACAAAAACAATGCCGCCATCCGGCAAATAGCATGGATGCAAATCATCAAACCGACTGTGACTTTTTGTTGAATATTTTGAAGAGAGCCCCGCCTCTTCGTCGCCGCCGAAGGTCAGCTGGCGCAGGCCGGATCCGTCCACGTTGATCTCGTAGATCTTGTATCCGGCCTCTTTGCTCTTTTTATAGTCGAAAACTATTTTCTTCGCGTCAAAGGAGACATCAAACCGATAAAACACCCCGCCGTTCAATTCGGGGGCCACCTCGCGCACATTGCCGGTTTCCAGATTCAGCACGCAGAGGTTGCCGCCCGGCAGCCATTTGCTATTGAGGTATTCCGTATAATAGTGGTTCGACTCAAAAGTATGCCGCTTGATGAATACCACCTCGCGAATGCCCTGGTCGAGCAGTCTCTTCGCGGCCTCCGGGTTGAAGGCATCAACCAAAGGTGCGCTGCCGGGATCGGGCACAGGTGACTTGTCATACTTTGCCCCAAAAACTGTTCCGGACATGGATGCAACCAGGACGATCCATACAGATCGTTGAACCCTCTGTTTTTTATTCAGCGTTTTCATTTTTTCTTTCTCTTCTTTCCCTGGCTCTTCTCAAATTTCACCTTTTTCTTCAGGGCATATCCATCGGCGATCTCGATGGCGCGGGCGCGCTCTTCAGGGCCGTACTCCCAGAATTCGTTGATGACCTGATTGCAGGCAAACTTTGGATCATCTTCACCGAGTTCAGCGCGTCGGGCTTTCAGTTGCGTCTTCAGATCGGCAATCACCGACGCGTATTCCGGGTTGTCGTAGACGTTGTTGTCTTCGGCGGGGTCGAGCTTCAGATCGTAAAGTTCCCAGGCCGGGGGCGAATCCGGCTGGCTTTGATCGCTTCGGCAACCGTAGAACTGGATCAGCTTATAGCGTTTGGTGCGGATCCCGATATTCCCCGGAATCCTCAAATCAGACATGTGCATCCAGAAATGATAATACGCCGACTGCTTCCAACCTTCGGGTTCGTTCCCCGTTTCCAAAATGGATTTGAAGCTCTTGCCTTGCATGTAGTCCGGCGTTTCAACTCCGGCGAAATCCAGCATGGTCGGGGCATAGTCAATGTTTTCAACGATTGCATCGGACCGCCCGACCTTTACACCGCCGGGATAGCGAACGATGAACGGCATGCGCATCGACTCCTCGTAGGGCCAGCGTTTATCGACATAATCATGCTCGCCGAGGTAGAAGCCTTGATCGCCCGTATACATGATCACGGTATTCTCATAGAGACCTTCCGCCTTCAGGTACTCGATCACCCGTTTCAGGTTGTCATCGACCCCCTTCACGCAACGCAGATATGATTTCAGATAGGCTTGGTAGCCATCACTCAAGATGTCGGCATCGCTCTGCGTCTGGTCGAACCCATTGGCCCACTCGTAACGACTGTTCGGTTTGACGTTGTTAAAAAACTTATTGCGGCGGCCCACCGAGCCCCCAATCACCTTGATCAGTTCCCCGTTATTGCCGCGCGTGGCAATGGAGCCGTGATTTTTTCGATCCCGCATGTTCTCCGGCTCGGGAATCGTCACGTCAGCGAGATAGTTCTCATAGCGCGGCGCATACAGGAACTTGGAATGGGGTGCCTTATATTGCAACGCGAAAAAGAACGGTTTGGTCTTGTCGCGTTTCTTTTCAAACCAATCCAAGGCCGACTCGGTTATACAATCGGTCGAGTGCCCGGACATCTGCACCTTACCGCCTTCAGAATCCGGAACCTCAAACGTCGGATCAAAATAATCCCCCTGCTTAATCAGGGTCTTGTAATAGTCAAAGGCCTCCGGGCGGCTCTTTAAATGCCATTTGCCGACCACAGCCGTCTGATACCCCGCCTTTTTCATTTCAATCGCCAGATACTGACGATCCGGAGGCAGGTCGAGCCCTAGGACAATGCATCCATTCACGGCATTGCCCTGCCCGGTCATAATCGAGGAACGGCTCGGCGTGCAAATCGCATTCTGGCAAAACGCGTTCTCCATCACCATGCCCTCCGTCGCCAGCGCATCGATGGTTGGAGTCGGGTTGAGAGAAGCCAGCCGACCGCCATACGCGCCAATCGCCTGCGAAGTATGATCGTCGGACATCACAAATAGGATATTGGGCCTATCAGCAGCCAAGGCCGACAGGGCTGAATACAGAAAAGCCAAACAAGGTGCCCATAATCTATTCATCATCATTAGCGTCTCCCTCTCAAAACCGACACCCCCCCAACGGGCTGGCAAATTATTTTAACTGACCTGTAATCTTTCTATTCAGATGTGTTGCCTGATCATCTGATTTCTCAATCAAATTCATATCCTTGAAATCCGAGCGACGCATCCAGTACTTCTCCGCTAAGAAAGGGTGCGTGTGCCTCTTCTGCATAGCGCATCACCTTTTCCATAATCTCAGGGTGCTTTTCTGAAAGGTTGTTATGCTCCTGGATATCGTCGTTGAGGTTATACAGCTCATATTGATCTGCCCCCTTTGGCTTCACGGCCTTCCACTCGTTTATGCGAACCGCTGACATTTTCTTACGAGGATCTTCCCAATAGAGGTAGCGATGGTCTTGCTGTCCCTTCTTTCCGAGCAAAGTCGGCAAAAAGGAAATCCCATCCGAACGTTCAGGGGTCGGGATACCCACCAAATCAGCCAACGTAGGCATGACATCCGGGAAGTATCCTAAATGGTCGGATGTCGAACCGGCTTTAATCTTTCCGGGCCACCTTGCGAGAAATGGGATTCTCAGGCCGCCTTCGTAGAACTCACCTTTATTGCCTCGAAATTCGACTCCTGTCCTGGGATCTTTGTTCGGGGCGAAAAACCCATGGGGATACTTCTCGGTGGGAAAATAGTATGCCCCGCCATTGTCGCCGCAGAGGAAGACGATGGTGTTGTCGTCGATTTCAAGCTCCCGAAGCAGGTTCAGGATTTCCCCGATCTCCCGATCTATCATTTCCATCATGGCGGCATACATCCGGGCATCGGTATCCTTTTTCGCCATGCCCGCATCCCATTTCTTATCCTTGTATTTGATCCATGCGGGATCATCCTGCGGCATCATCCAATGACCGTGCGGCGGCGTGAATGGCAGGTAGGCAAAAAACGGGCGATCCTTGTTCTCGCGAATGAATTTAAGAGATTCCTGATATATCAGTTCATGGGAGAATGTCTCGCCGGAATGGTAGTCTCCTGTATTTCCTTTGAGCGGAATCTTTTCACTGTTTCGGATCAGGTATCGTGGATAAAAGGTGTGTGCATGTTTCTGGTTGTAATACCCGTAAAACACATCAAAGCCGTGTTTTTCCGGCACGCCGGTCGTCCCGACATCACCACAGCCCCATTTCCCGAAACCACCGGTTGCATAACCGGCATCCTGCAATATTTTCGCGATGGTGATATCCTCCGGTCGAAGGATATAGCCCCCATTGCTACGGATACTGCAATGTCCGGTATGCTGGCCGGTCATCAACGACCCGCGGGTCGGCGCGCAGACGCTCGCTCCCGCCATAAGCTGAGTAAATCGCATTCCCTCGTCAGCAAACCGGTCGATATTCGGCGTGTCAAAAATAGGATGCCCCATACCGGACGATTCGTAATAGCCCCACTCGTCGAGCATGATATAGATGATATTGGGCTGACTCGCGGTCTTGCCGAATGCCGCAACACTCAGGCCGAGCATAAGGATTAATAGTACCGGGGTTTTTAGTTTTCTCATTGATTCAACCTATTCTCTTTGCATTGTCCGAAATGGATGTCGTTGGGATGCAGCTTGCGGAAGCGGATGTTCTTAATGTCCACAGCCTCTATTGCCTCATTCCGTCTCTGCTGAGCTTTCGGCGTCAGTCCCACGTCAAATCCTGTAAGTTTGAAAGCGTAAGCATGATCTTCCGGAAGGTTGTCCGGAACGTGAATCACCAAGGCCTTGTCTTTTACTTCAAACGTCAGGTTCTGCTTCGGGCTCAACAATTCCACTTGGCCTCCGCTGGCATCATTAACCTGAAGAATGGCCGGCTCAACCGTTCCTGACGGAGTTCCCATCACCGTGACATAGAGCTCTTCCCCGTCTTTGCTGCCGGTGTAGCGAATATCCTTCTCGGTATACGCCATAAACTTTTTCAGATGGCTGCCGCCCTGCTTCATTTTTGCCGGGCCTTCGCCGTATTCCAGCCATGGGCGGGTGGAATAGATGGCTTCTCCGTTGCGCTTCAGCCAATCGCCGATGGTCAGCAGAATCTGCCGTTGATCGTCCGGAATAATGCCATCGGATCGGGGCGATACGTTAAGCAGCAAGTGACCGTTCTTGGAGACGGTATCGATAAAGTCGTTCAATACCACTTTGACCGGTTTCAGATAGAAGTCGCTGTCCAGATAACTCCAGCTGCGGGTCGAGATGGTGTCATCGCTGAGCCATGGATAAGCCGTCAGCTCTGCAGTGCGGCCCTTTTCAAAATCCATGACAGAAACTTCCTGCGGATACTCCAGCTTCTTGGTGGTCACCATGACCTCTTTACCCCACTCATGCGCCTGATTGAAATAGCAGGCCAGAAAGTTGAGGTGATGCGGTTCGGGAACATCGGATACGCGACCATCGAACCAGATCATGTCCGGTTGATATTTATAAATTACTTCGCCGATTTTGGCCTGATAAATTTTGTTAAACTGGTATTCAGGAATGTTCATATACATGAACTGCAGCACCGGATCATCGGACGTAGTCGGCCAGCCCTCTACCCGGGGAAACCAACTTTGAGTCCGCTCATGATGGAAAGTCGTAACGAATTTCAGTCCTTCGCCTTTGATCGCTTTTTCCAGTTCTCCCACGAGATCCCGTCCCGGACCGGCGTCCATTGCATTCCACGGCGTCAGTTCCGAGTCCCACATGGCATAGCCATCATGATGTTCGCACAACGGGCCGGCCCAGCGGGCGCCTGCCGCCACAAACAGCTTCGCCCAATCTTCAGGATCAAACTTTGTGGGCTTAAACATCGGAGCAAACTCATGGTAGCCGAACTCATCCGGTTCCCCCCAGGTCTCACGATGATGATCATAAAAGCTGAGCCGGTCTTCGCCGGGCTTCAGATGCATCCATCGGGCATACCATTCACTTCCATACGCTGGAACCGTGAAAAGACCCCAGGTAAAATAGATGCCGATTTTTCCATCCAAAAACCATTCCGGCTCCGCATTCTGCTTCTTCAGACTGACCCAATTCGGGCGGCAGGGACCTAGCGTCGCATCCTCGTTCATTCGATCGATCATTGCATCGATGTTTTCCTTACATTGCTCAATGGTTGGTGTTTCAGCCATAGCGGTTGCTGCCGTTACACAAACCAAAACAATCATTGAGCATGCATTTATTTTCATCATCTCCGCCTTCTATTCTGCGTCATTTACAATTAGTTGAAGAACACACATCCCGATGCAGAATCATATTTATTGAAAGTTCAGCTTTTGAGTTGCCATTTCCTGCTTTCGCCAGATTTCGGCGGTCCATTCCTTCTTGGAAGGATCTGACTTGATGATCTTAAAAAAGTGATTTGCGTTCCGGATCGTTTGGCCTTCCACCTTTAAGATCAGGTCGTTTTTGACCAATCCCGAATCTTTGTAGGGAGAATCTTTTTGGATACTCTTCACATGGGCGCCCCGTTTTTTATGAAATCCTACCGACGACAGATCGCCTTCATTGTTCATGTTTTTGAAGACAATGCCTTTCCATATCCATTTTTTTTCTTCCTGAGCCGTTCCAAGATTAACTTCCGGAATCACAGGAGTTTTCACAATCGATTTCAGTCTCGCATCCAAAACACCGAATTGATCCATCGGGAAATTCTTAAACCCAACCTTCAGCGCGGGAGAGTTTTCTTTCACAGAAAAGTCGCCTTTCGCGGGATTCACAAAGAGAGGATTTCCCTGCAAGGAATGGGTATCCTGCCCGCTGAAAAGCTGCAACGTGGTTGCTGGCCCTTCCGATTCCAGATCATACAGAAAGTTATAATCGGCTTTGCAACCTGACTCCGCGAGCTGGTCGGATTGATATTGGGTGGTTACAATATTCCGCTCATAAATATCGGTCGTGTTGTTGGGGAAAAAAATGTTTGCCCGGAAGTTATTGTTAATCGTCACATTGTTGTACACCCGCCTGCGGTATCCCTCTCTTATTTTTATACCGCCGCTCAGGCACAGGTTGTTATAGATATCGTAATTGCCCGAACCATCATCCAGGTCAATATCCCACCCGTGGTCGCAGCGCATGCGGTTGTTCCGCAGCGTCACGGTTTTGACGGCATCCCAAAACGGCATATCCGGATATTGGTCCACCCACTCTCCGGTCAGGCGTTCCGATGGATTCCAGAAACGGTCACGGCCCCAGGAATTGAACGCACCATGATCCCGGCTTTCATTGACGGTATTAAAGACATCGTTGAACTCGATGAGGTGGCCGCCCCATGTTCCATCACAGATATTGATTCCGGCACGGGGCAGATCATAAATCGAATTGTGGCTCACCGTGATATCCATCGACATGGAAATATTCACGCCGGCGGATTGTTTTTCAATGAGCCCCGTCCGTTCAATGATATTGCCGAGAACGGTGCAGTCGGCCGGATAGTCGTTCGACTTGGGCCCTTTTTCCAGATCCATTCCATCCAAGTCCTGCGTTGTGTGATACTCAATCAGTGGAGATCGGACGGCATCCATATTTCCAACGAAGCAGACCCCGTTGGCCCCGACATCCTGGATGTGCGAGTGCTCAATCGTAATGTTTCGATTGTAATTATTGATAAAGAACGCGTTCCCTCCGACAAAACTCACATCGGTTCTGCTGAAGGTAATGTTTTCTCCGCCATTGATAAAAACGGCCCCGCCTCTATAGATGGCCCAGTCGCTCCGCAGCAGCAGGTCTTTGGTATCCATGAAGGTCCGCAGCGCGTGCCTGAATTCAAGGTTTTCAAACCGAAGGTTTCTCGCGGGGTTCTGTTCGGTTCCTTTGATTTCGATGATGTGCTTCAGCACCGGAACTTCAACCAAAGCATTCGCCAAGTCTAGACCAGCCGCCGGGTAGTAGAAAAGGGTCTGGGTCTTCCGGTCGATAAACCATTCATTAACCGCGTCCAGCTCTTCTCGTACACCCTCGATGAACTGCGTTTTTTTGTTCATTCCTTCCAGGCGGTTGTGCTGCCATCCGCCTTCCAATGCCAATTCACTCGCAGAACTCTTCCCGGTGACCTGATAGTGAAAACTCCCCCATCCTTTAGCGTGCAAACAATGAAGATACGCCCCTGCCGGATTTTCCCATGTTTTTATTTTCTCGGTAGAACTCACCACGGGGGCAGCCCCGTTAAAGTATTGAGCAGAGGCGTCAAAATTTGGATAGCGCGCCAGCACCTGCAGTTGACCATTCACATAAAGCTGATCGATCTCCAGGCCGGCGGGAACGGTTGCGGAGTAAAGCCCGTCGGCCTGTTTTTTCCATGTCAGGCTTAATGCTCGCCCCCCGCTAAGGATTACTTTTTCTCCCTCAGCCGCTTTGATCGTCAAGGCATGTTGCGCAGTCCCGGAATTTGCTTCATCAAAAACCAGCGTGGAATCCAGATAATATGTCCCGCCGGACAGGAGGATTTCAACAGGCCCTTTTTGAATCAACCCGTTGGCTTCTGCCAGAGCGGCCTTTAGTTTATCAGCACTGTTTCCAGAAGCGTCAAGACGGATGGTTTGAGCCGAGGGTTGACCATAAGCTATCGTAACGGCAACGGTGGCCAATAGGCCCAGATAATATTTTTTCATCCATATCATAGTTTCAGTTCCTGATTTTTTACGAAAGCCGGCTTTCACTACTTACTGTTTTTCCACGTAAGCATAGTAAGCACCGCAGAGTTCTTTCCCTTGCTGATCCAAGAGCCAGGTTTTCATTTCGGTTCCGCCCAGTGGAAGCGTCACTTCAAAGACCGCGACAGTGTCGGCTGGCCCCACCGTAATCGTCTCATCAAAATCGCCAATCGTGAGACGTGCCCGACTCACTGGCAGTGCCTTGCACTCGTTAAAAACAGTGAGTTCTCGTTTCGTTTTCGGATACGCACCGCTCATCGCAAAATTCGCTTCCCGGGGGTATCGACGCAACTCGATCCGGTAGCGGCCCGCTTGCTCGGCATTCAGCATCCAGCTCCCATTTACCGTCTTCCCCTTCATTAAGGTGCTTTGAACCGTCACATTGCCCCCGCCCTGTTTCTTGGTCCATTCGAAACAGGTTAGATTCACCGGATTTTCGGCCCCGCCGATGCTCGCCCGTGCATAGATGGAAACAACCGGCTGCACCGTCTCCCACCACGCGGCATAATGCGCCTTCAAGAGCTGAACAATCTCCGGATACTGTGAAGCCACATCATTCTGCTGAGCGGAATCTTCCGCAACATTGTAAAGTTCCTTGTCATGCACCAAGCGCCATTTATTCCAAAGCACGGCAGCATCACCATATTGGGGGAAATCCTTGGACGACCACTGTACAACCAGTTTTCGGTCCGCCAAGGCGTCGTTTTCTTTGATTAAACCGGCCAGGCTGACGCCATCGAAGGATTCCTGCGTTTGGGCATCCGTTTTTAAATTACAGAGCTCGATCAGTGTCGGCAAGAGATCCTGCATTTGAGTCGTTTCATTGATATCGCGCGCCTGGCCAAGATCTCCATTGGGCCAGCGAATAAAACACGGAACACGGTGCCCTCCCTCATAGTAGGTCTTCTTCTTTCCCTGCATGCCGGCACTATGAATTTTGGTTCCGGTGTTTCCTCCGTTATCAGACATAAAAATAACGATCGTGTTTTCAGCCAATCCACTCTCTTGCAGATATTGATTCAGACGACCGACATTATCATCAATATTCGCGATCATGCCGTAGTAGTTTCCGATACCGGTATCCCGATAGAGGTCAGAATATTTTTTTTCAACCAGATAGGGAACATGGGCCGCATTGGTCGGAAGATAGATAAAGAACGGTTTATCTTTAGCCCGACTGCGCTTCATGAAATCCATCGACCGGTCAAACCAGACGTCGGTACAGTACCCTTTGTGCTGATGATAGGTACCATCCTCATGACGGTAAAAATCATCCATGTTATCATTCTGCCAGTAATCGGGACTCTGGCTGGCGGAACCGCCACCGAGTGAGACACTTTCATCAAAGCCCTTATCTCCGGGACGATACGGATAGTTATCCCCAAGGTGCCACTTTCCGAAATGTCCCGTGGCATAGCCGTTCTCCTTGAACACAGTCGCCATGGTTTTGTTTCCCGCATGGATCATCTCATGCCCGAAGGCCCAGGACCATGCGCCGTTGTGCATCGCATCGCGCCCCGTCATCAGCTGTCCCCGCGAGGGGGTGCAAACCGGTGCCGAGTGAAAATCCGTCAAGCGAATGCTCTGAGAGTGCAGCCGGTCCAAATGAGGCGTCTTCAGCACTGGATTCCCATGGCAAGCCAGGTCGCCGTAGCCCTGATCGTCTGTCAGGATAACAATCAAATTCGGACGCGAAGCGGCGTCCACGGAAGCAGTCGCGATCTGGAAAAGTCCCGCTGCACCGAGCAGAGCATTCACCAATCGGCCCGGCAAATATTTTTTCATTATGGTCATAATTTAAGGCTCCCTCTTAAAAAAGGATGTGTTTTGTTATTTCAAGAACGGCGAACGTCATTTGACCGATTGATGACTTGCCCTATCCAGTTCAACGACAAATGGCTCTTTTTCGGCCCACGTTTTTGTGCGGTCGAAGAGCATCCCGAACTGCTGATATGAGTTGTAGTCCACGGCCTGCTGACCCCAATGCGCCACGTGCCCGTCATAGAGCTTCTGCATTTTTTTGAGCGTTTCTTTGGCTTCGGGATGCTGCGCCATATTCACCAGCTCCAATGAATCCCGGTTGAGGTCATACAACTCTTCGGTCACCTCGTAGTTTTCACCGGCATAGCTCCAGTTGATGTATTTATGATCCTTCGTCACCACGGTCAGGGCGTGCGATGCGCTGACGCCCCAGACATTGATCAACGGCAATGATTCGTGGATCGTGGCGGTCGGTTTCTCATACACGGAGAGCATGGAGCGACCATCCAGGCCTTCAGGAATCGAACAGCCTGCGAGGTCCAACAGGGTCGGTGCAATATCCACATTTCCGGTCAGCGTTGCTGACCGCAGCCCCTTGCCGCTGTTTGAATGACGCGGGTCATAGATGATCATGGGAACACGCGAGGCCTCTTCATACGGCAGCGCCTTTAATCCGAACCCATGCGCGCCGCAGAAATAACCGTTGTCGGAGGTGTAAAGAATGACGGTATTCTGATCTATGCCCGCCTCTTTCAAGGCATCGCGGATCATCCCCACGGCAACATCCACGCCATAAACCTGACGATAATACTGCGCGATCACCCGATTGTAATCTTTGTCGTAGTCACGATCCTCAAACGCGTTATACCCGCGGGTCTTATGGCTCTGCTTCGCAAAATGCAGGCCGTTTTCACGGCCGAAGTTGTCCGGCTTCGTGAAGATCTTGTCTTTGTAAAGCTTGTTGAACCGGTTATCCGCATTGCGTGGAAGATGCGGCGCTTTAAAGCTGATCGAGAGACAAAAGGGTTGGCCCGTCTGAGCTGACTCTTTAATGAAGTCGCGGCCGAAAGCGCCATACGAAAGCGTGCAATGCGGATATTCATCCGCATATTCCTTCATCGACTCATTCTTTTTTGTCGAATAAGACGTCTGGCCTTCACCGCCTTTCCAAACATCAAAATCGTGCGAGGGAACCGGCAGTGTTTTAGTTCCCGGCACCTCCTGAATATCAAAACCAAACTTACCGGCAAACGCGGTGCGATACCCCGCCTGACGAAGCAATACCGGATACGATTTCTGCCACGTGCTTTTCTGCATATGACCATGCATAAAGTTGGTGCCGCTCCGATATTCGAGCAGACCCGTCATCACCGTCGCCCGGCTGCCCATGCAGATCGCCGTGGTCGCATAGTGGCGATCAAAAATCATTCCATCCGTAGCAAGCCGATCCAAATTCGGGGTCTGAACATCCCCGTTCCCGTAGCAACCCATCGAATGGATCGATTGGTCATCCGTCATCAGGAAAATAATATTGGGCCGTGTCTGCGCTTCCGCAGCAAAATTAAAACCACCCAGCGTTAAACCCAGCAATACAGACATCCATTGTTTATTTTTCATTTTCTTACGGCCCTTTATTAATTTCCCCAAACAATCCGCCATTCGACACGCAACAGCGACATATAAAGGGTTACTCCGTCTAAACCTTAAAATTGCCCGCTTTAAATGAAAATAATACCCAACAGCCCGCACACGGTTCTATTAAACAAGGGTCGTCCGCTGAATCAGTGGGTGATTAGCGGGTTTAACGGTTGATCCGGAATTAACTTATCCCGTATTGGAAGAGCCACTGGATCGACAACGGCAAACCAATTTTAAAAGCGGGATGCCAGCGAATGAATAAAATCTACGAATGAACAGCTCCTGTTCCCCTTCATTAAAGATTCGTAGATTCTATTAATTCGTTGGTCATATTGTCCGAGGCATCGCAAGCCAATGGAAAGAGGCTTTTGATCGGGCGTGAAAACGCAGGAAAAATCTCGTATCGAGAAAAGAAAACCCGGTTTTCACTCTAGAACGCACTGTTCTTGTGGGGATTGACCTCATTCTGATTCGAGCTGTACCACTTATTCTGCGGAAGAGGCTTAAACAAAAAGGCCCGAAGCTACTACCAGCAGCCCGGGCCCACTCATTTCTAAAATGGTTCTCTTCCAAACCTTGGAAGCCGTACCGCAGATAGGATCGCCTGCTCTTCCAACCGCTGGAACCCCGTACCGACAGGTGATTGAGCGCAAATCGCAATCAATCTCCACCTGCTCTTCCAACCATCTTGTCCCGCCATAGCGTTTCCGGTGAAGCATTCCCGTCGGTCATTATTTGCTTCACAAATTATGTTTCCGCTTCGCTTCAACGCTCTACAGGCATTCGCCAGCCTCCTCACTTTGAAGAAGCAACTCACGGAACAAAGTGGAGCTCTCTAATGAATGTATTTGGGTGGCCAGCGACAACTACATTTATCAGCCAACGACAATTCCGATTCGTTAGCCGATAATCTGTGCTCATTTCGAAAGGAGGAAATGAGTGCAAACTACGGATCAACAGGTAAGGAGATTATGGATGGAACATCAAAAATGTGGAACGCATTCTCCAGCGCCCGCAGGAAGCATTCGGTCTCCTGCGTGAAGGAGAACACGAAGAGCACACGCTGTTCGGGATGTTTTTAGGCCGGAACGAACAGAGTTCGCTGGATTTGGACATGCTTCGCCATACTCCCTCCGTTGTTTTTCCGGTGCCGGGGTCAGCACACTTCAGGGGTTTCTCAGCCGTGCCGCAACGCTCATGTAGAGCGGCTGGCAGGGGGAGGATGTTCTCAAGTGAAGGCGGATGCGTCGGGGATTACGAACAACGCAATCCGCAGCAAACCTGTGGTTAAAGTCCTATTTTATTTAGAGCTTGATGCCGGATGCACGCACTGCACATTGAAAGGACGCGTACATGCTTACAACCCAGCCTACACAGATCCAGACTCGGCACCTCCTCGTCTCAACAAACCGGAGTCAGCGCCTCCGGCTACAACCTACTGTGCATCCAGCAGCTTGTACAGATCGTCGAGAGGCACGTCTTCGACTTTGCGCATCACGCCGGGGCTTTGATGCGGAGCATCAGCTTTCTGAATGGCGATATCGCCTCGGATCTGTTTTTCCAGCCATTGGATGTTTTTCTTGATGGACGCAGAATTTTTCACTGTGGCGGCATATTGGAAGGTCTCAAGCGCCTCTTCATAACGCCCCGCATTGCGTTGCGCTATGCCAAGGTTCCACCAGCAAATATCGTTGAACAACCGCATTTGGGTCGCCTGCTTCAGCAGATCAATGCCGGCCTCCTCGTCGCCAAGAAAGACGCTGGTTCTGCCCATATCCATCAGCAACTGCGCATCCTTTGGATTGTACTGAACCGCCATTGCGTAAGCCGCGAGCTCCTTTGTTGCCAGCTCCTGCTTTTCATTCCTATCCAGCGAATAATAACGCTCTGTTCCATACAGCTGCCCCAGCCCCTTATGAGCCTTCCAGTTAGAGGCATCGATGCTTATGGCGCGTTCATAGAGCGCAATGGCCTTATCGCTTTGCTTTGAGTCCGCCATACGATCCCCCAGCGCTCGGATGAACGATGAAGAAAAGGCCAGGACAGAAAGAAGCAATCCTGCCACCGCCGCGAACGCCAGCATTGCCAGCGCCACGCGCCGAGCCGTTTTGCGAACTGGCGTCTGATCCTTTAACAGCTGCTCCTGGCGCCTCCCGCAGATCGGTCCAACTGCAATTCCCGCCAGCAAAGCGAAGACCAAGACATTCTGGAAAACATGCATTTGAAAATCGAAAAAGGAATGCAGCAGCGTGCCGGCCGCGGTTCCAAGAAACGCCATCGCCATAAAAGCATGATGCTCATCCGGCGTCTTGATGGAGAATACCAGCAGGCGCACCAAACCATAAACCCAAGCAAGAGCCAAAAGCCCGAAGCCAATCAGCCCATACTCCGAAGCCACCTCCAAATATTCATTGTGCGGGTGACCTGAGACTATGCGAACGGCATTGCAACGCTTGCGGTATTCCGGAAAGGCATACCAATAGCTTCCCGGCCCAAATCCTGTGGCTGGTTTTTCTTTGATCATGTCGATCGTGTCCAGCCAAGTGAGCGGGCGGAAATCCCGCGTCGTGGTGTTCGCGAACCCCTCGGCCTTCGCCTCGACCAAAAACTCCACGACCGGCGTCATGCGCCGCTTGAACATTTCGGATGAGTTCCATGCTCCAACCAACAGGATTGCAGACAGTAAAGGAACCGCCACCAGCAAAAGGACAAACATTTTTTTGTTCTTCCGCAAGGCCAGCAGCAAGACAGTTACGCCCAAGGCGGCGATCGAGCCCAGCATGCCGGCGCGTGATTCGGTGAAATACATCGTCGGCAAAAAAACCACGATGCAATAGCCGGCGAGAATGCGAAGGAAAATTCCGGCCTTTGGAATAAAAAGCAACACCAGGCAAAACGGAAGCAGCATCTGCAGCACATGGGCAAAGTGGTTTGGGCAAATGTAGGTCGAAGCCAAGCGTCCATCGTAAAAGGCCCAGCGCTCAGCCCACAAGACCTGCTCCGGCTGCTTGAAAAAGTTGACCAGACCATAAAACGAAGCCAGCAAAGCAAAGACCAACAGCCACCCCAGCACCGAACGGCTGTCTCGGAACAGCACCAGTGCGTTTCCCCATAGGCCGTAAGCACCTATGAACAGCCCCATGAACAGCATTCTCACTCGCGCCTCGAACGGTATGTCTGCCATTGCAACCAGCATGATGCCGTACGCAAGGAAGGCCAGTAAAATCCCCCAAGCGGGCGGCGCACTAAAAACGGCATTACGCGACAACGCTTCCCTTGCAACCCAAACCATGAGACATGCATAGACAATGACCGCCAATGGAGAGAGCACTATGAACTTGTCATCGCCCGCCACACCATAGAAGAGAGCGGCCACCACAGGAATCAGCATCAATATGCAGGCTAGTAGATAATTTTTCCGACCCGTCCCCTCGCGGGTCCCCGGTTCATCCTGCTGCTTGTTTATTTCATTTTTCATCGCATGCCTTGATAACGGGCGTTCCAGATGCTCGCCAGCTCTTGCGGCGTACCCTGGAACACCATAAAAGGTTTCGGGGCTTCGCTAAAGTTTTCAAACTTGGTCTTGATAAAACTAGAATAGAGCAGACAATCTGCAAATTCACGGCTTATTTTTTCAGGCGCGTCTAATACGAGAACTCCCACTCCGTAGAGGTCGGCAATGCGGACATATTCTTTTTCCCTCACGAAGTTTGCCAGCTCAAAATCGCCGATTAGTCCATTTAATCCAACAAAATTCCGTTGAGAAAAATAGGCTATGATGCCCGAGTCAAACATCATGCCCCGCATGTCGGGGGCCGTGTTTTCGCGGAGGAACTCCGCCACCTCCAGCTTGACAAAGGTCATCGTCTTGCGTTCCAGAAACTTTGGATACAAGGCCAGCTGCGCCGCAACGAGGAGGACAGCAAGCAAGGGAAAGACCGGCACACGCCAAACTTTGACATCGGGCACGCACGCTCCGGCCACCAAAGCGGCTAATAGGATTTCTGGAACCCAGTACCATGCTGAAGCGGCCGCATCCAACGGGGCCAGCAATACAATAAAACATGCATGCACGACAACAAACAGGGGGAACTCTGGAAAAAATGAAAGCTTTTCAAACAACCGACGACGGCGCGATCCCGTCAGGACAAACAGCAGTCCTGCAATTCCCGCCAGCACCATGCCTGCCAAAAGCAAAGGAGCCGGAATCGATTCGAGCCCTAGTATGTATTGCACGCGTGGAATAAACTGATGCAGGCTCCATGATGAAATGATCTGTCCGCTTGCAACAGGCGAAAATTCGGTCGTCTTCTGCCACGACGAAACCGTCTTAAGATGGCCAAAATTTATTTGATTCCAAAGCAGGTACGGCAACACCAGCGCCAAGCAGCCCAAAGCGGAAAAAAACGGCGACTTCCAAAGCGTCCGTCCATCCGGCCTGTTCCGAAGCACATGAACCAGCCAAGACACGGCAAAGGCTCCTGCCAGAAGAAAAGCATCAAGCCTCGCAAGGAAGCACAGCCCAATTAAAACGCCACCGACAAAAGCGGGAACAGGATCGCTGTACCGCCGCTCTCCGACACGGAGGCAGTGAACCAAGTACAGTAGATAGCATAACAAAATCAGCGGGCTTTCGAGCAGGCTGAAAAAAATTGTAAACGAACGGATATTGAGCGTCATGATGCAGATGGCGGCGCACCATCCAGCCGAACTCATCCGCACCCTGCGCGCAATAAGCGCAAACAATCCCATGGACAGCAGCTGCAAGACGAAAATCAAAAGATACACCGCCTTGAGCGACACCCATGGATCTGAAAACAGGGCGTAGACAGGCAACAGTACAAGCAACCACAAGGGATGGAATCCGTTGGTGGCGGTCACGCCGTCGTAGGAGCACTCTCCTCCTGCAGCAATGGTTTGAGCCAGCTTGGGATAGTATAGGCCGTCATCCGTTGCGGCAAAGGCCACCGCTTTCTCCAAGGGCTGGAAAATGACCGTACACGAGGCCATGAGCGCAAAGAAAATGAACATAAGCCAAAAAGATTGCTTCAAAGTCATTGCCCACTCCATTCGTAGATTGCGCCGAAGGCATCCTGATGAATACGCTTCAGCTGAGGGCGCAGCGCAACGCCGAGCGTTCGCAGTTCAGCCACAGAACTTGAATCGCGACGCGCAACCGCGGGGAGCAGCTCCAGCACATCGCCATAAACATAGATTCGTCCCGTCGCCCCTTTTTTCAGCGCATTCCACTCATCCATTCCTTGGAACTTCATATCTTCCACCTGTGCAGGACTCCCGTATTGGAGATAGGTGGTAAAACTGTGGGAGTCCGCAACCAATACGACATCCCCCGCTACGGCATGCTCTACGATCCACTCGGCTTTTTGACGGCAATAGTCGTTGGCCTCGCTGCGGAGCAGCAACATCCCGCCTATGAAATTATGAAAGGCCAGCAAGCCCGCCACCACAACCGGGAGCCACTTCAGGCCAATAGGGAAACAGCGCCACCCCAACCCTAAAAACAGCCAAAGGGGCGGAATAGTGAATATCCACATTTCTGGATTCGCCGGTTCGAACCACATCGCCATTGCCGCACTGCCAACCAACCACGCCAATGCCGCCCAACCCAATGGCGGAAACGCCGAAACGCGACGAAGGGCAAGCACAACCAAGCAAACTATCGCTCCACCTGCAGCCACGAAGGAGATTGGCGCAAGCCACTGCACCCATGAAGGTGCCTGCGCGCCCATGAAAAGCTCTTCCTGCAGCATATGGTATGGAAACATTTGAGTCAGGCGTTCGGCGACCGGTGGCAGCGAGAACAGAAAATTACCCGACAGCAGGTTTTGTCCAAATGCAAACAATCCTTTAGCCCAAGTCAGTGGCTGCCCCAACGAACTGCGCATCACCATGCTGTCGGGAAAAAACGTGAACCGCCCCCCCCATGCAACACCAGCATAGACGCCCGCCACCAACGCTATAACAACCGCCATATGCACTCCTGCGCACCGAAAGCGGCGGTTCAAAACGAGCAACAGAGGAATCGACACGAGCACCACGGGAATGCACATAAGATGCAGCAGCAGCGCCAGCGCAGAAAAGAGCTCCGACCACCACAACCGCCCATCCCGGGCGCAAAGCAAAGCCGCCATAGACAGGGCCAAAGCCGGAATATAGATTTCAGCCGCCACGCTGTAGCGCCAGAATCCATAGGAAAAAAACAAGGCGGCCACGAAAGGCCAACCCATTTCCCGACGCTTTCCGTCTCCGCGAAACAAGGATGCCAGCAGACAGATGCAAAGCGCCCCCGCAAGCATGCTGATCCCAATCAAAACAGGCAGCGACCGTCCGCTATAGCCCGCCGCCTGCACCGCCCGGCACACTGCCCGGCATGCAGGTAGATAGAGAAGATGGTGCCCGTGGAACATTTCGCTCCACTCCCCCTGCTCCACGGTCCGTGCGTAGTAGTATGCGTCTTCCGAATCGCTGTGGTTGGCGGGCAGCACCGCCATGAAAAGCAACAGGCTACCCAGAAAAAGAAGCACCATTTGGATACGCGGGTTCTTATCCATGAGCAAGCCCTGTCTTAAGTTGAAGAGGGAATGGAAAATATTCATCCATTTCTCCGCCCAAAAACGATTCTGAAAAAGAATAGCGGTATGCCGACCACATACCTTTGGAAAAGAGTGCGCGGATGGGTCACAAGCCTTGCCAGCCATTCCAGGCCGCAATCGGTCACCCATTTTTGGGCACGTTGCTCAATTCCTGTGTACCAGCGGAACAATGCACCCGTCGCAATGAACACTCCCTTGTTCACTTTCGATTTAGCCTCCCATGCCCATAATTCCTGGCGAGGCATGCCCATGCCGGTAATGATGATGTCTGCACCGGAATCACTAACCATGTCCACGACGCCATCACTTTCTGATCCATGGCACTCAAAGAAGCCGTGGTGCCAACCTGCAATTTTTAATTCGGGATGCCTTTGCTGAACCTGGCCGGCAAAGCGTTCAACCACCTCTTTCGTATCACCTACGAAAAAGACACTATAGCCCTTCTCCGCGCATAGCAAAAAAAGTTCGTCGATCCAGTCCGGCGGCGTCATTCGCTGGCCCAGTTTTTTACCCATCATCCATGCACCCAGCTTAACGCCGAATCCATCACAAAACACGATTTCAGATGCATTCAAGATGCTGTGGAAAACGGGTTGCTCATAGGCAAGATTACAGGCGTGCACATTGACATTGTTAACCAACGCAATTTTCCCGTGCGCGGCATATTGGCCAATCTCAGCCAGCAACAAAGGTTGATCGATGACCGAAATCTTGATGCCGAGAATCTGGACAACCGGAATTTGGCTCATAAATCGACACCAGTAAATTGTTCATCAAGCCTAGCAACCAAAAGAATCGTCATGAATTTGCGAACACATTGGTTGATGTATTTCCGCCATACCAACGACAAGCTTTGAATGTCCAGCACATCTATCATATCTCGCAAAATTCAATTACCGTTTAATCCCATCAACGATAAGTGAGTCAATCCGCTGAATATATGTTGTACTGAACGCAAGGTTCATTTCTGGGCAATTCCGGTAATACGTCTTATTTTCACGGGGATCAGACTTTATGTATTGACCGTCCCGGTCGCAATACCTGAGAGGAAGGCCATCGAAACCGGCATGTTCCAACGCTTCGCACAAAGAGTAAACCGACCATCGGTTTTTGTGTTTATCCGGATGGGAGTATGGCATGCGTTTATTCGGATAGCCCACGCTTTCCGGCGGTTCGTAGGTTCTCAGATCAGCATCCGGCACGCAGGTTCGTATGAGACCATTCGGTTTGAGGATACGATGACATTCGCGAAAAAGATCGACCGCCTCATCAAGGAACAGGTGCTCGAAAAAATGTTCGGAAAAAATAAAATCCACCGTGTCGTCACCAAACGGAAGTCTCCCGCCTTTTTCAAAGTAAAATTCAGAAAAATTGGTTTTTTCATATAGCTCCTCTTCAGAAAACACTATCGATTTTTTACTGCTCCGCGCCAACCGACGCTTAATAATTCCTGCCAAATCAGAAAGGCTTGAGTCGTACAGCCTGAGCAATTTTTTCCTCAGCTCCAACCGCTTCCCTTTTATTCCACCGGCTCCAAAGTGTGGCTCTCCGAGATGCATCCATGATTTATCGAGGAACGTAGCCAGTGCCTGTTCATCCAGATTCTCTAGCCTTGACGTCCCTATTTGAACTCGTTTAACCATAATTGCATTCCAATCCTTTAACCTCATCTAGCAGTTGAGGTGTATGCGCCTTTCATCCGCTGGCCCAGCCCAATCCCGCACTAAAGGTTCAACCCACACCCATCGCAAAAAGCGATCTCCGGCGGGCTGAGCACTTCTCGGGCCTCATGTCGCCGTCTTTTTCAGTTCACAAATCAAATCAAACCAACTCCTGATATATTTTTCCTCCGTGAAACTGGATTGATAATGTTGTTGTCCTGCACTCCCCATTTCTTTGCGCAACCCAGAGTTTTTGTATAGCCTGACCAATGCATCTACATAGTCACCGATACAACCCGCGTCGCATAATATGCCTGTTTCACCATCCTTGACAACGTCACACGGCCCACGCCAATTGCTTGCAACGACAGGAAGGGAAAATGCCATGGCTTCAACCACAACCATTCCTTGAGTCTCAAAGAGATAATGGGTGGGAAAGAAGAGCACATCCGCCCAGCGATATTCAGTCCACAAATCATCTCCCTCCAAATGCCCACAGAACTGGATGATCCCCTGAAGGTTGTTGCGTTCAACCATTCCTTCCACACTCTTTTTTTCCTCAGATGATTGCCAAACACCGACACATCGAACCTCTATCCTCACACCCAAAACAACCAAACGACTCACCGTCTCCACCAAATCATATATTCCCTTGCCTTCGGTAAGGATGCCAACAAAAAGAATTCTATATATTCCATCATTCCTTTCTTCCTGTATCCCGTTGACAAAAGGAAGATCCCTTCCATAAGGAACAGCTTCAATCCTACGAGGAAAAAACATCTCGGGTTCTTCGGCGCAAGAAAGCGTTGGCACGACAGACAAGTCTGCTCTGCCATACGCCAGACGGGCCAGTCTATACAAAAGCTTCCGATTATTAAGAAAACCACCCATGCCATAAGCATGATAATGAAATATCACAGCCTTGGCCAAAGACCGCACACTACATAGAAAAATAATATCACGGACTAAAGGAATTAGAGCAGGAGGGGCGGGAGGGTAATAAAGCACAGAATCAGGATATCGACGTAGTAGAAAACGTGTTTGGAAAATCAGCGAAACCAGTGTGCTGACTTTTCTAAAACTAAACTTCCCCATCTCTTGAACCGACCCACTGAACTCCATACGAACATATTCAACACGTAAATGCCTCTTTAAACCGTCCAATAAGACCTGAATCATTACGGATTGACCAGTTGTTGGAGGAGGTGTTTGCCCAACAAGAATAACCGTTGGAAGGTTGTTTGTCGCTTTTTCCATAATACCTCAATTAACTAGGAATTAGCACGGAATCTTACCGGCGGTGGGAGAAAGCATCTTCTCCCCGGAATGACTCCACCCTTGTATCCTGCACCATTGCCCGCATGCACTAATAGGCCCCTTGTGAAAAAAGTACCACCCGAAGGGTTCGGGCCATGATGTAGATGTCCATCCAGACCGACCAGTTGCGCACGTAAAAATTATCCCACTGCTCCATCTCTTCAACGTTGCAGTCGCTTCGCCCGGAAACCTGCCATTGACCGGTCATGCCGGGACGCACCTTGCTGCGAATGAGACGTGATTTTTCAGAAAGCCCATCCTGATGGTAGACCGGCAGCGGACGCGGACCGACCAGCGCCATTTCTCCGGACAGTACGTTTAAAAACTGAGGCAGTTCATCGAGACTGAAACGCCGAAGCAAACGGCCGATGCGAGTGATGCGGGGGTCGGTCTTAAGCTTGTAGAAGGTTTCCCATTCGTTCCGCTTGGCCTCATCCGCCGCCAGCACGTTTTGCAACGCCTGATCAGCATCCGGCACCATGGTTCTGAGCTTGATGGCTTTAAAGAGGCGCCCCTTCCTGCCTACCCGCTCCTGCGCATAGAATGGATTCCGGCGGTCGGAAACAAACACCAACAACGCCAGCACAATAATCAAAGGGAGCCATAGAGGAAGGAACAGCAACACCAACCCCGTTTCGTATAGGCGTTTAATAAAAGCGGCAAACGGCACCAGCAGGTTGCGCGACACCTCCAGACCGATCATGCCGTTAAAATCGCGAGGCACCACCCAGGAAAATACGCCCTCGCTGATATCCGGAAGCAAGACCACCTTGTGGTAGCCCGCCAATGTGTGGTCTATAAAACCTACAAGATCGTGATTGCGCAAATGGGCAATGGAGGCGATGGCCACCGACGCCTTGTTCGTTGCCCCATTAAGCGTCCCCAGCACAGGCACCCCGTTTATGCCTCCTTCCACGACATCGTCGGTGAATACTCCGCAAGGGTTGTATCCGATGGTGGCCTCCTCATGCAGCACATTTAGAATTCTTGCGATGATTTCCTGGTCGCCGTATATGACGGCCGGACATCCCCATATCTTTAATCTACGCAGCAGCTGACGGCATAAAATGCGCCCAAAAGGCAGAAGAGCCGCACTGGTTGCATAAGCGGTTAAGAGTGAAATACGACTGGGCATGCCGCGCAGCATGAAGGCACTGAAACCAGCCGCCGCAAAAATAACCAGCAGCAGCAGCTCAATTCGACGGAACTCCTCAATGGCGCCCAATCCCCACCCGGGAACCTGTCCCGTAATTAATGCTCCGACATACCATGCGGGAATAACCAAGACGGAATACTGAATCGAAATATGGATGCCTTGGAGGTAAAATAATAACAGATCCCCCAGCAACAACCCCGCCAGCAGGATGACGCTATCAATCAGAAGCAGGCCAAACGAGTTCCAGAACTGATGGAACATCAGAGGCCTGTTTTTTGTCGATTCAGCAATCAAGGTTTGTTCTCCTGTCGTCGATGTATGGAGGAAAGGGGTAAGGGAGTATGGGCGTAAGGGGGTATGGGGAAAAGATAGTGCCACCCTGATTTCACATCGACTCCATCTCTCAACGACACCATTTGTCTGCTCCGTCAATCATCGTCACAAGCTGTGCGATAATTCGTTCGTATCGCTGATCAAAACCTTCATACACAATCTGCGTCATAAACTTGGCCTTTAATGAAAAGTCCAGCCAGCACTGCATCTCAGATGCTTCTGTTTCAGAATCACTCAATTTGGCAATAAACGCTGCTTTGTATCTACGTTTACGCTCTCCGAGTTGTACGCGAGTCATTGCTTGTGTTGCTCCAACCATTTCAACCGTCTTCCACGAGACTTCTTCAACAACTTTTCGCACCAACGAGCCTGATCTCGCGTCTCAAAGCATTCCATAGCGACAAGCATCCAAGGCCCGTCTTGCGAGGTCGATATAACATGCCCACTGTTATGAAGCTTCAATCGTTTATCAAAATCTTGAGACTGCCCCACATACACCCTCCCCGTTGTTCGACTCTCAATGGCATATACAACATACATAAACGTCTCTACCCTCCGGCCAGTAAGCCCAACGGGCTGGAAGCGGAGCAGGAAGCCACGCTTCGGAAATATTAGCTGGCACGGAGCGAGAAGCTCGTCGCATTTGATCAGCCAACACATACCTTTCTTCAGTGGGCAAGAATTTGGCAAACTCATGGATTTCCAAGGACAAGTTTAATGCGTCTTGATACACATCCAGATCTCGAAAACTATTAGCAAATTCACCCATGATTTTATCCCGTTTCCTTCAGTAACGGAGTAATGGTGTAAATAGGGTATCGGTGTAACGCCCTTACTCATCCCACTCCCTTACCCAAGGACTCCCAGACTCAACTACCCAGTAACGCCCCTGCACCTTTACTCCACAACTCCCTTACCCAATAACTCCCTTACGCCTCCACGCCCATACCCAGATACTCCCTTACGCATCTACTGCGTAAAAAACCCCCCGACTGCTTCGACTACATAATCAACCTGATCATCGGTCATGGTTGGAAAGATGGGCAGCGACAATATCTCGCCGGCCGCTTTTTCCGCTTCGGGAAAATCCCCTGCCTTCCACCCTTTAAAGGCATAGGCCTCCTGCAGATGGATCGGTATCGGATAGTGAATGTTGCAGCCAATATCCCTCTCCTGCAAAAGGGTCAACAGTTCATCGCGCTTTTCGGCACGGACGACGTAGAGATGATGCACATGTTCAGCATTGGCGTTTGTAACTGGCAGCCGTAGCCCCGCCACGCTCTCCAAACCTTCGGCATAGCGGGAGGCAATGCTGCGCCGTGCGACATTCCATTCGTCCAAACGCGGGAGTTTTATGGAAAGCACGGCCGCCTGTACAGTGTCGAGCCGGCTGTTTTCGCCCAGCAGTTCGTGGTGGTAGCGGCGCGGCGAGCCATAGTTGCGAAACGACATTATTTTTTCAGCTAACTCAGGATCATTGGTCGTTACAGCGCCGCCATCACCAAAAGCGCCTAGGTTTTTCCCGGGATAGAAACTAAAGGCAGCGGCATCGCCGAGCGTCCCGCACTTGTGGCCTTTGTAGAGTGCACCATGCGCCTGCGCGGCGTCTTCAATTACTTTCAGCCCATGCTTGCGAGCCAGTTCAACAATGGGATCCATGTCAGCGGCCTGACCATAGAGGTGGACAGGAATGATCGCTTTAGTATTGGGAGTGATGGCATTTTCTAAATCCTGGACATTAATAAGGAAATCCTTATCGGCCATATCGACCAAAACCGGATCGGCTCCAACCGACGTAATCGCCAGCGCAGTGGCAATGAACGAATTTGCCGCAGTTATCACCTCGTCGCCCGTCCCGATGTCCATTGCCCGGAGAATCAACTTTAAGGCATCCAGCCCAGAAGCCACGCCGATGGCATGCTTGCAATTGCAATAAGCCGCGAATTCCTCCTCGAATCGTGCAACCTCTCCACCAAGAACAAAATCAGATTGTTCAATAATGATTTTCCAGCGCTCAATAACATCGTCCGCCACTTCGGCCGACAAGGCCTGCAAATCTAAAAAAGGTACTTTCATATAATCCTCCGTACTCAGACAAGATGCAGGCAAATGCCTGCATCTTCAAGCCTTAGGTTTTAAGTGTTAAGAAATTTTCAGGTCTCTGGCTTCTGATATCCGACCTCGGCCCCTTCACCCATCACGTTCCATTTAACCTATAAAAGGCAGCAGAAATGAATGAACCATGGTTTTGACCAATGATAACAGCGTGATCGTTGAATTTGATCCATCACCCGGTGGGTGCGTTTTTGGTTCATTCATTTCTACCCTTCGGGCTGCCGATTTCGGGCCGTCTGCAGCGGTTTGAACCCCTCGAAGTAGGCGTCTACGCCTTCAGGCCTCAAATCTTACATCCAACCCAAACTAGGCAACTGCTTTTTTTAGGTTTAAAGCTATTTCCCGTCGCCAAAAGTAACCCGTCGGCAGCATCACACACGGCATTCACCAGCAGGCAGTGGAACAGTTGCGACGGATGATCCGGTCTTTGGTGAGCAGCGACGCATTTCGGATCGATGCCTGAGCGGCAATCAACCGGTCAAACGGGTCGCGGGTCCACGACTGGGACAATGCACCAACGACCACCTTGTAGAACTCCAGTTTGCACAACTGCAGGCCGATGGTTTCTTCCAACGTCTGGAACACCAGCATCGGGTCAGCTGTGATACGCTTGATTTCCTTGAGAAACTGCAGCTCCAGCAACACGGCTGGCGATATGAGCAGGTTGTTCTGTTCGATAAATTCAGACGCACTGGCGGGAAACCGGTCAAACTCTCCCGCATAGAGCCACACCACGACATGCGTATCCAGATATATCACGGCTTCCACTCTCCCGACCAATCAGAATGAACCAGTTCCTCTGGATCGCCTTGAATACACTCGCGCTTTCTCAGCCGCGACATTTTGGTCGATGGTTGTTCAGCCACAATTTTTACCGTTCCGGTCTTCCGCTGCACGGCTAACGGTTGCCCGGTTTCCAACACATGGTCGAGCAAATGATAGATGTCCTTCCTAAGCACGGATGCTGTGACTGTCATATTTCCACCTCAGATCCAAGCGTACATTAACGTACGTAGTTCATCAACCCATTAGTACGCTTTTGTCATCCGCTTTTGTCATCCATACTCCACCACGCCCTTACCCCTTACCCAGCCCCAAGCACCCAGCACCAAATTATATCCACACCCAATATTTACAATTAGCGTTTTATACTACATTGTACTCTGCTTCATTAAGGGGATGCAGCATATGAGGCGTAGCCGGACTTTTGTTTATCTGATGGCGACTGACTGGATGATTCTGGTCGGCACGTTTGCCGTTGCACTATACTTCCGACCGTATGATTCAAGCTTGGACATGATCTCCCGCTACCACATCATCCCCGAACTCGTGTTGCTGTTCGTGCTTGCAGCGATCTTTATTGGCATATTCAGCACCTTGGGGCTGTACAAACGTAAAATCCAGCTTGCCCCGTTGCCACACTTTATAGCGATCGTCAAAGCGTCTCTCATTGCTGTAGCCATCTACGTGCTGGCAAAAGGTTTTTCCAAATCCGATCTGTTCATTCCTTCTCGATGGGTACTCGTATATTGGGGTGTGCTGCTTCTGATCACCCTTTCCATCCATCGGTTGGTCATTGTACGGATTCTAGCATCGCTGCTTTCCAAAACCGACATGCGCAGGCGTGTCGTAGTGATTGGCGACACGGAATTGACCAATCAATTTATTGCGGAATGCAGAAAGCAACCGGATTGCGGCATGAGTGTGGTCGGAATCATGGAAGATGCCGATCAAGTGGCAACGGTAAATTCGGTTCCATTCCTTGGCATGCCCAGCACATTGCCCGACGTCATTGATCTGTATAACCTCGAAGGCGCCGTCATCTGCAACCCTGAGCTTTCGCACCAAAAACTAATGGATTTGATCGAAAGCTGCGTGCGTCTTTTTGGATGGGTCGATATTCACTCCAACAAATCCCTAGCGCTTCAACGCTCCGATTCCGCCGATGCCTATTTTGACATTCCCTTTATTCGCATGTACGGCATACCCAACAACATGCTGTTTAAATCATGGAAGCGGGGGTTCGATTTTTGTGCGTCGCTGCTGGGCGTGCTGGTGCTTTCCCCGATATTCATTGGAACCGCCCTGGCGGTCAAGCTGACGTCCCCCGGCCCGGTTTTCTACACCAAGGAACGGGTCGGCCGGAATGGAAAAACCTTTCCCTTCTACAAATTCCGCTCCATGGCCGTCGGAGCCGACCAAGACGAAACCCGCAACGATCAAATCAAAGATTTCATCCAGAACCAACAAGAAGGCGAAACTCTCTCCAAAGTGGTGAATACCGCCTACGTCACGCCGGTGGGAAAATTTATCCGCAAATGGGCCATCGATGAGCTTCCCCAACTGTTCAACGTACTCAAAGGCGACATGGCCCTGGTTGGCCCCCGCCCGGTCCCGCCCAGCGAATACGAGCTCGAAGACGAATGGCATAGGCTGCGCTTCCACATTAATCCCGGATGCACAGGCCTATGGAAGCTGTATGCCGCCAAGACCGGCGTCACCTTTAACGACACGGTTCTGTACGACATCTATTATTCGCGGAACATGAATCCGGCCATGGACCTAATGGTGCTCTTCGGCACTGTCTGGATCATTCTGAAAGGGAAGGCGGACGGATAAACTGCTCCGCACTTTATCCGATGTGTGGGAGTGAGGGGGTCAGAAGTTGTAAGGGTGTAAAAGCGTTTCAGATTACACAAATACACCCACACCCAATACACCCCTACTCGACCCTATCCCCCAGCTCATTCACCCGCCCGACTACCCGGGCCGGATTGCCGACCACTAATACAAAGGGCTCAACGTTCTTAGTGACTACGCTGCCGGCACCGACCATGCAATATTTCCCCAGCGTCACACCGGCCACAATGGTCGCATTGGCACCGACTGAAGCCCCTTCTTCCACCTGGGTCTCAGCCAGCCAATCGGCTTCCACTAATTCCTTTTCTTTCATTAACGGCATACGCGGACTGCGGGGGCGCAAGTCATTCGTAAAAACCACATTCGGGCCAATGAAAACATAATTGGAAAGATGCACGCCTTTCCAGATCAGCACATTGTTTTTGATGGTTACCCCATTGCCAATGCGCACACCGGACTCAATGAAGGCGTGGTCGCCGATATTGCACTCTTCTCCGATGGATACATCAGCCATTACATGGGCAAAGGCCCAGATGCGAGTGCCTGCACCAATATCATCGGTTTCGACCAGAGCCCACGAATGAATAAAATAGTCCATAATCGCCTTAATTTATCAGCCACGAGAAACACCAAAAGACACGAAACTCAGTCCATTACATACTTTTTGATATAGAGCCTTGGCGCACCAAAATTTATTAACAATCCATCATGGATTCGTGAAGATTTTAAATAACCTAATAATTGAGCAACATGTTCTTCTGCTGTATTCCTGCAAGCCTTGAGTTCAACAATCAAGCAATCCTCAACAAAAAGGTCAGCAAAATATTCTCCGATTACGGTTCCATCCTCATCATAAACGGTTAATGGAAACTGCTGTTCAACTTTCACCCCCAACTTCCGAAGGCGGTGAGCCAAGGCATTCTCATAGATTTTTTCCAAATGGCCATTGCGATGATACTTGTGTATCGCAAAACTTGTCTCTCGCACCACATCGCATAGCTCATTAACCGTCATTGGAACTCCCTTTCTGATTACAGATGCATAGCCATAAAAAAACACGAGGTTTCATGCAAAACACTCAGGAAGACCTTTTAATAATATCATCTCATCCCGAATATTTTTTTGTGATTTCTTGTGTTTTTCGTGGCTATCAAACAGCACTTCCGCCAAGTCCCGACCAGGTTTCAGCAATCCGCTCAAACTCTGCACGGTCTCGGATATAGTCCGCTTCGTCATAGGTAATATTCGCCACAACCAACAACACCGTTCCCGGCTCAAAATCGTAGAATGTGCGCCAGATGTGGGGATAGAGAAGGAGAGCGGGTTTGATGTCTGAAGTTTGAGGTTTGGAGTTTGGAGAATTACCTATATCCAGAGCTCCCGTTTCATCCTGAGAAGGGTAGAGGAAGTTTGACTCGGGTGAAGCAGAGATCGGAGGTCGGAGATCGGAGATCGGATTGCTGTTACCTGATCCGCCATCGCTGACCTCTGTCCTCTGCTCACTGACCTCTGAGGACGAAAGAGACACCGTCTCTTTTCGGCCACATCCGTCATCCAATTCAAACGTGCAGCCACCGCTCAGGGCCACGACAATCTCTTCCGTTTCATAGTGGGCGTGATTGCCGCGCACATCATCCGGATTCATATCGGACGAAACCAGCACCTTGCCAATGCTGAACGGCAAAGCGTTTTCCGGCTCAACGCCCTGCTGGAACTGCACCAGCGATCCGCCGCAGTTTCCGTGTTTTATGTTGAACGGTATAATTTTATAAATCGAATCCATATTCAAATCTCCAGATCTAACCACTGATAGACACCTGAAAGCAAAGTTGCAAATAATGTGCGGATGCACATAGTTTCTGCAAGGAACGCTTCAATAAACAGAACTATTTTTCACCACCCGCTCCCTCTAGGAGCTAGAGAGCACAGAGAGAGTCAGAGGAAAGATTAACAGAACTATTTTCACAACCATTCGTTGCACTCATTAGAGAATGGGAGGCGGACAGAGAGAGGGAATAAACGGCAATGTATTTGATGGAAGGAGCAGAAAAGCAAACGGGTTTGTTTTTTGATCCAGCCATCCAATACCAGCAGCTAACAGCTGGTTGCTGTCGACGACAGCGCCGTTTATTCCGGGCACAGCTAAAACCTCTCTACCCCTCAGCCCGCTGGCCGGGCCTCTCTAGCGCAGCGGGTGGTAAACTTTTTTCTTTGCGATTTCTTTGCGCCTTTTTGTGGCTAGCCCAAATCAAAGACCGAGTTTCTTTTTATATAATTCAATATAGGTCGGAATATATTCCTTCAGCGTGGTTTTCGGAGCCCAACCGAGGGCGCGGGCCTTGGAGCAGTCGACCGAATAGCGCAGATCCTGGCCAGGGCGGTTGGGGATGTGAACCAGGGCTTCTTCTTCCGTCATGCCCATCTCTGCCACAATCATTTTCACCGCATCGATCACCGAGTGCTCTTCGCCGGAAGAAACATTGTAGACCTGCCCCTCTTCGCCTTTCTCCAACACGGTCAGCAGACCTTCGCAATTATCTTCCGCATAGATCCATTCGCGCAGATAGGTGCCGTCGCCGTGCACCGTCATTTTCTTTCCGTTGAGCAAAAATTCAATCGTCTTAGCCAGCAGCTTTTCCGGATATTGACCAAAGCCATAGTTGTTGCAGCTGCGACAAATAATCGCCTTGATGCCATGGGTGTGGCGCCAGCCAAAAATAAGCTGCTCGGCAGCGGCCTTGGTGGCGGAATAAGGATTGGAAGGCAACAGCTTGTCCTCTTCTGTGAAAGACCCGGCATGCGCGGTGCCGTACACCTCGTCGGTGGAAATATGGAACAGGATCGGGCGGTCCGTTTCATCCTTTGCCCGGATCAGCTCAAGAATGTTGTAAACGCCTCCGATGTTACTGTTGTAAAAAGCTTCGTTCGCGTGGATGGAGTTATCCACGTGCGACTCCGCCGCAAAGTTGACGACATAATCCACCCCCGGCGGGATGTGTGACATCGTGGCAATATCTTCCTCGATAAATTCATAATTATCCCGTTCGTGGAAATCCACATCCGTCCGCGCCGCATAGGTCATCTTATCCACGTTGATCACGTAATACCCCCGCTTCAACGCCATATCCACAAAGTAGGATCCAATGAATCCCAATCCGCCTGTTACTAGTAATTTTTTCATATACGAATCCTTTTTGAATTAAAAAAACAACGGGGAGTTTAACCACCTATGAGCGAAGCGAGCGATAATTTTCGCAGAAAATAACGACTGAAAGGAGGGGTTCAAAAAACACGAAAAAACCGACAGAATTATTAGGGACAGAACAAAGCCAACCCCAGCGATGCTTTACCCTAAACAGGAAAATGGAGCCGCGGATGAACACAGATGGACACAGATGGACACTGATAGTCATGAGATATGTTGCCTGAGGCACTCACTTGATGGAGTAATTCAGCAGTGGACTAACTATTTCACCACCCGCTTTGCTAGGGACACAGAGTAAAAGACCTTTAAAAAACTCCGTGCCTCTGGTGGATTGGTCGTTATTCACTCCCTATATACCTCTGCATATTGAATCCCCAAGTTTCAATTTGCAGACACTACTCACACAATAAAAAGAGTCAAGCCGAAGGGGTACGATACGCGCACTTCACAGGATCTCTGCCCGTCCTGAGCAATCTCGAAGGATCATCTGCCAAATTGCTCCTGTTCCGAAATTGACACCGTACACACAAAGGATGTACAAAGATTCCTATGCGCTACGAATGGAATCCGGAAAAGAACGAGCAACTAAAACGGGAACGTGGCGTTTCTTTTGAACAAGTTCTTTTTCATCTGTCCGAGGGTGCTGTTTGGAAGGTGGCCGACCACCCCAACCAAAAGAAATACCCAGGGCAACGCATCTATTTTGTGAACATCGACGAATACATATATATTGTGCCGTATGTAATCGGAAAAGACTGCGTTTTTTTAAAAACCATTATACCCAGCAGAAAAGCAACGCGCGATTACAGGAGTGAACACGATGAAAACGCAGATTGATCAAGAAGAAAACGAGATCATTGAGGACTACGAACAGGGCTCCGTAAATCTACGCTCCCCGTCCCAAAAAGAAATCGATGAAATAAAGCTCATAGCGCGCAACACCTTGCGAAAAGACCGACGGGTAACCATTCGCCTCTACGACCACGATCTAAAAGGCATCCAAAAAAAGGCCTTGGAAAAAGGGCTCCCCTACCAAACCCTGATCTCCTCGATGATTCACCAGTATGTTGAAGGCGAACTCGTCGAGTCCAAAGCAAGCTGACATCCGTCCTCTGACCTCCGTTCTCTGCTATGGATCGCAGCTACACCCACACTCACTTACACTCTTACTCACCAGCGCCCCTGACCTACGAGCCGGTGGCCGACCTCTGTCTTCTGTCCTCACATGCCTTAACCGGTCAAAAGTTACGACAGGTTAAGTCCGCTGGTGTTGCACTGCATATTCATAGGCGCGTTCCAACTCATCGATTATTCCATCCCATGCGAGATCAGTCTCCGCAACCTTTCGAGCATTAGCACCCATCTCTTTAGCATGCGTGGGGGTTTCTAAAGCCTGAAGGATTCCACCTGCGAATGCATCAGGATTAAACTCGGTCAACACTCCCACGTCATGCCTCTCCATGATTTTCCGAACCTCACCAACGGGATTGGAAATGACAGGACGCCCAGCGGCTAAATAATCACCTATCTTACAGGGCCACCGACCCCGGTTGTAGACCTCGTCGGAAAAAGGTAGGAGAAAAACGTCGGCACAGGTCAGCGCCCTCACAAACTGTTCTTGAGGTAACCTTCCCAGATGCACGAAGAAGCCCCCTATACCCATCTTCGTGGCCCGCCTGGTTAATTGTTCTGCACCATTGCCAGTCATCACCAACTTAAAGTCGGGGCATTTGGCCTTGACCTTCTTTGCGGCACTAAAAACCAATTCGACATCCATGACAGCATCCATCGCGGAAAAAAGGGCAATTCGATCATTTTCTGAAAAACCGAACTCCGGCATGTTCGTCTGGACTGAAACAAAAGGAATGGCTTCCGTATCGGCACCGATCGGTACCTTAAAGATTGAGTCTGGATGAATCCCCAAACCCTCCGCCCTGTGCCCAAGTGCTGTACATATGACAGTCGTCGCATCAGCCAATGTACGGAAATGCTCTTCATAAAAGGTTTCAAACGCGCCAAACAGGATCTGATACCACCGTGGTCGGTTGGTCGTAATGATCCCACCTCGCCCCCACCAGTCAATCCAATCAATAACTAGTGGAAGCTTCTTCTTAAGCAACACCAGCTGTAGCGGATGGATTGTGGCCGGACGTGTTTCAAAAATATGGATTAGATCATAATTAAAGCTTTTCCGAAGCCATACCCAGCGATTCATCGCATTCCAAGGACACCAACCAGTCCTAAGCCTACCCGGCAACAGGTCCGGCATTTCAACGTAGCGAATTCCGTCAGCAACACTATCCTTGATGCCGATCCGAGCAACATCCGAAATGCAAAGCACAGTTATTGTATGGCCTCGGTTCGCAAGTCGTTGCGCCAGATTACCGATTCTTGAAAAAGATCTCGTCCGAGTGTGATGTGTAATGTAAAGGAGGTTCATGGGATCAGTTCTTCGCTAGCGTTCTTTGTGGAGTCGGCTCATCCGCCACCGACAGAAGATGCTGCTTCTCCAGCAATGACAGAAATTGCCGAATGCGCTTCTCCCAAGTATTATCCGCAGCATATTGCAAACGTGCCTGAGCATATTCAAGGCAGTCCTCATCATATGCTTTACGAATCATTCCTACGAATTCTTCTTCATCCGCCGCAATATATACGGTTCCAGGAGGGAATTTCCTGTTTTGTACATTTGGAATGTTGGATATAACAATCGGACAGGAACAAGCCAAATATTGAAATAGTTTATTCGGAGTTCCTCCTGCATTTATGCATTCTACTTCATAAGGTGCAATCGCAACGTCAAAGGTTGCCATTTCAGCATATAAGGCCTCTCCGATTAAAATACCCTTGGCTTCAAGGTTATCCTTCTTTTGGATGAGGGAAAGAAAATCAGATTCCATCCTACCGATAAACGTCAAATTGAAGTCATCTTCATCAAGCAACCTATTTATGACTTTTGGAGCCACGTAATCGGCCTTGATCGTTCCCATCAACCCGATCTTTATAAAAGCTTTTTTTCCAAAGTCCCGTGTTGCGTTTATTCTGTCTGGATCAGGACCACCCAGTGGAATCAGATGAACGGAGGGATTGAACTGTTGCAACTTTTCGACAAGATGATTGGAGGTCGCAACACATAACTTGGCTTGCTTGGCAACCCACCGCTCGACCATCCCATGGTACTGGTTAATCAGCCAAACAGGATATTTACTATTTCCAATATATTCGTCATTGCAATAGTACACCATGCTTTTGAAGTACCTCTCCAGCAGGTGAGCTGTGAAGTCAAAATTGAGCACAAGCTGATCCCCAAACCTTTTCCGCATCAAGCGAAACAACCATGTCTGGTAAAACTCATTGATGACCGGAATCCTGAATCTAAATCGATAATCCAGAGGGAAAAACGGTGATACCAAAGTCAGTCCTGGTTTTTCCTTCCTTGTCTCAATCCGCAGTCGACCCACGCGATTTTTTTCAACAAACACAACCTCGTGCCCAGCCTGGACCAAAGCTTCCGTTACCTGATGGCGAGCCCTGGGGATTTCGTCCCAAGACGTGAGCGATGTAATAATAAACTTCATGGGTCAAGGAAACTAAGGTTGCTGGGATGTATCTATACAAGCATTGATTTTCCAAATCTCTATCCGGTCATATCCCTTTGTCTCCACAACGGAAACAATGGAACCATTCTTTTTCGAAAAATCCCTGGTTTGTTCATAGAACGCCCTTAACTTACTGGCTGAAGATGTGAGTTCTTTCCGTCCAGACGTTCCGGTCTTTCCCTCAAGAAGGTATGGAGAAAGTATCACGTAATCTGGTTCACCACATAGAAGGAACGCATTCAAGCTTTCATACCCCTTTTGCGACCATCGGGTGGATTCGCTATAGAAATCCGTATCCATCAGTCCGAACCAAAAAGGCATCAGTGAAATCACCTTCGCCCCCGCAGGAATCTGTTGCTCAAGTTCTGCGGTGATTTTATAAAAAGAAGTATTACGGCAATCGCGAAATACCAAATACGCTGTTCCAGCCAAATTATTCAACCCATACAATGTCACCATCAGACAAACTCCTGCTAGAATCAACTTTGGTAAATCAACTTGTTGCAGAAGAAGGGATACTGTCAGCAAAACAAAAAAAAGCACTTCCCCAAAATGCCGGGTTGCGAAGGGCTGGAAGAACACAAGCGCTATCAGAAAAAAGAGTAACCCGTTCAAAGCAGTAAAAAACAACCGACGATCTCGCTTCCAGAAAGAAAGACCTGCCACCAGCACTCCAATTTCGAAAACAAAAATAAAGACCCGCTTCAGCCCCAGAGAATAGTTGAATGCGAATGTTTCAAACGCATGCCAGACTGCATTAAGCATAGAGTCTTCTCCTGCAATAGTTCTAGCGGAAGCTGTTCCTGTTAAAAAATCCATTAGATTGGATTTGCAAAGAATTGTATAATAGGCCAGCCACGCCAAACCGCACATCACACCGATTCCTGCATACCCTACAGCAAACCCCACCTTTTTATTCCGATACGAATACCCGAAAACAAACAATCCATAGAGAAGGGCATAAAGCACTCCATTCAGATGACACATCACTCCGAACGAAGTCAGCAAAGCCGAGAGCATAAAGTCGGTGCTACGATTTTTCTGTGCTCCTCTGGCAAGAAAGAAAAATCCCCAAATAGCAAAAGCCACGCACCATGCTTCAGGGCGGATCGTTCGAAAAACCACATAATAGACATTCGAAATAATGAACAGAATGCCCGTCACTAAAATGATAAGGGGCTTGATCTTCCATAGCCGCTGAATTTGAAAAAACCCGGCAAGAGCAATGCTACCGGCGAGTACCGAAACAAATCGGCCCATCCAAACCGTTGTCCCGAACACCTTAAAAAACAATCCCATAATAAACGGATAAAAAAAGGTCACCCACGGGGTGGAATCTTGGGCTACCGTATCAACAAGCCCGTTACCTTGCACAAAATTGTATGACACATTGGCATACCACGACTCGTCCATCCAAACCTTCGTAACTGACGTTAAAAAAAGCGCTTGGAACAAAAAATACGACGCTATTAGAATAAAAAAAACAAATCTATTCGTAAGTCTCATCTGAAAATCCTTTACCCCTGCAACACACTGCGCTGCTAGTGAAATAAAGAGAGCACTTCTTAACATCCTCAAGAAATGTAACTACTGCCTAAAGTTGCCTCTTCGGTGATGCAAATGAAATGTGTTTGTGGCCTAAATATGTTCCCGCTGTCGTTATCCCAACAATCAATCCTTGGGCGAGATAGGGCGACATCCCAGATTTCATCAAAAGTGGCAACGAGATATAGTTAATCACAATCTGAACCGAGTAGACGGCGTAAAACCTTAGATATTCCCTCAGGTAGTTCCCTTTTGTTCTGAAAACAAAAAATTTATGGCAGACATAAGCATTGGTAACACCGAGAACCGTGGAAACCGTCAGGATAACCATGTAATGCACCTTTTCCGAGAATGCAAAGTACAATCCAGAAAACAACGCATATGAAAAGATCGTATTCCACCCGCCCGTCAGTAAAAAGCGGAACACCTGTGTACGAATAAGTTTAAGAAGATGGCGCCGCACTATTCAGCCTGCAAAATGGCTTCAACAATATAAGGAGGCTCTGCCGTCACTTGCGCCTTCGTACGCCATAAATATTCGCCAATAATTCCAAGCATAACCATCTGTACACCGCCCATAACCAGAATCACGATCATCAAGGGCGCCCAGCCTTGCAGCGGATTTCCAAAAAATAAACGGTGAAACAATACCACCAAGGCATAAACAAAGCCTGCGAGCGCCATCAATATGCCGAGCAAGGCCATCATTCTCAAGGGGAGGAAGGAATAACCGATTATGCCGTCCAGCAAATACGTCACTTTCCGGGCAAAGGTCCAACGCGACCTGCCATGCTCCCGTGCACGTCGAGTGTACTGGATCATGAGAGGTTCAAAGCCCAGCCTAAGAATCTGCCCCTGCAAAAAACCATGACTCTGATAATTCCTAAGCAACGCTTCTCGCGATTTTGTTCCTAGTGAAAAAAAGTCGAATCCCCCAACGGGCATGTTCGAAAAACACAATTTTTGCATAAACCAATAGAAACAACTGGAGGTAAATTTACGCCAAGCTGATTCTTCACGCTCTTCCCGAGTGCAAATGACAACCTCTTTTCCCTCTCGCAGATTTTCTAATAACATTTTCCTCAGATATTCTGGAGGATCCTGCCCATCTGCCGAGATAACTGCAGTTGCTCTCCCGCGAGCGTGGGTCAACCCACACCAGATGGCATTGATCTGACCGAAGTTCCTAGACAACTTGATTGCACGAATGCGGTCTGGATGGTTGTTCTGTAGCGACTCCATCACGGCATAAGACTGGTCGCCCGAGCCGTCATCAATAAATATAATTTCGCCAGCAAACTCCGATAACGCCTGAAAGACTTCCCTGTCCAGTTCGTCATACAGAGCTTCCAGGCTCCCTTCATTAAAATAAACGGGGACTACAATTGAAAAATCCATCATCGGGGACTCATTCATCATCATTCTTCCGCCTTTAATTGGCTCCTAAAACCCCGTTCCAGTTCGATAAGTTTTCTACTCCGTTCCTTGATTCGCTTAGCTGGAATTCCAGCATAAATCCCCCATGGATCGCAGGCCTTGGTCACTAGAGAATGCGCACCAATGGCGACACCTTCTCCCAACTCAATACCTGGAAGTACTGCAGAACCAACACCAACCTGCACATATTTCCGCAATGTCACCTGGCCTTTAATATAGCCGGGCTTGAACTCCGCTGGGAAAAACGGGTGAATCATCGAATTTCCGCTAAAGTCATCTGACTCGGAAAAAATCGTGCAATGCGGAGAAAGACCGCTGTAATCCTCCAACACCACCCCCGAACTGCCATAGATAATCGAGAATGGGGAAATTTGGATGTAGCTACCAATAGTGATGCCCTTTCCCCCAGATAAAACGCAAAAGTCATCAACACGGACATGATTTCCTATAGAAATGGCTTCCGCATTGTAAATGGATACATTGCGACTGATACACACATTATCCCCGAAGGCTTTTAGCCCCAACCCGCGAAGTTCATTAGTGCTATAAAAAGACTTCTTCATCCATTCTCCAGCAGAACACTGCATATGGTCCTGATACTCGAATCAGACAATTTATTGTATAGCGGTAGACAGGCGATTCGCTTGGCCACCGCGTTCGCCACAGGAAGTTTTGGATGCGAAAATAATTCAATGTTATTCAAAGAAGGGTAGAAATAACGGCGCGGGTAGATTTTTGCATTTGCCAACTGTTCCAGCTTACATAACAACCGCTCTTCACTATCAAATAGAATGGGCATATAGCTGTAATTATATTCTTCCGGATCATATTTCTGAAAGCTGATGAAGCCGCAGGAGTCCAGCAAGGATCGGTAGAACTCGTATTTATCGCGACGCTTCTTCCGCACCTCATCAAGATACCGCAGATTAGCCAGTCCCAATCCAGCTGCGATCTCGGTCATCTTGGCGTTTATACCATCATCGACGATCTCTTTCATCTCATCAAAACCGAAAAAACGCATCTTGCGAATGCGGGAAGCCAATTCTTTATTTTCGGTGAAACAGGCCCCTCCCTCACACGTATTGAACAGTTTCGTAGCGTGGAAACTCGTGCAGGAGACATCGCCATACGACATAATTGATTTTCCGTTCAGCTTCACACACATGGCATGCGCCGCATCATAGATCACCTTCAAGCCGTGCTCACCAGCAATCTGCTGGATGCGGGCCACATCGCACGGGGCACTGAACACATGAACCGGCAGAACGGCGACGGTTTTATCACTAATTGCATCTTCAATTTTATCCGGGTCAATATTCCAAGTGTCCGGATCAATATCCACAAACACCGGTGTGCACCGCTCCCACGCAATGACGTTGGCCGTGGCAATGAACGTGAACGGGGTCGTGATAATTTCTCCTTCCAAATCCAGTGCACGAATGGCCAACTGCATCGCGCAGGTTCCATTCGCTAGGCAGATTGTATCCGGCACACCTTCATATTCAGAAACCTCTTTTTCGAGACGTTGCATGAGCGGTCCGTTATGGGTCATTATGCCTGACTCCCATATCTGCCGGAGATACTCATTAACCTCCTCCAGAGGAGCAAGGGAAGGTTGCGTTACATAGATTGGTTTGTTCATATTTGTCATCCTTAGAATCCAGACATCGTTCGTATCTCATTCAGTAGTCGCGCCTGATCCAACAGAATTTCCCAATGGGTGGAAAAATCACCTTTCGAAACCTCTTCCGCGAACCATTCCCACATTCTTACATAATTGTTGTCAGCTGAAAGTCTGATTTCTTCGACCCCGCCTTGCTTTTCAATCAATAGAGTAGGGTTGAATTCTGGAGGAGCAGTAAATACGCGGTTCGTTGAAAGCTTCCCTTTTGTTCCCAAAAGTTCGACGCGGCACTGATAGAAATAGTCGAATCCAAATGCGACCTGCGCAACCTGCCCTGCCACATTACGGAACGTCGCTTCACCATACATTTCCACGCCCGTCTCCGGATCCATCTGAAGCGACGCGCCGAGCACCTCTAGTCCGGTGCCCAAAAGCAACTGCGACGCTTTACACATATACGCGCCAGCATCGAGCAACGCCCCACCGCCCAGTGCTGCATTCCAGCGAAAATTATCTTTCGGCAAAGGAGGGAAGCCGAAGGTGCTGCGTATCAGGTGCACATCGCCCAGCTCGCCAGAAGTCATATGACTTTTAATCACCTGCCATTGACTGTGCGTCTGGAACTGGAAATTTTCGAAGATCAGACAGTTGTTCTTCTGCGCCAGCGCAAGCATCCGTTCAGCGGATGCATAATCCGCCGCGAAGGATTTTTCGATCAGCAGGTGCTTCCCGGCTTTCAGCCCCTTGGTGCACCATTCCTCATGAAGCCCGGTCGGCAACGGCATATAAACCGCATCAATATCATTACGTTCCAGCAATGCATCATAGCCAACAACAGCCTCACACCCGAACGTCTCTGCAAACTTCGTGGCCTTTTCTTCCGTGCGACTGGCAACACAAACAAGTTGCGTTGCTTCACATTCATGTAGCGCGGGAATCATTGCCCGTTGCGCAAAACTTGAACAACCCATCACTCCTACTTTTAAAATTGACATAACCTGCACCTAAATAAAACTCAAACTTGAAAGCAGGCAACGCGCCTGCACATTCACAAAATTATTGTACTTAATGAATTCCTTAAGCTGAGCAGCAGTCATCCAGATATAATTCTCTGGAACTTCCTCTGGAAAATCCTCTCCAGCTAATATGAAAAGATTCCGATTTTCTTCACGATAAAAACGGCCACCTTCTTCTGACTGCAATGTGTCAAAACAAACCTGTTCCAGCTTAGCGTTTAAAACATAATCAATAAACGGCGGTCGATCTTCCGGAGCGGCCTCCTCATAGCTTCCGGTCAGGCACTGCACTGTAGGAGCCATTTCCGCCACATCAAAGTTCCCCGGTTCAACTTTGGCCTGCACCAGAAAATGAAGAATCCCCTTAAATTCTTTCGCTACAAATGCAATCAGACCTTGTTGATGAGCTTTAACCAGTGGCTGCGTCCAGCTGGACACCTCTCTGTTATCCGCCTCAACCGCACATGCGATCACACTGAAAAATTTGCCGGACTCATGCCGCACACACATATCCGTCCGCTCCCATCCGTGAACGATTCTCAAAGGAATACGCTCTATTCCAAGATCATATTTAAATTTCTGTTCTGTAAACCAGCTGATGATCGCCTCGTTGCTATATTCCGACCTGTTCAGAGGATCTAATGAACGAAGGAGGCTTGCCCCGAGCCCACCCTGAGTCACCTGAATCCCGTCCGATCCACCATACGAAATACATGAGATGACGGTGCGCGCATCCATATTTACAATGTTGTCATGCCGCATGGTCTGGAGAACCTGTCCCAACGTCATCCAGCAGTAATCTTCGTAGACCGGAATATCGTGCTCTACCTCGATAATAATATTTCGGTTTCGTTTGCGCAAAAAACGAGCCCCCTGCTCGGATTGCAGGGAATCAAACAGCACCTTCGAGTTAGAGCGATCGATAAAATATTCAAGATACGGCGGGCTTTTACCCTGATGTACCCGGGTAAAATTGCTGCGGGTGGCCTGCAGTGTCGGAGCAAGTTGGATCATGTTAATATTGCCCGGTTCCATTTTGGCTTGCACCAGGAAATGCAACACTCCGTCAATTTTTTTGGTGATGAATCCAAGAAAGCCTATCTCTGGTTGATTTATAATCGGTTGGTCCCATTCTGGAACTGATCCCCAATTTGTTTTCACCCGTATCCCTTCGATGCTGAAAAACCGGCCGCTTTCATGGCAAAGATTCCCCGTATCGGCATCAAAGCCCCACTTTGAAAGTTCAGAAAAAGGTATCTTTTCCAGTCTAAACCGGTGAGCATCCTGCCGTGACCAAAACCATGGCATGACATTCGCAGAGGACATCACCGCCCCCTCCAACGTCAGCGCCGACCGCAAAAAAATCTGTTCTTTATTGTTCATAAATCGTTCCGCTATTTCAGCTGGTGGGTTGATCGTTGTTCATTTGTCAGCGGATAAACCTGCGTTCCACTTCCTCCAGCTAGAATTATTCCTTTTCTCATTTCGACCTCGGTTCTGTTGTTTGTGAATTGTGAAACATACATCTGAATTTCACAGAAGCATCCTCAAACACCAAGCTTTTCCTGCGTTACTCGCCATTTATTGAAACAACTCTAAATATCCTGCAACCTGCCCTTCCCAACTGTACCGGTTGCGTAGCTGATCGGTTATGCGACATCCAAAGTCTCCGCGAACCATGCCCGCAACCGCGTCCTTAATATCGGCTGCGCTCACTTCTTCAAGACATATTCCCGCTTCGTTCATCCTGACAATGTCGACCAACCCTGGGAAATCATTGGTCAGAACAGGCATGCCCATTTGGATATAGTCATACACTTTGTTGGGTGCGCAATAGTAATTGTTCAAGTTGGTATTCCTATAGAATGCGATTCCGGCATCATACCCCTCCAAAACCCCATAGATCTCATCATGCGCAACAGGGGGAAGCATTCTCACATTCTTGCGGGGGTTGGTCTTGCACAATTCATTTATTTTGTCTTCGTATTCCTTCCGCCCAAACCCAATCAAATCTAGAGACACACCCTCGATGTCCAGCGAGGAAAACGCATTGATCATTTCTTCGACATACCGCCCCGATGTGAGAATCCCAAGATACACGAATCGCATGCACTTGCGCCTTTTTTCCGGGATGGAATCCCTGTAATGGGGCAGGTTTTCCAGCAAGAACGACTGTGCTTTGTTCGGATAGGCTTTATTAAAATAATCCAGTCGGTTCTGTTCCGCATGCATTACCACATCGGCATAGCGCAGAACATAGTTCTGAATCTGTTGCCAGACGCTCCTCTTCAACAATGAAGGAGTGGACTCCAAAAAAAGCTCGTTACAGTCATAAATATAACGAATATCACGGCACTTTTTTTTGACCAAAGCTCCGCTCAAAGCCCCCCCGAGAGCCAAACCAACCACTGCATCGGGAATCATTGTACGAATTAAACGGGCAACTTTGGCGTTAAACCAAAGCTGTGAAACAATGGTCAGCAGTTTGTTTTTTTGCTCTATAACTCGCCACGATGTAACCGAAAAAGAATACTGTGAATAGTCTGGAATTTCCGTTTCTGTTCGCCCGTGAATCACAAAGCACTCATGCCCAGCGTCCTGTAGCGTTTTTATCTGCTTAAACATCCGCCCTCGGAATTTAATCGGACCCAGATATACGAAACATACTTTCATTAGCTCCCCCAACTGATCACAAACTGATACGCATGATTAGGCAACGCATCCCCGATCACATATTCCACCGTCAAGGTTTTTGCATCTTCCTGTACGCCATAGGAGGGACTATGCGGGAAACCCTGCACAACCACCTTTGCCCCCGGAAAAACATTCAGCAAACAGAGTGGCTTGTCATTATCCAAAATCTCCACCCGCTCTTCAATGCATCGAACCGTCAAACCAGGAGCCAAATGAAAGAACCAACACAGAACATCCCCTGGCTCCGCTGCGGCTACGGTCTCCGTAATGGTTAAACCATCTGCCCCCAAATCGAGCCGCCTCCGGTATTCCGCCCCAGTTCGCATTAACTCCCGGAACCCACCATGCTTGGCCTCTAGCGAAAACTCAGATTGTTCAATGACTTGCGCTTGTGTTTCGTCCTCCACACCAAACAATCTTGTTCCGAACCGATTTTGTTCTGCTCCATTGATCTGCATCACATTGTGCGCCACCGTTGAGCGGTATAGGTTGCGTGCATCCGGATCGGACGTATAGACAAACGATCCCCGATCCACAAAAACCTCCCGCCCGTCCATATTTAGCTCAAACGAAAGCTGGTCATTGTGCGCATGCCCCCCCGCGTGCGCCAGTCGCCCCGCACGTACAGCAACCTTTGCCCTGTTATTTTTCAGGAAATAGAATCCGCCGTCGGGATAAGCCGCGCTTTGTGTTGCAGAGGAACAGCCAACCGCTGCTGTTCCATCCAGTAAAAACCGTTCCAGAAAAAACGTACCATCCGAGATCTGCGACATTAGGTAGCGATGATCCCCTATGGCAAGCAGTCCAGAGCTTAAAAGCCGCCCATCATCGTTATCTCCGATCATCGGGGCATTCCCGGAAGGGTTCACGTAATCGGCGACAAACTGCTGCATTTTTTTTAATCGGCCATGGTAAGCGGCCGAAAACCGCTGACCTGTTTTCGTCGCGAGCGCCTCGCACCACATGAACATTTCCAGACAAAGCCGATGGTAGGAAAGAGAACATTCGTAATGCACCCCATCGGGAAACACTTGACGAACCATCTCTTCTTCAATTTGCTTATGGGCAAAACGATTCCAACACTTACCATTTACAGTATTGCAAAAAAACAATCCTAACGTATAAAGTCCGGTCAAGTCCGACAGAAAATGGTTCGCTCCCGCATCGTCCTTTGGTCCCAGCCACTCCAAATGGGTATGTATGAACCGCGCGTGCTTCCAAAGGCTCCCGGCAAGCTTTTTTCGAAAACCCTCAAAGGCACCCTTCATCAAGACATCATGGAACAAGGAAAAAGCGACCACCCAATTAACCGCACGAATCGCCACATCCATGGCACATGCCCAGTTTACTCCATAGCCGACAGGATTATTTGCAATCCAATCCTCGACCTGGGACACGAAGCTTTCGGCATATTTGCGATTCCCGGATAGCCGCCAAGCCAATCCCATGGAAACGGCATGGTTGAAGCGACTCAATTCCCAAGGGATCTTTATGTCTACTCCCTGTTGGGTTACTGAAGGCAACCGATGGGAAACCTGGTCTGAAGGCCAACGGAAACCACTCTTAAAATCCAGATGCCAATCCATCCTGTCTTTAAATTGATATGCTCCACTCCCCAACAAATCGAACTCTTGACAGCAAGCGGCGTCTGCCTTGGCAATCAAGCGGGTCTTTTCCGCCGGGGAAAGGCGTTCAACCAAATCCCCTGTCAAAGGAAATGGAACCATTGACGGTAGTCGCTCAAACAAGCGATCCGGGGAAGAGGGTCCCGATCCATATGCGAATAAAAGCTTAGGCCAAAGCCCTTCGGCTTTTCGGCGCAGCCGACGCTTTACTTTATGTACGAACGTAATCGGATGCATAAGAAACAGGCGCCAAGCCTGAGGTTTTAGGTGTTAGGGATTAGGTGAACGCCATTGGCGTTGTTTTAAGTGATAAGGTTTTATGTTTTTGGAGAACGCAGTGCTAGGGGAATGGCGGTATTAGGTGGAAATAAGTTTAGCCACGACTAAGCACGAAACTCATTTCATCTATTTAATTTTGAGAAGGATTTATGAAAGTCATCCTCAGGCGGTGAGTTGATCGGCAACCTGCCGGGAGATCAGCCAGGTTTCCACCATTTCCTCCAACGGAATAGGAAAACGGTTGCCTGCCATCACCTCTGCCGCAAAGAATTCCAATTCGACCAAATGCCCCTTGTCTGCAGGTTTGGCCTCCCAGTTGCAACTCGCTCCATAGCTGTCGAGTTTCATATAGTCATTGAGAACAAATAGCTGTTCGTCGCAAAAAACCTCCATTCGCTCCTTGGGAGCATCTTTGCTGCCCAAGGAAGAATAAAGAAGAGTGCAGATCGATCCGTCTGCATATTTTACCGTGGCGACCATGTTGTCGGAAGCTCGGATAGCACTCGTTTTAGGCTGAATGCCATCCACACTAACCGATATGGCCTTGGATCGGGTCAGGGAACGGAACAGATCAAAGATATGGCACCCCTCCCCGATGATGCGTCCACCGCCCTCATCGGCATGCACCCATGCATCATAGGGAACATATCCCGCATTCATGGTGTAATGTACCACCAAGGGATTGACGCGCTTATCGGTAATCTTGTGAATTTCTTGCACGGCAGGAGCAAAGCGGCGGTTGTATCCAACCATGAACGGCGCCTCTGTTGCCTCAATGACTTCACCTAACTTCTCAAACTCATCACGGGTAATGCACATCGGCTTCTCAACAAACACCGCTTTACCCGCCTTCAATGCTTTCATCGTCAATTCGGCATGGCTGTTATGTCGCGTTCCAATTAGCACCATGTCGATATCGGATTTTAAAAACTGATCATAATCGGTTTCGATCTGCACGTTCGCATCCGGCAGCTGACGAGCTGCCTGCCGCCCCGCCACACCAGTCAGATCGAAAACCGACCGAACGGCGTATTGCCCCCCCAATGCCTTGAGATTTGGGATATGCATTCCTTGGACGAATGCTCCGACACCAGCGAGGCCAACTTTTAGGATGCCATCCGATGGAGGAATCCATGAGGTTGCCGGTTGTTGGTTGTTGGTTGTTGTCTGATCTCTGGTCTCTGACCTCTGACCTCCAGCTGCTTGTTCTTCTGCCGGATAAGACAACAGCACCAAAAGCGGTTTCTCTTCCGATTTTAAGGCTTGGTACGCGTCCTCCGCCTGTGTAATGGGATAGGTGCTATGAACAATGCCGGAAAGCCTCACAGAACCGTCTGCAATCATCTGGAGATAGGCTTGCATGTTCCGTTGCTCCGTCCAGCGAACGTAGCCGTAAGGATAATCGATACCCTTTTGCTCATACTGTTCGTCATACCGACCGGGGCCATAGGATGTGGAAATAACAAAATCGAGTTCTTTCTTATACATCAGGCCACGTTCCAGCTCCATGCCGACCACGCCTACAAGAACAACCCGCCCCTTGCGCCTCGACATTTCGAAGGCCTGCCTGAGTGGCTGGGAAGATGAAGAGGCTACCGTCAGGATCACCCGGTCTGCGCCTTGCCCGTTCGTCACCTGCGTCACCTTCTGAACAACATTCTCCTGAGCCGGATTAAATACAAATTCTGCGCCCAGCTTTTTAGCCAACTCGAGTCGTTTGGCATCCAGATCAATCCCGATCACCCGGCAGCCAGCGGCCCGTAGCATCTGAACCGTCAGCAAACCAATCGCACCACATCCTATCACGACCACAAAATCACCAAGGGAGACATCGGCTCGCCGAATTCCTTGCAGGGCAATCCCTCCTATGGCACAGGTGCTTGCCTCCTCCAACGTGACATTCTCGGGAATCGACATCGCCAGATTAACCGGCACGGTGGCCACCTCCGCATGGTTGGCAAATCCCGCCCCGGCAATCGCCACACGCATACCCTTCGAATAACCGTTTGCTTCTGAGCCAACCTCAACAACAACACCTGCAGCAGAATAGCCGCAAGGCGTCTCACTCTCCTGGTTCGCTTGCGCTTGGTTCAAAACCGAAAGAACCCCCTCGGTTTTCATGCGTTCAAACGCCTTTCTTAGCTTGTCCGGATTTTCTTTCGCCTTTTGCCATAACGATTTCCCTGACCCAGCCAAACCGCTCATTTCCGTTCCCGGGCTGATACAACTGGCATGTGTGTCCACCAATATTTGCCGCGGTTGCAACTGTGGCGCAGGTACTTCCACACACAACACCTCTCCCGATTTGAAAACAATTTGCTTCATTATTGCCCCTTAGTGTTTCCTGATGACCAAATTAAATACTCATTTTATTCCGAAATTACCTGCGTGCTATAGGCCTAGGTCTAACCTTTGAATCTCTCCAGCTAGCCTTCTGCTGTACGCACGTGCTTCCGAACGTTCCAGATGACCCCCATCTAGAGAAAAATATTCCCCGGATAATTCAATGTGATCAACAAAAGCAACGCCTAGCCCTTCACTAGCCACTAATCTTAAAGAAACACTCCCATGGCTGAAACATGGGGGCATCCAACGCTGATTACATACTTATAATCCCAGAATATTTCGATAAAAATCCACGTGCAAATCCGCAATGCGATCCGGCTCATTCAGCCAGCGAACTTTTTCCCGACCGGTTTGCCCCATCTGCCGACAGAGATCTGGATTTCCGGAAAGATGATCCATTTTTCCCGCAGCGGAATGGAAATCATCCACATCGACCAAAAACCCATCTTTCCCGTCGTCAATCATATCTGGAATCCCGCCCGCCCGAGTGCCTATCACCGGCAAACCAGCAGCGTGCGCTTCGGTCAAAATATTTGGCGATGTGTCCATTCGCGATAGTATTGCCAACATCCGGGCTTTCGACATTCTCTCGATAATCTGATCCCGATTAAGATGTCCGCAAAACTTGACCCGTTCCGAAACGCCCAGCTCCTCCGCCAAGCCTTTCATCTCCCCTGCCAATGGGCCGGAACCTATAACTGAAAGCTTCAAACCTCTGTTTTTTGTTGCAGCAAGCGATCGAATTGCCATATCCACAGCTTTAGTTCTGTTAAGAGTACCAATACACAAGCACTCATCTACAGCGTATTGTGCGTTAACTTTAAAAAATTCTGGATTTACCGCATGGGGAATCACCGCAACCTGAACCTCAGGTCTCATCGATTGCGCCCAGTCTTCTGCAAACTTAGTTTCCGCAACGAGTCCTGAAGCACGATTAACGACCTTCCTCTCGAAATGCTGACGCAACCACTTCTGCGCAAATGAAAACTGATCATAGTAAGGAGCGAGTTTCGCCTGAATCCCTTGGATAAACACAATACTTGGCAACCCCTGTTCGGAGGCAATAAGCCCATAGGCCGATTCCGTACCGAAACCGTGAACCAAGTCCGGCGCAAAGGCCTTGATATGTTTCCTAAACTGGAGCCTAGCCGGCAAATGGAAATGATAATTCCCGATCCGAACGGGTTCATATTTTGGAATAAATGTATATTTCGCCCCATTTTCTTCACCATTCTGCACCGACGACATCGCTCTTGAATGAGAAAACACACGAAACTCAACATCATCCCGTTTAACGAGCGCAGAGGTTAATGATCGCACCCATGGTGCTGCATGCTCCGGTCGATTCCTGTATTTCGGCTTTAGCCTATCCGGCAACAAAACCAAGCTAGCCGGATAAGAGGCCACCAATGCAATTTTAATTCTTTTCATTTTTTCTCGTCCTGCACTCACCAGTACTAATCATAATTTCCGAAACAGAATTCACGCTATAATTTTCCGCACCTTTGAAATTACTATCTCAATTAAAGATTTAAATTCCCGATCTCGCAAAATCATGAGCATCGCAAAGTAAGCAAAAACTCCTGCCAAAACCTGCACTAAGAAACGCGAATAGATGTTGAGTGCCGGAATATCAACATAGAATACAACAAGAGCCATAACAACCGCTGATAAAATGCAAGGGGCGATCCATCTCAGCTGGACCCACAAACCAGCTCCAATTTGCTTATGCATGGCATGGATCACCACTGCGGTCGTTACAAACAAACAAATCAACTCGCCATAAAGCAATGCGCTGATTCCATAGCGAAACAACACAATAATCGAAAGAGTCAGGAGTGCCCGATTGAACAGCTCAAACTTTAGTATTTCCCCCGAATATCCACGTGCTTTAATGACGTCTAAATTAAGCATATAGATAACAAACAAGACGCCCGTAAAACACAATATGCGCAGATACGGAACGCTGGGCAGCCACTTTTCGCCAATCAAACAAATAATAAAATTGGGCGCAACAACCATCATGCCCATCAATAAGGGCATGGTAAACATGACTGAATATTTTAAGGACTGTGAAAAAACCTTTTTCATCTGCACAGGATCGTCCTGAATCTTACACATATAGGGGAAATGGACCTGTGTAATCATCGCGATCGGTGTGTAAGAGCAGAGCATCATAAAACGCTTTGCCCGTTGGAAAAACCCCAGGTCTGTGGCGGTATAAAGTTTCCCAATAATGAGTTGATATAGATTCTGATAGGTTGCATTCATCATACCAACACAAAGAAGTCGCGAGCCAAAACGAAACAGGCTTTTAAAAGAGGCGATACTAAATGCAAAAAGGGGGCGCCACGGGTGCAACACCCAAACCACAAGCACCATAGTGCCATGCATGACTAATCCCTGAACAACCAAAGCCCACACACCAAATCCAGCAAAAGCCATCCAGGCACTGACGATCCCGGAAACGACCACGCTGATGATGGTGGCCACCGTTCGAATTTTAAATAAAAACTCCCGCCGCAGCAACGCCAGTTGAACCACAGCAAAACCAATAATAAGAAGATTAAAAGCACTCCACCGCGTAATGCCCACAAGCCGTGGCTGATCATAAAACCTGGCAATGGCCGGAGCAGCCAACCAAAGAACAGCAACCATCAAGATGCTGATCATGAGATTAAACCAAAAAACAGTACTCTCATCGAGGTGGGTCGTATCCTTTTTTTGAATTAATGCGGATGCAAATCCCCCATTAATCAACGCGGTTGAAAAAGCGGTGAATATCGAGATCATGGCCACAAGCCCAAACTCCGAAGGTTCCAGCAAGCGAGCCAGAACAATGGATACAAAGAACTGAATACCTTGTTGGCCAAATCGCTCAACACCGACCCAAAAACCCCCACGCACTGCCTGCTTATTCATCGACAAGGCACATCCTCATTACCAAATTACTGATCGCTGCTTCATCTTCGAAGAACACCTTGTATAAGCCCGCAAGATCCGCGACTCTCTGAACAGGTAATTATCTAACAACCAGAGTCTCTCTAACTGTTTTTCTAACTGATTTCGCTGCACGAACTTCATCGGGAAGTGAACCAACCGCAATCACTACAATGATATTTTCGTTTTGTGGAATATCTAATTCCGTTTTCAGACATTTGTCAGTTTTGGCACGCACACACCAATTTAAAGTGCAGGCACCCAGACCAACATAATGGAGACTATAGAGAATACTCATGGTATATAAGCCACCGTCTATAAACGATTGATTGCGTTCTAAGTCACTATAAAATGTACAAAGATCCGTGGTCACAATGATGAAGCTGTCCACCTGGTAACCAAATCCTCGGTGTCCGTTTTGTAAGTTAAGCAACCGCTTTTTTGCATCCTCCGACTGGATCCAGTATGCCTTCCAGCTTTGACGATTGCAAACAGAAGGTGTCTTCCGTGCAATTTCAAGCGCTTCTTTAATTTTTTCTTTGGGAACCGGATCGGATCCGTATGCCCGCACTGAGTATCGCGACATCGCACAGGACTTAAAATCTCCCTTTGCTGACGCCATCCAGTCAGACAAGGCGATTTTTTCATAACCTGCGGCCGTTTCCTTTCCGCAGACTAACTCGTATATTTTTCCCCCAACGTCCCCTAGATCATGATTTTTTTCTCGGTGGAAATCTGCATATGCTTTTAAAATATCCAATGCGTTTGTATAGGCTAGCGCCTTCAAATCAAATCCACTTGAAACATAATTCTGAACAAGTTTTATTAGCTGTTCAATTTTTTCTTTACCATAACCCAGTCTAGGTTCAGGCAAAGACAACCCCCTCTCAATAATATGCGATGAAGCAAGGATCTCTGCACCTAATAAGCTTTCTCCGCCCCCGCTCGTTGTTTGAGAATAATGCCAAAACCGCTTAAAATCTGACTGATAGTCTTTCCAGCATCTAAATTTATCGCGCATCTTTGCCAATGCTAAGTAAATTTTCACTGGTAGAATCTTCCTTACAACTGCACCCAAAAACATAAAACTCCTCCATCAAAAATCTAATAAACTGTTCTACTTTGACGGCACTAACCCGCAACGTTCGTTTTTCCCAACTGAGCGACCCTAGCCGGCAAAGCATCATAATACTTTTCTTTAAAAAAAGGCTGAAGAACAGGGTAGTCATAACTTGCCAGTATCTTTTGGGCCAACTCGTAAGCATGATCCAACGACTCGGCAACCATGACAGAGTCATCATAGACCCCTTTAAACCAGTCCGCCCCCGTCGTCACCTTGTGATCTTTTGTTTTAATAACAATGACGGGAGTATTCGCAGCCAGAGAAAAAATCGTTCCATGATAACGATCTGTTATCGTCAATTTATATTTAGAAAATAGCTCAATCTGATTCGACACGAATTGTCCGAGATTTTCCCTGATTTTCAGATAATGAGTAGAAATCGTCGTATCGCCCATATCCACTGTATCCAAATCACTTAATTTTGATGCGAACTCATCCATCTCATCAGCTGAATAGAATTTCTCATAATCATTTCGACAGCACATAAAGATTCCGTGCCGCTGATGCTGAAAATTATATTTCCCGATCAAAGAGGTTACGATGTCCGGGTACAGCACATTTTGTACATCCGGAAACATCTTTAGGGCCTGTTCGTAGCTGACTTTATCCCTCGACAGGAAAAGCATATTCCGTGCTTGATTATACGACTTGGAGGTGCGTAAACGGTTCTCTTCCGAATGGAAAAAAATAGTCTGGGGCATCATCAAGATTCTGGCCGTAGGAAACCGGTCTATCACCACGCGGTGCATCAACTCATGACACCCTCCCCGATCCGCCGTTGTGAATCCGCTTTGGAAAAAAATCAGGTCGTTTGGCTTTATAACGCGCGCCAGCTTTCCCAGAAAACCGAACCGGGTATCCACAATGGTCGTGGCTTCGAACTCGTAGACGGGGAGAGATGGATAGTTACGGCCAATCCACTCCCGAATGCAAAAATACTGAGCCAAATCTCCCATATTTGAATGCTCTGTAATGCCAAAATAAAACACATTGGGAGCACTCTCTGCAGATATTCTCAACAACCTAGATGTTTCTTTATAAACATGAATAGATTGTCGAGCCCATTTTAAAGCTCTATACGGAGGCCTCAATATTGCTTTTATTATTTCATTTTTACATTTCATTTCACTCACCTGTTAAATCGTCAATGCGAAATTATCGACAACTTATTTTATGACTTGTGACAATTCGACCTCGGATTCCCCATTACCGGGAATGCTGATCTCTGAATCGCCCGGTTCCACCGAACTCTCCAGAAAATTTTTCTTCAAAATCCGCATCTGTGCCGCAATCAAAAGAAACTCCAGTATTTGCGAGTCCACATCTCCAAAAATCAGATAAAAGGAAAGCAAGTTGTACGTCATAAGTATCGTGAGAAAGACATAGTAGCGTGCAGCCAAGTTGTCCTGATTCATTGCATACCGCCGAACCGTTTGCCATCCGTCACGCACCACAAGCACAAAAAACAGGCTGAAAGAAATGGTACCGAGCAAACCATAATCAAGCAACAGGCTGAACGGTCCGCTATGATAGCGTCCCATGAAGTAATAGAATTCGCCCGTTCCATACCAGCTTTCATCCAACCAGGCAAATCCGGCTATGTCATGCGCAAAGCCACGACCAACCAGTAAATATTTTGGCACATTGGGAATGCAATAGTCCCTCCACATATCAAACCGCCAAGTACTTGTTCCTGTAGCCTTCAATGCAATATCTGCATCCACCGGCAGAAACGGAATAAAGGAAATCGACCGTTGAATCGAAGCTGGCAAAAGCGGTGCCGTCACCATTAAAACCGCCAATCCCGCAAATCCGATCATTCCCCACATCACGAACGTTTTCATACGGCTTTTTGAATAGTACATACTGGTAAAAAACACCAGTACGCCGATCCGCAGGATACGGCTGCGGAATCCAGTCAGCCCGACCAGCACAATGGCCAGCAGAATCAGAACGGTGCGCGTTTTTTGTTTTCTACAGAAAACATAGGCAAACGGTATCAGCGCATAGGCCAGCTTCGAAAATGAACCCCACCGTTCGATGCCCCCTTTAATAAATTTTTGCCCCAACGAATAGTTGGCTCCAACATGTATGAATCGGGTGATCCACCAAGATTGTGCCGGCCGAAAATAAACAAAAACCTCTGCGACCATTGGAATTATTGAAGCAAAGAGCATTGCAAACAGAAGCATTTTTACATGTTTATCCGTCAAGCGGATACGCACGACGGCAAAATAAAACAGAATGGCGGCAATAAATCCGATATAGGCCCCCCCTCCATAAGTTGATCCACCCATCATGCGGAACCCAACCCCGCGCACCATCATGATCAAGAAAATATTCAGAAGGAAAACCCACATCCAAATATCCATATCGCGTTGATATGAAAAAATACTTTTCTGCTGACGAATTGCCACATCCAATGCCGACCAGCCAATCATCATGAACAAGAGCAGCCGAGCAAGCGAAAGTGCCCCCGGCAAACCGGGCACAAGAAACCCGCCAATTTGGATGAACATAAGCAAGATCAACAAATGCGCAGGGTGGCTCAACAGTACGCTGACGATGCCGATCAAGGGAATCAGCAAACCGATGGCCGGCATGTTTTTCGAAAGCCCAAACCCAAAAAGATAGACCGTTAACGCGATTAAAAGAGCGGTCAGCATCCCCTGCTTAATTTTTACTGAATCTGTCAACTGGCTGTGCATGTCTTTAAATCCTTTTTCATCGTAATACGCTGCGGGCAGATCACTTTGCCGGGAACAGGCAAGAATAGCCCCGGATTGCCAAAGCACCGGCACTTTTGGGTAAATACGTCATCGCCCGCCAAAAATGACGCTTAATATTTTCAATCCGGCTACAGCGAAGAGGTGCGCTCCAATGCAACACGTCCGCAGCCAGCGGCCTGTCCCCCAGAAAAATGGCGTTTTTGCAGATGTGAAGGTATCGCCCACTCATTTCCTTTTCGCATGCTGGGCAGAACCTACCCGCTTCCTTCAACATCGTTTCCACATTCCTGGTTACTTCAAACATATTCCTCAAAATCGCCACATCCTTGTATTGGTCGGAGATGCGGCCATCACCATGCAACCGAACAAGAGATAAAACCTGATCCACATACGTTACACCGGGATCCGCCAACAGCACACGCATATTGTATTCCCAATCTTGGCATCGCAAGACCTCTTGATTCCAACCGCCTACCTTTGCGCAAAGCCGACGCCGATATACGGCAGATCCATTAAGCCAAAGCGGTTGCCCGGAAAACGCAGCAATCCGTTCTCCGTCGGCACAGGGTCTTCCGCTCAAAACCGACGGGGAACTCCAATCCGGCACGGTTTCGAACTTTCCGGACTTTGCGTATGCCAAGTCGTTTACAGGCGATGACTGGATCGATGATACCAGCGCTTCCAGATTTTCGGGATGCAGCAGATCGTCCGAGTCAAGAAACTCGATAAACTCGCCGCATGACTTCAGCAATCCAAGATTGCGGGCAGCGCATGCCCCTCGGTTTTCCTGCAATAGATACCTAAAGCGGAAGGATTCATCCTCAGGAATCCCCTGCCCCCATTTAGCAACGGCTTTGCCTGTATCATCATTTGACCCATCGTCCACCACAATGAGTTCAATGGGTCTATAGGTCTGCTCAAATACCGATTGCAGGGTTTCGAGCAATAGAACTTCCCGGTTGTAGGTTGGTACAATGACCGATACCAACTCCGGTTCAAAACTCGGTTCTATCCATGTTTTCCCGGCTGCATCATGTGTTGTATTCATGATTTAATCATCATCGCATTTATTCTTTGGCTTAAGACGGAAAAAATGATGTGCCATATATTCGGGAACCCTGTAGGAATCCTGAACAGCCAGCCCAACCCCCTTAAACACCGCCTTCAGATCCTCTACGCTAACGCCCCTCCCAATCTCCCAATAATGCTCGCCATCAAACTCCATCATGTCTCCACGCCTCTGCCGCTCGACCGCCCAACTCCTTTGCTTTAATTTAGGAAACTTGTAATTCAAGTAGTAGTATTGCGTAGCATTAGGAAGGCTAATAATGACCTGTTCCTTAGCAATAGAGGCCAGCCCCTTCATGGCATCCGGGAACATATCCCATGGCAAATGCTCCAAAACCTGGCAACAGACAACCGCATCATACGAGTTTTGGGCAAAGGGCAAATCAACAACGGATGCGACGAAATCAGGATTCAATGCGGGATCATGATCAACTGTATCTACTCGAATTCCGGCCTGCCGCAACACATAGGTTGCCACACCATTCCCGGGGCCGATTTCCAAGACCGTCTTTGCTCCCGAGTCCAATACCTCTTTGATTTGGTACGTATATGCGGCAAATCTTCCCGGCAGACAATATCCGGAAGTAAAATATAGGCTACGATCCACTTGTATATCCGCCACGGCCATCCCTCTTAGACCCTTCCAAGGTTTCTCGCCAAATTGATTCTTGCGCCCACGGCCATCAAATCTCTTAGTGGCTGGAATCCCTTAAACATCAAAAACAGAAAAACCATATAACTGAACACATACCCAATGGATTTCCCTACGAATAATCCAATGGGTTCCTTCCATGGAATATGACGAAACAGCAAAGCCACTGTTGCTACAGCTAATAGGCATGAAAGAAGCGGACGGAAAACTGCTCCCACAATCCTTATAAACGACAATTCAGCGCTGCGCCCCGCATAGGCCAACGAACCAACCGTATTGATAATGATTGCAAGGGAATAACAAAACGCCACCCCGTTAATCCCCCATTTGATGCCAATTATGAAAGAAGCAATGATTATCGGGGAACCGACCAACCCCCAGCGGAACACCCGATCGGAACGACCAACAGCCAAATGCAACCAAGCCTGGGTATTGTAAAGAGGTTGCAATAGACCGCCAATAGCCAAATATCCAAACACATCACTCACAAGAAGCCAGTTCGGCCCAAGTAAAAACACAACCAACTCCCGGCTCATTAGGTATGCTGCTCCAGCAATCGGACTCGCAACCAAACTAAGCATATAGAGAATATGTAAATAGTATTTATGGAGACGATCCCTATCTTCATTTAGCCGGCATAATGCAGGCAGGGCAACATGACTGAGAGGCCCAGATATCATCGAAATGGGCAGCATGAGAAGTTGATAGGCGCGCGAATAGATGCCCAATGCATCAGAACTGATGAATTTACCAATGATCACATTGTCCGCATTCCTCGAAAAATAGTTAAGAAAGTTGAATCCAGTCAAGTGCCCGCCAAATAACAGCATGCTTCGGGCGTTCGTTCCCCTTCTCATTCGTCCAGGAACCCAACGACAGAAAAAGAGGGTGAAACATAGATCTGTGAATGCGAGAACCAACGATCCCCCGACCAGCGCCCAGTACCTCCATCCGCAAACAGCCAAGGCAATTGTAGCCATAATGCTGATCACCTGACTGACGACTTGAATACGGGCTAATGTTCCAAACTGCATATGGCGCCGAAGAAGCGCTTTATGCTGAATCACCAAACCACTCACCATAAAAGAACATGCCAGCACGGCCGTCACGGCCGTCAACTCTGGTTTGCCGTAAAACTGGGCAATCAATGGTGCTCCAGCCAAAATACAAAGCCCCAAAACAACACTGACCCATACATTGACCCAAAACAGAGTACTGATTTGCTCATGTGTAATGTGGTCCTTTTGAACCGTCGCCATTGATAGCCCGGCGTCCGTGAACATTTGTGCGAAAGTGATAATGACTGTCACCATTCCAATCAACCCATAATCTGCCGGGGTCAACAAACGGGCAAGCACCGCCATGCTTCCTATTCTCAGGAAAAACTGTACCCCATGGGCACTCAACGTGGCTACACCACCACGCACAGACTTCCCGACCATATCCTGATCGAGAGCGTGCCCTTGAAATAAGGTTTCTTTATTGATTATCCTCATTTTTTCTAAAAGCAGTTGGTTATCAGAGACGGGTTTCTATTGGAAACCACTCCCAATTACGCGTGGCCAAAAATGGCTGTTGTTAGGTATTTTTACCACCTATGAGGCATGTGAAAAACAGCAGGTATTCCTGTGCCATGCGTTCCACCCGAAATCGTTCTCCAAAAAGGTTCCGGGCGTTCCTTCCCATTCTTTCCCGCCTCCCGCAATCGAACAGGGCATTGAGCTTTTCCAACCCCACATCGGTCTCATCCAGATCAAAAATACTTCCACTAACTTCTTCCTCTACTATTTCCGAAGCACCACCCTGAGAGGAAGCCACACATGGAATGCCCGCCCGCGCTGCCTCGATCAGAACAGTTGGAAGCGGATCAAACAAAGTGCTGGCGTGCATTAAGACATCGATTTCCTTGAATATGGCCGTTCGATCCTGAAAACCACGGTATTCAATTGAATACTGCTTCTTTAGTTTTTCGATGCGTCTGACCGTACTTTTCGATGCGCCTCCATAGAGCTTCCACACAACATCACCCGTTAATCGGGAAATCCATTGTTCAACAACCGAAAACCCTTTCCGATGCGGATGCTCCATTCCTAAGAAGCCGATGCGCAATTTCCCATCTTGAATCCCATCTCCTACAGGAATATCCACCAGACCGTTTCTGATGACGGTCATCGGACACCTGTATCCGTTTCGAATGCATTCCTGACGAACGGCTTCACTGACACAGACCAATTTTGAAAAACGATTTGCAACCCTATGCGCCCATTGCCAACGCCACCACGTCCGCAAAACATATTCCTGACTATGCCAGAGCATTTCTTTCCAGGAACAAAGACGTTTAAAATCCATTCCCCGCGGATTCCATAGAACCGGGCCATGCATTTTCCGGGGAAAAGGATTGTCGTGCAATACGCCGGCACATGGAACCGTCCATTGCCTGCCCAACCATTCCGATGCTGGGAAGGTACGGATGGTCCAAGACAACACCACATCGCACTTCGGTATGGATTCACATGCGGCTTTTACAGCCCGCAAGTTATCCAGCATGTGCAAACCGTTTTTCTTAATCGAAAGGTCGTGCCACTCAATGTCTGACTCTTTTGCCGCGTCATGAGGGCGGCTTCCTTCGGGAGCCAACAACACGAGTTGCAGATCCTCAGGCGTCCAGGCCTTCAATAATTCTTCCAGAACGATTTCTGCACCGCTGCCCACTCCAGAACATGGCGATATGATTAGGATGCGGTTCACAAGAGAGTTTTAAGTGTTAGGTTTTAAGGATTAGGAGAGAGCCCGTTGGCGAAGGTTTAAGTGATTAGGCATTAAGTTTTAGGAACTAATTGGCAGGAATTAGGATTCCGCTTAACACATAAAACATAACACTTAACTCCGGCCCCCGAGGGACTTAATTAAACCATGGAGCATGCGGGAGATGCTTTCGGCAACATTTAGCAACTCATCCACAACTTGCTTTTCTATGTATCCAATTTTAGAAGCAATATGCAATTGGGTTCGAACTTCTGCACAGGATCCTTTTGCAATATGCAGAAAGTGAATCGTTTCTTTCTTGGAATCACGTTCCATGCCTTCGGCAATGTTAGATGGAATGCTCACTGAAGCACGACAGATCTGATCTTTGAAGCCATAATCCCGGCATTTCTTCAATTCGGCATAAACCCCGTAACACTTAACTCCAACGAAGCTTTCCACACCTCCAAGTTTTCAAATGATTGGTACATAGTCGCCCTCGGCTCCTGATTTAAGAATTAAGTGTTTAGGTTTTAGGAAGAAATCTGTTTTAGGTTTTAAGCATTAGGTTATAGGCAGGGCGGTCTTAATTCCTAATACATAACCACCTAAAACAATCTTCTTCTTAACCCCCACTTAACGCCTAAACCCTAATTTCCTAAAACCCGCTGAAATCCTTTCAGCAAAATATCGACATGCTTACCCCATGAAAAACGTTCCGCATTACTGAATCCCTTTTCCTGAAGCTCACCTCGCAGGCGCCTATCTTTATAAACACGCTCTAGTTGATCGGCCAGCGCATCCGCATCCGCTGGGTCGTGATACAGAGCCCCATCCCCTCCGACTTCCGGCAATGAGGACGCATTCGATACTACGCAAGGCAGTCCGCACAGCTGCGCCTCAACAACCGGCATGCCAAAACCTTCATAGAACGAAGGAAAAGCCAGGACGTCGCATAGGTTGTAGAGCGTATTTAACTCGGTCTGAGAAACGAACCCGAGGTTAATAATCTCCACTCCATGTAACACCGTCTTCAGCCCACGCCTCTCTGTCCTCTGTCCTCCGTCATCTCTCCGAGCCGTAGCGCTCTCCGAGCCGGAAGCTGACTTCTGCCCTATCGGCTCCCCCGCCTTCACAAGCGTCACCGGCACTCCCCTACGCCCTAACTCCTCTACGGCCTTGAAAAGCGTTGGAAGGTTTTTCCGGTAAATGTTACTGCCGGCAGCCAGAACCAAGAACCGAGTTTCTAGCGCCCCATTCACCAGTTCTTTCGCCCTAGTGCCTACTACCTTATGCCTGGTGCCAAGCGGGTTTCGTGACAAATTTAAAATCTCTGATTCATCAAGAACTCTAAACCCGCAGTCAATTCCATTGGGATTGACGATGATCTTTTCTGCCGAAACGTCAGTTTTCTTAATTAGCTCTTGCCTCGTAAAATCCGACACGGTGAAAACAAGTTCTGCATTCTTTAGTTGTTCAATTCGTGTTTCCCATCGCCTTAGCTGTGCAGAGGTATACCCCTCCGGGTAGTCAAATTCTGCAACATCGTGAACCGTGATCGTCGTAGGGATGCTGGATTTAGGTATTAGGTTAGCGTAGCACTGGGAACTGATATGTAAAAGTGATGAGTAATGTGTATTGCGTAATGCGTAATCATCTATCCTGTTTAGAACACACGACTTCGTTGCTTTTGCAACAAGAGCGGGATAAAGCACCTTCCGGTTAATCTTTCTGAAAACTTTCCCGGGCGGAAGTTCTTTATGCAGCTCCCTCACCTTTACTCCCCAACTCCCCAACTCCGACACAATCGTTCTGTCACATTGCTTCAGACAAAAATACGGATCAGCATCCAAACACCCTGCAAAAAATATTTTTGGATCATTCATTAAATGAGATCGAACGCTTAATCCTGAGAACGGAAATGAACCGCAAAAGAACGACCAGACGGGAGTTGTTGCCACCGATAAACTCGGATAACAGAAATAGATAGGTAAATGTCTGAATTACTCCGTCAAGTGAGTGCCTTAGGCAACATATCTCATTGGCAATCAGTGTCCATCTGAGTTCATCCGTGGTTCCATTTCCCTGTTTAGGTTAATGGGCTGATTGGATTACTGCATAAGCCCCATCAATCTATGAAGGGCGAAGGTGTTGAGAGCTCGCAACGGTCAGCAACCTGCATCGCGGAGCGCATTTACAATTCGCTTGGCCGTCCCTCCATCCCACAAACGCGGGAAGTGCCCTCGACGATCAAAATTTAAAAACTGCTTAAAGGCAACGAGGATTCCCTCGGGGTCGGACCCCGTCAACTCAGAAACGCCTCCATGCTCGACCAACGTGACAGGCCGTTCAGTACTTTCACGCATGGTGATGCATGGCGTACCCAACACGCAGCTTTCCTCCTGCAGGCCACCGCTATCCGTCAGCATGATTTTTGCGCTCATATTAAGTTTGAGCATTTCATGATAGCCGACGGGATTGATCAGGATAATATTCGCACACTGCATGACCTCATCCCATAAACCAAACCGCTGAAGGTTTTTCTTGGTGCGTGGATGCACACTCCAAACCAACGGCATCTCAATGGAAACTTTATCGATCAACAGTCGGACCAGCGACTCAAGGGTTTCTTTGCTATCGACATTTGAAGGTCGGTGCATGGTGAGAACAGTGAAACTATTTTCACAGAGGTCGGAGACTGGAGATCGAAAATCAGTACTGACTTCTGACGCCTGACCGCTGACATCTGGAGGAATCAAGTTGCGCTGGATAATTTCATTTAAATCGAGCTCAGCCGCTTGATTCCGATTCGCCTCCAAAGTGTCGATCATGATATTACCGACAAATTTTATTTGCGACTCGGCATGCCCTTCACGGCGTAAATTTTCGTTGGCAAACTCGTCCGGCGTGAGGAGCAGGTCGCAAATGCTGTCGGTGACCATCCGGTTAATCTCTTCGGGCATGTGCAAATCAAAAGACCGGAGCCCCGCTTCGATGTGAGCAACTTTAATGTGATGCTTTTTAGCCGTAATGGAGCATGCGCAGGTTGCGTTGACATCCCCAACCACAACCACCCAGTCAGGTTTTTGCTCCAACAGAACCTTTTCGAACTCAATCATGGTGCGCCCGACCTGTTCAGCATGGCTGCCGGATCCAATGCCCAGATCAACGTCCGGATGCGGGATGTTGAGCGACTCGAAAAAAGAATGGGACATAGCCTTGTCGTAATGCTGTCCCGTATGCACAAGAAAGTGCTCAAATTGATCAGGGTGCTTTACCAATTCATGAGCAAATGGCGCAATTTTCATAAAATTCGGGCGCGCCCCGACAACCGACATTATTTTCATTTTCTTCATAGCAACACCATTTTAAACCATTAATTATTTTCGAAAGAATCTGTTCTAAAGACGCGCATCCACTAGTTCTCGGGGCAGCACATTTTTTATATCGTAGATCACGTTTTGTTCTGCACAAAGTGCTTTGAAATCCGTTGCGCTCATTGCCGCAAATTCATCATGCGCAACCGCCAGCACTACACAGTCGAACTTCTGTCCGCTGATCTCTGTCTTCTGTCCTCTAATCGTAAGTCCATACTCACGGTTAACTTCTTCGGGAGAAGCCCAGGGATCGTAGATGGTGACGTCCGAACCGTATCCCTCGAATGCATGGACAATGTCGACGACGCGGGTGTTGCGGACATCGGGGCAGTTTTCCTTAAAGGTTATACCCAGCACCAAAACCTTGGCGCCATTGACGGTAATTTTCTTTTTGAGCATCAGCTTAACGGTTTCATCCACCACAAACTGCCCCATGTGGTCGTTGATCCGGCGCTGGGCTGAGATCAGCTCGGGATAGTAGCCCGCTTGCTGCGCCTTAAAGCTGAGATAGTATGGATCGACCCCGATGCAGTGGCCCCCAACCAACCCTGGACGGAACGGCAGGAAGTTCCACTTAGATCCGGCTGCTTCCAGTACATCGAGTGTGTCGATGCCAATGCGGTTAAAGATCATGGCGAGTTCGTTGACCAGAGCAATATTAACGTCGCGCTGCGTGTTTTCGATCACCTTCGCCGCTTCCGCTACCTTGATGCTCGGCGCCTTGTGCGTTTCGACCGTAAGGATGCTGCGATAGAGTGCATCCACATAGTCAGCCGTTTCAGGCGTGGAGCCAGATGTGATTTTTACAATATTGGTCAAGCGACGAACCTTATCGCCGGGGTTGATGCGTTCGGGGCTGTAGCCGGCGTAGAAACCCGCGCCTTCAGGCGCGCAGAGGTCAGCTTCCGGCTCGGAGAGCGTTACGGCTCGGAGAGATGACGGAGGACAGAGATCAGAAGGCGAAGGGCTGGGATCAGAGGAGATATATTTTAGACCGGAAACCTTTTCCACAACGGGAATGCAGTCTTCCTCGGTTGCGCCGGGATAGACGGTCGATTCATAGATAACCACATCGCCTTTCGAGATGACCTTGCCAACGGTCTCGCTGGCTTTAATGAGCGGAGTCAGATCGGGACGGTTGGAGTTGTCGACGGGAGTCGGAACAGTGACGATGTAGCAGTTTGCGGTTTGAAGTTTGGAGATGTCGGTTGTGAAGGCCAGATGCTTCGCGGATGCGAGCTCTTCGGTGGAACATTCGAGGGTGGAGTCGGTTCCGCCCTTTAGTTCATCCACACGCGCTTCGTTAATGTCGAATCCGATGGTCGGGAACTTTTTTCCAAACTCGACGGCAAGTGGCAGGCCGACATAGCCGAGGCCAATGATACCGATCTGAACGTTGCCCAAATCAAAGTTGACGGTTGTTTGCTGGGGGTTGTTTGTTTTCATAGGTTTCTCCGGGTACGTTGCAAGGCAACGAGGGCTTAAGGTTTAGGTTTTAAGAGACAAAAAGGGCGCAATGGTTCGATCCTATAAAATGATGTTTTGGATTTGAGAGTCCGTACCAAAGGTGCAGAGTTAAGTTTCCCTCCTACATCTTAGGCTACGGCGGACAAATAGGTGTTAAGATTTAGGAACGGAACGTAGATAACAGCCAGCTGCCTATTACAACCGCGCATCTACAAGTTGACGAAGCAGGATGTTTTTAATGTCGAAGGGTTAGTACTTAGTTCCTGGTCCTTTGGGCTAAGTTTGCCGGAGTTGTTGATCGTTAGCCGAAAAGTTCCAGACGAGTGATGGCCGAGTAGCCAACCCACTCTGAAGCAACAGCCTTCTCAAGCGCCGCAACCGCCGGGGAAGAATTCCCAACGGCCTCTATGAGGATGTTGGTATCGAGCAGGCAACGCATTAATTCAGTTCCACTCCGACCGGATTCCTTGCTGCCAGTTCACGGAATCGCACCGGAGACTCAACTTTCCCAGCAAGGGCTTAATAACCGCCCAGTCCGGTTTTTTCGAGACAGGAGGCTTCAGCAGTGTGATTAGGACATGCGCATGGCTAGGCGAAAGGGTCAGAACGCTTTTATCATCATTTGTGCAAAAATCCGGGGTCGTCGCCCCGGTCTACATCATCTAAACCCCAACCAAACGCCTACCGACCAAAAGCCCAAAGCCGGTCAACCCAATAAAGCTCATTACGGCCGGTTCGGGGATCATTTCAACATTCATGCTATCTATGCCAATCGATCCTGAAGATGCGTAAAATTCGATTTTCACATTGGCGGCAACTTCCAGGCCTTCAGCAAAATCAATATAATCCTGATTTTGCTGAGAAAGGTCATCCCACCTGATCGCCACAGCATCCATCCCTGAAATCTTAACCGTAAATGTTTCTCCGCTGTCGAAAAGATTGAAATCAATCCGATCAATGCGCACGCTTTGGTCGAAGGAAAGAAACATAGTCTCGCCGACATCGAAAGCTCTTGAATCTTCTCCTGCAATATCAGAGTTGATACCAAAGTAATCGTTATTGGCATTGAGCGATTGAGTTCCGCTTCCCGATCGCGCACGCATTTCTAGGCCAGAGAATTCCTGAACCGTGTTGGTAATCCAAACATTGGACACGCCCTCCAACAAATCACCTGTGGTTACGGTCGAGGCATCCACGCCTTCGAAAACAATCATCTCTCCGTAGATTGATCCAACCGTCGAAAAAAGGGCTATTGAAATGGCTAGCCGCCCAACAATGCGGTACCGGCCCTTGCTTTTTGAGTTGTCCATGACGCGCCCCCTGCCTAATCAACGACAGCACGGTAAAAACCGCTATTGTTGGTTGCTTCAACCACCCAGTTGGTATCGGTCCAGAACGTGGACACCCTCTTCCAATCATTGGAAGCCAGATCGTCGCAGCGTTGCAGCACATAGTTGGTCGCGGCCGCTCCATTTAAATCTACAGCGATTTGGGAAACCCCATTGGAACTGCCGAATGACAGAATCAGCTCGTCTGTTCCTTCGGCGACCGTGAGATCCATGGAGTCCAAACCGATTTCGCCATCTTCTGTTGTATAGAATTCAATATCCGTATGCGCACCTACCGAAATATTGGTCCATATATAGTCTTGAGATAAGTTGTCCAGGCTGCTCCCGAGAATGACAACCGCAGCTTTTCCCTGAACAGAAAGCGTGAAGGTTTCATCCAACTCAAAATTCCTGAAGTCCAGCTTGGAAATTTCGACATCCTTGCTGAAGGAAAGAAAAAGCGACTCGCCCGCCTCAAAGCGTTCCTCCGCATCAACCGGGGTAAGCTTGTTGTTAATCCCCAAACTGTATCCATTCGCGTTAATCTGATGGTTTGTGCTTCCCGTTCGCGCCGACACCAGAAGCCCGGCGATTTCCGCAACGTTGGTTGTTATAGCCTCATCAAATGCGCCTTCTATGAACTCCCCAGTCGTAGGAAACTCGCTGTTCGTCTGAAAAACAACGGTTTCAGCTCCAACGCCGCCTGCCAGCCAGATTGCCGCCAACGAAACAATACACACCTTCTTCATCTTTACCTCCCTTGATGCCTTTGCGATTTAGAAAGGCAGACTAACAACAGAGGATTGTGCCAACAAAGAAAAATGAATCTTATTTTTAGTAAATTTTGCTAGAAAGTAAAACTTGCTTAGCGTCACGACACAAGTTTAGGAGGTATTAAAGCCTCACAGGCGCGGGCAATGCCGGTTCAGTTGATGAGCTATAAATAACCGTTTTTTAAGCATATCGGGAGAGAAAATCCTTATAAGCGAGTGCGATGCCTTCGCGCATGTCGATCTGCGGGCTCCAACCCTTCGATATTAAACGCGAGGAGTCCATCAGTTTGCGCGGCGTGCCGTCAGGCTTGGCGGCATCCCACTCAATCTCGCCCTCATAGCCAACGACTTCCTTCACGGTTTCAGCGAGCTCCTTAATGGTGACCTCCGCACCGGACCCCACATTGACATGCGACTGCACGGTGCCGGAGTCATCCTCGAAGGCCAAATCGGCATAGCTGATGTTTTCCAGCAGGAAAACACAGGCCTCGGCCAGATCGTCGCTGTAGAGGAATTCCCGCAAAGGCGATCCACTTCCCCAGCATTTGAGGGCAGTTTGAAGTTTTGAGTCTGGAGTTGAACCAAGACCATTGGTCTTTATGTGCTCATGCACATTATCGGTCGCTTCGCTCGCGGGGAGTTGTTGAATACCGGATTTCCCTAGCCAATCCAAAAGCTCGGTCTGGTTTGGAGTTTGGGGTTTGGTGTCTGAAGATTGAAGAACCAAATCTTTTTTTTGTGCCTTTTCGCGACTATAAACCTTTTTAAGACCAACCCAGTCCTCGTCCATGAGCGCCTTCGCCAAATGCATGCGGCGGATAAAGGCCGGCAAAACATGCGAATTTTCGGGGTGGTAGTTGTCGCCCGGCCCATACATGTTGGTGGGCATAGCTGAAATAAAGTTGGTTCCATACTGACGGTTATACGCATCGCACAGGCGGATGCCGGCAATCTTGGCTATGGCGTACGGCTCGTTGGTCGGCTCCAACGGTCCAGTGAGCAAATGCTCTTCCTTCATGGGCTGAGGCGCCAGCTTAGGATAGATGCAGCTCGATCCGAGGAACAGCAGCTTCTTCACCCCATGCACTTTAGCCGCATGGATCACATTCATTTCGATCATCAGGTTTTCGTAGATAAACTGACCGCGGTAGGTGCTGTTGGCCACGATGCCCCCCACCTTAGCGGCAACGAGCACCACATAGTCCGGCTTTTCGGCCGCGAAGAAATCTTCGACCGACTGCTGGTTGATCAGATCGACTTCGTCAATCGACTTGCCGATCAAGTTGGTGTAGCCGTGCCGTTCCAACGCACGCCAGATGCCGCTTCCCACCAGACCGCGGTGGCCGGCCACATAGATCCGCGCATCGCGCGGGATGGGGTTTAAAGTTGAGAGTTTGGAGTTTGGAGTAGTGCAACGCATGATGTTTTACCTCGAAGATTTAATCAATCCAGCTAACATTTTTCGAATAACAACCAGTTTCTCATCCATGTTTTCTTCCGAATCCTCATATCCCAGTTTATTAGCTATAATTAGTTGTGTTTCAACTTCCGCAGCCGAACCATCCGCAATCCGAAGAAAGTGAATGAAGTCCTTTGAGTGATGACGAGCACTGCCCTCTGCAATATTCGACGGGATGCTGACCGCCGCCCGTCTTATCTGGTTAGTAAGCCCGAACTTCTCCGAATCAGGAAAACCTGAAGAAATACGATAGATTTCAGCAACGACCTCTATGGATTTTTGCCAGACCTCTAGATCTTTGAAATCACTCACACCAAACTCCTAACACCAAACAGGAATCGATTAGAATCCAACTTCATAATTGGGGTCATCCAACAACCTCAGGTCGCCGTCGGTCATGATTTGAACGAGTTCCTCGAACTTAACCGTGGGTTCCCAGCCGAGCTGACGCTTGGCTTTGGACGGATCGCCGAGCAACTGTTCAACTTCACAGGGGCGATAATAGCGCTCGTCCATCCGAACAACAATGTCGCCGGTCGCTTTGTTTTTGCCGACTTCATTCACCTCTTCGCCTTCCCACACGATTTCGATGTCTACACGCGCAAATGATTTTTCGATGAACTCGCGAACGGTGTGCATTTCGTTTGTAGCCACCACATAGTCGTCGGGCGTTTCCTGCTGAAGCATCATCCACATCATTTCAACATAGTCGGGCGCATAGCCCCAATCGCGCCGGGCATTGATGTTGCCCATGTAGAGGCACTTTTGCTGACCGCGCGAAATGCGGGCAACGGCCATGGTGATCTTGCGGGTAACAAAGGTTTCACCGCGTCGCGGTGACTCGTGGTTGAACAGGATGCCGTTGCTGGCGTGCAATCCGTAGGATTCGCGATAGTTCTTCACGATCCAAAAGCCATACAGCTTGGCCACGGCATAGGGAGAGCGCGGATAGAACGGCGTGGTTTCGGTTTGTGGCACTTCCATCACCTGTCCGTAGAGCTCAGAAGTGGAGGCTTGGTAGAATCGAGCATCAATACCGGTCTCCTTGATGGCGTCGAGAATGCGCAACACTCCGATGGCATCTGCTTCGGCGGTGTATTCCGGCACCTCGAACGAAACCTGAACGTGCGACTGCGCGGCGAGATTGTAGATTTCCGACGGTTGAATCTTTTCGATCAACCGGTTTAAGTTGCTCGAGTCGGTCATGTCGCCGTAATGGAGGATCATCTGCGAATGCCCTTCCAGTTGATCCTGATAGAGGTGGTCGATGCGATGCGTATTGAAGGTGCTCGCCCGGCGGATGATGCCATGCACTTCATAGCCCTTAGCCAGCAGCAACTCAGTCAAATAAGACCCGTCCTGCCCCGTAATTCCTGTAATCAATGCCTTTTTCATTATCCTACTCCTATTTCTTATCAGTCAAAATACTTTGCAACCGCAAACGTCGGCAACACCTCGTCCTTTTCGGAAACCAATGGGATGCCGGCATCCGGCCACTCAATTCCAACCTCTGGATCATTCCAAATAACGCCGTACTCATCGCCCGGGGTGTAATAGTCGTCGCACTTGTAGATAAAATCAACCACATCGCTCAACACCAAAAAAGCATGCGCAAAGCCCTTGGGCACAAATAACTGATGCCCGTTTTCCGCCGAAAGGATTTCACCCACCCACTTGCCAAAGGTTGGAGAGCTGCGCCGCATGTCCACGACCACATCGAACACCTCGCCGCGCATCACGCTGACCAGCTTGGCCTGAGAATGCTCGTGCTGGTAGTGCAGGCCCCTCAGAACCCCCTTCGACGAACGCGACCAGTTGTCCTGAACAAACTGCACATTAATTCCTGCTTCGGCATACTGGAGCTGCTGGAAAGTTTGCTGAAAAAAGCCACGGCCGTCATTGAACCTGCGGGGCTTCAACAACTTCACGTCAGGAATTGCCAGATCAACCATTTCCATTAGATCAATCCTTCCGCCAAACGAAGCAAATATTGCCCATAGTTGTTCTTTTCCATGACCTTGCCCAAAACAACTAGCTGCTCCTTATCAATATAGCCCAGCCGATAAGCAATCTCTTCGATGCAGGAAATCTTAAGCCCCTGCCGCTTCTCGATGGTTTCAACATAGTTGGATGCTTCATGCATCGCGTCGTGCGTGCCGGTATCGAGCCAGGCGAATCCACGGCCTAGGTTTTGGACGTTCAGCTCACCCCATTCGAGATACTGCTTGTTCACATCGGTAATTTCCAGCTCGCCACGTGCAGAAGGTTTCATGTTTTCAGCAACTTCAACCACGCGGTTGTCGTAGAAATAGAGTCCGGGAATGGCAAAATTGGACTTAGGCTTTTCGGGTTTTTCCTCAAGCGACAGCGCCTTGCCGTTTTCATCAAACTCAACAATGCCGTAGCGCTCCGGATCAACCACCTGATAAGCAAAAATCGTTGCTCCGGCATCGCTGGCCGAAGCGTTCCCAAGCATATTCTGAAAACCATGCCCATAGAAGATATTATCGCCCAGCACCAGCGCAACGGAATCGTCGCCAATGAATTCCTTGCCAATGATGAACGCCTGCGCGAGACCGTCCGGGCTCGGTTGTTCGGCATAGCTGAAGTTCATACCAATTTTTGATCCATCGCCTAACAGCGTTTTAAACATGGGAAGATCGTGGGGCGTGCTGATGATCAGCACATCGCGAATGCCGGCAAGCATCAACGTCGAGAGCGGATAATAGATCATCGGCTTGTCGTACACCGGCAGCATCTGCTTGCTCACGACCTGCGTCAGCGGATACAACCGCGTTCCTGAACCACCTGCTAAAATAATGCCTTTCATAGTTCGCCCCCTTGCCCCTTTATTTTTTTGAGCTCTTCCACATCAAGCTTGTCTTTTACTCGACCTGCCTCTTGCTTAGCCGCGAGCAAATCCTTATAGCCCACTACTTTCATATTCATGCCTTCCATTTGAACAGATGCTGCTTGGTCTAAAATATCGGCCGTAGATTGCGAACTCATGGAAGTCAGCAAATCGATTTGGTTTGGTTGCTCACCCAGCGTGACCGCTGTGCCTTGGGACTGAAAATCCTTTTCAGAGAAGCCAGCATTCCCAAATCCAAATTCGGTTAGCGCCATCATGATCCTTGCTGCATTTGCTGCAGTGGGTAAAACCAGCAAATCAAAATCCATGGTCATTCGAACGAATCCATAATGAGCCACCGCGAATCCACCACAAACGGCAAAGTCCACGCCATGTTTGTTGAACAGCTCAACAAGCTCCTTCATGTCCTCCGAAAAATACATCAGCCCAGTTTTCGAATACAGGCGACCCTTTTAAGCGGCTTATAGTCAAACGCCATATCTCGAGCTACGATCAATGCCTTAATCCGCTCCGCGGGACTCATGCACAACATGTCTTTCCTACGAAAGTCATCCTGTTGAAGTACCTGCCCAACCCTAGCGGTTTTCTTGATCATTTAGTCCCTAAACGCTCACCGGAATAGCGGTCTTCGCGGATCGGGCGCCACCACCAATCGTTGTCGAGGTACCACTGAATCGTCCGGCGGATGCCGGTATCAAAATTTTCCAGCGCCTTCCAACCGAGTTCGGTTTCAAGCTTCGTGGCATCGATGGCATAGCGCATATCGTGCCCGGGACGGTCCGCTACATAAGTGATGAGATCCTTGTAGGATCCTTCGCCACGCGGACGGAGCTCGTCGAGAATGACGCAAATCGTTTCCACCACTTCTAGGTTGGTGCGCTCATTGCGACCGCCCACATTGTAGGTCTCGCCGAGCTTGCCGCTCTCCACCACGGTCACTAAAGCGCGCGCATGATCTTCCACATACAGCCAGTCGCGGATCTGATCGCCTTTCCCATAAATGGGTAGCGGCTTTTCATCAAGCGCATTCAGGATCACCAGAGGGATCAGCTTTTCCGGAAAATGATAAGGCCCATAGTTGTTCGAGCAGTTGGTGATCACGACCGGCAGGCCGTAGGTGTGGAACCAAGCCTTCACCAAGTGGTCGCTCGAAGCCTTGCTGGCCGAATACGGCGAGCGCGGATCGTAGGATGTGGTTTCTTCGAACAACCCCTCGGCGCCCAGCGAGCCGTAGACTTCATCGGTGGAAATATGATGGAAGCGGAATTCTGAGCGGTTTGGGGTTTGGAGTTTGGAGTTTGATGTTTTTTCAGGCAACGATTGCCAATATTCGCGGGCGCACTCCAGCATGTTGTAGGTGCCGACAATATTGGTTTCAATAAACGCGGACGGGCCGTCGATCGAACGGTCCACGTGCGACTCCGCGGCAAGGTGCATCACGGCATCCGGCTGATAGTCTGCAAATATCGAGGCCACCGCGGCTTTGTCGCAAACATCGGCCTTTTCAAAACGGTACAGCGGACTGTCTTCGATCTCTTTCAGCGACTCCGGGACGCCGGCATAGGTCAGCTTGTCGAGATTCAGTACAGAACATTCTTTATCCTTCACCAAATGCCGGCAAACCGCTGATCCAATGAATCCTGCACCGCCTGTAACGATCACTTTTTTCATAATAACTAGTCCTTAGAGCCACTTGCAAAACCTCCCGGTTTTGAGCGGCAGTTATCAGTTAATTGTTATTAGTTATCGGTGTTACACACTGCAGACGAATGGGTTTTGCCTGATAGCGAATAACTGACAACCAGTAACCGGAACAGCAAAGCCAGAGGTTTTGCAAGCTCCTCCTTAGTCTCTTGTTCTTAGTCTCTAGTAACATAGTCACGAATTAAGTGACTGGTATTTCACCACCCGCTTCGCTAGAGGCATGGAGGCTCGGAGAAAAAGAACCTTAACAAACTCAGTGCCTCTGGTGAATGGGTCGTTATTCACTCCCTATTCATGTGGTAAAAAATCCGGCCGGCGCGAGAATCCGTATACAACCGATGCAAGCTCCCTCCCTTTTTTCCAGCCTTCGATATCTTCAAACTTTTCAATCTTCATCTTTTCACCGTGGAATTGAAAAACAAGGCACTAAGGACAAAGCACTAGGAATACTCTTTTAAGATCGCACCTGCATTCTGCTGAACAAATAATTTAAGTTCGTCTTTCCAATCCCTGAATACATTCATGTCCAGTTCCTTGGCGTGCGCGTTTTCAAGAATCGAGTTAGCCGGGCGTTTGGTTGGAGTTGAAAACTCATCACTCGTGCAAGACACAAAGTTATGCTCAACCGCCAGCTCATCCAAGAAGGCGCACGCCAAATCAAACCAAGAGCAATGCCCCTCTGAAGAAGCGTGGAAAATTCCAGTCGCCTGCTTTTCTGCCACCGCTTGAATCTGCTGCGCCAAGGTATACGACCACGTGGGCGAGCCGTATTGATCGGCCACCACCTTGAATTGCTTGCCCGGATTTTGGAGCGTGAGGCGCAGCATCGTCTTCAGGAAATTATTCCCGTGGGCGCCATAGAGCCAGGCCGTGCGCAGGATGGCAAACCGCTTGGTGCGTTGCGCAATCGCCCGCTCGCCGGCCAGCTTCGATTTTCCATATTCAGAAATCGGGTTCGGCTCGTCTGTTTCAACCGTGCCGTCGAACAGCGGCTTGTCTCCGGGAAAAACATAGTCGGTGGAGACATGAACCAAAAAAGCGTTGTTCGCCTCTGTCCATTCAGCCAAGTGCCCGGGCAGATCCGCATTTGCCTTCCAGCAGTTTGCATCTGTTTCGCAGGCATCCACCGCCGTGTAGGCGGCGCAATTAACAATGAGCTCCGGCTGAAGCCGGTCCAGCGTTTCCAAACACGGGAAGCGGTCGGACAGATCCACCTCCGGCAGATCAACCCCCAATAAAACGGGAGCATCTTTGAAAACATCGAGGCAGTCGGTTCCGAGCTGCCCCTTCGATCCTGTGATAAGTATCTTTTGCATCGTTCGATGCTACAGAAGGGGGTAATCCAAAAAAGCCTTTTTCCTAACCGATGAAGCCCCGACCCTTCAGGTCGCCGATAATCATTTTGGATGCCGCCTCGGGCGAAAGGTCTTCGGTTGAAACCGTAATCTCGGCGTCTTGCGGCGCTTCATACGGATCGCTGATGCCGGTAAACTGCTGGATTTCGCCAGCACGCGCCTTTTTGTACAGCCCCTTCGGATCGCGCTGTTCGCACACTTCAAGCGGCGTATCGACAAATACTTCAATGAACGATTCATCGCCGATCACCTCTCGGGCCGAAGCACGGTCGGAAATATAGGGCGATATGAATGAAGTGATCACAATCACGCCTGCCTCATTCATCAGCGCCGCAACTTCGGCGATGCGGCGAATGTTTTCCTTGCGATCTTCCATCGAGAATCCAAGGTCGCGGTTCAGGCCGTGGCGCACATTGTCGCCATCGAGGATATAGCAAAGCTGCCCTTGGTCCGTGAGTTCCTTTTCCAGCTGCTGTGCAACCGTTGATTTCCCCGACCCGCTCAGTCCGGTCAGCCAAATGGTGGCCCCCGTTTGACCGAGCAGTTTCTGGCGGTCTTCGACACTGACCAAACTATCGCTTTTGACAATATTCTGGCTCACCGGCGATTTCTTATGCCCGGACTTGGAAACGATGCGATCGACAATCATACCCGCGCCCAGCGTTGCGTTGGACACACGGTCAACAATGATGAATGCGCCGGTCAACCGGTTGCGTTCATACGAATCGAATGCAATAGGCCGGTGCAGCGTAATGTGGCAGCGTCCGATCTCATTCAGGCAAAGCTCTGCTTTGCCTGAATGTGTGTCGCCTTCGCCTTTGTGTGAGGTAGGATGTAGACTGTCTTGTTCTACTTCCAACCTTCCACTTTCCACACCACCACAACCCTTCTCGCGCTTCATGGTGTTTACGTCCACCTTGTAGCGGATATCAGTAAGCACGCCAGGGATCATGCTGGAAGTGTGCTTGATCAAATAGCTCTTGCCCGGATTCGCCGCACCTTCGTGCATCCAAACCACCATGGCTTCAAATTCATTTCCAATGTGCGGAATGTTATTCACGGGAACAAGCATGTTGCCGCGCGATACGTCGATTTCATCCTCGAGCGTCACGGTGATCGCCTGCGTTGCGATGGCTTCATCAATTGCACCATCCGGACCGTAGATCGCCTTGATCTTCGACTGCTGGCGCGAAGGCAGGCTGGCCACCTCGTCGCCCACCCGTAAAACACCCGAGGCCATCGTTCCGCTGAACCCGCGGAAGTCCAAGTTCGGGCGCAGCACATACTGCACCGGCAGGCGCATATCAATCAGGTTCCGGTCGGATGAAATATTCACGCCCTCAAGATGGTGAAGGAAAGTCGGACCGTCATACCAATCGAGGTTTTTGCTTTGCGCCACCACGTTGTCGCCCTTGAGCGCAGATATCGGAATAAAGTGAATATCGGAAAAGTTGAGTCGGGCAACGAAATCGTTGTAGTCGTCGCGGATCTGCTCGTACTTTTCTTCTGACCAATCCACCAAGTCCATCTTGTTGACGGCCACGATGACGTGCTTGATGCCCAGCAACGAGCAGATGAAACTGTGTCGCTTGGTTTGGGTAATCACGCCGTAGCGCGCGTCGATCAGAATCACGGCCAGGTTGCAGTTGGAGGCGCCGGTGGCCATGTTCCGCGTGTATTGTTCATGGCCAGGGCAGTCAGCAATAATGAACTTGCGCTTGTCGGTCGAGAAGTAGCGGTAGGCCACGTCAATCGTAATCCCCTGCTCGCGTTCGGCCTTCAGGCCGTCGGTCAGCAGCGCCGGATCAAAATCCTCGTCAGTCGTACCGTAGACCTTCGAATCCTTCGTAATCTTTTCGAGCTGGTCCTCGTAGATCATGTGGCTGTCATACAACAGCCGGCCGATCAGCGTCGACTTGCCGTCATCCACCGAGCCGCAGGTCAGAAAGCGCAGGAGGTCCTTGTGCTCGTGCCGGCTGAGATATTCCGTAATATCCGACCGGATCAGGCCTTCTTCTTGAATTTTATAAGTAGAGTCGCTCATTTTAGAAATACCCGTCTTTTTTCTTGTCTTCCATCGAGGAATTGTCGCCGTCGATCACGCGGCCCTGACGTTCGGAAGTGGTCGTGAGCAGCATTTCCTGCACGATTTCCTCCACCGTCTCAGCCTCGGATTCCACTGCACCCGTCAGCGGGTAGCAGCCGAGCGTGCGGAAACGCACTTTTTTCAGCATCGGCGTTTCGCCATTCTTCAGCGGCATGCGGTCATCGTCGATCATGATCAGCGTTCCGTCGCGTTCAACCACGGGGCGTTCGGCCGCATAATACAGCGGTACAATCGGAATGTCTTCGCGCAGCAGGTAGAGCCAAATATCCAGCTCCGTCCAGTTCGAGAGCGGGAAGACCCGGATCGACTCGCCTTTATTGATCTTCGCGTTATAGAGGTTCCAAAGTTCAGGCCGCTGGTTTTTTGGATCCCACTGGTGGAATTCGTTGCGAAAGCTGTAGACGCGCTCTTTGGCGCGGCTCTTTTCCTCGTCGCGACGCGCGCCACCAAAAGCCGCGTCAAACTTATAGTGCTCAAGCGCCTGCTTGAGGCCATCGGTTTTCATGATCTGCGTATGCTTTTCTGACCCGTGCAGAAACGGGTTCGACTTGTCTTTCCCCTCCGGATTGATCCAGACCTTCAAATCGACCTGATACTTTTCAGCCATCAACGTGCGGAATTTGTACATTTCCTTAAACTTCCACTGCGTATCGATGTGCATCAGCGGAAAAGGAATCTTGCCCGGAGCAAACGCTTTATGCGCCAGGTGCAACATCACCCCTGAATCTTTGCCGATCGAATAGAGCATCACGGGATTGTCGAACTCCGCCGCCACTTCCCGGATGATGTGGATGCTTTCCGCTTCCAGCTGCTTCAAATGCGATAAGTTGTAACCGCTCATACTTTCTCTCCCAACTGCATCTTCGTTTCCTAAAGGCGAGTATTCCTATAACCTCTTTAGATATTTGTCTATGATTATTACACCATTTATTCATGCAATCCGCTTACCACAAAATAGGTGTTTAGCAGATTTTCCTTGTTGTAAGGCAAGTCCTTTAAATCAGAATTAACTGCTGTGTAGCTGGATGCAGCCACATCGCTGGCATATGAAAACACCCGGCCTCCCGCCGCGGTCACCACCGCATGGGCGGCTGCGGTGTCCCATTCCATGGTTGGAGCAATGCGCGGATAGATGTCCGCACTGCCCTCGGCCACCATGCAAAGCTTCAGCGAACTTCCGCGAGAAACCAGCTCCGCCGAACCAAATTTTTCTTCCAGCTCAGCGATAAACTGACGGGTCTCATCGTTGCAGTGCGATTTGGAGGCTACAACGCGCAAAGTGCGCTGCTTTGTAGAAAGTGAATAGTTGGAAGTGGAAAGTGCAACCGCTGACTTCAAAAGCTCATTATAGGTCTTTCCAACACACTCCATCGATTTCCATGCCGACATCCCACATTCCACATCCGACTGCCCGCAATAAATGGTTTCCTCGACAGGAACGTAAACAACCCCCATCAATGGAACACCGTCTTTAATCAGCGCAATGTTCACCGTAAATTCGCCGTTCTTTTTAATGAATTCCTTGGTGCCGTCGAGCGGATCGACCAGCCAGTAGGTTGTCCACCCCTTGCGCTCGCTATAGCCGATTTCCGCACTCTCCTCCGAGAGAACCGGGTACGGCGTGGTTTCCAGCGCTTTTACGATAATATTGTGCGCGGCCTTGTCGGCCGAAGTCAGCGGCGACTCATCGGCCTTGTACTCCACTTCAAAATCCTGGGCATAAATTTCCAGAATCGCTTCGCCCGCCTCGATGGCGGCTTTAACTGCAATTTCAATCATATTCATTACTCCACGGTTACAGATTTTGCGAGATTACGCGGCTGATCGATTTCGCATCCGCGCGCCGCGGCAATGTGGTACGACAGCAGCTGCAACGCCACGACGGTCGGAATTGGCGTGATGCTCGGCGGGCAGTTTGGAATCACAATCACATCATTAAATTCATCAGCAATTTCTTCATCGCCCTCGCTGACCACGGCAATCACCGGCGCGTTGCGAGCCTTGCATTCCTCGGCGTTGCCCAGCGTCTTGTCCTTGCCGGGAATGTCGTTCAACAGCGCCACGACCGGCGTGTTCTCCTGCAGGAGCGCAATCGGCCCGTGCTTGAGTTCGGCGGCGTGGTAGCCTTCGGCATGCACATAGCTGATTTCCTTCAGTTTGAGCGCGCCCTCGAGCGCAACGGGGAAGAGGTAGCCGCGCCCGATGAAAAAGGCGTTTTCACACTTAGCATATTTCTCCGCCACAGCCTTGATGGCATCGTTCTGCTCCAGCACCTTTTCAACCAGCTCCGGCAGGCGCTCGATCCAGCGGCACATCTCTTCGCCTTCGTGCCGCGGCATGCGGCGGGTGCGCGCAATCTTCAGCGCCATCATCAACATAACCGACACCTGGCAGGTGAACGCCTTGGTCGAGGCCACGCCGATTTCCGGGCCGGCGTGCAAATAAACGCCGCGCCCGGTTTCGCGGGCAATCGTCGAGCCTACCACGTTGCAGATGCCGGCCACCGTCGCGCCCTTGTGCTTCGCTTCGCGCACAGCCGCCAACGTGTCGGCCGTTTCGCCCGACTGGCTGATTGCCACAACTAGGTCGTGCGGCGTGATGATGGGGTTGCGGTAGCGGAACTCGGCCGCCTGCTCCACTTCGGCAGGAATGCCTGCCATTTCTTCAAAGGCATATTCTCCCACCATGCCGGCGTGCATCGACGTGCCGCAGCCGACCACCAAAACGCGGCTGATCAGGGCCGAATCGCGCGGCGAAAACTCAAGGCCGGATAACACGGCGGTGCCCATATCAAAGTCGAGGCGTCCGCGGATGGCGTTTCGGATGGCGTCGGGCTGCTCGAACATTTCCTTCAACATGAAATGTTTGTAGTCGCCCTTTTCGGCAGCGCCCTCGTCCCAGTCCATCGTGGTTGTTTCGCGGTTAACCGGAGCGTGCTGCAGGTCAAACATGGTTACGCCGTCGGCGGTGATCACCGCCATATCGAAGTCTTCCAAATAGACCGCATCGCGGGTGTGCGGAATAATCGCGGCGGCATCGCTGGCCACCAGGGTTTCATCCTTGCCCAGCCCCAGCACAATCGGACTGCCGCAGCGCGCGGTCACCAGCTTGTCCGGCTCGTGGTCGGTCAGCACCACAATGCCGTAGGTGCCCTTCACCTTTTTAAGCGCCTCGCTAACGGCCTTTTCCAGATTGTCCTTGTAGCAGTAGGCGATCAGCTGGATGAGCGCTTCGGAATCGGTGTCGGATATGCACTCGATGCCTTGTTGCGAAAGTCCCTTGCGGATTTCCTTGTAGTTTTCGATGATCCCGTTGTGCACCATCACAAAATGCCCGGACGCATCCATATGCGGGTGCGCGTTGATCTCATTGGGCGGGCCGTGCGTCGCCCAGCGCGTGTGGCCGATCCCCAGCGTCGACGCCGCTAAAACACCCAAGCCGGATGCATCTACCTTTTCGCGCAGCCCCTTGATTTTTCCGGGACACTTGACTACGCCGATTTCGCCGTCATACAGGCAGGCAATCCCCGCCGAGTCATAGCCCCGGTATTCCATCCGGCGCAAACCATCCACCAAAATTTCTGATGCATTGCGTTTCCCAAAATAACCTACGATTCCACACATAATGAGAATTCCTAATTTCCAATTTAGATAGTCCGGATGGAATGCAATCCCATCCGGTACGCTGCCGCCCTCGGTCGTTCAGCCCCTAAGGCTGAAACCTTCCCTGCATCCTCAAATTGTACAAAATATCCAAGCATTGGATATTCGGCGTGCGGAACTATTCTTCCGACGCCAACCGGTGTTTGATCCGATGCTCCAGCGCATCGGTCGGGAACTCCGCTTCCACCAGCGTTCCCAGCATTTCCAGCAAAACACTAACGCGGTCCTCGGCCGGCATCACCTTGACGACTTTCACCGTCAAACCGCGCATCGAACCTTCTAAAATTGTAGTTTCCTCGCCCACTTCCAGCGGAACGCCCGCATCCACCACGCTCTCTTCGTTGAGATCCTTTTGGAGCGACTCAACAACGGAGTCCGGAATCGGCACTATCCGGCCGTTGAAAACCGGAATATTCATCACCCCCGGCGCATAGGAAACCGCACGCTTCATCTCGTACAGATCGAACCGCACAAATATATAGCCCGGAAACATCGCCTCTTGGAACCAAACCGGCCCACGGGCGGTCTTGCGCCGGAAACGGATTTGCGGACAAAAAACATCCAGCCCGAACTGCGATGCCAAATTGGATGCGGCCATCCGCTCTTTCTTGGGCTTCGTGCGCACGCAATACCACTGCTCGCCTCTTGGAAATTGTTCCGTTGCGATCATTGCTAGCTGCCAATCAACTTAAGAACCAAGGGAAGCGTTTTTCCCGCCTTCTTCTGCCAATTCCCTAAAAGTTCAATTTTTTCATCCAACAGCTCCCGGTCATCACCGGTTTCTTCAGCCAGCAGCTCCCGTATCCGCTCAATCCGATCCTCTGCGCTGGCGACATGCGGTTGAATCTGCTCGCTCGCAAACCCGGAAGCAATTTTCCGCAGCGAAGTTTCCGCCGTATAATAATCCTTGCGGTCTCCCTGAATGTAAACCGTCCGGATTGCTCCAAAAGTTCGTAAAATCTTCAATCCCTGGCTGGTCGACCCCTTGCTGATATTTAAACGGATGCGACAGTCGTCGAGACAAAGCGGCTCCTTCGAAATAAAGAGAATGCCATAGATTTCGCCCACCGAACGGGGCAAATTAAGCACATCCGCCATTCGAACGAAAAGCGCGACAACCTCGCGCTCTAACTCACTCAAAACTGGGCCGTTTTCCATCCCTTGATTCATGATGTTCAACTTATACTGAACAAACCAACCGGCCACAACTTAATTATGGTCTAAATCAGAAAGCGGTTTATTCAGCTTCCAACATGAAACTGGCTCCCTTCACCTTCCGTCTTTATGCGCTTTGAATGTTTTCAACAGAATGAACTTGCAGAAAAGCCGTTCGAATTTATACATTCCGCCCCTTCCACACACGGAGAGATGTCTGAGTGGTTTAAGGTACCGGTCTTGCCACGTGATTCCGCAAAGCGGAAAACGTGGTCGCGTTCCAGCCCTAAGGCTGGTCACGCGAAAAACCGGAACACTGATGAAATGTATTATGTATACGTACTTCATAGCACTGAACACGACCGCCTTTATGTGGGTAGCAGCGCTGAACCTGATGAGCGATTAAAGTCGCACAATGCAGGCCGGGTGAGGTCTACTAAGGCTTATCGGCCATGGAAAAGGGTTTTTCTGGAGGAGCATTCCGATAGGAACACCGCAGAAAAGAAAGAGCGGCATCTCAAGTCAGGCTGGGGACGCCGTTGGCTCAAAGAGCAAATTTAGGAGAGATGTCTGAGTGGTTTAAGGTACCGGTCTTGAAAACCGGAGAGGCGCAAGCTTCCGGGGGTTCGAATCCCTCTCTCTCCGCCATTTTTACAAGTAGTTTGTGGGGCGCTAATTGAAAATATTAGCGCCCTCTTTTTTTGCCCTTCTTACAATGAGGCTTACAATAAGTCCGACCGTGTCGGGCATGTTTTTGGGTGTCGTGGAGTGTAGTTTGAAGTGCTGTTACTTACCCATCCAGAGGACTCTTCACTCCAAGTTTGTTTTTATTCGCTACATGCGTGTAGATCATGGTGGTTTTGATGTCGGAGTGGCCTAGTAGTTCCTGAATTGTTCTGAGGTCGGTTCCTGATTCCAATAGGTGCGTTGCAAAGGAATGCCTCAATGTGTGGGAAGTAACCCGCTTTGTGATGCTTGCTAACAATGAAGCCTGTTTTAATCGAGCGCTGGTAACTTCTGGGGTATTTATGGTGTCTGCGAACTATGCCGGAGCGAGGATCTCTGGAGAGATGATCATCAGGGAAGACCCAGAACCATTTCCACTCCGTGCCGGCATTCGGATATTTTCGTTCTAAGGCACCGGGGAGCGCAACGCCGGGGAGGTTCTTCTTGCGGTCCGCATCGTTAATGCAGGTAATTTTCGACCATCATAACAAAACCTCCTACTTGGTCGTACCGTACCACGAAGTAGGCTAATTAGGTATAAAAAAGGACAAAAACCACAGCAAATACAACGCAATTGTAATAATCCTTGCTAAAATACATATAAGAAGTAAGCTATTGGCAGAAAAATGGTACGTACCACTAATAATTATGTTGGCTACATATAAGAAACTCTATGGACAATAAACCTGAATATCAAAATGTGACCGTGAGTGATAAAATGGAAGAAGCACTCCAGACCGTCTTTAAATTATCCACCGGTGCACTAGCCTTATCTATCACTTTTAAAAGTGGATTAGTATCTGATGCAACAACACACCTTTGGACTCTAGCGACCTCATGGATTTTTCTATCGCTTGTTGTTTTTTCATTCGTCGCCAACAAATTAATTGATTTGAGGGTGAAAATGAGTGTTCAGTCTTACCTCAAAGACAATCCCGCTGATATCGAAAGGCTAAATGGTTTATCATCACTACATGACTATCCTTCATCATTGAAAAAACCTGTTGTAGCCAAGCTCTTTTGCATACTCACTCTCTTTATCAGCTTCATGTTTGGAGTTCTGTTTTTATTGGCATTTGCACTAACAAATTTAAATAATTAGCCAACCAGAGCATGGACCCTATCGTGAAAACGCCCGTTGATAAAGTTGAAGCACAGGGCACTCAGGGTCACGCTTAACGTTCAGATAAAAATAAGGACATCGTTTTGAAAAAAACCGAAACCTATTACGCTATCCATGTCGTTCAACATCCCAAAGGTTTGAACGGAATAACCTCCACCCTTAAAGGGCAAGTATACTTGGGCAAAAAAGGAAAGTTGTGTTCGATTGGAAATGAATGTGCATTTGCCTCAGAACAAGAAGCGTTGGAACGAATCAAACGATTTAAACCAAAAGCAAAGAACAGAAATGAATATGAATTTGAGATTGTTGAGTGTGGTTCAACAATTGGAGTCAAAGGTAGTATCTTAACTCCACAAAACTATTACATTTCCATACTGAAAATTCCTGAAGAAAGATTAGTCAGACAACCGAGTTTGAGAATTCTATTTGAACGCGATGGTTGTGTTTTGGGAGGAAACAACATTCCTGTAAAACACAAAAAAGCCCATTGGTTCGAGACTCAATCAGATGCCAGAGAATACATCGAAAAGTTACAGCAGAATCCGAGATTTGAAGGATTCGTATTTAGGATAGAAGAAAATCCAGATTCAAAAAAATAATCGAACCAGCGGGTTGACCTTACCGTGAAAACGCCCGTTGAGTCAGGCAAAGCACAAGGCACGGCAGGTCACCCGTAACGTTGGGTAACTAGATAAAAAATGAATAAATAAATTATGAGCAATGAAGAAATAACCGTTTCATTTTTCACATTCACCCTAGAATCACTCAAGATTATCGCGGGCGCATTTGTGGGTGCAACAGCGGCATTTGCCTTTGAACGTAGAAAAAAGAAAGATGATGAAGTTGAACGCCAAAAGAACGTCATAGTTGAAACCCAATTTGCCCTGGCCAGTCGCATAAATTTCGTGACGGGGGTTAACAAAGGTAGTCTAAACGAACACAAGGACAACCCACTCCGTTGGATAAAACTATTGCCACTTGAAATACACCCCGTCGTTCCCAAAATAAAGATTGATGAACTTGTTTTTATCCTCTTCTCAAAGGATGCGAACTTGCTTTCTGAAATCAATCTTATCGATGAAGCATTTGATTCTTTCGTGGGAGCCATGAAAAGACGTAATGAACTTCATCTTGATTTTCAAAACCATCCTGAAAAACCGAATCCAAACTTTGAAGAAATAATGACTGCGTTAACCGACGGGATTTATAAGTATTCGGAAGACCTAGAGAGTAGTATTGAGAAAACGATGTCACTTTTGCTCGATCTCATAAAAACTGGATATAAAAATGGCAAAGGTTTGAGTTTGGATCCCGTGGAGGCATCACACTCTAAAGACAAAGCTAAAGATACTAATTAAACGAAATAACCCAACCAACGAAGTCAGCTTATCGGTCGCTCCGCTCCCGAACGCTGCTTCGAGACGTTAGGAAAGGAAGGAAAGATATGAGTATATTCAAGAAACTATTTGGAGGTTCTGGAAACTCTGGAGGTTCCAATTGCTCCGCGCGCTCAGGGTGATCCGTGACGTTGGCTACAAATAAAAAATGACTAACACAATTGCACAAGTAACAAACGCTATAGTGAATGAGCCATTAAATTCATCCAGCCTCATTACTCAATATGGAAGCGGAATAATTACTAGCGTTTTGACCGCTGCTATTCTTGGCGCAGGAGCCATATTCTGGCGATACTTCGGCCATCCTGCCCTAACTCTTCGTATAAAACATCGTGATGAAAACAAACGAAGAGACGCTCTCATTAAGTCGTTCAACCAGTTGGTCTGTTCTGGCGGTATTGACTGTATTAAGCAAAAACATTTTGTCGCAATTGAGCTTCCAAATCAGACGTCCCAGCCAGTCGTTGTAAGATCGGTCCGTCTTGTGGAGGATGGCCGACCTGTTTATGGGTTATGGCATGACCCAAATCATCATGGACTATCCAGAGATCGAACAGAAATTGTGAAAACAGGAGTAAGGATCGCCCCACGTAGTCACGGGACGTGGTACTTTACAGGGCCAGAGTTCACCAGTGAACAATGTCCCGACATTCGATACTGCCAAATTGATTTTGAATACTTTCTGGATGATCAAGATATATACGTTCATTCCATGCGGTCGCCGGAGGATAAGGGTGATACTATTTTTACCATGTTCAAGATGTGGTGGAAGGCCGTTGGAGAGGATATAAAAAAGAAGAAAAAACAGCCAACCAGATCCTAGACCCTACTTGGACAACGCCCGTAGATTCGGTCAAAGTCTATTTCCCAAGCGGATCAGGATTAACGTTCGGCACTGAAAGAATATGAACTCACAAGATGAAATCCTGAATATCGCCCCTGGTCGCGATGGAAAGCAAAGAGGTGGTTTTAAGTCAGGGGTCAGTCCGCTTAATTCGTTATTTGTACTCGGGCCAGTCCTATGAAGTAATGTTTTCAAAAGCCCCCTCCCCTGTTTCGCGCATAACGCGGTCAAAGAGCGCGAGAATCGGTTTCATGTCCTGCGCGCTGTTTTCATCGCCGTCAATCAGCTTGTAAAGCGGGTCAATGATGATGAGTTCTGCGCGCGCGATTTGCGACGCGCAGAAATCCGCGCCACGTAAATTCATGATTTTCAGGTTTCCGCACAATTTATCAATATCCATGCGCATCGCGCGCGCAACGGTGTTTACGCGTTTATGAAAATGCGCGTCTTTAATTTCAAATTGCACCGTTACATCTTCCGTTCTTTTGGCTCTTCCCCGTCAAGGCAATCGCCCCTGGTCGCGACGGAAAGCAAAAAGGTGGTTTTAAGCGCAACTTTAGTCATTTGTCATTTGGCACCCTTAAAGGGGTGCGCCAAATAACAAATGAATGACTTGGTATTTGGTAGGTTTGGGAATAACAAATCACCAAACGCCAAATCAAAACTTCCAATCCAGTTTCAGCTGTTCTATTCGTTCTGGTGTGGCAATCCACGTTTCCCGCGATCCCGGTTTCCGGAAACGTTCTAATTTCCCATTAGCTGGGAAATCATCAATGACTTTTCGCGCATTGCTATCTGTCAGACCGCACTTTTCCTTTAGACGCAATCTGAATTCCGACATCGAACAATCAGCTTGCGCGATGATTTCCGCGTCTGTCGCGGTAACCTCCTGTTTCTTGCGCGCGTTGCGCGATGTCTCTGCAACCGCGGGAAGGTCGGAAATTTTGAACTTATTACTCCAAAACTCCGCAACGAAATCCGGTTGGGGCGCGTAATTGCGCAAAAGCGCGCTTACAACTACCGCGCTTTCGTTATCGCGGTGCGGGGTAAGCGCGAAGCATGCGTCATAATCGCGCGCGACTACACCAGAACCCGCGCCACGGTCGCGCATATTGCGATCTCCCGCGCTTCCTTTCGCGTCGTGATGCACATACAACAACGCCGCGCCTGTTTCGCGCATAACGCGATCAAAGACCGCGAGAATGGGTTTCATGTCATGCGCGCTGTTTTCATCGCCGTCTATCAGCTTGTAAAGCGGATCAATGATAACAAGCTCCGCGCGTTCGCGCTTCGCGATGCGCGCGATATCCGACGCGCGAAAGTCCGCACCGCGCAAATTCGCAATGCTCAGGTTCCCGCGCAATGCGTCCGCGCTTAATCCCATCGCGCGCGCAACCGCGTTTACGCGTTTATGAAAATGCGCGTCCTTAATTTCAAACTGCAAAACAAGGACTTTGCGCGGTTTCTCTATTGCCCAGTTAAGGAAATCGTGCCCGGTTGCTACGCAAAGCGCGAGTTGCAACGTGAAATAGGTCTTTCGCGTTTTCGATGGGCCGATAAGCGCGACCTTGTCGCCAAGGTCGAACGTATCGCGCAAAAGCGGTTCCGCGCTGGGTGGTTCGCGTTCGCACCAATCCGCTGCATCGATAATTTCCGGAAAATTGTCACCTCCCCTTTCCCTAAATTTCTGGATTTCCTGAAAAAGGGTTTCCGTTGTTTTCGTTTTCCCTTTCTCCACGGAAACAGCCATTTCCTGCAATTTTCCGAGCATTTCCCTTTTTCGGAAGGTTTTTTCCAGAATTTCCATGTAGCTTTCCGAATAGGCGGAAACATCGACGGAATCCGAAAGTTCCGAAAAGTATTCTATGGGGATTTCCGAGGCGTTTTCCCTTAATTGATCGGAAACGGAAACAAGGTCGATTTTCTGGAAGTCCATTTTTTGCAGGATTTCAAAAATTTTCCGGTTTCGAAGATCATAGAAATGATTCGGGGAAATTTCCCGCTCTATGCATTTCGGCATAACGCGGGAAGCTTCCAAGAGGATGGAACCAAGCAATCCGGCTTCCGCTTCAGGGGAAAATTGTGTTTCCATCATTTTCCGCCCCCGTTTTCTTGCTGGAAATATGTTTCCTCTAGCTTTTTCCATACTTTCGGGAGTATTTCCGAGATGGAAGCGATGTTGCTTAGACAATCCGCTTGCGCAGGCCGGCGGGAATGGTAGCTTCCTGTAGTCGTTTTTCGAATCCTTGGAGACCGACATTTTTCGAGGCCAGTAGTTGCAGCTACTGGCCTTTTTCTTTTCCCCGGCCTCATGCGGCTTCCCCCTCGTCAAACTCGATCTCGCAGAGCCCGTTGATATATCCCATGAGGCTGTCATAGGAGATAAGGCGGATCCCGCGCATCGCGCCGCGTTTTTTGATAACCGCGCTTCTTACGGGAGGGAGGTAGTCATTCGCATCGGAGGGAATAACCAGTTCGTTCATAGTGGAGCGGGAAAGGCCTGTATGAATGCAACGTTCGCCGGGTTTCGGCAAACGAATCCATTCAGGCTTTTCACTCGGGCGATTCGCTTCCGTCATGGAAGCGACCTTCTGTTGTGTTTGGTTGGATTTATTCATGTGCGCTATGAAAGCGCATCAGCGACAAATAAATCTATCGGGTGACTTTTAGTGTTCTGGCTGTCATTGGCACCAGCGAAATGCTTCTTGTGCCATTGACAGCAAGCTTATTCGAAGACTGTCAAGGGAGGTCAGGGAATGGATGGGAATGAAACCACTTCAGTGCTTTCTGAGCTTTCTCCATATATCGCCCTTGTTCTCTTTTGTAATTCCCAGCATCTTGACCGTTCGGGGGCGGGTATAGTTTTACATACTCCGACCATGAACAATTACGAAACCGACGAAATACCCCCAACCCAGTAAGGAGAGTTTCATAATCGTAACTGAATGGCAGCGCTTTGAGCAGAGGATCTCTCTTCTGTTTAGTTTTATTGTTAGCATATTTTTCTGGACGATTTCGGCTTATAGTCTCTTTCACAGCATCGAGTATTTCGGTGTCAGAATAGTTCCAGTTAATTCCCAAAGCCATAAATTCAGAATGATGCTCAATATCCCCGAAAACGTGCTTTCTCATTATTTTCTTGAAGGAATCTCGAAAAGCTTGGCTTGCGACTGTATCCGGATGAAACGCTGATGGGTGATCGGTGGCGAGCATTATCTGGGTGTAAGAAATTTCTCTTATGGGCGAACCTCGATATCCAAAGCAAAAGCCTTCCTCAAGCTCCCTGTAAACATTTGTAATAGGTGCGTCGGGGAAATGTTTGAAGTCGAAAAGAAACCAAATTATAGGCATGAATTTATGCCCATGCAGTTTGCCTTCTTTGAATTTTGCATCTTGAAATTCTTCTGTGGATTCTAGGATTTCATCTGCCAATTTCATTTGGTTCTGGAAATAGCAGACTGCTTTAGGCGCGGAAGGAATTTCGCGCAGGAATTCGTAATAAAATGCAGTTTCTAGAACAGAGATGTTTTCATTATCTATTGCGAAATTAAAAATCTCAGCGAAATCCCACTCTTCTTGCGCTACGCGCTTTGACTCTAACTCTTCGTTATTACTCATTCTATCCTTTCGTAATATCTGGCATTGAATCCAGAGCTTTCCGTTTAGTGTTTTCCTCAATGTGTGTGTAATTCTGAGAAATCATTTTGCTGTCATGCCCGACAATATCCATTGCAACAGCTTCCGATACTCCCGCATTTTTTAAAAGGCTTGTTGCGGTGTGGCGTAGGCAATGGAAACTAAGGGCGTTAACTTCCCTTGTTGTGCTTCGCCCTTTCCCTTGGCTGGCGTGGGTACGCTTTGGGGCAAGCCCGGCGGAGACTAGAATTTTATTGAACTGATTCGACAATGAAGCAACACGCCCGTTTTGTCTTTCAATCACGTCATAGGAGTGAAGAAAGATGGGAGCTTCTGGGTCATCTTGTGACGCTTCGGCAATCAACCAATCAAATAGAGGTTTTGCAATGGGTAGAATCATAACACGGCCTGTCTTTTGCGAAGAAAGGCGGATTTCCTGCCGGGTCAAATCGATGTTATTCCAGCACAAGCGGACAATATCACCCATGCGCTGCCCGGTATAAAGACCGGCTAAAATGATGCCCTTCCATTCATCGGAAGCATGCTCCAGAATCAACTTCAACTCCGGCAGCGAGAAAGCCCGCCGTTGCGACGTAGCGTTTTTTCGTTTGATGATCGGTACCAATTTTGCAGGATTGCTTTCCGTCAACGATTCGCGCATCGCATCGGTGAAAACCGTTCTCAGAACCTTGAGCGCCATATTTCCGCTCGTGATGGAGGTTGCTTCCGATGTTTTATCGCGAAAATCGGTGATTTCGGTTGTGGTGATTGAACTGATTTCACTAAGCCTCTTTTCTCCCAGATGCGTGAGAAACCGCTCAACAACCGCCGAGTATCGAGAATAGCTGGATGGAGCTAATTCAGCTTCCTTCCGCTTAATCCATTGCTTAAGGAAAGTTTCAGTGCTGGCAGAACCAAGCGGGGAACCATGAATTTCTTCATAGATGTCGGAGAGCACGCGTCGGGCTTGTTGTTCCGTCTTCAGCTTCCGATACGCCGCTTCATATTCATGCGCCCGAGATAACGCTTTCTTGCGGTCTGTCTCTTTGGTGCTACGCTGTCGCTGCTTCCCAGTAACGTCTGTATAGCAGGCAATCCAAAATCGTGAACCGAGTAGTTTTCGTATGCTGGCCATGTAGCCCCCTTGGTTTTCGAGGATCAAGATATATCACCTTACAATGAGGCTTACAATGACGTGGAGCGAAAATCATGTCGTCGAAATAATAAAAGCCTATAAAAGCGGGGGTTTGTTGGTGTTTAAAGGGGTGTGTGTTGCGCCGGGGGTTCGAATCCCTCTCTCTCCGCCATTTTAACGGCCAGCTTCTTGCTGGCCGTTTTTTTGTAAAAAGAGGGATGAGAACTGCAGTTCGACGCGAAGCGAGGCTTGAGCCTGCGAAAGCAGTGACCAACGGGAAAAAGAGGGGTACCAGATCGCCGTAGCTCGGCTTGTAGATCCAGCCGTCAGGTTGTTTGAAATAGTCGAGCATATCGACCGAGCTGTGATTTCCATAAAACACATCCAACGCATTTTGCGCTGCGTCCATCGGGAAGCCTTCAAAAAACATCCCGAGTGGAATAGAATCAAGGCCATCCCGAAATACAAGGGCAGTGTGTCGAACATTACAAAAACATTCCTGAAGGCCGCCCCCATCTCCCAGATATAAAGTCGCAGAAAGAAGAGATTGACCCGATGCCTCCTGCCCGCCTCCTATAGCAACTCTCCGCCCTATTATTTTCCGAGGCAGTAGATCGCCTTGTCGGTCCGCATAATGAGCTGGTTTTTTGATACGGCAATGCTGGCGTTGACGCGCGAGGGATCATCCTCGAACGTATTTACCGCAAGCAGCTTGAACTCCGGCTTGGCGTCGATGACATACGTCCCATTGTCCTGCGAAGAGACATAGAGCTTTCCGTCGGCGACCAGCGGAGAGGCGTAGACGAGACCTGCGGCGGGTTCGAGCTTTTCCTCGAACAAGGCCTCCCCTGTTTTCGCATCAAGGCACACGGCCGTCCCCTTTTCGTGGAAGAGATAGAGATGCCCGTCGACATAGACCGGTGAGGTGACATTCGAGCCGTACTTCACCGACCATAGGATATGGCTTCCCGTAACGTCGCCTTCACCGCCTGCGCGCACGGCCAAGGCACTGGCTTTACGTGCGCCAATGACGTAGACAATGCCGTCGTGGGACACCACACTCGAGCAAAGATAGCTGTCTGAAGGTCCTTCGCAATGCCATAATTCCTTGCCGGTCGCCGGATCGAAGGCCTTGATGTTCGAAGGCTTGTTACGCTCGCTGCCGGGAATGGTCAAAACCACTTCTTTCCGGCTTCCGGCATCCACCAGCATAGGAGAGCCCCAGCATTTGATAATCCCATCGACCTTCCAGACTTCCTTGCCGGATTCCGTGTCCAGTGCAATCAATGCCTGGCTTTCAACGTGGGCGTTTACAATCAGCCGGCCTTCGTGAAGCAGCAGTGAAGTGGCACAGCCCCAGTTATGGATGCCGGTGCCAACCATCGTTTTCCAGAGCTCGGTGCCTTCCAAATCAAAGGCGTAGACCCCCGAAATACCGAAAAAGACATAAAGTCGTTCGCCGTCGGTGACCGGCGTACTGGACGCGTATCCGTGGCGAGTGTTATTTGCGCCGGAGTATTTAGATTCCGGCTGTTCCGTCTTGAATTTCTTTTCCCACAGGATTTTTCCAGAATCGCGGCCGATGCAAATCAGATGGCGCTTAAGGTCGTCCATGTTGCCCGGAGCGTCAATCGACTCTCCATAACCGGAATAGCAGGTCACAAAAACTTTGTTGCCAACAATAATCGGGCTGGAGGTCCCCGGACCTGGAAGGTCGCACTTCCATACGATATTATTTTTCGAATCCCATGTTGTCGGCAAATCCGAGGCTTGTTCCGCCTTACCCAATCCGCCCGGTCCCCGAAATTGAGTCCAGTCGTTTCCTTCTGCGCCCAGCACGGTCAACATGCAGGCCAGCACCCCTAAGATTCGTGAAATAAATTTCCTGTCCATAGTACAGCCCCCCTTAGCATTAGACCACTTCTATCTCAGATAGTTCTCGCACTGTAGGAACGTGCCCGGCCTTTTGCAATGGTTCTTTCCTTTAAGGTTAGGGAAAATGTCCCGCGTTCGTGTCTACTTATACTCGGAAGAACCGTACGGTGCAAAAAAGAACGGTTGCAAGGGTGATTCTACTAAAACGGAAGTGGCCCAGCAACGGGCGCTTGGATTTAAGAATATTGAGAACTACAGGTTGCCATTAGGCTCAGTCATTTTCACCGCATTGATCTTTTATATTCCCGACATGGGGGCTATTGTATTCGCATGAAACGAAGAGATTTACTTCAACAACTGGCGATCACTGGGACCATCCTCGCACCGCCAGTGGCATTATCAAAAGGTTCTGCTTCGGATCGTCTAGGCCCCGTTCTTCCCAGAAGAACGCTGGGAAAATGCGGTGAAAAAGTCACCTGCCTCGGGCTGGGTGGCTACCATATCGGCTGGCCGGATGACGAAGCCACTGCTCAGGCCGCCATCGAAAAGGCGATGGAAGTCGGCATCCGTTTTTTTGACACCGCCGAAAGCTACGGCAAAGGGCGCAGCGAAGAACGCTACGGAAAATACCTCATCCCGAAATACCGCGATGATATTTTTCTCATGACCAAAACCCAGGCCAAGGATGCGGCCACCGCCCGCCAGCATCTTGAAGGCTCGCTGAGACGAATGAATACAGAAGTCATCGACCTATGGCAGATCCATTCGCTTAAGGATCCAGCTGATGCCGACGACCGGTTGGCCAAGGGCGTGCTGGACGAAGCGCTGAAAGCTCAAGCAGAGGGTAAGGTCCGGCATATCGGGTTTACCGGACACGCCTCGCCCTATGCCCACGTCCGGATGACCGAACATAAGGCGGTGCTGGACGCCTGCACCTCCTGCCAGTTCCCGATCAACCCTGTGGACGCAGCGTCGAAGCACAGCTTCATTGAAACAACCATTCCCAAGATGCTTCAAAACAACATAGGTATTCTGGCGATGAAGACGCTGGCCGACGGACGCTTCTTCGCGCAAAAGGAGATGAACGGCAAAGTTAAGTGGACCTCCGACAAGCCGGTAATTCCCGGCGCACTGTCTGTTGAGGAATGCATCAACTTCACGCTGTCGCTCCCCGTATCCGTATTGATTACCGGTGCCGAGAAGCCGGAATTTGTCGAGGAGAAAGCCGCCATCGTCAAACGGTTCACAACCCTCTCCGAAAAACAACGGCTGGCTCTCGCCGAAAAGGTTGCCGCCTATGCCGAAGAGGGTAAGGTAGAGTATTATAAGAACAAGGATCTGCGCAGCTCGTCCAAAACAACATAAGGGAGAGGCCATGAACAAAGCATCATCCGCCCTCGTAATGGGCGTGCTTATACCAGCCTGCATCTCCATGGCGGCACCAGTATGCAAGCTGGTGGAAACATGGAAAACGGAAGCGGTGCTGGACGTGCCCGAATGTGCGCTTCTCAACCCGGCGGACCATCTGCTCTACGTGTCCAACGTGTCAGGCAAACCAGCAGAAAAAAACGGGAAGGGATTCATATCCCAAGTGGATCTGGGCGGGAATGTTGTGAAGCTCAAGTGGGCAACCGGCCTGAACGCACCCAAGGGCATGGCCATCCATGGGAACAGCCTCTACGTCTCCGACATCGATGAACTTGTCCAGATTGATCTCAAGACCGGAATCGTTGCAAAACGATATTCGGCGGAGGGAGCTGTTTTCCTGAACGACGTTGCAGCAGATAAAGATGGCAATATCTATACAGGCGACTCTTCGGCCGAGAACGGCAGGATCTACAGGTTGAACAAGGGGCGGCTCGATATTTGGCTGGTATCCCCTGAAATGGAACGTCCAAACGGCCTTCACATGCTGGAGAACAGGTTGCTGGCCGGCGACGCGCGGAACGGAAAACTCAACTCCATAAACCTCAAGACCAAGAAAATCACCCGCATCGCGCAAACCGACTCCGGCATCGATGGCCTCAAGCCCGACGGGAAGGGAAACTATTTCACCTCCAACTGGAAAGGCCGGACAACACTCATCACTGCAGATGGAAAAACCATCGTTCTAATGGATACCACAGCATCGGGAGTGAACGCGGCAGATTTTGAATATCTGTCCGGCAAAAAGCTTCTGGTGATCCCTACCTTCTTCGACAACCGGCTTGTCGCCTATAAGGTGGAAGATCCTTCAGGCAACTGAGTCAGCCCTACTAAAATAAAGGACATACCATGCAATCACTGAAATTTTTATTGTGTACTCTCGCCCTTTTCCTTGGCCTAAACGCGCAAGCCAATGAAGTGCAGATCGTGAATGCCAAGGCCACAAAAACCTCGGACACCTGGACAATCGCCGTCACCCTGAACCATGCCGATGTTGACAGGCAACACTTTGCCGACAGTTGGCGGATTGTGACAAAAGACGGCAAGGTTCTAGGCCTCCGGGAACTCGGGCATCCTCACAAAGACCAACCTTTTACGCGTGACCTGAAAAATGTGCAGCTTCCCGATTCCACAACCACAGTATACATCGAAGCCCATGACAAGGTTCATGGATGGAGCAAGGAAAGGTTCGAGCTGAAGCTGGCTGAAGGCCTGCAAGTCGGTGAGAAGGCACCAAGCTTCCAAGCTATGGATCAAGACGGTAAGCCTTGGAGGCTTCAGGATCATACGGGTGGCAGATATTTGGTGCTCTATTTTTATCCCGCCGCCATGACCGGTGGCTGCACCAAGCAGGCCTGCAGCTACCGTGACTATGTCAAAAGCGACGCTGACTCGAATATTGAGATTGTCGGAATCAGCGGGGACACCCCGCAGAGTCTCAAATATTTCCAGCAGGCAGAGCAGCTTAACTTCACTTTGCTGTCCGACCCCGACGGAGCCATTGCCAAAATGTTCGGAGTGCCTGTCCGCACCGGTGAAAAATCAATTAAACGGACCGTTGAAAGCCAGGAGGTCGAACTGAGCCGCAGTGCGACGGCATCCCGCTGGACCTTCATTATTGATCCGCAAGGCAAAGTTGTTTATCGGGATACCGAGGTAAAGGCGACCGATGACCGCAGCACGGTGGTTGAATTCATTCGGAACCTGGAGAAAAATTGAACCCGAAAAAACTACACGGAAAATGGGCGCTGGTGACCGGATCGAGCCGGGGCATTGGTCAACAGGTCGCGATCGGACTGGCCGAGGAAGGGTGCAACATTATCCTGCACGGCAGGACGCTGGAGCATTGCGCCGGAACACTTGGTTTGCTGAAGGAATATGGGGTGGATGTACGGGCCGTGGCCGGTGAACTGGGAACACCAACGGGCGATCAATCGGTCATTGATGCGGTCTTGGCCGAGCAGGTCCCTGTGGATATCCTCTACAATAACGCCGCGGTTGGGAGCGATTGGAAAGACAGTGCTTTCGATATTCCGCTGGAGAACTGGGAGTGGGTTTTCAATATTAATCTCTTCGCGGTAATTCGACTTTGCAATGCGTTTACCCCGCTGATGGTGACGCGCGGATGGGGGCGGATTGTCAATGTTTCATCGGGGATCAAGGATCAACCGCAACTGGCCCCCTACAGTGTTTCAAAGGCCGCCGTAGACAAGTACACGCAAGATCTCGCGACGGAGCTGAAGGGAACGGGCGTGATCATTAACACCCTCGATCCCGGATGGCTGAAAACCGATCTCGGCGGCGAACAGGCCGACCACGAAGTCGAAACCGTGCTGCCCGGCGCACTGGTGCCGGTGCTGCTGGACGACCAGGCGGAGAGCGGCCGCATGTATGCCGCGCAGGACTTCCGAAGGCTGGAAAAATAACACGGGGTAAAATGCATGCATTTTTTCTAACAGGAGTCCGGAATGATTAAGCAACTCGCGCATGCCTGCATTATGTCATCGGACCTCGCCGCAACAGAGACGTTCTATTGCGGCAAGCTTGGCTTAAAAAAGACGTTTGATTTCTTCAAGGAAGGCGAGCTCTACGGCTTCTATCTTGAGCTCGGCAACGGCACCTTCCTTGAGGTGTTCGCGGAACCGGCGGAGGAACGCCCTTCACGTATTCGTCATCTTTGCTTTGAGGTGGAGGATATCGACCGGGTTGTGGAGAAACTGGATGCTATGCAGGTGGCGCATACAGAAAAGAAACTGGGCGGGGATAACACGTGGCAAACTTGGATCAAGGATTCCGACGGCATCGACATCGAGTTCCATCAATACACCGACGAGTCGTCGCAGACGACCGGCACGGACTGCCTCGTGGATTGGTGAAAGGGGAAAAACGGATATGAAAACACGAACATTGGGCCGCGGAGGATTTGAGATTGGGGAAGTCGGCATGGGCTGCTGGCAGTTCGGTGGCGACTTTGGCCCCATGGAAGAGCGCTCCGCCATGGCTATTCTGGAAGCGGCGGTCGAGAATGGAATCAATTTTTTCGACACCGCCGATATTTATGGAGCTGGGCGCAGCGAGGAATTGATCGGCCGGTTCCTAAAGACGTGCGGAACACCCGTTGCCGTGGCGACCAAATTCGGTCGCGGCGGGGATGTCTATCCGGACCACTACAGCCGCCAGGCCTTGCGCGATGCCGTACAGGCCTCCCTGGATCGGCTGGGGCTGGACGTCATTGATCTGCTCCAGCTCCACTGCATACCCATCGAGACCATACGTGATGGAGAGGTGTTCGGTTGGCTGCAGGATCTGAGGCAGGAAGGTTTGATCAAGCACTTTGGTGCAAGCGTTGAAAGCGCCGAGGAGGCGCATCTCTGCATGGAGCAGGACGGTTTGCTATCGCTGCAGGTCATATTCAACCTATTCCGGCAAAAGCTGGCCACCGAACTGTTTCCCCAAGCGAAGGAACAAGGTGTGGGCATCATTGTCCGCCTGCCGCTGGCCAGCGGCCTGTTGAGCGGAAAATTTACAAAGGATACACAATTCGCGGAGTCGGACCATCGGAACTATAACCGTGACGGCCAGTGCTTCAATGTGGCTGAAACCTTCGCGGGGCTCCCCTTCGAGAAAGGCGTCGAACTGGCGGATGCGTTGAAGGAACAGGTTCCCGAAGGAATGACGATGGCCCAGATGGCGCTGCGCTGGATTCTCGACCACGACGCCGTTTCGGTAGTCATTCCCGGTGCCAGCTCGCCAATGCAGGCGCGGGCCAATGCCGCGGCGTCGGATCTGAAACCGCTAGCGGAAGGGTTGCACGAAATACTCGGCACATTCTATAAGCAACGCGTTCACAGCCACGTTCGCGGAGCGTATTGACGAAAGAAACATAGTCCTTTGCTGGATCAGCATTCGAGAACCCGGTTAATAAGTTGGAATGATTATGAAAAACAAAGTTTTTACATTCGGGATCGCACTAATTTTAGGAGCGGTGCTTTGCGGTTGCAGTACGAAGCCGGAAGTCCTGACCATGAAACGCGGCGTTAACTTTAGCCACTGGTTTTCGCAAACAAGGCTTCCGGATTATCCTCCTGTGCCGGCCACCGCCGAGGATATACAACTGATCCGTTCGCTTGGTCTCGACCATGTCCGCCTGCCGGTCGATCCCGTCCGGATTTGGGAATTTCCGGACGAAGGGCCCTTAAATCCCGAGGCCCTGCAGGAGGTGGATGCCGCCATCGAGCTTGCGCTGAACCATGACCTAAGCGTTGTGGTGGATATGCACCCCCGCCCCGACCTCAAGGAGCAGCTCGAAAGCGATCCGGCCACCTTCCAGTCATTCCTGAAGCTTTGGCAGGAACTGGCAACGCATCTGGCACAATACGATACCGATCGTGTGGCACTCGAAATCCTCAACGAACCGATGGTGGAGAATCCCGAAAAATGGCAGTCGATGGCGAACGAGCTGCACGGCATCATTCGAAAAGCCGCGCCAAAGCATACCCTCATCATTGGCGGCGCAGAGTGGTCGGATGTCGCAACATTACGCCGGCTGGTGCCAGTGGGTGACCCTAACGTAATCTATACCTTCCATTTTTATGAGCCGCATCTCTTCACGCACCAAGGCGCCCCCTGGGGCTCGCCTGAATGGTTGGTGCTGACGAATGTTCCCTATCCGCTGCCGCCGGAAGCGGGTACCAACATGCTGGCTGGCGTGACCAACGAAATTGCCCGCGAAGCCCTGTTGGACCATATCGCCCAGCAGTGGGATGCCGATAAGATCGATAGCCGGATTAGCGGGGCAGCCGAATGGGCGGCAACGCATGGCGTTACGATCTGGTGCGGCGAGTTCGGGGCCTACCGCCCCTACGCCAACCCGATTGACCGCGCCCGCTATGTTCGCGATGTTCGTTCCACGCTGGAGCGCTATGGCATCGGTTGGACCCTATGGGATTATCAGGGCAGTTTTTCGCTGGTTGAAAAAGAAGCTCCGGGAGCGCCGGCAAAGGTGGACTGGCCAATGGCCGAAGCGTTGGGCCTGTCTTCCATTAAATCGACGCCATTGGAGACGGATTGAAGAGCAGCATCTGGCTTCAGCCGATATCGTTGCCCGACCACCCTTTCGGCCATTGGCTCAATCCCTTGTAGAACATGAGATGCTCATAGTGCGGCTTCACCTTGTCCTCGATCGCCAGCATCTCTTCTTCGCTTAGCGGCACAAACTCCTGTGCGATCCTGACGTTCTCCTCCAACTCATCGATGTTGTCTAATCCTACAATGATGGTGCTCACCGGAAGGGACATTGTGTAGCTCATGGCTTCCTTCATGGAGATAATGCCACCATGGGAGAAGATGCGGTCACGGGCGGGTATCTTCATTCCGATAACACCCATCTTCTTTTGTGTCGCCACAGGAAGCAGTTTTTCTATGAAAGGATTGTGGTGCTTGTCGGCGGCATTCAGAGCCATCAGCACGCAATCGAATGGATAGCGTTCAACCAGCACCCGCATGGGCTCAGGATCGGCATGCCCCGTGAGGCCCAGATGTGTGACGATCTTTTCATCACGGGCTTTCTCCATCGCCTTCAGCACGCCGTCGTCGGCAAATATTTGATCGATGTCTTCTTTGCCCTCCCCCTTGATGTTGTGAATCTGCCACAGATCGATGTGGTCGGTCTGAAGGTTGTTCAGCGACTTTTCCAGCAGTCGCATGGAACCGTCGTAGGTGCGGTCGTGGGTTTTGGTAGCCAGGTAGACCTCGTTGCGGCGGGTTTTCATAACCTCGCCGACATGGCGTTCGCTGGTGCCCTGCATCTCCGGTGTTTTGCGAGAGAGTCCGTTCTGTCCATACATGGCCGAGGTATCGATGTAGTTGATGCCCAGATCAATGCAGCGGTTGACGATCTCGATTGCCTGATCCTTCATGCCGACCTGCTCAACAGTGGCCTGTGCACCTAGGCTGTAGATGCCCACCATACGACCGGTGTTGCCTAGAGGACGTTGGGGAATTAGTGGAGGTTTACGCATTGCTCCTGCCAGGGATTGTCCCGGTGTCAAGGATGCCGCTACACCAAGCATGGCGGTATGGGCGGTTAGCTCTTTGAGAAACTGTTCACGGGTCCTGCCATTATACCTTTCCATAACAACATCTCCTTATCATCGCCGTCGTACTCAATACGCAATTCACCGATCAGCAACCCGACCAGATGAGCTTCACGGTAAGTGGTAAGCACCTCGGTGTCAAATCGAGACCCTTATAGATCCCGCCCATAAAACCAATCCATGACTACAGGGCAAATCCCGGATAGCTCACTTCTATTTGGTACACGCACTTGCCCGAGGTAATATACAACATCCTGGAATTAGGCCCTCGTCCAAAGGTGACATTCGTCGGCTTGTCCGGTACCGCAATCGTGGCCAACTCTTCCCCCGATGGTGAAAATATCGCCACTTTCCCATCGCCATGCAAAGCGGCGTAGACATTGCCCTTGATGTCAACAGCCATGCCATCAGCCTGACAAGCGGCGAATTCACCACGATATTCAACTTCGCCATTTTCATCTAAATCATAGGCAAGAATGGCATGTGGCACGGTCCTTTTTTCCCAACCGCCGACACCCCCACCCACAGCTCCATTATCAACGGAAGCAACATAGAGCGTTTTTTGGTCAGGGGATACCATCACGCCATTCGGCTTGACCGCATTGACAATAATCAAGGAGATCTTCCCATCCGGATCAATCCGATAGACGCCCTGAACCGGCTGATAGATTGGTTCAAACGCCATCTGACGCCCAAAAGAGGGGTCAGAAAAATAGATTCGTCCCTGTTTATCAATGGCCAGATCATTAGGTGCATTGAAGGGCAATCCATTAAACGTCGCCGCCAGAATGACGGATCGTCCCGTATTCAAATCAGTGCGGACAATCCGGCGTCCTCCAAAGTCGGCCCCCTCGGCAATCACCAGGTTTCCATGAGCATCAAAAGCCATTCCATTGGCCTGGCCGCTCGGAGAGCGGAAAATCCGGGCTTCTTTAGTCCGGAAATCATAGCACCAAATGTGACCGGCCATATTCAGCCCCCTGTGGCTCCACGTTATGTCCGAAAAATAGAGCGTCCCGTCAGGTGAAACCGCTGGACCTTCAGTAAAGGCATCGGCTCCATCAAAAAGTAATTCCAATCTGGAACCCGCCGGAACAACGGACGGCTCTTCTGCCATGGATTCAACCAACGAGCATCCCAAGCATAGCCATATACCAAATGCAATTCGCCAACTATCTTTGTTCTTCATGGATCAGCTCCCTCAATATAATTATGTTCAGCCAACATATGAGCCTAACTCAAATTCTGTATTGCAGCTAGACTTGACTGAGAACAGACCTGCCAGCTTCCCGTGCAATCATCCTGCAGTTTTCGGTCTGCTTTTCTTTTCACCGTAAACATACGGATTACCGTCATTGATGATTGCTACGTCCTCTCCGTCTTTTTCAACCGTCGGCGCATTGGTTGCACCCATTGTGAAGGCAATGCTGCCGCTCCACGTTGCTCCCGGGGCATTGTCTGAGCGCATAGTCAAGAAGACCGAGGAGTCATTCGTTTTCGCCGCGCTCGCATAACCTACTGCAAACCCGTCACCCGTATTGTCCGCCACGGCAAATGCACCCGGCACCGAATTGATGTTGTCTCTCCATACCTGCTGACCATGGAGGGTGCCGTTGGCATAACCCTCGCTCTGGATAAACGTGGTATCGATCAGTACGCCGGTTTGTGAAGCCAGGGGTTCCGCCGAAACCGGACTGGAGACCGCACCCGTCGCGCCGGCGGATTGCGCGGTAACCTTGTACCAGTATACGGTTCCGTTACTGAGAGAAGAATGTGTTACGGAGTTGGACGTAACGCCCGTGGCCACGGCAGCGTAAGTTCCATTGCTTGTTGAGGACCACTCAACGTCGTAGGTCTCTGCCTCCGACACATCGCTCCATGAGATCACTACTTCCCCATTCAATCCGATGGCTGAAGCAGTCGGCGCAATCAACACGGGAGCCACACCGGTGGTCTCATCTAAGCTGATAGAATCGATGGTTGCATCAAATCGCTCAGAACTGTCTAGAAAATCGGCACCCCCATCCTGCTGGATCAGGAAATAAGCCAAGCCGTTTGCCGGGTGCGGTCGCAGTAATGGGTGAACCCAAGGAAGTCGAACGTGTTCGGACGGCGATCCTGCCGGTCGGCGTTATCGTGTGCCACCCGGGACTGACGCAGGCGGTCATCGATCTCTGGATTACTCAGGCACAAAAACGGGTGGCCTTCGATATGCGGCTATTCAATACCCTCGAAGAAGCCGAAGCGTGGCTTGGCGTCGGTGAAGCCATGCTGGCCTGATCGGTCATTGCACCCCTTCCAAACACCTCATATAGGAAATCCATTTCCCCCCGTAACAGGCTTAGGATTTGGCCAAGGGTCTAGTATGAGCAACCCGTCCATCCACTTCTTCAACACACGAAAAGCCGCAGTGTACCGAAAAAACAACGGAGGGAGCATGGCAACGCCTGCCTAAATCCAGTGGATCGTGTCCATCCCGTCCAAAAAAAAAGCCCCGTGCAGCGTGTTTTTCGTGTGCTTCGCGACTTCGTGGTCAAAAATGACAGCTCGTGAAATATCCGGGTTAACCTCACCCCCCTTTGGGAGGGAAAGCCTATTCGCTTTGGCAAGATTGACATATCATTTCGGCCAACCTCACCGATGACAAAGCATATACGTAACCGCAATGCATGAATATTCAGCAAGATCGCACTATTTTTTGTTCTGTTAGTGCTATTTTTTTTTGAACACATTGATTAACTTCTGTACTGAATTAACGATCACGCAAAGGAGATTTATCCATGGCTAGGAATGAAGCACTGTATGAAGCTGTTTTAAAAGGTAAACGCAAAGATGTTGCGGTATTGGTTCAAGAAGATATCGATGCCAATGTGAACGTCGAAAGCATTCTGATGGATTCCATGGTTCCGGCCATGTCGGAAATCGGCGACCGGTTTTCGCGCAACGAAGCCTATGTGCCGGAAATGCTGATTGCCGCCCGCGCCATGCAAGCCGGACTGGATCTGCTCGACCCGCTCCTTCAGGAAGCCGGACACGAGCCGATCGGCAAAGTGGCCATCGGAACCGTAAAGGGCGATCTGCACGATATCGGCAAGAACCTCGTCGCCATGATGCTCAAAGGCGCAGGCTTCGAAGTGATGGACCTCGGCGTCGACTGCGATGTCGACAAATACAAGGAAGCGGTTGAAGGCGGCGCACAGGTTATTCTGCTCAGCGCCCTGCTCACCACCACCATGCCCTATATGAAGGAAGTCGTCTCCAGCCTGTCCGGTTGCGGCGCCAAAATCCTGATCGGCGGTGCCCCGGTGACGCAGGACTATGCCAACGAAATCGGCGCAGACGGTTACTCCGACGATGCCAACACGGCCGTTAAGGCCACCAAGGATGCCCTCGGCATTGCCGCCTAACCGTATGACCATCAAGATCCATTTCAATGGACGATCGGTCGCTGTCGAATCCGACAGTGACCGTTCCGTTTTGGAGCTGGCGCGCAAAGCGGGCTGGCACATCGATGCCAAATGCGGAGGGCGCGGTTCTTGCGCCAGCTGTAATGTCCTGCTCGGCGAAGGTCGCTACCGCGTCTTTGACGAAGAAATAGAGGTGCTCCCCGAACAACGTCGCGAAGTGCTCTCCTGCCAGACCAAAGTGCTTAGCGAGAATGCGGAATTCTTCATCCCCCGTTCATCCGTGATCTCCTTCGACGGCGCACGCATTGCTGACGAAATGGAAATCCCCGAACATGCCTTCAACCCTCGTTTTAAAGTGGGTTGCGGCGTTGCCGTCGATGTTGGCACCACAACCGTGGTGGCCGCGCTGCTGGATCTGAAGACTGGCAAAGTGCTCAGCCGCGAATCGCTCTACAACCAGCAGATCCTCAAGGCCGACGATGTGGTTTCGCGCATCTCGCTCTGCAACACCGAAGGCCAGCTTGAAGCGCTGCAGGAACTGGTAATCGGTCACACGCTAAACCCTCTGATCCACAAGCTATGCGCCGGAACCGGCACTGCCCCAGAAGAAATCGTCCATTTGGCGGTCTCCGGCAACACCGTGATGATGCACATTTTCTTTGGTGTGTCCCCAGTCAGCATTGGAACAATTCCTTTCAAACCGGTCAGCCATTTTTTCAAAAGCACCGCCACCGAACTCGGCATTGACATCAACCCCGGCGCGCTCGTCGAAGACGTCCCGGCGATCTCCGGTTATGTCGGGGGCGACATCACCTCCGACCTGTACGCTTCCAACCTTTGGAAAAACAGCGGACTGACCGTGCTCATTGACATCGGAACCAACGGCGAAATGGCCGCCTGTCTCGACGGAAAAATCTCCGCCTGCGCCACCGCCGCCGGGCCCGCTTTCGAAGGCGCCGGACTCCTGCACGGCGCGCGCGCCGCCAGCCGCGCTATCGACACCATCAAATACGATGCAAACCTCGATTTCGAACTGACCGTCATCGGCGAACCCAATCCCATGGGCTTATGTGGCTCCGCCATCATCGACTTTATCGCCGACGGCTTCCGTTGCAAACTCATCAACATGATGGGTCGCTACGACGTTGAAATGCTTCGGAAAAACTTTCGCTACGAATCGGTCTGCAACATGCACGCCTGCATGCTGGTTGCACCGGAGCTTTCCGCCACCGGTGAGTCGATCACCATCACCGAAGGCGACATTGCCGAAATCCTCAAGGCCAAGGCGGCCATCTACGGCGGACTAAAATCGCTGCTGGCCGAGCTGGGTAAAACCGTGCAGGAGATCGACCACATCGTTTTGGCTGGAGGCTTCGCCAAGCACATCAACCTCGAAAACGCCATTTGCATCGGACTGCTTCCAGACATTGGAACCGAGAAATATGAGGTCATCGGCAACGGTTCGCTCGCCGGCGCGGCCCTCGCCCTGCTCGACCAAAGCACCGAACAGGCCTATCTCGAACTCATCAAAAAACCCGAGATCGTCACCCTCAACCAAACCGACCATTTCACCAACCACTTCCAAGAAGCCCTCGCCATCCCCAACCTTGAAGAAGATGACTTTCCGAGCATGGGAACCGATAAGGCAGAATAATTTAGCGGTAAAATAATTTTCCCTTTCAACCGATGAACCGGAATCATTCTGCCGCTGAATTATTCTGCCTATATTTTTGTATGAGCCGTCATGAAATTTAAGCTGATCAGTTGTGAGATCTTTTTTCGGGAGATGGAGTTCCTGCTCGAGCAGTCGCCCCATCAGATTGACGTGGAGTTTCTGCAGAAGGGCCTGCACGACATTCCGACCGAAGAAATGCTCAAGCGCATACAGGCGCAGGTTGATGCCGCCTCGGAACAAAATTACGACACGATTATTCTAGGTTATGCCCTCTGCAACAACGGCCTCGTCGGACTGAAAGCCCGCAACACCAAGCTGATCCTGACCCGCGCCCACGATTGCATCACCCTCTTTTTCGGAAGTCGCCAGAAATATCAGGACTACTTCAATGCCCATCCGGGAACCTACTTCAAAACCACCGGATGGATTGAACGGGATTATGTTTCGGAGGAACTCAAGCCGCTTTCCATTCCAAACCAAATGGGCATGGACCAGACCTACGAAGAACTGGTTGAGCAGTATGGAGAGGACAACGCCGAATTCCTCTGGGAAGAACTGTGCGACACAAAGAAAAACTATTCGCAGATCACCTTCATCGAAATGGGCGTCGAACCCGACGACCGATTCGAAACGTTGTCTAAACAGGAAGCTGTGGAAAGACACTGGACCTACGAAAAAACCGCCGGCAACCTTACCCTCATCCGTCGTCTGCTTAACGGCGACTGGGATAACGAAGATTTTCTAACCGTCGCCCCCGGATCCGAAGTTGCCGCCAGCCATAATGAAAACATCGTAAAATCAGTTCCGTCCGCAGGACAGGCGTGACGACCGCTCTATCTCATCCTCTATGGAACGTTCTTCGGGATGATTCCAATTGCTTGCCATAATGGCATCGAGCTGCGGCAGATGACTACGATAGTCAGAAGGCGTCATGCGCGAAAACCGCTTAAAGGACTCTGCAAAATATTGACTCGTGTTATAGCCGCACTCAAAAGCAATGTCCGTGATGGGCGTTTCTGTAGTCTTGAGCAGCTCACAGGCTCGCTCAAACCGAACACGGTTAAGATACAGCATAGGCGGATAGCCGGTCAGCTGCTTGCAGCTGTTTGCAAAATGGGTCCGTTTCATGGAACAGCTGCTCGCCATTTCATCCAACGTCCATGGGTGATCCAGCGATGAAACAACCGTTTGCAAAAATTGTTGAACGCGCGTCATGGTCGGAGTCATGTGCCTGAGTGATGCGGGAGCACTATCTACAATGCCTGCCAGCTCTACGATAATGGCCCGAAGCAAGGCGTTTGCCGCGACGGCCTCGATCCGCGTGTTTCCGTTCAACTTTTGAATCAGTTTCGGAAACAGATCGCGCAGCAGGCCGGATGCCGGCCACGAATGGCGCTGCGCCGGAACCAGAATATCACTGACCAGTTTTTCTTCTGCAGCACTAAACCCCAGTGATGCCGGAAACCCGAGGCGCGCCTTTTTCGGTTTTTCTATTTGAGCGAGCTCAAACAGAACAAAGAAAATTTTATTCCGGGGCTCCCTCACCTTGAGGCTGCCGTGCACCTGCCATGGAAGTGTGAAAAACACCGATCCCGGATTCAGGCTTTCGGGGATTCGCTCAACCGCCCAGTCCAAGCGCCCCAGCTCCGCCAAAACAATTTCCATGCCCGGATTGGTGTGCGGATACATGAGTTTGTTCTCGATATGCCCGTAACTGATTATTCCACTGGATTCACACATGTCGGAAATTTACCACTGGGGAAATATGAAAGCAATGTATTGTAAATCATGTATAACAAAACATCTGATTTAGGGATTGGTAACGGAAAAGGGAACTTATGCTAAACGTACTGGATTTTGGAATTCTCATCGCCTATGTGGTGCTGGTGCTGTCCGTCGGTTGTGGCGCGGCCTGGATGCAGAAGCGAAAAGCGGCCAAACTGGGCCTCGAACGCGACGACGGCGCCTACTTTTTGGCCGCCCGAACACTGAAGTGGCCGATCATTGGCCTATCGCTGTTTTCCACCAACATTTCAACGGTCCACATTGTGGCGCTCTGCGAAGAGGGATATAGAAGCGGGCTGGCCTACGCCAACTTTGAGCTAGCGGCCGTCTTCACGCTGGTGATCCTCGCGGTCTTCTTTGTCCCGTTCTACCTGCGGGCCCATGTGACCACCCTGCCCGACTTCCTTGAAAAACGCTTCAACCGAAACTGCCGCGACTTCCTCGCCTTCCTGTCGATCATCTCGGCCGTGTTCATTCACATCGGCGTCTCGCTCTATGCCGGCGCGGTGGTCATCAACGCCATGCTCGGCTTTGGAACCGAGGTTGCGCAGCTGATGCCGACCATGATCATGATCGCCGTAGCCACCGGCCTCTACGTCGTGGTTGGCGGCCTGCTCGCGGTAACCTTGACCGACGCCATCCAGACCACCACCCTTTTGATCGGCTCGGCCATCGTTACGACCTTCGCCTTCATGAAACTGGGCGGCTGGGGCGTGCTGGAAGATACCGTCGGCCCGAATATGATCTCCGTGCTTCGTCCGTCCGGCGACTTCAGCCATATGCCATGGCATGCGGTTGTGATTGGATATCCAGTGATTGGAATCTGGTATTGGTGCACCGACCAAACCATCGTCCAGCGCGTACTCGGCGCAAAGGACGAAAACCATGGCAAGGCCGGTGCGATGTTCGCCGGCATGCTGAAACTGCTGCCCATGTTCCTGTTCGTACTGCCCGGCCTGCTCTGTCTGGCGCTGATCAACAAAGGCCTGCTCCCTGAACTGGCCGACAGCAAGGAGGCCTTTGCGCACATGGTGATGAATCTGCTGCCGTCCGGATTCCGCGGACTGATTGTTGCGGCGCTGCTGGCGGCGCTGATGGGCACCATCGCAGGCGCACTCAACTCGATTGCGACGCTCTTTGCTTTCGACCTCTACAAACGCTTCAAACCCGAAACCTCCGATAAAAAGCTGGTGCACATCGGCCGCATTGCCACCGTTTGCGGCGTGATCCTGGCCATCATTTGGTCTCCAATCATTGGAAAGTTTGATTCCATCTACGGCGCGATTGCCTCAATGATCTGCTACATCTCCCCGCCGATCACCGCCGTATTCATGGTCGGCATCTTCTGGAAGCGCGCGACGGCTAAAGCCGGAGCGATCACGCTCTGGGCAGGATTCGCCATGGGCCTGATTGTCTTTGCGCTCGACCTGCTAAAAGAGCACACCGGCTGGAGCATGCTGTTCATGCATGCGGCCGGTCTGCTCTGCCTGATCTGCATCATTATCATGGTCGTCGTTTCCCTGCTTGGTGAAGATACGAACACGGAAGAAAACCTCAAACTCGTCTGGGATTCCCCAATGACGCCGCTCCGAATCAAAGGAGCACGCGGGCTTATGAACTACAAGTTCCAGTCCGTCGCTGTCATGACCATTGCCTGCATCATCTACTTCATTTTCCGCGCCCCGTCCGCTGAAAAAATCAACGCATGGAAAACGGCCAACCCCGAGGCCGCCGCAAAAATCGAAGCCCATTGCAACCCGACATTGGAGGTCGAATAATGAAATCGCTACTTGCTGCCGCGCTCGCATTGCTCGCTCTACCGGTCTTTGCATTCTCCCCCTACGAAAGCTATCTGCAATCCGGCAAGCAGACCCATGTCGGGCTGATTGCGGTTGCCAAGGACGGGAAAACCGAAGAGCTGGCGTCCGCGCTCAAAACGCTCAATGAAAAGAAAGCGGCCAAAGCATTCAAGAAGGCCGACATCACCAACCTAAGCACCTACTCGAAAGAGCTGCAGGGGAAAACCTGGGTCATGGTTTATTTCGACTATGACGGCGACAACTATCTCGAAGCTGTTCAGGATTTTGAATCGGTAAAGGCCACCCAAACATTGGAAGCGCTGGTTGCTCCACATCCGCGCGCGAAGCGGTATGGCGACGTTTGGCTGCAGATGGAGTGGATCAATTATATCCACGGTGCAAAACCCATTGATGATCCTGACCGCCTCGCGATGGTCACCCGCGTTAAACCGGAGCGGGAACAGGAATACCGCATGCTGCACCAAAGCGTGTGGCCGGGCGTCACCGACCAGATGGCTCGCGGAAACTACCACAACTTCTCCATCTACTTCGTTGAAATGGGCGATGAGCTATTCGAATTTTTCTATGTGGAATATGTGGGCACGGATGCTGAAAAAGACGGCAAAGCGAACAAGGCCGACCCCTTCAATCAACGCTGGTGGAAAATCACCGACGCCTGCCAGGATCCCCTGCCCGATGCCGATGGCGTCTGGTCGAAGATGGATGGAATCTCGAAATAGAGATAGCTAAACACAAAGACACGAAGAGCACAAAGAATCACGAAGCTACTGCCCATTCCTTCTTTGAGACCTTAGTGCCTTCGTGTTTAAAAAAACAGGTAAAAACATGACTTCAAGAGAACTCGTTTTAGCGGCAATCAATCATCAGAACACCGACCAGATTCCGATCGACATGGGCTCCAATCCCAGTTCCGGCATTTCGGCGATGGGATATAATAAACTGAAAAAGGCGCTCGGCATCGAAGGCGGCCACACCCGCATCTACGATGTCGTACAGCAGCTCGCCCAACCGGAAGACGATGTGCTTAACGCGCTGGGTTGCGATGTGCTCGACGTCGGCCGCACCTTCAATACTTCCGATGACGACTGGTACGATTTCACCATGCTCGACGGCTCAACCGCGCAGTACCCAAAGTGGTTCCAACCATTGGAACGGCCCGATGGAGCCAACGAAGTGGAAGTCGACGGCATCGTAATTGCCCGCCGCCCGCCGGACGGGGCCTTCTACGACCAAACCTATTTTCCCTACGAGGACGACTATCCTGCGGACTACAGCGGCTTGCCCAAAGCCATGAACATGGTGCTCTGGCAAAACCTGGCCCACAGCCCGTGGGACAACGCCGCCGACCCGGACTTCTGGACCAAGCTCCGCGAAAACACCCTGCGCCTGCGCGAAAGCACCGACAAAGCGCTGATGGTCGTCTGCGGCTGCAACCTCTTTGAATGGGGAACCTTCCTGCGCAAGCTCGACAACTTTCTGATGGATCTGCTGGCCGAGCCCGAAAAGGTGGAAGGCCTGCTCGACGCACTTATGGCCATGCATCTCCAAACCTTGGAAAAGGTCTGCAACGCCGTCGGCGACTGCTGCGACATCCTGCGTTTCGGCGACGACCTCGGAACGACCGGCGGACTCTTCATGCCGCCCGACACCTACCGGGAACTCTTCAAACCGCGCCATACGCAGCTCAACGCCTTTGTGCATGAAAATTCGCAAATGAAAACCTTCCTGCACTCCTGCGGCTCCATCTACCGCATTATGCCCGACCTCATCGAAGCCGGATACGACATCATCAACCCCGTTCAAACCAACTGCTTTGAAATGGAGCCCGAAAAACTGAAAGCAGAGTTCGGCAGCGACATCACCTTTTGGGGCGGCGGCTGCGACACCGCATCGATCCTGAACAAAGCCACGCCGGAAGAAGTACGCAAGCACGTGCTCGAACGCTGCAAAATCTTTGCGCCGGGAGGCGGCTTCATCTTCAACACCATCCACAACATACTTCCCGAAGTACCGGCCGAAAACGTCATTGCCGCCTTCGGCGCCGTGAAGGAATTCAACGGGAAGTAAACCATGGAAGAACGAATCAACTGGTATCGCACGCCCATGGAGAAAGGAGTGATGCGGGAGCTAACCAAGCGCAGCGATGCAAAAGGGCTGGCGCAATGCCTCTCCGTCATTGCTCTATCCATCGCAACCGGGACGCTGGCCTATTATTCATTCCATCATTGGGCGTGGCCGATCACGCTGCTGGCGGTTTACATCCACGGAATGGGCTGCACCTTTTTGGGCGACCACGCGGCCATCCACGAGCTTTCGCACGGCACCCCCTTCAAAACCAAAGCGCTGAACGAATTTTTCATCCGGCTTTTTTCGTTTATCACCTGGATCAACTTTGTGCTCTACCGCGCCAGCCACATGCAGCACCATCAGGTTACCGTCCATACGGGCCGAGACTTGGAAGTTGAGCTGCCCTGGACGGTGAGCCGATGGGAATGGCTCGGCTACTGGACGATCGACTTCAAGCGCATGCTTCAAAAAACCGGCATTATTTGTCGCCACAGCTTCGGCACCCTGAAGGGCGAATGGGAGCATCGCCTCTTCCCTGAATCGGATCCCAAACTGCGCCGGAAACTGTTCAACTGGGCGCGAATGGTTCTGACGGGTCAATTGGCCCTGGCCGCTGCATTCATTCTATCCGGCCAGTGGATTCTGTTGTTTCTTTTCACCTTCGCTCCGTTCATTGGCAGCATTCTCGCGTGGGCGGTAACCGTGCCTCAACATGCCGGTCTGCCGGCGGACGTCCCGGACTTCCGGCTCAACTGCCGCTCCGTCAAAGTTCACCCGTTTGTGCGCTACCTGCATTGGCAGATGGACTACCACGTGGAGCACCACATGAACGCCGGCGTTCCTTTCTTTAATCTGAAGAAGCTGCGCAAGACCATTGAGCACGATCTTCCGGAATACGACGGACTCATAACCACCTGGTCAAAACTGCTCCCGATCATGCGGAAGCAACGGATCGACCCGTCCTATGTTGTTGCTTCGAAACTTCCGAACTCTCCCTCGCATTAAATCGACATTCCAGCAAGATCGTACCATTGCAATCCTGATCCGTCCTATCCTGCTTTTCTTAAAACCGTATCCTTGTTCCACCATTTAAACAAGGAGACCATGATGACAGGCAAACAGATACTTTTAGACGCAATTAAAGGCAAAGAAACCGAACGTACCGCATGGCTCCCCTTTGTGGGATGCCATGGCGGCTTTCTCATTGAAAAGACCGCAACGGAATATTTAAAGTCGGCCGACCTGATTATCGAAGGTCTCAAGAAAGCAAAATCGCTATATAACCCAGACGGTCTTCCCGTCATGTTTGACCTGCAGATTGAAGCGGAAATCCTCGGATGCAGCCTGCACTGGGCCGACGAAGTGCCTCCCGCGGTGACCAGCCACCCGCTGGCTCAGGGCAAGAAGATTGCCGACCTGCCGGAGCTCGACGAAACCAAAGGCCGCTTCCCCATTGTGGTGGAGGCGCTGAAAACGCTCAAGAAGGACATTGGCGACGACACCGCGCTGTATGGCCTCATTTGCGGGCCGTTCACCCTGGCCCTCCACCTGCTCGGCAACGACATCTTTCTCGATATGTATGACGAAGAGGACGAAGTCTGTGCTGTGATTGATTACTGTGCCGATATCTGCATCAAATCCGCCGACATCTACCTTGATCACGGCGCAGATGTAATCGCCGTGGTAGACCCGATGACGAGCCAGATTTCGCCGGATCATTTCGCGCAGTTCGTCACGCCGTTCATGAACAAAGTGTATGACCACATCCGTGCCCGAGGCGGCATTTCCTCCATCTTTGTCTGTGGCGATGTTACCCGCAACCTCGAAGTCATGACCCAAACCACGGCAGATAACATTTCGGTGGACGAACAGATCGATATGACGCATCTGCGCCAGCTCTGCGAAGCGCAAGGCAAGTCGTTTGGCGGAAATATTAAGCTGACTGCCGTATTGCTGCTGGGCGACGAATCCGACGCCAAAATGGAAACGCTCGACATTATGGAAAAGAGCGGAAGCAAAGGCTTCATCCTCGCTCCCGGATGCGACCTCCCCTACGCCGTTCCGGTTAAGAACCTGCAGGCTGTTTCCGAGATGGTTCACGATGAATATGCCCGCGAAGCAGCCAAATCGCTGCAGGCCAAGGATGCGGATTCGTTTGATGACGTCGAACTGCCCGACTATCATGGCGCCCGCGCAGTAGTCGTGGATGTGATCACGCTGGACTCCACCTCCTGCGCCCCGTGCCAGTATATGATGGAAGCCGTACAAAAGGCCGCCGACAAAACAATGGTCAAGGTATGGATCAACGAACATAAAATTAAAGTCCGCGAAGGCATTGGCATGATGGTCAAACTGGGCGTCAAAAACCTGCCGACCATCTGCATCAACGGCGAACCAACCTTTGCCTCGATCATCCCCGATCAAACCACGCTGGTTAAGGCCATTGAGCAAGCCGCTATGGCAAAAATGAGTGTGAGAGCATAAAGTCTGAAGATCGAAAGCCGAAGATTAGTGCCGTGACTTTCGACCTTTGACTTTCCGACCTTCAACCCAAAGGAACTTTGCCATGATTCCGATTTGTTTAATTACTGGATTCCTTGGAGCGGGAAAAACCACGCTGCTGAAGCGTAGCGTAGCGGAAAACCGCGACCGTAAATGGATCTACCTAGTCAATGAGTTTTCTGCGCTGGACGTGGATGGCGCCATTGTTTCGGAGGAGAACCCGGACGTGGTCTCCATCCCGGGCGGGAGCATTTTCTGCAAATGCCTCGTCACCGAATTCATCGGGCAACTGACGAAAATCCACGAACAGCACCCGGATGCCGAGGGCGTAGTGATCGAAGCCAGCGGCATGGCGGATCCGCGCGTAATCGCCGACATGCTGAAAGAAACCCGGCTCGACCAACACTTCGAACTGGCCAGCATCATCAGCATTGTGGAGCCGCGCAGTTTTCTGCGCCTGATCCACACCCTGCCGAACATTATCCACCAAGTGGAAGCCGCCGATCTGGTGCTGCTCAACAAATGCGACCTGTTCGATGAAGCACAGCTCGCCGACACCGAACGGGCCGTGCGTGGCATCAAAGCGGATGTTAACCTGGTGCGCTGCATAAAGGGTGCAGCTGATTTCCCCATCTTTGGCCCCCGCTCCACCCATAGCGAACTGCATGGCGAATATGCAAAATGCAGAGATCCGCGCTACTCCGCCTTTGCGTTGACCTTTTCAAGCGAAGTGGATGCCCAACAGCTGGAAGATTTCATCTTAAGAAACGAAGAAGACGTCTATCGGGTAAAAGGATACATCCCTACCGCGGACGGCCCGCTCTATTTCGACTATTCAAAAGCCGGATTTTCCCACAAGCCGGCCACCATCAGAGAAAGCTATGGTCTTGCATGGATCTGCCGAGGCGAAACGGCGGAGCAGATCCATCAGCAGGCGATGGCCTTGCCAGGCTGTGCCATTGCTTAGAGATCCAGCAGCAGCTTCCGGTAGCGTCGCGCGGGCACTCCAGAGATCCGGTTAAACAGCCTCGAAAAATAAGCGGGGCTGTTAATGCCGACGGCGGATGCGATTTCCTGAATGGTTAGATCGGTGGAACCCAGCAGGAGCTGAGCGCGCTCAATGCGTCGACGGTTGATGAACTCCACCGGACGCACGCCCTGGGTCTTGAAGAAGAGGTCGGAAAAATAGGTCGGCGTCAGCCCGGCCAGCCCGGCCAGCGTTTCCAGCGCAATATCGCGTTGCAGGTTTTCATCAACAAACTGGAGGATCGGAGCAAACCGCCGGTCTTTCTCCAACGCGACCTCGACCGCCTCATTGGCGTGCTTCAAAAACGACGCAGCCAACTGCATCGCCAGCCCTCGTGCTTCGAGCTCAACAAACATCGGCAGGTTGACGCTGGCCAATCGGCCAAACTTTCCGGTCAGCGGCTGGATCAAATCCACCAGCCGTTTAAAGATTTCATAATGAACCTTCTCGGCTGGCAGCGTCGGCTCGCAACGGTGGATTCCAAACAAGTCGGTTCCCGTCGCGAGCGTCATCGTTAATCCAACAAAATATTGCGTGTGGGATTCAGGGCACTGGTAGTCGGCGGTTACATGGCAGGGAACCAGATGAAGGTCGCCGGCTTTCAAATGGTGGGTTTGGCCGGAATGCCGAAGCACGGCCTCGCCTTCTTCGATTAGATAAATGCGCGAAAACGGGCTCGAAAGCCGTTTATAGTTCCAGTTGCTGGAAAGCCGGCAATGGCCCGCCTCAATCAGCCTCATCCGAACCGATTCAATTTCCCGTCGTTTTTCCAATGCATTAAATCCGTGATTTGTTCAACTTTGAAGAATTATGCATCATTCGCGGATTGAATGCTTAAAGTCGATCCTAATAATGCGTATTGAGTTATGAAACCAAGCCATGGGGAAAGACGATGAGTTATGAGAACGGATGGGCCGCGCTAAATCTGGAAATGCCGCCGAAGGTGCCGCGGACAGAATATTCACCGGAGTTTCACTGGGATCTGCTCAATGCCGTAACGGGCTCCCACCTCTCCACCGCATCGACACAGCAGGAACGCAATGCCGCCGGAAACAAGTTTGTGAAGGAATGGGACTACGGCATGTTTTGGTCGATCCTGACGCATTGCCAGGTCATCGAAGAATGCCGCACTAAAATGGGCCATGCCGAATATGCATCCGCCGGGAGCGATCGCTGCGATGATGTCGAATGCCCGTTCGATGATCCCGATGAGGTGCTGGCCTTTGACCCTTGGGCGGTCTACGGCCCGCGCGACCACGCCACGCTGGTCAAAGAATACAATGAGCACTACGCCATGCTCTGCAAACGCTATCCCGACACCGTCAACATGACCGGCATCTATGTTTCGTTGATGTCCGGCCTGATTGAAATCTTTGGCTGGGACATGATGCTGATGGCCATGGCCGATGCAAAAGAGTTCGGTGAAATGACCAACCGCTACACTTCGTGGATCCAGCAATACTTCAACGCCCTGGCCGATTCCGACGCGCCGTGCGTGATGATCCACGACGACATTGTCTGGACCTCCGGCCCGTTCTGCTCGCCGGACTGGTACCGCGAATATATTTTCCCGAACTATAAAAAGCTCTTCGACCCGATCCACGAAAGCGGCAAAAAACTGATCTACACCTCCGATGGGAACTACACCATGTTCATCGACGACATAGCCAAAGTTGGCGTTGACGCCTTCGTGATGGAACCGACGACGGATATGAAATACATAGCCGATAATTATGGAAAAACCCACGCCTTCATCGGCAACGCCGACACGCGCATCCTGCTCGGCGGAACCAAGGAGCAGATCCGCGCCGAGGTGCAGCGTTGCATGGATATCGGCAAGCACTGCCCCGGCTTCATCATGGCCGTCGGCAACCACATCCCCGCCAACACCCCCGTCGAAAACGCCCTCTACTACAACGAGGTCTACAAGGAGCTGGCACGCAGATAAATTAAACACAAAGACACTAAGAACACTAAGCATCAGTCCTTCGCGAACTTTGTGTCTTCGTGTTTAATAATTGGAGCTTTGGATATGAGCAGAGAACGAGCACGCGCCGCGCTGAACGGCGAAATGACCGACCGCATCCCGCAATGGGATGTTCCCGACTGCCCCGCCTTGGCGGAGCAGCTGTTCGACTACAACGTGCAGGCCGAACCGCACCGCGCCTGTATTGGCATGCTCAAGCACTTCGATGTCGATGCAACCATCAGCAGCATTCCCGGCGACTGCGCCGAATGGAACTTTCCGCTCGTGCGCTACTATGAGGACGCCACCTTTACCGACGATCCCGAAAACGAACGCTACAAGTCCCTCCCCCGCGCCCCCTCCCCGCGTCCGTACAACTCGATGTACGATGCGCTCGGCATGAAGGCCCACGGCGCCTTTTGGGGCTTCTCGCCTACGCTTACCATGCAAAACCACCCCTGTTCCTCTCCGGAGGAGGTGCTGGAGTTCCAGCCGTTGGACCATTTTACCCAGAGCCAAACCGAGCGCGCGGCCTTTTTCAAAAACCACTATGCCGAGAAGCAGACGCTGCTGGGCGACAGCACGATGGTGATGGGCTGGTACTACCACACCCTGTTCATGTGGCCGGTCGAACTCTTCGGCTGGGAAAACTTTATGATGGCCGCCATGGACGATCCCAAACGTTTCGAGGAAATGTTGCTGCAGTTCCTTGAAGTGTCCAAGCGCGACTTTTCGGCCATGTGCGAATCGCCGGACATTGAGCTGATCGGATGCCACGACGACCTTTGCAGCGCCAACGGCCCAATGTTCCCGCCGGAATGGTACGACCAATATATTTTCCCGCACTACAATGAAGTGCTCGACATCATCCACTCCGCCGGCAAGAAAGCTTTTTTCTGCTGCGACGGCAACCTGATGCCCCTGCTCGACCGCATCCGCGCCACCGACTTTGACGGGATTGCTTGCGACGGCAACAACGACCTTGAAACCGTACTCGACGTGTTTAGCGGAAAAACCATTTTCGCCTGCATGCAAAACCCGAACATCATTAACTTTGGTTCGCCGGATGAGATCCGCGACATGGTGCGTGAAACCGCCAAGCTTGCCAAACGAGAGCCCGGCTACTTTTTCTCCGCAGGCACCATGACGGGGAAAACGCCGCCGGAAAATATTTTGATCTATCAGGAAGCCGTCCGCAAATTCGGCGCACGATAACGTAGAGAGGTAGACGTTCATGACAATGCTCATGGAAAAGAAAGTGGATTGGCTTCGCATCCCCATCGACAAGGCGATACGGAAGAAGCTGATGGAACGCAGCGATGCGCGCGGCTTCCTGCAGATCATTCCCCAGCTGCTGTTCTCCGTGCTGACCGGCGCAGGAGTGGTTTATTCATTCTACCACCTGCCTTGGCCGTTCACGCTGCTCGCGCTATTTATCCGCGGCACGTGCTTCACCTTTTTGGGCGAGCACGCGGCGATTCACGAGCTTTCGCACGGCACGGTTTTTAAAACCAAAGGACTGAACGAATTTTTCCTGCGCCTCTGCGGATTCATCACCTGGAAGAACGTCATCTTTTATCGGGCCAGCCACATCCGCCACCATATGGCCACGGTTCACCGCGATCAGGATCTGGAGGTGCCCCTTCCCTATAGAATTACGCTCTGGCAGTGGATTCAATACTACACGTTTGATTTCACGCGTTTCCAATCCTGTGCCGGCATGATTCTACGCCACAGCTTCGGCATGCTTTCCGGCGATTGGGAAAACCACCTTTTTCCAGAAACCGACCAGAAGGCCCGCAAGCAGCTCTTTGGTTTTTCCCGCGCGGTGTTCATCGGCCAGCTGTGCATCCTCTCGCTAATCCTCTATTTGAAACTGTGGATCCTACTCGCCATTTTCACTGTCCCGTTCTACGCCACATGGCTGGCGTGGCTCGTCACCATTCCGCAGCACGCCGGACTGCAGCCCGACTCCACGGACTTCCGCCTATGCTGCCGCTCGGCAAAGGTCGATCCCTTCACCCTCTTCATGCACTGGAAAATGGACTACCACGTGGAACACCACATGCATGCCGGCATCCCCTTTTATAATCTGCCGAAGCTGCGCAAAGCCATTGAAGGCAATCTCCCTCCCATGGATGGGTTTTTTAAGACCTGGCGAGAAATTCGCTGCACTCTGAAACGGCAAAAAAAGGAGCCGGGCTACTATTACACTCCTTCGCTTCCGCCTACCGAAACGGAGCAGGCCCTCGATCCCGCAGTTTGATCTGGCGACCTGAAATTCTTTGTGCGCCGCAAATTTTTAAGGTAGCTTATTTGCTCCATTGAAACAGGGGAACAAATTATGCACCAAACCATCGAAAAACTGCTCAACGAACGCCCGGTCATCATCGACGGAGCATGGGGAACGGAACTGCAAAAGCAGGGATTGAAGCCCGGCGAATCGCCGGAAGCGCTAAATCTGGAACGCCCCGAAATCGTCGAAGCGGTGGCGGCAGCCTACGTAGAAGCCGGAAGCCGGATCATCATCACCAACACCTTTGGAGGCACCCGCTTCACACTCGAACGCCATAGACTGGCCGACCGCGTTGCAGAGGTCAACCGGGCCGGAGCGGAAATCTCCAAACGGGCGGCAGGCGACAAAGCGTTGGTTTTTGCATCCGTCGGGCCCACCGGAAAAATGCTGATGATGGAAGAGGTGACCGAAGAGGAAATGCTCGACGCCTTTACAGAACAAGCACAGGCGTTAGCGACCGGCGGAGCCGACGGACTTGTGATTGAAACCATGTCGGATCTGGAAGAAGCCAAAATCGCCCTGCAGGCCTGCAAAGCCACCGGCCTTCCAGTCGTTGCCTCAATGGTCTACGACGCCGGCGCCGACTTTGACCGCACCATGATGGGCACCACCGTCGAACAGGCCACCAGAGAACTGACCGAGGCCGGCGCAGATGTGATCGGCTCCAACTGCGGTCAAGGCATTGAAGGTTTCGTGAAGCTTTGCGCCAGCATGAAGGCGAATACAGATCTGCCGATTTGGATCAAGGGCAACGCCGGTTTGCCGGTCATGGTTGACGGCAAAGCCATCTACAAAACCACGCCGGACGAATTTACATCCTTCGCGCAGCCCTTGCTCGACGCCGGCGCCGACTTTATCGGCGGTTGCTGCGGCACCAGCCCAGACTTTATCCGCGCGCTGAAAACCGCTCTGAACTGATGGCCGGCGAAGGCAGAACGCCGAGCTTCTTACAGCCGTCCACGTATTGCACGACGGCAGAAAACAATGCAACCGCAGCCGAGAACGATCAACACGGCGCTAGCAGCCTGTCGGACTTGGACTGATTTTGAAAAATCACCGAAATCCGGCCAAACAACTGAGTGTAGAACACAAAAACCTTAAAGTTGTCCGCAACTGGATTTCTATTTTTAGATTCTCAGCGAGTTGTTTTGTTAAACCCGACAGACCGCTCACCTAAAATAATGAATGCGCCTTCGCCAATCACTGGAGCTCGGCGGAATGTCGCGGGGGAAACACGCTCCCTCTTCGCAAAATATTTGCAATAGCCTGAACACCACCCAAATTAGCGGCAACTTGAACGGGCGGATTGGTGGCATAAGCTTGCAATTCAGCCAACGTGCAATCCGGCAGAACCGCATATCTATAGGTGTCATCAACCGGGGTGGCACCATGATCAAGCCAGAGGCGGAACATGTCTATAACCTTGGAACTCCAAACTGCTGTCCCAAGCTCATCCTGAATCCGCGTTTCCCACTCTTCATCGGCTTCCAGAATTGGGTTAAACGGACGATCCCCAAAGGAAAGTACAAGCTCTGTTGTTGGATTGACGGAAGGCCAGATGACATAGCCCATGCCATCGTGATGGGACCAGGCAACATTGGTTACGGCATGACGTTCTTCCAATGCTGTGCCAAGAGAAATATTCGTGATAGCGGAACCATTAATGGAATAAGTCACATCCGTAAGCCTGCGTACGTTGTTGATGGTCGTCAGAATTTCTTCCTGGGTACCATCCACGGTTGCTAGGCGGTTGATCTTCTGCCCCACAATGCCACCATGCCGTCATCAAAGAGAAAGGTCCCTTTAAGAGCGCCAGCCCCGTTCTTATAGGTATAGGTTCCGTCGTCATTGAAGTTAACCAGATTCATCTCGAATGCCCCGAAACCGTAATAACCATCAGTAACACCTCCGGAAAAGAGGTTCAGCCCCCCGGGTTTGGGAGCCTGCAAATCCTCCACCAATATCCTTCCCCTGCTCCACCGTGGTACCGGGGACATGCCGGAAGTCCCACCCCAAGCGACTGAAGCGAAGCTCATCGCCACGGCGTACAATCGGCGTATAGCCTACGCCATAGTTCAGATGCAACGGAGCCGTGTCCCGACTTGCAGGAGCACGGGCACGCTGCGAACACCGCCGCGTATAAATTCCAAAGTTCGAACGACGGTGCGCCTGGTATTCCGACGTCCAGAAATAGCGGTGCCCCTCGAACTCCGGCGTCGTCGGCTGTTCGGAGTCGCCCGTTTCCCAGTAGGGAAGAATCACATTCGCTTCGAGATCGATCAATTCACTCTTTCGGGTAAGCAAATCTCCGCCAACCGCAATTAAGCGGCCATACAGTTCCTTGAATTGTAAAGCAACAGAATCTGTGCGCCCCAGCAGTACCGATGAGCGCTTTGGCGCGAAAGTATACTCCACCACCCCGCGAAACATCACCCAGCGCGTTCCTTCAATCATGCAATCGGCAATAAAGTCCAGCTGATCCGATTCGTATGCCCAAGGTTTGCCGGAAAAAAGTTCGCCGTATTCAATGACGCGGCTCGTCCATGAGATGCCGTACATGCCCCAATAATTCTGATCGCCATGGTGCATCAATATCCAGTCGGGATGCACGCCGGCAGATTCTTCCTCCCACCGGTTAAAGCTGATCGCCTTTTTCCAATGGTAGTCATACTCGTCCATATCGGCTACCTGATCCGTAAAGAGAATATAGCGCAGACAGTTTTCGATCCGGAACGACCAATTGGGGCCGCGGATCTGCGGCGAGGCATTGATGAACGCGCGCCCGAATTCGCGCATTTATTGGAATACCGCTTCAACGTCAGGATCCGTTGCCCGATCGGCATGGATTTCGTCGAACATCAACAGCCCGACAAGCACCATCGTTCCGCCGATAGTAGCTTCGGGATCATGGTAGTTGAAGGTCTCATGGTACTCATGGGGCGCGGCATGGCCGTTGTCGAAGCACCACGCCAGCGAATCATAAACAATCTGCCGCTGATCCGAACCTTGGAACTCGTCCAGATAGGCCAGCGCGAGTAGATCAAAAAAGCATTCGCGGTTGAGATCATACTGAGAGGCGGTAAACGTTGCGCCTGTCGGCAGGCTCTTGTACCACGAACCGTCGGCATTGAAATTATTGGTGACCGACCAGGGATCCGTAACACCCTTGTTGGAGAGGATGCCCGGAATATTGTTCGCAGCATAGTTGTCGCCGCCCCATTCGCTCCGAAGCGCAGCCAGCGCAGCCTGCTTCTCAGCCAACTGGGCGGGGCTGTTGGTTGCCGGCGTATAGGGTTGGACTTCATACCCGTCAGCAATCGCGGCGCAGCTGACCAACAACAGGAAACCTGTCTTTACGATTCCTCTTGGAATGTTCATTGGCCTCCCTTTACCGAAGCACCTTCTTCGCCCCGCTCTGTAGACAATTGAAACCCTACAGACGTTTCACTGCCCAAGCCTTCAACCCGGATCACAATCGGTTCTTTATAAAGTGTGCCGATCGTTTTACCCGAACCTGGAACATATTCGCGCCGCAGTCCCCGGTGATCCGGATTGGATGCATGGAATTCATACTCGCCGGAATCGTTTTTCCGCACCATCACCACCAGTGGAACATCCGATGAAATAGAGACGCCGTCCGCAAACTGTACTGTGCCGGGTTTGGAGAACACCGCGTAAAAAATACCGTCTTTGGCGATGGCCTGAATACCCGCGACGTTCTTTTTGGAAAACGTTCCAACCTGCGCTGCGCGCGCCTTCAGCTCCTGAACCGAACAGTTGGGATAGACGGCATAGGCATAGGATTGATTCTGAGGATCAGAGCCGTGATCGAGCCAAAGCCGGAACATGTTAAAGCGATCATTCCCCCAGATCTCTTTTCCCAGCTCGGCAATAATGATCTTTTTAAAATCCTTGTCCTGCTTCAGCTTCTCGTTGAACGGCTGTTCGTCGCATGAAAGAACCAATTTTGCAGCCCCGGAAACGACATAACCGACATGGTCGTGCCAAACCCAGGCAACATGATTCACAGTCAGCTGTTGCTCTATTGGATTGCTCTGCTTAACGGTTTTCGGACTGGATTCGTCAATGGAATAAACAACATTCCCCTTCCGCATCACGTTGTTGAGCGTGGTTAGGATTTTTCCGGAGCCCGGCGCAATGCGGCGGATGTTCTGTCCCAGCGCCACCATGCCGTCATCAAAGAAAAAGGTTCCCTTCAGCGCCCCCGCACCATTGATGAACTCGTACGAACCGGAACCATCAGGATCAAACTGCACGATCTGCATATCGAATGCGCCGCAGCCATACATGCCATCGTCAACCCCGCCAGAAAAAAGATTCAGCCCGCGTTTGGTTGATCCGGCTTTGCCGGAAGCGACGGTGCACCCCTGCTCCACGGTGGTGCCAGGCACGTGTTGGAAATCCCACGCCAAGCGACTCAGGCGCAGCTCATCGCCGCTACGCATGATTGGCGTGTAGCCGGTTCCATAATTAAGGTGCAGCGTGCCGGGTTTCTGCGAACTGTCCTCCGGCGGACGGGTGCGCTGCGAGCAGCGCCGCGTGTAGATGGCAAAGTCCGGACGGCGGTGTACCTGGTATTCCGTCGTCCAGAAATAACGATGGCCGGAAAACTCGGGCCGTGTATCAACTGCACCGCCTTCAACCGACCACGGCGGGAGGATTAATTCCGATTCAAGCCGTTCGAGCCCGGTCCGGCTTGAAAGTTGGTCGCCGCCCAGCTCCAGCAACTGTGCAACCAGTTCCTTGAACGAAGCCGCAACACCGTCCGTTCTCGCCAGTAGAAACGAGCCACGTTTGGGGGCAGACGTGTACTCGCAGTTGCCGCGATAAAGCGACCAGCGCACCCCTTCGGTCATGCAGTCGGCAATAAAGTCGAGCTGCTCGATTTTGTATGCCCAAGGCGTTCCGTTGAATACCTCTCCATATTGAATGACCCGGCTCGTCCACGCGATGCCATACATGCCCCAGTAGTTCATGTCGCCGTGGTGCATCATGCTCCAGTCCGGATGCACCCCGTCGGTTTCGGTTTCCCAACGATTGAACGAGAGCGCCTTGTTCCAATGATAGGAATATTCATCCATCACCACGGGATCATCGCAAAACAGGACATAGAGCATGCAGTTATCCAATCGGAACGACCAGTTCGGCCCCCGAATCTGCGGCGCGGCGTTGATAAACTGCCGGCCATAGTCGCACATATATTCGTAGAGATTTTGCGCCTTCATGTTTTTGGCGCGATCCGCGTGGATGTCGTCGAAAAGCACTGTTCCGACAATCAGCATCCGCCCACCGACCGTAGCCATGGGAGCATGATAGTTAAACGTCTGGTGATATTGCGGAGGAGCAGCAAAGCCGTTATCGAAATACCAAAGCAACGAGCGGTAGACCAAGCCCTTGGCCTTGTTTTTATCCAGCGCGTTTTTCGCCCCGAAGCGGGAATATCCGGCCAGTGAAATCAAATCGGCAAAATAGGCTTCGTGGGTTTTGTATTCTTTTTCCGTCAGGGTCTCGCCAACCGGCAGTTTCTTTTTCCACGAACCATCATCATTGAATGATTCAAAGAGAGCATCCGCATCAACCTTCCCTTTTTCCGCCTTGTTGCGAACACCGGCAACAACCTCGTCGTCGAGCGTCCAGACCTTCCGTACGGCAGCCAATGCCACCTGTTTTTCTGCCAGCAGGGCCGGACTGTTTTTTACTGGGGCATAGGGCTGCGAATCATAGCCGGCCGTACCAGCCCCGCAACATGTCGCAATCAGCAACACGGCCCCGACACATACATTGAAGTTTTTCATTCTCACCAAATCCTTCGGTCTTTCCGATAGTCCTACCTATCAATTTCCAACAGTAATATAGATTGCACACCGTTCCGACACAACCCGCACAATACGCAATAGAACGCTGCCATTTGCGCATGCTGAGCAACGGTCTTTTGACTACAAGAAAACAGGATTCAGCACGGGAGCCTGCATTAGGGAATTTCATACACCCGAACGTTGTCGTATATCCCCATAGCCGGATTCATGAGACGGATGGCGAAGTATCCGCCCTTCAGCACTTTTTCCGGATCGGATTCGACATAGGCAAAAGATTCGACGCCATCGATTTCCCACACGACCTTGTTGTCGATTTTCGTGATCCGCAGCTTATGCATTTCACCCGGCTTCTCATCCGTTGAATCGGATCCCTTTGCCAGGATTTTCTGTTCGGGACTTTTCCGAAGATTAGAAGTCGCCCAGCCATAGTGAAAATAGCTGATCCGATGTAAACGCCTCTTCTTTCACCCCGTAGTCAGCTCCGGCAAAGCCTGATAATTTGTCAGGCATGGATACGAATGAAAACAATGTGTCGGGGCGGGCTTCCTATACGGAGGAAGAACGCCGGGAACTGATCGAGGAGTTTAATTCAGCGGGGCTGACCCAGGCGGCGTTTTGCCGGGAATGGAGCATCAACCCGAAAACGCTGGCCCGTTGGCTGCGAATTGAACGTCAGGAATCTGAGGTTGCTTTTTGCGAGGTGGAAGTTCAGCCCGGACCTCCTGAGATAGATGAACTGAAGATCTTTCTGCCGAACGGGATTGAGGTTCAGCTTCCAATTCCGTCACTGAATGAACTCGGTATGGTTCTGCGGGAGGCTGCCGGATGTTTGGATTAAGTAATTCAATCCGGGTATTTCTGGCGGTTGAGCCGGTGGATCTGCGTAAGAGCTTCAACGGATTGCACTGTGTAGTGCAGGATAGGTTAAATGAAGATCCGTGTTCGGGCACATTGTTTGTGTTTACGAACCGACGGAAAAACCGGATCAAGACGCTGTACTGGGATGGTACCGGCATGTGGGTTGCTATCAAGCGGCTTGAAAAGGGCTGTTTCAGTTGGCCTCAAGGCGTTGGCGCAGATGAAAAGCTTAGTCTTGCTCCGGAAGCGCTGGCCCTGCTGCTCGATGGAGTTGATCTAAAACAAGGCTCGCTCAAACCTTGGTATCAGCGCTGATTTTTTTTGCATTTTCCATCAGGTTGGTGCCGCATTTTCAACGTGTTTTGGTATAATGTACGGCATGAATTTTAACCGGGAAAATTTTGATCTGATGGTAAAGGAGCGGACGTCTCTGAATGCCGAAAACACTCAGCTCAAAACCGAAGTTAAACTGCTTAATGAGAAAGTTCAGTATCTGCTGAAAAAACTGTTCGGGCGCAGTTCCGAAAAGTTAAGCCCGGATCAGATGGAACTACTGCTCGATGAACTGCAGGAAGCCCAAGAGGCTCTGGAAATAGCGGAAGAGGCCGAACAGGATGATTCAGAGCCGGTTGAGTCCCGTCGAGGAAAGCGCAAGCCGCTCAAGGAACGGGTCCCGGAAGACCTGCCGGTTGAGCAGGTGATCATCATTCCCGATGAGGTTCAGGGAAATCCTGGTCGCTATAAAAAAATCGGGGAGGAAAAAGTACGGGAGCTCGACGTTGTTCCGACCCGGTATTTTATCCGTGAAATCATTCGAGAAAAGTTTATTGAGATTGATAACCGTGAAGTGCCGCCGCTGATCGCACCAGCTCCGGCAAGACTGATTCCAAACAGCTATGCTTCTGCCGGTCTGCTCCTACAGATCATTCTGAGCAAATATTGCGACCATCTTCCGCTCTACCGTCAGGAACAGGTTTTAAAATACCGCCACGGCATCGAAATCAGCCGCAAAACCATGGGCAACTGGATGTATCTTATCGCCGACTGGTTAACGTTGATCTACGAAGCACTGAGAAATGAAATCCGGCAAAGTGAGTATATTCAGGCCGACGAAACTTTTATCAAATACCAAGACCCGAAAAAGGACCATTGTCCCAATGGATACCTATGGGCCTATCACAGTCCAGGCGTTGGAGTGCTCTTTGAATGGTTTCCGAGTCGTGCTGCATCATGTCTTGATTCGATGCTGACAGATTACGCCGGTCTTCTGCAAAGCGATGGATACGGTTCTTATCCGTCATGGCTGAACGACCCGGCTCATGAACAGGAAAAGGGAAATATTATTCATGCCTGCTGCTGGGCACATGCCCGGCGTAAATTTCATGAGGCCGGGGATTCAATCAGCCGGAAAATTATCAAACTCATTGCGAAGCTCTATCGCAACGAAACCACGTTGCGCAAACAACCGGAGCTCGACCGGGCAACCTATCGGCAGGAACACTCTGCTCCAGTGCTTAATGAAATAAAAACCATTCTGGATCGTGAACAGAAAAAACAACTGCCCAAAAGCAAGCTCGGAGAAGCTATCAGCTATACCCTCAAACGCTGGGACAGCCTGAACCTGTTTCTTGAGCACGGGAAGCTGGAAATCGACAATAACCTTGTCGAAAATGCCATCAGGCCCACGGCCATCGGCAAGAAAAACTTCCTCTTCTTCGGCAGCCCCCGATCCGGTCAGGATAGCGCCATCATATACAGTCTCATCGAAACCTGCCGAAAACTCGACATCAACCCCGCCGACTATTTGCGGGATGTGCTCGAAGCCCTTCCAACCATGGGACAGAACGAAGCTGCCAGCTGGACTCCGGCTCAATGGAACTCATCCCGCGCACAGTCAGCATAAATGCTGTCAAGTGGGTGAACGAACAGACGCATACGATCCGATAGCCCACCATATCCCCTTTGGTATACTGCCCGGCAATTCCGCTTCGGGGCTTTAACGAAGGATCGAATACGCTCTCGCCGTTCAGCCCTAGGTGACTGAACATAATCATGTGAAGGGAATATTCCGACACGCTTCGGAAATCGCATTCCAGAATATAGTTTTCGGGAGTCGGATTTTTATTCCAGCAGACAAAATGCGCATTCTGAAACTTCCCACTCATATAGGAATTCTTAATGCGGTCTTTACCCACATCCTTGAGCATGAGGTTTTCCACAAAGTCCCGTACGCCTTTTTCCTTGCAGCCCTCCTTCAAGAACCTTTGTGTCGCGACGGCATATTGGCTCTAAATTCGCAGTTGCCCATTTTCGATAGCGACCTGCCCCGGCCCTTCAATGATCCAATCATTCAAAGAAGATTCGTCATCAAACGAGTTGGAATAAATCAGCTTCGGTGTTCCGCCTCTGGAATCCTTCAACTTCAAAATTTCAAACAAGCAATACGAATCATATCGGCTGTCCTTAAGCGCGATGTTGTTCTTCAGAACATGGTCGATGATAATGTCGTAAACCTCCGGCCGATAGGCTGCATACCAGATGTATCCATCGTAGGAGATCGGGGTGCCTTTTTTCGCCGTCCCTTTGCCATTCAGTCTCTCGGCGAATTCGCCCTTCCCCTTATCAAGCACCTCAACCAACGTGTTCGCCATGGCCTGCACGTACCGCTCGCCAAAGTCATACCGGCCACTTTGATAGAACAGCTGAAAGTCCCTCGAATCAAAAGAGCCGTGCGTGAAGTCTTCAGACTGTTCCGGATTCTTCTCCTGGGCTTCATCGCTGTAAGGGTAGCGCACGCATTCCGCCCCATTCACCGCGTGGAAGGTCATGTCCGCTACGAGGAAGTCGATCATTGCCTGATTTACCGCGTCGATTTTCTTAACGCTATCAGAATGAATGCCAAAAATCTCATAGGCTTCGGCCAACGGAATCGCACCCGACATCACCGGGAACACCCGGTTATAGATATACACATTGCCATGCCATTCGCTGCGCTGCATCGTCTCGGGATAGCGGATCAGATTGTCATCGCCGACAAACACCTCGTAGGTATAGTCCAGCGTTTTCTGCGCCTCCGAAGCCAGCTCCAGCGCAATATCGCGATACGTTTTCACTTCATATTTCAAATCCCACACGGAGGGGTTTTCAGTAATCATTCTGACCGGAATCGCAATCATCGGCACACCGGCGAATCCAGATGCCCCCGGCGCCAATCCATGAGAACCATCCTTGTAGACCTCCAGTTCCTTATAGTTCGGCCAGACCGGTTGCAACGCTGCGATCATAACTAATTTGATAGCAGGTGAACCGATCATCAATCTGATCAATATTATCGTTCCGATACGCAACCGTTCGTCTGGCAATTTCAATCGCTCTGTTCAGCAGCGCAATATCTTTATCTTTCCGATACAGCCACTCCAGCATGTAGCTGTTGCTCCGCTTGCGGAAATAATAGTTCATCGAATTGTGCGTCGGCAGCCACGCATTGAGCGCGTACTGCGTCAACCCTTCGACTTCACGCTCGGTCAACGCACCCTTCACGCTCTCCAACACCAAATAGTCAGAGGAGGGATCATCCCAATTGTATTTATCCACCTCCGTCGCCTGAATGTATTCAACATTCCGAATCAACTTCTGGTTCGCCGAACGCGCCAGTACATCGCCACATCCGATCCCGATAAAGGAAAACCCAATAAACAATATTTTCCCAACAAAGATATTCTTCATAGTGACTCCAGAATCTATGACGGGTAGGTAATCCACTCCGGAAATTTACGATCCTTCGCCCAGCCGTCGCCAGCCAGCTCAAGACGCATGCCCAGTTCCTTCTTCAGCATTTCGAGGTCCGCAACTGGAATGGCGGAGGGTTCCTGCTTATTCAGCTGGTAGGGATCCTTCACATTATCGACCACTTCCGCCCGGCCGCCGTTATGAACGCAGTAGGTGTATCGATTCGTGCGCACACCTTTGCGTTTCATGTTCAGATAGAGGGCCGACTTTGGTTTCGGGCAACTTGCATAATCACCGGTTATGATGCCCTGACTGTAGTCTGTACCTTCAACCGTTTCAGGAATTCGATCTTTCATTCCCAGCATTCCCAGAACACTCGGCATGATATCCACCGAGCCCATCAGCAAGTTGTCGGCATGTGGCTTGATCTTTTCCGGATAGCATATAAGGAACGGGACAAGGAAGGATTCATCCTCATAATAATTTTTCCCGGTCACGCCATGACTGCCCATCATTTCGCCGTGGTCGGCGGTGAATACCACGATGGTGTTATCAGCCTCTCCCGTTTTTTCCAATGCCTGGAGAACGCGACCTAGTTGACGGTCGACGCCGGTGACCAGGGAATAATAGACCGCGGTGCATTTCACTGGATCATATAGTTTGTTTTCCGACGCGAGCTGAGGCTTAACGTTTTTCCGATACATCTGCTCATCAAGCGGCATGTCGCGGTAATAGGTGTCGTAGATATCCTTCTCGCAATCGTCCGGAGAAAAGTACGGATTGTGCGGCGGGTTCGGAGACCAGATCAGACTGAACGGCTTGCTCGCATCGCGCTCGCCGTTTTTGTTCTCCAAATAATCAACGATGGCATCCGCCTCAACCTCCGGCGTAAAACGCCCGGGTTTATAGGGCTGCCCATCTTTCTTTCCATTCACCAGCTCAGGGCGGTTTGAATAGCCCAGCGAACTGAAATGATCGTCCTTGAACAGTTGGAACCAATACTTGTTGCTCAACCGACCGCGTCCCGGCGGAATATAGGTGTCGTAGGCATTGGCATATTCTCCGCCGGGCGGCTCCGAGGTGCCGACATAGTTGAACTCCTTGTCAAAGAACGGTTCTGTACGCTGCCAATGGGTCTTGCCCACATAAGCCGTTTCATAACCTGCCGTTGCCAAGACGTCGGTAAAATATTCTACGTTGTACAGCAGCCCCTGCGGACGGCCGGCATGGCAGTTGACGTCTTCAATCCCATTGCGGCTCGGATACATCCCCGACATCAGCATGGCGCGGTGCGGACTGCAGACGGGATGCGTGCTGGTCGCCTGGGTAAAGACCACACTGTTCTCTGCCAGCCGATCAATGTTCGGTGTATGCACCGGATCGGTCTCGGTTCGCAGCAATTTATTAAACTCTGGCTTCTTCCAGAACCCCATGGCATGCATGCGCATCTGATCAGGGAAAACGTATAGCAAGTTAGGCTGTTTTTCCTGAGAAACGGTAGTTGAACAGCCGGCTAGAAATGCACTGCCCACTGTTATGCTTTTGCTGAATGATCGTCTGTTCATGTTATCTCTCCGATTTAACTATATTTTTCTACTGATTCCGGAACGTAGAATACGTTCAACACCTATTTCCAGTCCATAGGTTCATTCAATTCCATCTTAAAGACCGTTGCAATATCATCCATTTCGGAGTCAGGCACCTTTAGCCAAAAATTACGTTTGGCCCAATGAAACGGCGCTTCAACACCGCTTCCCAAAACAGTGATCCGCTTGAAGCCACCCTCGGGACAATAGGTGTGCCCCGCCAGATCCCGGATTTCTATTTCTTTCCCGGCGTCCGGTTTTCCCAACATGAAAAGATAGAGCGTCTTGCCGTCTTTCGATCTCAAAAAACGCCCGTCCTCCGCGGTATATTGGGTTGTAGCCGATTGCCCGCCATGTTTGCCGGCATCCGTCTTGGCATGTCCGAATCCATACACATCGAAGGCACGAGTTCCGTAAACCGCCTCTTCATGTTTTTTCATCCACGTACCGATTTTGTGCAGAATATCGCGCTGATCCTGGTTGATTACCCCGTCGGCTCTTGGCGAAATATTCAGCAACACCACTCCGTTTTTACTCCAGACGTCAATCATGTTTCGAACCACCAGTTCGGCCGGTTTATATTTCTGTCCTTCGATGTAACACCAGGATTTGGTGCTCAGCGTTACATCCGTTAACCAGACGGATTCTGACAGGTCTTTCTTTCCGCCCTGTTCGATATCCAGCACCCCAACGGACGATGGAAGATCAACCTGTTTATATGCAATAACGACGTCCTGGCGTTTCTTTTGGGCTTCATTCAAATAGTAGGCGGCAAACTTTTTCCGGTATTCCTGCGGAATCATTTTCAGCCAGGAATCAAACCAAATAATGTCCGGAGAATACTGATCGATAACCTCTTGCAACTGATCAAACCAATATTGATTAAACGCTGCTTCAGTCATATTGCCGTACAGCTTCGAAATATCGGGATCGGTTGATGACGTGGCAAAGTCCGGATGATAGGCATAGTGGCTGTTATACCCGCCCCACTGCTCCGGCTTGTCGGCATACCGCTGCCCGTTTCGGGCATGATGGAACGTCGTAATAAATTTCATCCCCCTGGCTTTGATGGTTTTTTCCAGCAACCCCGTAATGTCCTGTTTGGGACCTCGATCGGCCGCATTCCAGGGATTCACTTCGCTGTCCCACATGGCGAAACCATCGTGATGCTGCGCGCAGGGGCCGGCAAATTTTGCGCCGGCATCGTCAAACAACTGAGCCCAGTCTTCTGCATTGAATTTCTCCGCCTTAAACATCGGCACAAAATCGTGGTAGTTAAATCTGGAAGGTTCTCCATATGTTTTTACATGATGCTCATGCACATTCCCATCGCGGTACATGTGATAGGGATACCACTCGCCTCCGTATGCGGGTACAGAATAAATGCCCCAGTGAAAATAGATTCCCAACTTGGCATCGGCAAACCATTCAGGAGCCGCATCACGCTGTCCCAGTGATTCCCAAGCTGGTTCATATTTTTTCACCTCTTCAGCCTGCGTGGAACAATTGAACCCAAATAGACTGGCCAAAATATATCCTGCTCGTATGGATGAAACTTTATTCATAATATTCACCTACCCGTTACTGAAAACTCAGTGGTTATCATTTTAGGGAACTGCGCAAAAGACCATTTCCCTAACTCAAAAACTCCACCCTATTTAGAAAGTAAAAGTTCTGCGCTCAAGCCATCGCGACATACCACCTCAACGACGGTTTTCCCATTCTTGGAAGAAATAATCCGTGGTTGGGTTTCCACCGTTTCCATGGGCGTTACGAGCTCATCGATTTTCCATTCGCCATCCAACGTGATCTGCACTTTGGACGGACGGCTGGGCCAGAAGAACCATTCGCGTTCATAGATCGAAAGTTCGCCGCGGGTGCCGTCCGGCAACAGGTCCTCCTGTCCGTCGTAGATGTTCAGGTCGGGATCGGCCACGGAAAGGCGCAGTTTTTTACCTTCCCGTTTTACGATGAAGGTGGATTGCTTGTTCACATTCTTCACAAAGCCCTCGCCAAACGCCGCGCCCTTTTCTGCATAGACAGCATAGGCCGTAGCGTCCTCTTCGCTCAGTTCAACCACATGGGCGGAGCTGTCTTTTTGCAGCACTTTGACGGTCGGCTTCCGGCTAAACTTTTTCATCTGGTCCGCATCCGCATCGGCCACGAGCACATATTCATATTCGGCATCCTTCGGCGTTTTTCCATGGTCGAACCAGGCTGTTGCAAAATTGCCGGACACTTCTCCCTCATCATGAGGGTCCGGATTGGTCTGAACGGAACGAGAAAGGTGAAGCTTTCCTTGGGGCACATAATATCCAGTGCCGCGGTTGTCAATCAGCCACCGCGGCTGCTTGGTTTTCAACTGCCGCATAACGGGAAACTTATCGACCGCCCGCCCTCCCAGCAGCACCGGTTCATTTGTTGCGGACAGCGGAACCTGGAAGAGCGTCGTTTCGACAGGATAGCCGGGGATGTCGCTCTGGATATCTGAACCGAGACAAACGACTTTGTTACCGACAAAGAACCACGATTTTTTGCCGGTGAAAGACTCGAGACCGTATTTGTCGTGCCCCTTGAACTGGAAGGCCTGAACGCCACATCCATAGGACGTTTCCACGCCGCCGGAAAACGCCTGGTCGCTGAAGAGATATTCGCCGCCTTCATCCCGCACCACGCCGACACGCGTGGCGATATCTTCAAACGGCAGCCGGACAGACGTCGTTCCCGGATAACGCAGCCAATCAATCCCCTCATGCCAGGTTTCTTCCGACGGGGTCAGGCTGTCGAGCGAATCCGGATAAGCAACGTCGAGATAGCCGTTGGCAATGAACAGTGCGAAGGCAAAGTAATCCCGCCCCCAGCTTTCGTATGGATAGACATATTTGCTGTGCGTCCGGGCCGTGATCATCCAGTCGTCACTCTGCCGCTTCAGACCGACACAGGTATACGGCAACGACCGGAAACCGTCGAGCGGCTCATACGTTTCGCCCATGAGATCCAGCATATCGGCAAATTGTTCCGCGCTTTTATAGTTGCTAAAGCGGATGGATGCGAAAGCCTTAGGGGTCATCTTTTCTTTTGTGAAAAGACCGTCGAAATAAGTCCGTGCACACTTCTTGATTCGCTGGGCGGCTGCCGCAGAAGCCTGGAACGAGGTGCCTTTCAGGATATCGAACGTGCGAACCGATCCGTAGATGGCGCGACCGCCGTAGCCGTAGGCGTGGCCGGCGTGGTGAAAGATAGTGCCGTCCGGCTTGAAGGTTTCGTCGAGGGCATTGGCGTAGGCCGTACTGACATTGGAGAAGAAGGAGGAGAAGTGCTTCAGATCGCGCGCTTTTTCCGGCGAATCCTTCATCAGCAAGGGCGTGACCAGCCGAAGCGTCTGCAGGCCCTGCATGTCGTCGGCATCGTTGGCTTTGCGGCCTTCGTAGCCATAAACCAGGTCTTCGCGATACACCTGGTTGAAGCCGCTGAACCATTTGCAGGCCTTGATCGCTTCGTCCAGCCGTCCGTGGCGTTCGAGCGGTTCGCGCATAACGAACAGTGCGGGAATGTATTCGCGAATAATGTAGGCATAGTGGTGAATCCACCCCAACCCGGCGCCGGCGGCCATACCCTGATCAATCCCGTAGTCGAAGACGTCCATAAACATCGTTTCGAGCTTTGCTTTATTATCCGCCGACTGCGTAAATTCCCAGGCGCGGGCGATCTGAAACAGCGTACCGCAGTAGTCGTAGCGCCAGCTCATGATGCCATCATACAGCTCGTCTTTGGGAATGCCTGTTTCGGAAAAATATTCCTTCATGATGTTGCCGAAGACCAGAGGACGACCGTAGATGTTGTCGCCGTCGCGAACGATTTCCAGCTTGGCGAATTTCTTTTCAATGCCCTTGATCTTGGAATCATTCCAAGTCGCACGGTCGCTCTCGGGGAACCAGTACGGCATGGCCTGTTTTTCCAGGGTTCGGAAATCGGCCACGATTTCATCGGTCAGCGGTTCCAGATTGAAGGTCGGAGTCAGCTTGCTGAATTTATATTGGCAGTGCTCGTACTGGCTGACGAGACGGGCGTGAGGATCGATGTCGGGTAGCTGCGGGTTGGGGTTAACGGTGCGCGGGTTCATGGGAACCGAAAGCCCGATGGTATCGATAAAGAAAGTGCCGGAGCCGGTGTTGGGTGTATTGATGGTCAGGCGGGTCATGTCTTCGCGCGGCAGGCCTTTCATGTCGCCGCGGTCATAATTCAGCGCAACCGTGCGCCATCCTTTAAAGTTCAGGTTGTAATCAAACCAGCAGTCGACCTCATCCCCGCGACCGAACTCAAAACGGATGCGCTGCGGGCGCGGCTCATCGTTATGGATCCACATGAAGAAACCGTGAGGCGGTTCGAGAATGTCCACTGCCGTCGGATCAACGTGCTGCAACGCAGCACTGTCTTCGGTGAGCTTGCGCTGCTTGCGGTAGCCGATGGGCGTATCAAAAATGATTTGATCGTTCCCCTTCCATTCCCACTTAACCGACTGCTCGCCATGTTTCATTCGTCTTGTATCAAGAGTCAAATTTCCTGTGGCTGAAAACCCTGCGGGCATCCCTTCCTCAAAACTCTCAATACTTTTAACGGGCGTATTGTAGGCACTTCCAATCATTGGAATGAACAACGCCACAGCCGCACCTAGCAGGACGGGATTTAAAATGATTTTAGCAGTACGTTTCATATCGTTACTCTCAGTTTAGATTTCCGGTTTATATTTTGACCATTTTCCTCAACCCTCACAAACGAACCAGATCTGTTTTGCGCAAAATAGATGACGTAAAAGCGCAGTCAAAAAATATTAATAAACAGTGGCCGCTTGAGTAAACAGGAGGATTTCACAATAGGACCTCCCTTTTCACAATTCACGGAGTTGATTAAACTCAGTAATGGCGGAGGCATACGCTTCAATATTGTCCCAGGGAACCTCGGGCTCAAGCATATGCGTCGGGCAGCACAGAAGGCCGCCTTTATCTCCGGCGGTTTCCAGATTACGGAATACTTCATTTCGAATGTCTTCAGGGCTTCCGTGGGGAAACAGTGTTTGTGTTCCGAGCGTTCCGTTAAATGAAATGCGCCCGCCGAACTCCTCAAAGATTTCCTTAAAGTCCATGCACTCGGGCTGAATCGGATTAAGAATATCAACGCCGATTTCGATCAGATCACCAATGAAGGGTTTGCAGAATCCGCAGGAGTGATAACTAACCAGAATATCCGGCTTCACCTCTTTCGCAGCAGCAATGACTTTTACCAATCGGGGCTTCAACCATTCCTGATACATTTCAGGCGACATCATCGGCGAATCCTGCATACCGATGTCATCGCCCAGCCCGAGGATATCCGCTCCGGCTTCAGCAAATTTACGAGCACGGAAGCAGGCTAGGTCGGTTATCTTATCAAATAGCCATTCCGCTTTTTCATCTTCCATAGCCATATCGACAAACAACTCATCCATACTGCGCAGGTACCACGACGTTTCCCAGATCGTACATTCAGCCCAGACAAAAACAGCCAGCCCTTGATCATGAATCGCCTTCACTTTTTCAGGCAGATAGGAAAAGTCCATCCCTTCAAAATCGGGCCAGGGATAAGCCTCTAAGTCCTCTACGGTTTTAATGTTTTTAAGCGGATGATGCATGCGCGTCATATGTTCGGAATTAGGATTATCCTCATGCGCCACCCCCCACCCATCGAACTTTTTATCGTAGCTGAATCCGTCTGGATAATAGGTATGCCAGTCCACATTACGTTCCGGAATTCGCCAGACTTCTTCAAAATTCCAGGCAAATCCAGGATCATAAACAATGCGGTACGGTGCACCGAAATGTTCCAGATAATCGGTCTTCCCCGGGTAACGGTTTTTAAATTCCTCTTCGAGCGATGGACAAAAGTGCATCCCCAATAGAGCCTGTTCCATGCCTTCACGACGATATAGTTTTAAAAGCTGTTCTTTTTTAGTCATTTGAGTCCTTTTCGCTAGTCTGCTTCTTTCGATATTTGGTGGCGCTCATTTCCAGCAACTTGCTGAAGCCGCTCTCTTTCGCAACACGCGACATCAATATTTCAGCAAGAAACAAGATCAGATAATGCGACGCCCATCGACATGGCCGTGGTCGATCAAATAGTTGTGGCCATCCTTAAGCGCAAGTTTTACCCCGCATGCTACACCAGACGAGGTCCACGGGATGATTTCCAATGACTTAACCGGATTCAGCTCTTCCTCCGTCCACTCCCCTCCGTCGAGGCGGTGCAACAAAACCATCACTAAGACATCCATGCCCGAATAGTCTTTTTCGCGGATACGCTCTGCATAGAGCACGGTGCTCTCATCCGCCTCGGGATTGAGATTCCTGTGCGTTGCTGATTTGACGGTATCCCATCCAAGCACAGGCACCAGCGCCAGCGTGCGGCCATCTTCAATAGTGGCAACCAGCCCGTTGCCCACCTTCTTCACGTCGGCCGCCTTTCCATCCAAATGAGGCAGTGCAAAATGACCCAACTGCAGCTCATTACGATAAGGCACTCGAATCCGGTCGACCCGGATAACCCCGCCGGGAATAATGATGTCAGCTAAATCAATGCGTTCCGACCCAAGATTGATTCCCCCCTTGTTGGGGTCTCCCAATCCGAGCGGCTGCGTATTCATCTGCCGATACAACACACCGTCTTCCAGCTTGTTGAATGCAACATTCAACGGAATTCGAAAGTCCTCCCCGGATTCAAAGTGGCGAACCGAATAGTTTGCGGGATTGGCCCCTTCAGGCCCTTCTGTTTCGAGCGGAAAATGCGGATTGAACTGCAATTGGTTATAATATGGATCGTGAAGATATGATCTACCTGTGCGCAGTTCTGTGGTGCCCGTGCTTCCATGGTTTGTAATTTGCAGTCCCGGGCAAGGCAACTCAACCGACTCCGACCGATCACCCAGCTCCGGCCAGAAGCCCTCATTTTCCTGCGCCGTCCAGAACGGGGAATCCTTAGGCAGCGACAGCGCCACGAAAATCTTGGCCATCCAGAACGGGCTGGCGGCACAGCTGTAGAACTGAACCAGTGGCTCGAACGGACCATAGTAACCCAGACAAGGCAGACCGTTTACATACAGCTCTTCCCGAGTAAGGAACTGCAGCATGTTGCCCGATGCAATCTTTCGAGCAAAACCAGGATCCAACACCGGATCTTTCATCAGGAAATGAGCGCCGAATGCCGTCGAGGCAGCAAAGCGATAGATTAAACTGCGGCCCCACATGAGCTGCTTGCCATCGCGCGCAAAAAAGCGCGGCCAATTTTCAATGAAGTCCCGGTTGCGTTGCTCAAAAATAGCCGCCAGTTCCGGCTCGTGTTCATACCCATACCACTTGCACCAAATAGGAATATAGAAGTGGAACCCCCATGGGTTGTAGAAGTCAAAATTGGTATCGTCGATGTACCACCCATCTCCGGCATAGCTGCTTGCAATATTTTGAAGATGATCCTCCAGCGCACGCTCGTCGATTGGGAAGCCATTGATTTTGAGAAACGTCAACATGAGTATATTGAATAGCCGCCAGTTGGCCGCGATGGTCAGGTTATGGGCATAATCTGAGATAAGGTCTGCCACCCTCTGTTTTTCGTCAGGCGTATAGCGGTCCCATATCTGCTCGCGGGTATGCATCAGGCTAATGACAAGGGCGCCGCCTTCAACCGTGTGCTGATAGTTCTGGCGGCCATGTTCCTTCGTGAAATCGGTGATACGCCCCCAGTAGCGCGGCGAACTGGGATCCGATGCCTTCAGAATCATGGAATGGTAGTAATCCCTAAGATTAATCCCGTTGCATTCAAGCGAAGGATCCTCATTGATCAACGGGGCGGCAGCCATGAAGCTTCTGGCTAATCCCTCAAATTCGGCCGCTTGATATCTCCATTGAGGATCATCGGCCTGGGGATAGGTAATCTCGGATTGTTTGGGCAGCACAATCGGTTCATCCATGCCGCCCACATGCTGAAAAACACCTTCCGTTAGATTTTGTGCAGCATCCAACCAGTGCTGGCGAGTCATCCCGGTAAACGGACTTTGCTCCAAATCCGGATTCTCGACGCCGAATGCGTGTGGTGCGTTTTCCCCCCTCGCCGCTTCGCTCTTAACAACGCTTTCCCCTCTCTTCAAACCAGATGACATACCATACTCCTTTATCTAAACCATTTTCCTTAACCCTCTCAAACGAACCAGATCTATTTCCCGCAAAACACACGGCATAAAAGCGCAGACCAACACCGTACTAAACGGTGGTCTCTTAATTTTGATAACTCTCATTCTACGGTTCCTGATTATTTTTGAATCAGATTCCCATACCAATCCCGCAGCTGAACGGTTGAGGGTCTGTCATCAAGGAACATGGCCGTGGCATGAGCACCTAAACCGGAGCTGGCAAAAGTGACATCAGCCCCCACTTCTGAAAGCATGGTCTTTAGCGCTTCATGGCGTTCATTGTCTGTATGAAAAACCGGGCTTTTTCCAATTCGCTTGGCCCGCTCCTTGGCTCCGTTCATATCGGCACCATTCCAGCCATCGCCATCGTAATGCTGGCAGGGGTGGAAACCTTTCCACAGGGAGGCAATAACATCATTCCTTCTGCCGATATAACCACATGCGAGTGCACCTCGGGAGAAGCCGGTAATGACAACGTTGTCTTTATCGCCACCAAAGCTATCGACAAGTTCATTTACCAGTTTTACGGTATAATCTGCGGTGTCGTCCGCGTTACCAAAACCACTTTCTACGTTCTCGTTGAGATCATAATCAACAAACGGAACCGAGACCCAGATCACCTCTTCATGCTTACTCATCCCATACCCGATCGCGCATTGCTCGGGTCGACCGCTGGAATAGACGCTTCCGGTGTAATAGATGTTTCCGGGAAATTCTACAATGACGGGATATTTCCCATGCCGCGTCCATGTCTTCGGCAAATACAAAACACTGTAAATATCTGTATTCCGATGTTCGAGTAACTGATAACGCACTCGTTTCCCTGCGGCATATTTCCTCGTTTCCATATTCGGTACTGTCATGCGCCCTTCCGGCATCACCCATTCCGGTACTGTTCCGGAGGATGACAATCCTTTAACCTGAATGGAAGCACCGACAGGAGCTTTTGAGAACATGACCTCCACCTTATTAATTCGGTGCGGATTAAGCTTGGGCGTGCCGTCCTTGAATGACGCTCTGAGGTTGCATTTGAAGAGCAAACTTTTTCCGGCCTCTATCGTTGCCCTTTTCCCAATGGCGTCCCACCCCCTGTCCGGCACTACCCACAGGATTACTTCAACAGCACGAGTGCCGCTGTTATTAATTTCTGCCTCGATAAAGTTGGCATGATCAAGCCCCCAACCTTCGACAGGAGCAGGAATGAAAACCCAAGCATACCGGCCTTCTTCAGCCTGGGTTAGGTTTAATACCCGCTCCCCACCCTTTTGAATAAACTCAGTTTCTACGCCGTGATGATTAAGGGCATCGGCATGATCTAAGTGTGACCATAATGCATTCGTGACGGCCAATGATGGCGTCATATAGACCATCGTTAAGAAGGCGATGTTTAAGCACAAATTTTTCATTATCTCTCGCGGTTGGAATATTCAAAAAACTTCACAAACAGAGTTTCCCACGCCAGCGGTTCCTCTTTCTGATGCGGGTTATCCCAAAATAATTTATTCAAATTCGGTTGAAACAAGGTCAGGAAATAGGTGTCCGTCGCCAACGTCTTATTCCTACCTCTCCCACTGCCGTTGAGGCGGTACGCCATAAAATCATCGGCATCGCGGGGCGCGTTGACCAACAGCGTGTTTGCGAGTTTCCTCAGCACATCTTCCGGCACATGAACCCGAGGTGAAACGTGGAAAATATACAGTTGCGATGCATCACATCCCAAGTGCCCTAAGTCCTCTGACGGGAAACCTTCAAAAAACTCCGGCATATAGTTCCAGACCGCCGGATCTTTTTCAAAAATAGTTTGAGAAGGATAACTATAGGGATAGTCGAACAACTCCAACCCATCCTTTTCATAGTAATCCATGGATTTCAGCCAACGGTCGATGCTGATCTGCGCAATACGGTCATACGTTCCCACCTTATCCGATTCTATATCCAGAATCTCCATGGCCGGGCACAGCGCAAGAAATGCAATCGGAACGTGCCAGTAGCGGTTAAACGGGACATACCCTCCTTCATCCAAGGTGCGGACGCCGGGAAGGTTGCGGCGAAACTGATAAACAAACTCCAGTGTTTCCGGCTCGATATACCGGGGAATGATACAGGTCTCGACCGTGAAGATGGCTTCATTCACATAGAGTTTTGCCTTATCAAGATAGGTCTGTTCAGAACCATCAACCTTCGTATTCCAAACCTCCGGTGTCTCTGCGATGGCTCTTGCGGCCACAGCCAGATAATGTACTCCGGCCGCATCTTCACCGACGTCGCCGTAATAATATTTTTCTCCGTCCTGGACCTGCCATCCAGAAAAATGAGGCCAGGACGGTAGAACCTCGCCCGTCCACTTCCCATCTTTTCGACCGGTCAGACATTTATGGCTGCCGATAACTTCATTGCGATCATTTCGGCTGTCTAATGCCATTTCGGCGATGTCCATCAAATGGTTCAGGATTCGGACATCCCCTGAAGCATCATATACCCGGTAGACCCGATATAGATTCCGATGCCCACTCAGCATGCGATTGGCATGATTACTCCACTGCCCGGGTTCATTTAATGCCCACTCAACCAGCTTCTCTGCTTCCTTTTTTGTCAGCGGCCCTTCCGGGTTTTCAAGGAGAGGTTTGGTTTTGTTGGATGCAGCTGGCGGCAACCTTGATTTAATGGTCAACTCAGCGATCGATGCAGCCGGCCGCTCATCCGGACTCAGGTCGCCGTATCGGAAGTCAGAAAAAGAAACGTGTTTCAACACTTCCCGGTAACCGATATTAAAGGAAAGACCAAATCGAGCTTCTTCCGGCATATTCTCGAGCTCAGTTTGTCCGCCCATGGACAGCCCCTCATCCGACACATACCAGTAGAGGGTATTTTTATCTTTTCCCGCTCCACGGGAAATGGTCAGGGTAATGTCCCCATCATTGATCAGCTCTCTATTCAGATCATACTGCTTCCCTTTTAGTCCGAGATAGAGTCCTTCGCTAGGTTGCGTAATCGTAAATGAAACCCCATCTACAACGATGCCGCATTTCGTGTATTTCCAGGCCTTCTCTGGATAATGCAGGCTCACTGATGCCGCCTGCCCCGGCTTCAGTCGTTCTTCTTTCCGGTAAAGGTTTCCCGCCCGTTTCGTAGATTTATCGTTGGTCCAGAATTTTTCAACCGCTTCCGGTGATGGATACCACCTGCTTCCCTTGATCCGCCAATTGTTGTTCGGAAGGTTGAATGTATTACTCTTCAGGTCGGTAACATATGCGTTTTTCGAATCTTCTGAAAACTGATCGATAACCGGCAAACTAATACCGGCTCGGCAGGTCAGGCTGCCCAGCATTAGAGCAATCATTACCCCTGTTTTTGTTCTTATGTGCATACCATTCAACTCCTATATCGGCAGATTGCGCGTCGTGCTGAATACTCTATAACTTATAATCGAAGCTGTAGTCCCAGCCCCCGACAGGACGGCACACACGCACCCCGTTCACCTTGCTTAGTGAACGCCAGCGGCTGCAACCTTCGGCTTATATTTCGGTGGCTCTTTCTGCATTGCATTCGGTTTGGTGGGAACACCGGCTTCCATGCGTTTAATCAACTGGTCCAGATGCTTTTCATACACCCCGCGCGGAGATGTACCATTTTCAATGGCCGTAGCGGCCGCCATACCAACCACCTCGCCCATCATGCCGGTGGTCACCATCACACGAACCGTGCCGAGCGCGGCATGCGTCACACTGATATTCCGTCCCGCCATAAAGAGGTTATCAACATTACGGGAATAGAGCGTGCGGTATGGAACATGATACGGCTTGATTGGATCCTGAATACAATAGGTCTGCCATTCCCATCCGGGATAACGCTGCTTGTTTTCAGGAGTTGCATAATGAAGATCAAGCGACCAGGTGGAGGTGAAACTGGCATCCGGATATTCCACCTGGTTGATAATATCATTTTCCGTCAGGATCAGATCACCCAACAGACGACGGGATTCACGCTTACCGCCGATGTGGCTGAGCCAGGTAATTTCCCGGTTTTTAAACTGATCCAGATTATTGTGCACATAAGCCCAGTTTCCATAAATGCCGCGCAGCCCGTTATCGCGGACAATTTCCGCGTCGATTGCACAATCCATGTTCATACCGGTTTCCCAAAACCAGCGGCCGCCCATATCCGTCATATGATACTCTTCAGAACAGGGATGTGCCCACGGAATCTCTTCGGACGTAGGAAACGGCTTCGGGTTGCCAACCTTATCCGATCGCCAGCGAACACTCATGCCCAGCAGCGTATTATCCGCTTCTGCCGGGGCACTGGGTTCATTGGCATACTCTTTTCCTTCACGAGTCTGTGTCCAGTCCGCTCCGGCGAGCCAGCCTAAGGTACCGTCACCCGTGCAATCTGCAAACAATGTGCCGGGAAATACCACTTCTTTTCCCGTCTCAGTTGAACGTGCCACAACAGCCGCAATCTTGCCGTCTTTCATCTGCACATCAAATGCATGCATGTTCAGATGGAGGCTCACATTCTTCTCTTCGTTCATGATTTGTGTACGAAGATCAGCCGTTGCCTCGTCCTGCCCTTCCTTGGACAGGAATCCGCCATGCGGGAATTCCACATTGTATTCCTTATGGCTGTCCTCAGGTATCGCTATACCCGTGATTTCACGGACGATATTTCCAATTTTCGGATAGCGGTTTTTGTTCAGCAAACCGCAGATCTTAACATGGACCTCCGGGCTGTTGTTGCCGCCCAGCACTGGACGGTTCTGAATCAGGGTAACTTTGAGCCCCAACCGAGCGGCGGAAAGTGCTGTTGTGCAGCCGGCAACGCCACCACCTACGACGACTAGATCGGATTTCGGCATCACTTCCGGCTCATGAAACCCCAATAGTTCCCGACGGAAATTATTCAGTTTCTTCGGATCATTTGGGGGATAGATCCGGTCGTTGCAGAAATAGATGGCATCGACACGTCCGTTAAAACCGGTCAGATCCCGCAACCCGATTCCCACCGTTTTTCCAACCGTCACCTGTCCGGCATACTGCCATTCCCACTGCTTGCCGGTTTCGCCTACAACCTTTGGCAATGGCTGCCCATCGACAAGCAGTTGGATCTTGCCGGGTCCTTTGCCGTCGTACCACGGAGCCGTCCAGTTATAGGTGCGCACCAGTGCATGATATTTTCCAGGCATTGGAAATTCGACCGTCTTTGTGGTGTCCGGTATCGTCCGTCCCATTCCATTGGCCATCAGATAAGCGGAACCCATTTTTTCGAACGATTGCTGATCGATTACCCAGCCGTCTTTTGCACCAAAACTCTCTGCCTCAATCAACAGCCCCGCAGCGTGCACAGATACCGCCATTCCCGCCCCCACAAATGTCATTAACCATTTTTTCATTTCATGCTCCGTCAGTTGAGTTCAAATCTAAATACGGTGGCGATTTCATCCATCTGAGCATCCGGCACTGTCAGGAAAAAGTTACGAAGCCCGAAATACCACTCCGCTTCCATATCGGTGCCCATCACGGTAATGCGCCTAACGTCCTGTTCCGGATAAAAGTCGTGCTGAGCCAGTCCACGGATTTCGATTTCGCTTCCGGCCTTTGGCTTGCCGAGCATGAATAGATAGAGATATTTGCCATCCTTGGATTGCAGAAACCGGCCGTCATGCTCCGTATATTCGACAGTGGACGACTGCCCCCCGAAGTGCCCGTCCTCGGCCTTCGCCTGTCCAAATCCGTTAAAGTCGAACGGCCGCGTTTCATAAACCGCTTCGGCGTGTTTCTTCATCCAAACACCGATATCGCGAAGCACATCGCGCTGCGCCTGCGGGATGACCCCGTCCGCCCGCGGAGAGACATTCAGCAACACGATGCCGTTTTTGCTCCACACATCGATCATGTTGCGGACCACCAGAGCAGCCGGCTTGTATTCCTGCCCCTCGACATAGCACCAGGACTTCTTGCTCAGCGTCACATCGGTCAGCCAGATGGACTCGGAAAGATCCTTCTTTCCGCCCTGTTCAATATCCAGAATCCCAACCGACTTCGGAAGGTCGTTTTGTTTGTAGGCCAAAACCACGTCCTGGTTTTTCCTGGCCGCTTCATTCAGGTAGTAGGCCACGTACTCCTGGCGAACGCTTTCTGGAATGATATTCATCCAGGAGTCGAACCACATGATGTCCGGTGAATATTGATCCACGACTTCCTTCAGCTGGTCGAACCAATATTGGTTGAACTCCTCCTCCGGCATGTTGCCGTACAGTTTGGAAAGAACAGGGTCGGTTGACGAGGTGGCATAGTCGGGATGATAGGTAAAGTGGCTGTTGTAACCTCCCCACTTTTCCGGAGTGTCTGCATACCGCTGCCCATTGCGCGCGTGGTGGAAGGTGGTGATAAACTTCATCCCCTCCCCTTTAATCGCCTTTTCCAGTTTCCCGGTCAGGTCCTGCTTCGGCCCCTTGTCATAGGCATTCCATGGATTCACCTTGCTTTTCCACAGAGCAAAACCATCGTGGTGCTGCGCACACGGACCGGCAAACTTTGCCCCCGCCTCCCGGAACAGCTTTGCCCAGTCCGCTGCATCAAAATGCTCGGACGTAAACATTGGGACAAAGTCGTGATAGTTAAAGTCCTTCGGGTCGCCGTAGGTTTCGCGGTGGTGCTTCTCCACCTCATGCCCATCGGAACGGTACATGTGCCACGGGTACCATTCGTTGTGGAAAGCTGGCACCGTGTGTACGCCCCATGTAAAATAGATGCCTAGCTTAGCATCGGAAAACCACTCAGGAGCGGCCTTATGCGCGGATAGAGATTCCCAATCAGCCGTATATTTTTCGGATTTAACAGGAATGGATGAACATCCCGCAAAAACGGTTGCTGCAACTAACAACACTATATATTTCACGCGCACTCCTCATGCAGGATACTGAATGACACCGGCAAACTTTTGCTCGCGGAACCAGGGATCGTTGGAGCTCTTCAGCCACGTCCCTAGTTCAGAAACAATGAAGTCGGTATCCGCTTTCGGAATATCCGATAGTTGAAGCGCCTTCATCTGGTAGGGATCCTTTTCGTTATCGAACAGCAGTTGCTCGCCCTTCTCATCGATCTGGAACGAATAGCGGTCGGTGCGGAGGCCTTTGAACTTATTGTTGTAGCCGAGAAAATGGGCGGACTTTGGCTTTGCCGTCTTCGACCAGTCGCCCGTGATGATTTCGCGCGAATAGTTTTTGCCTTTGACCGTCGAAGGAATTCGTTTTTTCAAGCCCAGCATACCGAGAACAGTCGGCATAATATCGACCGGGGTGATCATCAGATCTTCAAGCGTTCCCTTGGTCTTGCCCGGATACTTGATCATGAACGGCACACAGAACGCTTCTTCATAAATGACGAGCTTACCGAACTTATTGTGGCTGCCCATCATTTCGCCATGGTCAGCCGTAAAGACCACAATGGTGTTGTCGGCCTCGCCAGATTGCTCCAAAGCCTGGAACACCCGTCCCAGTTGCTTATCGACGCCAGTGATGTTGGCGAAATAGAACGGCACGCTTTTCTTTGCCTTGGCGAGATTTTCCGCATCGGATTCCACGACATTCGGACGAATCAGAAGCTCGTCAGAATGCTTGTCTTTGTAAAACTCGCGATAGGCGATCTCATCGCAATCCTTCTCGGAAGCATATGGGTTATGCGGCGGGTTGGGTGCCCAGATGATGGAAAACGGCTTGCCGGCCTCGCGCTGCCCCTGATTGTTTTTCAGATAATCGGTGATCACATCCGCTTCGAGCTTCGGCGAATAGATTTTGGGCCGGTGCTGCACTCCGTCGGCCTTGCCGTCGATCCGTTCGGGGCGGTTGGAATAGACGCGCGGATCCTTATGGACATCTTTTACGCACTGGAACCAGTAGTCGACTCCATGCCGGCCGCGGCCCGGCGGAATGTAGGTGTCGTACGGATTAAAGTGATGGCCGCCGGGCGCTTCGGCTGTGCCGACATAGTTCTGGTTTTCGTCGAATAGCGGGTCGTTGCGCTCCCAGTGCGTCTTGCCCACGTAGCAGGTGTCATAGCCCGACTGGGCCAACACATCGGTGAAGCAGTCAATATCATGCCGCAGGTGATCCTTGCGGTCTTCGCGGCAGTTGTTGACCACCCCGTTCTGCCACGGATACATGCCGGACATCAGCATGGCGCGGTGCGGGCTGCAGACCGGACACGTACTGACCGCCTGCGTGAACACCACGCTATCCTGAGCAAGCCGATCGAGCGTTGGAGTAATCACCGGATCTGAAGCCGTTTTCAGCGCGCCTTTGAACTTGCCCTTCTGCCAGAACCCCATCGCTTCACGACGCATCTGGTCCGGAAAGATGAATAACAGGTTTGGCTGTTTATGTTTTGCAGCTATGGCCTTAGCCCCAAACATCGGGGAAGCCATTGCAACGGCTGAAAGTTTCATATAATTACGTCGTTTCATTCTAAGCTCCAAAAGACTCGGTTGATTCAGTTTAAGAAGGCTGATTTAAGATAATCGACTAAGGAACGTTCGGAAAGACCATCTTTGCGTAATAACCATCAAAGATCTGCGCATAAGGAGTTGGCACTCACTATTGGTTTGATAGGGGTAGGAACGACGCATTGATTTGCGCCGCTCCTCCCTCCGAACCGTACGTGCGGTTCTCCCGCATACGGCTCTCCAGTTGATGATTACCTTTAACCTCTTTGAGGACTGGCAGCTTCCTCCCAGGCCGTGTACATCGAGAACAGCCCGAGTTTCGCGAAGAAGGTGTACTCTCTTCGACTCCGTTGATTCCACTCTCCAGAACCTCCAGCATGCGATCCGTCCAGACAGCAGGTTCCACCCACGCCCAGCGAGCGAGGACTTCTGAAATCGGTTCAGCCGTTTCCGGCACTTTTGATTCCTTTGCTTCCATACATTCTAACATCACACTTATACTCGCCGCCTATAAGTCCATGCCTTCCGTACAGGTTTCGGACTTTAGAGATTTGCGCCTCCTCATCCGGCATGGCCGCCTCGTATGCGGTTCTTGTTCATCGGGCCAGTGCTTTGCCTTCGGCTTCCTTCCCACGGTTCCTCGCGGTTACGCAGTTGCCGTTCAGCTAATCGTTCCCCCTGCCGGGCCGATAGAGGACTTTCACCTACGAGCAAGTGCTCCCTGCCGGGCACACACAAAAAAAGCCGCCGGGAATCCGGCGGCTTCAGCATGTATTATAAGGTATTAATCACATCATAAATCTGCGGCGGATCAGGATGATTCCACCTCCAAAGGCAGCAACCAAACCCAGCGTAGCTGGTTCCGGAATAACTTCGACCGTCAGGGTATCGAACTTCACACGGGCACGGGCATTTGAATCAACTACCCCGCCTTCTTCAAAGAAACCAGCGGCTGTGATGTTATCAAGCGCAGAGCCCAGCACATCGTAGGTTAGACCTTCGGCTGTCATGAGACTGGTTGATGCTGATGTCGCGGTTGTGAGCGTCGCCCAGTTTGCGCTCGAATAGCTTAACGATCCTTCAACGTCCAAGTAATCGGAACTTACATACCAGTTCCCGCCACTCTGAACGGCAAAGCGAAGCGCTACATTGCCTATGTTGTTCGCAGACATCGACATAGCCGACAGTGTGTTGCCTACTCCACCAACAGCATTAAAATACACCAACGCAGCGATCGAACGCGTGTCTGTAGTGACACCTGGACTGCCTGGATTGTTATCTGGAGTATTTCCGTCTACGCCGAGCCATAAAGCACCATCGTCGTTGATGATGCTTCCGGCCGAATCCAAATCAACACTTGAACCATTTGCGCTGGATGTTTGAATGATCCCATACATATCTTGCCCGATGTAGTTAGAATCCAGCCCCGTTGACATAAACGCTCCGGCCTGTGTGTAGTTCCGAATATTTTCACCTGTACCGACCTGATCTGTGGCACTTAGGTTACTTTGAAACGACGTATCTGTTGCGGCCGTCAAGTTGTTGGCCTTGTCCCAGTTCAGGATAGATGTCGCCATCGACGGAAGCGCTATCCCCATGCCAACCAGCATGGCAACGGTCTGTATTGCTGTTCTATTTTTCATTATTTGTTCTCCGGTTTCAGTTGATAATTAGTTTCAGGCAAAACCGTTAATTCATCAAATACGCTTTTGCGCAATCCGGCGAAGCCATTTGCGCAGAACATTCATTTTTAATCAGGTTGTGTACATACCTTTGGCTTTAACCGGGGCGGCGGGCCAGCTGTCGCCGGTGTCGGCGATCCACTGGACGAGCCGGTCGTAGAGCTGCTGTTTGACGCCGGCGCGGGCGGGGTCGTCTTTTAGATTGGTCTGCTCGTAGGGGTCGCTATCCATATCGAACAGCTCGGTGACACTGTTGATCGACATAGGGCTGGTGTTGTCCCGCACGATCAGTTTGTAGCGGTCGGAACGCACCATGCGCCAGGCACCCTGATGCGGGCAGAAGATGGAATCCACCTCGGGCATGGGCTGACCTTTTGCGGCGGCGGATTTATCGACACCGGCGCAGGTTTTCTGCGAGGGCAGTCCGCAGAGGCTCAGCAGCGTGGGCATCACGTCCACACCGTTCATGAGCGTGTCGGAAACCTGTCCGGAGGGAATGGTTCCCGGCATGCGCATAAAGAGCGGGATGTGGCAGGATTCCTCTTCGGGATGCCCTTTTTTCTCGAGGTTCTGCGAGTAGTGCATGTCGCCGTGGTCGGAGGTGAAAACGACGAGGGTGTTGTCTTTCAGTCCTTCGTCTTCCAGGAACTGCATGAGGCGGCCGAAGTGGTCGTCGAGGGCGGCGCACTGAGCGTAGTAGTCGGCGAGGTCGCCGGCGCCGGGGTTGCCGGCGGGCACGTTGGGGCGACGGTCGGATTCGCTGACAGAATAGATCTGATATTCCGCCGGGACTTCATCGTACGGGGTGTGAGGCGGCCCCCACGAGAGATAGCAGAGCCACGGGCGCTCGCGATTGCTCTGGATGAAGGTTTCGGCCAGCTCGCGCTGGAATTCGGGTTCGTAGCGGTTGAGCACTTCGGTCATGGTTCGGCCGTCGTCGTCGACCATGGCGACATTACCGGCGGAAGTTGAAATGAAGTTGTGGCCGCGGTTGAAGCCCTGATAGGTGGTGAATCCGCGGCGGCGCCAGCGGCGCGACGGGTCGCCCGGAAGCCAGCCGGTGTTGCCTTCGGCGTCCACGGTGTCGTAGCGGCCCTCGCCGTCGTAGTGGGTTTTACCGATGTAGTGGGTGGCATAGCCGGCCTGCTGGAAGACTTCGGCAAAACAGCGGTTGCCGGGCGGAATCATCAGGTCGTTGTGGGTCATGCCGGTCTGGTGGGGATAGAGTCCGGTCATCAGCACGGCGCGCTCGGGGGTGCAGACCGGCGAGGTGGCGTAGGCTTTGCGCCAGCGGAGGCCTTCGGCGACAAAGTTGTCGATGTTCGGCGTCTGCACGAGGGCGTCGTTGACCTCGCCGTGGCTGAACGCGCTGAAGCGCCACTGATCGACCAGTACAAACAGGACGTTGGGAAGCGCGCCGTGCGCGGCACCGCGCGCGGAGAGCAGAGGCGAGGCGGCGGCCAGAGTTCCGACGCCGCCGAGGAAGGCACGGCGGCTGGTGCTGAAGGATTGGGATGTGTTCATCAGTAGAAGACCTTCACGTTATAGGTGTTTTCCAAAGTCTGGATCTGGTTGGTGGCGGCGGCGCTGAGCGGGTTGCCGCGCACCCAGAGCTGATCGCCCTCGCCCAAGCCGCCGGCGGCGGCGTTGGCAACCACGGCGGAGAGGTCGGTGATCTGGTTGTTTTCCAGATCGAGCCAGCGCAGGTGCGTCAGGGATTCAATGCCGGACAGGTTGCTGACCTGATTGTTGTCGAGATTCAGCGCCTGCAGATTGCTCAGCACACTCAAGCCGGAGAGATCGGACAGCTAATTGCCGGAAAGATTGAGCCCGGTCAGGCCGCTCAGGCCGGAGAGGTCCATCAGCGCGGAGAGCTGGGCGCTCGCCAGAGAAAGCTTATCGAGTGCCGAAAGCTGCGCCAGCTCGGGGGCCTCGAACAGGCCGTTGGTCAGGGTGATTCCGAGAATTTCGAGTAGCTCAGCATCGTAGATCCGGTTGGTGGGCGCATCCAGCGGCGAGATGGCTTTAATTCCGCTATAGAGCACCGGACTGCTGATGCTGTCGACGGCGGCGACGCCGTCCATGATGCGGAAGAAACCGGCGGGCGCATCGTAGGCAAAGGAGGCGGAACGGGAGGCGTTGGTTGAGGAAACCTCGCAGGTGCCCTCTTTGCCGAGCTCCGAAGGCTGAGCGGCGGAGATGACAATGAAATGATCGGACTCCAGATTCCAGTCGAGCTGTACGGAGCCGGAGTCTACCACCAGATTGGTGATGAGCAGTTCGATCTCTTCCGGCGGAGGCGGTGGCTCGGCCGCAGCGACTTCGCGCACCGTGATATTATCGAAAAAAATCTCCTGCTGCGTGTCCGCGTTGATAAATTTCAGACTGGACAGTTGAGTCGACGGGCTGGTGTCGCGCCCCTGCGAGACGCCGGCGGCGACGCGCACCTGGTCGATCCAGATATCCATCAGGCCGGTTCCGAGCGAGGAGGTTCCGCCGCCCGGGTCGTCGTAATCAAGCGTCGCGCCCGTCTCGTTGAAAACAACGTCGAGATGGTGCGCCGCGTTGAGGGTGTAGCTGCCGGAAGGTCCGACCGCACCGTCGGTCAGGGTGAAGGCATTAACGGGGTTTTTCGCGCCGGAGCCGCTGCCGACCGAAATGCTGACCCCTCCGGCAATCGTTGAGGGTTCATAGAAGTCGAAACTGACCATCAGCACCTGTCCGGTTGAGAGGCTGTTAGCCGAAAAGGTTGTCTCATAGGTGATCGGGTCGCCGGCGATGTTATAGAAATAGAGAATCTGGTTGGCGGTTCCGCCACCCATCCGGTTGCTGCCATCGGCGACCACTTCGATTTTGCGTTTGGTTTTCAAGGCGTTCGGATCGACGGTGGACCAGCCACCGGTTGTTGTCAGCACACCCAGGGCATCCGACTCGAAGGTTTCGGAAAGCACGGTTTGGTCGATGGCGACCGCCTGAGCGGAAAGCGCGCACAAGGCGAACGCCGCGGACAACGCCGCGGACAACCCGGATTTGTTTGTTTTTACGGTCATTTACGGATCCCTCAGTAAGTTGAGAATTTTAGCATTTCGCGCGCATATTTTATCCTCCATTCCTCACTCCTAATGAGTTTGGCTTCGTATAAGAATTACGGCTGTTCAATCGGGACCAGCTCCACGTAGTTCAGCGCAAGGCCTTTGGTGCGATATTTTTCGTAGGCCAGGTCGAGGCCGCTTAACTCAAGTGTATAGTCGCCGGGTTTCTCGAATTCAACGTCGCCGATTCGGGAGATGACATAATTCCACGGAATCTGATTAAAGTTTTTAAGTACACCGTCCTGTTTCAAAACAAACTCGGTGGCTTTCCCATTTACTTGCAACGTGGCAGACTGTCCACCGCCAACCCATTCGGGATTTTCATGATGCTGGCTTTCGGAGCTGATGAGTTTGACCTTATAGCGTCCGGGACGAAGCACGTTGAAGTCCCATGCCAGTTTCTTCGCTTCGTCATCGCGTTCCGCATTGAAGAAGTCGAGACGTGTGATGCAACGGGCGTCCTGCACCATGCTTTGATCAATTTCCAGATCTCCTTCGTGTTCAACCGCTATGACGGTGTTCAACACGGAAACGGGTCGATCAGGAAGCATCACGTTCAGGTGATGAACCGACGTGTTTTTGATGACCTTTTGTTTGTAACTGAGCGGCAGTTTCCCCTCTTCCGTCAATGCGTAGACGCTTTTCACTTTATTCTGCAGACCACTTAGATCTATGAATCCGCCGGCGGGCCACTCAAACACATTCAGGTAGAGGATGCCCGGCTTGCGGGTGATCACGCCCCAGTCATGGGTTCGTGAAAAAGGGGTTCCCTTTGCGCTATAGACCGTTTCGCCATAGTGGTCCAACCAGACTCCAACGTTTTTTAAATGCTGCTGAATGGCGGGGTCCACAACACCAGTGGCATCCGGCCCGACATTGAGCAGCAGGTTTCCGCCTTTACTCACAACGGAAACAAGCACCTGGACAATCTGTTTAGCAGAACGGAAGTTGGTATCTACCTTCTTATGCCCCCAGCTGTCAGTCGTGGTCACAATCGCTTCCCAGTCCTTCATGTCCAATTGGGGGTGGATATAATTATCAGAGCTGGTCTCATAGTCCCAGAGTTCCATGCCCGGGCCCTCATAGCCCTCATCCATTATCCGACTGTTGATCAGAATATCCGGTTGCAGGGAGCGGGCCATTTCGGCCATCTCTCTCGCATATTTAATATCGAGTCCACGGGCCATATCCACCCACAGAAGCGAAACATCCCCGTACTGGCTCAACAGCTCTTTGACCTGTGGCATGCTCTTTTCTTTCCAATACCGATCGAAGACAGCATTGGTCGGGTTGTAATCCCAATCGTTATATCGGTCACAGATGGCATCGGGATGTTCCCAGTCGATGCGATGAGAATAATAAAACCCGAGCCGGATATCATACTTTTTACAGGCTTTGGCCAGCGCCTTGAGCGGATCTTTCCCATAGGGCGTCGCATCAACCATATTATATGCTGATACGGCGGAGTCATACATGGCAAATCCATCATGGTGCTTCGCGGTGATGACAATGAATTTCATACCGGCATCACGAGCCATTCGAACAAATGCATTCGCATTGAACTCCGTGGGATTAAATTTTCCCGCGTAGTCCTTCAGGTACTCTTGTTTGGGGATCTGTTTTTTATACTGAATCCACTCGCCAATACCGGGAACGGTTTCACCCTGATATTCGCCGGCTAGAACCACATACACGCCCCAGTGGACAAACAGACCGAACTTGGCCTCGCGCCACCAGGCCAACCGTTCATCATTATCGCGCTCCACATGGTGCACTGTCGCGGCATTGCCCGCGGCTTCCGTCTGCACTTCACTAAACCCGGTCAGGGGAAACAGACACATGAGCACACATCGAATCACATTTTTTTTCATAATAACTCCAAGCCATTAATCCCGAAGGTTTTCAACACTAAACACAACCGTCTATTTTGCGAATAAAAAGCCCCCGACAAAACGCCGGGGGCTCTCAGTGTGATGAGAAATATAATCTTACATCTGCTCGATGATCAGTCGGATGAACTGAGCGTCTTCAACTACCGTTGAAACTTCGTTGGTAACAAAGTCCAATGTTCCGCCGGTCACTTCCGTTCCCGTTACCGTATAGCCGGAGTTCGTCCAGGTTCCGTGAACCAGATTATCATTCAACTCCACGTAGTAATTCAGGGTTTCATCGTCCGAGCGCTGTGGGTAGACATAGTTAAACACACCACTGGCAACCTCAATCGTTGAAGCCGTTCCTGTATCGAAGATATCGTTTGGATTACCATCTCGAGCATACTCCTCAAGGTTAGTCAGGCCGTCGCCGTCCGGGTCATCCCCAGCATCCTGATCGGCGGCATCCAGCCCAAAGAGAGGGCTGGAGACCCACCCGTTGAATCCGACAATCTGAAAACTTCCAATCAAGGCAAGGTTGTCCAGCCATGCCTGGCCGGTTTCGGTTGCGGCATCGGTTGATGGAATAAGGCTCATTCGGAAGGTCGCGGATTCGCCGTAGGCCAGGCTGGTATCCGCCATCGCATTGAAGGTAACCGCTTCAGCAGAAGGCGTGGCGCCCTCGGCAGCAAATGTCCAGTCAAAGTCAGCCCATGGGTTAACCGTAACCACATTCGTTATACCGCCGGAAATATCATTGGTGGTATATTGCACAAACTCATTGGTCTGAACCGCCACGCTATACACGATTCCACTCGAAACACCGGAAAGGTCTCCACCAACGTAATCTAGTTGGACCTGTCGCAGTGCCTGCGTATTTAGCCGCATAAAGTCGAAATAGAAACCTTCCAGCTGCATGGAGGAATCCTCCAGCACATTGGATACGGTAAATTCGGCAATCAGAAAAGCGTCTCCTGTTCCGCGGCCTCTCCATGGACGAGCAGCGCTGTTGGTGTCTGCCCCAACTGGATCGTAGAATGACCCAAAAGAGCCATCGAGAGACCCATTCGATGATTGACCGGTCTGAGCGCTGACAATATTAACAGAGACATCGGCCCCGCTCTTGACATATTCAAAATAATCGGGGTTATCGTCCGTGTTGTATGCAAGCACCTGCGCGTCCGGGAACTCGGTCGGAGCCGGGCCGGCCAGGGCGGTGAAGGAATCATATTTGAACCGTACCTTATTCACCGCCACGCCGCCGCTGCCTTCCACGAAGAAACCGACCGCTTCAACATTGGTGAACGCGGCACCTGCCGTATCAAAGGCAACGCCGTCCGCCGTCATCATGGAGGAGGAGTCGCTGGCTGCCGCGCTCAGGGCACCCCATGCTCCCTCTAACGCAGGCGTCGAGAGGGAGAAGGATCCGATGGATGTCGTTTTCGCAAAGCTGATGTACCACTGCCCGTCATTCTTCACGGCAAAGCGTACCGTCGCATCATCCGCATCCAGCTCAACCAGGCTCATTGCCAATGAGCTGATGGTTTCTCCGGCGCCGATGCTGTCGTAGAAATCATCCGCCATGTAGTGGATGATCGTGCTCTGGTAGATGTCGGTGCCGTTGAGGTCATCCCCGGCCGGAGTAACGGTCATCACCAGGTTGCCCTGTGAGGTGTTTGCTTCGGTAAACTTGTAATATCTGAAGGGACGGATCTCAGCGCCTGTACCCTGATTTCCAGTCTGCATGATGCCGTAGATATCCTGCTTTTGGTAGTATTCGGCCTGGCCCCTATCAAACAACGGCGCCGTTGGGAGATAGTTGCGGATATACAGATCTCCGGCAGTCACATCTGTGTTGCCGCCCAGTCTTAAGAGCGCCGAGCCCTGGTCGCCGAAGAACATATCCGGGCTGCTCCAATCCACCAGCACATCGTCTTCATAGAAGTCGCCGATCAGCGCAATATTGTCGAGCAGCATCTGCGACGGTTCCGTTGCAGCATCCGTCGAGGTCTGCAGGGTCAAACGGAACGTAGCGGATTCACCAGCACCAAGCGTTGCGTCGGACATCGCATTGAAACCGAGATCTGGCGAGGTGGTTACGTTGCCGGCCGTTTCGAAGGTCAGGTCGACAAACTTCCATGTGCTTATCGCGGCCGTGGTATCCAGCGTGAAATTATAAATCGCTCCCGTTCCGGTTGCAAGGTCGCCACCGATATAGTCCAGTTTAACCTGACGGACGGAATCAGCCGCATCGCGGAAAACATCGAAATAAAGACCATCCAGCTTCAGGCTTTGGGAAGAGTTGTTGGTGATGGTCACATCGGCCACCAGCGAGTTGGCGCCTTCGGCACGCCAGGGATAAGCTTCTGAGGAGCTGTCTGCTCCAAGCGGATCCTTGAACGAACCATAAGAGCCATCGGTCGAACCACCGGCACTATCGCCATTCAGTGCGGCGGTCAGGCTCAGGTCGAGTCCTACATTCTCAGCAACATATTCAAAATCCGACTTTTCACCGTCCACATTGAAGGCCAGCACACGGGCTGAATCAGAAATTCCGGAAGTCAATATGGTTTCCAGAACAATGTTGTCAGCGTTTCCGCCCTTTGGAACCATCGTGCCGATCGTCGAATCGCGGAGCAGCCTGAAGAAAACATCTTTACCCGCGTCAGCGGCGCCAACGGTGAAGGTGCCTGAGAACGTTTCCCAGGTTGTTGTAGCCGATACGGCATTGGTAACGGCACCCAACAGGTTGGTGTCAGCGGTGTATACCTCTAATGCCCATTCCGGCTTACCGGAAATGTTACCACGATAAATATCGACCGAGAATTGGTAATTCTCACCCTCAACCAACGAATGACCGATCGGAGTCGATTGCAGGTGAATCAAGTCACCCGCGTTCTTCGGGTTAGCCGCAAAAGAGAATGCTCCATCCGGAACGGTACCACTATTGAATGTACGCGGCTTATTGGCGGTATCAACGTCCGCTATGACCGTCCATCCCTCGCTATCGGCGATGAGCTGATCGTTCGTGGGTGCCGTCGTATTTGCCAGATCAACGAATTCGAACGAACTAATTGCGTCATTGATCGGGACGTCGATCGCTGAAGCAATTCCAGCAGCAGAAGCGAAACAAAGAGCAACGGATAAACACATTTTCAATATTCGATTTTTCATCATTTATATTCCTCCAAGCGTGCAGACCGAGCAATCCTATACCACTCTTCTATCCGCATGGTGATAAGAATAACTGTCGGGAGAAAAATAAAAAGCCCCCATTTGCGCAATAATAACTCCATATTTGCGCAGAGCCGGAAGGCAACCCGTCCAACATGCAACAGCCGTGTAAAGAGCCGGATATCGCTATTGGTTAAGTCGCACATCCAAGCGGTAATAGCCGGCGAAATCCGCCCGGTTGACCAGAGCAGTATAGCTGTTGGCAGGAAAGACCAGATTGCTTTCGATTCGGGAGAAGGTTCCAGTCAGGCTGTTGGAATAATAGACGTCGTAAACACGCCCTTCCCGGCTGTCCCACTCGATAATAAAGTTGTTTTCCAATGGGTGGAAAAAGGCGTTTCCAATGGTTGGAAAAACGGACGAAAGCGTTGGGTCGGTTCCGGCAATAAACTCCGAAAGATTGTCGAAGCCGTCGCCGTCGAAATCATATTCCGGGTCGGCATCGGGGCTTCCGGACAGTCCATAGTCTTCGACCCACTTGGTGTAGCCGGCAAGCGGCAACTGGATACTGAGCCGATCGATCTGCAGGCGGCGGGCCTTTGTATCGGAATCGGAGCCGGCGCGAATCAGCAAGGCATTGGGAATCATGTCTTCAAGAAAGGATTGGCTGAGCAGGATAACGGTTCCGCTGTCGAGGCCGGTGAGCCGGATGTCGGCAATGCCGTTGTTCCATTCGATTTCAAGATCGTGACTGGCATCCTCCCACGTGCCATCGATGGAGGCGCTGCCGCTACCTGTGGTGATCAAGTTTTTAGTATTGCTGCCGTCGCGCTGGATGTTGACGTCGACAAGGTGGTTGGTTGTGCCGCCGGAAATATTGACGAGATTGAATTTGGCGGCTGTCCAGGTGGAGCCGGAGTTGAGGCCGAGCGAAGCGGCGATGGCACCACGCGCACAGTCTTTGCCGAACGGCAGGACGGCTTCGCTGATGCCGCCACCGGCATCCGCTTTACCGGTCAGCACCAGAGTGCCGCCTTCTACAGTCAGTCCGGACTCCGCATCGCTGCCCAGCAGCGATACCGTCCAGGCAGGAGCTGCTGTTTCCGGTGTTTCAGATCCCCAGTCTGTAGCCGTTGTGCCGGAATCAACTCCACCGGCACCAAGCACATCAAATTCCCAATCGGAAAATACGCCCAGAGCATCGGACAAAGGGATGGTGGCGGCAGAAACAGACGCGCCCTCTTCGCCGCGCTCCGTGAGAAATTGGAAATCAACACTGTCGCCCGCATCAAATCCGGCCAGCCCCACGCTGATCGGGTTCACAAACAGCGTGCCGATGGTGGAGCCGCTGCCCGGGACATAGGAATTGCGCAGGCCGCGATGCGTCGGGTTGGAGGCCGTGAACTCAAATGCACCCGCCCGGCGGCGCGCCATCACCATCAGCGGTCGGTCGGCGGTGATGGTTTTTCCACCGCCGAAGTCGGCCGTTCCGGCCGCCTCGAAGGAGGCGTAGTAGACACCTGCGTTAGTGTTGGCGACAGCCTGAATGCCGTTGGTGTTGGCGGCAATCTGCACAGGAGGCGCGGCAACCCACGCCTGCAACTCCGCAAGTGTGCAGTCCGGCAGCACCGCATAGGCATAGGTATCAGAAGCCGGGTTCGTTCCGTGGTCGATCCAAAGGCGAAACATGTCGAGAACACCTCCGTTCCACACGGCGGTGCCGAGTTCGTCTTTAACAATATCTTCCCATTCGTTGTCGACGGCCATGTAGGAGTTAAACGGACGGTCGCCAAGCGACATGACCAGCTCCGTCGCCGGCGAGGCGGACGGCCAGATGACATAGCCCATGCCATCGTGATGGAACCATGCATTCGATGTAACCGTGAACCGCTGTTCGGATGCGACGGACGGCGAAACGGTGGTCTGCGCCGCGCCGTCAACAGAGTACACCACGTCGGTGAGACGACGGACGTTGTTAATGGTGGTCAAGATGCTGTCCTGCGTTCCATCGACGGTTGAGATGCGCTCAACGTCCTGGCCGAGGGCCACCATTCCATCGTCGAAGAAAAAGTTGGCCTTCAGCGCGCCGGCGCCGTTTATATGTTCATAGGTTCCGTTGTCATTGAAATCGACCAGGTTCATTTCAAATGCGCCGCAGCCGTACTGGCCGTCGGTAACCGCGCCGGAGAAAAGGTTCAGCCCCCTGGTTTGCGAGCCGGCGAAGCCCCCGGAAATATCCTTTCCCTGCTCCACGGTGGTGCCCGGCACATGGCGGAAGTCCCAGCCGAGGCGACTGAAGCGCAGCTCGTCGCCGCGCCGCACAATGGGCGTGTAGCCGGCGCCATAGTTGAGGTGCAGCGGAGCTCCGTCGCGACTGGCCGGCGCGCGGGCGCGCTGTGAGCAACGGCGGGTATAGATTCCGAAGTTCGACCGGCGATGCGCCTGATATTCTGTATTCCAGAAATAGCGGTGCCCTTCGAACTCCGGCGTCGTCGGCGGCACGGAGCCGCCCGTGCTCCAGTACGGCAGAATCATATTCTGCTCCAGATCGATCAGCTCGGTCTTACGGGTCAGCGAGTCGTCGCCGATTGAAATCAGCCGTTGGTAAAGCGCCTTGAACTCTTCCGCAACATCATCGGTGCGGGCCAGCAACGTCGAGCCCCGCTTGGGAGCCGACGTATACTCAACCGCACCGCGGAACATGACCCATCGTGTTCCTTCGATCATGCAGTTGGCGATAAAATCGAGATTGTCGCCTTCATAGGCCCAGGGCTTGTCCGCAAACAGTTCGCCGAATTCGATGACGCGACTGGTCCAGGAAATGCCGTACATGCCCCAGTAATTCTGGTCGCCATGGTGCATCATGCTCCAGTCCGGATGGATGCCGTCGCTCTCCTCTTCCCAGCGGTTGAAGCTGAGCGCCTTTTTCCAGTGGTACGCATATTCATCTATGTCGGCCACCTGATCAGTGAAAAGGATGTAGCGCAAGCAGTTGTCGATACGGTACGACCAGTTGGCTCCTCGAATTTGGGGAGAGGCCTGAATGGTTGCGCGGCCGAACGCGCGCATGTCCTGAAAAACATCTTCCACGTCCGGATCGGTTGCGCGGTCGGCGTGGATTTCATCAAACATCAACAGGCCGACCAGCACCATGATACCGCAAAGATGCTTCTCCGGATTGTGATAGCTAAAGGTCTCGTGGTATTCGTGCGGCGCAGCATAGCCGTTGTCGAAATACCAGGCGAGCGAATCGTAGATGGTCTGACTGTGATCCACCCCCTGAAATTCGTCCAGCCAGGCCAGAGCGAGCAGGTCAAAGAAATAGGCCCGGTGCGTATCGTATTGCGATTCGGACAGCGAAGCCCCGGTCGGCAGGCTCAAATGCCACGAACCGTCCAAATTAAAATTTGCGGGAACCGATGACGGATTCGAAATGCCGTTGTCCGAGAGAATCCCGGAAATTCGGCTTTGTGTTGGATAGTTATCGCCGTCCCACTCGGAGCGCAGCGCAGTCAGCGCCGCCTGTTTGGCGGCCAACTGCGCCGGGCTGTTGGTGACGGGCGTATAGGGCTGCACCTCATACGCATTCGCGCAATAGGCCAGCATCGCAAAACACAACGTGGCAGCAAATTTCCGTCTAGCCATTGTTAACCATCCAGCGCGTAAATTTTAACATTGTCGTACAGTCCCATGGCCGGATTCATCAAGCGGATGGCAAAATATCCGCCGCCCAGCACCTTTTCAGGGTTTTCTTCGATGTAGGTGAATGATTTTTTACCGTTGATCGTCCACTCCACTTTATTTCCGATCTTGGTAATTCGGAGCTTATGCACCCTGTCGGGATTCTCATCCGTTCCATCGCCCCCGGTAATCAGAATCTTCTTTTCCGGACTTTTCCGAAGATTGGATGTTTCGCGCTGCGGATGAAAATAACTGATGCGGTATCCGACCAGATCCCCCTTGGTGTATCGTCCGGCAATTCCATTGCGCGGCTTGAGCCCCGGATCAAATACACTCTCCCCGCCCAAACCCAAATGGCTGAACATAATCATATGCAGCGGGTATGTATTCAGACTCTGAAAATCGCATTCAAAAATATAATTTTCCGGCGCCGGGTTTTTGTTCCACAGCACAAAATGAGCGTTCTGGAATTTTCCATCCACGGTTAACGCCTTAACGCCCTCTTCTCCAACATCGTTCCGCATCAGCTCTTCAACAAAATCGCGCGCCGCTGTTTCGCTGCCGCCCTCGTCCCGGAATTTCTGCGTCTGTTTTGCATAGCGGCTATGCAGCAGCAGTTTGCCATCCTGAACAGAGGCATGTCCCGGCCCCTCCATGATCCAATCCTCCAGAGCTGTTGCATCATCGAATGAATTGGAATAGATCAGCTTTGGTTTTTTCGCGATCGTGTCCTTCAGCTTCAGGATTTCAAACAGGCAGTAGGAGTCGTAAATGCCCTCTTTCCGGGTAATCCCGTTCGTGAGGGTATAATCGATAAGTATGTCATAGATTTCCGGACGGTAGGCCGCGTACCAGATATAGCCATCATAGGAAATCGGCGTCCCCTTCTTCACCGCTCCTTTACCGTTTAGACGCTCTGCAAATTTACCATTGCCCTTGTCGGCAACTTCAACCAGCGTGTTGGCCATGGCATGGACGACCCGCTCGGGGAAACCGTAGCGTCCGCTCCGGTAAAAAAGCTGAAAATCCCGCGAATCAAATGAACCGTGCGTAAAATCCTCCGACTGATCCGGATTCTTTTTCCTCGAATAATCGCTGTAGGGATAAAAGACACACTCTTTTCCATTGGCTTCGAAGTAGACCATCTGACCCAGCAGAAAATCGATCATGGCCTGATTCACACGGTCAATTTTCGCCACATATTCAGGATGTATACCGAAGGCTTCATACGCCTCGGCTAGGGCAATCGCACCGGACATGATCGGAAACACACGATTATAAATATAGACTCCCCCATGCCACTCTTCACGTTGCATGGTGTCGGGATAGCGGATCAGCTCATCGACCCCCACAAAAACACGGTAGGTATAGTCCAGCGTCTTCTGTGCTTCTCCAGCCAGCCGCAAAGCAATGTCAAGGTAGGTGTTCCCATTATATTGCTTCTCCCAGATGGAGGGGTCAGATGCAATCATCCTCACCGGCACCGAAATGACATCCAGGCCGGCAAATCCGCCGGCGCCCGGCGCCAGGCCAAGGGAACCGTCTTCATAGACTTCAAGTTCCTTATAGTTCGGCCAGACCGGCGCGACACTGCGGTCGTAGCTGATTTTATAGGAGGTGTACCGCGGATCAACATTCCCGATATTATCATTCCGATAGTCGATGGACTTCTGCGCCAGTTCAATGGCCCGATTCACCAGCGCAAGATCCTGATCCTTTTCGTAGATCCATTCCAGCGCATAGCTGTTTGACCGTTTCCGGAAATAATAGTTCACCGCATTGTGCGTCGGTTCCCAGGCATTCAGGAGGTATTGCTTCAGCCCTTCCAGCTCCCGCGCCGTCAGTTCGCCCTGCACACTGTCGAGCACCATGTGCTTTGCCGCCGGATCCTCCCAGTTGTATTTATTGACGGCCGTTGCTTCGATATAGTCCATGTTACGGATCAGCTCACGGCCTTTCGTCCGGGCTGATGCCTCATCCGGAAGGAACGCCGTCAGAATAAATAACAGGGTAATCGCAGATAAAAACGGTTTCGAATAAATCATAGTTCAAGCGTCCTTCTTCAAGCCGGTCATGCCGGATAGTTAATTAATTCAGAAAGTTTTCGTTTCCGGTACCATGGATCGTTCGACTGTTTCAGCCACATGCCTAGCTCGGAAACAATGAAGTCTGCATCCGCCTGAGAAATATCGGCGAGCTGTAACTCTTTCATCTGATAGGGGTCGGTTTCGTTATCAAACAAAATCTGCTTTCCTTCCTTATCGATCTGGAACGAATAGCGGTCGGTGCGCAGCCCCTTGACCTCTTTGTTAATTCCGAGGAAGTGCGCCGATTTCGGTTTGTCGGTCGCCGACCAGTCGCCGGAGATGATTTCGCGGGAAAAGTTTTTGCCCTCGACCGTTGAAGGAATTCGTTTTTTCAAGCCCAGCATACCGAGAACAGTCGGCATAATATCGACCGGGGTGATCATCAGATCTTCAAGCGTTCCCTTGGTCTTGCCCGGATACTTGATCATGAACGGCACACAGAACGCTTCTTCATAAATGACGAGCTTGCCGAACTTATTGTGGCTGCCCATCATTTCGCCATGGTCAGCCGTAAAGACCACAATGGTGTTGTCGGCCTCGCCAGATTGCTCCAAAGCCTGGAACACCCGTCCCAGTTGCTTATCGACGCCAGTGATGTTGGCGAAATAGAACGGCACGCTTTTCTTTGCCTTGGCGAGATTTTCCGCATCGGATTCCACGACATTCGGACGAATCAGAAGCTCGTCAGAATGCTTGTCTTTGTAAAACTCGCGATAGGCGATCTCATCGCAATCCTTCTCGGAAGCATATGGGTTATGCGGCGGGTTCGGCGCCCAGATGATGGAAAAGGGCTTTGAGGCATCGCGCTGTCCGATATTGTTTTTCAAATAGTCAACCAGCACATCCGCTTCAAGCTTCGGCGAATAGATTTCCGGGCGGTGCTGCACACCATCGGCCTTGCCGTCGATCCGTTCGGGGCGGTTGGAATAGACGCGCGGATCCTTATGGACATCTTTTACGCACTGGAACCAGTAGTCGACTCCATGCCGGCCGCGGCCCGGCGGAATGTAGGTGTCGTACGGATTAAAGTGATGGCCGCCGGGCGCTTCGGCTGTGCCGACATAGTTCTGGTTTTCGTCGAATAGCGGGTCGTTGCGCTCCCAGTGCGTCTTGCCCACGTAGCAGGTGTCATAACCCGACTGGGCCAACACATCGGTGAAGCAGTCAATATCATGCTTCAGAGAGTCCGGACGGTTCTGATGACAGTTGTTCACGACCCCGTTCTGCCACGGCCACATCCCCGACATCAGCATGGCGCGGTGCGGACTGCAGACCGGACAAGTGCTGACCGCCTGTGTAAATACGACACTTTCCTGCGCAAGCTTATCCAAGGCAGGCGTAATTACCGGGTCGCTGACGGTATTCAAAGCCCCCTTGAATTTTCCCTTTTGCCAGAACCCCATCGCTTCGCGGCGCATCTGGTCGGGAAAAATGAAGAGCAAATTAGGGCCCTTGTTTTCTGAGGCGGCGACCTTTCCGGGAAGGGATACTGCCCCGACCGCCATACCTGAAGTAAAGAGATAGTTCCGTCGATTCATTCTATGACTCCTAATTGGGCGCTTGCCAAAATCCAACTTAAAGATCATTCACCGCAAAAGCGGCAATATATTCACTTCATAACGTGTAAAAACATACCCAATGTTCGAGGCAAATGGCACATTTCTTTTGCGCAATAGTCAACCACGATATGCGTAGACGGTGCTACGGAATACGCACATCGACCCGGTAGAAACCAGAGGATCCGGCACGCGGTTCAGAATCAATATACGTATCTTTAGGATAATGAATTCCGGAAACAATATTTGTAAATGTATTTGTTATCGAAGAGCTGAACCCAACATCGTAAACCCGCCCGGAAACAGAGTGCCAGGAAACCATCATGCCGGACTGACACCCCCTATTTTCCACGACGAACCAAGAATTTCCATTGGTTGGAATGGTGCCGGAAATATATTCAGCCAGATTATCAAACCCATCTTCATCCGGATCCAGCCCGGATACCGCATTGGTTGCATTCCCGAAATACTCCATTTCCCAAACATCGGGGATCAAGTCATCATCAAGATCGCCGTCAGCAGATGCTCCGGTATGGGTCACCAGCAGTTTCGGAGGATTTGCCCCCTCCTTTGAAGAAAAATTACGGTAGCTTCCGCTAGTCGTTTTCAGCCCAAACGCATACGTTCCGTTGCTTGTTACGACATCCGTAACATCCAGTTCAACCCATTCGTTCGCGCCGACCGGCTGCGTCATGATGGAATTATTCATCGATGCCCGGGAGTTCCAGGTCATGGAAGTTTCGTTCCATGAAACATCATTCACCCGAAGAATCTCAACAGTATGTGCATGCAGTGAATAGAGTTTTACTTTTACTTCCGAAATGGTGCCGGGCACCTCTGAAACTGTAAATTTGAGATAGGCATTCATTTCCTTATCTCCCTCGCCTCGCAGATTCATTACGGCGGATGTTCCGAAGACTGCATCAGGATCTACTTTTTTTACCGTGGAGTCATCCACAACATCGAATTCCAGTGTACCGGGCCCCGGAGGAGCCGGAGGATCTTCGCCATATTCGGGAATATTTAGGTGGGGAATGGTATAGTTTTGATAAGAATCCGTACGCGATAAATCCGGAGCACCACTTTCCGGGGAAACCAAACCATTTGGGGAGTCAATGTTGATCGGAATGCCTGTTCCTTCATAAACATTCGAGTCATAAATTGTATGTCCGCTCACATCGACAACAAACAGCTTTATAGGCACCTCTCCGGATGCACAACTATAGATATTTTCTGCATATTCATTATTCAAGTCCTCTGCATCAACACCTCCATTTTCCTGGTAGTAAATCCCATGTTTTTCTAGCTCTGTAAAATATTCAGCATCCAATACAAAGTAGTTTCGGTAGAGCAACATATTCGAATAAGCCTCAGGCAAAGTAGATGAGGCATTTCCCGCAGAAATATACGGCGTATTTACCAACTTGTTGGCCGCAACTGCCCCAGGCCCATTGGCATTGCGAAACTTGATCCCTCCCGAAGCGCCATTTGGCCAACCACGCACCCAGTTTTCCACAAAGTCGAAATTCGTCCAGTCGCGAACATAGGCTGCATGATCCTGAATGGATGAATCCGAATCATCCGCAGGACTACCGTTATAGATATTACCCCGGACCAACACATCCGTATCAGATAGCGATTTATGCCCCTGTTCAATACGACCCATATCATCATCAAAGCCATGGGTTAACTTAACCTCCCCTAGCTTGACCTCAATATTATCCCAACTTCCATACCCTTTCCATTCGGTATCAAGCCAACTGAGATTGTTAAGATCCATTCCAATGATAGTGTACCGAACGACAACACCGTTACAGGTATCCGTCTGCAAGCCCTTGGCCTGGCTCGAGGCCGCCTGCAGCAAGATATTGTCTTCAAAACTGATGTTATTCACCGCCTCGACATTCATCTGATACCCTGCTCGAGTAGTATAATAATTGGCATTTGTAGCAATGCTGACACAACGCGCGACCGAAATATTCTCCTTTGTTATAGATGCCGTTTTACCTAGAAAGAAAACCTGCACGTTCAGGAGAAACAGATCCTTGATGTCCACATTCTTCACTACATTTGCTTTAATATCGTCACCAATCATCTGAACGCCCGATGCGGCTTTGATTAGAGACACACCACTGAAATCCCCGTACAAGCTTACACCGTTCTTAGCGATGATATCTCCAGAAATCTTGTATTCACCAACCGGAAAATAGACATCCTTTGCCTGCGACAAGGCTCTGGAGATCGTGGCATTGATTTCATCCGTGTCATCAGAAATGCCATCCCCGACTGCGCCACCATCGGCAACGACACTCAAGGTATTGTCCGGTTGCAGTGCAAAAACGACCGTATGCATCATCATGAACACCCGCAGAATGCCAGAGAACAGTATCTTTCGATGATGCATTATCCGCCCTTCTTCTTAAATTTCTAAAAATAAAACTCAGACATCCTACCCTTTGCCCGCAAATCTTTGGTGAACAGAATAAAGAAAATCCTATCGGTCAGGCCGACTAAATCAACCTGATTCGATTCCTTCTGGAGCTCAAACAACGAACTCACAGACGTCATACGCCATACATCATCATCGATGGAACCGAGCACATAAAGTATTGGCCGTGCAGCGCTGGCCAGTCTTTTCGTACTGCCGGTATTGTATGCGCAAAATAGTGGTTTTCCATCTTCGCTGATCCCTGCGAACAGATTATATTTCACCATGTTGGCAATAAGCTGAAGATCGCTTGCTGAAAGGAACTCATCGCGAAACAAACCGTAGTTCCATGCAACATAATTGTGAAAAAAATCCGATCCACAGTGCCCCATGGAATTGTATAGTCGATCCGGATCGTGCGCAGAATAGTTCCAGTTCAGAATGTTGGTGCCGGGCGTGTTCGATCCTTCGACCACCCGCGCGCTAGCGCGGAAGTATTCCAGCTGTGCCTTCATCATCAATTCCATACGTGAAAATTCCTCCAGCATGTCTTCAGTCAGCCAATTGTCCAGTCCGCCCCGAATCAGCTCATTCCGAGCTATCAGCGCAGGCGCGCCCGCCGAAGTCACGAACATGGCCCTGTTCCACGGGGGCATTTCGCCGGCAGGCAGATCCGTTGCTGAATGAAACACCACTCGGTCCGGTCGCCGAGTTAAATACTCCTTATATTTCAACCCTATCTGAGCATCCGTGTAGGGAACAAACCGGTTGCTGTTTTTCTGTCCGACCTCAGTGTAGAAATCCCAAACTAATTCACGTTGAACCTGCAATGTCTCCTCAAGGCACCAAAGCATTTCCTCCAAATAGGTTTTACCGCTCATTGATTTCCGAACATGCAACGCAGGCGTATTGGCAATCATGAAGGCGCATTCTGCAAAATAGGCAATCGGCCCCACGGGCGAAAGCGATGGAGCTCCCCGCTGCTCTCCCCCAGGGAATCCCGGCCACATGCGCGGAACAACCCCTTCTAGCGAATGGATGTTGATACCCTCCCGCTCCGCCCATCGGTCATAACGCATCGCGGCGCAATATCTGCTGATTTCCAGCAAACGGTCGATCAGTTTTTGTTTGGTATTCAAATCACTGATATTACGACAAACGAATGAAAACTGCATCGGAGTTTCCTGATCATTCCACGTAGGTAATCGTTCGGCCCAATCGGTAAGCAAGAGAAGATCTGCCAGAGTGGACAACTCTTGTTCCGTTGCGGGGCCTGACACACTCTCAAACAAAACCGTTCCATTTACGCGCACAGGAAGCTTGATCATCTTCTCTTTTGCAAATAGCTTTTTTCTCAATACTTCTTCGGCCCTGATTTTGATCTTGGGGAAATTTTCGGCTCTCCGTCGCTGCTTCTTAGATGCCTTCCTCTCTAATTTGGCTTTCAGGAATTCCTCATCCACCTTTGACTCGAAAATAGACGACAGTTCTCCCTGATTCTGCATCCTGTTCTGTGTATCCGCATGGCCTGAAACACATAGACCCATTAGGGGAAATATTAATCCCAACATGTTTTTTATAGAGTAATGGCACATCTGTTTTCCTTTTCTAATTACCAACAGCTCGGAGACAACACAGCGGACTCTTTCGGCAACCGCTGTTTAAACATTCGGATATGCGATGCGTACGCGCTACTTCCCGCCAAATTACGCCATTCGTTCGGATCCGAATCCGTGTCGTACAACTCAGCGGAACCATCCGCATAATGAATAAAATGGAAACCATCCAGGTAGATTGAAATATTTTTGTATCCGTATGACGTGAATGCCGGATGATTCCATTTTATACTTGGATTGTTCAACAAAGGAACAAGGCTGTTCCCCTGGTTCGCTGCATTGGCTTCCAATCCGCACAGTTCCACCAGTGTGGGATACATATCGATCAAACCGACCTGCGCACCGCACCGTTGCCCGCGAACGATTCCGGCTCCGGCAAAGATCAGGGGAACATGTGTTGAGCGTTGCCAGAGGGAGTGCTTACAGACACGGTTCTTCTCGCCCAAATGGTAACCATGATCCGACCACAGTACGACAACCGTATTATCTGCATAGCTACTGTTTTCCAGCGCATCCAAAACTTTTCCAAGCTGGTGATCCATAAAAGCCATGCAGGCCAGGTATCCCTGCAGCATCGGTTTCCACTGTTTTTCTTTAATCAACCACTCGGTTTTAGGCATTTGCGGCATGGCGTGTAGGTTCCTCGAATATTCCGGAACATCATCCAAATCGTCGGCTTTGTATTGAGGAAGCTCAATGGATTCAACCGGAAACATATTAAACCATTTTTGCGGAACATGCCATGGAACATGGGGGCGGATAAATCCGACAGCCATTAAGAATGGCTTTTCATGATCCTGCTTCAACGCATCGACGGCCCATTCGGCAATTTTATAATCCGACATTTCCGAATCGTCCATATTGAGCGGCGCCCAATCGGTGGAAGTATTCGCTTTATCCGTGAACCATTTAGGGTCGAAATTTACGCGTTTCTTTGGATTTGGCCCGAAGCCCATTTCCGGGAAGACCCCCCCATACAAATCATAGGCTCCTGCATTGTCGCCTTTATGAAACAGTTTCCCGACTCCCAGTGTCTTATAACCAAACGCTTCGAAATAGTCCGGAAGAAATACTGCATTCGCCGCTATCGGCCCGCTCTTCTTAATCTCTTCGTCATGAATCTGGTTATATATGCCGGTTGAGTGCGGGTACATGCCGGTATAAACCGAAGCCCGCGAGGGCCCGCACAGCGGAGCTTGGCAATGTGCATTCGAAAAGAGCATTCCATTTTTCGCCAATCGGTCAATGTTTGGAGTTTTCACTCCGATGTGATTCCCAAGACAGCCAGACCAATCATTCAAATCATCAATCGAAATAAATAGAATATTAGGTCTGCTTATAGGTTTGGCTCCTGCATGGACAGCAACTCTCTCACCGAACAGAAATAGCACCGCTATTGTGATTACAAGTGCCTTTGTGCAAATATTGTTTGGCATACTATACCTTTTCAATCATTTATGGATTACAATCGTGAACGAACATCAGTAAGCAAGTTTGAACGCATAAGCGCACGCAGTCATTGCTGGTTCAGGAAACATAATACGGCAACCATTATTGCTCATTTCCCAACTGATTTTACCCTCAAAACCCAACAGCCGGATATCCTTCGGCGCTTCAGTTATTGACCGAATCAACACCTCTGAACCCGGTCGGTCAAGCACGATAACATAGACGATTTTACCATCTTTGCTTTGAGTAAACCGAATGTCCTTGTTCGTATAAACGGTTTTCTGCTTCAGGAAGCTTCCATCACCCTTTAACTTTGTAGGCCCTTCTTCCGCCACTCTCCAGGTTCGAGTGTTATAAATGGCTTCACCGTTGGTCTTCAACCAAGCTCCGATTTCAAGAAGCACTTCCTTTTCATAGCCGGAAATACGACCTTCGGAATCGGGGGCTATATTGAGAAGCAAACAACCATTTTTGCTCACAATGTCAATTAGCATGTCAACGACATCGTTGGCATCCTTATCTACCGACTGAGGGAAGTTAAACCAGCTCGGATTGATCGTGTCGTCCGTAAGCCATGCCCCCTTCTGCTTGTTCTGCACTCTGCCCTTTTCATAATCGACGATGCCACCCGGCAGTTTCGGTGCATAGTCTTTGAAGGTCACCGCGACTTCCTTGTTCGCATCTTCAGCATGGTTATAGTACCTAGCGAGGAATGGATACATCAATTCCGTCGGAATATCCCTAGTGCCCATATCGAACCACACCATATCCGGGTCATATTTTTCCAAATACTCATCCAGCAAACTTCTCCACCATTTTTTGAACAGTGGCGAAAGCGGAGCACCATAGGCATGGGGTTCAAAATAGAGATCCACATAGTCGGGATCTGAACCATCAAACCCATAGGAGGGAATGAAGTAACGCCAAGTATGGCTATGGTGGAACGAAGCAATATATTTCATCCCCCGCTTTCTGATTTCTTTTACAAGCTCAGCCGACGGATCAAAACCCGCCAAAGCCTTGGCATTCCATCGGGTAACATCGCTATCCCACATCGCATAGCCATCGTGATGTATAGCTACAGGTCCCGCAAACTTTGCCCCGGCTTGCTCAAACAGATCTACCCATTCCTTGGCATCGAATTTCGTGGGCTTGAATAAAGGTATCATATCCTTCCAGCCGAAGTCCTTCGGATTGCCGTAAGCTTTGGTGTGATAGAGGTAGGCGTCATGGGGCTGATCACTCTTTTTCCGAAGCTTTCCGCCATAAACGCCATCGTGTTGATACATTTCAAAAGGATACCAACCCGCACCTGTTTTTTCACATCCAATTGTTGTGGGCGTCCAGTGCGTATAAATACCGAACTTCGCATCCTGAAACCATTCAGGAACCTGATGAAACCACAGAGTTGCAAAGCTCTCATTATACCGATCAAAAGGTCGCTCTTGAGATACCGCAACTCCAACACAAAACAAACTCACAGAGAATATTAACATACTTTTTTTCATACAGTGCTCATCCCGTTTTTTGCGCATACCGAATGCATCGCCATCATAAGAATTCGCACAACAGCCATGCGTACTCTTTTCATTTTCTTCTACTTCTCCCATCACTCACATTTTCCTTATATAGGCGTAATAAGCTCCACAAATGAGTTCTTTCTCCTTATCCATCAAGGTCGCGCGAAGGCTGTACCGTCCTTTTTTAAGGTTGAAAACAGCACTGGACCACAAGTCGGACGCTTTTACCTTCACCACCTGCTCATCGTCACCCACCTGAAACACAGACCAGGCAATCGGTAATGCTTTTCCTTCTGGATACATCATGGTTAGTGTTTGATGTTCCGGCATTCCCGAAACCATGGGGGTCTCTGCCTCTTCAGGCCATCTCGAACACCTGACTTCATATTCACCATCTTCCAGCACCTCAATATTCCAATTGCCGTTTGCAGATCCACCCATGCGCACAGTCGGTTGAATAGTTACATTTCCTTCACCTTCAAACCCATGCCAATCGAAACAGGTCAACGTGATGTTTTTACACTGTTCACCCCCAACGGGTATGGCCGGAACCCTCCCTAAAGAGTCCTGAACCCCTTCCCACCATTTTTCATAGTGCATCTGGAGCGAATTCACAATTTCCGGATTTTGTACAGCAACATCGTTTGCCTGCCCCGGATCAGCATGCACATCATACAACTCCCTGTTTTTTATCAACCGCCACTTGTTCCACATAATCGTTGCCTTGTATTTTTCCGGCAACGGTGCCATAGCATTTTGCATCACCAAAATACGGTCGCCTAATTGAGTCTGCCTGCTTTCAAGTAAAGGTTTCAGCGTCTGTCCGTCAAACTCCCCACTCATATAATCCAAACCACACAGATCGATGAGAGTCGGCAGGATATCCTGAGCATGCGTCAACACATCTACATCTGTCCCGGTGTTGAGCTTCGCTTTCGGCCAGCGGATGAAAAAGGGTACACGATGCCCTCCTTCGTATAGCGACTTTTTCCGACCTTTCATTTCTGCATTGTAGACAAAAGATCCCACTGTAGTGCCGTTGTCAGACATGAATATAAGTATCGTATTTTCATACAACCCACTTTTCTTCAGGAACGTATCAAGCTTTGAGATGTTTTCGTCGACATTTGCAATCATACCGAAATAGATCGCGACTTTTTCACGGATATCCGTTGCGAGCCCGGCCTCCCTATTTCCATATATATTTTCCAAGGCCTCAGCATATACTCTACTGTATTTTTCAGAAACGATATGAGGACTATGCGGCGCGTTGGTCGGGAGATACACAAAGAAAGGTTTATTCTTTTTCATATTATTTAAAATAAACTTCCGTGTTTCCTCGAACCAAACATCCGTACAGTACCCTTTGAACTGCCTTATCTTTCCGTTGTGTTCATAATGATCATCCACACAATCGTTATCCCAATAATCAGGTGTTTGGAATATGGATGCTCCGCCATGTTTGATCGACTCGTCAAATCCCCGATCTATTGGACGAAACGGATAGTTGTCGCCCAAATGCCATTTTCCGAAATGTCCTGTGGCATAGCCATTGGCCTTGAAAATTTCGGGCATCAACGGCACATCCTCGTGAATAATTTCCCGGCTGTACCCCCATGCAAACGCTCCATTTCTACAGGCGTCCTGCCCGGTCAGAATCTGACTCCTACTCGGCGTACAGATGGATGACACATGAAAATCAGTAAAGCGTATTGATTCGTTGTATAATGTGTCCAATGCGGGCGTTTTTACAATCGGATTTCCATGACAGGACAGATCTCCATATCCCTGGTCATCAGTTACAATCAGTATAACATTAGGATGTTTGGCCGAGACCGCCCCAACGCTTAAGAAGCCAATCGTAAACAAAGTAGTAACTAAAAGTGCTATCGTTTTCATATTCGACTATTCAGGTTCTAACTAAAAAAATGAGCAAGCTTCCGAAAACCGGAAACTTGCTCGCGTTAAATATCTCAGCCTATAGTTGTTCAACAGTCACACGAATGAACTGCTCTAACTTCCCTTCAGTGAAGGTGTTCGTCACAAAGTTAAGTACATCGCCGGTGGAGTTCGTTCCCATAGCCGTATACCCCGCATTCGTCCAGCCCGGTGCAATGACCAGATTGTCATCTGTTTCCACCGTATAAACCAACTGCTCATCATCCACACGAACCGGATAGATGAAGCCACTGCCATCCGTAGCGAAAACGGTGCCGGTTCCAGTATTACCGATATCGTTCGGATTACCATTACGCACATATTCATCGAAGTTGCTGTAGCCATCGTTATCCGGATCCAGTTCCGGATCAGTATCAGCCGGATCAAGCCCAAAACCGTCAACCCAATGCCCGAAGCCGGCCGGTGTCAGCGATCCGATGAACGCAATGTTGTCGACCCAAGTCTGACCATACTCGGTAACAATATCCGTTTCCGGAATCAGACTGAAACGGAAGGTGGCCGATTCTCCATAGGATAGCGTCGTATCCACCAGCGCGTTGAACGTAGGCGAAGCTATGGTCGGCGTGCTGCCTTCACTGTCGAAGGTCCAGTCGAAGTCAGCCCATGGCTGTATCTGGACAACATTGGTTACACCGTCAACCACATTGGTTTCATCATAGGGTATAAACTCATCAATTGATGTAGTAACTCCGTATACCAGGCCGCTGGAAACTCCGGTAAGATCACCGCCAATATATTCAAGTTCTACCCGGCGCAACGCACCGGTATTGCGGCGAATATAATCGAAATAGAATCCATCCATATCCAGCGAAGAGTTAGGTGCCTCATTTGCCACCGTTATCTCAACAATATGCAGATTGTCACCGCGGCCACTCCACGGATATGCGGCACTGTTGGTATCGGCACCGACCGGATCGAAAAATGAACCATAGGAACCATCCTTCGAGCCATCGGAGGTGCCCGAACTGCGTGTATTGATCACGTTAAGCAAAATATCCACCCCGCTTTTCACATATTCAAAGTCGTAGGCATTGCTGTCCACGTTAAACGCAAGTACATCTGACGAGGGAAGCGCGGGTGCAGCCCCAATCTCCACACGAAATCCCTCCACTTTGAATCCTGTATTATCTGATTCCGCCAAATCTTCACCTTCAAAGAAATAACCCACCGCTTCCACATTGGTGAAAATCACCCCGGACACATCAAAAGTAAGTCCTCCAGCCGATGCCATGGAGGTCGATCCACTTGTGGCCGGAGTAAAAGCTGCCCAGGCATTTTCCGCCACGGGAAAATTATGAACAAACTCGCCGACACCAATCGCCTTGGAAAAGCTGATATACCACTGGCCATCGTTCTGCACCGCAAAACGAACCGCTGCTGAATCGCCAGATATCGATGCAATGTTCATGGAAAGGCTGGTGAGCGTTTCGCCCGTTTCGATTTCATCATAGAAGTCTTCTGATTTAACGTAGAGCAGGCTGCTCTGATAGACATCCGTTACATTGGTGGGTGTTTCGACATTAAGAATAAGAGCCCCATCAGTCGGACTACCACCAGCCAATCTCATATACCTGAATCCCGTGCTCTCGGACAGTGCGCCACCGTTTCCGGTCTGATAAATGGCCCACAAAGGCTGATCCTGGTAAAATCCTTCATCAAGTGTGTTGTCAAACGTCGGTTTGGCGGGCACATAGTTATTGATGATCAACGTTCCGTTTGAAGTAACCGTGGCCTCCTGCAGCCTCACATCGGTATTACCCTGATCTGCAAAAAACATGTCCGGACTGCCCCAATCGACAATTACACCGTCTTCAATAAAATCGCCGATGAGAGCAATGTTATCGACCATCCCCATGTCCGGCTCGGTAGCGGCATCCGTAGAGGTTTCCAGAACCAGACGGAACGATGCGGTTTCTCCCGGAGCCAGGCGTTGGTCGCCTAATGCCGTAAAGACCTGACTCTGGTCGTTTGCACTGAAGCCTTCCTTTCCAAAGGTCCAGCTATAATTTTTCCACTGGCCTTCGGCAGCCGTGGTTTGCAGCAAGACATCGTAAACCGTTCCTGTTGCACCAAGATCTCCATCAATATAATCCAGAGAAACACCACGTACCGAGGTACTGCTGTTACGGTAAATATCAAAGTAGAGACCCTCAAGTTTGAGCGTTTGAGCTGAGGTGTTGGTGATCGTGATGTCGGCAGTCAGGCTGTTTGCGCCATCAGCCGCCCAGGGGTAGGCCGCGGGCGTATTGGTATTGGCTCCGACTGGATCGGGAAAACCACCAAACGAACCATCGGTTGATCCACCGTTGCTTGCACCATCCAGCGACACAATGCTGAGATCCATTCCAATACCATCCTGCACATACTCAAAATCCGACATTTCAGCGTCAACATTAAATGCCAGCACACGTGCTGCGTCCGAGAAAGCAGAACCGATTTCTTCCAGGACAATGTTGTCAATCACCATAACTTTTCGGTTGTGGTCGTCATAGTTACGGGTGAACTTCAGATAAATATCCTGTCCCGCGTCCGTCGCGCCGGCAACGAAATCAGTGGTTTGGGTGAACCAGATATTTTTGGAGCTGATACTGAGGGTGTCACTGGCAATTAGTGCATCATCAGAAGCGCGGTATACCTCCAGCAGCACGCCATGGGTTCCGCTGATCCCTACCCGCATATCAATACTGAACTTATACGTATTGCCGTCCACAAGGCTTATTCCCAGATTAGTTGAGGTCAACGTGACTTCACCTCCTTCATCAAAAGCACCTAAGGCGGCTGAGAAAGAACCGGAAGTCACAGTAGTCGAAAAGCTCGCCTTCGATCGTTCATCGGCACTCGAAATAACCCCCGACCATGCCTCGCTGTCAGCAATAAGCTGATCATTCGTCGGAGCAACCGTATTCGCCAAGTCGATATACTCAAAATCGCCTATCGCAGGGTTAATCAGAAGCTCCGCTCCCCATGCCGTTCCGGCAGCAACCGTTACAGCGGCTGATAATACTATGTTTCTTATCACTCGATCTTTCATCACTTCCTCCATGATTTGTGTTTAGTTACCCCGCAACCAGCTGAACGTGGAATATAATCCTTCTTACGGAATGATGCATATAGTAGGACAGAGCCGTGAAAAATAAAGAGATGCTTTGCGCAATAAAATGCCAATATTTGCGCACGGCGAATAAAGAACTTATCTTCGCAAATCAGGACAAATTACTGCGCATTTTACCGCCGCTTTTCTGCATCGGCTACATTAATGCCAATCTCCGGAAACGGAAATAACCACGCATGCACACAGATCAACACGGATACGGGAACAGGCAGACAAAGCAGCAACAATATTAAGTCTAAACCACAAAACCAGACCCAGAGCTTCATTGTGCGGAACAGCTACGTGATAAGAGATGGACTCAATCAGCAGTGTACGCTTTCCTTCCGGGGTGGAATCATAAACGGAGATTTCAAGGGATAGCTCCTTGCCCACGTCATCAGGCTGAACAATATAGGAAAGGACTCCGGTCATACCAGGTTTCCGGCCCCCCTCGGATTCATGATCAGCCGTAGAGAGCGGCAGCGAGGTGTTGTTCAGCACGGTATCGCTCTTGAAACTGCAGATCCGCTTGCAAACGCCATCCAGCTGATAATCGTCCAGCTTAAATTCGCACAGGGAAGTCAGGTTAGCCAAATGGCGATACCCGGAATCGATCTGTATCTGCGCACCAACATCGTCAAGCTCAACCGTTCCGAGCGCAACCTTAACGATATTTTTCCCGGTCATCCGTATTCCGTGTCAGCCGGACACAACCGTCGTCAGCATCATCATACAAGGTGCCGTCACCCAGTTCTGCGCGTTCAAGCGTGAACAACGATTGGTCTCTGGAAACCCGTTCATATTTCCCTCCAGCAGCACTGCCACCCCCGCCTCCGGAAAAGGTATCGGTATGAGATTCAACAATCGCCGTCCCGGCAACAGATACACTTCCCGCAACCAGAGCCGTCAATATGCGAATATTCAATTTCATGTTGTTTCCCCTGCCGATGTAAAGTCCAGATCTGACCGGAAACCGTTACCATTTAAGAAATAAAGCCACCGATACAAAGGCAAAAGCAAAGAGATGCTTTGCGCATTATTACTTAACAATATGTGAAATAATGTATGCGTCTGTTCGTTCACCCACTTGACAGCATTTATGCTGACTGTGCGCGGGATGAGTTCCATTGAGCCGGAGTCCAGCTGGCAGCTTCGTTCTGTCCCATGGTTGGAAGGGCTTCGAGCACATCCCGCAAATAGTCGGCGGGGTTGATGTCGAGTTTTCGGCAGGTTTCGATGAGACTGTATATGATGGCGCTATCCTGACCGGATCGGGGGCTGCCGAAGAAGAGGAAGTTTTTCTTGCCGATGGCCGTGGGCCTGATGGCATTTTCGACAAGGTTATTGTCGATTTCCAGCTTCCCGTGCTCAAGAAACAGGTTCAGGCTGTCCCAGCGTTTGAGGGTATAGCTGATAGCTTCTCCGAGCTTGCTTTTGGGCAGTTGTTTTTTCTGTTCACGATCCAGAATGGTTTTTATTTCATTAAGCACTGGAGCAGAGTGTTCCTGCCGATAGGTTGCCCGGTCGAGCTCCGGTTGTTTGCGCAACGTGGTTTCGTTGCGATAGAGCTTCGCAATGAGTTTGATAATTTTCCGGCTGATTGAATCCCCGGCCTCATGAAATTTACGCCGGGCATGTGCCCAGCAGCAGGCATGAATAATATTTCCCTTTTCCTGTTCATGAGCCGGGTCGTTCAGCCATGACGGATAAGAACCGTATCCATCGCTTTGCAGAAGACCGGCGTAATCTGTCAGCATCGAATCAAGACATGATGCAGCACGACTCGGAAACCATTCAAAGAGCACTCCAACGCCTGGACTGTGATAGGCCCATAGGTATCCATTGGGACAATGGTCCTTTTTCGGGTCTTGGTATTTGATAAAAGTTTCGTCGGCCTGAATATACTCACTTTGCCGGATTTCATTTCTCAGTGCTTCGTAGATCAACGTTAACCAGTCGGCGATAAGATACATCCAGTTGCCCATGGTTTTGCGGCTGATTTCGATGCCGTGGCGGTATTTTAAAACCTGTTCCTGACGGTAGAGCGGAAGATGGTCGCAATATTTGCTCAGAATGATCTGTAGGAGCAGACCGGCAGAAGCATAGCTGTTTGGAATCAGTCTTGCCGGAGCTGGTGCGATCAGCGGCGGCACTTCACGGTTATCAATCTCAATAAACTTTTCTCGAATGATTTCACGGATAAAATACCGGGTCGGAACAACGTCGAGCTCCCGTACTTTTTCCTCCCCGATTTTTTTATAGCGACCAGGATTTCCCTGAACCTCATCGGGAATGATGATCACCTGCTCAACCGGCAGGTCTTCCGGGACCCGTTCCTTGAGCGGCTTGCGCTTTCCTCGACGGGACTCAACCGGCTCTGAATCATCCTGTTCGGCCTCTTCCGCTATTTCCAGAGCCTCTTGGGCTTCCTGCAGTTCATCGAGCAGTAGTTCCATCTGATCCGGGCTTAACTTTTCGGAACTGCGCCCGAACAGTTTTTTCAGCAGATACTGAACTTTCTCATTAAGCAGTTTAACTTCGGTTTTGAGCTGAGTGTTTTCGGCATTCAGAGACGTCCGCTCCTTTACCATCAGATCAAAATTTTCCCGGTTAAAATTCATGCCGTACATTATACCAAAAAAGGTTGAAAATGCGGCACCACCCTAATGGAAAATGCAAAAAAAATAGGCGCTGTTACCAAGGTTTGAGCGAGCCTTGTTTTAGATCAACTCCATCGAGCAGCAGGGCCAGCGCTTCCGGAGCAAGACTAAGCTTTTCATCTGCGCCAACGCCTTGAGGCCAACTGAAACAGCCCTTTTCAAGCCGCTTGATAGCAACCCACATGCCGGTACCATCCCAGTACAGCGTCTTGATCCGGTTTTTCCGTCGGTTCGTAAACACAAACAATGTGCCCGAACACGGATCTTCATTTAACCTATCCTGCACTACACAGTGCAATCCGTTGAAGCTCTTACGCAGATCCACCGGCTCAACCGCCAGAAATACCCGGATTGAATTACTTAATCCAAACATCCGGCAGCCTCCCGCAGAACCATACCGAGTTCATTCAGTGACGGAATTGGAAGCTGAACCTCAATCCCGTTCGGCAGAAAGATCTTCAGTTCATCTATCTCAGGAGGTCCGGGCTGAACTTCCACCTCGCAAAAAGCAACCTCAGATTCCTGACGTTCAATTCGCAGCCAACGGGCCAGCGTTTTCGGGTTGATGCTCCATTCCCGGCAAAACGCCGCCTGGGTCAGCCCCGCTGAATTAAACTCCTCGATCAGTTCCCGGCGTTCTTCCTCCGTATAGGAAGCCCGCCCCGACACATTGTTTTCATTCGTATCCATGCCTGACAAATTATCAGGCTTTGCCGGAGCTGACTACGGGGTGAAAGAAGAGGCGTTTACGAAATAATTATACTTCCTCCGCACCTGATATCAAAAAAAGGCGGTCATGGAACTAATGCCACGACCGCCCGGAGAACCTCATTTTTTTCAAGAGATGATGACGAACGAATCTACATCATAAAACACCGGCGAATGAAGAGAACCGCTCCGCCGAATACCGCAACCAAGCCCAGCGTGGCGGGTTCGGGAATCATCTGTACCGCAAGCTCATCGAGATACATTCTACGCGAATTGGTTGCAGTGCCACCGCCTGCTTCGAAGTATATGGCATTCGGAGTGAGAGCTGATAAGAAAGATGCATTGCTCACCGTAGTCTCTCCACCGTTAGCACCATTCCCGGTTGTATCAACAAAAACACTACCAACGCCATCCTCCCAGCTAAACTGAACAGTATTGAATACATCCTCCCACAACCCGGCATAAAGCGTCGAACCGTCCCCTGTCACAATAGTATTTCCGGCATTATCTTGCTTACCGTTGAGTACGAATTGAAGTAGGGGCGTAATGGTTGTTCCGCTAACATTTACAAGAGAAATCATCCCTGATGTAAACGAGGTTCCTGAATTCACACCAACCTGAGCCGACACAAATCCCTTGGAACTGCTCCCGAATGACAAATAGCCATCCGTAGTACCGTCAGTAACTCCATCTGATCTGCCAATCACCTGTAAGCGACTTTTTCCTTCATTAACATCAAACTCCGACGCAGCATCGGATCCGATAGTCACGATCGTGAACGCCGGTGAGGCCGTCGCTGGCGTTTTTGTCGCCCAATCGGTTCCTGTCGTAGCAGAATCCACACCGCCAACTCCGGTGTTGTCGAAATTCCAGTCCGCAAACGAAGATAGACCGGAAGGCGGAACCAAAGCCGCCTGCGTTACGACTGCCGTCAGACAGGCCATTACGCCCAATACTGATTTCATGTGTCTTTTCATGTTCATGCTCCTTTTTTGTTGTTAACGATTTAATCGTTATAGGAGAAGAATCGGTCTAGCTGAAGAACTCCTTTGCGCATTAATCGGCAGGGATTTACGCACAATAATTCTGCGGAAATATCGACTCTGAAATACGGAAATATTGGAGCCCCTGCACCTACATTCACGCACAGCCCCCCTGCAAGGAACGCTTATTTCCGCGTAAAAATTCGGATATTTTTATACCGGCTGCAACGGGTCCACATGTGGCGTAAACCGATACGTCCTTCGGTAACTTCAGGGAACTGGGTCAGATTCCATTCAAATGCATGCGTCCTGCCGTTATGCTCCCCGGTAAAACGCAACAGATCACCATCCTTAACGGCCGTGATATGCCAGGTTTCGCCAGGCTGAAAAAGATCAAGATCGGCATACTTCGGCTCAAACTGTGTGGCCTTATTGAAGGTCGTGGTATCCTTTGCCGGATAGCGGCGAGCTGAAACATAGCGACCGTCCGAGGCATAGGAAATATGCAACGAGTGCATGTAGAGAAAATAATATTTCATCCACGGTTCCCTGCGCTTTCCCGAGGACTGGAAAATATCCGTCGGCCATTCTTCGGTTCCCAGTCCGGTCGCTTCAATGTAGAGAATATTGACCCCCGCCGCCATGTTGGTATCGATGCGGGTGTAGTCATATTCAATCTTCAGGTCGCCCTCAAAGCTCTGCTTGGTCCAGAGCACGGCATGACTGGCGTTTTCCTTCAGCACGGGGCCGGCCGAATAGGTCATTCCATCGGCCCCGTTGGTGACCCACGCCTTATTCCCCTCTAGGAACCAGTTTTGTTTCCAATCATTGGAACACGGGTCATGAAACACCTCGATCCACTCTGCAGCGGAAGCTGCGCCGACCAGGAGTAACAGCATCACCAACCATTTCATCATCAGCCCTCCAGCTTATCGCCCTTGTATCCGGCTTTGGTCTTTTCCCGGAAATAATCGTTGCAGGGAACGAAGGTCCAGGGCGACCAGGGCGTATTGGTTTTCGGCAGTTTTTTGCGCAGCTGCTTTTTTACCTTTTCATATTCAGGGTTTGCAGACTGGTTGTGCCACTCATTGCGATCCTTGTTCAGGTCATAAAACTCTTCGCTGCCGTCCTCGTACCGGATGTAGCGATAGTCCTCCGTAACGACGGCATGGTTGTTTTCGCCGTAGGTAATAATGGCCGGGCGATCCCACCGGGCATCCGGATTGCGCAACAGCGTCACCAAGCTTTTGCCCTCGTTTTTTTTATTGGCAGGCAGACCGCAAACATCCAGGAGGGTTGGATACAGATCCATCAACGATACCGTCCGCGCGGAGTGCTTTCCTTCAGAAAATCCCGGTGCAGAAATAATGAACGGGACGCGTGTGGCCCGTTGCCAAAGCGACTGTTTGGCAAAGCGGTTTTTCTCGCCCAGGTGGTAGCCGTGATCCGACCAAAGAACTACGATCGTGTTCTCTGCATGACCGCTCTCTTCCAACGCATCGAGCACCATCCCCACGCAGTGGTCCACAAATGAAATACTGGCGAGATAGCCCTGCACAATATTTTTCCACTCGCCGTTTTCAAGCGCCCACTCGGTTGTCGGCATCTGTGGCAGCTCCATGATCCGACGTGCAATTTCCGGGACATCATCCTGGTCACCAGCTTTGTATGGCGGCAACTGGATTGATTCAACCGGATGCAGATCAAACCATTTCTGCGGAACATACCACGGCACGTGCGGACGAACAAAGCCAACGGCCAGGAAGAAAGGCTGCTCATACGGCTTTGCCAACCGTTCCGCCGCCCACGCAGCCGTCTGGTAATCCGGCATCAGTTCATCGCTTTCCGGGAACGCTCCCCAGTCCGTGCTGGTCCTGGGCTGCTCCCATTTAAAATGCTTCGGAGCCTTGGGACCGAAGCGGGGGCTTTCCCGACCGACCAGTTCATGAAACTGACCCTCCGGCGCGTTTTCATGAAATATCTTTCCCCGCCCCATGGTGCGGTAGCCATGGTCGGCAAACCATTTCGGAAGGAATACCGACTGCGATGCCGCCGACTGCTTCAGATCTTCATCATGAATATGCGCATAGATGCCTGTCGTGGCCGGAGTCAGGCCGCTCATGATGGCGGCGCGCGACGGCCCGCACAACGGTGCCGGACAGTGCGCATTATCAAAAACCACTCCACGTTCCGCCAGCCGGTCAATATTCGGGGTCTTCGTGTTTGGATGCCCCTGCATGCAGCCGATCCAGTCGTTCAGGTCATCGATGCTGATCATCAGCACATTAGGCTGCCCGGCCATGCAGCAAAAGCTCAGGCACAGCAGCAGTTTCAATGATTGGAATAAACGCTTCATTATTTCGTCATCCTCAATTCAAACTGCGCGTCGTAGAGCGAATCCGGCCAGACCGGTGCGCCGTTTGATTCAAGCACCTTGATCTCCTCTTCCGCCCAGGCCTGCGGAACGCCATGAAAGCCGATGACGCAAGGCATGATGGTGCGACCATATTTGCTGTCCGACCGCATAAAGTGGAATGCACCGGGTTCACCCAGTCCGATCTTTTCATAGTTCCAGAAGACCAGCCCGTGCAGGTGGTTCGGCTGATTCTGCTCCGCCCCGCCCCAGCGACCATACATCCAGCCGCCGGTCACGTTATCGAACAGCGTCCAGCGCGGCTGCGAGGCGTGGGCCTCATAGCAGGTGTCTTCTGGATAGGCGCAATGCTGGAATACGTTACCGGAACACGCTCCCGCAACTCCGCCGGCATGCCAATGGCTGGCCGTGTCGTTGATCCGGCGAATCAGGCAGTGCGACGTACCGTGCAGTGAAACCGCATTGTGACCGCGGTTTCCTTCAAGCGACAGATCTTCAACCGTCACCGCAGCGGAACCGCCGACAGCCACTACCCGGTTCACATCAATAAAGCGGCAGTTGCGTGCCCAGCTGTTCACACAGCGTGACAGCTGTACAATACTCCAGCCGCCGTCATGGATCGCATTCTTATGGTGCACAAACTTCTCGTGCCAATTGCCGACAAAGGCAATGTCCTCCACGCCCACTTCCTCCAGCGGGGCCCACTTCTGCACGGTCCATTTTTTGACGGCATTCACGTCGATATGGATCGGCTCGTTGAAGGTGATTACGTTCCCGTCAACCGCCGCAACCTGATGCAGCTCATCGATGACAAATCCCCTGTTGATGATCGTTTTCCAGGCCGGTTGAACCGGATACGGCGCAACGGCGGCGGCAACCCCTGCAGGCGATGTATCGGTCATGCTGAGTTCAATCCAGCCCCCGGCCTTGAACGCCGATGCGTCCGACACCTCAACCGCAAATGTTTCGCGCCGGGCATCGGCAACAACCTTTGCCTTTGTCCCGGCCGGCTTTTCACCTTTAAACTGGATGATATAGGGACACGTCCACAGCTTGTCCGGATGCACCGGATCCATGTGGCGGTCAAAAAAAAGTTCCGTACCGCCCTCCCCGCAACCAGCACCGCGGAGTACGATTTTGCTGCCATTGATCACAATTGGCTCATTGTGCGGATCGTCCTGCTCGTTAAGCAGATACCGTCCGGCAGGAAAATAGATGATGCCCGACCCATGCTTTTCTGCCGCCTCAATGGCCAGCAGGAAAGCCTTGCGATCGGACTTGCTATCATTCGGTTTCGCCCCGGCGCGCATCACGTTGAACACCTTCCACTCGACGGTCGGAATCGGTTCCGCGCCATGTCGATAACCGACATAGGAAAAATCAGCCAGCTCCGGTTCACCACCATTCAGCTTTGCTTCGTGATATTGTTTCCAAAGGCTGGACGTATAAGAAGACGGTGCAATCTGTTCTTCAGCAAAACAGACGGCGCCAAGCATAACCCATATACTGCATACGATTCGCTTCATTATTTACCTTCCTGTTCCAGCAACTTTTGATTCACATGCGGCTTAGCATCTTTCTTAAATTCGCTCTGCATCTTCACCAACAGCTCCTGCGCTTTTTCCGGATGCGATTTCACGCAGTTGTGCTCTTCCCCGACATCCTTCCCAAGGTTGTAGAGCTCCAGGTTCAGGTCGGCATCAAACGGCGAGGCGTTGCTGAGCAGCAACTTCCAATCCCCCGAACGCAGCGCCAGGTTTTTCGGCGTCCGCCAGTAAAAGGTTTCCGGCTCAGAATCATCGAAAAAGTTTCGTCCGTCAGACGGATTTTCCAGTTTCACCAGCCCCAGAATCGTATGGTACAGATCCTGAACGATCACCGGTTTATTCCAATCATTGGAAGTAAGTTTCCCTTTCCAATAGACGAAAGCCGGCGTACATACTCCGCCGTCGTAGGGCGATGCCTTCCAGCCGCGCAACGGGCCGACATCACCATAGACGCCGTCGTTGCCGTAAAAATTGATATTGAAGGCTTCTTCCGGAATATACCATTTCTTACCCGGCGCTGACGGCCCGTTGTCGCTGAAGAATACCACCAGGGTATTTTCGAGGAATTCCTGTTTTTCCAGGGTCTGGAAAATCTGACCGATGGAATCATCCAGCTGCGCCATCATACCGGCATAGCCCACGCGGGTTTTCGTGTCGAATTTGCCCTCATAGGGCGCGGTCCATTTCGGATCGACCTGGATCGGCACATGCGGCGCAGTATAGCTCACGCAAAGGAAGAACGGGGCTTCTTCGGCATTCTTCAAATAGCGGATTGCTTCAGCGGTCAAAAGATCGGTCGTATGGCCCTCTTCCCTTTCCGCCACGTTGTCATTGCGCCACCAGTCATAACCCGTTACCGGATTTTCGCGTGTATACTGGTCGAACCAGCCGCCGCGCATCCCGTAGTGCATTTCAAAACCATGTGCACACGGCGCCAGTTCCGATTGCACGCCCAGATGCCACTTTCCGATCAGCGCCGTTTTATATCCATTCTTGCGGAACACTTCCGGCAGTGTCTCTTTTTCAGCCGGAATGCCGTAGTGGTCATCATGCTGAATCGGATACACAATACCCGAACGGCTCGGCGCTTCCCCGGTAAAAAAGGCCGCACGCGTCGGCGTGCAAGTGGAATAGGTATAAAACTTATTCAGGCGGACGCCCTGCCCCGCAATCTTATCGATTTCGGGAGTCGCTATGTCGCCGCCCATATAGCCGACATCTTTCCATCCGGCGTCGTCTAGAATAAAGACCAGCACATTCGGTGAACCAGCGGGAAGCGGCCGTCCGCCCCCCTGTGCTACACAAACAAACAGTCCCGCCAGCATCAACCCTTCTAAAAACCGTTTCATTGTCCTGCCTCCCGATGTATTGCTTTAACTTTTTTCCACGCTGCTTTTGCATCCGCCACCCAGGCCGGCGCACCACCCAACCGCTGCGCCAGTTGCGCTTCATAAAGCGATTCCGGTTCAACCGGAGTGCCGTACGACTCAACAATCCCCAGATGATCTTCATTGAAAGTCGACATCACACCATGAAAGCCAATGTAGTTTGGATAAACGATCTTGGTTTTGCCGAAATACATATTCTTCTTCTCTTCCGCGGTTTTCGGCATGTTCCAGTAGTCGTGATGAATCTTTTCGCCAATTTGCTCAAAGTTCCAGAAGGTCAGATCGACCAGATGATTAGGCTGCAGAAAGGAAGCACCGCCATTGTTTCGCAGATTGGCCACACTGGCATCCCACAATGAACAGTATGGAAACTGGGCATGAAAATCCGGACCGCCGCAGCGCGGGGTCTGTTTCGTTTCCCCGACCGATTCATACCGCCAGATCACCCCTCCGACATGCTCATGCGAAATCCCGCAACCGTGAAAAGAACCGATATCGCTCAAATCCTGACAAAGACCGATCAGGTTTCCGTAGCCCCACTTGGTATTAAAATTTCCGTGCCCCTGATGCCCATCCACCGTATTCATCAAGAACGATGTGGCCATACAGCCGGTGGCAAAACAGGCGTGCGACAGATTCGTAAACCGGCAACGGCGGATCCACCCGTTTTTGCCCTGCACCATTTCGACCGCAAAATACCCGCTGTCGTGAATATAATCTTTATGATGCACAAACGGGGTCGGACTGTTTCCGCTGAAATGGATATCCTCAACGCCCCATCCTTCGGTGGTTGGATAGTCATATACCTTCCATCCATGCCCCGGATCTATATCCGTATGCAACGGCTCCTGCAGAACGAGCGTATGGCCCTCCACCTTAACCACCGTATGCTTTTCTGCCACCGACACACCGTTGTCTATAATTTCGTGGCAGATATCGCGCGGCGTCAGCCCCTTCAGGAAATCGTTGTTGGCCGCCGAGTTCTGCATATGCAGCATGATGGTTTGACCCATCTTAAACTTCGACGCATCTGCCACATCAATTCTGAACGTTCCATTTTTTTCAGCTCCGGCTACCGTGGTTACCGGAACAAACGACTCCCGAAGTCTAAAGTGATAGGCTCCGCTGCCGGACGTTTCAAAACTGAATACCGGGGGCGTCGTCCACTTCTTCGTCGTGTCTTCAGGCACATAGTGATGCTTCTGATGAATTTCTGTACCACCGGTTCCGCTCCCGCTTCCGCGCAAAACAATATTTGCTCCATGAATTTTAATGGATTCCGTACGGCCTTCCTGTTCAGCTACCAGGAATTTTCCGACCGGGAAAAAGACGATGCCTGAACCATTCGCTTCTGCGGCTTTTATGGTTTTCTGAATCGCGTCGTAGTCTGATTTCCCATCGTTCGCAACCGCACCGTAGTCGACAACATTAAAGACCTTCCAGCTCACCTCCGGAATGGCTTCCGTCCCATACTTGTAGCCCGCCCATGAATAATCGGGAATCACCGGCTTTCCAGAAACCCACTCTTTCCAGACCTTGGAAGTTTCGGCCGATGCCAAAGCACATAAGCATAGAAGACAGAAAGCAACGGAAACGGTTTTCATCATAACCCCATCATAAAGTTAAAAGTGCTATCCCAGAAGCCGGGAGGCGGTTCGTGTCCGAAATCCGGATAAACCTCGATCGACTTTTCAGCCCTGATTTTATTATAGGCCGCAAACTGGGTGGACGGAGGACAGATGGTATCGGACAGCGTGGCCCCGAAAAGAACGTCCGCGGCAATCGAGGCCGCATGATGCTGAACATCGATATAACCCAGCTTCTTAAAAATCTCATCTTCACGTTTATGCTGCGGATCAAACTTGCGGAAAAAATCCTTCAGCTCGCTGTAGGCATCGACCGCGAGGTCCATCTCCCAAACCCGTTTATAATCGCAAAGAAAAGGATGAAGCGAAACAACGCGCGCAATGCGCGGTTCAAGAGCAGCACCGGCCAGCGCCAGTGCCCCGCCCTGACTTCCCCCCATGGCACCGACACGGGTTTCATCCACACCGTCCATGGCCATCACGATACCGGCCAGTTGCGCCGCATCCAGAAAGTTAGAGCGAAAGAGCAGTTTTTCCGCTGCACCGTACCCCGGGTATCCGTATTGCCATTACCTGTGCGGGTCACAAACCCCGCCAAACGGTCAACACCGTTAGTATCATTGTTGGTATCGAGCTGCAACGAACCCACCAGCTCTGCACTGGCTAGTGTGGTTGACAAGGCAACCGTTGTAATTATGGCTAATATTTTTTTCATTTTCCTACTCCTCCATGCTTTGAGTTTAAACACGTTATCCATGCGTCGAGAGTGAACCTCTTCTCACGGTATGTTGGGAATAGTAGACGGTCGCTTTGAAAAAAGAAGATTTGCTTTGCGCAAAAAACCGCCGGCATTTGCGCACAAAATTAGGCCGAGTTTGACGGTTATCTCAATTTCCCTCAAAAAGGAAATCGCGCGTAGAATCCTAGCCTTTGTAGTCCTCTCGAAGCGTAGCGGAGAGGGGCTCCTTAGGGCATTCTCGCCGCTGCGCTCCGAGAACACTACATAGCGGGAACACGGCCTACAAAAGCGCACACAAACACCACACACAATGAAGGCCTTGTGCCCCACAAGGCACGGACGGACAACAGGCTTAAACTTTCAGATCCTTGACCTGGAAACCTTTCCGGGCACCCACCTTGATCAGCTTGCTCGCCGCCGGGTTGCCTTTGATCCTCATTTTGCGGGTATCGTATCCCAGCCCCTTGCCGGTACGGATCACCAGCGTGCCGAGAGCAATCATTTCGGTCAGCTGCCCGGCATAGTCGAAGTTGGAACCGGGCTTCGGCCCCTCGCCTTTGCAAGCGCGCAGCCATTCGGCAATGTGGCCGCCCTTGATGCGCGGATAAACCTTTGCCGGACGCAGTTCGGGCTTGGTCTTGAACTCCTGCCAAAGCAGATGCTAAAATTCGGGTACCAAAAACCACAACTGCGGGTAACGAAGGTGCCAAACAAAAAAGATTCATCGAAGCAAAAACCACATAAAATCCATTCAAGAGAACTGATCATTGATGATCCGGCAGGATGACGCTCTGCTTCGAGATATGGGGATCGATCATTTGCCCGGTGAAAAAGTATTCTGCGAAGATCTCGAACGGTTTGGCAAGGGAGCGGTTCTCGGGGGCATGCATCAGATTATTGCCCATAGCACTCGAAAGATTCTAACGCGAGTTGAGCCGGAAGATATTCAACTCCCTCATGGATTTATTCCGCTGTTCGGTGATGAAAGCCTGCTCGAAGGCTCCCCGCGACGCGAAGGAACCAAATACATTACCGACAAAGGCAACGGATTAATGTGGGGCGCATGGATGCTTGGGCCGATGATTGCGGTTCGGCATCTTTGCGCAGAAGGCGAGGGAGAACGGCGTGCGCTGGATCCGTCGTTAGACGATGTACTCGACCGAGTGGTTACGCCACTGCAATAGCGCTCACGCGTGCTCGTGATGATGGATAGTCTGGATGGCGACGGACCGTTTCTGGATCGGCTCGAAAACAAGAGGCATCGCTATGTTATCGGCGGCAAACGCTTCAGGCGTGAGGGGGAAGTGGTAAGATTGCGGCAGATGGCAGGCTCCGAATTTCGCACTTCCGATTCCGGAAGCCGAAGTCTATGCTTCATATATGACCGGTTGAGTGCGTCGGTTCAGAGAAAAACTCAAGGGAGTACGGCATGACACGGGTACTGATTCTCTACATCGTCCGCAACAGCGGCCATCATACGGCGGCCCGCTACCTTGAGACGGCTTTCCGCAAACAGTGTCCGGATGTCGAAACGCGGTGCGTTGATCTGCTGGCCCACCTGCATCCCAAGTGGGGGAAAATCATCGAACGCATGTACATGACCACCATCCGGCGGACGCCGGAGCTGTGGGAGGCGCTCTACGACAACTTCTGGGTCGAGCGTCTGACGCGGAGGCTGCGGCAACTCGTGCAGAAGGGCAAGAGCGAGTCGCTCCAACGGCTGATGGCGGAGTTCAATCCGGATGCGGTCGTTTGCACGCAGGCCTATCCCTTTGCCGTGATCGCCTCGTTTGCCGCCCGCCAAGCCAGCCGGATCCCGTTGCTTGGCGTGACCACCGACTTCGTGCCGCACCGCTTCTGGGTCATGAACAACGGCACTAACCCTCGGTATGTCGTGCCGACGGATTCCGCGGCCGCCCGGCTCATATGGCTGGGCGTCAATGAGAGCCGGATTTGCGTCTTCGGCATCCCGGTTCCGGCAACGGCCGCTCTCGGCGGGCCCCTCGAAAAAGGACGTGTACTCGTGATGGGGGGCGGACGGGCACTGGGTATTCGCTGCCGAACGATAAAAAGACTCGATCGCTGCCCCAACGACTTCACAATCGATGTGGTGTGCGGCACAAACCGGCACCTGCGGAAGCGCCTCATGCGGTGCCGGCAGAGCTTTCAGCATCGAATTCGGATCAGGGGCTATGTCCGCAATGCGGTTGAACTGATGCACCGATCGGATCTCATGATCACCAAACCCGGGGGCGTGACGTTGGCGGAGGCCATCTGTGCCGGTGTTCCACTCCTTCTTGTGCGTCCCCTGCCGGGTCAAGAAAAGGGCAACGCCGAAGTCCTGGTGCACCATGGCGCCGCGCTGCATGTCAGAAACGAATACGATGTGAACCGCAGCGTCACGACCCTGCTGAACAACCGGAAACTTCTAATAATGATGCGGGACAAGGCACTGGCGCTGGCCCGTCCGGACGCCGCCGACCGGATTGTCCGGCATGTGCTCAACCTCGTTTCAGAACAAGAATCCACATGAATGGATTATTACTATTCTACCGCACCGTCAGCCTGCTGACCGCAGTGTTGCCACGTCGGGTTGCGTACGCGGCAGCGAAAGCCGCCTCCGCCGGGGCCTACCGCAACCGCCACGTAATTCGCCGGGCCGTGGCGGCGAACCTTCGTATTGTTTTCGAAGCTCGGGGGCTCGCCATGTCTGACAGCGAGCTTGCGCAGATGGCGCGCAGCACTTTTGACAATTTCGGCAAGTACGTGGTCGACTTCTTTCAACTCGGCCGACTGTCTCCCGCGGCGCTGGACCAATTGGTAAAGGTGGAGCACATCGAGTATCTCGAACAGTGCCGCAGCATGGAAAGGGGCATTATCGGCCTGTCCGCCCATCTCGGCAGCTGGGAGCTGGGCGCAAATGTATTGGAGCGGTATGGATGCCGGATAAACGCCGTGGTCCGCCCGCAGCCTTCCGCCCGGCTTGATGCCTTGTTTGAGTCTCGACGTGCGAACCGGGGAATCAGCGTCCTGCCAATGGGCGGAGGCGCAAGCTTCATGTCCGCCTGCCTGAAACGCGGCGAACTCGTCGTGCTCCTGGGCGACCTGGATTTTTCCGCCAAACAGCGGCGAACATCGTTCTTCGGCAAGCCTGCGCGACTGCCCCGGGGCCCCGCGGTGCTCGCAGCCCGCACCGGTGCACCGATCCTTCCGGCGTTCATTCTGCGCGAACCGGATGAGACGTTCCGGTTTTGCCTCTATCCGCCCATCATCCCTGATCAATTCCGATCCATCGACGACATCCAGGGACGTATCCGCTCCGTCCTGGAAGAGGTCATTGGGAACCATCCCGACCAATGGTTTGCCTTTAATCCGGTGTGGTAGCAAAAACAGGGAATCGCTTATGCGAGAGGTTGCATGCTACCGATCAGCTCATCGACGGCGACGGTGGCGATGCCGGAATGGACGTCCGACATCGCGTAGGGGATGACCAGTTCGTTGTTGTGGATGATCGCGCCGCAGCTGTAGACCACGTTGGGGACATAGCCCTCGCGCTCCTGCTCGTGCGGGGTTAGCAGCGGCTCCTCGAGCCGGGCAATGACCTTGGCCGGGTTTTCAAGGTCGAGCAGCATTGCGCCGATGCAGTATTGGCGCATGGGGCCGACCCCGTGGGTGAGCACCAGCCAGCCGGCTTCGGTTTCCAGCGGCGAGCCGCAGTTGCCCACCTGGATGAATTCCCAGGGGCGTTCCGGCTCTTGGATGATTGCGGACTCCTGCCAGAAATGCAGGTGGTCGGAAAACATGATGTGGTTGTTTTCGCCGTCCTGGCGCGAGAGCATGACGTAGCGCCCGTTGATCTTGTGCGGAAATAGCGCCATCCCCTTGTTATGCACGGCCCGCCCGTTGAGTGTGATAACGTTGAAGGTGACGAAATCCTTGGTTTCGATCAGCTGCGGCAGAATACTGAAGCCGTTGTAGGCGGTGTAGGTCGCATAATAGGTGACCTCGCCATCGTCATCGGTAAAACGCACAAAGCGGGCATCCTCGATGCCGCTGCTTTCATTTTTCGAGACGGGGAAGATGACGCGTTCGGAGAGCGGGAATTCGGCACGAAACGTGGTTTCATAGTTGGAGTGGGCCAGCCAGTCGATCAGCTCCAGCGCCTCGTTCTGCTGCGCGCCGCAGGGGCAGTGTTCCTCCCGGAAATCGGCCACGGTTTCCTCCAATTCGGCATAGGTGAAGTTGTCCGGCAGCTGGTCGAGCACCCAGGCGGTCGTTTCGTTGCAGGCTTCCATTTCGTTGAGCTTGAGCTCGAAGAGATGGCGGTCGTAATCGGCATCCAGATGCAGCGCGGGCGTTTCGACATAGTCGCTGATGGGATCGAAGGCCAGCAGGTTTTCGGCGTTGAGAATGCCGCTGCGGAACACGATCGAAGAAATATGCCCTTCGCCGGTGGCGCGCAGGCTCAGAATGAAGCGCAACTCTCCCGCATTCAGCCCGCTTTGGTCGGGATGCGGAACGATCGAGGGATTGAACAGCGCAGCCGATTCGATGGAATATTCCATGGTGAAATAGGCCCCGAGCAGCTTGTGCTGGGTTCCGCTGAGGAGGGTGCCGCGGGGCAAGTGGTCCTTTACTGCCTTGAGGTGGCTCATGAAGATATGGTCGATGTCGCGGTGGCGGCCGGCGAAGTCGAGCATCACCTGCTCCAGCAGGGCGGCGGCGGTTTCTTCGGGCAGCGCAATGACGCGCTGCATGATTCGTTCAATGCGCTCGGGACTGCCCGGCAGATTCGGACGGGCGATGACCCGTCTGGGGTCGCCGAGGATGCGTTCGCTTTTGCGTTTTACTTTCGGGTTCATGGCAGCTCCTCCTTAACAGGGTTCACGCGGGTCGTCGAGACAGAGTTGAACGAGCTCGGCAATGATCGCCGTGCCCACGCACATAACGGTATCCGCGCCGCCCCAGTAAATTTTCACCGTGCCGTCATCTTCGGGCACCGCCCCGCAGGTAAAGACCACATTGGGCACATAGCCGCTGATTTCCCATGGATCTTCGGGTTGTAAAATCCAGCGGTCAGCCACTCCGATCAGTTTGGCAGGATCTTCGAGATCGTGCAGCGCCACGCCAAGGCGATAAACGACACCGGACATGGTTTTAAACACACCGTGATAGATGCTCAGCCAGCCTGAGTCGGTTTTGAATGGCGGCGCACCGGGGCCTACCTTCATTTCGTCCCAATGATATTGCTCCGGCTTGATGAGCATTCGCGAGTCGCCCCAGTGCACAAGGTCGGGGGAATACGAAATCCAGATCGACCACGGCATGATTTCGGAATGAGGACGATCCAGTCTCACATAGCGGCCCCCAATTTTTTCAGGAAAGATGACGACGTTGCGTAGGTCGGCCTGAGTGATCAGTGCCACGCGTTCGATGGAGGTGAAATCTTTTGTTCGGGCCAGAGCGATGCGGACCCCATAGCGGGAATAGGCGCTGTAGGTCAGTAAATATTCGCCCTCGATCGGCGTGATACGCAGATCCTCGACTCCGAATGCCTCGTATTCGGCAAACACGCCTTCGGTCGCCGGCGTGAGAAAGGGCGCGGGATCAACCGTGAACTCAAAGCCATCTCGACTTTCCGCTTTGCCGATGATGGAACGGCCGTTGTGAATATGTGACCGAAACAGCATGATGTAGCGGTCGTCGTGCTTGACGATGCCGGCATTGTGGACGGTGCCGACGGGATACGGCACATCGTCCCGCGTTAGAATCGGGTTCTTTTTGCAGCGTTGAACCAGGGTGGCATTCTGTGTTGTTTTCATTCTACATTTCCATTTTGAGGATCTGTTTGTACACGTCGATATATTGTTCAGCCATGCGATCGGCGGTGAAGCGTTCCTCCACCGTTTGGCGGCACTGAGTCCGGTCAATGGTTGCAATCTGCGCAACGCATTCGACGGCTTCGGCGCTCGTGTTCACCAAAAAACCGTTTTGCCCATGTTCGATCAACTCCGGCATGCTGCCCCGATTGAAGGCAATGGTCGGCGTGCCGCAGGCCATCGCTTCGATGATAGAAAGGCCGAAGGGTTCGTTGAACGAAATCGGATGCAGCAACGCGGAGGCACCACCGAGCAGCTGGTTGCGGCGCACAGGCCCTACGTTGCCCACATAGTCCACTTGGCCCTCTTTCAGTTCGGATTCGACGTATTGTTTGAAGTAGGCATCGTCCTGAATAATTCCTGCAAGAATGAGCGGCTTCTGGCAGGCGCGTGCAATGGCAATGGCTTCCTTGGCTCCTTTTTCGGGATGGATGCGGCCAAAGAAGAGTAAATAGTCGTCGGGTTGTGCTCGAAAATCAAAGTGTTTAAGGTCGATGCCATGATGGATGGTGGCGATATAATCGAGTTTAGCCGCACGGTCGGAATCGCTGATGGCGACGTATGCCGTGCGCCGGTTGTATTTTTCATAAACGGGCAAAATGCCGGGCGAGGAAAAACCATGGATCGTGGTGATGACTGGGGTGGAAACCAGGGCGGAATAGGTAAGCGGCAGAAAATCGAAGTGGTTGTGAATGAGATCGAATTCGTCTGCGTGCTCAAACACTTCGGAAATATGCAGGCCTTCCCATACCTTGGGAATGATGTTGCGGTCCTCCTCATAGCCCTGCGCGCAGACCGAGCGCAGCGTCCCGCCGGTTTCCGAATCGCCGGTGGCAAACAGAGTGACGTCGATCCCGCGCGCAACCAATCCCTCGGTCAAAAGCGAGACGACGCTTTCCCACGGTCCATAATGAAGTGGCGGGGTGCGCCAGGCAATGGGAGCCAGCATGGCAATTTTCATCGGGATTTCCTTAGGTTAGTGGGTGTCTGGGATGGAATTTTCCGCCAGGCGCAGTTCGAGCAGGGTTTGGATAAAGGCGAGGGTGGATTCCGCTCCTTGATTTTCATTGGGTCGGTCGGGGTGTAGACCATCGCGGCATCCGCCAGAGGTGTGGTCGTACAGTGAAATGCCAAGGTCGTTGTTGCCGAGGAACCAATCGAAGGTGCGGCGAGCCTCGTTCAGCCAATAGACATCGCCGGTACAGCGATAGGCTTCAAGAGAGGCGGAGGCCATGGCATGCGCCTCGACCGGTTGCTGATCGAAGCGGGCTCGCTCGCCCCCTTTTACATAGAAGCCGTTAGAGCCGATCGGCGAGAAATGATCGTCGGACCGTTGCATGTCGGTTAACCAATGAAGCGACTCGAGTCCGATCTCGGTCAGGTCGGAATTGGGGATCCATTGGCCGCACATGAGCATGGCGTGCGGCAGCACGGCATTGCAATAGGTTAGGCGATCTTCGAACCAGCGCCATTCATCCGAGCGATTGGCGTGATACAATTCAACCAGACGGTCTGCCAATTGATCACGAATTTGGTTCACCAATCGGTCGCCCTCGAAACGCCGCAAATATTCGTGAATGCCGATCAGGGCAAAGGCCCAGGCACGCGGGCTTTTGATGGCAAGAATGGAGGGAATTGCCTGTTCAAAGAGACCACTGGCGATGCCGCGCAAGGATGAGAGAGTGGAACGGCCCATTACGGTTCCCAGCGCCCAGAGCGTACGACCCTGACTGTCGTCCGAGCCGCTCGTTTCCAGCCAATTGCGTTGGTAATCCATAAAATTACGAAAGCGTTCGGTTTTTGGATTGAAGGCATAGGCGATAAAGGCGAGGTAACGCGACGACAACTCTAACGACTGGCCGTTGCCTAGTTCAAGTTCCGCCAGCATGATGCCGACAATCAGTGCACGGGCATTGTCGTCAATGCAGTAACCTTCGGCATAATTGGGTACGATGTATTTGGCGTGCTGGATCATGCCAGTGTCATCCGTTAAGCGACGCAAATGATTCAGCTTAAGCATTGGCAGGTCGGCCGGACGCTGGTTTAGCGGTTTGACGGCATAGCTGGATGAAGCGGTGAGAAGGTGCTGGCTGCGAGCCTGCTCAAAGCTCTCCATATATTGCTGGGCGACCTTGGGCCAGATCATTTCCCGACCGAACAGGTAGGCTTTCTTGCGCATGGCATGGCGTTTGGATTCGTGGTCGAGCAGATCAAGTACCTGTTCGGCCAATGCGGCAGAATCTCGGAATGGAAATAGCGCACCGCGCCCGTCGGCGAGCAGCTCCTCTGCGTGCCAGTAGGGTGTCGAAACGACGGCCTTGCCGGCACCGATCGTGTAGGCCAGTGTGCCGGAAGTGATCTGCGCCGCATTGAGGTAGGGCGTGATGTAGATATCTGCCGCGTTGATAAATTCAATCAGTTCCTCGATGGTAACGAAGCTGTTATGGAAAATCACGTTACCGGCCACACCCAGCTTTTGAGCGAGACGTTGCAGCGACAATCGATACTGCTCACCCTCATTCTTCAGTACGTTGGGATGGGTCGCGCCGACAACAATATACACGACCTCTGGATGGCGGGCAACAATCGCTGGCAGGGCTGAAATCACGGTTTCGATTCCTTTGCTGGCAGAGAGCAGTCCAAAGCTTAACAGCACCTTTTTTCCTTCCACCCCAAACAGATCCTTATGAAAGTTGGGGTCGGCAAACGGAACATCTGGCACGCCGTGGTGAATGAAGTCGATTTTTTCCGGTGGCACGCCGTAAATGTCCTTCAGAAACTCCACGCCGCGTCGGCTCATGGTGACGAGCCGGTCGGAGAGCGCCGCCACTTCTTTGAGTACTTGTAGCTGTTCCGGTAGCGGTTTTTCCAAAATGGTATGTAGTGTTGTGACGACTGGCATACGCAACTCACGCAAAAGTGTTAGAATATGACTGCCAGCGGCGCCACCGTAGATACCATACTCATGCTGAAGGCAGACCACATCCACGTTGTTGATGTTGAGGAAATCCGCGGCACGGCGATAGGATTCAATATCCTTTTCCGACAATTCGAATCGCACACGCGGCGGATAGCTGTAGCCCGTCTCGGTGTCGTTAACCGGTAGGGCCAAGCAGGTGATCGTATCGGCGTATGCTGTTGCGACCGCCTCGCACAAGTCGGTAGTAAAGGTGGCAATGCCACACTTCCGTGGTAGATAATTTCCCACAAAAGCCACTCGATTAATTGTCGAACTTGAATTTTTTTTCACTGTTTATCTCCGATCATGTTTGGTTGCGAATCTGATCAAGATCAGAATTGTTCCGGCAGCAGAAGGATGTCATTAGCCAGCGAATCTTTGGATGCATCAGCATCATGTCGCTCAAGTATGCGACAATGATCAACGCCAACGTTGGAGGATCATCGAATTAAACAAGCTTCCACATAGCCAACACTCGTTTTTTGGTATGCAATCCACCCAATTTATCAAATCTATATGGATCTGACTAATCTATTCTCCATATCTCGGATATGGAGGATATGGAAACTTACAGTCTATCCACAGAGGAATAACCGCCGAATGGCGCTTGCAACCGGATTGGCAAGGGGTGTTAGATCGTGACGAATTCTCGAAAAGGTCGAAATATGAATAAATTATTCAAGGTTGCAGATCGCCAATTGAAAAGACTCTTTATCTCGGTTTCGGACAAGCAGGGAACACCGCCCGGAACCATGGTCTACACAGGAACGCAGAAAACGGAACCGTTGCGTATTACCGTTATCGACTACGACGCGGAAACCATTTCCGAGCAGCAGGATGTCACAACAGAGGCATGCGTTGCCCTGAAAGAAACGAACACCGTCAGCTGGATCAATGTGACCGGCCTGAATGATACCGAAGCTGTCGGCCGGATTGGTTCAGAGTTCGGCATCCATCCGCTGGTACTCGAAGACATTCTGCATACCACGCAGCGCCCCAAGCTGGAGGATCTCGGCGACTACCTCTTCCTCGTGGTGCGGATGCTTTTCGTTGAACCTGATACCAATGCGATCCACTCGGAACAGATCAGCTTTATCCTGACCAAACACTGCCTGATCTCCTTCCAGGAGGCCTCCGGCGATGTGTTCGATGTCATCCGCGACCGCCTGCGCAAAGGCCATGGCCGCATCCGCAAGATGGGGGCGGATTATCTGCTTTATGCCCTGATGGACGCCATTGTGGACAACTATTTCTTGGTCCTGGAAAAAACCGGGGAACAGATCGAAGGCATAGAACAATCGCTCATGGAAAATCCGAACAGCCTGCTTCTGAATGAACTCTACGCACAGAAACGCGAGCTGCTCTACATCCGCAAGGCCATCTGGCCGCTGCGCGAAGCCATCGGCGGGCTGGAGCGGGGCGAGAGCAAACTGCTCACGGCAAAAATCTCCGCCTACCTGCGCGACCTCTACGACCATACGATCCAGGTCATCGACACCGTCGAAACCTTCCGCGACATGCTCAGCGGCGTGCAGGACCTCTACCTCTCCAGCATGGGGCAGAAGACCAATCAGGTGATGCAAGTGCTGACCGTGATCGCCACCATTTTCATCCCGCTCACCTTTGTGGCGGGCATCTACGGCATGAACTTCGAACACATGCCGGAGCTGGGCTGGAAATACAGCTATCCCTCCGTCTGGGTGGTGATGGTTCTGGTGGCCATCGGCATGCTTGTCTACTTCCGTCGCAATAAATGGTTTTGATTCGACTGAACCTACGGCTACCACTTCTGCAAGCCCTTCACGAAGGCGATGATTGAATATTTCGACCACGCCGCCGCAGCCGATGCACGGAAGTAGCTGTACACCGTCTAGGTTGAAAAGGATTAATAACATACAGACGGGACGCTGATGCGTTGCGGGTTTAACAGAAAAGGATTGTCCAATGATAAAACTAAAACTCTCCGCCGCCTTGGCGTTGATCATCTTTGTGCTGATCGTGGTGTTCCAGAACACGGAACTGGTTGCGACACGCTTCTTGTTCATCACTTTCACCATGCCGCGCGCCGCGTTGCTGGCGGTCACCTTTCTGGTAGGGGCGGCGGCGGGAATCCTCTTGTCTTTCGGCCTTGCCAGGCACATGCCGAAAAAACAAAAATGAATGAAACATCGCTTCCGGAAGCCGAGAGCCCGAGGCAGGGGTGGTTGCGCCTGTTGAAGCGAGTGTATCCGTTTATCGGCATTCGCATAGAGGATCATCGCCTTTATCGCATCTCCTGATTAGGTCCAAAGCATACCCAAGGAGGGGCTTTTGTCACATAGAACCGATCCATGTAAGAAGCTCCTCGAATACTCCTTTATAAAATCGACGCTTAATGGCTCCCTCATTACGATTTTGTTTTTAAACACAGGGAGAAAAAACAGTGTTCGATAAATACTTTTCAGTGAAATTACCAGCGGGCAGGTGTTGGGATGATTCTAGATGTAAGGCACTGATCATCAACAGTGCGGGCGCGGGTGTTTCCACAGTTGAAATAAACGTTGCCTACGCTTCCATTGGCGGGAATAAATCTGTAATAAATGTTCCACTATTTCTAAATCAGTCGTGGAGTTTGTTACTGACAGGGGAAGAATGCCATCCATCGAATACAACGAGGCGGATACACGCGCCAAGCTGATTGATCCGGCCTTGCATCGGCGCGGGTGGACAGAGGATTTTATCCGTCGCGAGGTGACCGCTGGAAGTATCGAAATTATCAGCGGCAAAGCTCGGCGACGTGGACGTGGAAAAGCGGACTATGTCTTACGCTACAAACTTCGCCCGGATGCACAACCGGTCGCTTTGGCTCTCATCGAAGCGAAGCGCAACACACTGCCTGCCGGGCATGGGCTGGATCAGGCCAAGGGCTATGCCGCCTGCGACCGACTCCATGTCCGCTTCGTGTTTTCCTCGAACGGCTATCAGTTTGTTGAATTTGACCGCGAAACCGGGGTGACCTCCGATCCTCAGCCGATCGAACAATTTCCCTCGCCGGAAGATTTGCGGAAACGCTTCGAAGCGTCTGCGGGCTTTGCGTTGGACGATCCTGCTGCCGCGCCTTTGCTGCAGACCTATCACGAGGGTGAAGGCACCCGTCGCTACTATCAGGACGCCGCTATTCGCGCCGTGCTCGAAAAGGTGGCCCGCTGCGAAAGGGAGGGCAAGCCATCGAGGGCGCTGCTCAGTCTCGCGACCGGCGCGGGCAAGACCTTCATTGCTGTGAACCTCCTGAAGCGCATCGCCGATGCCGGCCTGCTCAAACGGGCGCTCTTCCTGTGCGACCGCGACGAGCTGCGCACGCAGGGGCTGAAGGCCTTCCAGAATGTCTTCGGCTCCGATGCCGCCGAAGTGTTCCGGAAGAACGGGGAGAACAATGCACAGAATGCCCGGGTGCATGTTGCCACCTATCAGACGCTCGGAGTGGACAAGGATGACGGCGATGCCAGCTTTCTGTCCGAGTTCTATCCCGAAAACCATTTCACCCACATAGTCATCGACGAGTGCCACCGCTCCGCTTGGGGCAAATGGTCGGAGGTATTGAACAAGAATCCCAAGGCTGTGCAGGTCGGCCTGACGGCAACGCCCCGCAAGCTGGCGGAAAAACTCGAGCGGAATGCGGGCAGCACCATCCAGTATCCCATGGCGAAGGTCGTCGTTCCGGAAGAGCTTCCTCTGGCGGCGGAATCCGGAGGAAAGCCGGCAACCACGGAAGCGATGAAGGATGCAACGCTCTGTGCCGACAACCATAAATATTTCGGCGAGCCGGTCTATGAATACGACATGGCGCAGGCGATCGAGGATGGCTATCTGGCCGCCTGCCAGATTCAGCATGGTCTCGTCAGCGTGGATGAAACCGGCATAACCAAGGCCGACATTCTCGCGCGCAACCCGAAAGATGCCATTACCGGAAAACCCATTACCGCCGCGCAGCTCGATGAACTGTACCGCAGGCATCAGTTCGAGGATCGGATTCTTCTGCCGGACCGCGTGATGGCCATGTGCCAGGATCTTTTCAATTACCTGCTCGAAACCGGAGGCCCAGAACAGAAAACCATCATCTTTTGCGCGCGGGACCGCCATGCGGACGATGTGGCCACTCAGCTCAACAACCTCTATGCCGACTGGTGCCGCAAAACCGGCAAGGAGCGGCTGGACTGCTATGCCTTCAAATGCACGGCCGCCAGCAGTGGCAACGACCAGTTGCCCGATCTGCGCGCCGCCTCCCGCAGCCACTTCATCGCCACGACGGTCGACCTGCTCTCCACCGGCGTTGACGTGCCGTGCGTGCGCAACATCGTATTCATGAAATACGTCAAATCGCCGATCAGTTTCTACCAAATGCTTGGGCGGGGCACGCGGATCGACATCGAGACCAACAAGCTCATGTTCACCGTGTACGACTATACCGGCGTTACCGGCCTCTTCGGCGAAGAGTTCATTACCAAGCCCCCAAGGGAACCCGGAGACGGCCCGTTTGAGCCTCCTCCTCCACCCCCGCCGCCGGAACCGACCATTATTGTGGACGGGTTCGATGTGCATGTCACCGATGCCGGCCGCTCCATCGTCACCGAGGTGGACGGCAAAGCCATGCCGGTTTCGGTCGAGGAATACCGAGCCCGCCTCGCGGCGAAACTGATTGAAGAGGCGCATACGCTCTCAGAGTTCCGCTCCATCTGGATCGACCCGCCCACCCGGCGGGAACTCATCGACACGCTCGTCAGCGCTGGCTATTCCCCCCGCGTTGTGCGCATGGTGGATGACAAAGATGATTGCGATCTCTACGATGTGCTGGCCGAGCTCGGCTGGGGCCTCAGCCCGCGCACCCGGCAGGATCGGGCGCTGGCCTTCACCTATAAAAACGAAGAATGGCTCGGCAGCCTGCCGGAAGTGGCAGGACGAACGATTAAAGCTATTGCCGGCCAGTTCCGCATCGAAGGCACCGAGGCACTTGAAAATAAATATATTTTCGGTATCCCTGAAGTTGAGCAGGCAGGCGGACTGAACGCGCTCCGCGCGGCGGGCGAGCCCAAAGAGCTGCTGCGCGAAACCAAAATCAGGATGTTTGCGGCTTAACCGTGGGTTTGGATATGGAAACACCGAAGAATACATTGAGATTGCCGGTTTCGCTCGACGATATGTTGCGCGGCAAATCGGTCGAGTGGGAGCGGCTGGAATATAAGCAGGGCTGGAATCCCGAAGCTGTGCTGCATACGATCTGCGCCTTCGCAAACGATTTCCACAACCTGGGCGGCGGCTACATCGTGATTGGTGTGGCCGAAAAGAACGGCCGTCCGGAGCTTCCACCCGCAGGGCTCGATCCCGACACGCTCGATATGATCCAGAAGGAATTGCTCAATCTGGGGCATTCGTCGATTCAGCCGATGTATCATCCGCTCTCAACCCCGTGCGAGGTCGACGGTAAGTGGATTTTGGTCATCTGGGTTCCCGGCGGCGAGACGCGCCCCTACAAAGCGAAGGCCAGTCTGTCGAAGGACAGGAGCGACTGGGCCTATTTTATCCGCAAGATGTCGAACACGGTTCGGGCCAAAGGGGCCGACGAACAGGAGCTCGTCAGTCTGGCGGCGACGGTTCCGTTCGACGACCGCTACAACCAGCAGGCCGCCGTCGCCGATCTGTCGCCGCGCCTGATGGAGGAATTCTTGCGGGAGGTCGGCAGCGAACTGGCCGACGAGGCGCAAGCGCTCCCGCCGGAAGCGCTCGGACGGCAGATGAACATTGTCGGCGGTCCGTCGGAAGCGCTGTTTCCAAAAAATGCGGGACTGCTGTTTTTCAACGATGATCCCCGCCGGTTTTTCCCGGCCACGCAGATTGATGTGGTTTGGTTCCCGGATGGCGCTGGCGGTGACCGGTTTGAGGAAAAGACCTTTTCCGGGCCGCTTTCGCGGATGACCCGCGAGGCGCTCGATTATATCCGCCGCAATTATCTCAAGGAGACCGTCGTCAAGCATCCCGACCGGGCCGAGGCCGAACGCTTCTGGAATTTCCCCTATGCCGCCATCGAAGAGGCGCTGGTCAACGCGGTCTATCACCGCTCCTACGAAATCCGCGAGCCGGTCGAGGTGCGCATCACTCCGCAGGATTTGGTGATCCTCAGCTTTCCCGGTCCCGACCGTTCAATCCGCATGGATGATCTGCGGGAAGGCCGGGCCGTCAGCCGCCGCTACCGCAACCGCCGGCTCGGCGAATTTCTGAAGGAGCTGGACCTGACCGAAGGCCGCTCGACCGGCATCCCCAAAATGTTGCGCAACATGGCCGCCAACGGATCGCCTGCGCCCGAATTCGAGAGCGACGACGACCGCACCTACTATCTCGTCCGCCTGCCGGTGCATCCGCGGGCGGAACAGGTGACCGGGGAAGCCACCGGGGAAGATGGGGCTTCGGCCCAGTCAGGGGCCCAAGTAGGGACTAAGCAGGAACCAAGTAGGCACCAAGTAGGCACCAAGTCGGGACCAAGTAGGGACCAAGCCACCGGGGAAGTCGCCGGGGAAGTCACCGGGGAAGTCAAACGCCTACTTTCCGTGATAGACGGTGAGATGAAACGAGTAGAACTTCAAAGCGCGATGAAGCTGAAACACGAGGATTATTTCCGTGAAGCCTATTTGATTCCTGCAATCCAGCTTGGACTAATCGAAATGACCATCCCGGACAAGCCGACCAGTCGTTTGCAGAAATATCGCCTTACTGAAAAGGGCAGACGCCTGCTGGAGAACCAATAGTGCCGGATTTATGCGAAACGGATCTGGCTGGAGACGCTGTATGCTCCTTATGGTTACAAATTCACACGCAGGTTTCAGCATGCAGGCGGGACGCCTGCGGTACGTATCGCCGCCGTCTCGGCGGCATGTCCGGCAATCGGCCGATAAATCATCTTTTGTGTTGAGCCGGACATAATGTCCGGCAAAATGTCCGGCTCCTCCTTCAATGGGCAGGGACGCAACAACAGGATCTACGCAGCATGACCAAAACAAACACACTTCCAGATCGCGGAAAAAATACCCCGAAAAGTTTCCAGCCCTTGGAAACCGCCGACCGTCTGCCCAAAGGTTGGAAACGCGTTAGGCTGGGGGATATGTGCCGATTTATAAACGGGAAAGCATTCAAACCCTACGAATGGGATACTGAAGGACTCCCCATTATTCGGATTCAGAATCTAAATAATCCGAAGGCAACCTACAACTATTGGTCGGGGGCATTGGATCGTCAGGTTGTGGTTAATAAAGGAGATGTTCTTTTTGCATGGTCAGGAACGCCGGGAACATCATTCGGAGCCCATATTTGGGCTGGTGAAGATGGGGTTCTAAACCAACACATATTTAAGGTGCTCATAAACACGGATGTTATGACCGCAGAATGGTTTTTTTCAGCAGTCAATAATGCTTTGGAAGAAATCATATCCAAAGCTCACGGTGGAGTCGGGTTGCGGCATGTGAATAAGTCAGAGGTGGAGGCTTTAGAAATCCCTCTCCCGCCGTTAACGGAGCAGCAGCGGATTGCCGGGGTTTTGAAGGAGCAGATGGCAGCGATGGAAAAAGCGCGCGCTGCCGCCGAAGCCCAGTTCGAAGCCGCCCGCGCAATGCCCGCCGCCTATCTCCGCGAGGTTTTTGAATCCGAAGAGGCCAAAGGGTGGAAGGACGTTACTCTCGATGAGGCCGCCCGGCTTCTTCCGTCTAAATCGATTGCAAGCGATGGTGATGCCGAGGTTAATGCAGTTACATCAGCGTGCCTTACTGAATCTGGTTTTGACCCTGCGGGAATCAAGGTTGCTCGCATGCGGAGTTCCAGCGTGCCTCTCTGTATTTTGGAGGACAATGAGATTTTGATTGCGCGAAGCAATACTCCAGAACTGGTTGGACGCGTTTCGGTTTACAAAGGGGAACCAAAAGGGATCGTTGCGGCAGACCTTACGATTCGGATTATGGCATCGGATGCCACAAGTCCGGACTACCTCTCGATGTATCTTTCATACCTCTATCTGACCGGCTATTGGCGTGATCATGCTGGAGGTTCAAGCAGTACAATGAAAAAGATTACACGTACACAGATTTCAGCTCTTGAAATTCCCTTGCCGGATCATTCGCGACAAAAAATCATCGCAGATGTACTATTCGCCAAGATTGAGAGTGCACGCATCACTCTGGCAATTGTGCAGAAGGAGTTGGACGCAATAAACGCACTGCCCGGCGCGATCCTGCGCAAAGCATTTAATGGGGAACTTTGATTTATGGCTAAAAACGGAAAGAAGATGGAGACGCAGCGGTCGGTCGACCAGGAGGTCAAGGCGATCTGCGACATTATGCGGCGCGGAAACTGCGCCGGGGCGATGCAGTATGTGCCGGAGCTGACGTGGATTCTGTTCCTGCGTATCCTCGACGAGATGGAGGAGCAGGAGCGTCAGGCGGCGGAGGCGGTGGGCGCGGCGTTTGCGCCGTCGATCGAAGCGCCGTACCGCTGGTCCGACTGGGCCGCGCCGGGGTCTGAATTTAGGACAGAACTTTTCGAAAAGGGACAGGGCAATGTCTTTGCCTTTGTGAACGGCCCGGCCTATGGCGAGGACAATAAAACCAGTCTGCTGCCGTATCTCAAAAATCTGGAAAAACGGCCGAACGCCACGGCAAAGCAAAAGGTGATCAGCGAGGTGATCTCGGGCGTGGACCGCGTGCGCATCGACACCGAACGCAATTTTCTCGATGTGCTCGACAAGGTCGATGCCATCACGTCGGCGGCGATTGACGACACCCACGTGTTTACGCTGTCGCAGGTGTACGAAGGGCTGCTGCTGAAGATGGGCGAAAAGGGCAACGACGGCGGGCAGTTCTTTACGCCGCGCGAAGTGATCCGCGCCATCGTGCGCGTGATCGATCCATCCGTCGGCGAAACGATCTACGATCCCGGCTGCGGCACGGGCGGCTTCCTGGCGCAGGCGTTTGAATACATGACGGGGCCGAAGAACGAAAAGATTAAGTCGGCGGATGATCTATCCGTATTGAAGCGCGACACGTTCTGGGGACGGGAAAAGGACAACGTGGTCTATCCGATCGCACTGGCCAACCTGATTCTGCACGGCATCGACAAGCCGAACCTCTGGCACGGCAATACGTTGACCGACCAGGTGGGCTACGGCGGCCTGTTCGAAGGCGCACCGCCGCAGTTCGACGTGATTCTTTCCAACCCGCCCTTCGGCGGCAAAGAGGGCAAGGATGCGCAGAGCAAGTTCGACTACAAGACCGGCGCCACCCAGGTGTTGTTCCTTCAGCACGTCATTGCGAATCTCAAGAAGAAGGGGCGCTGCGGCATTGTGCTCGACGAAGGTCTGCTGTTCCGCACCAACGAGGATGCGTTTGTGAAAACCAAGCGCAAGTTGCTCGACGACTGCAACGTCTGGTGCATCGTGAGCCTGCCCGGAGGCGTCTTTACCTCGGCGGGGGCCGGCGTGAAAACCAATTTGGTGTTCTTCACCAAGGGCGAACGGACCAAGCGCATCTGGTACTACGACCTGACCGACATCAAGGTGCTCAAAAAGACGCCGCTGGTCTCAAAGCATTTTGATGAATTTTTCAAGCTGCTCCCGAAAAAGGAAGAGAGCGAACTGAGCTGGTTTGTCGATCTCGACGAACGCCGCAAAAAGGCTGCCGCCGAGGCCTCCCCGTTTAAGAAGGAGGCGGAACGCCACGCGCGCGCCGCCGCCCAATGGAACGAAAAGCTCAAAGAACTGAAGAAGGCAAAGCCAAAGAAGGCGCCTGCCATCGAGAAGGCCGAGGCAAAGCAGAAGGCCGAGGCGAAAGCCGCTCGCTTGGCGGCAGGAAAAGCCAAGGAGATCGAGGATGCCGTCTACGATCTAAAGGCGGTTAATCCCAACCGTAAGCCCGAGGTGGACACCCGAACGCCCGAAGATCTGCTCGACCTGATCGAGGCTAAAGGCCGCGAAATCGCCAAGGTTCTCTTCGCGCTCAGGCAATAGGGGAAGGCTTTTGCGTTCCCCGTTTAATTCCTGATTCTTGTTTCGCTGATCACTTTATCGATGGATACGTTGCCGGACCTTTCGGACAACGCGGTTACGAGCTCCAATATTCCCCCAGCGCCTTAAGCCTGCAAAGACGCATCGCCGGCATTATACACTAACACCACGGTGCCGCGATGGAGCAAGCGGTCGATGCCGCTGAACACGCCGTTCAGCGGCTTCATTAGCAGGGTGATCAGCTGGATCGGCACGGCAAAGAACACCGCGATGCGCTCCGGCATGTGCAGGGCGACGCGCTTCGGGGTCACTTCGCCAAAAACCAGCAGCAGCAGGGTGATGACCGGGACGGCAATGAAAATGCCATAGTGGGGGATGGCATGCTCGATCAGGGAATGCCCGAGGCTGGAAGCGGCAACATTGACCAGCGTATTGCCGATGAGAATGGCGGAAAGCAGTTGCGACGGACTCGACAGCAGCCGCTCAATTCGTCGGCCGGCGCCGGGTTTTGTTTCGCCAATGCGCCTTACCTGAAGGGGATCGAGCGAAAAAAGCGCCGACTCTGAACTTGAGAAGAATGCGGACAGGCACAGCAGGAGCAACATGCCGATTATTGATAAAATCGTAATCACTTGGTGGATCTCCCGACAACAGGTTCACAATGATCGCGAACCGTGGCGACATTAGAGCATCCTGCTAGATGCGGTGCGATCTAATTTTTCACCGTCAGGCAGGGAAAAAAACCACGGACATTGAATGAAACCGGAATCGGAGTTGCAGGAACACGGGAAATATTTACAATGCCATAAACAGAGAATGACATCTGCTCTCTAAACCCGGTCCGGCTGCCGTACTCTGAAAAAGATCCAGCACCTACAAAGGACGTTATGGGCAAAGCAAACATTAACATGACTTTCGATATTGAGGAGCTTTCGTCGCTCTTCGAAAAAAGCAACAGCCTGGATGACTTCCTGCAGGCCGCCGTGAGTGTGGTGGCCTATCACATGCGGGCGGCGGTCTGCTCCATCTATAGCTACGACGAAGCAAGCCGCATGCTGACGTTGCGCGCGTCGCAGGGTCTGAACAGGAACGCCATCGGCAAACTTCAGCTTCCCCTTGGGCAAGGGCTGGTTGGCCGCACTTTGAAGGAACTGTGCTCGGTCTGCGTGGGCTGCGTCTCGGATAGCTCGGATTCGCTGTCCATCGAGGGCCTTGGGGAAGAAAGATACAAGGCGTTTATGGCCGTGCCGATCCGGCGCCAGCTGACGCGGGTGGGCGTGTTGGTGGTTCAAGATGTCCAGCCCGACTATTTTGACAAGACCGATGAACAGGTGCTGGAAACCATTGCGGTCCAGCTGGCCGCCGTCATCGAAAATGCCGATCTGCTGATGGGATTGCATCGGAAAAAGGACACCCTGGAACCGGCGCGTGCGAAAGCGGCTTCCGGGCTGGTGAAAGGCCGCCCGGCCAGCGATGGCGTGGCGTGCGGGAAGGCCCGGCTGCTGGTCTCGGGACGGGCCGGCCGCTTCCGGGTGCCGGAGACCATGCCCGCAACCCTGACAATGGAAGATTTCGACCGCGCCCTGGCGGAGAGCGAGCGGCAGCTGCAGAAGATGCAGTTCGATGCGGGCGAGGCGCTCTCCGATGTGGCTCAGCTGATTTTCAACGCTCATCTTTTGATCCTGGCCGATGAAGAGTTTACCGGGGGCATCCGCCGGCAGATCCAGCAAGGCACCCCGCCCGTCGATGCGCTGGTCGCTACCGTGAACCAATATGTCGATATTTTTTCAGCCAGCTCCAATCCGCGTCTGAAGGAAAAAGAACACGATCTGAAGGATCTCGGCCATCGGCTGCTCGAAAACCTGGTCGGCGGCGGCCGGGCGCATGTGGACTACAGCGGGCAGATCATCCTGGCGGATACGCTGCTGCCGTCGGACGTGCTGAAGCTCGCAACCGAAAAGGCGGAAGGATTTATTATACAGGGCGGCATAACCGCCCATATTGCAATTATCTGCCGGTCGCTCCACAAGCCAATGGTCATGGTCGATCCCGAAGTGTTTGGACTGATTCCGGAAAACTGGGAATTGCTGATCGACGGCACGCAGGGGACGGTTTTCATCAAACCTTCAAGTGAGGTGCTCGCGAAGTATGAAGAGCTGCGCCAGGCGGCCTCCATGCAAGAAACCTCGCCGGCGGTCAAGGCGGAAACCCGCACGGCGGACGGCACCTCCATTCATCTGTTTGCCAACATCAATTTGCTGAGCGACCTGGAGTTGGCGAACAAATTCCGAGTGGAGGGGGTTGGGCTGTACCGCAGCGAATTCCCCTTTCTCATCCGCGACACCTTTCCCATGGAAGAGGAGCAATACCAGATATACCGCCGCATCGTCGAGGCAATGGACGGGCGCGAGGTGACATTCCGCACGCTGGATATCGGCGGCGACAAGCTGGTTGCACATCTGGGCGAAGTCGAGGAGGACAATCCCTTCCTTGGGTTGCGCGGAATCCGTTTCCTGCTACAAAACAAGGATATCTTTTCTGAACAGATCTGCGCCATGCTTCGCGCTGGCTCCGGCGGCAATACGCGCATCATGTTCCCGCTGATTTCCTCCGTCGATGAATTTGTTGAGGCGCGGGAACTGGTCCAAAATTGCATGAAGGTGCTGGACGGGCGCGGCGAGGTCTACAACCACGAGACAAAACTGGGAATCATGGTGGAGCTTCCATCAGCAGTTGCGCAGGCGGAGGATTTCGCACGCGTAGTGGATTTCATGTCCATTGGAACCAATGACCTCATTCAATATATGCTCGCGGTCGACCGGACCAATGCCATGGTCTCCCGGCTCTACCTATCGTACCATCCGGCGATCCTGCGCGCGATCGAACTCGTGGCCGCCGCGGGGCGGAAACACCAAACCGATGTTTCCATCTGCGGCGATATTGCCCGCGATCCGAAAATGATCCCGTTCCTGCTCGGCGTCGGAATCACAAAGCTCAGCATTGCACCGCGCCGGATGCCGGACATCCAGCAGGCGGCGGAAGCAGTCAACATGGATGAGGCGGTCTGCACCGCTCTCCAAATGCTCAAATTCAGCCGGATTTCCGAGGTCGAGGCCTTTCTGGAGGGTAGAAGTATCAGGTGAAAAAACATATTCTCGAACGCTATCGCCGCGATGGTGAAGGAAAGCTGGTTGTCGATATTGCAGCGTCGAAGGTAAGCGATCTATACGATGACTTCGACAAGCATGCGCCGTTTGTCAAAAAGGAGCTGGACTACGATCTCGTCGAATACCTGATCGATTCCGTCACCGAGCTGGGACGAGAATCCTTCGGCGTCTGTTTCACGTTTGGCTCTCCCATTGACAACGGGCTTGAATTGCGCGTGCAGAAAAGCATCAAAAACTATTTCGGCTACCTGCTGGAAACGAACAGGCGCGAAGTCATGAAGACGCTACGCTCGTCCGTTATCCTGCTTTCGCTCGGGGCGCTTATGCTGGCGGTCTCCATCTATCTCAACCTTAGGTTCGACCTCGACGATGCCGTCGTTGAGGGGGTGATGGCCGAGGGGTTGGTGATTGCCGCATGGGTATCGGTCTGGGAAGGATTGGCCGGCGTGCTTCTGAATCTTCCGCCGCTGTTGCGCACCCGGCGGGTTTATCACCGGCTCTCTTCGACTGATCTGCAATTCCAAACCGAGGCCTGATTCTGAAAGGCATAATTAGCTGACGACGGGAGGTTCTTCGCTTTCCACCGTGTCCGTTTCCGGATCGAAGGCATCCTGAAAGTTTTCAATCGATTCCGCGGCTTCCGAGGTTTGGGAAAATTTGGCGATGTGAAAAATGGCTTCGCCTTCGTGTACGAGCGGGAGCCGGGTTCGGCCGATCACAATCCCCGCCACGGAACTTTTCACCACCTCTTCGTGCCCGCCGGACGGATCGCTGATGAAAGCCAGTTCGTCGCCGACCGAAACCCTCGCCCCCAGAGCGACCAGTGAGCGGGCGACGCCGCTTTGCGAAGCGCGTACCCATTGCGAGCTTTTTGCGATTAATGGTTGATGTTCCTTTCGGCGAGCACGCTTGCGGGTCATGCCCAGATGGGACAGAATATTGAGTATTCCAACAACCCCGGCGCGGATGGAAACCTCATCGAACCGAAGCGCCTCGCCAGCTTCGTAGACCAGTGAGGGTACGCCCAGATCATGCGCCGCCTTGCGGAAGGTGCCTTCGCGCAGGCCAGAAGCTAGCACCACCGGCGCATTGAATGCCTTGGCCAGCTCTATCAGCTCCTGGTTGCCGTTGAGTGTTGCCCTGATCTGAGGAAGGTTTTCGCGGGCGATGGCGCCGGTGTGAAGGTCAATCACGTGGGTACAATGCGGCATGATCTCGGACATAAGCACATTGGCCAACCGGGCAGCCATCGATCCTTTGGGCGAGCCGGGAAAAGATCGGTTCAGGTCGCGCCGGTCAGGCAGATAACGCGACTGCGCAACAAAACCGAATACATTAACCACGGGGATCAGAATCAAGGTTCCCTTAATCCGCTCCAGCGATTTATGGCCGAGCAGCCTCCGGATGATTTCCACTCCGTTGATTTCGTCCCCATGCACCGCCGACGTGACCAGCAGGCAGGGCCCGGGATTGCGTCCATGCACGATATGAATCGGCATGGTAGTGGGGGCATAGGTGTAGAACTCGGGGAGCGACAGATGAATCAGTTGCCGGGTACCTGCCTTGATTTCATGTCCACCAATCATGATGGCCGGCTGCATGGCTTAACCTTTCCCCTTGGTTTTAGTGTTGCCTGGTTTTGCATTTTTTTCAATGTGCTCTATAATTAATCCAGCAATATCTTTACCTGTGGAAGTCTCGATACCTTCCAGTCCCGGGCTGGAATTCACTTCCATCACAACCGGTCCGTGATTGGAACGAAGCAGGTCGACTCCTGCCAGGTTGAGTCCCATGATTTTTGCGGCGCGCACGGCCGTGGAGCGTTCTTCCGGGGTAATACGGATCAGGGATGCGCTGCCTCCACGATGAAGGTTGGATCGGAATTCACCCGCGGCCGCCTGCCGTTTCATCGATGCAACCACCTTGCCTCCTACCACGAGGCAGCGGATGTCTGCTCCACCGGCTTCTTTGATATATTCCTGCACTAGAATATTGGCCTTCACGCCCATGAATCCTTCAATCACACTTTCGGCAGCCTTCTGGGTTTCGGCCAAAACCACGCCGATCCCCTGCGTGCCTTCCAGCAGTTTGACCACCAGGGGCGCACCGCCAACCATCTTGATCATATCCTTGATGTCGTCCGGCTTGTTGGCAAACCCGGTCAATGGAAGCCCGATGCCTTTGCGCGAAAGCAGCTGCAGGGAGCGCAGTTTGTCGCGAGATCGTGTAATCGCGACCGATTCGTTCAACGGATAGACACCCATCATTTCAAACTGGCGGAGTACGGATGCACCATAAAACGTCACGGACGCGCCGATGCGGGGAATCACGGCATCGATCCCTTCGATAGGTTCTCCCTTGTAGTGAATGGTCGGTTTATGAGAAGCAATGTTCATGTAGGCCCGAAGCACGTCGATGATCTGTACTTCATGCCCCTTTGCCTCCGCAGTCTCTTTGAGTCGGCGCGTTGAATAAAGTTTTGCATTTCGGGATAGTATCGCAATTTTCATGATGTTTTCCTTTTTCAAACAAGACCGTACAGCGTTTTGGCCTTGAGTATTCCGTTGAGGTAGGAAGCCGCAGGATCAACGAGCGTATTTTCTTCCATGGCGCGCCGCCCAAGCAGCATGCGAAAACGCATGGAGTCTCGGTTGGTCAGCGACATCTCAATCAGTCGGCTCTTATCGCCAATTAATACCGTAGTATCAATAATATAGCGTAGCTCTTTATGCCCCCCCGAATCGCTCACGGTTCGTTCATCTTTCACGGCGGCTGTGCATTCAAGAATCAGCTCTTCGTTTTTCTGCAGCGGGTGGACTTTGAAGCGCACGAAACCAACGCCGTCTTCTCGGTATGGCTCGATGCAGAAGGTATGCAGACAGGAAGTTTTTGCTCCTGTATCAACCTTGGCCTTGATGGCCGGTATTCCAATTTCAGGAAGGGCGCACCATTCTCTCCATCCCAGTTTTAGCGTTTCATTCATTGGTTATCCTTGAATCATATAATGTACGCCAGCTAGTTCACTCATGAGGCAAAACCACCCCATGTATCGGGATTTTCGGCGTCGAAGTCGTAACGCTCCAATCACATGTGTTGCGAAATTGTATTTCATGCGTTAGAAGCATGTCAATAGCGACAACATTGCGTCCCGTTGGTTAATGGTACCGCACAAACCGGTGAATAAAATGAAAAAACACATTCTGGAAAGATACCGACGCGACAGCGGCGGGACGCTGGCCATCGACATTGCTGCCTCGAAGGTGAGCGACCTCTACGACGATTTCGACAAGCATGCGCCGTTTGTCAAAAAGGAACTCGATTATGATCTCGTGGAATACCTGATCGACTCCGTTCGGGAACTGCACCGCGAACCGTTCTCCGTAAACTTCATTTTCTCGGAAGCAACCACCCCGTCGCTGGAAAGCCGGGTATGCAAAAGCATACACAACTATTTTGGATACCTGCTTGAAACGAACAAACGTGAACTAATGCGGATGTTCCGCTCGTCCGTGATCCTGCTCGGTCTCGGTGCGTTCATGCTGACGGCGTCCATCTACCTCAACCTCAACTACGACCTCGACGATGCCGTGATCGAGGGGGTCATGGCGGAGGGACTCGTTATTGCAGCCTGGGTTTCGGTCTGGGAAGGGCTGGCCGCACTGTTGATGAACTGGCCGCCCTTGCTCCGAACCAGGCGCGTCTACCACCGGCTTTCTAGCGCAACCTATTCATTCAGCTGCAATCCGAAAGCGGAAACCTTCGCATAAGCACTGCAGACGGAACGGCTTTGCATGCCCAATTAATCTTTCCAACGCCGCGAAAATCTGGATACTCCGCGTCTTTGCAACTGAAGAGGATAGCCACTAAAGGGCGCAAAAAGCACAAAGACCCAAACCTCTTGTCTTCGTGCCTCTTGCGCCTCTTCGTGGCCATACACAACATGGCTTTACTTAGTTTACAGAACCTGCACAAGGCATTCGGCGGTCCGATGCTGCTCAACGACGCAACGCTGCAGATTGAGCGGGGCGAGCGCATCTGCCTGGTCGGGCGAAACGGCGAGGGCAAATCGACCCTGCTTAAAATCGTCAGCGGCTTCATCGAACCCGACTCCGGCGAAATTCTCCGTCAGCCCGGACTCAAGGTCCGTCGCCTGCGCCAAAATGTGCCGCACGAACAGGCCGGCACCGTCGAAGAGCTCGTTTTCCAAGGCTTGGACCCGAGCTTTACGAAGGAGGCTTCCTCCGAAGGAGGAAGCAATGACCAAAGGGAATGGCAACATCCGCACGACGACTATGTCTCCCACCAGGCAGCCGACAAAGCGATCTCGCTGGTCGGCCTTGAAAACGAGTGGCGCTTCAACGAGCTCTCCGGCGGGCAGAAACGCCGCGCCCTGCTGGCCCAAGCCCTCGTCTGCGAGCCGGACATCCTCGTACTGGACGAGCCGACCAACCACCTCGACATCGAATCCATCCAATGGCTGGAAAACTTTTTGGGGCGCTATCCCGGCACCATCCTGTTTGTAACGCATGACCGCGAGTTCCTGCGCAGACTGGCCACGCGCATTCTCGAGCTCGACCGCGGCAAGCTGCACTCATGGGCATGCGACTACGACACCTATCTCAAGCGCAAAGAAGCCCTGCTCGACGGTGAAGCCGAACAATGGGCCCAGTTCGATAAAAAGCTGGCGCAGGAAGAAGTCTGGATCCGCAAGGGCATCAAGGCGCGCCGCACCCGCAACGAAGGACGCGTCCGCGCGCTAGAACGAATGCGCGGCGACCGCGGCCAACGGCGCGAACGCACCGGCAACGTCAGCATGCAGGTGGTTGGAGCAGGCCTCTCTGGACGCAAAGTGATCACCGCAAAGAACATTTCGCACGACTATGACGGGCTTCCCCTCATTCTGGATATGGATGCGGAAATCATGCGAGGCGACAAGATCGGCATCATTGGCCCCAACGGCTGCGGCAAGACCACGCTCATTAAAATCCTGCTCGGACAGCTGCAACCGAAATGCGGCACCGTCGATCACGGCACCAAACTTGAAGTGGCCTATTTCGACCAGCACCGCGTGACGCTCGATGAAACAAAAACCGTTGCCGAAAACGTCAGCATGGATGAGTTCATCACCATCGGCGACAGCAAGAAGCATGTGCTTGGCTATCTGCAGGACTTTCTTTTCACGCCCGACCGCGCACGCCAAAAGGTTGCCGTCCTCTCCGGCGGGGAGCGCAACCGCCTGCTGCTGGCCAAGCTGTTCACCAAGGCATCCAATGTACTGGTGCTCGACGAGCCGACCAACGATCTCGACGTGGAAACGCTCGAACTGCTCGAAGAGCTGCTGGCCAACTATGAGGGCACGCTCCTGCTCGTCAGCCACGACCGTTCCTTCCTGAACAATGTCGTCAACAGCACCATGGTTTTCGAGGGCGACGGGAAAATCGGCGAATATGCCGGCGGGTATGATGATTGGCTGACGCAAAGGTCGAATGCCGAAAAGCCCAAAGCCAAAAGCCAGCAACCGGCCGAAAAGAAGAAAGCCACCCGCAAATTGAGCAATAAGGAACGGGAAGAGCTGAAAAACATGCCGAAACGCATCGAACAGCTCGAAGAGGAGCAGGAAGCGCTTCATACGGCCATGTCGGACCCCGGTTTCTACCAGAAAACAAAGGAAGAAATCGCCGCCGCGAACGCCCGCGCCGAGGCGATTCCCCACGAACTCGAAAAAAGTTTTGAACGCTGGGAGGAGTTAGAGGGTCTATGATCCCAAACCACGGAATCATCGGTTATCCGCCACCCCCCCTTTGGCGGATCCGATGAGGAAGTGTGGCACTTGGGACCACGAGGTCAGGTCACACTTCTCAACCGTGGTTTTTTTTGTGCCAATATGAAGGCGGTTATTCGTTAATAGTTATTGGTTATTTGGCTTCCCGAACTCGGTCGATAGCGTTTAACTGATAACCGTTAACTGAACCGAAGGTTCTCCATGAAACGGCTGATTTGGAACAAGCATACTAAGCTGGTGCTTAAGCACATAGCGGGTTGGTTCTGCATCGTGCTCGGCCTCATCATGTTCATCACGCCGGGCCAAGGCATTCTGACCGTCCTGATCGGCGTATTCCTGCTGGCCGACGAAGTCCCCATGTTTGGGAGGCTCAAAGACTGGATCCAGCACAAGTTCCCCAAAACCTCCGACTATGTCCACCGCAAGGGCGAGCAGCTAAGGGCCAAGTTCCACCACAAGGAAGGCTAAAGCGGATCACGATCGAGATGCCATAAATGGTAATGCCGGAACTTAGGGCGGAGCCCGTAGATCCGGCAATCCCGACCTTGGAAGCCGGATCCACGCCGCTTCGCAGCTGAGTTCCAGCTCAACCGTTAAATACTCTAAGAGTCATTTCCTGAGAATTTAAAACAAGACTCAAGCCTCCCGCTCCTTACTGAAAGTCGGCCTTGAACGCATCCTCGATATTGCCCGGAACCGCCATGATTTTCATGAACTCCGTCATGGTGAGCTGGGGAAAGCTGAGCGCCAAATAGTATTTGGCGTGAAGGATGTTGGCCTCGCCGTTTTCAATCAGCACCGTGTAGGGCAGCAAATGCGACCGGCCCATGGTATCGAGCTTTTCATTGAACTTTTCAATCTCTTTCGGCAAAGCAACGCCGCACAGCATGGACGAACCGTCTCCGGCCAGATCCAGTTTGAACACCACCCGATCCCCGGCGTTGGCTTCGAGCTTCTTCATCAGGTCGGGAGTCGTTCCCTTCGCTACGCGAACAAAGTCGTCATAATAGGGCATGCTCATCATAAAGTGATATTTAGCGAGCTTCTTCGTTTTGAGCTGGTCGGCCGTTGGGGTCAGCGTGCCCAGCGCCGACTGCAGCGCTTTCATCACCGGCTTTTCCATCCCCTCTTTGTAGTCTTTCTGGAAAAATGCGCGGATGAAATATTCCGGATTGGATGCAACCACTTCCTTCTTATCGGCATTGTGCATGATGCGCAGCACCGCAATAAAGCCGCGGTTCGGATTTTTAGCCAGCTTTTTCAGATCTTTGGACGTGTAGACCACCGAAGTGTATTTTTTGTTTCCGGCAACGGCATGCTTGCCAACCACCTCCAATCCATTGGCCGCCAGCTTTTGCTCCAGCGCTTCCAAAGGCAGATAGGCGGCCTTGAAATCCGTCGCCACTGTTTCCGCGGCCCAAGAAACCCCACACACACATAAAATTAATCCCAATACCCACATCCGCTTCAGCATTTCACTTCTCCTGTTAAAGTTGCTTGGTGCAGGTTGGCACACCCCGCTAAATTTATAAATATAAATATTATGGTGTTGTAATGTTTAGATGAAAAACCAACAGGTGGATCAGCAATTCAGCTCGCCGATGATACCGAGGCCCTTGAGGGTGAGCTTGGGATCGATGACCGCTTCGACGTCCCAGTCCTTGAAGATCCAGCCGGCATAGCCGCCGGTGCAGCAAACGGGCAGCTTCTCCACGCCAAAATCCATTTCCAGGGATTGGAGGATTTCGCGGACCATCCCGCGGTAACCGAGGCGCGCGCCAATCTGCATCGCCTGCTTGGTGCTGCGCCCCACCACTGCCTTGGTTTTGGAGGGCGCTACATGCGGGAGCAGCGCGGTTTTTTCGGCGAGGTAGTCGAACATCAACGGCAGTCCGGGGCAGATGATGCCGCCAATATAGCCGCGCGTCCCGTCAATCACATCGAAAGTCAGCGCCGTGCCAAAGTCGCACACCACCGATGGCGTGCCGAAAAGCTTAGCCGAAGCAGCGGCATTGGCCAGCCGGTCCGCGCCGATCTTTTCTGGCTTTGGATAATCGACCGGCACGCCCAGTTCCAGTTTATGCGAAACAAACAGAGGCACCGGCAAGCCAGCGGCCTTGCAGGCCTTTTTCCAGCGAGCATTCACCGGGGGCACCACCGATGCAATGACGACGGCAACCACCCGCTTGACCGTAATGAGCGGCAACACGTCGTCCAAGGATTTAAAGCGCGACTTGCACCGCCCCACCCCGGAAACCTTGCCTTTGCGGCAGTAGCCGATGGAAGTGCTCGTATTGCCGATATCTACAACTAAAATCGAATTCATCACTGCTACAGCTTATTGTTTGGCAGAATAATTTTCTCTGCGCCTGCATGTGGAAGGCATCAGTTAAATCATTCTGCCTATTTCCCGTACGCTAAGAATTATTTTCTAAACAAAATCCAGGGCGAGGTCGATGGAAGGGGCGGAGTGGGTTAGCGCCCCGACAGAAATGGCATCGACGCCGGTTTGGGCGATGTCGTAAACCGTGCTGAGATTGATCCCGCCGGAAGCTTCGGTTTTGCAGATGCCGACGCACAGCGCCACGCATTCGCGCAGGACGGGCGGAGGCATGTTGTCGAGCAGCACCCAGTCGGGCTTGGTTTCGAGCGACTCCCTAAGCTGCTCGATGGTATCAACTTCGACCTCGATCTTTAGCTCCGGATACATCTTGCGGGCGGCGGCGACGGCTTCGCCGACGCCGTTGCCGTGCGTGCGCTCCCACGAGGCCAGATGGTTGTCCTTGATGAGTACGGCGTCGAACAGCCCATAGCGGTGGTTCACCCCGCCTCCGCAACGCACGGAATATTTCTCGAACGGGCGGAGCAACGGCGTAGTCTTGCGCGTGCAGAGAATATCGACCTCCGGATTGGCGGCGGCTTTGACATAGGCGGCCGTAACCGTAGCCACGCCGCACATGCGCTGGATAAAATTGAGCGCAGTGCGCTCGGCGGTCAGGATGCTTTTGGCGGAACCCTTTATGACGAGGACGTTCGTCATGGCCTCAACGGCGGTTCCGTCGGCGACACACTCTTCAACTTCTAGCTCGGGATTGACCTGAAGGAACACCTCCTTGGCCACGGCGACGCCGGCGATGACGCACGCCTCGCGCGCCACCAGATGCGCCACGGCCTGCGCCTCCGGCGATACGAGCGACTCGGAAGTTACATCGACTCTGGATTCACCCAGATCTTCTTCCAGCGCCAGCGCGATAGATGTGCGAACTTCTTTGCGTTCAAAAATGTTTGGTAGATACACGTTTAATTCTCCCTAACTGACTTGCGTTTCCTTCATGCATGTTTTTCCTGATCCCATCAGAATGCTGAGTGGCTTCAGGCCTTCAATATTTTCACAGACAATCTTAATGGTGGCTACAATCGGCACAGACATTAGCGCCCCGACAATCCCCCACATCCACCCGAAAAAGACCAGCGAGAGCAGAATGACGACCGGACTCAGATTTAAGCTGTCGCCCAACAGTTTCGGTTCGATCACATTCCCCATAACCATTTGAATGGAGAGCAGCACGATCATGGTAAAAATGGGCATCCAGACAGAAGGATAGTATTGCACCGCAGCAAGTAGAATCGGAGGAATCGATGCGATAATGGATCCGATGCTCGGAACAAAATTCAGGAAGAAGGCCAGCGCACCCCAAGTGAGCGCAAACTCAACCTTAAGCAGCGTCAGCGCCAGCCAGACCAATACGCCCGTAGAGCCGCTGATGGCGAGCTTGACCGTCAGATACTGGCCGATCTGCTTGGAAATCGATACGGTAACCTCGGAAAAAATCGTGGCGCGGTCAGCGGGAAAGGCATGGGCGACCTTGTACTGGAAATAGGGCTTACCGAGCAGCATAAACACCAGGAAGATCAGGACCATCACCAGGTTTCCCGCAAAACTGGCGAGTGTTCCGGACGCGATAACCAATCGCTTGCCGATTTCCTGCGCCCAGTTGATATCTGCAAAAGCACCTTCCTGAACCTTCATGCGCTCCGAAAGATTATACATCAGGTCGTTATACATGGTCTGCAGCTGGTTTGCATATTTGGGGTATTCACCGATAAAATCCTGCGCCCGGCCAATCAGGAATATCCCGCCTAAATAGCAGACAAACAGCACCAGCATCAAAACGGTAAATACCGCCAGCCCAAGCGGAATCTTTTTCCGTACCAGAAAGGTGACGACCGGCCCGCAGATATAGGACAGCAACCACGCAATCATTAACGGAATCAATACGGTTTGCGCCGCCTTAAAGGCCGTCGCAATTGCAAATACCACCAGCACCGTCAGCAAACCGATCAGCAAATTGAATTTTTTCATATGAACTTTTTCCTGTGAAATAGGGGGCTATAGATAAACCACATCCCCCCGGATTGGAAGTGGATTTGACGAGGGAAACGTCTGGAATGCGGTGGCAACCAACGGGCGACACCGCTTTTGCATCCGAACCGGCCTCGTCTATCGGAAAGCGGTGCGGCGCTTCCTCCTTCGCTAAAGCTGCGGCGGACAAGGTGCATCCCTCCGCACTCCAAATTTTTCTGCGCAGCAATAACAACCCCACGGTCGGCTAAAAAGCGGAATCACGCCTCACTCATCACACATCAAAATGTCCCCATCCCGGTCGTTTCCATCAGCCAGGCGCGGAGGCGGCGACGGGGGGAGCAGTCTTCGTAGGTTGCATATTCGGTCGTGTAGAACCGCCCGTCAGGATTCGACCACCAGCGATCAAACACGTCGCGGGCGCGTTGCAGGCTTTCGTGGTCGAAGGGTGCGGTGAGTGCCAGATCGCACTCGCAGTTAAAGTTGTCCATGTTCCGACGAGTATAGTTGCACGATCCAAGCAACAGCGTAGCGGTGACATCGGCGTGCTCAACAAAAAGCATCTTCACATGGCACTGCTCGCCATGCGTATCGGCCCAGCGCAACGGAATCCCGGCCTTCACCAACCGGGCCGCGCTCTGCCGATTGGGTATGCCGTTCTTGATGCGCCCGAACGCATCTTTTGCGGGATCGAGGATCACCCGCACCTCGCAGCCCCTTTTCTTGGAGGCGATGAAAGCCCGTACGACATCCTTATCTGAAAGATAGAACATCGAAAGGTCAATCCGCGCACCCTGCCCCGCGTCGTACAGCAGGCTCAAAACCCGCTCCTTAATCTTCCGCTCGGTAAGCAGCTCCAGCCTGTGGCCATCGGGCAGGGACGGATCGCCGAGCCGTCCGTCCGCTTGATCAGGCCCTCGGCTCGCCCGGCGGTCGAGCCCTACCTCCAGTGGCAGGAAACGTTCTGCCCCAGACAAGCTCAGAATGGCCGACTCCGCCTCGCACGCCATTGCCATGCCGGATCCATCGACGCGCAAGGCCGTGTTCCAGTGCGCGCTGCTGGCGCTGTGCGGATTGGCGCTGGCCACCAGCAGCGACTTTTCGGTGACGACCACCTTGCGGTGGTTGGCTTTGAAATTCAGCAGCGTCAGCATACTCCGCATGGAGATGCGCCCCGCTCCCATGGGATTCTTTAGCGCATTTCCCGGACCGGCTCCCCACGGCTTGGCTAACAAACACCACGGCTTGGAAATGATGGGGTTGCTGTCGCGCAGCCGATCCAAATTGGTCCAGACCACTTTAACGCCGGCCTTTTCCAAGGCTTGGAAATGCGGCGATTCGACTGATCCGTATACCGTGTTGACCGGATCTGAAATAAATACCACCTCAACCTTGGGATTCAATTTGCGTTTTGCCGCTAACTTGTCGGTCAGTTCTTGGCTAAGGGGGCGCATGCCCGGGCCTGGCTCATAGAGGAAATCGTTAAGGAGAAAAAGGTCGAGCAGGATAAACCGCTCCGCCTCGTCGATGATTTTAAAAACCTCGTCGAAGATTTCCTGCTTCATATGGCGAACACCGGAGGCATTGGCCCAGGTTTCGTCCACAAGCAGCCGGACGTTTTCCGCCGTTGTTTCAGCGGAAAATGCCAGCCCCAGCCTTTCAGCCGAAGATGTGGATAAGGTAGTCAAGCGCATGCGCCATCTCCAAAGATTGGAAACAGCCTATCCGGTTTCCGCGGGCGGGAAAATAAAAAAGGCCCCTCCTGCATTGCACAGGAGGGGCCGGGGTGGGGTGTTTACTAACCAGGGGAAGTTAGATCTTTCCTACGAGGTCGAGACCGGGAGTCAGGGTGTCTGCACCCGGAGCCCAGTTTGCAGGGCAAACCTGGTCGCCGTGTTCGTAGACAAATTTTGCGGCGTTCAGCTTGCGGAGGGTTTCCGCAGCGCTGCGGCCGATGCCGAGATCGTGAATTTCAGCAGTTTTCAGAATGCCTTTCGGGTCGATGATGAAGGTGCCGCGCAGGGCCAAACCTTCTTCGTCGATATAGACATCGAACAGCTGGCTAACGGAACCGGTCGGGTCTGCACCCATCAGGTAGTCTACCTTGCCGATCGCATCGGAGGTATCATGCCACGCTTTGTGAACAAAGGCGGTATCGGTGCTGACGCTAATGACTTCTGCTCCGGCAGCCTGGAATTGCGGGTAAAGGGCAGCCACGTCTTCGAGCTCGGTCGGGCACACAAAGGTGAAGTCGGCCGGATAGAATACAAGCACAACCCATTTTCCTTTAAAATCCGACAGGTGAATGTCCTTGATTTCGTCGTTCTGAAACGCCGCCATTTTGAAATCTGTCACTTTTTGGCCTACTTTAACCATTTCGAAATCGAACAAATCTTGATCCAAGCTTTCCATTTTTTTCTCCTTTAATTTAGCACTATTGTTCCCAAACAACGGCAATACAGTACCATTCCCGTACGGATTGTAAACAGGAATATGGATACTTTTTTAATGTTTTCACAAAATGCCTGTAAATAAAGGGAAGAATGATTAGATTGCAGAATAATTTTACCCACAATCGATATTGAAACACCTTGCCTAAATCAGATTTTCTGGCAGTTGGAGCAAAATGTCGTACCGCGCTGGGCAACGACGGTTTTTTCGAGGGTGGTTTTGCACCTTTTGCATGGCCTTCCACCTCGGCCATAGGCTTTGACCATCGCCCGGTGCCCGCCGGACTCCCCTTCCACGTCGCGGTAGTTGGTCTTTCCGTCACCCAGCGAGGTGCCGCGGTTTTTGACGCCGACTCGCAACACATGCTTGATCGCCTTGAACAAAGCCGATAATTCATCGTCCGAAAGCGAGTCTGACAACCGCTCTGGATGAACCTTGGACTCCCACAGCGCTTCGTCGGCATAAATATTTCCCAAGCCAGCCACAATCGACTGATCGAGGATGAGTGGCTTAATCATCCGATGCCGCTTGCGCATCGCGTCGGAAAAATACTTTTGGGTAAACTGGCGCGTCAACGCATCGGGTCCCAGCTTGCCGAGAATCTCCTGCGGATCGTCCACCAGCTTCCAACGCCCAAATTTGCGCGTGTCGCGGTAATACAGACTCAAACCGTCCGACAGTTCCAGCACAATCCGGTCGTGCGCCCCCTTCTCCATTGAAAAGCTTCCCGCCATGCGGAGATGAATCATGAGGGTTTTTCCCGAGCTCAACGAAAACAGCATCCATTTTCCGACTCTGGAAATTTCGTTGATCGTGGTTCCGCGCACCTGCCAAGAAAACGACGCGGCCGAAAGCGGCTCGACCGTCCGCGCCCAGTTTATTTTCAGGGACAAAATTTCCCGCCCTTCAACCCCCCTCTCCCGCAGTTGCCTTGCAATCGTTTCAACCTCTGGTAGTTCCGGCATTCATGTCCTCCTCTTTCATTCGCTATACGCAACGATCCATCCCGCCGATCCATTTTCTGCCGAGGAACGGCCTGATCTGCGAGGAGTGTGAACAGCACTGACACGGCCTTGTTTCCACACAAAACCGCAGGCGTTCCAATCGCCCGCGCGCTCTTGCAACAGGAGGTTCCGCAGCCTTACCGACTCGCCCCGCTAAGACTCATTTTGTTCGGTAATTTACAGTGATCCGCATGCTAAACGAAGCCGCCTGAGTGACATAAGTAAAAAAAATCGCCGTTGAGACCGAACCCATCCAAAACAGATGGTAAAATTCGGGTACCAAAAACCACAACCGCGGGGAACGAAGGTGCCAAACAAAAAAAATTCATCGAAGCAAAACCCACGTAAAATCCATTCAAAAGAACTGATCATTGATGAAACATCCTGGAAACGCCAGACGTTTTGAATCAGCCCCATTATCAATCTGTGTGGCAAATAATCCATTTTTATGATCCAGGGATGCGCCATTGGCAAAATTTGCGCCAATAGTTCCATAATACCGACTGACCAACCGATTATTCTTAACCGGTATATCTGGAGTTGTAATTCCATTGCGACGGCTCCAGTTAAAGCCGGCGGTCTCAAACCCGTTCTCTTTGAGCGAGCGATCGTAGCAGTAGAGTTCCATTCGGCCAAAGGATTGCAACAATCCGGAGAGATTTGCATTTCATGCCTATGCATTTGACTAAGGGTTCTTTAAATCGGTCAATGTTTGTGGGGCTTTTTGAGTAGCGATCCCCAGAAGTGTTTGAAAAGCGGCCATGGGTGTTTTTCGGCGATTGAATCGAAATGTAAATTCGTCGAGATAAGTCTGTAGGTATTTCGGATCAACCCCATGATGCGTACCATTGATCCAGGTCTTGAGATTGCCGAAAATCGATGGATGTGCGTCGTTGCCCTTATTTCTGAGGATTCCCCGTGGTGATAGTTCGAAAGAGCCGTTTTTGAATACCCCTTCCAGCCATCCGTTCTAATCATCGATCCGCCATCTACATTCTGGTCCAGAAATCGCTCGATTGATTTCTCGTCGGCTCTTCCTGTGATACATAAACGAATGCGTCCTGCCCGCTCAGTGGCCTGGCCATGTTTGTCGATGTATCCAACCATTTGAACGGCCCCGAAGGCCAATGTTTTGGTTGGCGCCGCAGTTACCCCACGGCCTCGCTGTCCCTTGACGGGGCCTCCTACGATCGTTTCATCGACCTCCACGACCCCTGTTAGTTTGGATCGTGCATCATTGACCGTCGCAAGCGGCGCAGCATAAACCATGCAGTTCTGTACTGGCATCCAAGTTATCGCTCCAGCTGCTTGGCGCTGAACCCGGGGGTATGCATCGCCATTAGATAGGCCGCCCAAAACCAATCCTGAATACCAATGTGGCGGTGGCCATCCGCAAAGGATTGATCTGAACCTACCCCAAATAATCCATTCTCTCTCACATAAATCCGAGTAGGTAGTAAATGATTTCAACTTGTGATTTAGGAATGAGAGCACGCCTTCATGTACCCCTCATTTGAAAGGTTCTTTCATCAGGGTTTTATCGCCCCAATAAATGGCTTCGATAAATCAATCTCATTGCCGAACAGGTCATATTTCAAGTCAAATCCGCCCATCAACCCCACCTCATCACTCGGCAGCTTTTGTAGTGCAATTCCCGTCGAGCATGCTTGCTTGTTTTTCGGAATATAATCTTCGATTGAATCCCCGCCTGCTCTAACGAACGCGGGATCGGCAACCACCGTCCCCGTCACGGTAAATGGATCGCTCATCCACGCAAACTCCCTTCTAAACAGATTGTTCTTAAAAAAGACAAGGTTGTTTTTCTGCGCATCACCCGAAACCGCATCATCACTTTTTTCCCGGTTATGAACGATATTCCCCACGGTATAAACAACGTTATTGGCAAACAACGCACCTTTAACTGTTTTTTCAATTAAAAAGACGTTGTCTTTAAAAGTCTCGTCCGTGTATGGATCAGACACCGCTGAATGACCGCTTCAGGCCATTTCTTTCGGATGCTGTTACGCAAGGCTTTTGAACCGTCTGTGACAGCCAGCAATCGACGTTTAGGGTTAAAGCCGCGCTCCTCAATGCGGTTAAGCAGATCGGCGCAGACCTCTAAATTTTCTGATGCACCGATTTGAAAGTCCAGGATATGATTCTCGCCTTCAACCGTAATACCCAGTGCTACGACGGCACAGAGATCGTTGCCAAGTCCGATGCCGTCGAGCATGAGTACAACGTAGTCAGCCTTTCTCAGATCCCGTTCGTGCCACCATTCGAAGAAATGATTCAACCGCTGCTCCAGCCTCGGAATCCTCGGCTTGTGCCAGTAGTTCGATCAGTGATACGTTATCCATTGTGTGGTCTCCTTTCATTGGTCTGAAAAGTCCAGTCTATACGGACCGGACGTGGAGGCCACATACCTAAATTTTAACAATCAAAAAAACGCTTCCAGAAACCACAACATCGGTTTTTGCTCCAGGATTTCCAATCCCTGGATAATAAACAATCAACGGCGAGCGCAGGGACTCTTCAAACAAGCTGTGCTTGCCCCAGATTGAATGTTCGCCAAGGTGCCAGCCGTGATCGCCCCACAGAATAATGATGGTGTCTTTGTCCGCACCGGTTGCCGCCAGTTTTGTATGCGTCTGTTCGTTCACCCACTTGACAGCATTTATGCTGACTGTGCGCGGGATGAGTTCCATTGAGCCGGAGTCCAGCTGGCAGCTTCGTTCTGTCCCATGGTTGGAAGGGCTTCGAGCACATCCCGCAAATAGTCGGCGGGGTTGATGTCGAGTTTTCGGCAGGTTTCGATGAGACTGTATATGATGGCGCTATCCTGACCGGATCGGGGGCTGCCGAAGAAGAGGAAGTTTTTCTTGCCGATGGCCGTGGGCCTGATGGCATTTTCGACAAGGTTATTGTCGATTTCCAGCTTCCCGTGCTCAAGAAACAGGTTCAGGCTGTCCCAGCGTTTGAGGGTATAGCTGATAGCTTCTCCGAGCTTGCTTTTGGGCAGTTGTTTTTTCTGTTCACGATCCAGAATGGTTTTTATTTCATTAAGCACTGGAGCAGAGTGTTCCTGCCGATAGGTTGCCCGGTCGAGCTCCGGTTGTTTGCGCAACGTGGTTTCGTTGCGATAGAGCTTCGCAATGAGTTTGATAATTTTCCGGCTGATTGAATCCCCGGCCTCATGAAATTTACGCCGGGCATGTGCCCAGCAGCAGGCATGAATAATATTTCCCTTTTCCTGTTCATGAGCCGGGTCGTTCAGCCATGACGGATAAGAACCGTATCCATCGCTTTGCAGAAGACCGGCGTAATCTGTCAGCATCGAATCAAGACATGATGCAGCACGACTCGGAAACCATTCAAAGAGCACTCCAACGCCTGGACTGTGATAGGCCCATAGGTATCCATTGGGACAATGGTCCTTTTTCGGGTCTTGGTATTTGATAAAAGTTTCGTCGGCCTGAATATACTCACTTTGCCGGATTTCATTTCTCAGTGCTTCGTAGATCAACGTTAACCAGTCGGCGATAAGATACATCCAGTTGCCCATGGTTTTGCGGCTGATTTCGATGCCGTGGCGGTATTTTAAAACCTGTTCCTGACGGTAGAGCGGAAGATGGTCGCAATATTTGCTCAGAATGATCTGTAGGAGCAGACCGGCAGAAGCATAGCTGTTTGGAATCAGTCTTGCCGGAGCTGGTGCGATCAGCGGCGGCACTTCACGGTTATCAATCTCAATAAACTTTTCTCGAATGATTTCACGGATAAAATACCGGGTCGGAACAACGTCGAGCTCCCGTACTTTTTCCTCCCCGATTTTTTTATAGCGACCAGGATTTCCCTGAACCTCATCGGGAATGATGATCACCTGCTCAACCGGCAGGTCTTCCGGGACCCGTTCCTTGAGCGGCTTGCGCTTTCCTCGACGGGACTCAACCGGCTCTGAATCATCCTGTTCGGCCTCTTCCGCTATTTCCAGAGCCTCTTGGGCTTCCTGCAGTTCATCGAGCAGTAGTTCCATCTGATCCGGGCTTAACTTTTCGGAACTGCGCCCGAACAGTTTTTTCAGCAGATACTGAACTTTCTCATTAAGCAGTTTAACTTCGGTTTTGAGCTGAGTGTTTTCGGCATTCAGAGACGTCCGCTCCTTTACCATCAGATCAAAATTTTCCCGGTTAAAATTCATGCCGTACATTATACCAAAACACGTTGAAAATGCGGCACCAACCTGATGGAAAATGCAAAAAAAATCAGCGCTGATACCAAGGTTTGAGCGAGCCTTGTTTTAGATCAACTCCATCGAGCAGCAGGGCCAGCGCTTCCGGAGCAAGACTAAGCTTTTCATCTGCGCCAACGCCTTGAGGCCAACTGAAACAGCCCTTTTCAAGCCGCTTGATAGCAACCCACATGCCGGTACCATCCCAGTACAGCGTCTTGATCCGGTTTTTCCGTCGGTTCGTAAACACAAACAATGTGCCCGAACACGGATCTTCATTTAACCTATCCTGCACTACACAGTGCAATCCGTTGAAGCTCTTACGCAGATCCACCGGCTCAACCGCCAGAAATACCCGGATTGAATTACTTAATCCAAACATCCGGCAGCCTCCCGCAGAACCATACCGAGTTCATTCAGTGACGGAATTGGAAGCTGAACCTCAATCCCGTTCGGCAGAAAGATCTTCAGTTCATCTATCTCAGGAGGTCCGGGCTGAACTTCCACCTCGCAAAAAGCAACCTCAGATTCCTGACGTTCAATTCGCAGCCAACGGGCCAGCGTTTTCGGGTTGATGCTCCATTCCCGGCAAAACGCCGCCTGGGTCAGCCCCGCTGAATTAAACTCCTCGATCAGTTCCCGGCGTTCTTCCTCCGTATAGGAAGCCCGCCCCGACACATTGTTTTCATTCGTATCCATGCCTGACAAATTATCAGGCTTTGCCGGAGCTGACTACGGGGTGAAAGAAGAGGCGTTTACCCAGTTTTGCCAGAATATCACCGACATGTTTATCTGCATAGCTGACGCAGGCGGCATAGTGGCGCCGCACTTCGGTGGCGAATGCCGCGTCTTTCCGGGGATCCTTATTCCAGCGGTTGTAGGAGTTGAATTCGCTGGAGCCATGCCACGTTATCCGGCCTTCCGGTTTCTCCGGGTGAGGAATCGGCGGCAATTCAACGCCGGCGTAAAGATCCATATATTTCTTTGGCGCCCCGAATGCAATGCAAACAGCACAGATGATCCCCCAGCCTAAATTGCTACAGGCGAATTCTTTTTTGACCGCGAAAACGCGAAGAAACAAAGATTGAACCAGTTTCCGCCCTTTGCGACTGCGGTCAAAACTATTTCGTGTATTCGGTGGTTCATTTTGCGTTCTGTGTGTTCTATCGCGGTTAATAGTTTTTCAAACACCGGAAGCCCTGCTCGTGTGAAGGGGGTTGGTCACGAGACCAAAGGCACCAGTCCTTTATCGCTATTTCTTCTTTCCCTTTTTCAGGGAGGCCTAGCGCTGGTCTGCTCCCTAGCAGTCTGTCGGAGTTAGAACCCCGCACTGGCGACATCCCGGCATGAACTTATCAAGTAAAAGAGGCAAAGGCCGGGCGAAGCAAGAAAATGTCTGAAAATACGCCCGAAAATGTGCCGACAGTGCATTGGCGTGCTGTTTTGCGGTTGCCGCCGGGTGTTTCGGGGCACGCGCCGCCATGAGCTTGAATATTTTCTTTAGATTGTAACTGAGGCAGACGAGGCTCCATTCGGTTTCGGCTTTCTCCTTCCCCCTCATCGAGAAGCGGCGGAAGCCGAGCACTTCCTTGATAACCCCGAAAACGGGTTCGACGGTTTGCTTGCGCTGCTTGTAGAGCGCCTTCCCTTCGGGGGTCTTGAGACGGTAGGCCATCTGTTCCTTGATGGGTGCGCCAGGTGGCGGCGGGGTCGGCAGCGGTTGCTTCTCGAGGTCGGCAACGCTGACGTGGTGCGAGCCTTTGGCCATGGCGCTGTACACCGTCGGCCCGCCACCGGTTTCGGCGTCTTTGACGGCCTTCTCACTGGAGAAGCCGGTATCGGTCAATACGCTTTCCGGAGTGGCCGCTTCCTCAGGAATGCTTGCGAGAACAGGATTGAGCTGCTCTTTGTCATTGGGCGCATCGGTGACGAGCTGACCAACGATGAGATAGGTTTCGGTGTCTACAGCGGCCTGCGCGTTGTAGGCCTGTTCGAAGTGGCTGCCGTTGCCGGCCTTCATGATGCGGCTTTCGGGGTCGGTAAAATTGTATTGCTTCTTATCCGGCGGCTCTGCGGATGGAGGTTTAGGTTCTTTTCCCCGCGGTTTCTTGTTTTTACGCTTTTCCTCGAAGGCCGTTTTCTTCTCTTCGTACTCGGCCTGTTTTTGTTTGCGCTCCTCTTCGTAGCGCGCCTTGATCACTGCCCGGGCGTGCTCCAGGCTCTTGATGCGGTCTTCGCGCCGGACGATTTCGTCCGGGATGCTCAGCCCGTCATCAAGCGGGACGTTATCGACCTGCTCGGCTTTGGCGGCGAGTTGTTCGACTTCCTTGCGCAGCAGTTCGACCTGCTCGCCGGCATGCTTGTAGCTGACAGCGGAATGCTTGCTGGCACTGGCTTTGATCTTGGTGCCATCGACGCTCACGGTGCCGACCTTTTTGAGACCGGCGGTTTCCTGCGCCATGAGCAGCACCCGTACAAAAGCCTTTTCGAACAGCTCGCGGTTCGTGCGGCGAAAGGCACAGATCGTGTCGTGATCGGGATGCAGGCTGCCGCCGCAGATGTAGCGAACGATGACGTCCGACCAGGTCGCATCCTCGATCCCGCGCGAGGAGAAGCGGCCCGTGGCGTAGCAATAGATCAGCAGAGTCAGCATCATGCGCGGCGGATACTGCTCGTCGCCAGTTCCCCGAAGGTTGAAGCGGAAGTCTCCAGCGGGAAGCCGGTCCACCGCATCGATCAGGAAATGCACAATGTGCTTCTGAGGAATCCAGTCGCGCAGGTCTGGCGGAAGCAGCATCGGGGTGTCGCGGTCGAGGTTCTTGAGTCGTGTGGCCATCACTTCCTTTTGGTTAAGACAGGCATAGACTGGCACAGTCTCATGAATATTGAAATATTATTCGCAAGCTAAGTCCGACAGACTGCTAGGACTTCTTAACGATTTCCGGACGCAGGGCATCCAATCCGGGCATGTGGACCATGGCCAGCGTCTCCATCTCGGTAGGGCGGGCTGTCCCAGCCGTCCCTACCGCACCGGCCAACACGTAATAGTTTAATCTGTATCGATCCGACATCTAAATATTGTGAGTTTAGCCACACAATTGAAAAACAATTGCGCACCGAAAAACCACAAAGACAAGAACTACAGGTTTTCGTGCCTTTTGAGCCTCTTGGTGGCCATTATATCGGCGCACCTGATTCTCAATTCTTCGTTTTTTTTGCGTCTTTGCGGTCAAAACTATCCCGTGTATGAGCCGTTACAGCACCCCGTCCCGGTGTGGTGCGTGCTAAACCCAAACGATGCGCGCTCCATCAGAATGGAAGCACGCGCTAGTTTTACTTTTTAATAGTCATCTCGCGCGTCAGGAGTTCCGGCTTCCGGCCAGTGATTTCCGTGCGAACGGTTACGGATTTTTTTCCGGGTTTGATCTTATTTCCTGACGTCTTCAGCGTAACGACCGTCTTTTCGAACGGCTTGAGCGGCGACACGGATGCGGATGCAATTTCCTGATCGTCCAGAAGCACCGTTACGGTGCCATCGACGGAAGCAACCTGGCCAAAGTTCTGCACTTCCACCTCTATCTTGTCTTTTCCAAACACTGGAAGTTTAGACGAAAGAATCGGTTCGATGTATTTCACCTTCGGCAACCGGCTCCAGCCGAACAGCAGTTTTCCGTCGGTGCTTTTCCCCAATAGTTTTCCGGCAAAATTATCTTCCGTAACTCCATGCCCTTCCCCATCAAAGAATACGATCAGGTCGGCACCGTCTTTTTCGGTTTTCCGAACCTTGGAACCACCGCCAAAATTAACCGTTTCCGAAGCACCGAAGCGCAACGAGTCCACCTCCACATCGGTGTGGGGATTAAACCCAGGCTCCGCATGGATCTTAACCCGAACCGTTTTCGGCATTGACGTGAGCGGATACTTGTTCAACACCGTCAGCAAACGACTGGTTATCATGGGGACCACAATCAGTTTTGAGCTATGATTATCGTTCGGCAGGTCGCTGTGCTTCAGCACATCGATCACTGCGAGATTGGCCGCATAGGCCCGCCCATACTTATCCTGCACCATGCGTACGCGTTCAAACTTAAACCAGTCCTCCTTGACTCCACTCTCGTGAACAGCGATTCCCGGCACGTAGGCTTCGCCCGGCTCAACCTTCCAGTTGACGCCGTCTTTGGAGCGCAGATACCAAGCGATGCGCCCCATCCAATCGTTCACGATCAGGTGGTATTGAACATCATCCTTCCAGACCACCGGATCCTCGTATTTCCCTTCAGCAAGAGGATATACATTTTCACCGGTCACCCGGTGGTAGGTGGAGACTCCATCTTTACTGAACCACGCCTGACCATGCCGGTTGAGCAGAAAGAACGATCCGTCTTCGCGTTCGATGAAGGAGTTGTTGGCCAAATAGTTTTTCTGCTTCGTGGCCTTGCGGTCGCGGCTGTCGTAGTCCAGTTCCGACTTGATCCATGGACCGTTAATGGAATCAGCAAAATAGGCGCCGTCGATAATGTAGAGCACATATTTTCCTGATTCGGTTACATACCACGTTGGATTGTGTCCGGGGCCAATTTCTTCTTTGGCCTTGAAGGGGCCATATGGAGAGTCGCACACGGCATGAACCACAACAGACTCTTTCCACGACATATGTCCTTTCGGAGCATTCTCCGGCCAACGGGCGACCAAAAGATGATATTTCCCATCGGCCTCAAGGCGTGTGTTTCCGCCCCAGTAGGACCACTTAGGATCTTCGATGCCGTTGTTGACGTCGCGCGGCACCACGTTGGTTTCGCCCCAGGTGTCGGAGGTCATGCCCCCGAGATCCGGCATGGGTTGAAATAGGTCCATGAACCGGCCGCCCGAAACCAGCTTGCTCCACTCCGCGGGCCGTTCACGCTCCACCACCTGAACCTTATGTTGTGGTTGTTCCGCTGCACCGACCAGTTGAACGCAAAATATGCAAACAAGTGAATATGCTAAACGTTGTTTCATGATTTCTCCTTACTGAACGCCGGAATACTGCTCGACGCCCATTTCTTTTTCCCAAGCTTTCAGTTTTGAAACAAGCTCCTGAACCTTCTCAGGATTTTTCTCGGCCAGATCATTTTTCTCCTCGCGATCTTCTTCCACATTATAAAGCCAGAGCTTGCCGCTGCGGTGGCCGAGCAGTTTCCAGTCGCCTTCCCGCGCGGAAACATAGAGATCCTGATAGGCGCGGTACCCGTAGACCGGCTTGCCACGTTCCAATACACTGTTGTTTTTAATCGTGGCAAGCAGCGAGGTGCCGTCCAGATCCTTGTATTCAGCCGGATCGCCGCCAGCAAGTTCAACCAGCGTTGGGAAAATGTCGGTCGTTTGAATGATGCTGTCATTCTGCACGCCGGCCTTGGCAACCCCCGGCCAGCTGACAATAAACGGTACGCGCGCGCCGCCCTCGCAAAGCGTATCCACGCGCTTTCCTCCGCGATACGGAGCCCATTCATAGAGACTGCCCTGATCCGAGGTAAAGATGATGACGGTGTTCTTATCGATCCCCCTGGCTTTAAGTGCTGCACGAACGCGGCCGATGGATTCATCGACCGCCATGACCTGCGCGGCATATTGAGCACGCTTACCCTCCAGTCCCTTCCGGCCTTCAAAGCGGGGAACCAAATCCTTTCGGCCGGTGTTCGGCGTATGAACGCCGTAATACCAAAGCGAAATCATAAAGGGCTGTTCTTTGTCGTAATCCTCAATGAAGCCGACGGTTTCATCGGTAAGCTTGTCGGTCAGGTAGCGCTCCGTTTCTTCCGGGAAGATTTCCTTGAAAGGCGTGTACGGCGGATAGTAGCCCTTGGGATGACCGCGATTGCTGGTGCCAATCTGGCGGTCGAATCCATTTTTGACTGGATGGTAAGGCTCATGCCCCAGATGCCATTTCCCGACAAACAGACTGTAGTAGCCCTCTTTTTTCAGTGCTTCAGCGTAGGTGGTTTCCTCCAGCGGAAGCCAGTTCCGGCTGGGAAACTGTGCGGGGTCCTGTTCCAGCAGATGGAACTCCGCGTCCGTACGGTCCCACTCATCGAAATCAGGATGTTTGCCGCTTGGAATGTGCCGAACCAGTTTTAGCCGCGCCGGATGCTTGCCGGTAACGAGCGTGCTCCGACTCGGGCTGCAGGTCGGGCTGGCACTATACGCCTGCTGGAAATCCGTTCCGTCCTGGGCCAACTGATCGATATTCGGAGTTTCAAAAAGGTCCGGGTTACGATAGCCAAGGTTGTTCCAGCCGAGGTCGTCTACAAAGAACAATACGACATTGGGCTTCGACTTTGCCGACTTAGCATCAACACCGACCAACAGGAACAACGCGATACACAATAAAATTCTACTCATCCATTTCATCATTCATTCCTCTCACATTCTATTCATCATTCAGACGGGTCTTATTTTCCCGCATCGAAGTACTTTTTCGACTTCTCAAACTTGGTGCTTTTCTTCGGCTTCTTCTTTGAATGGATAATCTTGAATTGCGGTGTTTGTACGTTTACGCCCGCTTCCCGGAAAACATACGGCGTCCAGATTTCCAGCGCCTTTTCCCACTCCGCCAACGTCCTCGTCGGATACCAGTTCGGCCATCCGGTTTTGTTGAAGTCGTAGTGCTGCCCGTTTTCAGCGACCCACGCGTCCACAGTCGGAGTTGGGCACGTTGCCGGATAAACATTCAATGCCCGGAACTGATCGCTTACGCCTTGATCGAGGATCACGTTTTCGCGCCAATTATTCAGCTCTTCCAGCAGCTCGGCTTTGACCTCTGCATATTTTGGATCATCTGCGAGGTTCTTCACCTCGAACGGATCGTTGCGAAGGTCGAAGAGCTCATACACCGGTTTCGACGGAGCCATGAATGCGGCCTGTTCAGGAGTGAGCTGTCCCTTCATATTCATTACATTCATTTCCGCCAGCATCGGATAACCGCCCTCTTTATAGCGGTTGTACTGGCAGTAGGGACGTTCCGGCATCAGGTTATGAATCAACTTCCAATCCTTGGAACGGATTGCGCGCATGGAATCGTGGGTTTCATCCATCTTGTCGCGCGCCGCAAAGACATACTTGCGGTTTTTAACGTCCTCACCGAACAGGCTTTTGCCGTGCAGCGGAATCGGAGCCTTAACGCCACCGGCTTCCAGCACGGTAGCGCAGAGGTCGATGGCCATCACCATGTCGCCATTAACCTGCCCCGGTTTAACCTTGCCCGGCCAGCGGACGATCATCGGAATGCGCAGCCCCCCATCGTAAAGGAACTGCTTGCCACGGACGTGGCAACGACCGTGGTCACTGATAAATATGACGAGCGTATTGTCGGCCAGGCCCTCGTCCTCCAGCCGTTGCAGCAACGCGCCGACTTCGCGATCCACCAACTGCATTTGCTCCAGACCGTTGGCCCAGTCTCGGCGGCAGAACGGCGTGTCGGGATAATACGGAGGGAGTTCAACATCCTTGATGTCGATCGGCCGAGCCGGATCGCGAATCCAGGAGCGATGAGTGCCGCCGATGGTGATGCGGGCAAAGAAGGGCTGGCCCGGCGCACGTTCAGTCCAGTCTTCGCCCATAAAGAGTTCCTCCCGGGTACAGGGAAGGAAGTTGACGTCGGTCTTCCAGCTCATTAGAGCCGTGAAGTATCCTGCCTCCTGCATTAGCTGCGGGATAGGTTTAATCCCGTATGGCAGAGGTTTCTTCTCTTGTTTCAGGAGGCGATGCTGGCCCGCGCCGATGTAGTTTTGGTAGAATCCGGTCATCATGGCCGAACGCGACACAGAGCAAACCGGTCCGGTGGAGAAGGCCTGTTCGTAACGGATGCCTTCGGATGCGAGTTTATCCAGATGCGGCGTATCTATGCCCTTGGTGCCGTAGCAGGAAAGATCCAGACACCAGTCCTCAATCGTGATCCATAAGATATTCGGCCGCTGAGCGGGCTGACGCGCGCCTGCCAAGGCAGAGTTGCAGCAAAGCGCCAGAATGCAAGTAAGCAATAGTGGCTTGGTATTTTGTTTTTTATTATTCAGTTTCATGGGTTGGTTCTCCTTATTGTTAAAGCCCTGTATTATCCTTAACTGTCATGGTGGCGCGCGATGTTCTATCGGCCCGGATCATCTCCGGATAGGAGCCTTCGATGGTATTTCCGACGAGCTCCACATTGCGGCAGTTGGTAAATTCAAAGACCGGCGCGTTGGGATGCAGCGGCTCGTAATCTTTGGTCTGCCGAATGGTGTTGCCTTTAATCACCAGCCCGTCCGCACGATCCGCCCAGATGATGCGGTTGTCAAAGGTTTCGATCGTGTTGTTGATGAAACGGATGTTTTTGTCGTAGGGCTCGTCCTGATTGAAGTTTTTCCCGTGCCGGGGAGTGATGTACAACACGGCCTGCTCTGCGCCGCCGTGGTTGCAGAGGGTAAAATGGTTGTTCTGGATCAGGACATCCTCAACGGCGCCGGATTCAAACCAGCTTGACGTTTCGCCGCGAAAAAGGATCGATGCCAAGTCGGAGGAGATGAATCGATTGTTTTCCACCACGGTTTTGAGGGGCGTTTTAAACACGAGGTTTCTGGCGCGATGCTTCCCAATGCTGCAACCGCGGACCGTGACGGTCGGGTTCCAGCTTTTGTTTTCCAGCACATCGCCCGGCGCCGTGGCCGTCGGCAAATCATTTTTAAACGTCAGATCAGTGAACGTGGCGTCAATCTTCTTTACCGAAACTACTTTGTTCACGGCGGCCCGCCGGGTGCTCGGCTGATGGATAAACCAGACGTCATCCCCTGCCTCGGCAAAAACATTTCCCTGCTGCTGCTTGTGTTCCAGGCGGATGCGCAGCGTTTTCGAGTCGATGGCTTTTTCGACCGAAACATGGGTACCGTGGACGTTGGTTCCATCGTCCATCATGCCCTCGATACGCAGGTTTTCGAGAAGGATATGGCCTTTGCAGTTGCTGAAATGCGTTGCGTCCGCAATTGAGGAGATCACCCGATCTGTTCCTTCCGACAAGTAAACGCCGCCGTTTTTCACGGTAATATTTTCCGAACGTTCAAACAGGAAACCCATCCCCAATGCATGATGAACGACAACACCGTCCATCGCCAGATTGCTGGAGGCTTTGCCGTATACGGCCGGGGCGTAGCGGTTGACATGGCCTTTGGATCCGAAAACGGCTCCAACCGGCGGTTCCTTCCCTTTCTGTATTTTCTGATAAAAACGCAGGATACCGCCCTTCCGCTCCTCAATTTTCGATGGTCTCAGGCGCATCGCGGAGGCACCGTGGGCAACATCTTTTGTCTCCTTATTAAACGCGTAGGTGTGCCCGAATTCTTCAAACGAAAAGCCGTCGATATTCGGAAACGAGACATGTCCATTTTCAAAACTCCAGGAATATCCTTCCGTAAGCGGCCGCGCATCAAACCAGCCTTCGCTGGCATTAGCGGCAAGGATCTCCCCCTGAAAAAGGAACGGGATGTCCCAGTCGATCGTAAGGTTGCTCATCGTCACATTGGCGCAGTTTTGAAAGATGAACGGAGCGCACTGCCCATGGAAAACAAAAGAGGCTCCGTTCCCTTCGATTTCAATCGAATCGAGTCCATCGACATAAAAGATGATCTTCTTGTCGCCGTCATCATGGTTTGTGATGTGATAAAATTTGCTCACCGCCTGATCCGGAAGGAAACGGTAAGTGCCTTTTGAGAAGACCAGCTTTACTTCCGAATCCGATGCCCCTTCCAGAACGCGGCGAACCACCGGTGTCATATCGCCGCTTTCGGGCTTAATTTTAATTACCTGGAGCGCCTCGGCACCATAAGCGGTCAAAAGCAGCGCCGCTCCCATAAGTCGAGTGATTCGCATTGTGTGTCTAGCGTTCATAATTATCCCAAGGGTTGGAAGTGTCGTTGCTCTATTCAGAACCGATTTCAACAAAATTAAACCGGTCGGCGGTCGGTACACTTTCGATTTCCAGCTCGCCGGCCTTAATCGTTGCCGGGCCTTCCCGAAGTACCGATGCGCGGATTTTAATTTTTCCCGGTTTCAAGGTAGAACGCACCAACAACGGTGCGGAGCCCCATTCCATCCGGCGCGGATTGGCATCGATGGATTCATCGCCGATGATTTCACCTTCGCCGCTTACTTCAAATTTGATTGATTCATTCTGGTAGCGAACCAGCGAGCCGCTTTTATCAACCGTGTAGGCCGAAACCATCACAAAGTCAGAACCGTTGGCGGTCAGCGGAACGCCGCGGTCTTCAAGCTTGAGCACAATCTGCTCCCCGTTTACGGGAACTTTTTTAATGGCGGTCGCGACTACTTTTCCGCCGATCAGTCCTTCGACTCGCAGATCCGCCGGCCATGGTTTGCCATCCGACTTAAGCGGACGCTGCATCGTGTCTTCATAAATGAAGGCATCTTTAAAGGTAACGACCGGATGCGGCATGGAAGTTCTTTGTGCTGTTGCCCAAACTCGCTTTGCATCGCGTGTTTCCCAAGTTCTGGGGTTGTGCCCTTTGGTTCTGTAGGGATGTTTCACCTGCTTTTGAAACACACGGTAGCCGCCGTTCACGGAAAGCCGAACCTCTTCGCAGTTGGTGAATACCGTTACATCCCTGCTGGAGAACGGAGCGACCTCATGCGCAATATACACCATCGGCTCGGTGGTTTCAGAAACATCACGCTGGCTGGCAAACATGTGGTAGGAATATTTATCCTGACGGAAGGCATCCGTGATCCCGCCATAGAACGGGCGCGGATGTTTTCCTGCAAAATGGTCAAAGGAGTGCCAAAGCGCCCCACCCACAAACTGGCGAGGTTGCGCGCAAATCATTTCCCATGAAGCTTTGTTCAGCGTGGATTCTGCATACTGCTTGGCCTGCATGACCTGTGCCGCCTCGCCCCACGCCCTGTTCATGCGGTTGGGTGTATTCACACCGCTGACGGAACCGAACTCGCGCTGGAAAACGCTCCGCTCTTCTTTTAGATAAACCTCAGGAGAAGAAGCGTGCCCGTAGACCACTTCATACACTTCGTGCCCGCCGACATCGATGTCACAGGCGGTATAGGCACCGGGATAGGGATATTCTTCGTGGACGATGTTATGGGCATTAATGGCAAATGAGCCCGGGTTCATGGTTTCGTTCAACACCGGCTCCCAAAGAATGATGGACGGCCGGTTGCGATCGATACGCACCATTCCGCGAATATCTTCGTAAACGCGCTGTTCAAAGATGGGATCTTCATTCCAGAACTGCCAACCGGGCGTGGCCGTAATAAAGAACATGCCCAACTCGTCGCACGCATCCATAAAGGCCGGGTCCGCCGGATAGTGCCCGGCCCGGATAATATCGCAAGCCGCGTCTTTCAGAATTTTGGCATCGCGCCATTGGCCGTTGTTCGGAATCGAGTAGCCCACATAAGCATGGTCCTGATGGCGGTTCGCCCCCATCAGCTTGCCGGGATAGGGTTTGTTGTTCAGATAGAGTCCGTCGCGACCCTTGAATTCAATCTTGCGCAGGCCAACCCGGGTAGCTACCGCGTCCAGCGCCTTGCCTTTTTTATCCGTCAGTTTGACTTCCAACCGATAGAGCTCCGGCGACCAGGGTGCCCAGAGTTTTGGTTTCTTAACGGTAAACTGCTTTTCAACCTGCCCGGATGCGCCCTCCTTAAGTTCCAAGGTCTGGAACTCTTCCGCAACCTTCTTTCCCGCTGGGCTGAGCAACGTCAACGCCGCTTTGACTTTAGCTGTTTTGCTAAAATCGTTCTGAATATCGACCGCCACGTTGAGCTCGGCCAACTCATCGGTGAGTTCCGTCACTGCGGTGAAAACGCCGCCGCCGGCCACCTTGTTCGCTTGGTTTGCATCGGTCACGTAGACCGGGCTGGTGGCGATCATCCATACATCGCGATAGATTCCACCGAAATAGGTGAAATCGAGACCGGTCTGCGGCTTGCCCGGAGGATACGTCGGATCGTCGCTGTTGTCCGCCCAGACCGCCAATACGTTCTCTCCTTCGGGATTCAAATGTTCTGAGAGGTTGACCGTAAACGGCAGATAGCCACCGAAATGCTCGCCGATCGGTTTACCGTTCAGCCACACCTTGCATTTACCCATCACGGCCTCAAAGTGGAGTTTGAGTAGCTTGTCCGAGATGTCGCTATCAACTTTGAAATGCTTGCGATACCAGGCCGGACCCTGATAGTTGCAACTGCCACTCGCCTCGCTGGTGATATATTCCAATCCGTTCGGGCAATTCACAACTGCCCAGTCCGAATCATCAAAGTCCGGTTTTTCAGCGCCGGCGGCATCCCCCTTAAGCAGGCGCCATCCAATATTAAAATTAAAAACGTCACGCCCGCTTTTTTCGACCTCGAAGAATCCCGCTTTCGAATATTCAGGCACTGTCGTCGCAAAAGAACAACTTGTGATCAGAACAGCCCCTACGATGTATTTGATATATTTCATTTCCAACCTCTGGATTTATTTGCCCACGCCTACTGTAATATGGAGCTTCGCAATGTCGAATCCCGACATCCCTCTATCAACTTTCACTGTAAAAATATTTTCACCTGAATCCGAACGGACGGGCTTTCCCCGCAATCTGCCGTCCGCAGAAACGGAGAGCCAGTCCGGCCCGAATAGCTTCGAATACTTCAGCTGTTTATCGCTCTTCCCTTTGTATAGGGCCGTATCAGCAAGCGTTCCCGCATACACCTTGCCCATTGAGGCAGAAGGCTTGTGGAGCAACGGACCGTCAAAGGCAACATCGGCTCCGGCCCACGGCAAATCCGGCGCATTTTCAATTTTCGCTTTTTTCGAAAGCGACTGCAGACTGCCCGTGTACTGGTTTTTGTGACTGATAATATCCGGATGATATTTAAATCCGTTTGCCGTCACATGAGTGACCTTGACAGCAGGATCGTTTACATCCGGAATGGAGACAGCGGCAATTGACGGGCCGCGGGAGCCCGGCTCGCCGTAGAGACTGCGCCCAATCTGTGTAATTTTCCCGTGCAACTCTTCGGGATAGTCCTTGAAATGAACAAATCGTGTAACGATGTCGTGATCCCTATACGTAGCCGTCACCCCTTCGATAGTGATGGATTCAAAATCGCCCGGGGTCAGCTCGCCGGGATCAATGGTCATGTATTTTTGATCCGCGGTATATTTCCGCTTAGATACAAACCCGCCGCTCAGATGCACCGCGAACTCACTGCCGTCCGCCTTGATATCCCGGGCCACCACGGTTCCATGCTTCACCGTATGGGCCTCCATCATCAGAGCCGCCTGCCCGTTCACACTCGTCGTGTCTTCCACGGCAATGTCGTCGAGTCCAATATAGCCGCGCGGTTTTCCGAACGCGGCCAGGTTCATCTGAGGCAATCCTGTTTCCAGACGGGTGGCCACGCCGCCAATCGCCGTGATATTGCGAAAATGCAGATCATTCCCGGCATGCACCTGCAAAGCGCCATAACCGTAGTGCGCATTCTTAGCCACGATATTTTCGATCAAGCCATGTTTGGGAAGCAACGCGACGCCGTCCTCCTCGCCGGACCAGACAAAGATTAATGAACTGAATACCGTCCGGCTGTCATGAATGGTTAAGCCGGAAATCCAAAAGTTTTCAACATTGGAAAGAGCAGCAACCCGCAGCCCCTTTTCACTTAGGGGCAGGTAGATCTCTGCCCACTCATTCCGACTGCTGACCGACACGTTATTCGCTCTGCTTCCCTTCGCGCCGATGCTGAACATGATGGTGGACATCTTTTTCGGCCCCTCAATGGGCAAATGCAGCGATACCCCATTTTCAAAGATAAGATGCACTTCACTTTTCAGCACCAACCCCGTCACACGATACTCGCCGGCGGGTACGACAACATGTCCGCCGCCGTTGGCATGCACATCATCAATCGCTTTCTGGAAACCCAGAGAATCGTCATCTGCATCCATTTGGTAACCGGAACTGCCCAAAATGATTGTCGTAGACGGAGCGGTATAACTGTCCGGTGGCATATACGCGGCATAAGAACAGCTCGCAATCAGAACGGACAAAACTATGTGTTTGATATATTTCATTTCCAATCTCTCAATTATTTTCGTTCTACAAAACCTACGGTATCCAGGTCGTAGTTCTTAAACCCATCGAATTCGCCGCGATTCCAAAGGACAATGCGCTTGTCGCCGTGCCTCACGATAACCGGGCGGATATTCATCACCGGAGAATTTTGGGTGACCGCCTCCCACTGAATGGAAGAAACGTCATCGGCCAAGCCGATTTTTGCGCGGTAAATTTCGTGTTGGGTATCAAGATCCTCGCCGGTGGTCGGATTCACGTCCGTAGCAATATAAACAGCCGTCGGGTCAACCGGATCGATGGTAATCAGACCGGTGTAACTGGTTTCTCCGCTATGCAGGTTGTTTCCTCCGAACGCGACTTCACGGTCGAGCCATTGGGTGCCGTCCCATGAAGCGATGCGATAGCGGTGATCATACCGGCTGATGTAGAGCGTGTATCCGATATGCGGATGGCCTTCGGCATCCAGCATGATCGAACTGGTCCATGCCGCGCCATCGGCGCTATCAGCGCCGCCCTTTCCTTTCGCCGCCTTGGCTTCGGGTGATTTCGGCCCTTTCGGTCCGGTTCCATGATAGACGACCTCTGTTTGACTTGGAAGCACGGGGCCGTCTTTCAAGTCCTTGATAAAGGTCCCATCCGCCTTGAAGAATTTTCCATCGCGAAACTCAAAATAGTAGATACTGTTACCGTAATTGCGCGGATGCGCATCGGTGGTGCTAACATGGATGGTATCTATTCCATTGCCGACATACCGAGCATAGGGGCGGGCTCGTTTGCCGACCTCGCTTTGCACGAAGTGAACCGCATCGCTCCAGGTTTTTCCGGAATCCGTGGAGGTCTCGAAGGTCGGGTTATAGTTGATACCGCGGTAAAAGTTGTAGAGTTTCCCTTCGTCCTTCAGTTCCATCAGGTTCATGTAGGTCACATGATCCTTCGGATCGGAAGAAACAAGTGCATGCTTATATTCTTCGCTCCATTTCATCGGATCAACCGGGTCGGAAATGCGGTAATAATGATACACATCCCGTCCGTGCTTGGCATAAACGGAGAGCACGCTGCCATCCGGCCGGACGTGAAAGACCGGCGAGTTGTGATCGTCCTTATCAAAATTATCTTGCATCAGAACGGTGCCGATCGGCTTCTTCTGATCTAAGTTATAGATGCCGACCAGCGCCGGACCGGAGTCATTCCCCTTGACCGAGCCGATAAACAACTTCCCGTCGTGAGCGATGACGCGCGGATCCTGATACCAGCACCAGCCGCCGTCTTTCATGAAAACGGTGAAGGCGTGCGGATCTGCGCTCCGGTTATACTTCTGGGGTTTAGCTGCATTCGCAACCATGCAGGCCGTGGTTGCCATGAGTGTAAATAAAGTCAGGTATTTCATATTTTTAATGCAGTGCATTATTTGCCACCGACGAGTTTGTAGACTTCGGTGCCTGCTGCTAAGAAAGCGCCGATGCCATAGACTTCGGTTTTGTCAGGAAATGTTTTGCCCGGGCCAATACCCGTCGCCTGGACATAACCAAGAAATCCTTCTGGCGTAATACACTCAGTCAGCGCCTGCCAACCATGCAGGGCGACCGGTTCGTAGGTCGCACGATCCAAGATTCCGTTATTAATGCCCCATGCCAGCCCGAAGGTGAAAAAGGCGGTGCCGCTGGTGTCTTTGGAGGGATAGCTTTCAATATCGCCGAGCAAGCCCATCGACCACGTACCGTCTGGTCGCTGGCAGTTTTTCAGGCTGGCGGCCATTTCCTGGAAGAGGTTGATGTAGAACGGACGACCTTCCCAGTCAGTCGGCAGTTCCGGAATCATGAGGGCCAGTCCTCCGAAAACCCATCCGTTTCCACGCGCCCAGAACAGTTTTTTTCCGTTTTTCTCGAACTTGGTGAAGTTCTTGAAATCACGCGAGAAGAGGCGTGCTTCTGTATTCCACAGCAAGTCATAGGAGGTATGATATTCCTGATCCATGAAGTTGAGGTATATGCGATCGCCCGTTATCTTGGCCAGACGCGCCCAAGCTGGAGGCGCCATAAAGAGGGCATCGCACCAGCCCCAACGATCATGAGATTTGGTTCCCTTCCCTGTGATCAGTGATCCGGTTTTGGGATGGGCTAAAATCCAATCAAAATGGCTCTGTAATGCTTTCAGCATCGCCGGATCCTTGAACTCCTGATACATCGACGTATAGAATTGACCAACCGTGTGATCATCCGCGTGGTAAGGACGATTCGTATACAGTGTCCACTCGTTACGCACACCGATCATCTTCAGCCAATCCGTATATTTTGCCGGATTATCCGCGATGGCACACCAGTGAACCATGCCCGCATAAAGTGCCCCGTTGTGCCACGCGAGGTCGGGCCAGTTATCCTGCAACGTGCCCGCTTTTTTACGTTGCTCGATTCTACCCTTTGTTATGGCTCGATATTTCCAGGCCTCATCAAATGTCTCAATTTGCCAATCAGCCACCTTCTGGGTCAGGACTTTCACCTCTTCCGGAGAAGGCTCAGGTACAGTCACCATGCAGAGCAGCGCTTGCCCCATGGCTGTTCCCAACCGTTTCTGACCTTCCTGATTATAATGGGCCCCGTCCACCTTTGGAAAATCCATCGGAGGCCGTTCTTTCATAGTGCGAATGACCGCCACGTTCGGATCGGAGTCGGCTACGTCGACAAAAGCCGTACGGACCATATCGGGACCTTCCGGGAAACTCCCATAGGCGGAGTTGATTTGACCGCAAACAACGGGCATTTCCGGCACGTTGAATTCGGCACGATATGATGCAATCAGTGTTGTAAGGTTGGCCTCGTAGCTTCGAGCGGAGATTTCACGGGCGGCATCGTTTTCGCCCTGCATCCAGACCATGCCGATGATCTCGTAGCTTTTCCCCGCCTTTTCCAGTGCGGTCAGGTTTTCCTTAATGGCAGCAATATGCTCGCTATACAACTTCCGGGCCTGCTTTGCCTCGCCTTTTTCAACGGCCTGAGCTTTTTCCTGCGTCCATTCCGGATTCCACGCACCATAGAGCGACGTACCGCCCATCGAGTATTTAATAAACAAATATTCCTGCTCCGGATTCGCTTCGGCCAGTGTGACGCCGATAAACATTTCCGGACCGAAACTCTCGGCGTATCCATTTTTCTTCAAGTGTCCTTTTGAGATGGTATAGGTCAGCGGTATAGGTGCTTCGCCGTTTCGGCTGAGCAGAACGCATGAGGAGACCGCCTTAATCCGTGCCTTATCTGCATCGGATAGAGCATTATAGTTCCCCGCGCCGGCCATGTTCGACTGGCCTCCCAATAAAACGACTTGAACAAGCTCTGCACCGTTTGAGCACAGCACGGAACTGCAGAGGAGCAAGGAGCTAAGTATATTTTTCAGCATACGATATTCTTCCACTATTTTTTGAACTCAATACGAAAGGCATAGGCCGCTTCGCAGGGCTTGCCGCCTTTGGTCCGGATCACCAGTTCATCGTCGGTCTGCTCCCATTTAGCTTTCTTTCCGCCGCTGATGGAGTACACCGACTTGAGCTCGCGGGATTCGTGCGGGTTGCCCTTCGCCAGCGACTTGATTCTGAAGACACCGTCTTCCGGCCAGGCCAACGACGTTGCATACAGTATATCGGCATTGGTAGTGAAGCGGATGTCGGCGGCAACGTTGTCCACGTTTTCGTGCTCGGAATGGTTACCAGCACTGACTTTGGTGGGGCCTTCACCGAATAGTTTCCATGGGCGCGTGTCATAGATGGCCTCGCCGTTGACTTTCAGCCACGCGCCAATTTCCAGAAAGATCGCTTTTGACTCGTCGGCAATCGTTCCATCCGCCTTGGGTCCGGTTGCGAGCAGCAGGCTGCCGTTCTTGCTGACGATATCGACAAGCTCATCAATCAAGTAGCCGGAGGTTTTGTATTCCTCGTGGTTGATGTATCCCCAGGAGATCTTTCCGACCGAGGTATCGGTCTGCCATGGGCGCGGATTGATGTCGCTCATGCGGCCGCGCTCTAGATCGAGCACAATCAAATCTTCCGGAAACGACTTTACCGAATGATCCTGAACAAACTTCCCGTCTACGCGCTTGGTTTTGTTCATGTTCTTACCCTGGAAAACAACCTCTTTCCCCCACTCCAGCCCCTTGTTGTAGTAGTATGCCAGAATGGGAGCATGCACAGATTCAAATCCGGGCTTATCCAAGCCGAAGTCGAACCAGAGCAGATCCGGTTCATACATATCGATGGCCTCGGTGGTGCGGGCCCACCACTGGTCGAGAAACTCCTGGCTAGGCTTTGAACCTTTCTCTATCGGCTTCCAGTAAAGATCCTGATACTGCGGATCATTGACGTCCCAATCTGGATCCCTTTTGGGATAGTATCCGCGGCTAAGCGCCAGGTGCGATGAAACTCCAAACTTCATGCCTTCGGCGCGCACTGCCTGTTCGAGCATACGCATGATGTCTTTTTTCGGTCCAATCTCGACCACATTCCATCGAGTCAGCTTCGAGGCATACATTGCATAGGCATCATGATAGTCCGCCATGGGAACCACATAGCGGGCTCCGGCCTCCTTGAACAGAGAAGCCCACGCGACGGGATCATATTTTTCCATTTTGAACAGCGGGAAGAGATCCTTGTACCCAAACTCGGACGGATCGCCATAGTGCTCACGATGGTAGCTCCAAGGATTCACCCCGCCACGAGTCCAGCTTTCCTGGTAGATCCCCTTGCCGTATTTTTCGCTGCTGACCTCCGGCACGGAAAACGCCCCCCAGATCACGAAGATACCGAACTTCGCGTCGCGGAACCATTCCGGGCACTTGTAATGCGAGCGGATAGAGCCCCAGTCCGGCTCGTAGCGAAACTCCTCCGCCTGGGTGCTCAATACAAAACCGACGAGGAGTGTTGTGATCAGCCGCTTCATTTTCAATCCTTGAAATGAATACGAAAGGCATAGGCCGCTTCGCAGGGCTTGTTGCCTTTCGTCCGGATGACCAGTCCTTCATCGGATTGTTCCCATTTTACTTTTTTACCGCCGCTGATGAATTCGACTGACTTGATTTCGCGGGATTCGTACGGGTTGCCTTTGGCGAGTGATTTAATGGTGAAGACGCCGTCTTCCGGCCAGGCCAGTGAGGTGGCATAAAGCGTGTCACCATGGATGGTGAAGCGAATGTCGGCAGCGACATTCTCAACATTTTCTTGTTCGGAGTGGCTTCCGGCACTGACCTGGGTCGGCCCTTCGCCAAAGATTTTCCACGGGCGGGTTTTGTAAATCACTTCACCGTTGAGCTTCAACCAGGCCCCCATCTCTTTCAGGATTGCCGTTTCTTCTTTGGTGATCGTTCCGTCTGATTTCGGGCCGACATTGAGCAACAGGCATCCGTTTTTACTGACAATATCGATCAGCTCATCCAGCAGGGATCCGGAGGTTTTGAATGTCACGCCTTGGATATAGCTCCAGGAGTTTTCTGCGGTGGCGGTATCCGTCTGCCAAGGAAGATCGCGAATTCCGCTCATACGGCCCCGCTCCAGATCAAGCACAATCAAATCCTCTGGAAACGATTTCACCGATGTGTCATGAAAAAACTTCCCGTCTATGCGTGAGGTTTTGTTCATATTCTTGTCCTGAAAGACGACGCCTTTGTTCCACTCAAGACCTTTGTTGTAGTAGTAGGCAAGGATCGGTTTGTGGATGGACTCCCAGCCCGGCTTATCGATTCCAAAATCAAACCAAAGGATGTCCGGCTCATACTGATCAATAATGTCGGTCGTGCGGTTCCACCACAGTTCCAGATGCTCTTTGCTCGGCGGTGACCCTTTTTCGGTGGGCGGCATATAGAGATCCCAGTCGTCCGGATTGTTGGTATCAAAGGTCGGATCCTTCTTACTGAAAAAGTTGCGGCCCGTCGCCAGATGCGAAGAACAGCCGAATTTCAAACCCGCGCTGCGAGTCGCATCGGCCAGCATGCGCATGGTGTCCTTCTTCGGGCCCATGTTGACCACATTCCAACGGGTAACCGTTGAGTTGTACATGGCAAAATTATCATGATGCTCAGCAACCGGCACCACATACTTTGCACCTGCCTCTTTGAAGAGGTCCACCCAGGCCTCGGCGTCAAACTTTTCGGCTTTAAACATCGGAATAAAATCCTTATAGCCGAACTCCGAGTGAGGGCCGTAGGTTTTAATGTGATGCTCGTAGGCCGACTGTCCCCGTGGATTCGTCCAGTGTGAATAATACATGTATTTGCCATATTTTGTCGTGGCATAGGCCGGCACGGTATAGGGGCCCCAATGAAGAAAGATGCCGAACTTTGCATCGCGGAACCATTCCGGCACTTGATACTGACTCCGGATCGAATCCCAGTCGGCCTCATACCTGAATTCTTCTTTCGGCTGTCGCCCGCCACCCAACGAAATCGACACCACCACAACCAAACAACATACAACTCGAATCACTTTAAGCATCTCTATCTCCTTTTTTAACAATCCTACCGATTACCCTTTTTTGAAATAATATCGAGGTAATACGCATCCGTGATGATATCCGGATCCTTAAACGGGAAACCGCGGCGTTCAATGACGGCATCCTTGTCGATGACAATCCAATCCACGGGCGCAACCTTGACCGCTCCTGAAGAAGCACCGGTTGAAAACTTATTCCTTCCATAGCCCGGAATGACCGTGACTTTTTTCTGAATATCCTCCGGCAAAAACTGAACATTGTTCATTTTTCGGGAAAGCGTGCGGAACTGGCTGCCGTGATCATCATAGCGGGCTGTGATCTTCCCTTTGATCAGCACATTTTCAAAGACTCCGTCTTCTTTACCGCTGCTGGCATGCACGGCCCACTGGCAGCCATACGACGTAACATTTTCAATAACGGCCTTCCCGTTTACAGCACTTTTCGGAGCAATCAAAACCGCAGCCCGGCCGTGGCGTCCGATAATATTTGAAGCTTGCAGATTCTGGATGCCGCCCGGTGCCGTGGCAGATCCCTGCTCGAGCCGCAGCGTAAACCCGCCCTGCCCATCAAGATTCCGCGCAATAATATTGGCTCCACCCTGCATCTGCAGGAGTCCCCAACCAGGGCCGGCGCCCGTCATAGTAATGTTTTCGATCGTACCATCACTCGCCGTGTTTTGCGTCATGATCGTTGAAAAGCGGGTGTCTTTTTCATCGATGAAAATATTCGCAATCCAGAAATTTGTAACCTCTTTCGCTCCGAAAGCTCGAAATGACTGTTGATCCGGATTATCAGAATCTCCGTCTACCGCAATGACCGCTTTGTCCGAAGGGGAAGCACCAACAATGCTCATATTCTCCCCCGTTAGGTTGAAAACGTTGGCTCCCTTGACATTGTCTTTCCTGATCCGAACACCCGGTTCCATACGGATGTGAATGTCCGATGCAAGTACAATGCCTCCCAACGCATATTCATCGTCACTGGACTTCAGCAAAATGATCCCCCGGTGATCCGGAAGTCCATCAATAAGCTCCTGAAGGCGACTGGAATCACTTCCGGCTTTATTGACAAATTCGTACGTTTTTAACTGCTTGAAATTTTCAGGCTCCGTGTAACCGCCTTTTGCACCGACTAAAGCCGGCACTGAAACAAGAATGAGTGCAACGGCTGGAATGATTCTAACAACAGATCGTTTATTCATACTAAACCTTAGTTTGCAGCTCGTTTATTCGATGTGGTTTCCCGATGACCTTCCCACTCCTTGGTCATGTAGGACCGGCGTTCATAGGTATATCCCTCCGGCAGGCCGCGTTCTTTGGGAATGAAAGGTTTGAGTTTGTTCACGATGGAGTCGTATTCCGGATTACGAATACCTTTGGCCAACAGGTTTTTCCACTCCTTGGAATCCTTGCGATGGTCGTACAGCTCCTCAGATCCATCACCATAACTGATATAGTGCCAATGGTCTTTGACCACGCTGATATCTTTCCCCGATCCTGCGTTGGTAATCACCACCGGTTCGGACCGTTTTGCGTTCGGGTTTTCCAGCAGCGGAAGCAGGCTCACGCCCGAAAGCTGATGTGGCGGGTCCATATTTGAAAGTTCCATGATGGTCGGATAAATATCGATCAGCGAAACCGGCACATCCGTTGCACCGGCCGGTTTGCCCGGGACCTTAACAATCATCGGTGTGCCGGAGCTGCCCTTCCAGTTAACCGATTTCCCGACCCGGTTCTTTTCACCCAGCTGATATCCGTGGTCACCGATAATAATCACCACCGTGTTATCCGCATACGTACTTTTTGCCAAACCATCCAAAACGATACCGACGGCAGCATCGGCATACGATGTTGCTGCAAAATAGGCATGGCGCAGTTCCTTCCATATATCCGGCGAATGCTGGACGTGTGTCATGAACCACTGTTTTTTCTTTTGCACGGATGCCGGAAGGTCGGCCATTTCGTCATCGGGAATTTTCGGAAGTTCCAGCCGCCATTTCTCTTCTTCATTTGTATAGAGATCAAAAAACTCCCGCGGCGCAATGATTGGAATATGCGGCCGGAAGATTCCACACGCTAAGAAAAACGGTTTTTCTTCCACGTCCGGGGCAAGCGCTACCTGCGGATTGGATTTATTTCCAGTCAGGAAATCCGCGCAGAATCGGGCGGAATTAAAGTCGAGCGTATTTTCGGGACTAACGTCTGTGGGACCAAATGCCCATGCCTCTTTGATTTTTTTCCGCTCTGCCAAAGGCATGTCCGGATTTGCGCGGCCGACCCACTCGGGCACCCAATCCGAATCGAGAAACTCATCATAAAAGTTTTTGCCGTAATAATCGCCGAAATCGACGACCGGCTGGTACGTCCAGGATCTGGGATCCGAATCGGACTCAGGGTCGTTTTCTTTTTTCAACCGCCCGTGAAAGATCTTGCCCGCAACAACCGTATTGTATCCATTGTTCTTGAGAAACTGCGGAAGCGTCACTAGATCCTTCGCCTCTTCGGTTTTGCGGAAATGCTGCGAATTGGAAAAGACCTTGCTGACCTCCGGGCGCACACCGGTCAGCATGGATACACGCGAGGGATTACACGACGGGCAGGCGGAGTAGGCGGAGGTGAATTTCAGCGCCCCTTCACTGAATCTATCGATGTGCGGGGTAATCGCCGGGCCATCAAAACAGCCCAGCGAAGTATTCATATCATCAATAACGATCAACAAGATATTCGGCATCTGCTCTGCCGTCACGGAAACCGCGATACAGAGCAACCCACCAAACAATGCAGCAAGTTTCATTATTTAAACTCTATTTTAAAGACGTACGCTGCTTCACAGGGTTGATTCCCTTTTACGCTGATGCGCAATCCATCGGCCGTCTGCTTCCATTTGGTCTTATTGGAGCCGCTGATGAATTCGACCGACTTAATTTTCCGGGATTCATGCGGATTCCCTTTAGCCAGTGATGTAACGGTAAAGACACCATCTTCAGGCCAACCCAGCGAAGTGGCATAGAGTACGTCCCCATTGACAGTAAAGCGGATGTCGGCCGCAACGTTGTCTGCATTTTCACTCTCGGAATGGTTTCCGGATGCAACCTTCGTGGGGCCTTCGCCGTAAATTTTCCACGGGCGCGTACTGTAGATGGCCTCTCCGTTGAGCGTCATCCATACACCGATTTCTTTCAGGATCGCTTGGTCCTGATCCGGAATCGTGCCGTCGGCCTTGGGCCCAATATTGAGCAGCAGACATCCGTTTTTACTGACGATATCGATCAGCTCGTCGATCAGGTATCCGGACGTTTTGTATTCCTCATTCTTAATGTAGCCCCACGAACGTTTGCCGACCGCGGTATCGGTCTGCCACGGAAGCTCGCGAATGTCCGACATGCGACCACGTTCGATATCAAGCACAATCAAATCTTCGGGGAACGATTTTGCGCCTTTCATGTTCTTGTCCTGAAAAACGACGCCCTTGTTCCAATCGAGTCCCTTGTTGTAGTAGTAGGCGAGAATTTTCTTGTGCACGCTCTGCCAGCCGGGCTTGTCGAGACCAAAGTCGAACCAGAGAACATCCGGCTCGTACTGGTCGATGATATCGGTAGTGCGATCCCACCAGTGGTCCTTAAATTCCTGGCTGGGCTCTGCCAGCCCCTTTTCCGAGGCCTTCCAGTAAAGGCCCTGATTTGCCGGATCACTGGTATCCCAGCTCGGGTCCTTTTTACTGTAATAGTTTCTGCTATTGGCATAATGCGACGACGCACCGAACTTCAGGCCCGCTGCGCGGGTCGCATCGGCCAGCATGCGCATGGTGTCCTTCTTCGGCCCCATTTCCGCTACATTCCACTTGGTATGCTTCGAGGCATACATGGCGAAGGCATCGTGGTGCTCAGCAACCGGAACCACATATTTTGCCCCTGCTTCCTTGAACAGAGCCACCCATTCTTCAGCATTGAAGTTTTCAGCCTTGAACATAGGAATAAAATCCTTGTAACCGAACTCAGAATGCTTCCCGTAGGTTTCCTCGTGATGCTTAAAGTGGTTGTAGCCGTGCTTCTCGCGACCTTTGTAGTACATGTATTTGGGATATTTTTCGCCGCCATAGGCCGGAACAGCGTACGGGCCCCAATGCAGGAAAATGCCGAACTTGGCATCCCTGAACCATTCCGGCACCTGATAATGGCTGCGAATCGAATCCCAGTCGGGTTCGTAGCGGAACTCCTCCGCCTTTGCCTGCGTATTCAGCAGAACCGTAAAACACAATAAAAACCATGCTGTCTTGGCCATCTTCCTTCTCCTGTTCAAGGTATGTTTAACTCGTCTATTCCTTATACAAGCCGAAAGAAGCAACCGAAACAGTCTCCCCTCTCATTCTGTGCATAATAGCCGGAACTGTTCTAGTTCCTGCCCTTTCTCCATGGCCTCTTCCGTTCCGTGATGATCCGATCGGGCTGATGCTCAAATCCTTCCATGGTCACATTGAGTATTCTGATCTTAGGATCTGTGGTGGCGGCAGCGGCAACCGAAGGGCCGTCGTAACTGACACCGTCCGGGTTCAACGTTTTTGAAATGCGATCCTGAAGCGGTGCTGGAACCTCCGGGAAATTCTTAGGCTTGAGCTGCGCCTTTTCCCCATAAACCGCATGCACATTCCTGATGATGCTGGAGGGAGCAAAGCGTCCTGGCTTGAGCCCCGCAGCGACCTGCTCGGCGTTCGCAAACCCCACCCCCGCCGAAGCGGCTAGAATCGCACTTTCAGCATAAACGCCATCAATATCAACGTGCCCGTTCTGTCGAACATGGGATCCCATCATGACGCCGCCGTGCCCGTTGGCAATTGAAATGTTCCGGCCGAAGATCTGATCCAGATTCATATCCGCCGGGGCAAAGGTCACCCCTTTGGCACCGGTTTCCAGACGCAGGGTGATTCCCCCGGTTGCTGAAAGATCTTTAAACAGAATGTTATATCCGGCCTGCGCCTGAACAACCCCGTAGCCATAATGCCCTTTATCCACATTCCCGTTTTTGACGACTCCGTTCCGAGCTCGGAAATAGTTGCCGTCCCGTTCGGCCAGATTAAACGTCAGGGATGAAAGCGCGGTGAAATTATCCAGGACATTAAAATCCGAAATCATGAAATTATCCACGTCCTTGCAATTCACAAAGCCCATCCGCATCGTGCGCCCGGCAGGAATCGATGTAAGATCCACCGTATATCGCCGACCTCCAGCCCCCCGGATACTGCAGTTATTCGCAGCCGCGTCCCTGCCCATCGAAAACATAATTCCAAGCCCAGGAGGAACCAGCACCGCTTCCGGATCAACCTCAATGTGGACATTCGATTTGATCTGAATGTCGTCCAGAATAAACCGGCCTTGGGGAATCATGATTTTACCGCCATCCGGCAGCACCGTCATCTCGTCGACCGCTTTCTGCAAAGCCGCTGAGTCATCCGCGTCGTCCGATCCGCTCGCTCCATAATCCTTAACCAGATTCACCGACCTGCTGACTTGCTGAATAGTATCTTTATAAAAATCTTGCTCTGCTGGTTCGGCGAGAACCGTCACAACAAACCCTAAAAACAACAGATAGGCCCTTCGTTTATTTTTCATAATTTTTTCCCTGAATCTTGCCCGCTATTCCATTGGCCACTTTTTCCCTCAGTCGAACAACATCGCCTTTTGCTGCCACTCCCCACACCATTTCAAACTCATCAATAGCCTTCTTCGCCACCTTCGGGCTCTGTGCTCCGACCGCTTCTTCCGCTTGCTTTAATTCTCCGCGATAGGCTGTGCTCAAATCATTGAGTGCGGGCAGGGCTTCCGCTCCCCAAGGCTGGTTGAACATTACGCCGCGATAGGGACGAAGGGCGGCGAGTATTTCTCCCCTGCGTTTCGCGTCGCCGATTCCCGGCTTGATCTTCGCCCACGCCGCTTCGCCTTCGGCCGAAAGCGGACTGTCCAGAAAATCGATAGCCTTGTCGAGGTAAACGGGATCACGGACTCCATGACCTGCATTGGGATCTTCTATATATGTTGCCATCGACATCTTAGCCTTATAGAAGTCGTAGTTTTCCTTCGATTCAGCGCGGTTGAAGTCATCTTTTCCTTCGATCACGGCCAGCCGCGAGGACGTGTAAAAACGCTCAAGCGATTCCGGCGGTATGTTCGAAGGCTCCCAAGTCGCGAAGGAATAGAAGCCGCAATTCGGCATGGCGCCCGTAAAGATTTCCGGGTAGCGCAACATGATGTAGCTTGTGACCCGGCCCCCGCCAGAAGAACCGGTTGCGTAGACCCGATCGGGGCGAATGTTGTACCTTCGCTTTGCCAGTTCCACCCCAGCCAATGCACACGCGACCCGCCACGCAACCGAATCATAATTGCCTGAGAGGTTGGCGGTCATCGTGACCATCCGCCTGTCATCGACGACATACGTGAAGCGATGCCCGGAATCTTTATCCAGGGCTCCTTGCTTGGGGGATAAATAAAAGATCAGTCCGAGGGGTTCTCCGGGTTCAATGTCCGTGGGTGCGCAAACCGTAAAAACGACCGGTTCGCCCTCGAATCGCCTGAACTTGCTCAGCTCCTCCTTCTCCTTTTTGGTCTTGGCCTTCTTGACGGCGGCTTTGTCGGAGCCATACCGATAGGTCAAAGGATTCTTGAGCGCATCGACCGGTTGCTCTCCCAGTGGAACCGCAATGGTATTCCATAAGGCTGAAGGAAGGCCAGGGCAGCTGACCCGATAGGTGCCGGTCTGCTCATGCTGTTGGTCGAATATCGGGTCCCAAAAAACAAATGGATCACCGCGTTGACTGTTTGAAGGATTCTCCGATCGCGCGGCTATGGCGACACCTGCAACGGCACATATAACTAAGAAGACTGAACAGGTTTTCATTGGTTGCTGCCTCATCGGTTCGGCTATTTTAAATTTCCATCGGCATTCTGTCCGACGTCGAAGCTCGTCAAGGCGTTGCCTTCACGGGGATTTTCAACGCTTCGACTATTTTGACTTCCTGTTCTCCATAGGCCGGATTGCCTTTCCAGAGGAATTTTCCATCCCGTCCAAACAGGAACAGCGACGGGAAGCCCCTGACGCGAAGATCCTTGGCCAGAGTGCCGCCGCATCCGACGGGATACTTCATCTCAATCTCCTTTATGAACTCGCGGACCACATCGGCTTGTTCCCACGTGATTCCCAACACCACCAGCCCTTGGTCTCGATATTTTTCCTGGAGTTCATTGATCTCTGGAATGCCTTCAACACAGGGTTCGCACCAGGTTGCCCAAAAATCAATCAAGACGACCTTTCCTTTCAAGCTTTTCCAAGTCGGAGGGATCTCCGCACCCAACCATTCCTTCGATTGGAACGGCGGAGGAACATCTCCAACTTTGAGCCGTGGTTTACGCTGTGGCTTATCCTTTTTCCCCTTCTTGGTTTTGGGGGTATTGGGGATCTCCGCTATACACGGGTTTTTGCCCGGCTCCATGGCGGCATCTTCGGTCGTTGCACTGGACGAGCCGCTCCATCCTACCGAAATGAATCCCAACGCTACCCCGATCACAAGCAAGACCATCGTGCTTTTCCCAGTGATCTTCTTTGTGTGCATGGCGTTCCCTTCTTTCATTTTCAGTTATTCTGACATTACGTGATTGAACTTCATAAAGTTCAGATTCATTTGAGACAGGAACGAGGCGGGGCAATCTGCGCCGCTCCCTGTTCATAGTTAAACTTTTGTTTACCACACCCTAATTTTATTGGCACCCGGCCCGATTTGGCCCAAAGGTCCTGCCGTTGGAGACGGGGAATTCCGCTTCTTCCCCAGCAGGTCGAGATTAATCTTCATGGATGAACCATCCGGATTCTCGAACGGTGCGCGGGCAATAAAGGATTGGCCGAGCGACTCGGTGGCAACCAACGACGTATTTACTCTGGATACGGAGTCATCCAGGTCGATCTCAAGGAAAAACTGTCCGCCTTCTTCAACGATTTTTGCAACCGGATCGACATCCTCTACCGAAAGCGATCCTTCCTCTGAACCGAACGGCTCTGTGCCTTTGTAATACAAATTACCGCCTGTGAACATGGGCAATAGGTTTTCAACATTATTAAACGCGCCAAGCCCCAGACCATAGTTTTTGGTGCCAAAGTTCCGGGTGCGATGGTCCTGCTGGAGAAAAATGTTGTTGTAAAAACGATCATCACCACACTGAACAAAGGCAAACCCCTTGATTTCCGTCGAATGCGGATAATTATAGGGTGTGTAGCGCTCGCCCGTCAGGACGGCATTCTTCCCCGCAATCAGGTTATGGACAAATGTACTGCCTTGTGAGCGATTGATAAGGCCGGACAAAAAGATATTGTTATCAAACACGCACGGCCCATGGTTCACCTCGGCCAGAACATCGCAACTGTAGTTATCAAACAATACATTGGAAGAAACCCGCGTTCCCTGAACAATCCAATCCATCCACATGCCCCGAAAGGTATTGTGGATCAGGTTATTCCGAATAATCACATCAATCGGGCCATGGAACTTAATGCCGGCGATTTCCGCTCCAGCGAATTGCCTTTGGGTATGAATGTCGTAAATATGGTTGCCGCTGATTTCACTGAATGCGCATCCCAAACTTCCGCAGATGCCTGTTTGACCGCAGTTGAAAATTGTATTGCCCCGCACAATATGGGAACCGACAGTCTCTTTGGACCACCCTTCCTTAGCGAGCTTCATGATCATTTCAATATACAAAACGGAACCATCCCGCTCTTTTTCTTTGGTCCAAACGTTGTGCCCGGATGCACGGTCTTTACCGAGGGTAATGCCGGAACACTTGGAATCACTGATCACATTGTTTTCAATAATCCAGCCCTTGCTCCAGAAGGTTCCAATCAACCCCACCTGCTCTGCGGTTGGAGCCGCCCAGTTTGCAGCCGCCTGACTCATCCGAAAACCACGGATGGTGATATAGTTAATTCCGGTTTCGGCCGGATAAAAACAGCTGTTGCGGGCATTGATTTCAATCAATTCCTGAGTCGGGTCCGCACCTTGGAAGTTGGCGTAAAGGGTCGTCGTTTTTCCATCCGACTCACAGAACCAGGTAAACAGTGAATCCTCCGGCCTGTAGGCTTTTTCAACCATCCGAGACTTCATCACATTTTCCAGCGTGGCGCTTTCGAACAGCGCCTTCCCACTCAGATACACCTCGCCGGTGTGGTGAATCCGATCCCGATCATTAAACCAGTCGCCCTCAATCAGGATTTGATAGGGATTATGGCCTTTAAATAATGAGTTCGGAACCATCGCTTTCCAAACGTCCCCCTCCACCGGTTCCCAGCCCGTGATGACTTCGGACCCTTTAATGTGGACCGCCTCATCTTTTGCTGCCTGATAGGTAATTCGTTTTGAATCCGACTTTCCGCCGCGGGGCGGAACAATCTTTTCACGATAGATACCTTCATGCACGGTAATGACATCACCGGGCTTAGCCCGATCCGCCGCCGCCTGAATGGTTAAGAAGGGGGCCTTTGAACTCCCTGAGTTGCCGTCCTCCCCCTGCTTTGAAACATGGTATTCCTTCGCAGAAACCAGCGTCGCGAGAATTAGTCCAAGAGCTATGATAATCTGATGTTTCATCGGTATTCCCTTTATTTGCAATACGAACGAAGCGAGTCAACCTGTGTCCATTTCCCCTTGGATGCTTTTTCATTCTGCTGAGTTGGGCCCGGCGTACTGCGGCCGTTAAAAACAATCGAAGCCAGTTCTCTCATCATGGCATCCACCGTTTCCGGTTTTTGAGCCGCAACGTTGGTGGATTCGACTTCGTCGGTTTCCATATCGAACAGCATCACCGTTGCATCGGAATTGATAATCGGCTGATCTTTCGGATTAACACGCGGCGAAGGGCCGCCGTCATCCAGAACCAGCTTCCATTTCCCGCGACGCAGTGCAAAGGTGCCTTGGTCCGAATGGTGTACGATGCCACGGCTGTCATTTCCAGGGATTGGAAGTCCGTTCAGCGCCCGTAAAAAGCTGACACTGTCTTCGCCGGTGTTTTCGGCCAACGGCACCTTGCACAGGTCCGCGACCGTTGCGAGCAGGTCGGTGGTGCAAATCAGGTCATTGTTCCCTACCCCGGCTTTCACAGTAACCGGCCAGCGCACCAAAAACGGAACGCGATGGCCGCCTTCCCATATATTGCCCTTGCAGCCGCGGTAGATCCCGCAGGAAAAATGCCCTTTGGCCTGCATTTCTGCATTGCCCACCTTGTGCGCAATGCCGTTATCGGACGTAAAGATAACCAGCGTATTCTCGGACAGCTTCAACTCATCGAGTGTTTTCAGCACTTCACCAACGGCCCAGTCGACTTCCATCATAAAATCGCCGTGCAGGCTGAGCCCGCTCTTGCCGCGAAACTCATCGCGCGGCATCAACGGATAGTGCGGCGCATTCAGCGGCATATACGCAAAAAACGGTTCCTGAGCATGTTCCCGGATCCAGCCGCAGGTTTTATCGGCCGTTTTTTCAAGCACCTCGGTCTGATTAAAGTCATCGGCAAGCCAGCCGGTATTGCCCTCAATGCCGCGCGCGGCAATTTCATCTTTGGAGTCGATATATTCCAGGTTACCTAGCGCCTGCCCGTTTTCCACATAGCAGTGCGGAGACAGATTAAAGGTTTCCACGCCCCAAGAATAATCGAATCCATACGCGTTCGGCGCAAATTCAGAAACCCCGAACACCTCGCTTGCAGGGCCATTAGCCGGCTTTTTAGATTTCTTCGGCAGCTCCATGCCCAAATGCCATTTGCCGATGCAGGCTGTCGCGTATCCCTGTTTTTTCAAGAAGCTGGCCACCGTTTCGCGTGCAGGATCGATCAAGTGATGCGAATTCCCACGCAGCACCCCTTTCTTTAGTCCCGAGCGCCAGGAATAACGCCCCGTGAGAATGCCGTAGCGCGTTGGCGTACAAATCGTGTCGCTGGTGTGTGCATCGGTAAACTTCATCCCCTCCGCTGCCAGACGATCAATATTCGGCGTCGGAAATTTACAGTCGCTGTTGTATAGCACTGCGCATCGCCGATGCCCATGTCGTCGGCCAGAATATAGATAATGTTCGGCTTTGTTTCTGCCATACTGGAGATTGCGAATAGCCCCGCGCATGCTATGCAAAGAACCCATCTCATAGCTTCGCCATCCTATTTAGCTTTTGTTTTTCCACTCTTCTTCCTTTCCTGATAGTCGATTCCGAGCGGAACCCAAGTTTCCACAGGTTGGAAATCCGTGTTGTATTCTTCGCCGGCATGGCTCTTTTCCGCAGACGCCAGGAAGGCAAGAATCTCCTTCCGCATCTCCACCACTTTTTCAGGATAGCGGGACGCTACATTATTGGCCTCTGTCTTGTCGGTGGTCAGATCAAACAACAGATCGTTTGACGTATCATCCGCCGACTCAATGATCAGTTTATATTTCCCCTTCACCAACCACGCCTGTTTGTGATGGCGGAACGGAATGGATTTATCGTGCACCTTCTTTTCACCCTTCAGGATCGGCAGGATGTTTTCTCCGTCGCGAATCCGGTCTTCCGGCAGCTTGGCCCCCACATAGCTTCCAATGGTTGGTAGATAATCGAGCACGGACATAGGGACATCGATCACAGAGCCCGGTTGGGTCACGCCCGGCCAGTACGCGAGTCCCGGCACGCGGACGCCGCCTTCATGAATCGTGCGCTTGCCTCCGGTGAATCCGCCAGAAGATCCAGCAACCCGCCCCTTCTGCTTCATGTATTCTTCGCGGGTTTTAACTTTGTTGCCCACCGGGCCGTTATCGCTGGTAAACAACAGGACGGTATCGTCGGCGATACCCAATCGTTCGAGTTCTTCCCGCAAACGGCCGACCTGATCATCCACCCCGGAAATACAGCCCAGATAATGCGCGGCTTCGCCGAAGCCTTCATAGCGGGCCAGATGCTCCGGCCCCGCTTCCACATCTTTATGCGGTGCGTTAAACCAGATTACAGATAAAAACGGCGTGTCGCTTTTTGCCGCTTCCTGAATGAACGGAATCGCTCGATCCATGATGATACGGGAAGTATCTCCATTCAGATTCTCTGTCGTCACCTTTCCGTTTTCATAATAGGGATTATCCTTTGCCTGCCGGCCTTCGGTCGGCTCCCACGTTTTAACGGCCACTTCCATGACAAACGAACGGTCATAGTCGCGCTCCCACGGCGGCGCAAAGTTTTTTTTCGGCATGCGCCCTTTCCCTTTAGGCGACGTTTCGGGATTAAGCGTGCCCATGTGCCATTTGCCGAAATGACCAGTGGTGTAGCCCTTCTGTTTCAGCATTTTGGCCAGCGTAAACTCTTCTTTAGGCAGGTGCCCTTTGTTGGCACTCCAAATGCCCATACGCCAGTAATGGCGTCCAGTTACAAACGAAGTGCGTGTCGGCGAACACACCGGACCGATCGAATAAAAGTGCGTCAGGTTAACACCATCCGTTGCCAGTTTGTCCAGATGCGGCGTCAGCACCGTGTCGTTGCCGTTAAACCCGACATCCCCGTAGCCAAGGTCGTCGCACATCATCAGAACGAAGTTGGGCCGGGTATTTTCCGCGCAGGCCGAAACAGCCCCCAGCAGCGCTAATGCAAACCATCCGCTCCTGTTCATAATGATCACTTGTCCTTCTTCGGTTTTTTTCCTGAAGAGTCCTTTTGCACCCGTCCAGAATAGGCCTTTACCAGATCCTTTTTGGCATCCCACAACAGCGAACGGCCAAAGACCTTCCCGAACGCATCATAATTGTGGTTCGGAACAAATGAGGAGGAAATCGCAGCCAGTTCGACGTCATAAGCCTTCTGCATTTTCGCCAACACATCCGCGTTTTCGGGATTGCCCGCCACGTTCTTCATTTCGATGCGATCCTTCGCCAGGTGGAACAGTTCGTCGGTCGTTTTCATGCCCTTGTCTTCGGAGTACCAATGGATATATTTCCACTCCGGTGTAACAATCGCCATCGACTGGCAGGAGGCCGGACCCCAAAAATTAAACAGCGGCAACGCATCGCGCACCCGCGCCGACGGATTGCTCAGCAGCGGCAGAAGGTCCTTCCCGTCGAGCTCTTCCGGCGCCGCAACGCCGGACAAGGCAAAAATCGTGGCGGCCATATCGACGTTCGCAGTTACAGCCTCGCTTACCAGTCCCGCCTGCGTTTCCGGCTGACGCGGATCGTAGATAATCAGCGGCGACTTGGACCCTTCCTCGTACGGAAGCACCTTTCCACCAAACCCGTGCGAACCGCTGTTGTAGCCGTTGTCGGATGTGAAAATGATCACGGTGTTTTCCGCCACCCCTTCACGTTCCAGCCCCTCTCGGATCATTCCAACGGCGGCATCGACGCCCGTGATCAGCGCATAATATTTGCGGACGGTTTCATCATAATTGTTCACCCAATCCCGATAAATCTTTGCCTGCCGGCCGGTCTGGGACTGCGGCGAAAGGTGCGCGGCGTTGTCCACACCGAAGTTGGCCGGGCGCTTGAAGATCTTGACCGACTCATAGAGTTTCAGATCGATCGGGTCCGGTGTGAACGGCATATGCGGAGCCTTGAAGCTGACGCTCATGCAGAACGGTTTTCCGCTCGCCTTCGCGGTTTTAATGAAATCCTGTCCCCACGCACCGCAAGCGCGAGAAGCATGCGGATACTGTTCCGCATACCGGGCATAGCGTTTGTTTTTCGCGGTATTGTACGAGGTTTGTGATGGCCCGCCGGCAAACACATCGAATTCCTGGTCGAACACATCAAAATCTTCATCCTGGATTTCGAACCCGATCTTTCCCACGAAACCTGTAAAGTATCCCGCTTTGCGCAACCGCGCCGTGTAGGAGGCTTCAAATATCCGCCGTTCCAAATCGCCGTGCCCGAAATTGCAGCCATGACGGTATTCGTAAAGCCCCGTCATTACACAGGCTCGGCTGGCCATGCAGATTGAAGTCGTGTTGTAGTGGTTTAAAAACCGCACGCCATCCCGCGCCAGCTGATCGAGGTTCGGTGTAATAATCTCCTTGTTGCCGTAGCATCCCATCGCACCGATAGTCTGATCGTCGGAAAAGAGAAAAACAATATTCGGGCGCTCTGCCGCCATCGCACCCGATCCAATCGCAAGAATTAACAACAAGCTTTTTAGTCTGAACATACTATTTTTCTCTCCGCGGTTACCTATTAAATTTCTTCCGGCATCCACTCCGGAATGCCCTTTTCCATTTTCTGTTTGTTGTAGAGAATTTCCATGGGCGCATCGCCCTCCCATGTATTGTTCTGATTGATCATGTACGGCAGCATGGCATCGAACCATTCAAAGTGGGACTTGCTTAGACGCTCCACAACCTCCGGATGCAGGGCGGCAACATCCGCTTCTTCATACGGATCTTTTTCGAGGTCGTAGAGCTCCCGTCCGACCAGACGCCAGCGATCCGTGCGCACCGACCACATTTTATCGGCCGCTTTTTGCGGATCTTTACCCAGGTTTCCGCGGTGCGTCTGCAAGATGCGCGGCTCCCATTCAGCTTGCGGATTTTCCAGCAGCGGAAGCAGCGAGCGGCCTTCGAGTTGCTGACCGACGGCAGACACATCGGCACCGGTCAGTTCGCAAAAGGTTTTGTAGAGATCGACCTGTGCCGTAAGCGCGGCAATATCCCCGTCCTCCTTCAGACGGCCTTTCCATTGCCAGAACATCGGCACATGCACCCCGCCCTCATACGGAGTGCCCTTGCCGGTCTTATGTCCTGCTTTAAATTTCGGATCGAGGCCTTTGTGCGGCGCACCGTTATCGGTGGTAAAAATCACAATCGTGTTGTCGAGCATGCCCCACTCTTCGAGCCTGGCCATCATGACGCCAAAGTTGTCATCGATGTTCTCGATCATGCCCCAGCGCTTGTTGGACTTTACCATGCCGCGATCGAGCTGGCGTTGCAGGTTTTCTTCCGGTGCAATCAGAGGCGAGTGCGGGGTGTTGGTGGAGATATAGGCAAAGAACGGTTTCTTTTTTGCATGCAAGTCTCTCATCCAGGCCAGCGCAGCATGGAAAAAGATGTCTGTGCAATAGCCTTTGGTCTGCACAATTGTATCGTTATGCAGCAAAACCGGATCGAAATAGCAGTCTTTCCTGCGTTCCACATTGGGTGGAAAATCGGCATAGCTTGTTACTTCAACCCCTTCTTCACGCTGACCGATTCCACCGGCTCCGTGCATCAACACTTCCGAAAACCCACGGTTCTGCGGCAGATACGCATCGATATCGCCGAGATGCCACTTACCGAACAATCCCGTTTCATAACCTGATCTCTGAAGCAGCTGCGGGAAGGTGGTCAGATCCAGAGCCATCCGCTCACACTCTGCATGCGTCGCCGTGACGGCCGCGCGAAACTCGTGCACCCCGCTCATAATGGCCGCGCGCGTCGGCGCGCAGTTCGGACTCACATAGTAGTTTCTGAACCGCAACGCCTTCTGCGCAAACGTGTCAATGTGCGGTGTCTGGATTTCATAGTGTCCCATATACGACAGGTTCATGCCCTGGTCATCGGTCATTACAAAAATGATATTGGGGCGGGAATCTTTCAGCGGCTTCCCCTGAACAGAGAAGCCCAACAGAAGAACCGCAACAATTGATAATGTTGATTTCATAGCATGATCCTGACTGGTTACTTCTGTTTCTTAGCTTTCAACAGCTTCATTTTCGACTTCGGAAGCGTCAGTTCGGGAGGCGCAACACCGCCTGAATTGGCCACCACATCATCAGGAACATCATATTGTTCGATCAAGTTGGCGAGTTCCTTTTTCAGCCGTTCGATCTGTGCCTTGTTTTCCGGATGGTTGTAGATGTTGTTCATTTCGGTCGGATCGTTCTGCAGGTCGTAGAGTTCAAACTCCTCGCCGTTCGGCACGTGGGTTCCGTAAAATCGGATCAGCTTCCAGCGACCGTCAAACACGCCTTCGTGACGACGAACACAGTGGGCGCCGCCGTGACTGCCATACTGGTAGTAGTGATAATAAAGCGACTTGCGCCAATCGTCCGGCGTCTCCCCTTTTAGCAGCGGCACAATACTTTCGCCGTGTACCTCTTCCGGCGCTTTCACGCCCGCCAGATCAAGAAAGGTGCTGGCAAAGTCAATGTTCTGAACCAAGTCGCTGTTGACCGAGCCCGCTTTGATTTTGCCCGGCCACCAGGCAAGCAACGGCGTCCGGAACGACTCCTCGTACATGAAGCGCTTGTCGAACCAGCCGTGTTCGCCCATGTAGAAGCCCTGATCGGACGAATACATGACGATGGTGTTTTTATCGAGGCCCATCGCCTTCAGCTCATCCATCATGCGCCCCACGTTCACATCCACACTCCAAACGCAGCGCAGATAGTCTTTGAGATACTGTTGGTATTTCCACTTCACCAGCTCCTTGCCGGTTGGCTGATGTTGCGCAAACCACTCATTACGCACTTTATATCTGGGATCATTGGCATAGCGCTCACTGACTTTTAAGTCCGTCGGCATTTCCATGTGCCGGTCAACTTCCATGGCCTGCCCACTTGCCGCGACTCCGCGCGTGGAATAGTCATCGAACAGGTTATCGGGTTCGGGGATAAAGACGTCCTCGTACAGATCCTTGTACTCTTCCTTGATTTTCCATTTCCGGTGCGGCGCCTTATGGTGGACCATCAGCATAAACGGCTTATTCGGGTCGCGATCGTTTTTCAGCCAGTTCACCGCTTTATCGGTGATTACATCGGAAACATAACCCTTTTCCCGGATTTCACCTTGGTCGCTGGTAATGAAGCGCGGATCATCGTAGTCACCCTGCCCCGGCAGCACGGCCCAGTAGTCAAAGCCCTGCCATGGTCCATTCATATGCATTTTGCCAATCAGTGCGGTTGCGTAGCCGGCCTTTTGAAGGTCTTTCTGGAACTGCCACTGGTCATGGTTGAAATTTTTACTGTTCGCGAGAATGCCGTTTGCGTGGCTGTGCTTGCCGGTCAGCATCGTGGCACGGCTCGGACAACAAATGGAGTTGCCGACATAGCAGCGGTCGAACCGCATCCCCTCGCGCGCCAGCTTGTCCAGATTCGGCGTTGGGTTCAACGAAGCCAGCCGCCCTCCGTATGCACCGATGGTTTGATAAGAATGGTCATCCGAAAAAAACCAAACGATATTCGGTCTTTTTTCAGCAACAGCGTGCTGTACAAATATTCCAGTCAGGGCATAGCCCAGCAGCAGGTTCAACAAGGTTTTGCTCATTTTAATTTCCCTCATTATTTAAGATACGGTTTAAGTTTTTCAAGCTGCGCCCAAGTCACACCTTCCAGGAGCGGATCGTTCGATTGCTGAGCACCGGCCGTACTGCGTCCTTTCTGAATGATTGCTGCGAGCTCCTGCATCAGAGATGTAACCACTTCCGGGTATTCTGCAGAAAGGTTTGTGGACTCAATCTGATCCTTTTCCATATCAAAGAGAAGGATATCGGCACTGTTAATGACCGGATTATTTTTCTCCTTTGGATTCTGTCTGCGCGAGCCGCCCTTGTTATCTAACATGAGCTTCCACTTGCCGCGTCGTACAGCAAAGAAGCCTTTGTCGGAATGATGCACGATCATGCGGTCATTCTGCCCGGGAATCGCCTGTCCTTTCAATGCAGGCAGAAAGCTGACACTGTCCTCACCTGCCTGGTCCGGAAGTTTCCGATCAGACAGGTCGGCGCAAGTGGCCAACAGGTCCGTTAAACAAATTGCCTGGGTTTCCACCACTCCGGCCTTAACCTCATTGGGCCACTGAACGACAAACGGAACCCGATGTCCGCCTTCCCAAATGGTTCCCTTCAGTCCGCGGTAGATCCAACTCGAATAATGCCCCTTCGCCTGCATATCCTTCACCTTGGCCCCCGGCGACGTTCCATTATCCGTCGTAAAGACAACCATGGTGTTGTCCGCAATCCCAAGCTCCGCGAGTGTTTTCAGCACTTCGCCAACCGCCCAGTCCGTTTCCATGCAAAAATCGCCATGTGGATTGAGACCGCTTTTCCCCTTGAATTCATCACGAGGAACAATCGGTCCATGCGGCGAATTCAACGGCATATAAACAAAGAAAGGTTGATTCGCATTTTGGCGGATCCAATCGCAGGTTTTATGTGTGATTGTTGAAAGCACCTCATCCTGGGCAAAACCTTTTGCTACCCAGCCGGGACGCACGGGAACCAGCCCTAGCTGTTTTAATTCCTCATGGCTTTCGGTCAGCACGAGTTCACCCTGAACGAACCTCCCGTCAATAAATGCGTACGGATTCATATCGAGCGATGCCGCAATGCCGAAATAATCATCAAATCCCACATCCTGCGGCCCGCTTATGAGCGGCTTTGAAAAATCAGTATACTTTCCGCCGGTACGTCCACCCGGGCCTTCTTTGCTGGTCCACTGAATGCCCAGATGCCATTTCCCGATACAGGCGGTTTTATAGCCCTGTTTCTTTAAAAAAGAAGCGACTGTTTCGCGCGACGGATCGATAAGCGGAGCGCTGTAACTGTTAAGCACTCCCTGTTTTAAATGAGTACGCCAGGCATAGCGGCCTGTCATGATGCCATACCGGGTCGGAGTACAGACAGATGACCCGGTATGCGCATCCATGAACTTCATGCCCGCGCGGGCCATTCCGTCAATATTCGGGGTGGGAATTTTACCCTCGGGATTATAGGTGGAGACATCACCAATCCCCATGTCATCAGCTAGAATATAAACAATATTCGGACGCTCTGCCGCAATGGATTTTAAGCATATGCCGGACAGCACGCAACCCATCAGAATAAACACAAGCAGTTTGTTTCGGTTCATACGATTTCCTCTATTATGATTCACTTCTTTCCAATGGTTGGAACGGATGCCTACCGGACTTCCAAACGGTGGCAACTTGCGTCCGCCCTTTTCTCTGCAACGCGTTTTCCCTTCTTGGCCTTTTCCCGCATTTTTTGTCTTCGTTGCTGCTTTTGCCGCGGGATTTTTCTCTCTGGAGCCCGGCGAAGACATTCTTGCTTCATGCCCATCACCCTAGCTTTTCTTTTTTTTCTTTTTGGCGGCCTGCGGACGCGGCACGGTTTTGATTCCCGTTGGCGGATCTTCAAACAGCTTTTTGAAGCGCTTCGGAACCTCTGCGCTCAGGGTCTCTTCGAACGTCACTTCAGGACGGAAAAAAGCTTGATCCTTGTAGCCGATATTCTTCAGCCCCCAGTACGACGGGTAGAACTGCCCGAAGCTGTCGATCCAGTTGACCACGGCAACAAATTCGGCCTGACTGAGCTTCACATCCTTATGGGCCTTCGCCAGCTTCGGCGCAATGTTTTCAACGTCTGGAAAACGCGGCGTTACCCGCCCATTGCTCAGCACCGAAACCAACGGAGCAGTGTGCGAGCCGGAGTGATAGGATTCGCGATATGAAATGTCGCTGGTCGCCACTTCCCGCGTACTCTGATATTCCCCGACCAATGCATTCTTTCCTTTGCTCTTAGTCGACATCAGGTTTTCATAGGAGGTCACAAACATACGCGTAATTTCGTCGCTGAGGTCCAGGCCGCCCTTTGGCTTATCCCCACTGTGACACGATACGCAATGCTTGTTCCAAACGGGCTGAACCTGTGTCATATAGTCGATTACCTTTTCAGGGCGGTCGTCGCCCGGCTGCGGCTGCGCTTCCGACGGAGCACGGCGGAGCGCCAAGGGCGAAGCAAAGGCCGCGGCGGGCGCCGGCGCCATGTCCGGCGTTTCGTGGCAACCAATGCAGCTGCGCCTTTCGCCGGGCATGTAGTTGATAAAAGTGCGTTCGGTCTGGACCATCATATGGTTTTCATCCAAAGCTTGGAAATAGATGTTGCGGACCGCAGGCACCTTGAAGTAGGCGGAGCCATCCTCCTCAACGGGGACAACGCCCCACTGAACCTTGATGCCGACGTGCCCCGAGCCAACGGCCGTGTGCGCGGAACCTTCAACGTCGCCTTGCCATCGGGTGCGCGCCGCCCACGGACGGCCGACCTGCTCCATGATGCGCAAATACTTGATGGTGCCGCGCTCCACGCCCGGCATCCCGACATAGACATCGGCCACAATGCATTCCGCCATGTTTTCCGCAGCCAACCGTGGATCAAGCGAGGGCGCGGCGGTGGACGGCTTTTCACGGGCAACGAGCGGAAGCGGATGCCAGCAGGAGATTTCCGATGTTTGGAAAAGCGGCATGGTTTCGCCATCGGCGTTGAGCAGATAGAGGTCATACGCATTCGGATCGTTCCATTTGAACCCCTTGGGCTTGTGAGAAACAATGAACAGTTTATCGCTGACCGGGTACGGATCCTTGAACAGGCGGCCGGGAATCCCGGTATCGTCTTCCACCCACTCGCCATCCACCAGGAAAGAAAACCCTTTGTGGTCCGGCGCATCGACATCCTTTGTGATGTAGCTCAACGGCTCGCGGGTTCGGATATTCTTTTCCGTATCGATCATGACCACTGAACCGATTGCATTGTTCGGGCCGGTATGGCTGCTCACCAACGCCAGGAACTTGTTGGCCCGGCCCGGAACCGACCGTCCGTAGATCAACGTGTCGGGCTGAGTCAGCGTATTGCCGTAGATCTCCACCGAACCGGTTCCGTTCGGATGCATGGCCCAGAGGCATTTCGCATTGCCCGAAGCCTTGTCGTTGTATTCCCAGCGGTGGTAGAGAATGCGGCCGTCCGGCATCATCACGGGGGCGGCCTCGCTCACCACATTGTTGCTCAGTTTCCGAAGATTGGAACCGTCGGCCTCCATCCGATACATCACCTTGGTGGTAAAGGCGTCGGGTTTATTGCATAGGATGCCCTGTTGCACGCGGGTTGAAACAAAGGCGACTCCGCCATCCGGAAGATAGCACGGATGCATATCGTCGGTGCCGTGGTGATAATTTTTCGAGCCGTAGAGTTCAACCAGCCGGGCTTCATCCGCCGCATCGAACGTAAGCTGATGGAGGTCTGTCCCATCCACGTTCACCTCATAGATACGGTAGCCGGTTTTCTTGCTCTTTTTATAGTCGAAAACAATCTTCTTCGCGTCGTACGAGACATCGAACCGGTTGAACACGCCTCCGTTCAGCTCAGGAACCACCTCGCGAACGGCACCGGTTTTCAAATCCAGCACGCAGATATTTCCGCCGGGCAGCCAGGAACTGTTTACATATTCCGTATAATAGTGGTTTCCATCCAACGTCTTGCGTTTGATAAATACCAACCGATCTATCCCCTGCTCCATCAGCAACTTCGCCGCATCCGGATTAAACGCATTGCCCAACTCCGGCACCTGTGCATGCGTACTGTAAATAAGCCATGCCACTGCTGCAAAAAGAACTTTCGACCTCATAATTCCCCAATACCTGTTTATTCTATATACAGTGGAAATACGCTAGACGAAACAGATGCCCGCCAAATTGTGACGTTCAGCGTTCTCCCTGACGCAGCCGTTCCCTGCGTTGCTCTTCGTTCAGGCCATGCCCAAAGAGATATTCTGCATCATGCATCCCGGGACGTGCTTTCATCTTCGGGTCGTCCACATCAAGACTTAGGTCGCAATCAAACCGAACCAACATACGGCTTTTTATATTCTCCCTCGGGTAGGTAAAGCTCAGTCCCCAGGTTATTCCCCGCCCATAATCGGCATTGGTGAAAGCGTCGGGCACAAAGGGGCCCGCGGCGTGCGGTATCAGAGCAACTGTCGCAGCAATATTAAAATTCACCCCGTCTTCTGCATATTGAATGGTAGATCGTTCATTGCCATCCGCAATAGCGAAAGCGGCAATGCCTTCTTTAAAAGGAAACAAGGTTGTTTCGTGCCCAGAATTCATGATCGGGTTTAACGGGTGCTTTACAAATGGCCCCAAAGGATTATCGGCAGTTGCCAATCCATGCATCCGTATGAAATCGGCATGGCTGGTGCCGCCAAAGTCACATTTGTAGTACAAGTGGATCTTATCCCTGTAAACCAATAGATAGGGATCATGGATACAATGATGATCCCATTCGCCTTCAGCCCCCCTCGGAACGATGATTTCATTATGCGAAGTCCAAGGGCCATCAGGAGCATCAGCAGTTGAGACCATCACGGGGCTTTGTTTATGCTTCCCGCTTTCATCACCGAAGGCCTGATAGTAGAGATAATATTTTCCTTCCCACTCCAGAATGTCGGGCGTAAGGACAGAGAACCATCCCGGAAGCGGCTGGACTGGACGGGAAACAGCAACGCCCTGCTCTTCCCATGTAAATCCATCCTTTGATGTCGCGTGCCAAATATCGCAGTTGTTACACCCGTTCTGCGGTTTTGCAGACTTCCGGCATGTATACCAAACGTGGAACACGCCATCCGCAAAAATTACTTTGGTCGGATCACGCCGAATAATGGTTCCATCGTGGTTGTTATAATCGAGACCTTTTAATTCGGTGTATCTGAATTGGGAATACAGCTCATTGATTTCAGGGCGCTCCCCATTATAGGTCTCATAGTAACGCTCCAGCGCCGCACTGAGTTCCATGTCCGGTTTTTCCTTCGGCGGATAAAACGGAAAAACGGGTTGAGATTTACAACCCCCCAAAACAGTGAGTAAGAAAAGCGGAAGTAATGCAAAGAGTAGAAGTTTACCTCTCATGATTACATATACTCTTTCAATGCATCGATCTGATGCCAGGTTTCACCGGGCCATGGAGCATCGTTCACTCCCTTCGGGCCGGGTGTGCTGCGGCCATTGCTGATTACCATCGCCAACTCTTTTTTCAGCGCTTCCGCCATTTCGGGGTACTGTTGGATCAGGTTAACGGTTTCGCCGGGGTCCTTATCCATATCAAACAGCAGCGTGGGTGTTGCATCTTTGATCGGCTCCTGCTTTTTCATCGCTCCTTCGCCTTTCCCCTGGGTGTAGTCCATGATCAGCTTCCACTTCCCTTTACGTGCCGCGTAGAAACCAAGGGAGTCGTGATGAACGATCAGCCGGTCTTTCTCGCCGGGGATCGCTTCGCCCTTCATGGCTGGGAGGAAGCTGACACTGTCTTCGCCGGCCTTGTCCGCCAGCTTTTGGCCGCTCAATTCAGCGAGAGTCGCGATCAGATCGGTGGTGCAAATCAGCTGTTTATCAACCGAACCGGCTTTGATCCCCTCCGGCCAGCGGACGACAAAAGGCATGCGGTGTCCGCCTTCAAAAATCGACCGCTTCGCTCCGCGATAGATCCAGCTGGAATAGTGGCCCAGCTTTTGCATTTCACCGATTCCTGCACCGCCGTTGGTTCCGTTATCGGAGGTGAAGATTACGATCGTATTCTCGGCCAGCCCCAACCGATCCAGCGTCTTCAATACTTCGCCGACCGCCCAGTCGGTTTCGATGCAAAAATCGCCGTGCGGGCCGATGCCGCTTTTTCCCTGAAACTCCGGACGGGGACAGATTGGATTGTGCGGCGAGGTTAGCGTCATGCAGACAAAAAACGGATCTTCTTTATGAGCCGTAATCCATTCATCGGTTTTTGCCGCCAAATCCTTCAGCACATTTTCATTTTTGAATCCCTTGGCCACCCAGCCCGGGCGTCCGGTCGGGAAACCAAGTTTTTTCATCTCGTCGCTTTTCTTGCCTCCTTGGGTCAGGAAAAGTTCACCCAGCAGCTGGTCGTTTTCCATGTAGGCGTGCGGATCGTGATCAAGGGAGGAAGTAAGCCCAAAATAATAATCGAAGCCCAGTGTGGTGGGACCGTTTTTAACAGGGATTTTCGGATTCTTCACATACTTGGCGGTCACGCGCTTGGCTTTCGCCGGCGCATCGTTTTCCCACGACATGCCGAGGTGCCATTTTCCGATCAGCGCCGTGGAATAGCCATCTTTCTTCATGAGAGAGGCTACTGTTTCGCGGCCCTGCTCAATGATCGGATCGGAATGGCCGCCCAGCACGCCCTCTTTCAGCCAGGTACGCCAGGAATAGCGCCCCGTCATGATGCCGTAACGCGTCGGAGTGCAGACACTCGAGCTCGTGTGGGCATCCATAAACTGCATGCCTTCACGCGCCATGCGGTCGATGTTCGGGGTTTTAAACTTTCCATCGGCGTTGTAGCACGAGACATCGCCCGGCCCCATATCGTCGGCCAAGATATAAACAATGTTGGGCTGTTGCGCTCCAAGCACCGCAGTCGCAACTAAAACCAGTCCGCTCATGATTTGATGTATTTTCATATGAGTATTACCCTATTTTAAATTCAGCTTTGCTTTTCGACCCTTGGGCGGGTTTTCCTTTAACCTGATGATTTGCCACCACTGCGCGTCAACGCGGTCTTCGTCAATGACGGTGCTTTTCCAGCCTTCTGGAAACCCTTCCATCGTGACGTTTTCAAAAATCACGTCATAGGCATCGCCGGAACGATCAATGACTGCGGCGACACTCGGTCCCATATGACAGCTTCCCCAGTCCGTGCCGGTCTTTTCGTGCGAGATTTTATTCCAGTATGCTTCCGGAATAAAATTGAGGTGCTTCCGGCCAACCGGCGATTTTTCACCGTAAATACAACGGATATTCTTCACCGTTGTTCCGGCTCCAAAGGTGCCCGGCGTATAGGCCGGATCATCCTTCAGTTGACTCTTGACAAAAGCCGGCCCCATATCGATGGCGAAGCCGCAGCTCTTAGCGGTTACATTCTCAATCTTTGCCACTCCGTTCTTGGCAAAGTGTGGACCGAAGATCATCGCAGCGATGCCGTATTCGCAATAGATGTCCTTTCCGGTGATCTCATGCACGCCGCCGTAATGTCCGCCCGCACCGGTTTCGAGGCGGAGCGAAACACCGCCGCCGTTGCACCAGAGATTTTCAAAATGGCAGTCGCGCCCGCCGTGCATCTGCACCAGCCCGTAGCCCGGACTGGTATCCATGATCTTCAGGTTCCGTATGAGTCCCGCAGTCGGGCGGTTTATCTTCCATTTATCGGAACCATCTTTTTTCGCGGGGCCGAACGTGAGGGCGGAATAGACCGTGTAGCTATCCTTGACGTAGACGTTTTCAATCAGGAAATTATTCACAATTTTTACGATAAACGCCCGTACACGCGCTTCGTATCCCCAGTCGGAATAATCTATAACAAAGTGGCCGCCAACACCTCGAACGCTGACGTTTTCAAGATAGTCCCCTTTCCGCTCGTCCGCAGTGCCCAGATAAAACAGCAGCCCCTTCTTCTTGCCTTTGCTTTCGCCAAAATAAGCAGGATCTTTCAGAGGTTTTAAGACGGTATTTTTTTCGATCAGAAGGTGAACATTGGATTTCAGGTTAACCGTTGAAAGAAGGTAGGTTCCTTTCGGAATAAAAAGCCTGCCCCCGCCATTAGCCGAGGTTTCATCAATGGCCTTCTGAACCAGCGCCCCCTGATCCGTTTTTGCATGGTCATCCACCAGACCAAAATCAGCCTGCAGGTTTTTGGTCAATCCGTTTGGATCCATGGTTTCGTGGTATGCGGCATATGAATTCATGCCCAACAAAAGAGCGGCCAGAACAATTAAACGTGTATGCATAGTTTTTCTCCCTGTCGTTTTAGTAAGACGAGCGCACAGACTGTTTCCAACTGAACCTACTTTTTCTTCTTCGGCACTTTTTTCAGTGCCTGTTCGAGCTCGTCCGCAATGGGCAATCCCTTGAGCACCTGCTTCCAGTTGACTCGATCTTTCTTGCTCGTTTTCATTACACCCTTGTTGTACTCAAAACCTTCGCTGGTCACATTTTTGATGATGGGGTTCCAGCTGCCTTCGGTGGCATCCCGCACGGCGCCGATAGATGCCCCGCGAATACGTTTCTGCTTGGGGTCGTTTTTATCGATCCGCAAATCTTTGTGATATTTCTTCGGCACGTAGACGATTTCTTTCAGCGAAATGGCCGCGTCGGTTCCAAAGATGGCATGAACGTTTTCAACCGTGCTGCCTTTCCCAAATATACCCGGTTTAAATTTATCGTTGCCCTGATATTTGGTCTCCACATAGCCCGGCCCCATCATGGCTGCATACATGCAGCTTTTTGCGGTCACGCCATCCACTTTAACCACTCCGTTCTGGGCACTGTGCGGCCCCATCACCATCGCCGACATTCCATTTTCGCAATAAATGTTCTTTGCGGTGATATGATGAATTCCACCGTGCTCACCCCCGGACCCGGTTTCCAACCGGAACGTGACCCCGCCGCCGTAGGCTTCGAGATTTTCAAAATGTATGGTATCTCCGCCGTGCATCTGAACCAGTCCATAGCCCGCACTCGAGTCGGTGTTTTTCAGATTCTTAACCAGGCCATCGGTCGGACCATAGACCCCCTTTCCCCGGGTGGCCTTATCCTTGACCGGTGTAAAGACGAATGCGCAGTACGTTGTAAAGCTGTCTTTAACGTAGACATCCGAGATCTGGAAATTTTTCACACCACGGCAGTTCACCACCCGACTACCTTCGCCTTTGCGAGCACCTCGCTCTGAATAATCAACAATGAATTTTCCACCCAACCCGCGAATGCTGACATTTTCGACATACCCGGCTTCGGTACCGGAACTTCCATCCATCGCAAAAACGGCAATTTTCGAACCGTCAGGCCACCAGGGTTTTATCACGGTATCTTTTTCAATCAACAGGTGAACACCGGATTTAAGGTTGATGCCCGAGAAGCTGTACACGCCCTTCGGAAGGATCAAACGTCCTCCACCCTGCTCCGCAACCTGATCAATCGCCTGCTGCAGTTTCGCGCTCTGATCACTTCCGGCGTTGTCATCAACAAAGCCATAATCGGCCTGCAGGTTTTGGGTCAAACCGTTGGAATCCATGGTTTCTTTATAGTCTGCCCTGACCGAAGCGGCCATCGTGCATAAAGCCAATATCATTATGGTTTGTTTCATCATCATTCCTGTAGTTGATGCTATTTTTTCAGTTTAAAAGTTCGGCGGGAGATCGCCTCCGCACTCGGGAAATCTGCTGGAATATCCGTCTGGGCGACCTTCCCCGTTGCGGCCCATTCAACCCCGCGCTGCAGCGTCGTGATAAACCCGACGCACTCGAAGCCCCGCGTATCGTGGCCCAGTGTCGTGTGGAATACCCGGCCCTCGTGATACCGGATGGTCATCAGCATCGGCTCATCGCGTTTCGTCAGCGCGCTTTCGGCGGTTCCCAGAATCGTCAGTTCTTCGGCGGGACCACGCATCAGGGAGTAACACTCGTCGAAAACATGCATCCATGTTTCCGGCAGCCCCTTGCAGATCGGGTGATCCGTCTCGCGCAGGGTCACGAGAAAATCGCAACGCTTGCCGTGTTTTCCGGCAATACCCGGTGTGTGATCGCGTACCACCTCGCCGAGCTTGTTAACATAGATATAAGGGCCATCCTTTTCCGTACGCCCGTCCCAGCCGCCAATACCGATAATCCGGTTATAGGCTTTCCAGTTTGGGAAACAGTTGTCGGCGGCATGGACAGAAACAAATCCCCCGCCATTGCGGACATAGTCCTCGAATGCGACCTGGGTTTCCTCCGGCCACGGCGCGGCGTGATAACCGAAGTTGGAAATAACAACGTCATACTTTGCGAAATCCGGTTTAAAATCCGGGTCCGTTTTTGCCTTGCCCTCAATGCCTTCACCAACGCCGGCAAGAGGCAGCCAATCCGCTTCCAGCGTGCTGTTCATCAGAAACTTGGTCCGGGCAATATCGACCTGAAACAGGCCGGTTTCTTCCAGATACTGTTTCATCATGATGGTCGACTTCGGCCAAACCTTGTGGTTGTTCTGCCCATCAACGATCAACGCCTTCAGCGGTGCCGCCTGAACAAGGCAGGGCACAACAGCCACGACCACGACCACGAGATTGAATAACTTTGATTTCATTGCGAACTTCCTTCTTAGACTGGATTACAGGATGGACAGGATTTGCACTGCGGAGGAACAGATCCTGTTAATCCTGTCATCCTGTCTAAAGTTTTGTTTATTAGCTTTTCCAGAGATCCTCGCCATATTCCCAACCCTTGCGGACGGGCTCTTTAACGAAAGCGTTGAGTTCGGGACGGTTGGTGATCCGCATGTTTTTCGAGTCCCACTCGATCCGGCCGCCGAAACGTTGGGCTAGCACGCCGAGAAGACCAACTTCAGACATCGGCGCGGCATAGTCAAAATTGGACCCCGGTTCAGGGCCTTCGCCCTTGATCGCCTGCATCCACTCGATATGGGGGCCGCCTTTTACACGAGGAATCGTCTTCTCAATTTTGGGGCCTTTCTTAAATTCAACATGGGCCGCCTTCGTTGCTAATCGAGGCCCGGTCGATCGGGCGTTTACATACCCGTTGTTCTTGTCGCCATACCAATACGATCCGCCCTTTATTTCGCCCATGTCCCAGTCATCGGGTTTCTTAATTGAGGGGCCACCATTCAGCGTTCCATCCGTCCAGTACATGGAACAGGGCACCTTGTTTCCGCGAGCGGGAAAATCGAAACGAACGATCGACCAGTCGGGAGCCATGCCCGTCAACGATTCTTTACGATCAACACATTCAACGACCGTCGGTTCATACAGATCCAGCGTCCATACCGCGGCATCGGCCGTATGACAGAACCAATCACCAAACTGGCCTGTGCCGTAATCGAGAAAGCCACGCCACGTCTGCGGGTGGAAGATTTCATTATATTCGGTAAATTTAGCCGGCCCGATCCACTGATCCCAATTCACATTGCCCGGAATCGGCTGCTTGGCCAGCGGCATCGCGGACGGTTTCTCGAAATATTTTCCGCCCCATTGCGGGCCGGCGTGTCCCATATGAACTTCGCTAACCTGACCAAACACCCCGGCGTCATACATTTCACGCATAGCACGGATGCCTTCGCCGGTATGCCCCTGATTCCCCATACAGGTCATCAGGCCATACTTGTGCTTGGCCTTTCTTAAGGTCCGCGCCTGCCAGATGTTGTGGGTCAATGGCTTTTGCGTGAAAACGTGAATGCCGCGTTGCATGGCATCGATCGTGGCGGGAAAGTGATTATGATCCGGGGTGTTGACCACAACGCCATCAATCTCCTTGCCCATCTTGTCGAGCATTACTCGGTAATCCGAAAAGGTCGGCGTGCCCTCATGCCCCTGCGGGAAGCGATTGCTGTCGATATCGCACATGGCCACCACGTTTTGACCGTGTTCTTTGACAGCCATAAACGCCCCCTGGGCGATACCGCTGCAACCGATCATGGCAATATTGAGCTTACTATTGGCTGACGAACCGGATTTTCCTATGGAAAAAAGCGGGATCGCAGTAGCTGCGACGGCACCTGTTTTTACGATAGTTCGACGGGACGTTTTCATCTTTCACCTCTTTGGAGATCGCACTTGCACTCAAAACCCTGCGGTTTATGTCAATACACACCTGTATCAGGCATTTTCCGCATTCATAACTATGTACAAGCCGAACTCCGGCATCGAAACAGAAAGCCCGTATTTTCCCGCATACACCTTTGTAGTCGCTTCGCAGCGAAGCGGAGAGGGCCCGGAGCGTTTGGATATTCTCTCCGCTTCGCTACGAGAACACTACAAAGAACCGTTCACTTATATGCGCAGAATAGGCACAGGGTCAGGGCACAGGGTCAGGGCACAGGGTCAGTCCCGTAATCTAGTAATCTTCTAAACACTGGAAAGATGAAAAATCGCCAGTTCTTCCTACGTCCAAACATTGGAAATGCGGTAAAGACATAGCATCTACTGGTTCCAAAGGTTGGAAACTTTTCCGGATGCGCGGCAAGGAACCTCCGTCATTTTTCCGTCCAACAGGTCATACCGGTCGTTAAAGCAAAGGGTCAGGGCAAAAGGTCAGGGCGTTGCATGATCGCCACGGAACAGAAATACGATGGCCAATCAACCAGAGGCCGCACCTCCAGTTTTAACAACGGGAAAAACACCCCCGAGGAGTTTTTACCTTTAGTTCTCAATGAGAAGTCGTGGTGCTCCCCATTTACCATCCCCTTTGATCTCGTACTCTCCGACCTCTAAATACTTTTCCAATATTAGAAATCTAAAAACCGGGCTTTCCTTTCCAGTATAAAAAGAGTCTACCTGCTTCCAGCCGGAACGATCTAGCTGACGATTTGCCGTCTCAAGTGTGACAAGTGTCACCATCCCTGCTTCCTTTACTTTAAACACCAGTGGTTCAGCTGAACGGAGAGTCATCTTCCAGTCGGAATATGCTTCAGGTATATTGAAGAAGATGACGTAGTTATTGCTGTCAGGAACCGCTCTAGCTTCGTTTTTGAACCGTGTTTCAGGAACTCTGCAATATAACTTTGCCCGTTGCTTCCGATCAATTTCGCCGGCGTCCGGAACTTTTGCGTCAATAGCGACAATTTGCATGTTTTCGATATACGCTATTGCCTTGTAGTTTCCATTTGCTGCGTAGTTCTTTTTCAACTTGTCCAGTTCTCGGTTGTAGGCTGAGTCTATCTCTTCTGTTTTTTTATCTCGTAGGATTTTAAGGCGCTTAACTTCGGGTGGCATGTCGTCTGAATAACCAATGTTGGCAATCGTAGATATGATGATTATCAGTAGTAGTTTTTTCATACTTTCCCCATAGTGTGTTTCCCATAGAAGTGCCTGTATTACGCACTGCCATGCATGCTGCTACACGCCAAAACAGCGTACTCCCCATGCGTGATTTGACAAGGGTAAAACAAGACACTCCAGGAGTTGCAAAAATGCCCCATAATGCTCCGGCTTCGAGTCGTCTTGCACGCGGCCACAGTTGGTCCTTGTAGATTTCAGGATGGCTTGACTGAGGAATTAGTTGACCAAGTCTTTGTAGGTGTTCGGGAGTTGTCAAAGTCCTCTGTCCACTCCCCGCCTCACATCTCGTCTAATTCATGGAGACTTGATTAACTTCTCTGGAACAACGTACGGGTTTCTCTCCTCTTTTCCCGTGCGTTGTTTTTTTATGCCCATACGCATGAAACCATTCCTGAATATTTTTGAACATTTTCCGACAGGACGGTCTAAGACCCTAACAACTCCCTGATAAACAGGTTTTCTTCTTTTTTCCTGTTTAAACAGCGCATGGATCTCCCCCTTCCGTGCGCTGTTTTTTTATGCCTTTTAAACCAAATAGATATCCGCTCAATCATACATCGGCCCAACCATCCCCTCCTCTAGCCGAGTAGACTTGCATTTTGGACAGCGGGGCAATCCATCAACCGTGTACCTGCCTCCACATTCACAAGGGCCAGCAAAGTCCGAAATCCCTCGATGATACTCCTCTTCTGTTATCGAAGTAACCGGGGCATGCTTACGGACGTATTCATCGTATTCCAAAGTCGCAACACAATAGCACCCATCCAACCCTTTGAGGTATTGAAGGTGCAATTCTCCTAGCTCGTCAAAAGCTATCTGCTTCGAGTCACCGCATTGATCACAGCGCAACAGATGAAAAGTAAATCCACCTCCGTAGCTCTCCCAAAAGGTATAGCCGCAATCTAGGCATTTTGTTTCAGCGTGATGTCCCATTATTATGGTTCCTAATTTTCATCCGGGCCAATAATACTGGCCGTTACATCCTCAGAAGCTTCTGAGTGAATCAGCTTGCGAACCCTGGCCAGCTCCCTGTTCTGCACCGCATAGCATCCACGATGTGCATAGTGAATTGTCTCGATCACTTTTGCATTCGGAACCATTTCACGGATCGCCGTTGCAAAGCGATGTGTTTGCTTTCCCGAAAGAATGACAACATCCGGCATAAGCAGTCGGACCAAAGCGGAAGTATGTTGCTCAAAGCAATGGCAAAGCATTCGTGCGGGATACTTGTTCCTTCTGGTGGCACACCAAGCAATATTGCCGAATGCAATTTTCTCCAACTCTAACCCGAAACCACCCAGATAGAATTTGCTCAGTCTACCCCTGCCCCAGTTGGGAATATCCTCGCCCTGATGGGCAAATATCTCTTCCAGCCCACCATCACCGGCGGCATAGGCATGCAGCAGATTCCGAAATCTAGTATCAGCATCATCTTTTCGGCTCTCCCCACTGCCCGGATTGAGCATCAGAATCAATACCTTCGGAGACGCTTTCCAGTATTCACTGCCAATCCATCTGGGCTGGGCAATATCAATGAGAGGAGCCTCTACACCAATCTGATTAAAGCAATGGCGACACTTCATAGCACGTAGGCACAGGTCTGAAAATTCGGGTAACTTTGATTTCACTTATCCCACCAATCCCGGAACCTTCTGCTTCAATAGACGAATCAACGCATCATCCATGTACTCGTAATTATCCGGAATGCCCAAACACACTACTCGTTGATCCTTTATTGATGCCCCGAACTTCTCCTTAAGCTTCCTGCGGTGCATAGACTCCATCACGAACACGATATCAGCCCATTCCAAATCCTCTGCCGACAACTGAACCTCGGCATCCTTAGCCAGCCCGGCAGAACGTACCAACCACCCTTGACGGTCACAGAAGATCGTTTCCGCCGTAGGGCTGCGCAGTCTGTTGCGACTGCATATGAAGAGGATGTTTTTCATGATCGGCATTATTCCTAAACGGATGTGTACGTCTTCAACATTCGTATCGTTAAGGCCATCACAGACCGCAGGTAAACCTTACTCTGTTTTACTTGCAGAAGCCAGAGGGGGAGGCGTACTCGCTTGCTCACTTGCGATGCTTTTAGCTTTCTTCCCACCAGCAACAGCAATCAAGTTTTCAACAATCTCTTGCGCTATGTAATCCGCAATAATAGGAGCGGCCTTTTCGTGAGCAATCGGGGTTACATTGTCGTCGTAATTTATGAAAACAAACCCACCGATTAAAGGTATTATCCCGAACTCAAGCCAACCTATTTCAGTCCATGTACGATTAAATGATGCGTGCCGAATGTCCAAAGAAACGGGAACAGCAAATGAGTTTATCTTTTCCCCTGTATTTCCGTCTGTAATTAAAACCATGAAGTCATGGTTAATTTCGTAATTATATCCATGCCATGCAGGTGTAAATATCAAGAATCCAGGCCAATTGATGAGGAAGTTCCACCCCGATCCTTTATACTCAGAATTTACCGTAATGGTCGCAATGGCATCTACGTCTCCATGTCCGTTCATTATCGCTGTCGTGGCATGGACGTTGTATTTCCCCAGCGAGTCAGCGACCGCTTTAACAAACTTCTTTCCTTCTGCTGTTTTTACATCCGCTTTAATCCCAAGCGACGTGGGTTGCCTCAGTGAATTAAGAGAAACATTCTGGTACATGTCCATATTCTTAATAGCCAATTGATGAGTGCATCCCGATAAAACGGAAAGCGACATTAACATTGCAAGGGGTATGGTCTTTATCATTATATTCCTTATGATGCGTTTAGGTGATTGATAAATGTCAAACATCTTTGTATTTCACTCAACTCTTAATAGCCAAGCGAGCTTTATAAGACAAAGTCTAAACAGGTCTGAGGCCGCATTGAATTCTATTGTTCATAGGCCATAATTCACGTGTAAATCTCACTTAAAGCATCTATTAGTTTTTGGCCAGCCACACTATCCATTCTTTCCTTATAGTCACTCGCGATAGTGCTTATTCTAGCATCGTCGAATTCGTATAAGTACGCTATCAACACTTCAGCAAAGGCGTTCATGAATACACCGGGTTTCCCCCGTATTCTAAAATAGAACGATGATACAGATTCCGAATCAAAAATTTCCTTGTCTTTGAACTCAGGTATTCCTTGCCTCTTGATCTTCTCATCTATGACCCCTGAATGCTTGATGTTATTATTCACGGTTCTTAGGCAGTTAATGGATTCATATTCCATTACATTACCAAGGGGAATGCCGTTACTATTTAGAAAGGATTTTACATTCTCCCACTGGAACAAATCCCTCTTGTTAACATCGGAGAAAGCTTCCGCAATGAGATCTTTCAATATAATTTCAAAATCCTTGAATAAGCATACGACCCTCATGCTGCCAACCGACAGCAGTCGCTCTTCATTCATGTCAAAATCGTAGTATAATTCTCCCATCTGCTCATATATAGCGATATCACCATCACAAGGCCGTTCAGCCTCGCCCCCATCAACAACAGACACTCCATTTCTGTCAACTTGTTCATGTGTTAAACTGTTTTTGAGGGCATCTATTTTCATCTCAAGTGAAGCAGATTCATTTTGCATTTCGGCAATTCTGGGCTCCACAGCATCGTCAAACCAATTTTCAAAACTGCCGGCAAGGCTTCGCAATCTGTTTTTTTTAAGGGAAATGGGAGAGGGTAAATTTTTCATTCTAGATTTTCTTTTCATGTGTATTAATCCATTTTTATGAACATGCCACTTCGGCAGTTTGAGGGTGCCTTACCCCGCTGCTTACGGCGTCTGTATTCAAGTAATGAAGATACCCCGTCTGCTGGCAGCGGGGAGCTTCATTAGGAGGCATGAGTTTCCCTTCTGAAGTTATTTAGATCGGTTCAAGTAAGCCGCTGCGCGGCAGTTAAACAATCCCTGTTAATCATATAGCTTCCACTCTGAAAGAGGACGTATTCAGCGTCCTCATAACAGAGCGAAAGGAAGCTGATATGAACAACAAATTACAAAATAAGATGATAGAGGACATGCAGCTGTGTGACTACTGCGATCGTACACAAAAATCATACTCGCGCGCGGTGCGCCAACTCTCCAACTTCTGGCATGTGCCGGCAGAGGAGATCGCGGAACAGCAGGTGCGTGAATATTTCCTGTATTGTAAAAATGACCAGGGCTGGAGTGCATCGACGATGCGCATTGCCTACAGCGGGATTAAGTTTTTCTATACCCACACTCTCCCGATGGACTGGGAGACGCTTCGGCTGCTGAAGATCAAGCGCCTGACTACGCCGCCGACGGTTCTTAGCATTAACGAGGTCCGCCTGATTCTGGGCACGGCACGTACGCCTCAGGCCCGCGCGTTTCTGGCCACGGTGTATTCGTGCGGCCTGCGTCTGCAGGAGGCACTGAACCTTACGGTTCATGATATCTGCAAAGAACGCATGACACTCCATGTCCGCCAGGGCAAGGGCGGGAAGGACCGCTATATTCCTTTGCCGAAATCCACCTATAATCTGTTGGTTGAATATTGGAAAACACATCGTAATAAAGCCCTGCTTTTCCAGGCGCTTGGCCGTGATCGTAAAAAGGGACGCACGGCGACCACGCCCATGGCCCGCTCGTCGGTTCAGCAAATGATGCGCCGGATTCTTAAAGAGCTCCCCAAGATAAAAAAACACGCTACGCTTCATACGCTGCGGCACTCCTATGCCACGCATCTGATCGAGGCGGGCGTTAACCTGCGCATTGTTCAGCAGTATCTCGGTCACAGCTCCCTTGAAACCACCATGATCTATCTTCATGTCACCGACATGGGCAACAGTGATGCCGCCGCGCGCATCAACCGCCTGATGGGAGGGCTCGACGATGCCTAATCCCATTCAGAACCTTTTCCAGACTCACGGCGCGGCCTATCTTGCGCGCTTCGGTGCGGACATGCCCTCAAATCATCGGAAGGTGATCCGGGCTATCCGCAACTGCGGCACCGGTGCTTTCGGCCAACATTCATTTTCGTGCGACGGTTGCGGCGAAAGCCACTATGCCGACAGCTCCTGCGGCAACCGGCACTGTCCGACCTGCCAGGCCGGAAAGTCGGATGAGTGGTTGATCAAGCAGCTTGAGAAGGCGCTGCCGGTTAATTATTTCATGATCACCTTCACCGTGCCCAAGGAACTCCGCTCGCTGATCCGGTCCAACCAAAAGGCGGCTTATTCCGCGCTCTTCAAAGCGGCCTCCGGCGCTCTGAAAAAGCTGGCGAAAGATCCGCGCTTTGTCGGATGTGAAACCGCCGGGTTTACCGGCATCCTGCACACGTGGACGCGACAGCTTGAATACCATCCGCACGTGCACTTCATCGTGCCCGGCGGCGGGCTCTCAAAAGACGAGACCGAATGGAAAAGCTCCGGTGCTGAGTTTTATATCCATGGCAAACCGCTCTCGATAATCTACCGCGCCAAGTTCATGGAGCTGCTCAAACAAGCAGGGCTCGCCGCGCCGCCGTGCGTGTGGAACCCCGACTGGGTTGTCGATGTCCGCAACGTCGGCAACGGCCAGCGGGCGCTCAAGTATCTCGCGCAATATGTCTTTCGCGTGGCCATCGCGCCGAGCCGAATCATCCGCGTGGCCGACGGCGAGGTGACCTTCAAATACAAACCTTCCGGTTCCAAAGCCTGGAAAACAATGAGCCTCAAGATTTTCGAGTTCATGCGGCGCTATCTTCAGCACGTCCTGCCGCACGGGTTCATGAAGGTGCGGCACTACGGATTCCTCGCGTCCAACTGCCGCGTACCGCTCGAGCGGATTCGCGAACTCATCTGCGCGCTCTATGAGATTCTTGTCGAGTTGCTGCCCCCCGGGAAACCACCGCACCGTAAACCCTGGAAATGCAAAACCTGCGGCGGTCTCATTCGCTGGCGTGAGTTTATCCCGTGTCCGCGCGGCACGGGCTAGTAGACCGACTGTTTCAGCCCGCAGCCGGGACGGCCGCGACACGATAAAGGCCTCCCGCTTCCAAGCTTTGGAAGCGGCAACGCAGCGGTCTGTCCAGACGTTTGAAAAATGGAAAAACAGTCGAAATTCAGGATAAAAAAAGAGAGAAAGAAGCTCGGAAAACGATACCTGCACTCGCAGGCATCCTCTTTTCCTCATAACGAATAACGAATAACCGATACCAGCGGCAAAGCCGCTTAAGCATTGCCCTATATATAAGGGGGGCCCTTCCTCCACGGATGATCAAGCGCGTCTCCGACGCTTTAATCATGCCGCCTCTCCGCAGCTTACATGAACCTGACAATGATGCTGATCGTTCCCTTCGTGCCTCAGTACAGATCACTTCATTGCTTTATTGTTGTGCTTGGAACCCAGCTAAACTCAAATAAGCCTATCATGAATATTTATTTTTATTCAGAATAAATGCTGAATAAATGCTGAATAAATATCAAAAGACAGTATAGTTTTCTAGTTAATGCGAAACAGCATTGATGTAAAGATGTGGCGAATATGTTTTCCGGGTTTTGTCTTATTCATCTGTAGTCAGGGAGCCACGGAAGAGAATGGTTGCAGCTAATAACCGAGGATCGATAAATGAAAATTGACGGAAGTGCATATTCTATTTCCGAATTGCGAGAGATGCTCCAACGCAAAGATTTGCTGGTTAATCGAGAATACCAACGGGGTTCACGCTTGTGGCCAACGGGGGCTCGGAGCTATTTTATAGATACCATTTTGACAGAATTCCCATTTCCGAAATTGTACTTTTATGAATATCTGGATCGCGAGGTTCGAAAGACGAAACGAGAGATTGTCGACGGCCAACAGCGAATAACTGCAATCATGGACTTTGTCGATGGCAAGTATGCTTTGACAAACGTATCCCAACGATACCACGGGAGCCGTTTTTCAGATCTTGATGAGGAAGTACAGGATAAGTTTTTTAGTTGCCCTGTTCCTGTGGATGTAATTAGGAATGCAGAAAAATCCGATATTCTTGAGATGTTCCGAAGAATGAATGCATATACATTACCTTTGAATGACGCAGAGAAACGACACTCCTCATATCAGGGAGCATTTAAATGGTTTATCAATGAATCAGCCAGTGAGTTTACTCCCATATTTATTGAGTATGGCATTTTTACCAAGCGACAAATTGTACGTATGGCAGATGCTGAACTACTAGCCGAGATGGTACTATCCTTAGAGCAGGGCATCGTGAGTAGCAGTAATGTGGGGCTTTCTAATTTATACAAGAAATACGATGTGGAATTTATTCTGGAGAGCGAATACCAATTCAGGCTAGGCGAGTTCTTCAGCTATGTCACCAATAACTTAGGCGTACTCCGCAAAAGCTTCTTGATGAAGCCATACGTGATGCACTCCCTCTTCTGTGCGAGTATGCACAATAAATATTGCGCTTAGCCCCGATTTCAGGACCACCGGCTTAAGTGGAATCTGCGTCCTTAAAATGATAAAAAAGGACGCATGGATATGGGAAGAAAACGTAGGACATTCACGGACAAGTTCAAGGCCAAAGTGGCTGTTGAAGCGATCAAGGGCATCAAGACTCTCAACGAGCTGGCTTCGGAATATCAGGTTCATCCGAACCAGATTTCGGACTGGAAGAAACAGTTGCTTTCAAATGCTCCAGATCTTTTTGCATCGGGAAAAAAGAAGCAGGCAAAAACTGAAGAGGAGCTGACGGCTCCACTTTACGAGGAAATCGGTCGACTGAAGATGGATGTGAAGTGGCTCGAAAAAAAGCTCTGAGCCTGCCGCTTTCAACACGTCGGAGCTGGGTGGCCCCCAGCCCCGATTATTCGGTTCGACGACAGTGTCGGCTGGCAGGCGTCCCGAGGTCGGGCCTCTACTATCAACCCGCACCGGAAACAGCGGAGAATCTCCGATTAATGCGACTCATTGATGAGCGATACCTGTTGCATCCTGAATATGGTTATCCACGCATGACGGACTGGCTTCGAGAAAAGGAAAATGAGGTCAGCTACAAGCGGGTGGCCCGTTTGATGCGGACGATGGGGCTTCAAGCTATTACCCCCGGGCCGCACACGAGCAAACCCGCGTCAGGGCATAAGATATACCCGTATTTATTACGTAACGTGGAGATTGAGCGAGTGAATCAGGTGTGGAGTACGGACATCACCTATATCCCAATGCGTAACGGATATATGTATTTGGCTGCCGTGATCGACTGGCGCAGCCGCTATGTGCTCTCCTGGGAGCTTTCAAGCACAATGGATAGCCTGTTCTGTATCGATGCTCTTGAATGCGCTCTGCGGCAAGGAACGCCTGAGATATTCAACACGGATCAGGGGGCACAATTTACATCGAGCGGCTTCACGGGCGTATTACTCGACAAAGAGATCACCATCAGTATGGATGGGCGCGGACGGGCGCTGGATAACGTTTTCATCGAACGACTCTGGTGGTCCGTGAAATATGAAAAGATTTATCCTCAATCCTATAGCGACGGACATTCATTACACCAAGGGCTAAGCAGCTATTTTGAGTATTACAATAACGAGAGAAAGCACAGTGCTCTGGACAAGCGAACGCCCGTTGAGGTATTCAAGGAAGGAGCACTCAGCACATGATCGCAAGTGATGCCGTCGCTTCGCTCCGCCCTCGGCCCTCCGGGCCGCCCCTTCGGGGACGGGCTCCGCAAAGCGACGGCATCATAAAGGGGCGGCCTTATTGGCCGCCGGAACACGGAACAGGGAACCGCAGGTTCCACCTTAAATTCGCCGATCCGTGGTCGAAGATTGGGGGTAGGCGCATATGGTCTACCTAATATTGAGCAAAAAACGGGTTTGGCACCGATTGGATCTCTTGCGGGGGAACCTGAACAAGCGCTCTTATCTTTACAGGCATTATCTTTGGCCCATGAAAGCAAGGAATTGGAAGGAGAGTTTAGCAAATATGTATGGGGGTGCATCGGAGGAACAAACCGAGAACCTCGACGCATTGAACGGGTGAAATATCTAGCCCTTGCTTTGCGTGGCGAACTACTTACGTAACGCTTGTACTTGTGGCACACCTTGAACCAATATTTAGACGGTTTGGACATCGGCTTGATGTTCTAGAAGACATCTTTGCGCGTTGGGTGGTAAATAAGCCGTCTACGTTACAAGAATCTGATATTATGTTTTTTGAGGGGTTAATATCCGCTCTCTGGCAACACTGGTCACTCTTCTGCCGTCGAATTGTCTTTGAATCTTCCATGGGTTGCACAACTCGGACCGGAAGCGTGATCAAAGGGTGCGTAGCCCCATCAACATGGGAAAGAGTCTCATATATCGCATGTCGTGCGCGTAGAGGAGCAGGTGTCCCGGCAAGTTGCAATACGGATTTAAAAAAAGAACCCACATGGGGTGATGTGCAGAAGTTACAGAGCATTATCACGGTGATCGCACCTCAAAATTCAAACTACCTAAATTCATGCTTCGGCTCCATCTCTCGGGGGCCTGCACATGTTCAGATTATTCGTAATGCTGCATCACATCGGAACTATCAGACTTTTAAGAATATTAAGAAATTGTGCCCCTACTACAATGTTCTGCCCATGCATCACCCGGCAGAGGCTGTTATCTGGGAAGAGCCTATCTCGCAGGATTACGCTTTTATAGCGTGGATAGATGAGATGCGGATTATTTCCGATTTGGTAACCAACTAGCCGAAGAAAACTTTTCAAACGCCAGTCCTTAAGCCATTTATAATTTACTCCACGACATCCAAAAACATGCCCGAACATGGTCGCACCTATTGTAACCCTCATTGTAACCTAGGCAAAAAAAGCGGGCAGTGATTTTATAAATCACTGCCCGCTAGGGTATTACAAATTGGCGGAAAGGGAGGGATTCGAACCCTCGGTACCGCGTAAGCAGTACACCGGATTAGCAGTCCAGCACCTTCAGCCACTCAGTCACCTTTCCGCACCAAATTGAAGGCGATGAAGATAGTTAACCGCCCTACCCTTTGCAAGGGGTTTTTAGCACGAAAATATAACCACCCCAAAGGCGGCCCGCTCATGGGCGTATTTTTTACAAACAGGGATTCTGTTGTCTTGTATTTCCGGGCGTTCGCAACCACTATTCCACGTTCTTTTTCAACTCTTTTTAAATCAACAATAGGCAGCTAGTTATGAATCCTTGGGTACTGCTCGATGAAGCAGAAGTTCCTGGCGACGGCGGAAAAATGAAGCTCTATCAACGCGCTTTCGAATTTTCGATCTCGGTAAAGAACGACGAACTAATGAACAGCCGAATGCACGGCTCGGAGGACGCTTTGGCGGAGCTGGCCTGCAAGCATGTGGCGGACCGGCCGACCCCGCGGGTTTTGATCGGCGGACTCGGCATGGGCTTCACCCTGCGCGCGGCGCTGGAGCATCTGGGCGCAAACGCCGAGGTGGTCGTAGCCGAACTGGTGCCCGCCGTCGTAAAGTGGAACCAAAGCCATCTGGCTGATTTGGCCGAGCGCCCGCTGGAAGATTCGCGGGTGGAAGTTCGGGTATCGGATGTCGGGCTGGTCATTAAGGAGCAAACGGAGGCCTACGACGCCATTATGTTGGATGTCGACAATGGCCCAGACGGACTGACGCATGAAGGCAACGACCGGCTTTATTCGCGGGGCGGCCTAAACGCCGCAAAAGCCGCACTGAAGCCGGGGGGCATGCTGGGCGTGTGGTCGGCGGAGCCCGATCCAGCATTCACCAAGCGCCTCAGAGGCGCGGGTTTCAAGATCAAGGAGGTCACGGTACGGGCGCGCGGCAAGCGCGGCGGCCGGCGGCATACCATCTGGCTGGCCGAAAAAAAAGCGTAGCCCTACAGCGTGGATGATTGGATGGGGGGAATATTGGATTTCTGGAAGAAACTGCGGTGCGAAAGTTGTTGCGCGTCACCCCGTAGGTGACATGGAGAGTTTTTTTCGAAACAGTCATCCAGCACACGGAGTGAAGCGAGAAAAAGCAGCCGATGGTCGGGCTTGTATTTTTCATCCATTGGAAACATGATGCGCCTCCCTTAAATCAGGAAACAGTTTATGAATACGAAGTCATTCAAAGTTCACTACAAACATGAAGACAAGCGCCTTTTTGAGGTGATTGCCGAAGTGCAGGGCATTTCGAAAAAACAAGCGCAGGCAGTCATCGACGCCAAGCAGGTGCTTGTGAACGGCAAGCGCATCTGGATCAGGAAGCATCTCGTGAAAGAGAACGATGTGGTTGAAATCCTGATTACTGACAAGGCGCCCAGCATTCCGAAACACATCGCGATCCTTTGGCAGGATCAGGACTACATGGTGGTCAATAAGCCGGCCTATCTGCTGAGCAACGCCTCGGACGAAAGCGTGGAGGCCATGTTGCAGAAGCAGGAAAAGAACCCCCAGATTTGCGCCGTGCACCGGCTCGATAAAGAAACCTCCGGTTGTCTTATTTTTGCCAAAAGCGCCGAAGCCAAAGAGGCCGCCATCCCCATGTTCCGCGGGCGCGACATCATGAAGATTTACCGCGCGGTAACCATCGGCAAGTTTCCCAGCAGCTGGAAAGAGATCCGTACCGACATCAAGGGCTTGATCTCAACCACATTGGTGAAGACGCTGGACACGAACAAGCAGGCGAGCTATCTGGAGCTCCGGATCGAAACCGGCCGTACCCACCAGATCCGCCGGCACTTGGCCGACAAGCGCCACCCCGTGCTCGGCGACAAGAAATATGCGGGAACCGGACACGAACTTTCGCTGGAGCAACCCCGGCAAATGCTGCACGCCTACCGCCTTATCTTCCCCCATCCGAAAACAAAAGAAGCCATCCGCGCAACCGCCCCCCTGCCCGGCGATTTCAAAAAATGCTTGGCGCAGCTGAAACTGAGATAGATCGTTAATGGAGCCACTTGCAAAACCTCCCGGTTTTGAGCGGCAGTTATCAGTTAATTGTTATTAGTTATCGGTGTTACACACTGCAGACGAATGGGTTTTGCCTAATAACGAATAACTGACAACCAGTAACCGGAACAGCAAAGCCAGAGGTTTTGCAAGCTCCTCAATGGTTAATAGTTATGTCCCCCTAACAGCCATTAACCAATAACTAATAACTGCTTTCCCTAATACGCCCTGGCATCGCTCTTTTCTATAAAATTGATGAAAGAGCGGTTGGCGACGCGATGGCCACCAGGCGTGGGATAGTTTCCGGTAAAGTACCAATCGCCGGTATGGTTCGGGCAGGCTTCGTGTAAGCCGCCAATGCTTTGATAGATGACCTGCACTTCGGCCTTCATGCCGACCGGCGTCAATATTTGAGCAATTTTATCGGAAATCTCGTCGGGCGTGAAAGGATCAAACATATGGATCACTTGGTTTTGCGCTTCTGAACGCGGCTTGCGCTCGTCCTCCTTGCAGGCCTCGTAAATCTCGTTGAGCATATGCTCTCGCCCAGTTTCGCGGATGAGAGCAATGCCCGCCTCGAAGGCGACAAAATCCTTCATCTTCGACATGTCGATGCCGTAGCAGTCCGGGAAGCGGATTTGCGGCGCGGAGGAAACAACGACGATCTTCTTCATACCCAAACGGTCGAGAATGCGCAGGATGCTCGTGCGCAGCGTGGTGCCGCGCACAATCGAATCGTCAAGCACAACGAGCGTGTCGGCCGGCTTGATGATGCCATAGGTTGTGTCGTACACCTGTGCCACGAGATCCTCGCGGTCGGCGTCGGCCGTGATGAACGTGCGCAGCTTGGCATCCTTGGTCATAAGTTTTTCAACCCGGGGCTGGAACGAAAGCAGCTCGTCGATGCGCTCGGCGGTCAGTCGTTTTTCTTTAAGCAAATGGAATTTCATCCGCTCGCCGACCATATCCTTCACCCCCTCCACTAAACCAAAGAAAGCGGTCTCCGCCGTATTCGGGATATAGGAGAACACTGTGTTTTCCAAGTCGTAATCAACGCGGTCGAGCACGCGGCGAACCAGCGAACGACCGAGGTTCTTGCGTTCCTGATAGATGTCCTTGTCGGTGCCGCGCGAAAAATAGATGCGTTCGAAGGAGCATTGCGTGGGTTCGGCCGGCTTGTTGACTTCCTCGTGCTGCACTTCGCCGGTCCGCTTCACCAGCAGGGCGTGGCCCGGCTTGATTTCCTTAACGGATTCGATCGGCACGTTCAACGCCGTTTGGATTTGCGGGCGCTCCGAGGCAATCACAACAATTTCATCGTCCTTGTAGTAGAACGCCGGACGGATGCCGCCGGGGTCGCGTAGGGCGAACAGGTCGCCATGGCCAATCATGCCGGCCATCACATAGCCTCCGTCGAACGAACGGGTGGCTTTTTTAAGGACGCGGTAGATGTCGAGTTCCTTAGTGATTTTCTCGGTGATCTCTACCCGGTTAAGTCCTTCTTTACGGTATTTGCGAAAGAGAAAGTCGTTCGCCTCATCGAGGAAGTGGCCGATTTTTTCCAGCACCATGACGGTGTCGGCTTTGTTCCGCGGATGCTGCCCGAGTTCAACCAGCATATCGAACAACTCGTCATTGTTGGTCAGGTTAAAGTTTCCGGCCACCACCAGGTTGCGGGTCATCCAGTTGCTTTGGCGCATGAACGGATGGCAAAAGCTCTCGCCGGAGGCGCCGTGGGTGCCGTAGCGCAAATGCCCCAGCAGCAGCTCGCCGGCAAACAACACGTTGCGCTTGACCCACTCGGCATCCTGATAGTTGATCGGGTGCTTTTCGCGAGCCTCTGCAAAGGCCTGAACCATGCGGTTGCGCACTTGGATGATCGGGTTCTTATCGGCGGAGCGGGTGCGGAAAATGTAGGGCTCGCCGGGAGGCATATCGAGCTTGATGGCGGCCACGCCGGCACCGTCCTGCCCGCGGTTGTGCTGCTTTTCCATCAGCAGCGAAAGTTTGTTCACGGCATACATCGGGGTGCCGTATTTTTCGGCATAGTAGCCTAGGGGTTTCAGTAGACGAACCGCGGCAATACCGCACTCATGGCCGATCCAATCGCTCATTACATACCGTCCTCGGGTTATGTTCGGGTTTGGTTAGGAAAGCGGCATCCTTGCACCAGCGGGGCATCCGGTCAAGCCCCGCATTAGTATTTCATGCTACGGGGAAAAATCCGTTGCACGCTCCAGTGCAAACCGCCATATTACGCGCGATTTTTTGAACATATTCAGATTCTGGAAGTCTGAATTCCCAGCGTTTTGAAAAGGAGTCCGCTATGTTTATGTATTTCGATCCCATGTATCTTATTTTCATGATCCCCGCCCTGATTCTGGCCGGCATCGCCTCCGCCAAGACCAAAGGCACGTTCAAGAAATACAGCAAAGTGGCCGCCAGCTCGCACCTCACCGGAGCGCAGGCCGCGCGGCGGATGCTCGACCTCAACGGACTCAACGACGTGAAGATCCACCGCGTGCGCGGCTTTCTGTCCGACCACTACAACCCGATGAACCGCACCCTCAACCTCTCGCCCGACGTCCACGACTCGCAGTCGCTCTCTTCCATCGGCGTCGCCTGCCACGAGGCCGGCCACGCCCTCCAGCACGCCACCGGCTACGTGCCGCTCAAATTCAGAAGCGCCATGGTTCCGGTCACCCAGTTCAGTTCCTACGGCGCCTACATCTTTATCCTGCTCGGCATGTTCATGCACAGCATCGTAATGGCCAAATTCGGCGTTGCGCTCTTTGCGGTCGGCTTCGTGTTTGCGCTCGTCACCCTGCCGGTGGAATGGGACGCCTCGGCCCGCGCCAAGCGCCAGATGGTTACCGACGGCATTGTTCAGCCTGCAGAAGCGCAGGATGCCGGCAAAGTGCTCGACGCCGCCTTTCTTACCTATGTCGCGGCCGCCGTCTCCTCGTTGCTCACCCTGCTCTATTATTTGATGCGCCTCGGCCTCCTTGGCGGCAGCGACGACTAAACTCCCCGCGTTCTTTTTGCGGTTGCAATCCCGCGCACCTCTGGCAAAATCCGATGTTCATTTTTAAAATAAAGGAATAACTATGTCTAAAACATATAAAATCACGCTGTTGCCCGGCGACGGCATCGGCCCCGAAGTCATCGCAGAATCCGTCAAGGTTCTCGACGCGGTAGCCGAAAAAAGCGGCTTCGCCCTCGAATACACCACCCAGAATGCCGGTGGAGCAGCTATTGACGCGCACAACGACCCCATGCCCGACTCCGTGGTCGAAACCTGCAAAGCGTCCGACGCCGTACTTCTCGGCGCGGTCGGCGGCCCCAAGTGGGACCACCTCGCCGGCGCGCTTCGCCCGGAAAGCGGTCTGCTTAAAATCCGCAAAGAACTCGGCGCATTCGCCAACCTCCGCCCCGTAACCGTTCCGGCCTCGCTGGCCGAGAACTCCCCGCTGCGTCCCGAAGCCGTTTCCGGCCTCGACCTCTTCACCGTGCGCGAGCTCACCGGCGGCATCTACTTCGGCGAGCCCATCGGCGAATCCGGCGAAGGCGACGACAAGAAAGCATGGAACACGATGGTCTACTCCGTCGGCGAAATCAAACGCGTCGCCCGCGTGGCCTTCGAATGGGCGCGCAAGCGCCGCAATAAAGTGACGAGCGTCGACAAAGCCAACGTCCTCGCCGTCTCCCGCCTGTGGCGCGACACCGTTAAGGAACTGCACGAAGCGGAATACTCCGATGTCGAACTTGACCACATGTACATCGACAACGCCGCCATGCAGATGGTCATCAACCCGCGCCAGTTCGACGTTATCCTGACCGGCAATGTTTTCGGCGATATTCTTTCCGACGCCTCCGCCACGCTCGGCGGCTCGCTCGGCCTGCTGCCGTCTGCCTCCGTCGGCGGGCCGGTCGGTCTGTTCGAACCGGTGCACGGCTCCGCGCCCGACATCGCCGGCCAAGGCAAAGCGAATCCGTTCGCGATGATCCTGTCGGTTGCGATGATGCTCGACACCCTCGACGAAAGCGCAGCGGCTGCCGCCATCCGCGCCGGCGTCGACAAAGTGCTCGACCAAGGCTACCGCTCCGGCGACCTGTGGCGCGAAGGCAACACCCTTGCCTCCACCACCGAGCTCGGTGATCTGGTTAAAAATGCGGCCGTTGCCACGCTTTAAAAATTAGCGCAGCAAAAATTGCAAGGCGGGAATGGCTGAAAGCCTTTCCGCCTTTTTTATGCGTATAGCGTTGGCTCTATGAGCCAATTTCCCCCCGCAGCTCGGTGGAGCTGACGTCTTCGCGGAAGAGGCTTTCGGGAATGGGGATGAAAAGCTTTTCAAAACCAGAGGGAATGTTGATGCTTTCCAACCCTTGGAATTTCCCGGCATGGAGGCGCCCGGCCACAACGAAGCGGGTTTCCAAGGTTTGGAAGCGGGCAAGCATGGCCGAAACATCGTCGTGATACTTCGGGTCAAGCAGGCGCACGGCGGTGTCGAATCCCATGGCAAACCAAACGCCGGGAAATAGTTCGGCCTTCTCGGCAAAGGTGGGCGCGCAAGTGAGCACGGCCAAATACATGCCCTTCAATTGCAGCAACCGGCACTCCACTTCGACAATACCAAGCGGTGGCTTGTCGACATTGGTCACGGAGAGTTCCAGCAGCCCTTCCCGATCGCTGACCCTTTCGGCCGCCAGAAGCAACCCCTGATGCCCTTTGTGGAGCGGGTTGAACGAGCCCGGAAATAAAATAGCTTTATCCGGGAAATAATTACGCCCAACCAAAATATAGGGAAGGCTTCCTTCGATCAATTGGTCTAATGCATCTTTCATGGCTCCACCTCCACAACAAATTCAGCGATGAACTTCAACAGCGCCTCGCTAAGCGCCTCTTCCTGTTCCGCACGGGTTCCCCGCGCTAGTTCCAAAACCTGAGAAGCCTCACGGTCTGTTGACTTGATGTAAATAAAAGCCCGGTCGGCTCCCTTTCGTTGGCGGTTGGTCTGAAGCGCTGCCGTGCAGGCAATGCCCATACCTTTAAATTTGGAATCAGGAACCTGAAGCTGATGAGCCCGCTCCAGCGCACGCGAGGCCATGAGCCGGCCGGTTTCTTTGGAGCAACCCTGGGCAGGCGCATACCCAAGATAGGCGCTGAGCGCTTCGGCGCTGTAGGGGATTTGCGTTTCCAGCACAAAGCGCGAGGCACCGGGATGCGACAGCAGCGCATGAACCGCCCCGCTGCCACCGCCGGTCGCAACGATAGAAGCTTCCCAACCGCTGGACTGGATATTTTCAATCAATTTATCGCACTCGCCTTTCATGCCAAAGAGAATGCCGGAATCTCCCCGCTATGGGAAGTTCCGGCATTGGCATTTTTCCACTGAATTGGAAAACTATTTTTCGAGGACGATCACCTCGGTAATGATGACCGGATCTACCGGAACATCGCCGTGCATGCCCTTGTTTCCGGTCGGAACGGCTTTGATTTTCTCAACGACATCCATACCTTCGACCACCTTGCCGAATACGCAGTAGCCCCAACCCTGCGGGGTTTTGGCGGTGTGATTCAGGAAACCGTTGTCCTTCACGTTAATAAAGAACTGGGCGCCGCCGCTGTGCGGATCGGAGGTGCGCGCCATGGCAACGGAGCCAAGGTCGTTTGACAGCCCGTTGTCCGCTTCGTTCTCGACGGTGTACGGCGCATTTTTCTGGGTCATGTTTTCGTCGAAGCCGCCACACTGGATCATAAAGTTTTCGATCACACGGTGAAAGATCGTTCCTGAATAGTGGCCGGACTCGGCATATTTCAAGAAGTTGGCCACGGTTTTCGGCGCCTTTTCCTTATTGAGTTCGAGCTTAATGTCCCCTTTGGATGTTTTCATCAAAATCATTACGGTTGTCCTTTCCTGTTCAATTTTTGCCGGAGCGTTCTCCGCTTGTTCAACTTTTTCCATTGCCTGCTGCTTCTGCTCCTGCTGCAGTTCAACTTCTTCAACCCGCTCCGCTGCATCATTCGGCGTGGACTGGCATCCGGTCAAGATTACGGCCAACGCCGCCACTGAAATGCAATGCTTAATCATGATTCCTCCTGTATGGTTATTGAAAGGAGTGAAATTATTGATCTTTGCCCGCTTTGTCAAATCCTGCATGACAAGACCCAGCGGCTCCCGCAATTTTCAAGACAACTAATTGGCTTGGAGTTATGCGGCGCAATGTCTATGGTTTTGCGCAATCTTAAGGGGATATTGGCATGTCGGACAGCAACCGCATTACAGAGCGGATCACCTTCTGCATCAAAGGCGAGCTTTGGGAGCAAATCCCCAAGTTTTTCGAAGAACTGCATCCGGCCGATATCGCCGAGATCATCAACCATGCCCCATCCAGCACGCACAACAAGCTGTTCGACCTGATTGACGACAGCATCAAACCTGATGTGCTAGCCGAGCTTGACGACCAGACCGAGGCCGATATTCTCGAAGAGCTGACCGACGAAGAAATCTCCGACATCATTGAGGAAATGGCGCCGGATGATGCCGCCGATGTATTGGGCGAGCTTGAAGGCAAGCGCAGCGAAGAGATTCTCGAGCTCATGGAGAACGAGGAATCCGAAGAAGTCCGCGAACTGCTTCAATACGACGAAGACACCGCCGGCGGCATCATGACCACCGACTTTGTGGCGGCGAGCGCCACCATGACGGCAGAGGAAGCCATCGACTACATTGGATCGCTCGAGTTCGATGAACCCTTGTACTACCTTTACGTCGTTGATGCCGAAGGCCGGATGACCGGATGGATTCAGTTGTGGGAGCTGCTTAAACAAGCCAACCGGAACCTGTCGCTCGAGAAAATGGCAGAAAAAGAAACCATTTCCGTCCACACCGACACCGACCAGGAAGAAGTGGCGAGGCTCGCCTCCAAATACGACCTTAGTTCACTGCCGGTTCTCGACCGGCAAAACAAACTGGTGGGACGCATTACGGTTGACGACATCATGGACGTCATGGAAGAAGAGGCTTCAGAAGACATCTTTAAGCTCGCCGGCTCCAACGATTCGGAACTGGAAGACACCTCCCCGCTCCAAGCCTGCAAGGCCCGGCTGCCTTGGCTGCTCATCACTTTGGGCACCGGCTTTGTCAGCAGCCTGATTCTAAAAAGCTTCATGAACCACATCACCATGTCTGAAGTCGTGGCGCTGAGCTTCTTTGTCCCGATCATCATGGCCATGGGAGGCAACACCGGCATCCAATCCTCTACGCTGATTATTCGCGGTATTGCGCTCGGTGCGAGCCACAGCCGAAAAGTTGCAAAGATCATTACGCACGAAATTATTGCCGGAGCATCGATGGGCCTCATCTGTGGTGCTACCATCGGTCTGTGGGCGCGCTTTATGATTGCCCATAATGGGCCATCAGCCATCGCTCCGTCTTTCTTGGCTGTAACGGTTGGAATCGCGCTCTTCAGCGCCATGGCCTTTGCCGCCGTATTCGGCGCGTTGGTTCCGGTGCTTCTCAACCGGTTCAAGATCGATCCAGCCGTGGCATCCGGCCCCTTTGTCACCGCTTCGAACGACATCTTTGCCCTATTGATCTACTATGGCGTAACGCTGGCCATGATCAGCGCCGTGCATGCGGTGGTTTAGGAGGCGGGCATGATCATTCGCGCCACCGCCATACCGCTGGCCGTCTATCCCTATTCAAGCACCTCGCGCATTGTGCATTGGCTGACGCGTCGCCACGGCAAGGTTTCCACCCTGCTCAAAGGAGCGTTGCGCCCCAAGAGCCCTTTTCTGGGAGAATACGAACTATTCAGCACCAGCGAACTGCTCTATTTCGCCAAACGCGCCGACAGCCTCCATACCGGCAAGGAATGCTCGATGCTCTACCGGCGCGATGCTTTCCGCACCGACTGGCGGGCCATGCAAACGGCCTCCTATCTCACGGCGCTGATCAACAAAACAACGCCCGATGAAGCCCCCCACCCCGAACTGTTCGAATTCTATGAATCGCTGCTGGATTTTTCAGCAGAATATGGAGGAGGGCCTCAGTTTATCGCCTGGGCAGAACTGCAGTTTTGCACTCACCACGGCCATGCTCCAAATTTCGGAAAGAACTGCGTGCTTTGCGGATCGGGCAACGAGTTGCGCTTCTGCGCTTCGACCGGCGGCGTAGTCTGCGCCCCGTGCAGCAAAGCGAAGAAGCTGCCCTTCTTGGTGAGCCCGCCCGATGTGCTGGCCATCCTGCGCGCATGGCAGCACGCTGGCACTCCCGGAACGGCTGTAAAGACGTCCTTATCCGGTCCGCAGCTCACGGCGGTCAATGCTATTGCCAGCACCTTCATGAAGCATCACTTCAACATGCGCACCGAACCGCGCAACGCGGCCCTGCAAAGTCTTTAAGCCATTTGCTGACGAGGCATTTCGCGCACCCGAAGCGGCAGTGACCCCAAGGCGACATCATCCATAGCGAGGTTGATCTGATAGTCCGCAAACGCTTCGAATTTGATGTGCTGGAAGTTGAGGATCAGGTTCACGGCCACCGACCCCACATCGTCGCCCATGCGCGGATTAACTTCGCCTTCCATGCCTTGGAACACGGGAAGTCCGTCGGGATTGACCAATTCGAGGTTCACCTTGTGCGCACCCTCTTCCATTTTGTCGAACCGGATCCGCAGGGCAATGGCGCATGCGGGATGAACCACCGGCATTTTAGCGGCATAGATCTGGTCGAACGTTCCAAGGATGTTCAGCTTCCCGCGGTTATCGGTGGCGGCGTCGCAAAGGGCAAAAACTTCAATTTTCATAAGTCGGTCTCCGCAAACCAAGGTAGGCGAAGCACCGGTCAGAAAAAAGCCCGAAGTTCCAAAGGATGGAGCTTCAGCCCGTGACGGCGCCTCCAGAAGCGGGGCCGACAAGCTTTGCATATTTGGCAAGCGCGCCGGTTTTATTGCTTTGGCGGGGCGCCTTCCATTGCGTAAAGCGTCGCTTGATCTCTACCTTTGAAAGCTGCAGTTCAACCGAACGCTTCTTGCAGTCGATTGCGATGGAGTCGCCGTTCTTGACGATGGCCAGCGGTCCGCCGACATAGGCTTCCGGCGTAATGTGGCCAATCACAAATCCGTGGCTGCCGCCCGAGAAGCGGCCGTCGGTGATGAGTGCCACGTCCTGTCCCAGTCCCCGCCCCATAATCGCCGACGTCGGCGCCAGCATTTCGCGCATGCCGGGGCCACCCTGCGGACCTTCATAACGAATAACAACCACATGGCCCTTCTTCACGGTGCCATCGAGAATCTTCTTGAGCGCTTGCTCCTCGGAGTTGAAAACGATCGCTTTTCCCTCAAAGCGTAGTCCTTCCTTACCGGATATCTTGGCGACCGCTCCTTCGGGCGCAAGGTTGCCTTTGAGGACCACCAAATGCCCCTCCTTTTTGACCGGCCGGCTGAAGGGGCGAATGATGTCCTGCTTGCGGGGATAAGGTTTTACATGTGCCAGATTTTGCTTAAGCGTCTTTCCGGTGACGGTCATGCAGTCGCCGTCGATCAGCCCCTCCTTCAGCAGCCTCGCCATCAGCGGTGCAACGCCGCCGATCGCCGTAAGATCGGCCATCACATATTTTCCGCTCGGCTTTAGGTCGGCCAGCACAGGCACCTTTTTGCCGACCGCGGTGAAATCGTTGAGCGAAAGCCGCACCTTCGCAGCGTTGGCCATCGCCAGCAGATGCAGCACCGCATTGGTGGATCCGCCGAGCGCCATAACCACGGCGATCGCGTTCAAAAACGCCTGCCGGGTCAGAATATCTGAGGGCTTTATTCCCCGTTCGACGAGTTGCATAACGGCGCGACCTGCCGCATGGCTCTCTTCGCGCTTGTCTTTCGACGCCGCCAAGCGCGCCGAGCTGTTGGGTAAGCTCATGCCCATCGCCTCAATGGCAGACGCCATAGTATTAGCGGTATACATGCCGCCGCACGAACCTTCGCCGGGGATGGCCGATCGCTCAATTTCAGAAAGCTGGCGCAAAGAAATCTCGCCTTTGGCGTGCTGACCGACTGCCTCAAAAACCGAAACGATGTCCACATCCTTGCCGCAATAGCAACCCGGCTTGATGCTGCCGCCATAAACAAACACGGCCGGCCGGTTCAGGCGCGCCAGAGCAATCAGGCACCCCGGCATGTTTTTGTCGCACCCGCCAAAGGCCACTACACCGTCAAACCCCTCGCAGGCAACAACGGTTTCAATGGAGTCCGCAATGATTTCGCGCGACACGAGGGAATATTTCATGCCCTCGGTTCCCATCGAAATGCCGTCCGAAATGGATATGGTGTTGAAGACAACCGCCTTGCCTCCGGCTACCGCCACGCCTTGTTCGGATTCCTTGGCCAGCTGATCAATGTGCATATTGCATGGCGTCACCATGCTCCAGGTGGAGGCAATCCCGATTTGAGGCTTCTTGAAATCGGCATCAGTAAAACCGACTGCCCGAAGCATCGAGCGGCTCGGAGCCCGTTCAATGCCATCCACCACGACCGACGACCAAGGACGCTGATCCTTGCGGAACGATTTCGCGCACATATGCATGCCCTCCGTTAATGGAGGCGAGTTTATAGTCCCTTTCATGCGTTGCAATCCATTTCCAAACTTTTCCAAAGAATGGGAACATCCCCACTTCCGGCTTGAACATTCTCAATTTTGAAAGAGCACCAGACCTCCAAACGAGAACTAGAACCGAATTTAACGAGGGAAAATAAGGGGAAATGAGCACGAGCAAGACTGTGGCATGCACATTGCTATATATCTATCAATCACAGGAGACAAAATCATGAAGACATGGTCAATAGTTGCAGTAGAAGTATCGATGGCCCTCACCGGGGTCGCCATGATCGGGCTGATGGTTGTTGCCACCCTGATCTAGAAAATCAATCTCCCGAGGTTCCAATGGCTGGGAGCCATCCTCCTCCCGAGCTTCCAGTCATTGGAACCTGTTTCCCACTAGTTCCTTGATGTATTCCGAAAGAGGCTCTTTCAGCTCTGGATGCTTTAGCGCGTAGTAAATGTTGGTTTTTATGAAATCCAGCTTATTGCCAATGTCATGGCGTTTCCCCTCAATCCTTGCACCGAACATGGGCCGGCTTTGCGCCATCTGGCGCATGGCGTCGGTCAGCTGAATTTCGTTGTGCTTGCCCCGCCCGGTCTGCATTAGAAAGTCAAAAATATCGGGCATGAAGATGTAGCGCCCGGCGAACGCGAGGTTGGAGGGGGCATCGGTCGGTTCCGGCTTTTCAATAAAATCATTCACACGGTAAACTCTGGCGTCGATCGCAGTGCCATCCATGATGCCATAGCGGTTGACCTTTTCTGGGGGCACCTCTTCGAGCGCCACGACGGATCCCTGATGCTTTTCCGAAATATTCATGAGCTGTTTCGTGACGGGCACGCCGGAATAGGATTCGAGAATGGTGTCGCCTAAAAGAAGCGCAAAAGGCTCGTTGCCGATGTGGCTTCGGGCATAGGAGACCGCGTCGCCCAAACCATTCAACTCCTTCTGCCAGATAAAATGAATCTCAGCCATTCCGGACACATGCTTGATTTGGTCCAGCAACGCCGTCTTGCCCTTTTCAGCGAGTTCCTGCTCCAGCTCAAAATTGCGGTCAAAATGCTCTTCGATGGCGCGCTTCGACTTGCCGATGACCATCAGAATATCGGTGATGCCTGATTCAACCGCCTCCTCGACCACCATCTGAATGGTGGGTGTATCGACAATGGGCAGCATTTCCTTGGGCTGCGCCTTGGTCAGCGGTAAAAAGCGGGTTCCGAAACCAGCAGCGGGAATAACAGCTTTGCGTATCATTGGGGTTCCTCGTTTCTAAATAATATTCGGCTTCAACACGACAATGCCCATTGGCTCCAGCGTGTGCTTTAGTTCAGAAAAACAATCCTCGCCGGCATAAGTTCCAACGATGGCGCCGCCTGAACCGGTGAATTTGGCGCTGGCGCCGGTGGAACGGGCGGCATCAACCATCTCAATGTTATCGGGATGGATTTCATAAATGCTTCGACGCATATCAAAGTTTTCATTAAGCAGCGGGCCGATCGCATCGCGATCGCCGCTCAGCAGTGCCACGCGTACCAGGTCGGCAAGTTCTGCCCATGCCTGCATAGCCTCAACGACGGCCTCCTCGCCCATATTGTAGCGCGCTCGGATATCGTTGTGAAAAACCTCAGAACCTTCGCTGAGTTCGCGTTTATAGGCGATATAGACATTCGGAAGCAGGGAGGACTCAAGCGGTTCGTAGATTCCGTGCCCTTTCTGCTCCATAGTTTCCTGATCGAAGTCCATGAAGGTCAAGCCTTGGTAGACTTGAGCCACGCGGTCCTGCAAACCGGCGCCGATTCCAAGCTCCTCGGTTTCAACAGACAGAATAATGTTGGCCAGTTGTTCCTTGGCAATGTCGACTCCATAGAACTGCATCAATCCACGGAAACATGCTGTAATGATCGCACTAGAACCCGCCATGCCGACATGATGAGGAATGTTGGAAAAATAGCGCATCGCAAAAACGCGCTCGCCAAGATCAATATCCTTTTCCCGGCAATAGATGAGGAACCTTTTAAGGGAGGCCTGAAGCAGACGGATTCCACCGTAGTATCCGCATTCGCGGATATGCTGTTCCAAATGGTCGAGGTTCTTATAGATGGCCAGATCGCGGCGGTTGGGCAGCAACTCCAACCGTGGTGCTTCGTACATAACGGTTTCCGCGTAGAAGTTGCTGAAGGTGAACGAAATGGTTTTGCCGAAATAGCCGTCGGACGGGTTCCCGACGAACCCGGCGCGGGAATAGGCCCTGCTGCGTATGATTCCGTTATGTTCCATAGAAGAGCAATATCGCTGTATACTCAGCTCTTATCAAGCCATTTTCAATTATTGGAAGGTTGTTGCGTAGCGACGGGCTTCGGCAACGATCTCCTCTTCGCCTTCCACACAGCCGTTTTGCATCAGAATTCTTCCGTCGCAGATAACGGTATCAATGCAGGAGGTATCGGCGCTGTAGACGAGATCGTCAATCAATTGGTAGCCGGGCGCAAGCCGGTGGTTGGAAAGATCAACCAACATGCAGTCGGCCAGTTTCCCCTCGGCAATTTCGCCGCAGTCCAGGCGCAGCGCCTTCGCGCCTTCTAGCGTGGCCATGTTGAATGCCTCGCGGGCGGACAGCACCGTTGGGTCGTTATGAACCAGCTTGGCGTGCAGCGCCGCCATTTTCATTTCTTCGAGCATGCAAAGGTTGTTGTTCGACGAGCACCCGTCGGTGCCGAGCGAGACTTCCACGCCGTGCTCGCGCATGCGGGCATAGGAAAAGCTGCCCGAAGCCAATTTCATGTTTGAAACCGGATTGTGCACGACCTTCACTCCATTCTTCGCCAGCAGATGAATTTCCTTGTCGGTCACATGAATGGCGTGAGCCGCCACGATGTTGCAACCGAGGAATCCGATTTTTTGCAGCCACTCGACCGGCCGCAACCCGCAGAGCGCCACGCAATCTTCGACCTCCTTTTCCGTTTCGGAAATATGGATATGGATGAGCAAACCATGTTCGTCGGCAAAGGATTTGATCCAGCGAAGCGAGCTCTCAGAAACGGTGTAGATGGCGTGGGGCCCCAACGCAAAGCCGATGCGGTCAGAATAGCGCTTGGACTCCTCGAACAGCCGCATCGTCAGTTCTCTCTGTTCGGCCGCTTTGGCTTCATCGCTGAAATCAATGAAAACCGAAGAGAGCACCGCGCGCAGGCCCATTTCCTCGACGGCGCGGGCCACGCCGTGGAAATGCCAATACATGTCATTGAAGCAGGTGGTGCCGGACTTGATCATCTCGAGGCAGGCCAAGCGGGCGCCGTGATAAATATCTTCCTCACCCAATTTTGATTCGAGCGGCCAGATATAGTTGGTGAGCCAATCGTGCAACTCGAGGTCGTCGGCATAGCTTCGCATGAGCGTCATCGAGGCATGGGTGTGGCCGTTTACGAAAGTCGGAACAACGGCCATACCCTGCCCTTCCAAAAAATCAGATTCTGGCGCATTCAGATCTGCCCCGATCGCCTTGAACCGATTGCCCTCGATCAAGACATCCGTTTCCTTCCCATCTAGTTCAACGTTTTTAATCAGTAGTCCCATAACATTATTTCCGAATTTGAATTTAGGAAACCTACCCATCCGCGTCGGCAAAGCTGTAAAAAGAACTTTCAACACAAGGGCTTTATAGGTTTTAATGTCCCATTGATTCAGGGGGCTTGCAATGAAGATATTTGTACCGGGCAGGATTTGTCTTTTTGGGGAACATTCGGACTGGGCCGGCGGCTACCGGCGCATCAATGCCGATATCGAAAAAGGCGCGGCCCTGATTGTGGGCACCAACCAAGGGCTCTATGCCGAGGTCAAGCCCCATCCGGACAAGCTGATCCTCAACGCCTCGTTCGAGGACGGCCGGCGCAAAGGTCCATTTCAAATTCCGATGGAACGGGAGGCGCTGCTGAAGGAAGCCATGAAGGGCGGGTTTGCCAGCTATGCCGCCGGAGTGGCGTATCAGATTCTAACCCACTATCGCGTGCGCGGCCTCGAGATCGACAACTATCATACCGACCTCCCCGTGCAGAAAGGGCTTTCCTCATCGGCAGCCATCTGCGTGCTGGTGGCGCGCGCGTTCAACCGCATCTATGACCTGAAGATGACCGTTCGCGGCGAAATGGAATATGCCTATCTCGGCGAGATCACCACCCCCTCGCGCTGCGGACGGCTCGACCAGGGCTGCGCCTACGGCAACCGCCCGGTTAAAATGATTTTTGACGGCGACCGCCTCGACGTGGAAGAGTTGACCGTGCCCCAGACCCTCCACTATGTGATTGTCGACCTCAAGGCCTTCAAGGATACCAAAGAAATTTTGGCAAAGCTCAACCAAAGCTACCCCTTTGCTGAAGACGGGATTCAAAAAAAGGTGCAGGAATACCTCGGGCCGATCAACGCCGAGATCAACCGGCGCGCCTCCGAAGCCATCCGCCAGGGCGATGTTGAAGAACTCGGAAAGCTCATGAACGAAGCGCAGGCCAAGTTCGACGCACATTTGCAACCGGCCTGCCCGTCTCAGCTCACCTCGCCGGTGCTGCACAAACTGCTGGCCTATGAACCGCTGCGCCCCTATGTACTCGGAGGGAAGGGCGTCGGCTCACAAGGCGACGGCACCGCCCAGTTTCTGGTGAAAGATGAAGACGCGCAGAACAAGGCGATGGAAATCATTGAGCGCGACCTAAAGATGCCCTGCATGAAGCTCGACATTGAATCGGTCAACCGCCTGCGCAAAGCCGTGATTCCCGCCGCCGGATTCGGCAACCAACTGTTCCCCTCCACCAAGACCCTCAAAAAGGAAATGTTCCCGATCGTTGACCGAGACGGACGAACCAAGCCGGTGATTATGGTGATTATCGAGCAAGTGCTGAATGCGGGAATCGAGGATGTCGGCATTGTAATCCAAGAGGCCGACCGTCCGCTGTTCGAGGACTTTTTCCACCAACATCTAGCCGTGGAACATGTCAACAAGCTGTCCAAGGAAGACCAGCGCTACATGCAGCACATTATGGATATCGGCAGCCATGTCACGCTGCTGGTTCAGGAATCGCAGGAAGGGTTCGGCCATGCGGTGCACTGCGCCAAGGAGTGGGTCGGAAGCGAAGCCTTCATCCTTATGCTCGGCGACCATCTGTTTGCGTCCGACACCGACACCTCGTGCATCCAGCAGCTGATGAACATTTACGAGCGCACCGGACGGAGCGTGGTGGGGTTGCAGGAAACCCCCGTAGACAAGGTGAAGCACTTCGGCTGCGTCACAGGGGCTTGGGAAGGAGGTGGCAACCTGCTGTCGGTCACCGAGTTTTCCGAAAAGCCCTCAATAGAATATGCCCGTGCACATCTGGCCACCCAGAATGTGAAAGACGACCACTTCCTGACCATCTTCGGCCAGTATATTCTCACCCCGCGCATCTTTGAGCTGCTGGGCGAAAACATTGAGCGGAACATGCGCGAACGAGGCGAGTTCCAACTCACGTCCTGCCTCGACCGGTTGCGACAAGAAGAAGGGGTCCAAGGATGCCGCGTCCACGGGCGGCGCTTCGACATCGGCCTGCCGGAAGCCTACCGCCAAACGGTCATTGACTATCCGAACACCTAGGCAACGCGGTTGTCGTTAAGTCGATGTCTCTTTATCGGATGGGATGGACAACTAATGGTTTTCCAATCTCCGGAAAATTCTGTATATGTTTTTCTAACCATTAGAAACAACGTTGCATGCCGGAAAACCCAAAATCGAATAATGAACGGGAAAAACGATTCCGCCGTCTGGACGAGGGATTCCGTGACTTCTATGATGCTGACCTCTCTACGATTTCAGAAGAGGAAGAAGCATCGCTCACCCCTATTCTGAACTCGGTGGGCACCTATTCCGAACGATACCAGACGCTCGGTGAAATCGCGGAGGGCGGCGAAAAAAAGATTACGCTGGTCTATGACCACCGGCTGGATCGCCAAGTGGCGATGGCCCATGCCGTTCATGCAAAAACAAAGGCCGAGCAGGAGCGGTTTCTGCGGGAAGCGCGACTGACGGCCAATCTGGCGCATCCCAACATTATGCCGGTGCATAACATGGGTGTTGATCAGGAGGGCATCCCCTTTTTCACCATGGAGTTGATTGGAGGAGACAGCCTAAAGGATATCATCGCAAAGCTGCGCGATGGCGACGAGGCGTACCAACGGAACTATCCCCTGACCAAGCTGCTGGATATCTACATTAAAATCTGTGATGCCGCGGCCTATGCCCACTCCCGCAATGTTCTCCATCTCGACCTCAAACCGGAAAACATTCAAGTGGGTGAATTCGGCGAAGTGTTTGTCTGCGACTGGGGTCTTGCACGCGTGATGCACTCCGAAGACCCGAAACCGCAGGAAATACCGGGAACACTCGATGCAGACATTCTGAATGACATGACGCTTTCAGGAATGATGAAGGGAACTCCGGGCTTTATGGCACCGGAGCAAGTCGTGGCCGATAGCGAAAAAACACCGCAAACCGATATCTACGCATTGGGCGCCGTGCTCTATCAATTGCTGACACATGAAACGCCGGTGCGGGGCGACTCCGCGAACGAGATTATTCAAAACACAAGGGCAGGGAAAATTATTCCACCGCATCGGCAGAACCCTGAGAAACAAATTCCAAAAAGTCTGTGCGCGGCAGCGTTGAAAGCCTTGTCGCTAAAACCGGAAAACCGTTACGGAAGCGTTGTTGAACTGAAACAGGAGATTAACCGCTACCTATCCGGCTATCCGACCCATGCGGAAAACGCCAGCCCCATAACTACCCTCACCCTGCTGATTCAACGGCACAGCCGCATTACTTTTCTACTGCTCTTCTTCCTGCTCCTGCTCGCCGGGGTTATGAGCGTTAATCTGGCCATCATTGAGAAAGCCAAGAGGCGGGCCGAAATCGAGCACAAGCAGGCCGAACAAAACTTTCAACTGTATCGGGAAGAGCAACAGGCCGTGATTCAGCTGAACGAAGATCTGGGTGATGCTCTTGTATCCACCATGCAGAGCCCCACGTTCCTGAATCTGGATTTAACGCTGCGCGTATTGGATGCGGGGATCAGCAAAGACCTTACTCCGGAGCACTATAAGAAGCTGATGGTAAAAAAAGGAACCATTCATTTTATGCTCTATCAGTTTAACGCGGCCAGCGAGTGCTTTGAAAAAGCCGGAGAGGATCAAACGCGCCCCATCAAAACCATCTGCGATCTGAGCCGCGAATATGCAACGCTGAAGACGAACGATAAGCAGGATCTCTCGAACCAGCAGATGGCGGATTTGATTGCGGCATCCGGGCACACCAATGCCCGCATCACCCTGATATTGCACTACATGTATCTCTACCATATCCGAAGCCATACCAACCCAAGCCCCGAAGACTATCTTCCGCTGGCCACCGCCATGCTGGACAAGCTGAACAAGATCCGAACGCGAACCGAACCCCTGCAGCTGACCCGGAGAACCGAGGGCTGGCATCTCAACCTGGCGGGGACGGAATACCGCGAGTTTAAGCTAAAGATTGATGCCGCGTACGAATTGAACGTACTCAAACCGCTCAACCTGTATTCGCTGGATATCAGCCATACGCCCATCTCGAATCTGGCGGAACTCTCCGGGATCGAGCTGAAGGAACTGAGGATGGTTGGGCTGCACCTTCACCAGAAAAACCTTGCCGGCCGATTTAGATTGTTTGAGCTGGAAAAAGTCGTAATCGACGCCGATGCCTACCCAAAGTTAACCATGAATCGTCTTCGGGAGGACTTCGAAGTCATTGATGTGCCGGCCTCTCCATGAAGCCGGCTATTCCAACTCTTTTCGGAGTTGCGCAATTTCCTGGATCAGCCGCACCTTCACCCGGTTTCTGAGCCGGTATACCGAGTTTTCCTGAAGCCCCAGCTCTTGGGAAATCTCTTCAATGCTGAGCCCCTTGAGGCTCAACCGGAAAGCCTTTACAGCCTGACCGGAAAATAGCGGCTCCACTTTTGCAACCGCCAAATTGGTCAGATGGATTTCCCATTCCCGGTCAGCAATGGCATCGACCTCCGATTGGGTGATCGAACTCAGGTACGAAAGGGTTTCGTCCTGTCCGGCTCTTTCAAGCCGGTTGGCATCCGTGCCCCGCTTTCGCATGAAGTCAATTACCCTATGCCGGGTGACGGTGCTCAGTACGCTGCGGAAACGCTTAATATCGTCATAGTCCATTTTCGGCAGATTGTTCCACAGATTAATCAACACCTGTTGGAGCAGATCGTCGGCATCGTGCTCGGAAATCCCCATCCGGCGGATAATGGCATAGATATAATCCTGGTAAACCCGCACAAACTCTTCCCACGATTTGTCGTCGTGCTGGTTCTTGACACGCTCAATCAGTGTTCTTCTTGTTCGATACGGATCCTTCATACGCTTCCTTATTCCGCAGAACTTATACGAAAACAGAAGGCGAGACCAGCGGTCTCGCCTTCTGCTTAAAGAAAAAACTTCCTGCACCATGTTACATGATTACAAGGAACAATCGGGATTCAATGTTGGCTTCTCTGCGCCGACCTCTTTCAACCAGCGGTGCAGCTTAACGGTTAACGCGTCTCGTTTTTCCGGATTCTTCGTCGCCAGATCCTTTTCCTCTTTCGGGTCTTCGGTCAGGTTGAAGAGCTCGTATTCATCGTATTCCGGATATTCAATCAGCTTGTAGTCGCCGTCATACATGACGTTGCGCCAGGAATAGGTCCAACGCGCCTTCTTGCTGTTGAACTGCGCATACTTTGGATAGTAGCAATAGACTTTCCGGGGCGCCAACGCCTTGGCCTTCCCGGTCAGCAACGGCGTCAGATCTGCTCCGTCCAGCGGATAGCCTGCCGGTTTTCCAATGCCTGAAAGCCCGAGCAAGGTCGGATAGACATCCACCCCAATGATCCGTTCTTCGCAAACGGAACCGGCTTTTATTTTTCCGGGCCATTTAAAGATATAGGGCACCCGCATGCCGCCATCGTACGTATCGCCCTTGCGGCCGCGGTAATCTCCCACCAGATTCCGGTCATACGACCCGTTGTCCGACGTGAAGACAATGATGGTCTCCTCTTCGATCCCGAGCTGTTCGACTTTTTCGAGCAGTATGCCGACAAAGTCATCGAGCATTTTGGTCATGGCCAGAATGGTTTCGAGTTTTTTTCCACCCGAACCTTCAACCCCCAGCTTATCGAGTTTCTTCTTAAAATGATTAATATATTCATCGGTAGCTTCCTCCGGGCCATGCACCAGGAAATAGGGCATATAGATAAAGAATGGTTTATCCGCCTTCACCGCCTTTTCCATGAAGGCCGCCGCTTTGCCGCTGTAGAGCTCCTCAATCATCATGCCGTCCGGCAAATCCACCGGCGGATTCGATTTGGCCTTATAATGAGCGCCTGCACTTACAAACGATTCATCAAACCCAAAGTTTTCCCGCAACGGCACCTGCTTGTCATTGCTCACGTGCCACTTGCCGTACATGGCGGTCGTATAGCCGGCCGCCTTGAACACTTTTCCCAAGGTGGCTTTTTCCGGGGCGAGCTGATGGTTCTCCGGGATGAGCAACCTCGCCTTGTCCTCGTTTCCATAGCTGTTTTTCACCCGGTATATCCCGGTGCGCGGCCCATACTGGCCGGACAAAAGCGCGGCCCGTGACGGACGGCACGTCGGATAGGCCGCCAGTCCCTCTGTAAACTTCATCCCTTCGCCGCATAGCCGGTCAATGTTCGGCGTTTCCAGATATTCCGGCCCGTAGCAATGCAAACCGCCAATGCCTAGATCATCGGCCAGGATGAAGAGTACGTTCGGCTGTTTCGCCTGCGCAACCACGGCCAGCAGACAGCAGATCCCAATATTTATATTTAGTTTTTTCATTTTTTATAACCCTTTGTTTATTTGGAGAGTTCCTGTCCTTTCAGACTAGTTGGACACCGCAATCGGTGCATATGCATTGATGGAGTTGATGGAGACCGAAGGCGAATCAAACGAGAAACGAATGGCATCGCAAACCACCGGTTCTTTTAAGACAATACCGGTTTCAATATTCAGACGATCGCCTTTGCAAACCTCTTTCCAATCCCCGTTTTGCCGCACTTCCACGGTGTAGCCCATATCGGATCGAACCAAACTCCCGTATTTTCCCTGACGAATTTCCAGAGATTGGACGGACTGGGCATCTTTAAAAGCAATCTTCACCCAAGGGGTCTTATCACTTTTATCGGGGCCCCAGGCGGACTTGACAAAAATGCCTTCACTGAATTCCGTGGCATCGGAGGCCACGATCACCGAAGCCGGCTCTTTCTTGTTGCTGGAGGACGTCACGGCGGCGCCCACCGTCAACGATTCTCGAACGGTGTCAATGGGCGGCACTTCCGCGATGGACTGGTTCAACCGCAGGGCAATGACCGTATCGAGTTCGTCGCGGCTTGATGTTGGAACAACCACCATCAGCTGCCCATTTTTCTGAGCGGCTTTGACGGGTTTTCCGTTCAAACGTTGCACCTCCACTATTTTTGCCGGCAAGGCAGGGAGTTGAAGGACATTCCCAACGATTTTGCCCAGCACATGGAGATAGACGGTCTTGCCATCTTTACTCCGTGTTGCACAGCCCCACGGCCCCGGCTTATAGGGCCCGCCGCGGGTTGCATAGATGCTTTCTCCATTCTCCTTCAACCAAGCTCCGATCTCGCGATAGCGCTGGGCATGCTCCGGAATGATTTCGCCGGTGGGGCGTGGTCCGGTATTCAGCAGCAGGTTTCCACCATTGCCGGCGCAGCGCACCAATAGAGCGACGCTATCCTGCAACGACATCGGATGGGACTCTCCCCCATACCCCCACTTGCCGCCGATCACCGTGCAGGTTTCCCACGGGCGGTTGGTCTGGAAGCGGCCGGTTTGGCGTTCCGGTCCGTCAAAGTCGCCCATACGATATGACCGGGGCGCAAAGCGGTGATTGGTCACGATATGGGGTTGCAGTTCGCGCACCATGTTCAACAGGCGCGGACTGTCCCACGTATCCGGATGCTTTCCGAGCCCGTCAAACCACAGAATATCAATCTTGCCATAGTGGGTTAACAGCTCGCGAATCTGCGGAAATAAAAACTCGTCATTAAAGCGTTGCGAGGGCAGCTCTTCCCGATAGCGCGGCTCATACCAATCCGGCTGGGAAAAATACCAGCCGACCTTCAGGCCCCGCGCATGCAAGGCTGCGGAAAGCTCCTTGCAGACATCGCGTTTGAAGGGGCTCGACATAATGTCAAAATCCGTCACGGCCGAATCGAACATGGAAAATCCGGCATGATGCTTGGCGGTGAATACCACATACTTTGCCCCTGAAGCGGCAAAGAGATCGGCCCATTCATCCGCATTGAATTGGGTCGGATTAAACGTATAGGCCAGCTTGTTGTATTCCTCTTCCGGCACGCCCTTTTGTTCGCCATCGCGAGAGTGGTGCGGTTTCGCCCCGCCCCGCCCCCAGCTCATGGAGGCCTTCACCTGGCTGCTATGATCCCAGTGGACAAAAATGCCGAAGCGATCATCCTGCCATTCCTCCAGCGCCTCCGGGTTTGCACGCAGCGAAGGAACTAAAGAGGGATCAACCTTTTTCAGATAATCCAAATGTGCTGCCGGCGCCGTATACACGACTTCCGTTCCTGCATCATGCAGTTCTGCATTATGACTCTTTTTTTCGGCCGCGTTTACGGTACCTACCATTGCAACAAACAACAGACTACGAACACTCACGATATATTTTTTCATTCCCCATCCCATCCAAATTAAAGCCTACACTTATTGACGTCACCGCTTCGCCAAAACTAGACAGCACCGCTACTCAGACCAAACTCCGGCACGATAAAAACGAACGGCTTCCATCGAATTTGTATCCGTGATCATTGAATCAACATCAACCGCCAAAACATTTTCCGCGCCGGGCAAAAGAAGCCACTCGTTCAGATTGGTTGAATATTCCACAAAGTAGGTTCTGCCCGGCACACTCATCCACAGCAACTGATTCGATGCGACGCCGGTATAGAGCCCCGAGATCGCAAATACGGATTCAGGATCGTTCGGAAGGGTTCCGGCAAACAGCTCATTGCCGTTCGACATGCCGTCTGCATCAGCATCCCCGTTTGCATCCGCTGGATCGTCCGGCTTGAAGCCGTAGAAGGTTTCAGCGATATCGGGCATACCGTCTTCGTCGGAGTCTGCGCGTGTCCCGATCAATTCGACGATCAACGCGGTGAACCCTTGAGAACCGCTGTCGCCAGTAACCGTCAGCGTGGCGTCTTGCGGAAGCCGTTCGGTTGCGTCAAACGTATAGGAGCTCGTCCCAATCAGCGAGTTGCTCTGGCCATCGCCCCAGCTGAGGGTAAAGTCTCGCGCGCCGGCAAATTGGATGTGCTTCAAGGCCACCTCTTGATTGAAGCGGAACACGATTCGCTCATCCACATCGACCTTCCGGCTATCCGCTCCGCCATCGACCCCAAGGTTGGCAAGATTCCCGCCAAAAGTGGATTCCTCGGTCAAGTTGGTGTAGGCCGTTGCATAAATAATCAGGTTTGCTCCGGTCGGGTCAAACGTCATAAATCCATCGTCCGACATGATCGATTGGCTGTCATCTCCGCTGGTTGCCGTCCGGGCATTGGTCCAGATCCCGCTGCTGAAGCTCATCCCTCCCGTAACGTCCGGGTTGTATAGATCTAATATCGGAGCATCTCTGTTGCAGGCGAACTGAATCATTTCGCCGCCCGGAATCCAGTAGTCGTCATCCATCGGGTTCATGGGATTGCTTCCGGCGGCTACCTCGGCGCCGTCATTTATGCCAGCCCCGTCGCTGTCGGCCAGCAAAGGATTGGTTCCGAGAGCGGCTTCCTCGGCATCGGTGAGTTGATCGCCGTCGTCGTCGGGATCCAAATCATCATCGATGGAGTCGTTGTCGGTGTCGCGAACGTTGCGCGTCAGCGTGACATCCTGGTAGGTTTCTGCTTCGACTCCGGTCAAGCCGAGGAAGTCGCCGTGGGACGCGCTGCTCAGCAGGGCTCCGTAATGGGCTCCCGGCGATCCGTCGGTTTCATGATAAACCTGAATCGTTGCCGATGTGACGCGCTGGAATTGAGAGGCGGAAAGATCAACGACCAGATTGCTGACCACGGTGGCGGTTGCAAGCGTCGGCGAGAGCGTGGCGCTGGCCACCTCCGTATTGGCGCCGCCATTGACGCTGCACCAAACCCGGGTGGTGTGGGTTGCGGCATGGTCGGCCCGGGCGAGCCAGTTATAGGATAACTCATCCAAACTCACGGTGGTTCCGGGGTCGGCGGCTACCGTAAACGCAAGGATCGGTTCGCCAGAGGGCGACAGTCCGCCGGTGGTGGCCAGCAGCGATCCGTCGGCGGAGGTGGCGGCATCAAATGCCGAGGCATGAGGCACGGCATCGGACGCCATCGAGTTGTTCTCCGAATCAATGGATACCATGCTTCCGCTTGGGAAATTATACCGTGCGATATCCGGCGGCGGTATGCGCGGCATTCTGGGCCATTCTACCACGGAGAAGGAATAGGTCAGGTTTTTCGCCCGCGACACATGCCAGCAGGAAACTTCCTGAGGGTTTGCCAGCGAGAATAGAACCTGACCCTCCGAGAAGGTATTATTGCTTCCGGCGGATTGGGCGGTATGCGCGCATTCTCCCATGATTGACGCGTTTTCCGTGGCAGAAACAGGCTGGATGGGTTGGGTCCAAACATCCGGCGAGGGCGCTGCTGTATTTGCGGTGCGCGTTTGATTCGATAGCTGCTGCACATTCATCGCAATCTCAGGATCCGATTCAAGATTTTCAACCACCCAGACGACGGCGTGGTTATTGGCTGAAACGGGCATGGAGAAGGAGAGCTCATCGGCATCGCTGATCCAGACGTTTCCGGTGTCGTGATCGGCTCCCGAGTTGGTGGCTCGCTGCTGGACATGCAGGAATGCTTTGGATACCTCCCGCAGCGGCGGGGTGATGGCGGCCGTCGTGGTGCTTGAGCTGGCAAAGTCCTGCTCGATCCGCCGGACGGGGGCCCAGTTGGAGCCAGTGAATTCGACGACCGCGTAGCTCACGATGCCCATTCCGTTTATGGCTGAGCCATCCATGCGGCTGAAGATGGGCTGGTTCGATGCGTTGAGCTCGGCGGTATGCAACGCATGGTAGAGATATGCACTATCGGATCCGCTGGCCTGGCCGCTAATAAAGACCACGGTTTTGTTTGGATCCAGGATGCTGTTGACCGCGCTGGCGGTATTGGTGGTTATCATGGCCTGGTCGCGGACGACCATGGCATTCCGACCATTGGCGGGGCCAATGTATTCGAGAATCTCCCAGTTGACGACCTGATCGTACATGAAGTCCCGGCTCGGGCCTTTCCGGGTTCCTTTATACACGCCTTCGCGGGAGATGGTGATGGAGTCGGCCAGGTTGCTGGGATTCTCGATAAAGGCCAATTGATGGCCGGGTTTGATGGAGACGACGCCTTCGGTGTTAGCACCGCCGCACAACCGGTTTCCAACCAGCCGGATAAAGGCATTCGCCGCGGTGGAGGAACGCTCCAGATGATAGTCAACGCCTGCGGTTAGCGTGGTGCTTTCCCAGCCGCGCTTGAGGGTGGCCGTTCCGCGGTGCGTACGGAAATGGCCGACATACACCTCCAGCGTGACGGTGGCCGTCTCGCTGAGGGAGGTTCCGTCTGTGGCGATGTAGGTGAAGGTATCCTCTCCTGCATAATCCTCATCGGGCGTATAGATGAACGAGGTCGAATCGATTTGGGTCAGCGTGCCGTGTTGAGGCGGTGTAAAGCTCGTGATCGAAATGGGGTCGCCGTTGATGTCGATGTCGTTGTCGAGCACCCACAGGGTGGTTTCCTCTTCGGGCGTTACATGGAGGCGGTCGTCGCGAGCCAACGGTGCGGCCGGCAGCGCGACCGTCTTGGGCTCAAAGATGAAGTCTCTAGAGAGCCAGGAGGTTTCGACATCGGTCAGGGAGCGGTTCCAGATGAGCGAGTCGTCCAGATAGCCCTTGAAATAGGCGCCGCTCCGCACAACAGAGGCGCCCGCTGACGGATCCCAGAACCGGCTGGAATCATCGGATCCGCAGAAGGTGGTTTTTCCGGAGGCACTGTCGATAAGGCCGATCCCGAGATCGGTGGCTTCAACCCGGGTGAGCCAGGCATTGTCTTTAAACAGATAGCCGCGCAGGGATTCCGTAGCGCCATCCGATACGAGAGTCACCGCATACCACTGGTTGCTTTCCAACGCGGGGACGCCGTCGGTGGCATGAAGATCGATGTGTGTTTCCAGAAGCGTACTGTTGCTCGTCGCCCAGATCCCGATCCAGAGCTTGTTCTGGTTGAGGTAGATCGATCGGCCGGCGGACGTATCGCCATCCTTGTACAGCACCTGATAGGGCTCGGCCTCGCCACCGAACTCGGTGGCCGCAAACCACAGGCTGACGGAGCGGTTGGATACGCTGCCAAGGTGGGTGGCCGGCGCATGGATGAATCCGCTTCCCTCAGAGCAGTCGAGTACCCGGTCGGCATAGCCGGAGAGGCTTCCAACCAGCGTGCCGTCGGGGAGCGGGGTGGCCAGATAATCGGTTGAACCCATAGAGGCCGTATTGGCAAGAGTCGAGCCGGAGATCGATTCGTTAAATGTAAACCGAACCGCAAATTCGCGGTCGCCGACATAAGGCACGAGATCGATTCCTTCTCCAACGAGGCCGTCCTCGTCATCGTCGGTGGTGTCTCTGTACCAGGTTCCCGCCAGAATCTCATCAATATTATTTTCGCCCCGATCAAAATTTTGAAGCCCTTCCACATTGAGGTCGTTGGCATCTCGGCCACTATAAGGTCCGATTTTTCCCGTATCCCAAAAGTTGATCAGCAGGTCGTGATCAAGGTCCTGTTCTGCATCGCTCGGGTCGTCAATGTGAAAACTCCATTCGGTGGTGGCAGGGTCGGATGTCGCGGGCACGGCGGCTAAGAGCTCCCATGCATTCCCAAGGCCATCCCCATCCATATCGGCATTGATCGAACGATCGGTAAAGTTGGTTAAAGAGCCTTTGACCAAGGTGGGGAATCCGTCGCGCGGATCGTTGGGATTGAGCCCCGGCACCCAGCCGCATTCGAAGGTATCCATGATGTTGTCCCAGTCGGAGTCGCAGTCGTAGGGATCGGTGCCATACACGTTGATTTCATCATAGGTCGAAACCAGATCCCCGTCGGGGTCGTTCGGGCGGATGATGTCGCCGCGTCCACCAGCGATGACCATTTGCCATGCTTTCGCATCGGTGTATTCGCCATCTTCGATATACGCTCCCATGGTGAGGAAGGTTCGGTTGACCTTGTATCTGGCCCGATCATCGAGATATTGGCGCTGATATTGGTAGGCCCGCAGGGCGCTGGGTTTGTATCCGCTCAGATAGCGGGAGTCTTCAATCTTGGAGGCATCCACCAAAACGGGTTTGTCGAGAATGTTCATCTGATTCAGAACCAGGTCGGCATTCTCTTCCCACCAGAGTTTGTCCGCCTCGCTGTCCAAGTGTTTCGTGTTGAGCCAGTTTCCGGGGGAATGCCCGGCATAGAAATAATAGTCTCCTGATCCGGTGGTGATGCCGTCATCCGGATTGAGGTCGGCATACGGAGCGGTCAAGTTCGGGAGGTCATTTAAATTATGAGTGTGATAAATCATGATCCGGTTGGCATTGCCCGGATAGAACCTGGTCTCTTCGGTCAGATCCCGATAATACTCGTCGAGTTCGAGGTCATAACCATGCTCCAGGCAGGGTTCGATCGCCATGCGGTGTGAAAAAAACTGGATCTCGCCGATCGCCGTGCGCCACTTGTCAAAATCCTCCGGTGAACTGAGCGCCGGATGGCAGTAAAGCCCGTGACGCATCACCTTTGCAACGGCTACCTTGAGCTCTGCCGCGGTGTAGATGTCTTTGCCCCAGTGAATCCGAAAGTGACCGAATCCCCCTTTTTTTGTGGCGACAATATCATCTTCCGGCATATCTTTGGGCTCCTCGATAAACCCTTCTTTCATGGCGGCGACATAATCCGCCGGCAGGATCGGATCATCGGGGGCGGCGGTCAGGATGCCCGCGGCCAATCCATACACGGCGTTCGTGGAACTCGCATTGGTGTCGGTCACCGAGACCTGAACCCACTGCGTGGCGGGCTCCATGTAAAAATAGAGGTCTTCATAAAATTTCTGGCTCGCGACGGCCGTCCATTCCCCTTCCGTTGGTTCGGCGGATTGTACGAGACATTTGTAGGCATAGGCCTCCACAGGCACCGAGGAGGTTGTGCTGATGTGGATGTGATCGGATGCAATCAAGGTTTGCCCGCTGACATCCGTTCCCGCCCGGTTAATCACGGTAATCACCGGGGCCGCATGCGAAGAGGAAATAAACATACCCGCCATCACGAGGCCCATCCCTAGAAGCTTCCTGTTTTTCATTCCGTCTCCATTTTCCATCACAACTGCTCCTGCCATCCTTCGCATTTTTTTACTATTCAGGTAGAACACCCACGCGATAAAAGCGGACATCGATGGTTTCGTTGCTGTCGATGACCCCGGTTTCGATCCCGCTCGCCAGCAGACTCTCAGCGTCCGGCAAAGGTGACCACGTCAATAGATCGTCCGAATATTCAACGGCATAGGTTCTGCCGGATATGCTCGACCACTGGAGCAACGACTCCAGGCTGCCTGCATCGAGCGACGAAATCATGAAGAGCGAATCTGGATTGACCGGATGGGTTCCGGCGAATATTTCATCCCCGTTGCTCATGCCATCTTCATCCTCATCCCCGTCGGCGTCGGACGGATCGAGCGGGTCAAACCCATACAGATTTTCGAGGGCATCGCTCATGCCGTCGTTGTCGTCGTCGAGGTCGGCGCTGTCGCCGATTCCGTCGTGGTCGGCATCGCGTGTTTCCGAACCGTTTCCGGGGAAGGCATCGGAGATGTCGAGCACGCCGTCGGCATCCGTGTCGAAGGCGTAGAGCCGGTCGCCGAGCATGCTCACGTCGATGTCGTAGAGCACTCGGTTAAACACATTCACATCATCGATCCAGCCGTTGAAACCTATGCCCGAAACCAGTTCGGCGCCACCAAGGCCGCTGCGGGTCAACGGAAGGGTTCCGGTCGTTCCCAGCGTGGCGGAGGAACGGGCGTTCAAACTTCCAAAGGTTGGAACAATGGGTGAACCCGGAACCCGGACGCCGTCGAAATAACCGGTCAGCCACGGGATCAGCGCCCCCCCTTCCCCGCCGTCAAAGGACAGCGCTGCCATGTGCCATTGTCCGGGGACGACCGTGCCGAGCGGCAGGTGGTGCACCACGCTATCGACCCAACAGCCGGCCCACACTTCATTTTTATAAAGATAGACTGCCAGGCCATTCGTGGCGTCGCCCTCCGAATAGATCACCTGATAGTCGTGCGGCAGGTTGACCGCATTGAAGCGCAGATAGACGCCATGCCCATCGGTGACCGTGAGGTCGGTTGAGGGAATGGCTGCGGAATCGCCGGAGCCCAGTTGGAGCATGCCGTTCGTGACTATCGCACCGCCGAGCAGCGTGCCGGCATTGTCCGCGCCGTAGCGGGCGGTGTCCGCGGCGGCGGCATTGAATTCATAGCGGATCACGTTGGCCGCATCCGAAATGAACGGACGGGTATCGCCGCTGATGATGCCGTCCAGGTCGGGATCCTCGTCGTCGAGCGGGTTGGTTCCCGCCGCCCATTCGGCGGCATCCAGGGTGCCGTCGCCATCGCTGTCATCCTCCTCGTTCGATTCGGCATTGCGGGAATTGTCGGCCTCGGTGCGGGCCCACGCTTCATAAACCGAAAGAAGCGTATCGCCGTCCAGGTCGGTTCGCGCATCATTCGGGTTGAACGGATCCAGGCCGGGATAGTGAACTTCCCAGGCATTGAGGATGCCGTCGCCGTCGGCATCGCCGCCATATTTCTGATTCCACGGATCGATGCCGTCACGCGGGTCGAGCGGGTCAAAGCCGAACTGAACTTCCACGTGGTCATACATGCCGTCATAGTCCGTATCGGCCCAGTCGGAATCGGTGCCCAACGCGGCCTCTTCGTCGTTGCTCAGCGTATCGCCGTCGCGGTCATTGGCATCCACAAACGAATCGCCGTTGAGGATTTCGAGGGTGATTTTGCTGTAGTAGCTTTCCGGCCGGAAATTGCCCAGATCGTCATACTGCCAGTCCACCGACATATTGCTGTCTGGAAAATCAGCGCAGATCGAAGGGATCGGCACCGGTGTGGAAGAGAGCTTGTCGTAGAACTCCTTGACGTGCTGGATGCGTTGCGCCCGCATGTAGAAGCCCTGCGTGTGGTTGTAGACATCCATAAAAACCGCCTTGCCGGGATTGGCGTTGCAATAATCGATCCCGGGCTGAAGGAAGCTCAGGTTGCGATCCTGCTGACTGCGGTACCACGCATCGTTAGCCCCGCCGAATCCCTTGTGGAAGGAATACATATAATAACCTCCATATGGAGTTTCGAGGGCCGGCAGATAAAGGTCGAACTTCGGGAAGGCCTCCGGCTCGTTGCGGCTCTTGCCTTGGTAGTCGAGGATGCGTGTCGGCGTGATGGAACGGATAATAGGCGTGATGTGGTTATGCATCGCCTCCAGCGTGGGATACTGCGCGCCGTTGCGCAACTCGATGAAATAGGCAAAGGAGACCCGGTGGGGAAAGTATTTGTAGACCTCCGCCACGGATGTCCAGGCATTGGAAAAGAGGTTCTGCATCTCCGGGGTGTAGGAGGTGTGCTCCATCAGATGCGAGTAGGTGTCCATCGGCTTGCCGTCGGTGCCCGGTGCGGGGTCGGTGAGCGGCGGGACATCGCCCTGCGCAGCAATGGTAATGTAGATGCCGTGGCGCAGCTCGATTTTGATGCGCCGCACCTCGTCTTCGATGCGGGCAGTATCCCCGGTTCGGAAAGCCTCCATGTCCATGTGGATGCGCGACGCGGTAAAGCCGTATTTCTTTTTCAGGACAATGTTGCCCTCGGCCTTGATGTCAAAGGATTCATCCACATTGCGGTTGCGGTATCCCCCGCCCTGCGCGCCTGCAATCCACTCCTGCGGCGAAATCGGATCGTCCGGCGGCGCGGTCAGAACGCCGCCCTGCAAGCCGACCACCTCATCGAGCGTGCTGCCCGCCGCGTCCGCCACGAAAATGCGCACCCACTGGTTGGTCGGCTCCCGGTAGAACCACATGTCCTTGTGGAAGGGCGCCGAATCCAGCGCGTCCCATTCAGCCGGTGTGGGTTCGCTCGTTTGCTGCGCAACTTTATAGCTGTAGGACACCACGTTGGTCGGGGATGCTGTTTCGAGGTGGATGTGGTCGGAGTCCACCAGCAATGTGCCCGTCACATTGGTTCCCGCACGATCCGTCACCGTCAGTGTTAGATTCGTTACAGTCGGAGGATTCGTGGTTGAGGTCAGGGTCTCAAATGCAAGGTGCAGCAACCGAAATGCCGGCGGCGCATTGAAGGTCAACGTTTCGCCTATCGCCAATTCCGAATCCTGGAAATCGTACACGTTTCCGCTGATGGCCTCGGAGTGCGTTCCCCATGTGACATTGGTCGGAAGGTCGCCGGCAAAGCCGGCCCCTTTCAGCCTGACGGCTTCATTGAACGAAAAGGAGACGGTTGAGCCCGGACGCATCTGCAACGAGGCGTTGTAGGTTACGGGATCGTTTTCGGCATCCGCGAGCGTTGCCACCAGTCCGGCGCCGTTCGTAAGCGAGAGGGAGGAGAAATCCATACTGGAGGGAATGCCGGAAAAATTTCCCAGTGTGCCCGAAGCTCCGAAAGCTCCGTTTCCGATATTGGTATAGGCACCGTCAAACTGAACAACATAATCCGTTCCCGGCACCACCGGAGCAACGCCGGGCTTTCCGCCGAGTTGAATGAATTCCGCCTGCACAGTGGAAAAAGTCAGTCCCGCTACCAGCAGGCCCATCCATAAAAGTTTAATCTTTTTCATTCTGGCCCCTCTTTCCATCACAATTGCTGCGGCCTACTCCGGCACAACACCCACCCGGTAAAAGCGAACATCGACGGTTTCGTTGCAGTCAACGATCCCGCTCGCGAGAACGCTTTCCGCGCCCGGCAAGGGTTGCCATATCGCCAAGTCATCCGAATATTCAACGGTATCGGTGAGAACCGTTGCCATCAACGGTCGTCGCCTTCACCTGCCCATCAAACGCAACCGAAACGCTTTCGCCAACACCCCCGGTTCCCCAAACCGTGGCGCAACAGGCAAGCACACCAAGGATGTGAAAGATTGTTTTTTTTCATTCCTGTTCCATTATCCCAGAGTCCTGATAAAAAAATGCTTGGGTCTCGGCATACACTTCCAGCCTCGGCCCAAACATTCTTCAACTTCTGATGGTTTGCCCTACGCCTTAAACATTCGGCGAATGAACAGCATGCCCGCGCCCATCGCAACGACCAGACCCAGCGTGGCCGGCTCCGGAATGACGGTCCAGACATCGGTGGTGTCGTTTAGACTATCGTATTTGGAGAGCAAGAATCCTTCTGTGGTACTGAGCGCTTGATCATAGTCCACGCCGAAAGCAAGCGTGGCGATATCCACAAGTCCACCACTCCCGTCAAACGTTCCATCCAGTACCCCGCTGGCGACATCGGAGGTACGGTCGCCTTCCCAAACCAACAGGCCGTCGGCCAGGAAGTTCATGTTGGTACCGACAAGAGTGGCCGCCGCGTTCCAATTCAACGTTCCGTTCGCTCCAATCGAGATCGACCCCGCATCAATGGTGCCGCCGTTGAGGTTTGCGACACCTGTAGCCCCAGCTAAACCACCCACGTTGAATTGATCGACCGTAAGCAGGCCGCTCGCATCCACCGTCAGGGTTCCAGTACCGCCTTGGGCTGTTCCCCCAACACGTACCCTATTAGCAGTCACGGATCCGCCAGAGAGAAGCGCGGTGCCGGTTCCATACATGCCGACGGTAAAATCGCCGACAATATCTGCTGCACCCCCGCTGATTTCAAAGTGTCCCGAGTTGGCCGGATCCTGGTAGGAAGCGATCATCAAATCTTTGCCGACACTCAGGGATCCACCGGTCACATAAACTTCCCCCCGCGAACCCGCATTTCTGCCCAGATCCAAATCCACGGTGTTAACGAAAGATCCTGCGCTCAGATTAACAATCCCTAATCCAGAATAACCAACCGCACCATTGCCAGAAACATTGGTCAACGATCCGCCTGTAACATTAACCGTCGAAAGACTCCCCGCAACATCCGCAATCCGGAATTGCTCAAACGAAGCTCCACCACCAGCAAGCACATTGAGCGTATCGCCACCGGTCTTATTTCCCATCTGAAAATTGCCGGCAAATGCGCCTATATTGGAATCGATGGTCACAGCCGCACCATTACCATTAACGATTTTTGCATCAGCAGGCACCGGCAACCCGGTGGACCAGTTAGCCGCGTTTGTCCAGTTTCCAACGACTGTGGCAGACCAAATGTTCGCCGCCATCGACGTGCCGGCCAGGCCGAGCACCGCAATGCTCATTGCCAGTCCTATTGTTTTACTTTTCTTCATGTATTTTTCCTTTTTCTGTTTGTGTTTCCGTACATCCCGAAGCCCGTGGAGGGCTCCGGGTTCCAAATCCATCCGGTTACGGTTCCTGAACGTTCAGGCCGATAAACTTCACATCAATGTCGGTCGGAATCGCATTGGTCACCCATTTGTATTCACCAAACGAACCACCCAGATTCGGGCCTATACCCGTTTCAACATAGGTGCCGGAGTTGTTTGTCCAAGCAGCCCCATATAGGAGATATGGAGTTTCCATCACGGTATAGACCGGCTTCGGCTCGTTCATCTTGCGCGGAGTAACAAACAGGATGTTGGTTCCTGTAGCATCCACCCCCGCATACTGAGGTGCCTGACCCTTGCTGGCCGGATCGGCTGGATCACCGAACAGACCCCACTCGTAGATGTTGTCCACGCCATCCATGTCCGGATCGGCATCAGCTGCCGCATCCGCATTGTAGATGCCTTGGCTGTCCGTCCACAATTGCATTGTGGTCGGCTGCTCCCCGACCACCAGCCGGAACGAATCGACATGGGTGTTACGCCCGTTGTCGTGGAAGAATCCAACCGCTTGGACATCGTTGAAGGCCGGTGCGGCGGCGAACGAGGCCCCGATTACCGTCATCATGTTGGTGGAGGTACTCGTGGCAGCAACCAGCGGTGCCCACAACTCGGAACCAACGTCCGGGATTTCCAGCGGTCCAGCAGATGTGATCCCACTTTGGCTGACATACCAGTCCGATGCACCATTGCGAAGAGCGGCATGGACCGGTCCACCAAGGGCGATTCCCTGCAACGAAAGGTCGAACGAGGCACTCTGACCGGTCAGGTTGACCCCGCCGCCGGTTTCGGTCCAGATCAGCACAGAATGCACTTCCACCGCCGCATCGGTCTGATCTTTGGTGCGCAAACGAACATAATCGAAGGGGGCGGAATTCCGCATCTGCCAGTTATACGGATTAATTGAACTGCCGGGCAGTTGAAACAGCTGGCTGATGCCCCATAGGGACGGAACGACATTCATATTATATGTACCAACCCCATCCGTCCACATGGTTCCATCAACCCCGTTGCCAATACGAAACTCGATCGTACCGCCTGCCGTGGGAACCTGGGTCTCCGCGAACGTTGGGTTGACCGATGTTGTGACAATAGCACCGGACGGCCCCCATTGCGCCGCAGCGCCGCGGCCGAGCGGCCGAACCGGAACCCAATCCGACAGCACTTCGCCATAGATTCCATAGTCCGATGCCACCTTGTAGAAATAGGTGGTGCCATTCACCAGGCCGTCGGTATCCGTATACGTAAGCTCAGTTAATCCGTTGGTCAGCTGTGTATAAGCCCCGTCGTTGTCGTATGCGCGGTAGACCGAATAGCTGCTGACTTCTGTTCCGGCAAACCAAGAAATGATGGCCGTTGTGTCCGATCCCTCGCCGCTAACCGTGCCCGGCGCAGCCAGCTGCGGAGGTTGACTGTCGGCCTTGGTCAGGCTCAGCGCATCGATTGCCACATTTATAATCGTTCCGCCCTCTCCCGCTCTGCGATAGTGCCCCATGGAAAAGCGGGCCAGCTCCGCCGGATAGAGGTCTTCCATCGTGTTGGACAGATAATATCCCGAAACCGCATTGGCGTACGTAGTGCCTCCGATCGTGACCGAGGCTTCGCCGTAATAGACTCCCGCATCAAGCGTCTTGCGGAATTTCCAGTCGATGGTCATCGGGTCCGTCTCGAAATCCGGCGCCGCATTGGTCGTAACCGCCCACGACGGATCCCATCCGGCCTGTGCCGGCGTAAGGGCCACCATTTGCTGATTGGCCAAAAAGTTGCCGCCAAAGTTTACATAGATCTGGCCTTCTGAATTTAAGCGAATCAGCATCAGCGCGTCATGGCTTTCACCAGCCTGGTCCCGGAGCGCGTTATCTTTGTCCACCTCGGTGGTCAGGCCCCATGCATACGGGGACTGATGCGCCACAATCGTTGCAGTCTCTGCAATGTTGGTGACGCCTTCAACAATATTGGTGACCCATTGGCCGGGCAACGGATCAATCTTCAGCTGCAGCGTGGTGCTTCCCGTCCATTCGTCGCCCACGTTGTTGGACATCAGCTTGTTGAGATAGACATAGTTTCCGAAGGCGTCGCCATCCGAGAGGGACGGTTTGAACGAAGCCTCATAAGGCTCGGTGTCGGCATAGCCCGCTCCGTCGGCATCCGTCACCATGAAGGCTTGCGGTCCGGTGTTGGCGGCGGCTCTCCAGCCTTGCTGCCCGGCCAGATCGATGTTGTTTGCAAACCCTTCGGTCGTTGTGAAATGCACGTCGTCCAGTATGGTTCCCGTAACCGCGGTGTTCGGCTCCCCGATCGCCTCGTTGGAGTCGACATCAGCGGACCCAGCGCGGCTGGCTGTAACAATATAATAATACAACTGGCCGTTCACGAGTCCGGCGGTATCGACCATGCCGGTGCCGTTGGTGGTTCCAACCGTGGTGGAATAAGGCCCCCCCTCAACCGAAGAACGCTTAACGGTATAGCCGGTGGCTTCCGGATCACCTTTCCAACTCAATTCCACGGTCTGGTCCGAGCCTTCGGCCGTGAGAGCCGGGGCGGTCAAAACTGCTGCCACGCCACTGGATTGGTCCACGATCAGCGACTCGATCGCAATGTCGACCAGCGATTCATTAGGAGAGATATCGGTGCCGTTGCGGTCGGCACTGGCATTGTGCCCCATCGCCAGAAAAACGCTGGCGGATGCATACAGATTGCTCTTGGTGGTAAAATTATCAGCGTCAGCCAAGCTAAACGTCGAGACAGCGGCCGTCGTCAGGTTCGAGAGTACCGCAGTGCCTTTGTAGGTTTGATCAATGGTCGTCTTGCGGAGGTTCCAGGTCATCCGGATGGTGTCGGTTTCAAAATCCGCACCCGCCGCATTTGAATTTTCAGGATCCCATCCGGCATCGTCCATCGAAAAGCTGTCGGCAATAACATTGTTGCCGCTGAACTGCACCACGAGCCCGCCAGGATTCTCGACGCGCACAACAAGCGCAATATCTTCACCTTGGGTCGTATTCAAATAGTTGGTCGTGTCGCTTCTAGTGAGGCCAATGTCGTAGACCGAGTGTACGTTGCCTATATTGGCAACATTCTCGTCGTTGTTGGTGACCCCCGCCATGGGCGTGGTGGACAGCTTGAAATCCACCGTACCATCCCATTCGTCGGCAGCGGCATTGCCGAGAGAGGAATTCAAATACACATGGTTTCCGTTGGTGGGGTTGAAGCTGCCGGCATACGGCGCGGTCGCGGCAACTCCCGCGGCGGCATCCACGCTGAACGCCTTAGGCCACGAGAGCTGCATCTCAGCCCAGCTCTGCTGCCCGGCCAGATCCCCATCGCTATAATCGGGGCTTGTAAAGTCAGCATCGATCACACTGACGCCTAGCGATGCGGAAACCATTCCCACAACTAACATTAACATACCAACTGTTCTTTTCATGGCCCTCTCCTTCTATTTATACCGCCCGACTCCATCGAATGAACCGTTCATCCAAACCCCGACCGGCACAGGTCATTCACTTTGCTTCATAAGCACTCCATTAATTTATCCGTATCTGCCACGGTAGTAGTGGACACCTATTTCCTTTTTTTTTGAATGGGTCTCCCTGGTAGTCTTTTTATTGATAGAATCCAGCTGGTTTCCTTGGTTCTTAAACTGCCACGCCAATGCATGCCGTTCAGCCCAAGCGAATCCATCGATTCATATCTCCGGCTTCAAGCCGGTCAAGCACCCAGGGGCAGCCTTTTCCGCCGCTCCCAAGCATCATTCACATTGCTGTGTGGTTGATTTTATTGCAAAGCCCTGGGTTTAATACCTTTCTCAAAATCTTGTCGGTATAAACCCCATCTGCCGCAGGAGGGAAATTAAACACTAAGACACAAAGTACTCTAAGAATTTATCGAGCAGACTGCTTGGTGTTCTTCGTGCCTTAGTGTTTGAATATATACTGTTAAGTTTTCGTGTTTGGTATAATACCCCGTAGCTTGCTGCGAATGTAGATGGAGCTTCCAGCTCCATTGCGCATGCCGAGCCGTTCGTGCTCAACGAAGCTGGAAGCTTCGACTACGTTGATACACCGCTGCTTGCTGCGGGGAGGTTTATTTTTCAAGAAACCCTGAAGCCCGCAAACGGGCTTCAGGATTCAACGGTCTCCGGTTACGGCTCCTGAATGTTCAGTCCGATAAACTTCACATCAAGGTCGGTCGGAATCGCATTGGTCACCCATTGGTATTGGCTAAACACTCCACTACCCGTATTCGGACCGAGATCCTCAACATAGGTGCTGGAGTTGTCCGTCCAGGCAGCCCCATATAGGAGATATGGAGTTTCCAGCACGGTGTAATCCGGCTTCGGAGCGTCCTTCTTGCGCGGATAAATAAACACCATGTTTGTTCCGGTGGCATCCATCCCGCCATATTTGATATCCCTGCCCGTGGAACTCGGATCGGTCGGATCGCCGGCCAGCCCCCATTCGTAGAGGTTGTTCACGCCATCCATATCCGGATCGGCATCAGCCGCGGCATCTTCATTGTAAATGCCCTGAGTATCCGCCCAGCTCTGCAGCGCCGTGGGTTGCTGCCCCGTGGAAAGACTCCACCGCTGGATGCCAAGCGACAATTCACCTTCGCCCAAGACGCCGATCGCCGTAATGTTATTCAGCACAGTTCCTGCAACGTCAAAGGTTGCCCCGACCACGTTGGCCAGGCTGGCTGAAGTCGATGTCGCCGGCGTATAGGCCACCCAGTTTTCGGCGACCAGATCCGGAATAGTACAGACAGCACCACCGGCCAACGCTACGGCATTCCCCGGGCTAACCGACGTTTCGCTGACATACCACTGAGTCCCGTTCCGAACGGCGAGATGCAGTCCTTCTGTGACCGTACCCGACCACTTGTGGGTAGCAAACTCGGCTTCCAGTCCATAGGTCTGGCTGGTTGCATCCGCGGAAGCGCTCAATTCGGTATAGAGGAATGCCGTACCTTGTGATCCCGGAAGCTTTCTTCGAACAATTATATAGTCGAACGGTTGGTCATCCTTGTTCATCACGCTGAACGCAAAGTTCAAGCTGGTATCCCCACTGATATCCACCTGGAATACACCATACACCGGCGGTGCGACAAGGACGTCGTAATCTGACCACCCATCATACACGAGCGCGCCACCGGGGCCATTTCCAACACGGTTGTAGATCGTTCCGACCGTAGTATTCGCCACGTCCAGATTTTGGTTGAGCTCTGTGAGCATGTCCGCACTCTCTCCCCAACCTGTGCTGACCTGAGCGAGCGGACGGGCGATGGCCTGGGCCGACATCGGGCCGAAACCAAACTCGCCATAATAAGCTTGCAGCACATGGAAGTAGGTTCTGAGGTTTGTCAACGGACTGTTTGTGAGAACCCGGTCCACCAGATTGCTTCCCAGCAGGGTGTATGGCCCGCCATCCACATCGGAATACCAGAGCGCGTAGGACACGGCTTCGGACACGGCATTCCATGAAGCTTCGATGCTGGTGCCGTCGAGGGACGCTGCCGTGAGCTCGGGCACAAACATTTCCGGCGGAACATTATCGCTCTTCAGCAACGAGGCATAGTTGACCGAAACCAGGATCGGCGAAATGACCTGGGCGTTTCCGTCAAGGTCTTTGCCTTTGTCCGCATCGCCTTGATGGGTCATGCCGAAGATGGCCAGATCGGATGCATAGGCGTCCGTTGCAGCCGTTGTGGTTCCCCATCCCTCGGAAGAGGTGTTGGTGGTTCCGGTGATCGAGCTAATGCAGGTCATCTCGGCAGTGGCCATGTAGACGCCGCCGGAGGACTTTCTCATCCGCCATTCCAGCGTAATCTCGTCGGTCTCGAAGTCGGGGCCATTGGTGTTTGTGCTGTCAGTCCAATCCGGGTCCCATCCCATTTGCACAGCAGTCAGAGAGGCAATGGTGTCCCCGTTGTTCAAGCGGATCGCCAGGTTTCCGTCCGAGGCCGTGGTACGCAGATTGAGCCCCACGCTGGTCGAGCCGTTGTTGTTCAGGCGGTTATCCTTGTTTTCAGGTGCCGTAACACCAAAGTGGAGGATCTCGTTGAAGGTCATCCCGGTAATGTCGTACGTATCGATCGTCTCGCCAATGACATTGGTTCCGGTCGCGTCGTAGACATCGTTGGTGCGGGTGACCGACTGCCCCGCCGTCGGGCCGGTGGAGAGTGCGAAGCTGAACGTTCCGCTCCATTCATCCGCCACATTGTTCGACATGATCGTGTTATAGTAGACGCCGTTGCCGAGATCGGTGTCAAAGGTGGCCGCCGTCGTGTCGGCATATCCTTCGTTTGCGGCATCGGTTACGGTAAAGGCATTCGGACCGGTGGCGGCCTGTGCTTTCCAGCGTTTCTGTCCGTCCAAATCGGATTCGGTGTATCCTTCGATTGCCGTGAAATCCCAACCAAAGATATCGCCGGTTTGCGCCGATTGCGGCTCGCCGATCACCTCGTTGGAGTCGGCATCTGCAACCCCTGCGGAACTGGCGGTTACGATGTAGTAGTAGAGCGTCTCGTTGACCAAACCGGTATCGGTAAAGCGGGTCCCGTTGGTGGTCGCCACGGTGGTGCTGTATGGGCCGCCCGGTGCGCTTCCGCGCTTGAGGGTGTAGCTGGAGGCATCGATGACCGGCGTCCATGAGAGGTCAACAAGTCCGTCTCCCCCAGCACCGGAAAGAACCGAAGACTCAAGAACCGGCAGGTTGCCGCTGGTCTGGTCCACCGTCAGCGAATCGATCGCAATGTTGACCAGCGAGGCTGTGCCGTCGTCATCGGCATCGGGACCATGCTGCATCGCCAGCTGAGCCGTAGCCGATGCATAGAGATTGGAACGTCCGGCGGCATAGTTAATGTTGCCGGCGTCGTCATAGACTGAAAAGGCGCCGGTGGTCAGGTTGGAAAGTACCGCAACGGCGGAATAGGTGTCGGGGGTGCGCGTCTTGCGGAGCGTCCACGTCAGGCGCAGGTCGTCCGTTTCAAAGTCAGGGGCAACACTGTTCGTGCTGGTAAACTCCGGATCCCAGCCCAGCTCATCGCTGGTGAATTCCGCCAAGGTGGAATAGTTTCCGTATTTATTGATGGTCACCTGCATCTGCGCGGCGCTCTTGATGCGGAAATCGAGCATCACATCGTTGCTGTCGCCCGTAGCCAATCCATTGGTGGCGACCGCGGTCAGGCCGATTTGATAGAAGTCATTTGCAGAACCAAAGAGGGCTACGTCGCCAATGTTGGTTACCGTGCCGATGATATTGGTTGCAATCGTTCCCGATGCCGAGGTGGCCACCTTGAAGTCCATGGAACCGGTCCACTCGTCGTCGATCGCATTGCCGAATGTTCCGGCGAGAACCACGGCATTGCCGTTGGTGGTGTCGAAGCTGCCTGCATAGGGGGCGGTATCCGCCACGCCTGCTGTGGCATCCACTTTGAACGCCTGAGTGCCCGTGAGCGGCAAGGCCGACCAGCCCTGCTGTCCGGCCAGATCCGCACTCGTGTACGGGGATGTAAAGTCCGTACCAATAATCGGAACTGCCAGCGATGCGGAAACCATTCCCGCAGCAACCAGTAGTGTAACAATTGTTCTTTTCATGCTCTCGCTCCCTTTCGGTTACCTGACTCCGCCGGATGAACCGTTCATCCGAACCCGAGGCAGGCACTTATACTCACCTTTTCTTACTAACAAGACCCTTATATATCATTTATATATCCGTTGCGTGTAATATCGTACTGGTAAATTTTACACATTTAAAGTGACACGATCCAAACCGACCACGCAGCATCGAATTTACTACTCCGCGACTTCGACCCGATAAAAGGCCTGCGCGTTATCTGCCGCAATCTCGATGGTTCCGCCTGTTATGCTGGTCGGCCCTGCCGACCAAGCTCCGGATTGCAGATTGGTTGAGACCATTATGTTGTATTGAACATTGGTGACTCCTGGCCACGAAAGGTGCAAGGAACTGTTGGATCTTATCGTCCCGTCCAGGGCGGGAAGCGTGCGTTGAGCAGGAATACCGAGTGGCGGAGCGGCCATGAGATTGTAGCACCCGGGGCTTTCGGGAGCCGTACGGATGGCCTTGGAATATTGGTAAACCAGCGCCTCGTATCCGGGCTCCCCGGCCAGGTTGACGGTTTCGAGCGGATCGTTTACATAATCATACAAGTCGCGGCCGATTACGGTGTCGCCGGAAACCTGCTCGATGTAGCGATAGCGCTCGGTGCGGAAGGCATAATTCCCCTTAATGCTCAAGATACCTTGGCGAACGGCCTTGCTTTCGCCGGTCAGCAGCGGGACGAGGCTGACGCCTTTGAGCGGGCGTCCGGTCAGTTGCGTGTCATCCATGGGCTGCTCAGGAAGCGGCAGGTTCGCCATTTCACAGAGCGTCGGGAAAAAGTCCAGGAACCCTACGGGAGAGGAGACGCCCGGTACGGCATTGGTGAGAAATGGCGAAGAGATAATCAGCGGAGTCCGGGTGCCCTGCTCCATGTTGGTATGCTTGCCCCACTGGTTGTGGTCGCCGAGATGGTAGCCATGGTCGCCCCACAGCACCACGACGGTGTTGCTGCTGAGGCCAAGCGCGTCCATCTCGTCCATCAGCAGGCCGATCTGGCTGTCGATCATGGAGACGCAGGCATAATAGCTGTGAATGAGTTCCAGCTGTTTGTCGGGATCAATCGGATCGGGCCAGGTGCCCTCAACATCCCATTTGTCATGCACCTCCGTGCCTTCTTTCCAGGAGGCGGCAATCGCGTTGAAGGGGCGGTTGGTGAAGCTCGCCCGCTCAAAGTCGGCGCGATCATACATATCCCAGTGCCGTTTGTTGGCATACCATGCGACGTGCGGCTTGTAGAAGCCAACCCCGAGGAAGAACGGCTTGTCGCCGGCAGCCATGGTTTGCATGAGTTCAACGCCGCGCAGCGCGACGGCTCCGTCGATCATTTCCGCATCGGGGATATCCGGCCATTCGCAGGAGCGGCTGGTTGGGCTGCTATATCCGCCATCATTCGCTAGATAAGGAATCGACCAAGACAAAACGTCGTCGATCTGTCGGCCGTTCAGGGTGCGTGCGGTGGCGCTGTCCGGATCAGGGTTGCCAACACAGCGCGGGTCGTTGAGCTTGCCGCGCGCGCCGGTTTCGTAGCCGTGCGAGCGGAAGTGCTGCGGAATGGTGGTCAAGCCCGGCAGAATGCCGCGCATGTTTTTAAAGCCCATCACGCCGGTCTCTTCCGGCATCAGGCTGGTCATCAGGCTGGCGCGCGACGGCCCGCAGACCGACCACTGGCAGTGGCTGTTTAAAAAGACCGTTCCGCCATCGGCCAGGCGATCAATATTGGGTGTTACGGCCAGCGGATCGCCATAGCAATGAAACAGCGGTTTGCAGTCGTCGATGGCAATGAACAGGACGTTGGTTCCGTTGAAGGGCGTCTTGGCCGAATCGGCTACAGCGATGATCATGCGTGCGGTGTCCGCTCCGCCGTTGCCGTCTTCGACGGTCACGGTAAATTCGTGCGGACCGAGATTTGCGACGGACGGCGTGCCGGACAGCGTGCCGTTGGCGGCAAGGATCAGCCAGTCGCTTCCGGTTGTTTTCGTGTAGGTCAGAACATCGCTATTGGCATCTGCGGCCATGCCGGCGATAGAGCCGGAATAGGGGCTGCCGAGCGTGGCTGGATCTGAAAAGAAAGCGCCATAGTCGAGCTGGAACTCCGGCGGCGTATTCACGACAGTAATGCGAAGAACCGTGGTATTGGTGCCGCCCTGGCCATCGTGAACCGAGATGTCGAAGGTGTTCAGATCGAGATCGGCGGATGTTGGCGTTCCGGAAAGGGCCCCGTCGGCCGCCACCTGCAGCCAGTCGTTTCCGCCGCTTTTCCAAAAGGTCAGTTCGTCAAAGTCCGGATCGCTGGCATAACCCGCCAGCGTCGCCGAGTAGTCGGCATTCCGCGCGGCATCCGGCGCGGTGATCGGGTCGGCTGAAAATTCCGGCGGGCGGTTGGTGGTGCTCACCACGCCGGTGTTCACCACGAGTACGGGGTGATTGGAGGCGCCTTCTGTGCTGGTAAACTTGCTCGGTGTTCCGCCAACCGGAGTGGTCACAACAATGCTGACGATGCCCGCATTCGTGATATAGGGGGTAACATCCACCTCAAACCAACCCGTGGCGGCCAGCCAACCGGTGCTGATGAGCGATCCCAGCGGCGGCGTGTTGGACCAGGTGATCGTACTCGCACTCCAGGAATTATCAACCGCCCATGCATCAACCCGGCCCGCACCGTCATCCGACAAGGCCTCGGTGTAGAGCCTTAAACGCGCGCTGACTACATTGGTGGCCGAACCGAGGGCCGTGAGATCGAATTTAAGAAAAGGAGTCCGCTCAAACGTATTGCCGTATTGCTTAAGCAATAGCGGCGTCACTCCTCCAAAATTTTCTGTCGGTTTGTTTTTCTGAACAAACGTATCTTCGATCGCGGTAAAGGAAAATTCTGCGGCATGTGCGCAAAACCCAACAACCAGCATCGCCGTCCCTAGCACTAGATCCCTGAATTTCATAATCTCTCGCTTTTTTAATGGCGCTACAGCACATACCCGCTAACGCGATTCTAAAATGACACTCACAACAAATAATATGTATATAACACTACTATCTCATTGTCACTGAAAATCTAATCTGTATTAATAATGGGTCGATTCTAAATTGAAATGTCGCAACCCCCTAGCCGGCGGAAAAAGAAATGCCATGAACGCAATCAACCCTATCCGAAAAAAGATTGCTTGCCTGTGCGTATTGCTTTTTCTGGCGGGAGCGTGCCGCCTGATGGCCGCCCCGGTGATCACGGTATACGACCGAAGCCGCACCGATGTCTCGGCCCAGGAGCTGATCGATTCCGACAACCTTAAGATTGTGGCCGTCAGCGCCGCGACCAACATCACCGACTACAGCTTCAAGCATTTGGTGCAGGAGACCCTGCCGACCCCAACGGAATGGGCGGCGGCGCCGCCGGAAGTGTTTTATGAGGATCTCCATTTTTTCCGGAAGCCGACCCATCAATGGGTGCGGCTAAGTGTTACGGATGCGCTCGGATCAAATACGGTGAAGGTCTGCGGACTGGCCGGCGGCATTCTAACCGGAGCGCCGGATGAGCCGATCCTGCCGCGCGACTATGTGGACGGCATGGGACTCGGCTTTATTGCCGAGGGCGACGGCCCCGATTCTTTCGAGGTGCAGGAAAACCATATGGTCGACATGAAAAAGGCCGGCTTTCACCATATGCGCCTGCACATGGGCGATTCCGACAGCCGAGGATACGTGCGGGATCCCGACTATTTCGACCGCTTTGACCGGCTGGCCTCCACCTTGCTGCGCCATGGCCTGTTTCTGCATATCGGCCACCGCTCCGAAAATCCGGAAATCGATGATGACTACGATGCCAACAGCGGTTCGTGGACGAGCGCGGAATTCGACACCTACTATGCGGCCCATCATGATTTCCATCTCGACTGGTGGACCCAGGTGGCGGCCCATTGCCGGTTTTACTCCCATCGACTGGCCTACCATACCTTCTTGGAAACCAAGGGCGGAACCGCCTTCACCTCCAGCGGCGCGCGCCTCGGCAGCCTCTACGATGAAATGACCCGCCAGATCCGCCTCATCGATCCCGCCCGAATGCTGATTTATGCGCCGCCCGTTCGAAACGACATTACTAAATTCGACGACCTCGGTGCGCCGTATGCCGACCATGATGCCAACGACGGCGTCGATACCGCTACCGGCACCTATTTTTTTACAGACCATCACAGCGGATTTGCCGGCGGGGCCGATTGGCTTACGGATGCCGACCGCGCCGCGATAGACGACAACCTTCAACGGGTGGTCGACTTTACCGCCAGCCGCAACATCCCGGTCATGCTCAGCGCCATATCGGCGAGCAACGCCCATCTCAACAACAATGAATACCGGGCCCAGCGTGCGCTGTACGTGCAACACGTGGTGGATCGCCTATGGCAGGTTCCAACCCATAAAATCAGCATGACCTGGCTCACCTTTACCGGCTACTACGACACATCAAACAACCGCTGGACGACTGAAAACATTCTCTTCACCGAACAGATGAACGGGGACGGCGTTATTCATCCCGACGACACCGACGGCGACCTGATCAGCAATGCCGATGAACTCACGCTGTACCATACGGATCCCGCCGACGTTGATTCCGACGGGGACAACGTGCTCGACACCTACGAGTGCGATCCGCTGTATCCCTACATGAATCCAAACGACCCGTCAGACGGAGACCCGCTCGGCAATCTTGAAATCAACGCGGACTATGATGGCGACGGGATGCCGAATGCGTGGGAGTTCCATCATATTTTTGACGCGCGCGACATTAACCGCGGCGTGCCTTCGCGGATTGACACGCCGCTGAAGCCGGCGGATCCGGCGGATGCCATGATCGATGCAACCGATGGCGATGATATTCCGAACCTCTGGGAATATGTGCTCGACTTCACCCCGCACTATAACAAGTCGGTTGGTAAAAACCCCGACGACACCTACGACCACGACAACGATGGTGTTTCGACCGAGGATGAAATCGCCGCCGGAACCTGGGCGCGCAGTAATTTTGACCGCGACCTTGACGGCCAGTTGAACGGCGCCGATCCAATTCCATACGTCAGCGACCAGAACCATGTCGTCTTTTATAACTTCAGCGAACCCTACTCCGCCTTCCCCGCCGACGAGTCCACCCAGGGTGCAGGAAATGACGGAACGTGTGTCGGCGGCGCCGCTCAGGTGCTTAACTCGGAGACCCTCCTCAATTCGCTCTGGCTCGATGGCGTCGATGACGCGGTCGTCATCCCGGCAACGGATTTGGGCGCCGCCTCCAATGCAACGGCGCATCTCTTCTTCAAACCTGCAACACTGGCCGGCAAACAGGTCCTCTTCCATGCCGGAAGCAGCGAGGCCGGCATGTCGATCTATCTGAATGCCACCGACCTGTATGCGGCCGTCTGGGAAGGCGCCGCCTCCTCGGTGATGCGGATCAACACCGTTGCGCTCGAGACAAACCGTTGGTATTCCACGGGCGTGGTGTTCGATGGCGACCGGGGAACACTCAAAGCCGCGCTGTTCGGAGACAACATGTCGAACCCCCGACTCAATCTTCGCACGGGGGAAACGAGCGTGGGGCTGATCCGAACCGGCGCGGTGACGGCCTCGCTCGGCGGCGCAGTGGGCGGCGCCTATACGGCCAACTCGGAGGGTGCGCCATTAAGCTGGGAAAACGGAAATCATTTCGAAGGGGAGCTCGATCACGTGGCCCTGTATAACCGGGCACTCAATGAATCGGAGATTTCCCTGCTGGCCCGCACCGATCTCGTCCAGCCCATCGTTCGGCCGTATGTCAATCCCGACGCCGATGGCGATGGCTTCCTCTCCCTGAGCCTCGACATCGCAGCGGACACCTTCGTACAGCGCAACAAACCCACTGAAAATTATGGAAGCGGCACCAAGCTGACGATGCGCGAATTTGCAAATACCTTCGCCCGCATCCCCCTGCTCAAGTTTGATCTCAGCAACATGAGCTCGGAGCGGATCTATTCCGCCCGGCTGCATATATACAACCTAACGGAAACCAATAGCATCCAAGCGTTCGCCACTGGCAACGCTTGGGAGGAGGATTCCGTAACGTGGGACACCATGCCGGCCAAAGGCGCACTGCTCGCCACCGCCTCTTCCGCGATCGAAAACTGGATTGAATTCGACCTGTCCGACTACATCGCCAGCAACGGCGTCTTCAGCATCCTTTTGAACGAAACGGGAAACAATGTGGGCAACCTTGCCAGTCGGGAAAATACAGAAGCCCCATATCTCTCCATTATGACCACCGGGTTTGACTCCGATCAGGACGGCATCACCGACGACTGGGAAACCGAGCACCACGGATCCCTCGCCGTGCTTGGCCGCCATACCGATCTCGACCAGGATGGCGTATCGGATTCCCTCGAGTTTATATCCGGAACCGATCCGGACGACCCCGCCAGCCTTCTTCGACTGGAGGCCATGGCATCCGTCCCCGCGTTCGAGCTAAACTGGCCGACCGTAACCAACCGGCGATACGCAGTCTGGGGCCGCACCAATCTCACGGAAGGTTCGTGGGCGCCTGCCTCCCCCCTGTTGACCGGATCCGGCACCAACGAACACTGGTCTGCCGAGCCGGCCAACCCCTCGGAATTCTACCAAATCCGGGTCCGGCTGCCGTAATCCGCTCGCTATCGTCCATCGGGTCTGGTAGGTGAAGGGAATAATGAATCTTTTAGTTCAATTGATAACCCAAAGCGACTCCGCAGCAGAGATTGAATGGCAACGAATCCGAACCGCCGATAAATTCGTTGCTTTACATTCATTCGTTGCTGAAAAACCTGCGTTATTGCTTGGAAACAAGCAAGTAAAGGGTCGCCTTCCAAGAAACGCATTTTGGATAGAAGTTGAAATGGAAGGGACTAACGATGTCACTCTAGCCGGAAGGCATCAGCAGGGAGCATATAATGAAAATGATTTTGATGATTCTGATTCTTTCAGGAGTAACGGCCCGGGCCATGGAGCCGGCTGATCAGGTTTTGCAGAACTATCATGCCGCGATTCAGGTAGAAATTATTGAGAACTATCCCGACTTTTCGCGGGATCAAATCCATCAAAAAATGATTAAACTTGGCAACACGCACCTGCTGGCAAACAAGGAAAAGCTTCATCCGCGGGCGGTTCAGCGCTTTCAGGCGCTGCCCATCTTTGCCCCGATTAATCTAAAAAAGCAAACCCAGCTGGCCTGGGTTGAGCGGAGTTCCTTGCTGGCCGACGGGATGCTTGAACCGGAGCTGGCCAAGCGGCCGATGGATCAGGTATTAGTCTTCTTTTCCCCGGAAAGTCTTGGATCGGAGCTCCACCGCTACAGCTACGCCCCGGCCTGGTGGGATGCCCTTGCCGCCGCCAAAGACATGAAGAAAATGATCATGCGGCGGGGGCTCGATGGAGACGATATCAGCGAACGCGAGCATGTTGAACAGTATGCACCGGATCTGGTGTATCGGATGAACAGCGATGCCGAGCGGCCCATCATTGCCTTCTTCAACGGACAGGAGCTGCTGGTGCTGGAGCTGCGCTATCATACCACCGGGCAATATACCCTGGAGGCCATCAAATGGGTGCTCTTGCCGCCGGCCGAACTGAAATACCACCGCAACTCGCAGCAGAAGAAATGAACCACCTGAAAGCGAAGCGATAAATAATTTCCGAAGGAAATAATGCCCGGGGCATGATTCAATTCTCACTAATCGACACTAATAATTTTTCCAACCAGGATTAGTGAGAATCAGTGCAGATTAGTGGTTAAAAATCTTCATCAGCAGGTGAGCGCGGACGCCCCGAGTTCCATACATTGGAAAAACAGCTCAAAGACGAGTTGCATGCGTTTATGAATCCGAAGGATTCTTAACCTTTCATGCGAGATTATTCACAAGACTATTGATAACAGGACGATTTAAATTTTGTTGTGCTACTCACTGTGTTGAAAAAACAGTCTTGTTATCCATCGTCCTGTAATCCCTTCGTGCCCATCATTTTCACCACCCGGTTGAGTTTCGCATACGCTCACTCTCTACGCTGCGCTTGTCACTGGAGACTCGGAGGAACGGAGATTCTTATTGCTCCGTGCCTCAGTGCCTCCGTGGTAAAACTATTCACTCACAAGGATGGCGGTTTGCCCCTTCTCTAGCTGAAGATTAAAAACCTGATCGCCGTGGTTGTTTCGACTGGTCTGGGCAGGCTTTTTCTTCCCGTCAACAAACAACTTGAAGGTGCCGCTGAAGGGCACTTCCACCCGGCATGGATGGCCGGCCTCGCTCACAATCCGAACCGACTTGAGCTGGCCTTCCTTCTTTTGCGCCGACACCAAAAACGCGCCTTCTGCCCGCAGGTTATCAAAGCGAACATCCTTCCAGCTCTCAGGGATGGCGGGGAGAATACGAATGCAGTATTCGGACGGATCAAACGACCAGCTCTGGAGCAGCATTTCGCCGACGGACCACATGCCGCTGAGCGCGCTTTCGATAGCCACACCGGCACCGGCGAAGTGCGTATTCGGCGTCAGCTTGTTCGGAATCCCGTAATCGAGAATTTCTGCGGCAGCATCGCCGTCGCGCAACCAGGCGCGCATGGCCGCCTCGCCGCTGACGGAAAAGAAATTCCGACCGGTTGGCCAATAGCTCGCCCAGTTGTCGACCGACTTTTCAAACAAGGCGGCGCCTTCGGGTGACTCCGGATCGATCACACATAACGGGAAAAAGGCCAGCAAGTGTGAATAGTGGCGGTGGCCCTGAATGAACGGCGTATCGGAACCGACCATTAGGCCGGTTTCGTCGATCGGCAACGGCGAGAGCTTCGCCTGCACCTCGCTCCAGCGGGCGGCCTGCGGATCGCTCAGGTTGAACTTTTCATTCAGATGCTGGAGAATCTTCAGATTCCACATTAAGGTGGAAATAGCATAGTGCGAGTCTTCCACCATCGCGTTGCCGTTCTTGCCCGGATATTCCGGAGAGATGTCTTTCGGGAAGTGATAGAACCCGTCGTCTTTCATCGTCAGCGCATTAATGCTCAGGTTTGCAGATCCTTTCAGCAGAGTAAACAGCTGGTTTTTCATCAACTCTTCGTTGCCGCTGTAGCGGCAGTACAGCCAGTAGTCGTGCAGCGCCCACGGAAGATTCCCGAATTCCTTGCGAAAGCTGGTATAGCCATAGACGTCCTGCATCCGGCCCAGCCCCATCGCTCCATTGGCCTTCCATTCTGTCGGAACAGCATCCCGCAGGATCTGATGATTGCTGTTAAACAAATTGATGAAAGGCTCGCACAGCTCCAGGTGATTGGCGGTCAGCGGGCAAAGATAGGCGATCTGAATATTGAGGTTGTTCCAAACGCGCACCCAGGCGGATGCGCCCGGCCAGGGGCCGAGCTCGTCGAGCACCACGCCGTCGGAGCGGGTGGCCGCCCCAATCTTATAAATCTGGCGCCAGTAATAGCCCTCGATGACTTCATCGGGAAGCGAAACATAGCTCTTCGCATAATACTGTTTCCACCAAGACTGATGGCGTTTGACCTGAGCATCAAACGCTTCACTCCATGCGTTGTGGATCATCTGAACGGCTTCGTCGCTGTTGGGCGCCCCCTCGCGGTACGGAAGCAGCGTGTAGGCCATCAGAGAAGATCGCTTGCCGGTTTCTTTCAGCCCCCAGGCCACCACAAAACCGCCGCCGTCTTTGTACGGTTGCACCACCCACTCCACGCCTTTGGTTTTTCCGCGTGTCGATTCCGGGTGCGGGCTGGCCTTACGGTCTTTCTTCAATTCCTCAACAATCGGATCATAGACCGGAGCGGAAAAATCGCGAACCGGATGCTTCTTCAGCCCGAACTTCGGCCCCAGTGTCTTAATGGCATCACGCAGCACACCCGGCAGGATGCAGGGTAGCTGACTGAAGTCCACGCTGACCTTTTCCTTGCCTTCAACCCGGAACTCAACCAGCCCGACCATTTTGTCGTACGGGATGATCGAACGGCTGTGGATCACGCCTTGATCGGTTTCAATGCGCGAGGAAACCTCGGCCGTGTACAACGACTGATGCATGGTGGAGCTCTTCGGCGTTCCTTTCGGCTTCAGCAGCAACTTCCCGATCAGTGTCCGGCTCGAAAGTCCCGGCCCGGTGAGGTACACATCATTGCGACCCAGCTCCCAGCGAAGCGTTTCTCCCTTGCTCGCCCAGATACTGGCGCCGAGCATACCGTTGCCGATAAAGGAGCCGGTCTCCCGTGTGGTCGGAATGGAATCCCAAATAAAATCATGTTTTGAAATCGTCGCCTTGTGATCCGCCGGAGCCGCAGAGGCCGAAACGGCCAGCAGACTCAGCCCCGCCACACACCGCTGCAGCACTCGTGCGTTTTTTTTAATTAAAACCGTCATCATTCTCTTCTCCATTATACTTGTTCTATTGATTAAAATTCAGAAACGCTCTACTTCCGCTTCATCTGTTTCTGCATCGGCTCCCATTCCTCAAGCGCCGTCATGAGACGTGCCGCAACCTCCGGATGCGAGCTCGTTAAATTGATGCACTCGGCCGGATCTTTTTCGACGTTGTAGAGCTCTGCATGCCCATCCGCCATCCAGTAGATCAACTTGTACGGCCCCTGGCGCGCGGCCACGGAGGGCTTGTGCCCCAACCCGTGTTTATTGGGATATGCCCAGTACAGCGTCCGATCCAACGGCATCAAGGCGCCTTTGATCGCAGGCAGAATACTCTGCCCATCCAGATGCTGTTCTGGCATCGAATCCAGCCCGAGCCCCTCCAGCATCGTCGGATAAAAATCGGTGTTCACCGTGACCGTTTCGTTCACAGAACCCGCCGCCGCACACCCGGGCCATTTGATCAGCAGCGGCACGCGCAGCCCGCCCTCATAGTTAAAGGATTTTCCAAAGCGATATGGCAGCGCCGAGCTCACCGCCAGCCCCTTGGTGGTTCCCATGCTGCCCTGATCGGAGGTAAACACCACCACCGTGCGATCCGCCACCCCCAGCTCCTGCAATTTATCCATCACCCGCCCGACGCTTTCGTCGACCGATTTGATTTGTGCAGCGAACTCGGCATTGCGTTGATTCGTCGCCATCCAGACCGTCTGATTCCCATGCGTTTCCTCTGCAAACTTTTGTTCCGGATCCGGCAGGGTTGCGAGCTTCTGCTTAAAATAGTCCACATGCTCTTTTTTGCCCTGGGCGCGGCGGTTGCCCTTGGCCCCGAGTTCACCAGCCGGCTTGTGCACATTGTAATAGGAAAAATAGAGCAGAAAAGATTCATCGCCGTGTTGGTCGAGAAAGTGCAGCGCCTTATCGGTCAGAACATCCGTCAAAAAGTCTCCGTCCTTTCCATCCTCAAGTCCCGGCACATCAAAAACAGACGGAACGCCCTTGTAGGGAAAATAATAATCCCCCGGCTGCCCTTTGGAATGCCCGGCGACATTATAATCGAAACCGTTGGATTGAACACTTTCCGCCGAGCCCATGTGCCACTTGCCTGTAAAATAGGTGGTGTAGCCAGCGTCCTTGAAAACCTTCGGCCAGATGACATTGCCCGCCACGGATCCGCCGACCGAGGTGCACCCCAACCGGGCGGGAAAGCGCCCGGTCATAATGGCGGAGCGCGACGGCCCGCAAACCGCATGCGACGCATAGGCATTGGCGAACTGAACGCCCTCTTTGGCGAGCCGATCAATATTCGGGGTCTCATGGAAATCGCTGCCGTAGCAAGCCAGATCCATCATCCCCAGATCATCCACCAGAAAAAAGACCACATTGGGTCGACCCGAATCTTGTTGAGCGGGCTCAGCCGCCGCAACGGCTGAAAAAGCAAGTAAGCCTGCCTGGAGCGCAATGGCGCTTATTCGGTTCATTACATTTTTAAACATTATCATATTCCTATCGTTAATTGATTTGGTTCAGAAGGTGGCGGCAGCGGGGTTCGAGTCCGGCGTTTTTGATGATTTCCAGAGCTCGTGGATCTGTCCAGGGGGGCGCCAACGGATCGATCACATTTTCTTCGAAAACGGAGGCGGTTCCTTTCAGATCAAACAGGGCCCCATTACTGAAGTTCCCTCTGGCAACGCTGTCATGGCAATCTTTCGACCAAAGCGAGATTGCATGGCCGTTGACCTCTTCGATCACGTTGTTTTCGATGGACCAGTAGGAGGCGCCTCCGTCGGGGTGTATACCATTCGCCTTGTTTTTACCCGGCTTGGCAATGCCGTGCGCCCGTGTCAGATAGTTTCCGCTGATCCTCGAATCCGGGGAATAACCCAGCGTATAGATATGCCCTCCGTCGTTCAGTTTTAAAAGGACATCATCAATTCGATTGTTGCAGATTCGGTTATTCCTCATCACATCAGATGGCGGGATTTTGGAATTCTTCCACCACCAACCGAAGCTTATTCCAGAGTAGGGAAATCCTTTGAGGTCATTGTGGGAGACATCGGTGTCGGCCACAAAATAGGCAACGATGCCGGGGGCTTGAATGTGCTCATAGCTGATGTGCCGCAGGACGTTGTTGCGAACAACCGATCCTTTGCACGGACCTTCCACGCCGTCGCCGAAAATTTCTCCATCGCCGATTTTGTAGTGCTGCGGATGTCCGAGGTTCAACGCAGAGGCTTCGATATACTGAAAAATATTTTCTTTCACGTGACAATCGACGGTGTCGTTCAGAAAGCTCAGGCCGATGCCGGTCAGGTTTTCGAAGCGGCATTGGGTGAAGTTTATTCCTTCGGCGCTGCTGACTTCAATGGCTGCATCCATTGGACGGGTCATATTGTATTCGCTCTTGTGCCAGTTTCCGTCTTGGCGGTATTTCACGGTCATGGCGGTGGCCTGAATCGTTCCGCATCCCTTTTTACCACGTTCCATAAGGAGGAAGTTGTTATGCTTAAAGGCGATCCCGGAGAACGAGATGTTGCTGACGCGTTCGTCTGTGGATGTGCCGGTGAGGGTGATGAGTTTCTCAAGAATCGGCGCGACGACGTTCGCGGTGGCGAGATCTTCTTCGGCGCGTTTATAGTAATAGAGGGTCTTTGTCTTTTTGTTGAAATAGAACTCTCCGGCTTCGTCCAGCAGCTCAAAAGCGTTGACTGCCTGCCACGGATGGGAGGGTGTACGTCTTCCCCACTTCTGTCCTTGGACGAGGGCAAATCCGGGCTGAACCATTTTAGCAATGGTGAAGTCCCCCTCTTGAAAAATGTCTTTCACCGCTGCGCGTTGCCGGCACCAAGTGGAGGGCTGAGAGACCAGTTCGATGTCTTCGGGGTTTTGATACAGCCCGAATTCGCTGCTCTTGAATTTGATGCCCATCGGCTGGCTGCCGGGGGTCTGGGCCCAGGGCTCCTTGCCGGTAATGACAAATTCACCCCAACCGCCCTGGCCCTTGACCAATACGCCGCGCGCCATGCTGGCCGGGATGCCGTTGACATACAGCGCGCGCAGTTTTAGGTCATAATCCAGTTGGGCTTTGTAGATGCTGCCCGCGTGTTGCGTCCAGCCCGTCACTTTGCGGCCGCCGCTGATCACCGGGGTCTCGTCTGGGTAGGCCTTATAGATAATTCGATGCCCGTTGCGCGCGGAGTCGGCCGGAGCGAACGCGAGCGGCTTCGTGAGGGGATACACGCCCCCTCGCAGAATCACGACAAGGTCCCCCGTCATATTCGCGGTGAGTGTACGGACGGTCTCTTGCACCTTTTCCAAGGATAGGAAGGGCTGGGCGAGGGTTCCGTTGTTGGCATCGTTCCCGGCGGGTGAAACATAGAACTCGGTCTGAGCGGCCAGCGATGAAAGCGACAGGCCCAGAATGAGCACAAGAGCTCGTGGTGTTTTATGCATGGGGAAGTTCCCTTTTTATTTTATCGATTGGCGGTTTGCGGCTTCTTTCCAATCTTTCGCCGAGGTCCATGCGGGATCGCTATAGGTCGGGGTGATCAGTTTAACCGGCGATGTTTTTGCTTCATTGAGATAGGCCTCCATAGCCCGCTTCATGGATTGCTCGAGTTCCACCATCGTGCCGATGAGGTTATTGGCTTCCACGCGATCCGACTGCAGGTCATACAGCTGAAAGGTCGGCTCCGGATTTTTCCTGGAAGCGCCCCGAATCAGTTTCCAGCGGCCATTGCGGATCATGGCATTTTTCCGGATGTTGGAGGTGAAGAACAGATCTCGATGGGGCAACGGGGTATTGCTGCGGAGTGCGTCCAATACGCTGATCCCGTTATAGCTCAGCGAATCCGTCACCTTGGGCAGCGGGATGCCGGCTGCATCGCAAAAGGTCGGCAGCAAATCGACCTGATGCATCACCTGGGAGCGTTCTTCGCCGGCCGGGATGCGGCCTTCCCAGACGAACAAGGAGGGCATGCAGATGCCGCCGTTCATGAGCGACATCTTGCCCTCTCTGAAGGGAGCATTGATCTCGGGCAGGTTGGCAATTTTCAAGTGTCCGCCGTTATCCGATGTGAATGCGATCAGGGTGTTTTCATAGACGCCGGCTTCTTTCAGCGCGGCAACAATTTTACCCACCTGTTCATCCATGTGGGTGATCATGGCGCAATATTGCTGAAGGTTTTTATTTTCTTCCGGATCGCCAACGTATTTTCGGTTTTCATAATCCTTCATGATATGAGGTGGTGGGAGCTCGATCGGCGAGTGCGGAACATCGAACCAGACGTTTAAGAAAAAGGGTTGTTCGCTGCCTTGTCGGCTCCGGATATACTCGCAGGAATAATCGCCTTTGGCGGTGGTCCAATGGCCGTCGTAGGGCGGAATCCGATCGTTATCGCGGTAGAGGTAGCGCGTGCAGTTGACATAGATCCCGCCGCCATCTTGGGTGGAGAGCATGCGGAAAGACTGATCCTCCATCATCACGACGCTGGTATCAAAGCCGTGCTCGAGCGGGCCGTCGGTGATTTTTTTGCCGGCTTTCCGGGCGTCAAATTCTTCCGGCTTGTTAATGCCGCCGAGGTGCCATTTTCCGATATGTGCGCAGTGGTAGCCGTTGTCATGCAGAACGGCCGGCAGGTAATCGCGACGTGCCGGGAGATAGCGGCCATCCTTTTTCAAGATCGCAAACGGAATGTCCACCCGCAGCGGGAATCGCCCGGTGATCACCGCGGCCCGAGAGGGCGAGCAGGTGGCCGAGCCGGAAAAGAGCTGTGTGCAATTCACCCCGCGCGCAGCCAGTTGATCAATGTTCGGAGTGGAGGTATGCTGGGCCCCGTTGATTCCAACGGAGCCAAAGCCGAGGTCATCGCAAAAGAGAAAGACAATATTCGGCTTCTGTTCCGAACGCGCCTCTGCAAATGCGGGCACGCAACACAACGCCATCAAACCAACGATAACCTTTTTCCTCATGACTCCCCTTCTCGCTTTCGCGCAAACATATTTTCCAAATCAACAATGTATTTTACGGCCGCCGCCTCGACTACCTTGTCGCGCGGCCTTCTCCGACGATCGAAACTTTCGGCGTGGTTCGGTAATCGATTTCGCGCTCCAGCGGCTGCGGCTCGCCCGGCGTGCTGCGCCCGCTTTTCGTAATGCCGTCAATTAACTCAATAAGGCCCGAGACGACCTCCGGTTTGGCGCCCAGCAGGTCCGTGGCTTCTGACTGGTCCTCCTTCATGTTATAGAGTTCAAGCGGAGGAATAATATCCGACTTAGGCCCTGAGCCCGGGAAGAGCAGTTTCCAGTCACCCTGACGAATAGCGAAATTTCCTTTCATGGAATGGTGTACGACCTGGTCGCGCAATCCCTTCTCTCCACGGATGGCGGGCAGCATGCTCAGGCTGTCCTCCCCGACGTTGTCGGGGTAGTCGGCATCCAGCAGATCGGCGAAGGTCGCCATCAAATCGGTTAAACAAACGATCTGATCACTCGTCGTCCCTGCCTTTACGCCCCCCTGAGGCCAGCGCAGAATGAACGGCACCCGGTGCCCCCCCTCGTACAATTGGGCCTTGTGACCACGGTTGATGCCGCCGGGGTAATGTCCCAGCTCCTCAAAGGTCTTGCCATCGGCCCGCGCATCTCGGTTCACATTGCCGCCGGCCGGCGCGAAGCCATTGTCGGCGGAGAACAACACCATGGTGTCATCGAGGATGCTGTTTTTCTTCAGTGCGCGAATCACTTCGCCGACGGCCCAATCGGTCTCCATCACAAAGTCGCCATAGATACCCAATTTACTTTTTCCGACCCATTCGGCGGATGGAACAACCGGCAGGTGTGGCGAATTAAATGCTACATACAGCAAAAAGGGCTGATCCGTAGCGCTCAGGCTGTCCACCTGCTTCACCGCCTGCTCGGCCAGTGTTTTCAGCACCAGGCTTGATGCGCAGTTTTTGACTATCGTGTCGTTCTCAACATGCGTATTGAGGTCCCCTGAAGTATTGTACCCGTAGAAATAGTCAAATCCGTGGAAAAAGGGCGTATTTTTATGCCTTGTTCCAACGCCCGGAAGCGTCGGCCGATGCGTATCGGTACCGAACGCCGCTTTGGCATCGAATGGCGCGGCCTTCGGCCCGCCGCTGGAAAAGCCAAGATGCCACTTTCCAATGTAGCTGGTCCGATACCCCTGTTCCTTCATGAACCCCCCGATGGTCTGGCGGCCGGGCGCAATCATGCAGTTCCCATAGATCGTCGGTCCGCGTCCAACCCCTTCGGTTCGCAGCGTCCGCCAAGAGTAGCGCCCGGTCATCAGGGCATAGCGCGAGGGAGTGCAGACCGAGGCGCCGGAATGGCCGTCGGTAAAAGTCATGCCCTCATGCACAAGCCGGTCCAGGTTCGGGGTCGGCACAATGCACCGATCCGGATTGAGCGCCTGCACCTCGCCATAGCCCATGTCGTCCGCCAAAATAATGACAATGTTCGGTTTCTGCCCCGAACGCGCTTCTGCGAATACGGACACGCAACACAACGTCAACAAACCAACGATAACCTGTTTCTTCATGACTACCCTTCTCGCTTTCGCGCAAACATGTTTTCAAAATCAACCACGTATTCCATATCCATCGCCTTGATACATAGCCGGCTGCGGCGAGAAACCATAGGTTGCAAGCACATACGCATAATACGCATCCCAAGTCGCAACGGCCTCGTCGTTACCATATAAATTGGCGACATCGACGTAGCCCACATAGGCCCCGTTGTTGAGCATCGCCGTATTCACAGCCGACTGATTGTTAGGAAACCGCGCGCGCCAAAGCCACGGCTTATGGGCCTGCGGATTATCCGGAACCTGCAACGAGGCTGCATGCCCGTTGATGGTAAAATCATGCTGAACCACCGCGCTGGCTTGGAGCGCCATCACGGCAAGCAACAGCAGCATCCGCATACTCGTAAAAACCCATTTCTGCTTCATTGAGCGCACCTTTGCTTTTTCTATATTATATATCTATATCACTATCACACACCGTATTCGTTTATTCAACTTCGATTTCCGGCGCAGGATGAATATGCGCTTCGATCCTGGCGGCATTCCCCGGGTTAGCCGTCTTCCAGACATTGAGCTTTTCTCCGGATGGGCTACGGAAAGCAAAATAGATGGCCGAGGCCGCAAGCAGCACAACGGTGGATAGAAACTTATAATTCATCAGCCCTTTGCACCGGGAATCCGTAATGGCGTCAATGGCGAATCCCAGACGAGCTTCAGATTTTCTTCGGTGTTGGTATCTTTATCCAGCAGCGAAACCACAATCATGATCAGGATGCAGACAGACCGCGCCACAACCGACCGTGATGATCATCAGCACGTAGTCGATCAAGATTCCAAAACCCAAAAATTCAACATCTCTATTTCCCGCCCCCGCAATCAACATAGATATGACCTTAAAACACTAAAATCATTAGCCACAAAAGACCGTAGAGATCACAAAGAAATGTTCTGTTTGCTTTTGCGTCCTTTGCGCTCTTTTGTGGCAATCCCTCATTACTGATGGAACTCAATATTTACTCGCCTGAGCAATAATCAAGCAACACCGCTCCTTGCCCCTATCCGGCATATCGCTCCGCTTCTTCCATTACAATCAGCGACCACTCCCACAGCCGCTGCGGCTGATGGCGCACGGTGGAAATATCCTTCATGATCAGCTCAACATGGCTTTGCCCTTCGGTCAGGTCCAAGAACTCGCGGATCTGCTGACGCGCCTGCTCAGGGCGCCAGGTGTCTGTGGCAAGAATGGCCGGGCTGGGCTTGCGGCTAAGCACATAGTCCGAGCCGAGGCCTTCAATGATTTTAGCGGAGTTGCACCACGGGCTGACGGAAACCTTACGTAGGTTCGGGATGCGCCGCAGCAGGTCCATCTTGATGTCCAGAGGCTCGCAGCAGCCATAATAATTCACGCCCCAGCGTTCCATCCAGCGCATGTCGTGGGCGACGGCAAAGTCCCAATGCATCTCGGGCGAGACGCTGGAAAAAATCTGGGCGTTGGAGCAACCCCACATGTTGAGCGGCTTTACGTGCGCCGAATCAAAATCACTGCCGGGGAGTTCGGATATATAGCCGTAACCTCCGGAACCCACCCGGATGTTATTGTTGTCGAGAGAAAGCAGCTTTTGCGCTTCGAGCTGATCAAGCTCCGTCATCCATGCATCGACCAGCCGATCAATACCCGCATGGTAGAGCTCCGGCTCTTCGTAGAGCCCGATCATGGCGTTTTCGATGCCGGTCCAGCGAATCAGAAAATCCCAGGGCGTAAACCAAATGTGGGTTTGGCCAACGGTCTTAACCGGCATAATATCCCCGAACACCTCGTTAAAGGCGTGCTGCTGAAATGCAGTGGCCGCTTCGTTATGCGTCACCTCCGGCATCTTGATCAGCTCCAGATCGGCAAGCTCTTCGATCTGTACGTTAAAGTGGCGCGACACCACATCGTTTTCATGGTCGGTTTCGGCAATGTCCGTATCTTCCCGGATTCCAAAGTCGGTGCTGTGAATCGCCTTGGGGCATTCGATCCACGGGTTCACCACCATGTCGCCGGGCAGATGGTTCCATTGATAGAGCTCACGGCGCAGCAGCAGCTCCTGTTCGCGCGCCCAGCCGCCTTCGCACCGGAGCGTCAGCTCGTCATCGACGTTCATTTCGTTCCAGCAAATCTCGTTGATCCAAACCATCGGCCGTTCGGATTTCAGATCGTTCATGGCGGTCCAGAGCCGCGCCTTTTCCTGATGCACCGGCAAGGCCCCTATTTCGGCTTTCTGCCCCGCCAGTTCGCGCAGGATTTCCTTATCCTGCGGAGCAACCTGAATTTCTTCGGCGACAACCATCGGGGTGTGATGACTTGGATCGTGCAGCATGATGACTTCCTTGTTTTTATGTTCAGACTAGTAGCTACTCAGTAAATATTTTCCTGTTCAGCGGTGACTCTTCAATTGCGTTAAATGACCGCTAAGACGCAAAGAAACAAAGGTTCCTATTCCTAGCGCCTTCGCGTCTTTGCGGTCATATCTCCTGCATTTGTTCCTTAAGGTGTACTAGTTTCCGCCGACCGGGGTTTTCCAGTCGGGTACGGTGTCGCCCTGCGGGGCGGGGTTGAATTTCCAATGCGGCGCCGGATCGGTTCCTCGGCAGCGGATGGCGCCGGAGGCCCAGTTGCTCTCCATCGGCATTACGCTCGGCGGGCAGTAGCGAATCGTCAGGCCGCAGCGCCGACGGTCGGATGTATTGGCATCGGAACCATGCGCGAGCATATCGGCGTGCATGGAAAACTGACCGGCCTTCAATTCGTTATAGACGGCCGCGCCCATCTGATCGGCGCCGCAGATTTCCTGATCAAGCACGGTGGCGGAAGCGGTTTTTTTCCACTCCAGATGGCCTTCGTTGTGGGTGGCGGGAATAAACTTCATGGCCGCGTTTTCCCGGTCGGCATCGTCGATCGCCAGCCAGACGGTCACGGTTCGCGACGGCGTGAGCGGCCAGTAGGATGCATCCTGATGCCACGGCACAATCTTCGGGTCGCCGGGATCCTTGCAGAAATAGTGCGTGGCCCAGCAAATGATTTCGGGGCCCAGCAAATCCTCGACATAATCGAGGATGACGGGATTCATTGCCAGATTGTAGATGCTTTCGCAATGAATCTGAAAGCCGTTAAGCGCATAGCTGTCGGCATCGCCCCGCACCGCCTTGACCTGCTCCAACAAATGGTCAAAACCTGCGCGGTTGGCATCCGCCTCTTCGGTAGAATACGCCGTGAACGGACTCAGATAGCCCTGCGCGTTGTAAAATTCTATTTGCTCCGCGGTCAGTTTTTTCGGAGCAGGGTTTTCCACCAATTGGAAAGATAGATCCTTTTCAGACGGGTTGCTTTCTATGTCCATGATTGCACCGATGCCGGCATCGCTATGGCCGGCTCCTTTATTTTATTGATGGCAATTTGCTGCAATGCGGGCAAAATGTGAATGGACAAACCATCATATTTTTTTGTACTTTCCTGACTCATGGAACCGATCAACAGCATAGAAAACTCAGGGCGATACCAGTGGAAAAATATTTCGGAAGATCCGCTCTTTTCCCGAATCAGCGCCCACGTTTTCTGCGCATACCGCAGTGAACTCGGTAAAGAATGGGTACGTGGCTTTGCCAGAAACCCCTACGACCGCCTCTATTTCGTTGAGTCCGGCACCGCCGTGATCGCCACGCCCGAGCAAGTATTCCACCTTCAGAAAGGTTGTTGTTATCTGATTGCCAGCAATCTGCTCCATCGGCATGCCTGCACATCAAAGGTCGTCATCCACTGGTGCCATTTTCAAACCCTGCTCGATGGCGCCAGCGATCTTTTTCAGGAGATTGTTATTCCGATGGAGGCCTGCCCCGCCGGCCGCTCCGCCTATCTCGAAACCTTCCATTCATTGGAAAAAACCATGGACTGCCACGAACCGTGGTGCCACCTGCAGCGCACGTCCCTCCTGCTGCAGCTGATTCAACCCCACCTCAAAACTGCAAAGCCGCCCACCTCGAAGGCGATGGAAGGCCGCCGCCGGTTCTTTCCCGTGCTCAAACACATCGACGAACATTTGGATGAAACGATTCTGGTTGAGGACCTCGCTCGGCTAATGGGGCTGAATAAGGAATATTTTTCGCGCTTTTTCCATCGGCACTTTCACATCCCTCCGAAAAAATACATTCTGCAGAAACGGATCCAGCACGCCCAAAAGCTGCTGTGCCATACCGGTTTGCAGGCGCAGGAGATCGCCCTCCGTTGCGGCTTCAACGATCCCTATCATTTTTCCAAAAGCTTCAAAAACGTGGCAGGCATCCCCCCCTCGGAATATCGTCGCCTCTACCTGCAGCAAGGCATGTAGCCCGCATTTCTTAAAGAAATGAGGGAATCCCTAAATCCGAAACACCCAAGTCCGAAAGCATCAAAGCGATGCTCTAGTCAGGAATACGCAAAAGATTGTCCAAATTAGTCCATCTGCAACGGCTTATTATGATGTTATGGTAGTGTTATATATTTAATGTGATATAAATTTATCGCTATCTAGAATCATGGGAATGAGCCCGAACACTCGCGCTTGGGAGTTAAGGACAGATGAGAAGAACGAACACATTGATCATGACGGCTCTACTAGCCTCGGCATGTGCACATGCCGCAACCACCGCACCACGGCAGCACTTGGTGATCCAGAGCGGTCAGTCCAATATGGTGAAACTTCATAGGCTGTGCGCCCCGGATATGCCCATGCGTGCAAAGCTGGAAGCGCAGTTTCCAAACGACGATTTTTTATTCATCGACAATGCTTGGGGCGGAAAACCGATCCGCATGTGGGTTCGGGATCCTTCGAATCCGGTTGCTCCAGACAGCGAACTCTACGGGGTATGGAAGAAACCGGCCTACTCCGGCGTGTTTTTCGACAACCTCACGGTTGAGGTCGATGCCATCGACCTCGAAACGACTGATACGGTCACGTTTATCTTCACGCAGGGCGAATCGGATGCCGCGCGGGAAATGCAGGCAGTTTATGAAGCAAGATTGACGGCACTGCTCTCTCAGGTTGAAGAGCTGTTTCCGGGGAAACCGGTCCGCTTCGTTATTGTGCAGCTTGGAGCACTTCCCGTCATCAAGCCCGAGCGCAAACCCCACTGGCAGGAAATACGTGATGCCCAGGCCGCAGTCGCTGCGTCAAAACCCAACACCGTGCTGCTGAAGGCGGAGGGGTTGGAACGAGAAGCCGTAGACGACATCCATTATACAGAAGCTTCCCTGCGCACCATGGAGCAACAGTATGTTGATGCCACAGCAGAATTTATTTCAGCAACCGGCGATAAATAATTAGAGGAATACACGGAATGAACAACAAATACAGAAGCATACAGATTGCAACAGCAGTCTTCGTATTGGGAACAGTTGGAGCGATGGCTAAACCGGCCGACCAACAACCGGCAGAGAAAAAACCGCTTTCGCGGGTGGAACAGGCCAAGCTCAGCGGCACGAAACCGCTTTTGGAGGAAACCGTTCAGTTTACCGGATTGCGCACACCGCCCTCCAAAAAATATTGCCTCTGGTACGACAAGCCGAGCCATTCCTGGAGCGACGCCCTGCCGGTCGGAAACGGGCGGTTGGCCGCGATGGTCTACGGCGGCATCAAATCTGAAATCCTGACGTTGGGCGAGGACACCCTCTGGGGCGGCCCGCCGAAGGTGATTGAGATGCCGGACTCGATCGAGGGCATCAAGGAGGCGCGTAAGCTTTGTTTTGAGGGCAAGATTCCAGAAGCAGAGAAGGTCCTTCTCTCAAAGATTTTCCCTCCGGGCATCATTTCCAGCAGCTACCAGTTTTTGGGGCAAATCAATATGGAACTCGATATCAACGGGGAAATCACCGACTACCAGCGCGACATGGATATGAGCACGGCGGTTGCCTCGGTTTCCTATAACGTCGATGGCGTTCCCTTCTCGCGGGAGGTTTTCGTCTCGCCAGTCGATGACGTGATTGTGATCCGCCTCACCGCAGAAAAGCCGGGACTCATCACCGGAAAAATGGCCATCCTGCGCGATAACAAACGCAAGCTCGAGCAACTCGACGCCGTCAGCAGTTCACGACTGGTCATGAGCGGACAGTGCTATCAAGCAGTGCGCCCCAGAAACAAACAAATCTTTGATTATATTACCGAGAGCGATTGCGAAACGTTAGGCACCAAATATGCCGCGCACTACCAAGTGGTCTCGAAAGGCGGAACGGTTGCGACGGTTGAAGACCATCGCCTTGGCCATGCATTCCAATTCAAGGGATGCGATGAGGTGCTGATTTATGTCACCGCGGCCACCGACTATAACAAAAAAGATCCGTACGCACCGCTTTCGACGGATCTCAACGCAAAATGTGAAGCGATTCTTAAACAGGCGATGACGAAAAAGTTCCAAACCTTGGAAAACGATTCCGTTGCGGCTCATCGCGAGGCCTTTGCCCGGGTCGATCTGTCGCTGGGAAAATCTGATAAAGCCCACCTGCCGACCGATGAACGGATTCGGGCGGTTACCGATGAAACCCCCGACACGCAGCTCGAAGCGCTGCTCTACCAATACGCCCGCTACCTGCTGATCTGCTCTTCCCGCCCGGGAACGCAGACCATGGGGCTCCAGGGGCTCTGGAGCACCGGAACCAAAGCCCCGTGGAACGGGGACTACCACATTAACATTAACCAGCAGATGAACTATTGGCCGGCCGAAACGGGGAACCTTTCTGAATATCATGAGCCCTTCTTTGACATGATCGATGGGTTGCGACCCGTCGGGAAAAAGTTTGCCCGCGAGGCGCTTGGCTGCCGCGGGTTCATGGCCGCTCACACGACGGATCTCTATTATTACGTTTCCAACTTCGGCAAGTTAAAATACGGCATGTGGGTGGTCGGCGGCGCCTGGTGTTCCGCGCACATGATGGAGCACTACCGCTACACCGGCGACACCGGGTTTCTTCAGGAGCGCGCCTTCCCGGTCATCAAAGAGTGCGCCCTTTTCTTTCTCGACTGGCTGGTGGAAGATCCAGCCACTGGAAAACTGGTTTCCGGCCCGACCTGCTCACCCGAAAACAAGTTCAGCATCGAAGGAACGGGAGTTGGCGGACAGGTCAGCATGGGCCCGGCGATGGATCAGGAAATTATCTGGGAAACCTTCACGAACTATTTGGAAGCGCTCGACGAACTGGGGATTCAGGATGAGCTGGCCGACGATGTTCGCAAGGCGCTCGCCAAGCTAGACCCACCCAAAATCGGCAAGAACGGCCGCATTCTGGAATGGAGCAAGGAGGCGTTTCTGGAAATGGAATTGGGCCACCGCCATGTCTCGCATCTCTATGCCGTCTATCCCGGCTTCCAGTTTTCCTGGAACAAAACCCCGGAGCTGATGGAAGCCGCCAAGAAGTCGCTGGAATTCCGCCTCGCCAACGCCGGCGGACAAACGGGATGGAGCCGCGCCTGGACCATCAACTTCTGGGCGCGCTTTCTCGACGGCAACAAGGCCCACGACAATCTCGTGGTGGCGCTCAAAAACAACTCCTACGACAATCTCTTCAACGTCAACCCGCCCTTCATCATCGACGGAAACTTTGGCTATGGCTCGGGAATCGCCGAGATGCTGCTGCAAAGCCATGCCGGCGAACTGCACCTGCTGCCGGCCCTGCCGTCGGTCTGGGCGGAAGGGTCTGTTTCCGGCCTGTGTGCGCGCGACGGATTTGAGGTTGATATGAAATGGAAATCCGGGAAAATCATAGCGGCCAAGGTTCGTTCGAAACTTGGAAAAGACTGCACGGTTCGGTTCGGCAACACGGTCAAAACCTTTAAAACCAAACCGGGGCAGGAATATGACCTAAAACCGGTTTTGGGGCTGTAAGGCCATGATAAAACGACATCACGGTAAGAATTTCACACTGCTCTTCGTCGCTGGCCTTGCCTTTTCTGCAATTGCAGAACGTCCCCGCCCCAATATTCTGCTGTTCTTTGTCGATGACATGGGGATCGGGGATCTATCGGCCTATCAGGCCTTCACCGGAATTGATGACTCGGTTCAAATCCACACGCCAACAATGGATGCGCTGGCGGCGGAGGGCATCCTTTTCACCGATACCCATACGGCCGCATCGCTCTGTTCCCCGTCACGCTGGGGTCTGCTGACCGGCAAACACCCATGGCGGCGCGCTGATGTTGGCCATACCCTATTGAGCAGCAAGGAAAAATGCTTTCTGGGGGGAGAAAAAACCCTGCCCGAAGCCATGCAAAAGGCCGGTTACCGCACATACGGGGTTGGCAAATGGCATGTCGGCCTAGGCATCAACAAACAGAAAGTGCTGACCCAAGGGCCGCTCGACTTTGGCTTCGATCACTTTTTCGGACAGCCTCACAATCCGGGGATCAACGGCAGCGGCCCGTTCATTGAAGAACGGGGATTTTCAGCTCTGGATGCAGATATGAAACTCCTGCCGGTTGGAGTCAAAGGGCCGCGGGTAAAATTCACCTGCGCGCAGTACGGGCAGAACTATCTGGATCATTTCCGGAAATATGCCAGCGAGGTGGCTGCGGGAGGCGAGTTTTCTGGCAAGCCCTTCTTTATGTATTTTTCCCCGAACTCAAACCACACGCCTTACTGGCCCGCCGAGCAGATTGACGGCATTCAGGTGATTGGCGAATCGCGGACGCTCTCCGGCGAAAGCACGGTCACCAAACTCGCCCCGCTGCTCGATGACCATCGGGATGATCAAGAACGCTACAAGCTGACCCACGACAGCAAAAAACGCGGCGACATGATTCTGGAAAACGATGTCATCCTCGGCCGTATCCTGAAATGGCTCGACGAAACCGACGACCCGCGCTATCCCGGCCACAAGATGCGCGACAACACGCTGATTGTCTTTACCAGTGATAACGGATCAGACGTTCGCCTGCATCAGAACGCAGAGAGAAGCGTCCCCGCACACGGTCAACTCAGCGGCCATAAAAACACCCAGTTTGAAGGCGGCCACCGCGTGCCCTTTTTTGCGGTCTGGCCGGGAAAAATTCCAGAAGGAAAAACCAGCGATCTCCCGATTTCGCTGCTGGACCTCTTTGCGACCTTTACCGAACTGGCCGGAACGTCACCGGATGAGGATGCGGCCCCCGACAGCATCAACCTGCTGCCCCACTGGCTGAACCCGGATACGGCATTCTCTCGCAAAGCACCGCTCATCACGCTCGGAGGAAAAGCCACTCCGGACATGATCAAGGGCGAAGGCGGCAAGGATTGGATTTCAATTCGCGACGGGCAGTTTAAACTGACGCTGACCAAAGCCGACTTTGTGAATGGAACGGGCGAGCCGGTTGGACTCTATGATTTCAGTAAAACACTCGTAGAGGATTCCAAGACCAACCTGATCGACAATCCCGAATATGCCGGGCAACTGAAAAAGATGCAGAAGGCGCTTAAAAAAGCGGCCACGGAGGGGCGCACCCGCTAATTCCTTATGAATAATTTCCACGATCAAACCACTTACCGGAAACGGCTCGCCACGGGGATTTTTCTCTCGTTGCTGGCTTCCCTGCTGATGACGGTTGCGCAGGCCGATCGTCCCAACGTACTCTTTATCGCTGTGGACGACCTGCGTCCGCGGCTCGGGTGCATGGGCGACGCGCATGCCATCAGCCCGAATATCGATCAATTGGCGGATCAAGGGTTCTTGTTCAAGCAGGCGTTCTGCCAGGCGGCCGCCTGTTTTCCGTCGCGCGTGAGCGTGCTCTCTGGCTTCCGCCCCGAATCGATCGGCATGACCGGAACCTTCGAGTCCGAGAAGGTGCCCGCCGGAACCATCGCACTGCCCCGGCAGTTTAAGCAGCATGGCTACACCACCGTCATGGCCGGCAAGGTGTGGCATAATTCCAATGACGATACGGGTGGCTGGACGCGCATCCGCGATGATCATGGAATCCGAGGCGGCTACAGCCCGGGCTACCAGCTGAAGTCCAATCAGGACAGCGTCCAAAACTATCTAAAAAGCGACAAGCTTCCCCTCGAACTACCGCGCTCCGAATCCTGCGAAATGATCGATTATCCCGATGACCTCGCCCCCGACGGGGTGATCGCCCAGATCGGGATCGACGAGCTTCAGAAACTGAGCCAAGACAATAAACCCTTCTTTTTGGCTCTCGGCTTTTACCGCCCCCACCTGCCCTATACTCCGCCAAAAAAATATTGGGATCTGTTTGATCCGGACACGTTGCCCGTCCCCAACTTCAACCCGGTTCAAAACGGACTGCAAGAGTGGTCGTCTCATGAACTGCGGCGCTATGGAGATATTCCCAACGAGGGAGACCTCGTGCCGGGAAGCGAGGTGTTCTCGGCGGAAAAAGCCAGGCAGCTGATGCACGGCTACTATGCCAGCGTGGCCTTTGCCGATAGCCAGATCGGGCGCGTGCTGAACGAGTTAAAGCGACTGAAACTGAACGAAAACACCATTGTCGTGCTTTGGAGCGACAATGGATTCAGCTCCGGCGACCATAGCTGGTGGGGAAAATACACCAACCTGCGAACCAGCACGCAAATCGCCTTGATGATTTCCGTCCCCGGGAAGAAAAAAGGGGTGGAGAGCAGCGCCTTCGTGGAGTTGGTCGATCTCTATCCGACCCTCTGCGAGCTGACCGGAATCGCCAAGCCGGATTGGCTCGAAGGAACCAGCTTTGCTCCATTGCTCGACCAGCCGGATCGCCCCTGGAAAGAAGCGGTTTTCACCACGGCCCATGGGCGCGTTCCGGCCATCCGAACCCGCGACTATCTGTTGACGATTCACAAAAGAAACAAAACGCCCGGTGGATCGAGCTATGAGCTGTTCGACCTGCGCAAGGATCCCAACGAAACCATCAATGTGGTCGACAACCCGGAATATGCCCCGACCGTCGAAAAACTGCTCAAACAATATCAGGCGGGCTGGAAAGCCGCCCAGCCAAAGGGCATGAAATGACCCCGCGCGAAAATTTCCTGCGAACGGTTCGCTTCGAACGGCCCGAGTCGATCCCGATGACGTTTCACATCAATGCCGCCTGCTGGCATCATTACGACCCAAACGCCCTGCAGGATTTGATGGAAGCCCATCCGTTTCTCTTCCCGGATTTCCAGCGGCAGGAGCGCGTTGAACCGGTCTACGAACTCAATCAACTGAAGGACAAGCCCTATACGGATCCGTGGCAGTGCGTCTGGGAAACGACGGACGATGGAATTACTGGTTCGGTCCATCAGCATCCGTTGCTCAATTGGGAGTCGCTCGCGGCCTTTCCAGTTCCAGACCCCGGAGCCTCCGATGGAACCTACCCGGTTGACTGGAGCGCGCTGCAGTCGCGGGTCGAACAGCAAAAGCGCGATGGAAAACTGGTTTGTGGCGGGCTTCCGCATGGGCACACCTTTCTGCGCCTTCAGGATCTGCGCGGCTATGAAAATGTGATCTTCGACATGATCGACGAGGAACCCCGGCTCAACACGCTCATCGAAATGCTGGCCGATTTTAATCTCGGCGTGGTCAACCGCTGGCTCGAACTCAAGCCCGATATGATGAGTTTTCCCGAAGATCTCGGCATGCAGGTTGGCCCGATGCTCTCGCCCGATAATTTCCGCACCTACATCAAACCGGTGTATGAGCGACTGATGGCGCCGGCCCGCGAACAGGGTTGCATTGTCCATATGCACTCCGACGGCGACATTCGAACCCTGGCCGCCGATTTGATCGACGGCGGGGTGGAGGCGATCAATCTGCAGGATCTCGTCAACGGCATCGACTGGATTGCCGACGCGTTCGCTGGCCGCACCTGCATTGACCTCGATATCGACCGACAAACCATCACCCCCTACGGAACACCGGCTCAGGTGGATGCCCTGATTCGCGAAGAGGTCGAAAAACTCGGCACCAAGAAGGGCGGACTCATAATGATCTACGGCCTCTATCCCGGCGTGCCGCTGGAAAATATAAGCGCCTTGATGAACGCGATGGAAACGTACGCTTTTTATTATGCATGACGTAGTGAACTTGAAAAAACGAATCTAACAAAAGGTAGGCAGAGAGGTCATAACGGATGAAATCAAGCACAAAAAAAGGATGGATCGGGCTCGTTTTGATGGTGGGAGTATGTTGTGGCCAAGCGGCGCCGAAGCTGGATCCGTTCGCGCCCGCGATTGTCACGGAGGCGAGCCAGATTGAGGCCGCGCGCGGCGTAATTGACCGCCTGGTTCCGGGATTGAGCAAACAGCTGAAGCTGGAGATCATTCCGCAGGAAGAGGGAAAGGATGTGTTTGAAGTAGACCGCGCCGGCAAGCAGGTGGTGCTGCGCGGATCGAGCGGCGTGGCGCTATGCAGCGGCTTTAACTGGTATCTGAAATATTCCTGCAACTGCCACATTTCGTGGTGCGGCGATCAGCTGAACCTTCCCCGTCCCCTGCCCCTGCCAGAGAGCAAGGTGCGCAAGCGCTCGCAGGGAGCCCATCAGGTCTATCTCAACTACTGCGTCTTCAGCTACAGCATGTCGTGGTGGAACTGGGAATGCTGGCAGCGCGAAATCGACTGGATGGCACTCAACGGAATCAATATGCCCCTGGCCGTGACCGGCCTCGAAGGCGTCTGGTACCACATGCTCCAGCAATTCAAAATGTCGGATGAAGAGATCCGCTCCTTCATTGTCGGCCCGTCCAACATGGCGTGGCAGTGGATGACCAATCTGGAAGGCTACGCCGGCCCGTTGCCGCAGAGCTGGATTGACAGTCATATCACCTTAGGCCGCCAGATTCTGGAGCGCGAACGCTCGCTGGGCATGACGCCGATTCAACAGGGATTTTCGGGCTATGTGCCGCGCAAGTTTCAGGAGCTCTATCCCGACGCAGAAATCGGAATGGGCCGCGGCTGGGGACTGGGAAGTTTTAAGGCGATCTGCCAGCTTGATCCAACCGACCCGCTCTTTGACGAAGTCGCCAAAGCCTTCTACGAAACCCAAACCGCCCTCTTTGGCACCAGCCATCACTATGCCACCGACCCCTTCCACGAAGGCAAACCACCGAGCGAAGAGCTGGACTATCTGGTTCAGGTGGGAAAAACCATCTACAAAAACATGGTGGCCGTCGACCCCGAGGCCACGTGGGTGATGCAAAGCTGGTCGATCCGTAAATCCATTGCTTGTTCGGTCCCGAAAAACCGCCTGCTGATCCTCGACCTCAATGGCGGGAAGTCGGGGTCCAGTGATGGCTTCTGGGGCTATGAGTTTGTCGATGGCATCCTGAATAACTTTGGAGGCCGCACCCGGATCCACGGGGACCTCGCTCGCTACGCAGAAAACCCGTTTGCATATAAATACGAAAAATATGCCACCATGAACGGCATGGGTTCCTTCAGCGAAGGGATCGACAACAACCCCGTCTTCTACGACCTGGCCTGGGAAATGAACTGGCACGAGGGGACGGTCGATCTCGACAACTGGCTGAAACAATACGCGGACCGGCGCTATGGTGCTCGCAGCGAAAAGGCCCATGCCGCTTGGAATATTCTGCGTCAAACCGCCTATGCAAAAGGAACCGGCGGAACCGAAGCCAGCTCGATGCTGGCCGCCCGCCCCGCACTCACGGTGATGAAATCCGGCCCCAACCGGAGCTTCATTCTGACCGGACAGAACAGCGAGATGGCGAAGGCCTGGGCATTGCTCCTAGCCGATGCGGACCAGCTCAGCGCCTCGGCTGGCTACCAATACGACGTGGTAGATATCGGCCGGCAGGTTCTCTCGGATCTCGCTCGCGACCACTACGTGAAGGTCGCCGACGCTTTCCGCGCGAAAGATCTGAAGACCTTCCGCAAAGAGAAGGCCTTCTTCCTCGGCCTCTTTGCCGACGTCGACCGCCTGATCGGAACGCGCACCGAATTTCTCTTTGGCAAATGGCATGCCGATGCCGTTCGCTGGGGCACCACGCCGGAGGAGAAACAGCGCTATGCCTACGAAGCCTCCATGCTGCCCACCTGGTGGGGCGGCGAAACCGGCCGCTATGGCATTCACGACTATGGCTGGCGCGAATGGAACGGCATGGTCGCCGACTACTATGGCGGTCGCTGGACGCACTTCCTGAACTTTCTGGAAACCTGCATCAAAAACGGCACCGACTATGAGGATGCCTCCATCACCAAACGGCGCATGGACTCCAACCCGATCTTCAAAGAGCTCATTGAGGTCGAACGCGAATGGATTGAAAAAGAGAAGCACTATCCCGCGACGCCCGTCGGCGACAGCATCGCGATCGCCCGCGAGCTTCAGAAAAAATATGCAAAGCCCCTCGCGGAAACCGAGAGCGTGATGCAGCTCGAATGGGTGCAGAAACGAAAAGCCCGCCTGATTATGGATTAGATTTGGGCGGACAGAGAGAAACCACAAAAGAAAACTGTAGGGCGAGACCTGACATGATGAAGACCGTTTATACACATAGGATATCCATAGGACTTTTACTTTGCGGACTGATCCTTCCGGCTGTTCAGGGTGCTCCGAAGCGTCCTAACATTATTTTGATGGTGGCCGACGATATGGGCTATGGCGAAATCGCCACCTATGGGGGCAGCGAGCTATTGACCCCCAACATGTCCAAGCTGGCCCGGTCCGGCATGCAGTTTAATCAGTTTTATTCGGCGGGCTCGGTTTGCACTCCATCGCGCATCTCCATTCTGACCGGCCGCTACCCGCATCGTTTCGGGATTAACAACAGCATCTTCAAGGATGACGGCGGTTGCCTGCCGGATGCCGAATCGACCACCATCGCCGAGTTGCTCAGCAAGGCGGGCTACTCCACCGCGCACATGGGCAAGTGGCATCTCGGCGGCACCGGAATGTTCTGATACCAGCTCAGATCATTCGCCTCGGGCCGGTTCTGATAATCGACGCCGTAACAGGGGTTCTCCGCCTTCGGGAACGAGCTCTGGGCGCGCACCGCGTGGTCGGCCACATAGTGAACGTCCGGCGGAAAGAAACTCTGATAGTTATCGTGCACCTTGGCGGCGACATTCGCCCACCAGCGAAAGGTCTGCGTATAGGGCGTCCGATTAAACAGCCGCGCCTTCAGCTCCACCAGCGAACTGCCCGTTTGCAGACAGATGCCGTGCAGGCCCTTCAGCCGGTTGATCGGATCGTGCTCCGACAGCCAAACGATTTTTGTTCCGTCTGCCGCCGTTTCTTGATGCACATCCGCCGGCATAAAGGTGCCGGGCTGATGATGCTGCGCCAGTTAAACTCCACCCCGCCCGAAATCCACGGACCGGCTAAGCCGACCAGCGCCGGCTTGATCACATCCTGCCGATAAAAGAAATCGTAGTCGGCATTCGCTTTGTCCTTCCCCAGGAAAATCCGCCCGCCGATCTCCGGCAGCATCACCAACCGAATAGTTTCATTCTCTAATCGGACCGAGTCGTAGGCCTGTGGCTGCGGCTCGTCGAACACCTTGTCGATAAACGGCACCGGATAGACCTTGCCGCACGATCCCTGATAGACCCGCTTCTCAAAAAAAGCGGGATTCTTTTCGGGCTGGCCGACTCCATAGGCTGGAATGTCGAGTGGTTCCCGAACAGATTGAACTTCCATAAAAAAACAACTCCTGAACTATTGGTATTTTTCCAAGGTTTGGAACATGGCCAGTAAATTTTCCAGCGGGATTTTGGCCTGCACATTGTGCACGGAGGAAAAGACAAACCCGCCGCCGGGCGCCAGCGTTTCGATCTGACGCGCCACCTCGTCGCGAACCTCCTGCGGGGTGCCGAACGGCAGGGTTTTCTGCGTATCGACGCCGCCGCCCCAGAACGTGAGTTTTTCGCCGTATTGCTTTTTGAGCATCGCCGAATCCATATCGGCGGCGGAAAACTGAACGGGGTTGAGAATGTCGAACTCAGCCTCAACAATTGAATCCAGCAAAGGAACAATACTGCCGCAGCAATGCATGAACGTTTTCCAGTTGGTATGTTCATGGATCCAACCGTTCACCTTCTTCTGGTAGGGCAGGAACAGATCCTGATACTGCGCCGGCGAACAGAACGGCCCGTTCTGGGTTCCGAAGTCGGTTCCGTTCGTCTGGATCACCGAAATCCTGTCGCCCACCGCCGCATGCAGGCGGGCCAGGTTTTGAATCGCGATCTCTGCCTGCTGCTCAAACACCGCCTTGATATAGTCCGGCCGGATCATCAGGCTGACATACCACTCTTCAATATCGCGAATGCCTTTCGGGTCTTTTAGAAAGGTGCCGGGCACCAGCGCAATATCGCCAAAAGTCAGGCCACCAAAGGTGCAGAACAACGCGCGATCGGTCTGCTCATAAAGCCGCTTGGCCCGATCCGCAATCAGCGTGAGTTCATCTGGTTCGATGGGGCCGAACTCCTCCAGGTTGTCCGCCGGATCCATGTTGTCCTCATCCAGCTCCGGTTGCCGCACGATGGCGTCAAAAAAACAACCGCCGTCGGGCATGCGGGCGGACGGGCCTACCGACCGGTCGTTACCCGGATATTGGAAAAGGTCGCCGCTCGCTTCGTATTCGGTATTAAACCCGCCGGGCACCAGCACGGGAGTTCCGTCGGAGAAGGTCCATTCCTTGAAATCTGCCGCGGGGAAACCGAACATCGTGCCGCTTCCGCAAATCGACACGGTATCGATACCAAGCACATCCTGCAGATCGTCCTTCACTTCGCCGAGCATCTGATAGGGTTCGACAATCTTTACCGGCGTGCCGGGAGCATCCAGTCCATAATGCTGCCGCAATTGATAGACCGAACTGGCGTGGATTCCAGCCTGAAACCCGCCGCCAAAATCCACCGCCAGCCGGTCGGGCTCCTGATGATTGCATGTCGATTCAATACGTTCTCTTGAAGTCATGGCCTTTTCCTTGTTCAAATTAATCCATCAGTTCGAGTTCAATTTCTTCCAGCGACTTGCCCTTGGTTTCCGGCACCTTTTTCAGGATATAGAAGAAACCGAGAATATTGATCGCCGCATAGAGCCAGAAGGTGGTTGCCGCGCCCAGACCGCTGTTGAGTATCGGGAACGTGTAGGAGAGGACAAAGTTGGCCACCCAGAGAGACAGCACCGCGATGGACATGGCCAGTCCGCGGATATGATTCGGAAAAATTTCCGAAATCAGAACCCACATCACCGGCCCCAACGTCGCGGAGAAGCAGGCAATTGCACCGAGCACCAGGATCAACACGCCAACGCCGGTCACATTGAAATGGAAGCAAAACCCGACGCCGATGTAGCACGCGCCCAGACCGAGCGAGCCCCACAGCAGCAGGATTTTCCGCCCAACCCGATCGACGAGCCCCATCGCAACAAACGTGAAGACCATGTTGATGATCCCGACAATCAGCAGGTTAAAGAGGATGCCGCTCACGTCGTAACCGGCCGCCTTGAAGATATCGTTGGCATAGTTGAAAATCACGTTGATGCCGCACCACTGCTGGAAAACGGCGAGGATCACGCCCATGGTGAGCACCTTCCGCAAATGCGGCTTAAACAACTCGCGCCAGGTTCCTTCCTTGTGCCCTTCCGTAAGGGTGTTCTCGATATCCTTCAGGGTCTCGTCGGAATAGCTCTGGCCGCCAATCTTTTCGAGCACCACGGCGGCTTCGTCGTCGCGCCCTTTCTTCACCAGCCAGCGCGGACTGAAGGGAACCATGAACATAAAGACAAAGAAGAGCACGGCCGGAATCGCCTCGGCCCAGAACATGACGCGCCAGCCGGTCGTTCCGTTCCAGGAGGCCTGCAGTTCATTGTCGTAAAAGGTGCGCAAGGCCTCCACGGGAAGCTCCGCGCGCGGAATCGAACCGGATTTCAATACCGCGATCATTGCCGAGGCATCGGCAACGGCAGGATCGAGCCCCTGCAGAAAGGATCCTCCCTCCAGCACCTTAATCTGATCTTTCGACAACAAGTCCGCGGAGGAAATGGTTTCCAGCGAAGCATCCAGCTTCGCCAGATTCTGCTGCATCGAAACCACCAGCGGACGGCTGGTTTCGATGTCCGAAGGAATCGGATGGGAACTGACGATGAGATAGTTGACAAACTGGGCCAGCAGGATGCCGATCACGATGGTCAGCTGGTTTAAGGAAACAAAGCGGCCGCGCATGCTCGCCGGCGACACCTCTGCAATATACATGGGCGACAAGGTGGATGCCATGCCCATGCCGATCCCGCCGAGCAAACGATAGAGAACAAACTGCTGAAAGGTCGGCGCATAGCCCGAACCCACGGCCGACAGAAAAAAGAGCACGGCGGAAAGAATCAACAGGCGTTTACGGCCATAGGTATCCGACGGCTTGCCCACGCCCAGTGCACCGATGATGCAGCCGACAATACAACTGCTCACGGCCCAGCCCTGCAAAGCCGGACTGCTCAGCCCGTAAACCAGCTCGTAGAATTCCTTTGCGCCGCCGATGACCACGAGGTCATAGCCGAACAGAAGGCCCCCGAGAGCCGACACCAACGAGATGCCGAAAATATACCCCAGATTAAATTTATGTTCCCGTTTCATTCGTTCTCCTTAGTCATCACCCGTTACACGCACAACCAATTCCCAGCAAACCGTCTCCGACGGTTCAATCTTCTTTGCACATCCGGCCTCCAGCGCGTCGGCCAGCGCATCGTACGGCGCGGTCGTCGGCTCCAAAGCCAAATTAAAATAGGGCGCCGAGCCGCAGCCCGACCACGCGCCATAGTTGATCCACAGTCCCAGATACGGAACCTGCGCCACGTCCCACGCCATCGTCAGGCGCTCCGAGCCGGACGGATCGGTCAGCCGAACCGACGACACTGCCCCCGCCTCGGTAAACGCTTTCACCGCCAGCGGTTTAAAATCGGGCGCCGCGGAATCGGGCACGGTAAACAGATGCGAAGGATTAGCCCGCTCGGGGTCACTCGCAGAGCGCACCTGCAACGCCGTCCACTCCGGCAGCTCAATCGTCATGCCCGGCCCCAGCGCAAACAGCGGATGCGCACACCATAAAAAGGGAAAGGCGGTTTCGCCCCGGTTTTCCAGCTGATACGAAAAGCGGAGCGTCGGCCCGTCGAGCCGCAGGGTGCGCATGAAGACAAACGGCGCGCATCGGCCCGCCGTCCGCAAAAGAAGCGTCTGCTCGTCCGGCTGCTCCCACGTGCAGGGAAGCGCCACCAGATCGCCGTGATCGGGAATCTCCAGCCCCGCCACCACACCGGGCGATACCGACGGAAAAATCTCATCCCAGCCGCCGCTGTCGAGCTGTTCAATATAGGATTCGCCATAAACCGCCGGACGAACCGGCAGCACCGGATTGCTCCACAGCCATTCGCGGCCAGACGCCTTCGAAAGCAAACGACGGAGTTTTCCGCCACATTCCGGCAAAACCTCCACCCTCCACTCTGCGTTCTCCAGTACCAGCGTATCCAACGTCGTCCCCTTCTCCGATGCATGATCCTTACAGTTAAAGCCATACTACACACCCTGAGCGAATCTTCCATAGAGCATTTTCCGGCAATGATGGACTATTTTACGATAAAATAGTGTTTTCGATCCAGATCTACCTCTACTATCTTGTTGAATACAATCGCTGTTCTATATAAACAGGATAAACCAATGGACAATTATCGTATAGAAGAAGGATTTGCCGGACAAATCATGCACGTGCTTCCGCGACCGCTGCTGGCAGAGGTCTCCACCAACGTGCTGGTCGGCGAACTGCACCCCACCGACATCGGCTGGTTTCCCCATGCGCTAAGCCACTACCGCGACCGCCCCGACGGATCGGAGCAGCACATCCTGATCTATTGCGCCGCCGGTCGGGGCTGGGTGGAGCTCGATGGCGCCCGCAGTCCGGTTCTGCCCGGGCAGATCCTGCTCATTCCGCGCGGCGTCCGGCACACCTACGCCGCAGACGAGACCGACCCCTGGTCCATCTACTGGGTTCATTTTTCAGGAATGGACTCCGACTGGTTCGGCCAAACCCTCAATCCCGAAAATCACCTCATCCCCACCGTCGCCGACGTAGAGAGCGGCATCAGCGATCTCTTCAACCGGATTCTGAAACGCTTCGACAACGGGATCACCCTGAACGCCATCCTCTATGCCAGCCAGGCCTTGCGCTACCTGCTCGCCATCACCTTTTTCGACAACCCCGCCTTCACCCTCGGCAATCCCTCCCGCAAACCGCATGAATTTCACGACGTCATCTCCCTGATGCGCCACCAGCTCGCCTCCGGGCTGACCCTCCAACAGATGGCCCACCGCGCCGGACTATGCACCTCCCGCTTCACCGAACTGTTCAAAAAGCAAACCGGTTTCCCGCCGGTCGAATATTATATCCGCCTGCGCATTCAAGAAGCCGGACGGCTGCTCGACACCTCCACGCTGTCGATTAAAGAAGTTTCTGATCGGGTCGGCTTCGAAGACCCCTACTACTTCTCGCGCTGCTTCAAGAAAATCGCCGGCCTCTCCCCCCGGCACTACCGACAGCGCATCAAAGGCTAACGTACGCTTCCGCTGAAGAAAACTCTTCAGATCCATCTAATTTTGTTATATATCTATACCCTACGTATGATCCGTAATCGCCAACAAGGAAGCAGCATCAAATTTGGTAACTGGAGAATCCCCGATGAAAAATATAGTTCTGTTTATTTTACTTATTGCGCCCACCCTTTGGGCGCAGCCCAAGCCCTTAATGATCGTTCCAGAGAAACCCGTGTTCTGCAAAGAATTCGACAACAAAAGCGATGTGGACAAGGCCTCGGTCAAATTCAACAAGGAAACCCAATACAAGGTCGAAGACGGCTGCCTGCATGCGATTCCGCCGCTGATTGCCTTCGCAGGCACCGGTCGCGACAGCAAGAGGGCGTCCAGTTCATTTTCCCGCGTCAATTTTCCCGAGCTGCCCAAGGATTATGTCTGCCAGTTCCGCTGGAAATACATCGCGCCCAAAAGCAAGAAGCTTCAGGCAAAAGGCATGGCCTATATGGATATGGGCCATCGCTGCATCCGCACCACCCTCTCCCGCGACGGCGTAAAGCTTTTGTTGGAAAATCATATGGTCGAAGAGAAGGCGGGAATCAAGTCCAAGCTGCTTCAACAAAGCGATGAGCTGAAGCTTGAAGATGACCAATGGTACGAAGTAACAGCTGAAGTAAAAGGCGACGAAGTGGTCATGCAGATCAACGGGCACATCCTATACGGGAAGGATGACCTGATTGCCGGCGAACGTGCCAACACCTTCAACATCGATATTAACGGCGAGGGCTATCTGCTGGACAGCATCATGATTTGGGAAGCCGGCGGCTATCAGCTCGGATGGGCATCAACGAAGAAAAAACTCGCAAAAAGCAGTCTGGAACATTGATCCGAATTTGAGGCAATTTCACCCAATCAAAGGAGATGCCATGCATACGCATTCCGCAATACTGACCTCACTCACTATCCTGATCAGCAGCATAGGCTTTGCAAAAGAATACACGCTGGATACCTCAATCGATTATGGTCAGGTTCTCGGCCGGCACGACATGGTCTTTAAGGATGCCCCGGCCAGCTATGATGACTGCGTGTTTATCGGCAACGGCATGATTGGCTCCACCATCTGGGCGCGGCCAGGCGAAGCGATCCACTGGAGCCTCGGACGCAATGATGTCTACAACACGCGCGAGGAGCGCGGCTCGCGCCTGCTGATCGGAAACCTTTCGCTGAAACTGCAGTCGCCGGTGGTTGCGCAACCCCTGCGTCTTTCGCTCCACAAGGCCGAGGCCAGCGGAAGCATCCAGACGAAAAAAGGATCGGTGGAATGGCGTTGCATCACCCCGCAAAGCAGCGATGTCGGCCTGATCGAATACACCATGACCGGCAAGGAAAAATTGGAAATCGTCTTTGAGGCCCTCCCCCCCGTGACGCCCGGCCAGCTCAACACCTATCTGAAGGAAAACTTTCCCAAGGAAAACTGGCCGGCGAAAAAGTTCAAGATCGATGAATATGGAAATCCGCTTTTCACGGCGTTCTACAAAACGCTCCCGACAGCCATGCGCATTCCGGCGAAGACCGGCACGGAGGGCGGCATCCACTGGACGACGCAGTTCTGCGAGAAGGGCCAGGGCTATGCGTTCGCCTGCGGCACGAAAAAACTGAGCAGCGGGCGCTATCTCTGCGCCTATAGCATCGACGCGCTCGCCAAGGGAGACGACCGCCACGACACCGTGGTGCAACGGGTTAACGAAGCCTTGCAACAGGGCTACGAAACGATTGCCAAAGAGCATTACCAATGGTGGGATGCCTACTACCAACGTACCTTCGTCTCTTTTCCCGACAACAAGATCGCCCGCTACTACTGGATCCAATTGTATAAAATCGCCTGTGCCACCCGCCCCGACGGCGTGGTGCTCGATGAAATGGGCCCGTGGGTGCGCCCGACCATGTGGGACCGCGTGTGGTGGAACCTCAATATCCAGATTGCCTACAACAGCATTATCTCCTGCAACCGACTGGATTATTGCGAACCCTTCATCCGGATTCTTAATGAAAACATGGAAAGCTGGCGCGGCAGCGCGGCCCCGATCACCGATGCCCCGGGCGCGTTGAATGTCGGCCGCACCACCGATATCTATGGCAACACCTCGGCCGCCGCGAAGGAGTTCTCCAACTTCACCTTTGCGATCTACTACTACTGGATGTATTGCCGCTCGCTCGGCGACGATCAGCAGCTCAAGGAAAAGGTCTTTCCGTTCATGAAAGGCGCGGCGACCTACATGATGGAGATGCTGGAAAAGGATTCCGATGGGATCTACCACGTCAAACGGGATATTTCACCCGAATACATGAAGTGCAAAACTGATTACCTCAGCACCAACTATGACCTCGGCCCGCTCGTCTGGAACCTGAATGCGCTGCTCTACCTCAACAAAGAGCATCAGCTCAACGATCCGGACGCCGCCGTCTGGCAGGAGGTGCTCGATAATTTGATCCCCTTCCCCGCAGACGAAACCGGCCTGCTGCTCGGCGAAGGAAGCCGCTTCGAGGAATCGCACCGCCACTATTCGCATCTGCTTCCGTTCTACCCCTTCCGCGTGATCGATATGAGCACGCAGGAAAACTTTGATCTCTGTAAAAAATCCTTCGAGCGGTGGGCGGCCCCGAAACCCGATGGAAAGCGGTCATGGAATGCCTTTGCTTTTTTTGGCGCGGCGCCGATGTCGGCCTGGCTGGGCGATGGCGACAAGGCGGTGGAATACCTTCACGGCGGTATAGACTGGACGGCGGAAAACACCTTTTTCAAACCGGCTCCGCCGGCGATTGAAAGCGTGCTCTGCCAGACCATCGGCGTGCATGAAATGTTCCTGCAGAGCAAAACCACCCATCCGGAAGACACCCTGTTGCGCATTTTCCCGGCGATGCCATCCACCTGGAAAAACGCCTCATTCAATCGGCTGCTCGCAGAAGGCGCCTTTGAAGTGGCCGGCAAATGGAAAGATGGAAAAATCGTCTTTGCGGAGATCACCAGCAAGGCCGGGAAACCCTGCCATGTAATCGCCCCCTTCGACCAGAAGCCCCAGGCACTCGGCAAGCGCGACTTCACCGTCACCGAAAGCAAAAACCCCAAAGGCGAAACCATCTATGCGATCGACCTGAAAAAGGGCGAAAGCGTCTTGCTGGTTCCTTTGAAATCCGCGCCTGTCGCGACCTACCGTATTGCGAACGACTCGTGAAATAATTTAAGCAATAAGGCAATTCAAACGGAGACGACCCCACATGAAAAAAAAATTATCCCTCACCATCATCGCCCTGCTGTTGCTCGGCAGTCTAGTTGTTCGGGCTAGAAAACAGCCGAACATTGTTTTTCTCCTCGCCGACGATCTCGGCTGGCCCAATCTCGGATGCTTCGGCAGCGAATTCTACGAAACGCCGAACATTGACAAATTAGCCGGCCAGGGGATGCGCTTCGTCAACGGCTATGCCACGGCGGTCAACTGCGCCCCCTCGCGCGCCTGCATCATGAGCGGTCAGTATGTCGGCCGGCACGGCATCTACAGCGTCAGCCACTATCAGGACAAGCAGCTGAAAGCCAAAGGAAATCTGGACCGCTTTCAACTCTTGCAGCCAAAGCTTCCCCATACACTGAACAACGAGGTGCTCACCTTGGCTGAAACGCTCAAAAAGGCGGGCTACACCACCGGCATGTTCGGAAAATGGCACTTGGGCAAAGCCGATCAGAGCCCATCGAATCGCGGATTTGACCAGGCCATTGAGAGCGCCGGCAAACACTACAACTTCACAACCACCCCGCCCATGGAACACGACCCCGATCAATACCTCAGCGACTTCCTTTGCGACAACGCCGTCAAATTCATCAAAGAAAGCCACCGGTCCGGGAAACCCTTTTTCCTCTACTATCCCGACTTCCTCGTCCACGGCCCGTTTGAAACCAAACCTGAATACCTGAAATATTTCCAAAACAAGCCCAAGGGAGAGCACCAGAAAAGCCCCATCGCGGCGGCGATGACGAAAGCGCTCGACGACTCCATCGGCCGCATCTTGGACACCCTTGAAAAACTGGGCATCGAAGACGAAACCTTTGTGGTCTTCACCTCCGACAACGGAGGTCTCGGCTATCCCGAGGACGGCAAGCGCGATGAAAACACCAGCAACTATCCGCTGCGAGGCACCAAGGGCATGGAGTTTGAAGGCGGCATGCGCGTGCCCTACATCTTCCGCTGGCCGGGCAAAATTCCGGCAAACACCGTCAGCAAGCAGAACATTATCAACGTCGATCTCTACGAAACCTTACGCGCGCTGGCCGGCGCGCCGAAGCCCCCGCAGCCGCTCGACGGCCTTAATCTCCTGCCGCTGCTTGAAAAGCCCTCCGACGACGCCGGCGAGCGCGACCTCTTCTGGTATCTGCCGTTTTACTCCGCCTTTAACCGCCCCTGTGTCGTGACCCGTCGCGGCGACTGGAAGTTTATCTACCTGATCGAAACCGAAACCAGCGAGCTCTACAACACCGCCGACGATATCGGCGAACGCAAGGATCTGGCGGCACAGCATCCGGAGATGGTTCAGGATTTCACCGTCCGCGCCCTCAAATGGCTCGACGACACCGATGCCCCCCGCATGATCCCCAATCCGGATTATGATCCAACGTCCGCCAGAAAAAAGAAATAGTCCCCAAAAGGGAAAAACACACGCACCGGAAACGGCCTCGTGCGCGCGCTCAAAACCATACGAACCACCATTAGGAGTAAAATATGAATCCATTTCGATATCACCTTATCCTCGCACTGACCACCCTGTTGTTCGGATTCCAACGTGGAGCCGAAGCAAAAGGATATGAACTCATTATTGTGGCCGGCCAGTCCAACGCACAGGGATGGAAAGGCAATGCGGCAGAGCTCGTCGCCAACCCGAAGGTCGATTCCAACATTCCGTTTTATTATGTCTACCCCGAAGGCAAAGGTGAGAATGCCATAGAAAATAAATCGAACGACTGGGAAACCCTCGGCCCGCAAAAGGGCCGCTTCCCCGCCGGCCACTTTGGTCCGGAAATCCAGCTTGCTCGCGAGGTCTATAAAGCCAAGCATCACCCCGCAGTCTTCAAATATAGCAGAGGCGCCACCAGCCTGTGCGGCGCCTGGCAGAGCGAAGGCGACGGCAAACTGACCGATGGAATGCTAAAGCACCTGGGTCGCGCCCTTCAGCTGATGAAAGACAACGGCGACACCGTGCACGTCGGCGCCTTTGTCTGGATTCAAGGCGAGTCCGATTCCCGCAACGGCGACCGGGGGAAATATGCCGCAGCGTTTAATGCCCTAATTAAATCTGTTGAAAAGGCGACCGGCGAAACCGGCTTCCCGATCATTCTCGGCATCGATGAACAACATAAGGCAACGGCGGCAAACACGGCCATTCTTGAACATCACAAGGACTATGCCGCCACCCATGCCAACGCAGAATTCACCTCGATGCTCGGACTCGAAAAAGCGGACGCCACCCACCTGACGCCCCCCGCCCTGCTCGAGCACGGCAAGGTTTTATTCGTCGCGTACCAAAAGCTGAACCCATAAAAGCGTGCTCCGACCCGCAGCGAATCAGACAGGATAATTTGGTGGCAGACACGAATGTGAGGCTGGCGTGTACTGGAGGAGCTGTGCTTGGGCCTGACAGTCGATTCATCCGCCCATCATTGCCCCAAAACCAAAAAAGGCTCCTGACCAACAAGTAATCAAAAGCCTTAAAAATGGAGCCGGCGGTCAGAGTCGAACTGACGACCAACGGATTACAAACCCAGATATATTCTTACGTTAATCATTAACTGTCAATCTTTTACAGGGGTTTCACAATGTGCTGTTACAGGCAGATACATAAAGAGACAAAGGGAGACGCAACAAAAACCGTAACAAAATATGGTTGAGCCAGTAGAAGTTCGGAAAACATTCTACAATTTAAAATAACTTCTTTTCTCGGAGGCATACCAGCCGATTATTCTGCAACAGGAATCAGTATCTTCTGCCGCCTAATATCAGTTCTCCCTCCCCTAGACCATTTAGTTTCCGAATGCTTTCAACCAACATACCATTACTGTCGGGAGCGCCGTCCCTGTTTGGCCAAATGCAGCAAGCATTGCCCCAAGGCGATTGACTTGCCATGCCCGTTATAGTCGTGAACAATCGTCAACTCGCTCGAACGCAAACGAAATTTGCCAATCGGCCACGGCAACTCGTCGCCGGCAAGCTCCTGGCCGTCCGGCGGATAAAACCGCTCCCACACGTGATCCCTGAATTCGCCGGCCCGCCGTAATTCTTCCGGATCAAGTTTCCGGGCATGCTCGATGCACCAGTCCAGTCCGTGGCCGTTCAGCATGCAGTCGTTGGCATCCTTGCATCCGGCGGGACAATCAACCGCATACACCCGTTCTCTGCCTAGGCGTGGAACCAAGAGCCGGCTGGCAGCCTCTCCCGGTTCATCGGCATCCATCGCCTGGAACACCGAAACAAATTGCTGCAACCAATCATAATCATTTCGGATATTCTCCTTTCCAAAGTGACAACCTATATCAGTACCGGACTGCACTCCCTGCTTTCGCACCCCTCTGCCCGGCTTCGGGATTTCAACCCGCTGCACCGGTTGCGGCTGATACATCCCATCCAGCAGACGCTTTTTGATCTCTTTCCAATGTTGCTGGAGCAGGCTTGCCGTTTCGTCGATGGTTCAACCATCCACTCCCGGCGTATGTTGTCATGGGTTGCCTCATATGCGATTTCTGTTCGTCAGGCCAGTGCTTTGCCTGCATCTTCCTCCCCACGCAACCTCGCGATTACGCAGTTGATGTTAAGCTAACGGTTCCCCCTGTCGGGTCCGTAAGGGACTTTCACCCCCAAATGAATGCGCCCTGCCGGGCGCACCAAAGAAAAAGGCTCCCCCGCAGGAGAGCCTTTGAACAACAACTGCTGGTGAATGATCAGCTGTCGCTTACTGTGCCTTGATAGAACTCTACACCGCGATAGCTGACGGCATAGCTTGAGCCCGTGCGAATCACGTCGAACGTGGCGGAATCGCCATTTTCGAAATCAATGTAGAGATTCGCAGTGGTATCGGTCAGGCGTTCAACCCGTGCACAATCCACCTGATGGAGTCCCAGCTTTTGGACTTCCGACTTCGGCATATCAACAACCGGGCTTTTGCCGTTCAAGTTGTTTTCCCCCGACCAGAATTCGATCGAGTTAAAGACAAGCAGGTCGAGAACAGCGCAGACCGGATAAACCAGCGTAATCCACAAGCCAACGAAGATTCCTTCCCGGCCCCAGCGGCTTTCCGCGGTCTCAAGGTTCCACTTAATCACTTTTTGGGTCAGCGCATTATGCCCCATGCAGCCACTGAACATCATTGCAGCCAACACTCCTGATATCGTTTTAATTTTCATGGTTTACACCTCTTCCTTTACCAAACCGGCGGCATCGTTGATTTGACCCGTATAGAACTCCCGTCCCTGATAGCTCACGGTGTATACGGCATCCGAACGGACAACATCAAACGTCATCTTGTCGCCATTGGAGAAAGCCATGTACATTTTCGCCTCGGTCTCGTTGATGCGCTCAATCTGGGCCATGTCGACCGACTTTTCTCCAAACACCTTATCCAGCGTTTCTTGTGAGATGTTCACCAGTGCGGGCTGGTCAGTCAGCGGGTTATCCCCCGACCAGAACTCGATCGAGTTGAAGACGATCAAGTCAAGCAGCGTGGAAACTCGGTAAACCCAGAATATCTGGAAACCGAGAAAGACACCTTCGCGTCCCCACCGGTTTTCCGTGACGCTCAAGTTTCCCTTTTTCACCTTTTGAGTGAGGCCCATATGGCCCATGCAACCCGTACTCATAAGAATACTGGCCGTCACCGCCGCCATCACTGGGACGGTAAAACGTTTCAGTCGGTCATTATTATTCATGTATCTGATCTCCTTTCAGAAGCCACTGCTTCCGGGTTTTTCATTTCCATGCTCATCCTTCATTTACCTGCACATCATCCTCTAAAATTCTTTTTGATGCCCAAATGACGCGTTCAACCTGAATACATCGAACAAAAGCAGTCTTAACATGAGATCAATGATGCAGCGCTTCGATCATATCGCCTTCGCAATCGGACAGAATATTCACCAGCGCCTTGTTGTAGGCGCGGATCAAATCCCCCGCAGCGCCTTCGCCAACCGTGACCTGCTGAATATATTCCTTCGAAAACAGTACCCGCAGGCCTTTCGCTTCTTCGTCGAACAAGGTGGCTTTGATAGCCAGCACGGCTTTTTCATCTGCTATCGACCGGTCTGAATAAAACTTCACCACCGAGACCGTCAGGCGATGGGTCATGCCGCTTCGGTTCACGATGGAAACATTCTCGAACACGCCGCTATCCGAAAACCACAGAAACAAAGCGTTGCGGAAATTTTCAGAGGGCGAAAGCAGCAGCTCGCTGTAATAGCTGTGGCCAAACTGCACATCACTCTCCCGCAGCACAAAATTGCGCACATTGTACGGAGGCAGCACACTGACGGAATCAATCCACAACTTGCCGGCCAGCGGCTTTTCCTGAAGTTGCAGCTCGCGCGGCGCTTCGAGCATATAGGTTTTCACATCGATCGACTTCTGCCACAGCTTCATGCACCCGGATGTGGCCAGCATGGCCCCGAAGGCGACCACCAAAACAACTCTGTTTCCTGTCTTCATACGTCTACCCTCTTAGTGGTTGAATTTATCTTCCGGCGGTTTGGTGAACAGCATGCCCGGCGAGCGCTTAAGCATGCGGATCAACTCACGGGTTTCTTCGGTGATGTAGCGCACATTGGCCATGATCTGCTCAACCTCGCCCCCCGAACCCTCCACAACTTTCTGCATATCAGAAACCATGGCCGTAAGATTTGAAGCGGCTACTGGGAGCTGTGACGAGGCGGCTCGGGCATTTTCCATCACTTCATCAGAGACCCCCGCCACATCGAGGGCCACGCGTCCAATGTGCTCGACGGCCAAATTCAGGTTGCTGGTAATTGTTTCAACATTATCGCCGATCCCAACGATATCGAGCGAGTTAATCTGCGCGGTTATACGCTCCAGCGATCGGCTGATCAGGGACATCATCGAAGGCACAGAAGGAATGTAGGTATACTGAGGCGTCCAATCGACGGGCAACGTATCAGCCAGTCCCTCTTCAACAAAATCAGCCTCAAGAAAAGAGAGTCCGGTGATCCCTTGAGGCACCAGCTTGACCCGGAGGCCCTGTGTCACCTGCATGGCTATTCCGTCAACCAATATCTGCGGATCGCTTCTCACCGCCGCCTCATCGATTGCAACGCGGATCATTACATACAAATGCTCAGTCTCATACACCTCGGACGTCAGCTTAATCTCGTGGACATTGCCGATCTTCACCCCGCGAAACTTAAACGGGGTACCCACGTCAACCCCCTGAATCGATTCGTCCAGGTAGGTTTCCAGAAAACAGGTCGGTGCCCGAAGTGCGTCCGAGCTGAATGCAACGATGCCCAGAACGCCCAGTGCCAAACCGGCTAGAACGAAAAGCCCGATTGCAAAATAATGCGGTTTGCTACTCATAGTTTTCTCCCATCAGCGATGCAGAAGGTGCATGTCTCATTCATCCGTCCCCGCCGCTTGGCCCTTCCGGTTAAAAAAATTGCGCACCCAGGGATTGTCCGAGGTGTCTCTCAGCTCCGCCGGTTTCCCGTCGGCAATGATCTTCTTGGTCTTCGCATCCAGCATAATTACGCGGTCGGCGATTTTATAGATGCTCGGAAGCTCATGCGTAACGATGACAAAAGTAATATTCAAGGTACGCGAGAGATCGATGATCAGCTCATCGAGTTCGTCCGCGGTGATCGGATCGAGCCCCGCCGACGGCTCGTCCAAAAACAGGATTTGCGGTTCCAGCGCCATGGCCCGTGCAATCGCCGCGCGCTTCATCATGCCCCCGCTGATTTCAGCCGGCATGTGGTGCGTGTAATCGGCCAACCCCACCAGGCTCAGCTTCATGCGGGCAATCAATTCGCGGGCATCTTCCTTGAGATCGGTGAACTCCTCCAAAGGCAGGCAGACGTTTTCCAGCAAGTTCATCGAACCAAACAACGCCCCGCTCTGGTACATAACGCCGAAACGGCGAATCACCTCGTCGCGCTCTGCGCCATGCGAATTCACTACGCTGGAACCGCCGATCTTAATGTCGCCGGACGCCGGAGGGTAAAGCCCGATCATATGTTTCAGCAACGTCGATTTCCCGCAGCCGGATCCGCCCAGAATCACAAAAATCTCGCCGCGCTCCACGTTGAAAGTAAGCGAATCAAGCACCAGCCGATCGCCATAGCGCGCCGTCATGTTTTCAACTTTAATGATGGGATCGGATTCAGACATTTAAATTCCAAGAAAGTAAAAGAGCACGGCAAACAGACCGTCCGCCAAAATAATCAGAAGAATCGAACTGACCACCGCGCGGGTGGCCGAGTTGCCGACCGCACTGGCCCCCTGCCCGGTTCGGAGCCCGCACAAGCACCCCGACGCCGCCACGATCAATCCGAATGCGAGCGACTTGGCCAGCCCCCCAATAACATCCATCGAGGTCACCACGCTGGTCAGGCGGTTCACATACGTCACCAACGGATAGCCGATGCCCGTCATCACGATGGCCCCGCCCGCGATGCCGGCCAGATTCGCGTAGATCGTCAGCAGCGGCGTCATCAACGTTGCGGCAATAACGCGCGGCACCACGAGGAAGCGAACGGGGTCGAGCCCCATGGTCGTAAACGCATCAATCTCTTCGTTGACTTTCATCGTGCCCAATTCCGCTGCAAATGCGGAACCGGTGCGGCCCGCCACAAGGATCGCCGTAATCAAAGGCCCCAGCTCGCGGGTCACCGACTTACCCACAAAATCGGCGATGTAGATTTCAGCACCGAACTGCGCCATCAGCACCGCGCCCTGAAAGGCCATGATCAGCCCCACCAGCACCCCCATGATTCCAATGATCGGAAGCGCACGCACGCCGCTGGCGTCGGCGGTGATCAGCAGATCCTTGATCCGCAGGGTTTTCGGATGCAGGAGCGTCTTGAATAAAACGAAGCTCAGTTCGCCAATGAAAGCAATCTGGTCGCGAAGCATCCCAAAAAAATTCGAGGTCGCCTTGCCGACCTCTTCCACAAAGACGCGGCTACTTTTAGGAAGGGCAGGTTCTGCATCGGCCAGCTTTTCCAACGGATAGAGCGCCAGCAGTTTTTCATAGTCGCGGGCCAAACCGGCCAACTCAAAATGAATATTTAAACGGGCAGCCACACGCTTGAGGTTGAGTAGAATCGAAATGCCCGCCCCGTCGCAATAGGACAGGCCTTCTGCATCAATCTTAATGGAACGAGGCGCAGCGGATTTAAACACCGCATTGGTTTTTTTCCAGACACCCGGCGCCGATGCCAGATCCAGGCGCCCACACAGCACAACGTCAACCTGCCCGGCGGTCTGAGCAATGGAAACATCAGCTGGCTGTTCGGAGTCGCCCCTTTTCATACTGGGGATTCTAAGATGTCGCGACTCTTTCACAAGCGAAAAAGGCAAAAGATCGCGATGGGTTTCTTCAAGCCAGACTTTGCGCTCTTTGCGCTCTTCTGTTCAAAATCTGTGTTAAGAACACCAATTTCCTGATTGAGTATTAGGTATGTTCGTGGCTGGAAATGTGCTTTTCGCAGAAGCATTGGGCGCAAGTGGAGCAGTAGCGGAAGTCTAAGGCCGGATCGCTCTTGTCGGTTGCGCCGCACTCGGCGCAAACATGGCGGGGCTGATCCGCCTCCACCGCCTGCTCGCTCTGAAAGGCTTTGCGCCGTTTCCCGGCCTTGAAGCTGTTGACAAGGGCCTTGCCGAAGAAGAGGCCATAGTTAATGAAAGCCGCCAACACGCATAAACGGCTTCCCGCATCCCCCGAAAAGAGAGTCAAAACATAAGCCCCTACCGTCAACCACCCCAGCCACTTCACTTTGACAGGGAGAATAAAAAAGAGGCGGAACTCCACATTTGGAAAAAGCGTGGCAAAGGCCATAAAAACGCAACCGAGGAAATAGGTGTTGGTGATGATGGCTCCAGGACTGATGAAGGCCATGAGAACGGTCAGCAGATAGCCGCACAAAATGAACAGGTTGAAGTGGAAGGCGCCCCAGCGCTCTTCCAATGCATGGCCCATGAGATAAAAAATATAAAAAGCGAAAAACAGCCAGATCGGACTCAGCGTTTTGGGCATCATCATGAATGACAGCAACCGCCACCATTCGCCGCGGTCCACCACCGAGCTTCCATGAAGAATGAGATCGACCTCCTTGGCATAGCCCCCCATCAGCAGCACGACGCCGATCGCCTGAATGGCAATTAGATAGATGGCTAGGTTCGGGATCGCCCAAGAGCCGAAGCGTTTTTCAAGTTTATCGATAATGTTCATGGGAGCAGAAGGTAGTCCAAACGTCCAAGAGTTGGAAGGTTGGAATCCTTCAAATCAACAATTCACCGAAACGATCACTTGCAACCGCACGCTTCCGATCCGCATCCGGCCGTTTCGGGCCCCTTGGCCAGCTCGCGGATGGTGGAGTACGGGAAGAAGCCGGTGTTGTGCCCGTCCGACCAATCAACCATGATCGCATAGTTGCCGATGATGCCGACCTTTTCCGCATGGATGTCCATCGGTATGCTCTTCGGATCGAGGAGCGGCGCACGGGTCATTTCGTCCACGCACAGCGCGCAGCTGCAGGCGCGGCGAAGCGCCGTGTTGGAAACGGTCGAGGTTTCGCCGTCCGGCCAAGTCAGCGTGATGGTCTTGGCATCATGCACAACCTCCGGCCGTTCTACCTTTTCGAGCACCTTTTTGCCGAGCGTGCGGATAATGATGTCAGTCGTCTCGTTGGCAATTTCGCTGCCATCCAACGCGTCCAACGAGCCGCTCAGGCTTCCCGTCATCGGAAGTTCCGCGATCGTCTCCAGCCCGAAACGTTCTTCCAGCGTCTTTCCACCGGCCTCGCCGAAGATGTAGTGCTTCTTGTCGCATCCGTCGCAAATAAAGTAGGCCATGTTTTCCACGACGCCGAGGACGGGCACATTCACCTTGTCGAACATCATGATGCCCTTGCGCACATCCGTCAGCGAAAGCTGGTGCGGCGTGGTCACAATAACGGAAGCGTCGATCTGCACCGACTGGGAAATGGTCAACTGAATATCGCCCGTGCCGGGAGGCATGTCGATGATCAGATAGTCCAGCTCGCCCCAAACGACGCCGTGCAACAGCTGCTGCGTGTATTGCGCAACCATCGGTCCGCGCAGCACCGCCGGGCCATCGCCCATCAGAAACCCGAACGACATCAGCTTTACGCCTTCGGCTTCCTGGGGAATAAATTGGTTCTCAGCGGTCGCACGCACGCCCGGTTCATGGAGATTGAACAGCGTGGGGATCGACGGGCCGTAGATGTCCGCGTCCAGCAGACCCACCTTGACGCCGCGTGCGCCTAGCGTCTTGGCCAGCATGGCCGCTACAGTGGACTTGCCCACCCCGCCCTTGCACGAGCTGACTGCCAAAATATATTTTACATCCTTCAGTCCGCTGTCCTCGGCCGTCAGCTGGCGGTCTTCGCGCTTGCGGGCGGTCATATTGACCAGCACCGTTTCAACGCCGTCAATATCGCCGACCAGATCAATCGCCTGCTTTTGAAAAACCGGGCTCAGCGGGCAGGCCGGCGTGGTGAGCTCGATCGTGAACGAAACCGTTGCGCCATCGATGACCATGTCCTGCACAAACCCGAGCGAGACAATGTCTCGCTGAAAGTCGGGGTCGATGATTTTGCTTAGTTCTTTTAAAATAATTTCTTCAGTAACCATGTTTTCCTCTCAAACCTATTTGTTGGGCAGAATGATTTTCGTGCCGACTGGATGGAAAAATCATTCTGCCACTCAATTATTCTGCCTAAATCAATCCCAGCGCCAACAGCGCGGCGGTGGACATGCTTTCGCGACTCCAAGGCGGATCAAAAACGAGTTCGATATCAACATCCTCAACGCCTTCGGTTTCCTGCACAGCGCGCTGGATGTTGCCCGGAATCCGCTCGGCCTCAGGACAGTTCGGCGTGGTCAACGTGATTTGCAGATAGACCTTGTTGTCTTCGTCGATCTCAATTTTATAGATCAAGCCGAGGTCGTAGACATTCACCGGAATCTCCGGGTCGAACACCATCCGCAGCGAACGGACCACCTTCAAAAACAGTTCTTCATTCGCTTCTTTCAGCGGGGTGCGTTCTTTTTTCTTTTTTCCAAACATAGGTCGTGATCCGTTAGTCGTGAGTCGTGAAAATTATTCTGCCACTAAATTATTCTGCCTATATCATTCCGTAGAAATGTTGCCTTGCAGTTTTTTCAGTGCGGCGTCGAAGGTGTGCCAGGCGAGGGTCGCGCATTTGACGCGCACCGGATAATCCTTCACACCGGCGAGCACCTTCAACTTACCCAGCGGGACGTCTTCCGGGTACGGCTTGTCTTCGGTCAACGCATGGTGGAAGCTGTCAAACAGCGCAGTGGCCTCTGCCTCAGTCTTGCCCTTGAGCGCGATGGTCATCATCGAAGCCGAGGCAGTGCAGATGGCGCAGCCGTTTCCGTCGAACGACACATCGTCCACCACTCCGTCTTTCACAACCAGATAGACATCGATCTGGTCGCCGCACAGCGGGTTGTCGCCGTGGGCAAACCCGTCGGGGGCTTCCATCTTCCGGAAGTTGCGGGGGTTTTTGTTATGGTCGAGAATGACCTCTTGATACAGCTCGCGTAGATTTTCCATTAAGCAAACATTCCTATGGTTTTATCGATGGCCTTGGCCAACACGTCGATTTCCTGAAAAGTATTGTACATCCCAAACGAGGCGCGTGCAGTGGCCGGAATCTTGTAGCGCTCCATGACCGGCTGCGCGCAGTGGTGTCCGGTGCGGATGGCGACGCCTTCGGCATCGAGCATCGTGCCGATGTCGTGCGGATGCACCGTATCAAGGACGAACGAAACCAGACCGGCCTTTTGGTCGGCCTCGCCGATGATCCGCAAGCCGTCAATTTGCTTCAGCTCCATTGTTGCATATTCAAGCAAGCCGTGCTCATGCGCCGCAATGGCGCTGAGCCCGATCTTCTGCACATATTCAATGGCGGCGCCGAGTCCGATTGCTCCGGCAATGTTCGGCGTGCCTGCTTCAAACTTATACGGCAGCGTGTTGTAGGTTGTGCCCTCGAAGCTGACCGACAGAATCATGTCGCCCCCGCCCCGGTAAGGCGGCATGGCATTGAGCAATTTTTCTTTCCCGTAAAGCACGCCGATGCCGGTCGGGCCATAAAGTTTGTGGCCAGAAAAAGCATAGAAGTCGCAATCCAATGCCTGGACGTCAACCGGAATGTGCGGCACGGACTGCGCGCCGTCAACCAGCACAGGAACGCCCTTGGCGTGCGCGGCATCAATGATCGTCTTGATCGGATTCACCGAACCGAGCGCATTGGAAACATGCACCACCGAAACCAGCTTGGTGCGCTCGCTCAGCAGTTCGGCAAAGCGGTCCATCTCCAACTCGCCCTTGTCCGAGATCGGAACCACCTTCAACTCGGCGCCGGTCTGCTCGCAAACCATCTGCCACGGAACGATGTTGGAGTGGTGCTCCATGTGGGTGATTAAAATTTCATCGCCCTTTTGCAGCAACGGCCGTGCATAGCTCTGCGCCACGAGGTTGATCGCGTCGGTGGTGCCGCTGGTAAAGAGCACTTCATGCATGCAGTCGGCATTGATGAAGCCGCGCACGGAAGCGCGCGCGTCCTCATAAGCCTTGGTTGCATCCTGGCTCAACTGATGCACACCCCGGTGAATGTTGGAGTAGCCCGATTCGTAGAGCTCTTTTATGGCATCAATCACTTGAACCGGATGCTGGCTCGAGGCCGCATTGTCCAGATAAACGAGCGGCTTTCCATGAATCTGCTTTCCCAGAATGGGAAAGTCGTTCCGGATCGACACTACGTCATACTGTGCAGTGTTGTTCATGCAGAAACTTTCTCCAGCCAGGCATGCACCAAATCCTCGATCTTGATCTTGACCACTTTGCACTTCACTTCATCAAGCACCTCGTTGGCAAAAGCAAAGGTCAGCATGGCGTGGCCCTTCACAGGGTCGATGCCGCGCGTCTGCAAATAATACAGCTCAACGTCATCCAGCTCGCCAATCGTAGCGCCGTGGGTGCATTTAACATCGTCGGCATAAATTTCGAGCTGCGGCAGCGTATTCACCTTCGCTCCGCGGCTCAGCAGCAGGTTGCCGTTAAACTGGATGGCATCCGTTTCCTGCGCATCCTTCTGAACCAGAATGCGACCGCAGAACACCGCGCGCGCCTTGTCGTCGAGAATGCCTTTATACATCTCGTGGCTGTTGCACTTCGGCACAGCATGATCCATGAACATGTGCGTATCAAAATGCTGCTTGTCCTTGAGCAAGTAGATGCCGTTGCAGATGGCTTCGCCGCCCTCGCCCGTCAGCTTGCCGCGAATATCGTTGCGCCCCAGCGCGGAGCCAAACGTCACCGCATGGTTGCTGAACACGGCATCGGCGCCGACATGCGCTTCCAAGGTTTGGAAATGAAACGAGGCCGCGCTCTCGCGCTGCACCTTGTAGTGGTCGACCGAACCGCGGTCCGCCACAAACACTTCCGTGACCGCATTGGTCCAATAGTTTTTTTCAGTCTCGCCGATGTATTCCTCCACCACAGTGACCTTTGAACCCACGCCAGCAGAAATAAAGTTGCGCATATGGAACGCCGCGCCATCGGCGTCGGCCAGATAAACCAGGTGAATCGGCGTATCCACTTCAACGCCGTCAGTCACTTCGATAAATGCCCCGTCAGTAAAGTACGCGGTGTTCGCCGAAACAAACGCGCTTTGCGCATCCGCCAAACTTCCAATCCTTGGATCAACCAGATCCATGATGGAGCCGATGCAAACGCCCTTCGGCAAATCGCCAAAATTTGATTTTTCGCGCGACAGCTTTCCGTTTTCAAAAACCACCACGATTTTATCCAGCGGCTGGAAGTCGACCGAAGCCTCTTTCCACTCATTGGAAAACTCGGCATTCGCCACCCGCGAAACATCGGTGAAGCGCCACAGCTCTTCCTTGGTGCTCGGAAAGCCGTTCGCCTTAAAGTCGGCTTCGGCCTTTTTTCTCAATTCCTTCAGCATTCGGATTTCCTTGTTCGATATTCGAAATTCACTAGGGACCTTATTCGCTATCCCAAGAGGTGTAGCCTTCGTCTTCGAGTTCAAGCGCCAGTTCTTTCCCACCGGACTTAACGATCTGCCCGTCAACCAGCACATGAACATGGTCGGGAACAATATAGTCGAGCAGGCGCTGATAGTGCGTGATCACCAGGAAACCGCGCTCTTCGTTGCGCAGCGCATTCACGCCGTCTGCAACAACCCGCAATGCGTCGATGTCGAGGCCGGAGTCGGTTTCGTCGAGAATGCCCAGCTTCGGCTCCAGCATCGCCATCTGGAAAATTTCGTTGCGCTTTTTTTCGCCGCCCGAAAAACCGGAGTTAACCGCACGCTCCAAGAGGTCGTCGCGAATGGTGACCACCTTTTTCTTTTCCTCAATCAGATCGAGGAAATCCATAGCATCCAGCTGATCCCTGCCTTGGTATTTGCGGACGGCGTTGACCGCCGCCTTCAGGAAATACATGTTGCTGATGCCGGCGATTTCCACCGGATACTGGAACGCAAGGAACATGCCGGCGCAAGCGCGCTCATGTGCGGCTAGATCGTCGATGTCCACTCCGTTGAACAGCACCTGCCCCCTCGTCTTCACGTAGGCTTCGTTGCCTGCCAAAACATTGGAAAGCGTGCTCTTGCCGGAACCGTTGGGACCCATGAGGGCATGCACTTCGCCGGGTTTGATGGTCAGGTTGATCCCCTTCAGGATCGGCTTATCCGCCACACTCGCGTGCAGGTCTTTGATTTCTAGTAATGCCATATTTTTTCTCCAAATTCATTTTACAGAATAATTAGGACAGAATGATTGCTTCCACTATCCGCATGATCAGAAAATTATTCTGTCATAATCATTCTGTTACTTCATTATCCAACCGATCCTTCCAGACTGATTCCGAGCAGCTTTTGCGCTTCCACCGCAAACTCCATCGGCAACTCGCGGAAGACTTCCTTGCAGAAGCCGTTCACGATCATCGTGACCGCCTCTTCCGTATCCAGCCCGCGCTGGTTGCAGTAAAAAATCTGGTCCTCGCCAATCTTCGTGGTGGTCGCTTCGTGCTCCACCTGTGCGGTCGGGTTGCTGACGTCGATGTACGGGAACGTATGCGCTCCGCATTGATCGCCGATGAGCATCGAGTCGCACTGCGAAAAGTTGCGCGCGTTTTCGGCGGTCTCCACCACCTTCACCATCCCGCGGTAGCTGTTCTGCGCCTTGCCGGCCGAAATGCCCTTGCTGATGATCGTGCTCGAGGTGTTTTTCCCGATGTGAATCATCTTGGTGCCGGTGTCGGCCTGCTGCATGTTGTTGGTGACGGCCACGGAATAAAACTCGCCGACCGAGTTGTCGCCCTTGAGGATGCAGCTCGGATATTTCCAGGTGATCGCGGAGCCGGTCTCAACCTGCGTCCACGAAATCTTGGAGTTGTCGCCGCGGCAATGTCCGCGCTTGGTCACAAAGTTGTAGATGCCGCCCTTGCCGTCCTTGTCGCCGGGATACCAGTTTTGGACGGTGGAATACTTGATCTGCGCATCCTTATGCGCCACCAGCTCGACCACCGCGGCATGCAGCTGGTTTTCATCGCGTTGCGGAGCGGTGCAGCCTTCGAGGTAGCTGACGTAGGCGCCCTCGTCGGCAATCAGCAGCGTGCGCTCGAACTGGCCGGTGTTGGCCGCGTTGATGCGGAAATAAGTGGAAAGCTCCATCGGGCAGCGGACGCCCGGCGGGACATAGCAGAACGAGCCGTCGGAAAAGACCGCCGAGTTGAGCGTGGCATAATAGTTGTCCTTATAAGGAACCACCGAGCCAAGATATTTTTTCACCAGCTCGGGATGCTCCTTCACCGCGTCGGAGAAGGAGCCGAAAATGATGCCCATCTCTTCCAGCTTGCCCTTGAAGGTTGTCGCCACCGAAACCGAGTCAAACACGGCATCAACGGCAACCACGCCGGCAAACACCTCTTGCTCATGCAGCGGTATGCCCAGCTTCTTGTAGGTTTCGAGCAGCTCCGGATCAATTTCGTCGAGACTCTTTGGAGCGTCGATTTTTTGCTTCGGTGCGGAATAGTAGCTCAGCGCCTGGTAGTCGATCGGCGGAAACTCCACCTTGGCCCACGTCGGCTCTTCGAGCGTCGTCCAATGGTGATAGGCCTTGACCCGCCAATCCGTCAGCCATTCCGGCTCGTCCTTGCGCTTGGAAATGGCGCGGACAATATCTTCGTTCAATCCCGGAGGGAGGCTGTCGGATTCAATATCGGTCACAAAACCGTACTTGTATTCCTTGTCCCCCAGCTCATCGAAGGATTTTTCGTCTTCAATTTTCATATAAACCCTATATTGGTACTATTTAAAGATGGATTAAAACTGCGTTTGTGAAAGGAAATGGAATACTAGGAGTTCGACATGTCGGCCAAGGTCAATCCCTGCAGGGTATTGATCACCGCGCTGTTGACCTGCTGCCAGCTTGGGCTGACCGGACAGTTTCGCTCGCAACCCTCGGCGCTGGAGCAATCAGTGATGGCCACCGGCCCTTCAACCGCTTCGATGATCGAAGCCGCCGTGATATCCTTGGCCGGGCGCGATAGCGAATAACCGCCCTTGCTGCCTTGATGCGATTTAAGAATGCCGCCTTGGGTTAAAATTTTAAGCACCTTGCTTACGGTCGGGAGTGGAATGCCGATGGCCGCAGAAAGATCCTTCGCGTTATGAAGCAAATTCTTCTCTTGATTGGCCATGTGCGACAACAGGATAAACCCGTAGTCCGTAATTTTAGTGATCCGTAGCATGCTAACCTTCCTTAGATACCAGACCTATTTGGTCTTAATTAGTAGTCACCGTATCAGAAGGCCGGACGTGCGCAATCCTTTTTTAACAAAATTAGTACTATTTGACTTTGAAACTGGAAACTTGAAATTTGAAACCTGAAATCGAAAGGATCAGTAGGGCACCATTTTTCAGATTTCCCGTTTCAAGTTTCAGGTTTCCTCCCGCTTCGCCTCGTCCCAGAACGCATCCAACTCTTCGAGGGTGAATTGCTTGAATTCCTTGCCGGTGGCATGAACCTGGTCTTCCACCCGATGGAAACGACGGACAAACTTTTTAATGTTGTGGTTCAGCAGCTCTTCCGGATTATGGCCGAGGAATCGGCTGACATTGACCACGGAAAACAAAAGATCGCCTATTTCGTCGCGGATATCCTCTTCGTGATTGCGTCCGATCGCCTCTTTTACTTCTTCAATCTCCTCGTGGAGCTTGTCGAACACATCGTCAATGTGCGCCCAGTCAAATCCGGCGCGGGCGGCGCGCTTCTGGATTTGATGCGCTTTCTGCAGTGCGGGCAAATGCTTCGGAATGCCGGCAACAATCGAGGCAGGCGCTTCGCCCTCCCCCTGCTTCTCGACCTTCTTGATCGCGTCCCAGTTTTGGAGCACCTCGCCCGAGTCGGCCACCTGCACTTCGCCGAACACATGCGGATGGCGGCGCACCAGCTTGTCGGAAATCCCGTTGGCCACCTGATGGAATTCAAACTCGCCTGCCTCCGCTGAAATCTGGCTATGGAACACGACCTGCAGCAGCAAATCGCCCAGCTCCTCCTCCAAATGGGAAGCATTACCGCTTTCGATCGCGTCGATCACCTCATACGCCTCTTCAATCAGGTCCGACTTCAGCGACTCATGCGACTGCTCCCGGTCCCACGGACACCCGTCCGGCGCCCGCAGCTTCCGCATAACCCCCAACAACCGTTCCATCGCCTCGCCATCTTTAGCCATTTCCATTCCTCCAAGTAGTACGGGCATCCTGCCCGTGAAACATGGGCAGGATGCCCATGCCACATTTCTAAACAGAATAACACGCCATGAGCGTAGGCGATTGATAATTTTCGAAGAAAATAGTGAGCGTAGAGAAGGGTTCATGAATGGATGGGAAACCCTGAACCGAAAAAAAAGAATCGGCCTGCAGGCTTTATTCAAACGCCGGGGAAGTTGCGCCGGAAAATCCAGAAACCACCACCGAAAACAACCATTAAGCTAAGAGCTCCCGGCTCTGGAATCACGCTAAGCTCGCCTGTAGTATAGAGCTCGGAAGTATCCCAAAACAATCCTCCAGACAAAGCGGAACTGTCGATTCTTGCAAACTCGCCACTGACCCTGCCATCCCAGTTGAACATATTAAAAGTGGCACAGTTGCCGCATAAGTTGTCAAATCCGCAAAAACGAAGAAGGCTCCCTAATCCTTCCGCGCCGGGCGGGTGCTGAAGGTTTCGCAGTCTTCGGGGTTGAAGAAGTCGCGGTCGTCGGATTCGACGTAGTGGATCTCGACATCTTCGGGCGCATAGAACTGGATGTGGCCCGCCAGCTCGCGGCCTTGCTGGTTGAAGGCGTCCCAGTCGAATTCGTAGGGACTCTTGCGGAACTGGGCGTTGTAGGATTCCTGCCAATCGGTGATTTCTTTTTCCAAGGAGGCTTCTCGGAATCCAAGGACTGCGCTTAATGAAATTTGTTTATGCCTATCCCAGAGTCCGGTGGAGCGGTGAAAGGCCATTACTTTATACTTCGACGGCATCCCCGACCTCTCTTTCAATTGGATATGCAGCAATGGGTGCCTCCCCGCCTTTTTTACGAAGCACGATCGTATCTAAATCCTTGTTAAAGTCCATATCGGCGGTATAGCGCGTGATGATTTTATCGGCATAACCCGGCATGGAGAAGCGCCAGAACACCGCCTCTCCCATTTGATAGAAAATGGAAGAGGATTGAATGTAGTTTTCCCGGCACTCAGCCCCGCTTTGGCTGTTCCCGCAGGAAACCCAGTCGGAGTCCCCCACCCGGTAGCTTATCAGCACATTACTCAGCGGGTTTCCGGCCTGATCCGTGATCCAGAAAACGCCCTTGCATTCGCAGTAGCCGCGCGCAACCGCGTCCAATCTGTTCAAAACCCGCTTAACCGTTCTCCATGCCATCTTCTCTATCCCACCTTTCAAAAACATAGTACGGGCGCCAAAACGGAATCTTATTCGTTGCGGGAACTTTTTTAAAAAAATCTGTCGGAAGAGGGATCCGGTGAGAGTGAAACCTGAAACTTGAAAGTTGAAACCAGAAAGAAGAGAGGAGCCATGGTGCCAGGGGGATCGACGATCCCACAACTGTAGACGGGGTCGGCGACCCCGTTTTGCAACATCCGGGATCGACGATCCCAGCTACAGAAAACACGGAAACGAGCCCCGCCCAAAAGGGAGAGGCTCTTGCTAAAAAAGAGGGCTAAGGCAACGAAAGAACCAGATAAAACTTGCTCTGCTGGTTGGCGGGTTCCGAGTCGTACCAGACGTCGTTGTCGGCCCCGGCCTCAAAGTTGGTTATCACCATCCAGTTCGTGTTCATCAACGAATTCACATACTGAATGGAATAGGTCGTGCCAACGTTGAGGTTGGTCATGTGCAGCCCAGCATGCATCGCAATATCCAACCCAATCTCCGTCACCCGAAGGTTGGCAAGGGAGCTGTTGACCACGTCATACACATTCGACACCGCGCAATAATAGTTGCCCGCATCCACAAAACCGACATCGTCTAAGTTCAGCACAGAATTGGTATCAGCGTCTGTCGCTCTGGGACCAAACCACTTGTAATAGAGCTCGTATCCGACCGCTTCTACCGCAAAGGTCACATCCTGCCCAAGGAACACCGTTGTGCTTTGTGGTTGCGCAACAATCACCGGTGGTGATGGCTCTACGCCAGCCCCCGGCTCTTCGCCGCCAAACGCTCCCATGTCCGAAGTTTCTCCGCCCAGGATTGGATCATAATAATCAATAATCGAAGGATCGCCCGCATCGATGCACGGCGAAGAAGCGCTCAGTTCAAAGCTCCCCGGATCAAACTCCGGATCCATGAAAATGTTGTAGAGAAGGTCACAGGGATCGCCGTTGTCGTTGCTCCATATGACATTGCCGTATGGCGGATTTGCGTAACCCACAAAATCATCTATGTTATTAAAAAAACAATTGCGCTTAACATCATCACTTGATGTTCCAACTCGGGAAACAGCATTTGAGCAGCCAATCAAAATATTATTAAGAACATCGGCATCAACATTACTTTGAATATCGATGCCACGTACACAGTTTATAATAACATTGTTAATCGATTTCGGAGACCCACCACCACTATATGACCCAGATGTATAACTAATTGCAGAACCTGTCAGGTCGCTGAAAATATTACCCGAGTTTTCAGAATCCACATATCCATATCCAGCATAATAATTTTTTCTCCCTTCTCCGCGGAATGTGCAACCATTGTTAATTCCCTGAAATACACAGTTCTTGACCATCGCATTCAAGTGCACTCGTCCATCGTCTTGTGTTCCGTATGCCAGACCATAAATTGCATGGTCAATGATATTGCTGAATGAACAATTATAGATATTTACTTCCATTGTTTTGGCTCGATTAGAGGTTACATAAATATAGACTCCCGTCTTCGCATCGTTAAAGTTGCAATATCCAAATTCATTTCCGTTATTCTGGTAAAGGTATATTCTTTCCCAATAGCTTGTTGGGTTGACTCCCATAAATTCAACAGGATTCTCATGCGTCCCTACGGCCTGTATTGTGCCATTCACCCTCAATTCCACATCCGGCCCCATGACTACCTCAACTCCTGGCTCAATCACCAAACTACTTCCGGATGGAACTTCGGTATAATCGCTAACTAAATATGGATTCCCGGCAGGCGTCCATGTACCTGACGTGGTTCCATAGATTAAGGTCACAGCCTGAACGAACATGGGCGATGCAAAGACCGCCAGCATTGCGGCAACCAGAGCCACCACTGCTTTGTTTCTGTTATTGATCCTATACATGACTTTCTCCCTGTAGCTTACTTTTTTCCGGGCGGGGGAGGCGGTTCTCCCGCCATTGCATACCAGCTACCCTATATAACACGTATACGCGCGTCCTTTATGTTTCTTACACGCGAAAGGGATTTTTTTTGGAAAAAGTTTCCTAGAAGAGAAAAGAACCGCTAATGAACGCGGATAGATGCGAATGCTGGAGCGTGGACAGGGTATACATCCAGTTGTGGCAACTGGACGGAACGCGGAGTCCCGAAACAATGGCTTTTGTGGGCGTTGGATCGCGCGCTTGTAGACGGGGCAGAGGTGCTGCTCCAACTGCGTCTGGCACCCGTAGAGGGCCGATTCAATCAGCTAATCTCACACCCATTATTGCTGGTCGCGCACCGGCCACGCGTAATACAGGGAAGACTTGAAGAAGCGGTAAACGGAGCCGGAATACATACTCACGCGCCACGCTGTGCTGGTATAGCTCGCAACTGAAGTGCTCGACCAATATTCGTCATTTAAAATGCCAGTAAACGGGTGTCCACTCGGCAAGGCCGGGCTATATCGACCCGCGTCCGCCAAACTCATCAACTCCCTTCTGGAGGGTAATCGCCAGTCCGAATGACCGGCAAACTCCACATCGTTGCATAAATCAATGGCATCCTCCCAAGCCATCCCCGCAGAGTTGCCATTCAGATCATGTGGTGCCTTTATCCACTCCAGTCCGGTCAGGTTATCGGCAATCGTTCCGTCAAGGTTGTCCTCAAAACGCGGTTCAGGCCAATCTTGGCCTTTTTCCAAGTCGCCGTCATCGCCAGTGAGGCAGCAGTAGGTTTGACCGGTTTTCGGCAACGGCGCAGGCACGGCCTCCCCATCCGATCCACCCCGAACCGGCCACACATAGCAAGAGTAGGTTTTCGGATCCCCACTGTATGCACTTCCCAGATACATGCTTAATATCCACGCAGAATTCGAGCATCTTGCACTGGTTGTGCTGGACCAATAGTCGAACCAGATCGTGCCCGAAAAGGGCGTAGCATCGCTGAGCAGCCACACATAGGCAAAGCATCCCCATTCCCCTTTCCCACTATGCACCAGGCTTTCCATCTCCCTGATGTTTGGCAACCGCCAATCGTCATGCCCGTCATAGACCAGGTCGTTGCAAAAATTAAGAGCACTGCTCCAGACCATCCCTTCAGCATTTCCACTCAACCCATGCGGATCCTTGATCCATTGCAAACCGGTCAGGTTATCAATTACGGTATTCCCATTGTCCGCAAAACGTGGATCGGGCCAGACAACGCCGGATTGATACTCGCCGTCATCGCCTGTTCTATAGCTGGTCACCTGACCGGTTTTCGGCACAGAGCATGGAAACGACATCTCCATGAATGTCCGGAAAAACATTCCGTTGTCAGTTGGACTAAGAATCCATGGACTGGTTGGTTGCGGAGCAACTTCAGACCACGGCCCCGACACAAGATTGGTGGAGGATTCAAGAATGCCGCTGAATTCCAGTTGCACCTGTGCCGCCCCGTCACTATTGAGTTTCACAAATGGCTCATCTGTTCCAAACGCAACCAATGCAATAGTTCCGCTACTGACAACCGTGATTAAGATGCTCTTTGCAAGACGATACCCAAACATGACTACCTCCGTTCTGTTCGTTTCCTTCAGCATCGCTCCAATGCATTCAACCGCTCACTACCAACAGATACGATTGGACGGGGAGTTTCTTACACGGGATATGTGTCTTTTGGGGAAAGTTTTCGGAGCGCTGGCTCGACAGCGCGTTCAAACACCCGCGCCCAACAACAACCCGCTTTGTCGCTGCGCCTTCGGTTCATCTTGAAAGCGGCGTCAAGCCGTCGCACTCCAATAGATGCGCCGTATATTCAAACTACGAGCTCCTGAAAAGGCCTGGAGGGCGAGGCTCAGTCCGAGCCAGCGCGCCCGCAAATGGGCTCCGACGAAGCGTCGCCCTCCAGCAATATTCACGGTTCGAAGGTGCAGCCGATCAGCTTGGCGCCGACAACATCCTTGCCCTTGCCAGAGCTGTTTCCGGAAAAGACCGTGTTGCTGACGGTGCAGCCCCCTGCGCGGCCGGCCGCCAAAACGGCGCCGCCCGTTTTTTGGGCTTTGTTTCCGATGATGCGACATCCAGCCACATCCACCTGATCGCCGGCGCTTGGGTTGCCAATCCCCGCTCCTCCGCCGGAACTGCCGGACACATTGCCGGAAATATCCGAATCGATGATCAAAAGGCGGCCGTTGACGTGTTCTTTTCCATCAAAATTGATTCCACCGCCGCTACCCACCGAGCAGTTGCTTTGCACCAAGCAATTCGAAACAACGATCAGGCCGAAATCCTTTGGAACGGCCTTGCCATCCGCCCGCAGGCTGTTGTCCGAAATCCCGGTTTTCAGGGCGTATTCCCGAACCACATTGATTCCCCCTCCGGTTGAACCAGCATTGTTGGAAATCACGCAATCGCTAATCACGACATTGCGGCAATCGCGGCAAACAATGCCGCCGCCCCATCCGTTGCCTCCCGTCAGAGTGATGCCGTCAATCCGGCACGGATCGGTAACGCTTCTTAATTCAACAACGGTCGAGCTTCCCCCGGCATCGATTACGGTGGAATCCGCCCCGTAGCGGCCGCGCAATGCGATGGCCTCGCGGATGGACACCGATTTGTTTATCTGGAACAAGCCCCGGTCCAGCACCACTTCATCGCCGGCAATGGCAACATCCACCGCTGTTTGAATTTGACGGGCGGCGGTCGTCCAAGATGAATAGGGCCACAAGCCCAATCCGTTTTGAGAAACGTAGTGTTTTTTGGACTCTTCCATTGGCCGTGGAGAGAGCGGGCCACGCAGATTCATGAGCGCCAGCCCGCCTGCGTATTTCATAAGCGCCATGGAAGCATCGGAATTATAGACCGCCTTCCCTGCCTTCCGAGCCATTGAACGCGAGTCGAACAGCGGATACAGATCCGATTTAAGAATCATTTCGAGCTGCCCGGTTCCAAGAGGAAGCAGGGCATGAGCGCCGCCTTCGTTGAACACCGGAGCGCCGATCTCTTTCCGCTTCCAATATTCCTGGACCCCGGCATCGTATTTCCCATTGGAGGCATCGAACACCTCGAAACCGTCGTACCAGTCCTGGTTCCAAAAACTTTTCTGGCCCGAAACGGGATCGGTAAAAGGCATGACAGATAACGACGAACAGCCAGAGGAAGCCTTCCAGAGCAGATTGGTTTGCCCCATGAGCCGGGACCTTAAACCGTACTTCTTGTTTTCAATAATTCTTCCTTGGTGAATCACCACTTGCGCTCTGCCGCCATCCGTTTGGTCGGCCACCTTCCAATTTCCGGTTTTGAAGGTTCTCGTTCCGTAGCTCCAGTCGCCGCCGCAGATGAGGTATTCGCCGGCCGCATCGAATGCAACCGGGCAAATCGATCCTATTCCAGGCTTTAAGGCTGCCGCAACATGGCCCGTTTTCAGATCCAGCACTTGGCACTCCTGCGTTCCTAAAACAGCCAGCCAACGCCCTTTTGGATCGCAGGAAACCCTGGCGAAATCACAGTTGGACGCCATCACCCTCGCCTGCGGCGCAGCCGACCTGATCCCAGTAATCTCCACGACGTCGTTCTTTCCATGCGGTTTTTCAATGATGGCGAAGCAATGATCCGGATGATGGCCCCCACACACATCGACCACAGCGCCCCCTAGCTCCAGCACGGCAATCGCATGCCGGTGAAGGTTGTAGGCGTGCAGCCGCCCGTCATCCGACAACGCGAGGCCATGGCCGTCCTGCCCGGTCTCGCAATCCACCCACTCTCTATTTTCGATCTTCATGCGCAAATCGAAGCCTGTTCCTTCGAGGGTCGATCCAGCGAACAGGAAATCCTCGTCATCGATCACGAAACATTCCGAACCATCCGGAGAAAGAGCCGCCGCCTTCCAGTTTCCAGATGGCAGCCTCCGTTTGCCGTAGTCATCCGACACGCTCCATTGAATCGGCTCCCAAGGATAGTACTCCCCCCAATACCTGAACAACGCCGACGTGGTCGGCGAAAAGACCAAGCGCCCATGGTCGAGCAACCCCCAGCAACGCTGTTCCGTCGGGAAAGCCAGATCCATGCAAGGACGCAGGCTGCATACAAAATATTTTTTCCGGCTGAACACGGGGAGTTCAAATGCATATACAACGGTTTGCAACCCCCCCTCGCAGAACAACAACCATTTTTCTTCTGGAGAAAAAAGCAATAACGGTTCGGTTCGTTTCCGAAAAAGCTGGCTGGATTCCCATCCCTCCAACGGAAAGTCCATGTCCGCATAATACCACCCCACACACTTCTTATTGATGACGTCAATCCAACACAATGTACCCGCACCAAGAACCGCGGCAACCCGGTCTTGATTGCGATTTGCAATAATTCCTGTGATAGGGAGTCCGCGCCCTTCAAGCTCCATCCACGTTTGAAATTCATCGCGTTTTAAATTATCCACTTCGAAATCGGCAGCAAGCGGAGGAATATCCAACAGCGCGACATCCAGCACCTCTTCCCAGCCCTTGGCCGTTCGATGGCAAACCAGAGAGCCGCTGCCCGCCCAGAGTGTGCCGTCGGGGCTTTCGTGGACGGCTTCCCCGCTGGCGAGCTCAAAAGGCATGGAAACAGTTTCAACAATTTTGCCGGGAGGGAGGCGCTTGCCAAACTTGAAATCGTGGATGGAGGCCACGGTTGCTGAATCGAATCCAGCATCGGGATCCAGTCGCACCTTCTTCATTTCTTTTTTGCCGACCACCCAGACGCAACCGTCTTCAACGCCCGGCATAATTTTAAGGGGATTTTCGATGTCGGTTTCGATTGCTCCGCACCACGGATTCATATGCGCGGCAACGCGGACATCGAGCAGCGTGTCGTGGCTGAGATCATCCATGCTGTAGCGGTCGTGAAATTCCCAGAAAGCGGCAATCGTGGCTTCGTGGTTTTGCTCGCCATAGTGAGCGGCAATCAGGTTGGCGAGGTTTTTTCTGTGCTCTCCCCGAATCAGGAAATAGGCCACGGCAAAAACGAGCAGCAGTAAAACGATGAGAAGGCGGGCGGTAAAAAGCAACCGGCGGCTGCGCCGTTTGTGGGCGTCTCGTTCGCGCAACGCTTTGGCAATTATTTCCAACAGTTCGCAGTGGACTGGATCGGCGGGATCGAGCAGGGATTGGGCGAGTTCGTAGTCGCTGTTGCCGAAGGCGCAGCGGGCATATTCGAGCGCTGCCTCGATCCGCAGGCGTTCTGCGTCGGGATTTTCCGGCCAAAGCGCTTTCGCTTCGCGGAAGCCGAAGACGGCCTGGCTGAACAGGTCGTAGTCATGCTCCTGCTTAGCTTGGAAAAGGTTGGCCTTGGCGTTTTCGAGCACGCGCAGGCTTTCGGAGTGCGAGCGGTAGTCGCGGATGGCCTGCTGGAACCCCTTTGCATCGGGATGGCGGTCGGCGGGAATTGAAGCCATGGCCTGGAGGGCGATGCGGAGGAGTTCGCCGTCGCCTTCGACCGGCTCGATAAAATTTTCCGAGGCGAGGGAAATGCAGTGTACGGGATCCTTTTCGCGGCGCGGCGGATGGCCGGCAACGATCTGGTAGAGGATGGCGCCGAGCAGGTAGACATCGCTGGCTTGGCCCTGCCGGTTGGCATCGCCCCGCGCCATTTCGGGCGACATGTAGGCGGGGGTTCCGCAAAAGGAAGACCCGGCTCTCATGGCGCCAGTTTCCTGCGCCCCGCCAAAGGCGCACGACGCACCCCAGTCCATCACCATTGTTTCACCGAACTCGCCGAGCATGATGTTGTGCGGCTTGAGGTCGCGATGAAGGATGCCGCGCGCATGGGCGAAGGAGACGGTGTCGGACACGCGCAGCAGGATATCGAGGTTTTCATCGAGTGTCTTTTTGGCCATTAGCTTCGACCACGGGAGCCCCTGCACCTCCTTCATGGCATAGAAGAGGTTGCCGTCGGCATCGACGCCGAGATCGTAGACCGGCACCACGTTGGGGTGTTCCAGATGTCCGGTCACCACGGCCTCGGCCATCAATGCATCGGCGGCTGTGGCGGAGCCCTTCCGGGCTGGCTTGACCATTTTGACGGCCACTTCGCGGTTGAATGCGGTTTGGTTGGCCGAGTAGATCACGCCCATGCCGCCGGAGCCGAGCTGCTTGCCCAGCTCAAAGTCGGGAACCGAACCGGCGGCGGGCTCCAAGGTTCGAAAATGCGGATTGGTGCTGCAGGTCGGTGGAAAGGTGTCGTGCGCCGCGCGGATCGAATCCTCGGCAGTGCCTCCGTCGGGAATCGATTGCCGCCAGAGCGTTAGCGTGGCATCCCATTCCCCTGCGCCAGCCTGTCTCGATTCGTTCATAAACAAAGGGTAAGAAAATCAAGCAACAAATAAACGTAAATAAACGATAAAAAAATCAAACACGCTTCACGCACAAGGAAACCGTTCCCAGCTGGATGACGTCGCGGTCGCACAACTCCTCGGAATTAATCTTTTTTCCGTTGAGCCTAGTGCCGTTCTTGGATTCTGCATCGCAAAGGCGCACAAGGCTTCCGACCCGCTCGAGGCGGCAGTGCAGGCGCGAAATCCCCTCGAATTCCAGCTGGAAGTCCGCTTTTTCGCCACGACCGATTGTGGCTGGCAGGTCGCACATGCAGAGGCGCAGCACTTCCTCGCCGTCCAGCTCTAAGGCAATCGCGCCTTTCCGGTCGAAACAGTCGCCGCGGGAAGCGACGGACTGGCGCATCTTTTCCATGCTCCATGCGCGGGTGGCCGCAAAAACATCGTCGCTTTCCGCCGCCGCCTTCAGCCGCTGGATAATTTGGGCATCCGAAAGATCCGGAGGTGATTCGTTGTAGAATTGCGCATTCATATGTGCCTTTCATTCCCCTTCAAGAATTGTTGCGATCTCTTCGCGGATAAATTTCAGCACGCGGTGTTTCACGGCATAAACGGCGTTCGCATCCAGCGTGGTTTCATCGGAAACCTCCGTCGCCGAATGACCATCGAGCACATAACGCTGGAAAATGCGGAATGTTTTTTCTCCCACCCGCTTGCGCACCTGCTCCAGCGCGGCTTCGTAGATGGCCTTTTCCCACTCCAAATGCCAAGTCTCATCATCAGCCGCCGATTCGGCTTCCAAATCCCGCAGCTGCTGATCGCGAAACTCCTCGTCAACATGCCGCCGGTTTTGCTTGCGACGGAGATAGTCGATCACGGCATTGCGCGTAATCGTCTTCAGCCAGCCTCGAAACCGGCCGCGTTCCGGGGAGTAGTCGAAGCGGACAATCTGCCGGAACACCTTGACGCAGACCTCCTGCACAATATCCTCGGCCTCGGCATAGTTGATGTCAAAATGCAGCGAATAGCCAAAGATCAGCCGCCCGTAGGTGTTGTGGAAGTCCTGCCAAGCCCGTTCATCCTCCCGGCCATCCTTCAGCCGAAGCAAAAGGCTTTCGCGGGTATGGCAGGCCGACAACGTTGCGCTGGAATCATGGTTGCTCATAGCATTCTATAAACACTATACGTTGCCGGTTGAACAATCTTACATAAAAAAAGCGCCGACCTTCAGTAGTCAGCGCTTTTCTTATAATTGGCATGGTCTGGCAACTACATGCGCAGGGTGAGATTCAGAATCGCGTCCGGCTTTTCGTCGGAGAGCGAGTCGAGCACCATCTTGGCGCCGCTGAAGTCTTGGAACACGGTGTATTCGTCGGGAACAACAATACAGGCGGCGCCGGCGGTCAGCGCGCCCTTGCAGGCGATCTGCGAGGACACAACCGCGACGAGGGTGGCGCTTTCCTTATTGCATTGCTTGAGCATTTTCAACCAGTCGTCTGCGCGCGGGAAGGATTCCTTCACCTCTTCAGGAATGATCAGTTCAACCCCCAATGCATCAAGCCCGAGTTTGGCCATCAGCTTCTTGGCAATGGCTTCGGGCAGCGCGGTAAAGGTAAGCACCGGAATGTCGCGATCCTGAGTGGCTTTAATGAGTTTAGCCAGCCCCTTGTCGAGTTCGGCCTCGTTTTCGCAATAGTTGGCAACGGTTTTGTCCACTTCGGCAACGGCCTTTTCAATGGCGTCGGTCTTTTTGCCGGCCCGCTTAAGCACGTCGGTTACGGCCGCTCTGTGCAACGGAGACATTCCTGAACGGGAAAACAGAACCGGTGTTATCTCAACCCCTTTGGTCTTGGCCGCACTCTGGATGGATGCGAATTCAACCGCGCGCGTCTTGGCGGCAACATATTCAAGTTCGAAGATCAAGGCATGCGTGTTACTGACCTGCTGGCCTTCTGCTTTCGCGTCTTTGCTCATAAAAAACTCCGTTTTCGTTATTCGTTAGTCGGCCGACAGCTATCCGTCATGGGTTATCGGTTCTTGCGCCCGAGCAACAAACAACCTCATCTGTCAACTGGCTCCTCAAGGGAGCTTTCCTAAAAATGAGGGCGTAGTGTATGGAGCTTAACCGATTAGGTCAAGTCCTGTATTTTCAGCCTCAAAACCGCCGCCCTAAGGGGCTGAAAACATTTCGTGTCCATAAAGGGTTGCAAGGCGGGCGCGGGACATGGATGATACTCCGAATTTTGAAAAAACCATGTCCTTCAACGGTGGGATATTACGGAAAAAACTATGAAAAAAGCGATTATTGCACTCGAAGACGGAACCTGCTTTGAAGGACACGCCTTTGCCGGCGCCGGCGAATTCTACGGAGAGCTGGTTTTCAACACCTCAATGACCGGCTATCAAGAGATCCTCACCGACCCCTCCTACCACGGACAGATCGTCACCATGACCTATCCGCTCATTGGGAACTACGGCATCAACGACGAAGATGTGGAGTCCCGCGGAATCTTCGCACAAGGGCTTGTGGTCAGCGAATGCTCGCGCATCTACAGCAACTGGCGTGCAACCAAGTCGCTGGCCGAATATCTGGAGGAAAACGGCAAAATCGGCATCGATGACGTCGACACCCGCGCCATCACCCTCCACATTCGCGACAAAGGCGCGATGAAATGCGTGATCTCCACCGAAGACCTCGACAAAGCCAGCCTGGTTGAAAAGGCCAAGGCTTCCGAAGGGCTCGTTGGCCGCGACCTCGCCACCGAAGTCACCATCGACGAGAAATATGTCTGGCCCGAGGGCGGCAAAGCCGACGCCTCTTACAGGGCGGCAGTGATCGACTGCGGTATTAAGCTCAACCAACTGCGCATCTTCGACGACCTTGGGTGCGAATGCACCGTTTACCCGAACACCACCGACGCCGCCGAAATACTAGCATCCAGCCCCGACGGCATCTTTGTTTCCAACGGCCCCGGCGACCCGGCCGGCGCGCCCCAGGTCACCGAACTCGTCAGCAAGCTGATCGAGTCCAAAATTCCCATGTTTGGAATCTGCTTCGGCCACCAGATGCTCGGCCGCGCCCTCGGCGCGACAACCTTCAAGCTCAAGTTCGGCCACCGCGGTGGCAACCAGCCTATTCAGGACCTGCGCACCACCAAGGTGGAGATCGCCTCGCACAACCACGGCTTCTGCATCGACGCCGACTCTGTGAACAGCGACATCGCCGAAATCACCCACATTAACCTGAACGACAACACTGTGGCTGGGCTGAAACATAAGCACCAGCCGCTCTTCTGCGTTCAATACCACCCCGAAGCGGCCCCAGGCCCCCACGACCCGTTCTACCTCTTCGAGGAGTTCATCGACTTAATGAAGGCGGACAAAAAATAATGCCAACCGTGTTGCTCATATTTGGATGGCGAGTGTTTTTCTACTCCAACGAAGCTGGAGAACCGCCTCATGTCCACTGCACCAAAGCAGAGTGTGACGCTAAATATTGGCTTAACTTTGAAACATACGACATCCGTCCGGCATATGAATACAATCTCAAGCCAACTGACCGGCGCATGATTAGGAAAATTATCTTTAACCATTTCGACTACATCATGAATGAATGGCAACGTGTAGAGAAGGAGCGTGGAAATGAATAAGATCCACGAAATAGAAACGAAAGGTTTGAACGAACGGATCCTTGAGCTGGTTATCGATGGTCACTCGTACTCCATTGATTTAGCGAAGGAATCAAAAAAACTGGCACAGGCAACTCAGGCACAATTAGAGGATTTTACTATATCGCCGTCCGGATATGGCATCCATTGGCCCCAAGTCGACGAGGACTTGGCCATTGATCCAATCATTGGAGCGCAACACGCAATGCCAGCTTGGAAAGTGGCAGAAGACGCACCCGAATATAACACGAAGAAAGACGAACTATGAAACATCCCGAATGGATTGCAATTTTAGACTACGGCTCACAAGTCACCCAGCTGATCGCCCGCCGCATCCGCGAGCAGAAGGTGTACTGCGAAATCATCCGCTTCGACACCACCGCCGAAGAGTTGATGAAACGCGCCCCGAAAGGCATCATTCTTTCCGGCGGCCCGTGCAGCGTGCCGGACGACGATTCGCCCAAATGCGACCCGGCCCTGTTTGACCTCGGCATTCCAATCCTTGGAATCTGCTACGGCATGCAGCTTGCCGCCCAAACGCTCGGCGGCTCGGTGAAGCCCGGCCTCAAGCGCGAATACGGCAAGGCCATGATGACCATCACCAAGGACTCGCCCCTCTTTAAGGGCCTGGCTCCCGACATTCAGGTTTGGATGAGCCACGGCGATAAAGTGGAAAGCATGCCGGAAGGTTTTGAAGCCATTGCTGAATCCGACAACTGCCCGTTTGCGACCATCCAGAATCTCGACCGCCAAATTTTCGGCGTCCAGTTCCACCCGGAAGTCGTCCACACGCCGCAGGGGAAGGAAATGTTCTGGAACTTTGCGTTCAACATCTGCAAATGCTCCGGCGACTGGGAAATGTCCAAATTTGTTGAAGACACGGTGAATCAGGTTCGCGCACAGGTTGGCAACGGCCATGTGCTGCTCGGCCTTTCCGGCGGTGTTGATTCTTCCGTTGTGGCCGCCCTGCTCCATAAAGCCATTGGCAAGCAGCTCCACTGCGTCTATGTCGACAACGGGCTGATGCGCTACAAGGAAACCGAAGAAATTGAAGATCTGTTCGGCCGGGCATTTGGCATCGACCTGACGGTTGCCCACTCCGGAGATCTCTTCCTCGGCAAACTTGCCGGCATCTCCGATCCGGAAGAAAAACGTAAAGTCATCGGCGGCACTTTTATTGAAGTGTTTGCCGACAAAGCACGTGGCTTTGGCGACACCGTAAAATTCCTCGCCCAGGGCACGCTCTATCCCGATGTCATTGAATCGGTCTCCCCCATCGGCGGACCGTCCGCAACGATCAAGTCGCACCACAACGTGGGCGGGCTGCCCGAAGACCTCCAGTTTGATCTGGTGGAGCCGCTGCGCGAACTCTTCAAGGACGAAGTCCGCGAAGTAGGCCGCGAATTGGGACTCCCAAGCTACGTCGTCGACCGCCAGCCCTTCCCCGGCCCCGGGCTGGCCGTGCGCATCATCGGCGACATCACCCCCGAGCGCATTGAAGTGCTGCAACAGGCCGACCTGCGCGTCCGCGAAGAAATCATGAAAATGCCGAACCACCTCGATGTGTGGCAATACTTCGCCGTCCTGCTGCCGATCCAAACCGTTGGCGTGATGGGCGACAACCGCACCTACGAAAGCGTAGTCGCAGTCCGCGCCGTTGAAAGCCGCGACGGCATGACGGCGGACTGGTACAAACTGCCTTACGAAGTGATGGATTCGATTTCGAACCGGATCATCAACGAAGTACCCGGTGTCAACCGAGTCTGCTACGACATCAGCTCCAAGCCGCCAAGCACCATCGAGTGGGAGTAGGCGGAAACCTGAAACTGGAAACTTGAAACCTGAAACTTGAAATTTATGAGCAGTGAATTCAACAGATGCGATTTGAGGGACCGAACCACAGCGTTCGCGATTCAGGTTGTTCATCTTTACGGTTCGCTTCCAATAAAAGACCGGTATGACATTCAGGTTGCAGGAAAACAGATTATCCGGTCCGGAACCTCGGTTGCCGCGAATTATCGGAAAGCGTCACGAGCGAGAAGCAAAGCTGACTTCATTTCAAAAATAGATATATGCACGCAGGAAGCGGATGAAACGCTCTTGTGGTTAGAAGTGTTAAGCAAGGGTTGTAAATTAGATTTAAAGGAAATTAAACCACTGAAACAGGAAGCCAACGAACTCATCGCGATTTTTGTCACGATGTCGAAAAAGAGCAAAGACTAACTCTATTTCAAGTTTCAGGTTTCAGGTTTCAAGTTTCAGGAGCGAACCATGCCTAAAAGAGACGATATTAAGCACATCCTAATCATTGGCTCCGGCCCGATCGTGATCGGCCAGGCCTGCGAGTTCGACTATTCCGGAACACAGGCGTGCAAAGCGCTGCGTGAGGAGGGATATAAAGTCTCGCTGATCAACTCCAATCCGGCGACGATCATGACCGATCCGGCCACGGCCGACCGCACCTACATCGAACCAATCACGCCCGAAGCGGTTGAAAAGATCATCATCAAGGAAAAGCCCGACGCCATCCTGTCGACTCTCGGCGGGCAGACCGCGCTCAACACCGCCATGAAGCTGGTCGAAAACGGCACCCTCGAAAAACATGGCGTGGAAATGATCGGCGCCACCTACGATGCCATTATGCGGGGCGAAGAACGCGACCTTTTCAAGCAGGTCATGGCCGAAGCCGGCATCGAAACCCTGCGCAGCTACGAAGTCCACGATCTCGACGAAGCCCGGCGCATTGCACTGGAAAAACTCGACTTCCCGATCATCGTACGCCCGTCCTTTACCCTTGGCGGAACCGGCGGCGGCATTGCCGACAACATGACCGAGCTGATGGAGATCGCCGAAGGCGGGCTTAAGGCCAGCCTGACCACCGAAATCCTGCTCGAAGAATCCGTATTCGGCTGGAAAGAGTTCGAGATGGAAGTGATGCGCGACAAGAAAGACAACGCCGTCATCATCTGCGCCATAGAAAACATGGATCCGATGGGCATCCACACCGGCGACTCCATCACCGTTGCCCCGGCCCAAACCCTGACCGACCGCGAATACCAGATCATGCGCGATGCCTCGCTCAAAGTGCTGCGCGTCATCGGCGTCGAGACCGGCGGCTCCAACGTCCAGTTCTGCATCCATCCCGAAACCGGCCGTCTGGCCATCATCGAAATGAACCCGCGCGTATCGCGCTCCTCCGCGCTCGCCTCCAAGGCTACCGGATTCCCGATCGCCAAGCTCGCGGCCAAGCTCGCGGCGGGCTACACGCTCGACGAGCTGCCCAACGATATAACCCAAGAAACCCCGGCCTGTTTCGAGCCCTCCATCGACTATGTCGTCACCAAGCTGCCGCGCTTCACCTTCGAGAAGTTCCCGTCGGCCAACCCGAAGCTCGGCGTCAGCATGAAGTCCGTCGGTGAAACCATGGCGATCGGCCGCAACTTTAAAGAGTCGCTGCAAAAAGCTTTCCGATCATTGGAAATCGGAGTGGACGGCCTCGACCTCAAGGCGGAAGCCAAAGTGAATGCCGACAAGCTCGACAACTATCTGCTGACCACTTGCACCGAGCGCACAATCGCCATCAAGATGGCGCTCAAAAAGGGATATTCCATTGAGAAGGTTCATGAAATGACCCATCTCGATCCGTGGTTCATCGACCAGATCCTGCAGATCGTTGAAATTGAAAAGCAGATCGTTGACGCCACCGAGCTGGATTATGACCTGCTCAAATATGCCAAAAAGAACGGATTCTCCGACGAACAGATCGGCGTGCTTCGCGGCTGCGCCGGAAACGATATCCGGGCACTCCGCAAAGAGCTGGGCATCATTCCGGTATTTAGCCTGGTCGACACCTGTGCCGGCGAGTTCGCGGCCGCCACTCCTTACTTTTACTCCTGCTATGGCGACCTCGATGAAACGCGCGAAACTGAAAAACAGAGCGTGATCGTTTTGGGCTCCGGCCCCAACCGCATCGGCCAGGGCATCGAGTTCGACTATTCCTGCGTGCATACCGTCAAGGCGTTGCGCGAGATGGACTACGAAGCCATCATGGTCAACTCCAACCCGGAAACCGTCTCCACCGACTACGACACCTCCGACAAGCTCTTCTTCGAGCCGCTCACCTTCGAAGACGTGATGAACATCTACGAAGCGGAAAAGCCGATTGGCATGATTGTCCAGATGGGCGGGCAGACCCCGCTCAACCTGGCCGACCGCCTGCTCGCCGCCGGCGTTCCAATCCTTGGAACTTCGCCGAAGAGCATCGCCGCGGCCGAAGACCGCGAACAGTTCCGCGTGCTGCTGGACAAGCTTGAACTCAAGCAGCCGGAAAGCGCAACGGCCCGGACGCTGGAAGAAGCTGACGTCATTGCCCATCGCATCGGCTTCCCGGTCATGATCCGCCCGTCGTTCGTTCTCGGTGGCCGCGCCATGATGGTGGCCTACGAAGAAGAAGAACTCGAACCCTTTGTTAATGCGGCCTTCGCCGCCAGCCCGGACCACCCGGTGCTGATCGACCGCTTTCTGGAACACGCCATCGAAGTCGATGTGGACCTTGTCTGCGACGGCAAGGATGTCTATGTCGGCGGCGTAATGGAACACGTCGAAGAAGCCGGCATCCACTCCGGCGATTCGGCTTGCTCGATTCCTCCCTACACCCTCTCCGAAGAGATGGTTGGGCGCATCAAGACCGCCTGCACCGCCATGGCGATGGAGATCGGCGTGAAAGGCCTGATGAATGCGCAGATCGCGGTGAAAGAAGACGAATTTTACATCATCGAAGTCAACCCCCGCGCCTCGCGCACGGTTCCCTACGTATCCAAGGCGACCAACGTGCCGCTGGCCAATATCGCCACGCAGGTCGCCATGGGCAAGACGCTTGAAGAACTTGGCATGGTGGGCTTTGAACCTAAAATTGAATGGTTTGCCGTCAAGGAAGCCGTTTTCCCGTTCAACCGCTTTGCGGGCGTTGATCCGATCCTCGGGCCGGAAATGAAATCCACCGGCGAAGTGATGGGCATCGATACCTGCTTCGAACTGGCCTTCTGGAAGGCCGAATTGGCCGCGGGTCAGGTGCTGCCAACCGAAGGAGCGGTTTTCCTCAGCGCGAAGGACCGCGACAAGGATTGGATCGTTCAAGTCGGCAAAGAATTCGTCGAACTCGGCTTCACTCTAGTCGCCACCGAAGGCACGGCACAGGCGCTGCACAATGCCGGGCTGCAGGTTACGCTGACCCACAAGCTTTCTGAAGACGGCCACAACGTGATCGACCTTATGAAGGAACACGGCGTGCAGCTGCTGGTTAACACCCCCAGCGGCCCCGTGGCCCGCGTGGACGAAATCAAGATACGCTCTGAAGCCATCCTGCGCGGCTTGCCGATCGTTACTACCCAATCCGGTGCAGAAGCATCCGTCAAAGCGATCAAGTACATCAGTGAAAACGACTGGGACGTGAAACCCATCCAAGACTATCACGCCTAAAGGCGCTTTTCCTTGGAAAAGCACAAGGCGTCCGCAATGCGGGCGCCTTTTTCGGGCTAAAAATGAACGGAATGGCAGACGGCCCGTCTAATCCTTCAAACCTGTGAATAAGCGGAGGGTTTTACTTTCTCCTTTTCCCTCTGCAAAATGGCGGCCGCCTCAACGGCCGCCTTTTTTTTTGCCTTAGCCTGATCGGGCTTAATGCTGGGCGACTTAAAGCAGATGCGGGAGATCCAGTCCATGAACTCGTCTTCGCCGCTGAGCATCTCGATCTCCACCCGCATGTAAATCACCGGAATGTCGCGGCGGTCGACGAACGGGAAGCGAACGGCATCCTTTTCCGTCGTTAAAATGGCCTCAGCACCCCGCTTAATGCTCAAGTTAATCGTATTAATGACCTCTTGCTGCGTGAAACGATGATGATCGGCAAAGCGGCGGGTGTATACAATTTCGGCGCCAAAGGCGCGCAGGGCCTTCTCAAAGCTTTCCGGCACGGCAATGGCCGAAACCGCGGCAATCTTCATGCCCTTCAAAATATCCATATCATAGGTCTTGTCGCCGAAGACATCTTTGAGGAACTTGGCGGCGTGACGGCATTCCGAGATTTCCGCATGCGGATTCATCCGGCGCAGCTGCTCTTTGAGCTCGGGCTCGCCCTGTTCGCCGCACTTGGTGATAAAAATGAAGCCGGCGCGCTTAATGTTGCGCATCGGCTCGCGCAAAAGACCGCGCGGCAACAGGTGCCCTCCTCCAAATGGATTGGTACGGTCGACCAAGGCTATATCAAGGCGGTGGCCGAGCTTCAAATACTGAAAGCCGTCGTCAAGAATCAGCGTATCGCAACCGAGCTCCTTGATGGCGTACTTGCCGGCCTTCACGCGGTCCTTATCCACCACAACCGCCACATTGAGCAAATTCGACGCCAACATGTAGGGCTCGTCGCCCGCGGTCCAGGAATCGAGCAAAAGGCGCTGCCCGTCGGACACCACGCGAGGCGGCGTCTCAATCTTTCCGGTGGTGATACGCTGAATCATTTTTTCAAGGAACGGCAGTTCCTTGCTCTTGTAGCCGCGACTCAGAATGGCCACCTTGCGGCCCTGCTCCTGCAGGTTGCGCGCAAACACCTCCACCACCGGGGTTTTTCCGGTGCCCCCGACCGTCAGGTTGCCAACGCTGATGACTTGGCAACCCAGCGTGCTCGGCCGGATGATGCGGTGCTTGTACAGCCACAGGCGAAGCTGAACAATAACCGCAAATATCCATGAAAGCCCTTGCATGAAAACGCGAAGCGTAGAGGGAAGCTTCCCTTTTTCGGTGCCGTCCAGAACGGACAACAAATAGGTCTCGAGGTTCTCAATTCTCTGTTTGTTCGTCATAGGCCAATCAATGTTAAAAATGCGTTAGGGCACTATACCCGCTGCGAATGAATCTTCAAGGCAGGAAGTGGGACACAAAAAAAAAGACGCGCTTTGGATAAAACGCGTCTGTCCAGTGGTTGTAAGGCCGGCTACAGGTTGATGGCCTTGAGCAACGCATCGACCTTGTCGGTCTTTTCCCACGGAAACTGCGGACGGCCAAAGTGGCCGTAGGCTGCGGAATCGCGGTAGCTCCAGCCGTTCGGCGTCAGAAGCTCCAAATCAGCAATCAGCGCACTCGGGCGGAAGTCAAAGATTTCGCCGGCCTTCAGCACTTCTTCAATCCGGTGGTCATCCACCCGGCCGGTGCCGTAGGTGTCCACGTTGATGCTCAGCGGCTTCGGAACGCCAATGGCGTAGGCCACTTGGATTTCGCACTTGTCGGCCAAACCTGCCGCCACAATGTTTTTGGCCGCATAGCGGGAATAGTAGGCCGCAGAACGGTCAACCTTCGAGGGATCCTTGCCGGAAAACGCGCCGCCGCCGTGGCTGCCGACGCCGCCGTAGGTGTCGACGATAATTTTGCGTCCGGTCAGGCCGGCGTCGCCGTGGGGGCCGCCGATTACAAACTTGCCGGTCGGGTTAATGAAATATTCGGTTTCGTCCTTCAGCAGGCCAGTCGGAGCCAGCACATCCTTGCAGACCTTGATCAGGTCTTCGCGGATCTGTTCGAGCGACACATCGTCGGTTTGGTGCGAAACCACAACCGTATCGATTGCAACCGGCTTTCCTTCAACATGCTGAACGGAAACCTGCGATTTGGAGTCGGGACGCAGATAAGAAAGGGTTCCGGCCTTGCGGATCTTCTGCAACTCGTCAAGCAGACGATGGCTATAGGCAATCGGGGCAGGCATCAGCTCTTCGGTGGCGTTACTGGCATAGCCGAACATCATGCCCTGGTCGCCGGCGCCCTGCTCTGCAAAAAGGCCTTCGCCCTCGGTCACGCCCTGCGAAATATCGGGCGACTGCCCGTGCAGACGGTTGATGTATTCAAACGTTTCGGAACAGAACTCCAGCTCTTCGCGGTCATAGCCGATATCCCGGCAGACTTCGCGGGCAATCGCTTCGGGATCGACATTGTCCCAGCCAGCGCAGGTGATTTCGCCGGCATTGACCACCAGATTGGTGGTCGTCAGCGTTTCGCACGCCACGCGGCTCTTGGAATCCTGCGCTAGACAGGCGTCGAGAATCGCGTCGGAAATTTGGTCGCACACTTTGTCGGGATGCCCTTCAGACACCGACTCGGACGTAAAAACATGGTCTACTCGAATTTTGCTCATCTTGATCCCTCTATTCGTTTATGCGGATTAATGGATATAGATGCAGAATTTAGCGGACGGTTTTTGAGAGTTCTACAAAATTCGATGAGAAAAATGCCCTTTTAAGCCAAGAAGCTTGACCCCCTGCATCACGGCAACCTACTGTTTCCAACCATTGGAACCCAATTTATGAGAGAATTCACTAAAGACGACCTGATTAACTTCCTCCCAGAGTTTGATACCTTCGTCGGCATCGACTCCGACGGCTGCATTTTCGATACGATGGAAACGAAGCAAAAAGGCCACTTCCACCCGGCCATCATTCGCCACTGGAAGCTCGAAGCCATCGAACCGCAGGTGCGCGCCGCGGCGGAGTTCACTTATCTCTACTCCACCTTCCGCGGGCTTAACCGCTTTCTCGGCCTCTGCAAAACCTTCGAACTGCTCAACGACTGGCCGGAAGCGCACGACAACGCCGCCCTGCCCGACCCCGCTGATCTGCACGTCTACTGCGATTCCGGCCTCCCGCTCAGCAATGCCACCATCAAGGCCGAAGCCGAACGCACCGGCAGCGCCCTGCTAGCCGAAGCCCACGCCTGGAGCGTAGAGCTCAACGAAGACATTGACCAAAACATGCCCGATCCGCCCCCGTTCCAGGGCACCGAACAGGCCCTTCAGCGCATACAGCAAAACTCCGACGCCATCGTGATTTCCCAAACGCAGGCCGTCGCCCTGCTCAAAGATTGGTACCGCGACGATCTGGCCAAATATGTCTCCGTCATCGCCGGTCCGGAACTCGGCAGCAAAATCGACCACTTTACCATGGCCTCCGTCGACCGCTATCCGGCCAACGCCATCCTCATGATCGGCGACGCCCCCGGCGACATGGCCGCCGCACAGGCCATCGGCTGCAACTTTTTCCCGATCGATCCCGGACACGAGGTCGAAAGCTGGCAGCGCTTCATGGACGAAGCCTACGCCGCTTTCCTCGCCGGCGGTTTTTCAGACGAATACCAAAAACAACTCATCCATGAATTCAAAGCATTGCTGCCCGGGACGCCACCATGGAAATTGACAAACTAGTACACTTGCTAACCCAATTCAAAAACGGCGAGGCCGACCTCCCGGAAACCCTTTCAACGCTCAAACAGCTGCCCTTCGAGGATCTGGGGTTTGCGAAGGTCGACCACCACCGCGCCTTACGCACCGGCTACCCCGAAGTCGTATTCTGCCAAGGAAAGACCCACGAACAGTGCGAAAAGATTTTCCAGGCGCTGGAAAAGCACAACGACAATATTCTGATGACCCGCGCCGAGCCGGACCTTTTTGCGAGGTTGCAGAAAATCGACGACCGGCTTGTCTACAGCGAGCTCGGCCGTACCATCACCCTCGAAGCAAAGCCGCGCGAAAAAACCGGAAGCGTGCTCATCATTTCCGCCGGAACGGCCGACATACCCGTTGCCGAAGAAGCCGCGGTCACCGCCGCCATTTCCGGCGCGAACGTCGAGCGGTTGTACGACTGCGGCGTGGCCGGCATCCACCGCCTGCTGGCGCAGAACGAAAAGATCCAAAAGGCGCGCTGCATTGTTGCCGTCGCCGGCATGGAAGGCGCGCTGCCCTCGGTGGTGGGTGGCCTCGCGCCCTGCCCCGTTATTGCGGTTCCGACCTCGGTGGGCTACGGCTCGCACCTCAACGGCCTCGCCCCGCTCTTCACCATGCTGAACTCCTGCGCCCCCAACATTACCGTCGTCAACATCGACAACGGTTTCGGCGCCGGCTTCTCCAGTGCCATGATCAACAAGGGCGTGAACCATGAGGCGTGAGCCGTGATCTAGTCACGTTTCAATCGTCACTCATCACGGTCCTAAATGCTTGATTCTTCAGCAAAGTTTGGGGATATTCCGCGATTCCCAAACGAAGGAGAATTTTATGATCAAAGCCTGTGAGTTGAAAAAATCGTCCGTCATCGACATTGACGGCACCCCGCACATTATCCAGAACATCACGCAGCAGTCGCCCACGGCGCGCGGTGGAGGAACGATCTATAAAGTTCGTTTCCGCAACGTTTCAACCAACCAAAAGGTCGATCAAACCTACCGCAGCGAAGATCCTTTGCAGGAAGCCACCTACGACAAAAGCGAGGTCCAGTATCTCTACAAGGACGGCGATCGCTACGCGTTCATGGATCTCGAAAGCTATGAACAGTTTGAGCTGATGGCAGAGGACATTGAAGATTGCCTGCCCTTCCTGATCGAAGATATGGAAGGCATCACCGCCCTCGTCTCGGAAGGCCGCGTGCTGACCCTGCAGATGCCCGACACCATCGAGCTCGAAATCGTTGAATGCCCGCCGGCCATGAAAGGGGCCTCGGCCACCTCCCGCACCAAACCTGCCACGCTCACCACGGGACTGATTGTTCAGGTGCCGGAATACATCGCGCCGGGCGAAGTCGTGAAGGTCGACACCCGCGAGCGCAAATTCCTCTCGCGTGCGTAGCCCATCGTCCTCGTTCTCGCCCCTCCTCCTCGTTCTCGACAACCGAGGACGAGGACGAGTTTGGAGGACGAAGACGAAGAATGCCTGATTCCAATCCAACCCTCATACTTGCCCCCATGCGCGGCATCACGACGATGTTCTACCGTCAGGCCTTCGTCCGCCACTTCCAAGGGCTCGATGTTGAGATGGCTCCGTTCATCTCGACCGTCAGCGCCGAACGCATCAATCCCAAGCTGCTCAAGGATGTGCTTCCGGAAAATAATTCCGGCCTCCCGCTCATTCCGCAGGTCATTGGCAACAAAGCCGACGACTTTGTGCAGATGAACATTGCGTTGCACGGTCTCGGCTATGACGAGGTCAACTGGAACATGGGCTGTCCGCACAAGCCGATCCGCAAAAAACGCCGGGGCTCCGGCCTGCTGCCCTATCCCGACACCGTCGATGCCATTCTCGACCAAGTGTGCGAGCGCAGCCCGTGCAGGATTTCCGTTAAAGTCCGGTTGGGCGTTTCCGACAAGTCGGAGCTGATGAAGCTCATTCCCGTGCTGAATAAATATCCGCTCAGCGAAGTCATCGTCCATCCCCGTACAGCCGAGCAAATGTACGATGGAACCGTCGATCTCGACGCCTTTGAAGAGGCCTACAGCGCCTTGGAGCGCCCCGTCTGCTACAACGGCGACATCAACAGCCTTGCCTTCTACCAAACCGTTAAAACGCGCTTTCCAGCCATTGACCGGTTCATGCTCGGCCGAGGCCTGCTGGCCAACCCCTTTCTTTGCGAGGTAATTAAGGCGGGAAACCCCAAAACCGACAATGCTGTTCAGCGCATTGCCGACTTTCACGAAGACGTTCTTTCAAGCTATGCGGGCTATCTCGACGGCGACCATCCCGTTCTGGGGAAAATGAAGGAATTCTGGACCTATCAGGCCACCTATCTGTCTAATGGCCGGAAAATGTTTAAAAAGCTGAAGAAAACGGAACGACTCAACACCTACAAGGCGATCGTTTCCGAGTTTCTCGCCGAAGCGGAATGGACAGCATAGTTTTTCCTTCATTTCCAAGAATGGACAACTATACTGCCGAGCATGAAATGCGTATTTGCTTTAGATCAGGGCACAACAAGTTCTCGGTCGATCCTGTTCGATCGCGCGGGCAAGGTGCGTGCGGCTGCCCAACGGGAGCTTAAGCAGATCTACCCCCAACCCGGCTGGGTCGAACATGATCCGATCGCCATATGGGAAGCGCAGCAGTCCACCGCCCATAAAGCGATGCATCAAGCCGGGGTGCATTCCGAAGACATTGTGGCCATCGGCATCACCAACCAGCGCGAAACCACCGTAGTCTGGAACCGGAAGACCGGCAAACCAATCCATAATGCCATTGTATGGCAGGACCGGCGTACGGCAGATCTTTGCGCACGCCTCAAGGCCGACGGCGCAGAAACGCTCTTTTACGAAAAAACCGGACTGCTGCTCGACCCCTATTTTTCCGGAACCAAAATCAAATGGCTGCTCGACCACATCGACGGAGCGCGCGCTAAGGCAGAGCGTGGCGAACTGGCCTTCGGCACCATGGACTCCTGGCTGGTCTGGAACCTGACCCGTGGCCGGCACCACATCACCGACGTCAGCAATGCTTCCCGCACGCTGCTCTTCAACATTCATACGCTGGAGTGGGACAAAGAGTTGCTGGAGCTGCTGAAGATCCCGAGAAGCATGATGCCCGACGTCCACTCATCGAGCGAAGCCTACGGCTCCGTCGACAAACTGCTCTGCGAATGCGGCTGCACCATCGCGGGAATCGTCGGCGACCAACAGGCCGCGCTATTCGGCCAAGCGTGTTTCGAACCGGGAGACGCTAAGAACACCTACGGCACGGGATGCTTCCTGCTGAAGAATACCGGAGCCGAAGCCGTCGCATCGAACAACAAGCTGTTGACGACCATCGCTTGGAAGCGCGGCGACGAGATCAACTATGCCCTGGAAGGCAGCGTTTTCATTGGCGGCGCCGTAGTGCAGTGGCTGCGCGACGAGTTGGGCATCATTAAATCGTCCTCGGACATCCAGCAGCTTGCGGCGCAAGTGCCCGATAGCGGCGGTGTCTATTTTGTTCCTGCCTTTGCCGGCCTCGGCGCCCCCCACTGGGATCCGAATGCGCGCGGTGCGATCATCGGTCTGACACGAGGCAGCGGCAAGGCGCACCTTGCCCGCGCAGCACAGGAGGCGATCTGCTTTCAATCAATGGAGCTCATCCAGGCCATGGAAAAAGTTTCGGGCGCACCGATGGACCTGCTCCGGGTGGACGGGGGTGCGTGTGCCGACGACTTGCTAATGCAGATCCAGGCCAACCTGCTGCAGGTTCCGGTCGAGCGGCCGAAGTTGATTGAAACCACCGCCTTTGGGGCGGCTGCGCTGGCTGGACTCGCTGTCGGCTTCTGGCAGAATCTCGATGAAATTGCGGCGCACCGCGAGATTGACCGAATCTTCGAACCGCAAATCACTTCCGATGAAGCCGGAGCCCGATATGCGCTTTGGATGAAAGCGGTCGAGCGAAGCAAAGCGTGGGCATAAAAAAAGAAGCGCCCTTTTGAGGCGCTTCTCACGTGCGGCGTCTTTCAGCCTAATTCAATAGAATTAGAGCGGAATGACGTTAGTTGCACATGGGCCTTTCTGACCCTGTCCAACTTCGTAGGAGACCTTCTGGCCTTCGTCAAGCGTGGCATAGCCAGAAACTTGAACTTCAGAGTGGTGAACGAACAAATCAGTTCCGCCGGCGTCGGGGGTAATGAAGCCGAAGCCTTTTTCAGAACTGAACCATTTTACTGTGCCTTTATCCATACTGTGTACTTCCTATATTTTGAATGAGCCGTCTGTTTATACTGTCCGGCGGAACAATGCCACAAAAAACTTCAAAAAAAAATTCAGCCCAGAAAATCCAAAAGGGCGGCGAAACAATTTAAGCCCCCGCATTGCGCTGCTCCGACTAGCGATCCGCTCCATTTTTTCCTGGGACGGACGCATTGGTTCAACAATCCGTTCGACACCGCCGGCATTGCCTGATATGGATACGCGCCTTTGTTGATCAGTAATTAAGGAATTTTATGTTGGATAAGAAAAAACATGTAGTGGTGGTTGGTAATGGAATGTCCAGCATTCGCTTCTGCGAAAAGCTGCAGGAATACGACGCGCATCACCAATATCAACTGACAATCATAGGCGATGAGCTCCTGCCGGCCTATGACCGCGTTGCCCTCTCTTCGATATTCAGAGGCAAAACCGACCGCGATCTAATCTTTGCTGAGGCCCGGTGGTACGAATACCACAAAATACAGCTGATGCTTGGCACACGGATCGTATCCATCGACCGTGAAGCACAAACCGTTGCGACCGGCAACGGAAAACAGATTCACTACGACCGCTTGGTGCTGGCCACCGGTGCGCGGGCACACATCCCCAACATTAAAGGAACCGATCTCGATGGCGTTCATGTATACCGGACGTCGGACGACGCCTACGCCATCTGCAACAATGCCGAACAGGCCAGGCATGCCGTCGTTATCGGCGGAGGCCTGCTGGGGCTTGAAGCGGCGGAAGCCTGCAAGGAGCACGGAGCGCAGACCACCCTCATTGAACGCGCGCCGCACCTGATGGCCTGCCAGCTCGACGCCGCAGGCGGACAGATGCTGCGCAGCAAGGTCGAAGCGCTGGGGTTGACCGTACGCACCGGCGAACATGTGGCAGCGCTGACAGGCGAACATAGCATCAACGCAGTTACGCTGGAGGGTGGCGAATCCATACCGGCCGCCTTGGTGGTGCTCGCGACCGGCATTCAGCCGAACGACGAGCTCGGACGCGACGCCGGACTGGCCGTCGGCGCCAAGGGCGGCATTGCCATCGATGAAACAACGCGCTCTTCCGATCCCAACATATACGCCATTGGCGAATGCGCTTCGTTCAACGACGCCACATACGGTCTGGTCGCCCCCGGCTATGCCATGGCCGAGGCCGTCGCCGCGCACTTGGGCGGAATCAGCAAAACCTTTCAGTCTTCGGAACCGGCCTCGCAGCTCAAACTGCTCGATCTGCAGGTGGCCAGCATCGGAAACCCGCTGCTTGAACCGCCCCTCGCCCAACACATCGTCGATCAGAACACCGGCAAAGGTGTCTACAAAAAGCTCGTCATCGACCCCGACGGCAAGCATCTGCTCGGCGCCATCCTCATGGGAGAAACGTCGGAGTTTGGCCGGCTTCAAAAACGGATCGAAGAAAAAACCGAACTGCCGGAAAATCCCGCCGAATGGCTCGCTCCGATCGGGAAGCCCTTCGAACCGGAACTGGATATGGAGGACGACGACGTGGTCTGCTTCTGCAACTATGTCACAAAAGGCGATATCTGCCGAGCGATAGACCGCGACAACCTGAAAACCACCGGCGACGTGATGGGCGTAACTTACGCAGCCGGTCTTTGCGGCAGCTGCCTCGACATGGTTGACGCCGTCACCAAGCACCACGTCGCCCTGCGCGACGGCTAGGGTTCCTCGGTCAGCAGTTCGGCGCCTTTAATCAAGCGGCAGAACTCTTTCTTTGTGACTAGATGCGTGAACCCCTCTCCTTCGATCGGATCAGTCATCACTTTATACTTCACAGACAGGCGCTCCCGCTCCACAACGCGGTAGTACTCTTCGCCCTTCTTCCAGATTTGGCCTTGCAGTATTTTCATAAACTCTATTTCTCCTCGGGGTCGGGGTAGCGATATTCTATACCCTCATAATTTGTAAAGACGATATCATCACCTTCTCTTCTGATTTGCTCCACTCCCAATATCGGAACTTTTCCGCCGCCGCCGGGGGCGTCGATGACGTATTGCGGGACGGCGAGGCCGGATATGCGGCCGTGCAGCGACTGGATCAGCTCGATCCCTTTCGCAACCGGAGTCCGGAAGTGCGCGGATCCGCGGACGGGATCGCACTGCAACAGGTAGTAGGGTTTCACGTTGATTTCGAGCAATCCGTAAAAAAGGTCGATGAGCGCCTCTGTGTCATCGTTGACGCCTTTCAACAAAACCGTTTGGCTGACCATGCCTATGCCATGGTTCGACAGTTTTTGGCAGGCGCCCTGGGTTTCGGGCGAAAGCTCGTCGGCGTGGATAAAATGCAGGCTGAGCCAAACGCGATGCTTCCGAAAAACCGAACAAAGCTCATCGGTTATGCGCATGGGCAGCACAACCGGCACCTTGGAGCCGATGCGGATCATGCGCACATGCGGAATGCTCCGAAGCCTGGAAAGAATGTCGTCGAGCACGGAATCGGTCAGGGTCAGCGGATCCCCGCCGGAAAGGAGTACGTCGCGGATTTCGGAGTGTTTTTCTATATAGAGGAAGCTTTCTTCCAGAGCATGGAAATCGGCAGGACCTTTGCCTACAATGCGCGAACGGGTGCAATAGCGACAATAAGTTGAGCAAAAGGTGGTGACAAGAAACAGCACTTTGTCGGGATAGGTGTGGATGAGGTGCGGCGTGGCGCGGTGGCCCTCCTCGCCCAGCGGATCGGCCAGCTCACCGGTGCCTAGCGCGTTTTCATGGTTCGTCGGAATGACGGTGCGGCGCAGCGCATCGGACTGCAGCAGGCCGGCATAGTGCGGGGTCACGGCAAACGAAAGTGGAACATCCCCCTCAAACGCGGCGCGCTCTTCGGCCGTCAGCTCAATAACTTCTTCAAGCTGCTCCCGCGTGGAGATACGGTTGGCGATCTGCCACTTCCAATCATTGCAAGAATCTGTTTCGCTCATAACTTCCAGTATTTGGACAAAATAATTAGAGCAGAATAATTTAGCGGCAGAACCATTTTTCCCAACGGATCGGAATTATTCTGCAAAAAATCATTCTGCCATTCTCTTTAAACAAAGTCCGGTGCTTCGGATTATTGACATGAGAAATATGACCGGCATTATACGTGGATGTCTACGTATAAAAACCAAATTGAAAAGCAACTGAAGAAGGTGCGGGCCGCCATGGACGGCACATTGAGCGGCACCAACCTTTCCAAACTCCTCCCGGGCAACAAAAACCTGCTGGGCAACGGCAAGATGCTGCGCTCCCGCCTGGTGCTCTCCATCGGCGCGGCCAACAGCATTGAGGAGCAGGTGCTGATCAATGCCGGCGCGGCGGTGGACATCATCCACGGCGCGAGCCTGCTGCACGACGATGTGATCGACGGCGGCATTCTGCGGCGCGGCGCACCCACCTTTTGGAAAAAATACGGAACGAACGGCGCCATCCTTTTTGGGGACCTGCTGGTGTTCAAGGCACTCAGCCTCCTGAGCGAGGTGAACCGCAGCGACCTGCTGAAGGAGCTGATCGAAATGTCCGGAGAGGTTTGCCGGTCGGAGGTTGAGCAGGAACTGGTGCTGCGGGGCGCACCGGGCACTTGGGAAGAGTGCGAACAAGTGGCCCGCTTCAAGACCGGCTCGCTTTTCGCCTTCGCCGCCATAGCCGGCGGCACCGATGAACCGGGGCAGACGGAAGCTCTGCGCGAAGCCGGCTTTATCCTCGGAACCGCCTATCAGCTCGCCGACGACGTGCTCGACGCCTCGGGCAACGAGGCCGTTTCTGGAAAAACCCTTGGAACCGACAACCAGCGCGGCAAAACAACGGCGATCACCGCCACCAAAAACGCGCCAGCAGCACCGTTGGACTACATTTTTTCCCTGCTCGACGCCTCTTCCGTCCAGCTGGCGGCCTGGCCGGAAATACAGGGAGCGTGGGATACGTTTTTAAACGTGACAATGAAACCCGTGTTGAGTAAACATTTGACCGCGGGCTGAGGCGGAAGAGGTTCCATGGTTGCTCAACGCTCATACATGAGCAACTTTATAATATTTTCTGCTTTTAACGATGCAAATGAATCGGTATAGAGATACCCATTAAGCAGTTCACGGCTTTCCATGAACGATGCGTACTGCACGGTTGAATGTTTAAATTGTACAATTTTGCAACTATTAACTACAAGACAAGATGGCTTGGAAACAATAGAATCGCCGGCTTTTAATGCATTTAAAACAAGCGGTTTTGTACAAGGAATCGAGGAGTGAAAACAGAGTGGCTAACTTCAAAATAAACAAAGGCTTCGATATAAAGGTTTTAGGAAAACCCAAAGCCAACATCGAAGACTATTCGAACCAGCAGCTGTTTGCGGTTTATCCTTCCGAATTCGAAGGATTGAAGCCCCGCCTTAAAGTTAAGGCGGGCGATTCCGTGAAGCGTGGCGACGTTCTGTTTGAAAACAAAAAGAACGTGAAGATGCTCTTCCGTTCCCCCTGTTGCGGCACGGTTACAGCGGTCAACCTCGGCGCTCGGCGCTTCCCGGTTGAAATCCTGATTGAACCGGAGGCTCAGGAAGAGAGCGTGGCCTTCACGGCCTATGCCCGCGACAGCATCGGGCAGCTTTCCCGCGAACAGGTGGTTGACCATCTGCTGAACGCCGGCCTTTGGCCGCTGATCAAGCAGCGCCCGTTCAACAAGATCGCCGATCCGGAAGCGGCGCCTAAAGCGGTATTCATCAACGCCGCCGGCTCAGCCCCCTTCCAGGCGGATTTCAGCGCAGTGCTGAAAGGCGACGAAGAGGCCTTCCAAACCGGCATCAATGCGCTGGCCAAGCTGACCGAAGGCAAAGTCCACCTTTGCAAGTCGGCCGGATCCGACATTCCAGACTTTGGAAACTCTGAAAGCCACACCTTTTCCGGCAAGCATCCTTCGGGCAACACCAGCGTACACATCAACCGCATCAGCCCGATCCTGCCGCAAGACACGGTCTACACCATCGCGGCGCAGGACGTCATCCTGATCGGCAAGCTGCTGAACACCGGCGAGCTTCCCCGCACTAAGGTAGTGGCCCTTGGCGGTCCAGCCGTTAAAGAAGAATTCCGCAAACACTACCGCGTGCCGGTCGGCTCCAGCCTGAAGCCCCTTTTTGAAAAGGCGCTCGAAGGCGAGGAAGTCCGCGTCATCCAAGGCAACGTGCTCTGGGGCGACATTGTGAAATCCGACACCTGCATACGCTACTATGGGTCGGAATTTTTCGTGCTCGAAGAAGACCGCTCCCGCCACCTGATGGGCTGGACGATGCCGGGCCTGTTTCAGTACAGCTCCCACCGCGTCAACCTTTCTTCCGTCATAGGCTTGGCTCACGACTGGAAACTGGGCACCAGCTTGCACGGAAGCCGCCGCGCAATGGTGGTGACCGGCTGGATGGACAAATACCAGCCTTTGAATATTATGACGGACTTTCTCGTACGTGCGGCGCTTGCGCATGACACCGACGAAATGATCCAGCTCGGCATCCTCGAAACGGATCCGGAAGACTTTGCCTTGGCGGCCTTTGTTGACCCGCACAAGACCGACGTCTGCGCAATCATCAAGCGCGGCCTTGAGGAAATCGAGGAGGAAGGCATATGATCAGATTTTTGATTCCCGATTTTAAATTGCTGATTTTCGGGTCTGCGACAGCTTCTCTTACAGGGAAATACACAGTACGCAATACGCAGCACGAATCACGTACGACGGAGAAGACTGCATGAAATTTTTATTCGACTTTATGGATAAGAACATTGCCCCGCTTTTTGAAAAGGGTGGCAAGTTCGAGCGGCTTCATCCGTTGTTCGAGGCGGGCGACACGTTTGCCCGCACGCCGGGCGATGTAACCCCGAGCGCACCGCACGTTCGCGACTCCATCGACCAGAAGCGATTGATGATCTTCGTGATCTATGCGTTGATCCCCTGCATTCTGTTCGGGATCTGGAACGCGGGCAGCCAATTCAACTTGAGCAACAATGTTGAAGACGCCACCCTGATGACCGACCTGATCCGCGGTTCGGCCATGGTGCTTCCGATTATCCTTGTTTCGTACATGGTCGGCGGCGTCTGGGAAGTGTTGTTCGCGCTGGTCCGCCGGCACGAAATCAACGAAGGCTTTCTGGTGACCGGCATGCTGTTCCCGCTGGTGCTGCCCCCCACCCTTCCCCTGTGGCAGGTGGCGGTCGGCGTATCCTTCGGCATCGTGATCGGCAAAGAAATCTTCGGGGGGGTTGGCTACAACATCCTCAACCCGGCGCTCACCGCGCGGGCGTTCCTCTTCTTCGCCTATCCGGCGCAGATTTCGGGCGACAAGGTCTGGGTCGGCACCGCGCACACCGCGTTCGACAACAGTATTTTCTTCGGCACCGTTGCTGAAAACGTCGATGGCGTAACGATGGCCACTCCGCTGGCCGTTGCGGCCGCGGTTGAAAAAGGAGGCGATGCAATCGGCGCGCTGAACGAAGCGGGCTTCAGCCTCTTTAATATGACCATGGGCAACATACCGGGTTGCATCGGCTCCACTTCGGCGGTCGCGATTGTGCTCGGCGCACTCTTCCTGCTGGCCACCGGCATTGCCTCCTGGCGCGTGATGCTCTCGGGTGTTATCGGCTGTGCGGCGATGGGCTGGCTGTTTAATGTACTGCCGCTCGACAATGCGTTTGCCGCGTTGCCCTTTATCTACCATCTGGTGATGGGCGGCTTCCTGTTCGGCATCGTCTTTATGGCAACCGATCCGGTCTCCTGCTCCGCCACGAACACTGGCAAATTGATCTACGGATTCCTGATCGGCGCGCTCACCGTGCTGATTCGCGTCGCCAACCCGGCCTATCCGGAAGGCGCGATGCTCGCCATCCTGTTTATGAACGTCATGGCGCCGCTGATCGACCACTTCGTGGTTCAGGGACACATCAAGAAACGTACAGCTTATGCGAGGGCTTTGAACAATGCGTGAAGATACTAGAACACTCGTTTTCGCAGGAGTTACCTGTATCGTAGTCAGCCTGCTGCTCTCCGTTACGGCCTCGGTTCTGAAGCCGGCCCAGCAGGCGAACGAAGCATTCGACGTGAAACGGAACATCGTTAAAGCCTTCGGCATCGACATCAGCTCGTTGGACCGGCCAGGCATTGAAGCCTCCTTCGAAAAGCACGTGGCTAAAGATAAAGCCGGCGATCTGCCGATCTTTACTTGGACCGACGAAGGGGCTGACAAAGCCTCCAAGTACGCGTTTCCAATCTCAGGAAAGGGGCTATGGAGCATGCTCTACGGCTACCTCTCACTCGAAGCGGATCTGGAAACCATTGCCGGCATCAGTTTTTACAAGCACGGGGAAACCCCGGGTCTTGGCGCTGAAATCGAAAAGCCATGGTTCCTGTCCCAATTCACCGGCAAGAAGCTCTACAATGAAGGAACAGCCGTGGATTTCCTGGTTGTTAAACCGGGCACACCGCCAACCGAAACTTCGGTCGATGGAATCTCTGGCGCAACGCTTACCGGTAAAGGCGTTCAGGCGCTGATCCAGAAAGATGCCGCTGCGTATGCTGAATACTTTAAATCAATTAAGGGAAACTGATCATGACTTCTGCTGCTAAGAAACTATTGATGGATCCGTTTTCGGATAACAACCCGGTTACCATTCAGGTACTTGGCATCTGCTCCGCCCTCGCGGTTACGGTGAAAGTGGATACGGCCATTGTAATGACGCTCGCGCTGACCTCAGTGGTTACCCTTTCCAACGTTGTAATCTCGCTGTTGCGGAATGTAATTCCGCCGGGAATCCGGATGATCGTGGAAATGGCCATTATTGCCTCACTGGTAATTATCGCCGACCAGTTGCTCCGGGCATTCCTGTTCGATATCAGCAAGCAACTCTCCGTATTTGTGGGTCTGATTATTACCAACTGTATCGTGATGGGGCGTGCGGAAGCCTTTGCCCTCCAGAACCCGCCGAAGGACTCGCTCCTCGACGGCCTCGGAAATGGACTGGGCTACGGCATCGTGCTGATTACGGTTGCTACCATCCGTGAGCTTCTCGGATTCGGTACGTTCCTTAATTTCAAAATCATGCCGGAAAGCTTCGTGGGCAATGGTTTGGTACTGCTCGCCCCGGGCGCATTCATCATTCTCGGACTGCTGATCTGGGCTCAGCGCACCGTTAGCAAGTACGTGGAGGAATAAAGAATGAAGAATCTCGACCAAGGAATGAAGAATTCCGAATTTGCAACCGCAACCCTTGAACAAGCCGCACTCCCTTCGACATTCGGAGTTCCTTGTTCACTATTCGATATTGGGGAGTGAAACGACCATGGATCTGTTAAGTCTAGCCATTAAGGCGATCTTCGTTGAAAACATCCTGCTGGCCTTCTTTCTGGGCATGTGCTCCTTCTTGGCGTGTTCCAAGAAGATCGACACAGCCATCGGCCTTGGATTCGCTGTAATCTTCGTATTGACGATTACCCTGCCGGCCAACTGGGCCATCCACCATTTCCTGCTCCGTGAAGGCGCGCTAACGTGGTTGAACCCTAAGTTTGCTTCATTGGACCTAAGCTTCCTGAACTTTATCTGCTTCATTGCGACCATCGCTTCGATGGTGCAGCTCGTGGAGATGATCCTCGACAAGTTTTTCCCGGCGCTCTACCACGCGCTCGGCATCTTCCTGCCGCTGATCACCGTAAACTGCGCTATCCTCGGCGGCTCGCTCTTCATGGTGGAACGTGAATACGGCGCGCTTGAATCAACCGTGTTCGGCTTCAGCTCCGGCATCGGCTGGCTACTGGCGATTGCCGCCATGGCGGCCATTCGTAAGAAGCTGCGCTATTCACACCTGCCGGACGGTCTCAAGGGACTAGGCATCACGATGATCATGACCGGCCTGATGGCCATGGCCTTCATGTGCTTCTCGGGAATCAATCTGTAAGGGCGAGAGGCATCCCGCCCCTACCAAGGGACTGAAAAATGGAAAACGTAATCTACATTGTATCGAGCGTCGTTGTTTTCACCGGAGTGATCATGCTGCTGGTGATCATGCTGATGGTCGCGGCCAAAAAGCTGGTTCCCCAGGGAATGGCCAAACTGAGCATCAACGAAGGCAGCCGGGAGCTGGAAGTCAAACCCGGCTCGTCGCTGCTGACCGCGCTCTCTACCCAGAAGATTTTCCTGCCGTCCGCCTGCGGCGGCGGCGGCACCTGCGCCATGTGCAAATGCAAGGTGCTCGAAGGCGGCGGCACGCTGCTTCCGACCGAAGCCGGACAGGTTACCAAAGCCGAAGCCAAGGAAGGCGTTCGCCTGGCCTGCCAGCTAAAAGTGAAGGAAGACATGGTGCTGGATATCGAGCCCGAAATCCTCGACATCAAAAAGTACGAGTGCACCGTTCGTTCCAACGACAACGTCGCCACCTTTATTAAAGAGCTCGTGGTTGAGCTGCCCGACGGCGAAAAGCTCGACTTCAAGGCCGGCGGCTACATCCAGATCGACGTTCCCGCCTATAAGGATCTTTCCTACAAGACCTTTGATGTGGCCGAAGAATACCGCGGCGACTGGGACAAGTTCAACATCTGGGACTGCGTCGCTAATAACGATGAGCCGTGCTTCCGCGCCTACTCCATGGCCAGCTTCCCGCTGGAAGACGACATCATCATGCTCAACATCCGCATCGCCTCCCCGCCTCCCGGCACCAGCTATCCGCCGGGCGTGTGCTCCAGCTATGTATTTGACCTCAAGCCGGGCGACAAGATTACGATCTCCGGCCCGTACGGCGAATTCTTTGCTCAGGAAACCGACCGCGAAATGTGCTTTATCGGCGGCGGCGCCGGCATGGCGCCGATGCGCTCGCACATCTACGACCAGCTCAAACGCATCGGCACCGACCGCAAGATTACCTTCTGGTACGGTGGCCGCTCCAAGCGCGAGCTGTTCTACATGGAAGAGTTCCAAGAGCTGGAAAAACAGTTCCCCAACTTCAAGATGTATGTCGCCCTCAGCGATCCGTTGCCGGAAGACAACTGGGAAGGCTTGACCGGCTTCATCCATCAGGTATGTCAGGATGAATACCTCCTCAAGCACGAAGATCCAGCCGAGATTGAATACTACCTCTGCGGACCGCCCATCATGCTCAAGTGCGTGAACGACATGACCTATAACCTCGGCGTTGAACCCGAGATGATCCGGGCCGACGACTTCGGCATCTAAACGCTTCCGATATTTGGAAGAGCAAAGCCCGGCACCCGCCGGGCTTTTTTTGTATCAATCCTCCTCGTACGTCGTTCTCGTACGTCGTTCTCGTTCTCGGTCAGTCGAGCACGAGTGACAAGGAGGAAGGACGAAGACGATTTGTGTTCTGGAGGGACGCTGTCCTCATCGGGCGCGCGACGGAACGGTGCGGGCGGACGGTGCGCTCTTCCGGTATATGGAAGAGCAAAGCCTGGCATCTGCCGGGCTTTTTTAATGCACAAACTCTGCGCAGAACTTGATTTACCGAAACCCTCTCTGCTAACCTCCATGCTTATGTTTTGCATTCGTTCCCATAATCGGAATACCTGCTCGCTCCGCGCGGCAGCACTTTCGCTGCTGTGGCTGGCAGGCGCCTGTTCCGCGCAGGAGCTGGAGCCTCGGCGCTGGAACCATTTGCCTACTGGAATCCATGTGGCGGGAGCCGGCTATGCCTATACCCATGCAACCATTAATTTCAGCCCAGTCCTCCAGATTAAAGATGTCGATGCAGACATCCACACCGCGCTTGCGAAATACATCCAAACCTTTTCAGTATTAGGCCACTCCGCCCGCATCGGCGTGGCGCAGGGCTATCAACACGGGCGATGGTCGGGTGACGTGGGGGGCGAACCGACGACGATCCACCGCGACGGTTTTACCGACTCGATTATCCGCTTTTCCGTTTCGCTCTATGGAGCGCCGCCCATGGAGGGAAAAGAGTTTGCCGCGTATCGCGCCGAGAAAGCAAAATCCGAAACCATTATGGGCGCCGGCCTGATTGTCCAACTTCCCACGGGAGAATACTACAGCAACAAACTGATCAACCTAGGGAGCAACCGCTACACGTTCCGCCCCCAACTCGGCGTGCTGCACTCCCGGGGCAAGTTTTCCATGGAACTCACCAGCTCGGTCTGGCTCTACACCGATAACGACGATTTTTATGGAGACACGCGGCTGGAGAACGATCCGTTATATGTCCTTCAGGGACACCTCACCTACTCCTTCCGGCCCGGCCTTTGGCTGGGCACCGGGATTGGCTACGGCTATGGCGCCGAATCGACGCTGGACGGAAAAAACAAAGGCGACAAACGGAAGAATCTGGCTTGGGGCGGAAGCATATCCTACCCCATCACTCGCAAAGTCGGAACCAAGCTCACCTATGTTGGCACAAAGTCCCAAACCTCCCTCGGCGCCGACACCCACACCATCGCCCTCGCCGCTTCGGTGCTCTGGTAGCGCTGTCGACCTACACCACGCCGATCCATGGGGCCGTGCATCCAAGTTTGTTGCTTGTTGCAGGAGGGGGGGGGGGGCTAATG